>OW818662.1:1185000-3898291 GCA_942492915.1 uncultured Leptospiraceae bacterium
TCGGTCCTTCGGGGCCCGGGAGAGTAGGACGCGTACAGTTTTGGGTTGTGAAGCAAATCAAGGCTCCAGAGAATATCCATTGGATATTCCGGGGCCTTTTTTGTTTTTTGGGCTAGATGCGGCTGCGGACTTTCATCTCGGCGACGAGACCCAGGTAGTGAATTAATTCGGCGCGTGTTCGGTCGCCTAACATGCTGGCATTGGGACTGGTATCAAGGCGCAGGGCTGCTCCGCGTCTTGTATTGAGTTTTTCGAGTCGTTTGCCCAGCCCCGCCGTATTCAAAGCGCTGTTTGCAGATGCCCGCACGATCGCGAGCGTCGTCACCAGCAGGTATTCCAGCACGTGATCAACCTTCTGCTTTGAAGCCGCCTTTATGTTCGGCTCCCTTCGCAACGGGCGTTTTTGGGCCAGTAGGCATCTCTATCTGCTTCCAGGCTTCGAGTAGTTCGCTGATAATTTTCTTCGCAGGCTTGAGCAGTTCGGGCTTCTTCTGTACGTTTGCCTCAAGCAGTTGCGTTTTTGCGTATGCGTACAGGTTGAACAGATTCTGGGCAATCTCGCCGCCCTGTTCAATATTCAATGAGACCATGAGCTCGGTTAGTATATCCTGAGCCCTGAGGATGTTTGAATTTGCCTTATCATAGGTCTTAAACGAGGCCATTTGTGTTTCGGCCGTTTGAATAAAACGCATCGCCCCTTCGTAGAGCATGATAATCAGCTGCTTCTGGTCTGCTGTGCCAACCGAATTTGCCTGATATTCTTTTAGGTGCAGATCACGGTGCATTAGTAACGCCTTCGCAGCGCGCTCTCAAACTGTCGGCTATTTTACGAAATTGTGTAGAAAAAAAGAAGCCCGGAAGCTATATCTTTCCGGGCTATTAAGGGAAGCTTACTTGGCAGCTTCAGTTTTAGTCTTGTCTTTGGTCTTGCTTTTTTCGCCGTCTTTGCCGTCGCAAGCCGATGCAGCAGCAGAAGCCAAGAGGCCCGCCAACAGGATAATAGTCAGTTTCTTCATGAAATCCCCCTGATTGATTGCTCAACCAAGGTTGATAGTAGCATTTGTGGCATGTTTCGACCAGAAAAAGCGTTTTCGGCGTGTGAAAAAATGACTGTCTGCCGAATGCGAGTATCTTCGGCGTTAACGCTGTCTTTTCTGTTTTTGGTGTCGTGCAAAGGCGCAACACCAGCCCCGCGCACTGACATGCAGGCGCTTTTCTTCGGTTCACCCGAAGAGACGCTCAAACCAACAATATGGGATACCGGTGATACGACGGTCACGAATGAAGACCGTCTCGAAATTTACGAACCGCATATTCGCGGTATTGGCGGTGGCTATTTTGGCGTTGGTTCAATACAGAACTTTACCCTAGCCGCATGGGCGCGCAGTGAATACATCTGGTTGATGGATTTTACGCGCATTGTTGTTGCTGCCAACAAGATTCACGTCGCCTTTCTCAAGCGGCTGAAGACCCCTGAAGAACATAAGTTGATGTGGAACAAAAAAAAGTCCCAGGCAGAGGCTGACAAGATAATCGAAGAGGAATTCAAAGGAAGCGAAGAACTGCCTTTCATCAAAGAGAGCTACCGCAAAGCGTCCCCTTATCTTCAGATTACGTTTGGCTTTATTGAAAAACTGTCGAAGAAGCGGCCTTATACTTATTGGCTGAACAACCAGGAACAATATGACTACCTGAAGAAACTGGCGCTTGAGAACCGTATTCGCGCGTTGCGCGGCAATCTGAATGGAGACGTTACCGTGAATGGTATAGCCGAGGCCGCGAAAAAAATGGGCGTGCCGCTCAGAATTCTCTATTACTCAAACGCAGAAGAGTATTTTCGCGGCTACAAAGAACCGTTCAAAAAATCTTTCTCGGCGATACCAGTCGACGAGAAGTCGTTTGTAGTACGCACCATCTCTTTCAACAAAGGCAAATTTCGCTGGGCGGCAGATTCTGACCTCAGCACAGACCGTGGTTTCCACTACAGCCTGCACCCTGCGCAGCATTTTCAAGAACAGCTGAAACTTGAAAAAGTCGACGTGCGCGATTTCTACAACGACGCGTATATCGACCCGAACGAATATGGCCTCAGCTTTCTCGGCCCGCTGGCCGCGCAGAAGCGGCAGGCCAAATAGTGTTGCAGGCAGAAAAACCGACACAACGGCTCAGCGCAGAAATTTCTGCGCAGCTCTTGAAATCGTACAAGCCTTCGTCGAAGGTGTTGCCGAAAATAGCAGCTCTTATCAAATCCAATAAGAAATTTCTGCTGACCACGCACATCGGAGCGGACGCCGACGGGCTCGGCAGCCAGGTGGGCCTGTATTATCTGCTCAAGGCACTGAAAAAAGATGTGCGCATTCTCAATAGCGAGAAGGTTCCCGAATATCTTGAAGCGATCATGCCAGGAAAACTTGTGAGTTTTCTCGGTGGCCACGGCCTCAGCGAAGATGCGGCCGAGAAATTGCTAAAAGATCGTTTTGTTTTTATTCTCGATTCTTCTGAGCCACACCGCAGTGAAAAGGTTGGTGAGCTGTTCTTACGTCTCAGGCGGCCTTGGGCGACGATTGACCACCACGTACTTCCGGGTAAAAAAGAGTTCTGCGTCGACCCAACCTATGCGGCAACCGCAGAGCTCATTTGGGATCTATACCGCTACATGAAAATCAAGCTGCCGAAGGCTGCGGCGTTACCGTTGTACACGGGTATGGTCGCAGATTCAGGTAATTTTCGGTATCCGAAAACGTCGCTGCGTTCGCACCTGATGGGTGGAGACCTCTTGTCTTTCGGTATTCATTCTGATTTTGTTTACCGTGCCATATACGAAAGCAATCCACTCGACCGCCTGAAATTGAACGCGCGCCTTTACCCTAAAGTACAGCTGCTCGGCAACGGTGTAGTCTATCTGCCCGTGGTTCGCGGTGATCGCGAGGGTTTAAGCCTCGGCGACAGCGGTACCGAAGGTATAGTGAATCATCTGCTTGCGCACAAAGGCCTCAAGGCGGCTGCGCTCTTCAATGAAACGGAGCACGGAGAACTCAAGGGATCTCTGCGCTCGTTGGGTGACGTCGATGTCGCTTCGGTCGCGAAGAAGTTCGGTGGCGGTGGGCACAAGAATGCTGCGGGCCTCAAGGTGCGTGAGCCATTTGAGATCGCGCTGAAGAAGGTCGTCGCCGAGCTTTCGAAGCTATAAGACTAATTCGCTTTAGCGAATCAATTTTACGATCATCTCAAGTTTTTCTGCTGCTTCCATGACTTCCTGAACCTTGCTCTTGAAGATCACGAGCGCCGTGTCTGAAATCTCTTTCTTGACGATCTTTTTGCCCCGAATCTGACCTAAAAGCGCTTCAGTCAGGCGGGGATCGGCAGTTTCGAGCAGCACGATACTCTCTTCGATAATTACGATCGGCAGGTCTTTGCTCCATTCCGTAAGGTTGAAGTCGAGCGCCTGCGCGATGCCGGCTTTCGAGACCCTCAGCAAGAGCGCCTTGAAGCTCTCAATCGTGTTGCCCAGCATGACACCGGTTTGCACCGACTCTTTTGTCAGTTGAAAGTTATAGACCTTGTCGAATTCTTTAAGTTCGGCGAATGATTTCAGCAGGTGCAGGTCATGGAGCGACATCTTTTCCGGAATCGCGACGAGCGTGCCATCGGGGTTCAGAATTACAGCGCCCGATTCGCTCTGCGTTTCAAGCACTTCATTGTGGAAAAAGTGGTTACCCAGCGTGCTGATGGTGACAAATCGTTTGGGGTAGTCGACCCGCAAGAGGCCCATCAGGTACATGTAAATCATTGATGACACGATCATTGAACGCTGTTCAATGTACGAATTTTTAAAGTCGCGTACCTTAAAACCTGGAATCATGATCACGCGCGAGCGTATAAGTTCGGCCAGAAGTACCTTCACATACATGCCCTGGTTCGCTTCGATAAGCTTCGTGCAGGTTTCGATCATCGGCATCTTGAAAAACGCCAGATCGAGCGGTAAGAAAACTTCATCGCCAACCATACGCTTGTCTGCCGCTTCAAGAATGCGGTTAAAAAGATCGCGCAAGAGTTCTGAAGGTTCTCGCTTGAGAAAGTCTTCGTAGTTCTCTATCAAAACAACATTTTCTTCGCGCAGGTCGACGAGTTCAAACAGTCTCAGCAGCGGCAGAATTATTTCAATCTGGTGCATCTGGCTTTTTTCAGAGAACAGATTGATGTCGATGTCAATGAGCGCCGCTTCAGAACGTTTCATATCTGCCTGACGCAGCTTTTCAGACTGAGAGAGGGTGAGGCCTTTGTTTGATATAAAGAGCAACAGCTTCTTCAGATTGAGCAGAAAATCAAAACCATTCTCAATCGTGCGCTCTGTCAATTCTTTGACGTCAGTGCGCACCGGGAAGAGGGGATTCTTCTTTAAGTAATTAAATAATTCGAGCGGAATAACAAGAATGCGCACGAAGCGTTCGTCGATAAAGTAGATATCTTTCAAGAGCTGAAAATCATCGAGCCTGCGGATGGTCTTTTCCATCGGCAGTTTCTGCTCGTCCATAATGATGCGCGCCGCATTGATCTCAATGATGCCGCCGTTTGTGAATGCTTCATCGAGCAGAATCATCTCGCCGTCGCTGAGAGTCTTTAGAGCTTTCTGCAGTGTTTCGTCTTTAAATGCTTTTTCGGCATACTCGCGGGGTTTTTTGCCTTTGCCGCCAAGCAGCGCCAGGTATTTCGGATCGTAATTTTCGACGTCGGTCTGCTCGACTTCGCGTCTGATGCTGATCTGAAACTTTTCGCCCCGGGGGTTACCGTCAGTACTGACGGTCTTACGGAATTCGTCAAACGGAATGTATTTATCCAGGTTGTGCGTGATGCGTTCGCGGTTCTTTTTCTGGTAAAGCAGCATGATATGCTTCAATACCGCGAGTTCTTTCTCAACGTTAATCGGTTGCAACTGTATCTTGCGGCTGATTTCGCCGAGCGTCAGAATCTGTTTATTCGAAAGTATGACGGCGTAGATTTTGACCTGCAGTGGGGTCAGCTTTTCGAGAACAGTTTTGAGAAAATACGGGTCGACAAAGGTCTTAACGAGAAGTTGTATCAGCGCGCGTTTATCGGCCGGCGGCTTGGGTATACCCCAGACCTCTGCGACTCGCAGCAGCTGCTCTTTCTCCAGTTTACCCAACTCTTCAAGCAGCACGATCAGACAAGTCGTCAGATTTGATACGCGCTGTAAAACCGTTTATGTATTCGCTGGCAGGTTTGGTTGAAAATAGGGCTTGCCATACAGAGCGGGAAGTACCGACTGCTTACAGAAATGTGGCGCGCTTTCATACCCAATTCGTTTTCGATGGGTAACCTGTCTTTCGGCTTCTTCTCGATGATCATCGCGTCGCGCGCGACGGGGGCGAATGCCGAAAACTTCCATTATTTCATCGCCTCAGGGCTCTGTATAATGCTGGCTGCGGTCTTCGACGGTCTCGACGGACCGTTGGCGCGCCTGCTGAAGTCTCAGAGCCAGCTCGGCGAGCAGCTCGATTCACTCGCCGATCTCACAACATTCGGGCTTGCCCCGGGTTTTCTGATGTATAAGATCTATCTTTACGATATGGTCATAGCAAAATCTGCGCTGGGTACCCCTTGGGATATTCCAGTGGGTATGGCGGTTGCGGTCGTTTTTCCGCTGTGTGCCGCTTTCCGTCTGGCGCGTTTTAACGTGGCGCATGACCCGGCCTCATTCGTCGGATTACCGTCGCCTGTAGCTGGCCTGCTGATAGCCTTTTTACCGCTCTACAATAATAACACGCAATACCTCTCGCGACCCGTCGCGTTGATTATTTTTATCTGCGTTGCATTTTTGATGATTAGCAACGTCAAATATACCAAACCACAGTCGAAGATACGACCTAACTTTACTATCCTCAGGGCAGTGGGTTTTGTCGCGATAGTGGCGCTGCTGATCTATCGCTTTAATCTGTATTATGTGGTCTTTGGTGTAGTGATACTCTATGTGGCATCGGGACTATTTGCCATGGTCATTCACCTGACGCAAAAATTGCGCTACAAGATCACGTCGGGGGAATAAATGATGAGATTTCAGTTTCAGATTCAATCGGTATGCGTTCTTGCATTGGCTTTGTGTCTGTTGGTGCCGGCAGTGCATGCCGAAGAGCCGGCAGAGCCGGCCAAGGCTGAGGTTCCAGCTGGAAAAGTCGCAGCGCCAGAGAAGAAAGAGCTGCCTGTTAAGGTTGAAAAGACCGAAAACAATGAAAAATCTGCAAAATCAGAGAAGGCCGAAAAAGCTGAAAAGGCGCGAAAAAAGAAGGTGATCAAACTTGCCGAAGATGCGGAAGAGCCCCCACCGAAAGAGCAAGACCCGGCCACGTATCAGCTCAGCAACAAACGTATGCTCGACGAGTACACGACACAAGACCTGCGGCCGTTCGACCGCGGCGAACACATCCTGATATCGGCGTTCGTAGGGGGCATCGGCGGCAGTGTCGTGGGCGGCCTGATCGGATTTTCGATGTACGATAAGAGCAATGAAACGCAGAGCATTAATTATCTATACTCATTTGCTGGTGGCGGTGCTGGTGCAGGTGCCCTCGCGGGTATAATTGTAACTTTCTTCGAAACGAATAAGATCGCGCAATTTGCGATTGGCAAGTTTCTGATGAAGTACAGCTGGTATGGAGCCATTGGTGGTGGTCTGTTGGGCGCTGGGGTCGGCATGATTCCTTATGCCTCAAGTAACGACTACAGCGACATATTGAAATACGGTGGTTACGGGGCGGGCATCGGACTCGCAGCGGGCCTGACGCTATTTTTTGTCGACCTGCCAGAACACCTGAAGCTGTATAGCTACCGTCAGGCAGACCAGAACATGGTCGTGCTCACTCTGCGGTTTTGACGCATCTGGCGCTGCAGTCAGCGCCAGGCCTTAATCATCGCATCGAGCATCGAAACCGAACGGTCCATTTCGGCGAACATCGTCTGCACGATCAGCGGCGCGAGAATTGCCAGCACCATGAAGCCGACGACGATCTTTACCGAAAATCCCAGAACGAGCATATTCATCTGTGGAGCCGCTTTCGACATGACGCCGAGCGTGACAGAAACGAGCAGCAGGCAGCCAATCACTGGTAAGGCAATCTTGAGAGCCGAAATAAACATGCCGCCACTCAGCAGTGCGATGTATTTGAACAGCTGGTTCTGAACCACCCCCTGCTTCAGAAACGAAAAGCCCAAATGGGGTACGCGCTCGACAGAGAAGGCCAGCGCCTGTACAAGATAGGTATGCGCACCGCTCACAAAAAAAACAAAAAGCGCGATTAGGTTTTTGAGGGTGCCGATCACGGGCATCGACACCTGCGACATAGGGTCCAATACTTCACTGATGCCGAAACCCATCTGCACCGAAAAAAATTCACCCGCCAGCTGGTACGCAGCGAACAGAAACTGCATCGCGATGCCGATGAAGATACCGATGAAAGCCTGTTCAAGAACAATGAGGATATAGGCGCGATTCAGATCGGCCACGAGTGATTCAGGCATCTCCGCAACCGGTGTGATGATTGCCGCCGTGATAAAGGCCAGCGCAAAACGCGAAAAGAAGGGAAGTGAATCGCCTGAATATCCCGGAGCGACAGAAAATAACGCCAGAAATCTCGCAAACACCAGCGTGAAGATCTGAAACTGTGCGCCCAGAATATCCATGTTTCAGGCAACGGGTGTTTTGCGGGCGCGGGGGCGCATCAATGTTTGCCTATGACGCGCATAATCGCCCGCGTGTAGTCGGTCATGGTGTGAATCATCCACGAGGCGAATATGAGCAGCACGACAAGTACCGCAAGCAGCTTGGGTACGAAGGTCAGCGTCTGCTCCTGAATACTCGTGGTCGTCTGGATGATGCTGATAACCAGCCCCACAACCAAAGCCACGAGCAGCGCCGGTGCGCTGAGTTTGATGGTGAGCCAAATGGCTTCGCGCAAGAGGCTGATCACCTCGACGTCGGTCATGCCTGATGAGACATAATATTCTCAGGGCGTCAACCAAATGCATGTTAACCAGGTTGTGGGCCCCGCCGGTGGTTTGTAAAGACGCAAGCATGCTGCGTCTCGACAAACCACCGCGGAATCAACCACCGCTGTATTATTTTCTGCCGGGTTTGAAGATCAGGGCAAACTCACCTTGCTTGCCGGCAGCCCATTTCACAGCATCAGCAATTGGTCCGAGAAAGAACTCCTCATGGGTTTTGGTCATTTCTCGACCGATCAGAACCTCAGAGTCGGGAAAAACGGTTTCAATATCGATAAGGCATTTCTCGATGCGGTGCACCGATTCATAGAGCGCGATCGCGCCCTCAAAACTTTCATATTTCTTCAGCTCATTAATACGCCTGCCGCTTTTGGGCGACAAGAAGCCGAGAAAAAGCAACGGATCGACGGAAAATGGGGTGATGCTGACAAGCGCCGTTAAGGCGGCAGCGCCCGGCACCGGTATAACCGGAATGTGGTTCTCATGACAGAGGCGCAGTAACCGGGCGCCCGGGTCAGAGAGGCGGGGGGTGCCGGCATCAGAGATGAGCGCTCCGCTTTGCCCTGACTGCAGCATGGGCAGTAACCCTTCGGCGCTCGCGGCCTCTTTAAAGGGGTTATGCACAAAAAGACGTGCTTTGGTCACGACCCCTGCGCGTCGAAAAAGGTCGAGTGCTTTGCGGGTGTCTTCGCAGGCAATGAAATCTACAGTCTGCAGCACGTGCCTGGCACGCGCAGTCAGATCTTCGCTGTTGCCGATCGGAATTGCGACCGAATAGAGCACCCCGCCTGTTCTGGAGGTGTGCGGCTGCATCTAGGTCTTGGGTGCTGGCGCTTTTGCTACCTTGATGTTCTTCTTGCGTTCGGGCGCGCGTTTATCATATTCCTGCAGGGCTTTCCAGGTCGCAGAATAGTCGTTGCGTGCATTCCAGACGACGTAACCATCACCCTGCGCATCGTCGACGGCAAAAAATTGTTTGAGTACATACTGCGGTAACGCGAGACCCGATTGTTTGATCTTCATGCCGAACCCCTGAATGTACGGAATGATGCGTGTCTTGGGAATGCGTTCTTTTGAATTTTCGACACCCTCTTTGACAGTTCCGTAAGGGTTGGCGATCTTTTCCGGATCACCATAATAATGGGATGGATAAACCATTGGGTAGAGGTTGTGCACGTGCTCGCCGAAGAGCTCGAGCTTTTGTCCGATATGGTCGTTGCGGTTAATCGTGATACGGCCGAAAACATCGGCACCCAGCTCTACGCCCAGCGAATCAGTGACTTTGCGCATACGCGCCAGAATACTGCCGATTTGATCGTATTTGAATTTTAATGGCAGCAGTTGCAGGTCGCGGCGGTCTGCGTAGCGTATGTAATCGAGCTGTATCTCACGGTAGCCCGCCTTTGCCGCCCGCTCGACGCTCGCAAGCACCTTTTCGAGATGCGCCTCATCGGGATATTTTTGTTTGAGGCCCAGATCAAATACGACGACGCGCCCGATCGGGTAGATGCCATTGGTCTTAAGCAACGACATCTGTTCGGGCGAAATAGCCTTGCCCTGCGCATCGATCACCATGCCATTGATGCCGTATTTCTTGCTCTGCTCGATAAAATGGCGCAGCGACTTGGTGTTGACTGCGGTGCCGTTGGTCAGGTAGATAGCCTTCAGAAAATCAGGCCGTTTCGTGGGAAACTGTGCCCACGAAAGCTGGTATTGCCGCAGCCTCTTGAGAAAAGCGACGACCGATTTTTTACCTTTTACCGCAACCCCCGCGGTTGCCGCTTCAACAGGTGCTTTTGACTCTGTCTGCGGAGGCGCAGCGTTTGCGAGAGCCAGTGGTGCTGCGTCTGCAGTCGGCGCGGGCGAACGTGTGATAACAACGCTCGTGTCCGTTGGCTGTTTTTCACCGCTTGCCGACAGGCGCGTGCAGGTCATGCTGCCATAGAGCGAGACGATCGAGAAAACAAAAAGAAAGGGTAGGGTTTTAGTGGGGTAGTTCATATAATGGGGTGTACGTGCGTAGCTGCTACCTTTAGTTATCGGCAGGCGCAGGGCCGTATTTCCTGAAATTTTTTTTGATTCAAGGCGGCAACGGCGTTCGCAAAGATGGCCCTCCTTGGCCAGCAAACGCCCAGAACCTCGTGTTCACGGAACGCATGACGGCGGGTTTGCGATTCAGGTATCGGCTAGGGTCGTGGCAAACCGCGAATTCAGCCGGCAGGCGCAGAACACACCCCGTGAGCGGCGTGAGGTCGTGCGGGGCATGTTTAACCGTATCGCTCCGACTTATGACCTTCTCAACCGGCTGCTTTCGCTCGGCATCGATCGCCTGTGGCGCAGAAAAACCATCGAGCTCATGCAGATCGACGACCATTCGGTCGTGCTCGACCTCGCCTGCGGCACAGGTGACCTCGCGCAAGAGGCCGCCCGGCGCAATGCAATGGCGATTTTCGCCGTCGACCCCTCAAATGAAATGCTGCTGCGGGCGCGAACGAAACTCAAGTATGCGATGGCACGCACCTATTTCGTCGAATCATTCGGCGAAGAACTTCCGCTGCAGTCAGGGCTTTGTTCGCACGCGATGATTGCTTTTGGCATTCGCAATGTACAAGAGCGCCCGCGCGCATTTGCCGAACTATACCGTATCTTGAAGCCAGGGGGAGTTCTCGCCGTTTTGGAATTCACCCCGATGGACAGAAAGCTCGTGTCTTTTCTGTTCAATCTGTACTTTCAGAAGATTTTACCCTGGATCGGCGGTATGATCAGCCGCGATCGCCAGGCGTATGAATACCTGCCAGAGTCGGTCGCTAAATTTGTCACGTCCGGCGACCTGCGCGGTGAAGCCGAGCAGGCAGGTTTCGTGCATACCCAAACGCGCGTCTTTGCCTTTGGTGTTGCGACAGCGCTCGTCTTGCGGAAGCCAGACGCGAACGGTTGAAATCCACAAAAAAACGGCAAGTTGGCAATTAGTTAATTAGCAAATTACTGTTTGACGCTTCGTTTCCTGACGAATTTATGCCGCAAAACGTCTTTCAGGAGATCAATAAATGTATCGGAATACTCTCAATAGCTTGATTGCAGCGTCGCTTTTACTCGGCAGCGTCGCCCATGCGCAGAAAACCGCGGCCGACCCCGCAGCTAAAGAAAATGCCGTGCCCGCGCCAGCGAATGCACCCGAGGCAAAACCGGCCACTCAGGGCACAACAGAACCAGCATCAAATGCCTCCAAACCGACAGACTCAGCCCCAAAAGCAACCGGTGATGCCAAACCGGAAAAAGCAGAAAAAAGCCCAAGGTTGCCCGTAGCGGTCAGTTATGGGGACAAAGGGCTGACGTTCGATACGGGTGACGGTAAATTCGCGGCAAGCATGCAGCATCGATTGCAGTTTCGGTATTCGTACCCGTTCGACGCAGATCCACGGCAGCTCAGCGATCTTGATGCCGAAGGGCATTCATTCTTGGTTCGCCGCGCGCGCTTCAAGATAAATGGCCATGCGTACAAAAAATGGCTGAAATACAACTTTCAATATGATTGGTCTCAGCCGATCTTGCGCGATTTCTGGATCGACGTCGCGCGTTTTTCATGGCTAACTCTGCGTGTCGGCAGGGGAAAGGTAATCTACAACGATGAGCGCGTCTCTTCATCGGGGCGCCAGCAGTTTGTAAATCGGTCGATTCTGAACGACGTCTTTACAGTCGACCGCCAGCAGGGACTACAACTGATGGGCCGGCTGTTCGACAACACTTTCGCTGACCTGAACTATGTCGTGGGCGTCTTTTCGGGGCGCGGCGTCGGCGAGAGACTGAACGACGACGCGAACCTGATGTATGCTGCGCGTCTGCAATGGAACACAATCGGAGACCCAATTGACTTTAGCCAGAGCGATGATAAGTACACGCAAAGACTGAACCTCAATATCGCCTTTGGCGCGGCGACGAACAAAAGCAATTGTACTGCGTTCGAGACAGACGCGACGAGCTGCCGTCGCCTACCGGGTTCTAACTTTCCGCAATTGGCTCCGCAGGCTGCTGCGGGCGCTCAGGCTGGCATGTTCAAGGTAGATCAGGCTGTTTTCGAAATTCGCTCGGTCTATAAGGGTATATATTTTAAGCACGAATCGCATGTGAAACGTGTTGTCGACCAGAGCGTGACGACGAATGCCTGGCCGCGGGAAGCCGAAATGTGGGGTGCACTCGTTCAGCTCGGTTATTTTCCGCACGCGGCGCTTGATGTCGTGCCTGCAGAGCTCGAAATTGCCGGCCGCTACGGCTGGGTAGACCCAAACATCGCAGTCAGCGGCAACAACCAGACCGAATATACGGGCGTCATCAACTGGTTCGCAAACAGCCACAACAACAAATTGTCTTTCGAGGTCAGCCAGCTGACATTGCAGAACCCCGCAGGCGGCTCGGTCTCTGAGCAGCGCTACCGTAGCCAGTGGGAATTCTCGTTCTAAACTAAACCAAACGGGATCAGAACGCTGCGCGCGTTTGATCCCGTTTAGGCCCCTTGGCGCTGACGCCCCCTGTGGGGTTAGCGTTGACGCTCTGTCTCTGAAACAGTTTTTTCCTACCATATATGCCAGTCGACGAGGCCAAAACGGCCGCTTTAATGAACTTTTCCACCCGCACTGAGTGCAACAGCCTCGGCTCTGCCGACAATGCGCGAGATGTGCTGGTCTGCGGTTGGGTCTACCGCTACCGCGACCAGGGCGGGGTGCTTTTCGTCGACCTTCGCGACCGCAGCGGTGTGGTGCAGGTTGTTTTCGATCTCGCGGTTGATGCAGAGTTGCTCAAGCGCGCCGATTCGCTGCGCGCCGAAGACGTGATCGCGGTCACCGGCAAGGTGCGATTGCGCGATAAGAATGCGATTAACGCGAAGCTGAAGACGGGTGAAATTGAGATTCTCGCGACGGGTCTCGAACTCCTGAGTAAAGCCAAACCGTCGCCGATTCCGCTCGATGAACACGACGACGAGGCATCTGAAGAGCTACGTCTGGAATACCGCTTTCTCGATCTGCGCCGCAAGCCGATGCAAGAAGCTCTGCGCGTGCGGCACGAGTTTATTCGTTCTGTCCGCAATTTTCTCGACGACAACGGCTTCTGGGAAATTGAAACTCCGATTCTGAACAAGTCAACACCCGAAGGCGCGCGTGACTTTCTCGTGCCAAGCCGACTCAACGCAGGCGAATTTTATGCGCTACCGCAGTCACCGCAGATTTTCAAGCAGCTCTTGATGGTGGCTGGGTCTGAACGCTACTACCAGATTGCCCGCTGTTTTCGTGACGAAGACCTGCGCCGTGACCGCCAGCCTGAGTTTACGCAGATTGACATTGAGCTAAGCTTCGTCGACAAAGAAATGATCATGCGGCTAAACCAGCAGATGATTGCGCACGCGTGCAAAGCAGCGTTCGGCATCGAAATAGATCCAGAACCTGTGCGCATTACCTATCACGACGCGATGGAGCTGTACGGTAACGATAAGCCCGATATTCGCTTCGACATGAAACTCGTCGAACTCGGCGATTGGGCGCCGATGACTGAATTCAAGGTCTTTAAGGGGGCAGCCGAAACCGGCCGCCTGAAAGCACTTTGTGTACCTGGCGGGGCGTCGCTTTCGCGCAAAGATATCGATGACCTGACGCAGTGGGTAATGCAAGATTTCAAAGCCAAAGGTCTTGCGTGGGTGAAAGTCACCGACAACGGCCTGGAATCCCTCATCACGAAATTTTTACCCGAAGCAGCGCAGAAGTCACTGCTTGAACGCACCAACGCGAAACCCGGCGATATAATTTTCTTCGCCGGCGATCGGGCTGATATCGTGTTCGCGACCTTGTCGGCGCTGCGACTGAAGCTTGCTGAAAAGCTCGGCCTGATTCCCGACGTGTATAAGGCACTATGGGTTGTGGATTTCCCTCTTTTCGATCATGACCACGAGACCAACGCACTGATCAGCGTGCACCATCCGTTTACCGCGGCTGTGCCAGAAGATGCGCACCTCGTGCTGGCGGCCGCCGCAGCCGAAACGATCACGCCTGAAATGCACAAGCAGCTGCTAGCAGTGCGGTCAAATGCGTACGACTTCGTTTTGAACGGCGTCGAAATCGGCGGCGGCAGCATTCGTATCCACGATTCAAAAATGCAGCAGGCGATCTTTCGCCTGATCAGAATTACCGACGAAGAGGCGCAGAACCGTTTCGGTTTCTTGCTCAAAGGCCTCGAATTCGGTGCGCCCCCTCATGGCGGCATCGCGTTCGGGGTTGACCGGGTGCTGATGCTCGGCCTCAAACGCAACTCAATCCGCGACGTTATGGCATTCCCTAAAACACAGAAGGGCACCTGTCTCATGTCGGGTGCGCCTTCGCTCGTCGACGAAAAACAGTTGCGCGAACTTTATCTGAAGTCGACCGCGCAGGGCCACGGAGCGCCCAAACCGACTAAAGCAAAGGATGCCGCAGGCCAATAGCGCGATGCAGATCGAACCGGCGCGCCTCGAAGAACTGTTACGCAAGCTGCCGCAGAGCCGGGTATTTGTGCTCGGCGATCTCATGTGGGACGAATACGTGCGCGGCGAGGTGACCCGAATATCGCCCGAAGCACCGGTGCCGGTGCTGCTCGGTACCAGCGAAGACCGCACGCCTGGTGGTGCTGCCAACGTGCTCAAGAACCTGCGCGACCTCAAGTGCAAAATGGGTATGCTCGGTATAGTTGGCGCCGACGAAAATGGTGTCGCGTTGCAGCATGAACTCGAAAAATGGGGCCTCGGCGACAGCCTGCACCTGATTCGTATGGCCGACAGACCCACGACGATCAAAACACGTTTTATGGCCCGCAACCAGCAGCTGCTGCGTTTCGATCGCGAAAATGCGAGGGCTATTGATACGGCGACTGAAGACGCAGTGCTCAAGGCTTTTGACCAGGTGATTGGTGCGTTTCAGGCAGTCATCATCAGCGATTACGATAAAGGTCTTCTGACACCGCGTGTGATTTCAGAAGTGATTCAGCGAGCGCACAAAAAGAAAATCTTCGTCGCGGTCGACCCGCAGGTAAAGCATTTCAAGCAATACCTCGAGTGCGATATCATGACGCCGAACGAAAAAGAGGCCTCTGAGGGGGTTGGCATGCCTTTTCCCCAGAGCGATGAGGATGTCATTTCGATCGCAGGCCGCATTCGCGACACCTTGCGACTGCCGCACCTGCTGATTACCCGATCGCAGCGCGGTATGGCCTACTTTAACGCCGACGAAGCGGCGTTCTTGCCGACGGTCGCGCGCGAAGTGTTCGATGTCACCGGCGCAGGCGACACCGTGATTTCAGTGTATACAGCGGCGATCTGCGCCGGTGCGAGCCATGTTGAGGCGATGGTGCTCTCTAATCTGGCGGGCGGCGTCGTCGTCGGCAAGCTCGGCACGGCCACAGTCTCGGCCGCTGAGCTCAGCTCTGAAATCGCCCGACCCTTGCCGCCCCTGCGCACAAACAGTCTCAAAGGTTAGCTATTGAAAAAATCGGCAGCCAAACCTGTTATTCTGTCAATTCGCAACGTCGATAAACAGTTCGCTAACGTGCATGCGGTCAAAGATCTGAGTCTCGAAATACGCGAAGGTGAGGCCGTGGCTTTGCTTGGGCCCAACGGAGCCGGCAAGACGACGTTGCTCGAAATGATCGAGGGTTTGCAGACTCCCGATTCGGGTCAAATTACGGTCGCTGGCCTCAATTACCGCGACGACGAACGCGCGATACGCTCGATCATGGGACTCGCCTTTCAGGAAACACGTTTCCCTGAAAAGATTCGAGTGGGTGAAGCCTTGAAACTTTTCGGCGCATTTTATGGGGCATCGGGCAGCCGGGTTTCTGAAGTACTCGATCTCATCAACCTGCGCGATAAGAAACAGGCGTATGTCAATACACTTTCGGGCGGGCAACGCCAGCGCCTCGCACTGGGTATCGCGGTTATACAGAAGCCGCGGCTGCTCTTGCTCGACGAACCCAGTACGGGGCTCGATCCGCATGCTCGGCGCGATATCTGGGATATTCTAAAAGAACTGAAGAAGCAGGGCTCGACCTTGCTGCTCACGACGCATTATATGGAAGAAGCCGAAGAGCTGTGCGAGCGTATCGTGATTATGTTCAAAGGCAGCATACTTGCAGACGGCGGTCTCGAACATCTGCTCGAAGAGCATGCAGGGCACGAAATCGTTGAATTCAGATTGCGCAAAACGACAGAAAAAATTTCCTCGCTTCTTGCGAAACTCAAAGGGGTATCGCACATGCAGCTTGATGCGCAGGCTGGCGGTGGCGTGATGCATGTCGATGATGCGGCGAACATGCTGCCTGAGTTCTTGCGGCGTGTCGGGCGAAAAAACCTGCAGTCTTTTGCCGCGAGGCCGCTGACGCTCGATGACCTATTTATCAAGATGACCGGCAGGCACCTCGATGGTTAAGTCGCTGGTTCAGCTTTATTTGATGCACCTGCGCGAATTCTTTCGCGACTGGGAAATTATTCTCTGGTCGGTGTTACTGCCGATCGCGATGTCATGGGTGCTTGGGGTCGCGTTCGTCGAACGCAAGATTACCACGCGGCAGATTGCGGTCGTCGGCGATATCGCGCAAAGCTCTGAGCTGCGCGAAGTGATCAATGAAATCGAAAATCGCAATATATCGCGGCCAAAGAAAAATAACGACCACAGCGTATTTCGTTTCACGTTCACCGACAAAGAAAAGGCGCTTCAGCTGTTGCGCAAGGGAAAGATCGTCCTCTTTATCGAGCTGTCTTCTGCGGGGGCTTTGAATTTTCATCTCGACCCGGCAAACGAGACATCGTACCTTTCGTATCTGATTCTTTCGCGGCGCCTTAGCCAGGAAAAAGTCGAATTGCAGCTCAAGGCGATCACAACACGCGGCAATCGTTACATTGATTTTCTGATCCCGGGGTTGATGGCGCTGGGAATCATGAACTCGTGTTTATGGGGCATCGGGTACGTGCTGATTGAATACCGCATGAAAAAGCTCATGCGACGCATGATCGCAACCCCGGTACGCAAGTCGGTGATATTGATGTCGTTTTTTCTCTCACGCATGACCATTAATCTGGTTGAAACGGCTCTGCTCTTTGCATTTGGCATGTTCTATTTTGGATTTTCATTACAGGGAAGCCCGCTGCACCTTACGCTGCTTTTTCTCTCGGGCAACGTCGCCTTTGCGGGGCTGGCATTCTTGCTTGCTTCGCGGGCCGAAAATACACGTACCGGTAATGGTGTAATAAACGTATTTTCGATTCCGCTCATGCTGAGCTCAGGTATATTCTTCAGCTATACCAATTTCCCTGAGATTATTCAACCCTTACTTCAGTATTCGCCGCTGGCCGTGCTCGCGGATTCTATGCGAAATGTACTCAATTCGAGCGCCGATTTTTCTGAACTCGCGCTTCCGCTCATGATACTCAATGTATTTGGAATCTTTTGCTTTTCAGTCAGCCTGAAAGTTTTCAGGTGGCATTGACGATGTGCCCTCCCGCCGAAAACGAAATGACGCGCAAGCTCATCGAAGAGCTTGAAACTTCCCAGAATGGCTCGTTTGAGCTGATTGAAGAAGAAGGAAAAGCCGTCATAAAAATATTTAATCCGACCGGCAAGGGCCGGCCGGTGCACCCGACCGATCTTATGAATCGCATACGGTCGATGAAAATTGTTCCGGACAAATCTGTTTCGATAGAGCGCCTGATTAAACTCACGGGCGAAGGCAAAGCAGAAGAGGGCGCAGCGCATGTGATTGGCGAATGGCCGAAACTGCTGATCCGCAAGAATGCGGTGGCCGAGGTACAGGTATCTGAAGACCAGATGACGGCTCAGATCTATGTAGAAGCTCCCGAAGGCGGTGGCAAGCCGCTCGCACCCGATGCATTGACGCAATTGCTCAAAGACCATGGGGTCATCAAAGGGCATTTGACTGAGGTATTGCAAGGGCTTTCCGTGAAACCCGTGTACAACCGTCTGATCGTCGTCGCCAAGGGTAAAGAACCGGTGCCAGGTACCAACGGTTACATCAGACCGCTCTTCGAAACTTTCAATAAACCCCGCGTTGCCGACAAAGCAAAAAAGGTGGATTTCAAAGACGTCAATCTCATTCGCTCTGCGAAGGCGGGTGAAGTTATCGCAGAAAAAATAGACCCGACCTTGGGTGAAGTAGGTTACGCAGTCAGCGGACGTATTATGCCGGCTGAATCAGGTATGATCGCCGAATTTCAGCTCGGCGCAAATGTAGAAATTTCTCCCGACGGCAAGAGCCTTGTCTCGAAAATCGAAGGTCGCCCAGTTCTCGAAAGTAACGGGAAGATCAGGGTCGATGAAGTTGTTTACCTGAAAAATATCGACTATTCAACGGGCAACGTCGATTTCCCCGGGTCAGTCATCGTTGAACAATCGGTGGCAGACGGTTTTAAGCTGCACGCCTCGGGCAGTATCATTCTACAGAGCAGCGTCGGTGTCTGCGAAATCACCGCGGGAAAAGACGTTATTCTTTCTGCCGGCTTCATGGGGCGGGGCGAGGGTAAGATCACTTCGGGGGGCGACGTCTACGCACGGTTTGTCGAGCAAGGCACCGTTGTTGCAAAGGGTTCGATCTTCATTTCTGAAGCGTCTCTGCATTCGAAGCTAACAGCTGGCGGGGCGGTTGTCGTCAAAGGCGGACGAGGAGACATTACCGGTGGTGAGGTCTCATCGGGCAAGTATGTCCATTGCAACAAACTCGGCGGCGCAGGCGAAACCAAAACCTCGGTGGTTGTGGGTGTTGACCCTGAAATTCGCAATGTCATTGACGAGATAATGGCTGCGATTCGCGAGAAAGAAGTTACGCTTGAGAAGATTCGCGTGAGTCTGACGCGGCTCAACGACGCGATGAAAAAGCGCCAGCTCGACCCCAAAGAAGCGGAAACACGCGAGAAGCTCTTGCTCGCGCTCAGAAAATACAAATCACTGGTAGAATCTGACCAGCGCCAGCTGGAGAGCGCACAGAATTCGTATTCGGCTCATGATCGTGCGTTTGTGCTGATCGAAACGCAGCTTTATCCCAATGTTGAAATAAACTTCGGTAAAGGTATGCTCTACCGCAGCCCGCTAAGAACTGCGTCGGGTCGGCAGGTGATTCACGTCGGTGAAGACCGCCTCGTCGCAGTTTCGCCTATTCTGCCGCGCCACCTGCAAGCACTGCTCGAAGAACAGAAATAATTTCATCCTGATCGGCATCGCTCAGCGTAGGGTACATCGGCAGGGACAACGCGCCGGCAAAATACGCCTGGTTATTGGGAAACGCGGCCCCGTCAAAGCCGTGCAGCTTTTTCACGTTGGTGAATTCATACAGCGGAATAAAGTGCACCGAAAAGCCAATCGAACGCTTTTGCAGTTCGGTGATTATTTCGTCACGCCCGACGTGCGCAGTGCCTGAAACAGAAATGCAAAACAGGTGCCGGGCATGGTCTGTTGGCCCGCATTTTTCAGGCAAAGCCTGAACTCTGACCGGCAACCCGGCAAACCCTGTTTCATACCGCTTGGCCAATACGAGACGGCGCTCATGGTTTGCCGTCAGGTGGGGCAGCTGTGCCAGCCCAAGAGCTGCGTGTATGTCGGTAAGATTTGCCTTATAGCCAGTCTCGACTATATCATAGCGCCAAGTGCCACCAGCGTATCGGTTCCATGCGGCACGCGACATGCCGTGAAGCGACAGCGCACGCACGCGCTCGACCTTGTCGGCGGCACAAACAATTGCACCACCCTCGGCGGTAGTCAGATTCTTTGTGGCGTAGAAACTGTAACACGAAAAATCCGCATAGCTGTGCAGAGGTTTGCCGTCGTAGCGTGTTTCGAGCGCATGCGCGCAGTCAAGAATCAGCGTAAGCGAATGTTTTTTGGCGAAAGCCTGCAGGTCACGCATCGGTAATGGATTGCCTGCGAAGGGAACAGCAATCAGCGCCCGCGTGCGTTCTGTCACGAGACCACCTGCCGACACGAGAGACATGTTCCATGTCTCTGCGTCTATATCTGCGAGGCGAGGGACGAGCCCGTGCAGTTCGGCAGTTTCGAGCGTGGCAATAAAAGTATTCGAAGGCAGAATCACTTCGTCACCTGCTTTGAGTCCCGCGGCGGTGAGCGCAATCTGCAGCGCGGCCGTGCATGACGAGAGCGCTACGACATTGTCGGTTTCAAAATACGTTGTGAGCCCTGCGGTAAATTCCTGAACGAGCGGCCCTGTTGTCAGCCAGCCGTTATCGATAGCTCGCTTTAAGAGCGGCGCAACGTCATCGTACGAAAGAGGCGCGCGGGAAAAAGGTATGCGCATTATGCATCTTTGCGTTTGACTGCGACGCGCTCTGTCTTCTTGAGAGCAATATGCGGATTAACATGCTTCGAGGTACTCTTGACCTCAAAATGCAGATGCGCGCCTGTTGATGCGCCTGTTGAACCGACCAACGCTATTTTCTGTCCGCGTTTAACGTATTTGCCTTTTTTAGCGAGCAGTTTGCTGGCGTGGCCGTAGACCGTGAAAAGTCCGTTTTTGTGGCGCAAAATTATCATGTTGCCGTAGCTGCCGCCATCGCCCGCAAATACAACGACGCCTTCGGCGGCGGCATAAATGGGCGTTTTCATCGCGGCACCGATGTCTATGCCGGTATGAAACGCGCGACTTTTCGTGATCGGGTGCACGCGCCAGCCAAATGTCGACGTAAGCCGGTTATTGGCCCTGATTGGCCAGGTGAACACCTTTTGTTTGACGAATTGAATTTCGGGCAGGGGAGAAGCCCCGGGTAGAAAGATTTCTTTGCCCTGGCCTACCATTAATCCTGAAAGTCCGTTAGCCTTACGAATCGTCTCGGCGGCAACCTTGTAACGTTTGCCGATCTCGGTGAGAGATTCTGTGCGTTTGACTTTGTGAAAAACTCCCGTCCGGTCGGGAATGCGCAGCGTGTCACCCGGCAAAATAACGGTCTTCTCTTTGATACGATTGGCATTGACTATGGTGGCGACGCTGACCCCGTAACGCTGCGCGAGGCGCCAGACAGATTCCCCGGGTTTTACTGCGTGGCGCACAACCTGCACTTTTGGACCGCGTTTCGGTTTTTGAACCGGCTTTTCGGTGACCTCTTTTTCAGTCGCGTCCGCCGGTGAAATTGCGGGTACCGTCGAAGTTTTGGTCTCGCCCGTCAGGCCCGAATCTTCTGGCACAAGTTCGTCGACCAAACGCAGGTCTTCTTCTCCGCGTTCGGGATTTATGCGAATCTCTTCAAAATATCTGTCCAGAGCCGTATCGACATCGGCGCTTTTCAGCTCCTGGTGGTCGTGGTACGCCGTGTTATTCAATGAAACTGGCATTTCACGGTCGAGCCGGGCTGATTTCTGCGAAGTCAGGGGCCTTGCCGAAAGGTGCGAATCATCTGAAAAGAAAATTACGAGCATCAGCACGAGCGAAAGCCCGGCAATACTCAGCAGCAGTCGATCGAGTACGCGCACTAACTGTATTTTCGGCAAGAATGCTCTGAACTTTTGCTCAAAAATAATAATCCGCACCGGGGTAGTCGCCGCCTAAGACGCCGCCAGTCGCTTGTCGCTGCATGGCCGAAACCTGCTAGCGTCATGAAAAAGATGATATACATTCTCGGAGCAGGAATCGCAGGCCTCTCGCTCGCGCGCGAGCTGGGCAAAAGCGGCATTGCCTGGCAAATTCTGGAAAAAGAGCCCAAAGAGGGCCTGCACGCTTCGGGAAAAAACGCGGGTATTGTGCGCACTTATGAAACCGATCCGCTGGTTCGGCATTTTGCACAGGCCTCGCTCAGAGTCTATCGGAGCGAAGAGCCGTCTTTTGATCCCTGCGGTTTATTGCTGAAGCCCTGGGAAGTCGATTACGCACTCAGCGCAGTGCCGCAACGGCGCTTTTCACACGGCAGAGCAGAGGGCTTCTTTCTGAGCGATAACGGCTGCATCGACCCCGAACTTTTGCTGCAACGTTTGGTCGACGATTGTGCGGCGACGGGAAAGATTATCTACGGTTTTGCCGCCGAACCCATCAGAAGCGGTGGGCGAATCGCGGCATTGCAGAATAGTCAGGCCATGGCGCGCATCGAGCTTACGGGCAATGATAGCGTGGTTGTTGCCAGCGGAGAAGGAGCGATCGGGCATTCGCTGCAGCTTTCCAGGCCATTGGGTCTGATCGCACACCGGCGCACGCTCTATGAATATGCCAATACGTCGCTCTACGCCGGGCCGGTCGAATGGAACGAAGAGACGAGCTGCTATTTTCGCGTATCGCGCGGCAATTTGCTTGCGACCGCGGGTGAGCAGGTGCCGCAATCTGAGAGCCAGTTGGTCGAAGCGAATGCTCCGAATGAAAAGCATTTGCAGGCTTTGGCAGCCGAATATTCGTTTCTTACAGCGACCAACCTCGTCGGTTGGCGTTCGTGCCTGCGCGTTATGCCACCCGATAACCGGCCTTACTGCGGTCACGACGGTCAAATCGCAAACCTCTACTGGTTTGCAGGCCTCGGCGGCAGGGGCATATCTCTGGCCCCGGCTCTTGCCAGTGGACTCGCGGCTGAAATTGCGGGTACGGGCAGCGACATGCGGTGGGTCGCGGCATTGCAACCGGCGCGCGCTATTGCGGATTTCGAAAGCTGACGAGCCGGCGCCGCTGCTAAAGCGGAATACCCAAAAGACGGTGTTTCACACCTTTTTCTGTTTCAGTCCGAATATAAAGAAACGTTAGCAGCGCAAGCCGGCGGTAGTTGTCTTCTGTCTCATAGTGCCACAGCAGCCCATAGAGGCTTCCGTATGAGTCAAAGTGTCGTTCGGGATATTTGTTGTGGTAGTAGATT
Organism: uncultured Leptospiraceae bacterium; assembly: GCA_942492915.1. GTDB lineage: Bacteria > Spirochaetota > Leptospiria > Turneriellales > Turneriellaceae > Turneriella. The sequence goes on from OW818662.1 coordinate 1,207,874, forward strand.
GTACCGAGCGCGACACCGAGAGTCTGCTCGTACGCATTGTAGTCGCTGTTCTGGTAGTAGAGAATTCCCAGCAGAAGTGCGCGAAAGATGCGATTGCCATCGTCTTCGTTTTGAAATTTTGCCAGTAAGAAGGTCAGATAGAGAGTTGTATCGTTTGTTTGCCGCGAATACCACCATAACGGCAAAAGGTGGTGCCTGAGATATGTATTCTGCCGCTTGAAGCCGACCGCTAGCGCGAGGTGCCAGCTGAAGAATTCAGTATCGTATTCGTAACTGTGCAGTAGGCCGTAGAGCAGGTTGAAAGAAACCGCTGTCTGCCTGCGGTCATACGCCAGTGTCCAGACGACTGCGTGCCACGAATAGGCTTCGGCCGTCGTGTCGATGGTGCGCCCACCGATGAGCGGCAACAGTAGGCTGCTGTAGCCCGCGCGCCATTTGTGAAAAAAGACGGGGAATACCCAGGTGACATGCTCGCCACCACCTGAATTGCCGTAGACTTCGTGCGACGCATAGTAGGGGAAAAGATAGAAATTGGTATATGTATTGTCGTGCCTTGACTTTTGGTGGTAAAGCAGGGGTATGCCTTGCGTGTTTGCGCTGTGCGTGGCCGTGCGGTACCAGAGCCAGGAGTAAAAATAATCGTGCTTGCCCTGCCGGTACCAGAGGTACAGCGGTGAGATGTGCGTTCGCGTCAGCGTTTCGCTGTCGCGGGTGGTCTCCATGCGCCAGAAGAGTGCGGCGAATGTAAAAACGGTTGATGTGTTGCGCTCTTTCGCCTCGGCACCTCCGGGATTGTAGATATTGCGATGATAGTACACAGGCAGAATGTACGTTGTTGAGGCCGTGCCGCTTTCGCTGCGTGCGATGTGAAAAAGGCCCCAGGCGCCGAAGCTTTGTTCACGTGGAGATCTGTTACGATAAAACAGCCATGACACCGTCGAAAAGGTTTCACCTGAGACGCGCGTGTAATGCAGCGGCGAAAAATGAACCTGCCTTTCGCCGTCAGGTGTTGAATTCCATTTCTTCCAGAATAGCGGAAAAATACGAAATCCCCCTTCTGTGGGCGAGCGGTAGTGATTATAAACTGGCCAAACGACTGTCTGTTCTGAGGTTTGCGATTCGCACTCAAATTCATCCCAGTAGCCAATGATCAGCCAGGCGGTCTTGCTGCCGGTACAATCTTTTTGGTACGTCTGCTCGCCCCCGTAGAACGGAAAAACAACCAGATAATAGGAGTCTTCGTCTTTATAGCGCACGTAAACAGGGACTACAGTCTGCAAGCCTTCGTCGCTTTTTGCGCTCCAGGTCAGCCAACTAAGCGGCAGCAGCCGAAAGTGCCGGTAGTGGTCCGCACGTTCATACGCCGTTGCGCCAAAGAGCATGTACCAGCCGAAAAAACTTTCGGAATCAGCTCGGGTGCGTTCACGTTTTCGACCGACTTTGGCAGTGGCTCCGGCTGGGTTCGGCACTGGATCAGGTGCTTCAACCGGTGTTTCACCGAAACGCAGCGTATGGCGCGATGAGATGCGGAGCAAGTTATAGAACCATCCGAGATTCCAGTCGAGCACGATCTTTTCGCGGCTGAATTCGAGGCTTGCTGGCGCCAGCGCGAGCTCTTCTTCGGAAAGCGAAATTCCGGCCGCGTTGACGTGCAGCGAATAGTCGCGCGTCCGGTAATTCAGATATAGAGGGAAGAGTAGCCTGAAATTTGAGGCTTCGTCGGTGAGCGAGACATACACCGGTGAAATTTTCGTACTGCCTTTCGACATCTCGGCTGAATAGAATAACGGAAAAATAAACCAGCTCGAACGCTCAGGACTGTCGTTCACCCAGATCAGCGGAAACAAATAAGAAGCCGTGCTGTATTCTCCCCGACCGGAATAATAGTAGAGCGGGAGCAGATGGCTAAGTGTAGAATCTGCACGGCGCCGGTGGCGAAACAGGTAGAAGAGAATCAGATCGGATTCGTTGCCCGAGGTGTCATACATCATAAGCGGTACGATAGGCGCTCCCCATGAGAGGTAGCGCGCTTCAGCGACACTGCTGCGGCGGTACCAGAAGAGGGGCGTGATGATGGTGCGCTCGCTTTCAGTCTGCACGCGGTGGTAAAAAAGCGGCAGCGCCGTTGCGTATTTGCTGGCGAGCGTATCGTCGCTGCCCCAATAGATTAACCACAGAAGCGTCGAATCGCGGCCCGTGCGGTAGTCGTCGCGCGCGTAGGGCAGCGAAACGAAAAGCGACTGCTGTTCGGCGCGGCGATTGCTGTCGTAGTACAGCGGGAGAAGCCACGAATAATTGGTCTGCTTTTGCTGATCTTCGCCCCAGTAATAGAGCCACAGCAGCGAGCGGTCGTTGTCCGCGCCGTCGCGCTGGTGAAAAAAGACAGGGCTGATGAAGCGGTAACGGTTATCGACTTTGCTTTGCAGCCGGTAATAGAACGGCAATAGCCTGTCGCTGCGGTAGCGGGGGTAGTCGGTATAACCGTACAGCCAGAGCGCATGAAAAGACTCGTGATCCTGCCATTGCTCTTTTTGCACGAAAAAGAGCCGCAAGGGTAGCTTCTCTTCGCGTTCTCGACCGTATATTTCGACCTCGCCTTCGTCCAGGTCGTCCCACGAGCGGGCCTGTGGCTGCGGTATGGCGAAGAGCAGCGCGGCAGCGAGGACGAAAGCCTTGAAATAGTACATCCGCATCGCCTGGCCCTTAGCGGCTTTCCCTGCTTTGACGGGCTGTCAAGCGTGGCAAAAAATGCCAGCTTTGCTTTACTTTTGACGCCGAATTCCCGACAATGTAATGAGGATATCCATGCGCAAGATAACAACCTTCGTATTTTTGATGGCTCTCGGCGCCGCCCAGGCAGAGAACGTGGCTGAAAAAGCCAAATATAAGCGTGCAGAAGCACTCGAACAGATCGTCTACCTCGATGTGCCGCTCCGCAATTTTGGCTCGGAAAAACCAGAACTGGTTAAACAGTATGGCGAAGTGAAGCAAAAATACGCGGTCGCGCTCAGCTTTTTCTTCGAAGACAACTTCGTTGAATCGTACAAGCTGTTTCTTGAGGTGCAGAATAGTCTCGAGAAACTCTACGAACAGATGTCTTTGTTCTACATAGATCGCACAAACTCAGTTCTGCAGCAGGCTGTGAAAGAAGCGACCGAAATCGAAATTCGCTTTAATAAGAAAGCAACCTTTGCGCAGCACAGCGTTGGCGGCAAACGCGAAGCAGGGGTCAGAATCGGCGCTGACAAGAAAGAAGTAGCGCTGGAAAAGCGCCTCTATGATCCGCAGGATGTTCATTACCTTTACGACAAGAAGGCGATGGTCGACAACATCGACTACGGCTATATGCAGCTTGGGCAGGCAAAGGTCGCCCGCCAAAAGGCGATGGATCTGGAAAAGTGGCTCGAAAAGGGTAAACCAATGCCTGCGACGATGAAAAAGAGCCGAATTGACACTTACAAAGCCGTGATGAGTCTCTGCCGCCAGGCGAAGGTCAATGGTATTATGGTGATGCAGCTCAACCGCCTTTATGATAACTATGAACTGCAGACGAAATTCAAAGACAACTATTTCATGAAAGAGAAGCGCCTAGATCCGATTTTTGATTTTGCGATTCCTGAGGCGTTCAAGAAAGACGCGAACGACTCGCGCAACACAATCCATGAACATGAAGATCGTATCAAGATAAAAGGTGAAGACCCGGCAAAAATCGCGCAAGAAGAGCGCAAGGCCGGCAAGCTTGAAGCGACTCCCGAGAAGTCTGCCCCACCGGCCGACGGTACCAAGCCCAAGTAACGGGCGTGCCAGGAGTAGCGGGGCGATAATGCCCCAGCTGGCATTCAGGTAAACATGCTGAAGTTATATGCAAGCGATCGGGATACATCCAGAAACAATTAAGCCATCTGTTCTAGCCGAAATTGCGTTCGCACCTTTCAAAGCCCAGTTCTCTGAAAAAGATATCAGCGTAGAAATCAATATTTCGTATGCGCTTCCGCTGGCCTACTGTGACGTGGCCAAAACCGCCTGGGTTCTGACGATCTTCTTCAGCAACGCCATTCGGTATACTCCAGCGTGGGGCAAACTCGTCATCAAAGGTGAGAGGCTTGAAGACCATCTGCGGCTCTCGGTAGAAAATTCGGGGTATGGCGTGCCGCTCGAGCGTCTGCAAGGCATGTTCGAGAAACCCCAGAGTTTTGACTCTCCCGAATTTGGCAAAGGCCTCGCGCTGCTGCTGGCGCGCGAGATTCTTGAAGCACACGGTGGCAAAATCGGAGCTTTCTCTGAGCTCGGTGTGCTCACACGGTTTTATATCGATATCCCAATTTATTCATCTACTGAGGAAAAAAAATGAACCCATCAAGAGATAACCGGCGGCGAGCTGTCGTTTTGGCCGTAGCAGTGGCTTTGGCTTTCAGCTGTAAACTTGTTGCCCAAGTGCCCGACGACCTGATCGCGAATCTGCTGGCCGATTGCCCCGAGGCGGTGGCGGCGAAATATGCAAGCGCGCTGCCACGTTATGCGCGCGTGCTTCCTGACAAGAAAACGAATCCGTCTGAAACTTTGAAGGCTGTGGTACCACGCGCCTGCTACCTTGAGCTACAGGACTGGCAATTGCAGACCGCGCTGCAGTTGGGCCATTACGGCCAAAGTCAGGGCCTTCAGAGTTCAACAATCTCTGACCTGACAGAGATCATGAGCTGGCAGACTGTGGCGAAGGACGTTTACCTGCGCTACGGTCGTGTTTACGAAAAGATGCAATCTGCCGGCGCGACACCAGAAGAGATCGGTGAAGTGTTTTACGAGGCTCAGTCGCATTATTTGATTCCTGACCAGAGCGAAGGGTTTTCATTGATCTACACGGCAAAACGTGCGCAGGGCGAGTCACATGCCGCAGCGTTCGCCAGTGCCAAATCAGAATTGCCTCAATTGAAGAAACTGCGGGCAGCGAAGCCCGTGATGGCGCATGTCGCCGTTGTGACGGGTGGTTCGGTGAGCCGATCTGCCGACGGTCAGGTGGATTCAAATGAAGCGCTTTGGAATACGCTTGAGGCGCAGATCAAAGCCGAAGCCCCGGTGACTGTGGCTAACCCTTCGAAATCGAACTGGAATCTGAGTTCGCTCGAGAGCTTTTTTGCAGAATGGAAGGGCACGCCGTATCGTTGGGGTGGTGTCACACGCAAAGGTATCGATTGTTCGGGCTTTGTCGTTAAAGCAGTGCTTTCGCAGTTTCCTGCTAGCAAGCTGCCACGAAGTGCGAATTCTCTTGCGGTTATGGGCGTTGAAATACCGCGCGCCGGCTTAAAAACAGGTGACCTGGTATTTTTTACTGCCTCAGAGGCACCAGGGCGAATTACGCATGTCGGTATTCTGATAAACGGCACTTCGTTCGCGCATGCGTCGTCGAAACGGGGCGTAACGCTCTCAGATATTGCGGACAAGTATTACGCAAAGCGTTTCGTTACGGCCCGTCGCCTTTTTTAAGCGGCCTGGTACATGAAGGTTGTCGGCGAACAGCTCGTACTGCCGCGCAACTTTGAATTTTTTCGGCGTTTGCCTGCGCGTTTCCAGATTCTGGTAATCAGCAAAGGGGCTGTGCGCGCCGAAGGGACAACCTTTGAGATTGAAATCATGGGCCAGCGCCTGACGCTGCGTTCGAAAATTGAACTGAAGCCTGGCAACCGCTACGAGCTGGAAAAAAAATCTGTCACTGAATTTCGAATTTCACGCGAAATCGAGAAGGGCGCGCCGGATGAAATTTCGGCCGGCCGCCATCAGGAAAGGAAGACATCCGCAGCCACCGGCGCAATGGCGCATGTTCTGCGATTTGACGGCTCGGGCGTATCGCCGGGCGATCTGCTCAAAGTTCAGAACCTTGAAGAAACCGAAATTTTGATCGAGCCCAAGGGTGAAAAAGTCAGGTTCGATCTTGAAGAAAGCGTTGGTCTCAGGGGCCTTTTCGTACCTCGTACCAACGGCGGCTATGCTTTACTTGTCACCGGAGCGTCGGCTGAAGACACCAATATGCAGATTTTTCGCGAACTCGTTTCTGATTTGAGAATTGCTTCCGTGGCGCGAGTCGATGCTGCAACGTTTGAACATATCGCGAGCGGCGCGATAGATTTCAGCGGCTGATTAGTCGAGTACTGCGACAGGCGCACCGTCGAGCATGCGAACCGTAATGCTCGTTCGGTCATGCTGCAAAGCAGATGTATCGGTGAGAACTTCGAACCCGCGGTTATACACGCGCGCCAGAAACAGGGAACCATTCTCACGCCTGAAGCAGCCAAGGCAGAATGGCACCGGAGCGCCGGGGTTAAACCGAACCATGACTGCGGCGTAAAGCGTGGCCATTTCCGTTTCCTTAGGCGCAGCGGATGTTCGCTGCTGCACGGCCGGTGCGTCGACAACCTCTGGCATCGAAAGGCCCTGATCGCGTGAAAGTATCGCTACTGAATTGATGCAGTCTATACCCCCGTTGCCACCGAAAAGGAAGTGCATTTCGTTGCCGTGTTGAGCCGCAAAATCCAGAATATCCATGAGGCCGGTAGCGGCTGAAAGTGAAATTGCCGCCTGGTTATTTAAAATACCACCCTGATGGTTGACCTCGATGACCTTGCCGTTCAAGTGCAATTCGCCGTGCGCGAGCGTCATCGCAGTGGACCTGGCATCGAGGTGAAAGTAATCCGCAGCCTGCCTTACCAGCATCAGAGTAAAACAGTCATAGATCCATGCATAATCAATCGCTTCGCGTTTGAGGCCCGCACGAGTGAATGCACGTTCCGCAGCCACCGCCGCGGGCGAGTTGAAATCTGCGCGCTGCGTCAGGTATTTCGGTGCATGGTGCGTTCCGACGCCGCGGATGCACAAAACCGGCTGCGATGGCATGAAGCCCGCAGCCTTCAGCCGCCCGAGTGAGGTTTCGTTACCGACAAGAAAAGCTGCGCCGTGGTCCGTTGCGACTGCAACCATCGCTGTGGCGTAAGGGCCCGCGAGAAACCGCGAAAGTTCGCCGTCTTTAAGCGGCTTTTGATAAACCGCCGCGCGCTCATTTGCGATTGCCTGTTCGCGGTAGTGTTTCGTTATCGCGTCAATTTCGCTCTGCGAAATGTCGTGCTCGAACATCATGCGATCGGCGAGCAATGCGTAGAGCGAGATCAGATTGGCGCGGGTATGTAGTTCACTGTTCTTTTCGAGCAGCGCGTCGCTTACCTCGCGGTAATATTGTACGCCGCCCGGGCCGCCGCGCGGCACTTCAGAGCCTGCAATGAGCACGAGCCGGTCTTCGTTTGCCACCAGACGCCGGGCAATTTCGAGGGCTGCGGGTACGCTGGCACCGCCGAGATCGAGGCTGTGCAATTCGGCATGGCCCAGCTGCAATGTGTCGGCGCGTTTGGTGACATCCATCGTGTGGTGGGGTTCATAGATCGACGCGCCAAAAGAAACAAAATCTGTGATGTGGGGCCGTAATGTTTCGTAGGTACCACCCAGTTTTATTGCAAGATTTTCCGCTGCGCAGAGTAGAAACTCGCGTAGCTTTGCGTCCAGATCGAGTTTTTTGTAAGCCAGGTTTCGCTCTTGCAAACGGCGTTCGATCTCGCCTGAAATTGCGTCGGCTCCGCCGAGCAGAAGAGCCGGCATCATCGTTGAAACTCCTTTAAGGCCGGCGACAGGTGGCGTATCAGTTCGCCGTACCATACAGGACAATTATCGCAATGCCTGAACGCAGGTTCTGACCGGTTCGTATCGTGCGGAAATATATATAGGCTTGTATTTTCTTTCCCCGCAAGAAATGAAAGCAAAAACACTTCTTCAATATTCCGATCACCGATCACGACACAGCCATAACTGATCGCGCCACCGTGCACATTGATGCCAGTCGAAACATGCCGAGGGTCACGGCCTTCGAGTTCGAGCATCGCTTTATCAAAATCGTTCGGGTGGTCGACGTGCATCGCGAGATGGTATTCGGGGCTCAGGTTCAGCGCATCGATGCCGTAGATGCCTTCGGGAATCTGCAGGTCGCCGTAATAGAGTTTTGGCCCCTGGCTGCCGCTCATCGCCGTGAATTTGTAATCCTTCACGAAGCGCCAGCGGCCTGACGCATCGGGTAACCAGAGTTCGAGCCGCTTCTCGGCCTTGAATACGGCCAGACGCACAGCGCGCGGGGGATAAAGAACACCGGCAGATTTGATCGCCGGATGCAGTCTCTTCAGAATCGTTTTACGGTTGGCTTCGACAAACCGCGCCGGGGTCGAAGCCTGAATCGAGCTGCCGATAAACACCGCTACCACCGCAAGAACTGCGAGCGACTGCATGCTGGCCCCGATCGATTTGTTTTTCAGAAAACGATCAACCGTCGGTCGATGCGGGCGCATTGCCTGCGTTTGCCGAGCCGCGGCCTGCTCCGCCGCGTCTGCCACGGCGTCTGCGGGGTTTGCCTCCACGCGGGCGTCGGTTGCCGTCATTTTCAGATTCCATTTTGATATCTTCAATGACCTCTGACGGTGAATAGTCTTTCTCGTCAATTTCGACATTGTTGGCTGCGTTTTTTCGAATTGATTCAGGAAGTTTTTGCCTTAGGCCAATTTCCCAGAAGAGTGCCCGTTGCAGAGCGCCCTCGTCGCCGAGGGCCCGCGCCACGATCTTGTAGACGATAAAAGATTCCTGAAAAATGCGACGGGCCTGAAATTCTTTGACCCAACCCTTACGCTCAGCGACTTCGCGGCGAAACAGGTTTTGCGTGGCGAAAATCTGCAGCAACGTTTCGAACTCGCGTTTCGTCAGCGCCAGATCTTTTTGCATTGCCTGCAGAGGCTCTTTGAGCTTACGTTCGAGTGTCTTCTCATGATCTTTCTGGTTTTTCAGAATGATTGCGTGCAGCGCACCTGCGATCAGCAATGCATAATAGATGTTCAGGTTTACGTCTTCGTGTTCCTGAATCATGCGGTCGGCAATTGCAAGCCTCTGCCCAAGCGGAGTTTCGAGAAACTCTTCGTGCGTGAGATCGTCGACGAGTTCTTCGCCGTTGACGATATGCGGCATCAGCGTCTCCATGAGGCCGGTGCTGAGCAGCGCGCCGAAGATCGTTGCAGCCTGGCCGCTGCGAAAGATTTTGTTGTACTCTTCGTGCAGGCGTGAGCTCGAAGCCTTTAGCAGCAATGGTTTGTATTTGTTTATTGCCCGCATTGTTACGGGGTCGAGGCTGAGACCGAGCAGGGCGGCAAATTTGACCGCGCGGTACATACGCACCGGGTCTTCAGGGAATGAAACTTCAGGGTCGCCGATAACGCGAACGACGCGTTGCTGAATGTCTTCGAAGCCACCGGCGTAATCGACGATGGTCTCATTCTTGACGTCGAAAATCAGCGCGTTAATCGTGAAGTCACGCCGCGCAGCGTCTTCTTTGAATGTGCCGAACTGGTTGTCACGCTTCAGGTAGAGATCGTCTTCGTTCTTTGCTTCAGAACGGTTCGTCGGCAGCGAACGCGCAGTCGAAACTTCGATGACTTTGCCGCCTTTAAACACGACGTGCACGAGTCTGAAACGGCGCCCAATAATGCGGCTGTTTGAAAACATGCGCCGCAGCTCTTGCGGATGTGCATCGGTAACGATATCGTAGTCTTTCGGCTTGCGGCCGAGCAGCAGATCACGCACCGAACCGCCGACGATGTAAGCGCGGCAGCCGCACTGCTGAATGCGTGCGACAACTTTGAGCGCATCGGGATCAAGGTGCTCGAGGCGAATATTGTGCTCGCTCGGGCCGTACTGTTTGGGTTTCGGGTAGCGCAGAATCTGGTCTGCGGTGAGGGTCTTTTTGCCCTTGAATAGTTTTAGAATTTTCTGGAACATGAAAATCGAATCCTTCTCTGTCGAGTAACCCGTGAACACGACTCAGGGGCTTTCGCGGACCACGCATGGTCATGTTCGCGAAGTCCGTCGTACGTACGGATAATGTATTGGGCGCGGTGATGAAAAAGTCAAAATCAGGGGCTTTTCAAGAAAACGAAAAGCGTGTGCCAGATCGCGCTGCCGGGGCAAGCGGGACTTTTTCGGCCGGCTCTACGGCATAATCATAAAGGGAGACTGGTTCTCAACCCTAATTAATCTCAGGGCGAAATCGTCGGTTTTCGACCATGCCGCGAAGCGGCTGGTCGAAAACCGGTATTTACCCTGGGGCGGCGGCCCGCAGCAGCGGGATCAGTCCGCCAACGTAAAATGTTTGATATCTTTCAGAGAATTGGTCTTTTTTTCAGAAAATACCGCTTTTACCCGCGCGCCGATCCATAAGCGGGATTCATCCTCAGGCACTTCGAGAAAATGTTGAAAGTTGTTATCGGCCCCGTCGAGCTTGAAAAAGCCATAGCCGTAGGGTACGGGCTTCTTTTCGCCGGTTTCAGGGTCTAAAAACTGAAAGCGCAGAATCGTGAAGCTGACAATTTTGCCTTCTGACGCGACCGGCACCATTTCTGTCATTTCGGTAAAGCAGGGGCCGCAGACCTGGCGCATCGGTACATATACCTTTTTGCACTTCGGGCAGCGGATGCCGGTGATGCGGTGGTGTTCGGTGAGCTCGTGCAAGAATTTGCTGCCATAGAGGCCGACGCCGTAACCATAGGGCTGCGAGCCTTCGCCTGAGCTCATTGAGAATTGACCTTGTTTGTTTTCTTCCATATTTTTATCTTTTGCGCGTGGCTTCGCCACGCGCAAAACTCCCTTAGGGTTTAGCCGCTCCGAATAATAGCATGTCTGTCCAGAAGCAGCCGCCGAAGCCGGTGGCGAGGGCGACATTTGCGTCTTTAACCTGGCGTGCTTCGGCCCGGTTCTGAATCTGCAGCGTCGCTTCGGCGACGCGAATGAGTGCAGTTGCGCCGATCGGGTTGCCGCAGATCGGGCCACCCGACGGGTTGATCGGCAGTTCGCCATCCATGTCAGTGACGCCATCCCACAGAAGTTTGGGGCCTTCGCCTGGTTTGCAGAGCCCGAGCGATTCTATCCAGCTTAGGCCCGCGTAAGAATAGGGCAGATACATCTCGATCACGTCGAGTTGTTTCAGCGGGTCGGTGATGCCCGTTTTTTTGAAGAGTTCTTTAGAAGCGCTCTCCATCGATTTGAGGCCGTCGAGGCTGACGTCGGTGGTGAACGAGGCGTTATGGCGTACCGAAGTGCCGAGCACCCAGGCGGGTTTGTCGCAGATCTTTTCTGCGACGTATTCGTCGGCGAAGATGACCGCGCACGCACCGTCGGTGCGGGGGCACATGTCGAGCCAGTGAAGCGGGTCTGCGATCAGAGGCGAACCCATCACCTGCTTGATCGTCGTCTCTTTCTGCACGTGCGCAAACGGGTTGTTCGCGCCGTTCTTGCGGTCTCGAACCACAACGCGGGCAGCGTCTTCTTTTTTGTGGTTATGGCGCGCGAGGTAGGCCTGCGCCTCAACGGCAAGGCCTCCGATCGCGCCGGCGAAGACGAGACGATCCCAGATCGGGTCGAACGCCGTGGTGATCGCGGCGGTGGTGTCGGATTCGGTATTTTTTTCCCAGCCGATCACGAGCAGTTTTGAGAAGAGGCCCGATGCCACCATGTGGTAGCCTGCAATCGCGAGCGTTGTGCCGGTCGTGCCGCCGGTTGTGAGTTTGATGACAGGCTTCATTGTGCCGCCCGTGCCGGGTACCGACCATGAATCGACATAGTTGATACCTTCGAAGTGGTCCATGTTGCCGATGACGATGCCGTCGATGTCGTCGATTGTCAGCTGTGCGGCGGTGAGCGCGCGCGTGACGGCTTCGGTGATCAGCTCTTGTCCGTTGACGTCGCTGCGCCCGCCCGTGTGGTACGTCTGGCCTGAGCCGATGACTGCAACTCTGCGTGCCATTAGATTGAACTCCCCAGTGCCCAGACGCAGTGCGCCTGCCCGCACGGCCCGTTGATGCCATGCGCGATTGCTGTGTTGATTTTTTTATCGAGCTGATGCTCGCCGGCATCGCCCCTGATCTGCAGCGTCGCCTCGATCATGCGGATGAGTCCCGCGGCGATGACTGTGTGAGCTGATAAGACTCCGCCTGAGGCGTTCACGGGCAATGCGCCGTTCATCTGTGTCACACCGCTTTTCATGAATTCTGCGCCTTTGCCTTCGCCGCAAAAGCCAAGGCCCTCATACCACATGAGCTCCATATAGCTGAATGCATCATAGATTTCGGCAAGGTCAATGTCTTTCGTTGGGTTCTTAATGCCTGCCATTTGGTAGGTTTTTTCGGCAGCCAGTTTCAGAGCAGGTGAACGCGCGAGGTCGCGCAGGCCGAGATCGTATGCGTCTGAATAGAAAGCCGCGCCCTTGATGTAGACAGGCTTGGCTTTGCCGCCTTTAAGGCTGCGCGTGAATTCGTCGCCCGAGATAATCATCGCCGCTGCTCCGTCAGATATGGGCGAGACGTCAAAGAGCTTCAAAGGGTCGGCGAGGCGCCGCGAAGCCATCACGTCGGCTACGCTGACCTTTTTGGCAACCTGCGCAAATGGGTTTTTCAGCGCATTGCCATGGTTTTTCACCGACACTTCGGCAAAATCTTCTTCTTTTGCGCCAAAAGCATGCATATACGCGCGCGCTTGCATAGCGGCAGATGTCAGATTGTCGAGGCCAAGCGGGCGCGTGAAGATCGGCTCGAACATGCCGTTCGTGATCAGGTTCGTGTCGCTTTCTGAACCCTTGCTGTGTGCGACGACGAGCGTGTTCTTATATGAACCTGAAAGAATGCGTGTGAGCGCATAGTGCGCGCCAAAAGTGCCGTCACCTTCAACCGTCGAAACATTCTTTTCGTAAGCACCGCAGGCATCTTGCACCGCCATCGAAGAAATCGTGCGGCCATCCCAGAAGTCGTTTGAGACGGTGACGACGTTGTCGATGTCTTTGATCTCGATGCCCGCATCGGCGAGCGCCGCGGTGGTGACTTCGTACACCATTTCAGCGAAGTTCTGTTTTACGTTGCGGCGTAGTTGTTTGGTCTGGGCTACACCGATAATTGCTGTTTTTTCCATATTATTTCACCGGGCGAAAATACGCGATATCCAAAATGTGGCCCTCTCGCGTTTCTTTGAAGACCGGCTCAACACGCAGGCCGATTTTGACGTCTTTGAAATCCACCTCGCCCAAGAGGTGCGGCAATTGCTGCGTCGCCCCATCAAGTGCTATGAGGGCGTAAATTCTGGATTGCTCAGGCAATGCCGCGCGCGAGTCATAGCTGCGCTCAGTAAATGTCGTAACGGTGCCGGGTCCCGAAAGCTCGAGCCATTCTGTAATGGGTTCGAGCGAATAGGGTGAGTTGAGTTTTGGCGGGCAGAAGACCTGCCCTGTTTTCGGGCATTTGTTCGCGAGCAGCTTTTTGTCGTCGCGCAGCGCGCGCAGAAAACGCGAGCCCGTATCGCCCACAGACCAGGTGTACGGCACCTTGATCTTGCTTTCGTGGACAAGATACTTAACGTCTGTTCTCCAATCGCTCATGTCGGGTAGGCTCGAAAACATCGGACATTCTGCAAAACAAAAAGGAAGCTGTCGCTTGATGCAAGTCAAATCTGGGCAAACGGGAACATGGGAGTCGCTTTACGCCTTGTTTCTGTTCAACCATCGGGCTAGTGACAGATCGGGTTAACGAGGGTATTCATGATAAACAGCTTCGCAAAAAAAACTTTCGGTATGCTGCTGCTTCTGATTTTGGCGGCGCACGCGCTTTACGCGCAGAGGCCGAAGAAAGGTCCATTAAAACCCATGGCTCCCGTCGTGGCGCCTGCAGTGCTTGCAGAGCCCACCAAGCCAACTACGGGCGATGCGAATGCGCTGCCTGTGGCGCCCACCGCCGCGACCCAGGCAAAATGGTATGAAAGCGTTAAAATTACCGGAATGGTGCGCGTAAGACCCGAAGTGAAAGAGAATTTTGCGTTTGATGCAGACCGCCGGTACAATTTTGTCGGGCAAAAAGTCTGGCTGACGGCAGAAAAAGAATTCGATGATAAGACTAAACTGGTGATCACGCTGCAAGACGCCCGGGTCTGGGGCGGGCAGAACCCGACAATCACCGATACCGGCACAGAACAGCAGGCGACTGATATTCGCGAAGCATACGTACAAATGAAGAACTTCTTTTATACTCCTTTTGAACTGAAGCTCGGTCGGCAGAAACTGGAATACGGCGAGCAGATGCTGGTGGGGGCGCTCGACTGGGCAAACGTCGGACGGTCATTCGACGGCGCCAAACTTACATGGGATAAAGGCATCAACAACCTGCAGGTTTTTAGTACCGTCATTCAAGAGTCAAATTCGAATGACCTGAACAATCCCGTCGGCGGTACCAACAAGCACACGTCGGGTATGTATTTCAGCGGCATTTGGAACTCGATAAAATTCCATCGGGGTTTCATGGTCGATGTTTTCGGTTTCGCCCGCAATCAAGATATGGACGGGCATTCAAACCAACTGTATACGGGTGGTATGCGCTTCAGCAACCGCACAGACCCGGGCAACAAGACGCCTAAAGACATGCTCTTTGATTATTCGATTGAAGGCGCGTACCAGGGCGGGCAAAGGCTCGGTAAACAAATCGAAGCCTACGGGGCCGTTGGTTTCATCGGTTTGAATTTCAATCTGGGGCTGAAAATGCGCCTTGGCGGGCAGGGCGCCTATTCGAGCGGCGGAGATCCCAACGATTCGAAGTACAAAACCTTTGATTCGCTGTATCCCACCCCTCACTACCAATTCGGTCAGGCCGACATGACGAGCTGGCGTAACCTGACGGGTGGCGGAGCCGATTATACCGTCTGGTTCACGCCCGATTTCAGCATAAAATTTGATTATTGGTACGCGATGCGCACCCATACCAGCGACGATTGGTACGCCATCACCGGCGCATCGAACGGCACCACTTCAATTGGTTCACTCGGCGGTGAAAAAGAGCTCTATCAGGAAGCCGGAGTTCTATTGAATTACAAACCGCGCGACTATCTGATGTTTCAGGCCGGTTATGCCTATGCAATGCGCGGCAAGGCGATGAACGCAGCGAACAAGAGCGGCGACTACCAGTTCGGCTATTTCATGTCGACTTTTGTGTTTTAACGGCATTCAAAAAAATACGTAAGTGGGTGCGGGGGGTGCCGACCAATGGCAATACCCGAAGGAGTCACCCGTGCGCGCAACACTACACTATCTGATAGCCTACGCCTTTTTGACCTACTATGGCGTAGAGGTTTGTCCCTATATTGAATCTCTCGGTTGGTGGCAGACAGCCATCAATCTCGCGGCATTTTTTGCGCCAGCACTGGTGCTGCGCCATCTATGCGCGAAGCGCATTCTGAGTCGGCAGGCGCTCGAAAACTGGGCAGCAGCGATCATGAAACTCGATATCGCCTTGTTTCTGATTGTGGGCGCAGGCATCACCGCATTCGATGCCGTTTGGTACCGCTTTCCCGTAGGCAGCGGGCTCAAGGTAGTGCTGGGTACAGCCACATTCGGCTTTTTTGCAGGCCTCGATAACTACCTTGCCGCTGAGCGGCAGGCCATGCGCCGCATTGCTGCTGAGCCGCAATACGCCGGTAGCGTGCGCCGCTTCTTTTCACTGCCGGCAAAATTCGCTGCCATCGCTACCGCGCTCGCTCTTTTTGTCGGTTCGGTGCTGCTGTTGCTCGTAATTAAAGATTTCCAGTGGCTCGCCACGAACGTGCAGGCAAAAGGTATTGTCGCTGCACGTAACTCGGTCGTTTTTGAAATCCTGTTTGTTTTCGCGGTCATTCTGATCTATTCAATGCAATTGATCTTCTCGTACGCCAAAAACCTCAAACTCTATTTTGCCGGCGAAACCGAAGTGCTCGAACGGGTGGCCGATGGCGATTATGGCGCCAATGTCCCGGTTCTCAGTAACGACGAATTCGGAATGATCGCCGGGCATACCAACCACATGATCGAAGGTCTGCGCGAACGTGAGCGCATTCGCCACGTGTTCGGCAAAGTGGTAAGCCCCGAAATTGCGCGTCGGCTCGTGCGCAGCGATGGAGCTATAACGGGGCGCAAACAATCGCTCGCGATACTTTTTGCAGACGTCAGAAATTTTACGGGAATGTCTGAGAGTGTTTCGGGTGAAGAACTGATACGTAACCTCAATCGTTATCTGGCAGAAATGGTGACGATCATTCGGGCGCACCATGGCCACGTCGACAAATTCATCGGTGACGGCATTTTGGCGGTCTTTGGCCTTGAGCACGAAGACCACGCGCGTGCAGCCGCTGAAGCACTTTCGTGCAGCCATGCAATGCTGCAGCAGGTGCGAAAAATTGCACCCGAGCTGACGCTACCGTTTGAGATTGGTATTGGCATTCACGCGGGTGATGCCATTGCCGGGGTGATCGGTTCGGCTGACCGCCTCGAATTTACCGTGATCGGCGACGCAGTGAACACCGCTGCCCGGCTCGAAGGGCTTAGCAAAGAAACCGGATTTCCGATTGTGATGTCGAACGAGCTGTTGGCAGATCTGGCGTCGCATCCGTTACGCAGTAACGTCGAGCAAATCGGGGAATTCGCGCTGAAAGGGAAGACGCAGATGAAGCTGGTCTTTGGTCTGAAGGTATCGTCATCACCGTCTGTTGCCCTTTAGGTAGACTCCCTTTAATCCTGTTCCCGGCAAATAGTCCCAGGTGCCGGCACGCCATTCGAAAGCGCGGCACTCCGGTATGTCAGTGAGTTCAAGCAACTCATTGGTGGTATAACCACGCATCACGCTCGCAATACTATCCCAAACGAACATTGCGGGTATAATCGGGGTCAGGTTGCACATAGCATAAGCAAATGGCGTTCGCTGTCTCAGCAGCGGGAAAAACTGCGTACCGAAGGTCGTACCGATGGGGACTGACATCAGGTGCCAGAGATCACGCTGGAAAGGGTCCATGATACAGATACCATCGCTGTTTTTCGTCGCATCGATCAATATCTTGCGCGCGAATTCAGGGGAGAAGTGGTGAAACGCCGAGAGTAACGTTCGCACGGGAAAATCCGCATCGCGCCTGCTGTTCGTTGCATCGACGCTCACCGGTTCGTATTCGACCGAACCCGGATTTTCTGCCGCCAATACCTTATAAACTTCATTTGCCGGATAAAGGTCAGTGAGTTTGATACGCGCGTCGGCGAGGCCACCGCTTCTGAGTGCTTTCACCAGCGTCACCCCAGGACCGCCCGCGCCCGAACAAAGATCGAGAATTCCTCTCGCGCCCGTGTCGTTAAGCCACCCGCGAATAACAGGCAGTGCCGATGTATAAACACCCCCGAGATCCTGCTCCCACGATAAAATCTCCCGGAACAAAACTTTCAGTGGTTCGGGCATCCATTCAAGTTCATGACTCTCAAATGTGTCGATGCGGGCAGGTAAGGTGAGCATCTTGGTATGCGGAGAGATCGCGTCACGTTGCAGGCATGTCATTCCATTTTCGCCCATGCGTAGTGGTTTTTCCTCGCAAACTTGCAATTGACAGCGGTGGGTGCAGCTGCATTTCAGGATCGGGAGGCGTTGAACTGATGATACGAAAAGCTGTTGAAAAAAGAATAATCTACTTGTCCCTTGCGGGTTTTTTGATGCCGCCGGCGGTCTGGCTGGCGTCGCTTTACCTGAATTACATTTTTGAAACCAGTGACGAGTTCTGGGCGTTGGCGCTAAGCCCGCTCATGCTGGCATACATTCTTCTCTACATGGTTCTCGTCACTTTTTCAATGCGGCAAAAGATTCGGGCGATCGGTTTGGGTGCCCTTTCGGCGGAGAAATCAAAACAAATTGAGGCACGTAGGGCGGCGCGCGCGATTCCGCGTAATTTCATCGTACTCATGTCATTCTATTGTATTCTCGGGCCCAGCACTCCACTGTATGGTAAAACGTTTATTACACCTGTCGAGTATCTATTGGCGCAGCTGCTGGGTGTACCTATCATACTTCTGTTTGCAATCCCGTTTTTTATTGCGCTGGTAACGGCGACCGAAAAATTAACAGAGGGGCTGCCGCTCGATGAAGGGCAGCCATTTTACGACCTGCAATCCAAAATGCTTTTTTTCTCGATCGTCAGCGTCGCAGGCGCTCTGACATTACTGGCTCTGACCGGTGTGGCACTTGCGATCAAGCAGCAGCAAGGCGTTTCGCTCGCTTCGGTCGTATGGCGTATCGGCATTACATTCGTTGTCTGCCTGACAATTGCTGCATTTAACCTGGTGCGTATGCGCGAGCAAATAGTGGCGCCGGTGAGCCAATTGCGCCAAAAACTCGCTGCCATCGCCTCGGGCAGCAATGACCTAACGGGCCGTATTGCAATTCACAGTCGGGATGACTTCGGGTACATCGCCCTTGATTTTAACCGATTTATGGAGAAAACGACCCAGATAGTCGCGAATGTGAAAGACCTGACGGGCAAGATCGAGGGCACCGTCGAGGGAATCTCGGCAACTGCGTTAAGCCTATTTGAATCGGCGCTGAATCAGCAGGAGCGCATTCATAGCAGCGAACGGACCATCTCGGGCATCAGCGGCACCCTTGATGAAAATTCAGCTCTCGTTGAAAAGGCCCGTATCGTGCAGCTGTCGATTACCGAGGCGCTCATTCGCGACGGCGAAAATGTTACTCAAACCCAGCGTGCGATGCGCGATGTGGGTGAGAAACTCAGCGTCATACAGGAAATCGCCGCGCAGACGAATATGCTGTCGCTCAACGCCACCATCGAGGCTGCGCGCGCAGGCGAGCATGGCCGTGGATTTGCGGTCGTAGCGAGCGAAGTGGGAAAACTTGCTGAATTCAGTCAGACATCCGCAAGGCAGGTGGAGAGCCTCATGCGCCAGGCTTCCGATTCAGTTTTGGCGACCGGCAAACTTTTCGACAGCATTGCGCCTGAAATGCAGACCTCTGCAGAGATGTCCCGGGCAATCTCCCGCACGTTCGAAAGCAATCAAAATAACCTGCGCAATCTTCTGGGAGATATGGGTCAGCTGGTCGCGCTTGCTGACAATTTTCGCGCTGCTTCTGAGCAACTGAGCAAGACGGCCGATTTGCTAAAAGTTGAAGCTACCGCGATGGCGTCCGCCATGATGCGATTCAAGACCTGAACTGAAAGGGGCTTGACGATACATCGATGTATGCGAATGTATCGATACGTATGAAAACACCAGAAAACACGGCTGGCTCGACCAGCAACACCGACTATAAAGTCGCCGACATCAACCTGGCCGATTGGGGCCGCAAAGAACTCGACATTGCCGAGCATGAAATGCCAGGTCTGATGTCGCTGCGCAAGAAATATGGCGCGGAAAAGCCACTAAAAGGTGCGAAGGTCATGGGCTCATTGCACATGACGATTCAAACTGCGGTACTGATCGAAACTCTCACAACACTCGGTGCCGATGTGCGCTGGTGCTCTTGCAACATTTTCTCCACTCAAGATCACGCGGCCGCAGCGATTGCCAAGGCCGGCATTCCCGTATTTGCATGGAAAGGTGAAACGTTAGAAGAATACTGGTGGTGTACTGAACAGGCGCTCACCTGGCCCGATGGTTCAGGCCCCGACCTGATCGTTGACGACGGTGGCGATGCGACCATGCTGATTCACGATGGTACGAAAGCCGAAAAAGACCCAAAATTTGTCGATCAGGCAACAGACAACAAAGAATACAAAATCGTATTGAACCTCATTCGCGAGAGCCTGAAAAAATCGAAAGACAAATGGACCAAAATGGGCAAAGGCGTGCGTGGTGTATCTGAAGAAACAACTACGGGCGTTAAGCGCCTCTATTCAATGCTCGAGAAAGGCGAACTGCTTTTCCCGGCGATCAATGTCAACGACTCAGTCACTAAATCTAAATTCGATAACCTCTACGGCTGCCGCGAATCACTCGCAGACGGTATCAAGCGTGCAACAGACACGATGATCGCCGGCAAAGTAGCGTTCATCGCGGGTTATGGCGATGTAGGCAAAGGTTCTGCACAGTCGATGCGTAACTTTGGTGCGCGCGTTATCGTTTCAGAAATTGACCCAATCTGCGCACTGCAGGCGGCGATGGAAGGTTATCAGGTAGCGCCGATCGAAGATGCACTCGAAACTGCGGATATCTATGTTACGACAACCGGCAACAAAGATATTATCACGCTCGATCACATCAACAAAATGAAAGATCAGGCGATCATCTGTAACATTGGCCACTTCGACAATGAAATCCAGATCGAAGCGCTCGAGAACCTGAAAGGTGTAACGCGCATCAACATCAAACCCCAGTACGATAAGTACGTATTGCCCAACGGCAAAACTATCTATCTTCTGGCAGAAGGCCGCCTCGTTAACCTCGGTTGCGCTACGGGTCACCCATCATTCGTCATGAGCAACTCGTTCACCAACCAGACACTCGCACAGATGGATCTGTGGAAAAACAAAGACACGAATAAGATTGGTGTTACACGCCTGTCAAAAGTTCTAGACGAAGAAGTGGCACGCCTGCACCTCGAGCGCATCGGTGTCAAACTGACCAAGCTGACAAAAGAGCAGGCCGACTACATCGGTGTCGACGTCGCCGGCCCGTATAAGCCTGAGCATTATCGTTATTGATTCTTATCAATAACGATAGCTCACCGCAAGGCTCGGCGTTTTCAAAAGCCAAAGGCAGGCGAAGCCGCTTTAGCAGCAACTTCGCTTCGCGAAGTTGCGAGGCCTTTGGCTTTTCCGAGCCGTAGGTGAGCTGATAGCTGACAAATCCCAATCCCCCGCAAGGGGATTTTTTATGCCCTAAAAGCTGAAGGCCAACGCCAGCCCCGGGCGTACAAAAAACTGCGACCAGCCCACAGAATCAGACACAAACATATTCGGATCTCTCACCCGTGCATAGAGCCATGCGACTTCAGCGAGAAGCTGCACGCTGAGCCCGGGAGCCAAAGGCCAGCTCGCGCCAATAGTGAAGCTTGTCATGATTCCCCATTCGTTGTACCTGTGGTAGCGCGTTTCTTTCTGGAGGGCATTGCCGTTCGTAGCTGAAATCTCAGACTCAAGCGCGCCAAATCCATAAACCGGCCCTGCGCCGAACTCAATGAAAACAAATTCATTTATGGCCGCATAACGGTAGCGGGCGAGCACCGGCACCCACCCCAATCCGAGGCTGTATTTGCCCGCGCTGAACTGGTGACCGCTGCCTGCGGTCACATTCACGCGGCCAACGAAATCTGCCACAGCCGGCGAGTCAGCCACGTAAAGGCCGCGGGAATTGAGCGACGATACGAGCCCGATCGAGAAGCCGATGCCGTGTAGGCCCATCAGGCGGTAGAATCGCCCGCCATAATCTGTGAACCGGTATTCGGGTTTGAAGTCTGAATAGACAGACGAAAGCCCGGCGGAGGCGGCCGTAGAGCCAAACGAGTAAGCGCCTGCAACTGATACGAGGTAACCCGGTGCGGCAAAGAGCGCTGCGGGCGTCAGGCAAAGCAAGAGAGAAATTCGATTTATGCCGCGTCTGAGTTCTGCTAACGAGTCCATAGATGAAAGCTTTACGGGTCATTGGTGTATTTGCCGCAGTGCTGGCAATTTTTATGGCGCTACCGCTCTTTGCGCAGAGCGCGCACAGCCGGTTATCTGACCCTTCGCTGTTGAAACGATTCGACAACCTTTCGCGCAAGCTCATGTGCACCTGCGGCTGTAACATGCCGCTGCGCAATTGCAACCACACCGGCCACTGCAACGCCTGGCCGCAGCGCGATGCGCTCGACAAGCTGCTGCTGGCGGGGGCCAGCGACGAAGATATTCTAAAAGGGTTTCAACACGGGTTCGGCGTCGATGCAGATAAGGCGGATTTGTTTGCGATGGCGAGAACTCCCGACTATGGCTACATGCAGGCTCAATTCAAGAATGGATTCGGTTCGCAGATCATGAGCGCGCCGCAGAGCAACTATCTGGGTATCTTTGCGTTTCTTGGCTTTATTCTCTGCGCGGGAGTTGCCGCGCTTTTTATTCGCCGCAAGAGGCGCATTCAACCTGCAGCGGAAAAATTTCAATTACTCGACGCTCAGCACCGTGAAAATGTGCTGCGCAAGATTTCTGCCGACGAAAATTAACGTTCGCGGCAAGATTCTTTATAAATAATTACCCAAGGGCGTTCTTGAATACACTTGATAAATGAGCGGCTGTATTCGATTGTCTGGCGAATGTTGTCGCGCAGCTCTTTGCTCTCGTTGTTAAATTTTCCGAGACTGCCACGGTTGTTAGACAGCGCTTTTTCGAGTAATTCGAGATTTTGTGCCATACTGGCGCTGTTCGCCACGAGCTGCGTCAGACTTTGCTGTTGTGCGGTGAGAATCTCTTCGCTGTTGCGCGCGATAGATGAGAGATTTTCTTTGAGCGCGTCGAATTGCCCTGAAATCGCCTTAAAGTAGTTCTTTGCGCCCGAAGCGGTTGCAGCCAGGTCTTCGCGGTTCTCAGCGACAATCGCGTCTATATTGTAGCGCAAGAGTGCGCCTTTCGCCATGATCTCTTCAGCAACTTGGCCAGCACTCTTGCCATCGAACCAACTCGAAAACGACAGCATCATCTGCTCAAATGACGGAGGTGAAATTCCCCTGACGACCTGCCCGGGTTCGATGACAGGTTCGTTGGGTTTGAGATCGTTAAACTGGATATTGATGTATTTTTGACCCATCAGATTGTTGCTGAAAATCGAAATCTGCGTTTCATTGCTGAGCGGCATGACGTTACGCAATGAATTTTCCAGATAGATGCGTACGTAGGTCTGTCGGTCACGCTGAAAAATATCCTGAACATAGCCGACCTCGCGGCCACCCGCGAGCAGAACTTTTGCGTTGCGCGTGAGATTGCTCAGAAATGAAAAAGCGATGTCGATGGTAAAACCCGCCCGCGCCGTATGGATGCGCGCCCCGACAATTGCGGTGAGCGCCAAAACGAAAAAACCAAGCAGCAGGTAGGCGCCAGCGCGAATTGAAGCGCGGCGTGTGGCGTCGGCGCTGTGTCTCATGCGGGTCAGTTGCTCTTGTTGAGAAACAAAGAGGGGTTTTCTTCGAGTTTTCTGAAAAGCTCGCGCGCGTGATAAGCGGCTTCATTGGCGTTCTTATAGAGCTCTTCGTCCTGAATCAGTTTGCCGACCGAACCGCGCCCCGAATTCACGCGCTGCGTGATGAGGTTCAGATCGCGCGAAATTTTCGACATGTTCTCGAGCATAATCTGAATATCTTGTTTGTTCTGATTTGAGATGTCTGTGAAGTTCTTCGAGAGAATATTGAGTTTTTGCATCAAAGTATCGAGCTGAGCCGAGAGCGAAGTAAACGATTCACGCGCCTGGCGAATCGTCTGCCGTATGTCGCCGCGGTTTTCATTCACGATGCCGTTGAGGTTCGCCAGAAAAGTTTCGGTTTCTTTCATGATTTCGGCAAGCACTTGGCCGCCGTTTTTGCCGTCGAACCAGCTTGAAAACGCCATCATCATCTGGTCGATCGACGGCGGGTCGATGCCGACCCATTCGTCGCCATCGGCAAAATAGACTTCATCGGGTTTCGCGTCGGGAATAGTTATGTTAATGTATTTTTGCCCCATGAGGCCAGTGGTGTAGATCGCAAACACGGTCTCGACCCGCTTGGGTATTTTGCCGCGCAGGTCTTTGCTGAGCGAAATTTTGACGTAGGTTTTGAGATCCTTCTGGTAGATGCTCTCAACATAACCAACGGGCAGGCCGCCCGAAATGCGCACCGGCGCGCCAGTTGCAAGGTTGTTTAGAAATCTGAACTTGAGACTCAGGCGCATGCCTTCGCCTGAAACCTGCCAGCGCCCAAGAACTGCCAGCAGAGCAATGAACGTTGTGACCGAGATGACGGTCATTATGCCGACGGCGATACGGGTACGTTTATCTTTATCCATGGTCAGAGAATGGGTATCGGGCCTTCGGCTGAACCTTCAACGAATTGCCTAATCACAGGGTCATCCGATTTTTTGAAATCATCGGGCGTACCGATGAGCCGAAACATACCGTCGTAGAGCATTGCCACTCTGTGCGCGGTGCGAAATACAGATGCCATGTCGTGAGATATGACTATCG
Source organism: uncultured Leptospiraceae bacterium (assembly GCA_942492915.1). GTDB lineage: Bacteria > Spirochaetota > Leptospiria > Turneriellales > Turneriellaceae > Turneriella. Next base: position 1,231,950 of record OW818662.1, read on the forward strand.
AGGTCACGCCGGTTTTTGCGTTGAGCGTCTTGATGAGGTCGTCAACGGCTGCGCCGAGAATCGGATCAACCCCCGTGGTCGGTTCGTCATAGAGCACGATCTCGGGATCAAGCGCTATCGCACGTGCGAGACCCACGCGCTTTTGCATACCGCCCGAAAGAGCTGATGGATTCAGATGTTCGACGCCTTTGAGGCCGACCATCGCCAGTTTCTCGCGCACCAATGTCTCAATCTCGGGTTCTTTGAGTTTCGTAAAGCGTCGCGGGCCAAACGCGACGTTTTCGTAGACCGACATGGAGTCGAAGAGGGCAGCCATTTGAAAGAGTACTCCCATTTTTCTGCGCAGTGCGTTGAGCGCGTTATCATCTGCGGCGTGCACGTCGACGCCGTCGATATACACGGTACCCGTGTCTGGTCGCAAAAGGCCCGTAATGTTTTTGAGAGTTACTGATTTTCCCGAACCACTCTTGCCGATGATGTAGATAATTTCACCGCGCATGATGTCGAGATCGACACCGCGCAGCACGTGTTTGGTGCCGAAGCTCTTGTAAATGTTTTCGAGCCTCACGTGCGTCTCGCGGCCAGAGGTTGCGTGTGCCTCTGCTGTCATAAACCAAAGAGCTGGAAAATGTATGTAATGAAGTAATCCGAAACGATAATCAGCATAAAAGAGAACACCACGGCCTGAATCGTCGCCTGGCCCACGCCTTCGGCGCCGCCGCGCGCACGAAACCCCGAGAAGCACGAAATGAGCGCGATCTCTGCACCAAAGAAAAAAGTTTTGCCGACACCCGAAATCAGATCTTTGCTTCTCACCAGGGTGCGCGCCGAGTCGAAATAGAGGTTATAGGGTATATCGAGGCTAATGTTTGAAATGAGGGCGCCACCCAGAACGCCGACCACAATCGCCATCACCGTAATCATGGGAATGCACACAAGCGCTGCCAGAAAACGCGGAACCGAAAGGTAATGAATTGGGTTCGTCGCAAGAGTCGACAGCGCATCGATCTGCTCTGTGACTTTCATCGTGCCGACTTCGGCGGCGATCGACGAACCGACGCGACCGGCCAGCAAAACGGCGGTGAGGACCGGGGAAAGTTCGCGTACCATCGCAAGGGCGATTCCGCCACCCATGAAGGTTGAAATACCCTGAATCTGCTGCTCCATGGGCCCGCCGAGCTGCAGGGCCATGACCATACCGACAAAAAACGAACTCACCACGCCGACGGGTATGGACTTCACGCCGATCTCGCCCATTTGATAGAGAAGGTTGCGCACGTCAAAAGGCCGCGCAAAGACAAAACGAATAGTCTGGCCTGCGAAAATTGCGAAGGCTCCGAGCGATTCGAGCAGACTCAATACACCGTTGCCGATGCTGTCGAATATGGGTACAAATGTCTGGTGAAAGTGCTTCATTCGACGGTCGTTTCTACGGAATCGAGAAGCCAATCTGCATTTTTGCGTTGTATGGGCGAGTGACAATATGAACATTCAATACTGTCTGTCTCGGGCAGCGGCGCTCCGCATGAGGCACAGCCGTGCTCTGCAAAGCCGGCGGTTGAAGTTACCGCATTTGCGGCTTTGAGAGTGACGACAGATTGCCTGTGGCGCACCTCTGTGCCCTCGCGGGCCGCTGCCGACCATTTAATGCGCACTTTGGCAATAGACTCAGCACTGTTGCTCTTGAAACTTTCAAGATCTGCCGCGCCCACGGCGATGTCGTAAAGGCTCTGCGGTTTTGACTCCGTGGCCAGGTAATTTTCCGATGCATCCCGCACGATGTAGTCGCGATTTCCCGTTAGGCCGGCCATGAGATCACGCCAGAAAACAAACGAAGCCCGGTCTTCGATACGGTCAGAGCTGAGGCCGTTCAGATTCTTGCGCGCGGTATTGCCCCGGTATTCGCTGTACTGCGTAATTTCGGCAAGTACCCAATCGAATGTTCCCGAGCCTGATATTGCACCGCAGCTCTTGCATTTGTTGAGTTCGCCTTCACCCTTGAATGGAGTGCCGCAGTGGCTGCATGTGTCGAATGCTTCGCGGTGTTCGGTCTTGGCGTCGCGCCGACGCATAAAAGAATAGAATTCGCTAAAGGGAGTTAGAGGCGCGCGCCGGGCCGCCTGCAGCGATTCGTCTTCATCGCGGCCGATTTCGACCATCAGGTCGCGCGCGGCGGCGTCCATGCGCACGGTGAGACAGTCAAAGTCGCCTGAACTGTTATGCGCCAAAACGTAGAACCGGCGGATTTCAAAGTCTGCCATGACATTCTTGCGTTTTTCAATTTCGCGCATGATCTTGATCTGTAGCCGAAATCGATTATAGACGCCCTGAGATAGGTAACGCCGGCAATCCCGCATATCCCCCGCGCACCAGCTGTGCTGAATATGCGTCGCGATTTCTTTGCCACGCGTGCGAAACGCCTCAAGATTAAAATTCGGGTCTCTTTGCAGAATCTCGCGTAGCGCCGCAGCCTCGGTTGCCTGGAATTGTTTCAGCTCTTTCGCGCTGCGCGCTCGCTGCCTTACATAACCGATCATTTTAACCAGCGCGATCACGGCTGCGACAAGAAGTACCAGATAGAACAATATATGCACGAAATAGGCCCAGCCTGGTTTGTGGCCAAATTTGAGGTAATGCTTTATCTGATATTGCAGCAGTTTTGATGCGCCCGTGTCTTGGAGATAGACCGCAGGATGGTACAGTCGTATCACGGTCTCGGGATGCATCGCCGGTTCGAGCAGTGTCAGATTGACCTCATGGCCAACCTGTTTGAATTCGCTTAGAAGCCGATGTTCGGGCTCACACTGGTAAGAATACGTCCAGTTATCTTTACAGCGCAAAATTTCAGCGAGGACGGGTTTATCTGACGGAAGCGTTATCTTGACGCTTTTGTATTCTGTGAATCGCGATGGTTCAGATGAGAATTTGAAATTCCCATTTCGACTCGCGGTATCGAGGGTTCCAATGGCAAATTCGGTGAATGCGCCGGCTTCTCTGATCTTCGGATTATGTATAGCAATGGTTGCTGCCATACTGTTTATACCCGGCGCAGCATGCAGATATGCGGCCATTGCGTAGCGTTCAAAATGGCCATAGTCGTAACCTTTGGCCGACCCCAGAAATGTTTCCGATTCGTTCAGAATGGGCATGGCCCAACCTTCTTGTTGCGGGCTTGTATCAAAGAGGAGGTCGAACGTAGAGTCTTCATGCAGCTGTGCCGTGACAGAAGCTTCTGTAAATCGGGTTACGATACCAGGCGCGTATGCGTCCTGAGGTTTCGCCCCGCTGATCACCAGGCGGGGACGATCAATTCTCTTCGCACTGATCAATGTGCAATTTGTCCCGGTGCCTTTGCATTCCGATATCAATTTGCCGGCCAGCGTAGAATCCATGAGCCAGGCAGTGGCTCCTGACGGCAGGGCTTCCAGAGTGATCGAAGCATTCTTGATGAATTTATATCCCAAATCAAGTACCCACACACCCTGATCGCTGTTGTAAAAGACGCGTTCCATTTCATATGCCAGGGTCGCTCCGATTGTTTTTCCATCTGTTTTGGGTGATTGGTATGCGAGCCGGTTACTCGTGCGATAATCTTTCTTTAATTCTCCTGTGACGCTGTCTCCCGGCCAAACTTTTTGGGGCCTGTTTTGGCTCTGCATCTCCCGGTAATAGACGTGCTTTGGGTTCTTGTCGTGCGCCTGAAAGATAATATTTTCTGTCATGCGCATTCTGCCCCGGGGCGTGAGAGTAATTGTGATAGTCGCATTATCTGGCTGGTCTATGGGTAGCTCGCGATACGCAGGTTCGCTGTACGATGAGCCAGAAGTGCTGCGGTAAGAACCGGTAGAAGGTTTGTAAGACGATCCGGATGTACTGGGCCGATACGATGAACTGCTCGACGAAGACGAGCGGTATGACGACGAACTCGATGACCTGCTCGACGACGAACTCGACGACCGCGAAGAACTGCTGCTCGACGACCTATAGCTTCCGCCACCGCCGGCTCGGGAAAAGACGCCTTCGACCAGCACCAGACAGAACAACAGGGCACAGACTCGTCGCACACGCGATACTCAATACCTGCAGCTGAGTGTAAAGATAATCTGCCAGTTACAGATTCAATGGTGCTGGTGACGGTCTTCTGTATGGGTGCAGAATTCGATCGTGCAGTGAAAAATGCCGTCTGCGCTGGCATGCTCGCGAACCTGCTGCTTTATTCTGCGCATGGTCTCAAAGCTGGCGCGCGGTGTGATGATGACTTGCAGGGTCAACACGTGATTCTGCCCATCGAGCGTCCAGATATGCACGTCTTCTATGGCTTGCACACCGTTAATGGCGCGTATCTTATCTTCGAGCCCGTTGACCTGAATATGCTGCGGTACTTCGAGCAGAAGAATCTTGATGACCGCACGCAGGTTCTTAAAGACATTCCACAGTATATAGACTGATATCACAATCGAAATCAGCGGGTCGAGAAACGGTAAATGAAAAAAAATCATCACGATGCTGCTGATTAAGACAGCAATCCACCCCAGCACATCTTCGAGCAGGTGCAGATAAACTGCACGTTCGCTGTGCGAATGCCCTGATTTGACGCGCAAAGCCGCGAAACCGTTGATCGCGATGCCGATGAGCGCGAGCACCAGCATACCTTTGGCATTGGCGATTTCAGGGTTAAGAAGGCGTTCGACCGATTCGCGCACCACGAGGGCGACCCCGATCAGCAATACCGACGAAACCACAAGAGCGCCGAGCAGCGAAAAGCGTCGGTAGCCGTATGAATAGAATTCATCGCGCGGTTTGCCGGATATTTTTTGCAAGTACCAGGCGACTCCCAGCGAGAGCGCATCGCCGAAATCGTGAAGCGCGTCCGAGAGAATCGCCACGCTGTTCGTGTAAAGGCCGCCAAAAAGCTCGATGACCGCAAAGGCAAGGTTGAGTACCAGTGCAATCAGCAGATTCTTTGAGCTGCTGCTGTGCGCGTGCAGGTGGTGGTGCGCTACGGGATGGGCGTGGTGATGGTCATGCGACTTTGTCACGTCCCGCAGACCCTGGCGCAGACTTTCAGTTTTTCGCGGTCGTTTTGCCATCTCTCAGCGACCCGTTTCTGAAAGAAATCGCCCGCGACCACCGATTCAAGAGTTGTTGCCGCATTCACAGCTAGAGCCGTCGTGTCTGAGCCGAAGATTTCGCCGAATTGCCGGGTTTCTTCTCCCGGCGGATTTTTGAGCATCGACGCGAGATAGCAGCAGGGCAGGGCTTTGCCTTCGGCACTGATGTAGATGCTCTTTTCTGCCGCGACTTTGCAGCGAATATCCCGGCTGTTCAGATAGTCAGAGAAATTCGCATGCGCCGCCCGTTCGTTTTCGAGCGAATCGAGAAAATCATTGCGGTACTCGGTGCGGCTCGGGCTCGAGAGCTGGGCGACCAGCTCACCACGTACACTTTTTACTGGGCTGCTGTCTGCATACGCCATCGATTCTCGTTTCAGAAATCGTGCAGTTTTTTTCACATTGAATGCAGCGAAGCCGAGTGCGCCAGCAAACTTGCGCGCCGATTCAACCTGGTGCTCATTATGCGCGAACACGATAAAATCCCACTCGGCACGCCCGCCCGCGGCGATGTACGTAGTTGCGTTTTGTACGATCTTCGACCAGTCGGTGTTGCGCCGGTAGATATGGTTTGTGTCTTCAAGCCCGTCGATAGCAAACCGCGCATAGCCGTTTTCGCCGATCGCCCGCGCAAGGTCGCGCCACCAGTCTTCGCTTCTGAGGCTACCATTAGAATGAAGACCGATGCGCAGCCGGGGCGAAGCGTCGCGCAGGTAGCGGACGATTTCGAGTGTGTCGGCGCCAGCCGCAGGGTCGCCATAGTTGCCGCACAGATAAACCTTAGAGAGTTGCCGCACAAATTCGACCGGCATGATCAGGCGGATGTCTGCGAGCGAGAGTTCGGCTCCCGTAACCTTTGGGTTCATCGCCCCCCCGTCGATGCGGCGTGGGCACTGCGGGCAGGCCGCATTGCAGCGTTCGGTAACTTCAAGGTGAACTTGTTTAATGTCGGCAAAAGAATACATGAGTACGTAGAGACAGCCTTTAAGGCTGTCTCCTTTTTGCAATAACATAGCCAAGCAGACGCCCGTAAAGGGCGCCTCTACAGTTTGTAATGAATAGCAGAGATTCATTGATTTGCCCCCGAATTAATTCGGGGGCAAATCAAAAGAAGAACCGTTTCTGCTTTACACCGGCATTTTTTCTACAGAACAAGGGGGATGTCCCTCACACCCGAGCAATACTACCAGAAATTTCTTGAATCCCCCTTGAGCGCAACGGAAAAAGCTGAGCTTGAGTCACAGAAAGCCAAGCTGATCGCCGACCGTGCTTTTGACGCTGAACTGGCCTTTGGCACCGGCGGTATGCGCGCCCTCACGGGGCTCGGCACCAATCGGCTGAATCTACAGAACGTCGCGCGGCTCAATCTCGCCGTTGCTGAATATTTCAAAAAGCTGAAGGCAAATCCATTATTGGCGATGGGCTATGACTCGCGCCTGACTTCACCGCAGTTCAGCCGCCTCAGCTACCATATTCTGAATGGTGCTGGCATGCGGGTCAAAGTCTTTAAGCGCCCGACGCCGACGCCACTCTTGTCATTTGCAGTGCGCGAGCTGGGCGCCGATTGTGGAGTGATTCTGACGGCGTCGCACAACCCGCCGCAGTATAACGGCTACAAGGCATACGGGGCCGACGGCGGACAGATCATTTCACCCGTCGACAAAGACATTCAGAAACTCTATCTGGCGGTCGAATTCAAAACGCTGCCTGCGAATCTGCATGCGCTCGCCGAAGCCCCCATTGCCGCTGAGGATCTGATGGAAGAGGATATTTATGAGGCCTATATGGCGCGCCTGAAAAAAGAGGTTTTTTACCAGGCGAAACCAAAACACGCGCGCATTCTGTATTCACCGTTGCACGGCACGGGCGGCTGGCTTTTTAACCGCGCCTTTCACGAACTCGGCTATAGCAGTTTCAGCGTTCTGGCCGAGCAGGCAGAACCCGACGGCAATTTTCCGACTGTGAAGTCACCCAACCCAGAAGAGCCGGCTGCGTTTGAGCGCCTGCTGGCGTCGGCGAATGCTGCAGCCGACCCTTCGACAGGCTCAGGGCAGGCCCCTGATCTGCTCATTGCCACAGACCCTGATGCTGATCGCGTGGGGTGCATGATTAAGACCGCAAACGGTTATCATTTTTTGACGGGCAACCAGATTGGCTCGCTGCTGTTAGAGAGCATCGCCCGTAAAAATGTAAGGGCAATAAATCTTCTGCCCCAACAACGTAAGACACCCTATATCTGCAAGACGATCGTCACCACCGAACTGCAGCGGCTGATCGCCGATGGCTACGGCATCAAAACTGTCGAGACTCTCACCGGCTTCAAATATATCGCCGAGCAGGTGGCGAAAGATCCCGAGAACTATCTGTTCGGTGGCGAAGAGAGTTTTGGCTATCTGCCGGTGAGCTGGGTGCGCGACAAAGACTCGCTCTCGTCGGCGCTGGCTCTCGCAGAACTTGCCGAAGACGAAGACCTCGTCGCAGTGCTCGATGAAATTTATATCCGGCATGGGCTGTTCCATGAACTGCTGCACAGCATTGACCTCAGCAAAAACCCCGCGCTATTGCCCGAGACGCTCGGCAAGCTCGCCGAACCCGCAGCTTTTGCCGCGAAGGCAAATTTTGGCCGCGATCTCGTCGATATTCTCGATCTGCGCAAAGGCGCGAAAGAACCACAGACACAGACTTGCCGTGATCTGAAGAATCAGTTGGGCGAGGGGGATGTTATCCAGTTCTGGCTAAAAGACTTCTCGCGGCTGACAATCCGCCCTTCTGGCACTGAACCCAAGATCAAGGCATACCTGAGCCTCATGGGTAAACACAAACCCACTGCGGCATCGCTCGCCGGTGACAAAGAGGCGCTTAAAGCTGAGGCAGAAGGGATATTGAAGAAGTTCTTAACCGCTTTGGGTGTGTGAGTTGAAGCTTACACCCAAGGCGTCAACTGCATAGGTATTCTCATAAAAACTTGCCGCAATGTCGATATTTCATATATTGCTACCATGCCGATGGCGCCCGCCACTCCTATCCATTACCTGATCGGCATTAATCTATTGCCCCGACTATAATGCGCCATAGGTTTTTTCCTATGGCATCGCGGCGCAGAAGCGCCACCCAATCAAATTCGGAGGCATTATGAAAGCAGAAATCGTTAAAAAATACCAACCTTACCGGCCCGTCGATCTGAAAGACCGCACCTGGCCCGATAAATCCATTACCGCGGCGCCGCGTTGGTGCAGCGTCGATTTGCGCGATGGCAACCAGGCGCTCGTCTACCCGATGGAAATTCCCGAAAAGGCTGAGCTCTTTAATCTGCTCGTGGCGACGGGCTTCAAAGAGATCGAGGTGGGTTTTCCCGCGGCCGCCGACGTTGAATACAACTTCTTGCGGCATCTTGTCGACAACAAGCTGGTACCCGACGATGTTACTGTGCAGATTCTGACGCAGGCACGCGAACAATTGATTCGCAAGAGCTTTGATGCGCTCGCGGGCGTTCACCGCGCGATCGTGCACATGTATAACTCGACTTCGACCTTGCAGCGTGACGTTGTTTTCGGCATGAGCCGCGAACAGATTAAAAAACTCGCGGTCGACGGAGTTAAACTCGTGAAGCAGCTCGCAGTCGAATACAGGGCCAAAACCGGCACCATCTTCGACCTCGAATATTCACCCGAAAGCTTCACCGGCACCGAAGTCGACTTCGCGGTCGAAATCTGCGCTGCCGTCATGGACGTGTGGGAACCGACAGAGCAGAGCAAAGTGATTCTGAATTTGCCCAGCACTGTCGAGATGACGACCCCCAACGTATACGCCGACCAAATCGAATATTTCATTCGCAATATACCCCGCCGCGATTTGGCTGTGATCAGCCTGCATACGCATAACGACCGCGGCTGCGGGGTGGCGGCGTCAGAGCTCGCGCTCATGGCGGGCGCAGACCGCGTCGAAGGCACGCTCTTCGGTAACGGCGAGCGCACTGGCAATTGCGATCTGGTGACCGTGGCTCTCAACATGCTGACTCAGGGCGTCGATCCGAAACTCGACCTCTCGAACATCAATCAGGTTGCAGAAGTTTATGAGCGCACGACGCGCATGGATATTCACAAGCGCCACCCTTACGTCGGTGAATTGGTGTTCACTGCCTTTTCAGGCTCGCACCAGGATGCGATCAATAAGGGCCTCGCGAAGCGAAAAACAGCAGAGCAGGATGCATCGCCCGTAACGTGGGCAGTCCCGTATCTGCCGATCGATCCGCATGATATTGGCCGTACTTATGAATCGATCATTCGTATCAACTCACAGTCGGGCAAGGGCGGCGTCGCTTATGTGATGGAGCACGACTTTGGCTGCCGGTTGCCGAAAACGATGCACCCCGAGTTTGCGCGCGTCGTGCAGGTGATTGCCGAGAAGCAGGGCGGCGAAGTGATGCCGGCCGAAATTAATACTGCTTTTGAGAACGAGTACCTGAAACGGAAATCGCCGCTCGAGCTTGCAGGCATCTCGGCAATAGAAGAAAAACCCGACAGCGGCGAAGTTAACCTGAAGCTCAAAATTCAATCTGACAAAGCAGGATTTCTGATTTCGGGTAATGCCGAATACACAGGCAAAGGAAATGGTCCGCTCGATGCTGCGCGCGATGCGATTCTCCAAGCTACGGGCACCAAGCTGGGCTTCCAGATTAAGAACTACAGCGAACATTCACTGGGTGAAGGCTCAGATGCGCGAGCGATTGCGTACATACAGATTGAAAGAGATGACAAGACGACATTCTACGGTGTTGGTGTCAGCCCCAATATCTCGCGAGCGTCGATTGAAGCGCTTTTTTCTGCCGTGAACCGGGCATTTGCCTGACCTGTGGCCTGATGCAGCAATGCGTTAGGATGATCGCTGTACTGCTGCTTTGCAGCGGTACAGCGTACTCTATCCGTTGGGAACCGGGTACGGCAGACCGGCGCGACAACAAATGGGACCTCATGGTCACCGACCCGATCACGACAGATTCGTGCAACATGACCGCGAAAGGGCTTTTTGTATTTCAGAACTTTACGCTTATGAATATGACGCGCGCTCGCTACGATGGCAATGGCCAGAAGCAGGCGATCGACGCATCCGTTGCCGACCAGAATATGACGCTGAACCACCAGCTGACATATGGCCTCACTGAAAAATGGGAAATCGACGCGGTGCCGTTTCCCGTTGTGATCAACGATAATTCGCGCGAGATCGATGGCCCTCGGGCAGGCCTGGGTGACGCATCGGCCTGGTCGCGTTATCTTGTGCATGAACAAACGCATGAATCGGTGTTTATACCTTCGGTGCTGTTCTTCAGCATGGTGAAGGTGCCATCGGGCATTGTCGATCTAGGCGACCGCACGGGCCGGCGTACGTTTGGCAACCTGATGACTGAGGTGCATGTGGGGCCAAATGTCATGTGGGAGTTCAGGCCCGTCGTGATTAACCTGAACTTCTGGTACGTAGGTACCTTCGGGCGGTTCTTTCATGCACCTTCGGGTATCGTGGCCGACAACCCCGGCGACATGCTCGAGTTTAATGCCTCTGTTGAATGGGTCGTGCGCGACTATGACCATGATTCGTCGGTGTTGTTTGCCGAGGTAAACCAATTCTATCATGGCCGCTTCAAGGCGCTCGGCAGCCGTGAAACCGATCAGCCGATTATCTATGGGCTGCAGGTAACGTTAGGTTTTGCCGAGTTCATCGACAGAAATACCTTTCTCATCTTGTCACTTTCAGCCACAGTGTACGGCCTCAATACCTACCAGAATTGGGGGCCATACCTCTCAGCGGGAAAAACCTTTGCATTCGGGCGTGAGCAGCCGCGCAGCTGATGTTTGGGGGGCAGATTTAAGGCTACCAATACCAGGTAGCCGCTAGGGTGTATTTGCCGTTACCCACCGAGGGTGAAATAATGAAACTCAGCGGCTTGTTTTTTCGACGGTATTCATCCACCTCGTCTTCTGAAACACCGTTCTGACGACGCTCATATTCAGCACGAAAATTTTTGCCGGTAGTGTACCCGATGGTTGTGCCGATGATCGCACCCGCGACCACCTCAGACGTCCAATGATAGTCGCCTTCGATCATGCCAATGCCAATCGCTGATGCTATGGGGTAGCCCAGCCAGGGAATCCACTTGTGTTCAGGGTAGTACGCATGCTGCGACGCGACAAACGCGAACGAACTCGATGTATGCCCCGAAGGGTATGAGTGCCGAAAACGAAAATTGTCGACGCGCTCGTCCCACCCCGGAAAAAAATCATCGGCCGATGCAGTTTCGCCGGGCCGGTGCCTGCCGGTAATCACCTTGAGAGAACCCACGAAGCCGCCGTTCAACAGGACTGCCTGCGTCGCTGCAGCGCCGGCTCCCGTGAATCGGCGGTGGTCTTGCCAGATGCCGACCAGGTATCCCGAAATGCCCAGCACAAACGACGTGGCGTCGCCGAGACGAAGCATCGCGAACGCGAATGGCTGCCCAAGCGGATTTTCTTTTTCGAAATAGGTCTGGATATTTCTGTCTGCGGGTGTTTTCACCATTGCAAATGTCGTGGCAAATGCGCCCAGGTGAAAGTAGGTCGAGGTGCCCCAGAAACAGTCGGTCACATTTTTGCCGAGAATGCTGAACGGGTGCAGGGCCGCCGGCTTTTCATACGTTGAAAAGTTTTGTATCTGCGGACTATCCGCCGCGGCGACCTGAAGACCCGCGGTGCAGAATAGTGCCAGAATGATTTGGCTTAAACGTTTAGAAAGCATAACCGATTGAACCCCCGAGCCATGGCAGGCGCCGTGACTCTATACCCACGCTGTCGATACCCTGGTAGATGTAGCACATGGCACGCATGACGACGCCACCCTGATCGGGAAAATAAGCGAAACCAAAGCCGACGACGGGGGTGAATGTCTGGCCCGTTGCCGTTGCCCTAACGCCGGTTCTCGCTGTGCGATCAGACCCGATGTTGAAGTTGCCGCCGAACAGCAGTTCGGCGAAAACGGGCATGTCGCCTGAACCCATCGGCCACATTGCTGATATAGAGACTGGCATCAGGTGGTAGGCTGCCGTCGCCCCGCCTGAAGACCCGGGAGGCACTGAAATGTAGCTGTACCCTGAATTGACCATCGCGAGACGGTGAAAGCGAAAGCTTGCCCGGGCAGAATACCAGATCGCCTGCCCGTATGACTCAGCCGCGATAACATAGCGGGCATAAGTTTCAGGGGGACTTTCATGCGTAACGGTAGCTGAGGCTGCAGGTGCTACGCCTGCCGCTACCCAAACCAATAAACTGGCGCGGAAATTAACCATGGCAGGCAGCGGGCATCAGCGCACGACGCTTTGGCCGGTCGAGATATTTTCGTTGATCGCAGTGCACTCTGTTCATTCTCATTGACAATCTGTTTCGGCGTCCGTTTTCGCTTGTTCACGCCTTTCAGGTGGATAGCGGTTTTAACTCAGAACCAACTGAGCTAATTCCGCCGAAAGCGGAATTAGCTCAGTTGGTTAGAGCGCTTCCTTGACATGGAAGAGGTCACTGGTTCGAATCCAGTATTTCGCAAAGCCTCAATACCGATTGGTATTTCGCAAAATGACACGACGTCATCAGGTCGGCGACGGCCATGGACGGCCTTCTTGTCGACGACCAAATCCCATAAAAAAAGGGCAGGCGGTTTTTGCCGCTCTGCCCTCGAAATGAACCAGTAGGGTCGCTGCAGGGCTTTGCCCGAAGCGACCGAACATTACCTCCCGTGTTCGATTAACGAAACAACGAGTTGAGCAGATAAGTTGGTGTGAGCCAACATCGCCGTACCACTCTGTAACTGAACCTGGTTTTTGGTGAACTCCAGCAATTCTTCGGCCATGTCGGTATCGCGAATGCGTGATTCTGCCGACACCATATTGTCATGACCGACTCTGAGCGCTTCAACCGTGGTTTCAATACGGTTGTAGTACGCCCCTAAATCTGCCCGCTGGCGATTCAAATTATCGAGCGCGTTATCCACGGTCCCAATCATCTGGTTCGCCTGAAACACCGTCGCGAGCGGCTTTTTGGCCGATTTCGCCCCGTTGCCTTCGTAAAAACCAAACGCACGACCGTTCATTGTTTTAATGAACGCCTGAATGCGCTGGTCTTTGTTCGGGCCGACGTGAAAGAAAATCGAGCCGAGCTTTGAACCGCGAGCGTATCTGCCGGTCAGAAGTTTCATTCGGTTGAATTCGGCCGATGTACCAATGCGATCGACTTCTTCGATCAGCTGTGATACCTCCACCTGAATCTGCTGCCGGTCCGATTCGGAATAAATTCCGTTCGCCGACTGCACCGAAAGCTCGCGAATGCGCTGCAAGATATCGTTGACCTGACCCATGTTGCCTTCGGCAGTCTGAATGAACGAAAGTCCGTTCATTGCATTGTGCTCGGCCTGTTTCAAGCCCCGTATCTGCGTGCGCATTTTTTCTGACACCGCAAGATTTGTCGCGTCATCGCCCGCGCGGTTGATCCGTTCGCCAGTCGACAACTTCTCAATCGATTTTTCGAATCGATTGTAGACTTTGTGCAACTGCCGGTTGACCTGCATCGCGGGCAGATTGTGGTTGATCTGCATCTTCCCTCCTTGGAAATTTTAAAGCCTTTCGCAGCTGCGAAAGGCCTTACCCAGTTGAGCCATCAATGGCCCCCGGTTACGGCGGCACCGGGCGCCGATTCACGGCCGCCAGGTTCCGATTCGGTCGATGGTGCAGTTACGCGCCCATCGGACTTCCGGTGAATATCTCCTCAGAGGGGGAGTTCTCTTATTCAAGCGGTCTGCCGCGCCCAGAGCGCACCACACCGTAGTCGCAATAACGGCCCCTGAGATGCGGTTCTGAAGTTGCATGAGCTTAGGCTAGCTGAAGCTGTAGCAGGTTGTGGTAATCTGGCGTTTGTTAGTATTGTCCTTTATGGGGTAGGTAAAAAAAATGATGCCGTCGGACGGCTATTTCACAGGGACCAGGCGCAGGAGCGCGCAATTGTTGACAAGTGCCCCTATATACCCGACCTGTCGGCATGCTCAGGTATGTATTGGCGATCTTGATGTTCGGCGTTGTTTCGTGCAACCTCAACAAAGACGACGATGAGACATTTGGCATCTGCGTCCACTCTACGACCAAGCAGCCCAAGCAGGCCGATTGCACAACTGACACCGGGCTCTCTGCTGTTTATACGTATTGCACCGATGAAAAAATTGAAAAGGACTGCAAGAACCTGAGCTCGGCCTGCAGCAATCCCTCATCGCTCGCAACCTACGACGACACGATTGTCTGGTACAAAGGCAAAAAATGCGCAGAAAACGGTTACACAGAAACCTGCACTTCAAACTCTCTTTACAAGGCCTCAAACCAGACCTTCTGCCCGCAATAGCTCTTGAAAAGTCTTGTCTCGGTATTGCGAAAAACGGCGGGCCTTCGCGGGTGGCAGGTTAGTAACCTCTCGAAGCGCTCGGTCGAGGTCTACTCGGTTCTCGGTGAAATCGAAACTCTGCGCTGCAACGCTGTACGAAATTATGCGCTCAGGTTGCAGACACCGGTCGACGATGCCCTGATGGGCGAAAGCACCACGCGCTTTCAGGGCAAACCCGAATCGCTTTCAAAAGTTGTCGCCGATTCTGCGGCGCGTGCGCGGCTGGTGAAGAATCCTGCTTATAATTTCTCGAAAGCGCATGCGCATAGCGCCGATGCTGCTACTGTATACGATCAGGGCGTCGCCGACGCCGAATTGGCCGACGCCGTCGCCTACGCAGAATCTATTGAGCAGTATCACGCGAAGAACCTGAAGCGATTTCCGCTGAACAGCCTCGAATTGTTTTTCGAGACCTTTGACTATGCCGTGCAAAATCATAACGGATTAGCGGCGGCATCGTCTTCGACACGCGTAGTTTGCGATTACGTGCTGACATCGGCCGACAACCGCCACGAAATTATGGGCATCAAAAAGCGCCGTTACCTGAATCAACTTGCGCTCGAAGAGCAGCTTGAAGACGACGCGCGGGTGCTCGCCGATCTGGAGAAAGCGGTACTGCCCCCCACGGGTGAATACCCGGTGGTGCTCGCTGGTGATGCGCTCGATTCTCTGTTCGATTTTTTTGTGGCTCAGCTCGACGGGCATGCACTTTTTAACCGCTATTCAATATTCCAGGTTGGCGATGCGGTGGTGCGCGATGCGCGCGAGCCACTCACGATCGTCTCGAACCCGGCGCTGCCCGGAGGTATGCATTCATACAGCTTCGATGAATTGGGGTTTGCCACCGAGAAAGTGACGATCATCGAAGATTCACATGTGAAAAACTTTCTGATCGACGGGCGATACGCAGACCTTTTGAAAGCCGCCAAAACCAGCGCGCTGATGAACATTGAAGTTGCCGCCGGATCGACCGCCTATTCCGATTTTTTGGGCGAAGGCGTGCTTGAGCTGAGCAAGTTCTCAACCTTTCAGCCTAATACGATTTCAGGCGCATTCTCAGGAGAAATTCGCCTGGGTTACCTGCACAAAGGCGGCAAAAAAATTCCCGTGAAGGGAGGTTCAGTTTCCGGTAGCACACAGGCGGCATTCGCCAACGCCTTTAAATCGCGCGAAACGACGCAACGAGCATCATACCTGGGGCCAAAGGGTGTTTTTTTTGAGCGTCTGACCATCGCCGGAGAGTAAATTCTTTTATTGATTTTCGCATCGTCGAAACTTTAGTATCGGTCGGTATGCGATACCTCAAGTCGGCGATGCCGGTGCCCGGAAAAGGCACGGCGTACATGCTCTACGAAATTGAAGGCGAAAATTCGATAGTGCGCATGCTCACGCATATTCCCGAGGTTAATGAAATTAAGTTATACCCGAACCCGAAAGTGAAATCTCTCTTTCAACCTGAGAGGCTCGACGAAGCGGCCAAAGAAGAGTTCGAATATATCTGGGACATGGGTGACAGCAGCGCGAAATGAGCGCCTGGTTGCTGAAGTCAGAACCCGAAGCGTTCAGCATCGACGACCTGCTGGCTGCCCCGGGACAGGCATCGCTTTGGGACGGAGTGCGCAATTATATGGCGCGCAATAATCTGGTCGCGATGAAGAAGGGTGACCGGGCATTCTTCTATCACAGCAATGCGCGGCCAACGGCGATTGTCGGCGAGATGATTGTTCTGGCTGAAGCGGTGCCCGACGTGACGGCTTTTGATACCAACTCAAAATATTTTGATGCGAAAGGCAGTCCAGAAAAGCCGCGCTGGTTTGCACCAAAGCTAAGGGGGATCAGAAAATTCAAGACGCCCCTTACACGTGAGGTAATGGCTGAAACCGATTTGCGCAAATCACCGATCTTCACAAATTCAAGGCTCTCGGTGATACCCCTGACGTCTGCAGATACGCGAATAATAGACAGACTCTTGAAGCAGGCAGGCAATTTGTGAATAAGAAATTTATCCTCATTATCGCAGCATTTACTCTGACCGTGCCGGGCTTCTTTATCTTTTCGTATTGGTATCTAGGCATCTTCAGTGCCGTCGAGATTACCGAAGTGCGCGACTACACGGCCACAGTGTACGCCGGGCGACACCAGGGCGATTACAACAAGACAGGCGGCGAGGTGGTGAAGACAAAACGCCTGCTTGAGTCGCTTTTCCTCGCCTGCGAACCGGTGCTTGTCTATTTTGAAAATGCGATAACCACCGCCAAACCGAATCTGCAATCAGCCGGCGGGTGCATTGTGCCAGCCGTGGTTACACCCGCGGTCGCGAAAATTCTGAAAGCGCAGGGGCGCGAGCCAATTCAAATCGCCATCGGCGAGGGCTATCGCCTCAAGACGTACGCGCAGACGGCCGTCGCGCTCAGAAAAATCTGGACTGAACTGGCGCGTCTCAGCGACAAAGGTGTAGTGCTCAGATTTCCATTGGTGCAGCTTATTCGCGAGAACGGCGACAGCGAATTTTTGATCGCAACGACCAGAAGCCAGAAAGAATAATCCCGTTCAGAGCGTCATGCGGCGGCGCGCTTCAAGGCCAAGTTTACGGCTGAGGTTCGCCAGAGTCTTGAGCTCTTCTTCAGAAAGCGCAGACAGCATGCGGTAGATGTTGTTCATGTGCAGCGGAAATATGGTTTCAATGGCGGTTTTGCCCTCAGGCGTCAGTTCAATGCGTATATTGCGGCGGTCTGCTTCGGTTCGCAGGCGGCGCACAAAATTACGTTTCTCAAGATTATCGATGATGGTTGTCATGTTGGCGCCGCTGCGCAGGATTTTTCCGGCAAGATCTTTCTGGTTTTGCGCCCCCAGATGCAGCAATATTTCGAGCACGCCGAGCTGCGACAGCGTCAGTCCGTTCGCTTCTGCGTTACGTGCCAGAATGCCCTGCACCGTGTCGGCGCAGCGCATGAGCTTCACATAGGCGTCGACCTGCAATAATTCTTCGCCGTTGCCGCTATACCTTTTCGCCATATATTCGTGCCGGGTGGCGGCGCTGGAAAGTCAACCAGAAGTGGCAGAAGTGGCTCTTCGCAGCTGCTTTCAGGAAAGCCCCAGCTCTTTTGGTATGCGAGATCTCAAGACTTTTCCGTTGGCAGAGCGGGGAAAT
The DNA here is from genome assembly GCA_942492915.1 of uncultured Leptospiraceae bacterium. Lineage (GTDB taxonomy): Bacteria > Spirochaetota > Leptospiria > Turneriellales > Turneriellaceae > Turneriella. The sequence continues at coordinate 1,249,652 of OW818662.1, forward strand.
TTTTCCAGACGGTAGACTTTTTTCGGCAGCTTGTATGACGCGAGGCGTTCTTTTCCCCAATGGATGAGGGCCAGCTCGTCAAATCCGGAATCGGGCTTCAGTTGCACGCACATGGAAATCAACGTTTTTTCAGGGGCGACGTGTTCGGCGAATGCGACGACATCGTCTACTGCCGGGTGATCACGAAAAACGCGCTCAATTTCAAACGGCGAAACCCGGTAACCAAAAGACTTGATGATTTCATCCCGGCGGCCCAGAAAGAAAATGTAGCCCTCGGTATCGCTGATCGCATAATCACCGGTCAGAAACCAATCGTCTTTGAACTGTGCCGAAGTCTGCTCGGGTGAGCGCCAGTATTCAACAAAGAGGCCTGGGTCGTCGCGGTGAATACAGATCATGCCTTCGCTCCCAGCTGGCACGGGTTCGAGGTTTTCGTCGAGCAGCGCGACATGGTGTCCCGGTTGAATTTTGCCCGCAGAATTCTTTACCATCGGGTCGCCCTGCTTCTGAGAAATGTAATAAGAACATTCAGACATGCCCAAACCTTCGTAAATCGGGAAGCCGAACCGCTGCTGCCAGCCCTCGAAAACTTCGTCGGTCAGGTGCTCACCCGCGCACATGCAATGCCTCAGGGTCGGTACGTCGCCTGACCGAGTTTTGGTTTTTTGTAGAATTTGCCTGAAGATCGTCGGCACACCTATGAAAGTGGTACAGGCATGGTCACGAATCAGCTCAAGCCATTTTTCCGGTGAGTTTTCGCCCTCGTAGACGATAACGGTCTTGCCCTGGTAGAGCGGGTCCATCATCGCAGTTCCGAGAACATAAGTCCAGTTGAACTTTCCCGAGTGCAGAATGCGTTCGTCGTCTTCCAGAGCAAACCAGTTGCTGGCCGCGGGCAGTCGACCGATGAGCGCGCGGTGCGCATGCAGAACCCCTTTAGGATATCCCGTTGTGCCCGAGGTGTAGACGAGGTATGCAGCATCGTGCGCGCGCGATTTATGAATCTCGCTGCTAGGCGGTGTCTGCTCGAGTTCACGTTCAAGATTTACGGCGGCCGGGTCGTTGGATGCTCCTGAAATATAGAGTGCCCTTACTTCATTGCTATGATTGTCTTCAGCGACGGGCGCCCAGAGGCCCGCTTCGCTTACAATCGCACTCGCGCCTGAGTTCTCGAGCAGGTAGCGCACCTCTTGTTGAGTGAGCATGGGTGAGGTGGGCACCGGTATGACCCCGGCGCGTAAGGCGCCGAAAAAGGCTACGGGAAACGCCACGGTATTCGGTAACCGCAGCAGCAAACGATCGCCGCTCATAATACCGCGGCTACTCAGCGAGGCGGCAAAGCGCGCAGAGAGCTCATCGAGCTGACGGTATGAATACGATGTTGCCTCGTGACTGCCCGAGGCGAAGACCATCGCGGTCTTGTCGGCAAGTTTGCCCTGCGCATGCCGCGAAATGCATGCCGATGCGATATTGAAATATTCGGGAATAGCTGTCGTTTCCATTTTTTTCTCCTCAATTAAATTTTGATTCAACATGTCATACGAGTTCATTTCAGTTTTTCGCGAACAGATCGCCCGCATAAGGCCAGATCTCGCTCAGGCGGTCAGCCGGCAGACTCTTCAAGAGGCCCGAGACGACCTCGAGCACCCCGGCATCCTGATTACCCAGCAGAACCGAGCGCATCAGTTGCTGCAGGGCCTTGGCGAACATCGGCGGGTCCATCATTTCATCTTCAAAGCGTATCGCTCCGCCGAGAAAGGCATTCGCCCTGATGGCTTCTTCTAGAATTCGCAGCGAACGGTGCAGGTCTTCGTTGCCAGGAGTGAAACCGTAGCGAAGCAACCGAATATGGTTAGGATGTATAACCTGTTTGCCGGTGAAGCCGAGCGACGCTTCGCGCCGCGCATGCTCAAAAATGGTACGCGCATTTGCCTCAGCCTGCCGGGACAGCCACTCTGGTAAGAGCCCGGTATCCGGTGGCTCTGACGCCAGCAAGAGCGTTTCCACTCCACCGACGATGCCTTTACCAGCAAGGCGCGCCTCTGCCATCAAAGTTGTCATAAACGGATAAAGCTCGTTTTGCCAGTTCTCGGCGCTGATTTGCAGCATCAGCGCGCGCGAAAAGTCATGGATGCCAAAGATCACATGTTCCACCCGGCTGTGGCTCAAGAGATCTGCAGCGATCTTGAGTGATCGCGGGTGCTCAATAATCGGCTGAATCAGAATGTGGTTCGGCAGACCCGCCAGGTCTGTGGCCAATGCATCGAGTTCTGATGCACCACGCAGTTCACCCGCTTTCGCCAGAATGACGTCGTCGACGCAGGCGCCCATCTGTTTGAGCAGCGCAAGATCATGCGCGTGCTCAGGCGAAGACACCGAATTGATGCGGAGTGCAACCCGCCCGGGAATTTCGTGTCTGATTTCGGGCAGCGCCGAGAGCAGAAAGTGCCGGCTCAGGGCCTTCTGCCTGCAGCCGTCTTCCAGATCAAAAATCAGCGTGTGCGCTTCGCTTTGCCTCGCGTACTTAAGCAGCCGTTCATGCGCTTCTGTCGAGGTTTCATAACGCTCAGCCTTTGGTAAATATTTGATCGGGGGATAATAGAGCTGAATGCCGGGCCAGGTCGATCGGATGCGTATTTCGCCTGTTGCGTGCGACCGCGACCGGGTCTCTGTATGCAGCGTCTGTTTGAGCTGCGGGCTGATCTCGAGCGTTTGAATCATGGTCCCAAGCTAACGGATAGCAAGGGATAAGAAAAATATAATTAACTTGGCATCGAATGGTTCAATATCGAAGTACTCCGCGCGAACGCTGAGGCCAGCGGAACGGTTAATCGAGAATTTTCTCGACTTTTTCGCCTTTCAATACTTTTTCGAGTATTTCCATGCGGGCATACGCATCTTCAGCGCGCTTGATTTCTTCTGGTGATTTCGAGCCAGTCGCTTTCGCCTGATCTATCACGCTACGCATCTGCACGCGCTCGGCCTCGGTATTCAGCTTCAGTTCATCCATGCGCGCGGCAGTATAACTGTCAGAACGCTCCTGGTGTTTGGCGAGCTCTTGCTCGAAGATTTTACCGTCTGCCATGGCCGTTTCAGTCGGCACGAACATCGGCGCGCCGAAGTCGTCTACGGGGCCGGGCGCTACCTTCGCGCGCAGATCAGATGCCCTGAAAGCCGGCGCACCCTTGAATTCGGGTTTGATGCGCGGTTCGTTCAGGTTGTTCTGCTGTAGCATCTCGCGTTCGAGCCGGTAATTTTCGATGTCGGGCATATCGGCGCGCGTGTCGTAATTCGAGGCCACGACTGTCACCTTGTCATCTGCTTTGCCTTTTGCCTGCTGGCCGCTGTTTTTCCAGGTGAAGAGCAGCACGACAATAAGCGCAGCCGCTGCTGCCAGCAGAATCTGTCTTTTTTTCATTGTATTTTCCCCAGTTCATTGGCGTTGATACGAATATTGACGCGTTTCAGAATCTTTTTTTTGCGCGCATCGAATTCTTTTTTCAGATCAAGCGCCGCGATTTCGCGCGCGATATCGTCTTTGAGATGCGTTGTTTCGTCAAGCGGCGGATAACCATCGGTGCGCTTTTCGGCTTTGACAACTTCATAGTGGTCGCCGTCGCGAACAACTTCGCTTTCGCCCTGTTTGGGCAGCATACACAGCGTCTCTATGCGCGGCCGCTTATGCAGTTCTGTATCGTTCTTGATACCTTTAATCAGCCCTGGTTCCGCTGCGTTTTTGTCTTCTGCCAGGGAGTGCTTTTTGACGAGGGCTGCCATATCTGCACCCGCATCAATTTTATCGCGCAGGTTCTGCGCGAGATCGTAATTTGTCAGCTTTATGTGGCGGCAATCAACGGTCTGCACTTCTTTATATTTGTCTTTGTTCGCTTCGTAGAATTCTTTGACGCGGCCAAGCGATACCGATTTGGCGCGTTCTTTGACGGCGCTGTTGTCGGCGTGCGGATTGGCGTTTTCCATACCCATGTCATATCTGAGATTACGCGAAAGAATGCTGTTGCGCACAATTTGTATCAGCTCGAGATATTCTGCCTTCTCGGCAGCAGGCGCGGTCTCAACAAGGTTCTTCAGAAAAGCACGCCGCAGGTATGCCATCACCATATCTTCAAGCGATTTGGCGTGAGGTGCGGTAAAAAGGTGCAGTTTTCCCTGCTGAGGCAATGAGTCGAAGAGCGCCGCATAGCTAAGCTGTTTCTCTCCGTTATTGCCAAAGTGCGCGAGCACAACTTTTTCTGCCTCGGCGCGCCTCAACGGTACGTTGGTATACGCAGCCTCGGCCTTCTCGTCAAACAGAGCTTTTTGCAGGATTGTGTCAGGCAGGGATACCTTTTTAACATAAGACTTAAATAGTTTTTCGGGGTTCTTATCCCGTATAAAAAATGCCAGGGTCTCGTCAGAGGCCTTTTCGATCTCGCTCTCAATAGCAGCATCGGGTTTGCCCGATTTAGATTTCAAATACTCAGAAGCGAGGTAGTGGTCGGCAACGAGCATAAAAACTGCACCGCGTGCATCTTTTGCATCGGGAAGTCTGGCGCGACGCGCCGCTTCGAGAAAGTTTACAAAGACGCGGGTGGTAATGCGCAGTTCACCGCTCGTGGCGATCACACCGGCATCAGCGAGATCAAAAGTGACCTTGCCGCTGCATGAAACAGCAATCGCCGTGCAGAGCACGGCGATTGCCAGGAAATTCTTATTCACGTTTTATGGGCGGCGAGCGATAGACTGTGCTGTCACAGCCGCTACGGCAGCGCGAATGCGGGGCAGAAGTTTTTCTGCGCAGGCAATTTCGTTGCTCGTGTAGTCGTTCGTGTAAACCGCGTAGCAATTGGTCGTCGACCACTGCGCCATGTTTTTCACGATATTTTCAGCCGACATTGTTGCAAACACCGGGTACAGCGCCTGAGCTTCTGCGAGTTTCGCAGTCGTCTGGCTGATCTGATACGACGGGTTGTAATAGTTGTCTTCTACAAAACCTTCGAAGTCTGTATGGTCTTTGCCATAATATGCACCTGCATGGTGGGGCTGCGATGCGTCTTCGATGTAGTGGTAGCAACGCGCGATCAGCGTGAGGTTACCGCTTGCAACGTAACCCGACGGGCCGTCGATGAGCGCTGCGCAGGCGCTTGCCCCTGATACGTGGTTCACATCCTGATAGTCTTTGTCGAAACCGCTGGTTGAAAAGCGGCATGAGCCACCGCAGAAGTTGCGCATGCGGCTGATCGTGTCGCTGGTTGGGTTCAGGTTGTAGTTGTAAACTTCTGAAACCCAATCATAGTCACCGGTTGCGTTGTCGCCGACCAGGTTATAGAGCGTGCGGCTGCGGTAATAGTTGTAGCCCATGGGCTTCTGAGCGTGCGCGTCGGTGTAGGGTGATGCGTTGAATGCATTGACGAAGTGCGAAAGTGCCACGTAATACGCTACATCCACCAGACCAAAGAGCGAAGGTGAACCGTTGCGAGACCATGACCACCACGCATCGAACCAGATGTCGTTGCCGAGCGGGTAATTCGCCTGAGGGATATCCTCATCTTTTGCCTGGTTGCCATACGCGGTTTTTGCCGCAGTCAGCGAACCATAGCGGCTGACGAGTTTCTGCACCGCGGCCTGCGCCTGCGGGTTTGTCGTCATGCTTGCGAGAAGGTCGATCGCATCTTGCGAAAGACGGCTGTGGGTTTGGCCCTTCCACGCGAACGCGGTTGAGGCTGTCAGCAGCATCAGAACGATAGCTGTGAACTTTTTCATTGAGTCTCCTTTGACACATGTAGCGCAAACAATGCCCTTGGGCAACCTATATGGTCTTCGCCTTGTCGGCCATCGTGGCCAGCGAAGCCTCGAAACATCGTGTTTCGCAGGTGTTTGCGCCTTTATTGTACGGTTTACCCGTATCTGGCAATATATTGCAACAGTTGTACACCCAGTGCCAAAAAAATGACATTGATGTCATTAAGGTGAGAATTGGTTCTCAATAAGCGCAGGGGGGATATAGTAAGTAATGCTGCCCGTTGGTCCCAGGGTCAAAAGATCCGGTTTAAAAGCAGCAATCGATACGCAAGGTGTACCCGGTGCTGGTCTGCGAAGCGGATGAAAGCGACATATAATACCAGTTTGTGCTCGAGATGGAAAAATAACCCACATACGTGTAACCATTGTATGGGCTGACGATATTTGTATTCAGGGCCGCGGCCACATTGAGTGAATAAGTTCCCTGTGCCAGATTGCCGATCGTAATTCGGAATGTCGCAGAGTTCGCGTGAAAGCGAAAATAGTCTATATCATAAGGACTCTCCAGCTGCATGGAATAGAGAACGCCAAAACCTGAAGTCATCGAATGAGCCAGGGAAGGCAAATCGTTTGGTTCGTATGAACCTCCGGGATTTCGGTGGCCATATTGTATTGATCCCGGGCGAGCTTCACCGCCGGCAACAACAGCTGCAAGCCGGTAATAGTATCGGACACCCGCTGTTGCCGAGCTGTCAGCATAACTGAGCGCAGTCGTGTTTGTCAGCAGAGTGAATGGGCCCGTGGATGAAGTACTGCGGTATAAATTATAAGATACTGCGCCAGCAAATGTTGGCCATGTAATATCAACGCGGTCAAGAAAATATCCCTGGCTGATACTCATCATTATATTCGTATCTGCCGGCCAAAATGTATAGGTGCGGCTCACAATAGGTGAAGCGGCAGCATATGCCGGGCCAAAAGCAATTGCCTTGATCTGCGTCGTTGCTGTGAGTGAAAGTGTACCTGTGTATATTAAACCGTTGGTACTCGATGGTTCGGAACCATCAGTGGTGTAGCGGATAGAGAGATTAGAATCAGCAACCGCCAGTGCCAGAGACTGTGCCGAGAAGTAATCGCCTGCGGCCAGTGAGAACACAGGCTCCTGGGCAGTGGCCGTGTACGTTTTGATTGTCACAGCTGAATCCTGGAACTGGCTACGGTAAGCCATGGCTCTCAGGCTGGCATTTCCATTCGGCACGAAAGGCCCCGTGTAGACAGTTCCTGTTGTGGTGGTGGGGGTAGATCCATCTGTCGTATAGCGAATAGTCGCCCCGGAAGTTGCACTGGCCAGCGTGATCTGCTGCGTTCCGGAGATTTCTGTTGCAGCGGGAGAGAATGTCACGTCTGCCGTTTTGAGCGTGACCGTTACGCTTGTGATTTGTGAATCGAGTTTTTGTGACTGCGAGGCCCCGGCACGAATAACGGTTCCGTCAGACGTAACGGAAATTCCTCCGCCGCTATAGGTCGTGCCGGATAGAAATGGGTCATTACCGTTAGTAGTGTAGCGCAATGTGGCAGTGCCTGGCCAGGGGTGCAGGGTAACAGTTATGGCATTGTTCCAGATGCCTGCACCGGAACCAAATGCGCCGCTGGAAGGCGCGATGGTTGGACTTGATACCTGTAGATAGTTAATAACAAATGAGCCGGAAATCGTTCCGCTCGCATTGGCATCAGAACGAATTGCCACCGCTTTGATGTTCCGGGTAGTGCCATGACCACTGATGTTCAGCGGTGCAGTATACCGCAACTTGCTGGCATTCGGCTCGCTACTATCCAATGTGTAATAAATTTCGGCTCCGGCATCGGGCGAGGTGATACTCAATATCAGGTCTGATGAAAAATTACCCGGTTGCGAGGAGAAGACCGGTAGGCCAAGTGTCGGACGATCCTGGGCACCAGAAGTGATGCTTACGGAATTCGATCCGGTGCAATGGAAGAACAGCAAAACCGCGGCGGCGCAAGATAGGTAACGGCGCATGGTTATCTGCGCAACCGTAACTGTCGCCCTTGTCAAATACATTACCTGACCAGCCCAATCGGGGGCGTCAAGCAACTGCGGTTCCAATTGGTATTGGCAGAATTAGTCGTCAGTGATTCTTCAGCTTTCTGGCGCAGCGCCTTTTAGCCGCCGTTTACCGCATAACGAAATAAATCCACATTACTAATGAGGCCACCATCGACCCGGCCCGCATACCGCAAGCCACCGTGTCCCTGGTACGAACCAAAGTTGGGGGTGTAGATGCAGGCTTCACCGGATTCGCACAGGCCATTGTCATTGCCGCGCGCGTCGTTGACGATTTCATACGCATTGCGCAGCGCGCGGGTTGAGCAGAGATTGGTTTGCCACGTGCCGCCCGCCGCAGTACACGTCGTATTTGTCACGTAGCCAGGACGGCTACAGATTGTATCTTCCCATACAGCGCCTTTGATGGCAGTACAATTTGCCGCAGCTGCCGCCTGCCAGCGGTGAAAGAACATGTCGTTGCTGCCGGGCACGGGTATAACGCCTCGCAGCTGCGTGTCGGTAGCGAGAAGCCGGGCATCCCATATGCGGCAGTTTCCCGAGCTGCACAGCCCCCGATGCGTCGTGTCGAAATGGGCGAGCGCTGCTTCGCGGGCATATCCGCGGTAACGGCTTTCGAAGCGAAAAAAATCCGTGATGCCTGCGAGCGGCGCGAGCCCTGAGGTATCAGACTGGTTATTTGCGTCATCTACCGTAATGCGCCCTGCGAGCGCTGCGTTGAAGTTGAATCCGGTCGAGAGTGTGAAGTCAGACGCGTTTGCTGCGATGCAGCCGGCGTTGATACCGTGTGTGCCCGAACCGATCTGGCAAAGGGTATTGGTTGCGCCATAGCGAATCTGGCCTGAGAAATACTCGTCATCCCCGTCTGAGCGAATGCGGCTGTCAGAGCTGCCGATGGCGATGTTGATTACCGTGTTACGGGCGCCCGCTGCGCTAAAGCCAAAGCCGGTAGAGTTTACAGTGAGAATATTCATGAAGCTGCTGTCTTCCAGTACATTGCCGCGCAGGCCCTCGACAAAATAGTTAGCGCCGGTGTGGTTGATCACCGCGTAGCCGGCCACGCTGAGAAAGTTCCCGGTAGAGAATCCATAACCGGCGCCCATATGCGTCAGCGATAGAACGACCGAATTTGTCTTGTTCTGAAACTCGTGGTTAAAGCGGCCGCTCGTGACGATGACATTGTTGAAAATATTGCCTGTCATGGTATTGTCGAGCAAGATGTCGCCCGAAAAAACGCGAATGAAATCGATGCGACAATTGCTGCTGCTCACAATATGCAAATTCTGGCGGCTGAAATTCGCCCCGCGTATGGTTGCATACCGAGCACTGGAAAGCGAGAGTGCGTTGGTCGATCCCGTTGAATTGGTCGTTGCTTCAATCCACTGAAAATTGCCACTCGCCGTGATATGATTTCCGCTGCCACCGGTCAGTATGACTCCAGGTGCGCTGGCAATTGCCGTGTTGTCCGATTGCAGATTGAGATTTTTGGCAGGGTTTGCCGTGAAGATGAATACCGAATTTGCTGCATTGACATCGAGCGTTGTTGCGATTGAAGCCAGGTTGTTGACTATCGGATTTGTGTACCAGAGTCGGTCTGGCGTCGTACCATTGCCGCAACTGTCCGTGACCGTCACTGCATTGAGGCGCCATTCACCTGCGCCGGAAAAATCAATCAGATGCGAAAGGTAGCGCTCGTCGTCGAGCCCACCCGTGACCATATTTGCGACGCCTGAAATAATTTCGCAGTGCCATTTGAACGCCCCGAGCGTGTCCGTTGCGGTGAGGCCGGTGCAGTCGCTGCGGTTGGTGACCGGCACCCGGCGCATCTCACCGCCGTGCAGGCAACTGTTAGCGAGACCCGTTTCGGTTCCGATGCAGAGCGTGCCAGATGCAGTCAGGGCACTCGTACCGTCATTGCGAACGTATTGCATCCAGTTGGCAGCTGATGCGTACAGCGGTGTAACGTCTCCCGGTGTCGGCGCGACGCATGCGCCCGACCCAAATTTGTTCTTAATGCGATCGAGTTCAGAGAGTAGTGAACCGCAGCGCAGAGTCGCGGCGCTGATGACGATAAGAACAAGAACCTTTCCGTTGCGCGCCATTGAATCTGGCATTAGGCCAATTGCAGTCGCCCCGGCCGTCAAATCTTTTGTAAGATGACTTCGGACGCGCTTAAACGCTGCGGGGTATTGCCGTGAGGGCGGTCAGAGCACCGAACGGATCTCGACGAACCGTTTTTTCCAGTAAGGGTGTTTGAGCTTTTCGTAACGTATCACCGCGCCTTCTTTCGGGGCGTGAATGAAACGCTCTTCGTCTATATAGATGCCGACATGGCCGGCGATACCGTTATCGTTCAAAAAAAAGATGACATCGCCCTTTTGAGGAGAGCGCGTTAGCTTGAGAGTCGGGCGCATATAGATGACGCCGTGCGGCATCGTGAACCCGTGTTGGTTGTAGAGGTAGAGCACCAGTCCACTGCAATCGAATCCCGAAGGTGATGCTCCGCCGAACTTATAAGGAAGATTCAGGTAACTCTGCGCACCGCGCACGACGGCCTCCCTGATTTGTGGTTCGCTCGGTAGCCTGCGGGCCGCGGGGGTCATCGTTGCATGGACGCTGGTGCGGGGTATAACTTCAGCCAGCAGCAACGCTGCCGCTGAAATAAAGGCGAGCCAAAATTTGTACTTCGGTCTTTTGAACTTAATCTTCAATCGTTGCACGCACCATTAATTGTGCGCCGCACATAGTGTAAAGCACAATGAAACTCGTCCGGTTGTGTTTTTTTACGGTCGCCCGGCACGAAAATATACGATAATATCTCTATGCTGCGCAGGCTTCTCGGTAATCTAGCTCCTTCCATCGATCGTTTAATTGAGCAAATTCCGCCGCATATTCGCGACATCATACAGAAGGCATCGCTGGCCTTCGGCGCCCTGCTGGCACTCATTGTCATCGTTGCAGGTGTCAATAAGGGCCTCAGAGAAGCCAAACCCGCTGGTGTGCGGCTGGTTGAACGCAGCCGCGATCTTTTTTATCTGCAAGAGATGCGTGAAGAGTATGCGAAAAAGCGCAAACTCGTCGAAGACGTCGAAGTCGATCCGCTCGAATTTCCGTCGCGCCAAAAGGCGGCTGATGAAACTCAATTCGCGGCAATGGGGCGAGACACCATGGGGCACCTGATGGGTGAAAAAGAAGAGATGCTCAAACACGAAGACGCTCTGCGCCCGAAAGAGAAATCCCCCGGTTACCTCGGCGATGGCGCGGTGATACCGCGACTCACCCCCGACAAGAAGACCATTGAAGAAGATACGCTGCTCAGCCCCGACAAGATCGGTTCGCAGAAGCCCCGGCCCGAACCGTCTGCTATGCAGCCGATGATACCTGAAACGCCAGCGACAGCAGATGCTCCCGGCCCGCGACCGGCACAACCGATGCGCTCGGGTAAGCGCGATATATTCGACGAGGCGGATGTTCCCCGTTCTGCGGCCGCGCCGGCAGCGAAGCCGCCTGCCGCTGAAAAAAGAAAAGCAAAATTCGAGTACATGGATTGAGCCAGGCTATGCGCATGAAAATCTCCCGGGTTCACCTTACTTTACTCTTGATTCTGTTTACCGCAGCAGCGCACGCGAAAGGCAAGCGTTACGACGAACGCGGTAACCTGCTGTCGCCCGATGCGGCACCGGTGCAGGCTGCACCTTCTGAAAATAGACCAACTGTGACAGCACCAGGCGAAGGCGCCGCGCAAGAGATGCCGTCTGGCCCTTCAGGCGCTGCGCCGGCACCGGCGGCCGAATCGGCAAATGCTACCGAAGCAGCAGATGAAGAAACAGAGGCACGCCGTCAGCAGAAGCATCCGCTGAGCAAGGTTTATCTTGAAAACGGCGAGATGTATTTGCGTTCGAATCGACCAGATAAGGCGGTCGAGCATTTCAAAAAATCCCAGGAGTCGGGCGAAGACGTGTACAGCCGCGAGGCTCGTTTGAAAGGTTTATGGCTACGGGCGCGCCGCGGTGAAGCTAACCTTGAAGCCGAAGCAGAGGGCTTCGACGAAAAACTACGAATTCAGGCACTGCTCAGCGTCGCCGATGGCTACCAGGCATGCGCGCGGGAGCAACTAAAGAAACCCGACTGCCTGCGGGACGCCGAAAGGCTGCTGGCCTACGCCGGTGAGCTGCAGCCCGGGTCTGAGAGCGGCAAGCTGGCACGGCTGAGACTCGGCCTTCTGCTGCTCGAAACTGGCCGTCACGAAGCTGCGCTGCCGCATCTCGCGCAAACGTTGCTTTACGAAAATGCACCTGCAAAGCCCGGCGATGCAGGCAAGCTGCCGCTCGACCGCGCGTACTATATGTTGGGCCAGCTTTATGAACGGCCGTGGTATCATAAAGACGCGCACAAGGCGCAGGTGGCATACCGGCAGGTGCTGAAGTTTCCGGGCAGCCCATACGAGGGCGTGGCTCGTGAGCGCCTGGCGTATCTCGAGCGGTTTTCGACCGGCTATGCGCGGCCGTAAACCCGGGTTCTAATCGTTATTTACGCGGCAGCGGATATCATGACTCTGTATGAATGTTCGAGCGTCCGCTCTTTGTCATTTCTGCTCCCTCGGGCGCCGGCAAGAACAGCCTGATCAACGTACTGCTGCAGAAAGAACCCCGGCTATCGCATTCCATTTCAACAACCACCCGCCGCCGCCGTGATAACGAAGTTGATGGCGTGAATTACTATTTTCTGAGCCGCGAAGAATTTGAGGCAAAGGTTGCTGCGGGTGAATTTCTCGAGTACGCGCGTGTGCTCGAGAATTATTACGGCACAGAAATTCGTGAGCTTGAGCGCCTCTTTAGCTCAGGCAAGTACCCGATTCTTGATATTGACGTGCAAGGAGCGCAGACGCTGCGCGGCAAAGTGCGGCGCATGGTTAGCCTCTTTATCATTCCACCTGACATGCAAGAGCTCGAGCGAAGGCTCAGAGCGCGCGGGTCTGAAAGCGAGGCTGAGATTCAAAGTCGCCTCGAACTTGCGCGCCTAGAGATCATGGAAAAAGAAAATTTCGATTATGTTGTGGTGAATGACGATCTGATGCAGGCAGCCGAAGAACTGGCAAAGATCGTCAGAGCACACATGATCTGAAAGCCGCCATGAAACCAAGGCTGATTGTCGTCACCGGCGCGACCGCCAGCGGAAAATCCCGTTTTCTCTACGACATGCTTGCGCATCTGCCGGTCGTCATCATCAACGCCGATTCGCGCCAGGTGTACCGCGACTTGCCGATCAGTTCGGCGTCCCCGTCAGCAGCAGAAAAGCAGCTACTCGACCACCGTCTCTATAACTTTCTGCCTGTCGACCAGGCGTTCTCTGCCGGACAGTTCTTGCGCGCGGCGAAGAGCGAAATCGCCGAGGCAGTTCGCCAACATAAGTTACCAGTGATCTGTGGAGGCACATATTTCTACCTGCAGGCTCTTTTTGCAGGCCTCTTGCCCGAGACAGAAATCAGTGAAACGGTAAGAGAACAGGTATGGCAAAAAACAGCAGCAGAAGCGTACGACGATTTGAGCAAACTCGATGCAGTGGCCGCCGCAAATATACATCCGCATAACGAGAGCCGCGTCAAACGTGCGCTGATGCTCTGCCTCGAACGCGCCGCACCAATCAGCGGTCTCGCGCGAGTCGGGGCGATTCTGGGCGATTACGAGATCTTGATGCTGATCTTTGATTCGCCGCGCCCGCTGCTCAGAGAGCGCGCGTTGAAACGTATCGAGGGTATGTTCGTGGCAGGGTTAGTCGATGAAGTTCAAACGGTCGCCAGGCTCTGGAAATCAGAACATCCGCAGGCTGAATGGCGAAATTTTCCGGCGCTTACGGGCATCGGTGTGCGCGAATTTTTTGAAATCGCTGAAGAGCGGGGCACAGAACCCGGCGAGGTTGTGGCAAACGATATCGCTGCGTTGCGGGATCGAATACTCACCAACACGATGCATCTTGTTAAACGCCAGGGCACATGGTGCCGCAATGCCAAACCGCAGCCAGAGAACACAAAAACAGTTGACCCGTCTTATGACAATGACCGAATTGCCGCGCTTGTGGAGAAATTCCTGAGCAGACCACCATGACCAAGAACAACCTGCAGGATTTCATTCTCAACCAGATACGCAAAGAGAAGATGGGCATTACCATCTACCTTTCTAACGGTGTGCCCATCAAGGGCCGGGTTGTCAGTTTCGACAACTTCACCATAGTGCTCGAGCACGACCATAAGCAGACGCTGGTTTACAAACACGCGGTCACCACGATCTCGCCCGAAAAACCTATCAGGCTGCACAACCCCGAGGGCGCGGCAGAAGAAGAATAGACCCATTGATGAACGAATCATCCCATAGTCCATTGTTGTCGAACTATCTGGCGTGAGCTTTTCGAACGATGCTCGGTGACGCCTTCAGAAGAGCCTTTCAGTTACTCACCGTAGCAGCTGTTTCAACCGTCATCTACCAGAACATCTTGCTCGTGCCGGGTGGACACGCGGCTTTTTTGCAGGCACAGTATTCCGATTCAGGAATCGAAGGCTCCGGCTTTCACCAGTTCGGGGCCGGCATTTCATTCGTGCCGACATTGTTTGTTCCCGGACGCTGGCGGCGTTATGATCTGCAGGTGGCTGCTCAGGTACAGGATATTCGCCTGAAATTGCCGCTGCGGTTCAGCGCCTACCTGCGCATGAGCGACCTGTTTTACGTTCAGGGCAGATTGCGCCTCGAGGGCGAGATTCAGCGCAGCGAGGCATTTGCCGCATTGAAAGCGCTCGAATACCGACCGACAGAACGCGAAAAATTTATCGAAGAACAGCTGCAGTTTCTGGCTGCGGAGTATTTTCTTGAGATCGCCGCAGACGACCGCGCGCTGGCGACCGCCAAGATCCGGTTGGCACAGTTTTTCACAAATGCAAATCTTGCCGAAATTCAGAAACGCCTCGACCGCCAGCTAAAGGGATCGTGGTTTAAGATTCGGTCAGTCGAATTACGCGACCTCTATGTGCCTGATAACGAACTTTACGCAGCACAGACACGAAACCTCGGCGAAGTCGCGGCGGCCGATCGCCGTGCGCTGCTCACGCAAATTGAACGCGAAGCCGATCTGTCGCTCGAACGTAAACGCAATCTCGAAGAGCTGAACAAAGCAGAAAAAATGGGCGCATTGATCTCTGAAAACCCTGATCTGCTCGAATACTACAAGATAGAAAAGATTGCCCCCCGCGCGGGCCAGGTCATTCTGGATGCGTCAGGGCGCGGCCGCGCAGGCATTGACAGCGGCAATCTGGCAGAAACTCTGAACAAGGCAAAGCGAGGACGCAATGGCAGCAACGAAAAACAAGGCGAAGCAGGCGGGGAAATTGGCAGAAACTAAGCCGGCAGAAAAGGCAAAAGCGGCACCGCCGGTTAAACCTGGCAAAGTAGCCAAAGAGTTCGCGCAGAACGGCAAGCCGTTTGTGATGATCATGGCGGGTGGCTCTGGCACGCGCCTCTGGCCGCTCAGCCGCGTCAGCAGGCCAAAACAACTCATCAACATCACCGGTAAGAAGACGTTGATCGAAGAGGCGGTAGAGCGCGCAAAATTGCTGACGACGCCTGACCGTATCTATATCGGCACCAACAAAGACCTCGCTCTGAAAATTCAGAAGGTCGTCAAACTCGACAAGAAACAATACCTGCTCGAGCCAGCCGCGAGAAATACGGCCCCAATCATTGCCTACTTTGCATCTTACCTGAAAATGCACGGTGCAGACGATGCGTCAGGGCTCGTGATACTCGCAGCAGACCACCATATCGACCCCGTAGACAAATGGGCTGAAACTGTAAAACTTGCGCTCACTCGCTCAGGCGAGCGCATTTGGTGCATGGGCATTCAGCCGACGCGCGCCGAAACCGGATACGGCTACATTGAAGCGGGTATCGAAGTTGCTCCCCGCATGAGCGCCATTTCGAGCTTTCGCGAAAAACCCGATTACCAGACGGCGAGCCATTACCTCACAACCGAACGGCACTTCTGGAATTCGGGAATGTTCATTTTTTCACTCGGTCGCATTCGCGAAGATTTTCGCATATACCAGAGCGAGATGCTGAAACAGTCAGACCAGTGCGCGCAGAGCAGCGCTAACCTCGCGAAGATCTTTCCCAAAATGCAGAACATTTCGATCGACTATGCAATCATGGAGAAAACCAAGAAGGTTGGATTAATCCGCGCCGACTTTACCTGGGACGACGTCGGGTCATTTGACGCACTCGCACGAATTCACGCCGCTGATTCTACCGGCAACCACGTGATCGCCGGCAAGGTAATCAGCCACCGCGCGAAGGGCAACATCATCAAGACAAACCTCACCGTTGCCTTGCTGGGCCTTGAAAACTGCGTGCTCATCGAAGACGACGGCGTTCTGCTCATTGCAAAGCGCGAAGCGCTCAGTGACATCCGAGACCTGAGAGAAAAAGCCCCCGACCAGCTGCTTTAGCAGGTTCCTGAAAAAGGAGCCTGCCAGCATTCGTTTCTCTGCAAGCGAAGCTCTTGGCCTATGCGGAAGTTTTTTTGAAGCCTGCTATGCCGTTCGCGTCAGATGTTCCCATTGTCCGGCGCAGTTTTTTATACGCGAGATTCAATTTGTCGAACACCGTCGAACGCGCCATACCGGTTGCTTCCATGATTTCTTCAATTTTCTTTTGCTGAAAAAATCTGAGTTCAATCAAGAGCGCAAGATCAGCCGGTAGCGCGCGTACGGCAACCAGCATGCTCGCGATCTGGTCGGAATCAAAATCCCCTTCGGTTTCAGGCATCCCGGCGGCCTGCGCGTCAAAAAAATCGCTTTGGGGGGAGAGTTGAACCTCTTTTCGCCTTTTTTTCAGGAATTTTTCCGCCGTGCGAAAAAGTATCGTCGTTGCCCAGCCGAGAAACGGACGATCGGGGTTGTAGCGTGGCAGGGCTGAGTAGCATTCCAGCCAGAAATCCTGCGTTATCTCTTCTGCGCTGGCAATATCGATCGGGTACCGAATCGTTACCAGCCGGGCGAACGGCCGTTGGTGGCGCGAAATCAGTTCAGCAAAAATTTTCTCGGGGTCAGCGCCCGTACCGGTCAGGCGCTCGCTGAGTTCGGCCCGCTTAAGTTCGCGAATAAGATCCTCATCTTTGAGGTGTTGCATAGTGAGCTTTCGGGAATCAAAAAAAATACCGGTACCGGGGCGCCGTTGTCATTTGCAGTATTGAACCCGCAAACAATTATGGGGGCCTCACGTAGCGCATTACTCTTCGGGGTGTACCCCTACTTTTATGCAGAAGTCTGGCGGGGTAGGTTGCCCATCCCCTGCAGACGCTTCGGATTTGGCCTCCGATTTTCTAACATTGGTTCAAAACTTAAAATAAAAGCCCGAACGTCCCAGAGACCGGCACGCCTGATTGCCACACCGAATCGAACCTGCAATCACAAAAATACAAATAAGGAGAGCGGCGGCCTGGGGGGCCGGGGTATACGCCAGCGTATTTACGGCGCAAAGCCGTTTGTGAGACCTGATTATGAAGCCGATGATTGCCTGCGTTGGGCTGATGAATCCAGGCGACCGCTATAAATACACCCGGCACAACGCCGGTGCTATGGCATTGGATGCGTTGTGGCCCGACGCCGCGTACCAGACGATGAAATCACTACACGCCGATTTAGCTGAAGTTGCGACTGACGACAAGCACCTGCTTTTGGTAAAGCCGCATACCTTTATGAACCTCTCGGGTCAGGCGGTCGGCGCGGTGGTGAAGAAATTTCGCATTAAGGTTTCGCATCTCGTTGTTTTCCACGACGAGGTTGAACTCGACACTGGAGTCGTGAGGCTAAAAACAGGGGGAGGTCACAAAGGGCACAATGGCCTGCGCAGCATCATGGAAGTATTGGGTGAAGCCGGTTTTCACCGTATTCGTATCGGAGTCTCACGCCCGCCAAATCGCGAAGACGGTATCGCTGACTACCTGCTTTCGGTTCAGCCGGCGGCGCAGCGAGTGACCGCCGATCAACTGCTGCCCGTCTGGCAGCAGTTGATCGCATCGATCAAAGACTGATTATTCTTCTTCTTCAACAACTTTCGTAAAGACGATTTTGTTGAGTGTCATCGTGGTGTTAGCCCCCGATTTTTTTGGAGCCTTCGTCACTTTGAATGCCAACGGCGCACCGTCAGCAGATTTGACGGTAATTACCTTGGCATCTTGAATTTCAAGAGTTGCTTCTGGTAAT
The DNA here is from genome assembly GCA_942492915.1 of uncultured Leptospiraceae bacterium. Taxonomy (GTDB): domain Bacteria; phylum Spirochaetota; class Leptospiria; order Turneriellales; family Turneriellaceae; genus Turneriella. Next base: position 1,267,723 of record OW818662.1, read on the forward strand.
CTGGGTAGAAATTTGCCACCTGATTTGCCGAGTGGCGGCGCAAGACGTGCCACGCCGTCATCGGTAATTTCGAATGTACCCGATGCCGATTTCCATTTGCCGACAAACACCTGCTGTTCTTCGGTAAGTTGTTTACCCTGTTCAGTTTTAGTCGCAGGCGCTGAGCTCAGCGACGTTTTTTGCTTCTCGCCTGCGTTCTTTACCGGGAACAAAGCGATCTCGGGAACGCTGGTAATGATGCCCAGGCACACCAGAAACACGAGCACGATTGGCGAAACCGCTCTGATCACCTGTCCCAGAGATACCTTGAAGATGCTCGATGCCACAAACAGGTTCACGCCTACCGGTGGGGTCAAATAACCAATTTCCAAGTTGACGATCATAATGATGCCAAAGTGGATCGGGTTGATGCCATAGTGGATTGCCATCGGCGCGAGCAACGGCGCGAGTACTAGAATCGCACTCATAATATCCATGAACATTCCGACTATGAGCAGCAAAATGTTTACTCCAATGAGAAAGCCGACTTTACTAGAAATCAGCGCCGACATTTTTTCGACCAGTGCCTGCGGTATTTGCTCTTCGGTCATGAACTTGTTTAAGCTCACCGCTAGCAAGAGAATCAGGAAAAGGGTGCCTAACATTTCAGCGCTTTCGGAAAAGATCGCCGGCAGTTTTTTTAGCGAGAGCTCCCGGTGAATGAGTACTTCAACCAGTACGGCATAGATAACCGCGATGGCCGCAGACTCAGTTGCCGTAAACCAGCCGGTGTAAATTCCGCCTAGGATAATGATCGGCATGAGCAACGCGAGTATGCCGTTTTTGAGAGCTTTAGCGATATCTTTGAATACCCACTTGCCGCGTTCCATTTTCCAGCCTCTGACTACAGAGTAGATAACGAGCGCAGTCAGTAAGAGTAGACCAGGCCCGATACCCGCAAGAAACAGATCGATAACAGAAACGCCGACCATAATCGCGTAAATGATCATCGGGATACTTGGCGGAATGATGATACCAAGAGTACCACCCGCAGCCAGAATGCCCATTGAGAAATTCTGGTTGTAGCCGGCCTGTCTAAGCGCAGGATACATGACCCCGCCAATCGCAATCAGCGTAACGGGAGATGATCCTGAGATTGCGGCAAAAATACCGCACGAGACCACGCCCGCAACCGCAAGCCCCGAAGGGATCGGAGCAGTCATCGTTCTACCCACTTCAATCAGACGGCGCGCGATAGAGCCGTGCGTCATAAGATTTCCAGCGAGGATAAACAGCGGAATCGCCAACAAGATCTCTTTATCAGCCCCGTAATAGAGGTCGCCAATGATGTTCGATAACCCGCCATTGCCCATAAAAAGAAAGCAGTAGCCGGTCACTGCGCCAATGATTACGAACAGAGGTTGTCCGAATAAAATGAGCAGCAGAATGAGCGAGAGAAGTCCAATGACTACCATGCTATTCTCCCTTCCCTTCGACTTCAGCTTCGAGCGCTAAAGCTTCTTCAGCTTCGTTCAGGTCTTTCGGTCGAATCTGTGCGACGAGTGAGTACATCAGGTGACGAATTGCCATCGAACCCAGAGTGTACGGAATAACTCCCTGCACCAACCACATTGGTAGTTCAGTCACCGGCGTTTTGTCTCCGGTCTCAATACTATGCAGAATATATTTAACTGCGAAGACTGCCATCGTTCCGCAAAACGCCGAAATCAAGAAGTGCTCGAGCGCTTTGAGTGCAGGCTGAAAACTTTTTGGCCAGAGTTTATCCGCAATTTCAGGCCTGAGGTGCCCGCCTTTTGAAGAGGTGATCGACGCGCCAAGAAGGCCCGCCCATAGCATAAGGTGGAGTGAAAGTTTCTGTGCCCAAACGATACCGTCTTTCAGAATGTTTCTGCCAAAGACGTCCATTACCATTAGAACCATGATTGTTGCGATGCAGAGCCCGGCGATCCACTTCTCGACGCGAGCCATGCCTCCCAACACGGTTTTGATTGAATTGACCATCTGACCTCAGAACTAGCGGCCGCAAGCGGCCTTGCCCGCCTTGATTTTTGCATAGATCATTGAGGATTTTCCGCCGATCTGGCCGACCATCTGCTCTGCAAGGCCCGACGCGGCATTTTTGAATGCAGCCTTTTCGCCACCTGAGAGTTTGATGATCTGTACGTTGTTCGACTCAAGTGCCTTAATCAGCTGGCCGCTCAAACGGCGTACCGCACGGCGAGCGCGTGGCGCGAGGCCGTTACCTTCACCCATCAGAATTTTTTTCTGCTCAGGCGTAAGCGCGTCAAAAAACTGTTTGCTGAACACGATCGCCGCGGGTTGGTAGATGTGTTCGGTCACGGTATAGTACTTGATCGAAGTTTGCCATTCCGCCGCGAGAGTCATGAGCGCAGTCTGATCGAAACCTTCAACAACGCCGGTCTGCAGTGCAGGCAGCACTTCTGGTACCGCGATCGGCACCGGGCTTGCCCCGATCTTCTTCCAATACGCAAGGTGAACTTTGGATTCTTGTGCCCGAATCTTGACGCCGCGCAGATCGCCGGGTGTCCTGATTGGCTTGTTTTTTGTCCCGATGTTGCGGTAGCCGTTCTCAGCCCAGGTTACGAATACGAGACCTTTCTCAGCAAAGAGTTGTGTGAAAGGCTCTAGCAGGTGTTTATCGAGAACGCAGTCGGCCTGCTTCTGGCTGTCAAACAGGTACGGTACTTCGATCAGGTCGAGCTCAGGCACCGCCGCAGCGAGGGCCGTGGCAGTGAGCCCGCCGCCCTGAATGCGCCCGCGCTGAATTCCCTGCAAAATCTCGTGCTCGCCGCCGAGCTGACCGCCGAGGTAGATCTTGAGTTTAATGTTCTTGTTGCTTTCTTTTTCAATACGGCGCTTGATGCCGTATAGTTCATCGGACCAAGGTGTGCCCGACGGGGCAACGGTGCCCATTTTGAGCGTGACGTCTTTGGCCTGCGACGACACGTCGCTGCTCACGAAGACGAGCGCCGCGAGCGACGTGGTGATTGCTGCTTTTTTAAATGTATTCATGTATTACCTCAGTCAAAATTACGCGTTTCGATTTCCTTCAGAAATTTCTTTGCTTTGCCTTGTTCGATGATCTGTTCAGGTACCCATTCTGAACGGCCGAGGTCGTTCGGATTACCCGAGATGACGAAGTTCAGCTCTTTTTCGAAGAGAGCCTTGTCGAGTTTTTTTGCTGCCCAGACATCAGCATAGAGTACATGGTTGCCAAAGAAATTATTGGAAAGCGCAATTGCCTTTTCAAAATTCTCTTTACCTTTGGCCATGCTGCCGGTCGGAGACAGGGTTTCGGCGCCGCCATAATAACGGTAGACTGCGCCAAAGAAATAGTTGGGATCAAGTGCTTCTACGCGTTTAACCATTTTGGTGAACTTGCCTTTGTTTTTCAGCAGCGTGGTTGTGCCTTCGAGGCGTGACCAACGCGCGAATGCCGCGTAGCGCCAGTAGATCGAGTCGATGTAGTCTTTGCCCAGCAGTTCAAGGCCGTCTTCGATGCTGCCGCCAGCGAGCAATTTCTTCTTAAATGCTGGTTCGAGCGACATGGCTTTCTCGGCGTATTGGATCGCTTTGTCGTATTGTTTTGTCAGTTCTGGTTTTATCTGCTTCTCATTGTCTTCAGTCAGTTTCAGAAAAATGTGGCCATCAGCGTACGTGTAAAATGCACGTGCGGCGATGATATAGTACTCATAGTTCGACGGATTATTTTTTACGAGTTCTTCGATCTTTGGCAGAGCTTTTACAAGTTCCGCTTCAATGTGGCGCTTCTCCCAGAGTTTCGCGACATCTGCAGGCAGTCCTTTGCTGTCTGCGCGTACCGAGTCAGAAATCGCGACGCCTCGCGAAGTTCCGCAGTTTGAAAATAGCATCGCGCCTGCGAGTATGCATGCGAGTGCGGGCTTGAATTGCCGTGTGAAAGTTGTCTTGTTGTTTGTAGCCATAGGTAGGCCTCCATCTCTTTTTTTTTGTGCTGTCTAGGCTGTCCCGTCCCGGCAGCGAGTCAACACATTTCGTCGATAATCAGAATCATTTTTGTTTGCGCTGCAAAACGAAGATGGTTGACGATCGTTTTCCAAAACGGCTTCGTTGCACTATGACGCATGATTTGCAGGCCCACGCGAGTAGTTCCCGTTCGGCTGCGGCAATAATGCTTGACCATTGCAAACGTCAATGCACTGACGCTGGAGAAAAAAAGAGACCGTGCGGATTGCAGACGTTCGCAACGTGCACCGCCTCTCAAAACTACAAGGCAGGATTTAACATGAAACGAATGGTTTTACTTTTTATTGCGCTCAGTTCACTGGGTTCGGCGCTCTTCGCCAACGATGTTGCGGGCACCTGGATGACAATAGACGACGAAAGTGGCAAGCCGCGCTCTTACATACAGGTTTGGGTAGATAACGGGGTGGCGTACGGCAAGATTACCAAGATACTTGCGATCAAGCCCGGCGAAAACACGAACCCGCTCTGCACAGAGTGCAAGGGTGCTGATTACAACAAGCCTGTCGTAGGCCTCGTTATCATGCGGGGTCTCGTACAAGACGGCAACGAGTGGAAAGGCGGCTCGATCATGGATCCCAACAACGGCAAGACCTACAAGTGCAAAATCAAGGTCGAGAACAATGGCCAGACACTGCGCGTGCGCGGGTTTGTCGGCTTTTCTCTCTTTGGGCGCACACAGATCTGGAAGAAGTTTCAATAAGTTTTCCCGTTTCTCCGTACCGGCGCCGTACGGAGAAAATGCTTTACCCTTTGGCAATACCGGCCGAATAACAGAGAAGGGGACATAAGACCTTCTGCGGAGTAATTAGCCACATATGCCAGCGCCACAAATGCCCGGTCTCGCATCGGGAATAGACACCAAAGACATTATTCGTAAGCTCGTCGAGGTTGAAAAGGCCCCGATTGTACGCCTTGAGAATAACAAAAAAGACCTGTCTGACACGACCAAAGCCCTCAATGAATTAAGAAAACGCACTAAAACATTGCAAGATGCGTTGCACGCCATGGCGTCTTTCGAAGCGGCATTTGAGCAAAAACGGTTGAACTCCACACCTGCGGGCGTGGTCGATGGCACAGTACGAAAGAATGCACCCCCGTCGCGCCATACGCTGCAGGTGCTGAAGCTGGCCTCGAACCTGAGTTTCGCAAGTGCTCCGCAATCGTTACGCAAAAAGCTGCCAGCGGCAAAGATCAAGATTGGGGCTACCAGCTCTGAGTTCACCGGCGGCACTCTGCAATCGCTACGCGAGCATTTGCAAAAATACCACAGCAAAGATGTCACGACGAAGACCGTGCAGGTCAAGGACGACGAATCAATCCTCATTATAGACAGCGTTGCGCAGGGTGAAGATGCCCTGGTGAAAATTGAAGACCCGGATGGTCTGTTGCGGAGTCTAGGGCTACTCTCAGCCGCCGCAACACCTGATTTTGGTAAGGGCCAGCAGAAAGAGGCCGCGAAAGACGCAGTTGACCCCAAGAAAGAAACGGAGAAGCCTGAGACAGTCGAGAAAGAACGCTGGATGATAAATCCCCAGCAGCTCGAAACGGCGAACGGAGCCAAGGGTGTGCCCGCTGAAGACAAGAAGTCAGTCACGATACCCGAAGATTCTGCGAGCCGTTTCAAATTTCTGCCGGGCCAGAATACAGAAGAGAGGCGCCTGACGAGCATCTCGGTGTCGTCGATGGCGTCACTCGGTTCAGAAGAAGCAGACGACGCGCCCGATTCGCTCAGCGACGGGGTGCGCGACAATATCAACATCAAGGGAATCGAGCTCGAAACGTACAACATCACCCGAACCCGGCAGAAAGAGCTGATGAAACGCGCCGACTATGGTGTTGTTCTGAAATACGCAGACCGTGAAGAAAAAATTGCGTTTAACGGCAAATCCGGTGCGCAGGTGCTGCCGGTTGCGAAAGGATTGACTGCGGTTGAGTTTTATGCGCACGGCACAGATATTATTTTCGAACCGCTCGAGTTGACGTACGCAGTAAAGGCGCCGCCAAAAATCGACCACACTGAATCAAAAGACGAAAAGACGCTGGCAGAGGCAGAGCAACGAAAGATATTTCCGAATCTCTTGCGCGCGGCGCAGAATGCGCAACTGAAGATCGACGGTATCGCCATTAGCCGCAAGGCGAACAGCAACCTCGCCGACATCATCGAAGGCGTCTCGCTGAACCTGCTCAAGACCTCTCCCGATAATGTTGAGACAGAGATTCTGAACGACAATGACGCGGCCAAAAAGCAGGTGCTCGGTTTCGTCAAGGCATACAACGAACTTCTGCAGTTTTCAGAAGACGCAGCGAAGACGGCTAAAATCAAAGAAGCCGGGAAATACCGCGAAATGCGGCAAGAGTCGGGAATTCTCGCGACGAACGCGACGATTCGGCAACTTGTGAATGGATTAAAAGTTCACACTTCCAATGCGTACCCGACAAACCGCGACCCGCATGTGCGCACGCTCACACAGATCGGTATCTCAACCGGTGCGATTGGCGGCAAGCGCGAAGAAGTGATCAAAGGTTATCTTGAGGTCGATGAGGCGAAACTCAGCCAGATGCTCGCCGAGCACCCTGCCGCAGTCAAAGAGCTGTTTGCAATCGATACGAACGGCGATTTGCGCATCGATAACGGCTATGCGCATGTTACGGAAAATTTTCTCGAACCTTACACCCGTTTCACGCGCGGACTCATATCAGAGCAGATTAAATCGAACGCTGAGCGCGTGAAGCAGCTCGACCGCGACATCAAACGCCAGGAAGAGCACGTGAAGACTTACGAAACGAAGCTCAAAACGAAGTTCGGTTATATGGAAAGTTCGGTACAGAAGAGCAAATCTACCGGGACGTTTCTCAAGCAAAAGCTTGGTGGCGGCGATCGTTAGGCGCTTTGAACTGCAATTCTGATAGACGAAAAGTGTGAGATGCCGCTCTCTGCCACATGGCAGCCACTAAAAAAGTAAGTGTTGTAGTACCGACGCTGAACGAAGAGCGCGATTTACCAGTTCTGCTCGATTCACTGAAAGCGCAGACATTTCGCGATTTTGAGATTATTGTCGGCGATGCGGGTTCAAAAGACCGCACCAGGCAGATAGCAGAAGAACATGGTGCGCGCGTTGTCGAGGGCGGTATGCCGGGCGTCGGGCGCAACCGGGGCGCTGCCGTTGCGAACGGCGAATACCTGTTTTTTTTCGACGCCGACGTCTCGCTGCCGGCAGATTTTCTGGCGAACGCTGTAAACGAAATGGACAGCGAATTCATTGATCTCGCAACCTGCGCATTTTATCCGCTGTCAGATTTAAGGCTCGACAAGATTCTATTTTCATTTGCGAACCTATCGGTGAAGATGAACGCCAACGGTAACCCACGGGCCGCAGGCTTTTGTATATTCATCACCAAGCGCCTCTTTGACCGAATTGGTGGTTTCGATGAGAGCTTGCGCCTCGCTGAAGACCACGATCTTGTCGATCGCGCTGCGAAATTCAGGCCGCTGCATGTGCTCAAATCAACTTCGCTGCACGTGAGCGTTCGACGCCTTGCAAAAGAAGGCCGCTTCTCGCTCATTCAGAAGTATTTTCAGGTAGAGATGCACCTGATGACTAAAGGTAAAGTGCGCGACGACATCATCGAATATGAGTTTGGTAACTTCAAAGATGAAAGCAAAGAACCAGTCAAGAAGGCGATGGACCAGTTTGAAGAGCGACTGATAAAGCTCGAAGAGCAGTACAATGACTGGTCGGCGAAAGTACAAAACCTGCCGGTTATGGAGCGTGTACGGGAAACACAGGGCCGCATCAAGCAGAGCGCCGATGCGCTGTCGCAGAGCCTCAGAGAATTATTTTCCGCCAAACAGGCATAGTCATTTAAGACCGGCACCAGAAATAAAGCGGCTATACCAATAGCCGCTGTCTTTGATCGTGCGCTTCTGTGTCAGGTAGTCGACGTGCGTGAGGCCAAAACGCGCGTGGTACCCCTCGGCCCATTCAAAATTGTCGAGCAGAGACCAGGCAAAATAGCCAGCGATGTTAACGCCTTCCTGTTTTGCTTTCAAAACAGCAGTCAGGTATGAGCGCAGATAATCGATACGGTAGTTGTCGGCGACGCGTCCCGCGACTACCTGATCGTGAAATGCCGCGCCGTTTTCTGTGATGTAAAGTTTGCGTATCTCTTTGTACGAGCCATATTTCTTGAGCAGGTCATAGATGCCTTGAGGAAAGATTTCCCAGCGCATGGCTGTTTCGCTGACCGCAGGGTCGTTCTTCAGCTCGCGCCAGTGCACGTACGGAACCATGCGGCTGTATTTTACGCGTTTGCGCGTGTAGGTGTTGAGCCCCCAGAAGTCGAAATCAAATTGCAGGCTTTCCATGTCGCCCGATCGAATGTGTTTCTCAATCTTGCGAAGCGCCGGAAAGTGCTGCGTCGGGTATCCCCGCCCGAGAACCGGCTCCAGGTAGAAGGTATTAAAGAGGGTATCGAACCGGGAAGCCGCTAGTATGTCGCGTGGCCTGTCGCTTGCCGCATACGCCGCCGTGGCCGAAATCGTTGTACCGATTTCAGCCTGCGGGCAGGTTGCCCTGACGACGCGCGCCGCGGCCGCCTGCGCCAGCAGCACATGGTGGCTGGCGGCGAAAAAACCCTTGAGGGATCTTCTGCCGGGAGCGTGCAGACCCAGCAGGTTGCCGAGCGACAAAAAGATCATGGGCTCGTTAAAGATGATGAAATCTTTCACCCGGTCACCGAGGCGGCGGCTTACGATCTCAGCGAAGTCTTCAAAGCGGCGAATCGTGTCCCGGTTTCTCCATCCCCCCGAATTTTCAAGGTATTGCGGCAGGTCCCAGTGGTAGAGCGTCACAAAAGGTCTGATGCCAGCCGCCAGCAGTTTGTCGGTAAGCCGGTTGTAAAAATCGCTGCCGCGGATGTTTTCTGCACCGCCCGCTGATGGTTGAATGCGTGGCCACGATATGGAGAACCGGTAAGCCTGCAGCTGCAGTTTCTGCATGATCGCCACGTCTTCGTCGACGCGGTGGTAATGGTCGCAGGCGGTATTTCCGTTTTCGCGGTTTTTTATTTTTCTGCGGCGTTTGGTAAACGTGTCCCAGATCGAATTTGTTTTTCCGTCGGCGTCGTGTGCTCCTTCAATCTGGTACGCGGATGTTGCCGCGCCGAAAACGAAATCGCCGAAATCTGAACCTTTGATCTCTGCCGCGTTCACTCGCCGCGAATACCCAAGAAGCGAATGTGCGGGCCGACGCTCACGTGCATCGTCTGCATGCCGGTAAAAAGCTCGCCGTCGAGGCAGGGATTTAGACCTTCGGCTTCGCGCGAAACAATGTCGATCGTTTCAGAAGTCGTTTGCACCAGTTCTTTGCCGATGTAATCGTTGCCCGCAAAAAGATTCGGCAGGTTGGCAAAAACCTCGTGTGGCTGCAGGTAACCTACATGCATATGCAGCTTTTTGTCCCGGTCAGCCTGCGCGAAGAGTTTGATGAGGTTCTTGATTTCGATCGCGATCGAGCCGACGTTCAGCGTGTTGATGCGTTTGAATGGTACCGGCTTGCCATCGACCTTGACGTCGACAGCGACTGCATCGAAGACATCGTTCGAATAGTTGATGACGTCTTTCGGCATATAGCCTTCGACCCATGATCCCTTAAACGCGGTCGAGGTAAAGGTTTTCGTGATCACCTCGATGACCGTCTGCAGCGAAGGTTTGTGGCTCTCGTAGTATTTATTAAAGAACTTCTGCGCAATGCCTGCAAGCGCACCTGAGAAGGCGAGTTTTCGGTATGATTTGCCGAGGTGTTCTTTCGTGTATTTGCCCTCGATAATAAAAGTTCTTAGCGGCATCGGGTCGGGCAGCTGCCCATGATCCAAGATCTTGCGGATTTTTTTCAGAATCTTGAAAGTGCCGCCGTGCGCTCCGACTTTTTTCGCCAGAAAGTCGATCGTGCCGCCATTAGTGGGCACAAAAATTGGCATGTGCTGCTCGATCGCTTCTCGCTTGGTCTTGTCGAGAATTTCAAGGTACGTGTTGATTACCCAGTGTATGGTGCCGTCGCCGCCATCGCAGACAATATAGGGTACCTTATGCGCCGCAAATTCTGATAAGATTGATTTGAGCTGATCGATGTTGCGGCTCTCTTTCACGAGGCCGTGTTTGCCTATGGTGCGTTGTAACTCTTTGCTCCGGTGCGAAGAGGCCGCGTTTTTACCTGCGTACGGGTTTGTAATGATTCCCAGCGGCGGGTGGGGAACTGTCGTTTCTTTCATGGCAGCCCTGCTTACTGAAGCAGCTCTTTGATAACTTCGAAATCCTTCTCTATGCCTTTGCGAAATGAGCTGGCAATCTGTGATTCAAGCAGGCCCCCGATGAGCGCCAGGTTGACTTTCACCGTGATCTCGTATTCTCGCCGCGAGCTGGCTTCTGATTCGCCGATGTATTTTGTGACGCCCGAGATGCGCAGCCGGTCGGGGTTCTGTTCTTGCATCACTTCAAACCGGTTGATCTTCGATTCGGTGTCAAAGCGCGCGGTTTCGGTCATGTTCAAAAACCCAGTGGGAACCATCGCACGCACAGCCTCGGGAATTTTATCTGAAAAGGAAAAGGCCCGTTTGGTTGTAATCACACTGCCTTCGTGCTTACGGTCGAGTATTTCTTGTTTTTTGAGCGCTTCTTGTTTCGAAACGTCTTCAAAGCGTCGCTCACGGGCGGCGAGTACCTTGTCTACCGAAGCGGGAAAATTCTGGACGAGCTTAAAGGTCTGTGCCATGGTTAAACCCGACTGCAATGCCGGAAACCGGGTCGGTGTGAAAAGTGATAAATCAGCCCGCCTTTCCGGGCCGTTTGAAAATCGCCTGATCAGTCGGCCCGGGTGTTTTTGGGCTTGCTGCGGTGGGGCCACTTTCTGAGCAATAACCCAGGCGATAGGCAAGTTTTGGGACAAGTATAGCTTGCTGAATTCCGAAGGTATACCATGGCCTCAGAAGAACGCATTCTGATTCTCGAGGATGACGCAGTCTTTGCGAAAGGATTGTCAGAGATACTTGCGCCCCTGGGACTATCACGTTTTACCTCATACCCAGAACGTCTCGCGGAGATTATCCGCGAATTTCAGCCGACACTGCTGATCGTCGATTACAACCTGAACCATCCGACTCTGAACGGCATCAAGGCCACGAAACTGGTGCGCCAGAATCCCGATACGAATCTGTTGCCAATTTTGTTGCTTTCGGGCGAAGATGATATGGCTGTGATAGAAGAGGCATTCAAGAGCGGTATCGACGACTATGTGCTGAAGCCTGTGATTCCGCGGTTTCTGGTCGCGAAGATTGAGAATCTGCTTTTTCAGACGCGCAAGAAGCTGAATGCGCAGGCGTTGTCGGGCCTACCTGGCAATGCTTCAATTGAAACGGAGTTCTATTTGCGCCTCGCCAAAAAGCGGCCGTTTTCGGTCGCTTATACCGATCTCGATAATTTCAAGCCTTTCAACGATGAGAAAGGCGTGAAATTGGGCGACGAGGCGATTCAGGCGATCGCACAGATTCTGTACGAGTTGCGCGCCGAGGCGACGCGCGAAGACCTCTTTATAGGCCACCTCGGCGGAGACGATTTTTTTCTGCTTGGTGGCAAAGCGCAGGTACGGACGGCGACGCACAAGTTACAGAAGCAGTTTGAATCTGCATGCCGTCGTTTTTTTACCGCATCAGAATTGAAGAACGGTCACTACCGCGGCAGCGACCGACAGGGCCAATTTCGTTTTTTTCCGCTTTTGACGATTTCGACGGCTGTCATTAATGGCATTACCAAAGATCACGTGGCGGATTTTCTGCAGCTCACGCAGCTGGCTTCTGTCGCAAAAAAGGCCGCGAAAAAGGCGGTGAAGCGCGTCACCCATTTTGATGCAGCGACGCTGGGTGTTGCCGCGACGGAAAAAGGGCTATTCGCCGAACAGGGCGGCAGGGCCAAAAAAAATATACCCCGAGCCCGCACAGGAACAAAATAGTGCTCTATCGTATGACTCAACTCCCGAAACTTCCGATAAGGAATATATATGGCAGATATAGCTAAGTATCTTATCGATTTTCTTGTCTACCTTGGGCTTGGCGCGGGAATAAGCTGGTTCTTCTTCTATTTTCGCAGACTTGATCTTTTTGGTGGCTTCATGGGAGCCGCAGTTATTGCGCTGATCGGTGCGATTCTGGGAGCGTTCTTGCTGCAAAAGCCGCTCAATCTGGTCATTGACGCACTTCAGGCGGGCCTGGGTATCAGCAACGTCAACATCATTGCGGCGCTGTTCGGCGGCGTAACCAGCGTGATGCTACTGAGCAAGATCAACAACGGGCGCAAGCGAAAAGACTACTGAATTGTGTGCCTGCGGGTTTGGCTGCCTCTGCTGCTTTTGGCTTGGTGCTCTTGCAGGCAAACTGATCATGTTGCACTAGGCGATCTGAGGCAGGGCTTTGTTCGGCCTGAATTTCAGCCAGATTTTGATGGTTGGGGGGCTGCGCGCCGGCGGCGCTTGCTGATGCAATTCTTCGTGGCACAGGGGCAGGGGTTCAATATGCAGGCCGAACCCTCACGAAAGATACAACCGCCTGACAAATATCGTCTGACTCATCTGCTCGTCGCTGCACGAAAAAATCAACACGCAAACGGGCCGGTAAGATCGGTGACGTATGCGCTTGTACAGTTAACGACGCGGCCCCGCGATGGTGAGCAGCGCGAATGCGACAAGAGGCTCTTTGCCGCGCTTGAACAACTGGTGGGCGCAGCGCAGCGGGCAGAGCAACTACGTTTCACGATGGATACCCAATGCCGCAGTGGCGCCGCGGCATCAGACTAAAGAGGGTACGGCCCGATTTTCAGTTAGGTTTGACGCTGCAGCGACAACAGGGAGTATAAACGATGAAAGAGATTATTGTCGCTGCACCCCGCGGTTTCTGCGCCGGAGTCGACAGGGCAATCTCGATAGTCGAAAAGGCGCTCGAGGTCTACGGGGCACCCCTGTATGTGCACCACGAAATTGTGCACAACAAGCATGTGGTTGAGGGACTGCGTGAGAAAGGGGTCGTGTTCGTCGATTCAATCGAAGAGATTCCACCGTCGCAGACGGTGATCTTCAGCGCGCACGGTGTTTCACCGGCTGTCGTCGCCACTGCGAAAGAAAAGAATCTTAAAATTCTGGATGCCACCTGCCCGCTGGTGACTAAAGTTCATATTGAAGCGCGTCGTTACGCGCGCGAAGGGTACAAGATTGTCCTGATCGGGCATAAAGACCATATCGAAGCACGCGGAACGTATGGCGAAGCACCTGACCAAATCACGATCGTCGAAACGCTGGCCGACATCGAAACGCTGCGATATTCTGCAGACGACAAGCTGGCCTACCTGACGCAGACGACGCTCTCGGTGCGCGATACGCGCGGCATAATAGGGCGCTTGCGCGAACGTTTTCCCCAGATAGAAGGACCCAGTTCGAGCGATATCTGTTATGCCACCACGAACCGCCAGGAAGCGGTTTCAGCGATCGCCCCGCAAGTCGATGTTATGTTCGTGATCGGGTCGCGCAATTCGAGCAATTCAAACCGGCTTAAAGAACTCGCCGAATCCGAAGGCTCCCGCGCATACCTGATCGACAGCGCAGCTGATATCACGAGCGAACATTTTGGTGGTGTTCAAGCCGTCGGCCTGACGGCCGGCGCGTCAGCTCCCGAAGTTCTCGTACAGCAGGTGACCGAACGTTTGCGCAACGAATTCGGTTTTGCAAACGTCAGGGAGCTGCGCCTCAAAGACGAAGACGTCATATTTAAATTGCCCAAAGAACTCCTTTCAGCATCGTGATACGTTGGCTGCTGTACAGTTTTGTTATGGTGCTGCCGCTCGCGGCGCAGACATACGATGAGGTCATCAACCTCACGAAGCGCGGTATCATCGCTTATAACCAGCGACGCCTCGGCGAAGCGAAACAGATGTTTGCCACCGCGCTCGACCTCGATTCAACCTGGACTCCGACTGTTCTGCACCACGGCAAGGCATACGCAGACCTGCTCATTGCCGAATTGCACATTCAAAACACAGTCAAATTAATAACCTTTGAAAAATATGAAAAGGCTGATCTCGAACTCGACGAGGCTGAGGCAACTTTTCCCGGGCACCTGCGAATACCCGAACTCAGAGATCTGATCAAAAAGAAGCGCACAGATAACACAAAACAGATTCTTGAGAAATTACCTGAGGCAAAGCGCAAAGGGTACGAAGAGCAAATGAAGAAGGCTGAAGCCGCGATGCAGGCTGCAAAATATGCCGAAGCGATGCACCTCTACAGCGGCGCGCTCAAGATAGCGCCCGAATCGCTCGACGCGAAAATGGGTTACGCCGAGGCAGAGCGCATGCTCAAGCAAGAGGGCAGCGATCAAAAGCTTGCGGGCCTGTTCAGGCAGGCTGAAAAATATGAAAAAGAACGGCGATTCGCGCAGGCGGTTTCAGTCTATGACCAGATTCTGAGGATAGAGCCCGGTAACCGACCGGCGATCGAACGCAGGGCGGCTCTCATTGACTTCATGCAGCAGCAGCTGAGTACAGGCGAGCGCAAGAATCTGGCGCGCGAATACCTGCAGAGCGGCAATGAAGCGTTTCGTAAGACCGATTATAATCTGGCGGTCGAACAGTACCGCATCGGACAGGCGCTTGACCCAAAACTCGCCGACTGGGATGCTTTGATTAAGAAGGCGCTGGCAGCGAAAAAAGCGCAGGACGAAAATCTGTACGCCGACCGGCTGAAAGAGCTCGAGCGGCGCTACCAGTCTGCTATGCTGCAGCTGTTACTCGAGAATTACCCTGCGGCGATTGAAGATCTTGAAGTGGTCATCTCGATTGCCACGCAGTTCAAACAAGACGAAACCCGAAAACACGCCGAGCAGCTGCTGCAGCGTGCTAAAGAGGCGATGCTCAGGCAAGACGACGAATTTATCACACGTGATTCGCCGTATTTCAATTTTGTGCAATCGCTCACGTCATTGGGTATGACCAGTTATAAGAATGGGGATTGTGTCGCAACGCAGCAGCATTTTGGCTCCATAACAGAGATATTCCCTAAAAACCGTGTATCGAACCAGTACATTCTTTCGTGCACGATTATACTGAACCCCGATCGCAAAGACGGTATTGTGCGTGATTTAATTGATACCATCTACCGCACAAAAGATGTCAATGCGTACGAGGCGCGAAGGTTCTTCGAAATTCTGAAATTTATTGATCCAAAAAATCCAGTCATTCCGCAGTTGGAGCGGGAACTCGCTGAGAAGACGCAGCTGCTGAAGAAGGCTGTTCAACCGGCGGAATACCTCGAAGCCCTTTATAAGAAAGCGCTGTTGCTTTCGCAGAGCGATCCCGAGGGAGCGCTGCAGGTACTCAGGCAATTGCTTGCGGATGACCCCGATAATGCCAAGGCGCGTGCTCTTTTTGCCCGAATCGAGGGGCGCATCAACAGGGCAAAATGGGCAGAATCAGACATTCCCATAGCGCCGAATGCGATGAAAGCCTACGCAGACGGAATTGTCTACTATAACACAGGGCAGCTGGCAGAAGCCCGAACATCATTTGCGCTCGCGCTGCAGCTCGCCCCGAATTTTGACCGCGCGGTCGTTGCCCTCAAGAAATGTGACGCCTATTCAAAAGGAGCCAAATTCTGAAGTACTGGTTACTGACCGAATCCGTTGCCATTTCGGGCAATCGCCAGCGCCCCAGCCACGGTATCGCTGCGATTGTCAGCGATGATTTTCTGTCGTTAATCAGCATTGAAAATCTGGGTGAAGCGCACAATCTTACGCCCTGGATCAGGCGCCGCAATACGGTGCCCGTTGAAGTGCGGACAAAATTCATCGGCCACGCAAAATCTGCAGTTGCGCACGCCGATCTGCGTCCCTTTTTGGAAGCAGCTCGTTTGGCACAAAACAGTGCACTAGATGTGCGCGTGCATGCGGTAGGCGAAAAATTTGTCGTGCACGCCGCGACTGATAACCAGCTGTCGTCGTGTGTTGTCGCGAAAGCAGGCCCGCAACTGCAGTTGCTTTTGCAGCGCCTTAAAAAAACTCACGGTTCATTTCGGCTGACGCTGATATCTGATCAGATGGCAGACGTACTCAAAATTGCATCGGTGCCTGCCACGCAGGGTCTCGCCGTCGAGACAGAGCGCATGCACGAGCGAAGATTCAGGCGGGGCCGCGAGATCAGGAATATACTGGTGATGACTAATATTTCAGGACCGGCTTTGCCGGGGCTCGACGCAAACCTAAGCTTTTGGTCGAAGGGAATGCCGGGCTATCGCTTCAGGCACATCTATGGTCAGCTGACGGCGCGCCGCGTCGAAGCCGCGCTCGCAGGCCGCGAATGGGATTCCATCGTGTACCGCGGCCACGGTTCAGTGCAGAATGGAGCCGTCGTCTGGAACCTGAGTGATGGCGAGTGGCAAGTACCCAAGCTTTCGTGTGTGCTTTACATCCACAGTGCTTGCCTTGCCGAACCTGGTGGGCTTGATTTAACCCAATTACCGGCAAAGAATATTCTGACTCCGCTGGCATACCTGGCGGATTTTGATGATGCGCCTCTTGTTTCGTTGTTGCTGGGCCGCTACAAGATCACCGGCTCACTCGCGGCGGCAGTACGCGGCGTTCAGCGGGTTTACCCGCAGTTCGTTTCTATTGCATCGGGTTTTTAGACGCGGCGGAGCGTGTAGCCTCATGCGCGATCAGCATCTTCTTGCGGGTCGCTCCCCAACGGTACTGGTTAAACGCGCCCGTTTTTCTGATCACCCTGTGGCACGGAATCAGATAGGCAATCGGGTTCTGCGCCACAGCTGAAGCGGCCGCGCGCACACCGGAGCGAGAACCTGCACCGGCTGCCAGATGCGCATACGTTACGAGGGACGCTTCAGGTACCTGCATCAAGGCTTGCCAGACTTTCAGTTGAAAGTTTGTACCATAGAGGTGAAGATCGGCGCGCAGGTTTTCGCCGTCGAAAATGGCAGCTATGTTTGCTCTGGCAGATTCGACGCTTTGAATGTGCGCAGCGGGAAAGCGTTGCCTGAGCGCAGAGGCGAGGGGGGCGACCGCACTTAATCCGATAAATTGTAGCTCGCAGATACCGCGGTCTGTTTCGGCTATAAACACGTCACCAAAGCGAGTCGCCTGCGTTGCGTAGCGTATACTCAGACCTGACCCGGCGGAGCGCCATTCACCCGGCGTCACCGCCTCGGTAGTGACAAAGAGATCATGCAATCTGCCCGTTCCGCTGAGACCGAGATGAAATGCTGCTTCGACGAGGTCGTGGCTCGCCTCGAGCACGGTGAGTGCGTATTCGCGACGCAAGAACTGCAGGTAACGCTTCGGGGGCACGCCGACGTAGTGCGAAAACAGCCGGTCAAAATAGAAATCCGACAAACCTGAGGCGGCTCTCAGTTCAGCCACTTCGGGCACATTTGGGTAAACTGAGTCTGCGTACTCGATAATGCGGGTCATGATGTCATAATGGTTTTCTTGCATCGAAAACGCAATGTCGTAAACCTGCGAGCCAACGGCGACCCGAATCTTGCGAAGAGTTGCCTGATCAGCCCGTACATTTCACTCGACCGCATGAAAACGACTGCTATTATGTCTCATGGCGAAAGGTAAGGGCAAAGGCAAAAGCGAGCAAGACGAAAAACTGCCCACCACGGTCGCGAAAGAAATTATTCCGGTCGAAATCGAAGACCAAATGAAGAAGTCGTACCTCGCGTACGCGATGAGCGTTATTGTCGGGCGCGCTCTGCCCGATGTGCGCGACGGCTTGAAACCCGTTCACCGCCGTATTTTGCATGCGATGAACGAACGCGCCTGGCGTCAAGATCGTGCCTACGTCAAATCGGCAAAGATTGTCGGTGAAGTTATCGGTAACTACCACCCGCACGGCGATACGGCGGTTTATGATACGATGGTGCGCATGGCACAGCCGTTCTCGCTGCGCCAGCTCTTGATCGACGGGCAGGGTAACTTTGGTTCGGTCGACGGTGACCGCGCCGCGGCTTACCGATATACCGAAGCGCGCCTCACCGGCATGGCAGAAGAGTTGCTGCGCGACATCGACAAAGAGACCGTCAACTTCAACGACAACTTCGACGGCACACGGCGCGAACCCCAGGTTTTGCCCGCCGCCTGGCCGAACCTGCTCGTCAATGGTTCGTCGGGTATTGCCGTGGGCATGGCGACGAAAATTCCCCCGCATAACCTGAAAGAAGTCGTCTCGGCGCTTGAGCTGCTGATCGAGAACCCTGACGTCAGCATCAAAGAACTCATGAAAAAGGTGCCCGCGCCGGATTTTCCGACGGGGGGCATTATTATTGGCAAAGAAGGTCTCAAGTCTGCTTACACGACGGGGCGCGGCTCGATCAAAATTCGTGCTGTCGCCAATATCGAAGAGAACTCGCGCGGCCGCGAAGTGATCATCGTCACTGAAATACCTTACGAAGTGCGCAAGAACGACCTGCTCGCACGCATTGCAGATCTGGTGAACGGCAAGAAAATCGAAGGCATTTCAGAGATTCGCGACGAATCTGACCGCACGGGTATGCGCATTGTGTTTGAGCTGAGAAAAGAAGCGCAGGCAAATATTGTTCTAAACCAGTTATACCAGCATACCGCGCTGCAGATCAATTACGGCATCATATTTCTCGCGCTCGTCAATCAAGAGCCGAAACTACTGAACCTGAAGCAGATGCTGCAACACTATCTCGCGCACCGCCGCGAGGTGATCGAGCGCAGAACTAAATACGATCTGAGAAAGGCTGAAGAGCGCGCCCACATACTCGAAGGCCTCAAGATCGCGCTTGACTTTATCGACGAAGTGATCAAGATTATTCGCAAGAGCGAAACTGTAGATATCGCGCGATCGTCACTGATGAAACGCTTCAAACTCTCTGAGATTCAGTCTAATGCGATTCTCGAGATGCGCCTGCAAAAGCTGACTTCTCTCGAATCCAAGAAGATTCTCGAAGAGTTAAATGAAATCAAGAAGCTCATTGGCGAACTCAAGGCGATACTCAAGTCTGAAAGCAAAATGCTCGGCATCATCAAGAGCGAACTCGGCGTTGTTACACAGAAGTACGGCGCTGAGCGCGCATCAGAAGTCTCACTGGTCGATGCCGATTCGCTGAAGATGGACACCGAAGACCTGATACAGAACGAAAACGAGGTGATCACCATTTCTGAGGGTGGCTACATTCGCCGCATGCCTCTCGACACCTTCAAGCGCCAGCACCGCGGCGGCAAAGGCGTTATTTCAGGCGGTAAAAAAGAAGACGCGCTGAAACACGTGCATTTCTGCCAGAGCCTCGATTACCTGCTCTTCTTCTCAACGCGCGGCAAAGTCTTCTATATGAAAGCCTACGAAGTGCCCGAAGCGACCAAAGACGCACGCGGCAAGCATATCAAAGGCTTTCTCAGCCTCGGCGCAGACGAAGTCGTCACGGTAATACGCTCGGTGACAGAATTCACCGAGAAGAAGTACCTGTTGATGCTGACACGTCAGGGGATCATCAAGAAACTTGAACTCGCGCAGATTTCAAACGCCAAAAAAGGCGGAGTGATGGCGATGCAGTTCAAAGCGTCCGAAAAAGACTATCTGGTCGATGTCGCGATCGTCGAAGATAAAGACGATATTTTTATGGCGACTGCCGAAGGTTCAGGCCTGAGGACAAACCTCGGTAAAATGCGCCCGCAGGGACGCGCGGCGTCGGGCATTATCGGCATGACGCTTGAGGGGCAAGACTATATGTCGGGTCTCGACATCGTCAAGGGAAATAAATCTTACTTGTTGGTTGTCAGCGAAAGTGGGTACGGCAAGCGCGTGAAGTACGACGAATTTGCCTCAAAAGGCCGCGGTGGCAAAGGCATGGCATTCTTCAAGTCAACCGACAAGACCGGCAAAGCGGTCGCGATACGCACGGTGACCGAAGACGCTGAGGTCATTGTGACGACGCTGTCGGGTATGGTACTGCGCAGCGAAGTGAAACAGATCGCCTTGCAGGGACGCACTGCCTCTGGGGTACGCGTCGTTGATATCACCGCTGGGGACAAAGTTGCCGACATGACCGTGTACGTTCCCGAACCCGGGGCAAAATGATCCAGTTCTGGCGGTTGGGTCTCAAACGCGCCCCCGTCATGTGGGTACTTGCGGGGCTCTTGTATCTGATTGCCTACATTGAAACGGCTGTATTCATTCGCTATGAAAAATTTCTGAGCACGAGCAATTCATTGCTGCTCTATGCATTCGGATTGCTCCTTCTCGGTTTCGCCTTCGGCGTGCTGATGGTGCAGGCGATTCTCTGTCGTTCATTGCGTTATGAAATCGGTAACTTTGAGATGCTGGGTTTTACGCGTTTCAGAATCTTGAGCTACTATTCGATGCAGAATATATTTGTTGCGCTGCTGGCGCTTTTGCCCGCCGTTTCGACCGACCTGATTCTCAGCAACTTTTTTTCGCAGAAGAGTCTGCCGATTGCAAGTTTCGAGCGCGTGATCGCGGGACAGTTTGCGCTTGGTCTGTTGTTGGTCGCGAGCTTCGGTATCTTTGCCTTTATCTATAGCCGCATGACACCGGCGCTCTTGTTAAAAGAAAAACTTTAATGGCCCTGAGCCGCTGCCTGACGGGCACGAAGTCGAAAAAACCGGTGTGATTAACTTCGCGGCCTGGGCTTCTTTGCCGAACGCCTGCGGCCACCCGCTGCTGTTGCAGGGGAAAACTCGTTCACAAATTCCATATTGTCGGTGATGACAATGTCTGCGCCGTGCGAAAGCAGTTCGCGTGCCCGGCTGAGGTCGTTCACTGTCCAGATGGCAACCCCATAGCCGCGGCGCTTCAGGCGCCTGATATAGGCTGCGCTCGCCGTTGTATGGTGCAGGTGTATGTTGTCGGGCAGCAGCAGGTGACGGTAGAGCCAGCACTTGAGCTGCGCGGCAAAACCCGGTTCGATGAGCAATCCGACAGGGCAGGTGACCTGGGCTTTGCGGAGGTAAAAAAGTGTCAAAAAGTGAAACCCTGAGAAGCACACACGGGGTAACGCCGCAGATTCCTGAACCACCTGATAGGTCAGGGGCTCGAGTTTGGCGTTCAGATCCCAGCGGTCGCGTTTGATTTCGACGTTGACGAGAGAAGTCTTCTGTATCTGCGCGAGCACTTCAGAGAGTAACGGCACATTTTCGCGCTGCGGCTTCGATTTAGCGGGTAGTTTAGGCGCCCGGGAGAGATAGTGCGCAGCGTTGACCTGCGCGATTTCATGGTAGGTATGCTCTTCGATGCGTCCATGCCCGTTGGTTGTGTGTTCCAGAGTCGGGCCATGGAGCAACACGATCTTTTTGTCGCGGGTCATGCGCACGTCGAGTTCGTGTGCGCGAAACCCAACGCGCTCGGACGCAGCAAATGCCGCCAGAGTGTTTTCAGGCACCGGCCCCATCTTACCAAAACCCCGGTGACTAGCAATGGTGGGTTTAAAATCAGAATAGTACCGGCTGAAACTCAGCGGTCGGTGCTTTCGCGAACGCAGCCAAAGCGCGGTCGTGCCGCCAATCAGTGCGGCCAGTAACCAGGTCATCTGAGGTCAAAAACCGGTTGCACCGCCTCTTCGACATTTTCGCCGCGTAGCAGCTTCTTGCAGATTATTTTGCCTGCTTCGACTCCCGGTTGATCGAATGGGTTAATCTCCCAAAGGTAGCCAAGGTACGATACGACGTGCATCCAGAAGCAGAACCAGCGGGCCATCTCAGCTTCACTGAGGTCACTCAGCATGTATTCGGCCACCGGTCGCTCTTTTGCCGACAGCGCCGATTCGATGCTCTTCATCTGCGCATTCAGAATCTGGCTCATCGACTTGTCGGCGAAGTCGCCACGAATCTCTGAGGTAATGAGACTGTCGCGTGAACCGTAGCTTTGTGTATGCACAAAACAGTGCAGGTGACGGTTTGAGGCCTCCATGAAATACTGTAGCAATGAATGCTGGTCTTCGGGGCCCTGCACGATCATGGGTAATGCGGCAATGTGCGGTTTCTTGCCAAGAGATTCAGCCCAAAGTTGAACGAGCCAACGCCCCCAATCGACCAGATCGGCGGCATAGACCCAGAAGGCCACGCCCGTGAAGCGTGCAGCAAAAAGATTATAAAAGTGGATTGCCGTCTGTTTCGCGACATTCTCCGCCACGGGAATCGAAATCTCCCATTCTGCATTGGCTTCGTCAAACGCGGTCAAGAACGCCTTCACATTGTAGTCTACGAACATCGCAGGCATCATGCCCACGGGCGAGACGATGCTGAAACGACCGCCAAGGTTCGGGGGTATCAAGAAGGTATTCTTCGCGGTGGCGCCGAGGTCTTTGATCTGCGCGGGTTCGCTGGTGACGAAATATTCGGGCACACCGGGAAAAAACTGCCTAAAGAGCGAGAGGTTTGCGCGCGTTTCGAGCGTCGTGCCCGATTTTGATACGACAAGCACCGCGGTTTGCTTTTGCTCCGCAATTTGCGCAATCTTCTGCATCTTCGTCGGGTGCGGACCTTCCCAGAAGATCAGTTTATCAGAATGCGGATCGATAAGTGACTTGAGTGCGATGCCCCCAAGCGACGAGCCGCCGATGCCGATGACGATCAGCGTCTGCGCGTCGAGTTGCCTGAGTTCAGCAGCCCATTTTTCAAGGGGCCCGAGTTCGCTCGTTTTCATGTAATCGGTCGAAAACGCAGCGGGCCATTTCTTGTAACCCGCGTGCATCAGAGCATCGAGTTCCTGGGCGCGCCCCATCGACTGCCAGTTCATCCAGAATTTGTTCGCAGAAAAGCGCACCTCGTGAGACATGGGGCAGAGAAGGCCTGCCAACTGACTCTGTAAAGAATATTACGTGGCGTCCGCCGCCACTGGAGTATCCGTGCATGCTGCAATATGACTATTACCCGGGTGCTGAGGGGAAGATCCTCATCATTTTGCATGGTCTATTCGGTTCTGCTAAAAACTTCGCTTCAATTGCGGAGTCACTCACCCCGTTCGGCTCGGTCTATGCTTACGACGCGCGCAACCACGGCAGATCACACCACACGCTGACGCACAATCTTTCAGAACTTTCAGATGATCTCAAAGATTTTATCGGGCAGCACAAGATTGTGCAGCCGATTCTGGTTGGACATTCGCTTGGCGCCCTCACGGCAATGGATTTCTTGCGGCGGCAACCCACGGGAGCAAGGGCGTTAGTTGTGCTCGACATTGCACCGCGAACGTATCCGCTCGGGCATGAATATGAAATTGCTGCGCAGAAGATCATGATCAGCGGCTTTGAGACGCGAAAAGACATCGACGAAGTGATGCAGAAGGTTCTGCCCGACGCCAGCGTACGGCAGTTCTTGCAGATGAACATCGGTAGAGACGAAACGGGGCAGTTTGTCTGGCTGAACAATATTGCCGCAATTGAGGATTCAAAATCGCGCACGGTATTTCCACCGTTTTCGAACCCGCTTTTCGCGGGGCCGACCTTGTCGATTCGCGGTCTGAAGTCGCCTTACGTCACCGATGCTGATGTGGCCATGATGCGGCAGGCTTTCCCGAATTTTGAGTCGCGCGACCTGCCCGATGCGGCTCACTGGCTGCACCATACGCACCGTGACGAGGTTATTAGCCTCATATCTGGGTTTGTGTCGGCTTTCTAACGTGCCTTTGGCCGAAAAATGCGCAAAATATGCTGCGCTGCGTCATCGCGATTGACGCCTTCTCTTAAATACCGGTTTCGACTAGAAGCTTAAGGTAAAACGTTTGCGACGCAAGATCTCTTTTATTTCCCGGGCCTGGATACCTGTTACTGCAGTTGTCACTGCTATCACGTTTGCACTTGCAACGCACAACTATATTCACGCGCAGGCCGAGCGGTATATCGGGAAGAAAATCCGCAAGGTTGAATTCAAGGGCAACGTCAACGTTTCGCGCGATACTATCTACAACGACATCATACAGATGAAAGAGGGGCAGACCCTCACGCTGCCGCTTCTGAACGGCGATATCAAGGCGCTGTTCGGCGAAGGTTCATTTGCTTACGCGCGCGTCGAAGGCGAAGACCTGCAAGACGGTGTTGCTCTAACATTCTACCTGCAGGAGCGACCGCGTGTAAAAGATATCAGCTTTCTCGGGCTCGATGAGCTTTCAGCGACCGACGTGCAGCAGGCGATTCCTTTAAAAGAAGATGACGTATACACCGACCGCAAGGTGGCAGATTCTATCCAGCGCATTCTCGGTAAATACCGCGAAAAGGGTCTGTTCAACGCCAGCGTGCGCATACGCAAAAGCGAAGTTGATCCAGCCAAAAATACGATCAACATCACTTTCGTCGTCGATGAGGGCGAGAATATCAAAATTGCCAAGATTAACCTTCTCGGCGTTACAAAAGCAGACCCCGAAGATGTGCTTGCGGTTCTCGAACTCGAAGAAGATGGGTTTATCGCAGACGGTACTTTCAAAAACGACACCTTTGAGAAAGACAAGAATGCCATTCTTGATTTCTATAAGAATCAGGGTTTTCTCGATGTGGAGCTTGAAGACGCGCGCTTTGACTACCGGTGGAAAAACCCCAAGACCCAGGAAGAACGGGTCATCGTCATCACCTACAAGGTCAAAGAAGGCGATCAGTATTATTACAACGGTTACGACATCACATGGGACGAGAGATTCTTAAACCCGACCACCAAGAAGCAGCTTTTCAGCCGGGACAAGATCGAAGAATTCTTCGAATACACGAATGGTGACGTAGGGTCAGTGCTCGATAACGGTAAGTTCAGCCGCGACCGGGGTATTGTGAACTACCTCTATTCTCAAGAGGGTTATATTTACGCGCGCGTGCAGCCCGAGCGCACAGTGATACCACTGACGAAAGAAGCGATAGAAGACAAACGCAACTCAATTCAGCAAAAAGAATCAGAGAAAACCGGCGGGGATTATTACAATCTCAAGCGCATGACCCGAATTCTTGAGAGCAGCCCTGAACTTAAGGGCAAAAAATTCGTGCACACGAAGTTTGTGATCGCCGAAGGTGATAAGGGTTACATCGAAAATATTATCATTAAAGGTAACAAGAAAACGCTCGATAAAGTAATTCGGCGCGAACTCATCATTCACGAAGGTGAACTGTTCAACTCTGAACTTGTGCAAAGGTCGCGCGAGCGCGTGCATAACCTGCAGTTTTTTAAAGAGGTGAATGTTGACGCAAGACCAGGCTCGAGCGAAGGCAAGATGAATCTTGTCATCGACGTTGAAGAGCAGCCCACAGGTACGATCTCGCTGGGTGGCGGTTATGGCACGAATACCGGTTTTTCCATATTTACCGAAGTCGCCGAAAATAACCTCAACGGTACCGGCCAGCGCATTTCAGGCAGGGTCGAATTCGGCCCGCTTCGTACCGCGCTCGAAGCATCCTGGACCGAACCGTGGCTGTTCGATACTCCTTGGTCGCTCACGCTGACGGGTTTCTACGTGCGCCGCCGTGTGCTTTCGGGTTCAATCAATATTGCGACGAACGATGAATCGGCGACGTATAACCTCGATACGGTCGGCGCCACCATTGGTATCGGGCATCGCCTCTGGGTGAACTGGGGTCACTACCACAGATATTCTCCGCAGCTTTCAGTCGCCAACAGCGCCTCGAGTATGGTTGACGATAACGTCTTTCTTTTGGTGCAGCGCGGCTGGCAGGTGAAGAATACGATTACGAACGGCCTTTTTTATGACAACCGCGATAATATCTTCAATACCACGCGCGGCATGCGCTTTGAAGTCTCGCATGATTTTGTCGGTAATGTTCTCGGTGGGCAGGACCACTTCATGCGCTACTATCCGCAGGTAGATTATTTCTGGTGGCTGATGGACTACACTTTCTTTAACCTGATACGCAAGAACGTGCTCAGGCGCTGGCGCATTGTACAAGAGATGCGGGCGTCGGCGACGTTCACGCAACCGACGAAGCCATTTTACGGGGCGCAAGACCCGGCCGAGAACCCGTACGTTGAAATTCAAGACCGCCTCTATATCGGTGGCTATGAAAGTTTGCGCGGATGGACTCTGTTCGATCCGCTCTACGGCGATACGCCGGCGGGCAGCACGTGGCGAAACGGGGGTTCACACCGTATTCTCTTCGGCAGTGAAATACGCGTTCCGGTTGAACCGTCGCTCTTCTGGCTCGTGCTTTTCTTCGATGCTGGCGCGCTCTACCAGAACAGTGCAGAATACGCTTTCAGTTCGACGACGCCTGCGACAACGATCAATGCGTACAATTCTGCGGCGCTTTCGCAGCAGACATTCGCCATGAACTATTTTCGTTATAGCTGGGGTTTTGGTTTCAGATTGCAGATTCCCATTCTGCCATTGCGTATTTATCTCGCCAAGCGTCTGCTCTGGGATCAGGATATGGGGTGGTTTAAAGACCACCCTAACCAGAGTGGTTTTGAATTCGTGTTCGGTATCGGCGACCGGCGATTCTGATCTTTCCATGCAGCAGCGACGGCTTGTCATTATCGCCCGTGACAATCTATTTCAGATTCTTCAGGCCGTAGGCGACGCTGTCACCGTCAACTGGAACCCCAAACAAGAAGCGCTTTCAGGTACCCTCTGTACGGTCGGCGATACGGGCTTCCACAAGGTCACCCTACCAATCGCCAATGTGAGCCAGACCGTAGAAACTGGTATCAGGCAGGCGATTCTGCCATTTGCAGGTACGCTGGCCGCTTATGCTCTGCGCCCTGTTTCAAAAGCCGAACCAAAGTTGGTCGTTTTCGACACGGATTCAACTTTTATTAACCAGGAGGTGATTGATGAAATCGCGGCATACGCCGGCTTTAAGCAAGAAGTTTCAGAAATTACCGAACGGGCGATGCGGGGAGAACTCGATTTTAATCAGGCCCTTGCCGAGCGTGTGCTGCTGCTAAGGGGGGTCGCTGATACCGTGCTACCAGAAATCAAGCGCAGCCGCCTGTCGCTGACTCAGGGTGCGGCTGCGCTGATCGCAGACTTGCAGAAACACAACGCGTCTACTTACCTGTTGTCGGGCGGTTTTAGCTTCTTCACGTCTGCCTTTCGCCGTGAGCTCAACATGACGGGTGACTTTGCAAACGAACTGGAAATTGTTGACGGCCGCCTGACAGGCAAGACGCTGGGTTCTATCGTGAACAGACAGCGCAAGGCAGAATTACTCGCGATGCTCATGCAGCGTCACGGCATAGGCGTCGAACACACTGTAGCCGTGGGTGATGGCGCGAACGATATCGACATGGTATTACAGAGCGGCTTAGGCATA
This sequence comes from uncultured Leptospiraceae bacterium, assembly GCA_942492915.1. Classification (GTDB taxonomy): domain Bacteria; phylum Spirochaetota; class Leptospiria; order Turneriellales; family Turneriellaceae; genus Turneriella. Next base: position 1,295,085 of record OW818662.1, read on the forward strand.
GCTTTCTGTGCAAAACCTGCACTCGTGAACGTCACCAACGCGGCAATCTTTGAACGCGACCTGCGCTTTGTCGCAGAGCTCGCGTATTCGTGATATGACGGGCATCACGGCGCTTTTGGCAGAGCGCATTGAGGATTTCAAAACCCGACACACCTTGCTCGGCAATTTCGATCTGCATTCTCTATTAACGGGGCTCAACGTCGGCGAGTCGAAGGCACTCGCTGATGGACTGGATCAAGGGCGGTGGTACCTCAACGGAAAATTGCTGCATTCAGATCGCGACCCGCAGCGAGAAGCTGCGCGCGCCGCTGCCGGTCTTACCGGAGCCAAAGCACTCGTCTGCGTCTCGACTGGCGCGGGCTTTTTGCTGGCGAATCTTCCCGATTCCATTAAAGATGTTCTGGTGCTTGAACCGCACCCGTTTTGCCTTGCAGCGTTTCTGCTGGCGGGCGAATTCAAAAAGTGTCATGCGCGTGTTACGCTGTTCGCGCATCAATTGAATGAGGCTGATGCGCTCGAAGAGGTGCTGCCGTGGTTGCAGGGCAAGAACCTGAAGCAGACTCTGATCTATCTGCATGCAGCGGCCCGCTCGGCAGACCAGCCGCTGTACACGCGTGCGTACGAACGCGTCGTGCAACTTTTTGAAAAACGGAGCGTCAACCAGGCGACGATCATCAAATTTCAGCGCTTGTGGAATAAGAACATCTTTCTCAACCAGCGGATGATGCCCTATGCTTCTACGCTAAACGACTTGCTCGAAGTCGAGCCGCCGAAAGCCATAGTTCTCGCCGGTGCCGGGCCATCGCTCGCAGATTCTTTTGCGTCGCTTAGGCAACACCGCGACCATTTTGTTCTGATGGCTGCAGATACCGCAGTCGTACCGCTGGCAAAAGCGGGCATCTATCCTGATTATGCCTTCGCCGCCGACCCGCAATGGGTGAACCATCATTTCACGGAAACTTCAGCTGCCGCAAAGCCGCATTGGGTTATGGACCCGGTCGTTTGCCCTGCAATTCCGCGCGCGCTCGCCATGCAGGGCGCAAAATTTAGTTTCTGGAATAATGTTTTTCTGAGCGATGCTGTTTTGCGCGCACGTGATCGCGGTGATGTCGCGCACGGTGGGTCAGTTTCGACTAACGCTTTTGACGTTGCGCGCAGGTGGCTCGCGCGAAGGCCCAAAGATGCGGCACCGGGGCGGCTCATTCTGATAGGGCAAGATCTTTCGTTTCCCAACCGACAGGCGCATTGTAAGGGAGCTGTTCTCGAAGCGCAGGTCTATGCGCGTTCGCACAGGCTCTCGGGAATGGAGCAGCATAATTTACGGCAGATGCGCGCATTGCCCGTGCTTTGGGTAAAGGGCATCAGGCAGAGCCAGGTGCCGACCAATGCAAAGCTAAAAATATTTCTCGAATGGTTTTCATCGCGTGCGTCTGAACGCGACCCGGGGCTGAGGCTCATGAATGCGACGCATGACGGAGCGCACATTGCCGGTTTTGAGCATCTTGATTTATCCGCTGCGCTCGAGGGTGCAGGCGCAACAGGCGTGCAAAACGTACCGACAGACAAAAATCGGCAGGCAGCGAAAAGTATCTCAGGGCTTGTCAGGGCGATGGACGAAATTATCGAACTGATGCGTGAAAATACCCGGCTGACGGCAGCGTCGCAGCTGAGCGCCGCGGCGATTCAGAAACTCGACGCGAACGACGCCCGGTTCAAGTCACTTTCGGCGGCGAAGAATATTGTCGCCCTCGGGCAACAGGCTCTGATTCTCAAGATCACAGAGCAGGGCGATGAGGTGCATGCGCATACGTTTTACAGCGCGATGTTGCAGGCAGCGCGTGAGGCGCGGCACTGGGCACAAAAGTTAATCGCGCCCGAAAAGGCTTTACGATAAAACACCGCGCAGGGGGATTACCCATGTTCCGTACCTGTGCCGCAGCCTTGGCGTTTGCCCTCGTTGTGCCGGTTTCATTGCCGGCAGAGGCGCCGAAGAAGACGGTAGCCGTGGTGAATTTTGCGAACGTTTCAGGGCAACCTGGCCTAAACTATCTCAAGACTGCTCTGCCTGAGTCGATCAGCGGTTCGCTGAGTGCTTCGCGTGAAATACGGGTCGTTGAACGCAGTGGTCTGAGCAACTTGCTGAAAGAAATTGAGTTAGAGCAGAGCGGGGTGGTGAATGCTGGCGAAGTGGCGCGCGCAGGCAAGCTTGCCCGCGCTGATGCGCTGCTCATGGGCAGCTTCTCAGGCAACCCGGAGAAAATCACGGTTACCCTCAAGGCGGTCGACGTTGCCACGGGTGTCGTACTCGAAGGCCGCAGCGTGACGGCGCCGCTTTCAGACATTCTCGAACAGAGCGGGCAGGCGTCGCTCGCGATGGCAGCAGCCATTGCAGGGGGCAAAATGGGAATTCTGACCGTGTCGAGCGTGCCCGATGGCGCGGATGTTCTTATCGATGGTATCGTCGTGGGCAAGACGCCGCTCGTCGAATACAGACTATCAGCCGGGCAGCACACAGTGTTCTTGCGCAAGAGCGGATATCAGGAAGCAGAGAATAACGTCGCCGTGAAGGCAGGCATAACGCAGCGATTCGATGAAACACTTGCACCCGCGCGCGAGAGCGTTCAGGTGTTCGTCGGCTTCGGCTACCAGCGCGCCTTTCCCGTTGTAAACACACTGCAACAGGGAAATGTTTTCTCAGGCCAGTTAGGCATTACCTTCGGTCGTTTCACTGCTGACTTAACCTATAGCCTCAACAACAGCTGGAACCACACATACACATACGCGACGCCGTTCGGGACGCTCTCACAAAACCGCGAGTACGCAGTGAATTCGTACCTGCTCGGCATCGCCGTTGAGCCGTTCAAGGCTGCGCAATACGTTTCACCTTATGTGGGCGTCTTCGGCGGTTACACACGCGTAACCGACTACCGCCTGAAAGGCAGCGACGATACTCAGGAGCGCCTCGTCTCATTCGACTTGCTCCAGTTGGGTGTCAAGGCCGGCGTTGAGATCATGCCCAAATTGCGCGTCAGCCTGTTTCTCGAAGCGCGCTATAACGCCTTCACAAAATCTGTGCAGCGCTCGACGTACGTCACCCAGGGAATTCTGGGTGAACCGACGTCGACGACCAGCGATCTGAACCTTACGAATATTTCTGTGGGCGGCGGCGCGAGGTTGAATTTTTAGAAAAGGGGGATATATACCATGAACAAAACCATAGCACTCATTTTCACCGGCGCCCTGCTGTCCCAGGGCTGTGTTCAGACTGAAGAGCAGCCCAAAACACCGATTTTTGAGGGCACAAAAGAGATATCGCTGACGCTACCGCTCAACGGAAATAATCTAGGAACCTCACCAATGACCTATAGCGTACCGAGCGAAGTAAAGTACGTCGTCTTTGGCCTCTTCAATGCGCAGATTACGACCTCAGGAAAAACCATCACAAACCCTGCTGCATTTGTCGCAGGAAGTCGCGACGGGTTGTCTGATTTCGTCAGGGGCTCGCAGACACGGGCGAGTTTGCATCTTTATGATCAAACGAGTAAAGATTTTGCCGGCAATACAAATCCGGGGACCAATACTTATTACTGGGCTGTCTGGGGTTACGATCAGTATGGCAATCTGACGCACTCATCGCCTCAGCGGCAAGTGGCTTTCCCTTAAAGTCTCTATTTCAACTTCAGAATCTTCGCCGTACGTTTGCGCGTGCGCTGCACGAGCGCTGCGCTCTTCTGAAGCGCCGCTTCGCTTGCGGGAATCATCTTTTTGAGGCGCTTCTGCCACGCGGTTGTTTCCATCTTGCTCTCGAAACACTTCTGCAAGACGTCGAGCGCGATGGCCGCCGAGGTCGAAGCCCCCGGCGAGGCGCCCAGCAGCGCCACAAGCGAGCCATCGGCCGCTGCGATGATCTCGGTGCCGAATTCGAGAACTCCACCTTCTTCTTCGTCGGCGCGAATCACCTGTACGCGTTGCCCGGCGACCATAAGTTTCCAGTCTTCTGAACGGGCTTCGGGCATGAACTCCCGCAGAGCCTGCATACGCTGTTCGTGCGATTGCGTGGCCTGTTCTATGAGGTATTTAGTCAGCGAAAGATTGTGCAGCCCCGCTGAAATCATGGGAATAATATTCGTGAATTCGAGCGATTTCATCAGGTCAAGGTATGAGCCCTTCTTCAAGAATTTAGTCGAGAAGCCTGCATAAGGCCCGAACAGCAGCTCTTTTTTGCCGTCGATGAAGCGTGTGTCGAGGTGCGGCACTGACATCGGCGGCGTACCCACCGCTGCCTTACCATAAACTTTCGCATTGTGATTTTCGATGACCTCGCGGTTCGTGCAGCGCAGCCATTGCCCGCTTACGGGAAAACCGCCGTAACCTTTAGCTTCTTCGATGTCTGACTTCTCGAGCAGCGGCAGCGCGCCGCCGCCGGCTCCGATGAACACAAAATTGGAATCTATTGCGAATTTTTTCTTCTTTTTCGTATCGACTACCGTGAGATTCCATTGGCCGTTGTCGTCTCGCCCGATATCACGCACTTCATGGTTATAGAAGATCGAAATACCTGGCTGATTTCCGAGCCAGCCGAACATCGCCCGAGTGAGCTCTCCATAGTTCAGGTCGGTGCCACATTCCATGCGCGTCGCCGCGATAGGTATTGAGGCGTCCCGTCCCCGCATGATAATCGGCGCCCACGCAGCCAGGTCGCGCGGGTGGGTCGTCAGCTTCATGCCTTTGAACAAAGCCGATTCGGTGAGAGCGATATATCGCTTTTTCAGAAACGCAACATTGTCTTTACCCGAAACAAAGCTGAGGTGTGGCACCTGACGTACGAAATCTTCAGGATTTTTAAGGTATCCTTTTTCAACGAGGTGAGCCCAGAACTGCCGTGACACTTCAAATTCGGCGGCGATACGCGTTGCTTTCGTCGTGTCGATTTTTCCGCGACTGCGCTGGGGTGTATAATTCAGCTCGCAAAACGCCGAATGTCCCGTGCCCGCGTTATTCCAGACGTCAGAACTTTCTCGCGCTGCGTCGCCGAGCCTTTCGTAGATTGTGATCGAGATATCCGGTTCCAGTTCTTTAAGCATCATCGCAATCGTCGCGCTCATGATACCGGCGCCGATCAGAATTGCATCGGGCGTTTCGTGCACTTTATGTTTCATCGGGGTATACGTTTGGTCAGAATAACCTGATTACCCTGTTCGTTATACACGACCGAATCGAAGACGTTTCGGGTCATGATAATGCCCCGCCCGTGCTCGAGCATCGCCATATATTCGTCATTTTCAGCGCGGTTGATAAACGAATGGTGATCGAAACCAGAGCCTTCGTCGGTGATTCTGAACATCAGTACCTTGTCGTTTATAAGATAATCTACGCGAACGCGGCGCCCGGCGAATTTTGGGTCTTTTTGGCGCGAAACCAGAAACTCCATATAGTCGCCGCTGTCGATTGCCTCTGTCTTTTCATCAAAAGTGATGCCCAGATTTCCATGTTCAATTGCGTTAATCAGAATCTCCCGAAAGCAGATTCGTATCGTATTCACGACCGGCAGCGTAAAATACCGGCTGAGTCTCTCGCATATTTTCTGACTCAGAATTTCAGCATGCGTCACGTTGTTGGTAATGACGTATTGGCCTTTTTCTTTTTCCAGAAAACGTTGCGATACGTCTTCTTGAATGCGCGATGCCTTGCCGACGATCTCAACCTGCCAGTGGATCAGGTTCTTTTGAAGGGTGACATGCACATCGACAGGTTCGTACATGTGTTTTTTGCGCAGCGTGGTGCGAAAACTTACCAGTGTGTTTTCTTCAAGAAACTGGCGCACGTGTTCGCGTACAATATTTCGGTTTAGCTCAATATCACCCTCGAGCCCATCGGGTACAAAATCGTAAAGCGGTTTGCCTATCATCTCTTCTGGATTAAAACCCAGCAGGGTCAGGGCCGTCTTGTTCATGCTCAGAATTTCGCCTGACTCGTTCATCTGAAAAATCATGTCGCTCGAATCGTCTACGAGGTGGCGGTATTTGGCCTCTGCAATTTCAAGCCGGGGTATCGTTTCGCGCAGAAGATTTTCGGTATGCGATTTTTCTTCTGCCAACTGTCGTTCGGTCAGGTGAACCTGACGCCAGTTATACGTGGAATAGATAGACAACAGACTAAGCGCCGCTACCCAGCACAGGTACCCGCCGATGGTGGTAATATCTTCTGGTAACGGAAATATAGGAGGAAACAATCGGTAAGCGACCAAAGAACCTGCAAGGCCAGAGGTCATGATCAGCGTGTGAATGCTGATTTCTTTCCAGCGGCCAAAATCATACATGATAAACACAATAGGCATTACCACAAGTAAGATCAGGTGAATACCGATGCGCTCCCCTAGAAACACACTCAATATAAGGCAATAGAGCGTGTAGATGAAAGTACTGAGGTAAGTGACGCTGAATGTGCCGTAACGGTTCTTGAGCACAATAATTACAGGTATAAGAAGAGAAAATGCGAGATTGATTATTGCAAAGGGCCAGAAATAGCTGATATACCGGTCGAAATCACGGTGCAGCAAGATGGCCAGCACCACAAGTTCTGCCACGACAAGGTAGGCGTTAGCCAGAAAGGTAAGCGAGAACAGCAAATTGAGTACGCGGTTATGTTTGAGTTCGGTTGCCGTCTTGAAATGACGACTGCCAGAATTGAGGTAAGCCTCCCACAAAACGGAAAAACGCTGCATCGGTTTAGCATCAACCCAATTCATTTCATACGCGTAAAGGAGTTTAGCTTGACCCGCGCATTCCCGTCTAATTTCTTCCGTTGATGTCTGGAGCAAACGCGTGGGGAAGCCGTCTCGGCATCATTCTGGCCGTAACTGGGTCAGCCGTTGGCCTGGGAAATTTTCTGCGTTTTCCAGGACTCGCAGCAAAGTACGGCGGCGGCACGTTCATGATCCCGTATTTTACAGCGTTAGTGTTACTGGGGCTTCCGATTGCCTATATCGAATGGTCGATAGCGCGCTACGGTGGCACGCGGGGCTATCACAGCGCACCTGGAATATTCAGCGTGCTGTGGCCGCGGCGCATTTCGCCCTACCTCGGGGTGTTGGGTCTCATCGTCCCGGTTGGCATCTACATGTACTATGTCGTGATTGAAGCCTGGTGTCTCTATTATGCGTGGGGATATCTAACCGGGGCGCTGAATCTGGGCACTGACATCGCCGGGTACCGAAACTTTTTTGCGGCATTTACCGGCAGCGCCGGCAATGGCGCATTGTTCGGCGGCCTCTCGCCGATGCTGATCTCTCTCTTTGCCTGTTATGTGGTGAACTTTCTCTTTGTGTACCGGGGCATCGCTGGTATAGAGCGCATCAGTCGCTACGGAATGCCGATTCTGCTCGTGACTGGTCTCATCGTGCTGGTCAGAGTCATGACGCTTGGAACTCCTAACCCCGATCTGCCCGAACGCAGCGTGATTAACGGCCTCGGCCACCTTTGGAACCCGCCGCAGAACGTGAGCCTCGGCGCTTCGCTCTTGAATGCGCAGTTGTGGATGGATGCCGCAGGACAGATTTTTTTCTCGCTTTCCGTTGGCTTCGGTGTGATTATCAACTATGCGAGCTACCTGAGTAAGAAAGACGACATCATGCTTTCTGCTACAACTGCAGCAGCCGGCAACGAATTTGCCGAGGTCGCTCTCGGGGGGCTCATAACCGTGCCGGCAGCATTTGTTTTTCTCGGAGTGCAGGGCGTCGGCAGCACATTTGGCCTTGGTTTCGTTTCTTTACCCGCGGTTTTCGGGCACATGCCGCTGGGCCAGGTGTTCGGGTTCTTGTGGTTCTTTTTGCTGTTTATTGCGGCGATCACGAGTTCGGTTTCGATGCTGCAGCCCGGCATCGCATTTCTTGAAGAGGGCTTGAACCTCAAGCGCAAAAAGAGCTCCGCGGGCCTGCTGCTGCTCACGATGCTCGGCACCCTCTTCGTGGTCTATTATTCAGGCAATCTCGAAGCGCTCGACACGATGGATTTCTGGGCGGGTACGTTTTTCATTTTTGTACTCGCACTTTTTCAGGTGGTTGTCGCAGGATGGCTTTTCGGCGTCGAAAATGTGCTCAAAGAGGCAGCCGAAGGTTCGCGTATGCGCATACCGAGAGCGTTGCCTTTTGTCATCAAATATGTCTGCCCAGCGTTTCTCGGGCTGATTTTCGTTATGTGGTGCTGGCAGAATTTACCCGTGCAATGGAAAAAAATTCAGGAAAATACGGTAACGCAGATTACAGTGCTTTTCTTGCTGGGTGCGATTATGCTCTTTCTTGTGCTGACTCACCTTGCGGTCAAGAAGTGGCAGACCGACAAGGCAAGGGGGCTCAGATGACTACCGGCGGCTGGATTGTCATGTGCCTGTCGGTGTCATTCGTTACGGTCTTCTTTGCGGTCAGTCTCTACTTTTCTCTGCGCAAAGACCGGTGAAAACTGCCGTTGTCACGTGCTACTTCAATGCCCTGGGCGTTCAGTCGAGGTATGCCAATTTTGAAAAATTCGCCAACCGTCTGCACAAACAAAAGATACCGCTCTTTGTGATAGAAGCGCTTTTTCCCGGACAAAAATCTTCGCTGTCGCGCCACGCGAATGTTACAACTGTCGAATGCGAGGCGGTGCTCTGGCAAAAAGAATCGCTGCTGAATTTACTGGTGCGAAGGCTCGACAAAAAATTTACGGGTGTCGTCTGGTGCGATGCCGATGTGGTATTCGAGAATACGGACTGGTACCGGCAGACCGCAAAACTGCTGAAGAATTTCGCGGTCGTGCAACCCTTCAGCCAGGCTGTTCGGTTACCCCGGGGCGCAAAACGTTACGTCAAGGCGTCAGAACATTTCGATACGTTCGCAGAGATCTATTCGCGATCGCCGCAGCTGATGCTGAAAGGCGATTTCGCCGCGCATGGTCACACCGGTTTTGCGTGGGCGGCAAGGCGCGAGATCATTGAGAATTTCGGTCTCTATGACGCCATGATCGCAGGGTCAGGTGATCACGTCATGGCCCATGCGTTTGCCGGTGATTTTTCGTCGCCGTGCATCTACCGTATTTTGGGCAATAATGTGCGGCATATTTCGCATTTTCAGAAATGGGCGCGCAAAGTCTACCCGCACGTTCGAGGTCGTATTGGCGTTGTGCCGGGCAGGCTCTTGCACCTTTGGCACGGCGAAACGGAGAATCGGCGCTATGTCGATCGTAATCGCGAACTGGCTGCGTTTGATTTTGATCCTGAGCGCGATATTGAGCGGGATACCAACGGTCTGTGGCGGTGGCGCACCCGAAATCACGGTTTACAGGGTCGGCTCGGTCAGTGGTTCAGTAGCAGACGCAAGGGTGAAATGCGCGATTGGGCAATACGCTACTTCGCTGCCCGAAAGGAGGATGGCTAATGGGTTTTTTCTCAAGCATTGTTGATTTTTTCAGGGGATCGCAAGACCCCACAGAACTTGCCGACGAAGTGGAGCGTTACGCCGACCGGTTTGAAAACGCAGGAGACGATGAACATGCGTCTCTCGCCCGCGATTATGCGAAACGAATACGCAAGACCGCAGATGCACGTGAAGCCAAGCGCCTCTACGATGAGTTCAAAGCGGCAATTCGTAATGATGACACCGATGCGCATGATCACCGCGTTCGCGACCACGACGATGATTCATGGTCTGATGATTCGTAATCAAAGATTAACCGTCTGTCCGACATCTCGGCATGACCACGGCCCGTGAGAGTTGCGCATACAAAGAGATTGCTTGCCGTCGCTCTGGCGGTAGCTACGTTGCCTGTGGGGGCGCGAAAAACGGCCAAACCCCGTCGCCTGATTGTCTGGTCGATTGATGGCTTCGCTGCGGGCTATCTGAGGCACCCTGAATTTGTAAAAATACCTGTTTGGCAGCGGCTGCTGAAACGCGCGCAGGTGTTCGACAGGGTCGAAACGACGTATCCTGCGGTCACATACCCCGCGCACACGTCGATGGTGACAGGTAAGCCCTCAGCCGTGCATCGGCTGAGATCAAATCATCCGGTTGATCCTTTTAATCTCTCCAAGGGTGGCTGGACATGGTACCTTCAGGATATTGCGGGCCCGACCATCTGGGACATCGCGCGGAAAAACAATAAAATCGTCGCTAATCTTATGTGGCCGGTGACGATGACAGAAGCAGGTAGAATACGCTACCATATTCCGCAATTTGACCGCGCGAAGGGACCTGAAGAGGTGAAGTTGATGCGCGTCTTGAGTACGCCTGGGCTTCACCGCGAAATTGAAAGAAAAACAGGCGTTGCTCTCACCGAATATTCCACCGACGACGAACGTTTTAAGGCTGCCGTCTATCTCTGGCAGACCCGAAAACCCGATCTGATGTATTTTTACCAACCCGGCCTTGACTCACTCGAGCACGCAAAGGGCGCGTATACGCCGGCGGCGATTGAACACCTTGCCGCGCTGGGCAAGCAGATTGAATCGATGCTCAAATTGACACAGAAACGGCAGGATACTTCTATTCTGCTTGTGTCTGATCACGGTTTTATGACCTTCAAAGGCAAATGCTACCCAAATACGCTTCTGCAAAAAATGGGCTATATCGACGCGCAAAAAAAAGCCTGGGAATACTGGTTTGATACCGCAGGTGGGGTCGCGCGCCTCGTAGAAAACAATGCGAGAACCGAGTTCGACCATTCAGAAGTAAAAAAATCGATCGAAGCTGCCTGCCCGACGATTGCGTATGTGCATGAGGGGCATGAGGATTTTTCTCTTTTACGCCGCCATTACTCGGCAGACGCCGAAGCTTTTCTGGTTTCGCGCGAGAACGTGGTACTCAATGCTACCCTTTCACCTGAAGTTTTTGATGCCGCGGCAACCGGGCACACACACGGCTTTCTTCCCGAACGCGAAGATATGAATACCGTCGCAATGCTCTTTGCTCCCGGCAAGCGTGGGATAAACAAAATCAGAAATGTCGCTGATGTGTTTCAGGCGACGTGCCGCCTGGCACGACTCAAATGCCCGCGTCAGAAATCGGCAGCGACGGCGAAAAAAACACCATAGGTGTTCACGTCGATTGACACACTTGACTGCGAGGCCTTGTCGCCACCGGTATCTGTATAGCTCGAACGTTTCTCGAGTGCGACGCTCTGGTATTGGTAGCTGACACCCAGCTGCCATGTATACGCGAGGCGGCGCCAGCTGAGCCCCGTGGACGCCTGCAGAAACTGAACAGACGTGTTTTCAAGGTAGCGTGATTGATTGTCTTCGGCGACCATCGAATTTCGGGACTTGCTGGTCTGGTAGCGCACACCTAAATGCCATGTAATCGCATCGTTAAGGTTCACATCAATTCCCGTACCGAGTGCGAGCGCGATATCTCCCTCGCGCACGATATCGCGCCGCACCGTGGCTTTCTGTGAGCCGTCTTTGCGGTAAAAATTGTCTGAGGTCTTTTGGGTAATTGTCGGCTGTGCGCCGGCTTCCGCAAAGAGGTTCAGAATTCCAAAAATGCGCCTTCTGCCGCCGATCAGAAAGAACGGGTCGAGCGTAGTGTTAGTCGCATATGCAGAGGCGTCGTGCGTCGCTGCTGCAACCGCATTTGAGACAGTCGAAATTACGGTCGAATATGCAAATGATCCTTTACCTTGCTGCACCCCAATGTTGCCGGCCATAAGCGTAAAATCTCCATCTGGTACATGATAGAGGTAACTCAGTGTCCCGTGAAGCTGGTGCACGCGCTGTTCGTTCACAAGCTCGCTCGAAAAAGTAACCGTCGCATTCTGCGGCGCGATCAGGTTCTCTTTCTCGCGTAAATAGCGATGGCTGTAGCGCATGCGCAACCCGAGGGATTCTTTCGTTGTCAAATGCCAGGCGAGTGCCGCGTTTAAGCCATGTAATTGATCGACATTGAGCGTCTTAATGGAAACATTGAGCCCCGTTGCGGCGCTTGTCTGAGAGCCTTCTAGCGCGAGTCGCTGGTAAAGGGGCGAGCGGACATCGCCCATTGCCAGCCCCGCTGACCATTTGCTGCCGGCGATGCGATGCCAGCCAAAAGCAAAATCCAAGGCGCTTAATTGTTGAGTTGCGCCAGTTATCGGCAGCGCCGAAACCGCAATATTGCCCGCATTATAAGCCGTCGACCTCGCATGCATTGAATGTTTCGCTTTAGGGCCTGCTATTGCCAGATAAGCTGGGTTCTCACCGGCTTCGGCCGCTCCGTCATTCCCGATCGCATAGAGGCCACCCATCAGCAGGCCACTTTCCGTCGCGATCACCTGCGAATTTACCGCCAAAAACAGAGCGATTATCGTGGCAATGATGCGACATTGTACGGAAAATTGCTTCAAAAACATCATTTTCATTGGCGTTTTCTCCGATTTCGGGTGCGACATAATTTTTTTATCAAAATAAAAATTCCATTCGTCGAAAATGAATATAGAGCATGTGTCATAATACTGTCGCAGCTCATTTGGTTCAGGAGTAAGAATGGCCGCTAAACGTAACTTTGTCAATAACTTCCGCGAGTACCTGAGTATCGAACGCGGTCTGTCTGAGAATTCCATCTTCTCGTATGTCTCTGACGTACAGAAACTGGAAAAATACCTCACGAAAGAGAAAAAACACCTTCAATCCGGTTCTGAAAAAGACATCACCAATTTCCTGCGCGAAGAGTCACGTAAGAAACTCTCTAGCCGCACCCGCGCCCGCGTTGTCGCTTCATTGCGCCAGTTCTATGGTTACCTTGAAAACCGCAAACTCATCGAGACCAACCCGATGCAGGCTATTGAGGCGCCAAAGATCGAAAAAGCTCTCCCCGATTTTTTAACGCAGGATGAAATTCGGAAACTTTTTGTGGTTTTTAAAGAAGAAAATCTGCTCGAACTGCGCGACAAAACGATGTTTGAATTTCTTTATTCGGCCGGCCTTAGAATCTCAGAAGCCTGCTCGCTTTTAATGCCTGACGTCGATCGTGAGAATCAGGTTCTCACTATAAAGGGTAAAGGCGGCCGAGAGCGCCTCGTGCCGTTTGGCGAAGTGGCGTCAAGGCTGCTCACTGAGTACCTAGACCGCGCGCGCTCAGAAATTCTGAACCAGTACGAATCGGAATTTGTTTTTGTCTCGAAAAAAGGCGGAGCGTTGTCGCGCAAGAGCGCCTGGCGCCTGCTGAAAAGATACATGAAGCGTGCCGGTATCGGCCGCAATATTACTCCTCATACACTGAGGCATTCATTTGCGACGCATCTGCTGCAGAACAAAGCTGACCTGCGTTCGGTGCAAGAACTTCTGGGACATATGGATATCGCGACTACGCAGATCTACACGCACCTCGCCAACAACGAACTCAAGAAGACGCACCAGGATTTTCACAACCGCGCATAGCGTTCAGAAATACTTAAGCGGCGCGCGCAAGCCACTTGCGCACGAACCGGTAGCGAAGCGCTTCGAACAGATGCGCTTCGCCCGGGCGCTCATCTTCAAAATCAGCGATCGATTTCGCGACCCGCAGCACATTCAGCCACGAGCGCATCGAGAGGCGCTCTGACGAGGCGAGAGATTCATAAATACGGTGGGGGTGCAGAGACGCGAATATTGCGTAAAGAATCTGCGCCTCAGCGTCACGGTTCAGTTGCCCGCCATTGTCGGCCCGGGAGCGCTCTTGTGCTGCGGTGATTCTGCCCAGAAGATTCTGAGTTGTGATTTCGCTTTGGGAGTGCACTGTGTCCGGCAGGTCGTTCAGATTCAGTTCAACAGCGATGCGGTCGAGAAAGGGGCCGACGATTTTGTTGAACTGCGCAAAGCTCGTGCGCTTGGGACACGTGCAGCTTTGCGCCTCAGAAAATAGCAGGCCACAACGGCATGGGTTTGCTGCGGCGATTAATTGAAAATCTGCGGGGTAGGTGATGTGGCCCCGAGCCCGGGCAACAGTGATGGTCTGCGCTTCGAGCGGCTCCCTTAAGCTCTGCAATGCTTCGTTACGAAATTCTGGTAACTCGTCGAGAAAGAGCGTGCCATGGTGCGCAAAGCTGATCTCTCCCGGTGTTGCGTTGCTGCTCCCGCCGACGAGCGCGGGCGTCGACGTCGTATGGTGTGGCGAGCGAAACGGACGACTGGTGACGAGTTCACCCTGCGTCAGCCCCGCGAGCGACCAGATGCGGGTCACTTCGGCAGCCTCGTGAAACTGCAAGGGAGGCAGAATATGCCGGTACGCACGGGCGAGCAGACTTTTGCCTGTTCCAGGTGAGCCCGCCATCAACACATGGTGCCTGCCGACGGCGGCAATCGCGAGCGCACGTTTAGCTGAGTTCAGGCCGAAGATGTGCTCGAAGCAAATTTCTGGTTGTTCGAGGGTAGGGTCATACTTCATGCCTCCGCGGGGCGTCATGCCGCCTGAACAGTAAAGCGGCAGCTCGCCGAGCGTGCGGATTGCATAAACTTCTGTCCCATCAGGAACTGTCAGTGAATGCGCGATAGTTTCGGGTACGATCAGGCGCTTTATTTGTTTACTGCCCGCAGCAAAGAGCGCTGAAGCAATAATGCCGCGCGCCGCGACGAGCGAACCGTCGAGAGACAAGGCGCCCAGAATCGCGGTACCCGCGAATGCCTCTTGTGGCAATTGCCCGCTCGACACGAGCACGGCGACAGCCATCGCCGCTTCGATTAATCCCCCTTCTTTTGGTGTGTCGTTCGGCGCGAGGTTGATGACAATGTTGCGCGCAGGAAAGCGGAAACCGCTGTTGTGAACCGCCGAGCGAATGCGGTCGCGGCTTTCGCGCAGCGAATGGTCGGGCAGGCCAATCACCGAAACATTGGGCAGCCCCGGCAAAAGATCGGCCTCGGCTGAAATGAGCGTTGCGTGAAAGCCCACGCGCGCGCTGGTGTAGATACGTGCAAACATGAATAAGTCCCCTTAATATATAAATACCCAGAAACGGGCATTTTTTCTCACGAGGAGTAGAAAAAATTATTTTTGTTTCACGGTTGGCCAGAAGGCCAACCGTGAAACTTTCAGAATGCGTCGCCCGAAGCCATGGATGGCCAGGGGCGACGCGCGCCGTGGATGGCGCTAAAAGGCGTCGCCTGGTACGCGCACGAAGCCTTCCATCAGCACACGCGCGCTGCGGCTCATGATCGCCTTCTCAACGACCCATTCACCGTTCTTTTGCGTCGCTTTTGCCCCGACACGCAGCGTACCCGACGGATGCCCAAAGTTCACGACTTCGCGGTCTTTACCGCCCGCGGCGGCGTTGACGAGCGTACCGGGCACTGCTGCAGCCGTACCAATCGCCACCGCGCAGGTACCCATCATCGCATGGTGCAGCTTGCCCATCGAGAGCGCACGCACGTTGAGATCGATCTCCGCAGCCTTCACATCTTTACCGCTTGATGACTTGTAGTCGGTAGGTTTACCCACGAACGCAACCTTCGGCGTGTGCTGGCGGCTCGCGGCCTCTTCGACCGACTGAATAAGACCCATTTTGATTGCGCCATGCGCGCGTATGGTTTCAAACTTCGCGAGGGCTTTGGCGTCGCCGTTGATATCCGGTTGCAGTTCGGTGCCTTTATAGCCGATGTCTTCGGCGTTCAGAAAAATGGTAGGAATTCCCGCGTTAATGAGCGTCGCTTTGAATTTGCCTACGCCCGGCACGTCGAGGTCATCGACCACGTTACCCGTCGGGAACATCGAGCCTTCGCCATCAGCTGGCTCCATAAATTCGAGCTGCACTTCTGCCGCAGGGAAAGTGACTCCGTCGAGCTCGAAATCGCCCGTCTCTTGCACCTCGCCGTTGGTGATCGGCACGTGCGCGATAATTGTCTTCTTGATATTAGCCTGCCAGATCTTAACGGTGCACAGGCCATTCTGCGGAATCTTCGCTTTGTCGACCAGGCCACCCGCGATCGCGAACGGGCCGACCGCAGCGCTCAGATTGCCGCAATTGCCACTCCAGTCGACAAACGCTTTGTCGATCGCGACCTGACCGAACAGATAGTCAACGTCGTGGCCAGATTGAGAACTCTTCGCGACGATGACTGTCTTTGAAGTGCTCGAAGTTGCTGCGCCCATGCCGTCGATCTGCTTTTCATAGGGGTCAGGGCTGCCGATCACGCGAAGCAGCAGCGCGTCGCGAGCCTTACCGGGCGTCTGGCATGACGGGGGTAGATCCTCAAGGCGAAAAAAGACGCCCTTGCTCGTGCCGCCGCGCATGTAGGTCGCGGCAATTTTTATCTGGGAAACGCTGCTCATAGGTGCAGCATGGGGATTTCAGACATGGCGGAAAGTATCATTCGGCAGGGATTTAAATCCCTGGTTAATGAAAATAAGTCAACACTTATTGCTGGCGCGGCAATTCTGTTTCATCTGCGAGCACATCGTCTTCATCTGTGCGTTAGCCGCATTCTGGGTGCAGGTTGCGAAATTCGTTTCGCACACCTGGCATGATTTGTTGCCACTGCCCGTGTTGGTTCGGTTCGTATGGGTTTTGTTCATGCGGTGGGCCGTGCCGCGGTTCGAGCCCGAGCTCCCTTTCTTAGCTAAAAGCGGCAGCGAAAAACTGAAAACGATCACCATGATGATTCCGATTTGTTTCATTTTCCCTCCTGGAGAAGCCAATTATAGCCTGCACGAGCAGAAGGTCAATGGTTTTAGACAGAAGCGCCAGGTGCGGCAGCGCTCGGCCGCGACTTAACGTATTTTATACCCGTAGAAAGTCTCTTCATCGGCTACACTGTAGAGGTTCCAGTCGAAACTGAGGCTGTCGATGGTGCAAAAGCCTTGGGCAAAAAACGACTCATCTTGCTCTTTAAACCACAGATACCAGGCGCGGGGCATCTGTACATCGCGATCGAGCAGGCACCAACGCACGCCGTCGGGTTGCTCGCGGTTTGAAAGAAATTCTACGCCGTGCGCGGCGAGCAAATCATTCAGCCAAGCCGCACGGTCGTCGTTCCCTGCGGCTCGTTTTGCCGCAGCAAAGCTGTCGGCATCAATCTTGATACCCACCGGTGGTTTGATCTTGTTCTCAGCCTTTAGCGCCGCAACCTTACGGTCGGTTGCCTCTTTTCGTGCCTGTTGCTCGCGCTGCCAATCGCTGCGCTGTGCCTTCTGCTTCTGCATCAACTGGTAGTCTTCAGACCCCTGCCAGATCACGCGGCTCTTGCCGCCAGAGGTGGTCTGAACAAAGAAGAAATCCTGCTCGCGCGCGGGTTTGAGGTTGTGCAGGTATTTCTTTATCAGGGGGGCCTGCTCCTTCGTGATAAAGAGCCTCTTCGCGTAGACGAACATCTCGTCGCCTGTGCACCATGGGTCTGGTTCAACCGCGAGTTCTTCGTTGCCATTTTCGCGCAATAGGTACCGCATCGCTGGCAGCACGTCGCGCATGTCGGCGATATGCGTTGGCCGTGATTGCGGTATCTGAGCTGGTGCCGCCGCAGAGTTTTCGGTAAATGGAGCCTGGCGTGTTACTGGCTGCTGTTTTCGGTGCCATGTTTCAAGAGCGGTGCCGTCGCCATGTGCAATCTGTGATTCGGCCGTGCCTTCTGCATCGACCCATTCGGCCATGGGCTTCTTGTAACCCAGCGCGCGGTCTGCACCCTCATGCACTTTGGCTTTTGCATCGAGAAAACCATCGATAAACCGGTCGCTGCGCATGTAGGCCCCTAATGCCGCCAAAGCTGAGCCCAACGCGAGATATCCCCAACTCGACGAAGTCCAGGGCTGTTTCGAAAAACACGCATCGATAACTTTGAAGAAAATCAGTAGGCTACCACCCGCGATGAGAAGCGTTGAGCCTATCACATAAAAAAATTGCGCGAGGGTGTCGAGTATCCAGTGAATCGCAACGCGTGCCGGCGATTCGCGGCGAGACGCGTTATCGCCCAACAGATAACCTGAAAGTGTATAAAAAAGCGCACCGAAGACAAAGAGAGAAACGAACAAGGCGGCGATGAGCACCAACGGATTCGCCGTAAATCTCTCAGCGAATTCGAAACTGGAGTCGACCCCCCATTTAAGAAAAGAATAAAACACAACGCCAAGCAGAATCAGTGAAAGTGCGTAGCGCTTGTGACGGTTCATTTCAGCGACCGAGAATCGTTTGTGGAAATGTTGCCAAGAAGAAATTGAAGTATACGTGGCAAGGCGAGGGGGGCTTATGTTCGGCCAGACATTGGCTGGGCGCCTAACCGCTTCTTCAACACGCGCGCCAGCGCTCCACGTCGCGACGCCGACACAATATAGCCAAGGCATTTCTTTGTGCCGCAGCGGCAAACGTGGTCTTGCCAGTAATCCATATTAAAACCGTAGTCATAGGTGAGCTCTTCACCCGCTTTGATCGCGCGCTTTGACAGAATCCAGATGCGGCCTTTGATGATCTGCACCTCGCAGTTCGGGTCGCACGAGTGGTTGATGAGCCGCGCCTTGTTGTGCGGCACGTTGCCGTCGATATCGTACTTACTGTTGAGCGTGAACAGGTAAACATGCCCGGTACCGCTCTTGCCGGCGCGCTGCATCTGCTTTTCGGCAAGGGCCTCGCTTTCGTTCACCGGCACCAGCTTGCCGACGTACTCGATGACCTTTACGCCTTTGGGAATTGCCTGCGTAGCATACACGCCCCGCCCGTGCTTGCCGGATTTTTTGACGCGAAGATTTTTTTCAGCCGGCAGGGGGGTGCCCCCCTGCTGGCTGAATCTATTTGTTTGACGCAAGAAAGTTATTCGCGAAGCGCTGCAGAATGCCACCGGCTTCGTACACCGAAACATCCGCCGCAGTGTCGAGACGGCACGTCATCGGTACCTTCTCGACTTCGCCATTCTTACGCTCTACAACAAGAGTCAGATCAGCTCGTGGTGTGATTTTACCTTCAACAGAATAGATTTCGGTGCCGTCAAGGTTAAGCGTCTTGCGGTTAGTGCCCGCCTTAAACTCGAGCGGCAAAACACCCATACCCACAAGGTTCGTGCGGTGGATGCGCTCAAAACCTTCGGCTGCGATCACTTCAACGCCTGCAAGGCGTACACCTTTCGCGGCCCAGTCGCGTGACGAGCCCTGCCCATAGTCGGCACCTGCGACGATGATCAGTGGCTGCTTACGGTTCAGGTAGGTTTCCATCGCCTCCCACATGCGCACCACTTTGCCTTCGGGTTCGACGCGCGCGAGTGATCCCTTTTTCACCTGGCCCTTGTCGTCGAGGCACATCTCGTTCAAGAGCTGTGGGTTCGCAAACGTCGCGCGCATCGCAGTCAGGTGGTCGCCGCGGTGCGTTGCGTAAGAGTTATAGTCTTCTTCGGGCACACCCATTTTGGTGAGATACTCGCCCGCAGCGCTATTCGCCATGATGGCGTTCGACGGCGACAAATGGTCAGTGGTAATGTTGTCTGGCAGAATTGCCAGCGGGCGCATGTTTTTTAAGGTGCGTGGATTAGCCGCGAGGGCTCCGACACCGTCCACGTCCCAGTAAGGCGGGCGGCGGATGTAGGTCGATTGCGCGCGCCAATCATAGAGTGGGCTGATCTTTTTCGTCGAGGCTGCGCCGCGCGCAAACATCGGGTCATAGACTGCGCGGAACTGCTCGGGTTTGACACTTGAAGCAACGATCGCATCGATCTCTGCATCCGTGGGCCAGATATCTTTGAGGTAAACGGGATTGCCGTTCGTATCTTTGCCGAGCGGGTCTTTTTCAATATCGACGCGCACAGTGCCCGCAATCGCGTAAGCGACAACGAGAGCCGGTGAGGCTAAGAATGCCTGTTTCGCATAGGGGTGAATCCGCCCGTCAAAGTTACGATTACCTGACAGCACTGCAGTTGCATAGAGATCACGGTCGATGATTTCTTTTTGGATATTTGGATCGAGCGCGCCCGACATGCCGTTGCAGGTAGTACATGCAAACGCCACGATACCAAAACCGAGTTTCTCGAGCTCGGGCAAGAGTTTCGCTTCTTCAAGATAAGTCTGCACAACTTTTGAGCCGGGTGCGAGCGAGCTCTTTACCCACGGGCGTCTGACGAGACCTTTCGCGTTGGCATTGCGCGCCAAGAGCGCTGCTGAAATCACGTTACGCGGGTTTGAGGTGTTCGTGCAGCTGGTGATTGCGGCGATGATGACTGCACCGTCGGGCATCTTGCCCGCTTCTTCAGTCCACGCGCCGGCGATGCCATTCTTTGCCAGATCAGCCGTGCTCACGCGCTTGTGCGGGTTCGACGGGCCAGCCATCGTGCGGGTGATGGTCGAAAGGTCAAATTTCAGCACTCGCTCATAGGTCGCCGTCTTGAGGCTATCCGCCCAAAAGCCGGCAGTCTTCGCGTAGGTTTCGACGAGCTTCACATTCTCTTCGTCGCGACCGGTCAGGCGCAGATAGTCGAGTGTCTGCTGGTCGATGAAGAACATCGCGGCAGTTGCGCCGTATTCAGGAGTCATGTTTGAAATGGTGGCGCGGTCACCGAGCGTCAGGTGCGGCACACCTTCGCCATAGAATTCAATGTGCGCAGAAACGACTTTCTCTTTGCGCAAAAACTCGGTGAGATACAAGACTAAATCCGTCGCAGTGATGCCGGGCTGTGGTTTGCCGGTCAGCTCAACGCCAATGATGTCGGGCAATCTCAGATAAGACGGATGTCCCAGCATCACGCTTTCGGCCTCAAGACCGCCTACCCCGATTGCGAGCACGCCGAGTGCATCGACGTGCGGCGTGTGGCTGTCGGTACCGACCATCGTGTCGGGGAAAGCCACGCCGTCTTGCGCGTGCACCACCGGTGACATCTTCTCAAGGTTGATCTGGTGCATGATGCCGTTACCCGGAGGAATCACATCGACGTTTTCAAATGCTTCTTTAGTCCAGTTGATGAAGTGAAAACGGTCGTCGTTGCGGCGGTCTTCAATCGCACGATTTTTGGCGAACGCGTCTTTCTCGAAACCGCCGTGTTCGACGGCGAGTGAGTGGTCGACAATCAGCTGCGTCTGCACAACCGGGTTGATCTTCGCAGGATCACCACCCTTCTGAGCAATGGCGTCTCTGAGGCCAGCCAGGTCGACTAGCGCGGTTTGGCCCAGAATATCATGGCACACGACACGCGCGGGATACCAGGGGAAGTCGAGATCTTGTTTGCGGTAGATGAGCTGCTTCAGCGCGTCGGTCAGTATCTCAGGTTCAGCCTTGCGCACGAGATTCTCGGCGAATAAGCGTGAGGTGTAAGACAGTTTTTCATAGGCGCCCGGTTCAATTGCGTTTACGGCTTCGCGGGCGTCGAAGTAATCCAGGTTTGTACCAGGTAGTTTTTTCCGGTATTTGGTGTTCATCTGAGACTGCATATAGGGGCATTTTTCGAGGGTCGAACACGGCGAAAATCCTTATGCGGCGCAGATTGCGGACATGCGCTCAGCCCGCCCTTAAATTTGAGTCTACAGGCTGGGTTGTGACCTCTTAAGACAGAGCATTGGTTTCCGTTGCGATCATGGTGCACTGGTCGGCAACTTTTGCCGATATTGATAAGAGATGTCAGGCGAAGTTCAGATAAAAACCTATCAGGCCGGCGCAAGCGTCGTTGTACAAAATGCCCCAAACCCGGGGCTGTTCTACATTGTGCGCAGGGGCACCCTGGTGATCGATACCGAGCACCGGCTCAGCGACAAGGTGCTTTCGCGGTTTGAACCCGGTGACAGTTTCGGCCTCGTTTCTGCTCTTACCGGGCACCATTTTCTCGTAACGATCTTTGCTGAAGGCGACGCTGAAGTCGCAGAGGTACCGATTTCCAAAATAGGCGAATATATCAGACCTGAACCCTCGCTAGCCGTGAAGGTTCTGCGCCTGTACTCACGCGAGCTGCGCACGCTGCAGCAGCATCTTGCGAAGTTGGATTTCAAAGGTGACCGCGATGCATCACCCGAAAGGCTCTATTCACTCGCCGCGCGCTACCGAGAAGAAGGCAAACCGCAGCATGCAGCGCATGCGCTGAACGCTTATTTGCGCTGGGCATCTGACCATGGCGGCCAAAAAGCCGAAGAGGCGCGCCATGAATTCGAGGCAGTTAAAGGCGATCTGCGTGAGATTAATTTCGGCCACAAAGCAACCCATGTTGCCGCTGACACCATGGTATTTGCCGAAGGGGAAATTGATCAGGATATTTATGTCATACTGCAGGGTACGGTGAAACTCGTGCGTTTTGCCCGCGGGCGCGAATTTGTCATTGATGTTCTCGGCGCCGGCGAACTTTTCGGAGAGATGGCCTTCATTGAAAAGGCGCCTCGTATGGGTTCGGCGATTACCGTCAGCGACGCACAGATAATCCGCATTAACCCCGAACAACTGGTATCGACTGTGGCGGTCGGTGTGCTGCAGAAGATTTTTGAGAACATGGCGCGCCGTATCTGGTTTGCCCACCAGCGGTTGACGATATTTCGCATCGATGACCCGCAAATGCGGATGTATGCTTACCTCTATAATCTGATGCGCAACCAGAATCTGCGCACCAAAGAAAAAGACGCGGGCGACCGCTCTTATCGCTTTGAAATCACCTATGCGCAGCTCAAATCGCTTTGTGGCGTTCTGCAGCTTAAGGGGCAAAGCGAGTCGGAGTTTTTGTCGAACGAAAACCTGCGTATCGAAGAGGGGGCAATCACGATTCGCAGCCGCAAAAAGCTCGCCGATCAGATTTCATTTTACCGTGCACGGACAGGGCAGGTGATAGCAGAGACGAAATAGTTCTGGAAGCAGGAAGTCCATGATGGAATCTTGCACGTTCGCATCAAGAGAATCGTCGTGGGCTGAAAGAAAAAACGACCCAATTGGCTGGCGATGCAGTCAAACGTAAACCAAAAGCATTGTGGAGAAAATCAATGAACAATAAACTCATACAAATCGGCCTGGTTTTGAGCCTTGGCCTTTTGGCCGGGAACATCTACGCCGGTGCAGCAATGGACGTCGCGAGCGAAATGGCAGAGCCGGCTCCCGACCCAAAGAAGAAAAAAGCCGGTGAAGAATGCACCTCTTCTGACGAATGCCAGAAACACCACGCCTGTAAGAAGTCGGGTGAGAAGAGCTTCTGCACCGCGCCTCCACGGCCAAAGCTTCCACCTGGCGTTGTGACCTAGCAGGCAATGCAATCCGCATGGCTCAAAGGTGCCCGCTTTGACCTGAGTCTGATTTTCGGCGTCGCGCTGCTTGCCGCAGGCATGGCCGGCGTGACGGTTTTCTGGCCGCTGCTGTTCTTGCCTGTGCTGGCTGCACATAGCTGGCTCTTCGGCTATGAGCACCTGTGGGCGACCTACACGCGGCTGCTGCTGCACAAGGACGACCGTTCGCGCCACCGAAATCTGATTTTGTTCGCGCTGCCTGTGGTGCTCATCGGTCTATATGGAGTGGGGCTGGCGTTTGGGCTCACGGGCATCTATGTTCTGTATTTTGTCGGACAGTTTCACCATACGGTGCGGCAAAGCTGGGGTATGGCGCAGCAATACCGCCACCAGGCCGGCGGCATGAGCTGGGATTCCGCGCGCCTCTCAGAAATCACCCTCTGGTCGGTGCCGATCTGGGGATTTCTACACCGGGCAAGCCAGCGGCCCGACGAGTTTCTTTTTCAGAGCTTCTGGCTACCACCAGTTTCTCAAGTGATGGTGCATGCGGCGGCAATCACCAGCTGCGTTCTCTGGAGTGTGTGGATCTATACGCGTGCAGCCGCCTTTCGCCGTGGAGAGCTGCCGCTCGGCCACACCCTGTATATGCTCTCGCATCTCGCCATTTTTTTTGGTGGCTACATTCTGATCGATGAACTCTGTTCGGGCTGGTTGCTTGTCAACGTGTGGCATAATGTACAGTACATTATGTACGTATGGCTTTTCAACCGTCGCCGGTTCGTAACGGGGATACATCCTCAGGCACGCGCGCTGTCATGGGTTTCGCAGCCAGGTTACACGCGGGCGGCAGCGTATTTTCTCGCGAGCGTGGCGCTGGCGTTACCGATTTACTATCTCTTGCCGCAGTTCGGTCTGTCGCTCGACGCGCTTCTGAAGAATACCGGCGTTCCTATTGCGGTTATTCTGGCGCTAGGGCTGACCTTTCACCATTATCTGGTGGATGCAATAATTTGGAAAAGACGGCAGCTCAGTCCAGCTTACTCAGGTCTCTGACCGCGCCCTTATCAGCGCTCGTTGCGAGCAGCGCATAGGCCTTCAGCGAAGCACTCACCTTACGCGGGCGGACTTCCGCCGGTTTCCAGGCTTTCGCACCTTTGGCATTTTCTGCCGCGCGGCGTGCATCGAGTTCGGCCTCGCTGAGTTTCACATTTATCGTGCGGTTGGGAATATTGATTTGAATGATATCGCCGTTTTGCACGAGAGCAATGGCGCCGCCCGCAGCGGCTTCGGGTGAAATATGCCCGATCGAGAGGCCAGACGTCCCGCCTGAGAAGCGCCCGTCTGTCAGAAGCGCGCAGGCCTTGCCGAGTCCTTTGGATTTAAGGTAGCTCGTCGGGTAGAGCATCTCTTGCATTCCCGGACCTCCTTTTGGACCTTCATAGCGAATCACGACAACTTCACCTGCTTTGACTTTGCCCTCAAGAATGTGCGCAACGGCGGTGTCCTGGCTTTCGACGACGTGCGCCGGGCCTTCAAACACCCAGCAGCTTTCGTCGACGCCCGATGTTTTCACCACGCAGCCGTCGATTGCAATGTTGCCCTTAAGTACTGCGAGGCCGCCTTCCTGGCTGTAAGCATGTTCAACAGCACGAATACATCCCTCTTTGCGGTCTGTGTCGAGTGTCGGCCAGCGCGTTGCCTGGCTGAACGCGATCTGTGTCGGAATTCCCGCAGGGCCGGCTTTATAAAAAGTTGCGACTGCGTCAGATTTTGAAACAGAGATGTCCCATTTGTCCAGAGCTTCCTGGAAAGTTTTACTGTGTACGGTCGGCAAATCGTGATGCAACAAACCGCCGCGATTGAGTTCTGCCAAAATGCTCATCACGCCGCCCGCGCGATGCACGTCTTCCATGTGGTACTTTTGCGTGTTTGGCGCGACTTTGCAAAGTTGCGGCACCTTGCGGCTCAGGCGGTCGATATCTGTCATCGTGAACGGCACGTTGCCTTCTTGTGCAGCAGCCAGTAAGTGCAAAATTGTATTCGTTGAACCACCCATCGCAATATCCAGCGCCATCGCATTCTCGAAAGCCTTGAATGAAGCGATGGAGCGGGGCAGCACGCTGTCGTCATCTTGTTCGTAATAACGCTTGGTAATGTCGACGATCAAACGGCCAGCTTCGAGAAAAAGTTGCTCGCGGTCTGCGTGCGTCGCCAACACTGAACCGTTACCCGGAAGACTTAGACCCAAGGCTTCGGTCAGACAATTCATCGAGTTTGCCGTAAACATCCCTGAGCATGAGCCGCAGGTAGGGCATGCCGAACGCTCATACGCCTCAACCTTCTCATCGCTTGCATTCTCGTCGGTGCCAATCACAATCGCATCGACGAGGTCGAGTTTGTGGTCGGCAAGTTTTGTTTTGCCGGCTTCCATCGGGCCACCTGACACGAATACAACCGGGATATTGAGGCGCATTGCGGCCATCAGCATGCCGGGTGTGATTTTGTCACAGTTCGAAATACACACCATTGCGTCAGCGCAGTGTGCGTTCACCATATATTCTACGGAATCGGCGATAATGTCTCGGCTGGGCAGGCTATAGAGCATGCCGTCGTGCCCCATCGCGATACCATCGTCAACCGCGATAGTGTTGAATTCTTTTGCGACTCCGCCGACTTTTTCAATTTCGCGTGCCACAAGTTGGCCCAAGTCTTTTAAATGCACGTGCCCCGGCACAAACTGTGTGAATGAGTTGGCCACCGCGATAATCGGCTTATTAAAGTCGCCGTCTTTCATTCCCGTCGCGCGCCACAGCGCGCGGGCACCCGCCATATTGCGGCCAGCGGTAGTGGTTTTTGAGCGATATATAGGCATTTGAGTCCCTCAATCGAAGGCTACACTCTAAAGTGAGACTTCCGGCAAAGCATAATGAAAGCTGCGGGTTGGACGCAGGCGATAGCCTGACCAGATAAGCGGTGTTTTATTGATCCTGGCTTTCGTAACTGATATCGGTCCAACATCAAAACATAGGTAACGAAACCCATCAATACATCGGTAACGGTTGGGTCTCATTTTTCTACTCAGGTGCGTAACGCAGGCCGACCTTGTAGCCGTTCAACGCATTGCTGATGAAGACGCGATGCCCCTTGTGGTGCACAACACCGCGATCGTTAACCATGCGCACATGATAGTCGTCCGGGTAACCAAATTCGACATCGCCAGTTTAGCGACGCGGCGAAGGTTTATAAAATTCTGCAGGCGTCTTCATCGCCAACGATTCATGCGGTCGCTCAGTATTGAACTCATCACGCTATTCATCAAAGATACTCTGGTTTATTTCCGATCGCCTTTCACTTGGCCCTCGATTTTCCGAGCGATGCCGGTGTGCATGCGCTCATGCGCGCCATTCTGATCTGGTCGGCCTGGGTCAGTGCGATCAAGATAAATCCCAAGCGACATCCACCAGGTCGACAACCTCGTCAGTCCATGCAAACTATGCGCCGACGCAAACGGGCTGCCATTATCACAGATCTGAATCTACAGATTATAGCGGCCGTACTGCTCGCGATCCGTCAGAGGCTCACATTTCTCGCCCTTCGATGTGTACCACCAATAGGCTGGCACCTCTTGGCTGAGCGCCAGCCATTGAAATCGACAGCCCACACATGAATCGGCCGCAGAACTTCGATTCGTTGTTGAATGCGTTCGCCGGATTTTCTTCGTACACGTTTCCGTTTCTGTGTAAAACCGCATCTTCGCAAGATCCGTTCGAAAGTAGGGAGCGAAGGCGCGGTAATATCCGGGTGCAGACGCCTGAAGACTGCTTGAATCTTTTTCGGCCCCCAGTTCTTCTTCGTCTGCTTGATATTGACGATCTCGCAAACGATTTCTTTTGACACCTGCTTC
Organism: uncultured Leptospiraceae bacterium; assembly: GCA_942492915.1. Classification (GTDB taxonomy): domain Bacteria; phylum Spirochaetota; class Leptospiria; order Turneriellales; family Turneriellaceae; genus Turneriella. The sequence continues at coordinate 1,322,054 of OW818662.1, forward strand.
GCATGCCGCCTGGGTCGGCGCGATTGTTCGACCAGGCCTCGCATGCCGTCTTTCAACACTCGCTGTTTCCACTTGTATCCGGTTTTCGTTGATATTCCAAACTCTTTGCAGAGTTGCGAAAAATTCTCCTGACTGTCCAATGCACGTAGCGCAAAAATCTGTTTCTCTTCCATTTTGGTAACCTCTGTCCACGCCATATTCCCCCCAAACTGCGGACAGTTTCAGAGGTGGCGAAAATTTGAAAAAGTGTTACCTATGTATTGATGGTAAAGTGTTACCTATGTTCTGATGGTTCCGCCCCGCATGGCAGACAACGGTGGTTTTACCTTGACGTTTTGGCTGGAGGCGTCTTCGCCGCAAGCCAAAATGTGCCCGAAGCGCCTGCCCGAGCCCGCCAATGCAGGCCCACAAGCCGGCGGGTGCAGGGCATCTTTGGCGCGGAGTGGTCGCGCGCGCAGCAGGTAAAACTTGTTGTCTGACGTTTCTAACCCGCAACTGTAAGCCGGAGCCACGGATGGCGCAGGCGCACTAGTGGAAAGGCTCCTGCAACATTCTTGCACCATGCCAAATCAAGCCAATTTCCACAGTTTCTTCCCGAACCCTGTATATAATTCTATAATCCTGAAAAATAATCTCCCTATAGTCTTTCTCAGGAAACTCGGGAACTTTTCTACCCATTAAGGGATGCTGGCCAAGCTCCTTGACACGCAGGTTGATTTCCCGAGCGAGGAGCCTGGCAAAAGGCGTGGAATATTGTTCAATATACTGGCAGATAGCTTCAAAGCTTTGTACCGCCGGCTCTGACCACCTTATTCGGAAAGCCATTTAGCCATGCGGTTTTCGACTTCTAAGTGATCTATGCCGCCATTTTTGTCCAAATTGCTAAAAGCAGCATCAACCCGAGCGCGAAAATAGAGTTTTTCCATAATATCTGATACTGTAACGGAATCAGGCAATGAATCTATCATTTTTACCACTTCTTCCTTCACTGTAACCTGTGCCATAAAGGCACCATAAGCAGCCCATTTGAAGCATCAAGGATTTTTCAATTCTCTGCAGAATGGCCTTAAAATAGGCCATCCTTAGGGATATAACCGCGGCATGGATGCCGCGACCTCAAAATTTGCGGGTTAGAAATGTCAGACAACGCGGAATTTACCTGACATTTGGTGACACTTGTGCCATTAATTCAAACTGTAAAGCCATTTTGCGTCACCAAATGTGCCCGGAGCGCCTGCCTGAGGAGCACCAAACAAACGTCCCGTTTGTGCGACGAAGGCATTTTTGGCGCGTAGGGCCGAGCACCCGAGGAGCTACAGCACCGCAGGGAGCGCAGCAGGTAAATTTTGTTGTCTGAAGTAATTGCGCCTGTGAGCCCGGGCAAGGATGAACGGGCGAATAGGAGAGAGCCTCAGGACAAGATGACTTGGATAATTTTCAGGTCACAAAAGCTGGAAAAATGCATTTTTGGCGCAATTTGATAGTTTAGTGGCGCATTTTGCCTTGTACGCTGGCAAAGATTGGAATAAACTCAAAATAATCAAATAATTGAAAAGGGAAGGTATTAAAATGAAACATAAGATTCTAGTAACGGGTGCCAGCGGGGCATTCGGCAGTTTAACGTGCATCAAGTTAGCGGAAAATGGACATCAAGTTGCAGGCACAATGCGGTCTATGACCGATAAGAATTCTGAGGTAGCTAATAGATTGAAGTCAAAAGGCGTGCACGTAATCGAAATGGATGTCACAGATGAAAAGAGCGTGGAGAATGGCGTGAAATCTGCGATTGAAATCATGGGTGATCTTGATACTGTTTTTAACAATGCAGGTATCGGCGCAAACGGCATTCTCGAAGCTTTTACGCATGAGGATATCGAAAAAGTCTTCGACGTAAATGTTTTCGGCGTGCAAAGATTATTAAGAGCTGTATTGCCGCATTTCCGCATGAATAAAAAGGGGACAATCATTCATACGTCCAGCTGCATTGGCAGAGTAACTACGCCGTTTCTTGCAGCCTATTCAGCTTCCAAATATGCCCTGGAATCTCTAGCGGAAGGCTATCGAGCGGAGCTTTCTGGATTTGGCATCGAATCTTGTATTGTCGAACCAGGCGGCATGCCAACCGAATTCATGGATGCTATGTTGAAACCAAGCGACCATGACAGACTGAAAGCTTATGGCGAAATGGCAGGTTTGCCAGATGCGGCATTAATTGGCTACGTGAAGTATATAGAGACAATTCCGGAGCAACGACCCATGGCCGTGGCAAATGCGGTAACCGCTCTGGTTGAAACGCCTTTTGGTGAAAAGCCATTCAGAAGCGTCGTAGATTTCTCTGGCCTGAAAGTACCGATTGAGAATTACAACAAATCACTCCAAAAATTGACGACTGATGTATATACTGCAAACGGTGTAGCGAACCTGCTGACGCTCAACAAAGGCTGAAAAAATGGGAAAGCAAATTTCTGTAAACCATAAGATCGCACTTGTAACCGGAGCAAATCGGGGCATCGGAAAAGCCATTGTCGAAGAACTGATAAAAAAGGGAGCTTATGTCTATGCATGTGCAAGAGAACTAGAGTCACTGAATGAGTTAAAGGCAATTCATCAGAAAAATCTCACTCCCTTACAGCTTGAGGTCACTGATGATCAAAGTATCTCCAGAGCGGCTGAGAAGGTTGCAAAACTTGATATCTTGATCAACAATGCGGGGATAATTAACTTCGGTAATTTTCTTAATGGCAAAGCAATAGAAACCTTGAAGGAGAGTCTCGATGTGAATGTGACTGGACTCGTTAAAGTAACTGATGCCTTTGTGAAGTTGGTTTCTCAAAATGAAGCCGGTGCAATCGTGAATATTTCTTCAATGGCCGGGCTTGGCAATATGCCCTTAATGTTGACCTATTCTGCATCAAAAGCCGCTGTACACAGTATTACACAGGGGTTACGTGCTGAACTGAAGGAAAAGAACATTCTGGTCGCAGGTGTTTATCCGGGGCCGATTGACACTGCTATGACAAACGGGTTTGACATTCAGAAAGATTCACCTGAAAATGTAGCGAAGGCGATTATTGAAGGTATAGAACAAGGCGAAGAGGAGATCTTTCCGGATTTGATGTCAAAACAAATGGGACCTATTTTTCTAAAGAATCCTAAGCAATTGGAGACTGAATTTGGAAGCTATGGACAAACGTAAAAGTCGACCAAAAGCCCTTTTGAATCTGATAGGAGTCACTCAAAAGAAAGCTGATGGATGAAGAAAATCTCAACCACTATAATCTAGACAAAGGTTGGAGAGTAATCTTTAAGGAAATGAACATATCATCCGAGGAGGTTTTGCGCCATGCGCAGCTTCCTCGGGATCTACTTATTCAGAAATCGCCGACCATTTCGGCGACTCAGTATTTCCAGTTCTGGGAGGGGCTTAAGAAAGTCGCAGAAACAGATTCATCATTCATACTTCGTCTGGTTCAGGCAATTAATGCCGAAACATTGAGCCCGGCCTTATTTGCATGTTTAAGTAGCCACGATTTAAATGCCGCATTGCATCGAATTTCATATTACAAACCAATTGAAGGACCAATCCGTCTGGCTATTCACCAAAGCGAAACCTTTACTTCAGTTAGCTTCTATAGCGCAGTCAAATCTCGACCGCTCCCTACTTTTCTTGCTGGTTTCGAATTGGCATTTTGGGTTAGATTAGCACGCTTGGCAACGAGGGAAGATATTATTCCATTGAAAGTGGAAACGAATATCGAATTAGCTAATCAAAGCGAATACGAAACATTTTTCAAGATAAAAATTATTCATGGTGAATCGCTAAAATTGACATTTTCCGCATCCGATGCAAGGTTACCTTTTTTAACTTCGAATGAGGCAATGTGGACGATTTTTGAACCTGCCCTCAATAAAAGAATGCGAGACTTAGACTTGAATGCACCCTTTACCCAAAGAGTGCAAGCCTGTTTAACTGAACTTCTGCCAGGTGGCAAATGCTCGATTGATTCGGTTGCTGAAAAACTTGGTCTAAGCGCGCGGACACTGCAACGTAGGCTTAACCAGGAGGGCACGGTTTTTCAGAATATTCTCAACGAGCTAAGAAAATCAATTTCTATAAATTATCTGGCGCATAGCAATTATTCAAATATCGAAATTGGTTTCTTAATCGGATTTGATGAGACGAACTCCTTTTTTCGGGCCTTTAAATCATGGACAGGGAAAACCCCCGAAGAATATCGAACATTGACCGCTTTGAAGTTTAAAAGTATAAACTGATTTTGCAGGCCCTTTCGGGGCAAATGTGCCACATTACCCTATTACAGATCTTACATTTGCCGCGCCGACACGATGTCGGCGAATAACAAGGGCGCAATTATTTCAGACAACGGTGGATTTACCTGACGTCGATGGTGCGCTGCACAATAAATGCAGACTTATTAGTTAAGCCGCATATCAAGCACCATCGATGTGCCGCAGGTGGCTGCGTTGCGCCCGCCAATAAAGCTCGACAGAGCGCGGGCGTCAACGCATTTCAGGCCACCGGAGGCCGAGCACCCGAGGAGCTACGGCACCGCAGGGAGCGCAGCAAGTAAATCTTGTTAGCTGCAGTTGCCGGTTCGATAGCCGAGACCACGGATGGTCGAGGCGAATTACTTGCACCCAAGTTTATTGCAATATGCAGTTCTGATTTCTTGAGACTTAGATTCGCTTAATGCGCCAACTCTGTATCGAATCAGAGAGATATGCAATGTGTATATTTTGTCGCATCGGGCAAAGCTAGTCTTTGGCAGTGTTCCACTTTTCAAGTCAGCCTGTTCAATTCGAATTGAATCCAGATGTCCCTGGTTTGAGGTTACGGAGAGGCAAATGAAGTCGCCATTTCGGTCAGCAGGCGTTACTACCACAACCGGTCTCTGTTTGGATCGAGTCAGATCGGAAAAAGGGAAACTGACGGTTATCAGTTCAAACGGGCTTAAAGTCATTCCAGGCATCGTCCTCGGCATTATCCCACGTTTTTGACAGAGATTCTGCCTGTGCTAACATTAGATTGGCGTCATCGATGCCGTGTTTCTGCTCTAAATACCCAATAAAATCTACGACTTCTTGCACAATCGGCTGCGGGAGCCTCTGTAGTTCTTGATATGCTAATTCAGCTAAACTCATTAGATGCCCTGTGCCCTTATTTGCCGAAATATATCGAGGTGTAAACCATTATTGGCGGCGGAGAATTATCCCAGCCATTTCTCCCTCTTTCCGGGCAAATAGCGCTAAACCCCGGCATGGATGCCGGGAGCGGAAATTTTGTCTGACCGGCAATTGCAGCTAACGCGGGTTTTACCTTGACGTTTTGGCTGGAGGCGTCTTCGCCGCAAGCCAAAATGTGCCCGCAGCGCCTGCCCGAGCCCGCCAATGCAGGCCCACAGGCCGGCGGGCGCAGGGCATCTTCGGCGCGGAGTGGCCGAGCACGCGACCCAACGAAGTGGTCGCGCGCGCAGCAGGTAAAACTTGTTGTCTGACGTGATTTGCGTCAATTTCGGGTAGGGCTTTTTCGACAAGGAGGTCGAAAAAGCGCTCAAATACTAATTTGCACGTATCGCGCTGGGCTTTGTATAGGCTTTTAAGCCCAATGCTGCTATGATTTCAGCAGTCTCAGCCCGAATTTTCTTAAGAATTTGCTCTTCCGTCAAATTCTTGTCTTCTTCGTAAATCTTGTCCTTCCACTCTCGGACTTCTTCAAGTGATTTGTCAACGGCCATCTTCACTCACCTCCATTGGCACCATCAAATCAAGGTGTTTCGTATATCCATGCAAAATATTTATTGCGTTAATTGCCTGCATTCTACGGTAGTTCGCCAAGTGTTTCATATTCCAGCTGAGCAGAGCGTCAAGCTCATATACTGTGGCAATCGCTGCATGCCGGGAATCTGAAATACATCGAGCTGGGAGTATCTTGGCCTCAAGGTAGGCGGCCGCGAGTGCCCGACTCTCGGAATCGAGTGTCAGTATTCTTGGTTGATGCTTCTGAATTTTTTCTCTCAGCAGTAGCTGTTTATTGGGGTTTGCCCGTCCAATCTCAAGAAGAACCTCGTCAGACATAAATAATTCCAACTGGTTGGCTTCAATATTCTCGAAGAAGAGATTTGTTGCATCACGTTTTTCTGGTGCATCATCTGCAAAGCAGAAGTTCCAGACAGATGTCTCAAGATAAACTCGTAGGGGTCTAATTTTCATTGGTTTTGGGTAGATTCTGGCTGAATCGCCGCCCCGTCAAAACCTTACCAATTTTTATGATGCCGCCCGCCATGGATGGCGGGTAGATGAAAAGAAAAAGCAAATCATGTCAGACAACGTGGAATTTACACGAGGTCGATCGTGCGCCGCACAATAAAAGCCGCCTTATTTAGAAAGCCGCGTATTAAGCACCATCGATCTGCCGTAGACCGCTCGTTGCGCCTGACCAAACAAACGTCCCGTTTGTCAGGCGTCAACGATCTTTGCGGTCGGAGGCCGAGCACGCGAGGAGCCACGGCACCGCAGCGAGCGCAGCGTGTAAATTTTGTTGTGCGATGGAACCGCGATATACGATAATTGCCAGGCTCGCCATGGAGGGCGAGGCTGGGCTATTCAGTTTCTTCGAAATAATCGCTGTCCATCTTCTTAATTTCATAAGAGTTTGAGGTTGAAACCCCCAGATTATGATCAATCATCAGTTCGGCCAATTGGCGGCCGTCGATCAAAATGACCTTCGGGTCAATGGTTTCAACGTAGGATACGGCATCTTGGGAAAACTTACCGGTTGTAATAAAAACGCCTTTCTTAGCTCGTTTGCCGTGCAATGCGCCGACAAATTTCTGTATTTCAGGCCGGCCAACTGTGCCTTCCCAGCGCTTGGCTTGTATGTAAATTACGTCGAGGCCAAGCATGTCTTCTTTGATTATACCATCTATGCCTTCATCGCCACTCTGACCGATCGATTTACCGGCGTCTTTTCGGGAGCCACCGTAGCCGAGGGATATCATCAAATCGATTACTAAATTTTCAAAGAACTTCGGAGTATTGGCCTTTACTTTCGCCAGGACGGCGCTGCTAAGATCATTTCGAATAGACTGATATGACTTTTCAAGAGTTTCTTCAGGGGTTTCAGTGGTATCGGTGTTATCTGCTGTGGATTCTAACGAAGCCCCTTTTTCCGCTTTGGCGGTATGAAATTCTACAAACTCAGGGAATTTATTCAGAATCTTCACATCAATTCGGTCATGCTTTTCTTTTAGGAGCAGCGCCCCACGATCTGTGATTTTGAAGTACCCCCGGCGAGGCGCTTCGAGAACTCTTGCCTGAGTAAAATAACTTTTCGCCCAAGCGACTCGATTATCGAATTTTGACTGCTTGCCGCTACCGAGCATCTCATCAAGATCGGATTCCGAAAGTTTCATATTCTTGGCTATTGTTGCTCTTGCCTCTGACATTGAATGCTCTTTGCCATCACCCGCTATTTCGAGAAGAGGTCTGAAAAATGATTGAAAGTCTGGTACTGCCATAAACTAATTCACTGCCATGGGAAAGAAGCTCGCCACGGATGGCGAGCGCAAAAACAAGTCTCTTTCGCGGTTCTTTCGCACAACGTTGGTTTTACCTTGACGTTTTTGCTTGTGACGTCTTCGGCACAAGCAAAAATGTGCCCGAAGCGCCTGCCCGAGCCCGCCAATGCAGGCCCACTGGCCGGCGGGCGCAGGGCATCTTTGGCGCGGAGTGGCCGAGCACACGACCCAGCGGAGCGGTCGTGCGCGCAGCAGGTAAAACTTGTTGTCGGCCGTTGTTGCGGGCTTGCGTGGCTAGGATGGCCACGCAAGCTTATGCGTCAAATATATCAATAAATATAGGCTCGTCTTCGGCCGGTTTAAAGATGGAATTCAGGATATTCCAACAGATTTCTGTCGCCTCCAAAATGCAACTTTCTCTCGACCCATGAAGGGTGCGACTGTAATTGGGAGAAGGTTGCTTCAGTGTTATGTTCGGAATTTCTCCTGGGGATTGAAAGCCAAGCCTTCTTAGGATGTCTTTCTGAGCTGAAGTGTAGCTAGTGGAATTTTGCACCTCGCAGAACAGCTCGGTCGTACCAGGCTGTATCATGAACTGTATATACGATTCTTCAGTATTTAGGGAAGCGTGCCGCATGTTTTCACTAAAACTGTAAAGGGTATGAAGATTCTCTGCGATGAATCGTCGCATCTCTTCAGGCTCATTGGAATACCATGAGGTTGTGATTACCTTACCCCGATTTCTCTCCAGTATGTCCCTTCGGCGCTTTAATAGCGCAGGCACAATATAAAGAACTGCCAATATTAAGATTGAAATTACCCAACTTGGCGTTTGTTCAATGTTCATTCCAAAATACCAATGGCCATACTTGTTCGCCCCGATCCAGGGTCCGCACGGATGCGGGCCGATAACAATCCGCAACAATGGCCGACAACGTTGATTTTATTTGACGTTTTGGCTTGTGTCGTCTTCGGCACAAGCCAAAATGTGTCGTAGGTGACTGCATGGCGCCCGCCAATTAAGCTCGATAGAGCGCGGGCGTCCATGCATCTTCGTCACCGGAGACCGAGCACGCGAGCCAACGAAGTGCTCGCGCGCGCAGCAAATAAAATTTGTTGTCTGCAGTGTTTAGCTTACGTTAGCCGCCGAAGCCATGGAGGGCGTAGGCGGACATTCTTTGCAAAGCTCTAATAAACCAGAGAAAAGGTGGACGGCAAGATTAGCTGTATGTACAATGTACTATATGAAGTTAGCGTTCACCTGGGACGAGAATAAGAACGCTTCCAATAAACAAAAACATGGAGTTTCCTTTGAGGAAGCCTCGACAATTTTTAACAGCAGTCCGCTAGAGATATTCGAAGACCCTGATCATTCGGATGCAGAAGATCGGTATATTGCCGTAGGGTTCAGTGATAAAGCTCGGGCACTGATTGTCGTCCATTGTGAAAATAATGTTGGTACTGAAATTCGCATCATATCAGCGAGGAAAGCTACGAATAAAGAAAGGACTGAAGTCTTTGGGGGTTGAATTATGAGAAAAGAATATGATTTTGCAAAATTGAAAAAGGCGAAGCCGAAATACCTGAAGCACCTGAAGGAACCAGTTACCATCCGTTTAGAGCCGCAAATTATCACGTATTTCAAAAGTTTGGCCGAGAAAACAGGGCTCCCGTATCAGTCTCTACTGAATTTTGTTTTGAGGGACTATGCGAATGAGCACAGGGTGCCCAGTGCAAATTGGGGCGTGCCTACCGTTAAGAGTGCCAAGTCAAAGTAGCAAAAAAGAAAACATTTTTGAAATCTTCGCTACCGACAGGGATGTCGGGAGCTCTTTCTCTTTGCTAAACATTGCAGACAACGCGGAATTTACCTGACGTTTGGTGACGCTTGTGTCATTATTTCAATCTGTAAAGCCATTTTGCGTCACCAAATGTGCCCGGAGCGCCTGCCTGAGGAGCACAAAACAAGCGTCCCGCTTGTGCGACGAAGGTATCTTTGGCGCGTAGGGCCGAGCACGCGAGGAGCTACGGCACCGCAGCGAGCGCAGCAGGTAAATTTTGTTGTACGCCGTTGCCGTTCGGTAAATAGCCATGATCTTAAGCTGTCTTGTTGAGATATTTATTTTGTTTTAGGAGTTTAGTGGTTTTCCGCCAAAATGGAAATATGAATAGACCCACCTCGCTGTCTTCGACCCATTGACCCTCGCTAAAGGTTTCTAATTGCCATTTATAGGGGAAGGTGCCTTTAGTCGAAACGGCCAACCTGCTCTTATCTCCCAGCCCCATCGCAAAGCAATTTATGGCTTCTTCTTTCGATTCGAAGGTTTCATGCCAGCCTTCGAATGAAACTGTAAAACTCGTCGGGCCATCAATAGCAAATGAGACCTCGAAATTCGACTCTTCTTTCGGCTCTATTGTTAAATAGTTTTCGGATGTCTGATACTTGAGCTCAGGGTATTTCTTCAGCTTTTCTTTTATCTCTTCTATCGGTTCATTATTCATAAAAAATTCTCTTTCCGGCAATGGCGTACAACGCGGGTTTTACCTTGACGTTTTGGCTTGTGGCGTCTTCGCCGCAAGCCAAAATGTGCCCGAAGCGCTTGCCCGAGCCCGCCAATGCAGGCCCACAGGCCGGCGGGCGCAGGGCATCTTTGGCGCGGAGCGGCCGAGCACACGACCCAACGCAGTGGTCGTGCGCGCAGCAGGTAAAACTTGTTGTGCGCTGGCGATGCTAGTTTCGCAGCCTCATTTGAATGGATTTATTCCATTCCTCTTGGTATTTTGCTGGGATCGTCAAGGAGTCTATTTGCTCAACTAAATCGGTGGTCAAATCAATGATCTTGAAGACACCAGAAATGTATTCGACTTTGTTAGTAGAGATTCCTGTACCAGGGCCTTCGTCAGTTGAGAAAGTGCCCGCACAGATGGGCAGTTTCTTGTAGACGTAGATTCGCTGCCGATCCGCTGAGATTCTGGATTCATTGGAAGCCCAGGGACCCTCAAAGCACGAACCCTCGTATTTGCTTATGTCGAATCGATAGGCCACGGTTGTTTGGCCTTTTGGGGTTAGGTATACTAAGTTACCAATGTTACCGCAGCAGCAGACGCAAAAATGCGCTTCCGTAACAAGATGCCGTGGGATTTCCGGGTCGGTCTTGACCACTAGTTCATGTTCAGCTTCAACAGTGTAAAAACGCCCATCCTGTGCAATGCGCACTTGGCCTAGATTCTTAGCTAATGATTCGTAGCATTCAGGCGCCGGCCTGGTGAATGCAAACGCGGTATTGTCCAAAATTGACTTTGCATTCGTAGGTGGTTTCTCACTTGGTTTCAAAGGCATAGGGTCAGACTTCAAGCTTACTCTTTCGAGTTTGAGCTCGTCCTTTGAGTTGCCAGTTAGGACAAATCCAGAAAAAACCCAGCCTTGTTTCCCGTTGTGGTCAATCTTTAACCAAAAGCCCCGACGACCCTGAATTTCCATTACGTCATTTTTTACATCCAGAATGGAACCCTTTGCTTCGAATGGTATGACAGTAATTATGGTCGAATTCGTACCTGGTCCCTGACGTAAATTGAGACCTGCTTTTGTCACGATCATATAAAATTTAGATATGCCGGAAAACGACAAATCCTTTTCAGAAACCCACAGAGTTTCATTTTGAAATTTGGCTTTGAACCAAGGGTCTCGGTAATTCCCAAAACGCTTTTCCGAATTGGCAAAAACCTCAATCACGGACCCAAACGGTGCACGGACTATCTGATCACTTTCTGGCCACGGCTTGAGTGGTTCAGTTCTTTGCAGCTGAATGCCGCTCAGTTCGTTGACATAAGCCTTCTTAATTTGCTTCGGGCCACAATAAGCTACGATAATTAATGTAAGAGAAACAATTCCTTTCATAGGTCTCCTTTGCATCGCTTGCGCACAACGTTGGTTTTACCTTGACGTTTTTGCTTGTGGCTTCTTAGACACAAGCAAAAATGTGCCCGAAGCGCCTGCCCGAGCCCGCCAATGCAGGCCCACAGGCCGGCGGGCGCCGGGCATCTTTGGCGCGGAGTGGCCGAGCACGCGACCCAACGAAGTGGTCGCGCGCGCAGCAGGTATAACTTGTTGTCTGAAGTAATTTCGCCTGTGAGCCCCGGCACGACGGCGGGGCGAAACCCTGTGGGTATTAGTCTATTGGTTTTGTCTGCGCCAACACATAGTCGTGCTCGTTGTCCCAGGGGTCAAAATAGGCTTTACGCGAAGACATATGCAGTTTCAAGCGGATCATGCTCTATTTCGCGAGATATTCATGGCTGCTAATATTCGCCTTGTCCATATTCGGATGTGTTGAGGGACAGTTCACCGGGGCAAAGTATCCACCGAGTAAACCGGAAGCCGGCAGCCGCAGCTCTATAAGCAATAACGTTCAGTGTTATGAATCACGGAAATTGAAGATATTTCAAGTGATAGATCATGGGATACTCGCACGTATATGCCCCACGGAATATCCAAGTTACTATAGGAATGAATTCGAAGCTTGCCTAACAGAAGGCGAATTAGTATATATGTCTGTCAAGGCAAACGAAAATGATTTCGTAGATGACCAACAAGTAACTCTAGCAAGTAATCAATGCTTCATACCAGACGGCGTCTTTAGCTATACGACAAGCAAAGACATACCAAAGCGCGTGCGCAAGATTAGAATTGCTAATATTTAGATCTAGTTTTGCGCTTCAATTTGATTGAAGCTTTGTCGCGACAGACCTAAATCAATTCTGATCACCAAGAATAATGCCGTAAAGTGAGATGCGTCGGCACGGATGCCGACGGAAGACAAAGGCGAAATTATTTCAGGCAACGTTGGATTTACGAGAAGTTTTGGCGGCGCACTATGTCAATTATTTAATACGGTAAAGGCATATTTAGCCGCCAAAATTTGCCCGAAGTGCCTGCCCGAGCCCGCCAATGCAGGCCCATTGGCCGGCGGGCGCAGGGCATCTTTGGCACGTAGGGCCGAGCACCCGAGGAGCTACGGCACCGCAGGGAGCGCAGCTCGTAAATCTTGTTGTCGGTAGTAAACGCTTCGGTGAATGCCACGAACCTCGACAGGAAGTCGAGGTGAGGGAAGTGTCTTCTCTAGAGTTTTCTTGTGAAGCGGCATCTCGGAAACCTCTCACAACCGAGAAAGCGCGTTCTAAAGAGAAAACGTCGCGGGCCTATTCTTTTGACTAACTTAGCGCCGCAGCGTGGACATATCGTCTTTGAACTATGTCTCTGCTTAAGTGACTTTACATGAGCTTTGGCAGTCAGAGTTGATTCTGCAAAATGCTTATTCAAGTTAGCCAAAATCTCATTTACCTCTGTGTTTGAGAAAATCGGTTCTCGAAAGCTTCGTATGTATGACCTTACACCCCGTCTGAGAACATTTGGGGGCATCTTTGTCTTGAATTTGCAATGCCCAGAAAAGTATGCTATTGTGTGAATTCTTGTTTCTGGAATCTTAAGGAATTTTGCGAGGGATTTCTTTTGGCTATAAGCCTGCCGTAGAGGGTTTTGGAAGGTGTATTTCTTGCCATATATGACCTGAGTCCATTCTGCCTGACCGCCTGAGCCAAATATCCAACCTTTTTTGTTCTTGGTTTCGATAATGAAGATGCCGTACTCCGAAACTAACAGGTGATCGAGCTGTGAAGTGCCGAATTTGGCTGGAATAATAAGGTCATGGTACCTGTGGTAAATCTTGTTGTCTAAGGTTAACCAAAGTCTAAACCCGACTTTCTTTTCACCGAACCAACCGCGCAAGCGGCTGATTGGATTTCCAAAGAGCCAAGACATGATTTTCTTTTCAAGCGACATGGAATACTAATAAGCAGCTAACCATGCACGGAGTCAACCAACTACGCCTGGCGAGCACAGGACGTGCGAGCCCAATGCTCTTTGCGTTTATTGCCGACAACGCGGGTTTTACCTTGACGTTTTGGCTTGTGGCGTCTTCGCCGCAAGCCAAAATGTGCCCGGAGCGCCTGCCCGAGCCCGCCAATGCAGGCCCACAGGCCGGCGGGCGCAGGGCATCTTTGGCGCGGAGCGGCCGAGCACACGACCCAACGAAGTGGTCGTGCGCGCAGCAGGTAAAACTTGTTCTCGGCCGTTGTCGGTTCGGGTGGTTTGGCCAAGGATGGCCAAACCAATTATTCAGTACAATCTTCCGGCTTCTTTTTCCTGATTTTAAGGGTTCGGCTTCAAAGTTCATAACTTACCCAAGAGTACCAAATAAATGGTATTTAGGGGAATCATGACACCGAAGCAGATTAGCCATGATCGTTTGGGATTGTTGGCCAGTATTGGCAAATAGACCAAAAAGAAGATCACAATTGAGCCAATAACAGCTGCAATGCGCATATACAATGTACCCAGCCACTCGGAATGATAGTCATTAGTAAGCCAAAGGAAGAAAGCGGCTTCAAGCAGATTGGTCCCAAGAGCCGCGAATAGGAGCTTCAATGATTCACCAGGCTTTGGTGCCATAATACCGCTTTTAATTCTCTATTCATATTGGCACACCTAAGTTGTGTAGAGTAGTCTAAGTTAATTTGATGTGAATTGTATCTGAATAACCGAAAAAGCACCCGCAAGGATGCGGGTGAGAGCTTAAAATCTTACCGACAATGGCCGAGAACGCGGGTTTTACCTTGACGTTTTTGCTTGTGACTTCTTAGGCACAAGCAAAAATGTGCCCGGAGCGCCTGCCCGAGCCCGCCAATGCAGGCCCATTGGCCGGCGGGCGCAGGGCATCTTCGGCGCGGAGTGGCCGAGCACACGACCCAACGAAGTGGTCGTGCGCGCAGCAGGTAAAACTTGTTCTCTGCCGTTATTGCGCGAGGTCGCTTGGGCACGGAGGGCTAAGCGACCCAGGTACCAATGCTCCAGCAAAACTTGGCTTTTCCGGCCGTTTCAATGAAAATACGATTTACCGTAGGCTGTTTGTCACATAACAGTCAATAACCTGAAAAATCTCAGAAAATGACTAAGGAAGAAAGTGCTTGGATGCTAGATTAAGGAAATTTTTGAAATTTGAGAAAGTCTCATCTCTAATGTTGGTAGTATGTCTTTGTTCTGCCCTCGCCGCTGTTGTTGTGGCAGTAATCCTAAAAAACCTAGGCCGAGAAGACACAGTTGCGTATGGAATAGCGGGTGTAGTCGCAGTTGCTTCCGCTTTATTGGGATTTCCGATAGGATTTTGGATAGCTGGTCGAGTTAGGCATTGTCCGAAGTGCGAGACTGAGATGCAGCCAGTTAATGATAGATCGACTCTATCCTTTAAATGCCCGGCTTGCGGTTTTGAATTCAATACGTATTTGGATAATACAAGCGGTAGTTGATCTTCTTGACCAACCTTGGTATAGTGCGCTCGCATGGACGCGAGCGGAATTGAGCGCGCAATAATGGCAGAGAACGCGGGTTTTACCTTGACGTTTTGGCTTGTGGCGTCTTCGCCGCAAGCCAAAATGTGCCCGGAGCGCCTGCCCGAGCCCGCCAATGCAGGCCCACTGGCCGGCGGGCGCAGGGCATCTTTGGCGCGGAGTGGCCGAGCACACGACCCAACGAAGTGGTCGTGCGCGCAGCAGGTAAAACTTGTTAGGCGCAGTATCGCATGGGAAGAGGCCATTGCCACGGATGGCAATGGCGTTATACACCCTTCTTTTTTAGTTCAGCCAAAAAGCCAGCGACAGTGACAACCGGTATATGGAACCCTGTCATTTCTCGCAAATCTTTGTCGCCACTTATAATAAAATTGGCTTTTCCCGCATGGGCTGCATTAAGGAATTTATTATCATCAGCATCTCTGCACAAAGTAAATTTTTGAGTAGTTTCAACGAAAATGCCAAATTCTCGGAAATATGTCCGCCATTCCGTTGCTAAGGCTTCATCTTTGGAAAAGCTGAACACCGACCTTTTGTATTCAAACAGAATCTCGGTCGTGACGATTACATCGATTTGACCCTGCTTTATTAGATTGAGCAATTCCAGCGGCTTGCCGCCGAAGAAAACCGCTGAAATCAGCAGGTTTGTATCAAAGACTATTCGCAATTTTCTTCTTTCGAGCTGTTTTTACGGCTACGGGAATATCACTTTTCTTCAGCTTCTTACGCTTTCTAATCTCTTGACTGCGCGCAATAAGATCGTTGAATTTCGATATTCTCGGCGATTCAATTTTCTGCAGAAGGACATTTTTACCATCAGTCATAATAGCCATCTTTGTACCCACCGCAAGAGCCAGTCGCTTACGAATCTGGGTTGGAATGACGATTTGCCCCTTTGATGAAAGGCTTGTTATTTCGTATTTTTTCATGAATGTAAGACCTTCTTACCTTAGGAGATTATACCGTCTATGAATATTTGTCCACTAATTGTGAAGTTTCGCTGCTAAGGAGGGCAGCGATGCGGGAATCTTCAAAAGTCTTTTGCGATATTGCGCCTAACGTTGGATTTACCTGACGTCGATGGTGCGCCGCACAATAAATGCAGTCTTCTTACGAAAGCCGCATATGAAGCACCATCGATGTGCCGCAGGTGGCTGCGTTGCGCCAATAAAGCTCGACAGAGCGCGGGCGTCAACGCATTTCGGGCCACCGGAGGCCGAGCACGCGAGGAGCTACGGCACCGCAGCGAGCGCAGCAGGTAAATCTTGTTAGCTGACGTAGCATTTAAGCAGAGCCAAATGGTTTTGTTTCAAATACTTGTTCAGCAAGCAACTCTGAAATTACTATGTTTTCTGCCAATGGGAAATAAACCCCACTATAAGAATCAGATTTTTTGGATAAGTACTCTACCTTAATTGGAGGCGTACACTTCTTCACTTTCCGTACAGAGCCAACTTTGAGACGAGCCAAAACAGCTGAGTCTTTGGTGTCGAATCTCTTCCGAAGTAGTGCCATTATATTCGCATATCTGTCTGCATTGGATGTTTGGAAAAATTCAAAGAAATCTACGGAAAGATAATTCTCGTACTCCCCTCGCTTCTTTTTTAGTTCAAATGCTGTACCTGCAATTTTGTTGCCGGAACGAATCGTGACAAAGCTACAATATCGAATGATACTGTGGTCATCACTTATCTGCATTTTCAAATGGCAAAGAAGTGGCCAATGAGGCCTGTTGTTAAAACGAAATCAAGTAACCGATCTTTCGATATGTCTAACCGTAAGATTGTCCGATCAGTTGCTTCGATGCCCTCTAAATACGCAACTTCAGGTTTCGGCGTGAATCGAATAATGAGTTTTCCGTCAGAATCTTCCCAGTAAACCTGCAAACGACCATCGGCCGCCAAGACGATATCAGGATTTACCTGAGAATTTACAGATGTTGAGAACAGTAAAAAGTCCCTCAGTGAATTGAGAAACATCTTTTGCGCAGCTTTGTCGCCATCAGCTTCCTCTAGAAACGCGTCTTCAAGATTTCTGATTCTTTCTGCAATTTTCTTCGGTTCCGGCAATCTGGAATATTTCTCCATAATTAACAGCAAATCTTCAGACTTTTTCGCTTTAAGTATGTCGTGCTTAGTCGATGCCCCAGCTGTTACAGATTTCGCAGTCAGATGCACCGATGCTTCAAATGGTCTCGGTTCTTTGCTTGAAAAATCCCAAGTTGAAGATTTCGGAAAAGCTGTTTCGCTCTTCTTAACGACGATATACGAGCTTGGCTTGTAGCCGGAGGGGGATGCTGAATATGGATTCATATCAAATTGCTCTATTTGCTGCTTTTCTTTTTCTGCTCGGTGTGCTGATGCTGTAATACCTCGACAATACTCTTAACAAAAGCTTTCAATTCTCCTGAATTTAAAGCGTATGAACCAATAACTCGCCGCTTTGGATTTGAGCCCACATCGACAACGTCAAGAAAGTCTACAGAAAATAGATCATCTGAAATCTGGCGCACACCAAATCCCATAGGAACAATAGTGCTAGCCATCTTTTCAAAGCGCTCTTCAGTTTGTTTTTTAACTTTTTTCACCTATTGAACATGCAAAATAGCCTAATTAATAGGTAAAGTATTATTACTATGCGTTTCCTCTTAGGGGGAAGAATACGCATTTTATGGGCAAATGGCCTATAATGCTATGTCAGCTAACGGTGGATTTACCTGACGTCGATGGTGCGCTGCACAATAAATACAGACTTATTAGTTAAGCCGCATATCAAGCACCATCGATGTGCCGCAGGTGGCTGCGTTGCGCCCGCCAATAAAGCTCGATAGAGCGCGGGCGTCAACGCATTTCAGGCCACCGGAGGCCGAGCACGCGAGGAGCTACGGCACCGCAGCGAGCGCAGCAGGTAAATCTTGTTGTGCGAAGTTCGCCTTAGAGCCAGCCTGCCTTCGTAAGAGCTTCTCGTTCTTTTTGGATGAGTTGCTCTTTTTCTTGCGGTGTAATATTTGCCGCTTTGATTGATGCAAGTTTCTTTAATTTTGTGTTCTTCGACAACATATTGTTCAAGCTAAACGCCTGGCCAACGGCTGAGGTCGGGATTTCTTCATTTGGGTAAATCACTTTGAAATTCTTTCGCTGAACTGAGTCTGCTTTGTCCCAATCACCGGATTCTTCAAATTCGAATGTGCCCAATGCCAAAGGCTTATCTGTGAGAGCAAAAGACATTGTGGAAACAGTCTTTGTGTCAAAGAAATAGTCAATAACCACAAAGCCATTAGGGTTCTGTCTCTGCGAGTAGGCGCCATATATTTCGTATTCATGGCCTACGGTGCCAAGACACATGAAGGAATTTCCTAATCGCTGATTGCACAGGCCAGTAGCGCCCTTGGTTTTGTTGCGTATTAAAAGCGCAGTATACTCAGTGGCCTTAATTAGCGCCAAACCTTCACCGGCATTTTCTCTTCTGGGTATACTTTGGCAGCTCATTGTGGTTAACAATATCGCGAGCAAGTAGTATTTTTTGTGTTTCATATTTTCTCCTCAAATTTTGTCATCAGGCGAATTTCGCACAACGTTGGATTTACGAGAAGTTGATGGTGCGGCGCACAATAAATGCAGGCTTACTAGAAAAGCCGCATACTAAGCACCATCAATTTGCCGAAGACCGCTTGTTGCGCCCGACCAAACAAACGTCCCGTTTGTCGGGCGTCAACAATCTTTGCGGTCGAGGCCGAGCACCCGAGGAGCTACGGCACCGCAGGGAGCGCAGCTCGTAAATATTGTTCTCTGCCGTTGCTGAATACGATAGCTCGGCCATGGAGGGCCGAGCGCAACGCTTTGCGAAAAGTATTTACGAGCCGGATTGTTGTGGAAATACTGGCTGCGAGGTCTATGAAGTATCTTCGTCTTCGATGTCGGAACCTGTCTATCACCCTAATGCTATTAGGGGCCTTATCGCTGCTCAATACCCGCATTATAGCGGAGTCGACGCCGCAGACAGATACTGGAGCATTATGGCGGTCTGCTATTGCCCCTGGATGGGGGCAATTCTACAAGGGAAGGAGCAGCTGGGGATATATATATTCGATAGGTTTTGGAGTCAGCACCATAACGACAGTTACAGTCTCGCTAATCTGGCAACAGAAGAAAACCAATTACATAAACTACCAACCAACAATACCGGCAATCTATCCGCCACCTGCCGATACCGGTGCAGCCAGTGCCGAATTAGACCGCCTCTATGATGTCTCAAAGACTTGGGAACACATTACTGTAGTATCTGCAATCATAACTTTGTCAACATATACCTTCTGTCTTTTGGATGCATATTTTGGCAAAGCCTCTCCCAGCAAAGACGCTACCAAGGCTGACAGTTCAAGTACTCTTCAACCTTTGGAATTCTCCGTAACTGGTGGTTCTGGAGCTTCATTGACTTACAAGCACCCGTTCTGATGAATTGCGCTCGCACGGATGCGAGCGGAGTAGATCAAGTTTTTTCAGCAATGGCAGAGAACGCGGAATTTACCTGACGTTTGGTGACACATGTGTCATTAACTCTATCAGGAAAGCCACTTTGTGTCACCAAATGTGCCCGGAGCGCCTCGCGGCAAAGCACAAAACAAGCGTCCCGCTTGTGCTTTGTCCGCGATCTTCGGCGCGTAGGGCCGAGCACGCGAGGAGCCACGGCACCGCAGCGAGCGCAGCAGGTAAATTTTGTTGGCTGCCGTAGCGCCCCCGAGGGGTAAGATTATGTTTCATCATCTTCAGAGCTAAACAGGGGTGAATGCTCAGATAACGGTTTTTCATTATCGGGTTTCGGCATGAGTGCAAAGAAATCATCGGTTCTTTTGACAAATGCCTCAATCTCGCCTTCATATACTTCATTTAAGACTAATTTACAATCCGCCCTGGTGATGCTGTCCATGACCGCATAATCCCATGACCGCTTACACGGCCATGATTTGATCAATTTGGCCGTTGGGGCGGCTGTCTTATGTTCTGTGAGACGTTTTTCTACGTTATCTGCGAAACCTATTTTTACTCGATTTGGCATGATTTCTGGAATCAACTGAATCAAGTAAAAATAACCATAGCGGTCATAGGCTGAAGATTCGGTTGAATTTGGAGCTATCGGACCCCTGCGGGCCTGATGATATGCGATTAGTTTGTCAGCATCTGCTCGATCAAGAAATACTTTGTCTGATTTTCCCCGATGGATAGTTATGTTCAGGTTCTCAGCTTCGCGAGCAAGTAGCCGACGGACAGTAGTTATTTCTAATTTCAGTTCCGTCGCAATATCTTGTAAGGCGATAAGGTCAGCCATAATAGGTCGCCTGCCATTCTTGAAACTTGGGTAAAAGCCATTTTGTTTTTCGGATAAAATACCTTCGCAAACTAAACCTCTTGGGGCGCTATGGCAGCCAACGGTGGATTTACCTGACGTCGATGGTGCGCCGCACAATAAATGCGGTCTTCTTACGAAAGCCGCTCTTGGCGCGCCATCGATGTGCCGCAGGTGGCTGCGTTGCGCCCGCCAATAAAGCTCGATAGAGCGCGGGCGTCAACGCATTTCATGCCACCGGAGGCCGAGCACGCGAGGAGCTACGGCACCGCAGCGAGCGCAGCAGGTAAATCTTGTTGTGCGCTGGCCCATTGGTTAGAGATGATTGTAACTCTCCAAAGCCTTGGTGAGCGTAGTCGCGCCTGGGATGAATGTGTAACGAAATTTGCTGAGAGAAGGGAATTTCCGCATTATTATATAGAAGCGGTGCAAAGAAACAGCTACGCCAACAGCGAGCCAGACTCCGAAGGTAAGGCCATCAACTTTTCTGGCGCCGGCGATCATCAGCGCACCAACAAACCCCGCTAGAAATACTAAGTTGCCTCGTTGATGCCATTTGATCGCAACAGGCAACAATGATAGCTTCTGAACCTTTTTCGGGCTTTGCATAGCTTCTGGCAGCAAGAATATGAGCCAATTTGCCATCGTCCAGTCAATCTTGACAACCTTATTCACTCTAGTTTTCATTCGGGGTTCGGGGTTGTGTTTTATTTTTGCACAGTACCGGACGTAGGCAGAATACAGCTTCTCAGGCGTGTAGGGGGCTTTCAGCGAGGAATTCATTTTTGAATGCGCGAGAATCACATCGATTAGGTCGCCTACGGTGGCTTGTGATGACCTAAAACAGGTGAGCATGGCGGCTGAGCCATCCTCGGCTTCGTACAAATAGGCCAAATTCTCTGCTAGAACCTTGAATTTCAGATCCCACCCAAAAATCACTTCATCACAATCGGCAAGCACCATTTCTGCGGTGATTTCTATCTTATTTATACTGCCGATGTTCAATGTTTCGTATTCAGCGGACTTGCTGAAGGCTCTTAATATCCGCTCTCGATTCAAGAATTCAGTGGGCATATTTTCTTATGGGCTTGCGCACAACGCGGAATTTACCTGACGCTTGGTGACACTTGTGTCATTAATTCAATCAGGAAAGCCGCCTTGTGTCACCAAATGTGCCCGGAGCGCCTCGCGGCAAAGCACAAAACAAGCGTCCCGCTTGTGCTTTGTCCGCGATCTTCGGCGCGTAGGGCCGAGCACGCGAGGAGCCACGGCACCGCAGCGAGCGCAGCAGGTAAATTTTGTTAGCTGCCGTTGGCTATCGTTCATATATGCCTACGCCTCGCAAAACTTCCGCTAAATCAATGGTTTTTGTTTCAACAATGGTCGGGCAATTTTCGGCGGCGATTTCGTACATGATTTTCAAATCTTGCATTCTTTCGCCGGTCGATAATTGCTTCCGTGTTGTATCGATCTTAAAGGCATATTCCGTAATATCTAATTCGGAATTAATATGGATAACGGAATTGGCATCACCGGCGAATATGTACCATTCCGGTCTAATTGTCATGACTCTGGGCAAATTATGATGGGAATTTCCGTGCAGGCCAATGTTAGTGTTCGTATAAGGTGGTTCCAGGTGAATAGCTAGGTATGGATACTTTGCGATGCCTTTACCTGTATTTCTGATGGAGATAATAACGCGACATTGAATATTTGATCCTTGAGTATAGCCGCTCATGATCTTTGTTGATAATGCTAACTGAGGCTTTAGCCGGCGTCCGAACATATCAGCAATGTCGAAATGCTCCATTTGCTGGAAGCTATCACCGTTTCGTTTATAGTAGCGATTTTCACCAGCTTTAGCCATGTGGGGCCCTGAAAGGCTTACTGGAATCAGAGTTTTTACAAAACCTCGATCCTGTCCAACATCGAGCTTTTCATGCCGTATGCCGTCGACGAGTGGGGAAGCAAAATCGCTCGTAAGACTGTTCAGTCTCGATACTAGCAATGATACGTTATCAATAGGCATTAATGCTTGAGCACAATCAATACCTTGGTCATTCTTCTTAGCTTTGATTCCCCAGATCACGATGCCGCCATCGGAATTTGCAAAGCCTGAAATAACTTTTGCCAAATTCTTCTTATCATCTTTATTGGAAAAATCTGGATTTGAAATCTCTTTAAATTCAAGATAGAGGTGTTCTTCTTGCATTGTATCGATATAAGACTGGAGCACTGCAGGTGTTATGTCTTCGTAAATCTGTATTAAATCCATAAATCAAATCCTTGCATGGCCAATGGCAGCTAACGTTGGATTTACCTGACGTCGATGGTGCGCCGCACAATAAATGCCGTCTTCTTAGCGAAGCCGCATATCAAGCACCATCGATGTGCCGCAGGTGGCTGCGTTGCGCCCGCCAATAAAGCTCGATAGAGCGCGGGCGTCAACGCATTTCAGGCCACCGGAGGCCGAGCACGCGAGGAGCCACGGCACCGCAGCGAGCGCAGCAGGTAAATCTTGTTGTGTGCCGTGTCACATTGGAGGCAGATTCTTCCACAACACTTGGTAGTTCACCGGAATGTCGTCCGAATCAGTTCTGTCAATTATCCTCAGGGATGAGGCTGAAAAGTCAAAAATTGTGAAATATCCAGAATGAAATCTGTTAACACGACTATTCGTGATGTCTTTTGTTGGGCGGCAATTCGTTGTGAACGAATGCACTAATAACCGATTCGTAGCGGCTTCAAGTCTTACGTAATTCTTGGCTGGGGTATGACCATCAAACAAAGGACAAAAATCACCCGCTTTGAGCTGGTTTGGTGCATCCAAACTGAAAGTCTTAAGACCTTCAGGCCCTGCGTATATAGTTCGGAAGACCAGGTGACCACCACACCCGCAATAGCCGAAGACGTCCTCGAAGACAATAAATCGGGCATTGTCTGGACTACGCACCTTAAAGAATTCCCGAATTACCTTAGTTTGAAAAACGTTCTTTGAGTTTTTAGCGACAAAAAGAAGGTCGACTCCGTCGCACTCTAAATCAGAGATTGGCTTTGCTAAGAATACCTCATATTCTTCCAATCCGAAAATCTGATTTCTTATTTTCTTGTACGCTTTGAGGTTTGGTGGCGCTGTTCGCTCTAGAGAGCTTTCCTGCATTGAATCGCCAACATTCATCTCATACATGTCAGAATCGGGAAGTTGCACCTTTTCATCAATGGAGGACAAAAGCCAAATAAAGCCAGAAAAAACCCAACCCTCTTTGCCATTGTACTGGGTCTTAGCCCAATAGCCGAGAGCATTCTGGATATAGTCACCCTTGGTTCCCTTTTCAATAATTTCGCCGCGATGCCGGAAAGGCAATACGGTTAAGACCTGAGCATTAACACTTGGTGCAGCGCGGAGGTTTAGACCTTCACGAGTGGTGACGATAAAAAATGTCTTACGCCCCTGCGGGGAGGGCTGGTTCTCGTTAGAGACCGGCTGCCTCTTGCAAAAGAGCATAGCCAAAGAGATGATCAAGAGTATTTTATTTTTCATAATTTATCTTGTGACATGGCACACAACGTTGGTTTTACCTTGACGTTTTGGCTTGCAGTGTCTTCGCTGCAAGCCAAAATGTGCCCGGAGCGCCTGCCCGAGCCCGCCAATGCAGGCCCACTGGCCGGCGGGCGCAGGGCATCTTCGGCGCGGAGCGGCCGAGCACGCGAGGAGCTACGGCACCGCAGCGAGCGCAGCAGGTAAAACTTGTTGTCTGCCGTCGATAACTCGGAACAGCTCACCTCGAAATTGTTTTCGGCCTATTTGTGCTTAAAAACACTTGAATTCTGAAAAGAATGCCAATAGTCTCCCATTTGACCGCGTTTGGTTGTATTAACGAGGAATTCTGAACGCGGCTTCCCGGACAAAGTCTTTTTCAGAGTGGCCATGTAGCCTGGATTAACGGCTTGGTAATGTTGCAACATGTAAGTCAATTCAGGATCATGCAACGAGCCGGAGGTCAAGATTTGAAAAATGCCTTTTTCGCTTTTCTCAGCCAGATTGCTTATGCCGGAAAAACAAGATGGCTCGCTTACCGAATACCATTGTATAAACAGAGCTCTTTTCAGGGCTTCGAGATCGCCCGTTTTAGCCAGCTTTGCGTATGATGTATGAATTAGCCGGTACCTTTCAAAATATCCTTTGGCAGCCACGAGTGCAGTTTTTTCTTCAATGCTACCGTTTAGGGTATCCAAAAAATCTTGAATTTCAGCCTCTTGATTGTTTAGTTCGTCCAATTCGGGGGTATTTTGGTTCATAAATATTCTTATCGATGGCAGACAACGTGGAATTTACCTGACGTTTGGTGACACATGTGTCATTAATTCAATCAGGAAAGCCGCCTTGTGTCACCAAATGTGCCCGGAGCGCCTCGCGGCAAAGCACAAAACAAGCGTCCCGCTTGTGCTTTGTCCGCGATCTTCTGGCGCGCAGGGCCGAGCACGCGAGGAGCCACGGCACCGCAGCGAGCGCAGCAGGTAAAATTTGTTGGGCGCAGTAAAATGTTGTTATTCAACCCCCGTTTCAGGCAAAAACCAGAGGCCGTACTCATCAGAGCCAAGTACATACCAATGGACAAGGTTTCCTTTGTAGGGATATTTTGACACAGTTATACCATGGGGATGTATGGCTTTACCGATCTCCGTTAAATAAGGTGCTTTACAGGCCACCGGCCCCGGACATGGACGAATTTTCAATTCGTCAGGCGAATTATAGATGTTCGTACTGTTCTTTACGCTTAAGGGTTTTTCAGGTAATATTCGTATATCCTGACCGTTAATTTGCACAATGTCACCTGGCTTCGGACGGGAATTGGTGTTTTGAAGAACCATAAGCGGGGATTTCTCGTCTGCTGGCTTTTTGGAGCGAACTTTCCGGTCACATGCTAGTACCTCGGAATAGGTTAGCGCCTTCCTATTCTCAATCTTGCAGTTCAGATCACCCCAAGTCTGACTACACGCAAATTTTTGTTCTTTTGCACGTTCAGCTTTAGTCAATTCCTCGCCCACAAAGCCAGCCGTGCATTTCTGGTATTTGAGGTAGATAAGATTCTTCTCAAGCTTGTATCGTCCCTTTTCGATCCGTGGCGTAACGGCATTTTCTAGATATAGTTCATAGTCACCGTTTTCCTTAAAATTTATATGCTGTTGAATTGCAAACTGACTGAAGGTCAGTTTTTTCTTTATTAGTTCTGCCTTGTTTAGTCCCCAGATTATTCCAGGAGTTAGAATCAAAATTAATCGAATAATCATGACAAATATATCCTCATTTTATTGCGCCCAACGCGGAATTTACGAGAAGTTTTGGCGGCGCACTATGTCGATTCTTTAATTCGGCAAAAGCATATTTAGCCGCCAAAATTTGCCCGAAGTGCCTGCCCGAGCCCGCCAATGCAGGCCCACGGGCCGGCGGGCGCAGGGCATCTTTGGCACGTAGGGCCGAGCACCCGAGGAGCCACGGCACCGCAGGGAGCGCAGCTCGTAAATTTTGTTGTGCGCCGTTGTCGTTCGGTAGCCCTTGGCCACGGATGACCAAGGGCATATTGGCTTAGGTCAATCTGTTCTGGTATGGCGGGTTACCACAGAAAGTCAAAGGTAGGGTATTTTTCAATATGAATTGACGACTTATCCAAAGTTAGATGCGAGAGGGAATGCCAGAAAAATCTTTGAAAGAAATTGAAGCTGAACTGGCAAAGCGCAAGTTAGAAGACGGAACCAGAAAAAAGTTCGAGGCGATGCTTTCTTTGATTGAAAGTGGGTCAGCTACTGGGACTGGATTTGGAAAGAGTATTGCCGATAGCGCAGATTATGATTCGGATCTGGGCTCTCTGGCTTCTCGGCTACAAGATATTGCTGACGCCAAGAAAAAGTAACAAATAGATTCTTAATCAGGAATTTATGCCTAATTTTACCATCATGGTGAATCGGCTAGTTAGCCACTGCAAGTATTCTTTTGGTGCTCCCTGAGCTGACGGCCGACATGGATGTCGGCGAGTAGAAAAAGTTTTGCACGACAATGGCGCACAACGTTGGTTTTACCTTGACGTTTTTGCTTGTGGCGTCTTCGTCACAAGCAAAAATGTGCCCGGAGCGCCTGCCCGAGCCCGCCAATGCAGGCCCACAGGCCGGCGGGCGCAGGGCATCTTTGGCGCGGAGTGGCCGAGCACGCGACCCAACGGAGTGGTCGCGCGCGCAGCAGGTAAAACTTGTTGCCTGCCGTAAGCCCCTCAGTCGTCTTTTTTGATTTCAGTTATAAAGGTCTCAAATCTCAAAGTAGGCAGTTCTTCATATACTACGTTGAGCTCGACACCTTCTTGTTTCTTAACAGTTGCGCATGAATGAATATACACTTCTTTCCCTGGCAAGAGGTATATGCCAGTATTGGTTTTTTGCAGTTCATTGCTGATAATTTTGTCCTTGCCAAGGATTTGTTTCAGAACCAGAGGTTTCGAGCTGAGCGATTTGATACGGCAATCCACTGATAGTAAATTTTGATTCTTGGAGTCCGAACCGGAGAGATAGCCTGTCTCACCCAGATAGACTTCAAGGAGGTTTGCCCGAATTGGATTTTTACTATACTGAACGCTGGTGGAACAATTTGCAAAAATGAAAAACGTGAATCCCAAGATAGATGCATATTTGATTTGATTCTTCATGATGCTTATCTTCTGTATTATGAATATTGTGTAAACCCGTATATTCGGGAAAGTGCCTTGGGGCTTATGGCAGGCAACGTTGGTTTTACCTTGACGTTTTGGCTTGTGGCGTCTTCGCCGCAAGCCAAAATGTGCCCGAAGCGCCTGCCCGAGCCCGCCAATGCAGGCCCACAGGCCGGCGGGCGCAGGGCATCTTTGGCGCGGAGTGGCCGAGCACGCGACCCAACGAAGTGGTCGCGCGCGCAGCAGGTAAAACTTGTTGTACGCAGTGGCGATTGCGGGTCAGTGCATGACAAAACGGTTTTCGGCACAGTTGAAAGCGACCTTTTTAGCCCGCTTCTTGGGGTCTTTATTTTCAGCGAGAAGCCAGGCTCGACATGGTTTTGAGAAATCATAAGATACCCGGCCCCAGGCAGCTATCGATTGTTTTCTTTCGATGTTGCCATCTCTATTTGCAAGGTAGACGTCGAATGAGATTCGGCTCATGTTTCCGTGCAAGGTTATTGCATCGTATCGATCATCGCCGTTGAGATGGAGAATACTGGCTCGTTGGCACGACTGGATGTTATCAACAATGGGCACCCATTTTCTGTTCTGCAAATTCCACAAACCTTCCATATAAAACGTCCCCTCTAGGTGTGAAAAGGAATCTTCGGGCCTGCGAATAATCCCAATATGATTCAATACTTCTTTTACCGTAATCTTATGAACGTAGCGTTCAATTCGATCCTGATCCGGTTTTTCATCGTAGACCCCGGTGGACGTCATAGCAAACTTGCCATAGAATCGTCGGGCATTCATCATTAATTGATTGGAGGATTCACCGACTTGAAGGATTACCTCGTCATCGATTGACGGGTAATGTTGTGGATATGAAACCTGCGGATTCTCAAACACCCTAATTTCATTCCCTTCAACTTCTACCGCCGAATTGGATTCGCGACAGCCCTCACTTGCTTCTGTTTGTTTTTTGCATAACAAGCAAAATGTTACCATCAAAATTATTAGGGGTTTCATAAGTGCAAAATGTTTAATCGCCATTGCGTACAACGTTGGATTTACCTGACGTCGATGGTGCGCCGCACAATAAATGCAGTCTTCTTACAGAAGCCGCTCTTGGCGCGCCATCGATGTGCCGCAGGTGGCTGCGTTGCGCCCGCCAATAAAGCTCGACAGAGCGCGGGCGTCAACGCATTTCAGGCCACCGGAGGCCGAGCACGCGAGGAGCTACGGCACCGCAGCGAGCGCAGCAGGTAAATCTTGTTAGACGCCGTTGACCATTAGTCGAGTTTTATTGATTCAGGTATGCTCGCAACGGAAATCAATGTATTCTGGCTGGCCACCTTCAACAATGCGGTCCCAACAATTATATACATGAAGAAGTCGATAATCCTCTTAGGATCTCGTGATATTGCAAAGTGCCAACGAGCAATCGCTTTACTATGAGACCAGGAAAATAACAGCCTTATGATATTCAGTATCAACCTTCGTGAAATAAGAAAAGCAAGGAAAAGGGCGGCTAGGGCAAGGGCTACAGCCAGAAGGATTAATACAATGCCAATGATCGTGCGAACTATTACATTAGCATTGTGATCGGTATTCACTCGGGGGACACCTTCAATGTGACCCTTAAACGTCAGTCCATGAATTTCGCCTCCCGAATAAATTATTTGGCCGGAGAAGCCATCGCCTTGCTCCAAAATCCGAAAGTTGATCTTCAGAGAGTTTCGCTTGTTATCGAACGATGCAGTAACTCTATTAATCTCTGGTCGCGAAGTTTTTATGATGTTTGCCTCCAGTATCTGGACTTTAGGATTCGATGTGGTTATCTCAAGATCAGACAGGATATTCTCGGATTTGATCGCTTCCTTTCCGTCATTCCAGAAATAGAAGCGGGTTAGGTAAACATTTCCTGTAACCTCCTTGCGTGTTTGATTTGTCTCTTGCCAAAAGACAGACAGCCGAGAGGTCTTCTTTGAAGGGGTGTCGGTACCCTTGAAGGTATCAGTAAGCGAGATGCCCTTTTCGGAGAGGGAAAACTGCGGCTCTCTCTTTTTGATAGAATCGAGATAGGTATAGACAGCAAACCCGAAGCTTATCACCCCAATAAGCCAGCCAGAAAGGGTAAAGAGATTTGATTTGAGTATTTTCTTTTTCATGGTCAATGGCGTCTAACGTTGGTTTTACCTTGACGTTTTTGCTTGTGGCGTCTTCGTCACAAGCAAAAATGTGCCCGGAGCGCCTGCCCGAGCCCGCCAATGCAGGCCCACAGGCCGGCGGGCGTAGGGCATCTTCGGCGCGGAGTGGCCGAGCACGCGAGGAGCTACGGCACCGCAGCGAGCGCAGCAGGTAAAACTTGTTGTCGGCAGTAGCAATTGGTTAGAGTCTTTGGACAAGCTTTATTAATGACTCCCCTCTGAGACGATCTGTGAGCACTTGGCCGTTTCGATCGATTACAATTATTGTAGGGTAACGATTGACGAAAAATACCCTGTTTATTGGGCCATCATAGTTATCGCCATCCTGTATGTTTGGCCACCTGAGAGCCTTCCCCTGTATCGACCGGTTGAATTCATCGCGGTTACTATCGCCTGAAATGCCGATTACTTGTACCTTCTCAGCATGTTTTTTGTTGATTTCAGACATATCCGCATAGTCTAATTTACATGCCCCACACCACGAGGCCCAGAAAAACAATATGACTGCTCTATCCCGAATTAACTTTGTGTCAATTACTTGATTGTTTGAATCCATCGCCCTAAAATGGGGAGCTTTACGACCCGGTCGCAAAGCAGCATAGGCATTATATGCCGTTTCGGCGTAGCCTTTGCATTTGGTGCCATGTTTAGAGCTCTTCAGGTCTTCATAAATGGATTCGGTAGCCTTTTCTCGTTTTTCATCAATGTAAAATTCTGCGAGCGAAAGGTATGCCTGGCATATGGTCTCCCTATCATCTGTTTCCTTAATTTGTTTTAATAGATCTCTTTCCCAGCAATCATTTAATGCCTTACCGCTTAGGCCGGGACAATGCGCCATGGCAAGTACGGATGGTGATTTTGTAGGATGGCAGAAGCAGTTAAAGAATGCCGCGCCTATAAGCAGAAAGGGAATGAATTTCGTGGAGTATCTTCGGTAATTCATTATTTGCTATTGCCGACAACGTGGAATTTACCTGACGATTGGTGACGCATCGTTCAACTTTGCAGTCTGTAAAGCCATTTTGCATCACCAATTGTGCCCGGAGCGCCTCGCGGCAAAGCACAAAACAAGCGTCCCGCTTGTGCTTTGTCCGCGATCTTCGGCGCGTAGGGCCGAGCACGCGAGGAGCTACGGCACCGCAGCGAGCGCAGCAGGTAAATTTTGTTGTCTGAAGTAATTGCGCCTGTGAGCCCGGCCAAGGATGGCCGGGCGAAGATTCGGGCCCGAAAACAAGCAAACGCGTTCGCTTTTAGGCTATAGCGAGCATAGCGCCTTGTTTTTTCTGTGAAAACATGCTTTACGCTTTGGGCGGGTGGCCGCACTACCCTGAAGTGGACGCAAACTCTTAGATGCTTAAAACCAGATATCGGTGGTGCAAGCCGGCTCGCCTCGTAGGCTATGCTCTTCTGCCGGTCCTAACCATGGCGTGCAGTAGTTGGGGGCGGTTCTGGCTTGCCGACGACACCACCGCGCCAGCTATCAATAGCTCAGTCCTGAGTATGACAAATGTGGGCGCAACTGGCTTTGTCTTATCCTGGTCACAAGCGGTAGATTTGGTGAGCCCGCAATCTGCCCTCAAATATAGAGTGTACCGATCCATGACGAACCCAAACTACGGCGCTTTTTCTACCATTGAATCCGTCGAAGCCGGCACCGAGGTTTACATGGCGATAGGCGTGAGTAGTGCATCTGTAATGGGATTAAGCTCAGGAAACGCGTATTACTTCAATATCATTGTTAGTGATGAAGCGGGTAACAAAGCAATATATCAGGCGGCAGGGGAGTTCATTGATAGTAATCTTGTCGTCTATTACCCCTTTGACGGCAACTCTATTGATGTAAGCCCAAACGGCAACTTGGGTGTTGTGACGGGAGCAATCTTAACAACTGATCGTCTCGGCAATGCCAATAAGGCCTATAAGTTTTCTGGTACCGATTATATTCGAGTAGCCTCGCCAGTAGGAATTCCCGCCGCAAATGCCGCCCGGACGTATTGTGCCTGGGCATACCCCACGGCGGGTTCGGGTATGGATCTAATTTCGTACGGGGTCAATGTCGCAAATCAGAGATTCTCAATGGGCAGGGTGAGTCTAATGATAAAAATTGTAGCTCAATCTAATGATACCGCGAACTATGGTTCTTTCCCCCAGGACGCATGGACATTTGCTTGTGCCACTCATAATGGAACTACCGCTGCGTTATATATCAATGGTTCTTCGGTGGGATCAGAGGCAAAAACCTTCAGCACGACAGCCTCTCCACTGCTCATCGGTAAGAACGCAGATGACACAAACAATGAATTCTTTTTTGGGTCTTTGGATAATATTCGGATTTTCAGCAGAGCCTTAAGCGCCGTCGAAATCTTGGCATTGTACACCGTAGAAAAGCAATAGAAGCGCAAGTGGTCTGACCTAACCCAGGGTTACCATTCAGGAAAGCCTACATGATCGCCGACACGGAGGTCGGCGGATAACGTCGGCGCAATTATTTCAGACAACGTTGATTTTACGCTGACGTTTTGACTTGCTGTGTCTTCGCAGCAAGTCAAAATGTGGTCGTAGCGGCTCGCGGCGGCGCGCAAAAACACACCTCCCGGTGTGCGCGTCGTCCGCGATCTTAGGCCGCGCAGACCCGAGCACGCGACCCAACGGAGTGGTCGCGGCGCAGCGCGTAAAATTTGTTGTCGGCCGTTCACTTTGCAGAAAGATCTTGCGAGTAAAATACTATCATCATGGCTAGAATTTCGGAGCCCGATATTCTGGCGCGCCCAGGAATATCAAACATATCTGTGTTCGGGAATGGTTTACTTATCAAAATTACTAACTTATTATCAATGACTTTGGGATTCTTCTTGAAGCTTGAATAGGTTATGCGGTGGAACCTCTTAAACTCGTTTCTCGGCACCCGAAAAATACTGCCCGGTTCAAAAGATAATTCAAACCCAAGGTACTTCTCCGCCGCCAATAATGCTATGTGCTTTTGCTGAAATTTCGCAGGGCAGGGATGCTTGTTAGCAGGCCAATCTGAGTCTTCAGTGCATAGGGTCGGAAAAAAAAAGAACACGGACGGATCTTCCGCATTCAGCAGGATATGCCCCATTTCTGGAATTGCTTCAGCAAAATGTGAAAGCGATTTCTCGTACCTTTGATTATACGGCCCCCCAGACGCGAAAGTAATACGGGGAGACAGTTTGAGGGCAGCCAATAAAGACTCGTCGCTTGGCATTTCGAGTAAGTCGGGATACCACATATCTATTAGTATAAATTTCGATTTCCCTTGCGCCCGACTTAGCAACTCTGCTGAGGCGGTCCGAAAAGCGTGTCTAACAAGTCGATTTGTATCATACTCTTCTACAGATTTCAACCTTATGCCAACGTCTTGCGAAGTTATTTCGACGATAATTATGTCCTGAGGCTTTATGGGTTTTGCTGCTAGCGTTGAAATCATTAACGCTAAGAGGGTTGGTGCTTTTAGAAAAGTTAATTTCATAAATAAATGGCCGACAACGTTGGATTTACCTGACGTCGATGGTGCGCCGCACAATAAATGCAGTCTTCTTAGTGAAGCCGCTCTTGGCGCGCCATCGATGTGCCGCAGGTGGCTGCGTTGCGCCCGCCAATAAAGCTCGATAGAGCGCGGGCGTCAACGCATTTCAGGCCACCGGAGGCCGAGCACGCGAGGAGCTACGGCACCGCAGCGAGCGCAGCAGGTAAATCTTGTTGTGTGAAGTGCTGGGCTCGGAGGAAGAGCCTTTCTTCAAATCAATGTTCGCATTTCGAGTAAGCCATTGTTTTGGATACCAATTTTCAGAGGATTCGACCTGTGCGGGAAACGCTTTCGCTTGCAATCGGGGTAGATCTAACGTGCTCAAAAAAAATCGGTTTCTTGTACGGAGCCGATATTAATCTCTGATTTTTCGATGCCAAAATTTTCAGCCTGATCTTGCATAAGAGTGACGATCCTGTGGAAGGCCATCATATATCCAGTATTGAACGCCTTCTCTGCATCAGCCAAATTCACCGACGACTTATTCTTTTTAATGGCTTCCGTAGCGTACTCGGTTATTAATGTGCCCAAATCGGCAAGATAGCCCTTGTATTTATCATTCATCTTTTGTCCCTTATCAAAGTGTCTTCGCAGAGTTTATCGGTACGCCTTCTTCTTGATTTATGTGTCTTGCCCAGCATTGCACACAACGCTGGATTTACCTGACGTCGATGGTGCGCCGCACAATAAATGCAGTCTTCTTTGTGAAGCTGCTCTTGGCGCGCCATCGATGTGCCGTAGGTGGCTGCGTTGCGCCCGCCAATAAAGCTCGACAGAGCGCGGGCGTCAACGCATTTCAGGCCACCGGAGGCCGAGCACGCGAGGAGCTACGGCACCGCAGCGAGCGCAGCAGGTAAATCTTGTTGTATGCAGTGCCGCGCCTAGGGGGTCGCTGTGTATATTGAACCATTTGCACCGACTGCAGCAAATTGAGACCCGGACCAAGTGACACCGCGCAGGGCATTTGATATTGAAGTATTCTGCGTTGACCAAGATAACCCACTCGAAGAGTCCATTACAAGGCCTGATCCTGTGGTGCCACCAACCGCGAGAAATTGAGAGCCTGACCATGTTATATCTGCTATTGCGGTATTGCCGGCCGTCAATGACGTCCAAGTGACACCATCTGTCGATGTCAAAATGGCAGGCGCGAATGTTGAAGTATTGTAGCCAACTGCGATGAAGCGCGAACCTGACCAAGAAAGGCCTGACAGTAGACTACTCGAGGCGGAGGTTCGGGCTGCCCAAGTAATAGCATCACTTGAGGTTAAAATTGTCCCATTGCTGCCTGACGTTAGAAGCTGACTGCCATTCCATGAAAGTGCATATAAGTCGTTGGCTGTTCCCGAAGTCCTCGCTGTCCAACTCGTTGCATTTGGTGACGTCAGTATTGTGCCAGAGTAACCAACACATACGAATTGCGTGCCTGTCCAGATGATAGCCTCTAGAATATTTATCGTCCCGGAAACCTGGGCGTTCCAAGAAGTGCCATTTGAAGATGTTAAAATAGTACCATTGGCACCAACAGCTACAAATTGGGTGCCGGACCAAACAATGCTTCGAAGATTTTGTCCGGTGCCAGATGTCTGGGAAGCCCATGCAGTACCGTCTACGGAAGTTAGAATTATGCCAGAATCACCTACTGCAGCGAATTTAGAGCCTGACCAGGTAACCTGATTGAGAGCACTAGCAATTCCAGAGGTCTGAGCTACCCATCTAAGTGATTTATCTGATGAGCTGGTTGAGTTTGAACATTGGCACACCAAGAAAGCAAGCAGTACGCACGATAGGATGTTTTTCATAAGTTTTGGTAAATTCTTATCAGTTCCATTGTCTTGTAAAGGTTTTCTCGCGCGGCATTGCATACAACGTTGGATTTACCTGACGTCGATGGTGCGCCGCACAATAAATGCAGTCTTCTTAGTGAAGCCGCTCTTGGCGCGCCATCGATGTGCCGCAGGTGGCTGCGTTGCGCCCGCCAATAAAGCTCGACAGAGCGCGGGCGTCAACGCATTTCAGGCCACCGGAGGCCGAGCACGCGAGGAGCTACGGCACCGCAGCGAGCGCAGCAGGTAAATCTTGTTGTCGGCAGTAGCAAGTTCGGCGCCTATTTCATATTCTTAATAAGCTGCTTCAAAAGTTTATGCCGAATACGGTTGCTAATTACATTGCCTTTTTGATCAATTACCACAATTGTTGGATACCCATGAATCGAGTAGAGTTTATTAATTGGACCATCAAAATCGTTGCCATCAAAGATGTTCGGCCAGTTTAAGGCATGGGTTCTGATCGCAGATTCGCTTGATGCGCGCTCATTATCTCCAGAAATCCCGACGATTTCTAACTTGTGGTCGAAATTTTCTTGTAGGTATTTCAGATCAAGATAATCCTCTTTGCAGGCCCCACACCATGACGCCCAAAAAAATAACACCAAGGCTTTACGGCGACTACGACTGATATCAAAAATTTGGCCGTCGGACGTAACTGCTTGAAATTTGGGTGCCTTGTTACCGGGAGCAAAGTCTATAAAGCCCTTACGATAGATAGCAGCCCATTTCTTACATTCAGGTGACGATGATTCTCTGAGTAACTTGTCATAAATTTGCTTGGCCTCGCCCCGGCGCCTGAGGCCCGTATAAAATTCTGCAAGCGCCAATCCTGCGTGGCAGCGCTCCATTAGATCGGGATTTGTCTCTGATTGCTGAAGTAGATGATTTTCCCAGCATTGAACATTTTTTTCGTAAGGGAGGGTTTGGCAGTAATCCAGTGCGATCTGATCAGGAGATTTTACCCTGTGTGTAGCGCAATGAACCAGGATAAGGATAATAATAATCCAAGATAAGTTTGTTCTGGTCCTCATGAAATTTTCCCAAATTATACGCCTTGCTATTGCCGACAACGGTGGATTTACCTGACGTCGATGGTGCGCCGCACAATAAAAGCAGTTCTCTTAGAGAAGCTGCTCTTGGCGCGCCATCGATGTGCCGCAGGTGGCTGCGTTGCGCCCGCCAATAAAGCTCGATAGAGCGCGGGCGTCAACGCATTTCAGGCCACCGGAGGCCGAGCACGCGAGGAGCTACGGCACCGCAGCGAGCGCAGCAGGTAAATCTTGTTGTGTGAAGTTGTGCCCTTCAGAAGGAGTAACCAGCAACTATGAAGGCTTGAGTTGTTACGATAAAGCTCTGGCTGGAGCCAAATATTCGAGTAGGCCAGTTTGTAACCGTCTGAATCAGGAGTGAAAGATTCCATCGATCAGTCAAAAGGTATTTAAATTCAGGGTAGAAGACCCCAGCAGTTTGTATGCCTCCAAAATTTGATGCAGAATGGTTGTAAAAATATTGATAAAAGGTTCCAAGGTATCCAGCTGATATGTTGAATCGCCATCTCTCTGAAATCGAGAAACTATACCCGACGGCCAAACCAGGATTGAAAGACCATAATGTGTAATCGTTTCCCAATATATAATAGGCGCTCGTATGAATGACAGAAATACCCATATCGTATCTCAGAAAGATATTGTCCCAAAGATAATGATTGGCGTATGGCAGGATTCGCAGAGCCCACTGCTTCACCTCAGGTGAGTTAACACTCTGTGAACCACTGAAGCCGGTAGACAAGTCAAAATCGCCAGCTTTGCCATACGTAATCGGCTTTTCTTGAGCACGGGCGTTGAAAATAACAATGAGGAAAAGTATCAGTGCAAAAAAATTCTTTTTCTTCATAAGTTCTCCTTGGGCACAATTTCACACAACGTTGGTTTTACCTTGACGTTTTTGCTTGTGGCTTCTTAGACACAAGCAAAAATGTGCCCGAAGCGCCTGCCCGAGCCCGCCAATGCAGGCCCATTGGCCGGCGGGCGCAGGGCATCTTTGGCGCGGAGTGGCCGAGCACACGACCCAACGAAGTGGTCGTGCGCGCAGCAGGTAAAACTTGTTGTCTGACGTAGCGCTTACGGGAGGCTTGCGAGGCATGGAGGCCGAGCAATGTGCCAGTATCCTAGGGGATTACCGCACATAAACGTTCTTGATATTGTTAAAATTAGATATTTCTCTTTCTGCAGGGGATTGATTGTCAATATACGCCAATTTGTTGTCTGAAACCGCTCGCCTCCCTGTCAAAACGATCTTCTTGTCATCCAATAATGCTAGAATTCGAATGGCTTCATTCCGTACTCTTGGATAAAAGCTATTAAGAGTGTTTTCTACTGTTTCCGCAGGTATGAGGCGCCAATCTGAGGTCTCGTAGTTCAGAGTTCGGAGATGCAAAGCAAAGCCCAGGGCGATGATCTCCAAAAAATAATATCCGGAACAGTACAAATCATAACAATTGTCTATCGACTGAATAGCAATTGAATCTTTCTCGACTATCGAACGGAGAATGCCCCGCAATTTCCATTCTTCAAAGCGGCTTAAATCAACGAAACTCAATAAGATTCTCTTTATTTCAAGATCGGCATGCCGATCCGCATAGTGGAGATCTAAGAGCTCTAAGTAGGCTTGCCGCGGAATTTCGTTTTCAAGAGATTCCGTTTGATATATCCAATTTTCAAACTGATCGATAGTAATGGAACCTATCAGAAATCCAAATAGAAATATTTCAGATTCAGATGAAAGCATGATCGGTAGGTGGCAGCCTCGCCATGGATGGCGAGGGTAGCACCGTGAAATAGTCAAGCGCTATGTCAGACAACGTTGGATTTACCTTGACGTTTTGGCTTGCAGTGTCTTCGCTGCAAGCCAAAATGTGCCCGAAGCGCCTGCCCGAGCCCGCCAATGCAGGCCCATTGGCCTGCGGGCGTAGGGCATCTTCGGCGCGGAGTGGCCGAGCACGCGAGGAGCTACGGCACCGCAGCGAGCGCAGCAGGTAAATCTTGTTGTACGCTGCGGCAAGCTAGTGATTTAACGCATTGAAGGATATTTTAGTTTTCTTAGTGCTTTTTCATAGTAGTTGTCCCAGCAATCCCTGTACAAGTCGCACGAAGGATTGGGTTCATACACCGTTGGCCTGCGACCTGAACAAACTCGACCGTATCGCCGGCATTCTGGAGACATTAGCTGAAATGTAATATCTTGGATTTTTCGTTCCCGATTTTCTGCTTTCTCCTCCTGCCTATCAGAATTTGCATAAGCCATTCCCTCTGCTTTGAGGATTCTGTTAGCCGACAAAGCCTTATCGCAAATTTCGTGCTTATATTTTGAGTTGCCCCACCTCGGCAAATCCGGATGATCACACCTGAAATCCGCGAGAAGTCGCAAGACAAATTGCTTCCGATATGTGTAGGTCTGTTGAATAGGTAGCTCTTTGAGCCAATCGCCAGCATTGCCGTAATGGTCGGGACTAGTCGCTTCGGCCAATCCTCGCGGTATATGGCAATGACGTCTGGTTAACTCATAGTCTATGCAATCTGAAGTCAAAGAAAAATTCGTCGAGGATTCGGTGGATTTAGCATAACAGTAATCCAGCGCTGCCAACAATTTGTCGTATTTCTTCTCGCATAAGGTGAGTGGCTCTTTCGCATCAGAATCCGGAAACCGGAACTGGGGTCGATATTCTAGCTCTTTCGGTTTGTAAGGCGGCTGGTGCATATAGACGCCAATGTTCGTATCAGCCGCATAATGCATTTGGTGATGCTCATGTCTGAGGCGAGCCTGCTGGCCGCTGCCGCTGCTGTTACATGAAAGAATATAAACGGAAATTGCGCCGAATACCAGGGTCTTTTGCAGGAAACTCATCTCTATTCTTCTCCTATCTTAGCTTGCCGTTGCGTACAACGCGGGTTTTACCTTGACGTTTTTGCTTGTGTCTTCTTAGACACAAGCCAAAAATGTGCCCGGAGCGCCTGCCCGAGCCCGCCAATGCAGGCCCACAGGCCGGCGGGCGCAGGGCATCTTCGGCGCGGAGTGGCCGAGCACGCGACCCAACGGAGTGGTCGCGCGCGCAGCAGGTAAAACTTGTTGTCGGCAGTACTTGCGTCATTTTGAGTGCAACCTGCAAACCACGGAGGGTTTGCAGGAGTGTTTTAGATGGTTAAAACCCGTTCATTAAGCACCGATTGCAGCTTAGCAATATTGCGTAATGTCGGATTAGCTTTCTTAGGGTTCTCAAAATTCTGATAATTCTGGTATGGAATATTCATTTTGGCTGCTAATTGTTTTTGAGTCAAATTGCGTTTTTTTCTTGCTAATTTCAGCCAAATAGCAAAGGCAACATTCTCACTGGGAGCTACCAGATGAATTCCTTTCCCTGCTTTGTGCGATGGCTGAGGAATCTCTTGCTCTCTCAGGTCTATAGATTCTAAGTACCCATCCAATGCCTCTTTCGCATGGGTCAAAGCTTCATCCAAGGAATACCCGAAAGTCAGGCAGCCGGGTAAGTCTGGGAATTCAACGTTAAATGCACCCTCTGATTTCGAATGAGTGATCTTTGCTGGATACTTAATCATTTTAGCCCACTTTGCTTAAGAATTGCATTCAGAGTTCCTTTCGGAATATCTGAATTGCCATGCACAGGCACAACAACGGTAGAGCCACCTTTCACCATGATGTGATGGGAGCCTTTTATGCGATCCAGAGCCCAGCCGTCTTTTTTGAGCTTCTTCAATAGCTCTTTGCCTGACATCGGGAATGATACACATTATTATATGTATCGTCAATCTTTTCTTAGCTTTCGTCTACTTTCCAAAGCCGCCGAAACATGGATGTTTCGGGAGAACAAAAGATTAAGCAAGTATTGCCGACAACGTGGAATTTACCTGACGTTTGGTGACGCTTGTGTCATTATTTCAATCTGTAAAGCCATTTTGCGTCACCAAATGTGCCCGAAGCGCCTCGCGGCAAAGCACAAAACAAGCGTCCCGCTTGTGCTTTGTCCGCGATCTTTTGGCGCGTAGGGCCGAGCACGCGAGGAGCCACAGCACCGCAGCGAGCGCAGCAGGTAAATTTTGTTGGGCGCCGTATCGCATTGGAAAAGAACGTTTTGAGGCTAATTAAAGCTTATGGTTGTCGTGGACATCAAAAACATCGTAAGTGGCAGAAAATATTTCAGAGTTGAGTTCAATAGTCATAATCAGCTTTCTCAGGGGGTTAATGCGTTTCTGCCGAGTGCTGAGAACCCGAATTTTCAGTGGATACCAGGTCTTTGCGTCCTTACTGATATAGCTGTGGTCCTTTTCGAGCTTATGATGATACCACCGCTTTCGTGCACTCGGATCAAAAGAGCCATCCACGGTGGTTTCTCGAACCTCAAAACCCCCGGCCAACCAACGCAACTCGCCATCTTTAAGTATCGGGCCTGTATTTTTAGCCAATAAATGTTCTGCATAACACCATTCTTTGAACTCAAGATACTTCGAATTAAGCCCCGTGGCTTGTCCGTTGATATATATGACGCCCAACCGATTCAGCCGTGGACTCTGTGAAAACAAACCTAGCGAAAACAAGATATTCAGAAGTAAAAAAATCGGTAGAATGCGGCTCATTTACGCAAAGCCGTTTTGCTGTACCTATTTGTACGGTAATGGCATTTTCTTTGTCTCATAATGATTCTGGATGGCCTTTGAAGCATTTGGGTCAGATAATCAGGAAAATATCTCTCTTGCGATATGGCGCCCAACGTTGGATTTACCTGACGTCGATGGTGCGCCGCACAATAAATGCAGTCTTCTTACAGAGGCCGCTCTTGGCGCACCATCGATGTGCCGCAGGTGGCTGCGTTGCGCCCGCCAATAAAGCTCGATAGAGCGCGGGCGTCAACGCATTTCAGGCCACCGGAGGCCGAGCACGCGAGGAGCTACGGCACCGCAGCGAGCGCAGCAGGTAAATCTTGTTGTCTGCCGTTTGACATTAGTTAAAGGTATTTGTGTCCGGGTGAAAGAGAGGCATATTGCACTCACAGCAAAGTATCAACACCTGATTAGGCATCATTTTCGTTGCATTCATACAATGAGGGCACTGCAACCACTCTGAGTCAATTAGTGTACCCTTCACTCCCTTAGGGTCAGTTCCCACTTTTGTCCAAACATGGTCTTCAACAACCGCAAATAGTGCAATATTTGAAGGCCAGGACCAGCTGCCGCAATTCTCACAATCGCCTGCGTAAAAATGAATCTTTCCATTTGGCAGCCTATATCGAAGCCTTTCCTCTAAGGGAGGGACCTCACCAGCCCCGTAGCTAAATACTGGCGCAGCTTTTCCCTGCTCATATAGCATCATCGACTGGTCCTCATGCTTTCCTTGCCAACCCGAAAGGATGCCGCCACAGGTGAGACAGAGTATATCTGGATTCGGTCTAAAGCCATCAAATAAGCCCATTGTTTTATCTGTTTGTATAGGCAGATACGGTGAAAATATCTTATGTCAAATGGCAGACAACGTGGATTTTACGCTGACGTTTTTTGACGCTTGTGTCAATTATTCAATCTGTAAAGCCAATTGGCGTCAAAAAATGTGGTCGTAGCGGCTCGCGGCGACGCGCGAAAACACACCTCCCGGTGTGCGCGTCGTCCGCGATCTTTGCCGCGGAGACCCGAGCACGCGAGGAGCTCCGGCACCGCAGCGGCGCAGCGCGTAAAATTTGTTGTCTGCAGTTCGCAGGCGGCGAATCACCAGGTTTCAATCTTCAAGCTTTCTAATCGGTTAAATTCACCTATATTTCTGGTTGCCAAAGTCCCTTGGTTTGCAAGAACTGTGGCCGCCAATATTAAATCATTTGGCCCAATCAATGTACCCTTTTTGGTAAGTTCGAACCTAATTTGTGCATAAATTGAAGCCGCCGTGCTGTCAAAGGGTAGAATTTCGTAAGGTTCAAGAAACTTCGCTAGCTTTAAGCCATTCTCACGGATCTTCTTGCTATTTGCAACGCCGAACAAGAGTTCCGCCTGCACAATTGATGCAATCTTTAAATCGTTGGGGAAATTCGCCTGAAATTTTTTAACGAGATCAGCGTCTTTGCCGTTAAGGAAATGAATGCACACATCGGAATCAAGGAAAATCATTCAAATCTAGCCTTAATTCTGTCGGACTCAAACTTGAGTTCTTTGGGTACCTTAAATGTAGAATCCTTTATCGAGCCAAAAAGTGCAAAATAGTCCTTGGGCCAATTTGAGTGAATGTCTTTTTCTATAGCTTCCTTTACGTACTTAGAAATAGACATTTTTCGAGCTTTAGCCTTGGTTTCTACTGCTTTCAAAGTTCGGTTATCCAAGTAGAGAGATAGCTGTGGCATGCAAGTATATTATAACATATTTGTCTTAGCGGCAAGTTCTTTTTGTATGCGAGTCATATTTTCGATAATTTGAACGTGCGTTATATTACCTGCGAATTGCAGACAACGTTGGTTTTACCTTGACGTTTTTGCTTGTGGCTTCTTAGACACAAGCAAAAATGTGCCCGAAGCGCCTGCCCGAGCCCGCCAATGCAGGCCCATTGGCCGGCGGGCGTAGGGCATCTTCGGCGCGGAGTGGCCGAGCACGCGAGGAGCTACGGCACCGCAGCGAGCGCAGCAGGTAAAACTTGTTCTCTGCCGTAGTTGCGCTTAGTAGCTCGGCCAAGGACGGCCGAGCGTACTCCTTGGTGTACTCGCTTTTGACAACTTTTGATGTAGGTTATCTCCTGAGCACCCCAAGTGAGGTTTGATCAATCAAGCGCTTGATTTGGGCTACTGTTTCGCGAAATACAGTACACAACTATGGTATGTGCGCATGGATGACGAGTATTTTTTATGATTACCGGAGCCCGATGTGCGACCACTACCACGCGCTTCCTGACTGCATTCAGCCGCTTGCGTCTCTTTTACCGCAGAGCCGAGTACCTCTTGGGCCTTCTTAGTCGCGTTCTCTTTTGCTTCGAATTCTGTCGGACCAAGGCCTTCGATTACAGCAGTTGTTTCGGTCTGTTTGAGTACCCGACCCGCGGTGCCGCAATGGAAGAAGGCTAAAGCCATGGCTAAAATTGTGATTCGATAGATGATGTGTTTCATTCTTTCTCCTATTTTTTGTCAGTCAATGCTCCTTTTATACGGATTTCGACAAGCATTTTACAAGCGAGTGGCCGGTTCACGGTATCTAGTATGGTTGAAGGCGCCGCCAAGGATGGCGGCGAAGTAACAAAGCGCAACTATGGCAGAGAACGTTGGATTTACGAGAAGTTGATGGTGCGCCGCACAATGCAAGCAGGCTTATTTGTTAAGCCGCATACCAAGCACCATCAATTTGCCGAACCCACAGCGTTGCGCCGCACCGAATGCACGTCACGTGCGTGCGGCGTCAACGCTTCTTTGTGGGTGAGGCCGAGCACCCGAGGAGCTACGGCACCGCAGGGAGCGCAGCTCGTAAATCTTGTTCTCTGAAGTAATTTCGCCTTCAAGCCCGGCCAGGACGGCCGGGCGGTCAATCGTTGCGAATACTTAGGCCTTTTGAACTTCTTCGAATTTTGAACTTTACAAGGAGATAACTTGAGCTGTTGAAGCCGTATGATATGGCTCAAGCAGATCATATTCTTAACCGCTGTACCTCTGATGGCTTTTAGTTGTGTAGAGGGGCAATTTGCTCGTGCGAGCCGTCAGCGCGCGAATAAAGCCTGCCATGATTCTGACAAAATGCGGGTTCTTCAAGTAATTTCAAATAATTCAGATAACGGAATATTAGCTTTCCTTTGCCCAATAGAATATCCGAGTTATTACGCGAACGCCTTTGAAGCATGTAGCGTGCAGGGCGACCTGGTCTTTATGGCCGTGAATCCAAAAGAGAACGATTATGTAGACGACCAGAAAATTACCCTGCCAGATAATCAATGCTTCGTACCCGACGGGACTTTTAGCTACGTTACGCGTAAAGAAATGGATAAACGGGTTAGGAAGATCAAGATAATAAAATTGAATAGTCCATAATTGCTGTTTCCCTTCGTTCGGTCACTGGTTAAAATCGCGCAGAAGAGGAGGCCTGCCTCAGATGGGAGCATCGGCAAGGATGCCGATGCAGAACCAAGGCGAAATTATTTCAGAGAACGTTGGATTTACCTTGACGTTTTTGACGCATCGCACAATAAATGCGATCTTATCTGAAAAGCCGCTCTTGATGCGTCAAAAATGTGCCGTAGGTGGCTGCGTTGCGCCCGCCAATAAAGCTCGATAGAGCGCGGGCGTCAACGCATTTCAGGCCACCGGAGGCCGAGCACGCGAGGAGCTACGGCACCGCAGCGAGCGCAGCAGGTAAATCTTGTTGTCTGCCGTTGTTGCGCTTAGGAGCCCGACACGGACGTCGGGCGGATAGGACTGGACTGTCAAGAGAATAAGTTTTACCGATCTATGAGTTATATTCCCGGAGAAACTCCATTAATAAATCGCTTCGGCAGTGAAAATAGCCATTGAATATTGTTGACGCTCAGGAATATTGTCAGAAGACAGTATGGAGTTTTGACCGGTAACCAAATGCCTAAAATCCCCGAAAATTTTCCATACGCTGAATGGCTTAACGCCCGCCTATCTGGCAATCTGTGGCCTACAGCAATCGAAAGTATCCGGCGCTGGTTTCTGCTTGCGCTCGCCCTAGGCCTCGCTGGTGTTTTTCTCAAATTTGCTCATAACGTTTTGTATGATTCTGACGATCGCAGTTGGATTCAGAATTGGGATAATATTATTCTACTCACTATCGCAAACTTTCGCTCCGTGACCCTGACTGCCACCATGATTGATATTACGGCACTGGGTTCAATC
Source organism: uncultured Leptospiraceae bacterium (assembly GCA_942492915.1). Taxonomy (GTDB): domain Bacteria; phylum Spirochaetota; class Leptospiria; order Turneriellales; family Turneriellaceae; genus Turneriella. The sequence continues at coordinate 1,366,488 of OW818662.1, forward strand.
ACTCTGATTGGTATGATTGCCGCCGTATTCTTCGTGGCCTTCTATCTGCTCCGAGATTTTGCCGGTATAGTTCAATTGGCTCTTGCCGCAGTGGGAGCAGGCTTCTGGACATGGATTTTTAAAGACTTTGCCGAACGGCCCCGACCGACAATTATTCCGCAACTCGTATATGTTTCGGGTTACTCGTTTCCCAGCGGCCATTCGTTGGCGGCAGCAGCCCTGTACTTTACATTCGCCACAATGGCCGCAAAGCATTTTAAATCATGGAAACATGCCTTGGCGCTGCAATTCTTGGCTGCACTTGTCATTTCGTGTGTGGCCATTTCGCGAGTCTATCTGGGTGTTCATTATCCCAGCGACGTTCTAAGCGGTGCATTATTCGGCACGGCTTGGGCATATTTTGTTGCCGGGGCGATAGCTCTCAAAGGGACTAAGAATCAGAGGATTAACGAGTAAGGCAATAGTTGCGCACGAATTTTTATTTGTATAAGCCGGAGCGCTGGCAAGGAGGCCAGCGGATAACATAGCGCAACAATGGCAGACAACGTTGGATTTACCTGACGTCGATGGTGCGCCGCACAATAAATGCAGTTTTCTTACGAAAACCGCTCTTGGCGCGCCATCGATGTGCCGTAGGTGGCTGCGTTGCGCCCGCCAATAAAGCTCGATAGAGCGCGGGCGTCAACGCATTTCAGGCCACCGGAGGCCGAGCACCCGAGGAGCTACGGCACCGCAGGGAGCGCAGCAGGTAAATCTTGTTGTACGACGTTTCATTGATTAATGATGCATAGTCTTGTCAGAAAATCGGTGCTCTTTACCGAAAATGTCATCTAGTAGATTCAAAGTCTTCGCAGATTCACCGATATTTGAAAAAACAACGCCTTTATCAACCCCGTAGGCCATATCCCAGGTTATGAGAAAGTGGTACATGCCGTCGGCCACAAAATAGGCATATCTTTCATAATATAGGTCACTCATAGAGCTGTGGGTCATTAGGCCCGTTATGCTTGCAAATTCTTCAGGAGAAATATGCCAAATTAGGTCATGAAAATCTGCGAATTTCAGTCTTTTTTTGGGATGCAAGTCCTGCAATCGAGCAAGCAAGGATACTTTCGGGATGAAAGTGTCCTTCAGTATTTCAAGCCAATACCGCAGATCGTCGCCTGAAATATAATATTCAGAACTTTCGGGATAAAAATCCGGGGAAACAGTGTTCATCTTTTCATCTGAAATCTGTATGACAATGAATGCTTCGTCAAGAATGTCTTCCTTAAACGAAGCAAGATTCATAGGGAATTGCTTCGCAATTGTTTTTGCCCAATTCGAAGCCTGGATTCTGCTGAGTCTATTCGTTGCGAGTGCAGAAAGTTTTTCTATGATTTCTGTTTTCTTGGGTAAAAGCATATTCAATGAAATGTCGTACAACGTTGGATTTACCTGACGTCGATGGTGCGCCGCACAATAAATGCAGTCTTCTTACCGAAGCCGCTCTTGGCGCGCCATCGATGTGCCGCAGGTGGCTGCGTTGCGCCCGCCAATAAAGCTCGACAGAGCGCGGGCGTCAACGCATTTCAGGCCACCGGAGGCCGAGCACGCGAGGAGCTACGGCACCGCAGCGAGCGCAGCAGGTAAATCTTGTTGTGTGACGTTCGAGTTCGGTCAATCGCTGTTAGGCCAAGTAAGAATGGCTTTAGTGCCTGCAAAACCTGAAAAATTGCTGTGCCCACGATTTGTGGTGTTTGACTCTTCCGTCAGATGCTCGATCTCTACGGGTTCACCGCTCAATGACAGGCTATGGGGGTAGTTAACTGGGCAATGAATTACTATGACATGTAACCAGGACTCGACTGACTGGGGCATATGCTCTGTGTCAATTCTGAGGAAACCTAATGGAGATATTATACGCCGGTCATTAACATCATGCTTTTCTTGGAATATTCTGTTCAGCTTTACGTCATCGCCTAGTCGCAAGCCGCCAGCAATGCCTGCATAATTAGCCTCTTCAGCAAAAAATGAATCTAGACGCGCTAACATGCCCCATTGATCCCTTATGGGTATCATATAGCCACAAATCACTTCTTGCATGCATGAGTGACCACCAACCTGATTGTGATAATATATCCCATCAGAAGATTTAATGATTAGGGCAAATCCTGTTAGATCATATAAACAGACAGTTGGCTTATACGGGAGGTGCTTTCGTGAGGTGTTCATACTGTTCTCGAATGTCACACAACGGTGGATTTACCTGACGTTGATGGTGCGCCGCACAATAATTGCGGTCTTCTTACAGACGCCGCTCTTGGCGCGCCATCGATGTGCCGCAGGTGGCTGCGTTGCGCCCGCCAATAAAGCTCGATAGAGCGCGGGCGTCAACGCATTTCAGGCCACCGGAGGCCGAGCACGCGAGGAGCTACGGCACCGCAGCGAGCGCAGCAGGTAAATCTTGTTGTATGCCGTGTTTCGCATTAGGGTAGATGCCGGTCCTGTAACTCTTTTATGATTGTCTTTTCGACCTGCCGGTTGCGAAACCAGGAACTGCCGGCAGAGAAAAATATCTCCTTTCCGAATAAGGTGTCTTGCGCCAATTCGATTCTAAGGACAGAACTCCGCAGCAGCCACCAAACAACCGAGACTCTCTTTACCTCATTTCGCGGAACAGAGACTTCTTTTACATAGTCAGATAAATAGAGAAACTGTTCATCTAACCGGACACGTCGAAATTTTGTGTAATAGCGATAATTGCAATAAGTCAACCAGGCCAAACCGCCAAAAATAAGTAATAGAGGCCAACGATATTGCACGGCCAACGGCCACTCATAGGGCAATAGCCACCCCTGTGACACACATAGAATCAAGATCGCCATGATTATTGGGTACAAATATCTGGCAGAAAATTGGATTATATCGTTACTGTCATTAGATATCTCTTTGCTGCCCTTGGAACTACCGCCCTGAGAAAATGACTTCTGCCGTATTTCCTGAGTCTTCTTGGGGGCTAAATTCTTATTAGCACTTCTTGATTTCTTGTTCGGTATTTTTTTCATAAAAATTGCGTCTTGCGAAACATGGCATACAACGGTGGATTTACCTGACGTCGATGGTGCGCTGCACAATAAATACAGGCTTATCAGTTAAGCCGCATATCAAGCACCATCGATGTGCCGCAGGTGGCTGCGTTGCGCCCGCCAATAAAGCTCGATAGAGCGCGGGCGTCAACGCATTTCAGGCCACCGGAGGCCGAGCACGCGAGGAGCTACGGCACCGCAGCGAGCGCAGCAGGTAAATCTTGTTAGCTGCAGTAAGCGGCACGGCAATAGTCTCGTGACAAATTAAAAACGTTGCACCCCAAGGGAAAATTGCATCGAATACTCCCCGGTCCCTGGCCCAAGGTATCTAACCGCAGGAACCCTTTCTTCCAAGATCACTTCATTATAGGCCTTTACACCTCTTACGAAAAATACATCACTCAACCAGAAAGTCGGAAAAATCAATGCTAAAGAGATGAAGCTAGTTGCTAACACCGGAGCACCAGCATCTGTCTGACTTAGGCCCGCACCTACAATGAGTGTTAAGAACCAGAGATACGTTAGGCCCTGAGCCGTTTCGTTTAAAGTTTGACTAGTTTCTAATCTGTCGCGTATTTTTTGGTTAGATTCAGCTTCGATTAACTTTCTTACCTCTAGGACAGTCATGCTTTTGCCCTCCTGAGCATAATCCTTGAAAATTATGCCTGAGATCTCAATAGGCCTTCTCTTCGGTGCTTCAGTGAGTGCATGCATACTGGAGAATTGAAGCGTTAGAGAAAATAAGAAGATGCTCCTTAAAGTGTGTCTATCCTTACTTAACAAATTGTTCTCCCGCTTATTGCAGCTAACGCTGGATTTACCTGACGTCGATGGTGCGCCGCACAATAAATACAGTTTTCTAAGGAAAGCCGCATATTGGCGCGCCATCGATGTGCCGCAGGTGGCTGCGTTGCGCCCGCCAATAAAGCTCGACAGAGCGCGGGCGTCAACGCATTTCAGGCCACCGGAGGCCGAGCACGCGAGGAGCTACGGCACCGCAGCGAGCGCAGCAGGTAAATCTTGTTGTACGTCGTGCTCTATAAGCCGAATATTAGTTTGAATTCCTTTGCTTCCTTCGGCGGCGCACCCATCTTCGTATCAGTTACTCCCTTTATCTCATATCGATTTTTTTCCGCCGTGTGTTGGATGTTCTTAATCTCTGGGTTTCTAGCTTTTCCCCATCGTATTAAGTCTTTTTCAAGCTCTGCAATGGCTTTTGCGTTGGTTGGGCCAGCCTTTTTGTCGGGTATTAGAAAGTAGAGTAGAGGCGTGAATTTTTGCTTATACTCTGAGAGTGCAGAATTATATTTGTTTAGCTTGTCCGGTGTGAAGCATTCTTGCTTGAAGCTTTTCTTCGCTTGACCTACATAATATGGGAGTATGGTGTTGAAAGTCTTGATGCAAAAAACATAAACGCCGCGGGAACCTGCGATGGCTTTTGTGTCATGATGCTCCCAGAAAGAAACCCCTTCTGTGTCTTCAATTCTCTGACCGCCCATTTTTTGTTGGAACGGTATTTTGTGTCCCTTTGTGATTTTAAAAGTTAAGCTCATTGTTTCTCCATAAATCTTAAGTAGCTTTCGATTTATCGTATCTTAAAAGAATTTCATCAGCCGCGTCTAACATTTGGTGTATCTCATCGTAGGTAATTCGTGAATTCATTAGCTTCGGAATCATGTTATCTAAAGTCTCGTAATCGGCACCCGTGTGCACCCATTGAGATTCGAGACGAACTCGTAATCGTGTGACAGCATAAACAACACCTAAGCGGAGATTTGTCAAGTCGCCACTTTTGCCCGCGCCATCATTTATGTCCGTATTTGCCAACTGTAAAGGGTCACCCCAGCGATCTACATTTCCAAAGACTCTTCTGACGAACATTTCGTATTTCAAGTTCTTTTCTACACTCATTTAGGGCCTCCAAAAAATATTTTGAGCATGACGTACAACGGTGGATTTACCTGACGTCGATGGTGCGCCGCACAATAAATGCAAGCTTATCAGTTAAGCCGCATATCAAGCACCATCGATGTGCCGCAGGTGGCTGCGTTGCGCCCGCCAATAAAGCTCGACAGAGCGCGGGCGTCAACGCATTTCAGGCCACCGGAGGCCGAGCACGCGAGGAGCCACAGCACCGCAGCGAGCGCAGCAGGTAAATCTTGTTGTCGGCCGTTGTGGTCAGGGGAGGAGTCGCAATATTATTGCATCGCCTGATCAATATGTTCTGCCATGTCGGAGACGAAGCCTTTCACGCGCATCTTTTCGCCACTTTCAAAAATCAGAACTTCAGATCTGCTTTTAACATCAACAATTGATACCGTTGCGTTGTGCAATAGCGGTCCCGCCATATCGTCAGTGTCCAGTGTATATTCCCCATAAAGCACGTAACGAGTATTGAATGTGTCGTACTTTAAATCTCGACCTGATCGTTTCTCCGTCACCTCAGCGCCTTGGAAGTTTTCAACTTTCCATCCGTTTTGGTAAAAATAGTCTTTTAGCGCCAAAACAAATTTGTCGCCGCCTGCAGGAATCGTTATGCTTTTTTGGGTGCGGTCAATTGTGCCGTATTTTCGCACGTTGACGCTGCACGAAAGAGTGAGTATCGTAAAAAACACAAATAGATAAGCTTTTTTCATAATCGGCTCTTTATTTCAGTAGAAAGAGTCTGTCAACCACAATGGCCGACAACGTTTATTCCCTGAATGGCGGGAAAGCGTGTGGGGCAAGGATTTTTTGAGATGGGGCTGGGGGTGGTATGTTATTGCGAATTAAAATTGCGTGATTTGTGGTTGGGGGTGGGGTAAATGTGAAAAAAGATTGTTGTTCTATTTGTGTTCTATATTGTGGCGTGATAAAATATGGGGTTGGGAATTTTGGGGGTGTTGCGGGAGGAGTTGGGGGGCGACCTGGAGTTCGCGTCGAATTTGTTTTTGGCGGGGTTTATGCGGCGGCAGGGGATAGTACCGGGCAGTGGTGAGTTTCGGGAGTTGGCTGAATATTATAACAGTGGCGGGCGGCGGCGGGCGGTGTTCCGGGAGATGGAACGGGATGCGCGGGATGGTGTGGATCTTGCGGCGCCGGTGGTTACGGGCGGGCAGGTGCGTGAGGTTCAGAAATCCTCATTGGGGGTTTGGGATGCCGACAGGTTTGAGCGTGCGTTGCGGATAAAGGATTATTCGCAGGCGACGGTGCGCAGTTATGTTTCGCGTTTGGAGCATTTTTCGCGATGGCTTGGGGGGCGAGGGCGCAGTCTGCAGAGTGTGACGGACGATGAGATTTTTCGTTATGTTGATGAGTTGGTGTCGCAGAAGAAGGTGACATCCATCTATTTGCGGGTATTGAAGGCGGCGCTGCACGCGTATTTTTCAGAGGTTTTGGGCGAGCCGCGGCTGTTGCCGATGCTGATGGGTATTCGCAAGCGGCATGCGTTGCCGCAGGTGCTGACGAAGGGCGAGGTGGCGCGTTTGTTGCGGGTGACGACGAATCTGAAGCATCGTTCGATGCTGGCGGTGATGTACGGTTCTGGTTTGCGGGTGTCTGAGGTGATCAAGCTGCGCGTTGAGGATATAAATTTTGAGAATCTGACATTGCGGGTGCGCATGGCTAAAGGCAAGAAAGATCGTTATTCAGTTTTTTCTGAATCGATTATTCCGGCGTTGCAGGAGCTATCTGAGGGGCGCCGGGGTAATGAGATGCTGTTCTGGTCGAACCAGCGTGCGGGTAAGGCGGTGAGTGCGCGCACTTTGCAGCATGTGTTTGCGCAGGCGAAGAAGAAGGCGGGTATTCAGAAGGATGTTTCGTGTCATAGCATGCGGCACAGCTTTGCGACGCATTTGCTCGAGGGCGGTACGGATTTACGGGTGATACAGAAGCTGTTGGGGCATAAGAATATTCAGACGACGACGATTTACACGGGTGTGGCGCGGCGAACGCTGCAGAATGTGAAGAGCCCGTTATGAGAAGACGTATTTTTTCATTTCGTCGTAGGTAAGTTCGGGTGAGGCATCGGCGAAGGTGACGGCGTCTTCGACGGTGGCGTCGATTTTTTGGTCGAGGTCGGTGAGGGTGGCGTCGGTGATGCCGAGCGTTTTGAGGCGTTCGCGGGAGGTATCGAGTGGGTCTTTTTCTTTCATTTCTTCGAGTTCGCCGGGCGGGCGGTATTTTGCGGGGTCAGACATGCTGTGGCCGCGAAAGCGGTAGGTGATCATTTCGATGAGTGTGGGGCCCTGGCCTGAGCGTGCGCGCACGACGGCTTCGCGCACGGTGTCGTAAACGGTTTCAACGTTGAATGCGTCGATGCGGTGTGAGGGCATATTGAAGGCGTCGGCTTTGCGCGTGAGGTCGTGGGTTGGTTGGGCTCGGTAGAGCGGAGTTCCCATGGCGTAGAGGTTATTTTCGATGATGAAGACTGCGGGCAGGTTCCAGAGCGAGGCGTAGGTGAGGCCTTCATAGAAGCCACCGATATTGGTGCCGCCTTCGCCGATGAAGCAGAGTGTGACGGCGCGGTCGCCGCGGTATTTTGCGGCGAAGGCGTGGCCGGTGGCGACGGCGACATGGCCGCCGACGATACCGTGGCCGCCGGTGAAGTTGAGAGCGCGTGAGAAGAGGTGCATGGAGCCGCCGAGGCCTTTGCTGCAGCCTGTGGCTTTGCCGAAGAGTTCTGCCATAACTTCGCGGGGTGTGATACCGCGCGCGAGGGCGTGGCCGTGTTCGCGGTAGGTGGCGATGACGTAGTCTTGCGGTTCGAGATTTTCGATCGCGCCGACGGCAACGGGTTCTTCGCCGATATAGAGGTGGCAGAAGCCACGGATTTTGCCGGTGGCGTATGCTTTTGCTGCGGCTTCTTCAAAGCGGCGAATGAGCAGCATTTTTTGGTACATGGAAAAGAGGCGATCGGTGGCTGCGCTCATGGGTTAAGGGAGAGATGAGGATTTAGGTTGTCGAGCAAATGTGCGTCGAATACGGGCCGGCGTTTTTTTTGCGCGAATGGGCTCATGTGTGAGAAAAATCCGCATATTTCTGGTATTTAATAGGTAGATGGGTAGCAAGGGATTGATGACGAGCGTGAGTTTGCCGGTTTCGGTGGCGCGTTATTGGCGGGGGCGGAAGCGGGAGATCTTGGGGTATAATGAGCGATTTTTGCGGATGGTGATGCGTGGGCGTGTGCGGCGGGGTGTGACGAGGCGGTATAATCGTGCGGATGAGGTGTTTGAGATTGTATGTACGCGTTTTCGGCCGGGAGAGTATGATTCGTTGCATTTTGCGGCTGCTTCGCTGCGTGTCAGTGTGTCGTCGTTGGTGTATTTGCTGATAAAACTTTGGCTGAAGCCGCAGCGGCGGCGTCATGTGCGCCGGTTTTGTGCTAACTATAGCATGGTGCCTGTAGTTTGGGACTCCGCGGCCGGGATTTTAGAAGAAAGCCTCACCTTTTGGCGGTTGAATGAGAGCCTGACGGACTGCGAGCTACCATGGATGCAGCTGACAGGCTAGAATGATTGCGGCCGTGTCTCGAGTCGCAAGTTTGAACGATGTCTGCAGCAACAGGTCAGGGGCGACACGCGCTCGTTACAGGGGGCGCCGGGTTCATAGGAGCCCATTTGGTGCGCGAGCTTCTGCGTCTAGGCTACAAGGTTACAGTCTGGGACAATCTGCACACGGGGCGCGAATCAAATCTTGCGGAAGTTAGCGAGCTGATTGAGTTTGCCCCGTTGGATATCCGGCATGTTGGAGTCGCCGAAGCCGCGGCGTTGAAATTTGGCAAGGTGCACATGATTTTCAACATGGCATGCCCTGCCTCGCCGCCGCATTACCAGAAAGACCCCGTGTATACCTGGGAAACATCGCTTTATGGCATCAGCAATATGCTGAAGATTGCCGAGAGCCAGGGTGCACGTTTGTTGCACGCATCGACTTCAGAGATCTATGGCGATCCGTTGGAGCACCCGCAGCGCGAGAGCTACTGGGGCAATGTGAACACGGTGGGCGTGCGCAGCTGCTATGACGAGGGCAAGCGTGCGGCAGAGACGCTGTGCGCGGACTATGTGCGGTTCAAGAACGTCGACGCGCGGCTGTTTCGTATTTTTAATACCTATGGTGAGTTCATGCACCCCGATGATGGGCGGGTGATTTCGAATTTTTGTGTGGCGGCGGTAGAGGGGCGTAAGGTACCGATCTATGGCAACGGCGCGCAGACACGTTCGTTTTGCTACGTGTCTGATTTGGTGGCGGGTATTTTGGCGTTGGCGGATCTTGAACGTGCTAACTATGACGGCCCGGTGAATTTGGGAAATCCTCATGAGTTCTCGATCCGTGAACTCGTGACCGTGCTCGAGAAGGTATCTGGCAAGAAACTCGAAACCGAGAACCATCCACTTCCGTCAGACGATCCCAAAATGCGGCGTCCTGTGATAGAACGTGCCGAGCGACTGCTCGGCTGGAAGCCGAAGGTTGAGTTAGAAGAAGGTCTGACGCGCACGCTGGCGTACTTTGCCGAAGAGGTTAAGAAGTACGCATGAGCAGAGCCGAGCCCTGGAAAGATTTTTCGGTATTGGTTGAGACTGTCGTTCGCTGGCGCGACCTTGACGCGTACAACCATGTGAACAATAGCGTTTATCTGAATTATTTTGAAGAAGGACGCATCGCTTATTATTTCAAGCTCGCAGAACTTGCCGGCATTGCCGCAGAGAATGCAGAAGTCTTTGACGGCTTTTCGACGGTGCTCGCGAACACGAACATTGAGTTTAAGGGTCAGGGTCGCCTGCATGAGACTCTGGTCATTGGTATTCGCTACACCGCGATACGTAAAATCTTTCTCGAAGCCGAATACGGTATTTTCAATAAAGCGAACGGGCAGTTGCTCGCGCGCGGCACGTCGACGCAGGTTGCGGTGAATCTGAAAACCAGCAAGCCGGTGCGCGTGAGCGCTGAATTCACTGCGATGGCCAGAAAGCTCGAGGGCGAGCGTCTCGTGGTCGTTTGAGGTATGCGTAGCCTGAAGGATTTCTTCCGTTCTTATGCCGCGCGGGCCAAAAAGCCGCTGCCGCGCATCGCCATTTTGATTTCGGGGCGTGGCAGTAACATGCAGGCTTTGCTGTTGAAGATTCGGGAACGAAGGCTCACGGCTGCGTGCGTGCTGGTCATAAGCGACCGTGAGGCGAAGGGCATTGAGGTTGCGCGCGGCTTCGGTGTGAAGGCCGAGGTGTTCTCTCGCAGCAAGGCAGAATCACGCGACGCGTTTGATACCCGGCTGGCGGCGCGGCTTAAAGAGGCCGGGGTTCAGGTAGTCGTGTGCGCGGGCTATCTGCGTATTCTGTCGCAGCCAATGCTGCAGGCATTCCCGCGCAGAATTCTCAACGTGCATCCTTCGATATTGCCGGCCTTCCCGGGCATGAACGCACAGCAGCAGGCGCTTGACTATGGAGTCAAAATCACGGGGTGTACGATTCACCTGGTCGATGCTGGTGTCGATACCGGGAAAATACTGGCGCAGGCTGCCGTGCCGGTTGTTGCCGGTGACACGGCGGGCTCACTCAGTCGCCGTATTCTACAGGCAGAGCATGCGCTGTATTGGAAGACAGTACAGTCTTATCTGGCGTCTCTTGTGGTTACCTGAACGCGTTCTATTTTCGTTTTTTTGCCGTTTTGCGCGCGGGTTTTGCGCTCTTCTTTGGCTTTGCGGTCGCCCTCGGAGCCCTCGCTGCAGCACGTTTTGCCGGTGCGGCGATCAGCTTGCCATTGGCATCTTTGAGCGGTACCGGTTTAGGGTCTTTGGCTTCTTCGGCAGCAATGAGCTCGGTTATGCATTCGATGCCTGCGGGGCCCATGAAGAGGTTTGCATGGCCTACCTGGGCGAGTTTGACATCGTCGAAGCGGCCAGGAATATTGAGCTGGCGTAAGAACAGAATTTCATCAAATCTCGCAAACACAGCCTGAATGCTTGAAAGCGTGCGGTACTTCGCCTTGGTTTCGCGCATGAACGGCGATAGTGGGTTCATCTGCAGCGTCGCGAAAGTGAACGGGAAAAGGAACGTCAGCGGGTGGCCTTTAAACGGGGTGCCGAGCGCGAAGATTTTTCGGGTGCGGTCGCGCCCGCGGTAACCCATGTGTGCTGCGACGAGACCCGCCATAGAATGGCATACCATATAGCAGTCGCTGATGTTATTCTCTTCGAGAAAGCGTTGCAACTTTTCGCTGTAGTTGCGCAGGTTCCCGAATTGAAAACCCAGGCGTACAACATAGACCGGGTGGCCTTGCGCGACAAGCGCGGCCCGGCATTTCAGCCAGGTGAGCGGCGAACCGAAAAAGCCCGAAATCAATACGACGGCTCGTTTATCGCCTTCGGTGATATCACCGGGGCGAAAGAGTAAACCGGGTAGGTAGAGCAGAAAGTAGAGAAGTCCGTAAATAATCTCGAAAAAGATCTGTACCACAAGGTTTCGCGGCGGCGACTTTTCAGGCAAAAACGTCAGGTGATCGGCCATTGATGGCCCTGATGCGACCCAAAGCGCAGACGTAAAGGCTTTTGGTTCGGGGGGATTCATGAGCGAAACGGCTTGCCCCGACAGCGTCAGGTCGGCTACAGCCATAGAGTTATGGGATGCCCGCCTGATCCGGTTGAAGTATCGATTTGGCACTCTGGAGAGCGTATCACTCTTCTGCAGGAACGTTATGACCGTTTCAGGCAAGAGTATGCCGAAGCAGCAGAACTCGCAGAAGCTTTGAAAATCCACCCCGTTGAAGAGCCAGGCGCATGGCCTGCCGAGACATTCACGACCCGCACCGATGTGCAGCCCACCGAATACAGCCAGTACGCCGACCAGGAGGCGCAAACAAAGCTCGAGAGCGGCTATGCGAAGAAATTGAAGAGCCTCGAAATCGCTCTGTGTAGACTCAGAACCGAACTGTTGTGCCGTCTGCGCGAAAAACGTGGCACCGGGCGGCCCGACAGCGCCCTCGTAAAGCGCGTTCGCCGGGCGCACGAAGCACACCGAAGGGAAGACCGCGCGCAGGCGATCAGCTGGCTTAGGCAGCAGCGCGAGGTGATGCAATATTATATTGAGCACACTAATGGACCAGCGCGCATCAACCGGGCTGCCGCGGTAAAAAGTATTGCGGCCATTGATTCTGAAATTCTGCGCTTGCGCGCGCTCACGCTAGCAGCGATGCTCTATGACCGCGGACTAACTGAGTTGGATGAGAAACGGTTTCAGGTTCCGTATAAGTAATGTCAATAAAAGCTGGTTTGAAGCACTGACGTGCTTCAAACCAGCTTTTATTGACGCCATGTCTTTCCGACAATAGAGAGAGCTATGGCAGACGGGGCAAAAACCAAAATAGAGTCGAAAACAACCGAAAAAAGCGGTTCACAGGTGATGCTCGACGTCTTGCAGAAAAACGGTGTCGACATCTGCTGGGGCTATCCTGGCGGCGCGATTTTGCCTTTCTACGACGCCGTGCATTCTTCGAAAATCAAACATATTCTGGTGCGCCACGAACAGGGTGCGGTGCATGCTGCCGAAGGTTTTGCTAAAGCGACGGGCAAGCTCGGTATGTGCATTGCCACTTCAGGCCCCGGCGCGACGAATCTGATCACTGGCATTACCGATGCGAAAATGGATAGCGTGCCACTCTTGGCTTTGACCGGGCAGGTTGCGACGGGTGTCATCGGTACCGATGCCTTTCAGGAATGCGATACGTACGGTATGACGATACCGATTACGAAATACAACTCGCTGTTACGCAGCGCGGACGACGTTGCGCGCGTCACGCAAGAGGCGATCACGGTGGCGACCTCGCTGCGTCCCGGGCCGGCACTCATTGATTTTCCTAAAGACGTGCAGGTTGCGAAGACGAAAATTCACAAGGCAGAAATGCGCGTGCCCGCGCGGCATTACCAGAAGCCGGCCATTAAAGGGGATTTTGACCGTCTTGTCGATGCGATCGCGCGCGCTGAGAAGCCGCTGCTCTACGTCGGTGGCGGTGCCATCACATCGAATGCGTACAAAGAGATACGCGAGCTCGCTGAAAAAGCAGATATACCAGTATACATGACGCTGATGGGGCTCGGGGCGTTTCCGGCTGAGCATAAACTCTCGCTCGGCATGGCAGGCATGCACGGGACTGCGTATGCCAACAAGGCGATTCAGGAATGCGACTTCATGTTCGCTTTAGGCAGCCGCTTCGATGACCGTGTCGCGCTCAATGTGAGCGACTACGGTGCGAAGGCCGTGCGCGCGATGGTCGACATTGACGAAGCAGAGATCAACAAACGTATCCCGGTTGAAATTCACATTGTCGGTGATCTGAAAGACGTGCTTGTGCAACTGAACAAACGCGTAAAACGGCAGACGCGAAAAGCATGGGTCGACCGCATCACGAAGCTCAAAGAAGAGAACCCGCTTCGCTTCAACGTTGAACCCGGTTCGATCAAGCCGCAGCACGCGATCTATGAACTGTGGAAAAAAACGCACGGCAACGCGGTCATCACGACCGACGTCGGGCAACACCAGATGTGGGCCGCGCAGTACTACACGTTCAACGAACCACGTAACTGGATCACCTCGGGTGGTCTGGGTACAATGGGTTTCGGCTTTCCCGCTGCGATCGGCGCGAAGCTCGGCCGCCCTGACAAAGATGTCTTTGTAATTTCGGGCGATGGCAGCTTTCAGATGTGCATGCAAGAACTGGCGACGATTGCCATGTACCAGATTCCCGTCAAAATATTGCTCTTCAACAATGGATTTCTCGGCATGGTACGGCAATGGCAAGAGCTGTTCTATGAAAACCGCTTCTCGCAGTCGGTGATGAACTATAACCCTGACTTCGTTAAGATCTGTTCGGGCTATGACATTCCGGCGCGCCGCATCGACAAGCAGGCCGAGCTATCGTCAGGCCTCGACTTTTTGATTAACAGTAAAACGTCGGCGCTGCTCGAAGTCACAATTCCCGAGCAAGAGAAAGTGTACCCGATGATCGCTTCGGGCTCGCGTTATGACCAGATGGTCGATTTTAAGACCAAGTCAGACAAGGGCAGCGAAATGCAGGTTCACCTGAATCGCGTTGAGAAACGCTGAGGCGCAGCGCGATTTGTTAGGGGGCGTCGCAAAGCTGAAAGCAGGCGTCTTCGCTGTAAAATGGTTAATCCCCTAATAAATCGCGTGGCGTTGACGCGTGCGATGGTTGTTGTCTTGCTGGCTTTCACGCTGGTATCGAGCGCAGCAGCTGCGAAATCGCAATCTCTGTACGAACGCTTTTTCGGTTCGGGCACGCACGACGACAAATTGTTCAGGGATCTGGTGGCAAAACTGAACGCGCTGCCGCAATACAGGTTCATCGAAGCCTATCGTAACGACACCGCCTGGGCGTTCTATTCTGAAAACAATCGTGTGGTCTGTTGGCTCAAGCGCTACAGCGACGATGAGACGGCCAATACTATCGCCGAAGAATCTACAGAATTCCGCACCCCGCTATTTCGCTACGGCAATATTTTAGGCTTCTGCCTCGGCGGCGACATCGAACATTTTGCCAGGCAGGTGCGCTACATTCTGGTCGGCGCAGGGGAATGGAGAGATTGAATGATATTTAGGCGTAGCCTAAATATCATTCAATCTCGTTAAAAGTTCACCGCGCAGTTTGCCATAGTCTTTATGCCAGGTATCGAGGTGCTTGCCGCCATTGATAATCCACAGCGGTTTTTGCATCTCTTCTGCGATACGTTTGCCGTGAAGCAGCGGTACGACAGGGTCATCGCTGCCGTGAATCAGTAAGACGCGATGCGGATGAAACACCGCGAGACGCCCTTCGGCTGCATGGTTATCGGTCACGAGCACCCAGGCAAGCCATTGCAATGGCCAAAGAAACCATTTACCAGCGAGCGCGGTGCGCGCCGCGCGGCGGTACGAGCCGAACGTGCCCTCAAGAACGTAGATCTCATCATTGCTGAGGCCTTCGTCTGCGAGCGCGCCCATGAGTACCGCGCCACCCAGGCTCTGCCCGTAAAAGATGCGGCGCTCTTTCGGGTATCTCGTGCGCAGGTAGCGAATGTATGCGATGGCGTCTTCATGAACGCCGTCGCGCTCGCTGAGGCCATCGGATTCACCATAACCCCGGTAGTCAAAGGTCGCGAGCGAATAGCCTTCACCCAGCATCCAGGCGAGAAACTGGTAGTGCGCGTTCATGTTCTGCGCATTGCCGTGAAACTGAATGATGATGCCCTTATTCACGTCACGGCGGGGAGTCGGGCAGAACATCGTCAATATCCCCGTGCCGTCAGCGGAGGTGATGCGTTCGCGTGTGCACGGGATATTGAAATTTTCCGGTGGGCGCCAGGTTTCGCGGTCACCCTGATAGAACACTGAGTTGCAACCAAGAGCGGCGAACGCGACTATCGTCAGCGCCGCGCCAAAGGGTGTTTTCACACGCGGTGAGGTTAAGAGCCGAATCAAGATGCCTGTGCTGATTCTTGTGCGCATCAGAAATAGGTCTTAACGAGCGCCGTGATGCGCAGATAGTCGCTGGTCGTCGCCAGCGGGCGCGAGAAGGCATAGAGCAGATCGACTTCGAGCACCCAGGTATTCCATATGCCGATCGCATTCTTAAAATCGACGCGCTGCAGGGCTGTCGAATTCGAGATGAGACCATAGTCAATTTCATACGCAAGTGAACTCGCGAACCGCGTAGACCAGTTCGCCTTAAACCCCGTCAGAATGCCCGGGGCGATACGCAGCGTGTTTTCCCATACGTCACCGACCTGCGCGCTCGCCTGCGCCATGCCAAACCAGCCGAAGGTATTCAGAAAAGGCAGCGTGAGCCCGGCTGCTGCTGTAGAATCCCATGAGAGAGTGGCGCCGGTTTGTTTCAGAAACTCATCGTGGCGAAAGAGACCCGTGCGTAGCCGAAACGAAAGTTTTCTGACATGCGCCTGCCACGGGGCGAGCGCAAGAATGTCAACGACCGTGAAATCTTCAAGACGCAGAAGCTGCGACTGCGGCGTGTACGACAGCGAGAAGCCCATAATCTGTATCTGCGACCACGGTGAAAAACCGCGCGAGACGTCGTGCAGTTCGCGCAGCGCGGGGCGAATGCCGACGATTGCAGAACCGGCGCTTTCGCTCTGGAAATATCCCCCCCGAACCTCGGTGGATTTAAAACCGCTCAGGGGGTTTTTGTCTGCATCGGCTTTGACAAATTCTTCTAGGCCAGAGTCTTGAGAGGCCTTGGCTCGCCAGGCGAGCAGCCTGTGGTAGTGTTCGGCATCTAACGGCTGCCAGGCCTCCATGTTATAGTCGTTGCTGTATTTATAGAATTCGAGCAACATATCGACGGCGGTCACATCGTCGACCGACGTCGCCTGCGGTAGCGTTCGCGAATCGCGAATCGTGCGAAAGATTGCGCGCGCATCAGGCGAAGCGTTTTCAAAAAAGGTGAAGTAGCGCGTGAATACGGCTGCGCGGTAGCGGCCTTCTTTACCGATGAGGCCGGCTTCTTTCATCGTGTGCAGCGTATCGGTGGGGGTCACAAACAGCGACCACCGGCTCGTGAGCTTCAAACCGGGGCGCGTGGCCTCAAGCAGGGTCAAGAGTTGGTACGAACAGTTTTCGTCGAGGTAGTAATAGGGGAAAAATGCCGAGCTGAGTTCCCACAGGTGCGCCTGCATGAACTGCAGTTCTTCAGTCGTAACCTCGAGGGGAAATTCCCACAGGTCGCGGCTTTCCATGTCGTTGTATTCGTTGATTTTTACGTAGTAGGGATGCATCGAATATTGCCCCATAAAGCCGCCCGTCATACCGAGCCAGGCGTAGGCGACCGCGTTGCCTTCTTCTGCGATCGCCGCATAGTTAAACGAAGCGTCGAGTAGCGCGCTGCGGTTCTTGTTATGAAAACGGAGAAATGTATGCCCGAACATCGAAGACGGGTTGCCCATATAGAAACTTGCGAATACGACGCTTACGGAGTTTGCCGACATCGATGCCAGCCAGTCATTATATTTAACGCAATTCACCTGTGGCAGGCGTGCGGTATCAATTTGCAGGGCTTTGACGAGAAAAATCTCGCGTGCCGGGTAGCGGCAACGGGCGGGTTCTGGTTCGCGTACGTCGGTAAAAAGCGCCATCAGAGTGGCGTCGAGCTCCGCTTCCGGGTCTGTTAAGCCGTTGGGTGACGCAAAGAACTCCCCAGCAACCTTGTCGCGCGCTTCACTGCGGGTGCGGCCGAGAAAGCTGTCGTAATGTATCAGCCTGCGCCAAGCGATGCCTTCAGAGGTTTTGAGCCGGTGGGCCTTGTAGATGAGGTCTTTTGCGTAGAGTTCCCGCAACACACCCTGAATCGGATGCTGCGAAAAAAGCCCCGCCGCGCTGCTTAAGCAGGCGGCGAGAGCCATAATCAGAAACTTATTCAGTCTGGTTTCTTAGAGTGCTGAGCACTGTGAAGCAACTGCTGCATCTGACTGCACGGCCGCGCGAACGCGATCGAGCATTGCGTCAGAATCTACTGTCTTTTCTGCAAAGATAGTACCGTAGTTTTTCTGCGCTGCTGCACCAAATGCATCAACCGCTTTTGCGTCGCAGCCCATGAGGTATGCGAGTGTCTGCAGTCTTTCACCGCGGCCTTGCGCGATTTCTTTCTGCAGTTGGCCAAAGTTGTTGTATGCATAAACTTTCTGTTCTGCCTGAACTTTTACCACGCCGCCACCGCACTCAGAGGTGCCGGTAGTGATGCCGAAAGTCTGGCTGTAGAAAGTGCCGTTAGTTGTCGCTGCGAGCACCTGAATCATGCCGGGTTTTGAACCGAACACGATGGCGCCGAGGCCGCAGCCTGCTGAACCGTAGCCGCCTGCTGAGATTGCCGCTGGTGCTGCCATTGATGCAGCAAACAGAATTGCGATGGTTGTAGATGTTTTTTTCATATGTTTACCTTACCTTATGCTTAGAGCGCTGAGCACTGGGCTGACAGCATTGCATCTGATTTTGCCGCTGAACGTACACGATCAAGCATCACATCTGAATCTGTTGTTTCACCGGCGAAGATTGTACCGTAGTTTTTCTGCGCAACATTGCTGAAACCTTCGATTGATTTTGCATTGCAACCCATGAGGTATGCGAGCGTCTGCAGTCTTTCGCCGCGACCCTGCGCGATTTCTTTTTGCAGTTGGCCGAAGTTGTTGTACGCATAGATTTTCTGTTCTGACTGAACTTTGACTACGCCGCCACCGCATTCAGAAGTACCGGTAGTGATACCGAATGTCTGAGAAGCGAATGTTCCGTTTGTTGTCGCCGCAAGAACCTGGATCATACCCGGTTTTGAACCGAATACGACAGCTCCGAGACCGCAACCTGCAGCTCCGTAACCGCCAGCAGAAATTGCTGTTGGTGCTGTCAGTGCCATTACGGCTGCTGCAGCGAGAGAAAGTGAAAGGGTTTTCTTCATTGAGTCCTCCAATAGTCAGATCAAAGATCTGCCAAGAGGCAATGAACAAATGTATGAGGGTATGCCAATCAAAAAATAAAAGACCAATTGCCGCAATGTAGCGACTTGCAGAACATGACATTATGCACCGAATAAACACCTATCTTGCATGCAGTATCGCCATGACTGCGATGCTCATGCCTGCCTGCGGTTCGCCGCGCGCCTATTACAAATTTCAGCTGCAGAAAGTCAGCCAGGGTGATTCTCTGAGCGACGTGTCAACGCGCATCGCAAAGCCACTCGCGTTTGAAAATGAGGATTTCAAAATCGAATGGAGCCCGGGCCCATGGACTTTCTATTTCCGCATCTTCAATAAATCTAATAAAGAGCTGACAATCAACTTCGCACGTTCATACCTTATTAGCCCAGCCGGCAACGCTTTCGACCCGGTTCACCCGGGTAACGGCGCTATTGCGAAAGGTGATGACTTTATTCTGGTGCCGCCGCAGGTCGGCATCGACAGCTGGATTCGTCCCGGGCAACAGAAGGGCGATAACTCTGGCGGTATCGCCGGCCAGCTTTCACCCGGATTCGACGGTGGCGGCTTCTTCGCCGAAGCGGGAGATCTCGACGAAATAAAGAAGGCACACTCAGGCAAGACGGCGCTGGTGGTGCTGAATATTGCGAAAGCAGCCAAAGCTGAGAGCTACCGCTTCGCGCTGCAGGTTGCCGATATCACGGGAGACTAACGCACCGCTTTTCAGAAACGTGTTAGTCCCTGTAAATTGACTTGTAAATTTCGCCGCTTTTGGAACTTGTGCGCTATGAAGCGCTTTCTTGCCCTTGCGGCATTTTTCATGGTGATGCCCGTCATCGCCCTCACAGTCGATGAAGAAGAAATCAAAAGCAAATCGGGCATCAAATTTATCAACAACCCGCAGCAGGCAGGCGGTGATACTGTGTCGGCGATCACGGGCATCGGCAAGTCGCTGGCGTCGCAGGGCAAATTCGGCAGCTACTCGGTCATTCATGCAACCGGCACGGGAGACGATAAATTCGACGCCGACATCATTGTTATCGGCAAAGACGCGCGCGTCGACCATATCAAGAACGTGCGCCGTATTATCGCAGCCTACCTGCAACAGCGCTATTCGTACAGCGCCGAAGATGCTAAATCACTCGCTGTGTTTGTGACCTATTACAACGGATTTTATCGCAAAAATCTGGGTTATTTCAAAGAGCACTATAAGGATGCAGTACTCAAACACCTATCGGCGGCGAATGCAGGCCTCGACCTGACGTACAAGAACTGGCCCGGCAGATCGCGTATCGTGATTCCGCTGAGTGACGACGCCAAGCCCGATGCGGGCAAAATTGGTGAAAAAGACGTCATGGACAAGGTCCGCAAAGATGAAAAAGACAAGGGTGTAAAAGACCGCGAAAACATCACCAAACTGCAGGACAAAGAAGTCAAAAAGAAAGAAGAGAAGGTCGGCAAGAAGAGAGAAGAAATCGAGAAGCGCCGTGAAGACATCACAAAGAAAGAAGAACGCCTGAAAGAAGAAAAGAAGAAGAACGAAGAAAATCCTGACCCTAATGATAAGGCAAAAAAAGACGAAGAACTCAAGAAGAAAGAAGACGAGCTTGCAAAAGATAAAGACAAGCTGAAAAAAGACGAAGAAAAAACGGCCAAAGAAGAAAAGAAAGTAGAAGAAAAAAAGAACGAAGTCGCGGCGAACAAAAAGTCAGTTGAAGACGACAAGAAGACCAACGCCGAACGCAAGAACGAAACTGCGGCGCAGAAAGAAGCGCGTTTAGACGCAAAAGAACAAGATCTCAAAAAACGCGAAGAAGCTCAGAAGAACACCCGCAAAGAAGACGGCGTTTTCGAAGGCAAAATGTACTATCTTCGCGTGCGCGACTATTCAACCGACGGCAAATACCGTAACGATTTTTATATTATCGACCCGAAAGCGCGCAAGGTCAGGGTCAAATCGCCATTTCCCGGTATCGTTGGCAAGAAGTATGATGTCGTCGACAAAGACGTGGTCGTGATCGGCGAAAAGAAGACGTCGACGACGATTCAGCACTACCTCGTAAAACTCGACGGTGAAACTCTGGTCGACAAAGAATATGGTTCTGACGAAATCTTCTGGCGAGGTTTCGTCGAGGTTCGCGACAATGAAATTTACGCGATTCTGAACAAGAATGGCACGTTTTATTTAGGCAAATTCGACAAGAATCTGAAACTGCTGCAGCGCTCAGAAGTCGCGCTTCACGAAGACACGTTCTTCTCGTTTCATGAAGATTCGATCTACGTCAACGGAGCAGACCGCAAGATCGAAGTCTTGAACCGCGCTGACCTGAAAGCGGCAGGTACGATTGTTCCGTAAATAGCCCCGCCGCGCGGTGGCGTCACCGCAGCTGCCGGCTGAGTCTCTCCGCGCGCAGCTGGCAGGTCTGGTATTCAGGACTCGTGTCTGAATAGTAGCGCATCGCTTCGTGGTATGCCGTGCGCGCTCTCGCTGGGAAATTATTCAGTTCGTATAGCCTTGCGCGGTTAAAATAGAGCGCAGGGCTTTTTGATTTAAGCCTTTCGGCCTGCTTTAGATTCTTTTCGGCTGCGGCGATGAGAGCAATTTCCTGTTTTTGCTCGAACATCTTTATTTCCATGGCCGCGAGGTTCACGAACAGCGAGGCCTCGTCGGGGCGAATCTTCAATGCAACCGTGTAGTCCGCGCGCGCAGCGTCATATTCGCCACGCTTCTGCAAAAACTGGCCGCGATTGTAACGCGCGGCGAACGAGCGGGGCGCCACGCGCGCAGCTTCGTTATAATACTTCAGCGCCAGGTCATCTCTGTGCCACTTTTCATAGACGATCGCAAGGTTAACCGCAGCGGACACGAGCTCTGAATCGAGTCTCAGCGCAGAAATGTAATGAGCCTCAGCTTCGGCTAAATTGCCGTGATCGTGAGCGGCAACCCCCGCCTTAAAATGCCGGCCGGCGATCGTCTCTGCATCCCCCGCGGCAGACGCCGAAGCAATGCAGAATACTGCCCCGAGGGCAGTGAGCAAATGGCGTGCGAAGCGGGCGGGCACCATGCCCTTTAAACATCGGCCGCCAGGTTCTGTCGCGAAAGGCTTTTACGAAACCAAAAAATCAGCGCTCTTCGATCGAGTACGCTTTGGTATATTCGGTGATAATTTCGAGAATGAAACGCTTCCACGAATCGCGGTCTTCGGGGTTAATCGCGAGGCTGCGCATGCGGGGAATAATCGGGTTGGGCTTGATCTGCGTGTGCATGATTTCTATCATGCGGATATAGGGGTCGGTGCGCGTAATCAGCTGGTAAAAAGCCAGTTCTTCTTTTATACGCTCCATCTGCGGTGGAATATAGCCGACTACCGCGAGTTTGGGAAAAAGGGCTTTGTTGTAGAGGGCGGCGAACTCTTTGAACGAATCGACACGGTCGATAAAAGCTTCATACGCGCCGCCGCCGATGTTCATGACCTGCGTCACGAGATCCATGCTGAATTGAATACCGACAGGGGTACTCATGTCGGAGACCAGCACAATGCCTTCGTCGGGTTGAAACGTTTTAATCTGGTGTTCGGGTTTAAAATGGCGCTTTAACAGCATCACCTTCGAGATATCAAGGTCGCTGCCTTTGGGTATAATCACCTCACCCGAAGCCACTTTGATGTCTTCACGACAGATAATAAAGCGGCGCTTTTTGACGTTCAGGTTAATCGTACGCAAAGCTTTGACTTTTTCTTCGAGCTCGACGAGGGTACTCGAACCGATTCGGAGTATATTGGACGAACGTATCTCGCCGGTCGACATAGGAGGGTAATTCCCACTCATGCCTTGGCGGTGTCAATCAATGGTCAATTTCTCTTGACTCGTGCCCTCATTTTTTATCTGCTTCAATACTATGTCCAAAGACCAAAAAGAACCTGCACTCGATGGCGGAACCTACGCGCCGTGGCAGCGCGAGTTTTTCAAGAACATCGGTATCTTCATGCAGAGCGGCATGAAAGAAGAAAAGGCCCGCGAAATGCTCATTCGTTACCTGAAGCTTTCTGTCGAAACGCCGATTCCACGCGTGATTGAGACATTCTCTGACGAAACTAAACTCGCAGAAGTCGGCGTTTTTACCAAACGCGATGATTCGATCCGTGATTTTATGATAGAATTTTTGAGCCCGATGCTCAAGAAATTCCACATTGAAGGCGAAGAGAATCTTGCTGAGATTCTGCCGCTGCTCGGCAAATATCCCGTTACGATCGTATCGAACCACTTGAGCCACTTCGACACAGCAGCAATTTACGGCCTGCTTTACAACCACAGTAAAGAAGCGCGCAAACTCGCCGATTCGATGGTCTTCATCGGCGGGCGCCTCGTCTTTCTGGCTGACTTCACGCGCCTGGGACTCTACACAATCGAGAGCCTGCTCGTCTGTTCGAAGCGCGACATGACAGACAATCCAGGTATGGCCGACGTCATGACGCGCATCAACATGCGTTCGTTCAGACAGGCTGCCGACTTGCAGAAGCAGGGCAAGGTCATCTGCATTTTTCCCGAAGGCACGCGTTCGCGCACGGGCCGGCTCATCACCTTCGTCGACACGGTTTACCACTACGTCATGAACAAGGTGATCGTACCGATCTCGCTCGTCGGCACGGACAAGATTCTGCCGGCAGAGAGTTTTCTTTTTCAACAGGCTACGGGTAAACTTGTTATCGGAAAACCGATTCTCGTCGGCAAGCTGCACGGCGAAGGTGCTAAAGATTTTCCCGAGCACATACAGCGTCTCGAGATACCCGAGGTAGAAAACAAAAAGCAATTCGTCATTGATAGCCTCGCGCTGCTCATCGGGCAGAACCTTGACCGGCACATGCACGGCACGTACCGAAATCTTTACCTCGACGATGGAAAAACAAAAAAGAAAAACATCCTCATCAAAGCGGGTGCAACCCCACACGCCGAAGTCGGCATCATCGGCCACAGCCCGTACGCCACGGCGATGGCTGCGGTGCTCGCGAATAAGCAGGTGAACATACGCATCTACCTGCCTGACGCAGAAAAAGCACGCACATTTAATGAAGTGAATACCGACGTCACGAATTTTCCGCTCTTTAAGTTGCCACCAAATATTGCGTTCACTTCAGACCCGAAAGACCTGCTCAAGTGTTCGATCTATATACAGGGGGTGCGCCCTTGGGAGCTGGAAGAATATTATGAGCAGATGACCCCGATTCTTAACCAGAGTTTTGCGACTATCGTCGGAATCGTAAAAGGTTTTACCGGTTCGAAGTACGGCCTAATTTTTGAGGATCTCGAAAAGATCCACAAGATCAACCCTGCACGCTTCGCGGTGCTATCGGGTGCAAATTACCCCGAACAGATTCTCGAACGCAAGCCCGGCGGCTTCGAACTCGCCGCGATCAACACTTCGCTCGTGAATGATCTGATCGATTTTTTCACGACCGGCTATGTTTTTACGCGGCCCGCAGTCAACCCGTACGACGTGCGCGGTGTACAGCTCGGCGGAGCGTTGAAAAACATTTATGCCCTCGGAGTAGGGCTCGTTGACGGCTATTATGAGAAATACCTCGGCGGCAACAACGACAGTACGCTGTTTCATCTCGCCCACCGTGTTTCAGCTGAAATGGCAAATATGGTAGTCGAAATGGGCGGACGGAAGTCGACGTTAGCGGGTGTAGCCGGCATTACCGATCTGATGCTCAGCTGCTTCGGCCTCGATAGCCGTGACCGGCAATACGGACACGACTACGTTTTTGAAGAACATGACAAAAAGAAGATGCTGAGCGGCGTTTACGGTATCAAAGCTTTGCCGCGGCTCATTAAGCTGCGTGAAGAAAAATACCCGATCGCGAAGGCTATACACGACGTGATTGCAGATGACAAAGACGTTGAAGACGCCATCGAGCGTATCGCGCTGACCTTTGGCCAGTCGCGTTCTGTGCAATTTCGTGACTGAATGCCTGCCAAAAGGCTGACTTCAGGCCACGACAAAACGCTTTCCGCCCGAACGCGCAATTTGCCTGATACCCGCGTTGCAGCTACTCAAACTCATTGGCGCATCGCTCGAGCAGGCTGGCGCCGTTGCGATTTTTCTTTTACGCTCGTGCAGGGGCGTATTCCAGCGGCCGTTCAGGCCCGCAAAAATTTCCTTTGAGATATACACAATTGGCTGGCAATCGGTTGCGATTGTACTTTTCACCGGATGTTTCACCGGTATGGTACTGGGTCTTCAGGGATACCATACCCTCAAACGCTTCGGCGCCGATGGTTTTCTCGGTTCACTCATTGCCAAGAGTCTCTTGGCCGAACTTGCCCCGGTGCTGACGGCACTGCTGATCGTCGGCAGGGCTGGCTCAGCGCTTTGCGCAGAGATCGGGGTGATGCGCCTTTCTGAACAGATCGAGGCACTGGAGTGCCTCGCGATTGACGTCTATAACTATCTGATATCGCCCAAACTCGTTGCAGCGCTCATCGCAATGCCGCTACTCGTCTTTGTTTTCGCGGCAAGCGGGATCATCGGCGGTTATATCTCGGGCTGCCTGATTCTGGGTGTCGGCACGGGAGACTATTTCCAGAGCATGCGCGAAGTCGTCGACTATGCAACTGTTCGCATGGCGCTCATCAAAGGACTTGTTTTCGGATTATACGTAGTTACAGTCTGTGCGTTTCGCGGCATGTACGTGCACGAATATGCGGGCAGGGGTGCACTCGCACTTTCACGCACAACGACGTATGCGGTCGTAATTTCATCTGTCGGCGTCTTGCTCGTCGATTACCTTTTGACGGCGGTGCTGATCTAATGGCAAAGCAACAGGCACCTGAATACGCGCTTGAACTCAGGGCGGTCACAAAAAAACTTGGAGGACTCACAGTTCACCATGATCTGAGCCTCGCCGTCGAGCGGGGTAAAACCACAGTTGTCGTGGGTTCAAGTGGCGCCGGCAAGAGCGTGATGCTCAAGTATATACTTGGGTTTATTAAACCCGATCAGGGCGACGTGTTGGTAGAAGGACAGAGTATTCTTGGCCTCGGCGAAACCGACATGAAACAGATCAGGTCGCGTTACGGCGTGGTTTTCCAGGGTGCTGCACTTTTCGACTCTCTGAGCGTCTTTGAAAACGTGGCCTTGCCACTGCGCGAAAAAACACGCATGGGCCCTGCCGAAATTGAGCAGAAGGTGATGCACTCGCTTGAAGAGATGCGGCTCGCAGATGCAAGGCACAAAATGCCCGCAGAACTTTCGGGAGGTATGCAGCGGCGCGTGGCACTGGCGCGTGCTCTTCAACTTGAACCGCGTATCATGCTTTTCGACGAACCGACCACAGGGCTTGACCCCGAAACGTGCGAAAGTATCTACGATCTCTTTATCGAAATGCAGGCGCGACTGAAATACACCGCGCTCATTGTCAGTCACGATATACCGCGCATCTTTCGTGCAGGGCACCGCATTGCCGTCATGCACGGCGGCAAGATCGAAGCGGTGGTCGATCCGGCGAAGATCAATAAGGCCGGCGGCTGGCTGAAAAGAATACTATCCGCATGAGCTGCAATTTGAATACCACACGAGGATATCATGAAACGAACTGAATTCTACACGGGCCTTTTTCTTGCTTTCGGCCTTTTCTGTTTTGCCTACATCGCGCTTTCCATCGGAGGACTCAGAATTTTCGGCGACAGCCGCTATATACTCTATGCCGACTTTCAATCCACATCGGGTCTAAAGCCCGGCGCGATCGTTGAGATTGCAGGCGTGCAGATCGGTAACACAACCGAAATTCAGCTGAAGGAGAACCGAGCGCGCCTGGTGCTGCGTATCGACAAACACGTGGGCATACCGGTTGACTCGATTGCCGCGATCAGAACGCGCGGGCTAATCGGCGAGAAGTTCGTGAAGATCACACCGGGTGGCGACGATGCAACGCTTTCACCCGGACAGGAAATCAGCGAAACCGAGTCGGTCGTCGATCTCGAAGAGATGATCGGCAAATTTATCTACGACAAAAAATGACGCTATGAATACACAATTTCTCGAAACTCTGGAAAAACTGCTCAAACGGAGGTTTGACGACCGGCCCGCGGGATCGTACACCACAAAACTCTTCGAATCAGGCCCGCAAAAAATATTGCAAAAAGTCGGCGAAGAGGCAATTGAGTATATACTTGATGCACAAAATGCCGATAAACAGAAGGCAATCTATGAAGGCGCCGACTTACTCTACCATTTTATCGTTTCGCTCGTTGCGCAGGGTTGGTCGCTCGCAGACATCATTGCCGAGCTTGAAAGGCGCCATCAACCCAAGTAAAATCATGCCGCTGGCAATGGCCTGCGCGCTTTGCCTTTCATTACCGGTCTGGTCTGCCAAGAAGACCGTTAAACCCGCTGCGCAGCCCGCGCCGGCAGCCACCAAACCAGCCGAGGCAAACGCCCCGGTATCTTCACCGGCTGCGAAACCGACGCCGCCGCCCAATGCTGCTGAACCTGCGAAACCAGAGGTGAAACCCGCGGCGGTCAATCATGATGCGCTCATTGTGCGCATTCGCGAAGCGCTGAAATTCGGCAACTCGCAGCAGGTGCGCGACGCTTTAAACACTCTGACGCGTCTGACGGCCGCAGAACAAAAAACACTTCTGCCCGAACTCAAGAAGACCTGCACCTCTGCAGACCCGCTCGTCTTGCGCAAGATGGCTGAATTCATCGGCAATGCGCCCTTTGCCGACCTCGACGAAGAGCTGACCCGCTTTCTGGGCGACAAGAATAACGAGCAGCTGTTCTTTTCGACCGTCGGTGCGCTCGCAAAAAAGAAACCCGTTTCGGCGCTGCCGGCAATAATTAAAGAAATTCGCGAGCAGGATTTCTCAAAGCCCGGAAACCGTATCCCTGATGCAGTCCATTTGCTGACGATCTACAAAGACAGCTCGCTGCAACCGTTTCTGATGGAAAAACTGCAGGCGGCAGACACGTACGCCGACTATCGCAGCGGCATTCTCAAATACCTGGGCGAAACCCGGCCCTGGAGCGAAGCGACCAAAGCGCAGGTGCTCAAACTCTACCAGGATGAAGCAGAACCACTGACCGTGCGCGGCTCGGCTGCATACGCACTCGGCAAAGCAGAGGTCACACAGGCAAAGCCGATTCTCAAAGAATCGCTCGCTAAAATCGAGGCTATGAAAAGCTCAGACGAGAAGAAGCGTTACACGCGCTTTCGCATGCAGATTATCGCAAGCCTCATTCTGCTGAAAGACAACGACGTGCGTGAAATTCTCTACGCAATGGCGCGCGACGACGACGAGCTTGTGCGTGTTCGCGCAATACACCAGATTTCGCAGCTCAAGATGCCTGAGGCGCGCGAACTGCTGGAGTATAAATCGAAGTTTGACCCATCGGCAAAAGTACAGAAAGAAGCAAAGAAGGCGCTGGCAATTCTCGACGGGGCAAAAACACCGGTGACAACGGCTGACCCCGACAAGGAAAAGTAGTGTCGCTGCGCCCGTTGCTGCTATTTCTCGCGCTCGCAACGGGGCTCGCGGCTTTTTTCGCTCCGCAAGACATCTCTCTTGAAACAGCGACAACCAACACTCCAGCTGCTGCCGAACTTTATTTGAAATACCAGAACACAGATAGCGATTACCTGCTTTTCTACGATGCCGATGGCTCGATTCTGTTCTTGCGCTACCGCCAGGACAGATGGGACTATGACAACGACAGGCTGCGCGATTCGCTGCAGCAGGGTGTCACGTATCGTGTGCAGGTCAAAGACCTGAAGAGATTACCCGAAGGCCAACTGCCATCGGGCGCGAGTGGCGCAGGTTTGCCGCGTCCCGTGGTGACACGCAAGATCCGCAAGATCAGAGATTCGTTTGAAGGTTTGCTGCGCGCGATTAACGAATCGGCTCTGCGCGATCTGCGGTACTAGAAATGCTCATCTTATTGCTGATCGTTCTGACCTTCATGAGCGCCTTTTACTCAGGCAGCGAAGCCGCGATCTTCTCTCAGGATATCGGCCGCCTGCAACGCCTGGGCGGCGACAGGTTTAATCCGAAACTCAGAAAGACGATCATCACATGGCTGAAACGGCCTGAGCGCATTATTACGGGCCTGCTGCTCGGCAATCTGATCGTGAACATCGGCATGACGAACCTCACCGAAACGATGATCTCGGGACAGTTCGGCGATTTTCCGCAACGGCAGGTTATACTGCCGCTGGTAATCACTCTCTACGTACTCACTTTTGGTGAGGTGATTCCGAAAATCATCGCTTTGGTTTTCAAGGACTCGTGGGTGCGGCTACTTCATCTGCCACTCAGGGGCTGGTTTCGTTTCACCGGGCGTGTCACGATACCTTTCGACCGGCTGACCGCCGCAATCGTCAAACCTCTGAAACCGGTAAAAAGCACTCTCAGCGAGTCAGAGCTCGTCGAAGCTGTACGCTTTGCCGAAGACCACGGCCTTCTCAAAGCTGAAGAAATGCTGATGCTTTCGCGGTCGATCGCCTTTTACCACAACAACATCTACTCAGCGATGATACCCCGCTCGCAGACCCTTATGCTACCCGAAGGCACGACCGTGGCGCAGGCGCGCAAAGCCTTTGTTGGCTCGCCGCATAACTTTGCTGTCATCTACCGCAAGAATTCGGTCGAGATCGAGGGTGTAGTCTACCTGCGCGGTGTGGTGCAGCTGCTGTTCGCACGCAAGCGGGATCTGAGCGACAAGATGCACCCGGTCGAGTTTCTGCCGGCCTCGCTTTCCCTCAGTGCAGCGCTATCGGCGCTGATGCAGAACCGCCGCGACCTTGCGGTCGTTGTCGATGAAGCGGGAGCCTTCATCGGGGCAGTGACTCTGCGCGGGATCATTAACCACATACTCGGGGCAAGTTTTTCAGCAACCCCGCGCGACCAGTACCTGCAGCAGATCGATTCGCGTCGCTACCGGGTATCAGGGCAGATGCCGCTCGACCGCTTCAACGAGATCTTTCGCTCGAACCTGAACGCCGAGATCAGCGAGACGATCGGCGGGTTCATTCTCGAAAAGCTCGATGGTTTTCCACACGGCGACAAAGAGGTCGAGATCGGCAACCTGGTCTTCAAATCGTTCAAAGTCGACGAACACCGCATTACTGAATTTGTTTTGCTCGTGAAAAAAAATGCTTAGTATCACCATTTTCATCGGGTGCCTTATCAGCGCGGCGTTTTTCGCGGCAACCGAAGTGGCATTTTTCAGTCTCACGGCGCTCAATGTGACGCGCGGCAATCGCGCAAAACTGGAAAAACTTTTTCTACATAAGAATGATATCATCGCGATGCTGCTGACCGGCAACAATCTGGCGATCGTCTGCGGTACGCTGGCGCTCGATGCGTTGCTGCCTCCCGAGCGCGGCCTCGAGTGGAAGGCGCTCGTCTTTCTTGTTGAACTGGTTTTATTTTTCTTGCTGTCAGAAGCACTGCCTAAAGCCATTGGCCGGCGCAAAAACCTGCTGTTGCTCGAAAAATCGTATCCACTGATATGGCTGTTTTATTACCTATTGCTGCCCCTAAGCTATGTTTTTCTAAAGATATCGCGCCTGATCGGCAGTATCAGCGCAGAGAAGCACGACGATGCGCGCCTTGAAGTCTTCAGGTTTATCTCAGAGCATACCGGAGAGAGTAAACTGCCGCTGACCGAATCGCTCGCGACCTATTCGAGCACAACGATACGCGAGATCATGACCCCGATGAGCGAGCTGTTTTCCCTCGCGGCAAGCGCGACGCTCGCCGAATGCGCAGAGGCTCTCGAAAAAAGCTCTTATTCCCGCTACCCGGTCTACGAGACCATACCGGCTGAAATTACCGGGTATATCGATCTGCGCGACTTGCTCGACAAAACCGGCAGCATGCGCGTGAAGCAGGTGATGCGGCCGGCACATTTTTTCCCTTATTCTCTGAAAGTCGACCAGCTGCACGCTGAAATGCGCCAGCTCGGCGAGGCGATGGTGTTTGTGGTCAACGAATATGGTCTGATACTTGGTATGGTGACCGAAGAGAACCTCGCTGAAGAGCTGGTCGGTGATATTTTCAGCCACGACCAGAAGCTCGAAACGCACTATATGGAGACTGCAGAAGGTGGCGGCTATCTGATCGACTGCCTCATGGATATAGACGACTTCAGTAAGGCGTTTAACGCCGCGATCAATAAAGAAAACTTTGAAACCATCGCGGGATACCTTTTATCCGCCTGCGGCAGAATACCGCTTAAGGGTGAAGAGATCGACCTCGGCCCGGGCAAATTCACGATTATGGAAGCGTCGCGCCGCGCTGTGCGCCGCGTGCATTTTAAGCCCAAACGCGTCTTTGCGAAAAACTGACGGTTTACTTCATGCTCCTGTTATTTTCTTTTCGCGTAAAAATTCAAACACCCACCCTGAAATATCGTCGGCGTGTTCGAGAATAGCATTGTGCGTGCCCGAAGGTATCGAAAAGTACCACGAAGCAGGCACCGCCTGGTGTACGCGTTCTGAGTGCGACGGCAACGCAAACAGGTCTGATTCACCCGAAACTATCAGGCAAGGTGCGATGATACGCTCGAACTGGCCCTCGTTAGTGTGGTGGTGAATGGCGTGAGACATGTGCAGAATATATTCGAAATCAAGCTCGGCAAGCTGGTCGAGAAAGGGCCTCAGCTCAGTTTCTGAGACGCGTTCAGGGTTGAGCAGGGCACCGCGCCCTAAAGCGACGCGCAGAGCGTAAGGCAGGCTGTGCGCCGTGCGCCATGTCGTCTGTAAGAAGGATTTCAGCAGCGGAAATGCCCTGTGCGTAAAGTTGAGCATCGGCGCAAAGATATTCAAATTCATAAAGGTATCAAAGATTCTGCCGTAGATACCAAGCAGCAACACCATGCCGGTGACGCGCGAATTGTCCCGGTAGTTCCATTCGACGGCGAGCTGGCAGCCCATGCTGTAACCCACCAGCAGCACGCGCGGACTGCCGATATGCGCGTGCAGCGCGTCAATGTCATCAAGCACTGCATCGACTGAGACCGTATTGTAGCGTTCGCGGTACGCGAGCCCCTGGCCGCGGTAGTCGAAGGTGACAATACGGTACTCGGCACCCAACGCGGCCACGACCTTGGCAATATTAAACTGATTGCAGGTAAAACCGTTCAGAAAGAAAATCGTCTGCCGGGCATCGCTGCGCCCGTATTCAAAAAAAGGCAGATTGACGCCATCTTTTGCCTTGAAATACCCTTTGGGAACCGGGTAGCGGTCAAAGCTGTACATTAGTGTCACTTTAGGCTAAAAACTGCATGTCAAGAATTACTTGAAACGACCTCTCGCGCTTTTTTACTGCACGCACGGCCCATGCGCATTCCAGATCTTCTTAAACGCAAGCTCTTGCTCGCATCGGTAATCTTTGTGGCGGTCATGCCGATTTTGGCGTCGGCTCTCTTTATCACCTACCGTTCGTTTCAGCAGGCGAAACTCGACGCGGTTGACCGGGCCAAATCTCTGCTGTCGCATATCGCCGACAAACAAGACGAACTGATTGCGCAGACAATGCAGTCGATGCGCATTCTGGTGTTGCTGCCCGAGGTCAGAGGTGGGGGCAAACCCTGTTCAGCGTTCATGTCGAGGTTTATTACCAGCAATCCTCTTTATGATAATGCCGGTGTGGTGCGCCCCAACGGCGATATCTTTTGCTCAGGCCTTACCCCGAAAGGCAAGGTCAACGTCGGCGAACGCGAGTGGTTTAAACTGGTAAGCCGCACCCGCTCGCCGCAGATTGGCGGTCTGCAGTTCGGTAAGATCAGTGGTAAACCAGGAATCATAGCCGCGATGCCGATCATCGGCTCAGATGGTGAGTTGAATGCGATTCTTTATCTTTCGATCAGCGTTGAATGGCTTGAGGATGTCTTCGCCGAATATACCTTGCCTGAAAAATCGCAGATCACCGCACTCGATACGCAGGGCATCGTGCTCTTTCAGCATCCTTTGAAGCTCGATAACGAACCATCGCTGATGGGAAAACCCTTTCCGAACGAACGCGTTTGGAAGCACATCAAAGCCGCGGGCGAGACGATTGCACCAGCTCGCGTCAACGAAGCCGACAAAAAGCATATCTATACCTTTCAGCGCATTGAATCTGAAGACCGCGCGGCGATGTATATCACGCTGCGTTTTCTCGAATCGGCGATCTACCGCGATGCTTACCATAACGCGCTCACGTTGATTCTGGGGCTCTGCCTTTCGCTCGTCGCAACCTTCTTGCTGGCTTACGTCGCGGGCAACTACATCTTTCTGCGGCCCGTCGAACAAGAGATAGAGAAACTCAACGATGTAGCCGAAACTGACCCACTGACGCAGGTTTTAAACCGCCGCGGTTTCACGCGGCTCGCCGAAGCACGGCTTGCGGCCTCTGCCGGTGGCGAACACCATTCGGTGCTGCTCATGGACATCGACCACTTCAAAAAGATCAATGATGAACACGGCCACGCCACGGGAGACGAAGTACTGCGCGAAACAGTGCTGCGCATTCGCGGTGTTCTGCGCGAAGGCGAAATCTTCGCGCGGGTAGGGGGCGAAGAGTTTGCCATCTTCATACCGGCAGTGACCCGCGAAAACGCGATTCTGCTCGCCGAACGCGTGCGCGTGGCAATCGACAGCCTGCCTTTCGAGACCGCGATGGGGAAACTCAAGGTGTCCACGTCAGTCGGCGTCTGCCACGCGACCCCCAGACTGACTCTCGAGAAATTTCTCGACCGGGCAGACAAGGCGCTCTACAAGAGCAAGAGATCGGGAAGAAATAAGGTTTCTATTTAGGGTAGCTCAGGAAACGACCTTAGTCGTTTCCTGAGCTACCCAATAATGGCTCATCAAATGACCTGACATCGTCGTTTGGCAAACCTTGCGGGTAATCCGCGCGTATTGCCTCAACTGTGCGAATGGCAATTTCGAGGTGCTTTTCTTTGCTGTTGGCGTAAAATGCCTGCGCATCACCTGAGAGTTTTGGCCGTCCGTGCAGCGGCTTATCGCTGACGCAGAGCAGCGTTGCATGCGGAATGCGGTAGCGATAGCCGTTCGCTGCGATCGTCGCCGATTCCATGTCGACGGCAATCGAACGCGACATCTTCATCGCGTCGACTGTCTGCCGCTGGTTGAATTCCCAGTTGCGGTTGTCTGTCGTGTAGACGGTGCCCATGCGGTACGGTATGCTGCGCTCAGCCAGTTCGCGGCGCAGGTATGAATTGATCAAAAAATTCGGAATCACCGGTATTTCATTCGGCAGCACCTGCTGCATTACGCGATCGGCGCGCATGTAAGAAGATGCCAGCACGTAGTCGCCGATATCCTGGTGATTGCGTAATCCACCGCAATGGCCGACCATGATCATCAGATCGGGCCTCAGCACTGCGACGTGGTCGGTGATCGTCTTGGCATTTGCCGGGCCGACGCCGATGTTGATGAGGGTTACGCCTGCATGGCCTGGCATTTCATGATGGTACGCCGCCATCTGCGCGCCGGGGTTCGTGGGCTTCACGCAATCAGGGTAGAGAGACAAAAACGCGTCGACATGCATGCGGTAATTGGTAAAGAGAATGTAGCGCTGAAAGCTCGAAGCTGGTGTGGATGTATAGTGGTGCAGGCGATTGAGCGACAGTTCAATGCGTTCGGCCGCAAACAGAAACAGCTTCTTCTTGCGTAAGTCCCACGCATCTTCGCTGAGGCTTTCAAAAAGTTCAGGGTCAAACAGATCACGGCGCGTACGGGATTCAGAAATTCTGATCTCCGCACCGCGCACGAGCAGAGCCTCAAATTCACGACGCAGATACCATTCGAGTGCAGCGGGCTCGGCAAACTCGCCGCTGATCGTGGGGTTGTGCGTCGACCAGGGGCGCGTTACTTCAACGAGCGAATATTTACCCGCTTCGTAAATTGCAGACATCTCTGCGATGAGAGTAGCGGCGCGATCTGCTGCAGACATGCTTGCAGCGATGCGCCATTGCAAGCGACGTCAAGCGAATTGCAACAGTGGCCAGCGCCAACATCTGTGTAAACAAGTGATCACTGCTTTATTGTTCTATAGACAAATAATGGCATTGACGAGTCATCGTCGTCCATCTAATTACGGTAACGCACTTTACAACACTTCGGCCGTTAACGAAATGACAGTGGCTGAATTGGCAAGTAGCTTGCTGGCTTTCTCCACACCAAACTCATGGAAAAAATAATGAAAATGTACCTCTCTCGTCTCTGCGGACTATTGTGCGCGCTGCTGTTGGTTGCACCTACGATACCGCTTTTGGCACAAACGCAGTTTCCCGAAATACCTAAACTCGAAGAAGAAAAAGAGGCGAGCGACGCCAAAAAGGCAGAAGCCGAGAAGGTGAAGAGCGAAGCGAAAGCCGACGAGAAGGGCACTCCCACCGCTCAGAAAGAAGATCCTGACAAGAAGTCGCCTGAGAAGAAAAATCCGACGCGCGACAACCAGCTCTCAGAAGCGGCGATCGACCGCACCGGCCAGTGGATCTACGAGTTCGAGCGCCAGTTCGCGGTGCGCAAAGACAAGCCCGAGTTTGAATTTCTCTGGGGCTTTAACATGCTGCAGGAATTTCACTCTTATAACAACGCCGACCTCAGAAAGCTTAACAGCACCAACGACTTTCAGATTCGCACGACCGACGACCAGCAGGGTCTGGCATTAACCCGCGCCAAGTTTGATACCTCTTTTATGTTTCCGAAACAGCGCGTGGGCGTTGAGATGTCATTTGGTTTTGACGGCGTCTGGGGCAGTTTTCAGCTGCAGGGCAACGGTAACCCCGGCACGCGTATTGCGCGCGCGAATATCTTTTGGGAGTTCTTTAATTTAAACGGCCTTGTTGCCGACGTCGTGATGGGGCGCCAGTTCTTCAGCGTCGGCGGCATTCAGAACGACTACATGCTGCGCGACGTGCTCGACGCAGTTGTGTTCAACGTGCACTGGAAAGATAAGGTCGACATCAAAATTCTCGGTGTCGACGTCTTCTCTGGCGCGAACAGCTACGGAGCGGGCGAAAACGACCGCTGGAACGACGAATTTCAGTATTTCTCGCGTGATTCGACCAATAAGCTCGCAGGCCTCAATGGCGACGTTTCGACTTACCGCACAGGTATCGTCGCATCGGGCGAGCCCTTCATGAAGAAGCTCATGAAATTGCGGCTCGACCCGCGTGTGTACGCTTTCTATGCACGCGTGCGGGGAACGAAAGGCGGTTCTGATTATTCTGAGAATGGCCGCATCGGTAACTTCTCAGACAACGACTGGTCGGGCCTTTTCGGGGCACGCCTTGCAGCGCACTTGAACGAACAGGTGCCGATCTTCAGCCAGCTGATTGTCTATGTCGACGGCGCGATGTCAACTGGCTCAGACCTGCGCCGCCAGGGTCAGCCCATCGCCGATTACACCACGTTCGGCTTTGGTGCCGGTACAACCGCAAGGCTCAAAACGCTCTTTGGCTGGCTCGCACCTCTGGGTGAGGTCGATTTCTTTTATGCGCAGGGCCCGCAGTACGACAAGAACGGCAACATGATCTCACATGGCTTTATCTCGATGCGCGGTGACCGCATCGGTGGTACGCTTATGCGCCGCTACTGGGGTGTGCGCCCATCGGGCTATGTAGGCTATAACGGTATCGATGACACCCCATTCGACGCCAACCGTAAGTCAGGCGTCTTGATGCTGCACGCAGGTTTCGGCGTCGAGATGTCGAAAAAATACGTTGTGCGCGCTGATATCTGGCACGTGCAAGACACCGCCTCAACCGCGGTTAACTTCAGCCCGAACAACCTCGACCTCATCAACAACCCATACGTGTCACGCGCCGAACTCGACGCACAGCAGCGTTTCGGCAAAGCACTCGGGCAAGAAATCAACCTGACGCTTCAGTACTTCCCGAATTCACTGCTGATGTTTCAGCTGACGGGCGCCATGTTCATTCCCGGTTCTTTCTTTAGTACACCGATCGAAGACATCGTCAGCAAAAACGGCGCCCCCAAAGGCGGCCCGGCCGACGCCGACTTCATGGGCGTATTCTTAAGGAGCACGATATCTTTCTGATGGTTAAAGCAACCTCACCCCGGCTTGCGGCTTTGCTAGGCAAAGCCTTAAGCCACCCCTCTCCTAAAGGAGAGGGGAAGAAAAAATTCCCCCTCTCCTTTAGGAGAGGGGGAAGGGGGGTGAGGTTTACAGCCATTATGCTACCGCTTCTTTTATTTCTTGCGCAATGCACCTCTTCCGTGGGTGAACTCTGGCCCACCGCGATCAACGTCGACCGCAAACGCGGTTGCGCCGAGATCCGTGAGGTAAACTGGGCGGGTTCGATGAAAAACAACGGCACGTATGACGGCGACGATGATTTTATTGAGATACAGAATACCGATTGTAATAAGCCGATCGATTTGGCGAACTGGCGCATCGAGCTGACGGGTGACCTACGAAAGGTCTATTATGTACCGGCGGGCGGCAATACCACCGTGGCACCGGGACAGTTTGCAGTTATTATCGGCAAGGCTGACGGTGCGTTTCGCGGGCAGGGCGACGCGGCTTATGTGCCGATTGTACTTGAGGGGCTAGCTATTCCCGAGCGCAACTGGTCTGTCACGACACGCACGGCTGAAAACTTTCTCATGGAGAGCGGTGTGAATACCACCGAAGCCGACGATGCGACTAGCCGTAACTTTCCCCTGTCAGGGGCGTTTGACGGCGTCACAACACGGTCGATGGAGCGCACTGAAGACCAGTTTGAAGAAGAGGGCGGTTCGGTCTCAACCTGGCACGCATCAACGCCTTGCAACGAGACATCCCCCTCGCAGGCGATTACGCTCTATGGTACGAATTGCAGTGCATCGATTGCGGGCGTGAGTGGCAGATATGTACACGCTGACTATTCGCTGCGCACTTTTGCAACGCCTGGCGAGGCTAACACGCCGGATTACAAATGAAAAGAATATTTTTGCACAATATAGTTCTTCCCGCTCTTCTTACCGGACTATTGGTCAAAGGCGCGTGCGTCACTAAAACAAACGAAGCCGACCAGCGGCTGCAGAACATGAGTTACTACATCGGTTATGGTGGTAACCCGAAGGCGAAAGAAAAGTTACTCGGCATTATTGCCGGTGCTAAACAAGAAGTTGTAGGGGTCTTCAGCGACCTTGCCGACACCGAGATCAGCAGTGCGCTCATCGCAAAGGCCAACGATGGCCTCAAAGTAGCAATTGGCGGTGACCAGCGCGCCGAGAATAATGCAGGTTTTGCGGCCCTAAAAGCAATGCGGGCACAGAACAAATTTCTGACCTACGCCAGCGCAACGTCCGCAGCCGATGCCGAGCCGAATCTCAATCTCAAGAAGAAAATTCTCGCCACGAGGCTAAACTTCAATCGCCTCAACCGGTCATCGAAATACAATGCTGCGCCCTACGACGGGCGCGTCGAATATAACTTTGTCGTTGCCGACAAATATACCTGCTGGATCTCAACCGGCGGCGCTAACACCGGCACGTTCGATTCAGGCTTTTCTGTGGTCTTCGTGTTTCAGTCGTTCGATATCTGTAACGACTTCTACAATGAAGGCCAGCAGGGTGCCTATGGCGGCCTCTTTGGCGATGAGGGAGTGCCTTCTTTCGGAAAATTCCGCAACAGTAAGACCATTACCGACCCCAACACGCGCTTCAGGCTGGCTGATCTGATCTTCAACATTTATTACGCGCCACAGGAAAAACCACTGGTGCCGGTCATTACTGAACTGTTGCGAGCCGAAGATACAATTCAATTCGCTACCCGCGCCATGACGCAAGACATTATCGCCGACGTAGTGCTGCACAACGCCAACCGCAGCAATATTTTGAATGCGCTGCAGTATAAGGCGCGCTTGCCGCAGGTTTATGGAAAGTCTTTTAAACTATGGGGCGTTGTTGGGACTGAAACGGATTCGAATCTTTCGCGCGTGCCGTCGCCCTGGACGGGAAACTACGACGCCCCTTACAGCACGTTGGTTACGGGAACTTGTCCCACGATAAATTCGGCGACGGTAGATTTGCCATATAAAGACACCGATGGCAACGCCATTTTCATGACAGGCAGAACGATGACAACGTCGATTCATTGTGATCTTAAGGCCCTTTCGGACTCAGTAAACAACACTTCTGTTGTCGACATTCGCAAGCACCCGCTCGCGTTGCCGTTTAACATCTTTCTCATCGATGCCAATGGGCGTAAACCCCGCCTTGTAATCATGTCGTCTGACTTACGCAAACGTTTCTATTACGACGACAGCAAGAGCCAGGAAGCCGAACCGAAACGCACGCAGAATGCCTTTTTTCATATCACCGATGCCTTTGTGATGGTGATCGAACCTGCCGGGTCAACCACCGATCGCAGAATTTTTGACGATTTCTCAACGCTGCTCACGCGGTTCTATAACTCAGGAGGTTCACTGTGAAAAATCTTTGGAAAAATCTGAACCGTTGTACATTTTTTCTCGCTGCATTTGGCGTTGCAGTCTTACAAATTTCTTGCTCAAAAGTTAAGACGAGCGAAGACGACGGCAATGGACGCGTCTTCGAGATTTTCACGAACTATCCCGGCATAAAACCCTCAGGGCACCGCCCGCCAGAATTCGACATTCGGCTCGCAGAGTTCATCGACGGTGCGCGCAAAGAAGTCTACTGGGCGATGTACGGGTTTTACCGCGCTTCGATCAAAGATTCGGTGCTGCGTGCGGTGAAGCGCGGGCTTGACGTACAGCTCGCGGGCGATGCGGGCACATATTCGTATGGAGAAATTGGGTATCTTGAATTTGAAGACCTGCTGAGGCGATACCCCAATGCGAAACTGATTTCGGGTAACTCACAGTCTATTCAACACAACAAGTTCTGCGTCATTGACCGGCGTTATGTAATGACAGGTACAGGCAATATTACCGATTCTGAAATTGATCGAAACTACAACGTCTGGACCATTATCGAATCAAAAGAGATGGCTGAAGACTTCATCGCCGAGCACCAGCAGATGATGGCGGGTAGATTCGGCCATGCAAAGACCCCGGCGAATGCGAATCATGTGTTTAATGTCAACGGGATCAAAGTGGAAGCGTATTTTTCGCCCGCAGAAGATGCGATGAGCCGTTTTTTACAGGCGGTGGGCGAGGCGCAGCAAAGCATCAATTTTGCCATCTTTGCGTTCACGCACGACCAGCTCGGTCGGCTCTTTATACAGAAGCACAAACAATTTACCTACCAAAATTCTATCGACGGTGGTTCGCGCAAAGTTCGGGGTATTATGGACCGTTCGCAGCTGACGCATAACCAGTATGTCGAAGTCTACCGCATTGGCACGTCATGCGGACACACGTATGGCTTTCAGGCCGGCGCCGGCTCAGCCAATGGCGGCACGACGAATCCGTTTTTCCCCAATGGCACCAATACCTGGAACACGCCCGACGCATCGAACACACGCTGCTATTCGCCCTTCGACATGCGCATCGACGGCGATGAGAACAACAACTATATTGGTGACTGGCAGGCTGGTGGCGGCAGGTTGCACGCAAAAACGATAGTGATCGATGCAGGCACACCGAACGCGAAACTCTTATTGGGTTCATTCAACTGGTCGCCGAATGCGAACAACAACAACGACGAGAACCTGATTGTGATTCACTCTCCCGCTATCGTTGACCGGTACCTGCAGTTTTGGCAGGGTATATACAATGACGGCGTCGCGATGAACAAACGCTACCCGACAAATACAGAAATGAATCAGGGAATCGTCACGTACCAGACGCGCCCCGCGGGCGATTACCAGAAGGTTGTGATTTCTGAAGTTAACTATGCCGGCACCACGCGCAAAATTAACGGCAACTACTATGCCTACGACGGCAATGAATTCATTGAACTTTACAATCCCACCAATGAGGCGCTGGATATTTCATTCTGGTCGCTGTATTTTCCCGTGATCGACAATTACACCGACCCGGGAATCTATACCAGCGGTTGGCCCGACAACGAATCGATTGCCAAGCGCGGCCTCATTGGCCTGCCGGGCGGCACGATCATTCCCGCGAAGGGTTTTCTCGTCGTGACGCAGTCTGACCAGCGCAACGATATCACCGCAGACGGTTATTCGTTTCCCGCCAGCGCGCTCTACGATCCGTCGAACAGCGCCACCTGGGGCAACAAGATAAGCCATTACAATCCCGTGAACGGCCTATCTGATTTTTTTACGCTCTTTGACCGCCGCACCAGCAGCACGGGCAGGGCGAATGTTTCGAGTTCTTCATTTACCGACCCTTACACTGCTAAACTCTACCCCGCTGCCGCTGGCGGCATTCTCACATTTGTGTATCCAATGTTTGATGCCGGGGGCCGGTGCCGACCGGCTTGGGGCGAAG
The DNA here is from genome assembly GCA_942492915.1 of uncultured Leptospiraceae bacterium. Lineage (GTDB taxonomy): Bacteria > Spirochaetota > Leptospiria > Turneriellales > Turneriellaceae > Turneriella. Next base: position 1,407,397 of record OW818662.1, read on the forward strand.
CGGTAGACCGTTTCAGTGGTTCGGGCTATTTTAATCCTTACCATATGCACGCAACGGAACAAACGGGATATCCGCATCTGACATCGCTCTGGGTTGAACTGCGCGACAATCGGGGCAATCTGGTTGATATTGTCGGCGGCAACCGTACGGGCGCCGCGGTGAGTGGTACCGGCACCTCGGTTGCACCAACGCTGAGCGCTTCGCCGGTTGCGACAGCGCACAACGAAACCCGCTATTTCAAAGGTGGATTTCATAACACCGGAACAGCCTTGGTTGGTACCGGTACCTACGGCATCACGGGCGCAGTCGACACCACAGACACAACGCGCACCTCAGTGAATGGTTCGGCCACGCCGTTTCCCAATATTTCCAATACTGATTTTCCCGTGCGGGGTGCGAGTTCGGCAGAAAACTATGCAGATCTGCTCTGCAACACGACTGCGGCAAATACCCCGTACATGGTTTCCATGGAACGGATTTCGACTTTTGGTGACGGCACTGCCTCTGCCAGCTGGACTCATGCCACCAAAGATATGACTGCGAGTGGCGGCAATGGCGGCCGCGGCGTCTATATCAAGAGCGAATACCGCGATCGCACGATTGCAACGCCGGGTGAAATTAATTCGCGCTGGACGGCATTGCCATGAAAAATCTGAAGCAGCTGATTTTTGCAGGCGCAGTCACATTGTCGTTTGCCCATTGTGTTTCGGGCAGCGATGGCGACGGCCGCAATACGGATTATTTCACGGAAGGCCAGCGGCTGAACTATGCCTCTTTTACCACGACAGCTTCGACATTCAATGGCAACATTCAAGGCCTCGTTACTGACATTAACGCGCTCGGTGCCAATACTGAACAACTCTATGCCGGCACCAATGCGACGATTGAAGGCATTGTTACCATACCGGCAGACTATGGCATCGCGCTCGGCACCACAAATACAGGCTGCGATACCACCGACCTGATATTTCAACGCTCGTTCGTGCTTCAAGACGGCAACGCCGGTATCTTGGTAGCCTACGGGATCGAGCCGCCATCGCAGAATTCGACGGATTCGACTCGCGCGATTTATATCACCAACGCACGCAATGCAAGCATGGCAATTATGGGTGATCGCCTGCGCATCACAGTGACACGCGTACAGAAATACGGTTCTGGTGCGAACGTGACTCCTGTAGTAACCGATTTTAATCCCTCGACCGTCAGCGTGGTTTCGCAGCGCAACTCGATTCCTTACACTATGCAGACTGCCGCGTTTACGCGGGCGGCAGATATGTTAAAAGTGCGACGGCTTGAAGGTTATGTCACGACGGGGCCTGCTTACAAAGAATGCAGCAATTCTGACGGTAACCGCCGGTTTCAGATCAATTACCAGAAGGCGTATCTGGGCGTGATCTGCATCGGTGCAACGAGTTATGCGGATGCACAGACGTGCTCAGGAGCGAAAACGCCTTTCAAATTTCAGCTCAGCCGTAATTTGGGTTCGGGAACTCTTTCAGGTTTTGATACTGACACCTCGTTTAGTTACAATATTCCCGCCGGTTCAAAAGTGCGCATGACGGGCCCGGTGTTTCCACCGCAGTTTAATCAGGGTGATGCCGAGCTGATGATGATGCTCGATCAACGCGCCCAGGCGGAGACTATACCATGAAAGTTCAAATGGCTCTCATGGCCGCAGTGCTGGCGTTTGCCGCCTGCAGCAACGTAGAAAAAGCCGAAGCGAGCGCTGTGCAGGCGGCGCTTGCAGATGACGGCTGCACGCTCACAAGTTCAGCTTACCGCGGTTATTACTATGGCTTTAACAGCTGTAAAACCGGCAATGATCTGAAATCGGCTCTGCAACAAAAAATAAAAGGCCACAGAGTCATTAAATATACCGAAGATGCGGCGACTGTGCCCACAGGTTATGATTTCACGGGCATCAGCGACAATCTGCGCTATCTCGAGAACTATGCTGACCCGGTGCCGACAAGATTTGACGTCTGGGATTATTTTATCGGCCTCGCGCTTAAAGGCGCCAAACCGGCGGCCATTACCTGCCCAACGACGAGCCCGAATCGGGTGTACGAGTATTACAGCGGCTATTGTTATATTCCCGCGGGTTCGGTAACGACGGTCACGAACATACCGCGACTTTTCGACAGCAGCAGCATTCAACAGCAGGGTTCGATGAATCGAGAGCATAGTTGGCCCAAAAGCTGGTTTCTGGGCGCCGCGCAGGTTAACGACCCTGCAACGGGCAACTATTGCTATAACGGCAACAGCGATGCGTCTTACGCGAACTTCTATGACTATCGCGCATTGACCGACATTCACCATCTGCTACCAACAAATTCAGCAGCTAACACGACACGCAGCAATAACGCGTTCGGTATTGTAGACGTCGCTGGTACGACGTATACGGGTGTCGGTGCCGACGCCGCCACACCGGCAACTGGCGGCAAATCGGGAACTCCTCACCATACGAATATCACGCAGGGGCTCTATGCCGCATGTGGGGCTGCAGCCGATCAGGTGCCGTGTTCTGCGACCACCGTGTTCGAGCCGCCCGATCACGTGAAGGGCGATGTTGCGCGGGTTTATTTTTACATGGCGACCCGCTATTACACTGAAGACAGTTGCTGGCTCACCAGCGATGCAGTGAATAAAGCCAACATCAAAACCTGGCAGGAAAATATGCTACGCAAATGGCATAACGACGACCCGGTCGACGCTGGCGAGCGCACGAAGAATGATCTGATTCACCGCATTCAGGGTAACCGAAATCCTTTTATTGATCATCCTGAGTGGGTCGCGAAAATTACCGATTTTTAATGGGCAAGGCGATGGCAATGAAATATACTTTAAAAAGGTTAACACCCAAGGCGGATTTCAAAATGAAAACAGGCGTGCTGACGAAGGCGGCCGGTATTCTGGCCTTACTTCTGATACTCACTCATTGCGGTGGCCGCTCACTCGGTAACACTCTCGGCGACAGCGGTATTTTTGGCAGCGGCGATTCGACGCCGCCAACGATTCAATCGGTAACGCCTGCCAACAGCGAAGCTGAAGTTTATCTGAACCCGACAATCAGCGTCACCTTTAGCGAAACCATGGGTGCCGTTACGGTAAACTCAACCGACACCGGTTGCACCGGAGCAATACAGATCAGCCGACAGAGCGACAACTTTGCCTCAAACACCTGCGTTCAGTTTGCGGGCGCTTCGACAGTTAGCGGCGCGACGGTTTCAGCGACGACAACGAACCTGCTGGCCAGTACCGTTTATATTCTGCGCGTCTCAACTTCAGCGGTTGATGCTGCTGGTAACCCAATTGCTTCTGCTTCAGATACAACTTTCACCACGGGAACCACCAGCAACGTCGCGGGAGTCTGCGACACCATGGAAGACATACGCGCGATCGGCGCGGGGCTCGACCTGAATACTGCCGGGACAAAAACCACGATCGGCAGTGGAGCCGGCACAACCTGCACGCTGCCGCAGCACACCGTTACAATGGTGAACCGCGACAGTTCAAACATGGGTTTCTTTATTCAACGCACGCGCAGCGCACCCGCCATGTTCGTCTTTACCGGAAGCGTCGACCCAACAGCAACGCTGAATCTCTTGCCAGGTGATCGCATCACGATTGGCGCAGGCGTCTGGGCAAATCTCTGCGTGACGCATTTTCGCCGCACCCTTCAGATTGCAAAATATACCGACAGCACCTGCGGCACCACCGCTGCGTTTATCGCGGGTGACTTTACCGAAGGCGCGGCGAACACCGCTTACCTGACTGACCTTGCCACGACGATCAGCGTCGCCCGCACACTTACCGTCGCAGACGAGAGCCGGCTGTTCACGTTGAGTATTCCGGTCAATATTACGGCGGCAGATAGTTTCGACTATTCAGGAACATATGGGACTACCGCGACGCCGTTTAAGATTCGCAAAACAACCGTAGCGACGGCGCAGCTCGGTATCGGCGCGGCGGTACATCTTGGGCGAACGGTGCCGAACCGAAATAACGACGATTGGGAATTCTCAGTTTATGGCTCGGGCGTCGGTGGCGTAACCAATTACGACGGCGTGACCCCCGGTGGCGGCGAGAATGGTTTCGGATTCAAAAACCTCACGTACACGGCAGCCCCGGTTATAGCCTCTTTCTCACCGGCCAACAGTAATTTACTCAACATCGGTTCGACGCAGATTTCTGTCACGTTCGACCAGCAGATGAATCTGGCGACGCTCACCACGACGACAATGAAAGTGGTGCAGGGTAGCGACTGTTCTGCCGCCGCGCTGACCGTCACCGGTAATCCGGCGGCGTCTAACGGTGACAAGACCTTCACGTTGACGCTGACTGGCGGCCAGCTCACGCACACCACGCAGTATTCGACTTGTGTCACCACCGGTGTGCAGAATATCTCAAATATCAACCTCGCGACTGCGAGCGCGGTGCTCTGGACTGCGACGAACCTGACGCTGATGAGCGATCTGATTATTTCAGAATATATGGAAGGGAATAGCAACAATAAGCTGGTCGAAATTTATAACGGCACAGGACTTTCAGTCAACCTTGATAATTATCGTCTCGGCCAGTACAATAACGGCTCGGCGACCCTCTCGGGCAGCACAGTCAGCTTCACTGCTGGCACAACTCTGACGCACGGTCAAACCTGGGTTGTCTGTAATAACTCCATCGACTCGACTCTTACCTCGCTCTGCAACCAGACTAGCTCGAATGTCGTTAACATGAACGGTGACGACGCAGTCGTTCTGCAAAAGAATACGGGCACTTTCGTCGACCTCGACATTATCGGTAACAACACGGGCGACCCCGGAGCGTCGTGGAACGTACCCGCAGGCACTTTTAATGCAGCCTGTACGGCAGGCAGCACCACATGCGATACGATTCTGAAGCGCATGAATACGGTCACGGGCCCCACCGCAACCCCTGCGACCTCGTTTGCTCAATGGAATGGCTATTCGGCAGCTGACCTCGCATCGATCGAAGTCTATCACGGACTCGGCAGCTGGGATTCGACACCCGCAAGCAAACCCTTCAATGTCTCGACAGCCTCGGGAAGTGTGGGCACAACCGTTACCGTCACTTTCAATTTTGAACCCACAACAGCCTCAGCAAACACGGCAGGCAACTATAGCATCAAAACCGGTACCGATTGCGCCGCCGGCACAAGCCTTGGCGTCTCAGCAGCTGTGCGCGCGGCGAAAGTCGTAACCCTCACCACTGCCACACAGACGAACGCGCAGCAGTACATTGTCTGCGTAACCGGCGTCGTTCGCTACCCCGATAATGCGGCTCTTAGCGCGAACAACTGGGCGCTCTTCAGCGGCACAGCCGACGTGACTGCACCAACGGTGACGGGTTCGAGCCCCGCGGCCGCTGCAACCAACACGGTTCTCGCAGGCAATTTTTCTGTGACTTTTTCTGAAGCCATGAATGTTGCCAACGCTCAGGGAGCTTACACAGTAAAAGAGACTAACTGTTCAGGCACAACAGTTTCTGCCGGTAGCCCGACGGCGTCAGTGGGCAATACGGTCTACACGTATGCGCTTACGGGTCTCAAACCTTCAACAGTTTATGCGCACTGCGTTACAACTGCAGCAACCGACGTTGCGACTAACGCACTGGCCGCGCAACACTCGGGCACTTTCACCACTGCAGCACTTGCCGACGCAACGGCACCCACGTACACCGCAGCAGCGGGTCAGGTGACTCTCGGCTGGACAAACAGCTCAAACGCCGATAGCGGAGTGAAAATCGTACGCGCCGATGGAACAGCTACTGCGCCGGCAGACTGCACGGGCACAGCGCTCTGCACCGGTGCAACCTGCAACGCCACCTTGACCACTGGCAGCGCAGGTCGAACCTACGTCGACAGCACCGTCGTCAACGGCACGCAATACGCGTACCGTATCTGCGCGAACCACACGGGCGCGTACCTGAGCGCAGGCGTCACCGGCACGGCAACGCCGACGAATGCGTTCAACGTCAACAGCGCCGCTTCAACCGGTAACACCACGGCGACCGTCACCTTCAGCGCGGCGCCGGTAACATCAGAAGCGCAGACCAGCGGCAACTACAAGATCGTCGCCGGGGCAGGGGTCTGCGCCGATGCTTCAGTTCTCACCGTTAGCGGCGCCGTACTCGCAGGCAGCGTCGTGACACTCACGACCGCAGCCCAGACAGCGAGCACAAGCTACAAGGTGTGTGTGACGGGCGTGACGCGCAACAGTGACGCCGCGGCGCTGACGACGAATAATGCGAATTTTACGGGGACGGGGGCGGGGGGAGCCCTTGTTTATAGCGAAAATTTTGAAGGTTGCACTAAAGCCGGTTACGCCGCAGGTACGCCAACCGCTTGCACATCGACGAATGCATGGAACCTTGACGATGCGCTGATGGGAACTTCAGGCTCAGACAGATTCAACGGCGCTCGATCGGCCAGATTCAACAGTACGAACGTAAACGCTAATGCTTCGACTTGTAACACGGATGGTGGTATGTGTATCGAAATGAGTTCCAATGTTGCGGGAGCCCAAGAAGTTAGGTTTTACTGCGCCAAGTATGGAACCGACACAACAGATGGCATAGTGCAATTACAATCATCGATTGATAATGGCACAAGCTGGGTGAATCAGGGCGCTACGGTAACATGCACGGGTACAACCTTAGCGCAGTACACTCGCAGTGTATCTTTTGCCGCAACGCCCGTACGCTTTCGCTGGGTAAAGACAAACTCTGTAAGCACAAGCCGAACGAATATTGATGACGTTGAAATATATAACTAGTTTTACCTCTTCGTTCAACCATTAGCCCCTTTGCCCCCGAATTCATTTCCGGGCAAGGGGAGCCAGCCACCTCACCCCTTCGGGCACCCCCTCGGAGACGCGAAGCCCGTCGCCTGAAGGAGAGGGGCCGGGGGCGAGGCTAGTCAATCTTCTAGCCATGGGCTGAAGCCCATAGCCCGAAGAGGTCTCTCCGCCAGAGGAATCGCAGCAGTGGTCTCACAAAGTATTGAAAAGAGCAGGGAAAGGCGAGGCCGCTGGCACCCCAATCGTGCAGCTATGGGCTTAAGCCCATAGCTGCATATATACCCGCAACGGTATATTAGTGGCCGCCAGGCTACAGCCTGATTATCTTGCGCTTATGAAATCCCCCAACTTCACCTACCTGATCATCGGTGCAATCGTGATGGCGCTGTTGCCGTTCGGCGAGACGCCGCATCTGTGGCAGAAGCTGATGCTACTCAAAGACGGCTATCTGCACCAGCCGATGGATTGGTTTGATCTGCTGCTGCACGGTGGCCCGTTGGTGGGCGTGATCGTTCTGCTCTTGCTGCGCACGAGCAAAATGATCACGAAATCGGCATAGTCAACGGCCGCGGTACTTCATGTACCAGTCGCGCTGCGTCTTGCGCGCTTTGAGAATTTCGGGCCGAAGGCGGTTGGCGATATCGAAGCGCGTCAAAATCAAATCGTGTTTTTCGTCTGGATCGCTCTGCAGGTCGTAGAGTTCTTCTTTCTTCTCTTGTGCGCGGTAGATAAATTTCCAGTTACCGTCGCGCAGGCCCGAGATGTCGTTTTCCCAATCGGTGTGAAAGTATGCAAGGTTAGGGCGGTGCGCCCGCATAAGCGAGACCCCCATGAATGACGGCGGCGCGTTGATGCCGGCAATGTCGAGCGCCGTCGGCGCGACGTCGATATTGCGCGAGATGCCGGGATAGACCTTTTTCTCAGGGAACAGCTTGCGGTTGTAGACAATAAAAGGTATTGCGACATTCTCTTCGTAGATCTGCAGCGCGTGCAGGTAGTTTCCCGCGTGCTGGTAGAATGCCTCGCCGTGATCGGCGAAGATGCAGAGCAGGGTGTCGTCGAGCACGCCGGCACTTTCGAGCGACTTTACCAGTTCACCCAGCGTTGCGTCGGCGTAGTGCAGCGAGTTGAGGTATTCTTTGAGCAGCCTTTGGCTGCGTGATGCAGTTGAAGAAACCTCTTCGGGTGAATAGATTTCAAATTCGGGAAACGGGATCGTGTAAGGGTGGTGCGGCATCACGGGTATTAAGGTGATGAACCACGGTGTGTCTTTTGATTCGGCGATAAACTTCAGCGCGGGCTTGATGTATGCGCGATCGTCGATTGAAAAGCCGCTGGTCTTGATATTATCGGGTGAAGCGAGTGTCGCCATGTCGGCCTGGTAGTCGAGGCGGCGGCCTTTCAAAAAATCCCGGTAGCTCCAGTTGTCGAGACTGGCAGTATGCAGCACCGCCGTTCTGTAACCAGCGTCTTTGAAAACTTCGAATACCGTCGGCGCGGGAAAATTCGGTTCGCTGATCGGCAGCCAGTTCTTATCGGGAGGATTATACGCCGACATGAGTGCGTTGTACCGTGCGTTGACTGACAACGGAAACTGGCTATAGTGCCGCCGCGTGACGAAGGCCTGTTCTCGCAGCTTCTGAAAGACTGGCATCACAGGTTTGCCTTTAACAACGAGTGAAGTGTATTTCGATGAAGTCGACTCCATGATATAAAAAATGACGTTGTAACGTTTGCGTTTCAGCGGCGTCGCCGGTATCACGGTATCGTCGATTACAGAACGTGCGCGCCACAACTCGCCGGCGGCGGCCACGGGTTCGGTCGGCAATACATCCCCCTGATTGCGCGAATAAGCACGCAGCATCGCATAGACAAAAGGGTTCGTGTGTTCACTACCTTGCCAAGCAGCCGCTTGGCGCGGCGCCGCTTCGGGAAATATCATGAAATTAAATGCGACAACAAGCGAGATCGCTGGCACCGACACGGCGGCGACGCCCAGACCGAACGCCTTGTGGCCGCGCGCATATGCGCGCGCAATGATGAGTAACAGCGAAAACAGGAGCCCAAGAGCAAATGCCCCGATTTCGGGGCTGATCTCTTTGACAGCTGAATGAAAGAACTCGGCGGCGATGGTGCCGAGACCCGCGCCAACGGTGGCAAATTCGGCCGGCTTTTCGAAAATCTGAAAATAGCCCGTGACAAAAATGAAGCCCAGCGCGAGTGCTGCGTACGCCAGATGCGCCGTGTGCCGCGCAATTCGTTCCGAAGCAGAACGCAAGAGGCAAAGCAGACCGGTTACAGTGGATATAAAAACGAGGTCGGTCAAAAGGCCCCGGCCAAAGAAGCTCAGCGCATCGCTCGAAAAGCCGCTCTGGCGTATCACGCCGATAAAGACGACGCGCCAGCAGAGGTGCCAGAAAAGCAAGAGCGCAAAAGTGCGTGATGCGTAGCCGACCATGGGCATTACCAGCGCACAGCTCCTGTTGGTGGTCTGACAAGCAGCAAAGTATTGCCTGAACTGAGGCCGGCGACTTCGCGGCTTGCCGGGTTCGCATCAAAAATCGCGGGATGCACATAGTCATCGCCGTGATCTTGCGTGACGAAAACGAGCTTGCCGGCTTTGATATCAGCGATCAGAAAGCGCGCACCGGAGAATATGCCGCCCACGACGAGAATATCCGCTGAGGGCGCGATGAGCCGCCCGGCGTCAAAGAGCGTGCTGTGGAATATTTCTTTGCGCGTGGCGGTTTCAAATGCGTAAAGCTGCACATAGCCGCCTTCGAAACCCGCAGAGACGAAACCTATTTTGCCATCGGGCGAAAGCGCGAGACCGCGGCTCGTTTGCCGGTCTTTCGTGTGCATGTCGTCTGAGGTGCTGAGTGGCGTGAATATGACTGCGCCTGCATTCTTGGCTTCAGAGAGCGCTGTACGTTGGTTCTGCGCCATCGCGGCTGCATCAAGCTCATGGACACGGCCGTGAGCGGTTCCAAAGATCAGACTCTTCTTGCGGGGGTTATACGCAAAGGGCAGCTGCGCGTGGCCGATTTCGAAACCCGCGGGCTGGTCCCAGTTGGCGGTTTCTTTGTCGGCGATAATTTGTACGTCTGCGGCCTTCTTGCCCGAAAAGTCATGGACAATCAGGCGCCGGTCATAGAGGTGCGGGCCATCCATATTGTGCATATAGGCGGCCAAAATACGCCTGCCACCGTCGACGAACCGGGCGCTGTCGATGGTCATCATCCAAAATGCGCCGAGCCCTGCATCCAGGTGTTCTTTCGCTGCGGCGGCTCCTGGATAGCGATTGTCTTTATTAGCGCGCTCGCTGTAGAACGTAGATTTTTCCGCGGCGAAAGTTTTCACGAGTGAACCATCGGCGCAAGACCTGATCACCAGAAAGCGCTCTGAAGCCTGCACTGTGGGCTCTGTCTGCCCGAAGCTCAGAAAATAACGGCCATCGGGTGAGACGTCATAGATCGCAGGGCCATCGAATTCTTTCTGGTACATCATTTTTGCCGGGCTTTTCCAGAGCTGTGCGCCGTCAGATAGCCGCACTCTGAAAAGGTGAAAATCCGTCGTGCCGATGATAACCGATTGCCCGTCGGGAAGATACCTGAAGCTGTAGATGCTCTGGCCGTCGATCTGAGGTCTTACGCGCTCGGCGACGCGCCATGCCGAGGCGGCATCGACCGCATTCGAGCCATTGCGGTTCACCGCCGGAAAACGAAGCTTACCGCTGTCTGCACCGAGCGAGAGCCCGAGCACCGAAGCCACCAAGAGAAATCTGCGCATAGACGTATACCGACACGGCCACTGGTCGTGACAAGACGAAAGAGCACCAGCGCCGCGAGAGATCTGGCTTTTTGGTCACCTGCCCCTGCTTCGTGATGTGACATAAGATACCTTATGGGAAGTTGCATACAGATGCCCCGAGATGCTCAAAGGGGTTGTTCTTATGTGTATAACCCGGTTTTCGCCAGCGATTTAACGCGCTATGCAGTGCAGCATCGATCTCAAGCCTGATGCAATGAATTTGGAAATGTTACACCCGGCGGTTGTGCACCTGCCACTGGGTATCGCGTTGCTGCTGCCACTGCTGTGCCTGGTCGCGGTCTGGCTGCATTTCGGGCGGCATGAAGAAAGTCCGCTCGTATCGCGTTTCTGGTTCGCGGTAGTGCTGGCGCTTTTTACGGCATCCGCCGGTGCGCTTCTGTCTCACTCTACAGGCGAAGCCGGCGAGCACGCCATCGAAAAGTTTATTCCCAAAGAAGCCATCAAAAAGCATGAAGATTATTCTGAAGTTTTTGCGGCGCTTCTTTATACGATGACTGCGATCGCCTCCGTGACGCTCATTCTGCGCGGCAGACTCAAAGGTGCGGGCATCTTGCTCGTGAGCGTGCTCAGCCTCGGCACCCTGGTTGCCGGCTATTTGACAGGCAACGAAGGCGGAAAACTCGTCTATGAGCATAAGGCCGCGAACTATCTACAGCCCGATGCCAAGGCTACTAAAGTCAGGCCAAAGGCCGAATCAGAATAGTCGGTTAGCCTGCGCTGCGGCGCTCGATCATGCGCACGAGCAGCGCGGATAAGAAATACAGTCCCAGCATCGGCACCATAAGAGAAAGCATTGCAAAGACGTCGGGCGGCATGACGACAATCGAAAACACGCACAGCACGACGATCGCGTGGCGCCAGAAACGAACAAAAAGCCCGCTCGAGATAATTCCCATCGACCCCAGAATCACCGAGACGATCGGCAATTGAAAACTGAGCCCAAACGCGATATGAAAACCAGTGAAGAATGAGAGATAGTCGCCAACCGTCAGATTGATCTCGGGCCTAATCGTTTCTGTCGCCGAGATGACGAGCGCAGGAGGCAACCATTGGAAGACTAGAAAATCCGCCACGGTTTTCCAGGTGACAAGACGGGCGAACAGCACGCCGCACCAGAACAAAGATACCGATGAGACGAGAATCACGCTGCCCCAGCGGCGAATACCTGCAGAAAGCGCGGGCGTGATAAAACGCCACATTTCGAAGAGAATCATGGGAAAGCCGGCGATGAAGCCTGAAAGAAGCAGCACCTTGAATTCAATCGCGAAGTTATCGCCGAGGCGCGTGGTCATGATTTTGACCGCAGGCATGCCCGGCTCCCGCGATTTACGAATTAGTTCGGCAACGGGGCCCATAATAAACTGCCAGACTTCACTATAGAAAAAATAGCTCAGCGTCGCAAAAAGCACGATCCACAGCGCGGCGCGCATGAGGCGGTTGCGAAGCTCGCCGAGGTGCTCAGCCATCGGCATATAGCCCTGCTCTTGTCGCATTTTTTTGATATTCGCGCTGGCTGCACGCGTTTCGTCATCTTTGAAGTTTTGGTCGAGCGGCATTATGGCAGACTCTTTTTTACTTGTTGATACTCTTCAGCCATGCCCGTGACGATCTCACCTGCCGGGCGAATGTCATGTATCTGCGCGACACCGTGGCCGGCAGACCAGACCTCTTTCCATGATTTTGCGTCGACATTTAGCCCAGTGTCGGGTTTGAAGTCGGGGTCTAGCTTGTCGATAGAACGTTTGAGCCAGTTCGCTGGTATGCCAGAAATTTTCGGTGAATAGATAATCTCTTCAGGCGCTGAATCGATCAGCATCTGCTTGTATTCTGCGTATGCATTCGCTTCGGGTGTGGCGATCAGGCGCGTACCGAGATAAACCGCGTCGGCGCCGAGCGCGAGCGCCGCGGCCATCTGCTTGCCGTTCGAGATCGCCCCCGAGGCGACAACCGGCAATTCAGGAATCTCGTGCTTCAGATAAGGTATCAGCGCGAACGGGCTGATGGCGCCGGCGTGGCCCCCTGCCCCTTGTGCCACGGCGATCAGCGCGTCGGCGCCCGATTTGGCGACGATGTTGGCATGCTTAAGAGTCGTCACATCGCAATAGACTTTAGAGCCGACGGATTTTGCTTCTTTAATGATGCTGCGCGGCGAACCAAGAGATGTGATCAAGAGTTCAACCTTGAACTCGAGGCAGACCTGAAACTGCTCGGCCCATTTAGGGTTATGCTCTTTATGCAGAATGAGGTTGATGCCGATCGGCTTCGTCGTGCGCGATCTGATTTCAGTGAGGCCCGCACGCAGCTCATCGGTTGTGCGATAGTTGAGCGCTGGCATGGTGCCGATGCCACCCGCGTTTGAAACCGCACAGACAAGATCGGGGTAAGAGACGAGAAACATCGGCGCGCCGATGATCGGCAGGTCGATACCCAGCATTCGCGTCACCGCGGTTTGAATCTGCATGCGAACGAATGCGAAGCCGAGTTACGCCGTAAATCAGGTTCCCGATGACATGATGAACGTGCGCAGATAGTCGAGGTTCTGCCGCTTGGTTGCCGACACGGCCAGAATCTCGAAAAACGCTTTTTCGCCCGCCCAGGCTTTCTGCAGCGCCGCCATCTCTTTCTGGTTCAATTGATCGACCTTGTTCAGGCATAACAATAAGGATGTATGCCTCTGCCGTGCGATCTTCGCTATTTCAAGCTCTTCTTCTTCGGGCATGCGCCGGCAATCCATCATGAGGCAGAGCGCGCGCACGTTTCGTTTACTCTGCAGATAGTCGAGCAGCATTTCAGAAAAACGTGCGCGAAAGACCGCCGAACTTTTGGCATAACCGTAACCGGGAAAATCCACCAGCATCAGGCCATTCGTATCTTCGGCGTCGTTGCCAAGACGATACGCGTGCATCAGCCGTGTGCTGCCCGGACGCGACGACACCTGCGGCATCTTGTCGGCGTTGATCAGGGTTCTGAGCAGCGAAGATTTGCCGCTGTTTGAACGGCCGATGAAGGCAATTTCGGTGAGCGCCGGGGGCAAAAGTTTTGCTTCGCTGAACTTGCCGAGATATGTCGCTCGAATGCGTTCACCTTCGTTAAAGATCTTCTTGCCGGTGATCATGACTATGATTGCAATACAGAACTGCAACGCGGCGACAAGCCGCCTTGCAGAAGCGTCAACGAGGCGCTGGCAGCTTTCGGGTCTTTTTGAAACGACGGTAGTCTGCGAGAATCTCAGCGTGGTCGAATGCCATTTGCGCCGGCAATTTGTTCAGGGCAAAAAGACCCAGGTTCTTCGCATCGTCTGCTGCCTCGGGTGTTCCCGTTGCAGTGGCTACATAGACGGCAGAAACTGTGTGCCGACGCGGGTCGCGTTTGGGTGATGAGTAGACGCCCAGTAAGGATTTTAATTTTACATCAAGGCTCGTCTCTTCTTTCGCCTCTCGCCGTGCAGCGTCTTCAAGGCATTCGCCGTAATCAACGAACCCACCGGGAATCGCCCAGCCGAATGGTTCGTGGCGGCGTTCGATCAGCACGATCTTGCCTTTTATCTCTATAATGATGTCAACGGTCGGTACTGGATTACGGTATTCCTTTTTCCGGCGAAAAAGACCGACGATCTGCTTCAGCATCAGGTGTGCGCCGCGTTCTGCTGAGAACCCAGGCGCAACCAGATCTTGAACTTACCTGCCTTGTCTTCATGCCATTCGACTCCTGCATCTTTTAGCTTAAGCTTCAACCGGTACTTGTCCAGATTGAGCAACTTGTCGTTTATATCAGTTTCTATTGTGTCTGTGGCTTGCATGTGGCTCTCCGCATACAAGTATCGACAGCCACCGGGTGTGAAATTGAAGATTCAGGAAATTGTTATGTCCCTTTAACTGCACTCGAAGAGACCAGTTAAAGGGACCATTTACCCAGCGAGGCATCGCGGCGAAAGAAACGTTCGATGCGCTGGGTGACTTTGGGATCTTCAGTCAGCACGCCTGCATGATGGTGCTTGACCCGCGCATCGATGATGACCGGCCCTTTGCAGCCCCAGTGTTTGTGCACCACACTGCTTTCTACACCATAGATATCACGCGCGGGGTCTGATCGCGTGAAGGTCACCCAGAGAAAGTTATCGAGGTTTTGCGCAGCAAATTCGGCGTCGTCAACAATGACGATGAGGGCAACGCCCGCTTCATCGAGCTGGCGCGCGGCAGAGGCGATCGAACGCATTTCAAATTCGCATGCCTTGTAGTCTTTAAATGCGGTTGTGCGGGCGACAACCACCCCGGGCATTGCGAGGCGCACGTCGCGAAAGTTGTAACGACTGATCGACCGAGCCGGTAGCTCACTGGCGAGATCCCGAATTTTCGGACCGTAGGCTGCGATCACGAGCTTAGAGCCTTCGTTGAGACTGCCGCCCGAATAATCGAGCGTATCCATCGTGGTGCGCGTCTGAAAATGCAGGTCCCGGGTGAAGTCGGCGCGTTCGAGAATATGCCGTAAAAATTCTTCAACACGGTGCACCGAAAGTTTTTTCGCGTCCTCTTCTGCCGCTATAAAAAGATACTTGGCGAGCGACATTTGGTTAAAACCCAGTATCGCATTTGCCTGCGTCAGAATTTCCCGCGGTTGCGGCGTCACGTAAGGCATATAGCGCTCAGAACCGACGGCTAACAGCAGCGGATGCACACCGGCTGCATCAACGGCATTCACCTCGCGCACTCCTGGTATTTCGCTTTCGATGAGACCTTGTGTGAGCTCATGAATGAGGCTACCAAAGGAAGAGTCTTCTTGCGGTGGGCGGCCGACAACCGTGAAAGGCCAGATCGCGTGGCGACGGCGCGCGAGAATCTGCTTCACGCGCAACACCGGGAAGTTGTGCGTAAGGCTGTAATAACCGAGGTGGTCACCGAACGGGCCTTCGGGAAGAGTCTCAGCTGGCGAGATCTCACCTTGAATGAAGAAATCCGCCTGGGGCGAAACAAGGTAGCCATTACGGTGCCGGTATTTGAACATGCGTCGACCGAGCATTGAGGCGAACAGCAGTTCTGAAATCGTTTCCGGTAGCGGCATCACTGCGGCGAGCATCAGTGCCGGAGGGCCACCGACAATAACGGTGACCTTCAGCGGTTTTCCCCGGCGCGCAGCTGCGGTATGGTGAATGCCGATGCCGCGGTGCAGCTGGTAATGCATTCCCATTGTTTGATCTTCGAGATAGTTGTTGCCATTCGTCTGTATGCGGTACATGCCAAGGTTCGATCGCATGATACCCGGATGGTCGGGGTGCTCTGTATAGACGAGCGGTAGCGTAACAAAGTTGCCACCGTCTTTGGGCCACGACTTCGTCACAGGAATACGGTTGATCGAGACGCGGTCGAATGAACCGGCAAAAAGCGCGGGCCTGGGTAATGCATGCGGGCCAATGCGAATGGCGCTCGCCAATGTACGGGGATTCAGAATTGTGAGCGGGTTCTTGCGCAGCTGCAAAACGTCACGCACTGAGTCGAACGCATCACGAAAGAGAAAATGAGCCCGTTCGGTAGTGCCAAACAGGTTTGAAACGGCGGGAAAGCCGGCTCCCTTAACGTTCTCAAAGAAAAGCGCCGGCCCTTGCTGCGCGTGTATACGACGATGTACAGCGGCCATTTCGAGATCGCTGTCGATCTCTTCTGGCACTCGCAGCAGCTTGCCGTTCTTCTCGAGGTCTTTGACAGCGTCAAAAAGAGTATTGTAACCCATAATTCGCTCGGCGAATTACCAACCGTCAGCGTGCCATCGCGGTACGCATCTCGTAGATCGCTTCGGGAAGGCCCACAGCGAGACTGCGCGCGATGATTGCATGACCGATGTTGAGTTCGGTAATGTGCTCCATCGCAGCGACCGCAGCCACATTAAAGTAGTTCAGTCCATGGCCCGCGTGCACTTCAAGCCCGAACTCGACGGCCGCCGCAACTGCATCTTCGAGTCTTTTGAGCTGTAGTTTTCGTTGCGGCAGGTTCGTAAAAGCCCGCGCATACGCTCCAGTATGAAATTCGATACCGCGCGCCCCGCTTTCGGCAGCTGCTTTGACAGAGGTGCTATCGGGTTCTATGAACAGGAACACTTCAATACCATTAGCTTGAAGCCTTTCTGTGAACGATTTGACCACGCCGGAATTCTGAACGACATTCAGGCCGCCTTCGGTTGTGATCTCTTCGCGCCTCTCAGGGACTATGCACGCCGTAGAGGGTTTGAGCTTGAGTGCAATATCCAGAATCTCTTCTGAAAGCGCCATTTCGAAGTTCAGCGGAATTTTGAGATTTTTTTTCAAATCGAACACGTCGGCGTCACGAATATGCCGGCGGTCTTCGCGCAGGTGAACCGTAATAAGATTGGCACCCGCATTCTGTGCGGTGAGTGCGAGTTCGATCAGCGCCGGATCGTTTTCACCCCGTGCGTTACGCAAAGTCGCGACGTGGTCGATGTTGATTCCCAGATCAGGTGTTTCTCGAAACGATTGCATGTCAGTTATTTCCCTCAGGAGATTTTTTGGCGTATTCAGGTTTTACTGTAAAACGTATGTTGACGCGGTCGGGTGTGATGCTGATAATCTGCACTTTCTTTGATCCGTTCAGCACGCGACCCTTCACCGGCACGCCCGATTCATTTGCATACGGTAAAATGCTTCCCGTGCGGCTGTTGAAACGCGTGTCTTCGGCGTTCACATAGATATAGATGTCGCTCGCTTTAAGTTTTTTGACAGCACTGCTTTCGCCCTGCAGCTGAACCTGCACCACGGTGTCAGATAATGCAGCGTTCAGCGCGGCATCGAGATTTTGAATCCTCAGCGGAATCTGGTCAATCTGTAGCTCTTCGCTGAAGGTTTTAGGCATCAGGTCTACGCGCACATTGACGCTGCGCACTTTGTCGGTTGAAACCTGGTCAGGAATTCTGAGATTAATTTTTCGATTGATGGTTTTTGAAGCGCCTTCGACATCGACAGCTTCGGTGTCAA
The DNA here is from genome assembly GCA_942492915.1 of uncultured Leptospiraceae bacterium. Classification (GTDB taxonomy): domain Bacteria; phylum Spirochaetota; class Leptospiria; order Turneriellales; family Turneriellaceae; genus Turneriella. The sequence continues at coordinate 1,425,025 of OW818662.1, forward strand.
GCGCCTGCATCGCACCGATGACCGCTTCGGGGCCGTCTATCTCGATTTGCTGCGGCGAGGCGACCGCTTTCTGCACCTTCCATGCGGCGTCCGGCGTGCCGTTGGTGACCACGCGCACAGGCACAACTTTGGACGCCCCCGCCTCAAGCCCCACGGTCAGCGTATCGGTTTTTGCAGCCAGTTCGACCCGTTCTGGCAATTGCCTGACGTCAAAGACTACAGGATAGCTGGCCTCACCACCCCGTGCGTTCGAAAGATTCACTTCAGCCTTTATGCCAGCAGTCGAGAATTTCAGAAACTCATCGCGGCCACGTACGGTCACCTTGACGAAACGCGCCTGGCCCTGTTTAAGGTACAGATTCGCAGGCTTTTTGATGTATTCTACCGGTATATTGAGCGTCGTCTGCGATACCCGCGCAAATTCGACATAAAACCACAATCCGCACCCGATAAATAGGCATATGATTTTGGCAATATAATCTTCGACGAAGAGATATTGTATTATACGCCGAATCACATTGCCTTCCATTCGTCTGCCAGCGTGTTTTGGTTGAACGCGATCAGCAGACGCCGCAGGTGAGCCTGATCGACATTCTCTTTCATTTCACCCAAAAACGCGAGCGAGATTTTCCCGTTCGTCTCTGAGACAACAATTACAAGTGCATCTGAGTCTTCACTGAGGCCTAAAGCTGCACGGTGGCGCGCTCCATACGAACGTTTGATTTCGCCTGAAGTGCTCATGGGCAGGTAACAAGCCGCTGCGATCAGTGACTGGCCTTCAAGTATCACAGCACCATCGTGCAGAGGGTTCTTGCCGTGAAATATTGCCGCGAGAAGTTCGCGCGATATGCGCCCCGCAATCTGGACTCCCGACTCGCTGTACTGCCTTAGACCCACTTTATGTACGATGGCAATGAGTGCACCGCAGCGCGTATCGCCCATCTGCTTGCAGGCCGCTGCAATTTCATCAACGGGAACCTGCTGTACCTGAATCAACGTTCTATACCACCGGGCATGGCCTATCTGATAGAACAACCGGCGGAGCTCAGGTTGTAAGACCACCAGAATCGCAATCACAAAATACGCCGAGATTGAATCGAATAACCAGCTGAGCGTCTCGAGCTGGCCGCGGTGGCTCAGAAAGGTCAGCGCCAGAAAGAGCGCCACGCCGCCAAGAATCGGCACAGCACGGCTTTGTCGAACCAGCCGGTAACCGTAATAGATTACCAGCGTAACAAGAATAATATCAATAATATCACGCGGGGTGAAGTTCATAAGCTTGAATCGCGCCAATGACCAATAAAGTTTCAGCCATCTCTTTCACATCGTGAACACGAAGAATATCGAGGCCGCGTAAAGTTAAATACGTCTGCGCTGCAAGCGTACCAATCAACCGGTCGGCCGCATCTTTTTTACCTGTTAGCAACCCGAGAAACGACTTACGCGAAACACCTGCAAGCAGGCGGTAACCGTGCCTACTGAACTCATGCTGCCGCGCAATCAGCTGCAGGTTATGTTCGGGCAGTTTACCGAAGCCGATTCCGGTGTCCCATATGATCTGTTGAGGCTTCGCACCGGCCGAGAGCAGCCTTTCTGTTCGGTTGCTCAGAAACTGCCGTACTTCGCTGACCACTTCGCTATAGACTGCCGATTGCTGCATATTTTGGGGATCGCCGGTAGTGTGCATCAACACGTAATCCACGCCGCTCTGCGCCACCAACTCAAAGACCGCCTCGGAGCCACCGCTGACATCATTGATCGTTTTGATGCCCTTTTCAATACAGGCCCGCATCACTGAGATATCGCGCGTATCCACTGAAATGCGCAGCAGCGTGTCTGAACCATAAGTCTTGACGACGCCATCGATAAATGGAAGTAAAACACGTAGTTGCGCATCAGCCGCGACCGCTTCGGCTCCCGGCCGGGTGCTTTCTGCGCCGACGTCGATCATTGCGGCCCCGTCGGCGAGCATGGCTTCAGCCCGCGCCAATGCGTCAGCGCTTAAGACGCGCGAACCGGCATAGAACGAATCGAAAGTAAGATTTATGACTCCCCAAAGTTGCGGCACGGGCATAGTCGTACACGTTTTCATGCGGAGCGTGGTATCACCACGTTCCATACAAAAATAGCATTAAAAGGCAAAATTCAGTTCGCCGAAGTATTGAAATTCCCGACCCAGCACATCCCGATTTGCCGAAACCGCCATTTGGAAAGTTTTGCCGATATTCGCGCCAAGCCCGATCGCAGGGCGTGAGCCATTCAAGCCCAGCATCGCATACATATATTTATTGAATCCGTATGCCATACCCATGTTGAGCCGCACGCCGTCGCCCTCGGGCTTGTCGAGGTTTGCCGTAAACCCAAGAATAAGCTTGAAGTTTGAATTCGGCGGCGGCGCCTGAATCTGCATCGAGAAACTGAAGAGCGTGTCGAGTTTGCCCATTTCTTTAAAACCCGAACCAGTACGGCTCTGTATCGCGCCAAGATTCTTGATGTCTGCAGCGACCGACAGAAGCGGGGGAAGCACAACTACCTGAGCGCCCAGGTTTACTCCGCCACCATTGACTGTGCCACCTGCCAGATCTTCGCGCACGGCAAAACCGCTGATACCAAGGCGCACAGGGCCCGAACCCCAACCGTAACCGAGGTAACCCGCATACGAATTGTTCGCCGTCGAACCTGTCGATGCACCCGTTGCGTCATAGGTGGTTATAGATTGTATACGCGTGCCGCCCACACCTGCAGCGAGTCCTCCACCTAAGGCTGAAACACCCGCTGCACCGAAATACATAAGACGACCGTTTGACAGATAGCTCGCGGACGAATTCAGCTGCGTCTGGAAACCGCGTTCAGTAATCTCAACCGTCTTGGATTCTTTGCTGCCCGAAGTGTTCTGGTCTTCGAGAAGTTTGTTGAATTCTTCGTCGTCGCCCGCCGGTTTGTCGGCGGTCTTGGGAGTTTCAATAGTCTGTGTCGTCCGCTTCTCTGAATAGATCTGTGCAAGACCGGCAGGGTTCCAATAGACCGCAGAAGGGTCTGCAACCACGACACCATAAGCATTACCGAGGCCCGCGCTCTTTGCGCCAAAACCCTGCTCGAGAAATTCTGCAGACGACGTGCGGGCAGAAACTGAAGAAATTGCAGCGAGCGCCAGAATTAATGTTAGATTATGTTTCATAGATCCTCAGTTATTGCACAATGAGCTTGAACATGCTGTCGGCATTGACGACCGTCGTCGCAGTCGTTGTGATCACTTTGACGAAATAGACTCCCGGGGCGACGCGAACACCGCCCGAATCGATGCCGCCCCACGTCAGTTTCTTGTTGGTGGGCGCATCCGTTGGGGCCACAGAAGCCCGATAGACCTCTGCGAGGTTAAAGTCATAGATTACCAAATCATTCTGCGCAGAAAACGCAGAGCCATCGCTGCGCTCAATCGTGAGATTACCCTGTGTCGGGTTATAAGGGTTCGGGTACGCCTTGAGAATATTTGCCTCGTCAGACGGCATGTTGCTGCACGCGGCGAAATACGCCAACGCAGCGATCATTGTATATTTGAAAAGTTTCATGGTGCTCCTGGTCAATTAACGAATAAGGTTCTTGGCTGCATTCTTCTGAACTTCTTTCGCAACCTCTTTAATGGACTCTTCCAAAAATTCAAGCACATACTTGAGGCTTTTATCGTCCATTGGATGGAACGCATCGAGGCCGCGGTGTTCCTGATAGCGCTGGTATGCCCCGTTGATCTGCGTGATAAACTGCGCCGGTTTCATACCGATGGTATGAACCTCTGTCTTCAGGTCACGGTAGAGCTTCTCGAACTGGTGAATTTGCGCCGGGCTGATGGTGCTGTGAAACTGATTGAGAAAAGCCTCAGTGAGCGGCCTCTTGCCGGCAATCAGCAGGGGTTCTTTCGCGTCGTATAGCAGTTTATCTGACATGGTGCTTTAGAAATCTCCCTGTGGCATTAACCCAGACAAAGTCTGCTTCTGGTGCACATATTCTATTATCGGCGAACCTGTCTACAATCTTGCGCCCAACTCTGCCCCTTCGGCGATGGCGCGTTTGGCGTCGAGTTCACCCGCTTCTTTTGCCCCACCAATAATATGTACGTTAACTTTGGCCGCTATAAGCGGCGCTTCGAGCTCACGGTTGGGCTCTTGGCCAGCACAGACAACAATCGTATCACAGGGCAATAGTTTCGTTTCGCCTTTCGTACCATAATAGATACCCTGGTCATCTATCTTTTCGTAGGTGACGTTTGAAACCTGTTGCACGCCTCGCTCTTCGAGCGTAATTTTGTGCACCCAGCCCGTAGTCTTGCCGAGCGTCGAGCCGAATTTTCCCTTGCTGCGCTTGAACATAGTCACTGCACGCGGCGATTTTTTGTGCTCAGCGCTCTTTTCGGTAAGGCCTGCGCGAGTTGAAACAGTCAGGTCAAAACCCCATTCTTTCGCAAACTCGTCGGGTTTGGCCCATGTCGCATGGCCGCCGTCGGTGAGGTATAGTGCCGTGTCGTACCCGATGCCGCCGCCGCCAACGATCGCGACATTCTTGCCGACCTGCTTCTTGTCGCGCAGCACTTCAAGATAGCTCATGACACGCGGAGAGTCTGCCCCTGGTATGCCGAGTTTGCGGGGAATGATTCCTGTCGCGAGAATAACTTCCTGGTAACCGCGCTCAATGAGTTCTGCGGCCGAAACCTTTTTCCCCAATTGAACATCCACCTTGTGCTCTTTGAGCATATTACCAAAATAGCGGATTGTTTCGTCAAACTCAGTCTTTGAAGGTATCTCGCGGGCGACGTTGAGCTGGCCTCCGACTTTGTCTGCCGCGTCGTATAGGGTTACCTGATGACCGCGCTCAGCAAGCACCGTTGCAGCCGACATACCTGCAGGGCCTGCGCCAACGACCGCAATTTTCTTGGGCTGCGTGGTCTTGATATAGTTGAGGTTTGTCTCATTGCACGCGCGCGGATTCACCAGACAGCTGGTCAGCTTGCCGCCGAATGTATGGTCGAGGCAGGCCTGGTTGCAGGCGATACATGTGTTGATCAGGTCGCCTCTGCCCTCACGCGCCTTTGCGACAAAATTGCCGTCTGCGAGAAACGGCCGCGCCATTGAAACGAGGTCGGCTTCGCCGCGCGCAATGATCGCTTCTGCAATTTCGGGAGTATTGATACGGTTCGAAGTGACTACAGGTAGTTTCACTTCTTTCTTGAGTTTTCCTGTCACAGCGCTGAAGGCCCCGCGAGGCACAACCATTGCGATCGTCGGAATGCGCGCTTCATGCCAGCCGATGCCGGTATTGATGATAGTCGCTCCGGCGGTTTCAATGGCCTTACCGAGCTGCACTACTTCTTCCCAACTTGAACCACCGTCGACAAGGTCGAGCAGCGACAGGCGGTAGATGATAATGAATTTTTCGCCGACAGCTTTGCGCACGGCCTTTACGACTTCAACCGGGAAACGCATCCTGTTTTCGTATGACCCGCCCCACTCGTCGTCGCGGTTGTTGGTACGTGCCGCGGTAAACTGGTTGATGAGATAACCTTCGCTGCCCATAATTTCAACGCCGTCATAACCGGCGTACTGCGCGAGTTTTGCGCAGGCCGCATAATCGGCGATCGTTTGCCAAACTTGTTCGGTGGTCATTTTCTTCGGTTTGACGAAATTGATGGGCGCCTGAATTTCTGAGGCACCTACCGCTTCGCGGTGGTAGCCGTATCGCCCCGTATGCAGAACCTGCATTGCGATGAGCCCACCGTTCTGGTGCACAGCCTCTGTGATTACGCGGTGTTCATCGGCCTCGTGTTCTGTATCCATCTTAGCGGCGCCGGTAAAAACCCTGCCCGCCGGGTTAGGCGCAATGCCCCCGGTCACGATGAGGCCTGCCTCGCCGCGCGCCCGTTCTGCATAGAAAGCCGCGAGGCGCTTGAAACCACCTTCGGTCTCTTCGAGCGCTGTATGCATCGAGCCCATGATCGATCGGTTTCTCAGCTGGGTGAAGCCGAGGTCGAGGGGTTCAAGAAAATGCGGGTAACTATTCGTCGCTGTTGCTGATCCGGGTCGAAGCATATGGTCTGATTGCAGAACAGAAACAGAGGTTCAAACAGTTCTTGCGCGCATGCGCCGAACCGTCATGAAACCCGTATCGCGGAATTTGCTGTACGGTTGGGCCGACCCTGTAATTTCGTCACTTAACGAAATGTTAATACGTGCCAAAAGCTTGGCCTCAGGCAGTAAATCAATCGACGGGTCGAGCGCGAATCCGCACCCGCAAGCTATGCCGACCGCCGCAGCTGCCAATCTGTTTCTTGAGGGAAATTTTTCCCCGATACGTGAAGAATATACACTCAACAAAAAGGGTGATTTTGAAATCAAGGGCAAAATACCGCGCGATCTGAATGGCAGCTTCTACCGCAATGGCCCGAATCCCCCCTTTGAGCCCGCAGAGACCTACCATTGGTTTCTCGGCGATGGTATGGTGCACGCTTTTCATCTGCAGCGCGGAGAAATTTCGTACCGCAACCGCTACGTGCAGACGCCGACCTATGAAATAGAACGGCGCGCCAAACGCAGCCTCTTTTTAGGCAAGAGTATCAGCCTGCTGGCCAATATGCAACTCGTTGGTGGTAACGTAATTTCGCTGCTGAACGGACTCATGCGCGAAGGTAATGCGGATGTATACACGAGACTGATTGCAAAAGCGAACACGTCAATTCTCGCATTTCGCGAAGAGCTTTTCGCCCTGGTTGAGAGCAGTCCGCCGGTACGGATCAATACCACCTCCCTCGAGACCGAAGGCTTCGAAAAGTTCGACGCCGGTTTTGTAGCCCCATTCACTGCGCACCCGAAGATCGATCCGCATACCGGGTATCTTTACGCGTTTGGCTACCGCGTCGCCGGCAAACCCAAGCTCGAGTATTACGTGATCAACCCGTCAGGAAAACTGGTCAGTCGCACTCCGATTGAAATTCCGTACGCGGCGATGATTCACGACTTCGTGATCACGCGAAATTACGCCGTGATACCGGTGTTTCCCGCGGTAGCCTCGCTTGCTTCAATTCGCAAGGGGCGCATCGCCGAGTGGCAGCCTGAAAAAGGGGCATCGATTGTCGTAATTGCAAAAGACGGGGCGGCAGAATCTGTGCGCAGCTATGAATTGCCGGCCTGTTATGTTTACCACTATGCGAATGCATTCGAAGATGGTAAAGCTCTCGTCATTGATGCAATTCGCTACGACCGGGTGCCACTCATGGGTGACGATGAAACGACAAGGGCGGAATTTTTTGGCCAGACAAACACCGGACACCTCACACGGCTGCGGCTCGATCTTGCGACTGGTAAAACCGAAGTGACGCCGCTGAATACCGATCGATTTGCCGAGTTTCCGGTGATCGATGCCAGGGTTACCGGTGAAAAATACGAACACCTCTTTGCTGCCGCGGCTTCGGGTACAAACACCAACCAGGCGGGCATTTTTGACAGCCAGGCGAGCTACGAATTCACGCGCGGCAAGCTACGCGCCGAATTTCATGATTTCCCGGCAGGCCATTTCGGCGGCGAACCCATCTTTGTGGCTACGGGTAAAGCGAGCGAGCGCAAAGGTTACCTGCTCAATCTGATTTTTGACAGCACACAGAACCGATCGTACCTCGCGATTTTTGACGCGCAGAAACCCGACCGTAAACCCCTCTGTGAAATCTATCTGCCACACCGGGTCCCGTATGGTTTTCATGGTGCCTGGCGGCACAATCGCACGTAATATATGGAAAAAGCCAAAAAACCTGAATTTGCACCCGAACACTACATCAACCGTGAAATTTCGTGGCTGAAGTTTAACGAACGTGTGCTCGAAGAGGCATTCGACGCCTCGAACCCGTTACTTGAACGGCTAAGGTTTCTGATGATCACGGAGTCGAACCTCGATGAATTTTTCATGGTGCGCGTGGCCGGCCTAAAACAGAAGCTTTTCAACGACATCGACGCTGAAAACGCCGACGGCATGCAGGTGCATGAGGTTCTGAAGAAGATCCACATTTCGGTGAGCACATATTTCGAGAACGCCTACGCATTGCTGAACCGCACGCTCTTGCCCGCCTGCGCCGAACGCGGCGTGCACCTGAAGAGCGCCGAACACCTGACCGCGGCCGAGATGGGCACCGTAAGGCGCTATTTCGACAATGAGATATTCCCCATTCTGACGCCGCTGGCTGTAGATATGGGACACCCTTTTCCGCGACTGGCTAACCGCAGCGTCAATCTGGCGGTCACGCTACGGCGCAAGAATAAATCAGACTCGCCAGAGTTCTTTGCGGTCGTGCAGATTCCTTCGGTATTGCCGCGGCTGTTTCTGGTTTCCGAAAAATCGGGCGAGAGGCACTACCTCTATCTCGAAGACATTATTGAACTTTTTTCACATCGCATGTTCAAGGGCTTCGAAGTTGTCGAAACGCATGCGTTTCGACTGACACGCGATTCAGACCTCGTGATTGAAGAAGATGAAGGTGAAAGTCTTATGAAAATTGTCCAGCTCGAGCTGCGCCGCCGTGAAAAAGGCGCCGCAGTTCGGCTCGAAGTACGCGACACTATGCCAGCAGCTATCGTGTCGAGACTCACCACCGCTCTCGGGCTCGACAGTGACGACGTGTACACCTGCCACGGTCAACTGCCTGTCGCAGGGCTGAAAGCTCTGCTCGATGATCCGTTGCTCGCGAGTGAGAGTTTCAGGCCTTTTACTCCCATTGCCCCCTTCAAATACGACCAGCCATCTGACCTCTTTTCGCTGATTCGCAAAGGCGACGTACTTTTGCACCATCCATTCCATTCTTTCGCATTCGTTGAAGACCTCATCAAAGCCGCATCAGATGATGCCACGGTACTCGGCATCAAGATCACGCTCTACCGTACGGGAGTTAAGTCACGCATTGTCGATGCGCTCATGAGGGCCGCGCGCAACGGCAAACAGGTTACCGCACTCGTCGAACTGAGGGCGCGTTTCGATGAAGAGACCAACATTCAATGGGCCAAACGTATGGAAGAAGAAGGCGTGCATGTCGTTTACGGCCTTATCGGCTACAAGACGCATTGCAAGGTTGCACTCATCGTGCGCAAAGAAGCGAGTAAGATTGTGCGCTACGTTCACATGTCAACGGGCAACTACAATTCGGCAACGGCCAGACTTTACACAGATCTAAGTCTCATCACGGTCGACAGAGCAATCGCGCAGGATGCGACGCACCTTTTCAATTCGATAACCGGCTATTCCAAGTTGCCGGCGATGCAGAAGCTTTCAACGGCGCCCGGTAATCTGAAGGCTTTGGTGATGAAGCTGATCAGCCGCGAAATCACCAACGCACAGAACGGCAAAAAAGGCCGTGTCATCGCCAAGATGAACTCGCTGGTCGATCGCGAAGTCATCGACGAACTTTATCGCGCTTCACAGGCCGGAGTGCAGATCGATTTGATTATCCGGGGCATATGCTGTCTGCGCCCGGGAATACCGGGAGTATCTGAGAACATTCGTGTCCGAAGCGTTGTCGGCCGACTGCTCGAGCATAGCCGCATTCTGGTGGCACAGAACGCAGGCGATCCGCAGGTGTACCTGATGAGCGCCGATTGGATGCCGCGCAATTTTATCCGCCGCGTCGAAATCGCTTTTCCTATTGAGAATAAACAAGTTAAAGAAAGAATTATTCGGGATATCTTGCAGGTCTATCTGAACGACAACGAAAGCGCGAGAGTGCTCGGCAACGACGGTGAATACACTCGGCTCAAGAGCGAAAAAGCAGGCGGCGTCAACGCACAACGCACGTTCATCGATGAAACCCGGCTCTCACAGGAACAGCAGAATGCCACACCGGGGCCAAAAAAGCATCTGCGTATTGTCAAGGCCCGTTAAGTCCTCAAATTCGGTTGACGTAGGGCAAAGCCCGGGCAGAGTCGTGCATGAAAACGATCGACCAATGGCTTGAAGAATATGGTGAGAGCCACCGCAACAAGACAAACAAACTGATCCACTGGATATGCGTGCCGACTATTCTGTTTTGTGTACTGGGCCTTTTCGCAGCAATACCCACGGCGGGCCTGTTTAACTGGGCACCTGAGGGCACGCAGGTGTTCGCCAATTGGGCAGGTGTCGTCGTGCTTCTGGCAGGTTTGTTTTATGTGAGGCTGTCGTTCATGATGTTCATCGGCATGACGGTTATCTCTATTGCAATGCTATTTGGCGTGCGCGAAGTTGCCAAAATCGAACTCGCCCCACTTTGGGTTACATGCCTCGCCATTTTCGTGCTCGCGTGGATCGGCCAGTTTATCGGCCACAAGATCGAAGGTAAGAAACCTTCATTCTTCAAAGACCTGCAATTCTTGCTGATTGGCCCTGCGTGGTTGCTGGGTTTTATCTACCGCAAGCTAGGCGTTAAGTATTCGTAATTTACTTGTTTTACGGGACCTCTTCCAGTGCCACAGGCGGCAGTCCGGTATAGACTGTAGCCGTGGTCTGCTCTGACAAGACAGCACCGCTGAAGATCCTCAGGCCGGGAGCGAAGATGTTGCGATCGGCGAGGTAGACCTTGCCGCTTGAATGCAGCAGAAATCCGGCGAAATAACCGCCGTTGTTGCGACCCAAACTCGCGGTGATTCCCGTCACGTTCTGCCCGACAGGACTAAAGCTGCCGAAGATGCTGTTCAGATTCGCGTCGTAGCCGATGAAAATACCGCTGCCATCTGTCTGCAGCTCACAATCCGCAATTTCATAACCTGCCTGCGATTCGCTGATGAGCGGCGCTTGCAACGTACCGCTCGCAACTGAAAACTCGAGGCAGGCACCGTCGAGCTGGTAGTTTGCGGCAAATCTACCGGCAGCGGCAAAGATGAGTGAATTGCGCGCAGCGTTGTAGTGCAGACGCGAGAGCGGGTTGGAATGCGTCAGCTGCGTGCTGGTAATTGCATAAGTGCCGGTATCAATTTTGAGCAGGTAGCTTGTACCCTCAGGTGGCCAGAGCGAGTCAGTCGCACGGCGGTTCAGCCGTTGCACCGCTGCGTACAGAAAGCCTGCATGGTAGAGCAAATGTCCGGTCTCGGCAAAGCCGTCTGCATCGGCGTACGGCGAAAGATCGATCTGCGTCACCAGCGCGCCGTTTGTGCGGTTGCGAATCTCAATGCGATTGGCGTTAAAAAATGACACAGCAAAAAGATTACCTGGCAGCAGCGCAAGATCCTGAGGATTCAGGCCCGTGCCGAGTGATACTTCGTACTGAACCTGGTATCCTGTAACATGATCGATGCGCATCACCGAATCTGACCCGAGGCGCTGCAGAACAAAAGTTGCCTGCGACGAAGCATCGTAACGCAGCGTCGAATCCTGAAAGATGGGCAGCAGGTCACGGTAAACTTTACGCGTCGTCGGGTCCATCGCGCTGAGAAAACCTGTGGAAAAATCTGAACCTGCCACAAGAATAACGCCGCTTGCCGGCGCGTCAGGTTTCTGAGGACGCTCAAGATCGGAACAGTGAATTGCCGCGAGCGCAAGGATGAGAATCAGGACTTTAAAGCTCCGCATCAGAATTGTACCGTCCATCTGCAGAGAATATAGCGCCCCGGAACAGGATAACCAATGAAATCTGTCTCGCGATCATCTGTCAAATTTTTGAGGGTAACGTTTATCGTATGCGAAGCCACACCCGTTTCAAAAGTATAGTCAAGGCCGGTATCGAGCAAAACCTTTGAAGGCAGAAAATAGCCGTAGCTGTTGTAGCGATCGCGAAAAACCGCACCGCGGTATTCGAGAGCCGTGATCGATCGTATACGGCCAAAAAGTAAGGTCAGCGTGACCACGGCGTGGTGCCGGGGCCTGAAAGGCAGCACTTTGTCCTGATAATACGGAATATTGCCATAATCCCGTGCATCGAGATAGGTATACCTTAGGCTCAGCAGAAACCGTTCGGGTAGATTGAGCTGCGCTTCATTCTCGATTCCCCTGATCTGTGCGCTCGAGGCATTCACAGCAATGAGCGTGCGCGCAGAGTTTTGCGTGAAGAGTATAAAATCTTTGGCTCCCGTCAGCCAGGCCTCGCTGCGCCACGAACAGACAAGGCCCAAGGGACACTTCACCGCACCGCGAACGCCGGCGGCGTTTGTTATCGCGCGTTCAGCGCGCAGCGATTCTGTCGGCGTGACAAATAACCCATCGCCAAAGCGCTCGTACAATGTCGGGGAGCGGTACGCGGTTGTTGCCTGCGCGTAGATTTCAAGTGAGGTTCGGTCAATGCTCACAGCATCTGTGCCCGAGAACAAGGCGAGCGGCCGCAGCGCAAAGAGGGCTGACGCCCCATACCCCTGCCCCGAAAATATCTTCTCGCGCGAAGCGTAGAACGCGTTCTGCGCCGCCCGGTCTTCGTCTGCGCTCGCATTTACCTGCACGGCAACACGAAACAGGTCACGATCAAATGCACCGCTCGCCGCCGCCTGCATTTCACGACGATCAGCGATCTGTGAAGAATCGATCGAGATCGTCTGGTAGCGCGCGCGTGTGTGCAACCCGGCGTCGACGCTCGATGTTCGATACGCATATGAACCGCCCCCCATGACCTGCGGCGAGAGAGAACTCTGCGAGGCGCGGGCTATGACTTCGCGATCCTGATCATTAATGACCGATCTGTCGAGCGCGGTCGAAACGAAAAATTGCGCGCTGGTATGTTCCGTCACAGGCCGCTGTGCTTTCGCCGAAGCGGCGAAACGATCTTCGGTCTTGCGGGCACTGTGCGTCAGCAGGTTCTGCACGCCGGGAATTCCCCTGTCGCTGTGCGTTACGTCGGCGAGCGCTGAAAGCTGCCATTTGTCCAGCTGTGCCGTGCTATATCCCGTATAACCGATGCGGGTAAAATCTTCATTCTTGCGTGATAGCCGCGTATCGTCGCTGGTATTTTCCGGTGTCCCGTTATTGTTATTGTATGTGTAGCGGTTTCTGCTCTGTTCGAAGTGGAAAAATTGCAGCGAATTGCTCGTCTGCCGGGCAGCCGCCACGGAATTACCGAGCAGCGTATTTGCCGTAACCTGCGTGAGGTAACGCGTTCGGTCGCCGTCGGGTTTCAAAAGCCTGAAATTCAAGGCCCCGCCGAGATTCGTGCCAGGTAAATGAGAGGGCACAAACGAAGGATATATTTCGACCGATTCAAACAGTGGCAGCGGCAGATTCTCAAGATTGAGCGGCGTCGCCAGCGGTCGCGGTAATGGCATACCTTCGATAAAATACTCCACCTGATCAGGGCTTGAACCACGAATCGCGAGCATGCTTTGCGTACCGGGTGCACCCGAGCGATTTACCTGAACGCCCGTCTGTTTCTGCAGCACGTCAGAGGCTCTTTCAGACAGCGCGGCTTCCGGCGCATGTGCCAAAGGAATTTCCCGATAACTGCCTGCCGCTCGCGCGTCGCTGGCGGATATCAAACGAATCGGTTTCAGTCTACGCAGACGTGTCTCAGCCCCACCTTCACCAAGTTCGGTGGCTGCGTTCGCCTGCAGCGCCACCGACACCGACACGAGACAGAATGAAAGCGGCAAGCGCCGCCGAAATCTATTCAACAGAACGCGCAACAACACCGTCTATGTCGGGGCCGGTCGAAATAGTCTCATGAACGAAAGCAGCTCCCGTGTCAGGGTTGTTTCGGCGCGCGGCGGCGGTCAGCCTCAGATAGCGAAAACCATTCGCGCGGAGTTCATTTCTAAGCGTCGTGTCACACCCGGTATTCCAGGTATTGCTGTCAGAGAGGTCATCGAGGTTGAACATATCGCCGCCGCCAAGGTCACCCTGGTTATTCGAGTCGGCGTCAGTAAAGAGTTCAACCGCCGTGAAGTTCGTTTGGCTCGCATCAACATTATAAATGACGGGAGCCTTGCCGGCAAAGCGCTGCCACACCGCCGGATCATTCGCATATGCGGTTTCAGGTACATTCGCATAATCCGGTGCAAAACCACAATAGTTGACGTTGTCATTGCTGACCTCGACTATCACAGGTTCCATGAATCTTCCGGGTGCGGGCGAAACGTTGAATGCGTTTTCATAAACAATAAAATCTGCGCCAGCCGTATTCGTGACTTTCTTGCCAGTCCAACCCAGAACCAAGTGCGTCGTCGCACCTGTGTATTCCAGAGAATACACATCTAACCCACCTGCAGTCGAGCCTGAGCCCCGCACCCCGTTCACAGCCATATTCGCATTCGCGAATCCGCTGCCGGTGCTGCCCGGTGAGTCGACGATCTCATTGGCAAGGTAGACATCGGGTTTGGCCGTACCTGCTGTCACTGCAGTGGTCTGCACGTTGCCAGCAGCGAGATTCTCTTTTTCAAGCTGCGCGCAATGTAATATTAGAGAACACGCCGTGCCTGTAATAAAGATCCGCCAGGGGAAAACTGAATTCATTTGCTGCTCCTGACTGGTTTACACCAGCCACAACGCGGCATCGCTGCGCGCGCTGTAGAGCCCGCCGGCTTCTGAAAGAAAAATTTTTCAAAAGCGCTTCGTCACCGAGCCCGTATCCTCGGGGCTTGGCGACAAGAGTTCCCGGCTTGGGATATTTTCGCGACTGCGAAAGCACCCTTACGGTTGCGGGTCAGCGCCGGATTTTCACCGGACTTCCTCTTTTTCGCGATTCGTAACTTACGCTTCGCGTGTGTTACGAATCGCCTATTTGACTGGCCGTCAATCAATCATTAAGACTATTTTGCCGGTTGAAGCCCTGCTTTCGAGCAGGGTGTGCGCTTCGCCAATCTGGTGCCATGACATCTGGCGTGAGACGACGGCCTTAATTTTTTCTGCGGCGAACATTTCCATAATCTGTTGCATTTCGTATTGCAGTAAGTCGGGGTTCTCTTTGGCTACCCGCAGCATATTCACCCCATAAAAACCCTTGCTGTTCAGCATTAAATCGATCATGGATAGCGTCAGCATGCTCACCACCTGCGGAATCAGTGCCGGCAGTTTAAAAAGATTGCGCTCCGAAAAAGCGGCTGCCCCGTAGGCAACCACCCGTCCGTGGGCTTTGAGTAGATTCAGGTCTTTCTTAAAGTACGCACCGCCGACTGAATCGAGCACAACGTCGAGTGGTGCCGGGCCGGCAATGCGCTTAATCTCACGCTCGAAATCGCTCTGCTGGTAGTTGATCGGAAAATCCACCCCAAATTCTTGCAGCAGGTCGAGCTTCTTTTGCGACCCGGCGGTGGCGAAAACCGTGCAACCACGATTCTTTGCCATTTGAATTGCGGCGAGGCCGACACCGCCAGCGCCGGCATGAATGAGCACTTTGGCGCCGGGGCGCAAAGTGCCGGTTTCAAATAGCGAATGATACGCCGTCGCGAAATTGACAGGTATCGATGCGGCATCGGCAAAATTTAAGTATGCCGGCTTTTTGACGGCCGCACGTTCTTCGGCTACCGCGTATTCGGCGTAACCAGTAAACAGGGTGAAGGCAATCACTTCATCACCGGCGCGAAATGCTTTGACGCCCTTGCCAACGGCCGATACGATTCCTGAAACTTCATAACCCGGCACGAACGGAAATTTTGGCGCATCATTGTACTGCCCCTTGCGCGCCACGATATCTGCAAAGTTCAGGCCGAACGATTTGACCTGAATAAGAATTTCGGTGTCTTTGGGTTCTGGCTTTGGCCATTCTTCGACGCGTAACGTGTCGGCGTCTGCCGCTCGGTGAAAAACAATAGCTCGCATATTTTTAGCTCCTCATTCGTACTTTAAGGCGCCTTAACGGCGCGAAGATTTCCTGACCGACCGCCGTGCACGCGGCCTATTGGCCGCACCCGGTGAAGCGCTTTGAACGCGCCACCAGGCGCTCGATCGCTTGCGCTTTTCATTCACGATCTTCACGATCTCAACGAATGCCGCAGTGGCAATCGCCGGCCCGCGCTCGCGGCTGAGCGCCGTGTAGATGCCTGACAACTGAAAAAGATGCTTTGGCTCTGAACTGGCGAGTTTCGCGATCAGCGCTTTGGTCTCTCCGCTGGCTGTCTCATGCCGGCGCATTCCCTGATACCCGCTTTTGAGCATGAACATAACTGAACTCTTGCCGCGATACTTCTTCAGCACAAAGGCAGTGATAAAGATTTCAGGCCAGCGGGGGTCTGCGGCCTTGCGCGAGAACAGACCATAACCGGCCCCGATCAGACGGGGTAAGGTCCACTGAAGTATTTCTGAGTTTGTGCGACTGCTTGCTTTCAAAATCTGATCCCGCAGGTCAGCTCTTCTGCTAATCTGCCACGCACGTCAAATGCAAAAAATGATCGAAAGTGGTCTGGTGCTGAATGAACAACGCCACAGGTTCGAGCGCGTCGAGTGTGAACTCGACACTGCGCAGATGATTGACCTTATATTCAAAACGGTACACGGTCTGGCCGAGGCTCGTCAATCTGCCCTCAAGATACGTGAGTTCAAAACGCCTGAGAAAGGCAAATTCATGCCTCACGGGCTTCAGAATGGCCAGCGGCCAGATAGAGCTTTCTACTTTACGAAAATAGACATACGACGCGAGTGGTGGCTTCTTGAAAATGGCATGCATTTTTCCATCCATCAGCCATTGGTCTTTGCTTTTGTCGTAGCCCGCCGGAAATTGAAAATGTCCTTCAAAAAAATTCACGGTGCAGGTCAGGCGGTCGCTGATCGCCTTCGGCTGAGCAGCAACAGCGCTTCCGATGCCGGCAAAATAAAGAAGCAGCAACCAGTTGGGATTAAAACCCCTTCTCATCGCGATTGCTCGCCGAGAAACAATGCCGCGGCTCCCAGAATACCTGCATTCTCATCACCTGCAGTGAAGATGGCTCTGAATCGGTCGTGAAAGATCGCCAGTGTGTGGTCTTTGTACGCCGCGTTCAGTGCCGGCCTAAGCAACCCTTCAGCGGCCGCAACACCGCCTGTAAAAATGAAATCTGTAATATTCATCAGTTGCGTAATTGCAGCACCCGCAAAACCCAGCGCCCGGCCGGCGACCGTATAGGCTTCAATTGCGTTAATGTCACCCGCGTAGGCCTGCGCGGCAATTTCTGCGGCCGTCATCTGCCTATGCGCCAAAAGCGCGTACGTGGCTGAAATTCCTGTCGCCGAAGCGTACGCTTCAAGGCAGCCCCGGCAGCCACAACCACAGAGCCGTGTGTCCGGGTCTAATATCCCGCCGACGTTCACATGCCCGACTTCAAAAAAATTTCCCTTAAACCCACGCTGCAATCTGCCGCCAAAGATGCAGCCACCACCAACCCCCGTGCCGAGTGTCATCACCGCAAAATCACCAAGCCCCTGGCCTGCGCCAAAAAATTGTTCACCGAGCGTCGCTGCATTCGCATCGTTTTCCAGGCGGATGGATTTCTGAGGGAATTTCTCTTTCAGCTGCTGCACCAACGCGCAATTCTTTACGCCAGGCATGTTCGCCGAAGCAAGCACAACACCCGTATCAAGATCGAGCGGCCCCGGTGAACCGATACCGATACGATCACAATCGGCATATTCAGGCTTCGCGATAATCGCCGCGATCTGTTCGATGAATTCTGTGTTCGATGCTGCTGCAACCGGCACGGCTAAGCGCGCTGACAACTTGTTCTCTGCGTCGAGCGCGGCAAATTTGACACTCGTGGCGCCGATGTCGATGCCGAGAATTCGCTGTTGCATAACCCGGTAGAATTAGCGGATCTTCGTCGATACCGGGAATGTCATCTTAAACGGGTCAATCGCGACGGCGATTCGAGGGCCGTGCGACATCTCGTGGTAGTCGGGAAAATCTTTCGACCCCTCAACCCTATCGATAAAGCAGATGCGCGCCGTACCTTTGCCGTCGAGTTTTGTTTCGAGAAAGAATTCTTCACCTTGCGAATATTGGGGCTCTTGCTTTTGCAGAAGCGACCAGGGTATCAGAGAGGTCGCTATCGGGAACGAAAAGAAGCGCGGCGATAGCGAAACTGAATAAATGCTATTACCGGTCTTGGGTTGCCGTACCTCGATGTGCCACTCCTTTTTGCCCTGGCGCCATTCGAAATCAGCCAGTTCTTTAGGTATTGCCCAATTTCGCCGGCCCCATTCGACGGAAGCCTGCGACGAGACGAATATTTTTGTAATGCGCATATATGTCTTGTTGTTGTGTTCAAAAAACCCAGGAATATATAGCAGTTCATCGTAAGGTCCGCAATCGGCCGATTCATAGTGCACGAGCATCACCGCCCCCATGCCACCTTTGAAACTTTCACGGTCTTCAGCACCCAGAAAAGCTGAGTTCAGCACATTTTTCTTATGCGCGGGAAAGAAAATCATTACGCCGCTGCCCTGCAGGTTCCACGGGGCCGGAAATTCAGTCTTTTTTGCCATGCGCTCAAATCTGCAGACGCAACAGCCTGAATAACTCTTTTCGCAATGTAAGCCTCTTTTTTTGGTATCTGCGTGGCGCTGCATTCGCAACCGAACAAGAATCCCTTGACGATTCATATTCTGTCAAATGCCCGCACGCTCTACTCGACGCGGCGGTTCTTTGAAGAGGGTTACAAACGCGGGCATAAGATGCGCGTTTACCCGCCAATGCAAATGTCGGCATATCTTGAGCGCAACGCTCTCGAACTGTATTATCAGGATCAGAAGATAGAGACGCCCGATTGTATTATTCCGCGTCTCGGGCAGAAAAAACCAGAGCACACACTGGCGATCATTCGCCACTACGAGATGATGCAAGGCAAATCGCTGAACGGCAGCCTGCCGATGATGCGCTGCCGCGATAAATTTGTGACGATGCAGATACTCGCGCAGAACAAGATCGCCGTACCGCGCAGTGTGATTATTGATGATCCGCTGCATATCGACAATGCTTTCGAAAAGATCGGAGATCCACCATATATTCTGAAACTGCCTACGGGGTCGCAAGGCACCGGGGTAATGATCGCAGATTCAAAGACAGCGGGCCGCAGCTTCATTGAGGTGCTGCTCGACCAGGGGCTACAGGTGATAGTTCAGGAGTTCATCGCCGAAGCGCAGGGCTCTGACATTCGCGCGATCATATTGAACGGCAATCTGATCGCTGCGATGCGCCGGCAGGCGACCGGATACGATTTTCGCTCGAATATTCACCGCGGCGCTGTTTCTGAAAAAGTTGAGCTCTCCATTGAAGCTACGCGCACGGTGAAACTCGCAGCACGCATTCTCGGACTTACTTTCGCAGGCGTCGACCTCATCGAATCGAAGCGCGGCCCGATGATTCTCGAGGTTAACGCGTCACCGGGTCTTGAAGGTATCGAAGCTGCCAGTGGCGTCAACATCGCCGAACACGTGATTGAGTTTCTGGAAGTGTCGCGTGCCTGAACTACAATGGTCAAGCCCGCAGATTCAACCAACCTGAATGAACAGCAGCGCGATGCTGCCACAAGGCTCTGGGCATCCAATAAGTCGGCGTTGCAGGTCATCGCGGGCGCGGGCAGCGGCAAGACGTCAACGCTCATTGCGGCGGTGCAAGAGGCAGAGCGCAGCGGCATTGCGGCTGCACGCATCGTAATCCTCACGTTTTCCCGTCGCGCTGCGCATGAGCTGAAAGAGCGTCTCGCGGCCAGAGACGTCGCACCCGGTTTTTGCGGCACAATACATGCATTGGCATTCAAGCTGCTGCGTGAGCGAGGCGAGCGTTTCAGCATTCTTAAAGATAGCGCAAAATTGCGGGCAGACTGGATTCGGTCGAGGCACGCACAATATTCCCACGTGCCTGATCGGGTACTTTCGCGGCACGAATTTCTGTCTGGCGAAGATGTGGCTCTGTGGAGCGAATACTACTCGCATTATCTTGCCGAAGCCAAAGCACTGGACTTTGATACAATGATCGGGCGTGCGTCAGCGATTGCGCACACCGCGCCACCTTTTGACGCGGTATTCGTCGACGAATTCCAGGACACCTCACCCGACCAGGTGGCATTCATAAAGTCGCTCGCGGCGAAGAAATTTTTTGTTGTGGGTGATGACTGGCAAAGTATCTACGCCTTTCGCGGCGCCGACGTAACGCTCACGCAGAATTTTACGCAGACTTTTCCCAAATCAGAGCGTGTCTTTCTTCTGCACAACTACCGCAGTTCACACGACATAGTTGCATTGGGCAATCGGGCAATTCGCCTGTCATCTTCATATGTCCCAAAGAAACTCAAAGCGACGCGCAAGCGCATATCCAAGCCATATTTCTTTTTCGCCGAATCGGAAAACACGGCGGATGTCTGGTCGCGTTTTCTTCGGGTGATTCCAAAGATAAAACCAAAGGTGCTTGCAGGTCCCGTCACGATTCTCGTGCGCACCAACGCCCAGCGCCACATGCTCGAACAAAACCTGCCGGCAGGCATGCAGGTCTTGACGATCCACAAAAGTAAGGGCCTGGAATTTGACAACGTGATCGTTTTTGGTATCACCGAGCACAACATGCCGCACCGCGACAACGGCTTCGACGAAGAGGTGCGCCTGCTCTACGTGGCACTGACCCGCGCGCGTGAATATGTAGGGTTTGTCGGCTGGGAAAGCGGCGAGAGGCGCTCAGCGTTTATACCGTTTTTAATGCGGCATTGCCGATTGGTATACCTCTGAAGGCTGCGAACGACAAGCTGCTGGCGCGATATTTAACCTACTGCCATTGGAAATTTCAGGCAAATGAAACTGTGACAACAGTTTACGGCCCTCCCTTAATATAGAGCCTGCCCAACGGTGGATGCAAGCTATGCGCAGGCGATAGCAGACGAGATTCTCGGCGGTAATTTTCCCCGTGCTGCGGGGCTTGCTGAGACTTGGCTGAAAGAACTTCCCGCGATGACAAGCCGCGAGCCGACAGCGGAAAAATCCGAAGCAGAAGAAGCCTATGAAATCTCCCGGTATCTGGCGCACCGGCAAGAGAGGTTGGCGGCGCTCCCCCCGGGAATTGACCGGGCAAAAGCTTTTGAAGAAGTATTGCATTTTCTGATGCAGAACCCGTACGCAGCGCTCGTGCGCCGCGCGGCGATTATGCTCTGCCACGCGCAGATTGCCGACAATTTTGCGCGCGATTTTGCCGGTCAGAAGAACTATCAGCTCAACCCGAAAGACATGCTGCAGCTTGCGTATTCGCTGCTGATGATTGGCAACCACACTTCAGCGCGCGAGGTATTGGCCTTTATGCTCGCGAACCATCCGGGCCAGGCGGCTGCGCATTATCTCTCAGCGCACGCAGCGAATATCAGCGGCAACGAGACTGGTTTTTTTGAACACTACCGCGACGCGCTTTACCTGCGCCCCGAAGTCGTATCAGAATACCCGGAGTTTCTGCCAGGCGGCATTTTTCAGGAACTCTATAAGCTTGTGCATGACGAAGAGTACGGTGAGGGTGTGCGAGATCGCATCTATGCACTTCTGCTCGAGGTCAATGGAGTCTACAAACACCGCCGAAAGCTCAAGATCGACGAGGCGCGCGCGATCGAAGCGGAATACCGCAAACTGCATAATGAATATGCGGCGGCGCGCGTGCACAAAAAGGCATTCGAACCCCGCTTGCTTCAATTGCTCGCGATGTTGATCATTCACGCTCAGCAGATGCAGAATTTCGAAAAATTCGAGCAGTACCGTTCTGATATGCTCTCGATTGACCATTCGATCTGGCAGACATTCCAGCAAAATAACCTGACTACAGGAACATCCTCATGAGCACCTTGTCGATGAAGTTTCTTAATCCTTTACTACTGCGCGTCATGGCACCAGCAACTTTGCTGCTTTCGCCGCTCGTTGGCCAGGCCGCACCGCCGACAGAAGGCAAAACAAACGTAGCAGGTGCGAACAGCGAATCAGACGAGTCTGCCCCACTACCCGCATCGAACTGGAAGATGACCAAAGACGAAATCGCCCTGATGCCGAACGGTGGCCACGTCGCTTCGCTGCTTGAATTCTTTTATCAACCCGCAGTCATGGCCAACACCGACACGGGCGGTTTTTCGCGGCCCGAGAACGTACAGGTCTCGATGCTCGGCGAATCGTATAAATGGCAGCGCTGGTACTTCGGCGGCGCGGATATTTCAAACCCATCGAATCCCGGTGAGCCGCTGCTCTATTTGCCGCTACAAACGCTCTCTGCGGTCAGCGCCGAGAAGTACGCTGTGTCTTCGACGCAGAAAAACGGTATTCATATGCAGCCACTCGCAGCGGCCGAGGTCGCATCTGAAGTTGCCATAGGCGTCCCCGTGCAGATCGGGGGCTTTGCAGTAATTCCGCGTGCCGTTGCCGACCGCGAGCCTGCAAGCGATTGGGGCGCTCCGGAAAAAGCCCGCGGTTACGAAGCCGGCAGTTTTGAAGGCCGGGCAACATACGCGTTCAAAACGCCCGGAAACACGCCGGCGACGCTCTACGCCGACGGTTACCGCAAGAGCCGCCATTTCAACAACCTGGCATCACCCGAGACCGCCGGGGAGTTCACGCTGATCGGAGCATTTTCCCCCGGGTATTCGGCGGGCGACCAGCTGCATGCGTCGCTGCAATATCGGGGCCGCAGCAATCTCGGCGCCGAATACTGGTTTGCAGAATCGCAGACTTTAAAGAGCGACCAACTCTCTGGCCTCGTCAACTACCGTTTTGCCACCGCAAAAGCAGAAGGCACGCTGGCGCTCGGTTATGCGAGCCGTGTTATGCAACTGAATTCGGGTGCACTGCAGCGCTCGGCAGTCGATTCTCTCATACAGGCACCGGCAATTCTGCCCGGTAAAACGCACACGATGTTCTTCGACGCCTCGGGTTTCAAGAAAAACCCCGGCGAAACGTACGACCTCGAATACGGTATCAACTCGCGTATGGAATTTGAATACCGCAAGACCACAGCGCCGTCGAACCGACTCAGCGAAAGCCTCTATGACGCGCCTCTGGCTGTCACACAGTATGAATCCGCGTCTGCCGAAGCAAACTACCTGATGCGCTGGCAACCGTTTGTGCGCGCGGTCAAACGCCGGGCACAGAGCGAATTTGTTGCAAGCGCCAACGCGCATGTCGACTGGGGTTTCACTGATGCAGGGTCAAAGCTGGGGTTTGTTCACCCCGCGGCTCTGCTCTCGGGTAAGACATGGCTCGGTAGTTCGGGCTATTTTTTTTCAGGCGGATTGCAACACGACACGCTGGGTTTTACACTGCAAGAAGTCTCTTACCTTAACCGCGACGGCCTCAGCGGCACCCGCTACAATTGGTCTGACACGAACGGTAACGGGCTGGCAGAATCTGGTGAACTCAGTGGCGCATCGCGCACTGGCGGCAACTACCGCAAAGGTGCCAATGGCCTCGAAGCCCCGCAAAAAGAAGAATTGAATCTCTCGTTTGGTTATGGCGGCTGGAAAGGCTGGTTACTCGAATTCAATTTCAACGGGCGTATGTACCGCAAACTGTTTGAAGTTCGCTACGCCGATGGCACGTCACCGGCCTTCGCTGCAAGTTCGGCAGGTGGCACGGTGCCCGTCTACGACAAGTCGGCATCGGGCAATGAAATTTATGAACTCCGTAACGCTGAAAAAGACGCCTATTATGCGCACGCTGAAATCACTCTGGCGCAAAGCGACAAACGCAGCGACTGGATCTTTCGTGCCTCGGTCGGCGGCTACTACGGCGCAGGGTATGCACCGCAGGGAATGGGCGCATTCTACAACGATGTCGGCGCATATAACGAATCGACGTCTGACCCAAATTTTCGCGAGAACCGTTTCGGCCGGCTCGACAATGACCGGGGTTATATTGGCAAAATACAATTTGGCCGTCGCTTCGCGAAAGCCTTCGCAGTCACCAATGTGCTGCGCTACCGCGACGGCGAGGCGCTTGCGGGTTACCGGCTCGTAACCGGCCTCTCGCAGGGCCCGATACTCGCGCCTTTCGAAGAACGCGGCGGCGGACTCACCGGCGTGGGGCGCTACACCTACTCCCTCGCCTGGGATTTAAGGTTGCGTTACGATACCATGTTCGCCGGCAATCCGGCCTGGGCATTTCTTGACATCTACAATCTGGTCAATTCGCGCACCGAACTCACTGAATATCCGCTCGAAGGCACTGCGTTTCGCGACCCTGTCGAACAGGGCATCGCGCGCACCATGCGACTCGGCCTCGGTATGAACTTCTGAAAAAATAGCGGCCGTGCCGGCAGCCGAGTATTTACACTTCAGGTTTCACGCGCAAAAAATACTGTGGGTATCGTAGTGAAAAAATCAAGAAGGAAACGATGAGGAGTGTGATAATACACGAATCAGCATAAAAATGGCGAATATCGCGCGTTGCATAGGCGACTAAACCATATAGGTTGATAAAGGTGATGATGCCGAAAAACATCAGAAACGCGGTTAATCCGCCGTTTTTCTGCATGCCCGTATTTGCCTGCAACACCGGCCGGGTCACCAGAAACAACTTAACATAATAAGCGGCATTGTGCACCATTGCGATGCTGAAAATGACGTCGATAAAACTCGGCGCCCCCGTATAGAAGAACTGGCGGGGGTCACGCGGCATAGCCTCGGGTGCGACCAGATTCACCAGAGGTATCAAAAACGTAACGAGTACGCCCGGCAGAAATGCGAGTTTAGAGCGCTTATCGGCTACGTAATTCTCGTCGCCGGTTGCCTTATAGAAAAAATAAACCCCGGGACCAATCAGAAAATTCAGGCCGACAAAAATGTAGTTCAACCATGCAGGTTTGTAGAAGATTGTATTCAGGTTAAACCAGGCGTAGAGCTGCGTGATGCCCATGACAAAACAGAGCAATGTAAGGTATTGCACCGATCGTCTTGGATATTTCAGCGCGAGCGTCGCAAATCCGAGCACGAAACACAGAAAAGCCCCGCCGCTGATGAGACCATTGAACAGTATGTTCAGGTAGGGATTCGCAAAAATATCCATACCCCCAAACGGCAGGTGGCGCGGCCTCGGTCAACTGAATTTGCGTGGCATAGCCCTCCCCGCGATATTGGTCAAAATAATTCAGGGTTTTTCAGTCGGCGCAGCTTTCAGCTCTTCCCATGCCTTCATCATCTGGTCGGCTTCTGAGGCAGAGCCAAGAAATCTCAAGAGGTAGTTATACTCAGGCACAAAATGCGGGTACCGCGGCGCAAATTCGACAAAGCGGATCTGTTTCAGGTATGACAGTTGGTCGCGAATACGTTTGTCGCGCGCGCTCAAATGCGCCAGTGCATAAAGCGCGTGATCGCGCGCAAACGCGTCTGCCTGGTTTTTAGCCAGATCGCGAAAGCTTGAAATACCCAGCGGAGAGTTTCCAGAACGGGTGTAATAGACGCCTTTGGCAAATGCCGCAAGACTTGCCCCATACGCCGTTTTGATCAGTTCAAAGTCAGGGGTCTCGCGCGTAAGGCCTGCCTGCATCACGTGCCAGGACGGCAGCTTTTTGGCCGCAGACATCGGCGGCACCAGCTGCTGCGCGCTTTCCCACCAGGGTTTGCCGCCGACCAGGTATACATCCACCTCGGCCTCTGCCAGTTTCTGCGTCAGCACCTCGGGCAAACCGAGCGCCCGCGCTCTGCGGCCTGTCAACAGCGCACGTTGCCACAGCTCCCGGTCGAATTCAGACGGAAACTGCGGTCTGCCAATGAATTCCCGAAACAGCAATGCCAGTAAGGCGTCTCCGTGCTCTGCTACCTGCCGGCGTATTATTTCATCGAGCAGCGTCGCTTCATGAAAATGCAGTATCGGATCTTCCCGATGGTCTTTCTGCAGCGACCGGGAAAGATCGAGAAAATCAGACACATCGCCCTGCGTCAGAACGTCCGTACCCGGTTTGAATGTGGCCGGCAGAGTCTCGATCGCCTTATTGTGCAAACGTTCGATTTCTGAATATTTGTTCTCACGAAAGTAATAGAGAATTCGCGGCGAATTGAGAAGCACATAGTAGACAAACGCTGCCAGCGCTGCAAACAGCAGAACAATGAACGCATAGCTGAAGTAGCGGCTCTTGTCGCGCTTTACAGTCTTGTTGTGGGTGCTGAAATCATACGATCGCATGCGTCACTTGCGATACCCGCAAGGGGTACCTTCTAACCAACCTCGGTTCGAAACGTCTCAAGAACCTTACGGATGCTTTCTGTTTCTTCCATGAACAGTAAAGCAACGGGCTGATTCGTGCGAAACGTTAGCGCAATGCAATTAGGATAAAACCCCAGAGTTTTCAGATTCTGAAGGGGAAAGCGCTCCTGCCCGCTGGCGTGGTCGAAATAAAAGCCAAAGCCGTCATAAGCAAACACGCCCCGTCCGAAGCGTCGAATACCATTGACTTCACTCAGGTCAAATGCAGCGAGTGAGCCTGTGCCATCGTAAATATTGCGCTGGCTTGAATCGAGATATAAATAGGCAAATTTTTCAAATAGCCGGGGGTTAGCCTTGCCCACGCTGACAGCGACAGAAGGCGCTGCAGCAGCAGGCGGCTGGCGTGGGGTGTCTTGAACAAATTGAAAGGGACCCGGCACGCTGCTCTGTTGTGCTTCTGCCTGCGTGGGGGCGATTACGGGCGGTACCGTTGCCGTCGGAGTGCTGGTGCGCAGCGCCGACAGGCGTTCAGCAGCTAACGGTGCCTCTGTCGGGCGCGAATAGGCTTCGAGCGGCGACAGCCGACCCGCCTGCTTCTCATTCATCTGCAGCATTACCCCGGCCAGCACCAACAGTACCCCGATACCGAGGAATAAGAAAGCTATGTACTCCACATTATGAGTATCGTGGAGTTATGTCGTTTCTTTGACACGTTTTTTCCGGATAGTTGCATCCTGCAGGGAATACCGGCAATCAGGACAGAAAAAGGTGGAATTTTCTCGTCAGGGCGATCTGGATACGGAATATCGTCTCATGAAAGGCGACAAAAAGGTCATTGAGTTACTGAACTCACATCTAAAGAACGAGTTGACCGCAATCAACCAATACTTCCTGCACGCAAAAATCCTCAAAAACTGGGGCATGGAGAAACTAGCCTCTTACGAGCACAAAGAATCGATAGACGAAATGAAACATGCCGACAAGATTATTGAACGCATTCTGTTTCTCGAAGGCCTACCGAACCTGCAAGATCTGGGCCGACTTCGCATCGGCGAAACAGTCGAAGAAATTCTCAAGGCGGATCTAGCGCTTGAACTTGATGTACTGCCGCAACTCAAGGCTGCAGTCTCTTATTGCGAGACTGTTAACGACTATGTGACACGCTCGGTCTTTGCCGATATTCTCGCCTCTGAAGAAGGCCATGTGGACTTTCTCGAGACGCAGCTGGGCCTGATTGAGCGTATGGGCCTGCAGAACTACGTGCAGTTGCAGACGCCTGCTGCGGAGTAAATTTCAAGCTACGGGCTTAAGCCCGTAGCTTGAAGAAATTCTGCAGCTAGCAATACAATACGAAGAATTCGGATCAGTTAGCTATGGGCTTAAGCCCATAGCTAACCTTGCTCCATCCGCTGAAACAACATCGGCCAAGTGTCGAGCTTCTGTTCTGGAAATTGCACTTCCGCCAAAGTTTCCGGGAAGCTCTGTTCCGTTGTCACACCCAAGAGCGGCAACAGCGCCTCTGTCTTTTCAGGTAGAACCGGTTTCAGATAGATGAGCACCACACTGATCGCACGGAATAACGTGTTCAAGAGCAGCGCACACTCCGCCATATTGTCTTTTGCGAGCGACCACGGTTTGTAGTCGTCGACGACTTTGTTCAGGCTGCGAATCACCAGAAACACCGATTCGATTGCATTGTGGAATTCGAAATTTTCAAAGTATTTGATGTAATCTACCTTCATGGCTTTAAGCGATGCATCGATCGCTGCTGCACTCCCATGCGGTGCGCTGTCGGGGTTCGGGCCGCACTCGTATTTTTTGAGCATCGACAGCGTGCGCTGAACGAGGTTGCCGAGATCGTTCGCGAGGTTAGCGTTCAGGCGGTTGACCATCACCTCTTCAGTGAAGCGCGCGTCTGAACCAAAGTGCATTTCGCGCATCAGAAAGAAGCGCAACGCGTCGTTGCCGATCTTCTCGGCAAGCGCCACCGGATCTTTCGCATTGCCGAGGCTCTTCGACATCTTCTGGTCGGCGAAACCCAGCCAGTAGCCGTGCACCGACAGGCGCTTATAGACCGGCAGGCCGGCCGCAAGCAGCATCGTCGGCCAGTAGACGCCGTGCGGTTTGACAATGTCTTTGGCAATCATGTGGTGCGAGGCAGTCCACCAGTCGTTGAAGGAATCAGAGGGGTACCCCGCCGCCGTTATGTAGTTAATAAGAGCATCAAACCACACGTAAGTGACATAATCTTTGTCGAAGGGAATCTCGATGCCCCACTGCAAACGTGTCTTGGGCCGTGAAATGGAGAGATCCTCACCATTCTTGATAAGTTCATCTATAGTGCCCAGAACTTCATTACAATAGCCCTCAGGTTGAACCTGAGAGCGGTTTTGTTGAAGCTGCGTCTTCCAGATCGGCAGGTACTTCTGCATGCGAAAGAAGTAGTTCTTCTCAGAAATGACCTGCGGCACCGTCAGGTGCGTCTCGCATTCGCCCTTGTCGTTGAGTTCTTTGTCGGTCAGGTAACGCTCGCAGCCAAAGCAGTATTTACCCGAATATTCGCCGGCATAGATGTCTCCCGCGTCATAGATCTTCTGCAGAATCTGCTGCACCACCGCCTTGTGCCGCGGATCTGTCGTGCGAATAAAATCGTCGGGGGTTAACCCCAGCTTTTGCCAGGTGTCTTTGAAAGCACCCGAAATTTCGTCGCAATAGGCCTCGGTCGTTTTACCCTCTGCGGCAGCCGCTTTCACGATTTTGTCGCCGTGCTCGTCGGTGCCGGTTAAGAAAAATACCTCTCGGCCTGCGAGACGCTGGTACCTGGCCCAGGTGTCACAGGCAATCGTCGTGTACGCGTGGCCGATGTGCGGTCGGGCGTTCACATAATAGATGGGGGTGGTGATAAAAACTTTTTGTTTGGGTTTGTTTTCGTTCATTTTGATTCCAGTGTTTTGAGTCCGAGGGATTTGGCGATGAGGTTCATGCGATCGTCGTGCGAAACGAGCGTAACTGTGTCGCCCAGATCTTGCTGCCAAAAATGTGCCGTCGTCACATGAATGGCGTCCAGCGTTTTAATGGGATATATGAACTCAGCCTGTGCGCGTTCGAGTATATGTCTCGAAAGAGGAATCGCATCTATGGTCTGCATGAGATCTTCGAGCTGGCTGATCGCTGCGACATACTGGCTATCGGTAAGTCTTCTGTCGTAGAGCATGCGCAGAAATGCCCGACGGCATTCAACTTCAAAAAGTACGCTCCCGCCGGCTCTTTTCCAGGTTCCGAATTCGCGAAAAGAATCTGTTGCGCCCAGAATCCACCGGATGGCTGCGGAGGCATCAATAAAGGCGATCTTCACGATCCTCAATCACATATTGAGCTGGGTCAAAATCCAGTTTGACTCCTTTGGGGCGTATATCCCTGAATTTCTTTTTTTTGGCTGGTATAACTTCGAGTTTCGGTCTGACAGATGGGTCAACAATGGGTACCACTCGCGCGATCGGCCTCTTATGATCGAGAATAGTGATCTCGTCGCCATTCTGTACGTGGCGCAGATATTCACTCAGGTGCGCCTTAAATTCAGAGACTGCCGCGGTTGAAGTTGCCATCGTCGCAATTTAGGTCATATTGGTCAAATTGTCAATTATTATCGTAGCGCCACAAAATCTTGTGGCGCTACGAGACCACCACCGCATCGCAGCGCTCGCAGAGACCGCTGGCGGTCAGGTCGCGGTGCAGCCAGCAGCGCGGGCATTTGGGTTTGGCTGATTTGCGCACCTTGATTGTCGCCGAGCCAGTGGTCACACTCGACAAGCCCAGAAAGCGTGTCAGCGTCTGCACGTCGCTGACCTCATGCGGCAGATCGACCTCAACTTCGACGTCAGAACCCACCTCGCCCGCCTTGCGCAGCGGTTCGACGGCGGTATTAACTTCGTCCCGAATCTTGCGCAGCTCTTCGAACTCTTTGAGCAGCATTGCGTTGTCGAAACGTGACAGGTCAGGCCAAGCATTTTCAAATACGCTTTGATTAGGATTGTAAACACGTTGCGTTTCTTCGGCAGTAAAACTCAGGACGGGCGCGAGCAGCGTGACGAGCGTCTCGGCCAGAATCTGTAGGGTACGCACGGTCGAATTGCGGCGTGCATCCGCTTCGGCATTTTGCGGTTTCGTCGCCCTGGGGTCGGCGTCGCAGTACAATGAGTCTCGGACCATATCGAGGTACAGGTTTGACAGCGTCACCGTGCAGAATTGCAGCACGCGGTGATACACCTGGTGGAATTCTGATTTGTCATAAGCCTCGGTGACCTTCAGCACCAGGTCGTTGGCCTCGGCTAGCACCCATAAATCCAACTTCTGCGTGATGGCCCCATCGGTGAGCTGCCCAGATTGTTTACCATCGGCGGTGTTGCCGAGCAGGTAGCGCAGCGTATTGCGAATCTTGCGGTATGCATCGCCCAGCTGCGTCATCATCTCGGGGCCGATCTTGTTGTCGGTGCGGTAGTCTTCTGAGCTCACCCAGAGCCGCAGAATATCGGCGCCGAACTTGTTGATGATGTCGGCGCGCGGGCTCATGCCGTTGCCGAGCGACTTCGACATCGCCCTGCCCTGCTGGTCGAGAATATAGCCGTGCGTCACGACCTTTTTGAACGGCGCTTTGCCCGTGAGCGCCAGTGCCGGCCACAGGGAAGATTGAAACCAGCCACGGTGCTGGTCCGAACCTTCAAGGTATACATCCGCCGGGTAACCCAAATCTGGATTCTGTTTAAGGACTGCGTACCAGCTCACCCCGCTGTCAAACCAGACGTCGAGAATGTCGCTTTCTTTTTCGAGGTTGGCAGAACCGCATTCGCCGCACTTCGTGCCTGCGGGCAAAAGATTCGCCGCTGTTTCTTCATACCAGACTTCGACTCCACTCTTTTCGACACGTTCAATAACGTGATTCAGCGTGGCTTCATCGAGGTGCACATGGCCGCAGTCTTTGCACTGGAATGCCGGAATCGGCACACCCCAGTAGCGTTGGCGCGAGAGGCACCAGTCGGGCCGGGTTTTAACTGCCGCAGTAAAACGGCTTTCGCCCCATTCGGGAATCCATTCAACCTTCTTGATTTCTTCGAGCGCGAGCTCGCGCAGCGGGTCGATTTTGAGAAACCACTGCGGCGTCGCGCGCATGATCAGCGGCTTGTGCGAGCGCCATGAGTGCGGGTACTGGTGTTTGAAGGTAGAACCATGCAAGAGCAATCCCAGACCTTTGAGCTTTTCAATGATCAGCGGATTGGCCTCGAACACAGACTTGCCTTCCATCTCGGCAAATTCTTTCGTGTAGCGGCCGCGGTGGTCGACGGGTGATAGCACATCGAGGCCATATTTGAGGCCGACGACATAGTCATCCTGCCCATGGCCCGGGGCCGTGTGCACGATGCCTGTACCGGCTTCGACGGTTACGTGGTCGCCGAAGAGTACCTTTGACTCACGATCGATAAAAGGATGGCGGACGTTTAGAGCCTTGATCTCGTCGATCGAGATGGCCTTCCGTGATTTTGCAGTAAGGCCAGCGACCTCGAGCACCTTGGGTGCGAGTTCGACTGCAAGCACAAGGCTGCCCTGCTCGGTTTCGACAACTTCATACGGGATTTTTTCGCCAAAGCTGACGCCGAGGTTCGCGGGCAGTGTCCATGGGGTGGTCGTCCAGATTACAACGAATTTGTCTTTTTCGCCTTCGACAGGGAATTTGACGTAAACAGAAGGCGACTCATGTTCCTGGTACTCAATCTCTGCTTCGGCGTGCGCTGAGGCAGTGGTGGCGTCCCAATAAACAGGCTTCTTTCCTTTATAGATCAGGTCTTTGAGAAACAGGTCACGGAAGGCTTTCAGAATCGAGGCCTCATATTTGGGGCTCATCGTCGCATAGTATTTGTCGGATTCATGAGTTACTGTTTCCGTGGCATCCTGGTTCGCCTTTCGCCCTCCTTGGCTCGGCGAACTCTGACCCATCCATGGGTCACTATCATCCCAGAACACACCGAACCGTGTCTGGTCTTCTGCCTGAATCTTGATGTATTCTGCCGCATATTCGCGGCATGCCTTGCGAATGCGGATTGGGTCTTTGTCAGAACCATCTTTCTTGTTGGCGAGTTTTTTGATCGCCGCGAGTTCTATGGGCAGGCCGTGGCAATCCCAGCCCGGGACATATGGCACACGCTTGCCGCGTAGCAGGTTGTATTTATTGAAGATATCTTTGAGAACCTTGTTCAGGCCGTGGCCGGTATGGAATTCACCGTTGGCGTACGGTGGGCCGTCGTGCAACAAGAATAAGGGAGCGCTTGCCGCCTTGCGTTTAGCGTCAATGCTCTTAAAGAGGTCTTCTTTCTTCCACAGCGCCAGAATGTCGTTTTCGCGCTTCGCGAGATCGGCGCGCATTGGGTAGGCAGTCTGTGGCAACGCAATCGTGTGTTCCCACGGATTCTTTTCCTTTTTATTTTCTTTATCCATTTTATCCCGAAGGGATAAAATGGATAAAGAAACACACTGCACAGCCAAACTTCACGAAGAGACCTAACCGCGCGCAGCATTGCAAATATGACAATTCTGCCAAATGAGAACCATTGTCAGCAAATTGTCAAAAAAAAATCGACGCGCTATTTCAAAAGCAAACTTGAGCCTACTGGTGAAACGCAAATTTTCACTAAGGAGAAACCCATGAAAAAATCAATTATCCTCATTATAGCGGGCCTTACCTTCATTGCCTGCGGAAAAAAACCCGAAGCTGAAGCGGCGCCCGCCGCAACTGCAGCCGTCTCGGGCGAGACGCTCTACAACGAAAAAGGTTGCGTCACCTGCCACGGTGCACAAGGTAAAGGCGATGGCCCCGTCGGTGCAGCTCTGAAACCAAAACCACGCAACTTTGCAGATGCAAAATGGAAAAACGGTACAGACCTGGCTTCTGTCGTGAATTCAATCAGCACTGGTATTGCAGGCAGCGGCATGGCGCCTTACAAAGGCGTACTGACAGATGACGAGATCAAAGCCGTAGCTGAGCACGTGCGCAAACTCGGTAACAAAAACTAAATCCTCGCTCACAATTACCTCAGGAGTAACCCCGGATGGATCCAAGACTCTTCAAAGCTTTAAAATACGGCACTCCCGTCGTTCTCGTCGCATTTGCGGCGTGGATCATCTGGGCTCCCCCTGCGCGCGTAGGCTACGCGCCTGAACAACCGATAGCTTACAGCCACGCAAAACACGCGGGTGAATACGGCATCGATTGCCAGTATTGCCACACCGGGGTCACCACAGGTAAAAAAGCCGGTGTGCCGAGCATGAACACGTGCATGAACTGTCACGTTTCTGTCGGTTATGGCAAACCAGGCGTTGAAAAGCTGAAGAAATTCTACGAAAAAAAGATTCCTCTCGAATGGGTGCGCATCCACAACCTACCCGACCACGTTCGATTTCCTCATGCCCCCCACGTGAAACAGCTGCTAAAAGACGGCCAGCCCACGAAAACGGCGTGTGCGCCGTGCCACGGCGATGTTGCCAACATGAAAGTAGTTGAGCAGGTACAATCGCTCAACATGGGATTCTGCGTGAACTGCCACAAAGACTACCGAAACGACGCTGAATACAAGAACCATGGTGTGAACATTAACTGTAACACCTGCCACTACTAAGAGAGTTAACCTTGAAGGAACAAGTCATGTCCAACGACACAACAGCCCAGACAAAAGTTTTTCGCTCATTCGAAGAAGTGAGCGCAACGCCTGAAGAAGCGCAGCAAGAGCTTGCGCTTTGGAACGGC
Source organism: uncultured Leptospiraceae bacterium (assembly GCA_942492915.1). GTDB lineage: Bacteria > Spirochaetota > Leptospiria > Turneriellales > Turneriellaceae > Turneriella. Next base: position 1,458,845 of record OW818662.1, read on the forward strand.
AAGAGCGAGTTCCCTTCGAATATCGAAGAGATGATTGAACGCGGCGTGAACGCGAATCTCGACCGTAAGAGCTTTTTGACTTTTATGGGCGCCTCGATTTCGATGGCAACGCTCGCGGCCTGCCGCGAACCAGTTGAAAAAATTGTTCCTTACGTTGACCGCCCGATGGAATACCAGCCGGGCCAGGCTCGCTATTTTGCCAGCACGCGCGTATCTGCCCGCGGCATTACGCCAATTCTTGTAAAAACCCGCGAAGGCAAGCCAATCAAGATTGAAGGCCTTGCGGATCATCCGCTTTTCAAAGGCGCTGCAACATCTGACACATTCGCCTCTATTTGGGATCTATACGACCCAGACCGCATCAAATCTCCCTTGAAAAAAGATGGCTCCTCATTCAAAGCCGTCAAATGGGAAGAAATACTCGCCGAAGCAGGTCAGGCGATCAAGGGTAAGGCGCGCGTGATTGCCAGCCCGACATTCTCTCCTGCTGAAGAATCAGCCCGCGCACGCCTCGGTGCAGCAGTCGTTTACGACGCAACCGGTACGCTCAGCGAAATAGCTGCGGGTAACCGGGCGAGCTTCGGCAATGCGACGATACCAGCTCACCGTTTCGACGAAGCAGACGCCATACTTGCCATCGAAGCCGATTTTCTCGGTACATGGCTGTCATCTGAACTAAACACGAAACAATTCGCCACACGCCGCGATCCGGGCGGCAAGATGAACCGTCTCGTGGTTGCCGAATCAGCAATGTCGCTGACCGGCAGTAATGCCGATCAGCGCCTTGCGCTCGTAGCGGGAACCCACACGACGTTTGCACTTGGCCTTGCCAACCTGTTGCTACCTGGTTCAGCCCTCGCTGGCGATGGCAACGTACGGGCCGCAGTTCAGGCTTACACTCCTGCTGTTGTCGCCAAAGTAACGGGTCTGGCAGAGAAGCAGATTATCGAAGTTGCTGAGGATCTTAAGCAGTATAAAGGCCGGTCGCTCGTCATCGGGGGCGGAGTCAACGCACGCACAAGCGTCGCCGGCGAATTGCAGATTGCGGTCAATTTGCTGAATGCTCTGCTTGGCAACGAGGGTAAGACTGTTTCGACGAAAGGTGCGCTCAAAGCGAACCTGGTAATCAGCGAAGCCGCGAAACTCGAGCTGCTCATTGCAGACATGAAAGCCGGCAAAGTTGAAACACTGGTCATTGATCGTTGTAACCCGGTATACGACCTGCCCGTGGCAGCGGGATTTGCAGAAGCTCTTAAATCGGTAAAGAACGTCATCTTTATCGGCGATCACCTCAATGATTCGGGTGTTCAGGCAACGCATGTTTTGCCGGTTAGCCATTTTCTCGAAGCCTGGTCTGATGCCTCGGCGCACGGCGTCTATGGTATCGTTCAGCCGGTAATTCGTTCACTTTTTGAAACGATGCCGGTACTTGAGATTTACGGCCGCCTGACTGGCAACAATGCTTCTGCGTATGAGCAGGTTAAGAAAAGCCATGCTGGCAATGCGCGTGGACAGGCTTGGAACTCAACACTTTCATCGGGCTTTGCCCTGCTCGAGCCGCAAGGCGCAGGCGCTGCCCGCGCCTTTCGCTCTGCTGCGCTGAAAGACGTAAAACCCCCGGTCGAAGCGCAGGTCGGTTACCGCCTGAACCTGATTGAAAGCGTCGGACTTGGCGACGGTTCAGGTGCAAACATCTCGTTTCGTCATGAACTACCAGACCCGGTTACGAAGATCACCTGGGACAACGTTCTGCTTATCAGCCCGGCTGATGCAAAAACGCTCAAACTAAAAACTCAGGACTTGCTGCGTATCAACGCAGGCAAGGTATCATTTGAAGTTCCGGCATTCGTGCAGCCAGGTATGCGCCGAGGCTCACTCGCGCTCGCTATCGGTTTCGGCCAGAGCCAAATCGGTAAGGTTGGCGCGGGTGTTGGCCAGAATGCCTATGCACTGCAAAGTTACACGGCGGGCCAAATCGGGTCGACGGGTATTGCTGTAACACTCGAGAAAATCGGTAAGTACGATATGCTCGCGTCTACGCAGCGCCACTACGAATTCGCTGTAATTCGCGGCCTTGCGCGCCAGGTAGACCTCAAAACATTCGAAAAAGCTGTGCGCGAAAAGAAGCCAGAGCTGATGCATGAGCACGAAGAGAAGCCATTCGGCGGCAAGGCGAAAGGGCTCTACGAAAAGCACAACTACGAAGAAGGCTATCGCTGGAACCTGAATATCGACCTGAACAAGTGCACGGGATGCTCAGCCTGCGTGATGGCATGCTACTCTGAAAACAACATTCCGGCGGTAGGCAAGTCAGAAATCAACCGCGGCCGTGAGATGAGCTGGTTGCGTATCGACCGCTACTACATTTACGAAAACGAAGCGGCAGAAAAGGCCGATGCAGATCTGGTCAACCCTGACGTGTTCTTTCAACCCGTCATGTGCCAGCATTGCGAAAATGCGCCATGCGAAAACGTTTGCCCTGTCGGGGCCACTGGACACAGTTCAGACGGCCTCAACTACATGGCATACAACCGCTGCATCGGTACGCGCTACTGCTCAAACAACTGCCCGTACAAGGTGCGCCGCTTCAACTGGTTTGAAAACTGGGAAGACAAACTGCGCGACCCGCAACAGTATGCACTGAACCCTGACGTGACTGTCAGATCGCGCGGTGTAATCGAGAAATGCTCATTTTGCCAGCAGCGTATTTCAGAGAAACGCCAGTTGGCGAAGGTTGAGAACCGTGCAGTACGCGATGGCGAAATTCAGACGGCATGCCAGCAATCGTGTGCCGCAGGTGCCATCACGTTCGGCAACATCAACAGCGCGGATACGCAGGTTAAGAAAGCCAACGACAATCCGCGAACCTACAAGATTCTTGCACAGGTCAACGTAGAGCCGTCAGTAAAATACATGGTGCGCGTGAAAAACCGCCCTGAAGCAAAGGCATAAGGATCGATCATGGCAACGGAAAAAAATATTTACCACATAGGCAAGCCGTTCGCGGCGATGGATGACGATGTCATGCGCCCGATCGAGGCGTTCCCGACGAAGTTGTGGTGGGGCGCTTTCGGTGTCTCGATCGCAGCTGCGGTTTTGGGAATCGCCACGATTCTGTACTCATGGGTAGTCGGTCTTGGCATATTTGCGATCAATAATCCAGTTGGCTGGGGTTTCTTCATTGTTAACTTCGTTTTTTGGGTCGGTATCGGCCACGCCGGTACGCTTATTTCTGCGATTCTGTTTCTGTTCCGCCAGAAATGGCGCACATCGATCAACCGCGCAGCGGAAGCGATGACGATTTTTGCGGTTATCGTAGCCGCGATCTTTCCGCTGATTCACATTGGTCGCCCCTGGTTTGTCTACTGGGCGTTTCCGTATCCAAACGAGCGCGGACCACTTTGGGCTAACTTTCGCTCACCTCTGCTTTGGGACCTCTTCGCGATTTCAACATACTTTTCGGTATCGTTGATCTTCTGGTACATGGGCCTGATTCCCGACTTTGCAACGTTGCGCGACCGTTTTGACCGCTATAAGGCAAACAGCAAGGTAGGCGCATTTCTGCTGCAGGTCAAAGCGATATCATATCGCGTACTCGCACTCGGCTGGGTTGGCTCCGCAAAAACATGGCACCACTATGAAAAAATGGTGATGATTCTGTCGGCACTGGCGACTCCGCTGGTACTTTCGGTTCACACGATCGTTTCATTCGACTTCGCCACCTCGGTGATCCCCGGATGGCACGCGACCATCTTCCCTCCGTACTTTGTTGCTGGTGCGATCTACTCTGGCTTTGCGATGGTCATGACGCTTATGATCATTACGCGAGAAGTTTTCAAACTGAAAGAATACATCACTATCAAGCACCTTGAGAACATGGCAATAGTCATTCTCGTGACTGGCATGATGGTATCGTTTGCGTATACCGTTGAATTTGTTATGGCAGCCTACTCCGCCAGCCACAATGAGCAATATGCCTTTATCAATCGTATGACTGGTCCTTTTGCCTGGGCTTTCTGGATCATGTTTACCTGCAACGTGGTGTCTCCGCACTTTCTCTGGTTCAAGAAGCTCAGAACAAACATCAAGATGCTGTTCGTGATTTCGATCGTGGTCAATATCGGTATGTGGTTTGAACGATTTGTGATCGTTATCATTTCGCTGCACCGCGATTACCTGCCCTCAAGCTGGGATTCGTACGATCCGACCTGGGCAGACTACGCCGTACTGATCGGCAGCTTTGGAATCTTCTTCACACTGTTTCTGATGTTCATACGCACGATTCCGTCGATTGCGCTGGCAGAAGTCAAAGCCGACGAAGCGAATGCGTCGCTGAGCGCTCACCATTAATAGAGGAGAATCTAATGTTATCTATTGCAGAAATCAAACGCGGTCTCTTCTCATACGATGAAGTCACTGGCGGTTTCGTGGCTTCATTCAAATCGCCGGCAGACCTGTTGAAGGCAGCAAAGCAGGTAAAGGCAGCAAACGTGAAATTGTTTGATTGCTTCACGCCATGCCCGATTCACGGTTTGGACACCGCAATGGGCCTGCATCGCTCATGGATTCCGGTGCTGACCTTTGTCGGGGGCATCATGGCGGCGATTTTGAGCCTTTCATACATCACGTTCATTGATGTTTTCAACTGGCCAATTGTTTTTGGCGGTAAGCCGTACTTTTCCTGGCCGGCATACGTTCCGATTCTTTTTGAGATGACGATCTATTTTGCCGCGGTTTTCACCGTAGTTGCAGTTCTTGTACTCGGCCGACTGGGCTTTATTAACCGGAAAGTGCCAGCTGCCGGCGTCACTTCAGACGTGTTTGCAATTTGGCTGGGTGATAAAGGCATCACGCGCGGTGACGTAGAGCGAATACTGTCAGGATTGAACGCGGAGATTCAAGAGGTAAAGGCATGAAAATTCCGGGAAATAAGGGAATGCTGCGCGCCATAGTTCTGGCAACAGGCGCTATAGTGCTTACGGCATGCGCAGAGACACGCCGTGAATACAAATACTTTCTTGACATGCACTACTCGCCGGCTGGCGATACGGCGAAATTTGACGGCATCGGCAAACGCCAATATGATATGCTCGAGCCGGAAAACACGATCGCATACAATGGCTCACCGGCTTATCCATACAAGAAAGATGTGGATGTCGAAACTGCAGCGCGCGAGCTGAAAGCCCCCGGCAGCTTTGATCTGAAAAAGGGTGAAAAAAAGTACCAGATATACTGCGCTCCTTGCCATGGTGCCCAAGGCTACGCGGATGGTTTGGTGGCCAAGAAATTTGCAGGTGTCAGACCGCTGGCAACAGCTGCAGGCAAGGCAACTGAACGTTCTGAAGGCTTCTCACTTGCAAAAATTTACCACATCGCCACAGCGGGTCAGGGTGCGATGCAGGGTTATGCTCCGCAAATTCAAGAACAAGACCGATGGAATGTTGCAGCGTACATAAAGAACGAACTGCAAAAAAGGAAATGAGGCTGATATGAAATTCGCGCTCCCCGAAAAAAACTATAAGATACTCTACGGCATGATAGCCGTGGGAGTACTCTCGCTCGCAGGTGGTTTTATTCTCGCGGCTGACAGGGCCTGGTTGGCTCTGTTATCCACAGGTTATTTTATCATGACGATCTCTTTGGTCGGCTTGCTGTTCGCGACGATACAGTTTATCGCCGGGGCAAAATGGTCTATTGTGCTCAGGCGCATACCTGAGACGTTCGCAGCTCCGCTCGCGCTGGCTGCGGCTCTCATTGCTATCGTTGCGGTGGGTGCGGCCTTGCACCTGAACCATGTATACGAATGGGCCGACCCCCAAATTGTCGCATCGGATGAAATTCTGCAGCACAAGAAGGGATATTTGAATGTTCCATTCTTCATCGTGCGACTGATAATCTATTTCAGCGCGTGGCTGTACCTTGGCCATCAGATACGCAAGACATCTGCCGCTCAGGATACAGCTAAAGATGCGGCGACAAAATCAAGACTCGTTAAGTTTTCAGCGATCTATACGCTGTTCTTTGCCTACTCATTCATGCTCGCCTCGATCGACCTCGTGATGTCGCTGCAGCCCCACTGGTTTACAACGATGTTTCCCGTATATTGCTTCGCGAACGGCTGGTTTGGTGCAATTGCCTCGATTATTATCATTCTGGTGACTATTCAGAAGAACGGCGGGCTGAAAGATGTCAACGAAGAGCACCTGCACGACCTTGGCAAATGGCAGTTCATGTCGGTTGTATTCTGGGCGTATATCGGTTTCAGTATGCACATGCTCACCTGGTACGCAAACATGCCAGAAGAGACGTACCTGCTTGAATTGCGGCTCAAAGGTGTATGGAAAGCATTCACCATCGGTCTTTGGATGCTGCACTTTGTGATTCCGTTCTTCATTCTGCTGTCACGCGACATCAAGCGGGCACCACAGCGCCTCGTAAAAGTCGCGTGGTATATTCTCTTCGTGAGCTTTGTTGATGTGATCTGGGTCGTCTATGGCTCGGCGCTCGGCCATGCCGGTGCTGAAAATAAGGTGAACAGTTTTCCGCTGGGCCCACTTGAGATCGGCGCATTTATCGGCGCGGTCGGAGCTTTCGGACTGTTGTACTTCAAGGCTTTTGCCAAGGGCAACGAATCACCAACAGGTGACGTTGACTACGAAGAATCACGGCATTTCCACCAGACGTTTTAGGCGTCCGGTGGTGGCTTGATACACCGTATCATTTTGTATCCCGCGGGCATGGTGTAACGGTAGCACAAAAGCCTTCCAAGCTTTTAGAGAGGGTTCGAGTCCCTTTGCCCGCTCAGTTCAGTTTTTGCAACAATTATTGCAGAAGCGAAACGTTTCAACCGCATTAAGATGTTTACCGGACTTATCGAAGAAATCGGGACTATCACGAGTGTTGACCGCACCGATGAGGGTGCACGTATCGCAATTGCTTGCCGTCAAATAGTTGAGGATATGCACCGGGGTGACAGCATTTCGGTCAGCGGAGCCTGCCAGACAGTCGAAACATTCACCACGGGTTCGTTCACCATTTTCTCTATTCCCGAAACGCTTGCCGTAACGAATTTTGCGCATTTTCAGCCCGGTCAGCGGGTCAATCTCGAGCGTGCCATGCGGCTGGGCGATCGCATCGGCGGTCATCTCGTGCAAGGGCACGTTGAAGGCACGGCGGAGGTTACCGATGTGCGCCGCGAACAGGCACTTGATATAATGCTGCGTTATCCGAGTGCATACATTATTCCCAAGGGTTCAGTAACGCTCGATGGTATCAGCCTCACCGTCATGGAAAAAAAATCAGACGATGTCTTCAGGGTGCAGATTATTCCAGAAACGGTGTCGCGCACAAATATTGCTGACTGGAGAACAGGCTCGCGCGTAAACATCGAAGTTGATTACATCATCAAATCGCTGGACTACGTTCACCGCCATCAGCCGCGATAGCTATCAAGGACCCCGGGATCGGGTATCAGCAGTTGCACGCGCATGCTTCCCGGATTGGGATAAAAACCACCTTCGATGACTTTTACATAGTCAAGAGCAGCCAGCTCTTTTTCGGCCATTCGCCGCAGAATGTAGTCGCCGATGCCGTGCACAACCTCTACCTCGGCGACCCCTTGAAAGAAAAAGCTTTCGATATCATGAAGCAGTTTATTTCTTGCCTCATCATAGCGCATTTGGCGGATATAGATTTGCGGAAGATATGGCATATCCGGTTCAATTAATTCTCTGTTTCAGCCTGATCGCCACGCTGTCGTGTAAACCGAAAGACCCGTTGGCTGAACGCCCTGCTCCGGGGCAACAGCAAGCCGTCGTACTTTGTTTCCACGATATCGGACGCACAGGCAGGTATGCAATTTCCTTAAAGGACTTTCGCGCCATTCTTGAGGCGCTCAAATCTTACCGCGTCGTTTCACTCTATGATTGGGTACGGGGCGCGTACCCTGATGACCTTCGCCGACGCGTTGTGCTGACATTTGACGACGGATACCGGGCGCACCGCGAACTGGTGTTGCCTGAACTCTCGCAATTTGGTTATGGTGCCACTTTTTATTTTTACAACGACCAGCTCTCTCAAGATCGTGCGTGGCAACGCCTGGCGCGCCAATTGCCCGTCGGCATCGAATATGGCAGCCATTCCTGGTCGCACAGCTCATTGCAGGGGGCAGACGCTAAGGCTCTCTTTCGCGAACTCTATTTGTCCCGCGAACACCTGCGCCAGATTACGGGAAAGGATGCTAATTCGTTTGCCTGGCCCTATGGGGCTTATACTCTGATTTCAACCGACGCCGCACGCGCAGCGGGTTTTCGCTACCTCGTTTCGGTCGACTACCGTATCGCCAATGCGGCAGACATCGGCGGAATAATTCCGCGTTATACGGTAATGGGAAGGCATCCGCTGAGGCAGGTTAAGGCAATACTCGCACAGTATGAAAAGACATCGCGCGTTCGGTGAGATCGATTGCGCCGTCGGCGATCAGTTTCAAACCACCGGTATTGCGCGCGAGCGAGGTATGTGAAATCGCGGCAACGTCGCGGCCTTCGGCGAGCGCCGAATTCGCCGTAATCATCGCTCCGCTCTTCTCGCTGCCTTCGACGAAGACTGTTGTCTCGCTGAGTCCCGCAATGATACGATTGCGCCGGACAAAATGGTGCTTCATGGGCTTCTGTTTAGGCTCATACTCAGAGAGCAGCAATATGCTCTCAGAGGACGAAGCCAGATGATAGATGTCACGATTTTCCAGTGGGTAAAGATGTTCAAACCCGTTTGGCAACACCGCGATCGTTGAACCTGCGAAGGCGAGTGCGGCATGGTGGCTGACCGCGTCGATGCCGCGCGCGATACCTGAAACAACGGTGAGACCTTCGGCGGCAAAACTTTCTGCGAGCTGCGCCGCAGCGCGTCTGCCGGCCAGCGAGGGTTCACGCGTACCGACCATTGAAATCGATGGCTGCGCAAGCAGCGCCCGATTGCCCCGCGCGAAGAAGGCATATGGAGCGTGAGAAGTTTCCCGCAAAAGCACCGGATAATCGTCATCTGCCACGGTAATGATGTGATCAGACCCAATAGTCGAAAACAGGCCTTCTGCGGCTGTAAAGGCTACGCCAGCGCGCTCAGCGAGCTGGATACGCGCAAATTGCTCAATACTGTCTGAAGCCTCAAGAGTGCGACGGCTTTTCTCCGTGAAGAAGCGGTTGGCGAGATGCAGTGCGAGATAACAAACCGCAGCGCCAGACATATTATTTGGAGGTCATCACGTATTCGCCGCTCCAACCTGCTGGAGGCGGGCTCGAACGGTATTCGGCTATACGCGAGAGAAACAGCAGGCATGCCTCATCTTGTTTCTTCGCGAGCGCATTGTTGAAATATTGTTCGGCTTTATCCCAGCTTTGTTTGCGGTATTCGTCGAGACCCGATTCGAACAGCGAAATAAACGTCAGCGTCGTTGCATCCACCTCACCCTTTTCACCGGCAAGTTCATAGATTCGGATAGCTTCGTTCTTGCCTTTTACCGCAACAAAGTCGAGCAGGCGCGTGACGAATTGGTTTTTGATCAGTTCTTGTGTTTTCTGACCCACGATGATGCGTGTACCGTAATATTTGTTGATGCCTTCAAGTCGGCTGGCCAGGTTCACGGCATCGCCGATGACGGTATAGTTCAAGCGCTCTGCCGACCCCATGTTACCGACGATAATTTCACCGGTGTTCAGGCCAATGCGCGCCCTGAAAACGGGCTTGCCCTCAGCCGTCCACTTCGCTTCGAGCTCGAGCAACCGCTTCTGGCACCGCAGGGCGGCGCGGGCGGCTTTTACTGCGTGATCGGGGACTGCTTGGGGTGCACCCCAGAATGCCATGACCGCATCGCCGATGTACTTGTCGACCGTACCGCTCTCTTCTGCGATAATGCGGCTCATCTCGCCCAGATAATCAGCAAGCAGTTCGACCAGCTCTTCGGGTTTCAGGCTTTCTGAAACGGTGGTGAAACCTTCAATATCTGAGAAGTGCACAGTAAGTTCACGCTTTTCACCTTGCAGGTGAGCATCACCTTCTTGCGCAATCAATTGCCTCACAATATCAGCAGGAACAAACTTGCCGAAGGAACGTAAACCCTGCCGCATCTTGTAAAATGACAATACCATATTTTGTACGTCGGTAATTGATGACACAATTGTTTTCTGTGAGTTGAGATCAAAACGCTGAATTTTATCCATTTCGTGCGACAGGTCGCTGAGCGGTCTGGCCAATCGCCTCGAGAATATATATCCCAGAATGACTGCGAGCAAAATCAACACCGTAGAGGCTGCCATAACAATGCGCGTGTTTCTTCTGACAAAATAGAAAAATTCGTCTTCGGGAATAATCACCCCGCTCTGCCAGTCGAGGCCGGTGTACGCCGGGAAAGGGGTGAAGATACCCACGTAACGACTGCCGGCGAGTTTGAAATCAAAATAGAACGGGCGTTTCGATTTCATCCATTTCTTGTTCTTTTGCAGTTTCTTTAATTTCTTCAACATTGCCGTATGCGCAGCTTGAATTTCAGGATTTGCAAACTCGGTAATGTTCTTCAGAGCAAGGTCTTTTCCCGCATCTTTAACAAACGGCGCAGAATCCCGACTCGCCTGCGGCGCCGCGATCATCTGCATTTGTTTGTCCATAAGAAACGCTTTGCCTGCTTCACCGACCTTGACCCCGCCGATAAACAGCGACAAATCACCGAGCGTGATATCGATGCAAACTGCACCGGCAGCGGCGCCGCGTTGCGTGTTATCTGCTGAACAGAAAGTAAATCCCGGGGCGCCGGTCGAAAACGTTTTGTGCACAATTACCCCTGATTTGGCAGGCGACAGATTTTTCTGTGCCCAGGGATACTGTTGAACAGGGCCGAGCGCCTTCTCTTCGAAGACAATATCGAGTTGCTTTTTTTCTGCTTCTTTTTGTTCGTCAATTTCTTCGAGAAGGTTCTGCTGCTGCGGCGCAGGCAGCGTGCGGTTAGTCGCCAGATAAACCCTTCCGTTTCGTATCAGGTACGCGTTCGAAAGATATGGCTGGTCTTCAAAAATATCTTTCAGCTCTTCTTCTATTTGTCTGCGTTGAGCGACAAAATCGAGTTTTTGAATCGCCTCGCGCGCATCGGATGCCAGCGAACGCGCTTCGCCGAAGAATTGAGAAGCCTTGTCGGTAAAACGATAGGCTTTGTCTTCCATCAGCGTATCGACCAGAAACTGCGTCGACTGCCTGCCCCCAAGGTACGAGACGAGAATGATGAGGCCGGCCGAAAAAACAATCAGCAGCGTCAGCAGCGAAACAATGCTCCACCGCATAGAGAGTTCCATTCGGGGGATCTTTACCGTGCTGATATCGGCAACCTTACTCAGTTCTTCCGCTCTTGTTTTTCGGCTCATGTACAACTGTGGCAGTCAGGTATCCTTAAGCAAGAGTTTTTCAACCTGTCGGCCAGAACAGCCCTGTCCGTAATGGAAGTTCACGCCAACACAAAAACAGCGGTCTATTTTATCGGCATCGGTGGCACAGCGATGGCCGGCGCAGCCGTTATGGCGCGGGAATTGGGGTTTAGCGTGCGTGGCGCTGATGCGAACCTGTATCCGCCGACCCTGAATGAGCTGATCGCAGCGAATATAAACTTCAAGACAGCGTACGCTGTTGAAAATCTCAAGCCGACGCCCGACATGGTCGTTGTAGGCAATGCAATCAGCCGCGGCAACGTCGAACTCGAGGCGGCTCTCGCGGGGCGCCTGAATATACTTTCGTTGCCCGAATTTCTGGCGCGTTTTGTTATCAGAGACCGCGAATGTTTCGTAATCGCCGGCACCCATGGCAAGACGACAACAACCTCGCTCGTCGCTCATCTGCTGCGCTCTGCCGGTATTGATACCGGCTACATGATCGGTGGTGTAGCGCCCGATTTCGAACGCAGCGCGAGCCTCGGCAGTGCATCGGCGTTTGTCATCGAAGGCGACGAATACGACACGTCGGTATTCGATCCGCGACCAAAATTTCTCTCTTATCGCCCCTTTAACGCCCTCATCAACAACATCGAATTCGACCACGCAGATATTTTTGCCGATCTTTCAGCCGTGAAGGCGGCCTTTGCGCGCCTTGTAAAAATTATCCCCGACAACGGTCTGTTGGTCACCAATGCAGACAATGAAGCGTGTGTGGCGCTTGCGGCTGAAGCGCGACCTGAAGTTATCTTTTTCGGTTGCTCTGAAAGTGCGCACTACAGGTTGTTAAGAACAGAACCCGGTGCATTCAGCAATATCACCTTCAGCGTGAACGGTATAACGCGGCAGGCCGAATTTGCGCTGCCCGGAGAGCACAATGCACTCAACCTACTGGCCGCGCTCGCGCTGATCTCGCGCCTGAAGATTGACTGGCCAACGCTCAGAAACGCGATTTACTCTTTCAAAGGAGTTAAGCGCAGGCTCGAGCTGCGTTACGACGGAGCGCGCTGCACGGTGATTGAAGATTTTGCGCACCACCCGACTGCAATTCGTAATAGTATCGCAACCCTGCGGGCCCGCTTTCCCGGCCGCCGGTTGCTGCTCATGATCGAGCCGCGCAGCAACACCATGGTGCGCAATATTTTTCAGCGCGAACTCGCCGAGGCGCTTGCGCAAGCAGATGAGACGCTCATCGCCGAAATCTATCGACCCGAAAAATACGCTCAAAGCGATCGGCTGAATCTCGCCCAACTCATCTCTGACATTGAGCAGAGCGGCTCGCGAGCCGAAAAATTGCCCGCGGACGATCGTCTGGCATATGTGAACGAGCACATACACACGGGCGACGTCGTGTGTTTCATGACCAACGGGAGTTTTGGTGGCTTAATCGATGCTACGGTTTCAATGCTCGACGCTTAAACGTACCAGATAAAGACCCAGTAACCGATGGCGCTCGATGTCTGACCGAGAAAGAAGACCATGAAGATGCGAAAGATACGATTGCGATAAAAGCTCTTGAATTTTGTCGTCGCCTCTGCCATAGATTCAAAATCTGTGACTTCGGGCTTTCGGTACATTGCCTCGAGCAGCGCCGCGACCCAACCTGATTTGATCACCGGCAAGAAAGTGCTCACCGGCGAGACGACGATACCCGCAAGATAAGCCAGAATATGCGGCGTCCAGACAATTGTGATCGCTGCGGTTACCGAACATTTGATGATAATCCAGGCTTTGAGCGTCGCGGCAATATCAAGGGTTTTTGTGCCCGACAAAGTGAAATAGGTCAATAGCGCCACGATAATCACGATGGGAGAGAGAAACGCGACCAGTGACCGCCAAAGCTTAGCCGGCCGAAGGTAAGTTAATGAATTCATGTTGTGCTCGAGGTGCAGTGCCTCTTCCATACCTCGCAGGTGACCTGCGCCCACGATGACCAAGACCTTTTTGGGATGCTCTTTGCCATGCAAAACGGTGTCGCGCACTTTCTGCGCCATGTACTGGTCACGCTCGTCGATGATAATTTCACGGATCTTTCTGAAAGTCGGCGGTAGCGAATCGAGCAGCGACTGTAATGCGTCTCTTTCTTTTAGTTTCTCTATATCGTCTTTCTGCATGTCTTCGGTGACGAATAAGGACGCCATGAGTTCGCTCATCAGCCGCATTTTTCCCCAGAAGCCAACGCTCTGCCACGCACGCTTCAGCGTAATGCGTATCTCGCGGTCGATAAATTCAATTCTGAGCTTACGCGCGGTGGCAACTTCGATTGCTTTTTTAAATTCTGCCCCTGGCGCCGAGGTCAGCTGATCACCCATTTTTTTCTGGAAAATCGAAAGCAGAATAGACGAAAACAGAAGATAGATCTTGCCTGACTTAATGACCTGCACTATGTCCATGTGCTTCCAATGGTCGGGATCGCGCAGATTCTTTGCCCTGCCCTCATCGAGCTCAATGAGCACGCTGTGGGGTTTTTCCTGGCGTATCGCGTGTTCGACGTCAGCAACGCTCTCTTGGCTCACGTGCGCTGTACCGAGCAATATGACTTCGCTTTTGCCTAGTTTGAGGCGCCGCAGTTCTATCGAATAGCCCCCTTTACGGGGTTTTGCAGATGAGGATTTATTAGGCTTCTTCGACCGGGTTTCTTTCATACGATGCCGCGCTTTTCCTGAATATGAGTTTTGTCCTGCCGAGGGAGATTTCATCGAAATCGTTCAGCTCTTTCGGACGCAGCAATTTTTTGCCGTTAAGGTAGGTGCCGTGTTCTGACATGAGGTCGTACAGGACAAATTTCTGTTGCTGCCGCTCAATTTTTGCATGCCGCGCTGACACGGTGCTGTCGTCGATCACAATCGAATTGTCTTCGGCAAAACCGATAGTAATGTTGTGCCAGTTGATACGGTATTTGCGGCCGGTATGCGGGCCTTCTTTTTCCACGAGCCAGCCATGGTGGTAGTCGAGCGGCAATTTTGCCTTCGTTTGCTGGCTCTTGCGTTCGGGGTTCAGTCTGAAGTCGTCAGGTGCGACATAGGCCGGCGGATTCAGATTTTCGACTTTGACGTTTATTTCCTGCCTGCGAAAGAAAAGCATGACGATCACCGCGACCAGCAGAATTACGATCAGCGATAAGAGTATTTCGGGCATATGTCTCCTGATGGCGGCCGTCGAGTTTTCAAAGGTCAGTTTTTCCGGTTCGGACGAATTTTTTGCGGGCGCCAATGAGGCTTCGGCGCTATTGGGCAGAGTATAAGAACGTACCAGACCTGCGGGTGAAAGCGCCGATTCAATTTCCAGATCGACGGTTGCCCCGGGCTTCTGCCGCGTGGCGTAGCTCAGGCGATATTCCTGAGATTTCAGACGTCCGAGAAATCTGAAGACTTTGCCGAGGTCATGGCTGTCGTGGGCTTTGAACGCGTCGCCGCCTGAGATGCGCGCGAGCCTGATCAGCTGCTTCAGCGCAAACGACCGGTAGCGACCAGCGACGAACAGCGGCACCGGGTGCGACGTAAAAAGTTCTATTAGGTCACCGATCACTACGCGCGAGGCATTCTCTTTGCCGTCGGTATAAACAACGATCGCGCGCTGCTGCGGCAAGTCACGTAACATTTTGTGCGCTTCAACGATTGCATCATAGAGCATGGTGCGCGAGCCGGTCTGCCTGAGCTTGCGAATGCGTGCCTTGAGCACCTCTTTGTCTGAAGTAAAGTTTAATTGCCGATAGACTTTTCTGTCAAACGTGACCAGGGCCACGGCATCCCCTGGCTTCAACCGATCGACGAAGGCGAGCGCAGCATGCTTGAAATCGGCAAATTGGCGGCGAGAGAGAGACCGACTCAGATCGGCGAGTAGAACAGTGCGCGAAGAGGCCTCGGCGCCGACAGGTTCAACGCGCAGCGAATCCTGCGGAACGCCGTTTTCTTTGAGTTTGAAGCTTGAGGCAACCTCGGCAGCCGGGGTTTCGTTATCGCCGAGCGTGCCCGCGATGACACGCGCTTCGATGCGGCCATCGCCGAGTTGTTTCACAGCAGTGATGCGCGCGTTATGAAAACCCTGCGCTGCAAGTGCAAACGCCGCACCGCTGATGAGACATAAGATTAACCGGCGTGCTGTGGCTCGCTGAAGCATGGCTTCTTTATTATCGACCTTTAGTAGATCCTTCTGAAAACTCTCTCCCACCTTACGTACACCCCGGAGAACTTGCCGGTGATCGTATACCAGAGGTTGATGATCGGGTTGAGCTCGCTGTTACCGCCCGTGCCCCAATTTACAGAAAGGTAGGATAGATAAACTTTGCCGTGAATTTGGTCGGCGTCGATGAGACCCCAGGTTTGCCCCTGCGCGCTGTCATAGATCTTTTGGCAATCCTTCGCGGTTTTTTCGCTCGAATACGTGTCATACATACAGTCGTTAAATTGTCTGCAGGCCGCGCGCAGCCGGTTCTCAACCATGTCGCAGGCGCGTCCGTCTGAACTGTGGTCGCGGTTGTCGCCCATCATGAGGTATTTGCCCTGAGGAATCACCCACTTTCGACCGGGGGTCGACATCAGGGTGTCAGAAGCGCGTTCGCGGGATTTCATGATGTAATGCGTCACGACCTCTTTGCCGGTTTGCGGATTTACCATTCTTTCTTCGTATAGTCTCTCGCGTTCACCCGTCATGCCGTCTGAGAGCGTCTTTAACAAGGCTTCGTTCAGCACCGGTCGGGTTGGATATTTGACTCCCGAAACTGTCACCTCATGGTCAGTCACCTCGATTGTGTCGCCCGGAATGCCGACCACGCGCTTTACCAGAGTCTTGTTTACGTATGAAGCTGAATCTTGCGGCGGTGTAAACGTAACAATGTCACCGCGCTCGGGGTATGCGATGCGCAGCAGGTGCGCGTTGGTATAAGGCAAATCAAACGTGTAACGCATCTTGTTCACGAACAGAAAATCGCCGATCATCAGAGTTGGCTCCATTGAAGGCGACGGAATATTATTTGCATCGAGCACGCTCGTCTTGATGGCGAACACGAACGCAACCAGCCCTGCCAGAGAAACTGCACTGCCCGCCAACCTGTTGCTTTCAAAATAATGGCGCATCTTGAAATAGCTTTCGTAGAATCTTTTCATTTTTTTTCCTTCATCATGGTATTGTGGCAGCCTGTGCAACCGGCGAGTATTTTCCCGAGACCGTCGCGCATGCGCGCCCAGTCGGCGTCGCTGAATTTAGCGCGTGAGGATGCATAGCCGCGCAGAGAGAGCGCCTCAGCCTGAATCTGCCGGCCAAAACGTATCGCATTCTTCGATTCCCATTTGCCGAGTACCTGCCTGAAACTCTGGCCATATTCGGGATGATCTTTCATCTGCCAACCGGTCAGGCGGCCGAAAATTTCATCGAGTACCTTAGGGTCGCCGATCGATATCGCGCTCGCGAAGTTGCGCACCGCGATATCCATTTCTATCATTTCCCTGCGAACTGCCGTCTGTTCGCCGCCGGCAGCAAAAGCGGCTGCAGCGCAGCATACGGCGGCAAGGTAAGCCAGCTGCCGGCGCATCATGCGGGCAAACGGAAGTTTTTCATCGGATAGCGCGCGCACAGCGCTGCGACACGCTGTTTTGCGGCCGCGATTGCCGATTCGCTGCCTTTGCCATCGAGCACGTCGGCAATGATATTGGCGGTTTCGACAAATTCTGCCTTGTCAAAGCCGCGCGTGGTGAGTGCAGGTGACCCGAGGCGAATGCCGCTCGCGATCGCCGGCTTGTTCTTGTCGTAAGGCAGCATGTTCTTGTTGGTCGTGATATTTGCTGCTTCGAGCATTGCCTGCGCATCTTTGCCCGTAATACCTTTTGTATCGAACGTGTTCACGATCATCAGGTGATTATCTGTGCCGCCCGAAACCAGCGTAAAACCGCGTGCGAGCAGCTGCTGCGCGAGAGCCCTGGCGTTATCCAGAATGCGCTGTTGGTAGACTTTGAACTGCGGCTCCAGTGCCTCGCCGAACGCCGCGGCTTTTGCAGCGATCACGTGCATGAGCGGACCGCCCTGCACTCCCGGGAAAACGCGCGAGTTAATTATCTTGATAATATCTTCGCTGTTCGTCAGAATAATACCGCCGCGCGGACCGCGCAGCGTTTTGTGCGTTGTCGAGGTGACAATATCTGCGTGATCAAGCGGTGACGGATGTAATCCTGCTGCAACAAGGCCCGCAATGTGCGCCATATCAACCATAACTTTCGCACCGACCTGGTCGGCGATATTGCGAAAGCGCGCAAAGTCGATAATCCGCGGGTACGCCGAAGCGCCGACAATAATCATGCGGGGCCGGTGCTCGTGCGCAAGTTTTTCGACGCGTTCATAGTCGATCAGGTGCGTCGATTCGTCGACACCGTAAGCGACGGGTTTGTAGTACAGACCCGAAAAATTCACTGCGCTGCCGTGCGTGAGATGGCCGCCGTGCGCGAGGTCCATACCCAGAAAGGTGTCGCCGGGCTGCAGCACAGCATAAAAGGCCGCGAGATTGGCTGAGGCCCCCGAATGCGGTTGCACATTGGCATAACGTGCGCCAAAGACTTTCTTGAGGCGTTCGATGGCGAGGGTTTCGACCATGTCGGCAGGGCCGCAGCCACCGTAATAGCGCTTAGCCGGATAACCCTCGGCATATTTGTTCGTGAGAGTCGAAGTGTAGGCCTCGAGCACGCGTTGCGAGACGAAATTTTCAGAAGCAATCAGCTCAAGATGCGATTCCTGGCGGTCGTCTTCGGCGACGAGCGCCGCGTTTAGCTCAGCATCTTGCGCTGCAATCAGGGGGTATGCCATAGCAGCAGAAACCATTTTCCCGACACGCCGCAAACGAAAATACACCTGATATTGATCTATTCTTGACGCGACAGGTCAAAGATTGGTCACCCAACCATGGCAGACGTTGAAGTAAAAATTCCGGCAATGGGCGAATCCATCAGCGAAGGTACAATATCGCGGTGGTTCAAGAAAGAAGGTGAAGCAATCAAAGCCGATGAGGCATTATTTGAAATTGAGACGGATAAAGTGACGCAAGAAATCTACGCCCCCGTCGGCGGGGTTGTCAAGAAGCTACAGAAGGCGCAGGGCGCCAACGCTTCGGTCGGCGAAACCGTCGCGATCATCGACTCTTCGGCGACCGCGGCAGCAACGCCCGAAAAACCGGCCCCCGCTACCGCGCCACCGTCTGCAGCGGCCCCTGCTGCCGGCAAACCACAGAGCATGGCACAAACCGTACCGCCGGCAGCCAAGAAGATTGCCACTGAAAATAATATTGATACCTCTGCGATTGCAGGGTCGGGCAAGCATGGCCAGGTAACGAAAGGCGACGTGCTCGACGCTGTGGCATCATCAGCGGGCAAGCCTTCCGCCCCTGCTGCTGCGGCACCGGCAGCCCCGGCACGGGTTATTCTAAAAACTCCCGGCGAGCGCGAGACCGTTCAGCCGATGTCGCGCCTGCGCCGTGCGATAGCGGAGCGCCTCGTTTCGGCGCAGCAGACCGCCGCGATTCTGACGACGTTCAACGAAGTCGACATGAAGCCCGCGATGGATCTGCGCGCAAAACACAACGACGACTTTCAGAAGAAATACGGCGTCAAAATCGGCTTCATGAGCCTTTTCACGAAGGCCGTGGTCAGCGCGCTTAAAGAAGTGCCCGCAATCAACGCCGAGATTCGAGGCACCGACGTGGTCTACAAGAACTACTTCGACATTGGTGTGGCCGTCGGTGGTCCGAGGGGGCTCGTCGTGCCCATCGTGCGCAACGCAGACCAACTCAATTTTTCTGAAATAGAAGTTGAAATCAGCCGGCTGGCGACGCGCGTGAAAGAAGGCAGTATTACGCTGCCCGAAATGGAAGGCGGCACGTTCACTATTTCGAACGGCGGCATTTACGGCTCCATGATGTCGACGCCGATTCTGAATCCTCCGCAGAGCGGAATTCTCGGCATGCACAATATCGTGAAGCGCGCCGTTGTCGTCTCAGAAAATGGCAGCGATAAAATTGAGATCCGCCCGATGATGTATATTGCCCTTTCGTACGACCACCGTATCGTCGATGGTAAAGAAGCAGTGACGTTTCTGGTGAAGGTCAAACAGGCGATCGAAGATCCGGTGCGCCTGCTGCTCGGCGTCTAAGGTATGTAACCGCCGCGGGAAACGGCTAAGGCCAGCATCCCGCGGCGCAGAACTTGTTGTAACTTTTTATCAGACCCGGTTGCGCAGAGTAGAATTTCTGCAGCGCTGCGTACTGTGGCGCGGCAGTGTCACACGGCAGTAATTTTTGTTCGGCCGCATCGCTGACCAGATCAAAATTACGGCAGCTCTTGCTCGCGTGCAGAATCTGCATCTTGCGCAGGTCACGGCCGACCGAGGTAAGTGTGTTTTCGTTGCCATAGGTAAAAATATAATTGCGCCGCAGTTTTCCCCGCAGCACCGACTCACCCTGAAAGCGTTCGCCGCGGTAAGAAACTCCCATTGCATCGAGCAGCGTCGGCACAATATCCGCGTGCACAGTTGGCACTGTGATTAGTTTAGGCTCGATAAGCTTCGGCGAATAGATGACGAGCGGCGACGCAATGTTTTCGTTGTAACTCTCACCCGAATGCACCCGATTTCCAGGGTGTTGGTAAAAAGCTTCACCGTGATCGCCCACAATAACAACTATCGTATGCTCCAGACGCCCGCTCGCCTCGAGGGACGAAATAATCTTTTCGATCAACTGATCCTGCGCGTAGAGGTTATTGATGTAACGGTCACGCGATGACATCGGCTGTATTATTCGGTACCCGACGCCGATATCCGGGTATGGCCAATGGCCGACAAATGTGTAATACACACCCATAAACGGTTCTCGCACCATGCGTACACGTTCATTAAAATGCGCTACGCTTTCAAATTCATCGCGCGCCGGCGTGGGCCCTGCTTTGTACTCTCGTAGATGCTTCAGCACATTGTAGTCCTGCAGGTCAGTGAAGCCGCGGTTCTTGAACCAAGCACGCGGAAAATACCAGTTGAGATCGGCCGGGGTCACGAGAAACGGCGTGTAGTCCCGCCCAAGAATATCAATGAGGTGCGGCACGTTCAGGTCGCGCTCCATCGAGTAAAACCGCGTTTCGGGACTCTCGTAAAGGCCGGAAAAAATGGAAAATATTGAGCGGGGCGAACTGTTGTTTGAGGCGAAGTGCTGCGCAAAATGCAACGACTTCGCGGCCAGCGCATGCAGGTATGGCATCGGCATGCGGCCGCCCGCATATTTCTGCTGGTCAAAAATATACTCGCGCGCCGTGCTCTCGAGAATAATCACCACAATGTTTGCTTTGACTTTGTCCCGCGACGGTTTTGTGTCAGGTGAGGATCTCTGATCGTAAAAAATCGGGTCGTTAAAGGCGACGTTTGCGCTCGCCATCGAGGCCTTTGCCGCAGGTGCGCGTGCAATCGTCAGGCTGCGCCAGGTGTTCGCCAGAAAATACACATGCGGACTCTGCAGAAGCTCTTGCGGCGTGCGGCGAGCGGGTGTCAGCTCTGACATGCCCAGAAAAACTCCCGCCAAAGTGATGGTCAGCGCAATGCCCTGCAGCGGCAGCCTCCGGTGCCGGGATAACATCACCAGAAAAACACCCTGCGGTACAACAATAGCCAGATAGTCGCGCCAGGTGAGCAGCGCGGCGAAGTCCCTGAGGCTTAGAATCGTAAAGAACTCCACAAAGATGCTCCAGGTGAACCCGGTATTCATGGTGAAGAGTAAGTTGAGATGCGAGCCCAGCACCAGCGAATGCCAGAGCAGAGCCAGTGAGCACGCTATTCGCCCGAGGCCCCCCATTGGGGATGGAGCCGATAGACCGCGTGCATCCTCTGCAACTCGCTTCGAAAACGCCAGATGCACCAGCGCGTACAGCGATACGAACACGATAAGTAGAAGGATATCGTACGCGAGACCCGAAATTATACCGACGATGAGCCAAAAATCCCGTTTAATGCCAAGCGGCGGTGCTTCTGATATGAAGAGTCCGATGACGAGCAACACACGGTAGAGGATTCCCGCAGCAAAAAAGACCTGCAAAAATGCCTGAAATCCCCCCTGTGTAAACGGGGCGGCAAATGCACGGGATATGCGTTTAAACATCAGGGCAAGTCAGTAATGAGTAAAGTGACATCGTCAGAAAATTTTTCTGTACCCGAAAATTCTGTGACACGGCGGTAGATTTCAGAAAGCACGAGAGCCGGGGGTTCTGTGCGTAATTCGGCGAGTGAAGCCTCAAACCGCTCCATGCCATATTCTTCGCGGGCACTGTTCTTCTGCTCCATAATGCCGTCGGTAAAAAGTATCAGCCGCGTACCTGCAGGATACGCGATCTTCTTAAATTCATACGGGGCGCTGATAAACGAACCGATGACAGTACCCGTCGCTTCCAGCGGCAAGAAGGCGGCTTTACCGCTCTGCAACAGGCAAGGTACGTGGCCACCGTTGGCAAATTCTATCGTGCGGGCAATGGGGTCGATCAGCAGAATCACGCCCGTCAGATAATGGTTGGTCGTAACCTGTTTCATCGCCTCGGAAAGTTTTTTGAGTATCTCGCCCGCATTCGTGCGTGTGAGATCCTGACTACCGAGGGACATCTTGCACATTGCGCCAACGAGCGCGCTCGGCACCCCATGGCCTGAAATATCGGCAATAAAGATAAAGATACGCCCGTCTGGCAACTGGGCATAATCGTACAGGTCGCCTGAAACTTCATGGCAGGGACGATACAGTGTCGCCATCTGAAGGTTATCAACTTCGTTACTCGACGGCAGCATCGCCTGCTGCACTTCGGTCGCCAGTTCAAGTTCGTGCAGCATAATCTCTGACTTGGCCTTGATCTCTTTTGTACGCGCCTCGACCATTTGCTCAAGGTTGTGCGCATACGCCTTCAGCTCGGCGTGCGCACGTTCGAGATCTTTTTCGAGGTTCTCGAGTTTTTTGAAGATATCGAGACTGCCACGATCGAGATTCAGATCTTTCTGCCGGCGAAATCGACTGATAAAAAAAGCAAGCAAAGGTACGACAAGCAACAAGATCGCCGTCTTGAAAATCGCATGCCCGGTTAGATTTTTGGCGAAAGCCTCGGGTCTCGTGAGGGCGATATAAATCACCGAGTCGAGCATCATGGTCGCCCAGAGCGCGGCGAGCATGGTGATCCAAAGAGGCAGTCGTTTCAGGTTGTTGACGAGAAACTGAAAAAGCACCACGGCCAGAAACAAATCGAAGACCGTATTTACCACAGAGACGCCGATATTGAAAACCCGCGGTTCAAGCACCTGGTTCGTGAGCGCCCAGTCAGAGGCCTGCTGGTAGATACCTTTCGTATTGTAGAGATAGACCTGCGCAATGATCAGCAAGACCTGGCAGCCGATCGAGATCATAATTACCTTGCGCGCCTCGTTGATGCCCTCGGCTATATAGACAAAAAGTAATGCCGCAAATATGATCGTATAGATGCCCGATGACAGCCTGAATTTATAGACCACATCACCGAAAGTCACGCTCGTGCTGAAATTCAGCCCGCCCGCAAAAAAAGAAATAAACCAGAGAAACGCAATGTACACGAGAAAGGGTTCGCGAAATCCCCTGCCCCGCAGAATCTGCAGCGGCCAGGTGGGCATTATCAGCAAAACCATGGTCAACAAGAAGACGGTCAGCGTCATTGCATCCACACCGCTGCTTCAGATAGCTCGGCCACAGCGCAAAGAACAAAAGCGGGCCCCCGTAGTCAACCGCTGCCCCCGCATTCGAATGAATCCCCATTCTGCTTGACGCGATTTGCGAGACATGAATCTTGCAGACCGTGGGAAAGTTTGCCAAACCAGATGACCGCACACGCCAATCGGCTGAATGGCTGGCACGCAACCTGAAATTTCTTCCTGATTCACTGTTTGATATTTTATCTTCGTATTTTCGTCTTGAAGTTGAAGGAATAGAAAACCTGCCCGACGGGGGCCGCGGGCGCATGCTTGTCGTACCCAACCACTCGAATGCAATCGGATTTGACGCGTTCATGATGGTCATGGCTCTCAAGCGCTTTACCCGCCGGGTACCGCGGGTGATGGGCCACAATTTTTGGTTCAGCAACGGCTTTTCTGCAGCCTTCAGCCGGCGTTGGGGCGTATTTCCCGCCGATCTCAAAGAAGGCCTGAATAACCTGCGAGACGGCCACATCGTCGTTATTTTTCCCGAAGGTGCAGAGGGAAACTTTAAGGTCTCTTCCAGCATGTATAAGATGGTCGATTTTAATCCGGGTTTCGTACCGCTCGCGATCATGCAGCAGGCCCCCGTTGTGCCAGCAGCGATCATCGGCGCCGAAGAAAGTAACATCAATCTCGCAAAGATTGACTGGTTTAAAGATCTCATCGGCGCCAGCATTCCATTGCCTCTGAATTTTGTGCCGTTTCCCGCAAAATGGAAAATAAAATTTCTGAGCCCGATCGACTTTAGTAAATACAACAAGAAAGACATCAAAGACGCACGCTTCGTCAAAGAAATTAACCAGAATATCCGTTACCGCATTCAGCATGAACTGAACAATGAAGTGATGAAGCGTAACGTCGCCTTTCGCTAGAACCGAATCGTAAAAAGAGGAAATCCGTGACCGAAAATAATTCTGACGCAACCGAAGAAAAGAAGCTCAATTCGCTACACCAGCGTCTGTCGAGAATTCGCCACACCCGCGTGGCCGATGTAATGAAGCGCGACGTCATTACTCTCGACGCGAACGACCTGCTCGCTACAGCAGCACGCACCCTCATCGAGAACAAGATTCACGGAGTGATCGTCATGAAAGACGGTAAACCATGGTCGGTGTTAAGCGCATTCGACCTGCTGCACAAGAGTTATGTCGAAAGTTTTTCTGACAAGATGGATTATCTGCGTTCATCACTATCCAGTCTCATTGAGAAGCCGCTGCTCCACTCACTAAAACCGTCCGATTCGCTAGACTCGGCCGCGCGGCTCTTTACGACTTACGGGCAGCGTACGATTCCCGTGATCGAGGGAGACACCCTTGTCGGTGTCATCGCCATCGCCGACCTCATTCGCGCCTACGGCCGCCTTGTCGGCGAATCTGGCATCTGAATTTCACCATTATGTACGAACCTGTTCCCCCGCTCATCGATAAAGAAACGCTTGCGCGCCGCATCAGCGAACTCGGCCAACAGATCACAGCCGACTATACCGATAAGAGCCACGTGATGGTCGTAGGAGCGTTGCGGGGCTGTTTTGTGTTTATGGCCGATCTGATACGCGCAATTGAGATGCCGGTCAGGGTAGATTTCATGGAAATATCGAGCTACGGCAGTGCGACAACGTCTTCTGGCAACATCAAGATACTCAAAGACCTGAGCGACGACGTGCACGGCGAACACGTGGTCATCGCCGAAGATATCATCGACACAGGCCTCACGCTGCAGAGCATGATTGACCTGCTCAAGGGACGCGGAGTCGCATCGGTTGAAGTTGCAACGCTGCTCATCAAACCTAAGAATGTCGCTGCGCAGCGCAAACTCATCTATCCGGTCAAATACCGCGCGTTTGAAGTTACCGATGAATTTGTCGTCGGCATGGGCATGGACTACAAAGGTTATATGCGCAATCTGCCCTATATCGCGCAGGTCACCGATGCACAGCAGCTGAAACTTTTTGACGGTGAATAACCCCGACCGAATTCTGTGCATCGATTTCGGCCTGAAGTTTTTCGGCCTCGCAGTTGCCGACTTTCCGGGAATCACGGCGCGCGCGCTTGAAACGCTGCGCACCGACAAAGTGGAAATTTTTTCCGCACTCGCGGCGATCGTGCGCGCTGAGAACGTCACGCGCATGCTGCTCGGTTACCCTTATTCTGACACAGAGGGGGAGATTCACCGCAAGATACATGCTTTCCGTGATGAACTCGTCGCGCATTTTCCCACTATTCCGGTCGAGTATGTCGATGAATCGTACAGCAGCTCCGAAGCCGATGCTCTTGCCGAAGAGACCGGCATCGGGCGCGGTGGCAAAAAACGCAGCCAGGATTCGCAGGCTGCAAAGATTGTACTTCTCAGGTACCTGAATAACGGATAGCTGTTTTCATTTACGCCGCGTAGCGAATGCCCCGCAAGGAGCGTGTGTCCACGAATTCTGTCGAAATCCGCAAGCTTGCCCCTTACCACACCCGCCACCACAATGGCCGCAGATTTCGTAACATCTGGGGAACACACGTCGATTCAGACATCGCACGCTTTGACGCCAATAACGGCGATATCAGATACCGGGCGCTCGACGTTGCTGCGTGGCTCTTCAGAAAAGGCATCAGCCCGGTCAAAACCGGGAAGATCCCGGCAGTATTGCCGCTGACGCGCGAAGACCTGCTGGCGAGTGGTGAAGAGCCTCGCGTGGTGTGGCTCGGTCATGCGGCGTGCCTCATACAGCAAGGCGATCTCAACATCATCACCGATCCGGTTTTCGCCGACCGGGTATCGCCCGTTAAATTTGCAGGCCCCAGGCGTCTTTGCGGGCGCTCGATCGAAATTGAAGGCCTGCCGCGTATCGACGCGATTGTTCTGTCGCACAATCACTACGACCATGCCGAGACTGAAACTCTGGCATTTCTTGCCAGACGCGACAACCCTCAGGTCTATGTGCCGCTGAGGGTTGCACCATTAATGCGATCGCTGGGTTTCAGGCACATACACGAACTCGATTGGTGGCAGGCAGTGGCCAACGACCTATACACAATAACCTGCCTGCCGGCGAAACACTTTTCAGGGCGCACCGCGACCGATCGCAATGAGACGCTCTGGGCTTCATTTATGATCTCGCTCAGGCACAGCAACAAACATGTCTATTTCGCCGGTGACACAGCCTACTCGCCCCATTTCACCGAAATCGCGGACGAGTTTCCGAATATAGACCTGACGCTCATGCCGATCGGCGCCTACCTGCCGCGCTGGTTCATGCGTGAAGTACATGTCGACCCTGAAGAAGCGGTACGCGCGTTTATCGATCTGAAGGCCACAAAGATGCTCGGCATCCACTGGGGTACATACGATCTGGCCGACGAAAATCGTGACCAGCCGATGATCGACACTCTTGCCGCCGCCGAAAAACTCAGTGTTGCCCGCGAAAAACTAAAGATTGTCGATGTCGGCGCCAGTTTCGTATTCTAGCTGGTTTCTGAACCAGGAACCTGTTAAATCTTTCTGTGCCACAGGGGATTATGAATATGCGCCACCGAAAAATCGAGACAGAGCAGGCAATCCTCACCGTATGAATGCACGAGCGTCACGATCGGCTCGCTCGATTTGATGTCGCGATAAACTTCAGAATAGTTGCGCTGCGTTCCGTCTGATTCGCGCCTTGCCATGAACTCAAGAAAATACGGCCGCCACGACCAGTCTTTCTGTGAATAGTTATGGTCTTGTTGCCAGCGAAAGCCGTCGTCGTCGCGCAGCAAACGGTAATTCGGGCTGATCTGTACGCCATGCGCGTTCAGAAAGTAGACGAGCCTCAAATGGTCGCGCAGAAACGCGGGAAAACTGTGCGGCTCAATCGGCCTGAAGAAACTCTCTCCGTCTTTGAGCTCGGGCAAGAACAGCTCTTTGAGATGGACGTCGAAATATTCTGAGGTGATCGACTTAAAATACATGAGGCTCTGCATGTGCGTGAGCTTGCGCGCGGTAAAATCGCGCATATAATCGTGCAAGATCTGTTGCAGCTCGTCGAGGTTCGAAAAGGTCGATTCGGGAAAGCCGAGAAAGTATCCCTGCAGGTAGCGCGCGCCGATGTCGAGTGCGCCATAAATTTCTTCTTCGTGTTCGATACCTTCAACGAGCAGCACAGCGCCGATCTTTTCTGAGAGAAATGCCAGCGAGTTCAGAATCTCTTTGTATACCAGGTCAGAGAAACCCTTACGAATCAGGTGCAGGTCAAGTTTGATAAATTTCGGACGCATCTGCCCGATGCGGCTCATGTTAGAATAACCGGCGCCAAAGTCATCGATTGCGATGTCGAAACCGTGATTTTTCAGCTCGTGTATCGCGCGCGTCATCACATCAGGGTGCTGCAAGTATTCGCCTTCGGTAATTTCGATCACAACATTTTCAGGTTTGAGGCGGTATTTGGCCACCTGCTCGAGCAGAGGATTGATCACGTCGCTGAGGTCGTCGCTGTACGTATAGTTCAGCCACCGCGGCAGAATATTCACGAACAACCGCTTACCCTGCGCAATATGCGATTCGCTGTACTGCTTAAACGCGAGATCGCGTATATAGAGGTCGAGTTCGATGGCAACGGTACTGTCGGCGTATTTCTCGAACATGTAACCGAGGGATGTAATGTTGCCCTGCGCATCGCGTCCGCGCGCAAGCACTTCGTAGCCTACCACCCGCTTGTCTTCGATAGAGATAATCGGCTGAAAATAGGGGAACGGCGCACCCGCGAGGGCCGGATCAAGACGTGCGAGTTCTATAAGCCCCCCTTTTGTATCGAACACTACAAAATTTCAGAAAATCGACCATGTTTTGTAAACAATAAACACACGTATTTCCTTCTGCGTCTAGTGCAACGCGCCAGACACTCGTGAAATAGTGCGCTGCACTCAAGCAGCGCTGAAATAGGTATTGCTGATTTCGATACCAATTTCATTCAACCTAACCTGCAAATTGTCCAGATAGCCATTGAGCGATTGGCCGACCAGCGCTGCAATATCCACATGACGGGTTTCGAGCAGCAGACGCTGCACCTTCTTTTGCGCCGTATTGATAAAAAATCCCTTCTGTTCGCCCGCAAGGCAGCGCAGAGCATATTCAATCTGCAGCAAGCTTGCAATAATTGCGCGCGGAAAAGTGCGGCTGAGCAGCAAAAACTCGAGAATATTTTCAACGGTGATTTTTGCGTACGACTGGCTGAACATTTCATGCGCGCTCGTCGCTTTGAGTAGCGCGAGCCCCAGAAAAATCTGACCTTCACCGAATTCGATCTGTGTTTCGTGCGAGAGCATGTACGACTGCAGATCGAGAATGCGCGTTGTTTTGTCGGCGCGTTCGATAGCTCGCCCGAGCAGCGCAAAAAAGTACGATTCGTCGTGGTTCAGCGTGCCGTCGGAAATTCCGTAGAACGCGTGGCAGCTGCGCCGAATATCCCGAAAGAAAGCATTCAGGCCAGAGGTACCCGAAAGCGCAGTTGCCTTCCCTTCTGCTGCATTTGCGACTTCGTTGTAGAGTTCGTTGATCGATTCCCACATGTCTTTCGAGATCTTCTCGCGAATCGACCGTGCATTTTCTTTGGCGAGGTAAAGACACGAAACAATTGAATTGGGATTCTTGCGATTGAATGTCAGGTATTCAATGACGTTCTGCTGCCCAATCTCTTCATACGATTCATTAAAGCCTGCAGTGTCGGCGGTAGATTCAACCAGTGCGAGCCAAAGCGGGTCTGCAACTTCAGTATTCTCGAGAGAAATTTGCTGGTAGGTTTCTATCAGGCGCGCGTAGTTCTCTACCCTCTCAACGTATCGGTTGAGCCAGTAAATCGAATCGGCTACGCGGCTCAATATGTGCATGTGGATCCCGCTGAAATATCAGCTTTCCAGCACCCAGGTGTCTTTCGTTCCACCACCCTGCGACGAGTTCACGACCAACGATCCTTTTTTAAGCGCAACACGCGTAAGGCCGCTGGGTAGTACGTAACAGTCTTTGCCAAATACGATGTACGGACGCAAATCGATGTGACGGGCTTCAATTTCAGAATCGATCATGGTAGGCGCGGTAGAAAGCGAGATCATCGGCTGCGCAATGTAACCCCGCGGGTCAGTGAGGATCTTCTCTTTAAACTCGGCGCACTCGCTTTCGCTCGCATGCGGGCCGATCAGCATACCGTAGCCGCCTGCGCCGTTCGCCGCCTTCACAACCATCTTGTCGATATTTTCGAGCACGTACTTGCGGTCATTTTCCCTGAAGCACAGGTAAGTCGGCACGTTGTTGATGAGTGGCTCTTCGTTCAGGTAGTAGCGGATCATTTCTGGCACGTACGCATAGACCACCTTGTCGTCGGCAACTCCCGTGCCGGGCGCATTGGCCAGCGCAACGTTACCTTTGCGATATGCCTTGAAAATTCCTGGCACACCGAGCAATGAATCCTTGCGAAACACCTGCGGATCAATGAACGTATCGTCGGTTCTGCGGTAGATCACATCGACCTGTTTTAATCCGCGAATCGTCTTCATATAAACCTTATCACCTTCGACGATGAGGTCTTTGTTCTCGACAAGCGCAATGCCCATTTGCTGCGCCAGATACGAATGCTCAAAGTATGCAGAATTGTGAATTCCGGGGGTAAGCAGAGCGATTGTCGGGTTCGATTTATCGCTGAGGTAAGCGAGGGCCTGCCGAAGCCTGAACGGATAGTTTGACACCGGCTTAATGCGCAGGTTTGAGAACAACTCGGGAAAAATCTGCTTCATGACTTCGCGGTTTTCGAGTACATAACTGACACCCGACGGGCAGCGAAGGTTGTCTTCGAGCACCATGTATTTGCCGTCCTCGCCCCGTATCAAGTCGGTTCCTGAGATGTTGGTGAATATACCTTTCGCGGGCTTAGCGTCGGCGCACTGCGGCAGATACCCGGGGCTCGATTCGATGACTTCACGCGCGATGATCTTGTCTTTGATGATCTGCTGCTTTCCATAGATATCGTTCAGAAAAGCATTGAGCGCTAGCGTGCGCTGCACGAGCCCGCCTTCGAGGCCGGTCCATTCGTCGCTGCGTATGATGCGCGGTATAATATCAAAAGGGAGAATGCGGTCTTCTGCACCCTGCTCGCCGTACAGCGTGAACGTGATACCCGACGAAAACAATGCTTTTTCTGCGCGCGTCTTGCGCTTGACCAGCTCAGGCACACCGAGCGTCTGCAGGCGCGAACCCAGGCTCGCGTACTGCGGCCTTACGCCACCGTCTTTTGTCACCATTTCATCGAATGCCTTTGCAGGACTGTACCGTTCCATCAGCATAGATCCACCTTGAGCGAGAGGCTCAATAAATCTCAAGCAAAATGCATGCCAAGATTGAAGCGAGCCGGTAGTTGACGTTCAGGCAACTGCCGACTCAGCCGATTCGGTGAACATCCACCTCGACTTTCAGCGTATGTTTGCCCCCGCCGAACAGAATACCTTTGAGGGGAGAAACGTCGCCGAAATCGCGGCCGCGCGCGGTAACAATAAATTCTTCGCTGATTGCTTTGCCATTCGTCGGATCGAAATCAAACCAGCCCTGACCCGGGACATAGATAGCGAACCATGCGTGGCTCGCATCACTGCCGCGCAGTTTCGGTTTGTCTTTCGGTGGAAAGGTCTCAATGTAGCCGCTCGTGTATTGCGCGGCCAGCCCGATTGACCTGAGCGCGGCGATGCACAGGTGGGCGAAATCCTGACAGACGCCTGTACGCTTTTGATACACTTCGGCGAGCGGGGTCAGAATATTCGTCGACTTCTGTTCGTATTTAAATTCACGGTAGATGCGCATTGAAAAATCGAGCGCCGCCTGCAGAATGGGGCGGCCAGGAGTGAACGTCTCGCGCGCAAATGCCGCGAACATATCGGAGAGCGGAATAAATGCCGACGCGAGTACGAATTCCTGCGCGCGAATATCTGCCTCCCCTTGCGGGTTCTTCAGCGCTGCGACGGCGTCTTCCCACGCAGGCGAATAAATGTCCGCCACGCTCTGCAGCGGCATTGTGATTACCTGCGTCTTGCCCACCACTTCGAGGGCGCTGTGAGCTTCTTCGACCGAAAAGTAATAGTACTTGTTGCCGAAATAATCCTGGTGTTGGTTGAGTATAGTCGGATACGGGCTCACAAATACGGAAGAATTTCTGCATGTCTGCCGGCTGTCGCTCTGCGGCGCAAGGTATGCAATGTTCTGGCAATGGTTTACCTTCTCGGTATACGTATAACGCGTTGTGTGCGTGACTTCGTACTCAGCCATTCATTTCTCCGATGCGCACCTGCTCTTCAACATAAGTAAAATACGACTCGGTAATGCTGCGGTGCAGCTCTTCAAGACCGTCGCTCAGTGTATCGAGCCAGGGAGCTAGCCGCGACTCGGTCGCCCCGGCAGAGAAAATCTCCCGAATGTCGGTGATGCGGTAGGCCGTGTAAAGCTTCAGCGCGGCTTTTTCGGTAGGTGGGCGCGCACCTTCTGAATTCGCAGGCAACATCGGCACCGCGTCGCGTATCTTCGCCAGCTGGTAACCGAGCGAGCGCGGGTTTGTTTCGTCATAGAGCAGAATATCGAGTACCGAATCGGTCTCTATGCGGTGACGGTACCGCCGGGTGTACGTGATACGAATATCATTGATGTTGAGCAGGTTCTCGACCATGAATTTGTCATAAAGATTACCCAATGCGAGGTACGCCTTGAGTACCCGCACCGAAAATGTCGCGCGTTCGATGCGTCTGCCCAGTTCGAGAAAATACCAGCCGACTTCCCGGCTCATGTTTTCTTGCGACAGACCAGAAATAGATGACAGGTATATAACAACATCGAACAGGTGAGCGTGCTGCACCGAAAGTACCATCGAGGCATAGGGCGGCGCTTCAAGCTGCGAAATGACCCGACGCATATCGTCTGAAAGGCTCTCACGCAGGTTACGTGACGAACGAATCAGTGCGAGAATATTGTAGCGTACGCTGCCCTGCGCGGTGCTATCGTAAATCAATCGGTTGAGTTCTTTCTCAGGGCGCTGCAGCAAATCTACCGCATCGTCTCCGAGAAATCCCGGATATTCGGCGGTAACATGCGTCACCATTTTGAGTAGCTTCGCAATATCTTCGGCGCCCGCACTGTCTTCTATCTGCGTAACGCGCGCGATCACGTTCTTCAGCAGCCGCGACAGGTTTTCTGCGCGCTCGGCGTAACGCGCCATCCAGAAAATATTGTCAGCGATGCGGCTCGGTACACCGCCCGTTGACTTTCGCGAAATGCGCGTCTCGACCGCATTCTGCCTGAGCAGCGAAACATCTTTTTGCGGCTCGGAAGCCAAAATCCAGATGTCTTTGCTACCTGCCCCGCTTTGGTTGGTGACGATGAGTTCATCGGTGCGCGTCGAAACGCGCGCAAGTCCGCCGGGCATCACCTGGTATCCCGATTCTGACGCGACCTGAAACGTTCTGATGACACACTTGCCCGCGACCATACGGTTATTCTGGTCGAGTACAGGCGTCGAAGAACCGGGAACAATTTCCTGCGCTATGTACCCGGCCGGGGTCGCATTCATGCGCGCGGTTAGCGCCTCGACTTCGTCGCGCGAGAGTTGCGCGGGATATATATGGTTTGTATTGCCGGCGCGCGCACTGGGCTTAATCACAAACCGGTTCAAGTCGCGCATTACTTCGGCACGATGCGCCGCGTCCCCGAGATAATAAGTTTCTGTGTTCGGAAGAATCATCTCTTCGCCAAAATAAAACTTGCAGAGCGCCGGAAAATATGCCATGAGCGACCGGTTTTCCAGCACGGCAGAACCGAGTGGATTGACCACCGCAACGTTTCCTGAACGCACAGACTCAATGAGTCCCGGCACCCCCAAAAGCGAATCGCCTTTGAGCTCCAAAGGATCGAGAAATATATCATCGGTACGGCGAAAGATCACATCGACCTGCTGGTGTCCCTCTACCGTCTTTATGTAAACGCGGTTGTTTCTGACCGTGAGGTCGGTCGCCTGCGCGAGAGTGTAGCCGAGGTACCCTGCGAGGTAAACGTGCTCGAAATACGTCTCGTTTTCAGGCCCGGGCGTCAGCAGCACTACCACCGGCTCTTGGTTGGGGCTATTGCGCACCTGCCTGGCGAGCGTCTTTCGCAGCGACCGAAAGAAGATCGCGACCCTGTGCACTTCGCTGTCGCGATACAAACTCGGGAAAACGCGCGAAAGTACGATTCGGTTTTCAAGCGAATATCCCGTGCCCGACGGTGCCTGTGCGCGGTCGCCGATGACCACAAATGTGCCATCGGCGCGGCGCGCGAGGTCGCTCGAGAAGAAGATGAGTTCTCTGTCACGGCTCTGGTAGAGTCCGCTGCACTGCCTCAGAAATCCCTGCGCCGAGTAGACGACTTCGGGTGGTACGATGCGGTCAAAGAGAAGCCGGCGCGAACCGTACAGATCTTTGAAAAGAGCATTCAGCAGTTCTCCGCGCTGCACGAGCCCGCGCTCAAGCGCGCTGAACTCGCTGCTTTCCATCAAAAAAGGCATGAGGTCAAGCGACCAAAGCCGTTCGGTCTCTTCGGGGCTGCCGTACACGTTGTAGGTAACGCCGTTCTCGCGCAGAAGCCGCGTCAGCTCTTTGCGCCTCAGCGCCATCTCAGTTTCGCCGATCTCTTCGTACGAATTCAGAATGAAGCGGTATTTTTCGCGCGGAAAACCCTTCTGGTCGAGCAGTTCATCATACGCTCCTGGAATCGGGGTATAGCCCTGCACCGGGCTCGTAGGTCGCATTTCGACGGGTGTCACGGTATCGGTTTGCATGGTCTCTCAGCCCAACCGTAGGTCAAGCGTATGCGGATATTCAGCGTGAATAAGTGGTTTGGGCGGGGATCTGGGATATTCCGCCTGTTCCCTGAATCGTGACAACCTGCGACTTTCCGCTTCGTACGAATTCACCGGGTAAGTATCATATGACCTTCCCCCTGGGTGCGCAACATGGTAGCTGAAGCCCGCGACATATTTTTTGACCGAACGGTCGTATAGTGCAAAATTGAGCGGTGCATGCACCGGTATCGTCGGGTGCAGCGTAAAAGGCGGAGCCCAGGCTTTGAACACTATGCCTGCGACGTGGCAATGCCGGTGCGCAACGTGAACCAGCGGAACGCTAAAACCATTGCACGTCACTTCGAAACGGGCGGTATCGAACCCTTGTACCAGAAGCTGCACGCGTTCGACAGCGCTGTCGACCGAACGCGAGACTCCCCCATTCACCATTTCTTCGCCGAGCACGTGCCAGGGTTCGAGAGCCATGCGCAGCTCAAACTGCATGTCTTCATAGGCGTAACGGCCATAAAGGGGAAAACGAAACTCATAGAATGGCTCAAAGAAATAGTCGTTCAAAGAAAAACCCGCGCTCCGTAGCTCTTGCAGAACACGGCGCATATCGTCTTCTATATAGACAGGCAACAGCCATTTGTCGCGCAAACTGCCGCCCCAGCGAATCAGCTCATGCCTATACGGTTCGTGCCAAAACATCAGCAGCAGAGCTGCGACCAAAAACTGCTGCGTCACGCTCATGCGGTAGTGCGGTGGCATTTCGAACCCTCTGAGCTCCACCAGACCTAACCTACCCGTCGCTGAACCAGGTGCATAAAGTTTGTCGATCGAAATCTCAGTGCGGTGCGTGTTGCCGGTAATGTCGACGAGAACGTTGCGCATCGTGCGATCAATCTGCCAAGGCGGCGATTTCTCGTGACGACGTAGCTCTTGCAGAGCGATTTCGGCTTCAAAGAGGTTCGCATCGCGCGCTTCATCGATGCGCGGCGCCTGCGAAGTCGGCCCGATAAACATGCCGCTGAACAGGTACGAAAGCGACGGATGGTTCTGCCAGTAGGCAACTACGGACGCCAAGAGATCAGCACGGCGCAAGAACGGGCTATCTGCGGGGTTCAGAGCGCCGACGGTGATGTGGTTACCACCGCCCGTCGCTGACGGGCGCCCGTCGAGCATGTAACGATCGGTAGTAAGGCCGAGTTTTTCTGCTTCATCGTAGATAACCTGCGTTTTCGCGGCGGCCTCTTTCATCGACGTCGAAGGAAACAGATTCACCTCAATGACGCCCGGGTCCGGGGTGATGCGAAAAAAGCCAAGCCGACCGTCTTTGGGGGGTTCGTACCCCTCGAGGTGCACGCAGAGCTGCTGTTTCGCAGCAACCTGCTCGATCAGACTCACCAGGATGATGAATTCATCGACAGTATTCAGCGGAGGCAGAAACACCCAAAGCTTTTTATCTCTGATTTCAACGCACAGAAACGTGCGCACTGCCTCTTCGCGTTTTTCGCCGACTTTTGCGACCTTATGCTTCTTACGATCGAGAGGGTCTTCGATCGGGTCGATTTCATTGATCGTCGAAATCGAGGCGAGCGGAAGCCTGAGTCCCATCGGTGAATCGCCGGGAATCAGAGACAAAAATCCGCGACGAAATTCGATATTGGCGCTTTGCCAAAGCTGGCGCGTCGCGTTGTATCTGAGCGGCAAGGTAAACCCAACTGGTTTCGTGAGTCCCTGGTCGAGTACACGCAAAAGGCGGCGCCGTTCGATTTCTTCGAATGAACTGCCTTCAATGATGCGATCAAATTCAGGCGGTAACTTTGATTCTGCGTGCAGGTAATATGCAGGGTCTTCATACGCGCGGCCGATACATTCGGGTGGCAGCGACAGCGCAGCAGCGAGACCGGTAATGAACGCCTCTGCATCCGCCAATTGTAGGGGACGCACCGGCGCGCCTTCGCCTATACCTAAAAGTTTCAGATCGTTCCACAGTGCTGAGCCGTCGCGCAGCCAAAAGCAGTCAAGCGACCAGCGTGGCAAAGGTTCCCCTGGGTACCATTTGCCCTGCGATCGCAAAATGATGCCTCCGGCGCAGTAGATGCCGTAGAGTTTTTCGAGCAGCGCCTCGCTCAGCCGGTATTTGTCATCGCCGAGCGCATCGTAGTTCCACTGCCGGCTCTCGCGGTCACTCGCCGAAACGAAAGTCGGTTCGCCGCCAATCGAAAGCCGCAGGTCAGATTTTTTGAGAGCCTTGTCGATACTTTCGCCGACCTCGCGAATTTCTTTCCATACTTCTTCGGTATACGGTTTACTGACGCGCGGAGTCTCGCTGAGGCGAGTGACGTGCATCTCAAAATGCAGAGTAGAGCTGCAGGGTTCTGTAAACCCAAGAATCGCTGCGGCACTTTCAGGTTCCGGAGTTGCAGCCAGGGGAATATGCCCTTCGGCTGCAAGCAGTCCTGAGGTGGCGTCGAGCCCGACCCAGCCTGCCCCCGGAATAAATGCCTCGGCCCATGCGTGCAGGTCGGTGAAATCGCTCACGGGACCTTGTTCGCCCCCGGTAGCCACAGTATCTGCTTTCAGCTGTATGAGATAGCCCGAAACAAAGCGCGCCGCGATACCAAAATGGCGTAGCAACTGCACGAGCAAGAAGGCACTATCGCGGCACGACCCTGAGCCCTGCCCGAGCGTCTCGTGCACTGTCTGCACGCCCGGCTCGAGGCGAATGACATAATTCACCTTCTGCCGCACGTGGTGATTGATGCCGACAAGAAAATCGACCATGGTCAGCCCATCACCACGGAAACCTGCGGCGAATTCTGCAAGCTCGGGTACCGAATCAGAAACCGTAAGGTAAGGCTTGAGTTCGTGCGCGAGTTTTGGTTCGTATTGAAAGGGATAGCGCTCCGCATATTCTTCGGTAAAGAAGTCAAACGGATTATAGACCTTGATGTGCGCCACCAGCTCTACGCGAACGCTCAGCTTCTGCGCTTTCTCGGGAAAAACCAGTCTCGCCTGCCAGTTGGCAAACGGGTCTTGCTGCCAGTTGAGAAACTGTTTTTCGGGGGCGACGCTGAGTGAATACGATTCGATGTGCGTGCGGCAGTGCGGCGCGGGCCTCAGGCGCACTACGTGTGGCGACAAGGCGACAGGCCTGTCGTACGTATACTCTGTCAGGTGGGTGAGGCTGACTCGTATCACTGCTAAATCCTCATGCAAAGTTGATGCCAAGTTTTTTCACTGGGCACCAGCAGTGCATAGCCCTGTCTTCCCCGCACACGCATCATTTAACGCGCCTTACCCAGATGCAGTTTGAGTCGTCGCACCAGTTTTTCTTCTTCAGCAGAGAGCTTTCGCCCTTCGAGAGCCTTGAGTCGCGAGCGCGCCTCAGGCAGTTGGCCGGCGGCAGCAGCGGCTAACACGGCCTCGATCGCGTCGCTGTTACTCGTTCTCTGCGGGCGTCGCCCTGCGGCGTCTGCAAGCAGTGCACGGCGGATTTCAGGTTCGGCTTCCGTTGCGCGCTTAAAGATTAAACAGCCGTGACCGGTTAGCGAACCTTCGGCTGAAAAGAGATACCAAACCGCGTCGGCACAGACAGGCGTCGGTAACTGCGGTGAACTTTGATATAGAACACCTGATCGCACGCTTTCGATATCAACACCCTGAAGACGGCGCTGTAAGAAGGCGCGTATTTCACCCGGCAGTTTTCCGTCGGTCGACGCGAGCAGCAGACGCGCTGCGCCCGGTTCAGCCGCTAGAGCAGCGCTGCCGGCGAAAACGATGATGAATACAATGCGGCGCATTACTCATTGATAGTAATCACGTCTGAAGCTGACCACGCATAGGTTTCAGGGTAGTACATAAGCCCACCCTGCGCAGGCATCGCCTGGTATTTGCCCGGAAAAACGGCCCGATAGAAAGCGCGCGGTGCAAAGCGATCTTTGCTCAGATACGTCTTCGCCAGCGCCACACGGTCGTCGAGTCGTGTTACCGCAGCCGGAGCGTCGGCGTAGTTGTCGTATCTGAGGTTGCCGAGGTTCGCAAGTTCGGCTGCGTTCAATGGCTCAAAGCCAGCCGGCATCATGTCTTCGACAAGCAGGTATTCGCTGCCTTTGTCTGCAGTCAGCACCACCTCTGTCATCACGAGTTCCCCTGCTTTGAAACTGTAGCGTGCGTCGCCCCGCGAATAACTATTACCGTTTCGGGCCACGCCATAATAGCGCCGAGCCATCTTAAACGTGCCTTCGCGCGGAGCAATCAGCGGCTTGTTGAGGTAATGCTTCCACTCTGCGCGCGCTATGAAAAATCCCTTTCCCGATCGTTCGAAGTTCACTGTTGCCTCGCGGCTGCGTGTTTTGAAAGCGGGTAATTCATGGCCACTTGCCTTTTTGGGATTATAGACGATATCGCGGCGTTCGCCGTCGACAGACGCGGTCACCTGAACAGAATTTGGCTTCTCGCCGGTTTTCAGCGCGTATGCCGCGAATGCGCGCGTGATCAAAGCGCTGACTTTGGTACTGCGCCACCGCCGCTGCTTTTTCTGTGTCATCAGGTGCGTCACCATTTGTCGGGTGATTTTGGGCCATTCGCCGCTCGTTTCTGAAACGACGGCGTTCAGCACCTGCGCGGTGATTTCGTCGCGGTCATTATACCAATAATAACCGGCACGTTTTGTGTGCTCGAAGTATGCGCCCGTCTTGCTTTGTTTGCTGAGCCCGGCCAGCTGCCTTAAGGCCGCCGTATGAATGTCTTTAAATTTGCGCTGACCAGCGGCTTCGGCCATCAGCGCCAACGCAGTGGGTTCGTTATCAGAGCGGCTCAGCTGTTCTGACCAGTCTGCCTTGATCTTTACCTCGGCCGCCGAGTTCGGCTGCAGTTTGAGCAGCGTCGCCTGCGCGTAGATCAGACGGTGCAACGAATACGTTTCCTTCGCATCTTTCAGAGATTGCGTAGCCAGCTGCTCGCCCAGAAACTTGAGTCCCTTCTTCAGCGCTGCCTTATCGACGGCTATTTTTGCGCGTTCGGCTTCTGCGAGACCCCAGAGCGTGTACGCGGTCATATACGTATCGGTCGCGTCGTCAGCCCACCAACCCCAGCCGCCGTCGCTGTGCTGGTAGCCGTAAAGCTTCTTGAGCGCGGTGTCGCTTATGTCTTTCATCTGCGAAGCCTTCACCGGCAATGGCAGACCGATCTTCTGCGTGGCCTCTTGAGCCCAGATTGCCGGCAAGAAAGTCGAGAGGGTCTGTTCAACGCAACCATATGGGTATTGAATCAGATAAGGCAGCGTCTCTATAATAGAGGGTATCACTCCGGCGACAAAACTGATTTGCATTTCAGCAAGTTCGCTGCGTGCGTCGCCGTCGAGTCGCAACTTTGTGTTCCATTCGGTTTCGTTGTCTGCAAATACCTTTTGTTCGGCGATAAAATTCTCAACGCCGTAAGGTAAAACCGGCAAGATCATTTCGAGGCCGTCGTTGTCTTTTTCAGAGCGCGCGATAAACTGCAGCTTCGCCTTACCGTCTGCAGGGTAAAATGGAGCGGTGACAGTGAAATCCACATAGCGCTCTTCACCTGCAGGCACCTCGAGTTCTTTGGGAAAAGCATGCGCGAGTTTCAGTGAAGTCAGGTTTGTTTCAAATTTTGCCACCTGCTTCTCTTTCAGCTGGTTCGATACGAGCAGGCGCAGTTTCGATTCATCGCGTTCGCGCAGAAACCTTGGTTGCGCAAGGCGCAAGGCAAAATCTTTGGCCACAACAAGTTTTGTGCGTTCACTTCCCGACAGGCCTGCAGAGCTGTGCGCATGCGTCGTGATACGCCATTCTGTCAGGTTGTCCGGAAGCACGACCTTAAGACGCGCAAGCCCGTCTGCCCCGGTTTTACCCGATGCGTTAAAATAGGCCGTATCTTTGAAATTCTTGCGAATCTTAACCTGCGCCGACTCGCCTTTACGCAACCCAGCGGCTTCTGCCATCTGCTCACGGTAAAGCGCATAAAGGCTCTTCTCCTGGCCATAACCGTAAAAGCTGAAGGCCACCGAATTACCAGTGACGACCCCTGAGCCGATGCGCGGGTTCAGTTCAAGCGAGAGTGATTTAAGCGAATCTTCGCGCAGAGCAAAGATTGCCTCGTCAACGACCGCAAGTGAAAACTCTGCGCTCACCGGCTGCTGCTGATGATCGTACGCCCTGACGACAATGTTGGCCTCTTCGCCTGGCCGGTAGCGATCACGGTCGCTCACGACCTCAACGTTAAGTATACGGTGTTTCGGCGGCAAAACCACCTGCGTGGTGCCTGAATAGAACCGCGGATAGCCTTCAAAATCGAGCGCGGTGACAGTCAGATCGAAGTTTGGACTCAGCTCTGAAAGCAACTCCTGCTTGTGCAGAAACTCTGCACCCGAAGGATTCAAGATTGTGTGCTTGCGTATGCGGTCGTTTTCGATGGTTACCAGCACAGGGAGTTTCTTTTTCGTAGGTAACCTGATGGCAAATTCTGCCGTATCAAAAAGTTCATATTTCTTCTTGCCGGCGTTAACTGTAATCGGTCGCTCCGTCGTTTCGCCGTTATCCGCAAAAGAGTCTGAACCGGCAAAGACATACGTTTCCGTAGCCTCTGAAGTCGAACGGCCTGCTGCCACCGTACTCACCCGAATGAGGTAGGTGCCACCGCGTTTCGCCGGGTCGAACTCGTAGTTCGCTTCACCTGCGACTGTTACCTCGACCGTCTTTGTCTCGACAATCGAGTCTTCATATTTCTGCGTTTTGCGGTCATACTGGCGATAGATGAGCTCTGCCTTTACGGTAGCGGCAACCGGTTTTTCGGTCTCGACGCTCGATGCCGCGACGCGAAACCCGATCTTACTCATCGCTGAATAGTACCAGCGGTCCTGTGAAATTCTAAGGCTCACCGGTGCACGGTAAACCTTGAAACGGGCAGAGGCCATCGTCTCTTCGCGGTTTTGCGCCTTCACGGTCGCGCGTATACGATAGTTATAATCGCCATCTGCTTTTGCGTCGGTTGCAACCGCAATTTTGAGTTTGCCCGCCGCATCGAGTTCGGCGGTGAAATCTTTCACGAATTCCCACGAAGCGTAGTCATAACCGTCGCCGTAATACTCGTCGTAGCCCAGGCCGTACC
Organism: uncultured Leptospiraceae bacterium; assembly: GCA_942492915.1. Taxonomy (GTDB): domain Bacteria; phylum Spirochaetota; class Leptospiria; order Turneriellales; family Turneriellaceae; genus Turneriella. Next base: position 1,499,972 of record OW818662.1, read on the forward strand.
ACCATGGGTAGCTGATGCGCGAGCGTTCGATGACAATTTCGGCCTGTGCCTTTCCCAGAGGTTCCCCCGAGTAGTATGCTGCACTGAGTACCGCTTCTGCATTTTCGCCGCTGAGAATTACATTCTTACCAGCCGAGATCGCGGCGCGGGTTTCAGGTTTTTTGTATTGTTCAATATAAAAACTGCCGTAGTGCGTCTCGTTTTCAATTTCCATCTGCAGTGAATAACGCCCGGGTTTCAGAGATGCGGATTTATATGCGAACGAGAGGCTTCCGGCCGGGGAAAGATCACCCTCACCGCTGTGCACGATATCGTTATCTCCGCTCTTGATTTTATAGCGCACCCTGCCGCGCGCTGCAGCTGCCTGCTTGCGCACGAAGACTGCGCGCACGTTGACGGTGTCGCCGATTCGGTATAGCGGACGGTCAGTATAGATGGCTGCCTGGAAAAGGCCGCGCGCCGTTTCCATTGCGTAGAGATCAGAGAACGCATAATGGTTTCCCTGCTGCAGCATGTACAGCGTCGATTCTGCGCCCGTCAGAAATTCAGTTTTTCCCGAAAGAGCGATACCATCTTTCAGGGTCAGCGTTGCTTTGCGCTGGTGCTCTGTCTTGACCCGCGAATATGCTGTGACGACGCCATCTTGCAGGGGTGCACCGGTCTTGAGGTTCACAGCGTAGATCAGCACGTTGTGCGGCGAAGTCTTGGTTACCATCGCCAGATCTGAGATCACGAGCGGTGAATGCGCGATATGCCGCCCCTGCGAAACTTCGACAAGATAGTACCCGGCGGGCATTTCTGAAAATGTGTGCTTGAGTGCCTGCCAATGGCGGGCCCTCACGGGTATCGCTGCTTCTGTGACGATGGGCAGTTTCAGCGGAGCAAAGAGGTTCGCCTCGGGAAAACGATCCCTAAACGGGAAGGCATATTTTTCAAGCCCGAGGTCTGTACGCAGTCGCTCCCGGTAGTCGCCACGCATGTAGCGGCGGGCAAACTGGTAGAGCGAATATTCCATGTTTTCAATAACGCTTGACCAGAGAAAATAACCGGGTTGCATCAGGCGTTCGTTCTTTTCTGTGACAGTGTGCGCATTCGCCTGGCCACTGAGATATGAGTGCACATCATCGATGCGGTACACCCGCAAATAGAGTGTTCCTTCGCCCGAAGCATAGAGCGTCCCGACAGGTTTTTCACCTGTCGTGAATGCCCTGTTGAGGTAAATCTCCAGAGCGGAGAGGGTATTTACAGAAACAAACAGCAGCAACAAGGCTGCACGCAGACCACGCATATATGCGCATCGGTGACTGCCGCAAGCCGTCAATTACAAACCTTGCAGGTTAGGAGCGGTTTACCGGAAAGCGAAGCGAAATTGATTTCCCACCTGTCTTAAATACCGGTCAGAGATACCGTGACCTGCCCGATCTGTAACGGCCCGCTGAGTCAGCTCGGCGACCGGCGCTTTGCCTGGTGCGCGCGCGAACGTGTCGTGGTCAATATGGCTTATGAATTTCGCCGCTACGAACACGACTATTTTGAAAAAGAATATAAGAACCAGTACGGGCGCACCTATACGGCCGACCGGCATTCCATACTCGAACGGAACCGTCGCCGCTACGAGCAGATTCGCCACCTCGTTTCACCCAAAACACACCCGCAGGTACTCGAGGTCGGTTCCGCTGCGGGCTATTTTCTGAAAATTATGCACGACGAAGGTTTTGCTGTTCATGGCTGGGAAATTTCTGCCGCGATGGCAAAATACGCGAACGCCCGTGGACTCAAAACTTCGCAGCAAGACTTCATCAAAGGTGCGCAACAGCACGCGAAACGCGCTCGCAGACCCTTTGATATCGTCGCGATGTTCTACGTGATCGAACATCTACCTGAGCAGGCAGAGGTCTGGCGGCATCTGGCAACCCTCGTGAAGCCTGGTGGTTACCTGTTGCTGGCCTTACCTTCGTCAGCCGGCCCGATGTTTCGCTTCCACCGTGGCGAGTGGTATGCTTCGCACCCGACAGACCACAAGATCGACTATTCACCCGAATCGCTGCGCCTCACTGGGGGCCAATTTGGCTTTGCCATCGAAGCTGTGACATCAGAGGGAATCCATCCGCACCGGTTTCCGCTGGGCACCTTCGCGCCGTTTGCGTACCTCTATCGAAAAGTGCTTGATGCTGCGCCGCTCGCCGATACCATTTTTGCGGTGCTGAAGCGACAGGGTTAATATGCAGGCGCACGAATTTTTTACCGGCATTATCGAATCTCTGCGCGAAGGCGAAAGCCGTACGATCGCAACCTGGGAATCATGGTGGTACGCTGACCGTTCGGCAGAGAGGTACGATGCGTCCGACGATTTTCGCCGCGAGACACTGAATCTGAAGCTCACTGTTTCGGCAGAAGAACTGGATACCCTGCAGAAGCGTTTTGCAGAGGCTAAACTCACCGATGGCGATCTTGAACTCGATTTGCCAGCTCACGGCAGGCAACCGACCGCCATGCGCTTCAGCACGAAGGGCACGCGGCAGCTGCCCGCTCAGGGCATTCGCGTCTCGGCAACTGAAATTGATTTCACAGGTGCGGCCACGACAGAAGATTTGCTGCTCATTGCTCGAATAGCAGCACGCTTTCCGCAGCTGATCGTGCACTCTGAAGGGCTTGAAAGCATAGAACGCCAGCCACCCGAGTCAATCGCGTCTGCGGCGCGCCGCCATGCCTTCAGGGGAATTATTCTCGGGCGTAGGCCGACCGCCGGTTTCAGGTTGCTCGACACCTGGGGTTTGCTCGACGCATATCTGCCCGAAGTGACCGCCGGCCGGGGCCTGACTCAAAACCGCTTTCACGCGCACGATATTTTCGAACACCTGCTCAGGGCTGCAGACGGAGCGCTCGACCTCAATGAGCCGGTACGCTGGTCTGCGCTGCTGCACGATGTCGGTAAGGTGCCGACGCGCGTCGAGATGCCCGACGGTGAATCGACTTTTCACAATCACGAAATGTATTCCGCGCGTATGGTCGTGCCCATCATGAAACGGCTTGCGGTACCTGTCGGTATAGGACAAAAGGTGAAATTTCTCGTACGCAACCACATGTTTCATTATACCGATGAATGGTCTGACAAAGCGGTCAGGCGGTTTGTCAAAAAAGTCCCGCTCGATGAACTGCAAGATCTGATTTCACTGCGCCTCGCCGACCGAAAAGGTTCAGGCAAGAAGACCGCTTTTCCGAAAGCGCTGCAAAAGCTCATGGAACATATCGACGAGCTCATCGCGAAAGAAAAAGAATTCAAAATCAAAGACCTGGCAATCGACGGGCATGTGCTCATGGAACTCGGTATGCCAGCGTCGCGTGCGATGGGCGACATGCTGAAATATCTTTTTGACGAAGTCAAATCAGGCCGCGCCGAAAATTCACGCGACGCCTTGATTGCGCTGGTTGAGGCACGCCGCAGCTCTGTCGGAGCTTCAGCGTGAAAAAGCCTGCGAACAAACGCAAACCTGCGCCCGCTGTACCCGCCAAACCTGCGGACGGCCAAACCATCATCATTGCTGCCGGCGGTACGGGTGGACACATCACGCCTGGCATCAGTATCGCTGAAGCGTGGCTGGCCGCAGGCGGCCGTGTGATTCTCGCTACGCTCGCCAAAAACGTACAATACCCCGATATCATTGCACTCGCGCGAAATGAAGCTGTATCGATCGTCGCATATGATGCGCCGCGATTGCCGAAGAATCCGCTGAAGATTCCTGCATTTTTCAAACGTTTCAGATCGGCGTACCGGCTGATTCGCAGCGTCGGGAATGAGCACCAGGCTTCAGCAGTCATCGGTATGGGAGGCTATAGTTCGTTTCCCCCTGTTCTGTATTCCGTCTTGAATCGTAAGCGTCTCTACTTGTGCGAACAGAATGCCGTCTGGGGGCTCGTCACGCGCTTCATGCGATTTTTTGCAAGCGCAATCTTTCTTTCGTTTGCGCCCGACAAACGCGTTGCGCCGAAATACGTGACGACGGGAAATCCTCTGCGCTCGATGTTCGGCCCGAGCCCCAAACATAAACCCAGGGCGAAAGCAAAAGGGCATATTTTTTTTGTTGGAGGCAGCCAGGGCGCCACCGACATCAACGCGCTTTACGCTGCATTTCTCACGACCTCCACCGCCAGGAATTTTGTCTGCACCGTAGCTGCGGGCGATAATGGATATGCAGAACTCACCAAAGTCGCGCGCAAGTCAGATACGATTCTGCCTTTTGTCAAAGATATGCCCGGTTGCCTCAGCGACGCGGACTTCGTCGTCGCGCGCTGTGGCAGCGGCACGCTTTTTGAACTGCTGTGGGCGGCGCGTCCCGCATTTCTGATTCCATACCCTTTCGCGGCAGACAACCACCAACGCGCCAATGCCGACGCCATCGTGAACCGGCTGCCGGCAGTGGTCTATGATTTGAGACCCTTCAACGCAAACCAGGCCTGCCAAGATTTCCTGCGGTTTTTGGAGAATCCACCGCCGGAGCCCCTAAGGCAGCAAGATGCTGCTGCGCAGCAGCAGATCACCCGATATATTGTAAAAGACCTCTCGCAAAAGGGTTAACATGCAAAGAAACACCAGTCTGACGATGCTGCACACTTATCTCACCCGACTGATACTTTTCGCCTCGGTGCTCGTTGTGACCAACCTCAGCGCCGAACGCTGGCTCATTCTGCCACCGAGAATCGAAAATGCGGCGACCGTTACACCTGGTAACCTCGCGCGCGGTATTGCGCTGTATCTGCGCGCAAGCCGTGTTTCTGAAATAGCCTCGGTCACGGAAGCCGAAGGTTGTTTAAAAGAAGCAAACCTGCGCATGGAGCAGAAAATCTCCCCCGAAGCTCTGCACCAGGTGGCAAAACAATGCCGTGCGGAGCGCATGCTGCTGACGCGCGTGCGCAGAAGGCAGGGCAACTTTGAAATCACGAGCAAGGTCTATTACAGTGAATCGGGTGCAATTACAGATTCGCTGACGACCGATGCGCCCGAAATGCTGCCCGCAATTGGCATGAACCTCAACGAACGTTTCGGCAAAGCACCACACCTGCAAAAAACTTCGGGATCTGACCTCGTCGTCGCCGGTGATCTTTATGGCTCAGGCTATTTCGACTGGCAAATGCTCGCGAGCCAATTGCCGCAACTCGACCCGCTCAAAACAACCTATTGCCTGGCAGATGCTCGCGGTGAAGTGCAGCAGGCGGCATTTACCGGAAATGCCGGTGCACAGCGCAGTTTTCTGCAAAAACTTCGTCATGAAGGTTTTGGTGATTTTGCGCTCAGTACTGCGATGACCGACTGTATCGATCGCGCACTGCGCGCTGCACGCAGCGAAGGCCGCAGATCGCAGTTAGTTTTCATTGCTTCAGCGCATCCGACCTCAGAACGCGCCCAGATTTCTGCGCGGGCGATGGTACGTAAACTCGCCCGCTCAGCCAGGGTTATAATCGCGCCCACAAGTACGAGTTCGGCAGCGACACAAAAGTTCTGGTTGCTCCTCGCGCGCGAAATGGGTGAAAATGCGGTCTCGAAGCTGATATCGCAGCGAGTGAAAGTCGGCCTCTCTGGCGGGCAAGAATGGCATATTTTTCGCAGCGGCGGCCGGTTGTACGAGCTGCGGACTGCGACACCAGCGAGGCTCGAAGGCGGCATCCAGATTCCGGAAAAATATGCCGACATGTCGGGCCCTGGCGATTTGGTGAAACTCTACGCTTTACTTTCAGGCAACAAGGTTGTTTCGTCAACCCCACCCGACATCTATGCAGATACGTTGCTGCAGCCGCTGCGCGCAGCGTTTCAGTCGTCAGGCAACAAAGAAATTCTTTGGCGCGTGCTGCTCGAACAATCTGGTCAACGTTATTACCTGAGCCTAACGCCCAACGACGCACGTAACCTGAAAGTCGGCGAGTTTACGCGTATCTTCGCCGAACTCAAAGCCTCACACGCAAACGACGTTTTGCAAAATCATGCGACACCTTTGATCATTATCAGCCGGGCAGATGAAAGCCCCGCCTCACTCGAAATAAATATTTCGGATTACATCCGCAGTCCTGAAAAATATCTCAGAACTTCTTTTGCCAGCCGGTCGTTCTTTGTGTTCACCGGGAAGGTGCTTCAGGTCTTGCCGGCAACGGGCGACGCGCTCGAAGACGGTTTCTGACAGTGGCTGTGCGATGAGCGCAAACCTCACACTGCTCGCGAACAGGAGCTTTTTAAGTTTCATCGGTTTTCGCACCAGCATGGTGCTCGGCTTTCAGATCGTTGGCACGATCGCGCATTGGCAGGTATATGCGATCACGCGCGATTCGATCTATATCGGTTACCTCGCGCTTTCAGAGGTAATTCCCGCAATTGCAATGAGCCTCATCGGTGGTTACTGGGCAGACACCTTCAATCGCCGCACGATTGCGCTGATCGGGACAGTTTTTACAATCTCGAGCACCGCAGTCTTGCTTATCACCGCGTCAGCGGATAATCTCAGAGAAATCTGGCCGTTGTTTATCGCTGTGGTGATTATCGGTATCGGCAGGGGGATTATTGCCCCTGCCAGTTCGGCGCTACTCGGCGAAATCGTACCGCACCATTACTTCGGACGCGCCGCCGTGTTCAATTCGATCGGGTGGCATATCGCACTGATCACCGGGCCTGCGTTTGCCGGCATTGTTTACGAAATATATTCAGCGGCACTCTGTTACCGATACGCCATGGGACTCACCTTGTTGTCGGGCCTCTTTCTGCTGCTCATCGACGCCCCCAAACGTGAGAAAAAACCACGGGAGAAAATCTCCAGCGCCATCAGCAAAGGCTTTGCCTTTGTTCTGAATAACAAGGTTATTCTCGGCGCGATGAGCCTTGATATGTTTGCGGTACTTTTCGGTGGCGCAATCGCCCTGTTACCCGCCTTCAGCGACCAAATTTACCTTAAAGGCGCGTCGGGCCTGGGTTATCTGCGGGCGGCCCCGGCGCTCGGCGCGGCGCTGATGGGGCTTGCGCTGGTGCTCTTCCCGATCAGAAGGCATGCCGGGCGCATTCTGCTGGCGGCGGTCGCTGCGTTTGGTCTGACAATGGTGCTATTCGGATTAAATTCCCACTATTACCTCGCGATCGTCATTCTTGCGGTCAGCGGCGCCGTGGATAATATCAGTGTCGTGCTGCGTTCGACGATTCTGCAGACGCACACGCCCGACGCCATGCGTGGACGCGTAGCTGCCGTGAACTCCATTTTTATCGCCTCGTCGAACGAGATCGGGGCATTTGAAAGTGGTTTCACCGCGAAATATATGGGGCTCGTGCCGGCGGTTGTCTTCGGCGGTTCAATGACGATTGTTGTCGTGCTCGTAATTGCGCTCGCGTTACCACAGCTGCGGCGACTGCAGTTCACCGATTCGCAACATTGAGGTTTGCCCGGGACCGAGGGCAACAGTCAGGTAATTACCAATTACGTTTGTAGCAATCAGCGGTGAAAACGTCGCCGCGGCAGGCAAACGGCAGGTCGTAAAAATCACCCTCGCGCAGTCCTTCGATACCCATGTGTAATGGGTTCGCGACATTGTCGACAAAACTGGTACGAAAGCGAAAATTCAATGTCGCTTTGCCCATGCCCCCTGCGGCAGCTTCTGCCCGCATCGTGACATTAAACTCACCCGCATCGAAATGCAGTTTTTTTAGATTGAGCGCTCCCGAGTTGAAAGTCGCATCGAGACTCGCAGATTCAAATTCAGTATCTGAAAACTTTTCTTCAAGCTTGTGCAGCGGGCCGTTCAGAATACCCTTTTGCAAGAAGCTGTCTTTGATCTTGCCACGCCCGAGCGTGAAAGCGACTGTCCCGGTAAACGTCTTCAACATCTGTGCGGTATCGCTTCCCTTAAATGCAGCATCGACTCTGCCGTCAATTTGCCCGAAAACAGTCGCCTTCAGCTTCAACGCCTGGCTCAGATCGTGCGCGCGAACCTTCGCGAGCGTAAAGCGCGCCGTCTGTCTTTGCGTTGAAAGATCATAACTATAACCACCGGAGACTTGTCCCCGCGCAACGGTCGCCGCAATTTTCTCAATCCTCATTGCCGGCCCTTCGTTCTGAAGCAGCGCAGAAACCTGCGTGAGTTCGAGCTGGCCGGCTTTCAGGGTGCCGATTTGCAGCGCCAGCTGCAGCCGTAATGGCAGCGACGAGACAGCCGTTGGCGGGTTATCGCCGCTCGTCCCGTCAACCGGAGCCTCAGACGCCGGAAAAAGTTTGTCGAGGTCGAGCGTACCGAAGACAGCGCGGCCCGACAAAGACGGCACCTTGCCGTTCAGATTTATGTTCGCAGACAACTGAAAGGCCTGACCGTTCAAAGAGAGAGACTCAGATCGAAACGTGACTATACCCGATGATACTGCACCGCCCATACCCTCAGATGTGAAAACCAGATTTCGCGCATTCGCTAGTCGCAGTTGCCCGATCTTGAAGCCGCCGCTCAGCCCCGATTTGTCTATACGGCCATTCATCGCCAGATGTCCCGTGAGAGATCTCGTGCCCCCGGTGAGCTTTGAAACCTGCGCCAGGTCGGCCACCAGACCAAACATAACCCTTAGCTTCTCTTTATCGTCATAGCGCAGGTCTGAATAGTCAAGCGCGAGGCCCTGTTCGGTCAGTTTTCCCTGTCCCCCGGTCAGAGAGAGCGTCGGCAAATCGAACTGCACAGATCCCGCCCACTGCAGCGTAAGTTTCAGCTTACCCTCGGTTGTTACGCGCGAAGCTTCAGAACTTATGGTCCAGCTGTTGCCGACAGCCCCCAGCAAAATTTTTCCAGAGACCTCTTTCAGCCGGGGGTCAATTGCTGCCAAATCGCAGGCCTGGCACTGCAATGAGCCGCTGAGCGTGTCCGTATCAGGCAGGCGCCGCGTGGTACCGATTTGTTTGAAGTAGCGCACCAGATTTTCGCTGCTGATGCTGAGATCGGCCGCAATGCCAGACCCGTTGGGAAACGCGATATTTCCCATAAGCTTATGCACCTGCTTTTTTTCAAGTTCACCCGTGAATGACAAATTACCAATCGGTATCGGCAGCAACTTGACTTCATGAGCGAGGGTGCCGTTGCTGATGCGAATCTTCTGCAGGCTGATCTGCGTATTGCCAGCAGAGGCCGAAGCGCCTGATTCAGCCCCGGTTTCGGGTGATTGCCAGCTGCCGATCACGGTATCTGCTTTGCCCGTAACCGCTTTCTTTTCTGTAAAAAAGTTTAGGGCTACGGCATCGATGTGTGCCCCCCTGACCACAACCTGCTTGCGCAATAACGGAATCAGACTCAGATCAAGCGAAAGCACGTCAGCAGAGACAAAACACCGATCTGAGATCATTTGCGGATTTCTGAGGCAAATGTGCCTGAGCCGCACATCGCCTGTCCACGTGAACCTGAGCTCGGCAATCGACAGTTGAAAGCCCGTAGCGCGACGCACCAGCGAGGCGATCTCAGAAGTCAGCGCTTCAGGTGAGAACTGGCGCTGAAGGTACCACCATGCCGAAGAAACTGCTGCAATAAGAAACAGCAGCAGAAAAAAGGTCAGCCTCAGCCAGCGGCGCTGCAGCACCGTTGACCGGGGTTCTGCTGAATCAGCCAGCGACTGCCGCGGCAATGATGATCGCAATACCGAGCATCATGCACCCGAACACAATCGCCATAGCGCGATTCTGCTTGTCGGCTATCTCACCCCAGATATCGCGCGGGTGAACCCAGTCGATCACCACAAACGATAGTACCATCACCACGATGCCTATGACCGAATATACCAGCACGGCCAGAATGTGATCCAGGTCGAGCAGCGGCGGTTTCACCCGTGCCATCTCTCCGTTTTGCGCGAAGGCAGCGCCTGCGAGCAGCATGTAATACATGATTTTTTTCATTTTGACCCCTTACACTCCCGAATTAAATATCCATCAAATAAAACATTCAGTTGACGAATCACTTACCGCCGCCAGACAAAATGCGCGGCATATAGACCGACCGAAAGGAAGTCGGATTTGCGCGAATATTCTTCACATTAAGGTTTTGCGCGGTCATGGGTTCTTTACCACCGGCTTGCGTCAGCATACGATGCATCGAGTAACCAAACATGAGCAGGGTCACGGGCAGATAGATGTACATTTTCAGAAGATCTTTCAACATTAACGTTCCCCCTCTTTCATGCGATAGCGAATGTAATAATAAATGTTGAAACCAATCAGCATGAAAATAAAAAGTACACCCGAGCCGACTGACGCTACGTCGCGTTTCGCAGCCATCACCAGAGACAATTTGGGTGCAAAATTCTTTCCCGGAAAATCCATCGGTAACTGCTTGCCGGTCTTGACTGCTGTACCACCGCCGGGAGAAACCGGTTGTGCCGGGTTAGCTGCTGCGGCGGGTGCTGCCTGCGTTGCCTTGGCCGCAAACGGCTTCTTGCCGGCCGGCCCGGGGGCTATTGGCGCAGTAACCGGAACAACGGGAGCATCTACCCTCTGCCCAAAACGCAACAGTGAATTTTTAAACTCCGCAACACCCACATTTGTTGCGCCGGCGACGAATAGGTAGTAATTTCCCGGCGGCATCTTCTCGGTCGTGAAATCGGTATCGTTGGCCCCTTCAGACCAGGCGTCTTCGCCGCTGCCGCCGTAATAACGCGACAGCTCCCCGTCGTAGATGTAACCTGCACCGGTCGACTCGTTGATCATGAAAACATTGAAGCTGACCCATTGCTGGCTCAGTGCAGACGAAAACTTGAACTCAACATTCGTCTCTTTCGTGAGTTCGATGTTGCCCGGCTCAAAATTGAATTCCAGATAATCGGTCGCGCCCTCGGTCTTGTACTCGAATTCGGCACTATTGAGCGAAAGAGTTCGGGTGAGGATATTCTTTTCTTCTGCGCGTCCCGACACCACACTACAGGTCACGCTGGTCGCAAGAAAGAGCAGCGCCGACCAGACGAGCGAAAACAGGTAACGGCGCTTCGCGGGGTTCGGCTCACACATGCCGAAGCCAACTTTCGCAGGCATTTCTTTGAGATCAAAAGCCGCCTGTATCTCTTCGGGGTATTTGTATTCCCCGATCGACCAATTGCTCTCGATGAGCCGCCGATTGTTGGCTATTTCGTTGAGGCGCTCACCCGTTTCGCCCTTGCGACTGCCCAGATCTTCGAGTTCCTTTTTTGAGTACTGCTTCCCGTCTGGGGCAACGTATGCATAAACAACTTCGCATGAGGCCTGGTAAGGCGGATTGATATATTCGGTGACTTCGTTTTCTTCGCCGAGCGACGCCTGCCAAGGAAATTCTCCCACGATGCTCTTGACCGTCGCGTCGTAATGCGTGAAATATTTGAGTTTTTTTCCCGCAAGCAGAATCTTGCCCGTGGGGCCTGTCATGCCCGGCCTGCCCGAACTGTCAAAACCAAGGCCCGGTTCAGATCTGACCAGCGTCCAATGTCCCGAACTTTCTACAAGGTAACGGTAGCCGTGGTATGGATTAAACAGCAGGTATTCGCTCCACTCGCCGTCGTCATCGTCGCCCCGGACGACCATACCCACACATTTGTACTGCACGCCTTCGAGTGTACCCATCGCCCCGAGTGGCACCCACATGCGGTATTTCAATTTTTCATTATACTTTTCGCGGAGCACGAGCACATCGTGCTGTGGCTCGAGAATCGAGCTGCAGTACGGGCAGCGGATTGTCTGCGATTTGCCCGGCAGTTCGAGATTCACCGGGCCGCCGCAATTAGGGCATTTGAAGCCCTTTGATTGTACGGGAGCCTGCTCTTGCGGAGCGAGATTTTCGTTCACGCGCTCGCTCACTGTGCCACCTCTGATGCCGAAGCTTTAAAGCCGTAGACCGCACGAATACGCGCCAGATGCAGATCGCGAAACGAGAACGATTTGCCGATAAAAACCAGAGGTTTGTCAGTTTCTTCGCTGAAATCGAGCGTGGCAAATGTGCCATCGTGGCGCACCAAATCAACCACGGGAGCCTCGTACGCTGTTTCAAACGGGAAAGGCAATTCGCCTTCACCCGAAACGACCTTGCTCGTCTGCATGTCTTTTACGAAGAATTCTTTGCCATCGATGGTCACCGGATGCCCCGCGTAAAGGTCTGCAAACCTGATGTTATCGGGCACCTCTGCGTCTTTCTTGAGGCGGGTGAAAAAATAAAGACCGCTGGCTTCGCCGAGCCATGCGTCTTCGCCGTCAATACTGAGGTACCATTCATTCCAGAAGCCGAGACCAAACTGGTATTGTATACGCCCCACTATTTTGAATGTTTTTCCGTCGATGGTGCCGGTCGCGCCGAGTTGCAGCGGCGAGCCGTCTTCGACAAGCGCTGCGGTTTTGCCGACTTCTTTGAGCGCGTCTTCTGACTGCACAGACATGGTGCGGCAGTACTTGCAAACAGCGTAGAGGCTGTGTGCATTCTCAAACGTGAGCGGCGCGCCGCATGAAGGGCAAGTCGATTGCTTCACGGCGGACAGCCTGCGAAAACGAGCTTAGTCTGTCATGCGAAAAAGATGAAGAAAAAGTTCGGCAGGTGCACCCATGGACTGAACCTCCTTTAATGATTTACTGCGGCGCTTCATTTTTGATATGTTCTGCAAATGCCTCTGCCCTCGATTGAACAGGTTGACGTAACCGGCAAGAAAATATTGCTCCGAGTCGACTTTAACGTGCCTCTGGATAAGAAAACCGGGGCAATCAGCGACGACACGCGTATAGTCAAGAGCCTGCCTTCGATAGAACTCATGCTCTCCCGCGGGGCGGCGCTCGTCATTATCTCACACCTTGGCCGGCCCGAAAAAAAGGGCGACCCGGCGCTGTCATTGAAGCCTATTGCTGCGCGCCTTGGCGAACTGCTGCCGGCCACAGCCGTTCATTTCTCACCCGAAGCGGTGGGCCCGGTCGCAGAAGAACTTGCGGGCAAGCTTAAACGGGGCGAAATTCTCGTGCTTGAGAACATCCGCTATTATGATGAAGAGACCTCTAAAGAAGAGAAGGTTCGAAACGACTTCGCGAAGAAACTATGCAAACTGGCAGATATCTACGTCAATGACGCTTTCGGCGCTGCGCACCGCGCGCATGCCTCAATTTACGAATGTGCCAAACTGCTGCCGGGTTATGCGGGCCTGCTGCTAAAAAAAGAAATTGATATTCTCGAAAAATTGGTGACCAATCCTCCCCGGCCATTTGTGGCGATTATCGGTGGTTCAAAGGTTTCGAGTAAACTTGCCGTGCTCGAAAACCTCATTGCAAAGGCCGACAGCATTCTGATCGGCGGCGCGATGGCCTATACTTTCTTGAAATCACGCCTGGTCGAAATCGGCACCTCTATGGTCGAAAAAGACTACCTCAGCCAGGCGTTTCAGATCATTGACAAGGCGGCTTATAACAAGCGAGAACTTTTGCTGCCAGAAGATCACGTCGTATCGTCAGAATTTGGTGAGAAGGGCAAGATAAAAACAGTTAAGCGCTCTATTCCCGAAGGTTTTATGGGCATGGACATCGGCCCTAAGACTGCCGACCATTATGCAAAAGTCATCAAAAATGCAAAAACCGTGCTCTGGAACGGCCCAATGGGCGTCTTCGAAATGAAGAAGTTTGCTTCGGGTACGCTGTCGATTGCGAAGGCGATGGCGAAGGTCAAAGGTACCACGATTGTCGGCGGCGGCGATTCGATCTTTGCCCTGTCGCAGTCGGGCCTCGAAGACAAGATTACACATGTTTCAACCGGTGGCGGCGCCACGCTCGAATACCTCGAAGGCAAGAAACTGCCCGGCGTTGAAGCGCTGATGAAGCCTTAGCAGCGGCGAACGCAGAACGTGGTCGACTGGTCCCGCTCAATATCTTCGGTCGTTCAAGACCTGAAACCTTCGGGTATCAGGCAGTTTTTTGACATCGTCGCCACGCGTAAGGATTGTATCTCGCTCGGGGTCGGCGAACCTGATTTTGTCACGCCGCAGGTTGTCATCGACCATTCGATACAGGCTCTGCGCGACGGCTACACGCACTACACGGGTAATGCGGGTCTATTATCGCTGCGACGCGAAATCGCCAAATACCTCGAAAAAGAATACGCGCTGAGCTATAATCCCGAGAAAGAAATTCTGATAACGGTCGGCGTCTCGCAGGGAGTAGACTTAGCCTTTCGCGCGCTCTTGAATGCCGGCGACGGCGTCCTCTACCCAGAACCGTGTTACGTGTCTTACGACCCGATGATTCGTCTTGCGGCCGGCGTGCCGCAACGCGTCAATGCAACGGCAGAGAACGATTTTTCTCTCAAGGCACAGAATATCCGCGACGTAATGAATGCCGACGGCGCAAAAAGCAAAGTGCTGTTTCTCAATTATCCATCCAACCCAACGGGGGCATCGATCGCAGGCGAAGAGCTGCTGAACATCGCGAAGCTCGCCGAAGAGAAAGACCTGATCGTTATCTCTGACGAGATCTACGGCGAGCTCAGCTACGAGAAGAAGCACATACCTTTCCCCACTCTGCCGGGCATGAAAGAGCGCACCCTGCTTTTGGGTGGATTCTCAAAAGCATTCGCGATGACCGGCTGGCGCATCGGCTACGCCTGCGGTGACGAGAATCTGATCAGAGCGATGACTAAGATACACCAGTATTCGATGCTGTGCGCACCGACCCTCGCACAGATGGCGGCCGAAACAGCGCTGCGCTACGCGCTGCCCGAGCGCGACAAGATGCGCGATGAGTACCGCCTGCGCCGCGACCTGATTGTGAAAGGCTTCAATGACATGGGGCTGACCTGCTTCATGCCGCAAGGCGCTTTTTACGTCTTTCCCGATATTCGCTCTACCGGTAAATCTTCGATGGATTTTGCGAAAGACCTGCTCGAAGCACAGAATGTGGCAGTCGTGCCGGGCACCGCATTCGGCGCTTCAGGTGAAGGCTTTATCCGCTGCTCTTATGCGACTGCGCGCAAAGAGATCGAGGCCGCACTCACGAAGATTGCGGCGTTTGTAAAAGCCTGATTATCTAGCCCCGCGCCCGCCGGCGCAGCAGCTTCCATTCAATTGCAGTTTCTTCGACGGCTTCCTTGAGTCTGTCATAGCGCGATTGCATCAGGTCTAACCGGGCGGTGGTCGCGCGCGCAGCGTCGTTCTGCATTCTACCCCGAATTTCATTCATAATCGCCGCGCGGCGCTTGAACGCTGCGAGCGTCGCGTCGGCCTTTGCGAGAAACGCGGCTTTACGCTCTTCACTCCACTTCCATTTTTCAAACCGCGACACGAGTTCGCCCTTCTGCATCTGCATGCGGCGCTGTTTGATCGTGGTGTCAGGCACGCGCTTGAGTCCCCACGCGAGGTGCAGGTAGCTCATGAGTTTAATCGCCCATTTGCCGGGGTCGAACTGGTACCAGCGCACGCCGTTACGGTAGTCGTTCGCGAATTCATGGTGAAAGTTATGGTAGCCTTCGCCCCAGGTGAAGAATGCCGTGATGGCATTATCGCGCGCGGTGTGCTTGTCGCTGTAGGGCTGCGAGCCGACGAAATGGCAAAGCGAATTGATGAAGAATGTGGAGTGATGTGTGAAGACCAGGCGCAGAAACCCGGCGATGAGAAATCCCCCCAGTGCATCACCCCAAAAAATGCCGGCAATCGCCGTGGGTACGACAAAGTTCATAATGACCGCCAGCGGCATGAAATAGCGGTGCTGAAAGAAAACAAACTTGTCACGAAAGAGATCAGCGTTGTGCGACGGCCGCCAGTCGCGCGGGCGGGTTTTGAAGATCCACAGAATATGCGCGAACCAAAAGCCTTTTTTGATGCTGTACGGGTCTTTGTCGCGGTCGACGAACTTATGGTGCGCCCTGTGGTCGAGCGACCATTCAAGCGCCGAGCCCTGCAGGCCGAGAAGCCCGGTGATGAGCATCAAAATGCGCACCGGCAGCGAGGCTTCGTATGAGCGGTGAGAGAAAAGGCGGTGGTAACCAGCGGTCGTCGCCATGCCTGCGATAAGCGCAACGGTGCCCGCGAGAATCAGTGTCGCGCCCGATAGCGTGCCGGTCATGACAAAATAGCCAAGCGCCCCAAAGCCAATAACCGGAGATAGGCTGAGGAACACGATCGATACCCATTGGGTGCGGCCGACGGGCGGCCTTTTGAATGCGAGTTTCATTACCTCTTAGAGTCGCGGCCCCCCCTTTGGGTTGCAAAAAACTGACAGTCACGTCAGTAAAGACTGTAAAATTACACCTCCAATGAGGGGTTGGTTCCAGCAGACACTGTAAGGGCAGGCATTCGCGAAACAGAGTTTACGAAGCGATGCATGGGATATCCAGGGTGGAGTTACATTGGACCTACCTACGGAAACGATACCCGCAAGTTTTTATGCCACTCTCAGAGACTTTGGCGACAAAACCGCGTTCACATTTATTGATCACCGGTTCACTTACCGGAAATACAACACGCTCAGCAACCGTGTGGGGCATGCTCTGATGGCGCGCGGTATTGAGCCGGGAGACCGGGTGGCGATCAACCTGCCCAACCTGCCACAATACCTGATATTTATGCTGGGTGCGCTCAAAGCAGGATGTATCATTTCGGGCGTCTCTCCGCTCGCATCGGCAGATGAAATACACACTCAGCTCAAAGACCTGGGCGCAAGTGCGCTGATCAGCTTCGACGATGTCTATGCCAATAACGTGCAGGCACTTGTGCCCTATCTGCCTGCGCTCAAACTGGTAGTTGTGACACGGCCGCTCGATCTGATGCCCGGCCCGATACGTTTTTTCGCGCGCCTGCTCAAAAAGCTGCCGTTCCCGAAGATTACCTTCGTCGACCGGCGGGAAGTCTGGTTCAGCGAATTCTGCGCAAAACAACCGGATGCAGACGTGCAAGTGCCGCGGCTCGCGAGCGACATTGCGGCGATCCAGTACACGGGCGGTACGACCGGCAAGAGCAAAGGAGCGATGCTCACGCACGGGAATTTTCTCAGCAATATCAGACAATCCATCGCTGTAACTGCACCAGAAATCGGGAAAGAAGTGGGCTTATCAATTCTACCTTTTTTCCACATCGCGGGTCTGACGGCTGCGCTCAATACTATCGTGATCGGAGGCGCATGGCTGCTTGTCCCGAACCCGCGCGATTTGAATTTTATTGTTCGCCAGCTCAAGAAATACCGGCCGAGCCTGATTTTTGCGGTACCCCTGCTCTACGAAAAACTTCTGCTCAGGCACGATTTCCGCGCGTTGGATTTTTCAGCGCTCAAATTTGCGATGTCTGGTGCGGCACCGATGAGCGACGCACTCAAGCAGCAACTCGAGGCAGTTCTACGCGTGCAGGTGCTCGAAGGTTATGGCATGACGGAGGCCTCCCCTGGTATTTCGCTCAACTATCCGGGCCGCGTGAGGGCGAACACAGTCGGGCAGGCGTTACCC
The DNA here is from genome assembly GCA_942492915.1 of uncultured Leptospiraceae bacterium. Taxonomy (GTDB): domain Bacteria; phylum Spirochaetota; class Leptospiria; order Turneriellales; family Turneriellaceae; genus Turneriella. The sequence goes on from OW818662.1 coordinate 1,517,381, forward strand.
GATACCGAAGTGAAAGTTGTCGCCATTGACGGCGAGCACGAACTCGGCCCAAACGTAGAAGGCCAGCTGATTGTCGCGGGGCCACAGGTGATGGCGGGCTATTGGAATGATGCCGCAGAGACGCAAATCGCGCTGCGGATGCACCAAGGAAAGACATGGCTTTTTACCGGTGACGCCGCGCGCATCGACGAAGATGGGTACATCACCATCGTCGACCGCCTCAAAGACATGGTGAATGTCGGCGGCTACAAAGTCTATTCGGTCGAAGTCGAAGCGGTCATAGCGCAGCATCCGGCGGTGCTCAGCTGCGCAATTCTGGCCGAGCAAGACAAACAGCAATCCACCGAGCTCGTCAAATTAATTGTGCAACGGACGACGGCATACTCTGAGCGAGACGAGGCAGAATTGACCGGCGACATACTGCACTATTGCCGGGAAAAACTCGCGGCCTACAAGGTGCCGCGCAGCATTGAATTTATTGAAACCATGCCGCTGACGCCCATCGGCAAAGTCGACAAGAAGGCGTTGCGCGCCTACCTGGGCAACAAACAGTCAGGAGTAAAATGAGAAGATCCAAGAAAATCGCATTCTTGCTGGTGATACAGATGCCCGTGCAGATTGTGATCGGTTACTTCATCGGCTTCAATTATTTCTCATTGCTGATGGTCTTTGTGGCCATACCGATCGCCGACCAGATTCTCGGGCACGACGCCAGCAATCCGCCGGCAGAAGAAGTCGCTGCGCTGCAGAGCGATTGGTTTTTTCTGATTATGCCGGTACTTTGGGTTGCCTGCCAGTTGGCGATTCTGGTGTGGGGAGCGTGGCTGATACAATCAGACCTGTTGCCACTGTGGCAGAAGATCGGCCTCGGCCTGTCGATTGCGGTGATGTCCGGTTCGGGCATCATCATCGCGCATGAATTTGGCCACCGCAACAGTTGGGGGGAAAGAGCCCTCGCGAAGATTCTGCTCGCAACCGTATGCTACATGCACTTCATCATCGAACACAACCACGGCCACCACCTGCGGGTCGCGACACCCGAAGACCCCTCTTCGGCCCGGCAGGGAGAGAATTTTTATATGTTTTGGTTGCGCTCGGTCGGCGGCAGTTATGCGAGCGCCTGGCGGCTTGAACTCGCGCGTTTGAGGCACAACCGTTACTCTGCTTGGGGTTGGCACAACCAGATGCTGTGGTTTCTTTTGATACCCGTCGGTATCGCGGCTGCGGCATACTTCTTCTTCGGGCTGTATGCGCTGATCTTCTTCGTGGCACAGAGCTTCTTCGCCTTCAGTATGCTTGAACTTATTAACTACATCGAGCATTACGGTCTCGAGCGCCAAAAGACTGCACAGGGAGGCTATGAACCGGTATCTGTGCGGCATTCATGGAATGCAAACCAGCTGTTGTCTAATCTGTACATGATCCATCTCGAACGGCATTCAGACCACCACCATAATCCGCTGCTGCGCTACCAGGTGTTGAGTCACCGCGAAGAGAGCCCACAGTTACCCGGCGGCTATGGCGCGATGTTTCCGCTGGCACTGGTTCCACCGCTGTGGTTTCGTATCATTGATCCGCTGGTAGAGAAATATCGGCGGGCATCGCCCTGAGCATTTCTAGATCGATGCGCACCGCGGGAACGCCACCCCAGGTTTCGCCTGCGGGTATACGCGTTTTCGGCATCACGACCGAATTTGGCAATACACGTGCCCCTTCGCCCACGACGACATCACCCATAATCATCGCGCGCAGGCCAATCGTTGCCCCACTGGCAATTTTGACCGGTGCGACCACAAGATAACCTGCCTGCGCATAGTGAGCAACTATCACCGCCGAACCGCCAATCGTGACGTGGTCGCCGATCTCGATCATGCTGGCATCAGAGATGTGCGTCGTATTGATAAATACGCCGTCGCCGATTTTCATACCCATCAGTGTATAGAAAATATTCAAGAACGGCGTAGGAGTGACAAACTCAAGAAATGAATAGCGCACCAAATACAGCAGCGCATTGCTGAAATACCAACGGCCTGCCTCGGCAGAAAAATACGATCCGCGGAATTCACGCGCGTACGCGCGAAAAACAAAGCATGCCGCGGGAATAAGCAGCATCAGGCTGAAACCGTAGGCAAAAAAGCCTGCGGCGATGCTCACACCCCATGCAGTATATTGCGCCAAAGCCGGCCAACTCTGAATGGATTCAGTCACCGAGAGAAAGAGCGCGATGGCGGGTACCAGCGCGGCACCCAGCAATGCGATAAACACACCGGCGAGCGGCAAAAGCGCCATCCCTTGCGTGATGAGTTTTAATAGACCGAAACAACGTGAGAGCACGGCTGCACTGGAAAAGCCGCGCTTGCCCGGCGTAAAGCCCGAAGCAGAAAGCAGATGACCTGATGCCTTGCGCAACAATTCAGACCCATGCGAAGAATGCGGCGGCTGACCTTATTATTCATCGCGATGCTCTTGCTTGCCGGGTGCATCAAAGCCTTCAGCAAAATCGCTTACAACAACCTGCTGCCGCAAATGATTTTGTCGCGCATCGATAGTTTTTTCGACCTGAACTCAACTCAGGAAAAATATCTGAAATCCCGCATTGCAGCACACCACGTCTGGCACCGCACGACACAGCTGAAACTCTATCAAACCGATCTGAAAGATCTGCGCCAGCGCTTTGCTTCTCAGCTCACCCCGGCGGATCTCGATTGGCTTACCGGTCGGCTGACCCTGCATCGTAACGCGATTTTTACGCGTCTTATTCCCGATCTTGTGAATATTCTGCAGACTCTCAGTGAAGACCAGATCAATTTTCTACAGAAGAAACTCGGCAAAGAAAACAAAGAACTCGATGAGAAACTTGCAAGGCCCCTCGCGGTGCGGCAAAAAGAAGAATTTGCAACAATCATAAAGCAGGTTGAAGACTGGACGGGAAGCCTCAGCGACGCGCAGAAAGAAGAGCTGCGCGCCAAATATGCCTCGATACCGGCTAATGCGGTCGACTGGCTGCGCTACCGCGAAGACCAGCAGGCAGTCTGGATAAGTCTACTACGATCAAAACCAGACCACCAAAAGTTAAAAAACGATCTCGAAGGCCGCATGATCTACCAGGAACGCAACGTGCCGCAACGTTTTAAGGCGAGTTTTGCGCGCAGCCTGAGGCTCATACGCGAAATGATTCTGACAGCAGACAGGCTGCTCACGCCGCAGCAGCGCCAGCATGTTATCGGCACAGCCGATGAATACATTCAACTGCTGGGCGAACTGGCGGGGTAGTTTAACCAGCCGATTCAAGTCACAATCTTTTCGACGGCCTATGAGCGCGTTACTGCCAGCTTGCGTACATGGCCTTATTGGTTCCCGGGCCTGAATACGCCACCGAGCGATGGTCATCTGCTTGAGGGGCTGTTCTATCTCTCCAGTTAGTGCGGTTGGGTATACCATTGCTACTGCCACAAACCCGCCTGCGCCAAAAGTGACAGAGCGCCATCCATTCGGGTCGTTTGACTCGGGTGTTTAACTGGTGAAAGCACCAAGGCCCGATACGCTGCATACAACGCCGGGCGTCGTTGAATCAGCGCCGCGACCCGTGCTGCCGGAGACACCTAATTTTGAACAGGAGCGGAGCGCGACTACACTGAGTACCGGAATTGATTCCGATTTTTTCATATTCGTGCTACTGATTATTGGGTTGCTAACACCTGAATCTCAGCTGCCGTCAGTTTGCGGCTAAAGAATGCAACCTGATCGAGGTCGCCGGAGAAGAAGGAAGTCGGATAGGAAAAACCTATCGCGAACGGTTGATTCGTCCCCGTACCCGGGGCAAGCCACCATTGCTGTGCGCCCACCACGGGTGAAACGCCGCTGCAGGTGCACGCAGCACCGGCGCAATTAAGAGTCGGTGCCGTATTAGCTGTTTGCGCGCCAGCTACGCCATCGACATAGAAAATTCCTCGTCTTGATAGGCTATCATGCACATAAACCACATGCTTCCATTGCGCTGTCACTAGATTCGGACCAGTGCCATTTTGGTTATCTGTATTCGCACCACCGGCTTGATAGAATGCATACATCGCCATACTTCCGCCGGCCTGCATGTAGAGACGCAACCCGGGATTCGCGTTTGGGCCAGTTTGGAAACCCATAATGGATTTCTCCGCCGCAGTCTGAGAAGTTTTGACCCAGAATGAGATCGAATAATCTGTATCGCACCGGGTCACAAAGTTCGAACCAATATACTGCGTCGTGCCGTTGAAAGTCGCGGCAGCATTGGGCAAGCCGTATCGGTCTGCCGCCGTGTACGCCGGATCAACGCCGTTGAATGGAGTAGTAGGCAGGTATGCATCGTTACCCGAACCGCTCGCATCGTTGCGATTGCCGTCGAGTTCATACCACGCGTAAACGCCCGTCACCGCTGCGGGCAATGCTTCAATGCCTGAACCGGGTTTAGTACTCAGATCTGACCAGGTTTGCGCCGGCGTCGTGCCTTCGACTACATAAAGGTCTTGCGCAGTCTTGCCAGCATCTGCCGCTGACAGCGCAAAAAAATCACCCGCTGCGTTACCCGTGTGTGCTATTGAAAGCGCCTTCGCCGTGACCTTCGCCGTGCTGAGCGTCGATTGAAGTTTCGTCAAAGTCGAGCTAGCGGTAGAATAAGACGAGGTGCTCACGGTTCCATTCTGCAGAGTCACATAACCATCTTGCATACTGCTCTGCGCGGGTGCAACACGCGCCACCGCTGCATAGCCAGTACCGTTCATTGCATTCAGGGCAATATTTAAGATTGCGGGATTCAGCCAATAGACCTGTCCGATTGAGCTGCGGCCATATAGGCCCGTGCCGAGGTCGTCAATGCCGACGATTGTAAGCCGGCGCCAGACTGAGTTCACTATCGAAGTCAACGTCGCGGTGTTGAACGTGCCGCCTGTCGCCAGATAGTCAGCAAATTGAATAATGCCCTGAGCATTGTTCAGATAGATTCGCAGATTCGCCCCATTCTGCGTTGCGGCGAAGGTGATCGCACTCGCATAGTTAAGAGGTGTTGATGCCAGAGTGACCACAACCGGGTTACTAAACGCGGGAATTTTCTGATCATCATTATAGGCAGCAACCGACCGCGCCACAAATATATTGTGCGTGCCCGCGCCGCAGCCACCGCAGCTACGGTCTGAACCGAAGACCAGCATCAGAAAGCCATCGGGCATCTTTACGACGTAAGGGTTATATTCATCGGTCGCCGCCTGCGAAATGGGCGAGCCGTCGGCGAGGCGCAGCGACGCATTGCCGCTGAGTTTTGCGGGTGATTCGCCGCCCTTACAAGCACTCTGTGCCAGCAAAGCGGCCAAGAGCAACGTTATGGTCATATTTCCTTTCATAATCTGTTTCCTGCAAATGGCGTGTATTGGTAAATCATTGCGTCGGATAGTGCAGCACACGCTGGTTTCCCGTATCGGCAACATAGAGGCTGGCCCCCGACGCATGTATGCCTAAGGGGCTACTGAGGCTATTGGCCGAGATACCTCCGTTATTGGCTGCGCTCGTAGTCATATTGGGCTGACCGAATACCGTTGATGCCGTTGTACTGACTCCAGAATAAAGAAGTACCCGGTGGTTGCTCGAGTCAGAAATAAAAACACCAGCTGCACTGGTTGTCACGAACCAGGGCCCGCTTAAGCTACTCGCAGAAATGCCACCGTTGTTCGAAGTCGCGCTGGTAAATGCGCCGGCCTGACCATAGACGCGCGTTGCCGTCGTTGAAGTGCCCGAGTAGTATAAGACACGATTGTTATTTACATCGGCAACATACAGCCCTGTACCGTCTGCATGGGCCCCGCGCGGAGCGTTCAGACTCGTGGCAGATAGCCCGCCATTATTTGCTGTGCCCGTTGTATAAATACCACCCTGCCCATAGACTCGGGTGGCTGTTGTGGAAGTGCCTGCATAAAACAAGACGCGGTTGTTGCCATTGTCGACAATATAAACCCCGGTCGCATCAGATGTAATGCCTTGCGGATTTGTTAAACCGTCAGCCGTAGTGGTTGCATTTCCGGTAGTGAAGCTGCCACTCTGGCCATAGACGCGTGTAGGCGTCGTCGATGTACCGGCAAAGAACAACACCCGATGACCGCCAATATCTGTAACATAAACACCATTCACATCGGCGTGAACGCTGGGGGTGTTACCCGAAAGACCAATGGCACCCTGCGCACCAATTGTGCCGGCCACACATCCACCAGCTTGCCGATAACTCTGGCCACATGCCAAATCGCCGCTTTGGCCATAGACGCGGGTCGCCACTGTGGCCACCCCCGGAAAGTGGAGAGCCCTTGCGTTTGATTGATCAGCGACATAGACGCCTGTGCCGTCACCGCTGACATCGAAAGGGTTATTGAACGTGCTGCTCGTCGTGCTGCCCGCGTTTGCGGTAGTGAAATTCGGCTGCCCATATACACGCGTTGCAGTCGTCTGAAGCCCACCTGAAGGCGACGACCCGGTCGGCGCTGGCGGTGGTGGCTTGGTCGCCAGATTATCCCATGTACTCCCCGGTGTCGTGCCATCGAGAACATACAGGTCTTGTTTGGCGACACCAGCTTCTGCAGCCGATAGAAAAATAAACTCACCACCTTTCACACCGGTCTGCAAAGCATTTAGCGACTTTACGTTTACTTTAGCCGCCGAGAACACAGTATTTAGACTCAGTGCATCACCACCAACGGTCGTGTACGACGCGGCGCTCACTTTTCCTGCGGTTAAGGTGAGGTATGCATCCGCTATGCCTGAAAAAGCCGCATTAACATGCAGAATCGAGTCCGCATCCGTTGCGGTTGCCATCGAATTGAGCGTAGGGTTGTTGCCGCCAGGATCAAACAAATAGAGACCACTGGCATTCTTGCCGAAAACTCTTGTGCCAGCGGCGTCGATGCCAACGATCTTTGCCGCCTGCCACGTGGTATTGGCAATCGCTGTGGGCCCTGCGACGTTTGCGCCTGCAGTGGTGACATCCAGCGAGACTATATTTCCTGATACGTTATTATAGTATATACGCAGATTCGAGCCGCTTTTCGTAACGGCAAAGGTAACGGCACTCGCCAGATTAATCGTCGGCGAAGCTACCGTGGGAGCGTTAAACGCGGGCAGCCTTGCATCGTTATTGTAACCGGATACAGAACGGGTCACAAAGATATTGTGAGTATTCGCCGTACACGTGCCGCAGCTTCGGTCAGAACCAAACACCAGAACGAGAAATCCGTCGGGCATCTGCAAGACCTGGGGATTATACTCGTCAGTCGATGTTTGCGAAATGGGAGTGCCATCGGCGAGGCGCAGCGATGCGTCGCCCTTGAGCTTTGTGGGTAGTTCGCCGCCTTTACAGGCGGCGATTAGCAAGAGAGCTGTGAGGGCGATTTTTTTCATACTTTATTCCACTAAAACACCAACGTCAAACTCACATGTCTGCCACTCATTTAAAAAATGAGCGTCAGACTTAACAAATGCGCCTGTCTGAGCGCGCGGCCATCTGAACCGTCGCTTGCCAAAACCGGGTAGGCATCACCGGGCTTGAAAACACCAAACCCGTAAAAGAACTGCAGGTCGCTGCGCGCAGCAAAATTGAGCCCCGCATCGCCCGCCATGCCGATGTCACCGGAAGCTTCGGTTGCGGTCGCGTCAGAAATGCCGCCCGTCGCAGAGACCTTGCGGTAAAGTGAATATTTTACTGAAAGACCGAGGTTGCGCGCCCAGAAGAACATCTTTAGCGGGCGCAGTTCAAAACCGCCACGAAATATCTGTATATTGGTGAGCCGTGGCTTCAGCGCCAGGCCACCCGAGTAAGCACCGAACGACTGGAATGCAGTATAGCTGCCCGCAGTGTTCGACTGCGAGGCAGTGCCAGCACGTGCTGCATCCCCATCGCCCGAGGCGATGGTGTATTCACCCGAAACCTGCGTGTCGACATTTGTGAGAACAGGTAACGCGTAGTTCAGGCGGCTGATGAGCGCACCCGCCATAATTTTGTTCTGCAGCGATTCGCCGTTCTGCGTGACATTGAATGCATCGCCGCCCTGGTAGATGCCGTCGACGCGGTATTGCAGCTTTGCGTTCACAATATAACCCTGCGCACCGATGCCTGCATAATACGGATTGTACTCGTAGCGCGTGACGACCGCTGAACTTTCTTTAATGAGGTCTTTGCTATAAACACCGTACGCGATACCGGCAATGTTAAGCGGCCCGAAATCGAACGCGCGGCTTGTGTATTCAAGAGTCGCGAACACGCGCTGGCCAGAACCTGTCACTGAAGCATCGGGCTGCAAACCGGGTATAGTATTGAAAGGATTTGGGTCTCCGCCGCAACCAGTAATGTTCAGGTAACATGCCGATTTACCATAGTCAGCGGAATAGAGCGCCATCGCCTTAATCTTGCCGAACGTATACGCTCCATTATATTGCGCGCCATCGGCGAAATTCGCAAATAGAATTCCCTGCTCGGTCTGGTAATAACTGCGGCCAGCGGTTACCGAATGGTTGCCGAATTTCCCCTCAAAGGAAGTTATTTCGAGAATGCCGACGGCGTTTGTCTGCTTCTCAACACCGGCAGGTCTCTCAGGGTAATACTTTAACGCGAGATTACCGCGCACCATAACAGTATATTTGTCATTATACGCGTAACTCGCATATGGACGGTAGTTGCCGTTAATAAGGCCTTTTTTCAGAACCTGGTCCTGATAGTACGTTGTGGTCGCGAGCAAGCCCGCGCGCACAAAATGCTCGCCCGTATCCGTCGCGGCTTCGGCCTCTGGTAACTTCGCAGGTGCCACGGGCTTTTCGACTTGCGGCGGTTTTGCCTGAGCAAACAGAGAAACATTCAGCGCAGCCATCGCTGCGAAAACGACAATCTTCTTCATAATTCTAGATCCTTGATGCGATCAGAGCTTGTTCAGTGTGGGCAGCCCCGTGTTGGTTGGCTGCGTTACCGAATTGATGGAATTATATATCTGCTGCGTGTCGTTACCAACGCCGACTTTGACGTCATTTATCTCTGCCATATTCTGCTCGGTTCCGGTTTGTCCAACCGTTGTCATGCTTGCCGGCCGCGTTGTTTTTTTCTGCACGAGCGAAGGAGGCGTGACGTCAAGCGTCGCCTCGGCTGAATCGCCTTGTGCAATTACAGTGGGTTGGCTTTTGTTGAGGCTGGCAATCAGCGCTTTTTCTTCTGCGGCAATTGCGGCAAGATCGGCCTTTGCGCTCGCAACTTTTGCCAACGCAATCGTTTCAAATTGCTCCATTTTTTTCAAGTCTGCCGCGTAGATGGTGACGTTATTCGAATATAGGCTTAGCATCTGGTACGCGCGGTTCAGTTTTGATGCAGAACCCGGTGTCCCCTGCGCTTCAAGCGCCTTGACTTCTTCTTTCAACTGCTTTACATATTCTTCAGTGGACTTAACGCGCGCCTGCTGGTTGGCGAGATTCTTGCGTGCGTTGGCAAGTTGCAACTCAGCTGAACTAATGCGCGATTGCTGCAGGCCCATTTCAATCTGGGCTGCTGATTGTATGGCGCTTACCGTGAGAGTTTGCCCGACAAGGCGCCCGGCAATCAGCGACCCGCGCACGCCCGCCACGGTTGTGGGTGAACGAATGCGAAAAGCGTTTCGCGCGCCTTCTGGCCCTTTTTTAACAAAGGCACTCAGTTGCCCATGATCGATCATCAGCTCACGGTCGGTGCCTGCCCCCACCGGATTATCAAAGATCGTCACGCGCGTATTCGGACCGATCGCGAGCTGACCGCCCTGCGGATATATGACCACCGCCTGGCTGCGGTAGGCCGTCTGTATCATCGCTCCCGATGGCAATTTTGTTTGCGCGGTCGCGTTGACCCATTTCTGTTTCTCGTAAATCTGCACCGTGCCTTTGAGCGACGCAAAGCGTGCTTCGGCCTGCAGTGAGCAGACGCCGCTGATAGCGAGCAGCGTGGTGCAGATGACCGCGCGCGGCGGTAAATAGCGTTTGTTCATGGATATCCTACTTTTTGGTCTTTGTCGGCTCTTTGCCGGTCTCGGTCATCTTGTCGTAGGCTTTGTCTATTTCGTCATAAGAATCGCCGCCGAAGGGCTCGTATGGATTCACAGGTTTCTGCCAGTTGGCTCTTGCCGCGGCCTGGTCATACGCAATTTCGAATATTGCCAGCAGTTCTTCACCTGAAAGTTTCTTATAGTGAGCCGTCTTCGCTTTGACAAGCCCCAGGTGTTCGGCCGATTGTACCGCATACCATTCAAAACCAGTGAGTGCAAAAAATACAGATTTTTCAAGACCGTGCGCGTTGATCGCCGCTTTGCTCGCGGCCCCCGCAGTCACCGGCATAATAAGGGGGATGTCATTCTTCGCGAAGGCATAAATCTTTCGCTCAGCCACTGCTTCGCAGCGTTTTGTTTTATCTGGATACTTGTCTAATTCACCACGTTGAATAAGAATGACGTTACAGAGGTCAGCCATGGTCGCTTCAGGCGAAACTGCAATACCGCGCAGAATATCCAGCTCGTCGGCGAACGAGCTGCGCGCCAGCAGCAAACACAGCACAAAAGCATACTGAAAACCTTTCACACGGGCAACCGCTTATGCGCCCTTAAACTTTCAACCAGATTGCAAAAGAGCTTTGTACAACCCTAGGGATAAACATCCTACCGCCAGACGCGCAGAGCTTCAACGTAGATTGCCTGCTGCGCTCCGACCAGGCCCTTGAATCTCCCATAAACCTGCACACTCTTGTTGCCAGCGTCAGCCTTTCGTGTTTCTTCTTTGACTCGCTCAGAGCGGTACGCATGTATTCTGAACTCTTCGCCATTTTCTGTAGCAATAAACTGGTACAGCGTACCTTTGCCTTCAGAAACGGTGTCGCGAAGTTCACCGCCAACGACGACAAGACTGTCGCGGCGCAGGCGAAGGTCTTCGAACAGGTTCTTCAGCCTTAAATTATCGTTGAAATCAGCAAAATCAGGGTCGGGAATAAACCCTGTGAACGTTCGGGATTTTTCGCGGGTCTGAAAATCAGCATTCGAATGCACGAGGCGCTGCAAAAGGTACCGCGCCTGATTGACTTTGCGGACCTTTAGCAATTCTTTTGCCCGGTCAAAATCACCGATGATACCTTCGCGCGTCTTATAGCGATATAGTATTTTGGCGGCATCAGGCACCGGCATCACAGCCGCAGAATCTGCGACCTGCAGGTCTGGCACCGAAATCTGTGCCAGGTTCTGCCGCGTCTGGTGCCGCCTGAAAAGGACAACGCCAAAAATTACGAACGCCAGGGATAGTGCGAGAAAGAGCCTGAGGTATGAAAAGCCTGACAAGCTCAGGCGCAGGCCTCGCGCCCAATTGCGACTTTTACCAAATTGCCAGCCGGGCTCTGCACCGCCAGCAGCAAGTCGAACCGTGCCATTCATTTTCTGTCTGCCCGGGGCTACGGGGCTCTCTTGAGGTGGCAATTCACCCGGCAGTACGATAAAATCGGCTACACGAAATGCCACATTTTTTAGTTCTTTGGCCTTGCGAAATTTTTTGATGAGAGAGCGCGCGAGCCAACCTTCGGCGTCATCGGCGATTTCAAGATAGTGCCAGAGCGCTTTCTCTATGTCGTTCTGCAAGAGAGCGTAATAGGCCCTCAGATAGTGCAGGTAAACGTTGCCCGCCAAAGTTTTGCGCGTTTCGGCGCGCGAGGGTAATTCTGATACGCCACCGGTCTGAGCGACCAGGTTTTCGAGTTCAGAAAGATATTTCTCGAAATCCTTGAGCTCAGGCAAAAACGCGGAGCTCAAAGCCGCAAGGTATATTGCCCAGAAGTTCTGAGAATCTTGCTGTACCAGCTCTGCAGCTGCGGTGCGCGCTTCGGCAAACCGACCGCTGCGAAAAAGTTCATAAGCGGCGGTCAGATTGGCCATACTCAATTACGAGCTACCAAAAGTAATTGCCGCAGGCAATTACTTTTGGTTGACTCTCTCTACGTAGCTCATGTCACGCAGGTCGATCTTGATCATATCGCCCGATTTGACAAACAGAGGTGTCTGTATCTTGCCGCCACCTTCTACCGTGACTTCTTTATAAGCAGTGGTTGCAGTGTCGCCTTTAAGGCCCTCTTCTGCATATTCGACCTTCGCCACGATGAAGTTCGGCGGAATCACGCTGACCGGCTTGCCCTCATAGAGTAAGATCTGGAATTCCATGCCATCGCTGATAAACTTCAAAAGGTCTTCGAGGTCTGACTTATCGACGTGAATCTGGTCATAAGTTTCGCTGTCCATGAACACGAGCTGATCGCCGTCTTCAAAGTTGAACGTGACGTTGCGCTTCTCGAGTTCGACGTCTTCGAGCATTTCGCCCGAGCGCCAGGTGCGCTCTACGGTTGTACCCTTGCTGAGTGACTTGATACGGACGCGCACGATCGCCGCACCTTTGCCGGGTTTATGGTGTTCAAAGCTCTGGATGACCACGAGATCGCCATCCACTTTCAGCGCCATACCGCGCTTGACGTGGTTCGAATTAATCATGCGGATGTATTCATGCCTGAAACATGCTGCAAAGCCTGATTTGATACAAAAAAACCCGCCTGCCCCGCTGGATTTTTTTCTTTCAGGGCAGACGGGTGAGAAGATGCACGGAACACGGTTTTTCGCCGCATACCCGCTAACCTCCACTGGGGGGAGGTACTCATTATCAAATTCGGCTTGAGAGGCGGCGAACTTAAACGCAGGGTGCAGAAAAAGTGAAAATCCGCATATTGGACCTTTGCCCGACAGGTGGGCAAGCTGCCTTAAGGCTTTACAGCCTGTCGCTTTTGCTGCGGCTGGCGCATGCGCGAAATCGTCAAACTTGAGTCAACAGCAGGCACAGGCTTTTTTTATACCACTACCCGCAATAAGAAAGCGCAGGGCGGCAAGCTCGAAGTCATGAAATATGACCCGAAAATTCGCAAACACGTCAAATTCGTCGAGAAAAAAGCTTCTAAATAATAGTTTGCTGCTTTGCGGCTTCGCCGCAAGGCAGCAAACAAGACTAATTCTTATCCACAGCAATCACCGTCAGCTCAACGCGGCGGTTCTTCTTTTTACCTTCTGGCGTAGTGTTCGCGGCTACCGGCTTTGATTCGCCATACCCTACGGCTTTGATGCTGGTGCGGGGCATTCCCTTTTCGATCAGGTAATCCATGACGGCGCGAGCGCGATTTTTCGACAGCTCCATGTTCGCCTTGTCGTTGCCGGTATTGTCGGTATGGCCACCAATCTCAATTTTCAGGCCTTTGTACGCCTTGAGCAATTTGGTCAGGCGATTGAGTTCTGCATTGGAATCTTTCGAGAGCTGGTAAGAGCCTTGCTTAAAGAAAATATTGTTGATCGGCATTTTTGCGCCGGGTTTCATCTGCGTCATGGTCAGCTCGAGCGGGGCTTCTTTAGTCAGACCATCGCGAAGATTGATGTTGGCGCTCTGCGGCAGGTAACCGCCCGACTCAGCATGAATGCCATAGACCTCGCCGAGCGGCAGGCTCATCTTGAATTCACCGTCTTCTGTGGTTTCAGTGCGTGCGAGCAGTGCGCCGTCGCTCAGGCGCTCAAAGACCACGCGGGAGGCGATGCCCTGCCCGTCTTTGTTGCGCACCTTGCCGTAAACCAGCACAGATTTTTCAGGCCTGAGTTCTTCTGGAAGCGTAATGCGGTAGAGGTCTTTGCCTTTGCCCGGCGTGTCTGACGAAAAAATCGCATAATCGCCTGTCGGAGCGATGACGTAATTGATGTCATTGCCTGTCGTGTTGATCTTGGGGCCGAGATTGATTGGTTCGCTCCAGTGTGTCCAGGTGTTGTCTTGCCGGCGGGACATATACATGTCAAACTGCCCGGCCCCACCCGGACGGTTGCTCGCGAAGTAGAGCGTCTTGTTGTCTGACGCGAGAAACGGTGTGACTTCCATAAAGGCGGAATTGATTTCATTGCTCAGGTTCATGGGTTCAGACCATGAATCGTCAGGTTGCAGAAAGCTGACGTACAGGTCCATTTTCCCTATCGTGTCTTTGCGCTGCAGATTCAAGATCAGAGTACGTTCGTCTGCGGAGAGCGAATAGTTCACCAGATTGGCATCGTTGTAGAAGTTCTGGATCCTCAAAGGTTCGGGAAAACTCCATTTGCCTTTCGAGAAGCGTGTCTTTGAGACACCGGGTACAACGCTGCCATCTTTATTGTACACATTGCCGATGTAGAGCGTTTTGCCGTCGGCCGAGGTGCCGATCGGAAAGTCATACGTGCGCGAATTGAATGCGGCGCCGAGGTGTTCGGCCTCTGTCCAGGTGCCGTCAGGTCGTTTACGGCTGACCCAGATATCCTGATCGTCGCGCAAAGCGCTGGCGCCGTCAACAATGGTTCTGACGCCGACGTTATCGGGATGCCCTTCCCTGCAGAAGTAGATGGTGTTCCCATCGGGAGACAGAACCGGCGCCAGCTCATCGTAACGCGAATTGACGTTGCTGCCCAACGAGGTTATCTTGAGTTCAGCAAACACGGGCGACAACAGGACCAGTAAACAGAAACTTAGGCGGCGCATAGTGTATAATCGGAAGAACGGCTCGCGTCGTCGTTCAAAAAACCCAATCGGGAGCCTGTAGCAACCTGCCTTCAGGATATCTTTACGCCCTCTGCACGCGTCCTGAATTGCCGCATGCGCATTCGTATTTTTTGGATTCTCTGCTTCTTCACGATTTCAGGTTCGCTGCTGCTGAACGCGCAGCAGCCCGCTGCAAATTCCGCTGCTGCGGGGGCACCGGCGACCCCAGCCCCCGCAGAAATGCCGCCTTCAGGTGGTAGCGCCCTCTCTGAGGCTGGTCGCTGGCACTTTGGCTCAGACCCAACCGTCTGGGTCATGATATTCATCTTCAATCTGGCTCTCTTCGTCGTGCTCGAGCGCATCTATGTCATTCGCAAGGTGCGCGGTGACAGCGCGGGGCTCGTCGAATACCTGACCGCAGCTCTGCATCGCGGCGATGCGATCGACCAGGTAGTCGCAAATGCTGCCGAAACCAAATATGGCCTCGAAGGCCGCGTGGCTGCACTCTCTCTCAAAGGCTGGGAAAAGGGTGAGCACGCGATGAGAGAATATGCAGAGGCATCGCTCATCGCTGAGCGGCGTTCGCTCGAGAAACGCCTCGTGATTCTATCGACGCTTGGCAACAACACCCCGTTCATAGGGCTTCTGGGCACAGTTCTTGGTATCATGAAAGCCTTTCGTGACCTCGCTGAAATGGGAGATTCAGGCCCATCGGTTGTTATGCGCGGTATTTCAGAAGCCCTGATTGCGACGGCGATGGGTCTTGCCGTGGCGATTCCGGTTGTGATCGCGTACAACGCCCTCTCGCGCATTGTGCAGGAAAAACTCTCGCAGGCTGAAGAAGTCGCGACACTGATTCGGGCGATCAGACTCAATAAATAACATGGCGGGTTCTTCAAAAAACAATTCAGGCCCGATCAGTGACATCAATGTCACGCCGCTTGTCGATATCATGCTGGTACTCGTCATCATTCTCATGGTGACCGCCGAGTTCACGCGCTATAAGACGATTCCCGTTAATCTGCCCAAAGTGAATGCGGCTGCTGTCAAAAGCGAACCCCACAGACTTACCGTAACGATTAAGAAGACAGGGGATTTATTCATTCAGGATAAACCCGCCCTCAGCCTCGACGACGTTTTTGACCAGGTCAAAGCAGCGAAAGAAACGTATCCCGATCTTGCGGTTATCTTGCGCGCAGAGGGTGATCATCCTTATCGCAAGGTGCTCACCGTGCTCGACAAGATCAAGGCCGCAGGTGCTTCGAAGGTCGGCCTTGCGGTTGACGCCGATAAGACCTACTGACACTTAGCCGCGGCATGAAACAGGCCGCCGGAATATTTCTCAGTCGCCGCAACGAAACTGCATGGCATGACAGCGTCGAGGCGCGTGTCAGTATCTCGTTGTTGTTGCTGGTTTTTCTGGCGATCCCCACGTTTCTTTTACTGATTCAAAACACCGGCCTCATCGTCTATTATCTGGCATACCCGCTGCTCACGGGTTACGGCATTTGGTTACGGTCGCGGGGCAAACCTTACCTCAGCAGCATCGTGGTCGTCGCTAGTGTCTATGCAGTCGTCGGCTTCATGTCATGGATGATTGGCCTCGAGAGCGTGCAACCGCTCAAATGGTGGATTATTGCTCTGCTGCCTTGGGTTATGTTCACAGAAAACCAGCGCATCACCATCGTGACAATGACGCTGATTCCCGTGATCTTCTCGATCGTTCTGCGGTATTTGCCCGTTTTTGCGAGCCCGCTCTTGCCTGCCGAACGGGACTTCATTCGCCAAATTCTCAGCATGTCGGTTGCCCTGGGTGGTTTCAGCGCGCTCTATTTTATGAGACGGCAATACTTTGCCACCGAGCGACTGCGCCGGCTCGAAAATGAGTTCTTCTCGAACACGCTGGACAGTATTCCATTGCCGATCATCATAAAAGATGGCATCACGCTCGAATATGTATTTTTCAACAGTGCTGCCCAGCTGACCTACGATCTGCGGCCTGAAGCGCGCAATTCAAACCTTACTACCTTTTCAGAGAATTCTGCGACCGCAGTTTCGAAGCTCGACCAGGAAGTGCTGCGCAGCGTCACGTACCACATAGAACCCGACGAGAACCTGGTCCACACGACCGGAATCCACTGGCATTTCAGAACGTACCGTATTCCGCTCGAACTCGAGAGTTCGGGCAGGCGCCTTTTGATCACGATCAGCGAAGATTTGCGCGCGCTGAACCTGGCTATCCGCCGCGCCGAAGAGACGCGCGAACTGACGGGCAAAGTGTTCTCGGTACTCTCGCCGCTTCTGGTGCGTTTTGACAGGGACACCGGGCGCGTGACAATTCTGAATCCACCAGAATGGATTGGCCTTTGGAGTGAAATAGAAACGGAACTGAAGACCTACCTCGAATATTCGCTTTCGCGCCAGACTTTTCCCCGGGACGGCCTGCGCCGCATCGAAAAGTTCAATCTGGGCTCACGGTCATTTGATCTTTACTCGACCGTATCGGCTGGAAACGCTGCCATAACCTGCATCGTGCTTGAAACCGTTGAGACCATCTGATTAATTATTGACACAGCCCGGCGCAAAGAGGGTCTTCCCCTCTATGCTTGACGTTGGCGAAGAGATACGCATCCAAAAGAATTCAGGGCCAACCAGTCTGTTTCTGCATATACCGTATCTCAACTATCTTTTCTTTTTCTTTCAGGGCCGGGGCGCGTACAATATCATCAAGAATCTCTACCAACACAAGAAAGAGGTACCAGGTCTCTTGCAATCAGCATGGCTGACGATCAAGTTTGCGATCGTGAGCACCATTGCTTCGACTGTACTCTACAGCCTGCTGCTGGCAATGGGATATAATCCTTTCGGCAAAGTTCTCGCGAAATACATCTATTTCTGCGGTGGCTTCATCGGTGGTCTGCTGCCCGTCGGTCAGCTCGCGGTGCTTTTCGGCGAGATTCCCGGAAGCCTGCTGTTTCCTTCTTTTGCAGCGCCGACTTTCATCGCTGTAGGTTCGATCACCTTCGCCACGTATTTTCTCTTTGGCATGGCGGGCGCTCTGCTCGCAATCTTCAATATCAAAGCGGATATTCGCCGCGCGCAATTCTTCTGAGCTCAACCGTTCGACGGGTCTTATCCCGCAGGGCGCTGAAGGGCTCAGGGGCCACCCTTCGCCTCAACATGGCCATGACACTCGATGGCCATGTTGCACATGCCAGCGAAGCCTGGAATTTTGGCAGCGGTGAAGACCGGCGCCGCATGGACAGGCTGCGCGAATGGGCCGACTGCCTCATCGTCTCACGAAAAACTCTCGAACATGATAATATGGACCTGCGTGTGCGCACCAAACCGCACGGCCCAAAACACCCTCGCCCCGTAATTGTACTTGATTCGAGCCGACCGTTCAAAGAAAATCTCAGGGTATTGCAGCACGCAAGAATCGCAGGTGAAGTGTGGATTTCTGAGCGTGAACGCGGTGTGACCCTGGGTAGTCTCTGGCCTGACCTCAAGGCTGACTGGCAACTTTATTTCTACAGCGACGTGAGCGAGATTATCGCCTCGCTCGCTGAACGAAGCTTCGGTAAAATACTGCTCGAAGGCGGACCGACGCTCAATGGTTTTTTCTTCGCGAGAAACCTCGTCGATGAATTTTTTCTCACCTTACTGCCGATCTTATGGGGCGGTACGACAACAGACCGCACCGTTGTCACCGCCGCCTCGCTGCCCCTCGAACAGTTTCGCCTGCAAAGCGCCGAGAAGCGCGGCAATGAAATGTTTATGCGTTACGTTAGAAAACGACTCGCGACAGGCAGGCAAGAACCTGCTACGCCTGCCTCTTGAAATAAGAAAATATCTCGCGTTCGTCAATACGAACTACAGTGGGTCGGCCATGCGGGCATCTGAGCGGCGCTTCGCACAAACGAAGCTGTTCAATGAGTTCGCCAAAATCGGCCAGCGACGCAGTTTCACCTTTTCTGATCGCGTGCCGGCACGACAGGTCTTTCGCGAGCTGGTCAAAAAGCATTTCAGTGCCTGCATCCTGGTCGCGTTCGATAATCTGCATCGCTTTATGCAAAGCGTCGAGCTCTTCCCCCGGCTTTAGGTAAGCCGGCACCGACGCGAGGGCCAGACCGGCGGGCCCCATATCTTCTATCGCAAAACCCATTTTCTGCAGCGCCTTGCCAGAGCGCAAAACGCGGCCGCGGTCGGGCAAAGCAAGGGCAATAGAGACCGGAGCCGCAAGCTTCTGGGCTATATCGCCTTTGCCCGCCAGTAGTTTCAGAAAACGTTCATAGTTGATGCGCTCGTGGGCAGTATGCTGATCGATCAGGTAGAGCCCATCGTCATTGGTCGCAACGATGAATGTATTGAAAATACGCGAGTGCAGCACAAGATTCAGGGGGATCGCCGGCCGTTCCGGAGCTTCGTTCGCATGCCCGGCAACCGCCGGGCTTTCCGCTTGTTCACCCGATTGGAACAGCGGCAAATGGAACCCGGTATTCGCCCCAACAGTCTCGGCCTCTTCGGTGCGGTCAGTCGCCCCGGGTAATGGCCTGCCGGCGATGAGCACCATTGAATGAGCGGCGATACCACCGCTTTCGGCGATCGTTTTTGAAAAAGCTTCTCTCAAGAATGACACCACTGCTGCTTCATCTCTGAATCTGACTTCGCGTTTCTGCGGGTGAACGTTCACGTCAACATCGGTTTCAGGCAGGCTCAGAAAAAGCGCAGCAAACGGGAATCGCCCTTTAGGCATCAGCTCGCCGTAAGCATTTCTGAGCAGCATTAATAGCGGCCGGTATTGCACCGGTCGGCGGTTAACCCACAGGCGCACATCTTGACCGTGGCTGCGGTAAAAATAGAACTTTGAAATATAACCTTCGAGGGTCATCGCCTGTTTGTCGCGAAAAACCGGCATCACGTCGGCCGCAATTTTTTCACCCCAGATACCCTGCATGCGCGCGATGAGACTTTTTTCGCTGGGAAAAACAAGCGGTTCTTCGCCCTCATTTTCATACCGAAATTCAACGTGCGGCGAGGCAGTCGCTAGCGCGACGATCATTTCACTGAGCTGCTTACGAATTTTTGCGGCATTCTGGTAATAGTCGCGCCTCACGGGAACGTTGTAAAAAAGGTCACGCACGAGCACTCTGGTGCCGCGTTCAATGGGCGAAGGCTCGCTGGCCTGCCCATTTTCGTCTGCGGTGATGGCATACCCCTGATCTTGCCCGGCAAAACGCGACTCAATACGCAGGCGACTGACAGAGGCGATGGAGCCGAGTGCCTCGCCCCGAAAGCCCATCGTCGCCGCCCCCAGCAAATCTTCGAGCGATGATATTTTACTCGTCGCAAAACTCGTAATTGCGAGTTCGAGATCAGAGGGATGTATTCCCGTGCCGTTGTCGCGCACCTGAATTTCATCGAAGCCGTCGCCCCGCAGACGAACATCCACACTGGTGGCCCCCGCATCGAGAGAATTTTCGACGAGTTCTTTGACGATTGCCGCGGGGGATTCAATTACCTCGCCGGCGGCGATCTGCGCTATCAGCGTGGGGTCAAGTTTATGAATTCTTTTCATGAAAAAAAAACAAATCGGGTCTTTCCCTAAAACAAAAGAGGGGACCAGTGTCCCCTCTTTTTGATGTCAGTTTCCCACAAAACCCAAATGGGTTTCACGGGAACGCGCTCATGGCTTACCAGGCGTTTTCGTCGCCGCGATCACGGCGAAAGTTTCCGCCGCCTCGGCCACCCCCGCCGCCGCTGCGACCACCACGGCCACCGCCGCCACCGCCGCCGCCGTAACCACCACGACCGCCGCCGCCGCCACCACCGTAGCCGCCGCGACCACCACCGCCGCCACCGCCAAAACCACCGCCGCCACCCTGTTCACGGGGGCGTGCTTCGTTCACAACGAGGTTTCGGCCTTTCAGGTCTTTGCCGTTCAACTCGGCGACTGCATTCTGCGCGCCTTCGCCATCTTCCATCTCGACGAATGCGAACCCGCGCGAGCGGCCTGAATCACGGTCGCGTACGATTTTCACGGACGTGACCTGACCGAATGCCTCAAACGCTGAACGCAGCTCTTCATCAGTGGCGTTGTACGCCAGATTTCCTACGTAGATATTCATTTATTTTTGATCTCCCAGTTCTAGACTCTCAGCGCGCCGAAGACAAATCACCGTCGAACACCCTGAAAAAATTGAAACCCTTGCAGATTTCGCGCCAAAATTGTCCGATATTCCGGTTTGTCAACGTATTATCATTGACGCGTGATTTGAGGCTTGTTCGTGGGCGCGCGCCCATCGGCAAGCCCGTGGATCGCAAACATAAGTCTTTAGGAGAACATGATGCTTAAAAAATTATTGGCATTACTGCTCGCATTCACTCTCGTTGGTGGCGTAGTAGTAGCACAAGACGCTGAGCCTTCAGCTGAAGAACCAGCAAAAGAAGAGCCGGCTAAGAAAGAAGAAGGCAAAAAAGGCAAAAAAGCTAAGAAAGCTAAAAAAGCAAAAAAAGCCAAAAAGAAGAAGCGCAAGAAAGCTAAAAAAGCAGAAAGCGAAGCTTCAACAGAAGAAACAGGCGGTTAATCTGCCCACCATCGGGGAAGCTTATGCCTCCCCGATGATTTTCTCTTTAAAAGTTGTCAACGCAGCAAAAATCTTTTGCCTTTCAGCGTCGATAGCTTCTTTCGCGTAACCTTTCTCACGCATATAGACCAACCGACCCGGCCCCGCGCATACAGTTGTCGGCAGCCCCTGCCATTCGAATACCTGCCCCTGCAGCTGCTCGAGTTTTGCCTTATCTGTAAACACAAGACTAGCGGCTTTGCCGAAAATTAAGATTCCCTTAACTTTATATTGCTCTATATCGCTGCGCAGGTGCGAAAAGCAGTTCTGCAACAGCTCGGGATTCGCAAGAGCATCCCCCGCAAAATGACAGCGTAGCACTTCGCGCACTACCGCTGCACCCGGCGTAAAGCCGAGAACCCGTTCGACCATGCGGTTGAAGAGCGCGTCTTCTTCTGCGTTCTGGTAGAAGCCGCCTCGGGGGCCCAAAAAGTCATTGTGGATGACCATCAGGTATGGTTCGGTCGGCCTCAAGGCTGCAAATTGGCCACGTTTATATGAAATCCGCTGCGCGCATAGAACGCACGCGTTCTTGTCGAGCGTGCGCTCGACCAGTTTTTCTGAAACGACCGGCCTGAACGAAAAATCTGCTGATTCTGGGTCACTTTCGGAATCTTGCTGCCACAAGAAAAAGCGCCGCCCCGCCACGAGCGAACCAGCGGCTTTCAGAATATCAACAAATTCAGGGTAAAGGTCGACGCGCAATCAATCCAGATCTGGCATGCGCTGCAGGGTCTTCTTCTTGCGCATTTGCCTGTCGTATTGTTCTTGCGCAGCCAGCGTGCGCAGCGCTTCAGGCACCGCCTTCAGGCGGGCTTTATTGATAACTTCGCCGGTGTCTACGCAAATACCATACGTCTTTTCTTTAATACGTTCGAGCGCTGCGTCGATTTCGTCAAGCCGCGCCCGGTCGACCTCAGATAGTGACATGTTGAGTTCACGTTCGATGAGTTCAGTTGCGAGGTCAGCCATATCGCCGACTTCGTCTTTGTCTCCGGCAGTGAGTTCAGCCTCTTTGCCCTGGATCTCTTTAATGAGATGTTCTTTTTTTTCTGAAAGCTGCTCTTTAAACTCGGCGAGCTCTTTTGCCGAAAACGGAGATTTTGCCATTCGCGGAACTTACGAATTAATCAGGTGACCGTCAAGTTTTTTTACCCTCGCTCGGGGCACGCTCACCGGGAGCCGCGTTGGCCAAAATTGCCTCGACAATCGGCAGGGCTTTTTCGTGGTTTCTGCGATGCGTCACGTAAAAACGCCGTTTGCGCACCAGAGCAGGCAGGCGTATCGCAGAAAGGCCTGGCTTCAGCGACAGTGCGGAGATAAAACCGATGCCGAGGCCTGCCTCTATGCAGCGCACGGCTCCCGCGACGCTGCTCAGTTCCATGACGATACGCGGTGCAAATTTTTTGTCTACCGAATGGAAAATCGAGTCACTGATCTTTCTGATCGCCGACCCGGAATGAAACAGAATCCAGTCGCGCCCGCGCATTTTCTCCCATTCGGGCCGCCGAACCAGCGCATCGTCGCTCTGTGCTGCCGGCAGAATCTCGTCTTCGAGCAGATAGCGGTTTGTGTAGGCTCCGTCACCGATAATCTCGGGTGAAAGTGCAAAATCCACCGTACCTTCGCGCAGCGCGCTCTTGATCTCGGTCAAATTACTTTCGCGCACCCTGAACCGCGTGTCGGGAAACCGTTTCTTTAGGTTTCCCATCAGGCCTGGAACAAAATGCGCGGCCAGCGTCTCACCCACAGCAAAGGTGACCTCTGACAGCGTCGGATTCGGCAAAAGCGCCAGTTCGATATCGGCAACCTGGCCCAAAATCGCGGCTGCACGCGGCGCGAACATTTCGCCCGCTGCGGTGACCGCCATACCTTTGCGTGACCGCTCGAAAAGCCGCGTCTTGAGTTCGCGCTCGAGCAACGCGATCTGTTGCGAAAGCGCTGGTTGAGTGACCGATAGATTTTCTGCGGCGAGCGAGATGCTGCCCGTGCGGTAAATTTCGGTAAAATACCTTAGCTGGCGGATTTCCATATTTTCTTAACTAATACCTGAGAGCCTTGCTCTCAGGTATTAGTTTTATTTATGGATATCATATCAATTATTTATTTGACTTATGTAAAATATGTGTTATGTTCTGAACATGGCAAAAACCTTATTCGAAAAAGTCTGGGAAACACACGTTGTTGACATCTGGTCAAACAGCAATGCGCCCAAGAAAGAAGAAAACAAGAACCTCATCTACATCGATCTGCACCTCGTGCATGAAGTGACGAGCCCGCAGGCATTCGACGGCCTGCGCATGAGCAAACGCAAGGTACGCCGGCCCGACCTGACCTTTGCAACGATGGACCACAACGTGCCTACTCGCAGCACGCGCATCGACAGCAATGGAAATCCGGTAGTCAAAGACCCGATCAGCGCAAAACAAATGGATTTTCTCAAACGCAACTGCGATGAATTCGGTGTACCCTGCTTCGACCTCAAGAGCTATAATCAGGGCGTGGTGCACGTCATCGGTCCCGAGCTGGGCCTGACGCTTCCCGGCAAAACAGTTGTGTGCGGCGATTCGCACACTTCAACGCACGGCGCCTTCGGCGCGCTCGCTTTCGGTATCGGCACCTCTGAAGTCGAGCATGTACTCGCAACGCAGTGCCTCGTACAATCGAAGGCGAAAACAATGCGTGTCAACTTCAAAGGCAAACTCAACCCCGGCGTCTATGCTAAGGACATGGTGCTCGCACTCATCGGCAAAATCGGGACAGCCGGTGCGACGGGTTTTGTGCTCGAATATGCTGGCGAAGCAATCGAAGCACTTTCTATGGAAGGCCGCATGACAATCTGCAATATGTCGATCGAAGCCGGCGCACGTGCGGGCATGATCGCCCCGGACGACAAGACATTCGCTTACCTCGAAGGTCGTGAATATTGCCCGAAAGGTACCGATTGGGACAAAGCTGTGGCCTACTGGCGCACGCTGAAGACCGATGCCGGTGCAAAATTTGACGTCGAACTCGAAATCGACTGCAACACCCTCGCTCCGCAGGTTACATGGGGCACTTCACCCGGCATGGTCGTCGATGTGACCGCAAATATGCCGAAGCTTGCCGACGCCAAAGACGATGTCGAGCGCGTCGGCATCAAAAAGGCCCTCGAATATATGGACTTCGCAGAAGGTGCGTCGATCGAATCTATCAAGCTCGATAAGATTTTTATCGGGTCGTGCACGAACTCCCGCATCGAAGATTTGCGCGAGGCCGCGAAAGTGATCAAGAACCGCAAAGTAGCTTCTTCGATCAAACTCGCAATGGTCGTGCCCGGCAGCCATCGCGTAAAAGACCAGGCCGAAAAAGAAGGCCTGCACGAAATATTCAAAGCCGCCGGTTTCGAATGGCGTGAGCCGGGCTGTTCGATGTGCCTGGCGATGAACGACGACGTGCTTGAACCGGGCGAACGCTGCGCCTCGACGTCGAACCGCAACTTTGAAGGCAGGCAGGGTAAAGGTGGCCGCACGTACCTCGTGTCACCTGCGATGGCCGCGCTTGCGGCAGTGCACGGTCACTTTGTAGACGCGCGTTCAGAGGTCACTGCGTGACCTCGGAGCCCGATTTAAGGAGAAAGAACAATGGAAAAGTTTAAAACAGTAACTTCAAAGGCAGCCCCACTTGACATGCCTAACGTTGACACCGACCAGATTATACCGAAAAATTTCTTAAAGCGTGTCGAGCGCACCGGCTTCGGCCAGTTCTTGTTCAATGACTGGCGCTTCAAAGACGATGGCAGCGAGAATGCCGACTTTGCGCTGAACAAACCAGAGCACAAAGGTGCCCGTATACTGCTCGCCCGCGATAACTTTGGCTGCGGCTCGTCGCGCGAACATGCTCCCTGGGCATTGCTCGACTATGGCTTTCAGGTCATCATCGCGCCTTCGTTCGCGGACATCTTTCACAACAACTGCTTTCAGAACGGTATTCTGCCGATCGCGCTCAGCGCGGCTGACGTCGAAGAACTGTTTCAGGCGGTGGCTAAAGATGCGCAAACAGCGTTTACGATTGACCTCGAAGCGAAGACCATTTCATTTGCGGGCAAAGTTACAGCGTTCAACCTTGCCGAACCTATGCGCCAGAAGCTGCTGCAGGGGCTCGACGACATCGGCTGGACTTTGCAGTTTGACAAAGAGATCGCTGCACACGAGAAATCCTTCTCTGCTGGGATAGCTGTCGGCTGATTATTTGACTACGGTGGAGTGTACTCGCCCAACTCACCCGTAGTCATATTGACTGCGTAAAAGCGGCCGTTGACAACGGCCCCACCGAAGCTGCCCAGATTTGCGTTCTTTGTGGCACGGTTTGTAAATGTATTTGTGGGTTGGTCGTACTCCCTGAAAATCGTATCTGCCGAGTATGCGGAGTATATCTTGCCGGCAATCACGCCCGTTGAAAGAGGTTTTACCCCTGGGCTCACTGTCGCCGCAAGAGTTGTCCATATATTGCCGACCGGATCGTATTCTTCGACGCTCGCCGGGTTAAAGTATGTGACAAAATCTGGGCTCCAATGCCCGCCCATTGCATAGAGTTTACCACCTAGTGACGTCAGTGCCACACCTTCGCGCTGGTTCGCCATGGGTGCACGGCCAAGCCAGGTGTTACCAACCGGATCGAATCGTTCTACAGTCGCGTAAAAAGCCCCGTTATACCCGCCGGCAGCATAAATAAATCCACCGACTTCCGCTGCCCCCAATCCATAGCGCCCTGTCGGCATAGCCGCACAGGTGCCGCCGCAGTTAGTCCAGGCGTTGCCGACAGTATCGTATTCGAAGACTGTCGTATTTCCGCTGCAACCGGCGGCGCAGCCACCGATCACGTAGATTTTGTTGTTGAACGTGGCGATGCCGAACTCGCTGCGTTGGGCCGGCAAATTTGCGCGGGCAGTCCAGGTGTTTGTCGCCGGGTCGTACATCTGATTGGTTCCTGCGGCGTCTCCGCCGATTGCATAAACTTTTGTGCCAACGGCAATGAGGCCGCCCTGATTCGACCTCACGGTCGGCATCGGAGTACGTGTCATCCACACGTCGCCCTGCGTGGTGAAGCCGGTAGATGTATAGGTCGCCGATAACGGCTGTCCGCCTGTACTCATGATTGCAGTGCTCAATCGCACACGGTACATTGTCTTGGGTTCAAGCCCCGTCACCGGGTTAATTGTCATCAGCGTCTGGCCGCCGCCATAGCCGAGCGACACTATACCGATGCAGGTCACAAAACCATCGAGACTCAGTTGAACCGAACCGCTGCAGGCGCCGTTGGTGCCAGTAAAAGTCGGGGTACCGGTGTTTAGTTGTACGTTAAACGTCACCTGCGGAGCTGTGCCGAGCGGGATACCCGTGGCACCGTCGAGCGGAGAAATTGAAACCACATTAAGAGCGGGAGGCGATTCGGTGGTAAATCCGGCTGCATTATACGCAGCTGCAAGCGGTGCGGCCGTTGTGCTTTGTACGGTGGTAAGAACCTTCACCTGATATAAAGTATTGTAAGAAAGCGCAGCCACGGGTGTGAGCGTTAGCTGAAGCTGCGGGCCATCCCATACAGATGCGACGCCGATGCACGTCGCAAAACTGTCAGAGCTGATTTGTATGTTTCCCAAACACGCGCCTGTCGCTGCATTCTGAGCGACGCTGCCGACAGCCACCGCCTGACTAAATGTTATGGTCACTGTTGACCCCACCGCGATGTTTACGGCACCATCAGCCGGATTCATTGCTGTGACGACGAACCCGATAGGTTGAACTGCCTTTGTGGTCTCTGCTATGTTTTCTGGCCAGGTGAATTGTCTGCAGCCCAGCGACACAAAAATGAGTGCGCAGCCGAAAACGAATACTCTCATACTCAGAACCTAACAACCGTAGCGAGTGTTGCCCCCAGGAAAAGCGCCGGCGCTTGGGCATCTATCACATACTGCGCATGAGTATTGAGCGTAAAGCCCCACGAGGGTGAAACAAGGTAGCTGAATATCAGACCCGAACCGGCAGCGGGCAGCAGAACGTTGAACACTCCTGCTGCTGCCTTGATTTCTGCAGTAAAAATGCCTCCGAGAACATAAGGCTGTATGGCGAATTTTCCTGATGAAAATGTGTGGCCGAGGCCTGCCATTGCGCTACCGCCTAACATCTGCGAAACGTTTTCTTTCTTGAAACCATAATATGCCTCAAGTTGAAGGTGCGGTTCGAAATACCGCCACACGCGCAAAGAAGCGTGCACATTCATACCCGTCATCACCCCAAGACGATCACCCGAAGTCAGAAATCCTTTGCTCACGGCGGCACCCCAATGCAGCGCAAACCGTGGATCGCCGCCGGCGTCCTTTCGAATTTCGACTTTGGCGCGCACTTTTTCTTCGACCTCGGCGATCTGTTTCGCGCGCTCTTCAGGCGAAGCATTGACCGCGTACGATACCTGCGCAGATTTCGCGGCGCCAATCGCGGTGATATTTACCTTGTTATCGCTGACGAGCACGATCATCGCGTTGCTGACGCCATAGTTCTCAAGCCAAAGCTGCAGCTTCGTGCGTTCGCGCTTCTTCGCATAACCGAGCGAGATCTGCTGCTCACGCTCCACTACCCGGTATTCATCAAAAAACTCGAATATGGTGAGGTAGCGGCCGGGTGATTTGGCGGAGAGTTCAACCTTCAGATTTTCGAGCTCTTGCCGGGCCTGTTGTTCTTCTGCGTCGGTAGAGTATGAAGGCACCAGAACCAATAACTTTAGTTTCTTCTTCGTCGCGCCTTCTTGATTCGATTGCAGCGCGAAGCGATAGATTTCTGAGACAATACCCGCAGCCATCTGGTCGATGTTCTTAAAGATTCTCGCGTTCAGAGGCGTTCGGTTCTCAACCCGACCAATAACGCGCTTACCCGCCGCGTTGTAGATTATTGCATCGAGCACCAGCTCATCGGCCGCTTCATCGGGATAAAAATTTCCATAGATAAGGATATCTGCCTGAGAGAGGGTTGAGATTTTTTCTGCATCTTCGCGCGAATAGCCCGTTGGTCCCGGTGAAACCTGACCCGCTGCAGCCTGAACTTTGTCTTCGTCGAGCCGCTGGTATTCGAACCTCGCCTTCATCGAAGTATCAATTGCGTCAGGCAAACTCTGCTCTACCCAACCAAAATCGCTGCTGCCGGTATTGTTGATGAACTTTACGATGCCGACGCGTGCAAGGTCATTTGCACTCTGATCAGCGGCTAAAATCGGATACGCGAACAGTACTCCGAGCAACAATATGTGCCAAAGCTTGCGCATAGATTCAGGCCTTAAGAATCAAAGTTGAACATTTTGTCAACAGCCAACCTGCATACGCTATTGGACGCCCCGAGGGACGATATGGCAACAAAAAAGCGGGCGGTGAGGAATATCACGAAATACAATGAATCGAGGTGTCGGATTCATTCACGTCGCAATTGTGACCGCAGGCCGTCATACAGTGACGCCCATCTGCACCCGCGGCTAGCGAATCAGACACTATTCAGACAAAGGGGAAAATTCGATGCGAAGAACCAAGGTATTTCTCCAGGCAGCCCTTGCGGCCGCAATTATTGCCGCATCTATCGCTCTTTTTTGGCATAACTATTACCTGCCGCAGAAATACGCCCGGTTAACAGAAAAACTTCTGCAAACCATCACAACAACTCTGGACGATGACGCCTATGCAGGGCAGGTTGTGCATATTGCAATACCGGGCACCGAGCTCAATGAGCAAAACCGTAAGGTTATCAGCGACATGAAGCCAGGCGGCATCATCTTTTTTGGCTTCAATCTGCAAGATGCGGAGCAGATCAGAAAATTCACGGGCGACCTGCAGAAGCTCGCTTCTGAGCTGAAATTGCCACCGTTCATGATCTCAACCGATCAGGAAGGTGGTTATGTGAAACGGGTGCGCGATGGCGTCTTGCAGACGCCACCGGCGCGTAACCTTGGCGACACTGGTGATGCGAATCTGTGCCTGTCTACAGGTTATGTGGTGAGCCGCGATCTAGGAAAACTCGGCATCAATGTTTTTTTTGCGCCGATCGTCGACATCAATAACAATCCTCAAAATCCCGTGATTGGCCTCAGAAGTTTCGGCACCACCATTAAGGCGGTGGTAGACTGTGCTTTGCCGTTTGAACAAGGCGCGCGCCAGGCGTATGCCGAAGGTGGAGCGATGCCTGTGATCAAACATTTTCCCGGACACGGAGATACCCATGTCGACAGCCATTGGTCGCTGCCGGTGATCGACAAGAAGCTCGATGAACTTCGCGCTTTTGAATTGGTGCCGTTTCAGAAGTCTATTGAGTCAGGCGCGCCCGCAGTCATGACGGCGCATATTCTCTATCCGCAGGTCGACCCGGCCGCGCCCGCGACGCTATCTGCCAAATGGCTCACAACGACGCTGCGCGATGACCTGAAATTCAATGGAGTCGTCTTCACTGACGCGATGGAGATGAGCGCGCTCAGCAAGCATTACGCCGAGGTCAATCGTCCGGTAACGGCGATCAAGGCGGGCGCGGATATCATGCTCTACACTTCGTGGCAAGATGATCCACCACTCGCACGAAAGAGCATCGTCAATGCAATGGCGTCGGGTGATTTGCCGCGCGCAGGCAGCAAACAGACCGGCGCGTCGCCTCTCGAACGCGCGGTCAGAAACCAGCTGATTGCGAAATTGCCTTATGTTGATTTGAAACAATACCTGGCCCTTGAAGAAGCAGAATGGTACGGGCAATACCGCGCAGGACAGACTAAAAAACTAATTCACCCGATACCCTACGACACCGCAGCTCTGCAACAGAAATTCGCGCAGATTAAATGGTCGCCGTCGAAAAAAAAAGGCGGCCCGATCTGGCTTGCGGGACGCAAGAACACTAAATAGCGCCTTACTTATCCTGCGAGGCGGGGTTAAAGCGCGTGAGTTCGTAGTTGCCGTATTTTTTGTAGTACGCCTTCTTCTGTGCGAAGGCCTTTTCTGTCAGCGCCCGATACGTTTGTGAGGTTTCACTCTCAGCAGTCGCGAGGTTTAGCTTCTCTGCTGGATCCTCACTCAAATCAAAAAGTTCTTCGCCACCGCTGCCCTTGCGTATGTACTTAAAGCGTTCGCCGACAATTCCCGAGAACTCGTCTTGCCAGTAGGCCTGCAGATGCGCAACACTCTGCGGCCCGCGGCGCAGCATCGACTTGCCGACGTGCAGCGCGCTTCGACGCTTTTCAAGCTGTAGCAGGTCGAGCACCGTGGGCAAGATATCGACGTGTGACGTTACGCGCGCAGAACGCTGCGCAGCCACGCCGTCTATATAGATCATCAATGGCACGTGTATATTCTCTTCATAAAGAAAGAACGGGTGGTTGTAGTTTCCCGCATGCTGGTAGAACGCCTCGCCGTGATCGCCCACCACAATGAGGATCGAGTTCTTCAAGAGACCTTTCGTTTCGAGCGCCGAGAACACTTCACCGAAAGCCGTGTCGGCAAAATGCATCGAATTGTAGAAGCGAATCTGTGACTTTTTCAGCGACGCATCACTTTCGATGAAGCTCGGGAAATCGTCGGGCACATTATAAGGATGGTGTGGGGCGAAAGCAAACATCACCGCAAGAAACGGCGATTCGGTCTTTTCGTTCACAAATGAGACCAAAGGACGAATCATTGCACGTTCATCGGCGGCGCCCCATGGTCCCATACCATTGTCGTAAGGCGGCTTCTTGAGCGTTTCGGCATCGAACATCTGCGCGAAACCCCGCTTTTGCATAAAGCGCTTCTGCTTCGCGTAGCCCAGATAGCCCGCATGCAGCGCTATCGCACGGTAGCCCTCTTTTGCCAATACCTCAGAGAGGCAAGGCACGGGAAAATCGGGCAAGGCTAGTGAAATCCATGCGCCATCGGGCAACGCGTAAGCGCTGCAGAATGCGTTGTAAAAAGCGTTGATGCTCAGCGGAAAGTTGGCGTAGTGTCGGGTGAAGAAAAGCGAACGACCAGCGAGCCGATTCAGGTTGGGCGTCAGTTCTTTGCCCTGTATATTCTGCCCGATCACGCTCATGGGTGTCGATTCCAGAAAGTAGAGAATCACATTCTTCCGCTCGCTTCTCGGCACTTCGATTGCCGGCAAAATATGCGAAGCCGCTGGCGATTCAAGAGAAGGAATAAGCTCATTGGCGCCCAGCGCGACATCGCTGCGCATCTGTTCGGGGGGGCGAGACGCAAATGCAGCACTGATCGGATTTGAGATCAAACCAGGTTGGACTCGGTGAACCGAAACCACAAGTACGAGAGTACTTACAGCGCCCGCGACCAGCAAAGCCAGGAGGCGCATTTGCGGCACACCTACCTGCTGCGCCCTCTGACGCGCCAGCGTCAGAAGCGCGGTACTGGCCGCGCCCAATAAAAGGTGCTGCCAGCCCAGCTCATAGAGTCCCGAAACAATATTCTCTTTCCAGATGGAGGCAGTATCTGTGCGCACAAACCCCAGGGAGAATGGCCTTTCGTAAAGGCGTGCAAAGCCGAATGCGACAATGAGAAACAAAACCAGACTTAGAGACAAAAAGATGAAAGCTAACTTACGCCATCCCGAACCGAGGCGGTGAAAACCCACGAATACCAATGCGAAGAGCAGCGCCCAGGCAGCATCGGCCAGCAGAGCGGCGGTTAAGTCGGCAAGATCAAAGCCGTGTTGCCCGCCGACAAATATCAGGATCAAGACATGAAAAATGAGGAAAACGGCAAAAAACAGCCCGGTCAAAAGTGCCATTGCGTAGACCCTGATTTTGTCACGCGCTGGCAATTTCAATCCGATACTCGGGTATGCGGTACAAGTGGCAGAACATGAAAAATCCGGCTTGGGATTATCCCGAGCTTTATTCGACTGTCACAGTACACTACGACCAGATCAAGGTTGAAGCGAGCCGCGCCGCAGGTCAGGTGCGCCTTGAAGTTAAGACGCTGCGCGGTGAGCACTATGAAAGTATTATCAAACACGGTGTGGTTCTGCGCGAGAAAGATCTCAAAACTGGCGCGCTCGTTGACCTCACCGACATTTTAAGCATCTACCGCAAAGATTTCAGCTCGCTACCCGATACGCCGCTGCTGGCGTTGATCGGCGGCAACTACGGCATACAAACTGAATTTCTGGGTACGGCGGAGCGCATTATCGTACGCGACCGAACCCTGTTCGCAAGGCTCATGCGACTCATACGGGGAATCGGACCCTGGATGCGCAGCCTTATGCGCAGGTCTCTATCGAATTTTAGTTATTACACAGCAGCGGCGCGCCCGGCAGACTTCGTCGACATGGCGATTATCGGCACGGCGACCTACGCCGCTTTTACCTATAATTTTGACTATCTGAGCGCTGGCTTTACCCTCTGCACCATGGCAATACTCACCGGTCTGGTCGACTGGCTGATACGCAAGCGTGAGCCATGGCTCATGAAAATCTATGCGTCCGTGGGTATTGCGAGCGTCGCGGTTTACCGCGGATACTTCTTTCAGTAGCGCCGCGCGTAATAGATCTTTAGCATACAGATCAGCACAACCAGCGCGAACGTGACCGCATTCGCCGCGACGATCGGTGCGCTGCCGAGCATGAGTCCGTAGACGAGCCAAAGAAAGGTTCCGGTGCTGAGCAATAGAAGCATATACAGCGAGACATCGCGCCCCGATCGGTTCTTGTAGACTCTAAGTACCTGTGGCACAAATGAAATGGTCGTAATGAAACCTGCGAAAAATCCCAGATATTCAATCATGTAGTACCCCGCAATATCCCCTGCGCCGCCATGATGCCCTGGTACTGCGCCTCTTCGAAATTACTCATTCCCGAAATATCAGAGTGTGCCCCGTAAAAATTGCGGTCAATATCCGCGAGCTGCGAACGCACACCTGAGGTTTGAAATCCCACTGTTGGTCTTACCATCGCGTGCGCCCAGCGATACACACCAACATCTTCGACGTAGTCTGCGATAGTCGGATGCGGGCGCTGCAATTCGCCGAGGGCGAAAGTATAGGCATCTTCGGCGGTCATGCGCAGAAGTTGCCGGCGGCTCGCCAATGTATCGTCAGCGTCAAACGCATGAAAAAAAGTGAGCGTGCGCGCGTGAGGCAGCTTGCCTGCGCGCTGGTGTTCGGCCACCACATAGCCCAGTGAACGCGATCCGAAGGTGACGTTATCCCACGCGGGAGCGAGGCCACCGAAATGGTTCACCAGTAGGTTGACCGTGAGCCACGGGGAATAGACAAACGATTGCGCCGCCGTTTTTTTCACGGGTGACAGGTCTGGATAAACGTATGGCAAGATAAACTTGGGCGCGGCAAAAACTACATTCTCCGCATACACAGATTCGGTCTCTTCGGTTGCGTGGTTGGTAAAATGGAGGCGGTAACCCTTCTTCTCTTTTATAATGAGCCTCAGTGACATGGCGCTTTTGATTCGAGCTTTCACGCGGCTGATCAGGTATTCGCTGACATACCCGTTTCCTTCGGGCCAAACCAGGTTGTGTGAATGGCTTCGCGCAGACGCACCGATGGCATCCGTGCCAGCGTCTGCCCCGACGCCTCCGTGCGAACGGGCTGCAAAATAGTGCAGCATTGCCCAGGCGCTCGTGTTTGCGCGGTTGCCGCCGTATTCGTCGCGGAGCACGTAGTCGATGTACCACATCAGACGCTGCGAAGTTATGCCGAGCTGCGACAGGTACTCGGCGGCGGTGATGCGGTCGAAGGCAGTAAATTTTTGATCGGCCGATGATAGCGCTGCGGGAATCGTAAAAGCACGCCTGCCGTCGCGCCCGCGCGCATTTCGGTATTGCGCCATTTCGGCAAAAAAGCGCTCGATCTGGCTGCGGTCGCTCTGGCGGGCCCCCATAACCGGCACCAAACCTTCTTGCCAGTTTCCGTAGATAAAAAGGCGTTCTTCATTTGGGTGAACGAGAAATTCTTCGCTGTACTTGCCATTAGCATAGACGCCCATCTCTGCCAGCAGCTCCCTGACGTAGACCGCATCATCGCCCGGCGTCGGCAGGTAATGCGCCCCCCACGGGTAACGCCCCAGCCGGTTCTCTCCCCACGCGCAGTTTCCACCGGCTCGGTTCTCAAGTTCAAACAGAGTGAAATTCTGATAGCCGTGTTTTTGCAGGTACCATGCGGCCGAAAGCCCGCTTGTTCCACCGCCAATAATTGCCGTGCCGGTACGCTCTGTGTGCGTGCGTGCGTTCTGAAGATCAAAAGCCGTACGCAACGCATGACCACGTGCTGCATCTGGACCCTTGAGTTCTGTTTTTGCAGCACGGCGCCGAAGGGCGAACCATGCTGCACCGGAAAACAGCGCACCCAACGCTGCGAGAAGACCAATAAAGCTGCGCCGACTCAGGTCGCGGGGCATCACATTCCCCAATCGCGGGGGGTGCGAAATTCCCGCCCGATCGTCACCGATGAAATTTTTGCAATGATCGGCAGTTGGCGCTTGTACGCATTGCGCTCTACGCGGCGCAAGACCTGGTCGACTACCGCGGGGTCGCCGCCGGCACTGAGAACCAGCTCTTTGAGAGCCGAGACGCTGTAACTGCGTTCAAGCCAGTGGTAAAGAATGGTATCGGCGAGTGCGTAGCTAAAACCCATTTCGCTTTCGTCAGTTTGGCCCGACCACAGATCGGCACTCGGCGCTTTGTCGAGAATGGGTTGAATCACCCCCAGGTGACGCGAAAGCGCAAATACCTGGTATTTGTAGAGATCACCCAGTGGATTCACGGCCGAGGCCATGTCGCCCCAGAGCGTCGAATAACCCAGCAGAATCTCTGTTTTATTGCTCGTACCAATCACGAGCGAACCGTCGCGCGCAGACAGATCGTAGAGCACGATCATGCGCAGGCGCGCCATCACGTTACCCCGGCGTGTGTTGCTCATAGCCTCGTCGCGCGAGAAGTAAGCATCAGCCATCGGCGTGATTTCGACGGTTTCGGTCTTAACGTTGAATTTTGCGCATAGCTTCTGTGCATCACCCAACGAATCGGGATTGCTCGATTTGTAGGGCATCATAACCGCAGTTACATTTTCTGCCCCGAGGGCACGCACCGCAATCGCCAGCGAAAGCGCTGAATCGATACCACCTGAAACGCCGAGAATGGCCTTGTTGAGGCCGGTTTTGGTTACTTCGGCCGACACAATCTGCGCGAGCGCACCGGCAATAAATTCATTGTTAAATTGCGGCAACTCGGGAATCTTCGCCATGGTTGAGGCGTAAGTCAGGGTTTTCAGTCAGGTTGTCACGCGGATAGGTGCTATCGTGTCGCCTTGATCGCCTGCACAATCTGCATTGCACCCTGCGCGCCTGCGATATCAGCAGCTGTCTGCTGCCCGGCATTCCTGAGCCGAATTTTCGCCCTCGCCTGCAGCAGGGTGAGTGCCGCCTCTGTCTTGTTACCGTGTGCGGCGAACATGAGCGCTGTCCAGCCTTCATTGTCCTGCACATTCAGGTCGGCTTTGGCCGCCAGCAGCCGGGAAATAATTTCAGTCTGCCCAGCCCACGCAGCCAGCATCAAGGCCGTGCGGCCATGCCGGTCTTTCAGGTCGATTGCACCCCGACCCTTGATCAGAATCTCAAGCATTTTGGTATCGCCACGATGCGCTGCGAGCATGAGTGGAGTCATACCGTCTGCATTACGCTGCTCTGCGCTGCTGCCGTGCTCTATCAACAGCCGCACGACTTCAGCTGAGCCGGCGTTGATTGCATAAAACAACGCGGTGTTACCTTCAAAATCCTGCATATCAATGCGTAGCGAAGGCGAACCCAATGCAGCCGTGGCTTTTGCCACATCATTTCTCTGCGCGGCTTCGGCGAGCTCGCGGTTAAAATGCGGGTCGGCGGCACCTGCCCCCACCAGCAGCGCTACGATGTCATCGAATTTGCCGAGCGCCGCCCAATAAGCGGCCGTACCGCCGCCGGCAGCTTTAGCGTTCACATCGACGCGCGCCTCGATGAGCCGACGGACGACCTGCTTCTGCCCGCGCAGCGCAGCGACATGCAGCGGCGTGAAGCCGAATCGGCTTTTTGCGTTGAGCTCAACCCCCGCAGCAATGAGCATCTCGAGCACGCGCATGTGCCCTTCTTGCGCCGCGTAGAATACCGCAGAATATCCGTCTCGATCAACGGCATTGATGTCGACCTTCATATCGAGCAATATGCGCAGAATCTCAGCGTTACCGTAGGCCGCTGCCACAATCAGCGGGGTGTTGCCGTTCTTATCGGCGAAATTTGCATTCGGATTTTCATCGAGTGCGCCATAAAATCGCGGCTGGTTGTTTTCGGCGATCGCGATAAGCATGCGCCTGCCCGCTGCGGCATCGAGCGCACCGTGTTCGCGCAGGTAAGCCGCCAGCTGCTCGTCTTGCTGCTCGACCGCGTAAGTCAGCGGCGATTTACCTTCGCCATCGATCGTATTGACATCGGCCCGCTGTTCGACCGCCCGTTTCACCGCGGGCAGGTCATGACCTTTGACTGCGACGAGAAGGTTACGCGTGGCTGCCGGGTTTGGCTTCACTTCGGGCTTTTTCGCAGGTGGTGCGGGCCGGTTTGTGGTGCGGCTCTGCGGGGCCGCGGGTTTATCAGGTGGTGAGGATTCGATACGTTCTGCATCCACCTCTGATTTGCCGTCTGCAAAACCGAAAGACAACAATGAATTTTCAAAAGCGGATTCATATAGCCGAAATGTTTTTGCCGGTGCGATACAAAAGATCTTGAGCACGCGGTCTTGCGTCTTGATGAACGACGTCACGAGGCGGTATTGCGTCTTGCCCCGGTAAGCAGTCCACAGGTGGCGCCTGATATCTTCGCGGCTGAACGCTGGCTTCGTACTCTGCAGAAAAACTTTGTCGAAGGCAACTGAAAGACGCGCCCGCTGCTGCAAGAGCAGAAGATCGAGGTTGGCATTTTCTGCACGGTATGAATAGACTTCGATCGCAACTTTGCCGCTTGCGTCTGCTGCGTGAAAGGCAGCGTAGCGGGACGAATTGCGTGTGCCGGAGAAACTTTCCCAACCCGGCGGAACATCGAATTGAAAATCGAGATCAGCTTCGCTCGATTGAGTCTGGTAAGTCAGCGCCAACAGATTCGACAGTGGCAGAATGAGCAATAGAAATAATGCACGCATGTTCACAAAAATCTGAACTCTTGTTCGCTTTCACCGCCCTACATCGGCGGACAAGTAATTAATTACACTGATGTCATTAATTGTTTTTCTCGGTTTGCGCGGTGTCGCGCTTTCAGAGATTCCCGCATGTCTGGCATCTCCCGCGCTGCGAAAGCGGCGATACTCGTCTCTGCGCTCGGTTATTTTGTCGATATCTACGACCTGCTGCTCTTTGGCATCGTGCGCGTGCCGTCGCTCAGAACCCTCGGTGTCCCAGACAGCGCCATGAAAGAAGTGGGAGCTACCCTGTTAAACTTCCAGATGTTCGGCATGCTCTTGGGCGGCATTTTCTGGGGCGTGCTTGGCGACAAGAAGGGCCGGCTTTCGGTGCTGTTCGGTTCGATCTTTCTCTATTCAATTGCCAACCTTGCGAATGCGTTCGTCGACCGCACCGGCTCGGTTGAAACGGGCCTTCTCGCATACCAGTGGCTGCGGCTTATTGCGGGCATTGGCCTTGCAGGTGAACTTGGCGCGGGCATCACGCTGGTGAGTGAACTTATGCCCGCAGACAAACGCGGCTATGGCACCATGATCGTGGCTGGCTTTGGTATTTTGGGCGCAGTCGTCGCGACACTCATCGGCGATATATTCCCCTGGCAGACGGCCTACATCATCGGTGGCGTGATGGGCCTCATGCTGCTCATCATGCGCATCGGCGTCTATGAATCGGGTATGTACGAACAAGCAGCCCAGACCAATGTCAAACGCGGCGACTTCTTATACCTGTTCACATCGGGTGAACGCTTCATGAAATACCTGCGCTCGATTCTGATCGGCGTGCCGCTCTGGTTTGCCGTCGGCATTCTGATTATATTCTCGAAAGAGTTCGGTGTCGCACTCGGCGCAACATTCACGGTCAACCCCGGCTATGCAATCGGCTTCATGTACGGCGGTCTGTCGCTCGGCGATTTTCTCACGGGTTATCTCAGCCAAAGGCTCGGCAGCCGGCGCATGGTCGTGCTCGTCTGCCAGATACTCAACCTGGGGCTCATCACCGTCTACCTGCTCTCACGCGATTTTGGGCCGGTGTATTTTTATACCCTCTGCGTGGTGCTGGGGCTCGCCAACGGCTACTGGGCGGTCTTCGTGACGATCGCCGCCGAACAGTTCGGCACGAACCTGCGCGCAACGGTGGCTACAACCGTGCCGAATTTTGTGCGCGGTTCGGTGCCGCTGCTCACAACCGCTTTCTTATATCTGGACAAACAAGTATTCGCCCACGGCGCCGTGAACAGCGCGCAGGGCATGGTTCCCGCAGCATTTATTGTCGGGGGTATTGCACTGGCGCTGGGTATTTGGGCGATTCTAACGATGTCTGAAACGCACGGCAAAGATTTGAATTATCATGAATAACCCCCTGAACAGGGGGGGCAGAGTCATCGCAATGGGTTGACGCAACCCGAATAGAAATGCGCAAGGATTCGTGCAGATTTGGCTGACCGGAATCTTTCTTGAAAGACTGGCGAAAGCACTCCGTGTGCTCAGCGCCCTTCTCGGGTTTGCAATTTTGGCCGATTGTCAGGGCTACACGACAAATGAGCTGTTAAGTTCCAATTTCGGAGCAGAAGATTTGTCCCCGGTGACGCTGCTTTCGCCGATTAACAACTCTGCGAGTACGAAGCAACCTGATTTCGTTTGGACTAAAAGGCGTGGCGCACGGCAGTATCGATTGCAGGTGTCGAGCCTTGCAGATTTTTCAGTGGTTGTGCTCGATCAGACAACGACCGACACCTCTTATAAGTTCTTAGCAAATGATTTGATTGGCATCAGCCAACTCGATGCCGTAGGATACTATTGGCGAATCACGACCATCTACGCAACGCAACAGGTTGTCAGCTCGACGAATCTACTTCTGGTGTTGGACGATTCTGTAATGTATGTCGATGCCAATTCGGCAATGAGCACGCAGGTCGGTAACAGAACTTCACCGTACAAAACGATCCAGGCGGGCATCGAAAGCGCGCACCTGCTTCGCAATGAGGTTGCGACGACGGCCATGACCATAGCCGTCGCACAAGGCACGTATAATGAAGCTGTCACTTTGCGACCAGGTATCAGTGTCTTGGGCGGATACGAGGCAACGAACTGGACTCGAAATATTCTGACAAATTCGACCACGATTCGGGGTGTCGTTGACAGCGCAATCAGCGGCGATGGCGTTGCCGTCACGGCGACTACGGTCATCGACGGATTTACCATCTATGCCGGCAACGCGCCCAACAATTACGGGATATACCTGAGCGCAGGGGCATCGCCGACCATTACGAATAACAAAATCTATGGCGGTCAGGGCAATTTCTCGAGTGGTATTATTTACAACGGGCCTGCAAATCCGACTATACGAAACAATACGATATACGGAGGCAGCGGCGGCGCAAACGGCAGCTACGGCATCTACGTTACAGGCGGCACTGGCTCAATATCCATGAACACGATTTATGGCGGTACGGGCGTTGCAT
Organism: uncultured Leptospiraceae bacterium; assembly: GCA_942492915.1. Taxonomy (GTDB): domain Bacteria; phylum Spirochaetota; class Leptospiria; order Turneriellales; family Turneriellaceae; genus Turneriella. The sequence goes on from OW818662.1 coordinate 1,557,234, forward strand.
CAGTGGGTATTCATGTGCGCAACAGCTCAGCGCCGTTCATATTCAATAACATCATACTTGCAGGTAGCGGCCCGTCGAGTCGTGGCATCGATAACTACATTAGTACAAATCCTGTCATCACAAATAATGTCATTTTCGGCGGGTGCGGCAGTCGAAGCGGCACAGTCTATTCGCAAGGTGCGCATGGCATTTATAGCTGGGCATCATCTACACCTGTCGTGACAAACAATATCATTTTCGTCAGTGGCATCGAACGATATGGTTATCGTGAAGCAGATGCAAATGGCGAAGCCCGCTCATTGGAAAACAATGCGTTTTGGGATGTGGACAACTCTTCTTCTTTTAACTTATATTACAATGAAAATCCCACACCACCGGCCGTATCTGTTACGACAATAATTGGCATGGAGTCTCTAACGGATTGGCCTGGCGGCGCCGATAAGGCGCGAGGTAATCTTCTTCTGCCCGCAGGTTCGGCGGGAAATCCTTTTGTGAATGTGCCGATTTTTTGGGAAAGGACGACTACATCTAATACAAGTTCAACGAGTGTGCTGCTGATTCGAGACGGAAGTTGCGCTAAGTATACAAATTCAGACTATATTGAATGGAATGGTGACGGCGTCGCCAGGCAAATCAGCTGCAATGGGGCAACAACCCCCGATGAACTGACTATTTCGCCCGCGCTCGCCGACAGCGCAAACAATATCGCGAGCGCTGAAATCCGCTATTGGGGCGGCAAGTCATCTGGCGGAGTGCAGTACACGTTGGATTTTCATCTGCAGCAAAATACACTGGCATTGCAAGACTGGAATAACCTTCGCTACGGAGGCAAAGACACCGCTGGCAATAACTGCGGCGGTGCAGCGAGCACCGGGCCTGGCTCGCAAAATTGCGGCGCGGTCACGACCGATTTTGAAGGGGCAACGCGTACGACTCTTAACGCGGGTCTTGCGAATAATAATGGTATCCCCAATGCGGCAGTGGGTGCCACGGCTGCCGTGCCGGGCGGCTATTCGATAGGGGCGTATGAAAAAGATTAAGCAGCTAGTTGCCGGTCTAATTCTCACCGCGCTTGCGCTGCGCTGTTCAGGGTACTCGACGCAGCAGTTATTAGACACGGATTTCGTCGCGAAAGATATGACTCCGGTAATTCTACTTTCACCTGTCAGTAAAGCCGTGACCGGCAAATCGCCAGCGTTCAGCTGGACTCCGCGACAAGGCATCGTCAAATATACAGTCGAACTGGCATCAGACAGTAATTTTGGCAACATCGTTCTGAGTCATTCAACGCGCGAAACCTCTTACGAGCTACGCAATGCCGATTTGACGGGATTAGGCGAACTCGAGGCCGCCAGCTATTACGTCCGTGTCTGGGCTGATTTTGGTAGCCAGCGCCTGGCCAGCGCACAATTATACTTTCACATTGTGGATTCGAGTATTACGTATGTGGATTGTGGTGCGTCAGGCTCTGAGCAGGTTGGCAATAAGTCATTTCCATTTAAATCCATGACGATCGCGATAGAGACGGCCGATGCCCGGCGCAATAGCAACTCGTCCACTGCGGTAAACGTACACGTTGCCAGCGGTACTTGTTCTGGCGAAATTTATCTAAAAGAAGGCATCAGCATAAAGGGCGGCTTTGCCTCGGGCACTTGGTCGCGAGATATCACCGCGAACGAGTCGATACTCTCTTCACCCACAATCTCTATAGTCAAAGCAGGGGCGGGCATAACTACTGCCACCGTACTCGACGGTTTTACCATCGAGGCGGGAACGACGTCAGCAAGCCCCATAGTCCTCTACTCGGGTGCGCCCACCATTTCCAATAACAAAATTAATACTTATAGCAATGGCATCGAGATTAGCAACGGTGCGAATCCCACCATACGAAATAACACCTTTAATGCCGCGCCCACGGGTTCTCCTAGTTCGGCGAATGTGATCTATAACATTGCTTCCAGTCCCACGATTGCCAACAATACCATCAACGGCAGAAAATCTGCGACGAGTATCTATGCGATCCGAAATACCAGCGGTTCAAACGCAATCATCGAAAATAACAACATCAACGCCTGCCCGTCAGATTGCAGCGCAAGTACATCGATAGCGATTCTGAATTCCGGATCAAGTCCAACGATTCGAAATAATGTTATTTTTGCGGGCAACGGAAGCGAGAGCACTGGTATATCCTCAAATTCTAATTCAATAGGCCTTACCATTACAAACAACATCATCCATGGAGGGCAAGGCGATAAATCATATGCTATTTACGAAAACACGAGCGCCGGCACTTCTGTGCGTTCGATAGTCGCGAACAACGTCTTGATTGGTGGTGCGGGTGGTTACGGTGGCTGGAGCTCAGTCGCAATGCTCACAGGTGCGAGTTCGAATTCGATAATTACAAACAACATATTCCTTATCACCGGAGTAAATCGTTTGGCCATGCAAGAAGGACTCGGGAGTGGCGATCCGATATCCATAGAAAACAATATTTTCTGGGATATGCAGGTTACCGGTTCGGTGCGCGCATTTTATAATTTGGACAACACAACTATTTACGACACTGCCGCCGGCTTTGAACTATTAACAGACTGGGTGGGTGGTGCTGACAAAGCCCGAGGCAACATGGTGTTTGCTTCAGGCCCCTCTGGCAGCCCTTTCGTCAATGTTCCCTTGTTTTGGGACACTACGACAGGTTCAAATACCGGATCGACTACGGTGTTGCTAATAGCCAATAATCAGTGTGGCAAATATACGAACGGCGACTACGTTGAGTGGAATGGTGATGGCATCGCTCGACAAATTACCTGCAATGGGGCGCCGAGCCCAGACCAGCTCACGATAAATCCTCCACTGTCTAATGCCAGTCAAAACACGCTGCGACGCGAGCTGCGCTATTGGGGCAGCAAATCGGCGGGTGGCTCACAATATAGTTTGGATTTTCATCTGCAACAAAACTCCCTATCTGCACAAGACTGGAATAATATTCGCTACGGCGGCAAAGACACTTCGGGAAACAACTGCGGCGGCACTGGAGCGACAGGCCCCGGTACGCAAACCTGCGGTGCCGTGAGCAACGACATAGACGGGGCGTCTCGCACAGCCATCAATGCAGGTTTGGCAAACAACAATACCTTACCAAATGGCTCAGTGGGCGCAACCCCCGCGGTGCCAGGCGGATTTAGTATTGGGCCCTATGAAAGCGATTAGCATTCGTGTCAACTCAGGCCGGTCGATTTGCTAAAAACGCCAAACATGAACGTCGATTTTGGAAACCAGCTCATGTCGGTGTGCGATCACACGAAGTTCGTCGGGTCACACCAACAAAAGGCGTATGAAAACAGGCTTTACGCCGAAGAGTTTCGTAGCCCGCCGCCATAACTCGCGGCAATTTATGAACACCCGGATAGAATCATGACAATTGGCGACCTCGAAAAAATCAAACTCGAAATCCGCAGAACCGGCGGCGTTCTTCTCGGCCTTGATATGGAAGATCGTTGGGGCGCTAAAGATGCTGAGTCTGCGCGAAAGCGCGAAGAAGATTTTGCCCGCTTCGATGAACAGTTACGCACTCTTCGGGCAGAGCTTGCGAAGAAGATTGATTATTGCCGAAAGAATGATGCCACCGTGCTCGACATGTGGGCGAAGGCACATATCGAGCTTCTCGAAGCCTTCATTGCTCACAAAGAGCGGGAAGGCGACTTTGAAAAATATCGCACGAGTCTTTATGTGGCACGCAAAGAGATCGATGAGTGGCAGGCGTTTGCTCGAGGTGAGATCGACGATGTCGACCAGAATTACTTCTACGTGAGCTACGACAAAGAAAGATTCAAAGCACTGTTTGGCATTGAGATGTGACTCTTACCGCATGCCTGCATGCTTGAATACAAGAGACGCCCGTAAAGGGCGTCTCTACGTTTCTCCGATGATTTTGACGAATTTGCGTTTGCCCGCACGCAAAATAAAATCTTCACTTATCGGCATCTTATAATCTGCCAGCACTTTTTCGCTGCCATCGGGTTCGACACGATAAATCGACTTCTGCTCAACCATGCGGCGTGCTTCAGAATTTGAAGGCGCGAGGCCTGCATCTTTTATGATCGCTGCAAGCTGGCAGCCTTTTGTATAGCGAAACTCAGGAATGTCTTGCGGCACACCCCGCTCTTTCGGGTTATGCACTTTGTTCCACTCTTCTGCCGTCGCGGCAGCGATCTCTGCCGAAGTAAAGCGGGCCGTGATCTCGCGCGCGAGATCAGATTTTGCCTGTTTTGGGTGCTGGCTGCCATCGGCGAGTGCCTTGCGTATCGCTTCGAGCTCCGCCATCGACTTGTCTGAGAGCAGGTTGTAGTACATGAGCATCAGCTCGTCGCTGATGCTCATCAGCTTACCGTAGATATCGGCCGGCGCTTCCTGGATACCGATGTAGTTGCCGAGCGACTTCGACATCTTTTTTATGCCATCGAGGCCGACCAAGAGCGGCGTCATGATGACGCACTGCTGCGACTGCCCGTACTGCGCCTGCAGGTCGCGCCCCACGAGCAGGTTGAACTTCTGGTCGGTACCACCGAGCTCGACATCGCTTTTGAGCGCCACCGAGTCATAACCCTGCATCAGTGGATACATGAACTCGACGAGCGAGATCGGCTGGCCTGCCGCGTAACGCTTCGAAAAATCATCGCGTTCGAGCATGCGCGCTACCGTGTATTTGCCGGTGAGGTGCAGCATGTCTTCGAGCTTCAGCGCGTTCAGCCAGGCAGAATTGAAGACAATTTCGGTCTTGGCCGGGTCGAGAATCTTGAAAACCTGTTCTTTATAGGTGAGCGCATTCTTTTCGACCTCTTCACGAGACAGCACTTTGCGCGTCTCAGATTTGCCCGTAGGGTCGCCGATCATCGCGGTGTAATCGCCGATCAGAAACAAGACATGGTGCCCAAAGTTCTGAAACTGCCGCAGTTTCTGAATGAGCACGGCATGCCCCAGGTGCAGGTCGGGCGCGGTCGGGTCGAAGCCTGCCTTCACCCGCAGGGGTATCTTCTTATTGTGGCTATCTAACAACTTCTTACGGAACTCGTTCACAGGCAAGACCTCTTCAATGCCACGGGTGAGTTCCTGAAACTGCGATTCAAGATCGGCGGGTAATTCAATCAGCGAAGGTGCGGTAGCTGCCATTCGCTATTTTCGGCTGATGCGACACGGCGAAAAGACGATTCACGAAGCACAGATGAAGTTTTCGCCCTCGAGGTAACCCTGCGCTGCAAGTGAACCGCAAATCAGGTCACGCGCTCCCCGGGCCGAGACATAGACGACGACAAACTCTCGCTGTCCCGCAAACAGCGTTTCGGGCGCGACGACGGGCGCCCCCTGTATCTTCTGCCCGATACGACGCGGATGCACATCGATGAATTTACTGATCTCAATGCGCTGGTCACGCAGAGCATCGATGCGCCGGCGCGACCGTCGCCCCCCCGACCACACGCTTACCTGATTATGACCGCGGTCGCGCAGCCAGGCTGCGAGAAAACCTGCCTTGTGCGCATAGAACTTCTCGATGTCATAGCGACTATCGGTGCGTGAGGCACGCGCACCGTGGTCACGCCATTCCAGCACGGTATTTGGCAGAGAAGCGAAACGGCGGCCTTGCCCGAGTAAGCGTAACCAAAGGTCATAATCTTCAGGAAAATCTCCGTGCCGATATTCATTGGCGACCATGACCTCGCGCCGCAGCATCACCGACGGATGCGCCACCGGCGATTCTATGAATCGGCGCAGCGTGAAATCTTCCGGCGTCTGAAACGTGTTGAGCCAATCAACGTAACGGGCGTACCCGGCATTTTGCAGCCGATCGCCGAGATAAATTACGTTGCCCGTCACCAGCGCCACCTCTTCGTGTTGCCGCAAATAATCACTCTGCAATGCAAGTCGATCGGCAGGCATCAGATCGTCTGCATCCATGCGGGCGATAAACGGCGCGCGTGCGGCAGCGATTCCAGCGTGTAAGGCAGCGACGATGCCCTTTCCTTCTGGCATGAGTACGCGAATGCGGGTATCGCTCGCGGCGGCGGATTTCAGAATCACAGAACTTTCGTCGGTACTTGAATCATCAACCGCGATAAGTTCATAATGCTCGAGAGTTTGCGCCGCGATGCTCGCGAGAGTTTCACTCAACCACTCGGCCGCATTAAAAACCGGCATCACAATGCTGACCTGTGGTGATTCGCGGTTTACAGCGGCTTTCACAAGTCAGGATTGATTGACCGCTTGCGGTGAAAAACAGAACAACAGGACAGACGAAAAAATGCCGGATAAAAGCTTCAGAGTAGTACTCACTGGGGGGCCGGGCGGCGGAAAAACCACTGCCGCAGACCTCTACCGCCGCGAGATCGGCGAAGACGTCGTCATCGTGCCTGAGGCAGCCACATTGCTGTATACCGGGGGATTTCCGCGTATCGGTGAAAACGGCGTGCGTAAGGCCACGCAGCGCGCGATCTACCACGTACAGAAAAATCTCGAAGATGCACAGGCGGCGCACTACCAGAGCCGGGTGCTACTCTGCGACCGGGGTACTGTCGACGGGGCCGCCTACTGGCCCGAGAGCCCCGAGGATTTTTTTTCGCATGTAGAAACTACGCTCGAAGCGGAATTTGCGCGTTATGACGCTGTTATTTTTTTTGAAACTGCCGCGGTCGGGGGAATCTCGATCGAAGGGGGCAATCCATCGCGCATTGAATCTCTGAACGAAGCGCTGAACCTCGACGCCCGCCTCAGACAACTTTGGTCCGGGCACAGGCACTTCGTCTTTGTACCCCACAATGCATCTTTTTTGCGCAAAATCAACTCAGGCCTCGCAGAGCTCGAGCGGTTGGTGGCGGGCTTTCGCAGGCAAAATTGATTCTGGCGCTTTAGCGACACATTGCGAAGCCAAGCTGGTTGACGCCGCGTTTTTGGGACCAACTATGAACGTAATGGCCGTAAAAAAATCTCAATCCGCCTCTGCCGACCAGGCGGGCACGGTAAGCCTGCCGCCTGCCTTGACGTTCGAAAAGGCCCTGGCAGAGCTTGAAGAGATCACCGAAAAGCTCGAAGATGGCAAAGAATCGCTCGAAGAATCGATGAAACTTTACGAATACGGGCTCGCGCTGAAAGAATTCTGCGAGCGCAAGCTGAAAGAAGCCGAAGGCAAATGGCTCATGCTCAAGAAGCAAAAAGACGGCAGCGTCGTCGCCGAAGAGTTACCCAACGATAAGATTCCCGAGCCGAATGAGCTGCAGGGGCAAATGTTTTGAAAGGCGATCTGAAGGCGGCAATTGAAGAAACGTTTCGCGCCGCGGAAACTTCTCTCAGCGCAAATCTCGCAGCGCCCGACTTCGTATCGCAAGTTGCCCGGGCAGCAGCGATTATGGCCGATTCAAAAAATCGCATCTTAACCTGCGGCATGGGCAAATCAGGGCTCATCGCCCGCAAAGTAGCTGCGACGCTGACTTCAACGGGATCTCCCGCCGTTTTTCTTCACCCGGCCGATGCGCTGCACGGAGACATAGGCAACTTACAGGCAAAAGAAGTTGTACTTGCATTTTCAAACTCGGGCGAAACCCGCGAAATTGTGGAGCTTATGCCGCACATAAAACGGCTCACCGGAAAACTGATTGCGGTCACCCAAAAAGCAGAAAGCACGCTCGCGCGCGACGCCGACGCCGCAATAATTTATTCGATCACGCGCGAAGGTTGCCCACTAGAACTTGCCCCGATGGCCTCAACCACGATGTCGCTTGTGATCGGCGATGCTATTTCGACCGCGCTCATCAAATTACGCAAATTCAGACGCGAAGATTTTGGCAAATACCACCCGTCCGGCACGCTTGGCCGCAAACTTTTGACGCGTGTCAAAGATGTGATGCAGCCGATTGAAGGGGTACTGATCTCGCGCACTTCGCCGTTCAAAACTTTCTTGCCCAAGATGATTACAGCCAATCTGGGCTGCATGATCATCACCGGCACTAAGGGACACCTGCGGGGAATTCTGACCGACGGCGATATCAAACGGCTGCTCGAACATTACACTGCTACCCCAACCAAACTTTTCAGCGCAACAGCCGGCGAAATCATGACCGAAGACCCAATTTTCGTGCGCGATGTGGCGTTGGTCGACGAAGCATTTGCCCTGATGCAAGAGAAAAAAACGTATACGCTGCCCGTCGTCAATACACAGAAGAAGCCGGTAGGGGTTGTGCGTATGCACGACCTGATGGTAACCCAATAGCATGCAAGACGCCACTCCGACACCTGATACCAAAATAGACAGGGCTATTCGCAAATTGCAGCGCGACCGAATCGTCGTATTTCGCATCAATGCACTGACGCGCATCGGGCGCGAAGAGCTGATGAACATTTTTGCACGTGTTTTTGAAGAGTTTCAGCTCAATCCCGGCATGCTTTTCAATCTTTATTCGGCCGTCGTTGAAATTATTTTCAATGCGATTAAGGCTAACGCTAAACACGTCATTTTCAAATCTGAAGTGCGTATGAAGCTGTTGCGGCAGCAGTTTGAAGACATTGATTCGCTGATTGAGATTATCTTTCACGAAGAGATGCTGCGCGACTTTATGACCCGGCACATTATTCCCGAAAAGCTCAAGAAACGCGTGAATACGGTGCTCCAACTGACAGAAAAGAAGCGCACGGGACGCGCCGCTGGTTTTACGCCTAAAGACATTCAGCAGCTGTTTGATTTTAACAAGCTACTCGAATCTGAAGCGGTCTATATCCACTTCACCATGGCCATGACTGACGAGAAGATTGTCTTTAATGTGGTGAACGATATTCCCATTCTCGCCAAAGACATGGAGCGGATTCAGCAGAGCCGCCGGGTTCACCGCAAGCTCTTTGACGAGGGGCGTTCGACTGACTATTTTGGTCCGGATTTTATTGACGTCACTGAATCCGCCGGGTTCGGCATTGCAATGGCAGACGAAATCTATTATGAAATGGGCCTTGATCCACTGGAATTCTTCACTATTTCGGCCTCTGCCGGCGCAACGCGCGCGGTGATGCATTTTCCCCGGGCGAAATTTTCACTCTGAATCAGACGGGCTGCAGCAGTCTTTCTGCTGCGGCAATTTGCGCGGCCACAGCCTTTGGGTTTGTCGACCCCTCACCCTGCCGGCGCTCGATCGACGCGAGTGGTGTGAAAAAATTTGCGGGAAAGTTTAAAGCAAATCCTGCAAGAACCTGCCAGTCGTTGGCAGAGAGCGTTTCAAGGCGTTTGCCCTGCTCTTCTGCGTATTTTACGGCTGAGCCCGCAACCGCGTGCGCATCCCTGAACGGAACGTTGCGTTCGCGCACGAGATAGTCGGCAACATCGGTCGCCAGCGCAAAGCCGCGTGAAAGATTTTCAACAACACGATTCTCGTTGAAGCGAATATTGGCGAGAATTTCGAGCATACCGAGAAGTCCCTGCCTCGCCTGCCGCACACTGTCGAAAAGGTACACCTTGTCTTCTTGCAGGTCACGGTTATAGGTCAACGGGAGTCCCTTGAGATTCGTGATGAGCGCCTGCAGGTTGCCATTTACGCGACCGGCTTTTCCGCGTAACAGCTCCGCAATGTCGGGGTTCTTCTTCTGCGGCATGATAGACGAGCCGGTCGTCACCGCGTCGCCGAGCGTCACGTAGCCGAATTCGGTTGAGTTATAAATAATGATGTCTTCGCAGAATCGCGAAATGTGCAAAAACAGACGCGTCGCCCAGAAATGGTAGTTGAGCTGGTAATCGCGGTTCGCGACAGCATCCATGCTGTTCGGGTATGGAGCTTCAAAGCCGAGCTCATGCGCCGTCATCGCCCGATCTATCGCGTAGTTCGCGCCACCAAGGGCCGCTGCGCCGAGTGGCGAATAGCGCAGACTCTGCAGCGTAAAATCAAGCAGCTCAAGGTCGCGCGCGAACTGCCAGAAATATGCCATCAGGTAGTGGCTGAGCAGTACCGGCTGCGCAATCTGCAGGTGCGTGTAACCGACCCAAACGGTATTCGCCTGCCCCTTCGCAAGATCTAAGAATGCCTTCAGCAGTGCGACAAGATCCTGGCGATGCGAACCGAGTGCCTCGCGCGTGTAGAGGTGGGTATCAACCGCAACCTGGTCGTTGCGCGACCGGCCGGTGTGAAGCTTCTTGCCCGTGTCGCCAACGATTTCGGTCAGGCGCGACTCGACGTGCATGTGAATATCTTCGAGCGCTGCCGAATAAGTAAACTTAGCCGATTCTATTTCACTCTCGACCTGCTTCAGGCCACGCTCGATCTCGCTGAATTCGGTAGCCGACAAAACGCCGATCTTTTGCAGCATTCGTGCATGCGCGAGCGATGCGCGGATGTCGACCTTATACAAGACCTGATCGAACGAAATCGACTCGGAGATTTCTTCGGTTATCTTCGACGGTGCAGCATCAAACCGCCCATGCCACAATTTCTCTGTTTTTTCTGCCATTACGAAACTATGGTACAGACGCAGCATGCTGCGTCTCCACAAATAGATTCACCGCTGCGTCTCCACAAAAACAATTCACAAAAGCGATTACAGCGCCAGTTTTGCCAGATCTCTTTCGCGCAGATATTGCGGATAGAGTTCGTACAGCGGTTCGAGCAACGGCAACAGCCTCATCGCACGCGGCAAGTTGCCTTTTGGGCTGACTTCTTTGCGCGCCAGTGCCTGCATCAGGTTCACCTGCCCATGCCAGAAATAGTGTGCGACGTCTGCTGACAGAGTGAACTCCACCTCGGGTGCAAATGCGCGTGCTGCATCGCCGGTCAGAACCTGCTTTGATTTGTCTTCAGTCGAACCGTCGAGCGCTATCGCCCCGTCCGGTGCACTGTAATTAAAACGAATCTTGAGGCCTGAATTCTTGAGCGGAGCGAAAAGCTTCGGATCTGCCTGCACTTTCAGAAAATACGTGCCCAGAATGTCGTAGAGCCCTGCTTCGTCTTTGAAGATCGCTTTGAGCTTCTTCGCAGCGCCGGCGGTGCGCGCAGCCTTGAGCTCTGATTTTGAAACGGCGATCGGCTTCAGATTCTGTTCGTATGCTGTTCTAACGATTGCCCGAACCGCCTCGGCCGTGACCGGTTGCGGGTTATTCAGCATCGCGCCGTCTTCGAGCGCTGTGCGCACAACCTGATCGAGTTTGCCGAGACCGTCTTTGACGCCTGCATCGCGCAGATTCAACGGGTGTCCGCAGAGTGCGTTCAGCTTTTGGTTCATCGCGCGCAGCTTACCTGCGAGCGAACTCGCACGCTGTTTGGTGAGCCATTCGTCGACGAGGCCCAGCTGCGTGACAGCCTGGTTCACCGCAAAGTTATCAAAGCGAGAAACAATCTGGTTCAGCTCTTTCACGGGATAAAAACCGCTGTCGCCGAAGATCTGCGCTACGCGCGCATAACGCGCGGCAGAACTCTCCATGTTGTGCTCGACGCTGAACGGCAGAATAATGCTGTTCGCAAGCCCGTGCGGAATATGGTAGACTCCGCCCAGGGCATGGCTGATACCATGAACGATGCCGACGCCGCCGTGGTTGAAGGCCACCGCTGCGAGAAACGATGCCGTCAGCATCGCACCGCGCGCGTTGAGGTCGTTCGGCACCGCAACTGCCTGCAGAATGTTCTGCACAATAAGTTCGATTGCATAAAGCGCGAGCGCGTCAGACACCGGGTTCGGGTTCTGCCCGGCGTAGCACTCGATCGCATGCGTAAGGGCATCCATGCCCGTGGCTGCCGTAACTTTGCCGGGCATTGTCGCCGTCATTTCGGGATCGAGAATCGCGATATCTGGCAGAAAGTGGTCTTCTGCGAACGGCAATTTCACCGAGTTCGCATCGTCAGACACCATCGCAAACTGCGTCACCTCTGAGCCCGTGCCCGAAGTTGTGGGGATAAAAACCGAAGGCAAAATTCTTTCTTTGAGCAATTGTGCGCCCATGTGCTGCTGCAGCGGCCCGCCTTTCACCATCAGCAGGTTGATGACTTTTGCCGAGTCGAGTACCGAGCCACCGCCAATCGCGATCACCATGTCGCATTTGTTTTTGACGCCCAGCTCGGCAGCCTCGGTCACAACTTTGAGCTCGCTGTTCGGCGGCACATTATCGTACGTGGCAGCGATCGTGATGGCAGAACCCTGTAAACCCTCGATGACCTTCTTGGCAAGGCCGGCGGCCACAATCACCTTGTCAGTCACAAGCAGCGCACGTTTGCCGGGAAAACCGGCAAGTTCTTCGCCCAGCCTTGAAGCTAGGCCAATGCCGTAGCGCACATTCGTCGGCAATGAAAATTGATAATAATCAGGTAGCATGCGCTACAATACGGCTTTGAGAGACGGCGACAACTAAATCATGAGTTTAGGTACATGCGTACACTAAAGCCGTTTCCTTCTCAGGAAACGGCGAACAGGCGCCTGTTATCCCGCCGCGCGGGCTCTGGATTTTAAATAGAAATGACCCGAAACAACAGACAAAAGTAGTATCACTGTCATGCCAAAGTAGATGTTGCTGTAGCTCTCAGCGGGGCTAAAATCGCGTTGCCAGACAAGCGCGGTAGCTGATAGTGCGACGCCGAACGCTCCGCTGAAAAACTGCATCAACTGAAAGAGCCCGAGCCCTGCTCCGATCTGTGCCGGTATAAGCAGCCTGGACATCTCGTTAGAGACCGAACTTGTGATGAATGTGAAGGCAACGCTCACGAGCAGGTACGCCAGCGAAAGCCAGATGTAGCCGTCTCGCGCAAAGAGAGCCAAGAGCAGAGTGCCGGCCGCCATAACCCAGGGCATCAGCCGCAGTATGCCTCGGTTGCCGTGCCGGTCGATCGTCTTGCCTGTAATTGGAGAAACCAGCATCGCCATGATCGACCCCGGAAATATCGCGAGGCCAGCTTCGATCGCACTCAGACGGTGCAGCTTGACGAGCATCTGCGGCATGATAAACAGCAGTGCAAAGCTTGATATGTACGCAGCTACGCCTACTGCCGCGAGTTTCAGAAACGGAGTATTCGCGAAGAGCGCAGGCATCACGAAAGGCTGGCGCGCCGACCGAATGCGCCACACAAAAAGCAGAACGCTGAAAGATCCGCCTGCGAATGCCATGGCCGACTTCTGCGTCAGGGCCATGAGCAGCAGTGTTATGCCGGTGGCGGCGAACACTGCACCCGCAATGTCGAATGTGCCGTGCCGCGGCGATTCTTGCGGAACCAGCGCGGCGAACACGGGTAAGAGCAGCAGCGCCGAAGCTGTCAGTAGAAAAAGGTAATGCCAGCCCGCGTATTCAACGATCGCGCCGCCGACGACAGGCCCGAGTCCCAGCCCGAGTGCAACGGCGGCCATCACCTTCGCCATCGCGCGCCCTCGCCGCTCGATCGGAATATGGCGTGAAATGAAAACCAGCGCGAGGCCGGGTATGGAACCCGCACCCGACGCCTGCAATACGCGCACACCGATCAGCACAACGAAATCTCGTACAAAGAAGCCGGCGATCGCGGCAGTACCGAGCGAGGCGAGGCCAATCAGAAACAGGCGGCGTATGGGAATAAAATCAGAGAGTCTGCTATACGTGATCGACGCAATCGCAAACATGATTGAATAGGCGGTAACAATCCAAGAGGTTTCAGCGGGTGAAAGAGTAAACTCGAGCGCGACCTTTGGCAGCGCGAGGTTGAACATCATCGTGTTCATGATGACGAGCACTACCGCTACTCCCATAAAAAACACCATCCACTTTTCGCGCGGCGAAGCGGGAATTTCAGTTGTCGGTGCCTGCTGCATCGGTACAAGATCGTATCGCGCCGCTGTCTTGCACAGAAATTTGTAGTGCAGGCGCGCCCATACTCCACTAACAGCTGGTCTATGAGGGGCCGAATAGCTCTTTACGCGCACACCGGCGCGTTGGTTTTTCCGAGCAGCCTTGGCACCTGCAGAAACCTGCGACGCCTGGGTCACCTGACACCCAATGAACCTCATCGCCACATCGATTGTCCGGCCGGTCTTTGCTTGGATTCTCATGTCGGCGCTGATCATTTTTGGTGCGGTCGCTGCGACGCAGCTCGGTGTCAGCCAGCTGCCCGACATCGATTTCCCGATTCTGACAGTCAATGTTGCCTATGAAGGGGCGACGCCCGAAGTTGTCGAATCGACGCTGCTCATACCCATTGAAGAACGCTTGTTGGGTATCGAGGGTCTGAAGCAAATGCGCTCGAACGCGCGCCAGGGTTCGGGGCAAGTGGTGCTCGAGCTTGATCTCAGGCGCAATGTCGACGTCGCGCTGCAAGAGGTTCAGGCTGCGCTCAGCCAGTTGCGGCTTCCGCTCGGTATAGATCCCCCTGTTATTTCTAAGACCAACCCCGAAGATCAACCCTTCATGTTTATTGGCGTCTTTGCAGATAAGCCGCTGCACGAGCTGCTCGTCTGGGCCGATGTTTTCTTGCTCGACCAGTTTCGTTTTATTCCGGGCATCGGCGAAGCGTCTATCGCCGGTTACCCTGAGCGCAATCTGCGCGTCTGGCCCGATATGGCGAAAATGCGCCGCTACGACATCACGGTGTCTGACCTCGTTACCGCGATCGAAACGCAGCACATCGAAAGCACCGCCGGGCAGTTCATCAAAGGTAAAGAAGAGCTGCGCATCCGCTGGATGGGTGAAGCAGCCTCGCCGAAAGATCTTTCGCGGGTTCGCATTCTGCGCCGCGGCGGCGAGAACATCTATGCTTCGGGGGCGGCTCTCACGATCGGAGACGTGGCGCGCGTTGAAGATGCGCTCAGCGACCAGCGCCGTATCGCGCGCCTCAATGGGTCTGACCAACAGGGAGTCGGCATCGGCATTCGCAAACAGCGCGGACAAAATGAAGTCGCGCTCGCCGACGCAGTACACAAGAAAGTCGCTGAGCTGCAGAATCAGCTGCCCGAAGGTTTTACGCTGCAGGTGAACATCGACTTCTCGCGTTCAACCAAAGCAACGGTATTCACAACCTATGAAAAACTCATCGTCGCTGCGCTGGTCACAATTCTCGTCTGCTTCGCGTTTCTCGGCAGCTGGCAGGGAGCGCTCAACATTATCTTTTCGATACCGACATCGATCGTCGGCACGTTTCTGATCATCTATTTCGCCGGCTTTACGCTGAACCTGTTCACGCTGCTCGCGCTGACGCTCGCAATCTCTATCGTCGTCGACGATGCAATCATGCTGCTCGAGAATATCATACGCCACTACCGTATGGGCAAAAGCGCAGCGCAGGCGGCTTACGACGGTTCGATGGAAATTTTGCCCGCCGCGACTGCCGCGACGCTAGCGGTCATCGCGGTTTTTCTGCCCGTCGTCGTCATGGACGGCGTGATCGGCCGGTTCTTTTTTCAGTTCGGTATTGTCATGTCGGCGGCTGTGCTGCTCTCTCTCGTCGAAGCGGTGACGATCACGCCGATGCGTTCGGCAGCTTTTTTGAGCACGTCACCGAAGCCTGCGCGTCTCGAGGTCTATCTCGAACATCGTTTTGACAGACTGAATGCCTGGTACGGCAGGCTGCTTGCGCGCACGCTGAGACATCCTAAACTTGTGAGCGCTGGCTCGCTGCTGCTGTTTGTTGTTTCACTGCTACTCATTTTTCAGGTGCGGCAGGAATTCGTGCCGCTGCAAGATCAGGACTTTGTCATCATCAACGGCCAGGCGCCGCCCGGTTCGTCGCTTGCGTACACAATTACCCGCGCCAAAGAAATCGAGGCGGTGCTGGGGCGACACAAAGACATCGACCGTTTTTTCACGAGCGCCGGCGCGGGCGGGCCGTCTGCCGAAATCAACCAGTTCTTCATGCTGGTCAAGCTCAAAGCCCGCGCACAGCGAAAGAAAGGGCACGTTGAGATCATGAACGACCTCAGAAAGGATTTCAAACCCATACAAGGCGTCAGGGCTTCGCTCAGGGACTTTTCTTCCCGCGGCCTGACCTCTGGCCGACAGTTTCAGGTATCGTTCAATATTTTTGGTAGCGACCTCGAGGTTCTCGACAACAAAGCCAAAGAGATCATGGACCGTCTGACCGCCGAAGGCCTGACGCAAGATCTCGATACCGATTTCAAACGCAACTTTCCCGAACTCTTGATCGCACCTAACCGCGATGCGATGGCCGCACGCGCGGTTTCAATTCAAACCGTCGCGACCACTCTCGGGGCAACTGTCGCCGGCCAAAGGCAGGGGCGTTTCACTGCAGACGGCAGGCGGTACGACATTCGTATCAAACTGCCCGACGACAAGATTGCTTCGGCGAAAGATATCGGCAACATTCTTGTGCGCAATGCCGCCGCGAATACCGTACCGCTCAGCGAGCTCGTCACCTTCACCGAGAAAAAGTCATTTCAATCGATCACGCGAGTGAACCGCCAGCGGGCTATCGGCATCTACGGTAGCGTCGCACCGGGAAAATCGCAGGCGATGGTGCTTGAACGCGCCCGCACGATAGCGAGCGAGGTATTGCCCAAAGGTTACGCTTTCGCTCTCGAAGGCGGCGCGGCGGGGCTTGCCGAATCTTTTAAGAGCCTGAACCTCGCCTTGCTGCTCGGCATATTGATCGCGTATATGATTCTGGCAGTGCAGTTTAATTCATTTGTGCATCCCCTGTCAGTGCTGGTAGCGCTGCCGTTCAGCGTGACGGGTGCGCTAATCACGTTGTGGATCTCAGGCGTATCGCTTAACCTTTTCAGTTTCATCGGCCTCGTTGTTCTCATGGGTATTGCCAAAAAGAATTCCATCTTGCTGGTAGAATTTACCAACCATGTGCGCGCAGCGAATAAAGGTGCAACGGTACTCGCAGCGCTCGTCGAGGCCTGCCCTGTGCGCCTCAGGCCGATTCTAATGACTTCAACCGCAACGGTTATCGCCGCGCTGCCTCTCGTCATCGGTAACGGCATCGGGCAAGAGACGCGCACGCCGATCGGTCTGACGATCATCGGCGGTACAATCGTCTCAACAATCTTCACTCTCTTTGTGGTGCCTTGCGTCTATCTGCTGCTGACGCGCCTCGAAAAACAGAAAGAACGTATGCTGGTTGTACAAAACGAAATCCCATTGCCTGCCCTGCCAGCGACAATGCCAGAAGCTGCGAATTCTCTTTCAGATAAACCCCTCCGCCGCAGGCGGACTATTACCTGATCGCCGGTACTTCTGTGTTTGTCGCTGGCGGTGTCTGCGGGGCTTGCCCTTGCGGATCTTTAACCGGTTGCGCGGGGGCTGCCGGTTGCGCCTGCGTCGAAGAAGCATGACCACCGCCGTTCTGCTCCTGAGGTCTTGGACGATGGTGACGCCCCGAAGGGTACCCTCTGCGGTGACCACCACCGCCACGGCGACCGTGTGCCATGAGTTGAAGAGAACTTTCATCGCTGTCGAGCCGCGTGTAATCAGGTTTTTCACTCGCCAGCAGGTTAAACCCAGCAAGCGCCGCTGCGACGAGCAGTGACGCGCAGATTTCAAATGCAAGAGTCTTGGCTAGTTTTCTGCTCATACCGTATTGGACGAGCTACTGCGAAAAAGAAACGACACGATTCTTCGCGGTGCCGGTCATTGCCGCTGCGAAATTTTTCTGTAAATTGTCGTAAAATCGGCTATGCGAGCTTCTGCAACATGGCTACAGCGCGTGCGATCTTTGCATCAATGCTCGGTTCAGCCGGTTTTGAAGGCGCACCTGCGTCGGGTGAATTAGACTGCCTGATGCGAAATTCTTCATCGCTACCCGGTTTACCTGCGGGTCTGGCAATCGATGCTTTTGCCACTGCGGCGCTGCCCTTTTCAGGCTCGTAGAGCAGGCACTTCAACGCAAAAACGAACCCTTCGCCGATCTTGTCGAGCATCGGCCGGTGGTTGGCGTTGCGATAGAAGCCGTAAGCGACAAGCGGCATTTCTTTTTCAAAATAGAACAAGTCACCGAGACGAATGAGGCCCGTCTTGTAACCAACGGTGGTATAGACCCGGCCAGCTTCAAAAAAGCGGCCTTCGTTAAAGAGCGTGTTGCCCCTGCGAACGATTTCGGCTTTTTGTGCGTCCGTAAGTGCCAAAGATGACCTCCTGTCAGGCACTTACCTGGCGACGTCGTGTCGCGCTGGTAAGCGCCAAACATAACTTCCTGTCAGGCACTTACCTGGCGACTTCCTGTCGCGTCGGTAACCGCCATACTCTCTATAGTCGGCAAAATATGCCAGTACGATTATACATCCCCATTTCTCTTGAGGCAAACCAGCGCGATGTCGTCGTTGAGCGCGCTCGGGCCGGGCAAATCGAGGCGGGTACCGGTAAAGTTTTCGACCGATTTCGCCAGCGCCTGCAGCACATCGTGCGCTGAAGCTTTGCCGCTCTTTTCGAGTACAGCCTGAATGCGGTCATACCCGAACTGTTCGCGGGCGCTGTTCATCGCTTCGCTGAGGCCGTCGGTATACTGCACAAACGTTTCCCCCGCGGCGAGCTTCAGCTTTTGCACCTCAATCGTTGTGGAGAAAAAATCGTTATCGTCCATACCTAGTGGCATACCGCCCGCTTCGAGGTATTTGGATTTTCCCGACGCCTGCAGCAGCAATGGTTTCGAGTGCCCGGCTGAAACGTATTGCATCTCGCCAGTTTTCAGATTATAGAGCGCGAGAAAGAACGTGACGAAGATATTTGCCGGCGTTTCTTCGTAGAGTTGTTCGTTGAGCTTTAGCAGAATCTGCTTCAGCGAGATTTCCTTTTCCCGTAGCGCCGCGTGCAATTGCGAACGCGTGATTGCCATGACAAGCGCCGGCCCGACGCCATGGTTCGAAACATCACCCATCGCGATCGCCACCAGATCGTTACCGAGGCCAATATAGTCGAAGTAGTCACCACCCACACCCGTCATCGCCTTATAGAAGCCCGCAAGGTCTGCCCTGCCCTTCAGATTTTTCGGGACGTCTGCAGGCAGCAGACGCTTCTGGATCTCTTCGGCTGCCATAAGTTCACCGCGCATCTCTTCGCGCTCTTTTAGCCCTTCAACCATACCGTTGAGGCTTGAGCCAAGGGTTGCGAGTTCGTCGTAACCTTTTGCATCGAAAGTGACGCTGAGATTACCGTCCCGAACCAATGCGGATGTAGAGCTCAGCGAAGCTATGCGCCGCACGGCAACGCCGGAGAAATACCATGCAGCAAAAATGGCAAGCACTGCAATAACCGACAGAAAAATGACAAGCGTGCGCGTCGCGTCTTTGATGCGATCAAGCCCCTCTTGCTTATTAATGATCGAAACGTTGAAGCCCACGACGTTATCACGCAGCAGTAGTCGCGCGAGACCTTTCGCGTCATTGACGGGCATTGTGTCGAGTGAATGCATATAGTCTTCCGCTTCAGTGCGTGACATCGCGAGCACTCCACCGGCAAGCGGAGACGCCTGGCCGCGGGGCACCGGCATTTCGGTTTCACTGCGCGCATCGTAGATGAACTGCCTGAGCAGAGCGAATTCACGATCGCGCTCTTTGCGCCCGATTGAAGTTTTGAGCACTTTATCGAGGGCGCTCTGTTCTGAAACGAGGCTTAGCCTGGTTCTCGCGAGCAGAGCCGCATTTCTTAAGGACAAGATGGCTTCAAGTACCTCGAGTTCACTGTTGCCCACGAAGCTCGCCTCTGCGCTGTTCAGATCTTGCAGCACCCTGTCGGCATCGTCATAAGCCTTTTTCTGCGTCTCGATCACAAGTTCGATCTCATCTGCGCTCTGCTCTGCATCTGACTTTTTCTTTAACTGTATAGCCTTGAGTTTTGCCTCATTCTCTTTTATGGCCTTAGCCGCTGCGTCGCGCGCCGCGCGTCGTTCTTTGATTTTTGCCTGTATGGTATCAAAATGCGCCTTCTCTTTCTCTTTATACCGGGTAACCTGCAGAATCTCGGCGTCACGCTTTTCAGCCATCTTGCGGTATTCGCCGGCGATCTGCATAAAATCAGGGTCTTTGAAAGGTGGTATAGATTTTTCGCGCAATACCTTCAGGCGCTCGCCTTTGCGGTCGGCAATTTCTTTGAGCAACGCGACATATTTCTGGTCGACCGTGTCAAACTGTGCGAGAAGGTCTTCACCTTTTTGCTGGTACGCGAGTATTTTACGCGCACGTTCGACCACGGGACGATTCACGTAAATCGGCGAGAAACGGGCTTCATGCGGCATCGACCGACGAATATATTCCACAGTGTCACGGGAGTCGTTCTGTCCGGTAAAAAAATCCTCACGAAAGGCCTTAAAATCTTCCTGCGGAAAAAGTATATCTTCGGCTTTACGATCGCGGGTCTGATCGAGCGACCTGAAGAAGCTCGCGGTATCGAGCAACCGCGGGGCAACTTTGTAATCAGCGTAATCTTCATTGCCATAACTCACGATGCGTATCGCGCCCGGGCGAAAACTCGCCTGCTCAAGGCGATTCACGAACAGTGGTTCGAACGGCTGCCGCAACTGGCCGATCAGCACAGCCTTCCGCTGCGACAGAAGAGACTGGTATTTCTTTTCTCTGGCTTTTTCTGCCGTTTTGGATTCTGCCGCGAGTAGCAGCTCTACTTCGGCCACACGGGACGCGTTTGCCTTCCATTTGGCAAATTGCACCGCGGGCACATTTGAATTTAATGTGAAATCGATAAATGACTTTAACAGCGTTTCGAATTCTTTGAGATTCTTTTCTGTCAGATAGGCGCTGAAATAGGTGTCGAACCGCTGCGCCTGGTATGTGTATTTGACCTTGCCGCCAAACGATTTGACGAGACTGCGCCAGCGGTTGCCAAAACTCTCTTCGCGCACCAGTACGGTCTTCTTGAACTGTTTTGCCCTTGCAGTATTCTGTTTGAGGCGAATTCGAAAAACTTCGAGTTGTATCAGGCCCTCAGCAATGCGGTGCAATTCGCCAACGTTGTGTGAGATCAGGTTGAGCGGTACCTTGACCTCGTTGTCGAGAGACTTACCCAGCTCTTTCTTCTGCGTAATATAACTTAAAGCAAAGCTCAGAGCGAGCAGTGACGTGACGAAAAACAATGTAAAGAAAGTCAGCTTCAGACGAATACCCGGCGAAATGCGCGGCAGAATACGTAACCAGATTTTTTTCACTATTACCCCTTTACACCGGCTGGTGCTGAATCACCCCAATCGCGGCGCAGCGTCAGCACGTTTTGCCCGTCTTCACTGCGGCGGTAGCTGCAGTCGAGTGTCGTGAGCGTCATGAGACCAACGCCGTTTTCAAGACCCTCTTCATAGTAGAACTCTGTATCACTTTTGTGTTCGAGCGGATTGAATTCTATACCGTTATCGCGAATTTCGAACTCCACGTGCTGGGGATTCTTGCGCATGGTCAGCTGAATTTTCGCCTTCGCGAGGGCACCCTCGTCGGGATAACCGTGTTCGACAATGTTTGCCACAGCCTCGTCGATAGCCAGAATAATGCGGCTCTGTTGTATCGAGTCGAGCCCCTGTTCGGCGTTCTCAGCCAAATCTATACGCTTTGTGGAATCGAGAAACGCGCGCACCGCCTCGCGTACTCCCTTGAGTTCGCTCAGGTCACCGGAGATCGTGAGTGCAATCTCGGTACGCAAATTATAAGTCGCCGCCCCCGACGGCATCCATGCCGGGCATCGACTTAGAAACCTCGTGTCTCATAAGGCGCGGCCCCCGACGGCATCCATGCCGGGCGGCGACTTAGAAACTTCGTGTTTCATAAATTCTTTTCGCCTTCGGCGAGGTTCGCGTAGACTGCGACGCGCTTGGTGAAGAACATAAGGTCCATAGTGTCGCGCACTTCTTTCGTGAGCGATGAAAGCGCCATTTTGCCGCCTTTGTCTTTGAGCGCCTTTAAGGTGGCGTTCAGCGCGCCGCAGCCCGCTGAAGAAATATACGTGAGCCGGGCCATGTCGATCAGCAGCGATTCGACGCCCTTTGCCACAATCTCATCGAGCTTTGATTTGAGCGCGGGCGTTGTCTTTGCGTCGAGTTCGCCCGCCACTTCGAGCACGGCCTTCTTGCCTGTTACGCGCTCGTCGATCTTGATCTGTGCATCTGCCATAGTTTCCCCGTTAAATTCCCTAAGCCTTTTTCATTAGTTTCCAAAGGTCTTTCTTCGTTATGACGTTGTAAAGCATGCGTTCGAGGCGGTCAATTTCATAATAATAGCGGATATTGGGATTTCCCTCGAAAATATGCGCGTATTTGCGGATCATCCTCACCGCGACGCGCAGGTCGCCCTTCATGATACCCTGAGAGATGCGGTAATAGAGGTCGGTCGCCAGCAGCGCATTCAGCGAGTCTTCAAACGTTTTATCGCGCGCTTTAAGTGCATCGATAACCTTACGCACATCCTTTTCAGCATAGTCTTCTGCGTCGCTGTATTCGATCATGTACCGCGAGAGCATTTGGCCCGCGCGCTTATAGTTATCGGCGCGCGACGCGATCAGAATCTGCTGGTACAGGCGCTGTATTTCACCGCTGATGCGAGCGCGTTCTTCGGTCACGCCGAGCTTCACGGGTTCGAGCGCCTCTGCGATCTGCGCGTCCTGCATGTTATTGAGTTCGCGGTCAAAAAGATACGCGCTGCGCTCAGCTTGCTGCTTTTGCCAGTCAGCCAGCGGGGATTTTAAAATGGAAATAAGTTCGGTCGCTTCGGGAGCCTCGCCCACCTGCGGGACAACCTGAATTACCTCAAGAAAAAACAGCACTGTGTCGCCAAACACCGACAGATTCTCAGCCATCGCCGCACCGATCATGCGCTTGCAGTTCGGCGCCAGCGTCGACCTGTAGGCCGGGTTCTTCAACTCACTGCGCAGGTGCTCGAGCGTCTTTCGCGCATCTCCGGGGCGCCTCTCCCAGGCAGACGCATACAGCGGATCATAGACGAACTTCTTGAAGTTGTTTTTGCCCGACTGCGCGAGCAGACGCACCAGGCGGTTAAGTTCCTGAGCCTGCTCAGAGCGTGATGGTATCAGCGTGTAGAGATCATCCATGGTGAAGCGGTCAGGGTAACGCCCCAGCAACTGACGACGCGGACAAGAAGAAATTGCCTTTTCAAACGCAGGGTAACTCGATCTCAGGTCTTAACCCATGGATTATCGCAAAACCAAGATTATCTGCACTATAGGACCAGCCACCAATACGCTCGATAAAATTAGGCAGCTAGCCGCTGCAGGTATGAATATTGCGCGAATCAACATGTCGCATGGCGATCACAAAGCACATCTCGAAGTTATTCAAAAAATCAAGTCTTACAACAAGACTGCGGCGATGCCCATTGCCATTCTGCTCGATACGCAAGGGCCTGAAATTCGTACCGGTGACATTCTGCAAAATTTCACATTGAATGTGGGCGACGTCATCGAGATTACTGCCGGGTCAGAAAACAGCGAAAGCCAAAGTGTTATCACCGTCAACTACCGCGACATGCTCAAAGACATGAAACCGGGCGACCGGATCACGGTCGATAACGGCATTATCAACCTCGACGTCGTCGAAAAGACAGATTTCGGTCTGAAATGTAGAGTGGTAGACGGCGGCGTCATGAAATCACGGCGCCATATCAATCTGCCGGGCATTCGCGTTAACCTGCCTTCGATTACCGCAAAAGACGTACAGGACATCATGTTCGGTATCAAGAACGATGTCGATTTCATCGCCCTCTCGTTCGTGCGCACAGCCGCCGACGTCGAAGAATGCAAGCGCATGGTTGAACGCTACAACGGCCATGCGCAGGTAATCGCGAAGATTGAAGATTCACAGGCGGTGACAAACTACAAAGAAATCATCGCTTCGTCACATGGCGTCATGGTTGCGCGCGGCGATCTGGGCGTCGAGGTACCGATCGAAGAGCTGCCGATTATACAGAGGCGTATCGTGAAAGAATGTGCGCTACAGGGGAAACGCGTGATCGTAGCCACGCACCTGCTCGAATCGATGATCGAAAACCCGATACCGACTCGGGCCGAAGTCACCGACGTCGCTAATGCTGCCTATGAAGAGGTTGATGCTGTGATGCTTTCGGGCGAAACTGCGGCGGGCAAATTTCCCGTCAAAGCAGCCGAAATGCTCGATAAAATTCTGAAGCGCATCGAACGCACCGGCGGCATTGGGTGGTCGCGCGATTTCAAATCAGACGACGTGAAAGGGGCTTTCGCCGAATCAGCCGTTGAACTCGCCGACCAGCTGAAGGCAGATGCCGTCGTTGTCTTCACCCGCCGCGGACTCACTGCTGATTTTGTCACGGCCTACCGCCCCAAATACGCCACCGTATTCGCGTTCACGAATATGTCGCAGGTACGGCGCAAACTCCTGCTGAACCGCGCATGCTACCCCTTCAGAATTGATTTTTCTTCAGACCCCGAGCGAACTATAAAAACGGCCTTCAACACGCTTGCCAAGAAGAAAATATTGCCACCGGGAAGCCGCATTGTTATTGTTTCTGATATCATCGCCGGCAGCGAACGCGTCGAGTCGATACAGGTAAGAACACTCTGAAGTAATTACAATCCAAATGAAAATATATACGAAAACCGGCGATCGCGGCGAAACCTCTCTGTTCGGCGGCGGGCGCGTGAAAAAAAACGACCCGCGCGTCGCTGCGTACGGTGAAATCGATGAGCTGAATAGTTTTATAGGTCTGATGCTCGTCAACCTGGGTGACCGGGCAGACTCGGCCCACTTCAAGGCAATGAACGAAATACGGCATCTGCTGCAGGCAATGCAGAACCGGCTGTTCGACCTTGGTGCAGAGCTCGCGGTGGGCGATGAGAAATTTCTGGGCAAATTGGCGAGGCGCATCACTGAAGCTGATACCGAGGCGCTCGAGCACGAAATTGACCGCATGCAGGCACGGCTCAAACCACTGACCAATTTTATCTTGCCAGGTGGCAGCAAAGCGGCAGCGCATGCACATGTATGCCGCAGCGTCTCGCGCCGCGCAGAAAGAGCCATGCTCGTCACAGACTCAACGGCGCCGCATCTTATTGCGTATGTAAATCGCCTGTCAGATTACTTCTTTGTACTGGCGCGCTACTTGAATCACCTGACCAGCACTGCTGAGCCCGAATGGGAAAAGTAAATCGGTTTCAAAGCCTTCAGTGCGCCCTGAGCCGCGCCGAGACATACATGAAGATCAGGGTTTGTTCCCTCGACAATACGATATTCTGATCACGAATCAGCAGGCGTGAAGCGTCGAGGCTTTTTTGAGGTTCTTGCTGGCAATACCTCGCAAATTTTGTGTCTTCAATAACAATGTGCGTTATAAGCCATTGCCGCATGATAGTGATCAGGCTGCTCAGCGAATGGTGGTTACCTGCCTCGTAATCGATTTTTAACTTAAAGACAGTCCTTTTGAAATCTTCGTGCAGACTGTGATGGGGCGTTTCTTCTTTGTAACCCAGTCTCTGCATCAGCGCCTCTTCGCATCCGAAGTGGACGTCAACATACGCAATGAGTTCAGCGAGCGTGCGTTCGAGCAATGCACGGCGCTGGTCAAAATTGATGTGAAGCATACCCTCAATCTCAACGATCAGCTTGATGAGCCACAGGTGCTGAATATCGATCAGGGGAATCTGTGTACGAATGTCGAAACGCTTCCAGAGAAGAAATATGTCATTCAACGTCTCTTTGCGCACACCTGGAATCACTTGCCGGTCGATGATGAGTTGACGATAAAGCAAGGTATGCGTCGACTCGTCTTCGGCAACGGGGTCTTTGAGTACTGCGCGCGCAAAGTCGTTAACATTAGCATGTTTCTTTACGAGTACGGCTTTCCATTCAGCATTCTCAACCTTGACATGCCGCACAAGCCAGGCCCGCATAAACTTAACGAACGCCTCAGCCTTTTCGTCAGCTATGTCGGCCGCCGGCAAAAATGTCTCGTGAAGTTTTTTCAGGATATCAGCGTGTTCTGCGAGCCGCACGCCCGACTGCGGAAATTCCGCAACCTGCATGATCGTCTCTTCAAGCTCCAGGTGCTTACGCAAGAACCCCAGCAGCTCTCTCGCGTAACCCGTCAGCTTGGCTCGCCTGGCGTTACTGGCAGGCAGGGGTAAAAGAATTTCAAGCCGGTATATGAGTGCAGTTATCCATAAGTGTTGCGCGTCGATAAGATCAGACGAAAAAGTCAAATGCTCTTCGTTCCAGCGATCAAAGAGCAATTCAAGAAAATAGGGATCAAAAACTTCAGGGGTAGAAAATCCGCTGGCATCCGTTTCGCTCACGACTGGGCTCCTTGCCCCGATGCTTGTAACGATGCGATGAGCTCAGAGAGCACGACCCCCGGATCAAATGCGATGCCCGCCTGAAAAATCGCGCCCTCAGCGTCTCTGACTTCGCGCACCCACATGACGCGGCCGCGAAAATTCATCTGCAGCGCCGGATTCAGGCTCTCTACTGATCCGACTACTGCATCACCTGCCGCAAGCGCCGGGCGGCCCCCTGCGTTTCCCAGATTGATGCGCAGGCCACCAGCTGAAATATCTTCAACTATACAATCAAGCCCCTGCGGCTGGTCGAAACGAATGCTGCAATCGAGCGAAAAATGCAGTCTTGCTCTCTGCGCCTTTCTTTGTTCGTTTTCTGGCTTCGATGACGTCACGACTTTGCCCTAAGAGAGGTTAGTCAGAGCAGCGTCAAGCACTTGGCTGGCCGGAACTTTCGCTTTACCCGCAAATGATACCTTACGATGCGACAAGCAGTGCTGACGATGACCCGCCAATCTGTACGTGTTGCACTCATCTATGCGCTATTCGGCGTCATCTGGATCTTTGGGTCTGATCGTTTGGCGCATGTATTGCTTCCGCAATACGAAGAGCACGTGCTCGCGCAGACGACAAAGGGAATTTTCTTCGTTCTCTCATCGGCCATATTGATCTACTTCTTGCTCTGCCGTGAACTTGCGTCTCAACAGAGGCTGCACTTAAGGGCGAATACAGCAGAATCGCGGCTGCGGCAAGTCACCGAACAGGCATCAGACCTGTTCTACGTGTACGACATGCTGCCGCAGCCGCATTTCACCTACGTCAGCCCGTCGTGCCTGAAGATCACCGGCTATAGCGTTGAAGAACACTACGCAGACGCGCAGCTGGGCTTTAAGCTGGTACATCCCGATGACCGGCACCTGCTTGAGAATCTGGGCGACTCAGCCAAAGGGCCGGTGACGCTGCGCTTTATCAGAAAAGACGGCAAGACTATTTACATTGAACAGAATAATGTCGCCGAATACGGCGCCGATGGTAAGATGGTTTCGATCTCGGGCATCGGCCGCGATGTCACGACAGCCGAACTGGCGCGCCAGAATCTAGAGCTGCTGAACCAGGCGCACACCGTGCTCTGGCAAATCAACCGCCTGATTGTGCGCGGCCACGATGAAAAAGGCATCTACGCGGAAGCCTGCCGCATACCGTTTTCCAGTCAGGATTTTTCTCTCGTGTGGATAGGCCTCGTTGACAGGCAAAATAACCGAGTTACGTTACACTGCAGCGAAGGCAGCAAAGATAACTATCTTGAAGGCCTCAATATTACCCTCGACGATACACCGACCGGCCGCGGTCCCAGCGGCCGCGCTGCCCGTTTCGGCGAAGCCTGCTGTAGCACAGATATTGCCACTGACCCTATAATGCTACCGTGGCGCGATAAGGCGCTGGCCAACGGCTTTCGCTCATCGGGGGCTTTCCCGATCAAGGTGGATGGTGAAGTCGTCGCGGTCTGGACGCTGTATTCGCCGATTGCCAACTACTTTTCATGGCAGATACAGAGTCTCTACCAACAACTCGCCGGAGATATCAGTTTCGCATTACAGAGCCGCAAAGTCGAGAATGAGCGTTCG
Organism: uncultured Leptospiraceae bacterium; assembly: GCA_942492915.1. GTDB lineage: Bacteria > Spirochaetota > Leptospiria > Turneriellales > Turneriellaceae > Turneriella. The sequence goes on from OW818662.1 coordinate 1,585,035, forward strand.
CGGCTGCAATTCGAAATTAAAGAGAGCAAAGACCGCTACGCAAGACTCGTAGACCAGTTGCCCGTCATCGTTTACCAAATAACGCGCGCGGCCAACGGAAAATATGCGCTCGATTTTCTCAGCAATAACGCTCTGAATCTGTTTGCGATCAGACCCGAAGATCTGCTGCCCGAAATAATCGGTCAATTCAACTTTATCCACCCCGGTGACAGAGAAATTTTTCATGAGGCGCAGCGCAAGACAATAGAAAATCTTTCACGCTTTGATTGGCGCGGCCGCATAACGACCGAGACCGGCGTCAAATATGTTCGCATGCATTCCATGCCCGAAAGTTTGCCAGATGGTTCCATTCGCTGGAATGGAATTATAGAAGACGAGACCGCGCTGGTCGACGCTAAGGCAGAATCGCAAATAGCTCAGGAGCGCTGGAAATTTGCCTTAAAGGCCACTGGTGACGGTCTGTGGGACTGGAATACTGTCACCGACGAAGTATACTTCTCACCTACGCTGCCAGGCATGCTCGGCTACACGCCCGATGAATGGGGCACTACGCTATCCGCGTGGGAATCGCGCGTGCACCCCGATGACCGGGAAAACGCCCGTCGGGCAATTCAGGACCACTTCGATGGTAAGTCAGAGACCTACCGTTGCGAAATGCGTATGCGATGCCGCGACGGCAGCTACATATGGATTCTTGACCGCGGTCAGGTGATTGACCGCGATACCGACGGAAAACCGTTGCGCATGATCGGGCTACATAAAGATCTGACCCGCGAAATCGTCATCAGAGATGAAATCGCAGCGCGCGAAGACTACCTGAATACGATCATCGCTCAGGCGCCCGTGGGCATCGCCATTACTGCTACCGAAACTGCCGCAATGATTTCAGCGAATCCACGATTTTGCGCGATTTTGGGCCGCAATGAGCAAGAGCTTTTGAAGTTGAACTGGAAAGACCTGACACACCCTGACGACATCGAAGCAAACGAGGTCTACCTCGCCGAAATGATCGCAGGGCGCAGCAAAGGTTTTGTCATGCAGAAACGGTTCCTTCGCCCGGACGGTGCAGTCGTCTGGGCAAAGTTGACCGTGGCTGAACTCAGCCGGCAGCCCGACCAGAGCGCGGCGCATATTGCGATTATCGAAGACCTGACCGAAAGCATCGAACGCGAAGAGCGGCTGCGAAAGGTGTTTGATGAATCGCCCATCGGAATTGCCATTATTGATTCTGACACCGCCGCGATTGTTTCGGCCAACCCGACCTATGCAAAAATCACCGGACGCACGATTGCGGAGCTGCAGCACCTGACGTGGAAAGACTTCACTTACGCAGACGACATTACCGCAGACCAGGCCATGATGGATGAATTGAACGCCGGCAAACGCCACAGTTTTCAGATGAAGAAACGCCTGCTAAAACCCGACGGAACCCTGTTTTGGATTCGCATGTCCGTTGCCAAATTGTCGCAGTACCATGGCGCGCGCCGCATTCACGTTTGCATGGTCGAAGATATTGACTCGCTCGTTGCCGGTGAACAGGCTCTCAACGCTTCACTTTCAATGCTCAAGATGGCGCAAGAGGTTGCACACCTCGGTTCATGGGAGCTCGACTACCAGACAGGAAAAATGCACTGGTCTGACGAAATGTATCGTATCTTTGAAGTTGACCGGAGCACACCCGAAGATGCGCTCGCAGATTTGATCATTTCACGCTGCCACCCTGATGACCGCGAACGCTTGGTTCTTGCACGCCGCACGCCCCCCACGGCCGATCGACCGAGAGAGCGTGAGTACCGAATACTCAGCCCCAGAGGTGACATGCGCCACATCTTTGTGCATGATGCCGAGACAACCAAAGATGACCATGGCAACGTGGTCTCGCTGAGTGGTATCGCGCAGGATATCACCGAGCGCCGCGAAGCCGAGCGGCTGATGCGCCTGCACGCAGCAGTCATCGAGCACACGCGCGACGGAGTGGTCATCACCGACCCGACCCCACGCATCGTCTCAGTGAATGCGGCGTACACGGCCATAACGGGCTACAGCGCCGAAGAGGCAATCGGCAAGAACCCGAACATAGTCGCTTCAGGCCGACAGCATAAGCTGTTTTACGCAGACCTATGGGCCGAACTCAAACTGACCGGCAAGTGGCAGGGCGAACTTTACAACCGCCGCAAGAACGGCGAGGTGTATCCACAGATCAGTACAATCGACACAATCTATGACGCCAACGGCAAGGTACAGTACTACGTCGGGGTCTTCAGCGATATCTCACGGCTCAAAAAAAGCCAGCAGAGCTTTGAAAAGCTTGCACACTACGACATCCTTACCGGGTTACCGAACCGGCTGCTTGTCACGAACCGCCTGAGCCACGCGATCGAGACTGCAAAACGCGCCGACCAGATGCTCGCGGTCATTTTTCTCGACCTCGATCATTTTAAGAACGTCAACGACAGTCTCGGCCACGAAGTCGGCGACGAACTCTTGATCAGCGTCGCGGGCCGCCTCAGAAAAAGGCTGCGCGCTGAAGATACGGTAGGCCGGCTCGGGGGCGATGAGTTTCTGATCATCGCAGAGAACGTACAATCGCCGACGGGTGCGGCGATCATTGCACGCGACCTGCTTGCAGCATTGGCCGAACCTTTTGCGCTTTCAACCGGTCACAGCATCTACACCGCGGGAAGCCTGGGTATCTGTATGTACCCGACTGACGGCAGTACCACCGCAGAACTCGTGCGCAACGCGGACGCCGCGCTCTATCGGGCAAAATCTGAAGGTCGAAATGCATTTCGCTTTTACACCAACGATTTGACGGCCCTCGCAAAACGGCGGCTTGAACTCGAAGCCGAATTGCGACGGGCGATCAACAATCGCGAGATGACTGTCGTATACCAACCCGTGGTCGATATCGAAACCGGAGAAGTTGTGGGCGCCGAGGCACTCTGCCGGTGGTTGAACAAAGACGGTCAACAGGTATCACCAGCAGAATTTATTCCGATTGCCGAAGATACGGGCCTCATTGTGCCGCTCGGCATGTTCGTGCTTGAATCTGCGTGCAGGCAGGCGGCGCTTTGGGCAAGACAAAACCGGCGTTTTCGCAAGATGGCAGTCAATGTTTCAGTGCGCCAATTTCAGGAATCTGACTGGCAACGGCAATTCAGTGAAAATCTCGCAGAAACCAGGCTTCCAAAAGGTTTGCTTGAAATTGAAATTACCGAATCGGCGCTGATGCAAAAGGGCAATGAAGCTCTGGCGGTGCTGCAATATTTCAAAGAAGCCGGCATTCGCGTTGCGATCGACGATTTTGGCACCGGCTATTCATCGCTTTCGTACCTGCAGCGATTTTCGGTAGATACCCTCAAGATCGACCAAAGTTTTGTGCGCGAACTCGCTCATGACCCGGCAACGATGCAGCTCGTCCGCACGATTATCGCGATGGCGCGAAACCTGAACCTGACGATACTCGCTGAAGGCGTCGAGACTGAGGAACAGCTGCTGTTTTTACGCGCCGAGGGAGCGGGACAATACCAGGGCTTTCTGAAGAGCCCCGGGGTGCCCGCGAGCGACTTTGAAAAGCGCTTTCTCTGAGCACAAATGCGCGTATCTGAGAACAAACTCGTACTCGTGGTCGATGCATCGCCGGCTCGCCTCAAAAAAATCTGCACAGCAATTGAAAAGCACGGCTTCAAGACATTACGTACCAGCAACGGCATCATGGCTCTGTTTCCGCATGCCGCCGTTCGCGCAGCGATCGCGATGCAAAAAGAGATGACCACGTACAACAAGCACCGCGCCCGCTGCGATTACCCGCCGATACGAATCGGCATAGGTATACATTTTGGCGACACCATCATCGGGACAATCGGCGAAAATGAACGAATGGATGTCACCGTGATCTCAGATGCGGTAAATATTGCCTCGCGACTGGAATCAATGACAAAAGAATATGCGGCAGAAATTCTTGTCAGCGGTCAGGTTGCCCGCCCCATCGTATCTCTTTCGGTTCTGAATTGCATAGGCGCTCACTTGCGCCGTCATCAGCGCAGCTATTTCTTCAGGTAGTGCTGCAGGGTGTAAGCCCAATCGGCGTCGTCGCCGGTTTTCTGTTTTTGCGCGAGTAGCCATTCTAGGTATGCACGGTCAGTGAAAACCAAATCGGCAAGCCTGTGGCCATGGTACTTGCCGAAGTTGATTTTGCGAAAGACCATGGGCAGCGCAGATATCTGCACCATCGACTCAATCGCTGCGGCCTCAGAACCCTTCTCAGAGCTCAGCTGCCGCAGCAAGATGTCGAACACGCCGCGTAACACCCTGACATCCCCCTCGGCGTCATGCGCCGCTGCCTCAATTTCGAGACCATAGTGATAGCGTAAGTATTGCAGATTGTACTCAGCTATCTTATCTTCTGTATCCAGTGCAAACGCGACGCGGTACGTGCAGATAAACCGTTTCACACGTGTGCCCTCAGCCTCAAGCATACCGATGTCAAAAGGCGCGTTATGCGCGACAAGTATGCCGGCGTCAAGCCGCTGCTGCAGATCGATCTGCAAGGCGCTGCCGGCAAAGGCACCTTTACCCTCAACCATCTTGTTCGTGATATGGTGTATGCTCATCGCCTTCACGGGAATCGGGAACGGCGGTTTAAAAAATTCGGTGCGTACAGTATTTGCTTCAACAAAACAAACCTGACAAATCTTGTCTTTGCCCGGTTCGGTACCGGTGGTCTCGGTATCGAGAAAAATCAGGCGTGGCAGCGCAGGCAGATTCTCGCCGGCGCCGGGAAATAGCAGTTGTTCCATTAGGGTGAAGTCGCTTCGCGCAGTTGCTCTGCCCGGCAGAGCGTTTTTTACGCGGTCGCCAATTCGTGTTGCTTTCCCGATGCGATTTCGCACCTTTACCCGTGCGCGGCTTTGCATTGCTTCTTGCACTCATCGCGATCTGCCAACACAGCTTCGCAGCCGGTAACACATCGAATGCCTCGTTTGCAAGGGCGAGGCGCCTCGTGCTGCAGGGCGCCAAAGCCAACCCGCGCACGCTCTACTGCAACTGCCGCTTCGAAGGCAAAACGGTCGATCGCGCAAGCTGCGGTTACGTGCCCCTCAGCGACAGCGAACGCGTACGCCGAATCGAAATCGAACATGTTGTGCCTGCTGAAAACTTTGGCCGCAGCTTCAAAGAGTGGCGCGACGGCCATGAGGATTGTAAACGAGCCTCAGGCAAGGCATACAAAGGCCGCCGCTGCGCGCACAAAACGAACGAGTTATACCGCTACATTGAATCTGACCTCTATAACCTCTACCCCGAAATTGGCGAACTCAACGCTGACCGCAGCAACTACCGCTACGGTATCATTGCCGGTGAAAAGCGCCATTATGGCAGCTGCGACTTCGAGGTTGAAGGCCGCGTCGCCGAACCCCGACCCGAAATTCGCGGCGACATCGCGCGCATCTATTTCTACATGGAGTCAGCATACCCCAACCGCGGTATCGTCGGTGACAAACAACGCCGCCTGTTCGAAACCTGGGACAAAGAAGATCCCGTCGATGCGGCCGAATGCGACCGCGCGCGCCGAATCGAAAAAATTCAGGGCAATGCGAATGACTACGTCAAATCGGCCTGTGAGGCCGCTGGGTTCGATTAAGCAAAAAAAAAAGGGCTGGCATCTCTGCCAGCCCCCGATCGTGCGTCCCCTAGGGGAATTGAACCCCTGTTGCCGGAATGAAAATCCGAAGTCCTAACCTCTAGACGAAGGGGACAAATCCTTCTCGCAAAGTCGTTTCTGCGAAACGACCCTGCTTTGAGAAGCCCGGGAATCGAACCCGGGACCCACTCCTTAAAAGGGAGTTGCTCTACCGACTGAGCTAGCTTCTCTTCTTTCACTTTTCTGTTTGTGGGTAAACCCCACAAACAGAAAAGCAATTAAGCGTTCACGGCGAATGCGGTAAATTAGTCGTACCGTCAATTTTTTTGATATAAGTTTTATCACTTTTGTGCCAAAAAGCGCCAAAGCCTCGCGGTATTGCGTGCGTCGGCCAGCGCCCCATGCGGGCGACCTTCAAACTGCAGGCCCACCTGTGTGAGCGTGGGTTCGAGGCTCGTGCGTTTCAGCAGTTTTTGTTGTTTAAAGAAGAGCTGCTTAAAATCGTGAAATCCGCGAGGCAGGGTGTAAGGCACCTTATGCCGGCGGCAATCATTGATAAGTTGCCTTTTGTCATAAAAACCCCACGAAAACAGGAAAGCATCGTCGATTGACGCGACCCATTTCGAAAAACGTTCGAATACGTGGGGAAAAAACGCCGCAGAGTCTACCTGAGCCTGAGTGATGGCGGTGAGTTCTGTGCAAAACGCCGTGAGGTTCGGGTGAATTACCGGGCGGATGTATTCTTGAAACGTACCGGCAACTGTACCCGAAGCGGCAGCGATCACCACTGCCCCGATTTCTATCGTTTCGCGCTCGGCGCGCGCGATACCGCTGTCTCTTGCGCAGGTTGCCTCGAGGTCGAGAAAAACGTAATGGCGATGAAACTTCCAGTTAACGCCCATAGCAACCTTAGATTTGTCTTTGCACCACCGGCGCGCTTCTGCCATTTGCCGCCATGCCGTCTACCGTTAAGGTGCTCTACATGGTTACCGCGCTGATAACCGCTGCCGCGGCGCTCCATGCGCAGGCCGCACCCATCGAAAAACAAATTCCGGTTGAAACAGGCGAGCCCGCAGATAATCCTGCGGTTGAGGCACAACCCACACCAAAACCCGCGACGGACGCAAGAATTGATCCGATGCCCCCGGCTGAGCCTACTGCAGAAGAACTCGCAAAACGACGAGAGGCCGAAGCCGCTGAACGCGCGGCGAAACTCGAAGCCGCTCGCGTCGCCGAACAGCGACGCATCGAAGCCGAACGCACGTGGTTCGACAAGCTGGTATTCAATTCGAAACTCTACACCGGTGTCAACGCGGGCCTTGTCGTGCCGCTGAATTCGGTTCATGGCACCGGCTATGGCGTTGGCATGACGCTCGACTACCTGGCCTACCAGCGCTACGGGTTTCATTTCGGGGCTGAAACGGGAATGCTGCCTGCAAAAGCGGGCAATTTGCCGGCGGGTGCTGCGTCGATTACAATTTCTGACAAAGGCACGTTCGGATACTTGAACCTGCGTTTTGCAGGCCTCTATGCATTTCCCAAATTTATGGATCTGGAAACCGCGGCAGGGCTCGGTGTATCGGTCTACCAGTTGAACGGCGGCACGCACGACTTCAATACGGCAATTGCACCTGTGGCGCTGGGTACCGCGTATTACAATCTATTGCCGGGCCTGCAGGCGGGGCTGATCGCGCAGGCTGTTTTCCCGTCTGCATCGCGCATCATCTCTGCAAGCACTGAATACACGCTCGACAGCAGGCAATCACTCGCCACTGTATCGATGCACGCGTCGGTGCGGTACTCTTGGTTTTGAGCATGACCGCAACAAAACTCGTCAACGAAGTCGTGATTCTAACCACCCCCGAAACCGTGTTCAATTACGTGAGCCGGCCCGACCTGTGGCATGAATGGCATCCCGCTTCAAAGTCCGCGGTGCTGCCACGCACACCACTGCAGACGCGCGATCACTTCGATGAGGTTATCGCGGTCGAATACCCGTTCATCAGCGTCAAACGCGCGACACGCTACCGTGTCACGAAGAGCGAACCGGGGAAAGTCTGGGAGGTTCAGGGAAGTTCGACGCTCTTCGACCTCACGATTCATTACGATTTTTATCCGCAAGACGGCGGTACGCTGTTTCGCCGCACGCTTACCTATTCGGTCAAAGGCCTGCTTGCCTTGTTCGAACCGCTGCTCGTCAGACCGAAGATCGCGCGGCAGTCTGCTGCGGCGCTCGCGGATCTAAAACGTAAGCTCGAACGGGGTTAACCGCAGCTTTTGCCGGGCGCAGTGAACCCGGCAAACCGCAGTGTTTTTCATCGACGCTATGTCTTTTGAGCAAAGTTTACCCGATGTTTCAGTTTGTTCTCAAGGCAATTTTCGGGTCAAAGTATGAGCGTGACCTCAAACGCATACGCCCTTATGTCGAGCGCATCAACTCGCTCGAACCTGAAATTCAGAAACTTACTGACGCTGAGCTCGCGGCCAAAACGCCCGCTTTCAAAGAACGTATCGCCAACGGCGAAAAACTGATATCCATTCTGCCCGAGGCCTTTGCCGTGCTGCGCGAGACGTCGCTGCGTGTGCTCAAGATGCGCCATTTCGATGTGCAGCTGATGGGTGCGATGGCGCTCAACGAAGGCAAAATTTCAGAGATGAAAACCGGCGAGGGTAAAACGCTCACCGCGACGCTCGCGGTCTACCTGAACGCACTCACCGGCAAAGGCGTACACGTCGTCACCGTAAACGACTACCTCGCAGGCCGCGACGCCGATTGGATGCGCCCGCTATATGATTTCCATGGGCTCACGACAGGCGTCATCAAGAGCAACATGCCACACGCAAAAAAGCGCGAAGCATACGCTGCGGATATCACGTACGGTACAAACAATGAGTTTGGTTTTGATTATCTGCGCGATAATATGGTCGACCACCGCAACTACCGCGTGCAGCGCGGACACTATTTCGCAATCGTCGACGAAGTTGACTCGATTCTGATCGACGAAGCCCGCACCCCACTGATTATCAGCGGCCCTGCCGATCAGGATGCCGGCGAATACGTGCGCGTGAATCGCGTGATTCCCGCGCTCGAAGACAAGGTCGACTACGACGTTGACGAAAAAGCACGCTCGGTCTTGCTCACAGAAATCGGAGTTCATAAGGTCGAAAAGCTTCTGAATGTCGATAACCTGTACGCACCACAGAACGTCGAACTCGTGCACCACGTGCACCAGTGCCTCAAAGCGCACAAACTTTTCAGTCGCGATGTCGACTACGTGGTTCAGGCAGGCGAGATTATCATCGTCGACGAATTTACGGGCCGCCTTATGGAAGGGCGTCGCTACAGCGACGGCCTGCACCAGGCGATTGAGGCGAAAGAAAAGGTCGATGTAAAACAAGAGAACCAGACTCTTGCGACGATCACCTTTCAGAATTTCTTTCGCATGTATGAAAAACTCGCGGGCATGACGGGCACAGCCGATACCGAAGCCGAAGAATTTCGCAAGATCTACAAGCTCGACGTGATGGTGATTCCACCGAATCGCAAAATGATACGCAAAGACTTTGCCGACAAAGTCTACCGCACGCAGCGTGAAAAATTCAACGCGATCGCAGAAGAGGTCAAAGAACTGCACCTCAAAGGGCAGCCTGTGCTGCTCGGTACCATATCCATCGAGAACTCCGAAAAACTATCGCACCTGCTGACGGTGAAGGGTATTCCGCACAATGTGTTGAACGCAAAACACCACGACCGCGAAGCGGACATCATTAAAGAGGCCGGCCATCGCGGGCGCGTGACCATCGCCACCAACATGGCGGGCCGCGGTACCGACATCATACTCGGTGAAGGCGTTAAAGATCTCGGTGGCCTGCACATTCTCGGCTCAGAACGCCATGAATCGCGCCGCATCGACAACCAGCTGCGCGGACGGGCCGGCCGCCAAGGCGACCCGGGTTCTTCGCGATTCTATCTGTCTCTTGAAGACGAGCTCATGCGTATTTTCGGCTCAGACCGTCTCGGCCCTATTATGCAGCGCTTCGGCATGCAAGAGGGCGAAGCGCTCGAACACCGCATGGTGACGAACGCAATCGAACGCGCGCAAAAACGCGTCGAGTCACACCACTTCGAGATGCGCAAGCACCTGCTCGATTATGACGATGTGATGAACAAGCAGCGCAAGTACATTTACCTCATTCGCAATGAGATTCTCGATAATGCGGATGTAAAAGCGCTGGTGCGCGAATTCACCGAAGATGCAGTCAATATACGCATTGAACAGATGCTGCCAGGCAAGAAAGTTTCTGAGTTCAACTTTGAGGCCCTGAATGAATACCTGCAATCGGTATTTCAGGTAAAGTACGACAACCTCGAAGAGGTCTTGCGTGGCACCACGAAAGAAGAATTTATTGCCTTGATCAAAAAGCGCGCGCTCGATGCACTGAACGCCAAAGAAGAAGAGATCGGAACCGAGAACATGCGCATTCTTGAAAAAATGATCTCGCTGCAGGTGATCGACCAAAAATGGAAAGACCACCTCTACCTCATGGACCAGCTGCGTGACGGCATCTGGACTCTGGGCTACGCCGAACGCAACCCGATAGTCGAATACCGCTTCAGGGCCTTCAGCATGTTCGAAGATATGGTGACTGCAGTCAAAGACGACGTGACCGAATTCATTCTGCGGGCGCAGGTGAAAGAACAGCTGCACGAAGAAGAAGCCAGCGACGAATACGAAGAGATCGGCAGTGCGCAGCATAGTACGATGGCAGGCTTCGACATGACGGACGGCGTCGCAGCGCAGGCGATGGCGCAAGCGGCAGGCCGTTCAGGCAAACCCAAAGAAACTTCTGAAGCCGCCAAACAGACCGGCGGCGGCGCGTCACAGCGCAAAAGCGGCAGGCGCAGGCGCTAACCTGTTTTGCCAGCTACGGGCTTAAGCCCGTAGCTGGCAGATACGGCGCTGAACTTTTTCTGATCGGCAGAACCGGGCTCGATGCGCTCGGCTAATTTTTGCAACTCCAGATGCTATGGGCTTAAGCCCATAGCATCTGGGTGCGCACTACGGCCATTTGCTTTTTAAATAGGCATCCCTGCCTGAACCGGTGCGGTACTGGTAGTAATGCGCGGGATTTTTCTTGTAATAGTCCTGGTGGTAGTCTTCGGCAGGCCAGAAGGCGGTCGTTGGGCTGATACGAGTTGCAATACGCGCGAACTTTTTTGTCGCTGCTAAATCCCCCTTCGACTTTTCTGCAAGCCGGCGTTCGGCCTCATTCGCATAAAAAATGTACGTCATGTACTGGGTGCCGCGGTCATAGAATTGACCGTCATTCTGTTCGGGGTTGATGTTCTGCCAGAAAACCCGGAGCAGCTTTTCATAACTCACGAGTTTGGGGTCGTATAGCACGAGCACCGCCTCGACATGCGAGCTTCTGCCGTAAGACACATCGTCATAAGTGGGGTTATTTTCTTTGCCGCCGGCGTATCCCGAATACACAGCCTTCACGCCTTTCAGTTTCTCGAAAGGTGGCTCCATGCACCAGAAACAGCCGCCGGCAAAAACGGCTGTCGCAAGTTTTTTGTCTGCGTTAACATAAGGGCGCGGCAGCGAGAACCTGTTATCGCCCTGCCCGCCGGCACTACGTTTTTCTGCTGGAGCGCAGCAGGTAAAGATGATTAACAGACCTAATTTTCTCCAATGCATATTCCCTCCGAATATTTCACTCGACGCGTAACACGCATTAGTCGTGGCTTCGTCTTGAATATGACAAATTATTGACACAAGCTGCGAAAAAAAAGTATATTGCAGTAAATCAAAACCGACTAAAGGAGTCAAAATGGATATAGCGATTTTTTCTGACCACGGCGCATTTTTGTTCCGTTATTTTCACATCATCGGCGGCGTTCTGTGGATAGGCGTACTCTGGTATATTAACTTCATTCAAGGCGGCTACGTCGGCGGCCTCGACGCGGCGGGCCAGACTGTGGCAAAGCAAAAGCTTTTTCCCAAAGTTATGTGGTACTTTCGCTACGGCGCGCTCTTGACTTTCATCACGGGTGTTGCTCTCATCGGCGTTAAGGGCTTTGACCCGATCAGCGGCAAGGTTGTCGGCAGCGATGTCTGGAACGCATGGTTTGCTAAAATTTATCCTGGCTTTATGTTCGCGACCATCATGTTTCTGAACGTCTGGTTTGTGATCTGGCCACGCCAGAAAAAAGTGATCGCGGCAGCAAACGGTGAAAAAATCGACGGAGTGCCTGCAATGGCGCGCCGCGGCTTCATCGCTTCACGCACCAACACTCTGCTGTCAGTACCGATGCTGTTTTTCATGGCAGCGGCGCAGAACCTGACGCTGAACGCAGTCAGCGCCGACAAACTGAACCTGTGGATTATCGTCACAACGGTTGTGTTCTTGCTCGTTGAAGCCAATGCACTGTTTGCAAACAACGACCCGGCAGCAAAACCTGCGACGGTCAAGCCGATGGAATCTGTGAAGGGTGTAATCCACACAGGGCTTGTGCTGACTATTCTGCTCTACGTAGGGTTTGAACTGATTCTGAAATAACCTGTTAATTTTGAAAAGAGCACCGTGAGCGCTTTGAGCTCACGATGCTCGTTTCTCATATTGCGCCAGCGTGGGCTGCGCGAGATGGTAGTTCTGGTTATCCCATGGGTGAAAGTCGGGTTTGTAATACTCAAGAAATTTCACCACGGTCTTTCGGGCCAGATCGTATTTACCAAAAAATACATCGAACATTGTCAGCCATTCTTTGGCTTTAAAGAGCGACTTGTCCTGCGCCATAAAGTATAGCGTATTGCCGAACGTGATGAGATAGAAACCGACGACGGCTACGTTCATGACACCCGTGCGTAATGCGTAGCTGTCATCGATCGCAAGCAACTGGTCATACGCGACCGCCTTGTGCTCGACCTCTTCGGCGGCATGCCATTCAAACAGGCGCTTCATTTCGGGGTGCATCTGGTTCACGAGTTCGGGGTTCTCGAAATAGATTTCGCCGAACATCGCAGTGAAGTGTTCGAGGCCTGCGACGAGCGCATAGTTTGTCTTGTCGGGTATCACACTTTCGAGCCATTCGAACGCCACCTTGCCGACGACCCAGACAACCGGGTCAAGGTTATAGCCCTGCGCCTTTAGAACACTCCACAGTTTTTCGTGCTGTGTTGCGTGCATGGTCTCTTGCCCGATAAAACCCTGTATGTCTTTCTTGATTTTGGGATCGGTGACTTCGGCGAGTGCCTTCTTCGACCAGCGCACGAAATAGCGCTCGGCATCGGGAAAGATCGCCGTCCACGTATTTAGCATATGCGTGAGAAAGGCGCTATCGCCGAACCAATGTTTCGGCAGCGAAGCATCGAAACTGACATCGATGCGGTGGGGCTTGATCTGTTCGGGTGATTTGCGTTCCATTGTGTCTCCTCTGCGCTCTGATATCAGACTGCAATCTGCCGTTCTGCCCAGCGGTTGACGTGTGGCAGATTGTCGTCGAGGTAATAGGCGTTGTTATCGGTGACGTGGATAATCTCTTCCCATTTGACACCAAATTCATCGCTCGGCCTTTCGCCATCCTTGGCTCGGCCGAGTCCGGTGCCTCCCTGCACCACACCCACATGCGGTTCAACCGCCCACAGACCCGGGTCGGCGCTCACGCGTGAGTCGGCACTCCAGAGGGCGGTGTGGTTGTCCCACGGGTTAATGAGGCGTGAGAGTTCTTCTGACGCGAGGTAAAGAAACGTTGAAACTTCGAAGCGCATCACGGGAATGCGCGGTATAAATCGTGTCGGTATTTTGCCGACCTTGTGGCCTAAAACGCCCTGAGGATATTTTGCGTGGCAGTTTTCATAGCCGAGGTCTAATAGTGCCGCTTCTACATCCTCATAAATTTCTGCCATGGTTTTCTCTTTACAAACACCGGCGAGAATGAGCGGCCTGAAAACTGCGAGGTCGTCGAGCGCCTTTTCGATGCGTTCGTTGCGCCCGAAAGCAAATGCATAGCCGACGTCGGCCGAGCAGTCGTTCAGAATCGGCGCGACGTCGAGAATCACGCCCATGCCCTCTTCAAGCCGGGTTTCGGTCGGCATGAACTTTTGCCCAAAATGAGGAGGTAGCAGTTTCGAGGGAAATGCGCGTGTATCGAGCGGGCGGTCAATGCCCTGAAACGCCGTGCGGCTGCCGAACCAGGCAAAGGGTGCATGAAAATAGCGGCTCATGCCGCGTGCCCGCACCTCTTCGTCGATCATCTGCGCTGCTTCGCGCTCGGTCACGCCGGGTGTGAGGCGCTTGGCGGTTGCCACCACAGCGTCATAGGCCATGCGCTGGCACTCTTTAAAGTTCGAAAGGTCTGTCTCTGTATAGAATTCTTTAGACATAGTTGTGCACCGCGTTATATGAACAAAGCGTCAACTTCTTATTTTGGGCGGCTGCTCCCTGACCCTACACCTGGCAGGTAGACGCGGACAGCAGCCTCCGTAAATATACGGATATTGCTTGCCGCGAGCGCGGATTTTTCACGCATAGAGTGAAATGGTCAGCCTCGAAGCCTATCTTTCGTTAGCGGTATTGATTCTGCTTATCGTCACCTCTGCCGCCTATACGCTCTATTTGCGCTTTTTGCCCCTGCGCTACGTTTTCTACGGTTTTCGTATTGCGCTTGCGGGCCTGGGCAAAGAAGACGAAGGCACTACGCTGAGCAAAGCGCAACGGGCCGGTGAGATCAATAACCGCCGCGCGATGTTTCTCGCAGGCAGCATACAAGCGAACGCAGCTGTGCTCGTCGGCATTCCTGTTATTGTGCTTTGGGGTGGTGCGGCGTCACTCGTGTGGGTTGCACTGTTTGGTATTCTACTCGCTTCGTTACGGTTTGCCACGGGCTCGCTGGCTGTGAGGTACCGCGATAAAACCGACCACGTATGGCTTGGCGGGGCCCGAGAAATTATCAAGACGACCTTTTGGGGCGACCGGGGCGGCGTCGTGTATGCCGTTTTGGCCATTGCCGTCGTCTTGCTTTGGGGCGCCATGGCGCAGTCAGACCTCTGGCAGCAGTTTTACGCCAATCCTGAAAAGACAGCGGCTCCGTTGAAGCTCGGCGAGAACATCTTTTCAAACCGCTGGGCCCCAACGCTCATCGTGTTAACCGGACTTGTGATGGCCTTAGGCAGCTTCAGGCGCGTCGGCCGCATCGCGGGCGTCGTTTCGCCGATTGTTACCGGCCTGCTCATTATTCTTGCTGTCTACATAATCATGCAGAATTCGCAAAAATCAGCGGATATTCTTTCCAACGCGTTTTCTCAGGCGCTGAACTTCAAGAGCCTCACCGTGGGCATTGTCACGTCGCTGCTCGTATTTAAGTGCGCCGCGTTTGCTGGTATAGTCGCTCCTGAAGAGGCGACGGGCATATCAGGTGCAGTGACTGCAGCATCTGTCAACGACTACGCAGTTAAGCAGGGCCTTGTCTCGATGTCGACGGCGCTCTTTTATACAACAATATTTATTCCCCTGCTCTGCCTCGCGTACGCGGCGGGACTGCCCGAAGTGAAAGGGGTCGACTCCGCATTGGGTGGAGTCAAATCTCTGCTCGCACCTGCCCCGGCTGCGGCCAGTGAAATTATCCGCCAGGTGCAATTCTCGCTGGCGCACATCTTTTCGGGTTCACTTGGTCGCGGTGGTTTTCTGATCATCGCTCTTTCGGCATTCGCACTCGGCGCAATTGCATCGGCCGTCTGGATCATCATTCTCGATCGCCTGCTCTATTCGCTCGGCTGGCGCGCTTTGATCTGGCCTGCGCGTATTACGTTCGTGCTGGCATTCGCGCTTTCGCAGCAGATCTCGAACCTCAGCGACAAGGTGATGATATCTTCGGTACTTATTTCGTTACTGGCGATCATCTACCTCACTGCCCTCACCAGCAAACTCGCCGAAGTGCGCCGCCTCGCATTGGAATACTTTTCGCAATTTCCTCACAAGCACGACCTCGCGGTGCGTTTTTATGTCGTGTTGCTGACGCTGTTACCCAAGAACATGGTATCGAAGCTCAACGGTTTTCTTGCAGGCCTCAAACTTCCGCGTTTCATGATGACGCCGATCGTGCTCGCATTTGCCCGCATCTATAAGATCAATATACAAGAGGCTGAGCTTGAAATTTCTGATTACGAATCGCTGAACAAATTTTTCACCCGTGCCCTCAAAAACGGCTCGCGCCTGATTGACAAGAAAGAGAGCGTCATCATTTCACCCGTCGACGGCAGGCTGCTCATCGCCGGTTCGCTCGAACAGGGCCAGCTGCTGCAGAGCAAGGGGATGGAAAGTTCGCTGCAGCACCTGCTGGGTAACAACCGCTTCTATAAGCGTTTTCTCGGCGGCCGGTACATGACGATTTATCTGTCACCGCAAGACTACCATCGCATTCACTCACCGGTCGAAGGCCGCATTCTGGGCTATTATTACCAGCCGGGAAAACTTTTCCCAGTCAATAACCTTGCAGTCAATTCAATCAACCAGCTCTTCTCAAAGAATGAACGGCTCATTACCTATATTCAGAGCGATCAAGGTCTGGTCGCGGTCGTCAAGGTCGGAGCAACTTCGGTGGGCAAAATTCGCGTGACGTATGACCCGAATATCGCGACCAACCGCTGGATTCGCCTGGCAAAGGAACACCTGTATGACGAAGAGATTCAAATTCGTAAAGGTGCGGAGCTTGGCCGTTTTGAAATGGGTTCTACCGTGATGCTGCTGTTCGAACGCGACAGTGTCGATCTCTTGGAATTCGAAGAGAAGCAGAAGCTGCTCTTTGGCCAGCCCATTGCCCTCTTCACAGGAAAAGGCGCCGCCGCTAAACCAGCCAAAGCAGCCAAAAAGTCAGGAGCACGCAAATGAAAATCGGCATCGTAGGCCTCGGCAAGATGGGTTCTGCACTCGCGCAGGCGCTTTCGACAAAATATGAAATTACAGGCTTTGAGAAAAGTGCTGAAGCAACCGCTGCTTTGCGCCCCTCTTTGCTGAAAAAGATACGGCTCGCCGAGACGCTCGAATCTCTGGTCGAGACTACCGAAATTGTTTTGATTGCGACGAAGCCGGCACAGGTGACCGACGTCGCAGCAGCAGTAACGGACCACAGGCTGATAATCAGTATCGCGGCAGGTGTCGCGTTAAAGAGCGTCGACGCCGCACGAGGTGAGAACGGCCCAACTGTGCGGGCAATGCCCAATACGCCGCTGCTTATACGCCGCGGCATTACCGCATTTACCGGAAACAAATTCTGCGCTGCCGAAGACATTGCCGCTGCGCGCGAAATTTTCGAAGCGACAGGCTCAGCAATCCATCTCGATCAGGAAAAACTGCTGCACGCGGTCACCGGGCTCTCAGGTTCTGGACCGGCGTATGTCTATCTGTTTCTGCAGAACCTTGAAGACGCGGGTGTGCTGCTCGGGCTCAGCCGTGCCGACAGCCGCACGCTCGCGCTGCAGACGGTGCTGGGTTCAGCAGAACTGGCGCGCCAATCGCATGGCGCACCGCAAGACCTCATTCACGATGTGACATCCCCCGGAGGAACTACTGCCGTCGCTTTAAAATCGTTGCACCGGCATGGTTTTCCTAACGCAGTGATGGAAGCGGTGACGGCGGCGACGCGGCGTTCGGTCGAACTCGCCGCAGAGGCGAAAGCACCGGCAAGCCTCGCAGACTAGGGCCCGCCAGGTTCATGCGCTCGGCAGGCAGCAAGCAGCGCGATCGAATTCTCAGCGAAGCGGAGATCATCGGTGCTATCGCAAGGCTCAAAAGCTCGAGGCAGAACAAGTTGCCCCAGGACGACATCGGTTTTTTTCATGCTCAGGGTACGGTATTCGCCGCGACCGATAGCCTGATAGAGGGAATACACTACCGTAACAGCTGGCTGTCTGCGGCCGATATTGCGTATAAACTCTTTGCGCGCAACTATTCCGATTTTGCAGTCAAGGGCGTGCGCCCCCAAAACGCGTTGCTGAATCTCGCGCTTAGACGCGAGCATGCCGCAGTATCGTTTCTTCGGCCGTTCTTGAAAGAACTCGATCGGCTTCTTAACCGCCACTCCATCACCTTGATCGGAGGTGATACCAGCAGTTCGCCAAACGATCATTTCACGCTCACCTTCATCGGCGCGGGGCGAACTTTTGTTGCGCGTAAAGCAGCGCGCCTCAGTGAGGGTGATCTCGTGATGCAATGCGGCCGCATCGGCGGAAGCGATGCCGCGCGCGCCCTGCTCGAATCATCGGCTATTTATGCGAAGGCAAACGTCTCAGCGTTTCGCCGACCGCGATACCTTGAAGAACCGATCAGCAAACCGGCTGTGGCTGCGATCGACCAGAGTGATTCGGTGCAGAAAACGCTGCAGCTGCTCGCAGAGGCAAACGATGCGCATCTGGAAATTGAACTAGAAGCGGTAAAAACGGCAGCGGCGCTGGGTCGATTGACTGCAAAGAATGCCCATCAGGTGCTGGGTGCCGCCGAAGACCTGGCGGTCTTTTGTATCTTCCCGCGCGGTGGCAAAGTACAGGGTAAATCCGCACCCGCTTTTCGCCCTGTCGGCACGGTAAAATACATCCAAGTGAGACGCCCGCAGGTCTCATACACGCTGCATGGCAAACCGTACAACCACCACGCCGTCACCTTCGAACACTTCGCCTGATGTTATTGGCCCGACGATTGTTCTGCACCGGCCACAGATTCCGCAGAACACGGGTAATATCTCGAGGCTCTGCGTCGCGATTGGCAGCCCGCTCGTCATCACGGGCAATGCCGGATTTCAATTCGACAGCGCCGCCGTGCGCCGCGCCGGCCTCGACCACTGGGAGCATCTGCAATTCACTCACTACTCAAAGTTCAGCTCTTTCGCGAGAGCGCACCCGCAACGGCGCCTGCTCGCTGTAACAAAAGCCGGCTCATATAACGCACTGACGTTCGCTTACGCACCCGGCGACGTGCTGGTGTTCGGCAACGAGACGATGGGCCTCGCACCTGCTCTCTTAAAAAGCCTGCCGCACTCACTCTACCTGCCGATGACCGGGCCTGTGCGCAGCCTGAACCTTGCGAATAGTGTGGCGGTAGTTGCTTACGCGTATCTGAATCAGGTGTATGGCAGTGGGTTCGATATGTCACCAGGCGCTTATCCGCGCACATATTTCAAGCGCAGGAAACATGCCTAAGAGCGGTTTACCCGAAGCGCTTTCGCAGTCGATCGCGACTCTGTTCAAGGGCCTTGAGTCAGGCTGCAATCTGCCGGCAGGTATCTTGCCTCTGCTCGCGTTTGAATCGGCCGCCGCAGGTAAACCGGGAAGGCGCTTCGTGTGGATTGTACCGGATGACAACACCGCGCTCGACTGGATGCGCGCATTCAATTCGTTGCACCTCTTGACGCACTCGCCGGTCGAAACCGCGGCTCTGGTCTCATGGGGAGTTATACCGTACAGTTTTACCGCCCCCGATCAGGAGAAAGAATACCACCGCACGCGCGCTGAGCTGCTGATTCGTTCAGAGAAACCCTGTCTGATCGTTGCATCAGCGGAAGGTCTCACGCATCCGATCGCGGTCGATATCGATCTTGCAGCAACCGAACGAACGCTCACGCCGGGCATGCACATGCCTCGCGCCGAATTTGCGGATTTTCTTCTGGCGTGCGGCTTCACGCATGCGAACCCGGTTGAACGCCCGGGCGAGTTCTGCATCAAAGGCGGTGTTGTGGATGTTTTTCCCCCCGATGAAGACGCACCAGTGCGCCTCGATTTTTTCGGCGATGAAATCGAGACGATCAAATCATTTTCGCATGAATCGCAGCGCAGCATTGGCGCGCTCGCAGAGGCACGCATATCTCCGCTGAGACCTGCGGTGAACCATCTGTCTGCTGCCATCTCTGATTTTGTGGCGCAGCGGGCGCAGGGGGCGCGCGACCTGCCGGCTCTTCTCGCGAGCGGGGGTGGCAATCTCTCAGGTTACGCCGACCTCTACCCGGCGCTGCGTAAAACCGAACCGGTCGCCTCACTTTGGAAAGGCCAGACTTTCGTGACAGAACCCGAGGTCACTTTGGCGAGACTGAAGACTCTCGCCAGCGAAAGGCAATACCTCTATGATCGCAGCGAATCGCCGGTGCGCCTTGAACCCGGCACGCTATATGCGAACAGCGAGACGATTCAGGATTTTGTTATTTCCGCTGTTGCAATCGGTGGAGTCGAAGCGAGCGACGAGGCGGCAGAATGGCGTGACGCCCCCAAATTCGGCGGTCGGCTCGGCCTGTTGAAGGAAAAACTGAGTGAAAACCAGGATCAGAAGTTCTGGTTTTTTATCGAGTCTGAAGGTCAGCGCGATCGCCTGACAGCCGCCCTTACCGACATTCTCAAACCCCACATTATTCCAGCGTATTACCCTCACGGTTTTGCTAAAGAAGGCTTCACCGTCTTAACCGAGGCCGACGTGTTCGGGCGGGTCGTCAAGAAGTATGCTGCTGACAAGAATATCAGCCGTATTCTCGACAGCTACACAGACCTGAAAGAAGGCGATTACGTTGTTCACGTCAACTACGGCATCGGCCGGTTTGCTGCGCTGAAACGCATGCGCGTTCAGAACAACGAACGTGACTTTATCGAGCTGAGGTTCGCCGACGACGACAAGCTCTTCGTGCCACTCGACCAGTTGAGCCTCGTACACAAATACATCGGAGCGACGGAGAATCCCCGGCTCGACTACCTCGGTAAAAAATCGTCGTGGGCGAAAACACGCGCGCGGGTCAAACGCCTCGTCGACTCGATCGCCGAAGAGCTGCTCGAACTCTATGCGCACCGCATCAACCAGAAAGGGTTCGCTTTTCCCGCAGACAGCAGCTTTCAGCACGACTTTGAAGCCGCCTTCCCGTTTACCGAAACCGAACACCAGCTTGAAGCTATCCATGCGATTAAGGCCGACATGGAATCAGAGAAACCGATGGACCGCCTCGTGTGCGGCGATGTGGGTTTTGGCAAAACAGAAGTAGCAATTCGCGCAGCGTTCAAGGCGGCGCTGGCGGGCAAGCAGGTTGCTGTGCTCTGCCCAACAACCATTCTTGCCTTTCAGCATTACCGCAGTTTCAGCAAACGCTTTTCAGATTACCCGGTACGTATTGATTATATCAGCCGCTTTCGCTCGCCGGCCGAGGTGAGTGAAATTAAGGCGCGCCTCGCAGACGGGAAGATCGACATAATCATCGGTACGCACGCGTTGTTTGCCGAAGACGTCCGCTACAAATCTCTCGGGCTCTTGATTATTGACGAAGAGCAACGGTTTGGTGTCTCGCACAAAGAAAAGCTGCGGCAAATGCGCACGAATCTCGACTGTCTGGCGCTCACCGCGACACCGATTCCACGCACCCTGCATATGTCGCTTTCGGGAATTCGCGACCTCAGTATTATTGAAACACCGCCCGCCGACCGGCGAAAAATAGAGACGCACGTTCTTGCAGAAAACGAAGAACTGCTGCGCCTCGCGATGAAACATGAACTCGAACGCGGCGGTCAGGTCTATGTGCTGCATAACAAAGTTAAAACCATCGAAGAGCAGGCAATTCGCCTGCGCTCACTGGTCCCGCATGCTCGAATTGCGGTGCTGCACGGGCAAATGCCCGATACCGAAATTGAAGAGGTCATGGTCGATTTTTACCAACACGCTTACGATATTCTCGTCAGCACGACGATTATAGAATCGGGTATCGATATACCTAACTGCAATACGCTCGTCGTTCTCGGGGCGCACGCCTTCGGCCTCAGCCAACTTTACCAGCTCAAAGGCCGCGTCGGCCGTTCAGACCGTCAGGCTTACGCATACTTTTTTTATCCGTCACCGACAATGCACACGCTCGGCGGTGACGCAGAACGCAGGCTCGAGGTGCTTGCCGAATACGACGACTTGGGTTCGGGGTTTCGCATTGCCATGAAAGATCTGGAGATCCGCGGCGCCGGTAACCTGCTTGGCAAAGAGCAGAGCGGCGAGATCGTCGAGATCGGCTTCGAACTGTATTCGCAGATGCTGAACGACAAGGTCAATGAACTCAAGGGCAAACCGCGCGTTGCGGATGACTTTACCTGTTCGATCATGTTGCCCTGCGACTGGTATTTTCCCGACGAGTATATATCAGAGACGCGCGCTAAAATGGAATTTTACAAATCCCTTTCTGCCGCTTCGGGTATCGATGAGTTTCGCGAAATACGCGAGTCGCTCGTCGATCGTTATGGTCCGCCGCCCGAAACAGTCGAACTGATGCTGCTCATGGAAGAAATCCGGCAGTTGGCAAATACGCTGCGCCTCGAACGGATAGCCATTTCGCCGAAAAATGACAACGGTACTGCACCTTCTGAAATGCCTTATTTTATCGTCGCCGCTGAACACAGGCTCGACATGAAGAAAGTTTCAACGCTTTTGACGCGTGACAAACGGGTGAATCTCGATACGACTGACCCTAAACGTATCAACCTGGATATTCCGCAGCAACCGCAGCTTTCTTTCTTTCGGGAGCTGAGCGCGATTCTCAAATATCTCGGCAACGGCTGAAACTGTTAAGTCTTTTGCTCAGGCGTTGCGGCGCCTGTGGTCGATACATAATCTATCGGCATGCGGCGATTCAGCGCTATCACCAACGTCAGGGGGCACGGCGAGTTGGCTCGTGCCGTCTATCGCATCGCGCGGCGTTCAGCTAACATCAGCGCAGTGGCAGTACAAGACTCACTGGGCCTGTGGCACAGTTATCCAGGCGGCCGCGTAATGGCACAGGTGAAAGAGTACAATCTCAGATTAAACAAACGCCTCGTCTGTAATGTGCCCAATGCCGCACGCAATCGTGTGCTTTCGTTGTTGCACGAAGCGGTCGAGATCATTAACGTGAAACTCGAAGCGCTTGATCTACGCGAACGTTTCGCAAGGCTCGAAATGTTGGCAACGGCAGAGATGAAAGAAGCCTTGAGACATGAAAAGGAGTTACGAAAACATTTAAAGCGCAGCGCAGAAGAGAAGATACGATTTTTCAGCACCTATTCGCATGATTTAAAAACTCCGCTGTCGCTGCTCACGATGCCGCTGGAAAATCTGGCGGTGCACGACGACCGGCTTCCGCCCGCGCTGCGCCTGCAGCTTGAGAAAATCAAAATCGCCATCTACAATGTGCTGCGTACGGTGGGTCATTCACTCGACGCCGCCAGACTCATGACGCAAAGTCGCCGGCAAATACTACTCCCTTATGATTTTTCGGCGTTCGTCAGGCATGTCGCCGAAGTCTACTCGATTGTCTTCGAAAGTTACGGTATGTCTCTTGAAACGGAGATCGACGGCGAAATTATTGCAGAGATCGATCCGATCCAGATGGAAAAGGTGATCAACAACCTGCTCAGCAACTCGATAAAACACAACCTGCCTGGTTGCACGACTCGAATCAAGCTGAGCCGAATGGCGGGCAAGGCGCAACTGACGATCTCAGATAACGGGCTGGGCGGAATGGTCGCCCTTCCCGAAAGCGGCAGGCGTCCGGTGGCAGGGGTAAACCCATGGGTGCTGTCGTCTCACGGCTACGGCCTTGGTATCGTGCGCGAACTTCTGAAACTGAATCGCGCGCGGTTGCGCATTAAGAGCGAAAAGGGCGTCGGCACAACTGTTTCTATTTTGCTGCCGGCGCAGGACTACCTCGCGGCGTCAACCTCTGGTATGAGGATGCATAATTTTTACCACACCATGCACGAAGTCGAATTGCTCGCAAGCGAACGAACGCAGCTGTCGCGGCGAAAAAAGACTCTGGCAGAATAGTTCAGGCCAGGTCTTCAACGGCTTCGGCAAATTTTGCGAATCTGAATTCAAAACCATCGGCGAGCGCCCGTTTGGGTACCGCGCGCACGCTCGCAAGCAGCATCTCGCGCCCGAAATCGCCCGGCATATGCGCCAGAATAAATTGCGGAACGTGTAATATTGCGTGGCGTTTGAACTGCGCGGCCAGGACTTCTGTCAGCTTCGCGTTGGTGACGGGCTCGGGCGCCGTCGCATTAACCACACCCGGTTTGAAATTGAGCGCGTAGTGAACCAGCAGCTCTGCCATATCGTGTTCGTGAATCCATGAGAAATACTGCTGCCCGTTGCCAAATCTGCCGCCGAGAAAGGACCGGAACACCCGTCGCCACACGGCGAACACGCCCGCCTGATTTGAGAGCACCGGCGCAATGCGAAACGTTGCCAATTGTTCGCTTTTGAAGGCTTTGATTGCCGCTGACTCCCATTCGACGCAGGTGTCGCTCAGGTAGCCCGAACCGGGTTCAGAAGTTTCTGTGAGAATATCTGTCCCTCTGTCGCCGTAATAACCCGTCGCCGATGCCTGCAAAATTTTCAGCTGCGGGTTATTCGCTTTTTTGACCAGCGCCTGCAGATGCCCGACAGATTCAATGCGGCTTTTCAGAATCTCTTGTTTCAGCTTTTTTGTCCAAATGCCTGCGGCGATACTCTTGCCCTCGAGGTTGATGACCGCAGAAACCTGTTCCAGTGCGGTCACCTGCGCCGTCAGGTCTGATCGCTCGATGACCGTAAAACCCTCGCGCGGCCTGAAGCGTGCCGGATTACGGGAAATAATGATGACAGGAATATTTTTTCGTGCGAGCTTTTCCGCGACCTGCGAGCCGATGAGCCCCGCCCCGCGAATCATAATGGGTTGCATAAGGTATGTGGCAGAGCGTACCGTGGCCTGCAATTCTTTTTTACCCGATTCGGCTTTGCCTGCTTATCATGAAACTGCTGTAGCGGGTAAGCTGTCGCTCCGATAATCAAACATGACTTCAACTCTTTACGCCGGCTTTTGGCGTCGCTTCGTTGCGGCGATTCTCGACCAAATTGTGCTCACTGTCGGCCGTGCGCTTGTTTACGGTGCGCTGGGCCTGATCGTTTACGCAACCCTCTATCTCTTCGACGTGAGAGACCACCACACTCTGATTTTTGCCATCACAGGGGGATGTCTCTTTTTTCTGGATATTTGGCTCACCTGGATTTATTTCGCTTTAATGGAAAGTTCTTCGCTGCAAGGCAGCCTGGGAAAACTTGCCCTGGGTATTCGCGTCTACCATCGCGACGAAAAGCGCGCCCTCACCTTCGAAGAGGCTACTGTGCGCTATTTCGCCAAAATCATCAGCCGCATGACATTCATGATAGGCTACATCATGAGTGCGTTCAGTTCACGCAAGCAGGCGCTGCACGATTTCGTCAGTCGTTCGGTCTTAATCGTCGGCTGAGCGTTCAATCAAGAAACAGCTTGGGATAAAAAAGCGACCGCAAAATACCAGTCGCAGGTCTGATCTCTGACCACAGAGTCACGTGAAAATGGACGATTGCGATGCCACACGTCGGCATTTTGCAATGAAAAGGCGACCTGGAGGTGAGCATCACGAGCAGATCTTCCAGCACGGGATTATGCCCGACCAGCATCACAGCATTGGTATCGTCGTCGGTTTTCTGTATCCGCTGAAGGTATGCCTGCGCGGATGATGAATACAGCTCATCTTCAAATTGCAGACCACTTTCAAGTTTCAGTTCTTTTGCGAAAATCTCTGCCGTTTCTTTGGCGCGCGCTGCAGATGAAGAATAGATCTGTTCAGGCGGAAAACGAAAAGTGGCTACCATACCTGCCATTTTCTCTGCGTGCCGCACGCCTTTGTCAACCAGGCGGCGATCATGATCGTTCTTTTTGGTATCCTGTGGCTCGGCCTTTGCGTGCCGCACCAGGAACAATGTCTTAATCTGCTTTTCTTTTTGCGCCAATTCAGTATACTCCCATGGTTTCTTCGAGACCGAACATCAGGTTCATATTCTGCACTGCCTGACCCGCGGCCCCCTTCATCAGGTTGTCAATCGCGGAAATAATTTCCACGATGCCTGTCTTTTCGTCAAAATGGTGTGAATAGTCGCAAAAATTCGTGTTCTGAACAGCCCTAAGTTCGACCAGGTCGACACTCGCGCGAAAGCGCAGAAATGTTTCTTTCACCTGGCTTGCTGCAGTCAAAAAATCAGCGGGCGTGACGCCCGTTTTTGGGGTCACGTATGCGGTCGACAATATGCCCCGGTACATCGGCAACAAATAGGGGGTGAACCGCAGGCTCACCGGTCTGCCTGCAAATTGCGCGAGCTGCTGCGCAATTTCAGGGGCATGCTGGTGAGATGCCGTCTTGTAGCTGCGAAAATTCTCGTAAACGGTCGAATAGCCGAGCCCGTCTTTTTCTTTGCGCCCGCCTGCCCCGGACGTGCCGCTCTTCGCATCGATAATCAAAGGTTTCGTAAAATCGATCAGGTCACGGTAGACAAAGAGCGGTAACAGCGCCGCGGTCGGGTAACACCCCGGATTCGCCACAAGATTTGCCTGCTTGATGGCTTCGCGCCCCGTTTCAGGCATACCGTAAACTGCCGCTGAAAGCGCTTCGGGCGCGTTGTGGTCGAGACCGTAGTACTCTTTGAAATCCGCCTTATTCTTGAGCCTGAACGCGCCCGCGATATCGATAACTTTTACCCCGCTCTGCACAAACTGCGGCGCCCATTTGAGCGAAACTTCGTCGGGCGTCGCCAGAAAGATTGCATCGAGCGGCGGCACATCGCTGAGCTGCTGCGGATGTGCGGTGAAGACCAGGTCTCTAGAAGAAGGTGTAACCAATGCAGGAAAAACATCCGCCAGCTTCTTGCCCGCATACTCGGTCGACGTGAGGTAAGACAGACTGGCTGCCGAATGCCTGCTAAGAATGCTTATCAGTTCTTGACCGGTGAAGCCACCGGCGCCGAGAATGCCGATTCTCAGTGTCTTGTTCAATTTTCGAGAATCGTGACTTTTTTCATCACGACACTGGTTTTGGGTCTGTCTTGCTGGTCGCGTTCAACCTGCGTGATTTTTTCAGCGATATCGAGGCCTGATAGTACTCGTCCAAAAACAGTATGTTTGCCATCGAGGTAAACATTGTCGGCGACGCTGACGAAGAACTGGCTGCCATTCGTGTTCGGGCCGGCGTTGGCCATGGAGAGTGAACCTTTGGTATTCGATTCAGATTCGAGGCCCGGTGTGTACGTGATGCCGCGCGCGACAAAAAGCTCTTCCATCGTTTTGTCTTTCCATCTGGCCTGCTCGGCCTGAAACATTGCTTCGGCCTCTTTCTGCTTTGCGGTCAGGTCTTGCTGGCTCTTGATGTTAAGCTTCTTGAAAACTTCGGTACGTGCGACCTGCCCAACTTCTTGCATCGCCATTGGTGAAGAAGAAACTTTGACTTTGTCCAGGCCCAGCGCTTTGGCATTGATCTCGTCGGCAAACTGGTAGCCTGGGCCACCGGTTCCGTTACCCTTGATGTCGCCACCCTGAATCATAAAATTTGGAATCACCCGGTGAAAGATGAGCCCGTCGAAATAAGGGCGTTTGGCTGGTTTGCCGTCGGTATCTGTGAATTCTTTTTCGCCCCGCGCCAGCGTCACAAAATTTTCTACCGTTTTTGGCGCCGCGTGGCGGTACAGTTCTACCGTGATGGTCCCCATGCTCGTTTCAATAACAGCGAGGGGATTCGTCTCTTTGCGCATCTTATCTTTCACGTTTTGCATAGCTTCTGCCTTGTTTTTCGGTGTTTTGCTGCAGGCCTGAGTCATCGAAATCACCCCGGCAAGCAGCACGGCCCGGGCCAGCACGTTCAGCACGTGGTGCATATCAGTAAGGGCTCACGAGTTCTGCGCTCGCGTATTCGCGGTTCATGCGCGCGATGTGAGAGATTGAAATTTCTTTAGGGCATTCGGCTTCGCAGGCGCCCGTATTCGTGCAGTTGCCAAAACCTTCTGCGTCCATCGCAGCGACCATCTTGCGCACACGTTCAGCGCGTTCTTGTTTGCCCTGGGGCAGCAGCGCCAGATGCGAAACTTTTGCGGCGACGAAAAGCATTGCAGATGCATTTTTGCACGCAGCGACGCAGGCACCGCAGCCGATGCATGCCGCTGCGAGAAACGCTTCGTCGGCGATCGGTTTGGGTATCGGGGTGAGGTTCGCTTCAGGTGCGCTGCCCGTGTTTACGGTGACATATCCCCCTGCTTGTTGAATACGGTCAAAAGCGGATCGATCAACCACAAGGTCTTTGAGGACGGGAAATGCTTTGGCGCGCCATGGTTCGACCGTAAGAGCGTCGCCGTCTTTGAACTTGCGCATGTGCAACTGGCAGGTGGCCGTGCCGCGTTCGGGCCCGTGTGGCTTGCCGTCGATCACGACGCCGCATGAGCCGCAAATGCCTTCGCGGCAGTCGTGGCTGAATGCCACCGGCTCTTCGCCTTTATGCGTCAGGTCTTCGTTGAGCACGTCGAGCATTTCGAGAAACGACATATGCTCGTTGACGTTATCGAGCTGGTAGTTGTGAAACTTGCCCTTGTCGTCTTTGTTCTTCTGGCGCCAGACTTTGAGTTTGATCTTCATCTGTACTCAGAATTGTTTTTGGCATTACGGCATAAAGCGAAAAACGACCGCGCGCTACCCTTACGTACCTGGGGAAAAATCCGCAATTACTTTCACTTTTGAGGCAGAAAGCCAACCCGGCTCAGAATATGCTGCCTGAGGCGAAGGGATGCGAAAACACAGGGTTAGCTGAGCTGGGGCAGTTCGTGCTCAGTCGGGCGCAGATGCGCGCCTACGACGCAAGGGCGATCAGTGATTTCAAATTGCCCGGCATTTTACTTATGGAGAATGCCGGGCGAAGCGCCGCCGAGCTGGCAGGGCGCCTGCTCTCAGGTACGGGCAAAGTCCGGTTAAAGGCCGTCGTCGTCTGCGGTACGGGTAATAACGGCGGCGATGGTTTCGTGCTGGCGCGCCACCTGAATTCCTTTGGTGTGCGCGAATTACAGGTCGAAGTTTTTGTGGCTGGTGAAAGTGATAAGATCGCCGGTGACGCAAAAGTTCACTTCGAGGCGCTGCTCGCCACCGGCCAACCGGTTTCATTTTTACGCGATTCTAACCTGCCAGAATTCACTGAAGCAGTGCGCCAGGCAAATCTCGTCGTCGATGCGGTATTTGGTACCGGCCTCAGCCGGCCTGTCGACGCGGCGACGCAGCAGATCATTGCCGCAATGAACAGGTCGCCGGGCTTTCGATTGGCGCTCGATCTGCCGAGCGGCCTTGACGCCGACACGGGCGAAATTCTCGGCGCAGCGGTCAAAGCGACACACACCATCTCTTTTGCCCACGCAAAACCGGGATTACTCACCCCGCGGGGCAGCGAAGTGTGCGGATTGATCTCCGTGGCAAAAATTGGCTTCGCAGATGCAAAACTTCTTGCCGAAACTTCTTTTGCAGCTGAAGTTCTTACCGCAGGCCATGTGGCCGCCCACCTTCAACCCCGGCTGCCTGGAACCTACAAACACCGCTCGGGCGATGTGCTGCTGTTCGCGGGCTCAGAAGGCAAGACCGGGGCAGCGCACCTCGCAGCCGTTGCGGCGCTCAGAACCGGAACAGGACTCGCAACCGTCGCCACATGGAGAGAAGCTGCGGCTATACTCGAGCGCGCGAGCGACGAGGTAATGGTCAGCAGCCTGGATGCAGCGATGAGCCTTACAGATATTTTGGCGCTCACACAGAAGCGGCAAGCTGTGGCTGTCGGCCCGGGTTTTGGCCTAAGCGAAATGGCTCAGAAAATCACGCACTCGCTCTGGCACGACTGCCCTGTCGCGCTTACCCTCGATGCCGACGCGTTGACCAACCTCGCAGGTGCCTCGCCAGCCACCGGCCCTCGTATCTTAACGCCACACGCCGGTGAAATGGCCCGCCTGCTCGATTGCACCGCTGCTGAAGTTGAACGCGATCGTTATGCCACAGTTCGGCTCGCGGCTAACAAGTACAATGCGGTCGTCGTACTTAAAGGTGCGCATACGCTCATTGCCGGTACTGATGGCCGAACCTTCGTTTCACCCTGGGCGAATGCGGCGCTCGCAACGGCAGGTTCGGGTGACGTTCTGACAGGAATTATTTGTGCACTGTCTGCTGCGCTCGAGCCACTCGACGCGGCCTGCTGCGGGGTGTACCTGCACGCGCTCACCGCGCACCTATGGACTCAAAGAAGCGGAACTGACCGCGGTATGCTGGCTTCTGATATCGTGCAGATGCTACCTCTCGCCTTCGCCGAAATCGCAGAGACGCGCGTCTGAGCCTGTAACCGTAGCTATTCGACCGGCCGGCCGAGTTGATATTCTGCCAGGGTGCGCACGTAATATTCAAGCGTTGGTGCCGATGTTCGGCTATCGGACTTCTCAATCTGTTCGCGTGCGAGCTGCCTTTCGGCGCGCAGGCACACGTCACGAATTGCGCGCACCGAAAGGCCGGCCAACTGCTGCGCCAGGCGGCGATTATCTTCTGCAGAAAGCTGTTTTGCGTAAAACCTTACCAGCTCGCGAATGTCATCTTCTTGCGGTTCGTTAAATTCGAGAATTGTGTCGAAACGCGACAAGAGCGCACTGTCGAGATCTTGCGGCCGGTTCGTCGCACCAACGGTTATGATATTGTTCTGAGTTTCAAGACCGTCAATTTTTCTGAGCAATACTGAAAGCAACCGGCGCGAAGCCTCAAACAGTTTTTCGTTACGCGAGGGCGCGAGTGCATCGATCTCATCGAGAAAAAGTATCAGCGGTTCGCGCGTCGTGGTGGCAGCGTCAAAGATGACAGCCAGCCGCTTTGTCGATTCGCCGTAATACGCTGAGAGAATATTTTCAAGCGGTACGTGCACGACAACAAGCCCCGCTTCTTTGCCGACATGCCGCGCCATCGTGGTTTTGCCCGTACCCGGTGGCCCGGCAAAAAGCACGGCACGCGGGCGGTTGAGAGAAAATTCGCTGCGTGTTTCGCGCGCGATGCGGTCATAGACTTCAGGGTTTTTGAGCGGCAGAATGACTGTTTCACGCAGTTTCTCCGTCAGGCGCGAGAATGCCGCGATACCGCCGATTTTATCCTGCGGTCTGTAGATGTGGCAGCCCATGTCTGCCAGCTGCGCCAAGACGTCTTTGCCCGAAACCCGGCCGAGCGCACGGCGCAAAACGGCGCTGATCAGGGAAAGCTCCGCATGAACCAACGCGCCCTTTTTGGTGATCTCGAGCGTTTTTTCACCGTAGAGGCCAGAGATACGAATTTTGATCTTGTCGAGCAACCCTTCGGTCGCGAACAGATTGTCGTTGAGCGCCTGTATCGAGAGAAAAGATTTTTCGAAAGTGTGTATGCGCCAGTTCTCGAGATGGCGTTTGGCGATCGCAATCGTATCGATCAGCAATGAATCAGAGACCTCGTCGACTTCGCACCGCAGATTGAAGTCGCTGCGCTCGAAAGTGAGCTGCAATTTCTGGCTGTCGACCCCGATTTCTGCTGCGGTGCGGTCGAGTTCGGCGCGAATTTCACTGAGTTGCAGCGCCGGGCCGGCAGTTTCGCGGGGAGTAGCCATGAACACGGCATGACCACGACACGTGCTACGGCGGCAACCGCCAATCGGCCGCAGCGCTATCCGGTGCCGGCGACGGTTTCACCTGCGTAAATACTTGGATTCGAACGTCGCGACCGGCAGCGGCGGGCTGAAAAGATAACCCTGATAAAACTTGCAGCCGTTCTCGTACAAGAAGCTGCGCTGCTCATCGGTTTCCACGCCTTCTGCGATCACCTCGAGCCTGAGGTTGTGCGCCATGCCAATAATCGTTTTGACGAGCACCGCGTCGTTCGGGTCGGTCGATATATCGCGCACAAACGACTGATCGACTTTGAGCTGGCTGAGCGGCAGTTGTTTCAGATACGAAAGCGACGACTGCCCTGTGCCGAAGTCATCTAGCGAAAGATGTACGCCCATCTCGCGAAGTTCACGCATACGCGCTGCCGTGTCTTCGACGTTTTCGAGCGCGAGCGATTCTGT
The DNA here is from genome assembly GCA_942492915.1 of uncultured Leptospiraceae bacterium. Lineage (GTDB taxonomy): Bacteria > Spirochaetota > Leptospiria > Turneriellales > Turneriellaceae > Turneriella. Next base: position 1,616,589 of record OW818662.1, read on the forward strand.
AAGTTCAAGTTTGAGGCGCGAAGGCGCGACGCCGAACCGTTTGAGCGACGATGCAATCTGCCCCGCAAAATCGGGCTGATGAAACTGGCGCGCACTCACATTTACCGCAAGCGTCAGCTGAGCCGATTGCGGCTGGCCTGCCCAACCGGCGAGAAGTTCGCACGAACGGTCTATCACCCATGCGCCGATCTCAACGATGAGTCCGGTGCGTTCGGCAGCGGGTATAAAATCGAGCGGCGAAACAATTCCCTTTTCGGGATGTTGCCAGCGCAACAACACCTCTGCGCCGACGAGCACTTCACCTTCGGCGACCTGAGGCTGAAGGTAGAGTACAAACTGGCTCTGCAGCAGCGCGTGTTTCAAATCGTCTTCAAGCTTCAGCCGCTCAGACAGCAGATGCTGCATCTCGGGATCAAAAAAGCGGAATGTATTTCGGCCATCTGCCTTTGCCTGATACATTGCCATGTCGGCCCGGCGCAAGAGTTCATCGACGCTCGTCTCGTGGCCCAGGAACATGGTCACCCCGATGCTGCAGGTGTTTTCGTAATCAGTCATTTGCCGGTACGAGAGGGCTACCGGCAGGCTCAGCGCACGCAAAATGCGCCGCGTGAGTTCAGTGACCTCTTCGGCGGCGGTTTCTTCGTCCGCAGAAAGTTCACCCAGAATAATGATGAACTCGTCGCCGCCGAGCCGTGCCACCGTATCGCCTTCGCGCACGCAAATTTTTAAACGACGCGACTGCTGCACCAGCAGCTGGTCGCCGGCCTCATGACCTTTCGTATCGTTCAGATTCTTAAAATGATCAAGGTCGATAAAAAGCAGCGCACCGCGAAGGCCCGTTCGGGCGCTCAGCGCAAGCGCCTGTTCGAGGCGATCGAGCAACAGGCGGCGGTTGGGCAACGAAGTGAGAGGATCGTAAAACGCAAGGTTTTCAACCTGTTCTTCAGCCTGGCGCCGTTCTGTGACATCGTGTACCGCGCCGAGTAGCATCGTCACGACTCCCGTATCGGCGTCTCGCACCGGCCTTACATGGTCGCGCAACCAGACCACATTGCCATTCGCCGCATGTATTCGGTATTCGGTGATCGTTTCTTCGCCATCGAGCAGCGAAGGCATATGCCGCTGCAAATTGGCGCGATCGTCTGCGTGTACTATCGACATCCAGCCGCCTTTTCGCACCAGTTCTTCGGGCAGGTACCCGGTAATTCGTTCGAATGAACCAGCGAAAACCTGCGGCACCATGTTAGGCTCTTTGAGATCGATCTGGTAAACATAGTCAGAGGCAAGTTCGGTAAACAGTTTCAGCAGGCGCTCTTTTGCCTCAAGCTCGGTTTTCTGGTTGCGCGCGGCCATCAGCAAAATGCGCGTGTGCCTGAGACTGCGTTCAAGCGTGTTGACGACATGCGCAATCACGGCCGCAATCAGGGTACTCACCGAGGCAAACCCGATCGCGACACTCGCGAAGTTTGAGAACGGTGTGATGCCCGGCGGCAGCGAAATAATCTTACCCGGATGACGCTCTTCAACGCTGTAGCCGATAAAGAGTAGCCCGGCCGCGGCCAGCAGGGTCAGCGCAAAGGCCACACGAAAGCGGTAATATGCAGCGGCAAGGGCGACGCCGGCGATCAGCACCAGCAAAGGGCCCGTTCGCGGCTCGGGCAAGCCCCACGAGACCTGCAGGCCGATGATTCCCATATTCACAATGAGAGTAATGGAAATGAGCCGATAGCCTGCTCTGCCGATAAGCATCACCGCGAGAGCCAAGATAAAGGCCAGCAGATGTATCGAGAGAAAATCGGGCACAAAACCCTGGCGCGCTACTCTGAAGAGCCAGCTCGCAGAACCGCCGATCACGCAGATTAGTGCGAGTCTGCGCGCGAGAGTCTGCTCCCATTCGATTTTTTTGACGGCCATACCCTTTGAAAAAAACCGAACGGAGGCTGAACACCCCTCTCTGTCGGCTATCGGTTTTTTTCAGAGGCTATTGCAAATCGGGTGAACGAGCTTGAATGCCCCCTACATTTTGAAAAGCGTTAAAGAGAGATTCGGCCTTCAAATGGGAAAAAAAATCAGTCTGCGCCCTCGTCGTCAGAGGTGATCGCGAGCTTTTTTTTGGCCTTGGCGCCCAGTTCGCGCAGCTTTTCGCTCTGCGTGACCAGGTTACCTGGCCCGGTATTCAACTTTTTTACCGCCTCGTCATAGGTCTTGCGCGTGGTTTCCATCTGGCTGCCGAGCCGCTGGATGTCTTCGACGAAACCGACAAACTTATCGTACAGTTTGCCCCCTTCAGTCGCGATCTTGAATGCATTTTTGTTCTGGTTATCTTGCTGCCACATCTGCGCTACAAGCCGCAACGTCACAAGCAGCGTGCCGGGCGTCAGTATCACGACATTTTTTCTAAACGCATAGTCATAGAGCTGCTCATCGGCATTAACTGCTTCGAGAAACGCACCTTCGATCGGCACAAACATGAACACAAGATCGATGCTGTTCACGCCTTCGAGACCGCTGTAGTTCTTTTTACCCAGGTCATCGATGTGTTTTTTGAGCCGGGCAAGGTGCTCTTTGCGCAGTGCCGCGCGCGCCTCTTCGTTTGCAGCGCCAAACATCTGCTCGTAGTGCACGAGCGACACCTTTGAATCGATCACCATGTCTTTCTGGTCTGGCAGGCGTACGATCACGTCAGGTCTGAAATCCGCACCTTCGCCTTTAAGCGACACCTGCGTCTCATAGTGCGTCCCTTTGATGAGGCCCGCGACTTCGAGCAGACGCTCGAGCACCATTTCACCCCAGTTGCCGCGCGACTTCGCGTCGCCTTTGAGCGCATCGGCGAGCCGGCGCGCTTCGTCGCTCACGTTTTTGTTCAGATCGGTGAGCGAACGAATCTGTTCTTTGAGCGCCGCGCTGTCGCGCCCCTGCGCGGTCGCGGTCTGTTCGAGGCGGTTCTGAAACTCGCCTAATTTATTCTGCAGCGGAGACAAAAGCGTCGTCAGCTGTTTTTGCGCATCTTCTTGCACCTGGCGCGAACCGTGCACCAGCACGTCGTTGGCGATATTTTTGAATTCGTTTTGAATCTGCTGCCCGAGCGCTGCCTGCGCCGCTTCGGTCTTGGCGAGTGACTCTTTCAGAAGGCGATTTTCGGTGAGGGCCGCGACGGTTGAATTCTTGCCAGCGAGCCTGCCCATCACAAAACCCAGCGCGAGCCCCAAAACCAGCGCCGCGAGAACATAGACGAATTCCATAGGCGTCAGGTTACCACAGCAATTCACCGTGTTAAGCAGGTTATGCGGTCAGACAGCGAGCGTCTTCGCATACGTAACCCAGCCGGCGAATTTCTTTCTGTCAGGGACTTCGGGAAAATTCTGATAGTGCAGATAGACGAGCGGCATGCGTGCAAGCGACCGCACGAGGTTTGCCGCAAAGACCGGGTCGCGCACGCCGGTCGCGAGAATACTGAGCGCACTCGTGAGCGACCCCTCTGGCATCACCTGCCTGATGCCCGCAAGCATCATCGCTTCGTTCATGAGGCCATACCGAAACATTTTCGCGATCTCTGAGGATGTCAGGTTCTGCGAAAATCGGCGAAACACGTTGTAGCTCGCGAGCATTGCCCCGAGACTCTTTTGAAACGTGGCCGTGTAGCGCCACAGCACTGCTGCATCACCGGGGTCTGCCGCGCCCCGAACTGCATCGGCCAAAAGCCGCGCCGCCTGAATCGACGGCATCACTCCGCTGCCGTGCACCGAGAACACCTGGTTAGCCGCATTACCGACAACCGCAACGCCGGGAGCCGACAGCGCATGCAGCGGATGCCGCAGCGGAATTGTACCCCCGCCGCTGTGGATTTTCTCACCCACCCAGGGGTGTCCGGCTATGAATTTCTTCACCATCTGCGTACCCGTGAGAAATCGCGCATCTTTAATTGAACCTGCGAGAATGCCCACCTCTGTGAGGTCGGGAGAAAGCTGAATGCTCAGCGTCGAATAACCACCCTGCGTGCCGAGAATGCTGATGAGGGTTCCCGGTTTAACGCCAAGCTCGCTAAGAAAGCGGGAGGCCCCGGCGCGGTCTTTGACGTGGCAGTTCTGCTGCAGCGCAGTGCAGTAATCAGAATCATCTGTCTCGCCAACGTCCGCAATAAAGGCAGGCACCCGCCCTGTGAGCGCCACCGCAAGGCCGGTCGCGTCGACGAAAAGTTGCGCACCGATTTCAATAATTCCCCCGGCCTCTGCGGCTTCGCGCACCTCAAGGCGCAGTGCTACCGGTCGATCGTCCTGGAATTCAAAGTTCGCGACGCGCGCATTGCCAAAACCCGTGACACCTGCGGCAAATGCAGAACGCTGAAGTCGGTCGACAAACGGCCGCATGCGCACATTCGTAAAGCCGCTCGCGGACACATCGAGGCGCTCTGCAAAATTTTCTGAAAAGAACGAAACGGGAAAATCGGCGAGCTCAACCTCATCACCCTGTGGCGCAGCAAGGCCCACCTTCGCAAAACCCTCGGGGTGCACCCCGTTCACCCACGAAGGCCCGGCCTTCGCAAACTCGCGCTGCTCGACGAGCGCAACGCGAAAGCCCGCCTCTGCCAGAAACAGCGCGCTCGCCGCCCCTGCAGGGCCGGCGCCAAGCACAACAATGTCAAATGTTTGTTTTTTCATCTGTAGAGACGCCCTTTAAGAGCGTCTCTTGGATTACCCGCAATCATGAATCAGCGAGTAAAGCGGTGCGTGCGAATCTTATTTGGAGACGCCCATGAAGGGCGTCTCTACAATGGAATGTCATTGGCCTCTTTAAGAAGATTCATACAATTAATCAGCCGAATCTTCGTGTATCTGCCCTGCTCCACATCGCGCGTCGTTATCTTTGCGGGTGTTATTTCGCCCGCAGCAATCGCTGCGGCGCGCGCGACGCCTTCGAGCAGCGGGCGATCGGGGGTGAGCCATCTGCCACCGTCGAAAAAGCAGAGGTTGGCGTAGATGCCGTCGGTTACGAGTCCGTCTTGAACGAGCATGGGCTCGACGCCGGCCGGTAACGAGGCGCGCAACGCGTCTAAAGCGCTGCGGTCGGCATATTTGTAGCGGTAGTCCAGCCCCGGTGCTTCGACAAGGGCAACGGCAGCAACCTGACGCCTCGTGTATGGTTCTACCTCCATCTTTTCAATCTGCGAGCTGTACGTTAAGCGAAGCTTTTGCAGACCGATACGCGCTTTGTCGGTTTGCGCCGCCACAAACTTTTCGATCGCATGCCCGAGATCGACGGCAGGCAAAATGCCAAAGTGGGCAAGGCGCGTGAGGTCGAAGCGCCGTTGGTGCAATTCGATCAAGAACGCCTCGGCGTTATGGATCCTCACCGATTCGATAAATTGTTTCATAGGGGAATATATACCTTGCTGATAATTTCGTCGTATTCGGCAACGGGGTCGCTGTAGATAGTGATGCCCGCGCCGCTGCGAAACTTCAGTTGCGGCCCCGAAAGATCGAGATACCGAATCAGCACGGCACTCTGCAGATTTTCACCGTCGAACAGAACAGCGATGCCGGTGAAAAATCCACGCGGTTCAGTTTCGAACTCACGAATCAGCCCGACCGTCTCTTGTTTAGGCGCGCCGCTGATCGAGCCTGCGGGCAGTAGCCGGGGCAACCATTCGCCCATCGTGGCGCGCCAGTTGTCGGGCATCGTACCCGAGATGCGGGTGCTCGTCTGGTAGAGCGGCCCGGTACTGCGGTCGATGCGCGTCAGGTAGCGGTAGTCTGTCACACGCACACCGCTCGCCACCTGGCTTAGGTCGCTGCGCAGCAGGTCGACGACCGTCGCATGCTCGGCCTGCTCTTTCGCGTCGGCGAGCAGCTGGTCGGCGTCGCCACCGGTGCCCTTCATCGGGTTCGTGCTCACGCTATTGCCGTTGATCGCGATAAACGCCTCAGGTGAGAAACTGATGAATTCGTTTTCGAGCCAGACGGTAAAGGGTGCGGTGGATTCAGCAAAGAGAGCAGCCGGTAGCGTTGCCACTTCGACATCTGTCTGTGAACAATAGTTTACTAAATACGAGCGACCGGCTCGCATTTCATGCTGCAGGCCCGCAATCGCGGCTGTCACCTGCTGCCGATTCGGTGGTTCGATGATTTTCAAGGAGATCCCGTTGTGACCCGGCGGCTTTTTCTGCGGGTCTGGCGCAAGCGGAGCACTTGCATTTTGCATCGCACCATTAAATCGATAATGCGCCACGCTATCGGCAAGCATTACGGCACCTGAACCGGCCGCAGCATTCGCTGGGCCGACTTGCCCGGCGATTACCCCGCCATCCATATTAAAGAGGGCAAAAAATGGCTGTCGGGCCGCCCCCCAGGCAGATAGCCTCGATGCGTCGGGGGAAAAATTGCTTTTTTTTCTGGACACTTCGGGTCGAAGCTGTAAGATACTGTTGAGACGTAAAGAATCTGGTAGGAGGATTTAAACATATGCGAAATCTCATAATTTCAACCGCAGTCGTGGCCCTGGTGGCAATCGGATGCGGCGAAAAGAAAGACCAAACGAGTCTTGACTCAGCGAAGTTTACCTATGTCAAAGGTGACGTACTGGTAAGCGGAAAACCTGCAACTCTCGGCCAAACCGTGAGCAAAGATGCTACTATTGAAGTGAAAAACAACTCAATGGCAGTTCTGCAGTTTTCAAGCTCAGCTTCAATCACTCTGAAGGCAAACTCAGTGCTGTCTATTGCAAACCTGAGCAAAAACGAAGCCGGCAAGCCCGTGATCGAACTTTCACAGTCTAGCGGTGCATCGTTCAGCAAAATTGCAAAAGGCCAGTCTGAGTACTCAATCAAAACGCCAACCGCTGTCGCGGGTGTGCGTGGTACATCGTTTGAGCTGACTGTCGGCAACGGCAAGACAACTCAGATTAAACTGCTCGAAGGTAAAGTTGCGGTCATCAAGGCAACTGAAGGCCAGACAACTGAGTCAATCAAAGAAGAAATGGCTCAGGCGACTGTTGTCGAAGCAGGCCAGAAAGTTGACGTAGATGCGAAAACCGTATCTAAGCCAGCTGAAATCACTGAAGGCGAAAAAACAAGCCTGCAGGCGATGAACACTGTTGAAATCGCTCCGGCCAGCGGCAAAGTTGTGGTGCCAGAATCAGTTGAAAAATACGCTACAGGCGAAACAACTTCTGCATCACTTACAGAAGCAGCGAAACCAGAAGTGAAAAAACTGACACTCGCCGATATCAAGGCTAAATACGGCCGTATCGCGAAAATTCAGACCAAAAATGGTAAAGAGTACGTAGGTTACTTCAACCAGCAAGGTGCTGAAATGACTATCCAAACTGTTGATGGTCAGGTTCGCGTGCCAGTCGCGAACGTTCAGAAAGTTACGCCGATGAATTGACCTGGTTGGCAGCCTCAAGCTGCCAACTTAGGGGTCTGCGGCCACGGGGCCGCAGACGCGCAACTTCAAAACCCGCTCTCACGAGCGGGTTTTTTATTGGCCTCGCAGCCCCAGGCATTACGCATTTCAACCTGTCTGGGTTGCCGGCTCTGGCCGCATGAAGTTTCAGCAAATTCTTTTGCTCGTCGGCATCACCTGCTCTTACCTCTTCTGCTCTGGCGAATCAGCCACCGCAGAAGCACCTAAGGTATCAAACGCCGTTACAGGTACACTGCCCCCCAACGAGCTCGGCAAAATTCCGATTTTGACGTACCACAAGATAGCCGATGAGAACACCGAATATACCCGCAGCCGCGAAGGCTATGCAAGCGACCTGGTGCTGCTGAAGAAACACGGCTTTTACCCCGTCTCGCTCTCTGAACTCCGCACTGGCAAAATCACTACCCCCAGAGGTAAAATTCCCGTGCTCATCACTTACGACGATTCGTCTGAAACGCATTTCAAGTATGACGCGGATGGTTCACTGTCACCCGGCTGCGCGGTAGAAATTATGGACCGCTTTCAGAAAAAGAACCCCGACTTTCCGCTGCGCGGAGTTTTTTTCGTACTACCCAAGGCGGCCTACCCGAATAACTTCTTTGGCCAGACTGAACTGATTGGTAAGAAAATGAAATACCTGCACAGCAAGGGTTTCGAGATCGGGTCACATACGCTGTGGCATGCCAATCTGAAGAAGTACCGCCACAAGATCGAAGAACAGTTGGGCGTTGGCACGTATGAAATACAGAAATACCTGAAAGACTATCCGGTGTATGCGTTCGCGCTGCCTTACGGGATTTTTCCCCCGAAAGAAGACGAACCGCGACTGCGTTCGGGTGTTTATAATGGACACAAATACCGGCACGAGATGATCTTTGACTATTCGAATGGCCTCAGCCATTCTGTTTACGATGTGAAATTCGATACCTACCACATACGTCGCCTGCACGGAAATGAAAAGACGCTCGCAAGGCTATTCAAACAGGCCACGACTAAAAAAGAAATCTTCTTCATCAGCGACGGCGACCCAAACACGGTCACGGTAAGAAAAACTGAGGCAGAACGCGTTCGCCTGAGGTCTGGCCAGAAACTGATCACCCGCTAAGACCGCACTTTTACGCGATGCGTAAAGACGCCCCATAAAAGGCTTGCCGCTAAGTATGCGTACGTAACCAAACCCGGACGCATGTTCCGACACCTTTCTCTATCCGCCCTGCTGCTGTTGGCAGCATTCAGCGCCGCCAATGCCCTCGATGAAAGAGCCGAAAAAGAGGCAAGCCTCAAGCTCAGCCAGGGGTTCGCGGCTTTCTACGGCGAAAAGCCAGTGGCGGCGGCCAAAGCCTTTGAAGAATACCTGAAGATCAAAGGCGAAAGCGAGGTCGCCCTGCGCTACCTGGCGCGCATTGCGCTCTCGAGCGGCGATATGGCAAGCGCGACGCTCTACCTTGAGCGCGGAGTTAAGGCCGACCCGAACGGTGTCTATTCTCTGCAGCTGCTTTCTGAAATTTATCTCAAACAGAACAAACTCGATGATGCCGCGCGTGTTTTGCTGATGATCTTGAAGAACGACCCGCTCAACGAACGCGCGCTTCAGGTCATGGCGTATATTTACCAGCAGAAGAATGACACCCGCCAGGCGGCGACGTACCACAAACGGCTCATTATTGCCGTGCAGAAAGGCACCGGCAACGGCGAGATGCTCGCGCAATCACTTTATTTTCTCGGTAATTACTATTACCAACAAGACAACTTCGCCAAGTCGCTGCAGTATTTCAAGCGCCTGAACGAACTCGACCCCGACAATGCTCGCTACCTGCTGATCATCGGTGAACTGCAGAAGATTACAGGCCAGTTTCGCCTTTCTGCTGCAACGCATGAAGAACTCGTGAAGCGGCAGCCCGATTTTGCGCAGGCGCACGAATCACTCGCCGAAACATATTTTATTCTCGATGACCCGCGGGCGCTCGGCCATCTGAAAGCATTTCGCAAATTGCGCAAGAATGAAAAACCCGGAATTCTCGAGGGCATCGAGCAGCAGCTGCTGGGCAAAGACAACGAAGCTCTGAAAGCATACGACGCAATACTCGGCTCAAACCAAAACCGGCTGAGCGCACGCCTCGGTCGTTTTCGTATCTACACCAAACGCAACCAGCATACCGAAGCGCGCAACGAAGCTTTTGCAATTGTGGTGATTGCGCAGCGCCTGAGCGCCTTTGAACTCGCGCGCGAATACGCACACGTCACGCTCGATTTTCTGAACCGTCAGGCAGAAGAACTGAAATTTCGCGAAAAATTCCCGATGGCGCGGCAGAACCTCAGCGCCGACGCAGAGATTGATGCGGCTATCGAACAGCTCGCAATAGATTTCGTAGAGTTGTATATTACGCATGCGTCGACGCTTGAAAGCACACAAGAACGCAGCGTCGCCGTTACCTACCACGAGCTCGCTGCGCGCACGATTATGCAGCTGCAGGTATGGTATGACACTATGCTGGCGAACCCGAAAGTCAAAACAAATGCGCAGCGGTTGGCACAGGTTGAGAAACGTGTACGCGAAGCAAAGAACCAGCTATACCAGACGCGCGTTAACCAGGCATGGACGCTTGTCAATATGAAGAACAGTGTCGGCGACGCCGACCGTATGGCCGATCTCGCAATAGCGATTGAAAAAGAGTACGCGACCGCCTACTTTGTCAAAGGCATCATTCGCAACCATTACGCCGACAAAGACGCTTCACAATACAAAGTCGCAGCTGCGTTTTTTGACAAGGCGATCGATATTACCGAAGTGAAAGGGAAGAAAAAGGTAGCGCCAGCCAACTATTACTTCTACTCGGGCATGGCGCTCGAAAAGACGAACAACTTTCCGGCGGCAGAAACACGTCTGAAAAAAACCATTGAACTTGACCCTTACAACCCGACGTACCTTAACTATCTAGGGTACATCTATTCACTGCGCAATATGAATCTTGAAGACGCCAACCAACTGGTGCTGCGCGCACTCGAAGACGACCCGGAAAATGAAGCCTACCTTGACACCTTCGGCTGGATTCAATTCAAACTCGGCAACTACCGCGAGGCGCTCGAACAGCTGACGGTTGCCGCATCATTTGCTCAAAAGAAGAATTTCACAGACCCGGTAATTTTCTTTCACCTGGCCGAAGTGCACTTCAAACTGAACAACCGCGTCACTGCACTCGAATATTACAACAAGACCATTGCGGATATCAAAAAGGCCTCTGAGCCGCTCGACACTGCATACATCAACGCACAGATCAAAAAACTGGAAACCGAAAACAAACAAGGTAAAAAAAACGAGGAGCACAAATGAAATACAAGGATTTTAGCGAGTTTAAAGAGGCATACAAAAAACGGGCGCTCAGCCCCGAGTTTCGCAAGGCGGGCCTCGAAACGATGCAAAAACTGCACGACGAAATACTCGACAAACCTATTACCGAGTGGCTTGAAATAGCCGAACAGATTTCACCCGACCGCAACGGCGAGAGCGAATGGCGGCATGCACTTGAGGCAATCGTGCGCGATATTCGCCCGAAGTCGCAGGACATCATCGTCAAAAATGGCCGAACAGGCCGCGATATTTTCGAACAGGCGACGATCGACAAATGGAAGGTCGTGGCTCAGCGCCCGGTCGACTTTCCACCTGAGACGATTCGCGAGATCATGAACCAGAAAGCGGTCAAAGAGCTTTTTCTGAATGTCGTGCACGACTCGATCACCGGCTTCACAAAAAGTATCAAGTTACCCCTCGTAGGCGATCTCAACAAAGTTGTGGATGAAAAAATGATCAAAGGCTTTCTGATGCCCTTCATGGATTCCATCACCAAAATTGCGACCGACTTCGTGAACAACAAGACAAACCAGCCTATGATGAGTGAATTCGCTGGCAAACTTCTCGATATCGCTCTCGACCAGAAGCCGACTATTCTCGATGTACTTATGGATGCTGAGCGTGAAGAAGAAATCTGGGAAGCGATACACGTCACCGCGGCCGACAAGACCTTTCGCAAACTCGCTCACGAGCACACGCTCGACGTCATCAAGGCGATGAAAAAAGATGCAGGCAGCAAGAGCCTGCGCGAGTGGCTGAAAGAACGCAACCGCACGATTCCCTTCAGCGCGCCGACCGACAAAGAACTGGAAAACATGCAAAAAGTGCTCGCCGAATCTGACGCCTGTGCTGAATTCATGTTCCGTGAATTGTCGCACCACAGCTGATTTGCCAGTTCTTCGCAAGGCGCAGAGGGTGTGGATGAAGCCTCTCTGCGCGGTCTGGCTTGCGCTTCTGTTGGGCTGCGGCGGTAACGCGGCGGTCAAAACCAGCGCTGCAGGCGCAGCCGACAGCCTCTCAGACCAAGAAGTCGAGGCCTTTCGGCGTGGGCTGACAGCGACCTACCCGGCTTACAAGACTCTCAAGGTGTCTTTTACTCTGAAGGGGAAAGTCGATAATCAAGAACTCTATTACGAAGGCGAGATGTCTGCGACCCCTGCTTCGCTCACGCTGAAGCTCACCGACGCGGTTTTTCTCTCTCCGCTGCTGACGCTCGAAATCGGCGAGGCAACGGTGACACTCAAAGACCACGCGCGCAATAAGCGTGAATCGATCGCGCGCAAAGACTACCAGTGGGTTGAGCTTTTTGGCAGGTCGTTTCCGGTACGCTTCTTTGAACCGCTGATGCGAGGCTTTGTGCCCACCGATGCTATGGCACCGGCGAGCACTTACCTTTCGACTCCGGGTGGCGATACACAGGTCAGGGCCACCAACGATAGCTACGAAGCAGCGCTGTACTTCAACGAAAATAAGCTGCGCAAAATTTTTTATCGTGACAAACTGCGCGGCGAGATACTGGTCTTTCAGATCGGCACACTTTTCAAGACCCGGGCCTACCCGCAAAAATTGCGCATCGAACACTCACGCTCGAACGACTATCTGACTCTCGATTTCAAAGGTCTGCGCGTGACCGGCGAACCGCCGCAGAAAAAGTAAACCTATGACGCTCGACGACGCCAGACGAGAAGCGCTCGCCTGCACGAAATGCTCCCTCGCCAAGACCCGCCACATGGTGGTCTTTGGCGAAGGCAACGAAAAAGCGAGATTGATGTTCATCGGCGAAGGGCCTGGACGCGATGAAGATGCGAGCGGCAGACCATTTGTCGGGCGGGCCGGGCAGCTACTAACGCGTATTATCGAAAACGGTCTTAAACTGAAGCGCGCAGATGTCTATATTGCCAATGTTGTCAAATGCCGTCCCACTGTCGATGGCCTCGGCACACGTGACCGTCCCCCCGAGCCGGCTGAGGTTGCGGCATGTTCACCGTATCTGGCACGGCAGATTGAACTCATACGGCCTGAAGTGATTGTGACGCTGGGAAATCCTGCTACACGTTTTTTGCTGAAAACGGCTGAAGGGATCACGAAGATGCGTGGTAAATGGCATGACTACCACGGCATCGCGGTGATGCCGACATACCACCCGAGCTTTTTGCTAAGAAACGGGGGCGATGCTTCAGAAACTCAGCACAAACGCGACGTCTGGAACGACATGAAGATGGTGATCGAAAAGCTGGGACTCATGACTTCTCGGTCGGCTGCGGTGACTGAGAAATCATAAGAAAATCTTAATCACGGCTGCGCGGCGAAACTCAAAGATCTGATCTAACTTTCTCTCTACAATCATTCTATTCACAAAGCCTTGCAGCGGCACCGGTGGCAGAGCGTAGTCGACGCGATCGGTCATGTGCGTAAATTTGCCTTCTTTTCTGAAGAAATGTTTGTGCGACCAGATGCGGTACGGGCCAATACGTTGCTCATCGGCAAACATGAATTGGTGTTCGACATGCGTGATTTCGGTCACCCAGGTGACCGGAATACGCAGCAGCGGAGAAACCTTGTACTCGATAAAGAGGCCGGGATAAATTTCTTCGGGTAAATCTTTGGTCAGCACCCGAAAACCGAGCTCTGATGGCGTAATGTGCTTCAGGTTATTGGGATTTGAAAAATATTTCCACGTTTCAGTGAGGCTGGCGCGCACAAGTTGTTCGCGGTTGAGCGAATAGATCTTCATTTGATTTCCCTCACGGCTTCGCGGTGCGCGACGGCATGCGTCACGTAGCCGCGCCACGTGCGCTCGATCATCGCCCGCTCTTCGTCACGAATTTCGCGCACCAGTTTAGCCGGCGAGCCCAGTGCAAGCCAACCGCCCTTGACGACAAACCCCGGAGGCACGAGCGCGCCGGCGGCCACAAAACCAAATGGCTCAACTACTGAATCGTCTAGCAGCGTCGCCCCCATGCCAATAAAACAGTCGTCTTGAAGTGTGCAGCCGTGCAGCAGCACGCGGTGGCCGATCGTAACCCGAGCGCCGATTGTGGTGGCAAACCTGCCGCCGGTCACGTGCACGACGCTGGAATCCTGAATATTGGTATCGCAACCGATACGAATGGAATGCACGTCACCGCGAACCACGCAGTTGTACCAGATTGAGCTTCGCGCGCCGATATGCACATCACCTAAAACCACAGCCCCTGCAGCGACAAACGCGCTCGGGTCAACAACGGGAGATGAATCTTTAAAAGAATAGAGCATACCGCAGCCAGAGGGGGCAGATCAGAATGCGGGACAAGGGAAAATCGACTCAGGCTGTCGGCGCCAGATCGTTGGGATAAAATGACGAAGCTTCAGACTTAGCCGCATAAAATCGCGATATTTCGTCTTGTACGGCATCGCGGCAGCTGCCACAGCCCATCGAGACCCCGAGCTGTGCCTGCACGTCGCTGAGTGTGCGCGCACCGGCGCTGAGCGCCTGCTTCACCTTGCGATCGTTGATATTTGCGCATGAGCAGATAATCATGTGTTTGAGCCCTCCGCCATGAGCTAATGAGAATAGTTCTCACTTGCCGTCAAGACTTTTTCCGTTTTCTCCCGGCCTCGCGCGGCGCGATTTGCGGGCGCTTTTTTGCTTTCCGCCCGGCGGCCACGGGCCCCCGTACCCAACATGAAATTAAGCCGCGCCACGTTCACTCTGTTTTTTGCTGCCCTGCTCTCTTCGGCCAACCCGGTCACATTCAAAGATTCTGTAAGGTCGCTGGGCCCTGGAAATTCGGGCGTGCCGCTCGCGCGCGACCTGGTGACCGTGCTGCACCTGATGAGCGAAAAGCTGCAGTACGACCAGGGGGCGACGCGCTTCTTCAGCTTCATGAACGACGCGCTCGAAGACTTCGACTTTGCGCGAATTTACGAAAGCCCTTATATGAAAGCAGGCACCGGTGGTTTTCGCAGCGTCGCGCTGGTCGGCAAAAATGTTGGCTCTGCGTATCAGGTCGCTCTGGGGCATGAAGCTCCTGATTATTCTGCGCTGGGCAATGCACGCGCAGAGTATCGCATGCGGCAGAACGACATCGAGGGTAAACGAACCTACACGGCACAACTCGATTTTGATGCCGCGCTGAAAAAATTTGACGCACAGGCAATGGCGCATCTTTTCGAGAGTATACTGCGCGTCGTGGATGCAGATAATCTGAAAACCCTGCGCGCACCGGCATCGACGCTCTGCCCCGAAATTACGGGCGCGATGCGCCCGGTGGTTGATCAGGCAGCGGCAGACCTGCCGCAGGCCGCGTCGCTGTTCTGCAGGTATATTGAACTCAAGAGTGTCGGCAACCTGCGCTCGAGCGGGGGCAAAAACTATACTGAAATTACGCTTCGCGGCCGTTTCAGAATGAATGCGCTCGAAGCGGATTTTCCCCGGTTAAAGAAGTTTCTCAAAGAAATCAGGAATCTCTTTGTTCTTCAGGTTTATACGAGCGATACGCAGGGCCGCAGCCTCTCTTCTTTTGTGATCAATGCACAGACCGAAGAATTTTACCTCGCCTTCAATACGCGCGACGGAAAAATTCTGCCAATGAACAAAGATCAGACACCAGCCTTTGCCGACGCCATAGCGTTCAGCGGCACCAACGACCGTAAGTTTTATCTGGCGTTCAATCTGTTTGTCAACGTCTATGGCCTGAAAATCAATACGGGAAATATCGGCGCTTACATGCGCTACACGACAAACCCCGAAACTCTTTCGTTCTTTGCAAAGCTGACGCACATGCCGCAGGGTAAAGTTTCGGGTGCCCTGTTCGGAGTATTGCCGACCTGGCTGATTGACCTGTCGATTCCCTCAGATCTGCAGACTCTGATGAATAGCTTCAGCGAGACTCTATACAAAGCCAATAAAGGCGAAGGAAGTCGCGCAGAAATCGCCTGGAAAAAACGAAGCGGGCAGGCTCTACTGCATGCATCGGCCTCGACCGAATTTCTTGAAAACCGCTTCATCCGCATTGGTATGAAAATCTGGGTGAAAAAGTTTCGGCCGAATGAACATGTTCAGGATGATATTCGCCGGTTTATCGGCAGCTTTACGCGAACGCTGCTCAACGATCTGAATGCGATGTAGCGTCTGCCACGACGGCCGGCCTTAACCTGATCTTCTTGCTGAACCAGGCTTTGGTCTTCAGGCTCATATCAGCCTTGCGCAGCGCGCGGCGTTCTTCGTAGGGTAACTGGCTGACGCGGTGGCATTCTTTGCTACAGCAATCTCCCAGTCTCTTGCCGCATTTTTCGCACTGCACCATGAGCACATGACAGCCTTCGTTGGCGCAATTCAGCTGGCGGTCGCTCTGATTGCCGCATATATGGCACTTCGCCAGTACATCGTCTGTGATACGTTCACCCAGGCGTTCATCGAACACGAAATTCTTACCCTTGAATTTTGACGGCAACTGCTCTTTCTTCACAGCGTGCGCATAGTTGATAACGCCGCCTTCGAGCTGGAAGACGTTGCGATAGCCCTGCTTTCTCAGGTACGCCCCCGCTTTTTCGCAGCGGATGCCGCCGGTGCAGTAGATCAGAATCTTTTCGTCTTTCTTATCTTTGAGCATCTCTGCGACCAGAGGCAATTCTTCGCGAAAAGTCGGTACATCGGGGCAGATCGCCTCTTCGAACCGACCAACTTCAGATTCGTAGTGGTTTCGCATATCGACCACGATCGTCCCGGGTTCTTCGAGCGCCTTGTTGAATTCGAGAGGATTCAGGTGCGGAGCGGCAACTTTTTCGTCGATCGTAAAGTCACCGAGCCCATCGTTGACGATGTATTGTTTCACCTTGATGGTTAGTTTTATAAAGGAGTTTCCGTCGTCTTCAACCCCTGGATTAAAGCGCATCTTCTCAAAGCCGGATCGCGCTTCCAGACTTTCGCAGAAGCTCTGGAGGTGCTCTTCGGGCACCGCCAGTTGCGCATTAATACCTTCACGCGCCAGATAAATGCGTCCCAGCACCCCCATCTCAGTCCATTGCCGGTAGAGCTCGTCACGCAGCATTTTTGGGTCGTCGATGCGCAGGTAGCGATAGAAAGACAGCGTGCGGCGCTTCACCGGTGCCAAACGGGCCAACAGGTCTTGCCGGCTGTAACGGTTATGCAGCATCTCTTTCTTGACTGCGTTGCGGTGGCGTGCCATGTTGCGCTTCTCAGGTCTCTAGAGACACTGATACGGGCGTTATAGGGCGCCGAGACAGCGCGTCACGCATTGTGAAGCGAATCAACCAGAGGTTTCCTCAGGCAAAGATGGCCTTTTTCGCGAAAACCATGCAGCGAGCAGGCTGCCGATCAGGCTGTGCATGAGCGATGAAACGGCACACGGGACAGCTGCCAGTGCATTTAAATGTTTCATCGCGAGCACGACGCCGAGGCCCGAATTCTGCATGCCAACTTCAATCGAAATCGTCCGTGACTGCACCTCGGGAACGCGCAGAAGTCGCGAGAACAGGTAACCTAAAAAGAAGCCACATGTGTGCAGCGTAAAAACTGCGGCGACTATTCTTGATCCTCCCGACAGAATCGATTCGCGCGAGCTGCCGATTATCGAAGCGACGATCAGCGTGATCGCGATGACTGCGAGAAAGTTTGCCGAACGTTCGAGCTTTTTTGCCGCGAATGGGAATATGCGCTTTGCAACCAATGCCAGACCGATGGGTAATAAAATGATGATCGCTGTATCGCGGGTCATGGCAAGCGCATCGACGGGTATGCGCGCGCCGATGAGCCACGCCGAGAGCGCAGGCGTCAGAACGGCTGCGGCGATGGTCGAAACAGCCGTCATCGTGACAGAAAGGGGAACATCCGCCCTGGCGAGAAAAGTGATCACATTCGAGGCCGTGCCCCCGGGGCAACACGCGACGAGAATAAGGCCGGCTGCAATTTCTGCCGGGAGTTCATAGGCAAGCGCCACCGAATAACCCAGCGCTGGCATGATCGTGTATTGCAAAACAAAGCCGATACCGACCTGCCAGGGTTTGCGTGCAACGCGCCTGAAGTCAGCCGGGGTGAGGCTCAGGCCTGTGAAAAACATAATCAGCGCGAGCGCGATCTTGATATGGAGTGGGCCGAACCAGATAAATGCAGGTGGATAAAAAAGTGCGCCGGCGCTTGCGCAGCCGGCGATCAGGGGAAATAGCTGAGTGAGCCTGTTCATTAGATTGAATTCTTTTTGTGCGCATAGCGCACCAAGAGAATTCTAAATCTTATACGGGCGGATGCAGATCGCGTGCTCCCTCGTAGATCACACGCGGACGGAACAGACGGTTGTTCTCGTGCTGTTCGATATGGTGCGACACAAGGCCAGCAAGGCGCGAGCAGAGAAAGATCGGTGTGTACAGGTCGATCGGTACGTTGATCAGATAATAGAGCAGCGCGATCGGATAGTCTGCGTTAGGGTAAAGCCCCTTCTCGCGCGCCATAGTCTTCTCAATAGTCTGGTAGATTGAATAGAGGTCTTTGCCGTCAGGGCGCTGGTCGACCAGCTTCGGAATGTAGTCTTTCATGAGAAATGCGCGCGGATCGTACTTCTTCATGTAAACACGGTGGCCAAAGCCCATGATTTTGTCTTTGCGGGTGAGTTTACCCATGATGTACGCTTCAGCAGTCGAAGGACCGCCGGTCTTGTTGACTTCAAGAAACATCTGCATTGCCGCTTCGTTTGCGCCGCCGTGCAGAGGCCCTTTGAGCGAAGCAACCGCAGCAGCGCAAGAGCCGTAAATGTCCGAAAGGGTTGAACTCACGACGCGCACTGCAAATGTCGAATTGGGCATTTCGTGTTCGATGTAGGTGGTCAGAATCTTGTCGAGTGTATCGGTTTCGACAGCAGTCGGCTTCGAACCTTTGATCATGTGAACAAAGTTCTCAGAGTAACCCATGCTCTTGTCTGGTTTCACGAACGGTAGTCCGTTGATTGCGCGGTAGCTGTTCACCGCAATCGTCGGCGCTTTCGCGAGAATTCTGAGCGCTTTCTCTTCGTTTGTTTTGGTAGTGGTATCCATCAGGAAATCAGGGTCTTCGTAACCGCCAAGAATCGAGATACCGGTGCGGAGCGAATCCATCGCCTGCGTTTTCTTCGGCAGAAGCTTGAAAATCTCGTACATCTCGTTCGGGATGTCAGCCTGATCCATGAGTTTTTGCTCGAAAGCCTTCGCTTCGGCGTCAGACGGAAATTTATTATAGATCAGCAAGTACGCAACTTTGATATAAGATGTTTTCTGAATAAGTTCGATCAGGTCGTACCCTCGAACAACAATCTGCTCTTTTTCTTCATCGAGCAATGAAAGTTTCGTAATACAGGCGATGACGCCATCGAGTCCCGGTTTGTAATCTGCGTGTTCGTTTGCCATTTTGTCTCCTCAAGTCGATTTCACCGACCCGGATTTATGCACAAAAATGCAGAAATCAGGCCAGAGCGACCGTGTGTGCGCTCATTGACAAAAACTGAGTCACAGCGACTACTTTTTTGAAACGGATATGCACGCGTTTAGGGGGTAATAGCTTTACGGCCGTGGTGCGCCACAGCGGCGATACCTTCGTGCCTGAACCACGGGTATTATTGCTGCAAGATTGGTACGCCGAGAATGACATGCTCAACCCGTCATTCTTCGCGCTGCTCGACATGTATCCGCAGGCAGACGTCGGGTTTCTCAAGAACTTCGAGCGAACCGTTCCGCAGACTTTGCGCAACCGGCATGTCGAGTTTTACGCTTCGCGCGTCAGCAGACGTGCCTTCGAGAATCTGGACGAACTCATGTCAGCACAGGCTCTCGTGCCGATCGACGATTATGACCTCATTCTTCTGAATACCCGGGGTTACCTCAAACACCTTCGCCGCGAGGTTGACTCTTCCACCCGCATCGTGGCCTACCAGCACGACCTGCTGCCCTTTCTCTGGCGCGCAGACATCGAATCTCTGAATGCAACTAAAACGGCTGAACTGTTACGCCAACAAGAGATTGACCTCGAATACAGTGCGGGCATAAATCTCACTATTGCGGCCAACTTCGCACTTCAGGGCACGCTCGCCGCGCTGACGCGCCGGAAAATACCGCTCGCGTACCCTCTGGTCGACAGCGATCTTTTTTTTCCCGACTCGAATGCCGAAGCCGAATATTTTCTGGCAGCGGACGCAACCGATCTGCCGGCACTCGTCCATCTCTTTGCCTGTATTTCTGACAAGCTGGTGATACTCGGCGAAGAGAAGCCCGACAAGCTGCTCAAAGAATTGAAACCCGACAACATCTTCTACACGGGCAAGATTGGTATTTCTGAAAAGGCGTATTACCTCGGCGGTGCCAAAGCATTTATACTCGGTGAGGCACGCGAGATCGATCACCTCGCGCTCGCGGCGTTAAAATCAGGTATTCCGGTACTCGCGCACCCATCGCAGGGTATGCACGAGTTTCTGCACGACACCGATCTTGGGCACGAATTAAAATCGGCATCGGCCGAAGAGATTCTCTACCTCGTGCGCCAATTCCGTTCGCAGGCCCCCAATCGGGAAAAAGTTGCATCGGGCATCGACTGGCTGAACCGCGAGTACTTCACGCGCCGCATGCGCAAGGCGCTGGCACACCACGCGTGAACGCGCGGCATCGGGCGGTCATTTATCTCTTCGTGAGTGCAGTGACCCGTGTTCACGCTGAAGTTGTGACACCTCAAAAGGTAGATTTCAAACGTACTGTGGTAAAAATTTCTGTGTCAGGCCTTTCGCGCACCGATGCACGAGTGGTACTGCAATTTGTGCCGGTGCGTGAAGGTGACAGCGCCGAAGACCTGGATACGCAGAAGATCCTCAATGAAATAGCGCGGCTGCGCATCTTCTCTGAACAGACGGTGGCGCTCACCGAACTGGATTCAGGTTCAGCGTGCGCC
The DNA here is from genome assembly GCA_942492915.1 of uncultured Leptospiraceae bacterium. GTDB lineage: Bacteria > Spirochaetota > Leptospiria > Turneriellales > Turneriellaceae > Turneriella. Next base: position 1,637,263 of record OW818662.1, read on the forward strand.
AGCCGTTGCCATCTGCAAATTTCCGTAAAAGAAAAATGGAGTCTCTACCCGATACCCGTATACGTCAAATACCGCGATACTGAAATCGGCGGCGCCTTTCTGGTCGAATCAAATCTTTTCGGGCAGAACAAAGGCGCGGTTTTGGGTGGTCTGGTGTCAAACCGTGGCTGGCAGGCGCTGGCCGGTTACACCGACCCTCACATAGGTTATAGCCGCATTTCCACAACCGTTCGCTATCTGACCGGGCGCGTTTTTCTTGAAGATGCCACGCCGGCTGGCACGATAACGCGCAATTACACGCTGATGCGCAACGACGTGCAGACCGCAACCGGATACGAGACGCGCAATCATTTTTATGCAGGCGTGCTCGCCGGCTTTCGCTCGGCGCGCGTTCTTGAAAATTCGGCGGTTCAATCGGCGAAGAATGCCAACCTTGGCGCGCGCTTCAGATACGCGGGCGTCGCACCTGAAGCCTGGTTTCAGCGCGGGTTTGAATCGACCTTTGACGTCGAACAGGGTTTCGCCGTCGAAGGCGAAAAACTGCATGTCATCTCATCTGCCTCTGCCTGGCACCGCCGTATCTTCAGCAGCCAGTTTATTTCTGTGCTGTTTTCATTCCAGTGGTCCGAATATCCAGAACCTCTCGAACAACGCCTCGGCGGCTGGCAGGGAACGCGCACGCTGCCGGCGCTGCTTGTGCCTGCCGATCGTTTTTCAGTCGGGGCGATCAATTACCAGTATGCCCTGTTTTCGTTTCCGTGGGCCACGTTCGCGGCGCTGGTGTTTGTCGACGGCGGCGCCTTCGCCCGCGATCGCCAGAATGCTACTCTGTTTTGGGGGCCTGGTGCCGGGATGCGCATGTACCTCAAAGAAATTACGATTCCCGCTCTCGGCATCGATCTGGCAAGGGATATGATTTCAGAACAGATTCAACTCAGTTTCTTTTTCGGCTATAACCTGCAATGAAGTGCGTGCTGATAATCACGGGTGACCCAAAAGATTTTGGCAACGGCCACGCTGTGCGCATGCGCCACCTCGCGCTCGAGCTGAAGCGCAGGCAAATTACTGCAGTGCACACCACCGCGCCACCCGGAGCGACTCTCGAAATGCCTGTTGATGTTGCGGTCTGCCTGCTTGATCGCCGCGATACCGATTTTAATCCGATCAGCCAGGCCTCAGCTTTCACCCGCATTGCGATCGACAACCGCGGCAAAGCACGAACGGCAGCCGACCTGGCGATCGACATTCTGCCGCACCTCGATATGACGGGCGTTAGCTACCGAAACTCCCTTGGCGATATTCTGCTCACGCCCGAGCTCAGCCGTTTTCCGCAGCAGACCCACCTCGCCCGCATCCGACTGCACGAGTCGCGCCAGGCCGCAGAGGCGTATGCGGATTTTCTGCCGGTCTCGGGCACTCTTGCACCGAAAGCCTTCTTGCAACAGCTCATGGCAGCCAAACGACCCGCTGTCTATTTCGGCCAGACCCTCTTCGAGGCATTGTATGCCGGCAAAGATGTTCAGCTTTACCCGGTGAGTGAATACCATAGACAACTTTCTCAAGACCTCTGTGACCGTTTGTCGGCAGATGCGAATCTGCTTACAGCGCTCGACGGCTCGGGCCTGAAGCGCCTGGCCGATTGCGTGCAGAGTGAGTTCAAAAAGCATCAGGATTGATCATGAGATACATTTCAATAATCGCAGCGCTCGGCCTCTGCGCCACCCAAATTCCGGCAAAAAACGGAAATAAGACGATCACCATCAAAGCCGTGGGTGATATTGTGCCGGGTACGCTCTACCCCGAAAAGCGCGTTCCGGCAAACCCCTACGAAGACATCTTTTCACCTATTCAGAAGCAACTGGACGGCGCCGACATTCTTTTCGGCAATTTTGAAAGCACGCTGACCGACTACCCGCACACGAGCAAGAACACCAGCAGCAAACACGTCTTTGCCTTTCGCACTCCGCCAGCAACGGCGAAAGTTCTGAAACGTGCCGGCTTCGACGTGCTCAGCACCGCAAATAACCATTCGGGCGATTTCGGCGCGCGGGGTTTTGACGACACCATGCAGAATCTCAAAGGGGCCGGCATTGTCGGCGTAGGCCGCAAGGGCCAGATCGCCTACACACAAGCGCAGGGGCACAAGATCGCCTTCATCGCATTCAGCTACTTTCGCAAACACAACTACATTATCGATCTGGACGAAATGCGCGCACTCGTCAAAAAGGCCCGTGCGAATGCCGACATCGTCGTCATCTCATGCCACTGGGGCGGTGAGGGCGAAAAATTCTTACACACCAAAAAAGAGACTGAAATTTTCTTTGGGGAGAACCGGGGCAACCTACCCCTCTTCGCCCACGCGGCAATCGACGCGGGTGCCGATCTGATTCTCGGGCACGGGCCGCACGTGGTGCGCGCGCTCGAGCTCTATAAGAACCGGCTGATCGTCTATTCTCTCGGCAACTTTATCGGCTACGGCGCGCTCTCGTCGCGCGGCAAAACCGGGCTGACGCTCGTGCTCCAGATCGATATCGACAGCGAAGGCAAATTCGTCTCGGGAAAAATTACTCCGATGCACATGCCCGAAAAATCTCTGCCGCGCTATGATGCTTCGGGCAAGACTATCCGCCTGATGCGCGAACTAACCGAGGCGGATTTTCCGCGTAGCAAGATTACGATCGCCGACGACGGTTCAGTTCTGCCCCGTTGAGGCGAGGCATAACCTCGCTTACTTAAACTCTACCGTGTCGAGCTTGCGGTGGGCAACCAGCTTCTTGCCCTGCTCGGCCTTGCCCTCAAGCAACGTGGTCGCCAGCGGATTCAAGAGCAACGTTTCGATCGCCCGTTTCATTGGCCTCGCCCCGTATTCTTCGTCAAACCCGTGTTCGATGATCAGTTTGCGTACGTCGGCGCCGACCTCGAGCTCGATACCCCGTTCGCGAATCTTGTTCACGACATTGTCGATCTGAATGCCAGCAATCAGTTCGAGATGCTTAGCGCCGAGCCGGTGAAACTGGATAATCGCATCGAGCCTGTTTAAGAACTCAGGCCTGAAAAATCCACGTACCGCGTCGAGCACCCGCACCTCTTGCTCTTCGCTGTTGAGACTCGAATTGGCAAGGTGCTCAGAACCCAGGTTCGAGGTCATGATCAGAATGGTGTTTCTGAAATTGACGAGCCGCCCTTTAGCGTCTGTCAGGCGGCCTTCGTCGAGAATCTGCAAGAACAGGTTAAACACGTCAGGGTGAGCCTTTTCGATCTCGTCAAACAGTATCACACTGTAAGGGCGACGGCGTACCTTCTCGGTCAGTTGCCCGCCCTCGTCGTAGCCGACATAGCCCGGGGGCGAACCGATCAGTTTTGCGACCGAATGCTTTTCCATGTATTCGCTCATGTCGATGCGCACCATCGCTTTAGCGTCATCGAACAGGTATTCTGCGAGTGCCTTTGCAGTTTCGGTCTTGCCGACGCCAGTGGGCCCGAGAAAAAGAAAACTGCCGATGGGCTTATCTTCGTCCGCAATACCTGCGCGGTTGCGACGAATCGCATGCGCGATGGCTTCGACCGCGTTCTCTTGCCCGACAACGCGCTCGTGCAGCACCTGCTCTATCTTCAACAGTTTGGTCTTCTCTGAGGTAAGCATCTTCGAAACGGGTATTCCCGTCCAGCGCGAGACAATCTCGGCGATATCTTCTTCTGTAACCTCTTCTTTCAGCAAACGCAGTTCGGGACTTTTGCCCCGCACCTGCTGTATCGCGGCTTCGAGCTTCTTCTGCAATTCAGGAATTTTGCCGTATCTGAGTTCTGCAACCTTGTTCAGATCACCACGGCGCTCTGCTGCGGCCTCTTCGGTTTTTACCTTTTCAATTTCGGCCTTGATTTCAGTGGAGAGACCGAGATCCTTTTTTTCCGTCTCGAACTTCACTTTCATTGCCTGAAACCCTTCTTTCAGCTCGCTCAGTTCTTTTCGTACTGCGCTCAGGCGCTCCATGCTGAGGCTGTCATTTTCGCGATTTAAGGCAGTCTCTTCGATCGTCAGCGCAATAATACGTCTGTTGAGATCGTCGAGTTCTTGCGGCATCGAATTGCGCTCAATTTTCAGTTTTGCGCAGGCCTCGTCGATAAGGTCGATAGCCTTATCGGGCAGAAATCTGTCGGTGATATAACGATTCGACAGCGACGCTGCCGAGACGATCGCCGCGTCGGTAATACGAATACCATGGTGAACCTCGTAGCGGTCGCGCAAACCGCGCAGAATCGTTACAGCATCTTCTACAGTAGGTTCGTTAACGTAGACGCTTTGAAAGCGACGCTCGAGCGCCGAATCTTTTTCTATATGCTTCTGGTATTCTTTGAGCGTGGTCGCGCCGATCAGGTGAATTTCTCCGCGGGCGAGCGCAGGCTTAAGCATGTTCGCCGCATCGAGAGATCCTTCGTTCGCACCCGCGCCGACTACCGTATGAATCTCATCGATAAAAAGTATCAACCGGTCTTGATTCGCGCGCACCTCGTCGAGCACGGCCTTCAGGCGCTCTTCAAATTCACCGCGGTATTTTGCGCCGGCAATCAGAGAGCCCATGTCGAGTGTGATGACGGTCTTGTCTTTGAGTATTTCAGGCACGTCACCGGTGACGATCCGCCCTGCGAGGCCTTCAACTATCGCCGTTTTGCCCGTTCCCGGCTCGCCGATGAGCAGCGGGTTATTCTTGTTTCGGCGCGAAAGTATCTGAATCGTGCGGCGAATTTCTTCGTCGCGGCCAATGACGGGGTCGAGCTTGCCACTTTTTGCCAGCTCGTTCAGGTTCTTGCCATATTTTTGCAGCGCGTTGAACTTCGCTTCAGGGTTGTCTGAATCGGCTTTCTGGCTGCCACGCAATTCTTTGAGCACACTCGCGAGCTTTGCCCGATCGAGACCGAGAGCAGTCAGTTCTTTTTTCAGAGCAAAGTTTCCGTTCGTATACGCCAGCAGAAGGTGCTCGAGCGACAGGTATTGGTCACCGAGGCCCGACATTTCTTTTTCGGCAAGCTGCATGAATTTGCGCGCATCGCCCGAGAGGTTCTGGCCCGGCTCGAAGTTGCCCTGCGCCCGTGGCAAGCGGGCGAGGTATGTATCAAAAAGCTGAGTCGCCTGTTCGGGTGCAATATTCAATCGATGCAATACCTGCACCGGTAGACCGTCGCCCTCGTTGAAGAGAGCCGCCATAAAGTGTTCTGGCGTGATATCCGCGTGACCGAGTTCCTGCGCCTTCGTGATGGCGCTCTGGTATACTGCCCGCGTCTTAATCGTCATATTCTCTGCTGCCATAGTGCTCCTTCGGCGAGCGCGCCGTTTCGTTGTCCGGCTGCACTTGCCGGCGCGAGTGATAGCACTCACGCCTTTATAGTGCTAATATAATTTCCAAAGACAACCTCGCCCTCTTTTTTTTATTTCAATAACTCAGGTGGATTTCAGAATGAACGGCTGTTTTTAGCCCCAATCGGCCGGTACCCCAGTTTACAACGAACTATCAGAGATTCTGTTTGAGCCAGGCCGCATCGATGCGGCGCGGAAAATAAAGGCCGTCTGTACCCAGGTGAGGGCTATATTTGCCCTGGACCTTGATTTCGAGGCACTCGACGCCTTTCCATAGCGCCAGATTGCGGTAGAGTTGCTGTATTTGAAAACGTAAAGTCGGATAACTCACTCCAGAGCCAAAGTTTGCGTCGAAGTTGATCACTCCACACTTGCCCTGAACCGACGCAGCGAGAATGCGCGGCTTGCGAATAAATGAGTCAATATAGTCTTTCTCTTGTTCGGCTGATGATGGCCCTTTGATGAGATCGTTCAAACGCGCCTTCAAATCGCCGCTACCCGAGACCCGGCGGGCGACTTCCCTGAGCACCGGCTGCCCATTGGCGTTCAAACGATAAAAGTAGAATTTTCCGGTCATCTCCGCTGCGGCGGGCTCTTCGCGACTCTCAACGAGCGTCGCCCCTGTATCTTCACTGAGCTCGGCCTTGAGGCCGCCCGGTTCGCTGACCATTGGCACCTCGTCTGACGCCACGTTGCGCGAGATGCTCGATTTTTTATCACCGACCCTGGCTTCCGTACCGCTGGTACCGATCTTCTGCGTCAGCCAGTCCCGGGCAGTTTTTTTCCAACCCGATTCACTGCCGCCTGTGCGGCCTTGGATTTTCGTGGACTTTCGGGTCGTCGCAGGTTCGGTCAGCCGGTCGATTGCAAAAAAGCCCCAACCGATGACGCCGAGAACAAAGAGAATCGTAACGAGATTCTGCCCGTCCCCTCCCGCTGGTTTTTTGCCGCTACGGCTCACATATCAGTATCGGCATTTTGCAGCCTTACCCTTTACGCCTCGGCGTTAAAACCTGTGATAAGATCAGCTATCTTTGGCCAAAATGGCATGCCGAAGGCTGATTTAGGCCGCGCGTTGCACGCGATATATGAGATCGGGCAGGCGCAGACGATAAACACCCTCATATTTGTCGCCTGTTCTGACCTCAAATACGATACGGGTTTTAGACTCTATTAGGCCTGTAAAAAAACCACGCCACAGCTCACGATCCGCATCGCGCGCTTCGGCGGGTTTCACAAAGGGTAGAAAATCCTGATGCATACGGCGCGCGAATGCTTCGCGGTCATAGCGTTCTTTGTAATCGAGGAGCGCCACAACCAGCTTTTCGCGGCACTCGGCGAGCCGCGATTCGCCTTCGCCGAGCACGCAGCGAATCTGAAACGTATTCGGATCAAGAAAGCCGGTGCTCGCGTAGTTGCGCTCGACGTCACTGAGTACCGAATCGCGCGAAGGTGCGCAGAAGGTGGTCAGAGTAAGGGAGAAGACGACAATGGGAAGAACAAATGAGGCCAACCGCACTACGTGAGAAACGCAAGTCCCGCAAAAGCCTCGGCGTTCCCGGTGGGAAACGCCTGCTAAAGCGCTTCGCTGCTTTTGCCAGACGAGGAGTTGCATTTTTCGCGCATTGCTAACCGGTCTTCATACTATCCAGAAACGCCTTGTTGCTCTTGGTGCCGCGCATTTTTTCGAGCAGTAGTTCCATGCTTTCAACCGTTGAAAGCGGTGCGAAGACTTTGCGCAGAATCCAGATGCGGTTAACGTCTTCTTTGTCGAGCAGCAGCTCTTCGCGGCGCGTGCCCGACCGATTCATGTCGATCGCCGGGAAGGTTCGCTTCTCGACAAGCTTACGGTCGAGGTGTAGCTCCATATTGCCGGTACCTTTGAATTCTTCAAAAATCACTTCGTCCATTTTACTGCCGGTATCAACCAGCGCTGTGGCGATAATCGTCAGCGAACCACCCTCTTCGATATTTCTCGCGGCGCCGAAGAAGCGTTTGGGTTTGTGCAGTGCATTTGAATCAACGCCACCCGAGAGCACCTTGCCCGATGAAGGAATCACCTGGTTATAAGCGCGGGCGAGCCTGGTGATCGAATCGAGCAAAATAACGACGTCACGTTTATGCTCCACAAGGCGCTTAGCCTTCTCAATCACCATCTCAGCTACCTGCACGTGGCGGTTTGCCGGTTCGTCAAACGTCGAAGCGATGACCTCGCCCTTGACGCTGCGCGCCATATCGGTGACTTCTTCGGGCCGTTCGTCAATCAAGAGCACCATGAGCGTCACCTCTGGATGGTTCACAGAAATTGCGTTCGCAATATCTTGCATTAGCATCGTCTTGCCGGTGCGTGGCGGTGCAACAATCAGCCCACGCTGGCCCTTGCCGATCGGTGAAACCAGATCAACCACGCGCATCGAAAGTTTTTCGCCGCCCGTTTCGAGTTTCAGCTGCGTTTCAGGGTAAAGAGGCGTCAGGTTATCAAAATGCACGCGGCGCATCGCCTCGCCCGAAGGAACGCCGTTGATCGTATCGACGCGCAGAATTGCGAAAAATCGTTCGTTGTCACGCGGCATACGAATCTGGCCGTAAACCGTGTCACCCTTGCGCAAAGCAAACATGCGAATCTGCGCCGGTGAAACATAAATGTCATCGGGCCCCGCAAGGTAGTTGTAACTCGCTGACCGCAAGAAACCATATCCGTCGGGCATAACTTCAAGCACACCTTCTGCGTAGACCTGGCCCGAATTGTCCGATTGTTTTTGCAGGATAGAGAAAATGAGCGCTGGCTTTTTCAGGTCAGCCGGGTTTTCGACGCCGAGTGAAAGCGCCATCTCGACGAGTTCATTCATGTTCTTGTTCTTGAACTCGCTGATTTCCATCTTGCGCCCGTTCGGGTTCAAGACATTGGAAACGTGCGCGCCCTGGCGCGCAGCGGGTGCAGACTCGGTCGCAGGCGCCGGTGCAGTTTCTTCAGCATCGTCGGTCGCGTCGCCGTTGCCCGAAATATCTCTGCGCGGGCGCAGCTTAAATTTTACTTTCTCGTTGCCGTCTGCAACTGCTGTTTCTTCGTCTGGTGATTTCTTACGGGCCATTGTTCCTCTCTGGTCTTTTGTTCTGCTGTGTGAAATATCGCCGCAACGCGGCCTGTGAATAGGTTGTTAAAGGCTCAGGATCTATAGAGTCCTGAAAATTGAAACGGGGTTGATTAGGGTTGGGTTAGATCAAATCTGCCAGACCACAATTTCTGCGGTCTGGCAAGAGCTCCTTATTTTTTCTTCGGGGGTATTTTGAAGACCTGGCCTGGGTAAATCAGGTCGGGGTTCTTGATTTTCGCTTTGTTTGCTCGGTAGATCTTCGGCCACAGGCGGGCATTGTTATAGATTTTCTTGTAACCTGCGATTTTCCACAGACAGTCGCGGTTTTCAGGAATATAACGGACCTTGTACGTTTTCCAGCCAGCGCCCATCTCTTCTTCGGTTTTTTCTTCAGTCGCTTCTTCTGAATTTTCTTCGGTAGTTTCTTCGCTACCGTTACGATTGGTAGCGTTTGCATCATTTTCCAGGCCCGCACGATCACGCGCCTGCGCGAGCAGCACTTCCGTTTCAGGCAGTGAATCGGTCAGAATCTTTGCGAGGCGGCTTGCCTCTTCAGACTGAGTAGCCGCTTCGCCGTATGCTTTGTTCTTATTCGCTTCCCGTGCAGCGGCAAGCGCTTCTTTTGCAGCCGTTAGATTTTCATCCGCAGTTTTGAATGCCTGCTGCGCTTCTTCATTGCCTTCAAGCGCCTTTGCTGTCTTTTTGTCGCTCGCACGCGCCTTGAGATCGTTGAGTTTGCGCTCTGCAGCCTTCACATCTGCTTCAGCCTTTGCAAGCTTGCTGCGCGCTGCTTCTTTCTGCGACAGCGCGAGGGCCTCTTTTGAAGAAGCTTTAGCTAACTGGATTTTTTCGTAAGCAGATTTCAAGCGCTTGTTTTCCAGATCACCACGGGCGTGCCCCGCATCGTCTTTCGCTTTTTTGAGGGTATCGGGAGCGCTTTGGGCAGCGCCGGCGCGCTCTGCAGCGGCGATCGTCTCGTCGATCTCAGCCAGGTCGCGTTTCATAACTTCGATCTGCGCCTCTGAAGCGGTTAGCGCAGCCTTGGCTTTTTCACGCGATTCTTCAAAAAGATGGTATGAGCTCAGGTAGTCTTTAGATTCATAATACTTATCGCCCTGAACAAGGCTTGCCTTTGAAGCGCCGAGCTCTTCCGTCGCGAACTGTTCAGCGTTTGCCTCTTCTGCCGCGCGAATCGCAGCTTCGGCCTCTGAGCGCGTGTCTTGCGCGAGCTTGGGGGCTGACTCATCGTATGCTGCATCGGCAAGTTTTTTTGATTCGATTGCCTTCTCTTTAGCGTCGCTCATCTTGCCCTGCTCGACCAGGTTGTGCGCCTCAAGCAGTGCTTTTTGTGCACCCAGATAATTTTGTTCTGAGTACTTTGCGCTTTTTACTGTTTCAGCGCGGGCAATCGCGACCTTTGCGATTCCCATTTCTTCCATCGGAATTGGATCGCCGCAGCCGACGACCACGGCGACACAGCTCAGCAGTATCGCGCCGAAAATCTTATTGGTTTTTGCAGATAGGGTCATTTTAACTCCGGAAAATCTTAATACTTCAGCCAACTACCGTCTGGTTATTTGAACTTCGCAAGGGCCTCGCCCTCGGATTCGTATATTTCAAAAAAGCTCGTGAGTTTCGTGAGTTCGAAGACTTTCTTTACTGAGGCGTATACGTTGATAATTTTCAAGCCACCCTGGTATTTTTTCAAGTTCGACAGACTCGAAATGAGGGCACCGATGCCCGACGAGTCGATATAGGATACTTTCTCAAGATTGATGATGACGTTGTATTTCTGCGCCTCGATCAATTTTTGAATAATGTCTTTTATTTCCGGAGCATTGTAAAGGTCGATTTCACCTTGAATGTCTAGAATTGTGATGGCGTCTTTTTCTCTCTGGCTGATTTCCATTGTATTCGCTCCGGTTAGGTTATAGTAAACGCATCCTTAACACGTTTTTTATCGTCAATCAAAAAACACTTTTCAACGTCTGCTTAGATTTTCTTCATCTCGTCGATCGCACGCTGCAGCTGCACGTCGAATTCCAGATCGATTGTCGGGCGCACGTCACCCTTGGTCAACTCGTCTTTCAGGGTGCGCTTAGCCGCATAGTCAGTAAGCGACAGCCCTTTGGAGGCGAGCAATTTCTGGAACTTCTTCACGGCATCAGGGTTATAGACTTTGTTCTCTTTTATGAAGTCCTGAAGAATCTTTTTTTCTTTAATCTCTTTATAGTGCCGACGGTCGTCTTTGTTGAAATCGAGGGCAGGCACTGCGATATCGGGTTCAATGCCCTTCTTGTGGATAGATACTCCCGAAGGCGTGTAGTATTTCTGTATTGTCAGCGCCATCGACGTGCCGTACATCATGCTGATCACATTCTGCACAGACCCTTTACCGAAGGTTTTGACCCCGATAAACTTGCCGCGCTTGTGGTCTTTGATTGCCCCGGTAACGATTTCACTTGCAGACGCAGAACCCTCGTTGGCGAGAATGATGAGTGGCAGGTCGGCAGCTATGGCCGCCGACGGATCGGCATTAAAAACACGGTCGAGTTCTTTCTTACGGCCGCGTGTTGAAACAATGACGCCCGACTTTATGAAGAAATTGCTGATTCTGTGCGCGGCGTCGAGTAAGCCGCCCGGGTTCCAGCGCAGGTCAAGTATGAGGCCCTTGACCTTTTTCTTTTTGAAATCCGCCAAAGCTTTTGCCAAATCTTCGGTGGCTGTTTGGTTAAACTGCTTGAGACGCACGTAGCCGAGCTTTTCTTTTTCAAGGTACTGTGAGGTCACAACCTGAATCTTGATGACTTCGCGCACGAGATCGAAATAGAGCATTTCGTCCTCACCTTCGCGCACCACGCTGATGTTAACCGAGGTGCCTGGCTTGCCACGCAGCTGCTTTACCGCATCGGAAAGCGAGACATCGCGGGTCGACTTCTTGTCGATTTCAATAATCTTATCGCCTGGCTTGATGCCTGCGCGCATTGCGGGAGTATCTTCAATCGGGGACACAACGGTCAGCACATTGTCGCGCTGTGAAATTTCAATACCGAGACCACCGAAGTTGCCGCGCATTTCTGTCTGCAGCTCGGTCGTTTCTTCTGCCGTCATGAAGCGTGTGTGCGCATCGTCGAGAGCGCCGAGCATGCCACGAATTGCGCCAAACAGCAACTGCTGACGCGAAACATCGTCGACATAGTCATTTCTTACATGAAAGAGTGCGGCATTAAAGAGCTCGGTCAGCCCCTCTTCAGAAATTTCTTTCTTCGAGTTGGCATCCATCTGGCCGGCAGTCGCGGCAGTGAAGAGTACAAGGCAGAGGGAGAGGCCGAGAAATTTCTTTCGGCGATCCGCAGTCGCGGCAGAGGTTTTGTTGCTCATGATAATGTCTTAGGTGCCATCGGTACACTCTGATTGTCGGTCAATCACTTTTGATTCTGCGGGTTGATATTGTTTGACAGCCTGTTTCTCAAACATTTTTTTCAATACGGCGACCCCCCACCTACTATGAAGAGAATGTTTCATACCCCAGTAATTCTGGCCTGCGCGCTGCTGACCGGCAGCCTAATGGCAGACAGCTTTGTGCACCCCTCTGACGTCGCGCGGCAGATGCAGAGCAAATTCAAAACGCTGAAAGGTTACCAGGCAGACTTTACGCTCAGCATCAAAGACACCAACAAGACCCGCGTCAGTTCGGGCACCGCGACCTACGGCGAAGGCGGCAAACTCAACTTCACTTTCAGCCAGCCTGCTGGTGACTTGATTGTCAGCAACGGGCAGACGCTGTTTGTCTATGTGGCGCGCCTCAGAGCAGTCGGCAGACAGCCCCTCAAAGCAAAAGACAAGGACGGCAAGTCGCTCTACGGAGCCGGCACGTCAGAGGGCCTCAGCAACCTCTTTCGCCGCTACCACTACCGCTTCGACAAACCAGAGCAGCCGCGCGAAGTCGAGGGTGGTAAGTTCTATATACTCGAACTCAAAGAGAAAGAAATCACCGGCGGTTACGACAAGATCACCCTGTTTGTGCATACCGACTCATACCTGATTCACAAAATGCGCGCCTCTTCACCAAGCGGTCGCAGCGTCGAGCTCACCTTCGCCAATATTAAGCTCAACCCGCCAATCGACGCCAAACTCTTTCAATTCAAAGAGCCCGACAACGCGAAGATTGTCGACAACCCACTGACGACGGAGTAATCGATGACTGCAGGCGCCCTACTCAGAAAAACCCGCGAAGAAAAACGTATCTCGATCAGGCAAGCGGCCGACGACACCAAAATTACGTCTCGGCATTTGCAGGCGATTGAAGACGACAACTACCTCGTCTTTCCCGGTGAAACCTACGCACTCGGCTTTCTTGCCAGTTACGCTGTTTATCTCGAAGTTGACCCAGAACAGGTAAAGCGGCTCTACAAAGGCTCGCAGCTGACAGAAACCGAAACCCCGCTGCACGAACTGATGCAGCCGACGGTACAGATCAGCGATTATTTTGAAAAATTTGCGAAGCCGCTGATCATTATTCCACTCGTGGTCGTGGTCATTGCCGGCATCGTTATGCTGATTAGCCATTTTTCGTCAGACCGCCAGACGCCGAATGTCGGCAACGACACGTCTTCAAACGCTGTAACGGCATTCACGAAAAACTCAAATACGGTACCCGATGTTGAATCAGACCATGTCAAGCTGCAGCCGGGTCGCCCAAGCCCGCAGATAATCAAGAAAGGCCGCGCCATCAGCTTTTCTGTACAGAACACCGAAGTGTTTATCGTTTTGCGTGACATCATCTCAGAAGAGAAGACCGGCAACTACCGGGTAGATCTCGAAGTTTTTCCCGGGCGCAAAAAGTACACCCTCAAGGAAGAAGAGCCGATTGATGTAGAAGATGCGGCGATTCCGCGCAAGTTCAAAGCTACTCTTTCTGGTGTAACCGCAAACAATGCGAAACTCGTGATAGATCTGGGCGAAGAAGTACAACCCGCAGAAACCGGCGTACCGAATGAAGTACGCGTTTCAAACCCCGATAACTTTCTCATCCGCCTCGAAGGAGTGCTGACAGGCGACACGTACGTCGAATATTTCGTCGACGGCAAACCCGGCAAGCGCGGGCTCTTCAAGAAAGATACGCCGCTGCTGCTTGAAGCCAACGACAGTATTCAGATCAAGATCGGCGATGCCGGCGATGTAAAACTCACCATTAACGGCAAACCAGAAGTGCTCGGCCAGAAAGGGCACGTCGCCAACAAGATTATCCGCAAAATGCGCGACCCTGTTGAACAGTCAAAGTTCAAAGTTGTCATCAAAGACGCTTAAGACAAAAAAATGAAAAAATCCGCGGCAGACCTTTCGTTTCACATTGAAACTCTGGGCTGCCCGAAGAACCGTGTTGACTCGCGGCGCATGCGCACCTCGCTGCTGCGGCTCGGCATGCGCGAGGCGCAGAAACCCGAATCAGCAGATTTTTTTCTGATCAACAGCTGTTCATTCATTCGTGAGGCGCAGGAAGAGACGATCCAGACGGTTTTTAATGCACTGAAAGTTAAAGAGAAAAAGTCGCCGAACATGAAAGTAGGTCTGGTCGGCTGTTTCGTCGAACGCTTTTCTGATGCGGTAAAAAACGATATACCCGAACTCGACTTCACGATCGGCACGCAGCGCTACCACGAGGTCGGCTCGCTCATCACCGAAAAATTCCAGGTTGAACCCTCGGGACACGCCGCGACGCTGCAGAACGAACTCGCCTCGCTGAACACCGACAGCCTGCGACCGTTTACCTGGCTGCGCATCGCGCAGGGCTGCGACCGCAAGTGCGCGTTCTGCATTATTCCCACAATACGCGGTAAACTTGCCTCCTACCCCGTCAAAGATATCGAAACCCAGCTTGCGGACGAAAAGCAGCTCAGAGGTGCGGCGGTGCCGATTCGCGAAGTCATTCTCGTCAGCCAGGATACCATCAGCCAGGGCGTTGCCGAACTCGAAGATATTATCGCGCACCTGTCAGCCAAGCCTGACATAGAATGGATTCGACTGCAATACCTTTTCCCCGACCGTCGCGTGCCCGAACTCTTGCAGCTTTGGCGCAAATACCCGAAACTCACGCCCTACCTCGATATTCCCTTTCAGCACGTTTCACCGCGAATACTGACTGCGATGAAAAGGCCGTCCGATACGGGGCTCTTTAGCGAGATTATTCGTGAAGCGCAAAGCATTGCAGAAGATTTTGAAATCCGCACTTCGTTTATCATTGGTTTTCCCGGTGAAGAGCAGAGCGATTTTGATGCGCTGAAAGATTTCGTCACAAGCCACCGTATCGACAAGCTCGCGCTGTTCAGGTATTCGCACGAAGCCGGCACGACCGCCGGTGACCGCCTCGCCGAAACAGTGACCGATGCTGTAAAATATGAACGCATGAACGAACTGCGCGAGCTGCACCTGAACCAGCGCAAAGCATACGCGCTCGGCCTCATCGGCCGCCGCGAACGTATGCTCGTTGACGAGGTGCAGGCGGGTGAAGTTATTCTGCGACGCGCGCACGATGCACCCGAAAGCGACGAAATCGTTACTGTAACACAGAACCCAAAACAACCGCTGAAAGTCGGTGATATGCCGACCGTTGAGCTCAAGGCTTACACAGAATATTCGTTTCTGGGTGAACTCGTCACCCAACCCAAGTGACCTGCCGCCTGCTTGTCGATGCGGATTCAGACCATGCGCGTATTCTGCACGCACAGGTCGATGCGGCAGCCGCAGCGCAAACAGGGTACAGATTCGAAACCGAAGACGGCCCCGTCGTTATTCTGGATTCTGCCGACCAGATCTTAACTGATCTCAAATTCACACTCGATGCCAAAAAGTCATATCGCGTACTAAACGCCGAAGCGCTTCAGCTGGCGGCCGCCGTGGCCGAGCAATATTTTGTTCCGCTTACGGCCGTACTGCCGCTGATGCTGCCCCCCCACCTGAAGCGCATGCGCAAACAGGCTGCGGCCCCTACCACCGGCACGCCCAACGGCGCCATTGCGCTGGCAGAACTGAACGCCGCGCAGGCATCGGTGGTTGCTGCAGTGGAATCAAGTATCACCCCGGACACATCAAGAAGCCCGGGCAGCGGCATGGACGACCTCGTGTCGGCCGCTGCCCCGGACACATCAAGAAGCCCGGGCAGCGGCGAGGACGACCTCGTGTCGGCCGCTGCCCCGGACACATCAAGAAGCCCGGGCAGCGGCGAGGACGACCTCGTGTCGGCCGCTGCCCCGGACACATCAAGAAGCCCGGGCAGCGGCGAGGACGACCTCGTGTCGGCCGCTGCCCCGGACACATCAAGAAGCCCGGGCAGCGGCGAGGACGACCTCGTGTCGGCCGCTGCCCCGGACACATCAAGAAGCCCGGGCAGCGGCGAGGACGACCTCGTGTCGGCCGCTGCCCCGGACACATCAAGAAGCCCGGGCAGCGGCGAGGACGACCTCGTGTCGGCCGCTGCCCCGGACACATCGTGTGTCCGGGAACATATCCTCTGGGGAGTCACTGGTTCTGGCAAGACACGCATCTATGAACATCTGATCGCGGCAGCGCTGGGGCGCGGTGAGCAGGTGCTGCTGCTTCTGCCCGAAATAGCGCTTTCGGGCCAGCTGATGGAAATCATGACGCAGCGGTTTCCTAATCGTACTGTGCTCTACCATTCGGGACTTTCGGACGGCGAAAGGCTCAGCAGCCATTCGGCGTTTCTTTCGGGAGACGCGCCGATTGCGATCGGTACACGCTCCGCCATTTTACTGCCCGCCAGAAATCTGGGCCTCATCATCATCGACGAAGAACACGACGCATCTTATAAAGACATGCGCCAGATTCGCTTCGATACCCGCACCGTCGCAAGGCTGAGGCAGCGCGTCGCATCGGGCAACAGGCCACCCTTGCTCGTGCTCGGCTCGGCGACGCCCACACTCGACACCCTCGCGCGCGCCCGCAGCGGCGAAGCCAAACTGCACCGTCTGCGCGAACGCGCGACCGGGCAGAAGCTTCCCACTGTGCATGTACCAGATTATCTCATTCAGACGGGGCTCATCGGCCCGTTCTTGCGGGAAAAAATGCACGAACACCTGAACGACAAGAATCAGGTCTTGCTGCTCATGAACCGCCGGGGCCACAGCACACACGTGCACTGCCCGACCTGCGGTACCTTTGCCGAATGCCCCCGATGCAGCGTCGCGCTCACCTACCACAAAGACAACGAACTGCGCTGCCACCAGTGCGGTTACAGTGAGCATTACAAGCGCGCCTGCCCGAAAGATGGTACTGCGAGACAACTGTCGGGCCGCGGCATACAGCGCGTCGAAGAAATTCTCGACGGACAGTTCTCGGGTTATTCGTACGCGCGGCTCGACCGCGACACTGCGCGCAGACGCGGATTTGCCGACGACGTGATGCAGACGATGCGCTCAGGGGGCATCGACATTCTCATCGGCACGCAGATGATCGCTAAGGGTTTTGACATCGAAGGTGTGACCCTCGTAGGTGTGCTTGCGATCGACCAGATGCTGACCGCACCCGATTTTCGCGCCTCAGAGAATGCATGGCAACTTCTCTCGCAGGTCGTCGGCCGCTCAGGCAGGCACAGACCAGGCGAAGTGGTGATACAGACCATGTCGCCTGCACATCCCGTGATTCAAGCGGTGCAGGCGCACGACGCCGATGCATTCTATCATTATGAGGCGGATGTCAGACGCAAGACTAAATACCCGCCGTTCGCCAGCCTGGCGCGCATTGTCATGTCGGGCGAAGACGAGCAGAATCTGCACCGCATCGCCGAGAGATTGGCCAGAGATATTGAGCCATCAAACACATCGCAGCTCTTTGCCACTGCAGGCGCAGAAATCGGCGTCGAACTACTTGGGCCCGCACTGCCCGCGGTCGGCAAGATTGAAAACGTCTTCAGGGTCCAATTTTTGGTGAAAGCGGCAGACACCGCGCATTTGCGCAAATATGCCGAACGTATTCTGCCGGTTTTACAGCACTACAGAAACAGCAGCAAAGTGCAGATCGTGCTCGACCTCGAGCCGCGCGATGTGGCGTGACGCGGCTTAACCGGCGACGACGTGCAGCTGGATAGTTGCGTTTACACCATCGTGCAGCTTGATCTGAATCTTGTAGTTGCCAAGCGCCTTGATGTTGTCGTCGAGAGCGATAGAACGGCGATCTACGTGAAAGCCCATAGCTTCGAGTTGCTTTGAGATCTGGATGTTTGTAATGCTGCCGAAAAGTCTGTTGTCTTCACCGACTTTCGCCTGCAGGGTAACTTCTTTGCCGTTCAGCTGCGCTGCCAGCTCTTCTGCCGACTTCTTGCGCTTTGCAATCTTGCGCGACTGAACCTGCTCGAGAAATGCCTTTTCTTTGACCGAACGAACCGTAGCGTTCATGACCAGGCCACGGGGAAAAAGGAAGTTTCGCGCGTAGCCGTCTTTCACTTCTTTAATATCGCCGGCCCGGCCGAGTGTGGGAATGTCTTGCTTGAGAATTACGCGCATTAGCTCAAATTCGAGTCTGTGACAGGGCGTAAAGACCTTTTCCTAAGTGCGAACCATACCTCGAGCAGGCCGATCAGGGTAAAAAGCAGCGCCATCACGGGAATCAGCTCTTGCATCCACAGGCCTATCAGCATGGCACCGAGGGCGATCCAATGCGCGGGCAGAAGCCGCACCTCGAAGAACAGCGAAACCACGCCGATTCCCTGCAGCATGTATAAGAACAGCATGATCATCATGCCATTGCGGATATAGAACAGAAATGGCTTCAGCCCCTCTAAGCGCAGCGAGGCGACATAGGCGCCGGCAAAAACTATCAGCGCCCACACCCAGGTATCGGGAATTCGAAACAGGCTCATGTGCCCCTGCACCACGTTCTGCTTGAAGCGAATACGGGCAAAAATGCGCAGAAAAACACCCAGGCATAGTATGCCGGTAAAGCTTGAGATAAAGATAATCGAAGGGCTGTAGTCGATGAGCTGTAGCCGAAAATCCACCACTGGCTGACCCGCCGCCTGCATGCGTGTCGCCCATTGGTTATAAACTTCGTCGAGTATTTGCTTCAGTGCCCCGGTCACTTTGTATTCGTAGACCACAACAGTATACGACACGACGGTTGCAGCGATGGTAAAGACGAGCAGCAGTGCCGAGTTATATCCCGAGAGAAACGCGTCCCGCTTCTGCCAGATCTTTTTTAGCTGCAGCGTGAGCGAAAGGTATTTCTGCAACCGGCCCTCTACGTCCGGCACGCGTTCAATCTCGGCCTTGAGTTCGCGCCGGGTTGGTAAGGGCATGTTCAGCAACTTGAATATCGAGCTTGTCGGGTTCAAGGCCACGACCCAAACACCAGAGATGAAAAAGAAAAGCGCTGCTCCGCCTGGTAGAAACGCTTCTATGCGCAGCTTGTCGGGCAAAAACAGAAACAGAGCGGTCGCCGCGAGAATGCCCCACAGCCACAGCCTGCGATCGAATGTTGGTTTGTAAAGATAGACGGGAATGAGTGCAAATGCCAGGCTTAACGGAAAACCCAGCAAAGCTTCCATAGTCCTTACTTTATGAACAGCGTTCGTTTCCCCGCAGGGAAAACGAACGGTATTCTGAAGACCATGGAAGCATGCCTGCTGCCGTTAAACTGAGAAAGGCATGAAGCCGGCGTTACGGGCTTTCTTAATAGCCTTGGCAACGAGGCGCTGGTGCAGCGCGCAGGTTCCGGTCAGGCGGCGGGGCAGAATTTTGCCCTTGTTCGAAACAAGCTTCACGAGAATATCGACGCGCTTGTATTCGATCGCCATGTCTTTCACTTCGCAGAACCGGCAGGTCTTCTTCTTGAAACGTGGTCCGCCACGGCCACCGCGATGATCGCGGTCACCGTCGTCGGGCCCCCTGCGTGGTTCTCTGTCTTGACGTTCTTCCATAATTTCCTCTTTCGTATATTACGCTTAAAACGGGATATCGTCGTCGCTCATCGCACCTGTATCAAAGTGCGCGGCTCCGCCCTGTGGTTCTGAGGCTGGGTTATCCCGGGTCGACCCGCCTGCACCGTCTTGTTTGGCGTCCAGAAACTGGAAGCCTTCAACATGAATCTCAACCTTGCTCTGCTTCTTGCCGTCGGTACCTTCCCATGAAGACCAGCGGAGTGCGCCTTCGACGCAGATGCGTCGACCCTTCTGCAGGTACTTGTGGATCGTTTCGGCCGGTTTTCCCCATGCGACGCAGTCAAAAAAACCAACTTCATCGCGGCTTTCGCCACTCTGCTTGTTGTAGATGCTGCGGTTTGAGGCAAGTGAGAACCGGCAGAAATAACTGCCCGAGTTCGTCGACTTGAGTTCCGGGTCGCGAGTTAAGCGACCAATCAGAATAACACGGTTGATATCGCTCGCCATATTAGCTGTTACCTAATCTAGTCAACAGCCTATTGGTCAAGCACAGTGATCATTGCTTTGAGCACGCCTGAGTTGACGCGCAGGTCGCCGTTGATCTGCGGAATAGCAGACCCCTCTGACTTGAAGCCATAATAGAAATAGTGGCCCCTGTCTTGCTTTTTGGCGAGGTGATAGAGACGGCGCGCGCCCCAATCTTCTTTCTGGACAATTTCTGCCCCACGCTTTTGTAAAGAAGCTTCTGCTTCATCTCGTGAACGGGTCTTGTCGTCAGCATTCTTGTCGCTGAGCACAAGAACCAGTTCGTAGTTCTTTTTTGCCATTTTTAAACCCCCTATGGTTGTTAAGGAACGGTATTATTTCAGGGCGCAGCGCGCCGGGAAAAAATCCTTTCCAGAAGGCACGCCAACTTGCGCTGTTCAGACACGGTGGAAAGTAAAAACAACCCTACCCATCATGCGCGCTGCCGTCATTCAACTGAATTCACAAAACGATACCGGACACAACCTGCAGGCAGCTGAGCTGCTGGTTAAAGCCGCTGCTGCGCAGGGGGCAAAATACGTGCTGCTGCCTGAAAACTTTGCCTTTTTTGGCAGCGAACAGGAAAAATCGGCTAAAGCCGGCGAAATCGAACGGGCAGCGCGCGCCTTTCTGAAATCCACCTCAACCGCGAATTCGATCACCATCACCGGTGGAGGTATGCCGATCGCAAATCCCGACGGCAAGGTCTTCAACTCGGCTGTGACGTACGGCCCCGACGGCGCTGAGCTGCACCGCTATGACAAACTACACCTGTTTGACGTAGCACCGGGCGACAACGTCAGCTACCAGGAATCGCGCTCAACTGCCCCAGGCGCCGGCAATCTATCGCTTTTTGCATCAGAAGGGCTCGCGGTGGGAATGAGCGTCTGCTACGACATCCGTTTTCCTGCGCTCTACCGCCGGCTCGCAAGGTCGGGTGCACAGGTGTTGTGCGTACCCGCAGCGTTCACCCGCCTCACCGGGGCCGCGCATTGGCACACCCTGCTGAAAAGCCGCGCAATCGAAAACACCTGCTACGTGCTCGCCGCCGCGCAGAC
The DNA here is from genome assembly GCA_942492915.1 of uncultured Leptospiraceae bacterium. Taxonomy (GTDB): domain Bacteria; phylum Spirochaetota; class Leptospiria; order Turneriellales; family Turneriellaceae; genus Turneriella. The sequence continues at coordinate 1,658,185 of OW818662.1, forward strand.
CGGCACGCACTTCGGTGGCCGCGAAACTTTTGGCCACAGCATGATCGTTGATCCATGGGGAGAAATAGTCGCCGAGCTGGCCGACCGACCGGGTTTTCTGGTGCACGATATCACCGCCGAACGCGTTGCCGAGGTCAGGCGCCGCATGCCTTCGCTCGAACACGACCGACTCTAACGCAAAGAATCCATCACCTGCGGGGTCATGCGAAAGTGCCAGTGCATGGCGCGGTGCTCGAGCGGCAAATCGCCATAACCTTCTGCCTGAAGTGACGCCCCTGCCTGCGGGTCTGAAACCAGATTCTGCTGAATCGAATCGACGACGGTAGCCGAGCGCGTTGCCGCGGTATTCGGGTCATGATTGAAGACGACGAAATAATCGACACCGCTAACCATCGTCAAGCCACACGAACTGCAGGTCTGAAAATTAGGTGCGGGTAATCCCGTCTGCACTTTGTATAGCACGGGAGCGTAACTTTGCAGCGCCCCTGTATTTGTGTTCGACGCCGGCCCATAAGAGCCGCTTGCCAGCGTGCTCGTGAGCTCATCTTTGAAAGCTGTATTGCTGCCGTCGAATTTGTAGGTGTACGTCGTGCCGGCCGCCAACGCGGTCAGGGTCGTGCTGTTGTACCGTACATCGGCACCGGTGGCGGCATCACCTACAGCATTGCGCACGAGTGCGCCCCACATGAAACGATAGCTACAGTTGAAAAACGGGTAGGTATGCCCCGCAGTATTGCCGCAGGCAGTTGTAAGGTTGGGATCAACCGCCTGCAAAGCCGAATTCACACTGTCGACGCCAAGCGCATTGTTTCTGAATATTGCTGAAATTCCCCCGATGCCGTAAACGTCGGCGAGGTATTTGAAATAGATATACGACGTCGCATAGTTATCGAGCAGAAAACGATCGGGTTCGCGGATTAAAGACGTCTTGTTGAGCAGGGCCGTGCGAAAGTTATTGGCACGCCCCACTTGAGGGCCAAAACCTGTGAGATCAGACGAAATTTCAGCGAGTCCTTCGTCGAGCCAGGTGGGCTCTATATCGCTTTGTTCTCCCCGGTAATACTTACCGAACTGCAGCAGGTGCTGGTATTCATGCGCGAGCGTTGAAAGAAACGAAGTACGCGTAACATCCGCCGGGTTCGTGTCGAGGTACAACATTTCGCCAAAGTTGCTGTGGTACTTGCTGTTCAGCGCGTTCACCGAGGCCTCAGAAAAATGGTTTATGGGGTCAAAATAGCCGGCGATATAGCCACTACCGGGTTTGTAGCCGTCTTGAATATCGAGCAGAAGCAAGATGACCTTTCCCGAACGGTCTACATCGGTGGGCGTCGTGTACCAGACATGCTCAATCGGAACCACGTTGTTTTCGAAAGCGGCGAGCAGATTATCGACCGTCGAACTCGCCACTGAACTTGCGCCTTTAGCCTCGACGTAGACCTCCGCATTCGCCGAAGAAGCGGCAAACATCGCGGTAGCGCGGTAGAAGCTCCATTCAGAAGAATTCAGGTCACTTTTACGAGCCCAAAAGCCCCTGCCTCCGGGCGGATCATAAAGTGCATCGCTGCCGACGCAGTTGAGAACCGCGGGCAAAGCAAACAACGCAAGCCAGAAGAGGCGCACACTGTCAGATGAACCGGATCGGCCCGGCGTCAAGGATAAACCGCATCATCGGGACCAGGCTCGCGGCACCCGGCGATAGGCGCAAAAGTCCCTGTGCCAAAAAATCTTGGCGCTCAGAATGCAATTATACTCTGGGCATTATGAATCTACGCGAAATGCAGCAAGAGTTCGAAAACAGCGTCAGCGCCTCAATCGATTCAGCCGAAGGTATTCACCGTATGGCGGCTGCGCAGGTCTTTGAACAACTGGCATCGGTTACGGCGCTCAATGCCCTGGTCGGCAGCGTCCGGCCGCTCTACGAAACCGGGGCCGCGCAGGCATTTGAGCTGGGCCGCAGCCTCAACCGCTCAGGCGGAGAAATCGCGCGCTCAGTACTCGACCGAACGGGAACTTAGGCACTCACATGAACCATCGCATAAACGGCGCCTACGTCATTACCGGCGCGTCGAAAGGCATCGGCAGGGCTTTCGCGCTGGCGATCGCGGCGAAAGCCAGCAAGGTAATTCTGATTGCGCGCGATATTAAGGCACTGAACGAGGTGGCGGCCGAACTTGCCAAAATCAACGCGACACTGAAGGTCGAGATTGTGCCCGTCGATCTCGCCGACGCGAAGGCGATCAACAAGGCAACCGAAACCATACGCAAGACGAATCCCGTGATCAACGGCCTCATCAATAATGCAGGTTATGCACGACCCGGCTATTTTCACGAATTGCCTGCCGATGAATTCGAAAAGGCGATGCGCGTCGACTACCTTGGCGCCGTGCACATGACCCGCGCTCTCCACGACCTTATTCCCGAAGGGGGATTAATCACCTTCACGTCATCGGTCGTCGGCTACATGGGAGTCTTCGGTTACAGTTCTTATGCCGGTGCCAAGTTTGCGCTCGTGGGTTTTGCCGAGACCCTCAGGCAAGAATTGAATCACCGCAAAATACAGGTCAGCTTACTCTGCCCGCCCGATACCGAGACACCGGGCTACGCCGAAGAGAACCGCACAAAACCAGCTGAGACTCAGGCTCTGTCAGCCGGGGCTAAACTCATGTCGGCAGAGGCTGTGGCAGCGAAGTTTGTGAGCGCCATCGGGCGCGGCAAATTCATCATCAACTGTAACTTTGATTCTGCTCTGATTTATCGCCTTAAAGGCATCTGGCCGTCGCTCGTCTTCAGTATCATGATGGGCATGGTGCGCAAGGCGCAGAAAAAAATGAAGTAGCTGCTTTTTTCGAACTCACGATTTTACGATGCAAGAATGACATTGTCGATGAGCCGCACGCCACCGACATTGGCGGCGACGGCCACGACGATCTGCTGGTTCTTCAATTCTCCGGTGGTGATTTCTGCCAGCGTGTGGGCATCATTCAGCGATGCGTATTCAACTTCGAGTGCCGCGAGCCCCGTTTTTAAAAGGCCTGCGAGCGCCGCAAAATTTCGCTCGCCCCGCTCCCATGCCGACTCAACAGCAAGCAGAGCCGCAGAAATCGCAAGCGAGGCTGACCGCGCAGCATCGCTCAGCCTTACATTGCGTGAAGACATCGCAAGCCCGTCAGCTTCGCGCACGAGGGGACATCCGACAACGTCGACATCAAGCTCCAGGTCGCTCGCCATGCGCCGTATGAGCATGTACTGCTGGTAGTCTTTGAGGCCGAAGTACGCGCGCTGCGGGCGCACCCACATAAAAAGGTTATGCACCACAAGCAGAACGCCCTCGAAATGACCGGGGCGAAACCTGCCGCACAGCTCGCGCATTGCATCGGGGTAACTGAGCTTCAGCTCGGGCACTCCGCGGGGGTAGACCTCAGCGCGCGCTGGCAGAAAAACAGCAGAGACATTTTCTTCTTTAAGCATCGCAAGATCGCGCTCAGTATCGATCGGGTATTTCTCGAGGTCGGCCGGGTCGTTGAATTGCGCCGGATTAACGAAGATCGAGACGACCGTCGCCGCATTTTCTGACCGGGCGCGCCGCACGAGCGACATGTGGCCTTCGTGCAGATAACCCATCGTCGGTACAAAACCGATCTGGCCGGCGTGCTGCGCAGCGTACGCACGCATTTTTTTTCGCGTCGTGATGACCTGCATGCTATTTTCCCCTCAAGAACCCTGCAATCGCTGAACCCACGCCCGCCGCGTTATCCATGTGCAGGTGGTGGTGGCCCGGCAAGATTGTCAGCTCTGCGTGGCGAAAAAAATCGGGAAATGCTTCGACTCCCTGCCTCAGCTGCTTCATGCCGGCGTCCCCTAAAACCACAAGCGCAGGCACCTTGATTGCGCCTAATATCACTTTCACGTGCTCAGGCGTCAGGCGCAGCATCGATGGGGCACGCAGGCGAAAATCCGCGCGCCAGGTAATGCCGGCTTTCGTACGCACTGTCGCGCGCCTGACGAGCGGTGTCGCAGCTTCGCGCGTCAGACCATTGACACGCATGCGCACAGCGATTGCGTCAGCAATATTCTTGTACTGTGGTTTCGGCAGCGCCAGCGTCTTCTGAAAACCGCGAACTCCTTCTGCGATGAGCGTGGCCGCGTCTTCTGCACCCGCCGTCATCGGCGCGAAACCTTCGATCAAAACCACTGCCTTCAGCGCATGCCCAAGGCTACCCGCGTACAAGGCAGCTGCTCCCGCACCCATCGAGTGCCCGACGAGAACAGGGTTCTTTACTGATGATGCGGTGAGCGCAGCATCAATAAATGGTACCAGGTCAATATAGTGGTAGCGTTCACCAGCGTGACGGTGCGCGCTCTTGCCATGGCCGAAAAAATCCCAGGCGATGATTTCATATTCGGTCAGTGCCTCTGCGAGCGGAGTAAAAGACGCCGCATTGTCGAGCCAGCCGTGAAAACACACCAACGTCGCACGCGGCGATGGGCAGGGATAATGCAAATAGCTTGCCGCGTACCCGAGCAGCGTCGTCTTCTTTTCTGTCGCTTTACGCACCTTTAGTACCGGTGATAGCTATCGGGACGCCATCTTGCGCGCGCGCTCGATCAGGCGCATGTTCTTCTCGGCCGCAGTATGTATTTCAGCAAAATCGGGGTTTTGGTCCAGAAATTCGCGGTACTCCTGAAATCCGTGAATACCAGTGAGCGGGTTCTTGCCCAGATGGCGGTCAGCCAGCAAGGCAAACCAGGGCAGTGTGCAATATGCGGCGCAGTCGGCCAGGCTAATCTCATTGCCGGCGATGTATGGTGAAAAACTTGCCGCAGCGTTCAGGCTTTGGACGGCATTGTGTAGCTCGCGCAAGACAACTTCTTCAACTACAGGGGCCGGGGTCTTGTCCATGGCGTGAATATCGCGCAGCAGACGAATCGGCTTATCGATGTGGATGTCGATATAATTCACAATTTGGCGCACCCGGTGCCGGTCGATCGGGGCCTGAGGCATGAGCCGCGTCGTGTCGGGAAATTTTTCTTCGAGGTACTCGAGCATCGGGTGGGTTTCTGCGAGAAACACGCCGTCGATTTCGAGCGTTGGAATTACACCCAGTGGATTGATCTTCAGATAGTTCTCATCGCGGGTCGGCGCTGCCCTCACCTCTTCAAACGCCAGCCCCTTGATGCGCAGCGCCATCTTTACCCTATTGTAATAATTACTGATCGGGTAACCGTGCAGGCGTATCATGCCGGGTAACCACGCAGGCTGCGTTGCGAGGTCAATATTTTAATTGTCTGCACATGAACCGAACCTCAGTTGCCGCTATGCGTTCATGGTCTTTGTTGCTCATCTCTCTGGCATTTGCCGCCGGTTGCAGAGCGCCGTTGCAACCTTCTGAATTGCACCACGAAACCAAATACCTCGCCGCGTTCGCATCTCCCGCGCTCATCACCCCCGAAGACGACCGGCGCATCAACGCCGCATTCCAGTCAAAATACCGCAGCCGGGTCATTCTGCTTAAACCTGTTACTGGCCAGGTATACCTGCGCGAGCTGGCTGCAAAGGCGTCGCTCTTCGCGATGATCAAGGTGAATTCGCTGCGCGACACCCGGGCTATCGTGAAAGAAATCGAAGCGGCGATGGGTAACGCAAGCCTGCTGGCACTCTTGCCCCTTGCCGAAACCAACGGTTCGCAAGATAACTTTTCGGGAATGGTATTTCATCTCGCTCTTGAAAAGCGCGCACATGCATTCAATCGCCTGAACAGCAAGGCGAAATCGGAGATCTTTCGCTCTGAAGCCGACGATTTCAGCCAAGACCGTAACATGCTGTCTTATTTTTCGGCGATTGCGCTCAGCGACACGCCATACCAGAGCGTACGCTTGCTCGGGTTTTCAGGCGTAATGGAAACGCAGTTTGAGACCTATGACGGCATCTATCCCCGGTCGGTGCGCAAGCTCGAATACGCCGACACGGCTGTTGTCGAAAAAATAAGATAAACTCTGCCCTGAGTTATCGTTTACCCCGGGTTTGCCAACTACAGGGTGTCGCATGGCAAATTATCCCGCTGACCTCAAGTACACGAAAGAGCACGAATGGGTGCGTATAACGGGTTCGAAAGCGCGCGTCGGCATCACCGACTACGCTCAAGAAGCCCTGGGCGACGTGGTCTACGTCGATTTTCCGAAAAGCGGTGCAGAAATTAAGGCGATGGCAGTCGCGGGTACCATTGAATCGGTAAAAGCCGTATCTGATATTTACCAGCCCCTCAGCGGCAAAATCACTGCCGTGAACAGCGAACTCAATAAGAATCCGGCGACTGTCAACCAAGACCCTTATACCGGCGGATGGTTATTTGAAATAGAGGGCATCTCTGAAAGCGAAGTGGCTTCACTACTTGACGCCGCTGCCTACGAAGCGCACCTGAAAACACTCAGCTGATGCCGTACACAGTCCATAGCCCCGAAAGTCGGGACGCAATTTTAAAAACTCTGGGTGTCGATACGGTCGATGCGCTGTTTGCGCATATTCCGAAAGAGGTACACAAGAAGACATCAGCGGCGCTCGAACCGGCGCTCGGTGAATACGAACTTTTGCAGCGCTTTCATGCGGTTGTCGCCAACGGTAAATCGCCGCTTCTCGACCATTGCTGCGGTTACGGTCTCTATCGCCACCGCATACCGTTGACGGTCGACCACCTCGGGAGCCGCCGCGAATTCGTTACCAGCTACACTCCCTATCAACCCGAAGTGGCTCAGGGAACGCTGCAGGCGCTGTTTGAATACCAGTCGCTGCTTTCTCTCATGACAGGCCAGCCCGTTGCCAATGCGTCGCTCTACGACGGTTCGACGGCGCTCGTCGAAGCGGTGAGAATGGCGATGCGCCAGAAAAATCTCGGAGAAGCCCGCGTTTACTTTTCTGCCGGCGTCAACCCGCGGTACGAAGAGGTATTTCAAAGCTACTTTCTCGACGCTCAGGGCAAACGCTTCGCCGAAACGATTCGCCTTGGCCACGATGCAGACAGCGGTGCTACCGACTGGCCGGCTGATGCACCCGATATCGTTGTCGTACAAAATCCGCATTATCTGGGAATCGCCGAGCCTGTGCAAAATCTGGCGGCCCTCTACCCTGATGCAACTATTATTTATCTGACGACCGAAGTTTTATCTACGGTGATTCTCGAAAGCCCCACCGACTGGGGCGCCGAAATTGTCTGCGGCGAAGCGCAGTCGCTCGGCCTGCCGGTACATTTTTCGGGTCCGGGACTGGGGTTTATCGCGGCGAATAAAGATTACCTGCGCAACATGCCTGGCCGGCTCGTAGGCAAGACGACCGCGAAAGATGCGTTTGGCCGAGAGACCGATGCATTTGTAATAACGCTCGCGACGCGCGAACAGCATATTCGGCGCGAAAAAGCGACAAGCAATATCTGCAGCAACCAAACGCTCATGGCGGTTCGCGCCGCGATCTTTATGGCCGGCCTAGGTTGGCAGGGCATGCAAAAGCTGGTGTCGCTATCGATGGAAAAGGCGCATGCATTTTCTGAAGAACTGCGCGCCAAAGCCCCTGGTGCATTGGTGTTCCCCAAAGGTACGGTTTTTCACGAAGTCGCATGGCGGTCAGATAAACTCGACACGATTGTGCAGCGCTGCGTCGCGCAGGGGTTTTATCCCGGCGTACGTCTCGATGCAACGACGATGCTGTCGTATTTTCACGACGACTTCAACGAATCGATGCTCAATTTCTTGACTGCAGAGCTGCTCTGACCTTCGCCTTGACCGGCAGCCAGCAAGCGCAAATTTCGGGGATACAGCCCTTCGGTTTTTTGTAATAATTCGCATGCCTGGCGTACTGATCTAAGGCGGGTTTTGCTTGCCAACGGGCGTATCAAAAACAGAGCTATCGGGAGATCAATCATGGCAAATTATTTTGAATCTGAAGACCTTAAAAAATTCGGCAATATTGGCCGCGTCAACAAAGAACTGGCGGACAAATTTTTCGATTACTACAATGCTACGATGAAAGCGGGCGCCCTCTCTGAGCGCGAGAAGGCGCTCATCGCGCTTGCCGTTGCGCATGCACAGAAGTGTCCCTACTGCATCGACGCGTACACCAACACCTGCCTCGAAAAAGGCGCCGATGAAGCGCAGATGGCCGAAGCGGTGCATGTAGCTGCCACCATGCAGGCTGGCATTACGCTCGTGCACAGCGTGCAGATGATGAACCATATCGACGCTGTCAGCGTATGAAGCTCACAACCGACGAGCAGTTGCATATTCTAGGTGCCGCCCCGGCAGACTTCGCGGCAAAAGCGGGCCCGGAGGGTGACCGTTACCTGCACCCTGAATCTATCGCGACATTTCAAATCAACCTCGGACGCTGGTGTAATCAGGCCTGCAGGCACTGCCACGTCGATGCATCCCCCGCGCGCACTGAAATCATGAGCGACGTCGTTTTTGACAAGTGCCTCGAAGTCATTGGTGGTCATGAGGCGATTCGAACGGTCGACATCACCGGGGGCGCACCTGAAGGGCACGCGCGGTTCCGAGAACTTGTGGTCTTTGCGCGCGCTGCAGGTAAACACGTAATCGACCGCTGCAACCTGACGATTCTCACCGAACCCGGGTATGAAGATCTGGCGGAATTTCTGGCGCGTCAGCAGGTTGAAATTGTCGCCTCGCTGCCGCACTTTGCCCAAGGGCGTACCAACGCGCAGCGGGGGGCTGGCGTTTTTGAGAAATCTATTGTTGCGCTGCAGCGTCTGAACGCTCTGGGCTATGGCACGGCTTTGCCACTCAACCTCGTCTATAATCCGACGGGTATCTTTCTGAGCGGTGACCAGGCACAACTCGAACGAGAATTTCGCGAGAAACTGATTTCAGAATTCGGCATTCATTTCAATAGCCTCTTCTGTATAAACAACATGCCAATCAATCGCTTCTTGTTTGCCCTGGAAAAAAGCGGAAAGACAGAAACGTACCTGACGACCCTCGTGAATGCTTATAATCCGCAGACGCTGCCCGGGCTCATGTGCCGCACACAGCTCTCTGTGGGCTACGACGGCCAGATCTACGACTGCGACTTCAACCAGATGCTCGAAATGCCTGCCGAAAAGGCGAGCGACATCGCCGCATTTAACGAGCACGAATTTCTCACACGTAAAATTCGCACTGCGAACCACTGTTTCGGTTGCACCGCGGGTTCGGGCTCAAGCTGTGGGGGCGCGGTCGCGTGAAAACACCACGGGTCATCATCGTCGGTAATGGCATCGCGGGCATTACGGCCGCGCTTGAGCTGCGCAGCGAAAACGCGTCGGCAGAGATAACCGTCATTTCAGACGAAACCGAACTGTTTTTTTCGCGTACCGCGCTGATGTACGTGTATATGCGCGATCTGCAGTTTGCCGATACCGTTGTACATCCACGTGAGTTTTACAAAAAGCGCAAAATTCACCTTGAATTCGGGACCGTGACGCAAATCGACTGCGACAGGCGCGTCGTGCGGATGCAGGCCGGTCACGAACTTGCATTTGATCTGCTGTTACTCGCCCCCGGTTCGAAACCACGCCGGCCGGGCGTTGCGGGCGAGCACCTCACCGGAGTGCAGGGGCTGTATTCTAGAGCGCATCTGGACAACCTCGAACGGCTTTCACAGAAGCCGGTTTCCCGCGCAGTAATCGTCGGCGGCGGCCTCATCGGGGTCGAACTCGCAGAAATGCTCACAACGCGCAGGATTCCGGTGACGTTTCTCGTGCGCGACGCTCTCTATTTCAGAAATGTTTTTCCGGCAGCAGAGGCGCAGATTGTGACCGATGAGATTCGTCGCCATGGAATCGACCTGCGCCTCGATACCACGCTCGCAACAATTGAAGGCGACAAAATTGGCGGTGTTGCAGCAGTGTGTACGCAGAAAGGCGAGAACATAGCCTGCAGCTTCGTGGGGTTGACCATCGGGGTTGAGCCCCGGCTCGAGCTCACCGAAAAGACGCCGCTCGCCACGGCACGGGGTATTCTCACCGATGCACATCTCGAGACCAATGTACCCGGAATATTTGCAGCCGGCGACGCAGCGGAAGTGCAGTTACCCGGCGGCAGAAAGCAGGTGCAACAACTCTGGTACACAGGCCGCATGCAGGGTAAAGTTGCGGGGCAGAATCTTGCGCGAAGAATCAGTGAAAAGGCCCTGATGGCATATGACCCGGGTATCTTCTTCAATTCGGCAAAATTTTTCTCGATCGAATACCAGACTTATGGTCAGGTTTCGCCCGAGGCGTCGGCTGCTGACAGTATTCTTTGGCACGATGCCGCAAAACGCAAACTCATCCGTGTCGCGTTCAATAACATCTCGGCAGATCGCAGCGTGACGGGCTTTAATGTACTCGGCGTGCGTTACCGCCATGAGGTTTGTGAGAAATGGATACGAGAGAAGACCCCGCTCGCCACCGTTGCCGCCGCGCTTCACGAAGCCAATTTCGACCCGGAATTTTATCCGCAATTTGAAGACCAACTCAGGAGCCTCTTACAATGAACAAAATCTGCTCTATCGCGGTAGCGACACTGTTCGCGTTCAGCACACTCTCGGCGGCAGAACCCGACTACGCTGCCTGGAATGCACTGCTTGCCAAACACGTGAGGCCGGGCTCAAAGCAGGCAATCGCTGCGCATCTGGTTTCATACTCCGCTATTGGCAAAGACCCCCTCTACGCTTCGGCCCTGGGCACCTTCACTTCCTTTGACACGGCAAAACTGCAGAATCGGCGCGAAAAAATGGCTTTCTACATCAACGCGTACAATATCGCGGCGATTAAGAAAGTGCTGGAAAAATACCCGACAAAGAGTATCCGCGCCGCCGGCGACGGCATTTGGAAAGAGCCCGCAATCTCACTTGGCGGGAAAAACCTGTCGCTCGATGAAATCGAAAATTCCATACTGAGAAAAATGGGTGATTCCCGTATTCATTTTGCCATCGTATGTGCTTCCCTCAGTTGCCCCGACCTGCGCAAAGAAGCATATACAGCCGCACGGCTCGAAGCGCAGCTCGAATTACAGACTCTCGCTTTCATGACAAACCCAACGAAAGGTTTACGCGTTGAAGGTGACGGCATTTACCAGTCAGCGATTTTCGTCTGGTTCGCTGCTGATTTCAAAGATTTGGCAGCATTTCAGAACAGGTATAACAAGCAGCTGCCGCAAAAAGCCAAAAGGGTCGAAATACCGTATAACTGGCAGTTGAACGAATAGCGCGCAGATTGATATTTAACAGGTTCCTTTTTCAGGAACCGTCAGACAAAAAAAAGCGGCCTCAGGCCGCTTTTTCTGAAAAGGCGCGTCGGCGCTTATTTCTTTTCTACGGGCGAAACGGTCAAAGTGCCGTCACCGTTGAATGTGACTTTCTTGCTCTTGGCGGGCAAAACGACTTCTTTAGTCGAATTCTTTGCAGGATCGAGCAGCACATCACCCCGCACTTCTTTACCCTCTTTATCGAAGACCTTTACGGTTTCTGGCTTGCCGTCTTTAAAGCCTACGTTCTTTGTCTTGTTGCCGCTTTTGTCGTCAAAATATTCGACGCTGGTGATTTTCGCGTCTTTGTAAGACGCTACCCTCTCGCTGACACCGTTTTGGTTCACATCGAAAGCCGCCCGCGCTTCGCTGTCGCTGAGTTTGTCATAACGACCGATAACCTTGCCGTTGCCATCTTTCAAAACGGAACTTTTTTCTCCGGTGCTGCAATTCATTGCAATCGCGGCGCACGCTACGAGCGCTGCATATAGTGTTGATTTTACCATGGTCTAGCTCCTCTCTGCTCACTGTATCGTCAAGTCTTATGCCTTTTGTTTAACTTCCCGGGATCAAAACCGGTAAACCCACGAAACCGACCCGGTAAAAAAGAGCCCCGGTGCTGCTTTGTCGATAACATATTGCGCGTGCGTGTTAACGCTCAAACCCCAGCGGGCCCCAAAAAACAGTGTGTACGTCACACCCGCAGCGACCGTGGGCAGGTAGAAGGTGATGCTGGTAGCAGTGTTTCTGATGACTCCCGCAAACACCCCTCCCATGGCATAAGGTGTCAGCGCCATGCGCGAACCTGAAAACAGAAAGCTATACCCTAAACCACCCGCGAGGCTGCCACCTGCCAAATAATTCACGGGTTCTTTTTGCAATACATAATAACCTTCGAATTTTACCTGGGGTTGCAACCACGGTTTCCAAAAGCGCGTGCCAAACTGAACATTAACTCCCGTCAAGGCTCCCAGGTTGTTTCCGGCATCGAGAATGCCCTTACCTCCAAGCAGGCCGACATGAAGCATCGTCACCGAGGTTGTCGAAAAAGTATCTTTTTTGAGTTCGACCTTCTCCCCTTTGGGGGTGACTTCTTTTGACGCCGTAGCGATACTCTGCCGTTTTTCTTCTGGTTTCGCGTTCACCGCATAGGTGACCTGCGTTGCTTGTTTGCCCTGTGAAACCGGCGTAATGCTGACCTTTTTATCGCTCACCAGCACGATGAATGCGTTCTTGACCCCGTAGCCTTCAAGCCAGTTGACGATTTGATCGCGTTCACGGTTCTTTGCGTAACCGGTAGCTTTATCCTGTTCTTCTTTCGTTACCTTATACTCTTTATAAAATTCGTATATCGTCAGGTAGCGGCCCATGTACGTTTCGCTGAGTTCGTCTTTCAGCACTTCAAGTTCGCGTATCGCCGCCTTCTCTTCTTCGGCATTGGCATAAGAAGGTACAAGTACCAGAATCTTCAGTTCATTGACCATTCCCTTCTCTTTCTCTGCCGCCAAAGCAAATGCGTAGATACGCTCGACGATACCCGCCGCCATACGGTCGATTGCCTTGAAGATTTTTGAATCGAGCGAAGAGGTGTCTTCAACGATGCCGATCACCTTTTTACCCTGCGCGTTGTAGATGATGGCTTTGAGAACGAGCTTATCGCCTGTCTGGTTCAGACGAAAATTACCAAAAATGAGAATGTCAGATTGCGATTCACGCGCGATCTTGTCGGCATCTGCCTGCACATATTCGCCATTTACGTGTTTGTATTTGCCGGCGGCAACAGCGACCTTGTTCTCATCTTGCCGCACAAACTCAAAGCGCGCGCGCATCGAATCGTTGATCGCATCGGGCAGGCTTTTTTCAACCCATTCGTAGTTCGCGCTCTGGCTCTCGTTGAGAAACTGCATGATGGCTACGCGCGCGAGGTCGGCGGTTTTATCTTTGCCTGAATCTGGTTTTTCTTTTGATGCGACCAAAGGTGCGGCAAATAACAGCAAACCAGCAAGAAACTTGAACATAGCGGGGCATGGCCGGGCATAGCGTTGCATTTTCAACCAAAATCCCTAATAACGAAGTTGCAGTGCGCTTAAATTCATCTCGGCTGAAAATCCGCGCTCTCGCCCCGGCGACACTAACCAACTGGTTAATATAAAAAATCGACACTCCGTTCGCTTGTGTTTATATTGCTCCGTACAAGCTATATATGGGTATCATCAGAAAGACTGCGAAGAAATCCGCTGTGGGTGCATCCGGTAAAGCTTCCGCCGAGCCGCTATTTCAGCCCAAATGCAAGAACTGCTCGGGTTTTGAAGAAAAGCTTTCTGTTGTAGAAATCAACGAAGTCAAAGACGAAGTTTCTTTGATGCACAAGCACGAGATTATCCGCCAAATGTCGGGTTTCATCGGTGACGATCCGCAGTCACTCGTTCAGGCAGAAGAACTTTTTGACAGATTTAAGTATATGATTTCAGAATACGTGCTCAAGCATGAGTTCAACTGCGAGAGCCGCCTTTCCGTTCAAATGGTACTCTGGCTCGAGCAGAAATCCGCACCTGACGCGATGGACCCGCTGCACAACGTCATCAGCCAGTACCTTTCAAAACGCGCCTAGCATGGCCAGCGCCGGCGAGCCGGCAATCACCCCTTTTTCCATACCCAGGTCAGCTCGTGCCCGTTGTGGTACAGGTGGTACACCTGCGCACCCGTGAGCGCGGCAAACTCGCGGATCAACGCCTTATCTGAAACACCGTGAAACTTCAGCGTGCATACCATCGCGCGCAATTTGGGTAGTTGCATCCAGCGGCGCACGGATTGCAGAAGTTTCTGCGGTTCGCACGCCATATCACTCATGATAAACGTTGCGGTCTGCAGTTCATCGTCAGGGGGATTTAACCCGTCACCGCGCATGAACCGCAGCTCGGGAAACCGCCGCAATAGCGGGGCATCGGGTTCGCTGCGATCGACCATGAGCACCTTTGCACCCAAACTCGCCGCCACATAACTCCATCCGCCTGGCGTTGCCCCAAGGTCGATCACGCTATCGCTTTCGTCAGGCAGCCTGACACCTGAGATTACCAGAGTTTCCCACATCTTAAGATAGGCGCGGCTCGGTGGCCCGACTTTGTCTTCGACGAAACGCACGATGCCGCTGGCGAACTTGCCCTTGAGCGGCGAGGCGCTGCAGTAGAGCGCGGCCTGCCCTTGCAGCGTGAAGGCTGAATAATGGCGGTTGTCGGCAGCTGGGGGAAAGGCGATCGCCTTTGCGGGACGCACACGCAGCTCGTCGGCGATCAGCTGCCCACGACGATACTGCACGCCGCCCGCATATGCCCAGCGCGGTGACCGGCGCCTGAGCAGCCGCGCGGCTTCGCTGATCGATTGAAAAGCGACCGTCTCAACCGGCCAATAGTCGAGCACCCAATAGACGCGGCCGCCCCCCGCGCTGAACCAGATACCTTCGGATATTTCATAGGCCGCAATGCCTGCCCATTTCAGTTCGTGCTGAAACTCTTCTTTTATCTCGTCGCGGATAAAATAAAGTGCGCCGAGATTTTTCGGTGCTGCAGCGCCTGTCACGAAAAGTAGCCACGGAATTTCTTGAGTTTATCAATCCACCTGCTTTGGTCGCCGCCCGGCTTGAAGATGACGGGTTTCAGATCAAAACCGCGCAGCGTGTCGTGCACGAACCTCAGCATGTAATGGAACACTTTGTCGCGTGCGAGCTGGTGCGTGACAAGCACGTGGTGTGTGCTGAGGTCTTCATTCAGGTCAAATACATACGCCCGCTTTTCAGTTGAAGCTATACGACGAAAAATATAGTGCAGATTTTCGATGTGCACAGTTTTGTCGCCCTTCGCGTGAATCAGGCAGACCGGCTGGCGAATTCGGTAGAGACGCGACTTGACCTTTTGCACGCCCAGCTTGAAAGAATGCAGCGGTGCGAGCGTGTAAGCCTCGCTGTACCCTACCCAGGGAATCATCACATTCTCGGCCACAACCGACTGCGCCTTGGGAATATGCGAAATAAAGTTTTTCAGCACGCCCGAAAGAAAGAGCCGCGGGTCTTTCACGATAAACCGGCCGTTTAGAAATCCGTTGAGAATTACGGGTGCGGCGATCGAAATGATGCCTGTGGGCTGCGACTCGTGCCGCAAATGGCTCGTGAGAGTCAGGCAGAGGTTGCCCCCCATCGAGAAACCAATCAGAAAAAAATGGCGAAACCGCGGCCGTTCGCGCACGTATGCGTCTCGCACGGCGTTCAGCCAATGCTCGTAACGGGTCTTCGCAAAATCTTTGACGTTGGTACCATGGCCGGGCAGAAGCGGCGCGACCACCGTATGCCCTTCGAGATGCAGCAGTTCGCCGATGTTGCGCATCGTAAAAGGCGAGTCTTCAAAACCGTGCACCAGCAGAAAACCGACGTCGGTCTTGCCCTGCAGGCGAAACGGTTCTGCACCGCGCATAATCTTGATGGATGCCGGTGGTTCCTGATGCGCCTGCGCGTTAACCGTTTCGGGAAGCCCGTAATGACCCAGCAGCAGAATGACGACAACGAGAACAATGAGCCAAAGCATCTGCGGAAAACAATCGTTTCATTGCCACTACGTAAAGTAAAGTGCCACTTGCCTCAACTGGTTGTCGCGCTGAACACAAACTCGGCAATCAGCCATGAATGAGAAAAAGCGCATTGCGCTCGTCGCGCATGACAATTGCAAATCAGACTTGATTGAATGGGTCAAATACAACTGGCAGACGCTCGCCGAACATGACCTCACAACTACCGGCACGACAGGCACGCTCATTGAAAACGCGATTGCGGCGACCGAAGGCAAACCGGCAAAACTGCGTAAACTCAAATCGGGACCGCTCGGCGGCGATCAGCAGCTGGGCGCACTCATTGCCGAAGAGAAAATCGATGCAATTATTTTTTTCTGGGACCCGATGCACGCACAGCCGCACGATGTCGACGTCAAGGCTCTGCTCAGAATCGGGGTGCTCTATAATGTCATAACCGCCTGTAACCGGGCGACAGCAGACTTTGTCATCTCGTCGCCTTTTTTTTCAGGCGAGTACACGCGCCGGCGTCCCGATTTTGCCGGTTATACAAACAGAACGGTGCTCTGAAAGAGCGCCCGGTCTTATTTCGCGAGTTCTTCTTCGAGCAGCTTGTTTGCGACCTGCGGGTTTACCTTGCCGCGGGTCTTCTTCATGATTTCGCCCTGCAGGTGCTTGAGCGCGCGGTCTTTGCCGGCTTTGAAGTCGGCGACCGACGCGGGGTGTTCACCCATGATCGCGAGCACGATCTCGCGAATCGCACCTTCGTCGCTAATCTGCGACATGCCCTTCTCATCGACGATGGCTTTCGGTTTCTTACCCGTGGCAATCATGTCGGCAAAAACTTCTTTTGCGATCTTACCTGAAATGACTCCCGAATCAATCAGATGAATCAACTCGGCAAGGTTGATCGGTGGAAAAAGCTCAGCGAGGGCCTTGTTTTTTTCTTTCACAATCGCCAGCATCTCAACCATCACCCAGTTTGAAGCTTTCTTCGCCGGGGCGCCCGCCCGAATAACGTCTTCATAATAAAGAGCGGTGCTGCGGTCTGCTGTGAGTACTCCCGCATCGTATTCAGGCAAACCGAATTCGCTGACGTAACGGGCACGCTTCTGGTGAGCAAGCTCAGGCAGATCTTTGCGAATGTCGTCTATATCGGCCTGCTTCAAAATGAGCGGCACCAGATCGGGGTCGGGAAAATAACGATAATCATGCGCCTCTTCTTTGCTGCGCATTGACTGCGTGGTATCACGCGCTGCGTTGTAGAGACGCGTTTCCTGGACAATTTTGCCACCCGACTCGATCACCTCTGTGTGCCGGCGAATTTCGTATTCGATCGCGGCCTTGACCGACTTGAATGAGTTGAGATTTTTGATCTCAACGCGTGTACCGAGCTTGTCCGTGCCCTCGGGCCGTATGCTCACGTTCGCATCAACACGCAGCGACCCCTGCTCCATGTTGCAGTCAGAGACGTCGATATATTCGAGAATTTTTTTGAGTTCGGTGAGATAGAGCACCGCTTCGTCTGAATTGTCGATCTCGGGCTCTGAAACAATTTCAATGAGCGGGGTGCCGGCCCGGTTGAGGTCGACGTAACTTTCATGCACAGCCGGGTCTTCGGAGTGCATGAGTTTGCCCGCGTCTTCTTCGATGTGAATACGGGTGATACCGATGCGTTTTTTACCCGATTCGATCTCAATGTCGATCGCCGCTTTGGTGCAATACGGCTCAAAGAATTGCGAAATCTGGTAACCCTTCGGTAAGTCGGGGTAAAAATAGTTCTTACGGTCAAATTTGCTGCGTTCGTGAATCACTCCACCCAACGCGAGGCCGGCCTTAACTGCCTTACGGACTGCTTCATAGTTGAGTACAGGCAAAGCACCCGGAAGCCCGAGGCAGACTGTCTGCACCTCGGTATTGGCGTCGGCGCCGAACGAGGTCGCTGCAGTCGAAAAAAGTTTGCTGCGCGTGTTGAGCTGGCAGTGTACCTCAAGGCCAATTGTAGGAATAAATTTCATGGTTCAGTTTTACGCGCCCGATGGCGCGTAAAACTGAAATATCTTACGCCACGTTTGCGATTCGCGAATCGATCAGATTCGCGAATTCGTCAAACAGCGCCTGGTCGTCCATGTCTGACGGGTGAAAGTTGGGCTTGAAGTACGTGACGAATGCTTCGGCGAACTGGCGAAACATGCCGTCTTTTTCGAACGATTCATAGCGCAGCGCCTTCAGAAGCTCAGGCCAGTCGATCTTGTCTTCTTGCTTGAGAATGTGCGCAAAGCCCCAGATCGAGAGACCACCGATGAGGGCTGTCGTAATCAGCATGGCACCGGTGCGTAAAAAGTAGTTCGGTGAAACCTCGCGCATAACGTCGAACGCCACGTGCTTGTGCTCGATCTCTTCGATCGCGTGCCAATAGACCAGATCACGAATGCTCTGGCTGTCAAATTTGGCAAACGAGGGGGATCTCAAAGCCGCCGCGCCCCAGGTCGCGGTGAAATGCTCGGCTGCGGCAGTCACCGCCACCTCAAGCTTGCCGCCGCCGAACGGCAGATATTTTTCAGCAAACTTTTCGAGAAAGCCGAACGCAAAACCTGTCCAGTTGTTCAGAAAGCTGTTCACGTCGTAGCGCTTGCCGAAGATCTGTTCATTCAGAATCTCGTGCTGGCGCCCATGCTGCGCCTCTTGCGCGATAAAACCTTTCACGTCTTTTTTCAGCTGTTCGTCTTTGATTTCATGTGCATACCGCTTGACCGCTCTTATAAAGAAGCGTTCGCCTTCGGGAAAAAGCAGGCTGAGGCCTGCGAGGTATGCGCGCCGAAACTGGTTATTCTCGGTCGCATCGGGGTTTGGCGACGAAAAATGGAAATCGGCGAAATCCCAGTTGGGTGAGCGCACTTTGGGGTGCGGTGAGGCCTGTTTGGGGCCTGCAGGGTTTTTCTCGTCGAATATTTCCAATAACTTCATCAATCCTCCTGGGAATAGCTGGCGAGCAGCACTCCGCTGTGGAAAACATCGTCAAAGTTGACGTAAGCGTCAAGAAGATTTAACCCGCGCGACGTCCAACCGACAAGAGATTGGCTTGCCGGGTTGATAACCCTTATGCCGTTGGGAGAGTTCGATGCTACGAATAGCTCTCATTCTGCAGGTAGTAGTTGTGCTCGCCGGAATTTCTGCCGGCACGCAGAACACGGGCAACTTTTCAGCGGTAGAGCAACAATCGGAGTCGGCAGAGAAGGTTCTTGAATTCGCGGATGGTGAAGAGCCCGCTGGAGTGGTTACGCCTTTTGCGCTACAGAGCGTCGCGCTTGTCGCACAGCTCAGGGTTTCGCAACCGATTACGCGCAATCTCGCCATGGCCTCCCAGTTTACCGACGAAATTATTACCCCGCCCCCGCTTGCCTGATTCGGTGGCGCCATAACACGCGAGGCGCCGAAGATACCTCATGGTCGTGTGATATTTCATTCAGGGGATTTACCATGCAAGAAAATTTGCGCCGTAACATGTCATCAGCAGTCGTCGTATTTTTTGTCGCGCTGCCGCTCTGCCTCGGCATCGCGTACGCTCAGGGAGCACCGCCACTCGCCGGGCTCGTGACGGGTATCATTGGCGGCGTCGTCGTCGGCGCGCTTGGTGCCTCGCATATCAGTATTTCAGGCCCATCGGCAGGACTCACGATTGTGGTGCTCAGCTCGACCGCCGCGCTCGGAGGTTTTGCAGCACTCTCGCTCGCGGTCATGCTGGCCGGGCTTATGCAGATTTTTCTTGCGCTGCTGAAGTTTGGCATGTTCAGCAAGTTTGTTCCGGGGTCTGTAATTCGCGGTATGCTCGCCGCGGTTGGTATCATCATTATACTGAAGCAGATTCCGCACCTGTTCGGCTATGATTCAGACTTCGTGGGAGATCTCGAATTCATACAACCCGACGGCCGCAATACGTTCTCTGAGCTCTGGGTAATGACCAAATACCTGAACGCCACCGCGATCATTATTTCTGTCGCGACGTTTGCAATTATCGTGACGTGGGAAAAACTCGCCCCCCGCCTGGGAGCGCGCTTCAAGCTCGTGCCGGCTGCCGTACTGGCAATCGTCATGGCCGTGCTCGTCAATCTGATCGCTGCAAAAATCTGGTGGCTTAAAGACCTCGGCGAATCGCATCTGCTGCGACTGCCAACCTCTGTGTCGCTGCAAGATCTGGCGGGGCACTTCGGCAAGATCGATTTCGCGCTAATCTGGCAGAAAAAAGAAATCTGGAGCGTCGCGTTTACAATAGCGATCATTGGCAGCCTTGAGTCCCTGCTGGGCCTCGAAGCGGCCGACAAGATTGACCCTCTGCGACGCGTCTCAGACAAAAGGCGTGAACTCTGCGCGCAGGGCACAGGCAACATGCTAAGCGGCCTCTTCGGCGGTTTGCCGCTAACCACGGTTATCATCCGCACTGTCACGAATGCAAACGCAGGCGCAACGCACAAGACATCGGCGATGGTACATGGTGTACTGCTGTTTGTCGCCGTTTTTGCGCTGCCGGCATTTTTCAGCCTGATACCGCTCGCCGCGCTTGCGGTTATTATTGCTCTGGTGGGTTATCGCCTCAGCAGCTATGAAATTTTCAGAGAACAGTGGGTCTCAGGCAAAGAGCAGTTTGTCCCGTTTATTGTTACATTAATCGCGGTCATTTTCTCTGATGTGCTGATCGGCGCCGGCATCGGTTTTCTGGTCGCGCTCGGCTTCATTCTCAAGGGAAACTACCAGAAAGGATATTACTCCTCACAAAAAAATGACGAATTAGTGATTCGCCTGACCGACGACATCAGTTTTATGCACCGGGCCAGTTTCAGCGAAGAGCTGCGGCGTATTCCCAATGGGGCAAAGGTAACGCTTCAGGCAGACAATCCGCAGACGATTCACCACGACATTGCCGAACTCATCAATGAATTTCGCGAGAGCGCACAGAATCGTCGCATCACTCTGCAGGAAAAAAATCTGCCATACATTCCCGAGAAATCGCATTTGAAAAGCGTTAAATCTCTGACGTACCGCAGGCTGCTGCACGGCAACCGCGACTGGGTCGCAGAAAATCTCGAACGTGACCGCCTCTACTTTGAAAAACTTTCAAGCGGACAAGAACCGCAGGTGCTTTGGATCGGTTGCGCCGACAGCCGTGTACCGCCGAACGAGATCACAAAAACGCAGCCCGGCGAAATCTTTATCCACCGTAACGTGGCAAACCTGGTCGTGCACACTGACCTCAACATGCTTTCTGTTCTTCAGTACGCGGTTGAAGTTCTCAAGGTCAAGCAGGTGATTGTTTGCGGGCATTACGAGTGCGGTGGTGTTGCGGCGGCAATGAAGAACGTCGATCTGGGGCTGGCGAACAAATGGCTGCGCAATATAAAAGAAGTTTATGCCGCGCACGCTGTGGAGCTCGAACAGATCACCAACCTCAAAGGCCGGGAAAGACTGCTCGTTGAACTCAGCGTCATGGAGCAGGTTCGCAACCTGGCGAAGACTTCGATTATTCAAAAAGCATGGAAAAAGCGCCAGGTCGAACTGCACGGTTGGGTCGTCGATCTGAGTACCGGATACATTAAAGAATTACCGATAAAACTGAACGACCCGATGGATCTCGAACCCATATTCCGCTACAAAGTGTAATTCAGGTTGCGCGCAGCGATCGCTCTTTCAGTGGTCGTATTATGTCGCATTAGGGTACTGGCCTCGTGGCTTACCCGTTAAATGACATGCAAGCCGCCTGCGTCGGCCATGGCGAGGGCCCGCTGCTGGTGCTCGCGGGCGCCGGGTCGGGAAAAACCGGGGTCATCGTCAACCGCATTGTACAGCTGATGCGGCGCGGCATTAAGCCTACACAGATCTGCGCCGTCACCTTCACCAATAAAGCTGCCCGCGAAATGCGCGAGCGCGTGCGCGAACTTGTCGGCAAAAATCCGCGGGGTATCTTTATAGGAACCTTTCACAGCCTCGGGCTCATGATTCTGCGCGAAAATCAGGAAAAGGCCGGGGTCGGCAAAAACTTCACCATCATGGGGCAAGACGACCAGCTGACGCTCGCCCGCGAGGTGCTCGTGCAGTCGGGCGTGGATACTGATCTGTTTGACGAAAAAAAACTCATTAAGGCAATTTCTGACTGGAAAAACAGCGGCGAGGCGGTCGGCGACTACTTCGCAGACGATATCTGGAAGCTGCGCGTGCCGCAGCGCCCGATCACCGAGATCGCCGAGACCTACGTTGGACGCCTCACCGGCATGAACGCACTCGATTTTGACGACCTGATCCTGATTCCTGAAAGGTTGCTCGAGCACGACAGCGAAATACGCGAAGGGTACCGTGACCGTTTCACCTATTTTCTCGCAGACGAATTTCAAGATACCAACCCGCTTCAGTTTCGCTTTTTGAGCCAGCTCATGCGCGCGCCGCACAACCTCTGCGCGGTCGGCGACGACGACCAGTCGATCTATTCATGGCGCGGCGCAGACACGCGCATCATGCTCGAGTTCAAAGGTCGGTTTCCCGAAGCGGAGATCATCGCGCTCGAACAGAACTACCGCTCTGATCAGTATATTCTTGATATTGCCAACCGCCTGATCGAGAACAACACGGCGCGCCACCCGAAGCGTCTTTTCAGCGAGCGGCGTACCCCCAACCGTGCCGTTGTCTTTGAGGCAGAGGACGGCCTCGCAGAAGCCGAATACGTTGCCGACACCATCATCGCCGAAAAGGTCAGGCTCAAGGGGGAGTATTCTGCGTTCTGCGTACTCTACCGTACCAACTTTCAGAGCCGCTCTTTTGAAGAGGTATTAAGGCAGCGCAATATACCCTACCACGTCAGCGGCAGCTACCAGTTTTATGACCGCAGCGAAATCAAAGACATTCTCGCGTATCTCAGATTTTTTGCCAACCACGCCGACGACCGCTCTCTCTCGAGAATTCTCAATATGCCCAAGCGCGGGATCTCTGAAACTGCGATACAGCGCCTTTCGCAGTACGCACAGTTGAATAAGAAGCATCTGTGGAACGTACTTGAAGAAATTGAAATGTGCGAGATTGATATCAATGCAGCGACACTCGCCGGAATTATGGAGTTCAAAGAGTTTATCGCGACGCATGAACACGAAATTCGCAAGACTGGTGCGCTCGCCAAAGCGGCGCAGAACCTGACCGACGCACTGCAGCTCGAACGCGAGTATGTTCGCCAGGGCGTAGACGCGCAGAAAATCATCAACAAGCTGCTGAACGTGCGCGAACTGATGCGTTCGATCGATGATTTCGAAAACAGCGACCGCCAGCTGCCGAATATGGGTGAGGGTGCGGAGCGAAACCTGTACACATACCTGCAATTCGTGGCATTGCTGACCGCAGACGATAAAGAGAATGAATCGGACTTGCCTAAGGTGCAGCTCATGACAATACACCAGGCGAAAGGCCTCGAATTTCACACGGTCTTCGTAACGGGTCTCGAAGACGGAATTTTGCCTCACCAGCGCTCAATCGACAATGAAAACGATGCCAATGAAATTCAGGGCATCGAAGAAGAGCGCCGCCTGCTCTACGTTGCCATCACCCGTGCGAAAGCAAAACTTTACCTGACGCTTTCGCGCACGCGCAAGAACCGTGGACTCGTCACCGATGCGACGCCGTCGCGATTTCTGGACGAATTGCCCACAGAACTGCTTGAATGGGAAAGCACCACAGCGGCTGCCGGAGACCTCTCAGAGCTGGAAAGTATGCTGCTGAACATCTAATGGTTTCCGCTTAGGTCACCTGTTGGCAGCCTGTTTTTTGAGAAAACGCATCTGTAAACCATCATTGTTTGCGCAATCGCTCGGCCAGTTTGGTGAGTTTAGAAAATTCGCTGCCCGTTTCACCCGGCATGTGGCACGAAGTGCACGCGAGATTTTTTTTCGTTTCGCGGCGGTATTTTTTCATGAATTTCATATCACGGTGAGTTTTTTCACCAGCCGCCGTAAGGTCGCTACCGTCATGGCAGTATGAACACTCCACCTTGAACTTCTTGCTGAGGGGAAACATCTCAGCGTGTGCATATTCGCCCTCGCGCGTGAGCAGCGTGTAGTCTCCTTCTTTTAGCCCGCGATCGGCATCGCTGTGGCAATATTCGCAGCGTACGTCGAGCTGTTTTGAGATCTTTTTCATCTCGACCGCGATTTTTTCTTTTTGGGCGAAAGTCTTCGGCGCATCGTTCGTCACCTTTGAAGCCGCGTAAAGCGCCGTGGCCGCGAAGGCAAAGCTGATAAGGCGATAAAAGCGTCTCATTCGGCAGCTATGATTCGCCGGCGATACGCGAGTTTAGCAGATTTTCGAGGCGCGACAGATGGTCTTGGTTGCGCGCCTGAATTTTCGCGATTTCCTGAGAAATCAGAGCATACTCTTCGGGGTTGAGCTTTTCGCCCGCGGTCAGGCGATCCATAAGGCGTTCGATCGGCAGCGCGTGTTCGGCCAGACTCGAACGGGACAGTTGCTCTTCTAGCGCACGGCGCAGTGCTTCTTCACGCGCTTCAGATTCATTGCGCTTGTCGTCGATGAAACTGCGGGTCGCGGTCATGACGGCTTCGACCTGAATTTTGCGGCGCTCATGTCAACCCAATTGCCACTCCCGCGTTTCAAAAATGCTTGCCCGCTTATGCAACGAAAGAGGATTTTCATCGCAGTCATGCTCAAAAAACCCCTTGCCCTGGCCGCTGCGTTTGTGCTGAGCGGCGCGCTCATCGGCTTGCTCTTTTCAGGTATACTCATCTATGAACACAACGGTGCAAAAACCGAGATCGGCTCTGCAGTCTGCGACGTGAACGCGGCGGATAGCTGCAACAAAGCACGAGAGTCTGCGGTCGGCAAAATTTTAGGTCTGCCGCTCGCGCTTTACGGCTACGTCTTCTATGGCACGATGGCGGCGCTCGCCGTGTTTCTGCTGCTTGCGCTGAACGACGCGGCGCTGAAGATGCTCGTCTGGGGTACTATTGCCGCGGTCGGTTTCAACCTGTTTCTTCTTTTTTACTCAATTGTTGTGCTCGGCGGCATTTGCCGCCTGTGCGCAATAACCTATGTTGCATCGGGAATTCTGGCCTATGGTGCGTACCTTTTCAACCGCGACGGAGCAAAAATGATCAAAGCAGAATCAATTCCCCTAACAGCTAAGGCGGCGCTTGTGGCGCTGGTACTCACGACACTCGCAAGCGGATTTTTTCTGCATACCGCGTCGCTTCAGGCGCAGCCGGTCGTGACCGGGGCGACCGAACAAGAGCAGAAGCTGCGCGAACAGCTCAACAATGAATTCTACAAGCAATGGAAAGCAGGCGAGATCGTGAAACTCGACAAACCGCGCAGCGCATCGAAAGGAGCGGCAAATCCGGTACTTACCATTATGGAGTTTGCTGACCCGCTCTGCCCGCACTGTAAAGACATGGGCATCGTGCTCAACGAATTTGTCAAAAAGCACTCTGACAAAGTTCGGGTCATTTTCAGGCACTACCCGCTCGATATACAGTGCAACGATGCGATGAAACGCGCATTTCACGTGGGTGCATGCGATCTCGCCCGCGCCATGGAATGTGGCGACGCACAGGGTAAATTCTGGCAGATGCACGACGCCGTTTTTTCGCAGCAAGAGCTGTTTTTCAGAAATCCGGTGACTGAACGCGGCATTGAAAGTCTTGGTGCGGGTGCCGGTCTCAATACAGCGGCACTGGCTGCCTGCTTCAAGAACCAATCGACGATGGCAAAAG
Organism: uncultured Leptospiraceae bacterium; assembly: GCA_942492915.1. GTDB lineage: Bacteria > Spirochaetota > Leptospiria > Turneriellales > Turneriellaceae > Turneriella. The sequence continues at coordinate 1,683,765 of OW818662.1, forward strand.
TGAAGGCAGACATCGCGGCGGGAAACAAGATCAAGATCACCGGAACCCCTACCACAATTATCAACGATCGCCGTTTGCCGGGCGTACCGCTTGAATTTGTTCCGGGCATTCTTGAAAAGATTCTGCTCGAAGAATCCAGAAGGTAATGCTCGTTGAAGTTCGGCGCGAGCTTGTAAAACAAGACCATCGTTATTTTCAAAAGCGGTTTCTGCAAGATGCCCGAAACCGCATTGCCATTTATATCTGGCAGTTGCCTGAAGATGACGAGAATGAGATGCTGCGCTTTCAGGTCTCTTACAGGGAAATCGCTCTCGATTGGGCGGCCGAGCGCGGCATGCGCCTCGCAATCGTCGACGACGGCGATAATCCAATGGGTATGAAAAGGTCGCCGATTTTGACCGCCGAAAATAAAGTAAACAGGCTGGCAGTGCTCAGACTTTGCGAATATCTTGACGAGCACGCAGAAAAAGTTTCACTGCGCTTTATAAGGGATATCATCGTGAGTGAAGTGCTGCAAGGAAACCGCAATCCATGAAAATCGACGCAGCGACACAGTTATACGGTATCATCGGTAATCCGCTGAGCCACACGTATTCACCCGCAATGCACAATGCCGGGTTTGCCGCGCGCAAGATTAACGCCGTCTACCTCGCTTTCCCGATCAAAAATCTGATACAGCTCAAGTATTCGATGAACTACTGGAACATACGGGGACTCTCGGTCACGATACCGTATAAAATTTCAATCCGCCGGCTGCTCGATCGCATCGACCCGCTTGCCCTGCAGATCGGTTCGGTAAACACCATCGTCTGGGGAAAAACCGGATTGCTCGAAGGTTACAATACCGACGGGCCGGGCGCAATGATGGCACTGCACAAATCGCGCGTGGCGCTCGCGGGAAAGAAGATACTGGTTATCGGTTCGGGCGGCTCTGCCCGCAGCATAGCGTTTGCGCTGACCCGGGAAAAACCCGCCGAAATAGGAATTCTGGCGCGAAATCCCATGATGGCGATGCAGCTCGCGCGCAACCTGACGCTGAACCGTGAAAACCCGAAGGTTTCGCTGCACCTGCAACCGCAGGGCCGCGGCTTACAGAAATCCCTGATTGATCTGATGCCGCAGAGCGGACGCAAATGGGAAAGCCGGCCTTATACCGGGGCCAAAGAGCTGCACGATTACGACATCGTGATCAATACAACGCCCGTCGGCATGAAAGGGTCTGCGGCAGCGGGCGCATCGCCGCTCACGGCAGAAGAACTAACTAAGGGACAGACGGTATTTGATATCGTTTATAATCCGGCTGAGACGCCGCTCCTTCGGCTTGCGAAAAAGCGGGGATGTCATATCGTTCTGGGTTACAAAATGCTTTTGTACCAGGGTGTACTGCAGTTTGAACTCTTCACTGGAAAAAAGGCGCCCGTACTCGAAATGGAAAAGGCGCTGCTCGCCCAAATCAGGAGTGTAAAGTGAGCGATCGCAACCGACGCAGGCGCCGTCCTCATGGTGGCGGCAGGCCACAGGCGAGAGTGAATGCCCCGACGCGGCCGAGACTTGCACTCATCGGCTTTCGTGGCGTCGGCAAATCTGCCATAGCGCGCAGGCTCGCTGAGTATTGGCAGATGCCGCTCATTTCTCTCGATGAACAGATTGAACGAAACGCCGGCTCACGCATAGAAGATATCGTGAAACAGCAGGGTTGGCCGGCGTTCAGAGATCTTGAATACGCGGCACTCGAACAGGCAGCAGCAAATGATCGCCTGCTGCTCGACTGCGGTGGCGGAATCGTCGAAGAAGCGAACGGCGAACGCAGCGAACGAAAAATACGTTTGCTGCGCGAGCGATTCTTCTGTATCTATATTTCGGTTAGCGAAGAAAAAATGAAATACCGCCTCACATCACTCGCGCGTAATGCGTCCCGCCCTGACCTGAGCGGCGCTGATTCACCAGATTCGCTGCTCGAAGTTTTCAGACGACGCGAACCTCTGTATCTTGAGCTGGCGCATATGGTCGTCGATGTATCTGATACCAATATAACCGAAAGCGCTATGCGTATCACGCAGATGTTCAAATAATTCAAGCGCAATTTTTGAATCGTTCCGATTTTTTTTGTCGATTTTTCTTCGGATGGTTGACGCTTTATGCCCCTTCTAGGCTGGGTCGTTTTCGATGTTTCGCGTCTTGCTCGTAACAAAAAATCGTGCGCTTGGTGAGCACTGCCGTAAACATCTTCCCGATGGGTTTCGCCTGCGTACCGTCGGTCGTCTGAATCTGAAAAACGAGGGCCTCGCTGGTACCATTGTTGTTTTTGATTCCACGTACCTGACCGATTCAACCGATGCCATTGTTGCCGAACTCGCAGATCGTTATGCCGCAGAACAGGGTGGTATTTCTCTCGGCATGCTCATGCATGAAGACGATCGCGCCAAGGCATTTTCGCTCTTTCCGCAGAATCTGGCATACATCGACGGAATCTTGCATTACCGTATTCAGTCAGCGCGCGTGCACGGTCTTGGGCGGGCCGAATGGTTCTGGTTACTCGATTCGCAGCGTAAGAAATTGCACCAGCTCGGTGAAAGTCTTCTGGCAAAAGACGAGAACGTGATGCTGGCCCGCCGCCTCGCAAGGCTCGAGCCCGATTCAGGCACAGTAAAACGATTCCCGGCCTTCTTGCAGGGCAAATCGAAATCTATTCTGCGCTTTCGCGAGCAGGTCATCGAGATCGCGGCAGCCCACCACTACCTCGCGATTTCGAGCCATGACTCGATTCCGTCAGAAGAGTTTCTCGAATATTATACCGCACTGATAAGTCCCGCAAGGCCCCTCAGATACCAGATTATTGATTTGGCAGTGCTGCCGGCGGCGTTGCACGCGCAGGCTATTTGGCCGCAGCGCAAGAAGAGTGGCAAAGCACACTCTGCCGCAATCGCCCCCGTGGTCTGCCTTAAGAATTTACATCTGCTCGGCTGGCAGAACCAGGGGATTCTGCTTCAACACGTTAAGGCCCTGCGCGAGAGTGGGGCCAAAGAAGGCATGCCACGTCTGCGGTACGTGTTCGAATTGCCACCCGATATCGGCCAGCGGGTGCGCAGGGGCTCTTTCAGGCAAGAGCTGTTTTCAGTGCTGCGCAAGGCCAACGCCGAATTACCGGCGCTGCACGAGCGCCCGCAGGATATTACCCAGATAGCTGCGGAGTATATTACGCGGCACAAGTTCACTCCGCTGGTCGAGAACCATGCTGAGATCGCGGCTCGCATTCTTGAGCGATTTGACCTGTCGAGCGGCTACGCAGGACTTTACCTCACGCTTGACCTGCTTAACGACTTCGAGAGAAGCAAAGGTGTTCCGGTGTTTGAATTTTCAGGCACCGGCGACGATTCAGAAGCGTTTCGTGCTGCACGGAGCTTTCTGCGCGAACAGGTAGAACCAGAACCGGCAACGCTGTTTCAGGGACTCGCCAGCAGCGAAAAACAGGCGCTGAGCCTCGATTTTGTGGAACGCAGCTACATTGCCGCGGTCTGCGAGCGGTATGGCTGGCAGGTGACCGAAGCCGCACGGCATCTTTCCATCTCGCGCAAAACACTATATGACAAAATGCGCCGTTACAAGCTTGCCCGACCTGAAAACTCGGGGCGGCGGGCGAGCCGCAGGGCGTCGTGAAACGGCCGTCGCTGAGGGTCGGCTCGGGTCGGCTTAAGCGCACGTCAATTCCCGGAGCGCGGGCGCACCGGCAGCACCAGAATTCTACAAGCGCGCGGGTAAAAGAGGCTGCTTTTCAGCTGGTGCGTAACCACGTCGATATCGACGATGCCTGGGTATTCTTCGATCTGTTCGCGGGCAGCGGGCAGATGGGAATCGAAGCGCTGAGCCTGGGTGCGCAGCAGGTTACCTTCGTCGATCTTGCCCCTGAAAGACTCAGCGACATACAGCGGGCTCTTCAGGCCCTCGATATTGAGCGCAGTACATTCACATTGGTCAGAACGCGCGCAAACAAAGTTCTGACAGAGGCCTTTGCGGTCAAAGAAGCGCAGGTGGTTGTGTGGGCTGACCCGCCTTATACCTACGGGAATTCGCCATCGAACGACCCGGCTAACCTGATTATGCTCTATCGGGCGGCGGTTACGGAGTCATCGGCGCCCTACCCGGTTCTGATCATGCAACTGCACGAAAAAAACCCGGCGATGGCTCCGGAATTTCTTGCTGCGAATCCCGATTTGCACGTGTATCGGTATGGTTCGAATTGTTTGTTGGTGCTGCATACAGGCGAAGCCGCCACAAAAGACGAGACGACGCAAGTTTGAGTTCTCCTTTACCTGCAGTGCGGAGCTTCGGAAAGGTTCACTATGAATTTCAAATTAAGCGACCACGGCAGCGGCAAGAAGCTGGCCCGCTTCATCGATATTTGCACCAACGATCAGAATTCTTTGACGAGGGCGAGCCTCATCGAACTGACAAAAATCCTGCACGACACGCAGGCCGATGAAAAATACGCCGCGCTCGTTTTCACTTCGGAAAATCCTAAATTCTTTTCAAACGGCCTCGACGCGTCGAATGTCGGCACGACGCCCGATGATAAACTTGCAGAAGAAGTCGGCGAAATCGTACTTTTCTTCGACCATTTTCTGCGTTTTGACAAGCCCGTAATAGCCGAGGTCAGCGGTTACGCGATGGGTGGCGGGGCGGTTATCACCGTCGGCAGCGATTACAAGTACATGCTCGAAGGCAAAGCGCGTATTTCATTCAGCGAAGTACTCGTCGGCCTGCCCCTGCCGGGAACATTCATTGATAAAATTGCACGCACGGTCTACCCGCCATTTGTCAATAGCGTGTGCGCTGCCGAAAACTACAAGGCAGGCGAGGCTAAGGCAATCGGACTCATAGACGAGACGGCGCCCGATCTCGAAAGCCTGCGTAAGCTGACACTCAAGAAGCTCGATTACCTCAATCGCATTCCCCTGTCGGCGCTGCAGCGCACAAAACAGTCGATCAACGCGCCGATACTCGAGCGGTCTGAAGCGAGCCTCAAGCACACCTACGAATCGTTCACCACACCCATTATCGTAAAGAACTTTCGTGAAGCGATGAATGCGCTCGCCGAAAAGCGCAGACCGCAGTATCTTGACTGAGATGCTGTCAGAATATAAGCCAACCGAGATTGTCCGTCACCTCGACGGGTTTATCATCGGTCAGGCGGATGCAAAACGTGCTGTGGCGATCGCGCTCAGAAACAGGGAGCGCCGCCTTGCCCTCGGCGAGCATCCGCTGCGCGACGAAATTCATCCGAAAAATATTATCATGATCGGGCCGACCGGAGTCGGTAAAACAGAAATTGCCCGCCGGCTGGCCAAGATGGCCAATGCGCCATTTATCAAGGTTGAAGCAACGAAATATACTGAAGTTGGCTACGTCGGCCGCGACGTAGAGAGCATGATTCGCGACCTGCTGATGACTGCGATGAAAATCGTGCGGCAAGAGTACGAAGAAAAAAATAAAGACGAGGCAGAAAAGCGCACCGAAGAGCGATTGCTTGACCTGCTGCTTTCGGGAAAGTCAGCCGTCGAAACGCCCAAACCAGATTCGACAACCGTAACAACCACAGATGACGATGAAATTATCGCGCGGGACATCTTTCGAAAAAAACTGCGTGCGGGAAAACTCGAAGACCGGGAAGTCGAATTGCGCACTTCGCAGGCGCCCGGCCCTCAGGTATCTGTACAGATGATGGCGATACCCGGCATGGAAGAGATTGAAAACCAGATGCAGAACATGCTCGGAGATATTTTTCCCAAAAAGAGGGAGAACCGAAAGGTGAGCATCACGCAGGCCCGCAAACTTATCCATCAGGAAGAACTCGAGCAGCTGATCGACCAGGAAAAACTCAAAGAAGAGGCAATCAAGCGTACCGAGACTACGGGAATTGTATTCATCGATGAAATTGACAAGATAGCGAGCCGGGGCGGCAAAGGTTCCCCCGACGTTTCGCGCGAAGGCGTGCAACGGGATATTCTGCCGCTCGTCGAGGGGTCGACGGTCAACACACGCCATGGTTCGGTGAAAACCGACCACATACTGTTTATCGCCGCCGGCGCGTTTCACATCGCCTCGGTTACCGATCTGATTCCGGAGCTTCAGGGACGGTTTCCAATTCGCGTCGAATTAAAACCGCTCAATCGTGAAGATTATGTCAGTATTTTGCAAACACCCAAGAATGCGCTCGCCAAGCAATACCAGGCGCTGCTCTCCACCGAAAACGTAAGTATTCGCTTTGAAAGTTCGGGATTCGAAGCAATCGCCGAAATCGCGTACGAAATGAATTCGCGCAACGAAAACATCGGCGCAAGAAGACTGCACACCATTCTGGAAAAACTTTTTGAAAAACCTTCGTTCGAACCCGAAAAATATGCGGAGACTGATCTGGTTGTCGATCGCGATTTTGTCAACCACGAACTCAGTGATATTGTAAAGAATCAGGACCTCTCGCGCTTTATACTGTGATGAAAGGCTCTCTGAGGGCGATCGCATTCGGCGCGCTGCTAGCGGCGTGGTTGTCGCCACGGCCAGTCGCCGCCGATTCATTCGACTCTGAGCAGAGTTTTCGCACGGCCATGTCGGCATTTAAAGAGAAGAGTTTCTATTCTGCGAGGCTGCTGTTACAAGAAATTATCCTCAAAGACCCGAAAGGCGAATATGGCGACGACGCGCAGTATTATCTCGCGATGACGTATTATTACGAAGGCGATTATAAAACTGCGCAGTTCGAATTTAAAGCGCTGCAGAGAGATTTTCCCGAATCACAGTTTGTCGTCAGGTCGGCATTTTGGAACGGCGAAGCGTGGTTCTACCGCAAGCAATACCGCGAGGCAATAGAATCGCACGCAGCTTTTGTGCGAAAGTACCGCGAAAACATGCTGGCAGCCTCGTCGCTCTACACGATCGGCTATATCTACAATGACCAGAAGCGCTTCGACGAGGCGATTATTGAGTTCTCCCGAGCGCTGAAAGAATACCCTGAGAGCACTGCCGCGCCCGCGCTGACTCTGCAGCTCGGTATCGCGCAGTTCAACTCGCAGCAATTTGCGGCCGCGCGCAGGCAGTTTGAAACCCTGCTCGTCAAATACACTGCGGCTGACAACCTTGCGGCCGCTCGATTCTGGCTCGGCAAGAGCTTTTACGCAGAAGAAAAATATCCCGACGCCCTGCGCGAATTTGCGGCAGTTCTCAAAGACTATCCGAAAGGCGATGAGGCCGCAGAAGCACTTTATCTGTCGGCGCTCTGCAAATACAAACAGAAAAAGAATGCAGAGGCCTCGCAGCTGCTCGAAGATCTGTTTGTGCGCTTTGCTGAACATTCGATTTACCCGTTTGCGCGTTTTCGGCACGCGCAACTGCTTTCTGAAACGGGTAACGACGATGCCGCGCTGCCTTCGCTGCTTGAAATCATTAATCAGCACCAAACACACGAAACTTTTGCGCCCGCGCTCGAACTGCTCGCTGAAATCAGACGTCGGCAGAATAAGACCAACGAAGCAATTCTGACGTTCGAGGCCCTGGGTAACGAAAAGACGCTGACCGGCAAGGGCCGCAAAGAGCTGCTGCGCCGGCACGCTGATCTGCTCTATAACGAACGTCGTTATACAGAAGCGTCTGCAGTCTACGCGAAACTCGCAAATGAGTTCAGCGGTGATAATGATGGCGCGATGCAATACCTGCTGCATGCACGTTCACTCTACCGCGAAGGTAAATTCGAAGCTGCTTTGACACAGCTGGCGCTGCTCGAGAAGAAATTCGACGAGGGTGACGCACGCGCTGAGGCGCTTTTTCTGCGTGCCGAAATAACGTACTCTCTCGGCAAATTCACCGAAGCTTTGCAGCAATACGCCCGGTTCATCAAGCGGCACAAAGGGCATGCCCGAATTTTCGACGCGGAGCTAGGCATCGGTTGGGTGTATTTCGAGCTGAAGCAGTATGCACGCGCAGCAGACACGTTTCGGCGCCTGCTCAAGACCTACAAGACCCCGGAACAGGAATCGCGCGCGTTGCTCGCGCTCGGGGCCTGCCAGTATAACCTGCGCGACCTGGACGGTGCCCGCGAATCATACCAGCGCATTATTGGGACGCATGGAAAGGTGCGTGAACATGCATCTGAGGCAACCTACCAGCTCGCCTGGCTCGAATTTCGAAAGAACAACTATGAAGAGGCCGAAAAAATCTTCAGAAAGTATCTAGAACGCGATGCTCATGACACCCCACGAGCGGCCGAAGCTCTCTATTTTTCGGCGCTCTGCCGGTACCAGCTGGGCGACCTGCCCGCGGCTGAGCAGCAGTTCACCGGTTTATATTCTGATGCACAAAAACCGTCGTGGATTCGCGAAAGGGCGATACAAGATCTGGCGCGCACCAGGCAGTCGCGAAAAGACTTTGTTTCGGCGCTTGCCACATACCGCCGCTATATCGCTGAATTTCCCGAATCTCAGGGTGTCGAAGAAGCGCTCTATCATATCGCAGAACTCGCACTGAAGAACGACAACCTGGGCGAAGCAAACGACACGCGCAACATGCTGCGAAGCCGCAACCGCAATTCACCCTGGATGGTTGAAACCCTGCGCGAACTTGTCGTCTACCACAAGCGCAAGAAGAACTTTGACGAAGCAAACGCTGAACTTTCTGAACTCGAATCTTTGCAGACCAAACCGACGCAGAAGCTCGATCTGCTGCTTTCGCGGGCATCTCTGCTGGCCGAGCAGAAACAATATGACCAGGCAGGTAAATTGGTCGAGAGGGTACTGGTAGATGAAGATGCGACTGAGTCGCTGCTGCTCAGAGCAGCCAACCAGTTGTTTGAAATTTTCGACACCCAATCGCGATTCACTGACGCCGCGCTGAGAGCCAAAAAGCTCTCACAACGATTCACGGAAAATGAAATCTTGCGCGATGAAATGCTTTTTTTTCTCGGCAAATACCAACTGCTGAGCGCCGAACAAAGTGACGGCCGTGAAACACTGCGCGGGCTCCTGAAGTCACGAATGCTGGGCGCCCGGGCGCGATACCTGCTCGCAGAGTCGCACCAGGCCGAAGGTGATACAGGTCGGGCGCTGGACTATTACAGACAAATTGCGCAGAAGCCTGACTCGGCGCTCTACCTCAAAGCCCGGCTGAATATCGGGGAAATTCTGTACCTGCGTAAAGAATTTGAACCCGCTGCCCGCGAATTCAGCAGGGTCGCTTTTTCTGATTCACGCGACGACCTCGTATATGAACGCGCGCTTTACCGCGCGGCACAGTCTTTTCGCGAAATCAGCAAATCTACCGAATTCGAATCGTTTCGTGCCCGGCTGCGCGAAGCGTTTCCACAAAGCCGATACCTGAAAGAACTGGAGTAATCATGCGTATTTTGATTTCAAACGACGATGGCCTTAAATTTCCTGGTCTGCTTCGCCTGCGCGAAAGGCTCGAAACCTTCGGTGAAACCTGGGTTTTCGCGCCTGCCGAAGAAAAGAGCGCGACGGGCATGGCTCTCTCGATCTATAAAGACGTTCCCGTAATTAAGCTCGATGAACGCACCTACGAAGTCGACGCATTTCCCGTCGATTGCGTGAACGTCGCATTGCACGCGGGTTTCGCCCCAGCATTCGACTTCTGTGTCAGCGGTATCAACAAAGGCGTCAACATGGGGCAGGATATCTGGTATAGCGGCACGGTGGGTGCAGCACGACACGCATACATACACGGTGTGCCCTCTTTTGCCGTCTCGTGCGGCTACCTCGACGCAACGGGTGATTTTGCCAAGGTTGCGGATATTTTTGCCGAACTTTTCGCGCGGTTCAGCGATACGGCAGACCAGAACTTTTTGCTGAATGTGAACATTCCGATGACCGCAAAAGACGCTGGGGACATAAAATGGGCTAAATTGGGACGCCGAATCTACCGAGATAACTATAGGCGCGAACAGAAAGATGACGGCAGCATGCTGCTGAATCTGGGCGGTTCGGTACTAAGTCACGGAGGAGAAGCGGAGACCGATTTTTACTGGTACGATCAAGGCTGTACTGTTATAACTCCGCTATCGATCGATGCAACAGACCACACGAAACTCTCAGAACACCACAGACCGCACGGCTAAGAAGACCATTTCCATCGGCGAATACCTGAACCTGGGCAACCCAAATCCATTGCTAAAAAAACAACCCGGCGGCCCATCTGAACTTTCGCTGCAACAGGTTGAAGAGCTATCGCGAATCAAGAGCGAGGCGAAACGCGCTTACCGCCGCAAAGACTTTGTGCAGGCCCTCGCCCGCTTTGAAGACGCGGCGCAGATAGTTCCCGGCGACCTCGAATTCTCTTATTACGAGGCATTGTGCCTGTTTCAACTGCACCAATGGGAAAAGGCCGAAGAGCTTTTTGTAAAGATCATCGAACTCGACGAACTGCGCCTGCTTCCCGACGTGCGCAAGATGCTCGCGCTGACGCTGCTGAAGCGCCGCAAATTTGCCGAGGCTGAAAAAATTCTGCACGAAGCGACGCGTGACCGCAAGGGCGATATGCAGCTTCTGAATATGCTCGGCTATGCGCTCGAGAAGCAGAACAAGCTGATGGAAGCCGAGCGCGTATTGTCGCGCCTCATGGATAACGACCCCGACAACACGAACGCGATGAATTCGCTCGCTTTCGTGTATTGCCGGCTTGAAAAGAATTATACCGAAGCATTGACGCTGGTCAAAAAAGCGCTCTCCCGCGACCCAAAAAACGCATCGTACCTCGATACCCTCGGCATGATCTACGCCAACCGTGGCAATACCGCAGCTGCGCGTAAAACGCTGAAACGTGCGCTCGAATTTGCGCCGGGCCACCCCGAAATTATGGCGCACCTGACCCGAATCTGAGCGTCAGGTTGAAATCTGCTGCGCATTCGGGGCGATGAACCATCTTAGCGGACGCTGCGCGCTGAACACCATCGAAGGCGTCAGGCCGAACGTGTCGCGAAACGTATTTGCGAAATGCGCAGAATCGTAGAACCCGGCCATCAGCGCGGCGTCCGTGAGGCTCTTGCCCTCGCTGAGCAGGTGCGCCGCCATTTTCAGCCGATACCAGGTGCGAAACATGCGAATGGGTATGCCCACCTGCTCTTTGAAAAGGTGAGCAAGGCGCGATGCGGATATACCAACGTGCGAGGCCAGTTTTTCAACCGGAACACTCTCGCCTGTGTCGGCGACCAGAAGTCCGATGACCGTCAAAATACGCGAATCAACTCTCGGGGTTTCGGCGGCAGGTCTTGAAAATTCGAGTTTTGCGAGCAGCTCGGTCAAACTCGCGTCGTCTGCCGCGACGCAAATCTGGTGCATGGTGGCGGCAATCGCCGCTTCTTGTTCGATACCCGCGAGAATGCCTTGCGCAGCCGCGTTCGCCTTCGATGCGAGCAGCAGTTCATAGTCGGGGCAATCGGGGTCCATAAGCAAAAATGCGCAGCGTTGATTCTGCGTTGAAATCGAATGCATGGTTTGCGGCCCCACGAGCGCGCTGCGCGTGCGCAACGCATAACCCGAATCAGTGCGCACATCGAACGCGGCATCTAAACCGACGCAGAGCAGCGCAGCAGCCTGCCGGTGCATTTCAAGGTCGGGCAATGAACCAATAAAAAGCACCCGGCTTGACCACATGCAGAGAGTATCGCTGGCGCTGCCCACACTTCAGAAAAGGGGAAAATCCCCCTTCGTAAAGCCTTTTTGGCCGCAAATTCATCAAAAAAAATGAGGATTTAGCAGGTTTTTCCAAGACAAAGCGCCGTTCACGGGGTATAATTCCCCCTAATATGCCGGTGCGTTGCCTTACAGCAAAATATCTTGTCGCCATCGGTGAAATTGTCAGGGGAGTTTATGTCCGATAAAAACAGTAAAGCCGAAATATTAAGAGTCTTTGAGCTGCAGAAAAAGTTCAAGTGGAGCCTGCGCCAGACAACCGCGCAAGAGCGCCGCGAGAAGCTCAAAAAACTCAAAGAGAAAATCTTTGCCGAAAGCGAAAACCTGTACCAGGCGCTTTGGCAAGATTACAAGAAGCCGCGCGAAGAGGCCGACCTGGCCGAAGTATTGCCGGTGATTGCCGAAATTCACGACAGCGTCAAAAATCTGCCCGACTGGATGCGGCCCAAGGTTGTCGAAACCCCGATTCATCTCGGTACCGCGCGCAGCGAGATTCACTACGAACCACTCGGACAGACGCTGATCATCGCACCATGGAACTACCCATTTAACCTGAGTATTGCGCCCCTGATCAGCGCGATCGCCGCGGGCAATACGGTAATGCTGAAACCATCTGAATTCGCCCCGCACACTGCTGAATTTCTGGCGCGTATTCTAAAAGACCTTTTCTACGAAGAAGAAGTAGCTGTCTTTCAGGGAGACTCATCGGTTTCAACTGAACTTTTGAAACTGCCATTCGACCACATGTTCTTCACCGGCGCGCCGTCGATCGGCAAGGTTGTGATGAAAGCCGCTGCCGAACACCTTTCTGTCTGCACGCTCGAACTAGGCGGCAAGTCGCCCGTGATTGTCGAGAACACTGCAGATATCCGCGAAGCAGGAAAACGCATTGCGTGGGGCAAGTGGGTGAACGCAGGGCAAACGTGCATCGCGCCCGATTACGTGCTCGTCTCTGAAGACAAAAAGGACGCACTGATAGATGCGATCCACGATACGGTAAAATCTTTCTACGGGCAAACCCCCATTGAATGGAGAAACTCCTCTGACTTCTGCCGCATTGTCAATCGCCGGCATTTCGACCGGGTCAAGGGTCTCATCGACGACGCGAAGAAACACGGAGCACAGATCGCATTCGGCGCTGACACCGACGAGCACGATAATTACATCTCGCCCACTGTCATCACCGATATCGGCGAAGGCAGCCGTATTCTGACCGAAGAGATTTTCGGGCCGGTATTACCCATTGTCACGTACCGCCACCTCGACGAAGCGCTCGAATACATTCGCCGCGGTGAAAAACCTCTTGCGCTTTATGTCTTTTCGTCGTCAGAAAGTACGATTGAAAACGTGCTGCGAAATACGGCAGCGGGTGGTACTTCGGTCAACGATTGCCTCATGCAGTTCGTCAATCCGAAACTCCCGTTCGGTGGCTGCAACAACAGTGGTCTCGGTCGCTACCACGGCCACCACGGCTTCAAGGCATTCTCACACGAGCGTGCGGTTTTCAAGCAGTCACGGCTGTTTAATCCCATGCAGATATTCTACCCACCGTATGGTGGTCAGTTCAGGGAAACCTTTCAGAAGTTTATTCGCCACATCATGTGAGGTTAGAACAGATTCGCCGTTCAGCGGCGAATCTGCCAATCGTCAGGTGCCCTGCAACGCCAGCTCACCGACGGCGGGGGCTCGCTCGGCGTCGGCCATCAACTCAAGCACAATCATGTCGCCCGAGAGCGCAAACTTAGCGGCACGGTCGGCAATACTCTTGCCCAGGCGATAGAACCAGCCAGCGCTTTCGCGCGTGGTAAATCCCGAACCGTAACTGAATGCCCGCGTGATTCTGAGGTCACATTTCTGCGCAAGCTGAGTCAAAGCTTTGATATTGAAATAGAACACATGTTCCGGAACGTTGAGATAGCGCCAGGCGACGCCGTAACGGCGGGCAAAATAGCCCGTGTTGCAGGTGCTGAGATAGATTTTGCCACTCGGTGCAAGCAGCGACCGCATGCGGCGCAGAAATTGTTCAGCTTCGGGCAAGTGCTCCAGAGTCGCCCAGTGCGTGATCAGGTCAAAATGATTATGGCCAAAGTCATTTTTCAGAAAATCGGCACAGAGCAGGTTGCGCCCGGCGGCCCGCCCTGCTTCGACCATTTGAACAGCAACGTCGAGACCTAAAGTCTGCCAGCCACGCTCGGCAAAGAACTGCACCGCATGCCCCGCCGCGCAACCGACCTCGAGCAATTTTCGCGGAGAAGCAAGTTCCTTTTCCCATTCATAAAATTTCAGATCCTGAAGATTCTTATCGAGGGTCGAGACTACAGAACGGTAGATTTTTTCCGAGGTATAGTCGGCGTAACCGCGATCGCTGCGAACTTTAAAATAGTCTTTCTGGTACAGTTCACTGAGTTCGGTGGCTGAAGGCAGCGGATAGATCTGCCAAACCGTGCACGTTCTGCAGCGCAATATCGGGTACACTTTGCCATCGGCTCCCGTTTTTTTCAGATGCCCGCTGAGCTGCCCCCCGCATAGCGCACACTGCTTCATTGTTTTATCTTGCCACGGTGGATTTCGTAAAGTGCGATGCTGAGCGCCGTTTGTGCATTCAATGACTCCACGCCCGATTGCATCGGAATCGTGATCGCCGTGCTTTTTCCCGTATCTTTGAAGCCGTAACCTTCGACACCGGCGAGCAGGTTTACCGACTCTGCAAATTTAATTTCGTTCAGTGGCGTGCCCTGCATATCGAGACGGTATAACCCGGGTACCTGCTGCACGAGGTCGGCGAGGCGCGGACCACGCATCACCTCAACATGAAAAAGCGCATTTGCGGCCGCGCGCACTGCTTTCGGCAAGAACGGCGAGGCAGCCTCTTGCGTGAGCACAACCCGCTTAACCCCGAATGCTGCCGCTGAACGGATCGCCGCGCCGATATTCGACGGGTCTTGAAACGGCAGAAACACGGTGACACCTTGAACCTCTGGCAATGTGTTCCATTCGGGCAACTCGGGCAGGCGCATCACGGCGATCGCCTGGCGAGTACCGAGCACATCCACCTCGCGAAAAAGCCCCGGTGCCAGCAAAATTGTGTTCACCGGAGCAATGACGGGGGCGATGTCAGCCGACGTCAGAAGTGCATGCAGCGAACCTGTCAGGCGCGGCGATGCGAGAATTTCGGAAACGAGTTTTTCGCCGCTGACGAGAAAGAGCCTCTCTTTGCGAATGCCTTTCGCCTCGTGTAAAGACAGCAACGCCTTGAACTGCTCGTTGGCGCGCGACGTAATTTCGGTCGTGCGCCCTGCGCGAGAACCCGAGGCGGGCGCGTCGGCAGACTTGCGCACGCTCTCTCGCACTCTGTTGAAGATCACGAGCCGTCTGTCGTTGCGGGTATCGGCGAGAGTATAACTGTATGTCTTTTCATGCGCGAAGTCTTTCATTTCGGCGAGCGCTTCAGCGATTTCGTCGTCGCCGCGCGGCCCTTTGAGCAGCAGCACCCGGCCGCCTTTTGGCAGAAAAGGCTGAACGCGATAAAGCGTATCGCGGGAGCTTTCGAGAGCACGGGTAACAACACCCTGAATTTCAAGAGGAAACTGCGGCCCAATGCGGTGTGCAAAAACCTGAATGCCGGCCAGGCCAAGTTCGGCGATAACATGTTCGAGAAAGCGTGTGCGCTTCGGCCGCACTTCGCCGAGAATCACCTCGGTTTCCGGGGAGAGTATTTTCAGAACCAGACCGGGAAAACCGGCGCCACTGCCGATATCGAGCAGCGGCGAAGGCAGTCGCGTGAATTTCAGAGGCATCGCGCAATCGAGGTAGTGCTTGAGCGCAATTTCTTGCGTGGATTCAAGCCGCGTGAGATCGGTCTTATCGTCAGATTCGACCAGCAGCTGCCAATGGCGCCTGAGCTGATCGGCCTTGGTTTCGTTGATTCCGGGAATCTCGCGCAGCAGGCGCAGTATCTCGGCGGTTGAAAATACTCTTGGTTTCTTGTCCGGATTTTGAACCGGGGTAAGTGTTTGACGCTTCACAGATATTCAGGCCAGATGGCGGCTTCGATTTGCGTCGAATAGTAAAAATAGCCAAAACGCCGCAGCTCGCCAAGGCGGTTCTGCCACTCATCGCGCATGAAGACAACCACATGCTCGTGATCTTTAAGCCTGCCGGCTGGCTCTCGCAGAAAGACGAAACGGGTGATGATTCGGTCAATGAAATCTTCGGCGCATACCTCAAACAGAAATATGCAAAACCCGGAAACGTCTTCTGTGCAGCCGTACAACGGCTCGACCGACCCGCGTCGGGGTTAATGGTACTGGCGCGCACGTCGAAGGCGGCGGCGCGCCTCTCGGAGCAGATTCGCATGCAACGCTTTGAAAAACGTTACCGCGTGCTGACGCACCTGCCGCTCGCTGGCAAGCATGGCGATGCCAAACGCATCGTTCTGCAGGCAAGCATGCGTAAGGTCGGTCGCATCGCCCGGCGGATAGACGCCGGCAGCGAAGGCGACGCGGCTGACAGCCTCTATACGCTCACCGCCACATTGTGCCACGAGATACAGAATACATTTGAATACGAGGTGACAATTGAAGGAGGAAAGTTTCACCAGATCAGAGCGCTGTTTGCCGCACACGGTTCTCCCATACTCGGCGACCTGAAATACGGCGGCAGAAAACTACCCGGCCACAGCGACCGCATCGCTCTTATGTGCACCTGGCTCAACTTTGAACATCCTACCCAAAAGACACCGGTTATCGCCACGCTGACGCCAGGTTCATTAAAGAATCTGCACACATACTTTATTTGACGGCGTATCCGCCCGCCCTGCTCTAAATTGAGTGTCCAAACGTTCAGCGGCAACCCGGTGCGGTTTTTCTGCCGCTGTACTCTTCTTATGTTTCGCGGCCTGCGGCGGTCTGTTTGCGCAAAACAGTGCCGGGGCAATTGAAATTATCAGGGCGTCAGAGGCCGAATACGTCACAGTCGGCGAAGGCGACGAAGGCATCTTTATATTGCGCGGTGGCATCATCGTCAGATCGGGCACGGCCTACCTGCGCGCTGAAACGGTGAAAATCAACACGCGCACGGGCGAAATATTCGGTGAGGGCAAGGTCTCGTTCGAATCTGGTGAAAACCGGCTCTCGGGCGAAAAATTCTATTACGACAACAAACACAATGCTGGTGTCGTCTACTCGTCGCGCGCCTCAGCTGATCCCTTTTTTCTATCGGGCAGCGTCATCAAACAGATCGAATCGAACCGGTATATCGCGCGTGACGCTTTTTTCACGACCTGCGATGAGAAATACCCGCATTACTATTTTAAGGCCAAGAAGCTCTGGCTCTACAAGAACAACGAGATCGCGGCCATTTCGGCAATCTATTACGTCGGGCAGACGCCGGTTTTCTATTGGCCGCTCATGCTGCAGTCTGACACGGGCACGGGCATCGTGACGCAATACGGCAACAACATCACACGCGGCCACTTTCTGCAGAACACCTGGAATTTTTCGAACCCGAAAGCGGCGAGCAGCATCTGGCTGCCGCGACAGGGCAAGCTGATGTTCGACTGGTACGAAAAGACCGGATATCTTTTCGGTACGATTTTGCGCCGCGATGATCCAGATCTGAAATACACATTTGATCTGGCGATTTCTAACTTCAAGGCACGACGCACAACGACAGACAGTACGGGCACCACCGTAGTTACCAATCAGGTACTGCAGCCTGACGGCAGTTATGGTACCAGCGAATATTTCTGGTATAAGGTGCGGGCAGATGCAAAAGGCAATCTGCACCGGTCGCTGAAAGACGACTCGGTCACGTCTGCGTACGTGCGTTTCGAGCACTACAAACACCGCAACTTCGAACTGGAATTCGGCGAGCGCTACGAACCCGACATGACGCTGACCGCCATCTACCGGCCGCGCTTTACGCAGCAAAGTCTGCAGACAAACTTTTTGAACTGGGAAACCGGCATATCGCACACGAGCAAAGACACTCAGATCTCGTTGCGAGCCGCCAGGCAGCTCGTATGGTACCAGGCTTCTCCTGACTCGAATTCTAAGTATGCCCCGGTCTACGACCTGACCCCCGAGC
This sequence comes from uncultured Leptospiraceae bacterium, assembly GCA_942492915.1. GTDB lineage: Bacteria > Spirochaetota > Leptospiria > Turneriellales > Turneriellaceae > Turneriella. The sequence goes on from OW818662.1 coordinate 1,701,542, forward strand.
TGATGCTCACGCACCGCAACTTTCTGGTGCGCGGCGGTGACGGCTTTTTCAAGGGTATCATGAACCGTATACAGCTCAATACGCAGTTCAGCCGTTATTACCGCGACATCGATTCTGTACCCGTGAAGGCCTTCTTGCGTAACGATGCATTCGATCAGGTGAGTTTCTATTTTGCCTTTCTGCCATGGATAAACTTCGTGCCGTCAGCGGGCCTCGGTGTGCAATATAACTATACCGATCTCGACGACGCGCTGCTGCAACGTGAGATGGCGCGACAAACCTATGGCTACCTGTTCACCAACAACACGCTGCGCGTCGGTTACCCATTTCTGTACGCTCAGGGTATACACATTCGGCGCTACTCGTTTGCCGACCAGGGACAAGACCTGACGTTCAATCATGACCGCGCGCATGCGGTCACGGCGTCGGTGGTTTCTGACCTGAACCCGTACGCACTGATTTCAGTCGCCGCAACGCGCGATCTGCGGCCCTACCCGAATGCGCTCAAAGAGCAAGAACGCTGGTCAGACCTGCTCGCGCGCACGCAGGCGGATTACGACTTTATCCGGGGTTTTACGGTGAATCTTTACGGGCTCAACCAGCGCAAGTATAACCACTTCAATGGCATCGGTATTCTCGACAGCGCCGCCTATTCGATACAATTCGACACTATGAATACCAACGATTTTCAGTTTTATTACCGTCTCGGCGGTTACCGGCTGCCGCTCATGCGCGAGCTGACACTTTTCAAGATTACGTCAACCTACCGGCATAACTTTATCAATGTCGCCGAATCGAACCTGCGTCTTGGCTTCGAAACCGATGTGCAGTTGCACGATTACTGGCGCCTGCGTTTCGCGCTCAACTCGATCGCCGACCAGTTTGAGCGCTACCAATCGGTCAACCCCGCGCACGTACCGTTTTTTGACGATCTGCTCAAATCACTGAATCCTTTCGACCCCAACGCGCGCAGCAACCGCATTCTGAATATGGAGAGTTTTTTCGCGAGCATCGAACACGATTTACACAAATGGTTACTGAGGGTCACTTTTGCCTCACAGCGGCGCACCATCTACACGGGCACCTTCAGCCGCGACCGCACCAGTTTTCTCGAGCAAACGGTTTACCTGAGCTTCACGCTCAAAGACCTCGGTGGGCTGGGCCTGCCTTACACAGAGGTCTACCGCTATAACCCGACTGACGCGGGCATCAGGTAAGAATTTCCAGACTGAAATCAGGTGGTTGAATGACGTTGGTAATCGAGCCGAGGCTCACATAGTCGACGCCCGTGTCTTTGAGGCGTGACAGATTTTCGAGACTGAAACCGCCTGATGCTTCTGCGGTAATTTTGGTGCCCTGAAGGCGGTTCACTTCTTTAACGATGCGCATGGCTTCGGCCATGGTGGCATTATCCATATTATCGAGCAATACCATTTCGGGCTTTAAGGGCAGTGCCTCGCGCAATTGCGCCAGAGTATCGACTTCGATTTCAAGAGGAGTAAACGGGGCATGGCGTTTGAACGCCAGAATTGCCGCAGTCACCGACCCCGCCTGCGCAATGTGATTATCTTTGATGAGCCCCATCTCTGCAAGGTCATGCCGGTGATTCAGCCCACCACCCCTGATGACAGAATATTTCGACACCGCGCGCAGCATGGGAACCGTCTTGCGGGTATCGAGCACGCGTACGTGGTATTCCGCTGCCAGCGCAGAAACCTTTCGGGTGCGGGTCGTTATACTGCTCATGAAGGCGAGAAAATTCAGGGCAACACGCTCGGCCCTGAGCACGGCGCGTATATCGCCGGCAAATGAAAACACCGTCTGCCCGGCCTGCAGCTCATCGCCGTCGGCTGCAGTTGCGTCAAAGGTCATGCCCTGGTCAAAATACCGAAAGGTGTGCATCGCAACGTTCACTCCGCACAAAACGCAGTTCTCTTTGACGAAGATACGCCCGCGAGCCTGCGTACCCGAAGGAAAAATTGCCTGCGTTGTGATGTCTGCCGAAGCCTTATCTTCTGCGAGTGCGTTGCGCACTACGCGGGCAATTTCGGTCTCACTGAGTTCGGGAATCGACGACGCATACACCGGTCGGTCTGATTCGCGGTATTGTTGCGGCGCGATTTCAAAACCTTTGGCTGACACCTGGCTCGTGTAGTACTGGACGATTGCCAGATCGTTTTGCGTGAAAAACTGCAGTATTTCGCCTTCAGCTTCGGCTGGTCGGCCTTCACGAATCAGCCTGATGAGCATGCGGTAAACCGCCACTGCATTCTGCATATTCCAGAAGTTCTTGTTGTACGCGAGCACCGAGTCGAGGTAGTCGCGCCTGATTCTGTTGAGTACGAACCTTGCGGTGGTAAAACGCGACAAATTGGCGATTTGCAGAAAAAATTCGAACTCGGTTTCATGAAAACTGACCCAGTCCCACGAATTATTTTCGCTCAAATACTGCAGCTCATCGAGCAGATCGTCGATGGCGCGCGTCTGTTTGCGGGCTGCAAACTGCGGCTTCCAGTTTTCCGCCGCTTTATAGATAATTGCAGCGGTAAAAAAGCGGCGCATCTCAAGAAATTCAGCGAGCAGATCGGGGTGCACGGGTTTTTCTGCCGATATGCCGTTTTCAAAAGCTGTGCGAATTGCCCGCAGATTTTCGGTCGCAACAACGCGCAGCGTCACCAGCGCAGGTATGAGGCTCCAGCCGATGTGGCGTTCTTTTGCACGATCGCGTACGTAGTTGACGACCTGCCGAAAAAGCTGCGTTCCTGTCTGCTGTATCGTAGCATCGGGTTTACTCTTGCGCCGCCTTAATCCGGCAAACAGCGGCAGAATGCGACCTTTGCGTTTCGGTTCGTCTGCCATGTTATTCGGCCCGGGCTTCGTTCTCTTCAATGCGCGTGACAGAATTGTCCCACAGATGCGACGGTTTGATATTAGCCATCGCGCGCTTCGCTGAATGGATCAGATTCGGGTTACGGCGGCTCTCATCTGCGAGCAGCGCCTTGATACGCGCGCGCTGCAGACCTTCCTGATTGTTGCACAGGTTACACGGCAGAATCGGAAAATTCAGGGTTCTGGCGAGCGCTTCAAGTTCGGTTTCGGCGACGCGCAGCAACGGGCGTATCACGGTATTGCGTCCGTCGTCGCTGATAAGTTTCGGCGGCATCGCTGCCAGTTTGCCGCTGTAAAAGAGATTCAGCATCAGAGTCTCAAGAGCATCGTTTGCGTGGTGCCCCAGCGCAATTTTGGTAGCACCGAGCCGCTCGGCTTCGTCGTAGAGTATACCCCGGCGCAGACGCGAGCAGAGCGCGCAGAAGGTCTGCCCTGCGGGAATTTTTTCCGTCACAACGGAATACGTGTCGCGCTGGCCGAGAATGTATTCGACGCCGATTTCGTCATAGTACGCCGTCAGCGAGGTCGCATCAAATCCCGGTTGTTTTTGGTCGAGCGTATAGGCAAAAACCGAAAAATCGACAGGCGCTTTCGCCTGCAGATCGAGTAGAATATGCAGCAGCGCATGCGAGTCTTTGCCGCCCGAAACGGCTACCATGACGCGGTCACCCTCGCGAATGAGATCGTATTCGGCGATCAGGCTGCCGACTTCATGCAGAATATTCTTGTATTCTTTGCGGAATTCGCCTGGAATTTTTCGCAGGCGGATCTCTTTTTGTGCCGCGAGTACCGGCTCAGACAGCATTGCCGGTTGCAGCACGAAGTTGGTCTCTGAGTTTCTGAACCGGTCGCAGAATCACCAGCTGGCCAGAGCGCCAGCCGAGATACTGCCGCAGCGTCACGTAAAGGTAGCCCGCTGCCAAAAAGGAGCGCGCTATACCCAGCACGAGCGGCCATTGACTGAAAAACAGCGTATCCACAGCCTGTACTGCCGTTAAAGAAACTGCGTAGGCGAGAAAAAACAGCAGCGATTGAAATCCGCATTCGAAAGCCTGCTCACCCGGAGCGTACCGCGTCAGACCGACAACAAAGCCAAGCAGCGTCGGTCCTGCGATAATAAACTTCACCACCCCAGGCCAGACGGATTTTTCAAAGCGCTGAAACGCCGCGCTCTTTTGTAATCGGACTTTGACAGACTTCAGAAACTTCATCTGCTATTTTTCGAGGTATACCGAGTCACCCTTGTCTGGGCCCGATTTTGCGGCGGTCGCCTTAATCTTGGAGTGCAACGTTTCTTTCACAATGGCCTTGATGTCGCCCGAACCTGTCTTGATGATGAGCTTCGCCCCGCGTTTGGCATTCTTGATACCAGCACCGGTGATTTCAAGTTTTTTACCATCAGCCTTGAATACTTTGCCGATGAGCGTGCCTTTCGCGCCTTTATCCGGTGCGCTCAGCAGCGCTATGGTGCGTTTAAATTCTTCAGCGCGATACCCGGCGTTTGCCGCCTGGCCTTCTGTTGCAAGCGCGAGCGCATTTTTCTGCGACGAGGTTACGGCAGCCTTGTCTGCGCCCGCAGAGAGAAGTGCCTTGACGGTTGCGTCGTGCCCTTGCTGCGCGGCGAGCATCAGCGCGGTAACGCCATTCTGATCGACCTCGCCAACCTTAGCGCCCTTCGACAAGAGGTATTTCGCGACGGCAGTTTGGCCGTGAAATGCAGCACGCATCAGCACGGTACGACCCATGCGCGTTCGCGCGTTCAGATCGGCTTTTTTCGACGCGAGGTATTGCAATACCGCGAGGTGACCGTTATCTGCAGCGGCCATTGCGGCTGTCCAGCCGCCAGACGTGCTGTAGTTCACATCGGCACCCGCTTCGACGAGCGCACGTACTGATTTTAGAGTGCCGCGCGTTGAGGCGATACCGAGAAAATGTCCCGAATAATTGCCGCTGTTTGCTCCTGCCCCTGCCTTGATCGCCGCCTTAATTTCGGCCGGGTTGTCGTTATAGACCCCTTGCTCAAGCCGCTCTTGCGGTGACGGCGACTGCGCACTGAGCGCAAGGCCCGCCGCGAGAAAAGTTATAAGAACCAGTTTTTGAATCATGAAGCCTCCGAAAGAATCTGGTTCGCTCTAACGATCGCTGACAGGCGTTCAACCGCAATTCGATTTCGCCGCTATTGTCCGAAAAGGCGCTCAGATTCAGGCGTAACGGGTACTTCTTCTGCCAAAAAGGCTTTCTGCAATACGGTGGATGTATCCTGCGGGGGCGCGGCATCTGCCACCACGGGTTTTGGCGCCGCTGGGTTTACTGCGGCGGGCGCGGGCGTGACTGGCTGCGTGCTGGCAGTGGCAGGTGCTTTAGCCGACGCAACCGGGTCGTCAAAGACCTTGCCCGTCTCAATTGCGTGCTTCAGCCGTTCGATCTTTCCGACGAGTGCACTCACCGACGGTTCTTTGAGCTTATGCACGAGATCGACCAGCGCGATCTCGAGCGCCATCTTGAGCTCGCTGCTTTTTGCCGACAGCATCTGGGAAAAATCCTGATTGAGCTTGAAAAGTTGCTGAAACACGCGAATGAGCGCATGCCTGTCCCAGGCGCGCGCGGCTTCTGCCACGAGTTCTGCCTCGTCCCTCGCGAGCGAGTGCACCTCGACCTTTTCGCTGACGAGCACAACGGTACGCAGGTATGCCAGCAAATCTTTCAGAAAGACGCGCAGGTTGGCGCCGCCCTGTGTGAGTTCGTGCACCGCATTCAAGAGCGAGTGCAAATCTCCGGTTCTCAGGCCATGCACAAAGCGGCCATAAACTTCGACGGGCAGAATATCCAGAGATTCTCGCACCGCGGACAGCGTCAGCGCATCGCTGCCTGAAAAAGCGAGTGTCTGGTCGAGCAACGAAATTGCGTCGCGCAACGAACCTTCGCCCCGCTCAGCTATCGGCAGCAGCGCGTCGCGCTCAAAGGCGATCTGCTCTTTCTCAAGAATATGCGAAAGGCGCTCGGCGATTTCGCGTGCGTTGAACTTCTTGAAAGTAAATACCTGGCAGCGCGACGCAATCGTTTCGGGAATTTTATGCAGCTCGGTCGTTGCCATAATAAAGACAACATGGTGTGGGGGTTCTTCAAGGGTTTTTAGCAGCGCATTAAACGATTCCGGGGTCAGCATGTGAACCTCGTCGATAATGTAGACCTTATAGCGCGACTTCATCGGCGCAAAAACCGCCTGCGCGCGCAGCTCGCGAATGTTGTCGATACCCCGATTTGAGGCAGCATCGATTTCGATGACGTCGGTTGCTCTGCCTTCGGAAATCTCGACGCAGTGTTCGCAGACATTACAGATCTGCGACGTCGGCCCGTTCACGCAGTTCAGTGCTTTTGCCAGAATTCGCGCCATGGTCGTCTTACCGACGCCGCGCGCTCCGTGAAAGAGGTATGCCTGGCCGATCTTTCTGAACTCCAACGCATTTTTCAGGCTCTGCGAAGCCGCGAGCTGGCCGACAAGGTCTTCAAAGTCACGCGGGCGGTATTTGGTCGCAAGGCTCATTCGTCTTCACCTTCGAAAAAATCGGGGGCTTTGGTGGTATTCTTCTTTTCTGTTGTGACGGGAATCTGAATTTCTGTGTCGGCCGTTTCGCCGAGGTTGATGTTGTTGCCCGTTTCAGGGCCTGTGCCTTCGAGAAAGTACTCGCGGTACGTTTCCTGGCAGCCGTCGCGCGCCGGCAGACCATTGCTCAGGCAATACGTCACTTCGGTGAGTTCGGTGCTGCGCAGGTAAGGCTCATCGTCGGCGATCGCCTGCGAAACCCGGTTCTGAAAATTCGCCCAGATCGGCGCAGCGACTCCCGCACCTGCCTGGCCCGGCCCAAGCGAGAGGCTCGGTCGGTCATAACCCACCCAAACCGCAGAAGTGTAACGACGATTAAAACCCACAAACCAGGCATCTCGGTAACCGTTCGTGGTTCCGGTTTTTCCCGCGGCGTAGCCCTTGTAGCCAGTCTTGCGCACTGTATTACCAGTGCCCGAATTTACCGCCGTTTCGAGCAATGACCGCGTGATCATCGCCGCGCCGGGGCTGATCACCTGCAATTTTTTCTGTTGAGGAGTGAAATCTTTGACGAGTTTGGCGTTGCGATCGAAAACTTTCTTGAGCAGCACTGGTTCGATACCCTCGCCGCCACGGGGAAAATGCGAAAAGCCGCGCGCCATTCCGAGCGGCGACACTTCGTAACTACCGAGCGCGATCGAAAGGTTATACGGAATCTGTTGCGGCGTCACATAGAGTTCGCGCGCCAGTGTCGGTATAATGTTTCCGAGACCCACTTCGCGTGCGACCACGATACTGACCGTGTTGACCGAATAGCGCAGTGCATCGCGCAGGGTGATAAATCCGCGAAAGCCTGACGAATAGTTCTCTGGCATCCAAAGATCACCCTGTTCGTCTATCGAAACGATCGGCGAATCAGGAAATTGTGTTGCCGCGGTGATTTTGCGCGTTTCGAGCGCCGCAGCGTATAATAGCGGCTTAAACGCCGAACCCGGCTGCCTTTCCATCTGTATCGCGCGGTTGATCTGGTTTTGCGTGCTGAATGGCAGACCGCCGACGACCGCCGTTACTTCGCCGGTCATATTGTCGATTTCAGCGAGCGCCCCCTGCACAGCCAGGTAGCGGTTGGCAAAGGGATTATCAGCCCGAAGCGTCACCAGCATCGAATCAAAGGCATCGTTGCCGCCAAAGCCCAGGTTCACGAGTTCAAGGGGATCGAGAAAATCTTCAAAAAAGCTCATGTGTAGTTCGTACTGGTCGAATCTTTTTGCGGGGTTAAGCTCCGGCAGGTTCAGTGCGATCTGCGAGAGCGACAGCAGCGGCGCGTACTCACGCGAAAGCTCAAGCTGTTTTGAAAAGAAATAGTTACGGGAAATCACATTCTGTTGCCTGAGCCCGCGCCACAGAGCTTCCTGAGCGGCCTTTTGGTGGTCGAGGTCGAGCCCCGTATGGATTTTTAATCCTTCATTATACAGTGCCTGTTTGCCAAATTCTTTTTCGAGAATGGGTCTCACGTATTCAGAAAAATACGGGGCATGATCAACCCGACGCCCGAAAGCCGTTTCTGTCGGTGAAATGTTGAGCGCAGAATAGTACGCGACGGCTTCAGCATCCGCTTTTTGCGCTGCGGCGACATCAATGAAGCCCAGATCGATCATCTTCATCAACGCGTGCTGCAGGCGCGCGCGCGAAAGGTGCGGGTTTCTGAGCGGCGAATAACGGTTCGGAGAGCTCGGCAAAGTCGCCAGAATCGCCGACTGTGCCACACTGATCTTGCTGACAGGCATTTCAAAATAGAACTGCGAAGCTGCTTCGACGCCGTAGTTGCCGTGACCGAAATATATCTGGTTTGAATATAGATGCAGAATCTTGTCTTTTGCGTAAATGGCATCAATAATAAGCGCCAGGGCGGCTTCTTTGATTTTGCGCGTGAACGTGCGCTTCTGGTCTGTGAGCACCACTTTCGCGAGCTGCTGCGTAATCGTCGAGCCGCCCTGCTTGACCTGCCCCGCCTGCAGGTTGATCAGAAATGCGCGAAAAATACCTTGCGGCGAAATACCAATGTGGTCGTAGAAATGGTTGTCTTCCATGGCGATAAAAGCCTGGCGTAGATGAGCGGGTATGTCCTTTTCAGGGACAAGAATGCGCTGATCCTGAAAGAAGGTCGTGATCAGACGGTTTTTACGATCGTAAAGTTCGCTCGGCACCGAAGGGCGATACGAATCGAGCCTGAATGCCCGCCACGCCTGACTAAGTACCCCAAGGCTGAACAGCGCAATACAAAACGCAGCGATAACTAAAGGTACGAGACGCAAAGCATCGCCTGGGTTACGCACCTCATGAATTCGACCCGATAGACTGCATGCGAAGCGCGCATACGCTGAAATAATAGCCCGCACAGCAGGGCAGCGACGCGCCGTCAGACGCGCTGTAAACCGATATGCGTTTTTGTAGCGCGCTGCCGCTCACGAATGTTTTGACATGCCGTAAGCCGATACGAACGCAGCCAATATGGCCGCCGAAATATCCCCAGACAAACTTGCCGAACTCAAGTCGCTGGGCGGCGATGCGCTGATCAAGAAGCTACTCGAAAAATTTCTCGAAAATTCGGCGCGATTGATTCAAGAAGGCCAGGCTGCGATCGCGTCGGGCGATGCCACCAAGGTCGACTATTGCGTGCACACGCTGAAGGGCAGCGCGATGAGCCTGGGATTCAACGAAATGAGCGATATTCTGATTAATCTGAACCTACGCACCAAAGCGAAAAACATCGAAAACGCGGCCGTTGATTTTGAGAAGCTCGCCGCGCAGCTTAGAGAAATTGCGTTCTACAAATCACAGCACTTCGCGTGAGTACACGTCAGAGCCCCGCAAGGCCAGAGAGAAAATCGGTCACGCTGAGTTCAGGCACTGGCGCGGGCTTACCCCCGACAAACACCTCTCGCACCGCCTGTTCGTAGATTTCCAGAATTTCTTTCACAAAAATCTCGCCGCTTTTGCGGTTGGCGAAACGGGGCATGCCCGTATACCCGGGAAAAGGATTCAGATTAAGCCACGCCATCGCTTCGGCAGCATAAGTCAGTTCGCGCGCCGCGGCATCTTGCCCGATCGAACGAATGCCATGTATTGCGGCGCGCTGCCACGCGGGTATCTCAATTGCCGGACAGTCGGGTAAGTTTGTGTGCAGCCGATCGACGCTCTGCGGCGACAGGGCAAGGGTCAGCGATGTCTCGAAAAATCCCCCATGGTAATCATGGCCCAGTTTCTGCGCCAGTAACGCCCGCGCTGCCTCATCGCGAATCGGTTCGAGCGCAGCGGCAAAATCGCCGGGTTGGTACGTCAGCATGCGCGATAGCAATAGATTGAGCGGATTCAGCGCCGCAATACCCGCTTCGCCCAGCCGATTAATAAAGCGTTGAATCGCATGGTTATGCCGCGGTGCACCGTGAAAAGTCATGATGATGACCCGCTTAACGCCCAGAAGCGGCAACTTACGCGCAAACTGTGTGAGGTACGCGTCAAATCGCGCGACCGAAGTGGCGATGGTGCCCGCGCCGGGGGTTGGGTCGAGCCCGAGGTTGATGAGCGGACCCGCGATGAACTGTTTCGTGAGACTGGCTTTCTGCAGGCGCACAGCAAGCTGCCCGGCCAGGCCGCGGCTAATCAAAAAATCGTTAGCCAGCGGCAGGTGTGGCCCATGGTATTCCGTGGGATTTATAAACAAGAAGAGGATGTTTTCGGCGAACAGGTCGGTCAGACCGCTTTCTGGGAGTTCATCGTAAAATACCATCTCCGCTGCTTTCATCAGTGCATGGAGAAACCCGGCCGCTCTGCCCCGTCAATACGAAAACGGCAACGCGGGCAGGCTGCCGCTGCCGAATCACTTTACACCGCATTTTAGAGACCGTTACTAACCTTCAATGGCCAACAGTGAAACCAGCGCGGGCGTTCCTAAAATGCTCTATCTAAAGCATACCGCGCGCATTATCCTCTTCTATTTTATCGGGCTCTCGATATTCTTTATTTCGGGTTTCACCATATTCAAAGTTCTTTTTGCCGATACAGAAAAGACTGTCGTTCCCGACGTGGTCGGCCGCCTCTTTTTGGGCGAACACAACAAACTGCGCGACGACTTCAAGGTTGAACTCAAACCCGCTTACCTGATTCAATATCCTTATGGATATATTCTTGCGCAAGACCTGACTCCGGGTAAGCGCGTCGACAAGAACACCAAACTCGAGCTGCTGGTGAACCTCTCGGATGCAATCGTACAGGTTCCGAAACTTGTGGGTTTTTCAGAAGATCTGGTCGACGGTTCGCTCGCAAGCCTGCCCGTCGGCGGGCGCATCTTCTCGCTGCGCAAGGGTGTCATCACCCGCGTGGCATCGACGCAGCCCCGCCGGGAAATTCTCGCGCAGTTTCCTCCGGCTGGCACTCCCGTGATTCCCAACACGCCCGTATCGTTGCTGATCTCTGACGGGCCCGCGCCGGTAACTCCGCAGGCAAGCGCAGCGCCCAGGCTCGAAAAGGGACTTGCGGTCTCGATTGCGCTAAATGCTGCGTATCACTTGAAAAAGCCCGCCGTTCTTACGCTCAAAAAAACTGAAAAGGCAGACGAAAACGCTGCGCTGCTCGCTGACGCCGTCATTGGCGAGAAAGAAATTCAACTCGAAGTGGGTGAGCTGAGCGAAGAAATCAAGAAGGGGAAAACCGCGATCGGTCTCGAAGATCTGCCTTACGCGCAGCTCTTTGTCGCTGCGAAAAAATTCGGCGACAAAGACGCCGTGTTGACGATTGCACGCCGTGAGCCGGTGGCAAACGAAGACGGCTCTCTCTACAGCGAATATTATCTCGTACGAAATAGCTCCGCCTTGCCGCTCTTTCGCCGCCGCGACGACCACTTCGATGTATACCGCGACTACTACACCTCGCCCGTTGTAACCCCTGCAGTTGCCAAAGCCGCTGAACCCGTCGCCACGACGATTGTGGGCGAAACGACAAAAGCCCCGCAGGTTCCTGAAATTCAGAAGCCCGAAAAGTCCCTGACGTTCAGCGCCGACACGCTCTAAGAGATACAGCAAACATGCCAGCCCGCATTTCACCCAGCATTCTAGCAGCTCCCCTCGCACGCCTCGCCGAAGCGGCGAAGCAAATCGAACAGGCCGGTTGCGAGTACATTCACATCGACGTGATGGACGGCCATTTTGTGCCGGCCCTCACGTTCGGCGAGCAGATCACGGCTGCGATCGCCGCCGAAACTTCTGTGGCGCTCGATGTGCACCTCATGGTGTCCCGGCCCGAGATTGAGGCGCCAAAGTATTTCGCGCTGAAGCCGCAAATCATCACGTTTCACTACGAAGCGACGACGGCTCCCATTCGCCTTGCGGAGCTCATACGTGCACAGGGTATTCGCGCAGGTATCGCCCTTAATCCGCGCACACCCGTCAGTGCACTTAAAGACATTATTCACGCCTTCGATCTGGTGCTCTTCATGTCGATAGAGCCCGGCTTTTACGGCCAGAAGTTCATCGAATCGTCGTGGACGCGGCTCGAAGAACTGAACCAACTCAAGCAAAGCGAGCGGGCCAAAGGGCGTTCGCTTGAAATTGAAATCGACGGTGGTGTCTCTGATCAGAATTGCCAGCGCCTGACCTCGGGCGGCGTCGACATTCTGGTTTCGGGAAGTTACCTCTTCAAGGGTGACATGCGCGAACGCGTGCAGAAGCTGAGGGCCTGATGAAATTTCCGAAATCCCGCTTTGCGCTGGTTGTCTGCACTGCCGCGCTCTTCGCCTGCGCAAACCTGATCTCTTGCAAGCGATCTTCGATCTTCACCGAAATTGACGCAAATTTTAAATCACTCGACGACGTCTTTATTGAAGAGTTTCGCAACCAGACCAAGTTTGTCGAAAAGAACACTGAGCTTGAACTCGGCTCAGAAGCGGCGCTCACCGGTCGCTACGGCACGCTGCTCACCATAGACGTTTGGGAATTCAAATCAGAAAGCGACTGCCAGCAGGCGTACGCGACCCTCACTGCGCTTGAAAAACAGAACAACCCGCGCGAGTTTGACCAGACGCGCGCCACCGAATTGCGCTATAAAGTCGTGCGCGCAACGGGCATTGCCGGTGAAATCTTCACCGTGAAAAAGGTGCTGTTTCGTCTTCTGGGTGAAAACCCCGCCGCAATTCAGGAATACCTCATTTCAAGCAAACTGGCCCGTCTGCGCTGATGGCAGAACCGCTCGACATTGCGATTTCACCCTGCCCTAACGATACGTTTGCCTTTTTTGGCCTGAAAGATAATCCCGACTACCGTCTGCATTTTCTCGACATCGAAGAGCTCAATCGCGCGCTGCTTTCGGGCAAGTTCGCTGCCGCCAAAGGTTCGTTCGCCATTATGAACAAGCTCTCACCCGAATATACGTTCGCAGACTGCGGAGCGGCGATTGGGCGCGGCGTCGGGCCCGTACTTGTCGGCAAAGTACATGCCGATGCACGCATCGCGCTGCCAGGCGAAAACACCACGGCGCACCTGCTGTTTCGCTATTGGCTTTCAAAACAGCCCCTTAACGGGGGATTAAAAATTGTACAGATGCCTTTCTTTGAAATGCTGCCGGCGCTGAGGCGAGGCACGGTGGATGCAGCTGTTCTGATACATGAAGGCCGATTTGTCTACGCCGCCGAAGGCCTTGGGCTCGTGCAAGATCTCGGCGCCTTCTGGGAAGAATATGAGCAGGCGATGATTCCCTTGGGTTGCATCTACCTGCAAAGCAGCCTCGCCGCCTCAACGCGGCAGAAATTCACCGCCGATTTACGCGAATCGATTAATGCGAGCCGCGAACATTTTCGTAATCGATCCTCAATCTACGTTGAAGGCATTTTGCCGTATATGCAGCAGCACGCGCAGGAGCAGTCGATAGCGGTTGTTGAGGCGCATGTCAATACGTATGTGACAGCCGATACGGTACAGCTCAGCGACGAGGCCCTCACTTCGGTGGCGGCTTTCGGCAAATATTGCCTGCCCCGTTGAGGGTCAGGGGCGGCATTGCTGTACGCCGGGCGGGACTCTCTGGCTGCGACAGATTTTTGCAACCCTTCAGGGAAAAACAGCATCTAAAGGCGGTAGAGAATGGAAACGGGTAATATCAAGAATCTGGAGGCGATGCTCGAACGTTGCGTCAACGCCCCACATACCGGCGACGTCATTTTGTCGATCGTGCCCATGGTTGCGGTAGTCTTCGGTTCAGTACTGATCTTTTTTCTAATGCTCTATAATTACCGCCTGCGGCGCGAGAAAATTCGCCTGCAGATACCGACCGACAGCGCGCGCGACCATCTGAGGTTCATCAGCCTGCTCGCGGGCTGCCTCAGCTTCTCGGCCGGGCTGCCCCTGACGCTGTTTTTTTTCTTCACACGGCCGACAAATCCGGGGATATTGGGCGGATTGATACCCCTGTTCGCCGGAATCGGACTTATTGTTTTTTATTACCTCTCTGAACGCAAAGCCGGAGTCCATGCTGGACGATGATGCGCTTCTTTCCAAAGACGACTTTGACCGGGAATTCGAGCGAGCGATCGATATGATCTACTCGATCGGGCTGAAACTCTATCGGGGCAACGAAGACGACGCTGCCGATTTTGCACAGTCGGTCTACGTCTTTGCGCTGAAGCAGCTCGGCAAGTTCGGGGGGCGTTCGGCCTTTTCAACCTGGCTTTATCGCCTCGCATGGAATTTTGGTCTTGAAGACCTGCGTCGCAAGAAACGCCTTGTTACAGAAACCATCGATAATTATGAAATCGCCGCCGATGAGCCCGAGACATTCTTTGACGAAGAAGAGATCGAACGCCTGCGCACGCACATCGGCACCTTACCCGATCATTACCGCATTCCTCTGATCTTGCTTTATTTTGAAAATATGCATTACTCTGAAATATCCGCAATTACGGGTATGAAAGAAGGCACACTCAAGGCGAACGTGCACCGTGCCAAACACGTGCTGCGCCAAAAAATGGAGCAATCCACATGATTTTATTGTCGCAAATGTCTACAATAGGCATCTTGTGCAGGGAGCAGCAATGAGAAAATACACGTATCCAGAAGCCGTACACCGTGCAGTGCACGCCGAGTACACCCGCAAGGCCCCCGAGACGCTGCGCCTGCGCATACACGAACTGATGCGTTTGCCTCTGATGCGGCCGTGGCAGTTTGCGGGCATCGTGCTGTTGCTGTTCGCGACGCCGCTTTCTTTTTACGTCTTTGGCCGCAAGTTTGTTTACTCAGACGACATGCTTCTGGTTCTCAATATTTCATCGGGCGTTGCGGTATTCTTCATTATTTTCGCGGGGGTAGCGCACTATTTTGCTGACCCGAAAAACAAAAGTGACCTGATCGATCGCATCAACGCGCTTCGCGCGCGTATCTGACGTCTATTTTTTAGCGTGAATTGCGGCCAGAGCAGCTTTTTCGTCGGGAAAAACAGTGAAATGCTGGTCTGATTTGGTCAGTTTAAAAACCATTTCGATCGTCGAATTGATACCCACCAGATAGAGAGCGCCGCCGTAAGCCTGCAGCTTCTTCTGCACCTGAAACAGAACACCCATGGCCGACGAGTCGAGGTATTCGACGCGCGTCAGATCGATAATCAGGTTATCGGGTTCACTGCGCACCGTGTCGAGCAGCTTCTCTTTCAGATCGGGAATGAAATACATGTGCAGTTGCGCCGCGGTGATGAGCGCGCAGGGCACGCCGTCCTTTTCATGCATTTCAACCACGATGAATAACCCTTTGTGCCCGGCGCCCTGTCAATTAATTGTCAGGTTTTTATTCAAGAGCGTTCAGGCTCAAATTGCAGCGCCATTTCAATCGGATCAGCCCTGAGCAGGCGTACCTTGAAACGATCTCCCAGTGAAAGGGTTTTCTGCAGTTTACCCGCATAGACGCTGAAATCGTCGATCACGCGTATTTCTCCGCGGCGGTCGACAGCCATCGCGCTGATTTCGCCCTCGGCGGGAAAGTCCGTCAGCGCGACGAACAGGCGGTCAGGGGTAAAGCCGCTGAGCCAGCAATTGAACGATTCACCGATACGGTTACCCATTGCCCTGACGGCGAGCAGCTTTTTGTCGGCACGTTCGGCTTCAAACGAGATGCGCTCGAGCCGTGAGGCTTCCCGGCCAAAGAACTCGAGTTCGCCCATGTTGAACGTGCGCTTTTCCCGGTCGAGCAGCGACGCGAGTTGCAAATGCGTCACCAGGTCGGCAAAACGGCGTATCGGCGAAGTAAAGTGCGCATATTCCTGAAAGGCGAGACCCCAATGTCCCTTCGATTCAGGCATGTAGTTCGCCTGCATGAACGACCTCAGCAGCAAGAACTGAAACACTTCGCGCACTGGGTCGAGCCCTTCGTGCGCCAGCACCCGGCCGATTTCTTTCTGGTCGACCCCGCGGATCTTCAGTCGCGAGGCATATTTCTCGAGATAGCGGTTCAGCTTCTCCAGCTTTTCTGGCGGCATGCTCTCGTGGTTACGGTGCAATACCGGAATCTGGTGCCGAATCGCGTGGTTCGCCACCGCCTGATTCGCGCTCAGCATACATTCTTCAACAAGGCGATGCGAATTGAGGCGCTGCTGCACATCGAGCCCGCGAAAACGCCCCTGCTTGTCATAAATTGCCTTTTGCTCAGCGATATTCAGATCGATTCGCCCTTCGCGGTCGCGGCGCGCAATAAGAACATTGGAAAGTTCAAGCGCCACCGCAAGCGGAGAAGATTTCTTCTTGAGGTCGGTATGCGCTTCTTTGTAGGTATAGCGCTTATTGATAAAGATAACCGACCGAAAGATCTCGTGCCTGATCATCTTGCCCGATTGGTCGAAAATCATGCGGGCAGTAAAGGCAAGACGTTCTGTCTTCGGCTTCAGACTGCAGAATTCATTTGAGAGAATTTCGGGCAGCATCGGTATGACCCCGCCTGCCAGATAGTAACTGTTACCGCGCCGCAAAGCTTCGTCAAAGAGAGGTGTACCAGGCTTAACGAAAAACGAAACATCGGCGATATGCACATCGAGTTCATAACCGTCGGGCAATCTGGTGACCGAGATCGCATCATCGAAATCTTTTGCATCTTCGCCGTCGATGGTGAAGATATAGCGATCTTTTACGTGCTGCCGCTTCTTGTTCTTCATCTCGGCTTTAACGAGCTGCGTCAAATCGCGTTTAGTGGGAACCAAAGACTTATCAAAATCTTCGGGTAGCATGAAGCGCAGGCGCAGGCGTTCGAGATCACCTTTGCGGTCTTCGCGAATTGCCCGTCCCGAGGGTTCAAAGACAAAGGCCTGCGCACGGCTATACCCCCCCGACGAATGCTCGCGCATGTACTGCTTCTGTGCGGTGGTGCGCGTCAGATAGACGAGCGACGGGTCAGCGTCACCCTTGCGCGGTTTTTTCGCCGCACTGCGCGGCACCTGCACGAGCACAAACGGGCGATCGGGCAAATCAACGAGTTCGGCGAGCTGCAGGTCGTCTGTGCCGCGTGCAGGCCCCGAGAGCCTTGCAAGGTACTCGCCCGAGAACGGTTCGACAATCGCTTCAACGCGCGCAGTCAGCCTGCCGCGGCCAAAACCAGTAACTCGTATGCGAACCTTGTCACGGTGCAGCGCACCGCCTCGCTCAGCAAACGGTATCACCGCCTCAACCCGGGACGCGGCGGGTACGAAACCTACACCCGATTTAGCCGCGCTGAAGGCGCCTGTGAACTGGTTCTGTATCAGGTACTGGTTGTGTTTTACCGTCACAACCCCCGCCGCAATGAGAAATTGCAGAGCCTCGGTGGTAAAGCGGTCTTGCGCCACCGGCGCCGCCGCAGGGGCAGGCGCCGCGGCTGTCTTCTTGCCTGACCGGCGGCTGCTCTTCTTGGCCCCCGCACTCCCCCTTTCTGCAGTTTGCACGCCTCCCGGTTCGCTTGCGCCCGCCGGAACGGCTACGCCTTTGCCCACCGGCAGTTTGAGGTCGCCTGATTTGGCTGCGTGAAAGAGCCACTTATCTACTAGTTTTTCTGTTTGTTTGTCCATGATATTAATTACCTTTTGCTAATTTCAAATTGAGCTCGTGTCCGTAGACAGGTTGCACCGCGTTGTGCGGTATGCGGTCGCTCAGCCGCAGTTTTTCTTGCCCGCCGTCTGCGATTTGCAGCCGGACGTCGGCCATGTGGAGCATGGTGCCGATTGTGTATTCAGCCGTCACTGCGGCTGCATTGCGGTGCTGCTGTTTCCAGCTGTCTGAAAAACAGTATACGTCGCCCTCGAGCGCAGCTGCCTCTGCCGCACCGATGGCCGCAGCTTCGCGGTCAGCAGTGAAACGGTCTGCGTAAAAGAGTTGTGCATTGGTTCGGGTCAAGAACCAGGCCGATTCGGGCACAGAAAAAATCTGCCGCCACAGAAGCGAAGACCAGAACGTTCTGCAATCCAACTGCCTGAGCATCACCAGCATGCGTGCATAGGCAAAAGAAGACCTGAGGCCGACGAACGAGCCTGGCCCCTGACCGAGCCAGATCGCACGCAGGTTTCCGAGGTCGGGAAACAAGCGGTCGACTGCCAGATCGATTGCATCTTCGTTTCGCGCCAGATTTTCATTCACCTGCAGGGCAAAACCGGTGTTACTATCGACGCGCGCGCACACCAGATACCGGGTTGAAGTATCGATGAGCAAAGCAGGAAAATTCAGCGCGTCTGCCATTCAAACCTTCTGCCGCCGTCTGCGTTTGCTTCGATATGCAGGTGGATTTTCTTCTCAAACGGGCCAAACGTACCTGCGGGTGCTTTTTCGGGCCATTCGACAAAGACAATTGCATCTGAATAGTCTTCATCGGGTGGCAAGATATCGGCAGCGCTGTCGCCTGGCCGCAGGCGGTACAGATCAAGGTGAATTACCCGGTATAACCCGGCGTCATAGTCGTTACGCAAATTAAAAGTCGGAGAATTTGCTCCCTTGATGCCACGGCTGAGCAATGCCTCGGCAACAAAAGTCGTCTTACCTGCGCCCAGATTGCCGCTCAGCAGAACCAGAACCGGGGCAGAGAGGCTGTCACCCAGCTCGCGGGCGGCCGATTTGAATTCGGCCAGGTCATGCGTCTCAATCGTCACTCCACCTTTGATCTGCTTCGCAGAGACAGGGCGCAAAGAACATTTATCTAAAGGGCGCAATGCCAGAATGCACCCGTACCCTCAATTATCAATTGCTCGCGTATCTGCATGTCTGGCCTATATCCCCATGTCGAAGGTGAAGATCGGGCAAAGGCAGACGCGGCAGCGCTCTGTGATACACGATATCATCATGGAATCTGAGCGGCCGCTGACGATTGCGAACCTCGTCGCGCTCGCGCAAGAGCAACAACCGGGTATCGGCCAGGCGACCATTTACCGCACGGTCAATACACTGCTCGAAGCGAACGAAATTCAAGCGGTGCAGATGCCCGGCGGTGAAGCCCTGTACGAAAAGGCGCACCTGCACCACCACCACCATTTCAAATGTAACGAGTGCGGCAAGGTGTACGATCTGCCGGGGTGCCCGGGCGCTGAACTCTCGAAGTTTATACCGCCGGGGTTTCGCTTAACGGCGCACGAATTTACGTTCTACGGAACGTGCGCTCAGTGCTCGTGACCGTCGCACACGTGACGGTTTTTGCCGCTGTGTAAGATCAGGTTGCGCAGGTGCGCTGAGATGAGCAATGCTGATCCCGAAACGCTGACATAATTGATCGAAGTGAAACCGAGCCGCGCTTCAAAAAGTTCGCCGAAGGCGAGCATCAGGTAGCCGAAAACGCCGGTCACTACAATCGAATAAGAGCGGTGCGCCTTGAAGCTGTGGTGGAATGCGATGCCCGCGGTGACCCCAATCAGCGGTAGCAGATACCAGTGCAGATCGCGCACCCAGGTTACCGAAGACTGCAGACTGATCAGCAGGGTCGAAACAACGGGTAGCACGAGGCAGTCGATCAGGCAGAGACCTGACATGATCACACCGAGTCTGTCCCACGCGAGCGAAAAGACAGAAACTTTATGCGAGGCGGAGTGTGGAATTCGATGCTGCAACAGACTAACCGCCATAACGATAACGAAATATCATTATACTCAGCGTAAAGGCTTTTTGGCTTCTGTCCAGAAGGCCCAGATTGCGTCGTTCAGCAGCAGGGTACTGCTGGCAATCTGCGCGCCCGAAAGACCGGAAAGCGCGCCGGGCCAGACATGCCCGTCCTTCAGAAAGGTAATCAGGCGCAACTTACCCCGTTCACAGGCAAACCGCGTGATCTCGGCACCCTGCTGCGCTTTAGGCGCATAAGCGACGCAGCCGTTGAATCGGCTCCAGAAATGCACCGCGTACGCAACGGGCCTGCTTTCGTCATCGGCCAGCGGCAAAATGCGGGTGGGCATGCCAGAGCCATAGGCAATGGCCGGATCTTTGAGGCCGTGCGCGATCAGCAAATCGATTTCTCGCGCCGGGCGGCAATCGCTGTTATTGAAAGCGCCGCCAATGACCGCGACACCCGCGAGCAGATCTGCCGCATCGCATGCAAGCAGGTAAGCGAGCATGCCACCTTTCGAAAAACCGATGGCGTAGATGCGTTCACGATCCACCTCGTATTCGTGCACCAGCAGAATCACGAGCCGGCGCAGAAAACCCACGTCGTCGACTTTGGCATCCCACGCATACCCACAGCAGCTTCCCGAATTCCAGTTGAGAAAATCGGTGCTGGTGGCGCTGGTACCATTCGGATACACAACGATAAAACCCGCACGATCTGCCATGGCGGTGAGTTGCGTATTCTCTTCGAGGTTGGCCGCGGTGCCGGGAGCACCGTGCAAGGCGATTACGAGCGGAAGGCCCGCCCGCTGCTCTCGGCCGGCAGGCAGACGCAGGGTATACTCGCGGCGTCGGCCCTGGTGCTGCAAAACATAGGCGCCCGAAGATCGACGCACCCCCTCGCGGTAGAGGGATTCAGCATTGGCGCGACACGAAAGCTGCAGCAAGAACAGTAACAGCGCGGGTACGATTTTGATTGCGATGCCCACGATTCCCGCCTTCAGGTCTACATGACGCGTGTGCAAGTAAATTTCGATTGCGTCGTGCGTTCACTGGTGCAATGTAGCGTATGTTTGCAAAACTGAGCACGCTGGTCTCACAGCTGAGGGAAATAAGCTCTGACAGGCTTGCACCGGCGATTCGTGAGACACTCAAAAAAGAAGAAGAAAACGGGGCACGCGCCCTGCTCTATTTTCGGGCGGTAATCTTCTGCGTACTGCTCGTCGGCGGCATCACCGCCCCGTCGGCGATACGCGACATCGTCTCGAATCTCATATTCGCTGCGGCTTACGGAGTGATCGTACTCATGCAGTGGTATCTGCAGCACTGCCAGCTGCACCGCGCGATGCACCGTTTCAATTTTTTTCTGATCGTCGCCGACCACGCGCTGTTTGCCGGGTTGCTGATCTTCTATTACAACACCTACTCACCCGGAAATTTTAATCTGGCGATGAAATCGCCGTATATGATGCTGCTGCTTGTACCGACGCTGACAACGATGGTACAGTTCAGGCACTCTATCGTCTTTTTTTCTCTCAGCGTCTATGCAGTCGTCGTCGCGGGGTTTTTCGGTTTTGCGATCTTAAGTGGCGCGCCCGCCACCACTTCATGGCCGCAGTACATTCTGGGCGACGCGCTCATATACCCGGCATGGCTTGGCCTCTGGATCTTGTTACCGATGATGATCACCACGTTGGTCGCCTATGCGATTTTTCGGTCGATACGCATGGTCATACAAATCGGCAAAATTGAAGGTGAGCGCAAGCAGCTCTCCCGCTACTTTTCGCCGACGGTCGTCGAAGAAATTACCGCAACCGGCCCGAAAACCCTTGATCTGGCCAGCAGCGAGCGCCGTGAAGTCGCGGTGCTTTTTGCAGATATTCGTTCGTTCACTTCGCTTTCAGAAAACCTTGCTCCCCGAGAGGTTGCGAGCATGCTTTCAGAACTGAGGCAACTGCAGATGCAGGCGGTCTTTGACCACCAGGGTATGGTCGATAAGTTCATCGGCGACGCGATCATGGCCGTTTTCGGTGCCCCTCGCTCATCGGGTTCATTCAAACAGGATGTGCAGAATGCGTGCGCCGCAGGCATTGCTATGCACTCGGCGATCGACGCGTTCAACGCGAAACGAATATCGGAAAAAAAACCGCCGATTCGTATCGGTATTGGCATTCACGCGGGCGAGGTTTTCGCCGGCAACCTCGGCGGCGATGGATTGCTCGAATATACGGTGATTGGCGACGTCGTGAATACCGCGTCGCGCATCGAACACCTCTGCAAGAAGGCGCAGGCAGATTTTCTGATTTCGGAGACCGTCGCCGACCTGCTGGGCAGCACCGTGCGGCACAACAAAATTGGCCTCGTGCGCATCCGCGGACGCGAAAAACCGATGGCTATTCACAAGATTTATGGCACTTGAACGACGGCAACCTCTGACCACGGCGTATCAAGCCTCTCAACGCGTGCCCGTACCGCGACAAACTGCCCCGACGTCAGGGTGAGCCCCGTCAGGTTGCAGAGCGTCGCCCCCGTCGCGAGTGGCCCCACTTGTATAGTGACCTGCGTCTTGTAGTTTGTCTGCGTCGTTGACACGCAAAAGAGCGCTGCGCTCGTGATATCATTTGCCGGGTACTCTGTAAGCTGCGCGGCGGTCGTGCCGGTAAAAATTCCGTAACCTGCGAAACCGCCCTCGCGATTGTCAGAAAAAAAACTCAACTGGTACGTGCCCGCAGCGGTGGCGGCGATAGACAGATTCACAGGTGGATTGATGTATTCGAGGGTGACCTTGGTCGATTGCACGCACGCGCTCAGGCAAAATATCAGCATGAGTGCGGCAGCACTGCGCGCGCGTGGTTTTGAAAGGTTAATCCGCATGGCGTGTAGCCGATCGCCTGCAGCCGAAGTTAGGATGTCAACCGATTTGAACTTTGCATCCGTTCGCTGGGGCTGCAAATCTATTTACGCGGCTGGTGTGGCAGAAATTTGCACCTGTGCGCATTCTGATACTGGGTTCTGGCGGGCGGGAACATGCATTATACCGAAAGATCGCAGAATCACCCCGCGCTGAGAAAGTATTTGTCTGGCCTGGAAACGGACTTGTACCCGAACATGACCGGGTGCGCAAGACAGCCGTGGCCGACAACTTCACAGAGCTCGAAGCATTCATACGCGACGAAAAAATTGATTTCACCGTGGTCGGCAACGAAGCTCCGCTCGTGCACGGTGTGCGCGACTATCTGAAGAGCAGGTTTCCGGGTCACCCCGTATTCGGCCCGGACAAAAACAGTGCCGGCCTCGAGGGTTCAAAGGCATTCTCTGACGACTTTATGCGCGAAGCCGGTATACCGCACGGTTCGAGCATGATCGCGGGCTCACTCAGCGAGGCACTCGCCGCCCTGCCTAAGCAGCAAATGCCGCTCGTGCTCAAGGCAGATGGTCTCGCGGCCGGGAAGGGAGTGAGCATTCATCAAGACTTTGCCTCAGCAGAAGCGAAGCTGCGCGAAATCTTCGACGGGCGCATATTCGGTGACTCGGGTAATCGGGTTTTACTGCAGAAATTTCTGCATGGCACCGAAGCGTCTCTGTTTGCGCTCTGTAACGGGAAAGATGCGATGCTGTTACCCGTCGCCCGGGATTACAAACGTGCGCTCACCGGCGACCTCGGTGAGAATACCGGCGGCATGGGTGCGTATTGCCCTGGAGAGCACCTGAACGACGCGCAAAAAGAATACGTGCGCCAGAAAATCATCGGCCCCGTTTTGCAGAAATTTGCATACAGGGGGCTACTCTACGTAGGCCTCATGATCCGCTCTGAAAATGCTGACGACCTTGCAGTCGTCGAATTTAACTGCAGGTTTGGCGATCCTGAAACGCAATCAATCTTGCCACTCATCGAAGGCGACCTGCTCGAATACCTCTTGTGGACTGACGACGCGCAGCCGCAGAATTTTCCCCTTTTACTCGCGGGAGAAGCCCGGCTTGTGCCCTACCGCCGGGGCGCGGTGGTCAATGTCGTACTGGCGGCCGCCGGGTATCCGGGAGAATTTGCAAAAGGTATTCCGCTTGAATTTCCCGCCAGTAAGTCGGCCGATCTGCACGTCACCGGCGCGGGTATTGAGCTCGCGCAAGACAAGCTGGTCTCTGCTTCGGGACGCATCGCGAATATAGTCGCGTACGGTAAGAACCGCGACGCCGCACGAGATCTTGCTTATGCGTACCTCAAAGAATTTGCGGCGGCAAACAGCGCATCAATGACAAAGCTCTACTGGCGCGAAGACATTGCCGGCGCACCGATCTGAGACGGCAGTACCACACAAACAATGCAATCACTCGGTGAAATTCTGCGCAACGACGATGCTGCCTACCTCAAGTACCTTTCCCGAAAAACGCAATACCTGATCACCCGTGACAAATCAGAATTTATTCACCGCTTTTGGCAGCACCTGATTGTAGAATACCACCCGCGCGTGGTGTTGCCGCGACTGAGCCTCGCCGATAAAAAAGTCTTTAACACGCTTCTGCGCCAGTTTTCGCGTGATACTCGCAGCGCGATGCGCCCGAAGTATCAGAAACTGGAGCAAAGAATCCCGTGGGTACTTAAGCACCCCGAAGGCGGTTACTTTGTACCGTTTGAAATTATCAAGACGCTCATGCCGCAGAGCCAGCTGGTGCCGCAGGGGTACCTGTTTCAGCTGCTCTACCGCATGCCGGCAGTCGAACAACAATCTTTGCGCGCGCTGCTCGCGAGATCGCACCGGTCGCGCGAGGCATTGACGAACGAAAAGCACCAGCTCGATCGTGCGCTCGCGATCTACATCTGGACAGCAGAGCACCGGTCGGCGAGACAAAAGCTCAAGGCCCCAACCAGCCTGCGCACGATCTGGCAAATATTGCTCGAACGCTTCCCGGCGCTTGAACCTGAAATCGAAGAGTGGCAATTCATCATGCAGAACGGAAAACGTGGTTTCTACCGTTCTTTGGGGCTGATTCGCGGCGCCGAAGTGCTGAAAAGTTTCGTAACGAGCCTGCAGGTTGTTCCGGTTGCGACGCGGCGGCACCGCGTTTTTCCCGCGGGCAATCTGCGCTTCAGCGTTCCGCTTGAGTTTCAGCCGGACAAAACTGCACCAGAGCGGCGATAAGCTGGTCGCGCCTGACGGGTTTGGCCAAATGCGAATCGCACCCGGCGCCGAGGGCCGCCTCGACGTCGTCTGCCATAGCGTTGCCCGATAAGGCGATAATCGGCACTCGCGCCGAACCGTTATCGTTCTCACGCTGCCTGATTTGCCGCGTCGCCGCCAGACCGTCCACATCTGGCATCAGAATATCCATAAAGATCAGGTCATAGTGTTCGCGCGCAGCTTTTTCGATCGCCTGCGCTCCGTTTTCTGCGACATCGACGCGCCCCACGATCGACTGCAGATTCTCAATCATCAGCATCTGGTTAATTTCATTATCTTCGGCTACGAGTATTTTCAGGCGGGCAAGATACGCGGGTATACCCGGTTGCGCTTCAGCAATGCGGGTCTCGCTCGCTGCGATTGCTGCGGGCAAGCGCAAAGTGCACAGAAACGTCGTACCCTGTCCTGGTACGCTGCGGCATTTCAGAGAGCCCTGCATCAGCGCTGCCAAACGCAGCGCAATACTTAGCCCCAAACCCGTACCACCATATAGGCGGGTAGTCGACTGTTCGGCCTGTTCATACGCGGCAAAAATGCGCGCGAGATTCTCACGCGAGATTCCAATGCCGGTGTCGTGCACGTACAGCCGCACGAAGGCCGGGTCAGTGCACCGAAAGACTCTCAGTGTCACCATGCCATTCTCGGTGAATTTGAGTGCGTTGCTCAGCAGGTTGACGATAATCTGTCGCGTGCGCGTAGCATCACCCTCGACCCGGGTTGCAAAATTCGGCTTAAAATCCACCACGATGCGGCAGTTTTGACGCTGTGCCTTCTCTGCGTAAAAGAGCTGCAGATCGCCGAGCAGCCTGCCGAGATCAAACTCGGCAATTTCGAGCGTCATGCGATTTTTTTCAATCTTCGAAATATCGAGAATATCGTTGATGATCTGCAGCAGGCTATCGCCCGAATCGCGTATGAGCTGCAGGTACCGTCGGGCATCGGGATCGTCAGAGCGATCACGCAACAGATCGGCGATACCAAGTATCGCGTTGAGTGGATTTCGAATTTCATGGCTCATGCTCGCAAGAAAGTCGGCCTTGGCCTGCGTGCGCAATTCTGCGTCATCGCGCTCGAGTCGGGCCCGAACTTCTTTGTGCCTGATAGCAATAATGTCAGAGAATATTTCTGTCCGTTCATCGCGAATGCTAAATGCGCGCCGCGCCTTAATCGCAGCAAGCTGGCCATCGATAAACGAGCGCAACTTCTGCAGGGTTCTGAGCTGGTCCCTGAAGAAATACATGAGCAGCAAGAAGACCATGAAGCCAACGAACACAAAAATTGCAATAAGGCCCGCCGCAGTCTTTTCAACCTGTTGCATCGCAACGGTGTAGGGCCGGGCCAGGTATACCACGAGTGGCAGGTCACGCAGCTTGTAGCGTGCGATGATGAACCGTTCGCCTTTAACTTCTATTTCTTGTATGCCGTTGACGAGCTGCTCCCAGAACAGCTTGTGAATGCCGGCCTGCCATTCTGCCGGCACCTGGTAATCTGATTCGATCGTATTGGAGAGAAACGGCTGCTCGTGAACATTGTAGATGAAAATGCGGTCATCAGAGCCAATATTCTGCGAGATATCGAGCAACTGTGACAAGAAAGCCGCTTCAAAAATCAGATATGATTTTTGTACCTTTCTCTCAACGTAGAGAATACGCGGTTTGGATTTCTCTGATTCAAGATAAAATTCGATCAGCGCGCTGCCCGCTTCTTTGTTGGCAAGCCATGAAAGCACATTGAGCCTGACCGCATCGGGTATATTAATCTCGTAGCCTGTCGAAAACGCCCCGCGCTGCACCAGGTACTTGTTATTGGGCTGAAGATCTACTTTGTCTTTGAGGTACGTTCTGATTTCCAAAGAGAAGGCGTGGGCACGCAAATAGAAGTTCTGAAAGAGGTTCTCTTTTTCTTTTACGGTGCTGTCGGCGATCGAATAGTAGCTCAGCAAGAAAAAGGGCACGAAAAAAAACAGCGTCATCGTCAGCACGCCTTTGAGCCAAAGCGGCAAATAACGGCGGCTCAGCTGCCGCCTGAACCGAAATAAAGTGCGATGTAGAAGCCGCCTCACCGGCTGCATGTGCATCGGTCGCGCAGGCGAGAGGCAGGGTCGAGCAGATTCCGGATGTTTGCCCGATGCGGCAGATTATCCGTTTTCGAGCCTTTCAGCCACCGACCGGCGGTTTTGAAAAGCTTCTGAATTGGCCGGGTCGAGCTCGAGCGCACGGTTGAAAGCGTCGAGCGATCGGTTGAGCTGGCCCTGTTTGAACCAGATGATTCCCATGAGGGTGTGCGCGCGTGAGGCAAGTGGCACCGAACGCACGTCAGCGGTGATAATCCTCAGTTCTTCGATTGCCTTGTCTTGCGAAGACATGGTGCCCTCGCGCATCAGGGCGCGTGCCAGCATAAAGCGAGCCTCGTCGGCCGCGGGGCGCAACTGAATCGCCTGCACCAGCAGCGGGTATACCGTCTGAACCGGGCGGTCGCTCATCAGCATCGCATCGGCCTGCGAGAGCAATGTCGTGTATTTCAGATTCGCATCGGTCGATTGTGAGGCCTTGTCATAGTATTGCATTGCGGTATCGTATGCCTTGCGCTTCATATACAGATCACCGAGCATCTGCGAAGCATAGTAGACGTCATCATTGCGCCGATTTGGATGTTCGCTCAGTCGCTTCAGGGCCGATTCGGCTTCGGTAAGTTCACCCAAATTCAGATAAAGCTGCGCCTGCCCTTTAAGAACCTTCAGGTTGTCGGGATTCAGCCGCAGCGCTTCTTTATAAAGACTCACGGCGCGGTGCGCCTGCCCGTTCTGAACATGCGCCTCGCCGAGCAGCACCAGCGCGTCTTCGTTCAGCATGTCAATTTGGTAGGCCGATTCGAGCGCCTGCGTCGCGTTGCGGTAGTCTTTGAGCGACATGTAGACTTTTCCCAGGTTATAGAGCGCCTGCGCCTTCTCTTGAGTTTTCGGTGAAGTTTCGTAGAGTTCTTTGAATATCTGTATGGCCGGTGCCCATTTTGCCTGCGCGACGAGCATATCGCCCATCTGCGAGAGTATCACGGGGTCTTTGGGAGCTTCGCTGAGCGCGCGGCGTAGCGCCGCTTCGGCGAGTTCGGGTTTGCCAAGCTCTGCATAGAGCCGCGAAATATACATGTACGTCTGCGGATTCTCACTGCCGAGTTTGATCGCCTCACCCAATTCGGCGAGCGCGCGCTCATTCTCACCCATCTGGTGCAGTATGAGCGCCAGATTGTAATGGTATTTTGCGTTTGCCGGCGATAGAGCGACGGCGCGTTCAAAGTAGTACTTGGCATTCGGCAAATCGCCCTGCGTCGCGTGCAGCATGCCAAGCTGTGTCGCTGCCTTGAAGGCGATCTCTCCGGCTGAGGCGGTGTTCAGCGCATCGAGAAAAGCCGCTTTCGCTTCAGCAGCCTTGCCGTCTTTCTTGTAGACCATGCCCAGATTGTAATAGGCCAGCGGATCTTTTGAAGTTTCAATCGCCTGCTTCAGTGTTGATTCGGCACCCTTGAGGTCCTGGTTCTGGTACTGCAACTGGCCTTTCAGGTTCTGTGCTTCCACCAGATCGGGTCTCAGCTTTTGCGCGTTTTCAAGCGCGCTCAGAGCCTCGCGGTAGAGCCCCTTATGCCTGAGAGCGATTGCCAGATTATAGTGTGCGTAGAAATTCTGGCTGTCGAATTTGATTGCCCGACCGAAAAAATCCGCCGCCAGATTAAACTTGCCCTCGTCGTCTGCCATGATACCGAGGTAAGTGAGTGCCATACTCTTGACGTCACCGGGTTTCGACGACTCGACGATCTGCTGAAATTCGGCCTGCGCAGGCTTCAGGTATCCACGGTTATACATCTCGACGGCTTTTCTGAGTTCGAGATCTTGCGGCAGCTGGTCAGGCGCCATCTTGCGCGAATTGGCATCTTCAAAATCAGTTGAAGCTTTAAGGCGCGTCTGGTCGAGTGTCTGCTTTTTCTGCCACAGCACGTAATAGACCCCGGCGGCGATCAGGGCTACAAGCAGCACAACCGCCGCAGAGATAATAAGCGTGCGCCGTTTCTCCCGGACGCCTGCGTTGGAATAGTAGTTCTCTTGAAATTGCCCTTCGCCCGTCGAAGAGTCGCTGATATCGGTGATTCGAGCCATATACTATTTTCGGTAAGATTTTTTCTTTTCCATAGTGCGAATTATGGACGACAATTAACTAGTACGCATTCAGCACTTATGTTCAGAAATATTCTAATCAGCCTGTTTTTAACGGTTCCTGCGGCGCTCGGCGCGGCGATACCACTCATCGATGCGGTAAATACGCAGACGGCGGTAACGCTTAAACGCGGGGAATTCAGCGTCGCCGGCACCCTCTACGATGGCGGTGGCGTGCTGAACCGGAATATTCTCGGCGTGCACGACAACATCTACCTCGGCGTCGCGTTTGACGCAGAAAATGTCATTGGCCAGAACGATGCACAATTCAACATTCCGGGAGTGCTGGCCAAGGCAAAGCTGACCGACGGCTGGGCCGATTTCCCGATTCTGCTCGCCGTCGGTTACGATGCCTTTTACGCCGGGACACGCGGCAAGGTGCAGACCAATAACCCTTATAATCGGGTCATCTTCGGACCCTACTTCACGATTACCAAACCGATCTATCTGTTCGGCGAAGAGCAGCACTTCCATGCGGGCATTCGCACTCCGATTCAACCGGTCGCTAACCCCGATGACACCGAGATGTATTTCGGCCTTGATTTTCCCATCGGGCAGTTTATTCCGATCTTTGAAATTCAGCGCATCGTCTTCGATTCGAACCGGCTCAAAGAGACGCTGTTCAACCTGGGCCTGCGCTTCCAGTTTTTCGACCACCTGGCTCTCGAAGTCGATATGATCATGGGTATCGGGCAAAAAACCAACCGCATGATTGTGTTTGAATACCTTGATCGTTTTTAAGGTGTGTCTGTTTTAAGGGGCGGAGAGCCCTGCACATGACAGAACAAATCATAAAGACATGGCGTGAGAACGCCGGAAAAATCTATCTACCCGAAGAACTCGATGAACGCGAACCGCTGGTGCGCGAGATTCTTGAACTCAAGAAGCAGAAGAACGCAATTATCCTGGGGCATAACTATATGACCCCCGACGTCTACCATGGTATCTCAGATGTCGTCGGTGACTCACTCGAACTTGCGCGTCGTTCAAAAGAAAGCAAGGCGGATATTATTCTTTTCAACGGCGTTCACTTTATGGCCGAAACGGCCAAAATTCTGAACCCTACACGCAAGGTACTCATCGCCGACCTCAAGGCAGGCTGTTCGCTCTCAGAAAGTATGACCGGCGAAGACGTACGCCAACTGCGCAAACGCTACCCGGGCGTGCCGATAGTCTCGTACATCAACTGCACGGCAGAGGTGAAAACCGAAGTTGATATAATCTGTACAAGCGCCAACGCGGTCAAAATCGTCGAAAGCCTTCCCTCAGACACAGTACTCGTCGTGCCCGACGGTTATCTGGCTCAGAATATTCAGAAACAGACAAAAAAGAAAATCATTCCATGGCCCGGCAAGTGTATGGTGCACGAACTTTACACAGAATTTGATGTCGATGTCGCACGCAAAAGCTTCCCCGATGCGAAAATTATCGCGCACCCCGAATGCAAAGACACCGTGACGGCAAAAGTCGACTTCACTGGGTCAACTTCTCAGATGGGTAAATATATTCGCGAATCGGGTGCAGGTCAGGTTCTGCTTATGACCGAGTGTTCCATGGGTGACAACCTGCGCGCCGAATTTCCGAAAGTAAATTTTATATCATCTTGCCAGACCTGCCCGCACATGAAAAAGATCACGCTTGAAAAAGTGCGCGATGCCCTGCGCGATGAGAAATTCGAAATTTTGCTGAGCGACGATACCATCGCGCGTGCGCGCGCTTCTCTCGACCGCATGCTTGCAATCGTGTGATGCCGCAGGTACTGCGGCATCGTAATATCCTTAATTCAGAATTTTAACTGAATCCGCGATTTTAATCGCAATGTCTTTGTATTTGTCAGTTGCCAGATCGGCAAATGTGACAGTCACCGCGTATACAACCTCTGCCTTACGCAGAATCATGATAAACTGGTGAATTTTCTGCCCTTCGTGGTCAAGGTCATAATAACCTGCTGAACCTTCGTCGGCGTTCATATTGGCGAGGTCTTCAGCCGGCGCGTGGCGTTTGTCCTCTGGCAGTTGGTTGACGTGTGTTTCGCCAATCGACTTCTCCACTTCTTTTAAGAAGGCGTCGGTCGTTGTGCCGGCTTCAACATCAGCGCGAATAACCTGAACCATCGCGAGGTTATCTTTGGTCGCGAGCGTCACGTTTGTACCGCCCTGGTTCACGGTTTTTTTCCAGCTTCCGGGATGCTGTATTGTAAAGTGAGCCTTGCGGTCTGTATGCGTGCGCATCGCCTCGGCAAAGAGCGCGGTTGCGACCAGTGAAACCGCCCCTGCCATCAATAGAATTTTTTTCATGATTTCTTCTCCGTTTTTAGGGGATATTCTGACGCGCCGGCTCCCCTTGCCCGGTACGTGACGGTTACCCGTGTGGCATCGCATACACAGGCAGCAAAAATGCAACAAAATTTGCGATGCAGCTTCCCGTTGACACCCTTAAGGCCGAACCACCGTGAACCATGGAGCAGCAATATGGGCGATGGTTCTTTAAACCTTTGCTCATCATCGCGGTCTTCTTCGGCAACGCACATGCAGATGACACGGCTGAGATTCGTATGGGCATTTTGACCGATAAGAACGGTCGCGCCCCGTGTGAAATCGTAGCGCAACGCGCCGCCAGTCTCATCTTATCGGGCCGCTATGAAGAATGGCAGGTCGCGCGCGAATGGAGTGCAGTTTGCGAAAGCAGCGACGAGCTCAAACTATACCGACTCTCTCAAACGCCCGACGGCACTGATGAATTGCCAATCAACCGAGACCTCTACACGCGCATAGCGCTCTCCCGCGCTGCAAGGCCAGTTTCGATGGGTGACCAGTTGGCAGCATTGCTTGCCCTAACCGCCCGCGCAACAGCACCCACCACAACCGATGGCCGGCTCGTGCGCGCATGGCTCACCGACGGATTCTACGTCTACGAAGGTCAGCTCAAAACTGCCACTTCCGGAAAATTTCGCGAATTCTACAATGAAAACCTCATCGACCGCGCAGACGGTTTTTCTTACGTTCTGGCGGTTACGGGTGGGTTGTGGAGCCCTTCGGCCAATCTTGCCCGCCTGGGCGACCATGCCAGCGCAGGCTTCTTACTCTCGTTCGGCCTTGCCCGCTTCTATCTTGGCATGGCCTTCGACCTTAGGTTTGGCGAAGCGGCTAGCCGATACGCCTATTATAACCCCAACAGCAACTCAATTGCCACTACCAGAACCTTCTATTCGCTTTTCTTCGGGCCCGACCTGCGCTATGAGTTTGCGAGATCAGGCAGCTTCAGCTTTCTCGTCGCGACCGGCCTCGGCTACGATGTAATCACGCACTATACCGCGACGCGCTATTCGGGCGAAAAGCAGGCGCAGAGTGATTCACTCAATCTGAACGCAGGCCTCGCGCTGCGCTGGTACTGGAATGAAGAACGAACCGCATTCGTCGACCTCGCGGCGAAAAGGCATTTCGTCGAGTACAACAACGGCGGTCGCGGCGGAGACGATCTTTCGGGTGGTTATACCACAATTCTCTTTGGCGCAGGCCTGAAGCTACTGGCTGCCGATTGAGCGAGTTATCACCGCAAAATTTCTAAGCGTATCACCCCGCCGCGCAGAATACCACTCGGGCGAAACAAAAGTATCTGAGCGGTGCCATTGAACCTGAGAAGGCAAGATAGCGAGCGAAGCCAGCTCATCGTTAAGCGCGAGAGAGAGGTCGAGCGAGAATTTTCCATTCGGCCGCTGCACGCTGCAGTGCCCTTCAAACTGCGACGCAACCTCCGGACCCACTTCATAAGAACCAGCTTCAATAAACGGGCCGACATCAAGATAGAGCGAATGTGCGAAGATTTTTTCGTTTGTGCAAAGCTCTTTCACGGTCTTCGTCAGAATGTTGGCCGCCAACCCGCGCCAGCCTGCGTGCACTGCAGCGATGAGACCCGTCTCACGGCAATGGATCAGTATCGGAATACAATCCGCCGTACGCACAACCAACGCGACGGCAGGCAGATTCGTCAGCAGCGCGTCGCCCTGCCCGAGGCTCGCCACCCCTTTCCCGGTTTCGATCACACGTAACACCTGATCGCCGTGAACCTGTTCGACGAAGCAAATCGCAGAGGCGCCCGCAATGTCGTCTAATATTTTCTGATACGTGTCCGTTTGGTTCGCGCCAAAACCCGGGTGCTCTGCGCCGTAGAATCGGCACTCGACACGGCCGGCTTTTGTCTCGTGCTGCAGCTGCAGCATGGCCTAGTCACCGGTTTTCAGAACGGATAAGAATGCTTCTTGGGGTATCTCAACAGAGCCAATCATCTTCATGCGCTTCTTGCCTTCTTTCTGCTTGTCGAGAAGTTTGCGCTTGCGCGAAATATCGCCGCCATAACACTTTGCCGTCACATTTTTTCTGAGCGCGCTGATCGTTTCACGGGCGATCACTTTGCCACCCACGGCTGCCTGAATCGCGATGACAAACTGGTGCTTTGAGATGTGCTCTTTCAGCTGCTCAATCACCTGACGCCCGCGCGTTTCTGCCATAGATTTGTGCACTATCATCGAGAGTGCATCAACGCGATTGGCGTGAACGAGAATATCGAGCTTCACCAGCGTGCTTCTGCGATACTCAGCGAACTCATAGTCGAGACTCGCATAACCACGCGAAACACTCTTCAGGCGGTCATAGAATTCAAAGATCATCTCAGCCAGCGGTACCAGATAGATGATCTGCACTGTCGTTGGGTCGAGGTAGTTCATCGAGACATTCTCGCCACGTTTGTCTGCGAGCAACTGTAAGATCGCACCCATATGCTCTGATGGAGAAATGATCGCCACCTTGACATAAGGCTCTTCGATATGGTCAATTTCGCCCGGGTCGGGAAACTCAGCGGGATTATTCAGCGTCATCATCGGTTTATGCTGAAAGTAGATGTGGTACGTCACCGACGGGGCAGTCGTGAGCAGGTTGATATTAAATTCGCGCTCAAGGCGTTCTTGCACGATTTCCATGTGCAACAGGCCAAGATAGCCGACACGAAAACCAAAACCGAGCGCTTCAGAACTTTCGGGTTCGTAGATCAGCGCCGGGTCGTTCAGCGCGAGCTTATCCATCGATTCTTTGAGCAGCGGATAGTCGTCGCCGTTGACGGGAAACAGGCCCGAGAACACCATGGGCTTTACTTCTTTGTATTTGAAAAGCGGAATCGTCGCTGGTTTCGACGCGAGTGTGATCGTATCACCGAGCATCACTTCAGAGACATTCTTAATACCCGTGACAATATAACCGACCTCGCCCGCTTTGAGCGAAGCCTGCGGCACGAGCTTCAGCTGTGAAATACCGATCTCGTTCACCGGGTGCACCCCGCCCTTGCGCATGAAAGAAATCTGGTCGCCCTTCTTAATTTCGCCGTCAAAAACCCGGACCTTTTCGACCACTCCACGGTACGTATCGAAGTATGCGTCAAACACCAGCGCGCGCGCGTGCTGTGCTTCTTCTTGCACCCGCGGCGCCGGAATCTTGTCGATAATTGCCTGCATCAACGCCTCAACGTTGATGCCCGACTTTCCCGAAACAGGAACGGCGTCGTCACCGCTCAGCCCGAGTGAATGGGCGATCTGGTGGCGTGTCTTTTCGACATCCGCCGAAGGCAAATCGATCTTATTGATGACCGGCAAAATATACAGATCGGCTTCGAGTGCGAGGTAGAAGTTCGCGAGTGTCTGCGCCTGCACTCCCTGAGTTGCGTCGACGAGCAGCAAAACTCCCTCGCACGCCGCGAGCGAGCGCGAAACTTCATAGGTAAAGTCGACGTGGCCCGGTGTGTCGATCAGATTAAAAAGGTATGTCTCGCCATTTTCGCCTTTCCAGTAGAAGGATGCAGAGTTACTTTTGATCGTGATACCGCGCTCGCGCTCGATATCCATGCTGTCCAAAATCTGGTCTTTACCCGTGCGCTCATCGGTCAGCTTGCCGAGCGCGAGCAATCGGTCTGCAAGCGTGCTCTTGCCGTGGTCGATATGCGCGATTATAGAAAAATTTCGTATATGTGAACGGGGAATATCAGGCATTGCGTCGTGGTTTCCTTGAAAACTCTCTCTCGCACTTTCAGGGATTTTTGACCCGCGGTAAAGGATAAACGGCTGACACGCCGCCTGAGCTGCACCGGTTGGATGTATGCTGAGAACGTACTGGCCGATCAAGGGAGTCGCGCTGCTGCTCTGTGCCGGGGCGGTGGCAGGCACGCAGTCCCTGCAGACGAACGTGCTCACCAGTGGTGTCGCAGTCGAAGCGGACCGCTGTCTGCCCCCAAACGCGGTCGACGTCATGTTCGATGAACGCAGCGTCGCGGCATTCGATGACACCGGATGCGCTGTCACCGATCGCCATGTGTATTGTACCACTGGCCAGTCGAAGGCTGTGCAGCAGTTTGCGCTGCACGACATGCACATTCGCTCGCTTTCTGCGCAATCGGGCAAGATCATCATGCGCGCCCCCGAAAAGACCCTGATCTTTTACCCGGCGCAGCACAGGTTCGAATACCTACCGCTGCGCTGAGCTCTGACAATGGCAGAGCAAGTGCATACTAACCCACTCCGCCGTTGGCGGCGCATTGCCTTGTGGGCAACGATGCTGATCTTAGCCACGCTGGCCGCTATCAATTTTCGCTGGTTGCAATACGTTGCGCACCTGGCGCAGCATCAGAGTGCAGTGATCTTTTGTAAAGAGCGCATTAGCGACAGGTTACTGAATCCACAAATCAGCAGCGCCGAACGCCAGGCGCTGCAATGGACGCAGAAAATTCGCGGTTTTGTCGAGAGCCGCTATGGTCTCAGCTCGTCGCGCAGCTACCGCAGCTTCTTTGAACTTGGCCGCAAAGAACTAGGCTACAACATCACACTCGCCCCGGCGCTCAGCCTCAAGGCCGAGGCTTTTCATTTTTTTCCCATCGGCAAATTCGAATACCTCGGCTTTTTCGACAAACAACTCGCCGATGCGTGGGCATCGCGATACCGCGAGCGCGGGTATGACGTGCACCTTTCAGAAATCGGCGGTTACTCAACCCTCGGCTGGTTCGAAGATCCGCTCTACTCGAGCCAGCTCGATTGGGGCGAATATGGTCTTGCGCGCCTGCTTGGGCACGAAATCGCACACGAAAAACTCTATTTCGCCGGCGACACCAGCTTCTCAGAACTTTTGGCTTCATTTATCGAACGCAAAGTTGCCGCCGATTACCTGCAGGCACAGGGCAAAAAACTGCCGTCAGCGCGCGAACAGGCGCAGGCCCTGACTGAAATGCAAAACTTTTATTCGCTGATAGATGCCACCAAGGCGAAGCTCGAGCGTATCTACACCTCTGGTAAAGAACGCGAAACGCAGCTGCGCCAGAAACAGCAAATATTCGGCCGCCTTCGCCAGGCACTCGCCTCACCGCAGAACCGTTTCGAACACGTAGCCGCCGCCCGGGAACTCGCAAAACTGGCCGAGATCAACAATGCAACGCTGATCCAGTTCAGGCGCTACGCCCCACACAGCCCGGCGCTGCAGACCGTGTACGACCGTTGTCCGCAAAAAAGTGAAGATAGATATACGTGCTGGTTCTCTGAACTCGAGAAACTGCGACCTTGCACTGCGGCCGAAAAAAAGGCATGGCTCGGCGGTACCAAAGTACCCGCAGAGGCATGCCCTCGCTGAGAAAAAGAACCTTCGCCTATTTCTTTGCGGCGGCCTTTTCTGAGATCTCTTTCGAGATGTTTGGTGGCACTTCTTCGTAGTGTTCGAACTGCATAGAAGATGCAGCGCGGCCTTGCGTGATACTGCGAAGCTCGGTCGCGTAACCGAACATTTCGGCCAGAGGCACCAATGCTTCGATAACGCGCGCGTTGCCGCGCTGGTTCATCGCATTCACTTTGCCGCGGCGACGGTTAAGGTCACCCACAACGTCACCCATGTAATCTTCGGGTGTGGTCACCTCAACTTTCATGATCGGCTCAAGCAGAACCGGGCCCGCTTTGCGGCAGGCGTCTTTGAATGCCATCGAACCTGCGATCTTGAACGCGAGTTCTGAAGAGTCGACATCGTGGTACGAACCATCAAAGAGTTCGACCTTCACGTCGACAACCGGGTACCCCGCCATCACTCCCGAACTCAGTGCCTCTTCGATGCCTTTGTTTACAGGTTGAATAAATTCACGCGGAACTGTACCGCCGACAACTTTGTTTTCAAATACATACCCGCCGCCTGGTGGCAGTGGTTCGAGGCGAATCCAGACGTGCCCGTACTGGCCGCGACCGCCGGTTTGTTTGATATATTTGCCTTCTTGTTCGACTTTTTTGCGTACGGTTTCACGGTATGCGACCTGCGGCTTACCGACATTGGCTTCGACTTTGAATTCACGCTTCATACGATCGACGAGAATCTCGAGGTGAAGTTCGCCCATACCCTGAATAATGGTCTGGCCCGTCTCTTCGTCAGTATGCACTCGGAAAGTCGGGTCTTCTTCAGAGAGGCGATTGAGAGCCACGCCCATCTTCTCCTGGTCGCTCTTGGTTTTGGGTTCGACGGCAACGGCAATAACCGGAGCCGGGAAGTTCATCTTTTCGAGAATTGCCGGATTATCTTCGAGGCAGAGCGTATCGCCCGTGGTCGTGTCTTTGAGGCCTACAGCCGCAGCAATTTCGCCTGTCGCAACTTCTTCGATGTCTTCGCGCGAGTTTGCATGCATCTGCAACAGTCGACCGATACGTTCTTTCTGGCCTTTGGTACTGTTGAGAACATATGACCCTTTCTTCAAAGTGCCCGAATACACGCGAAAGTATGTAAGCTTACCGATATAAGGGTCAGCCATAATTTTGAAAGCGAGTGCCGCAAATGGTTCGGCATCGTCGGCCTTGCGCAGCAGTGCAGGTTCTTCGGTGACTTCCTGGTCGAGTTTAAATGCCTTAACCGGAGGAATATCTAGCGGGCTTGGCAGGTACGCGACAACCGCGTCGAGCAGTGTCTGAACCCCTTTATTCTTGAACGCAGAACCGCAAAGCACGGGAAACATTTTCATCGAGATCGTGCCCTCCCGGATACCTGCGATGAGGTCTTCTTTAGAGAGTGTGCCTGATTCAAGGTACTTTTCAGTAAGGGTGTCGTTTACTTCTGCAACAGCAGAAACGAGTATGTTGTGGTATTCTTCTGCCTGCGCTTTCAGATCTTCAGGTATAGGCTTGCGCTCAAATTTTGCACCGAGCTCTTCGCCAGACCAGACCACCGCGTCCATCTGCACGAGGTCAATAACGCCGGCAAAGCCAGCTTCTACACCGATCGGCAGCTGAATACAAACCGCATTCGCACCGAGGCGGTCTTTCATCATGCTCACTGCACGAAAGAAGTCTGCGCCCATACGGTCGATTTTGTTCACAAAGCAAAGGCGCGGTACGTGGTAACGGTCAGCCTGACGCCACACGGTTTCGGTTTGTGGTTCTACACCGGCAACGCCGTCGTAGCAGGTTACGGCGCCATCTAATACGCGAAGCGATCGCTCAACTTCAACAGTGAAGTCAACGTGGCCCGGAGTGTCAATGATGTTGATCTGAATCTTTTCGCCGGCAGTATCTTGCCAGTAGCATGTGGTCGCAGCTGACGTGATCGTAATACCGCGCTCGCGCTCTTGCTCCATCCAGTCCATCGTCGCGGCACCTTCATGCACCTCGCCGATTTTGTGCGACTTACCTGTGTAATAGAGAATTCGCTCTGTGGTCGTCGTTTTACCGGCGTCGATGTGGGCCATGATGCCAATGTTTCTGAGTTGTTTTAAGGTTACTTTACGTGCCATGCTATCTTCTTTTGTTTTTTTTGTTGATTATTATGTTCGGGCGATTTTGCCCAAAAGGGAAACTCTTCCCACCCAGGCAGCACGCCTGCCGGCGCTCATTTCAGAGGCCGCAAGCGTTTTACCTGGGGGTTCTTTGCGCATCTGGTAAAGATTACCAGGCGTAGTGCGAGAATGCGCGGTTGGCTTCTGCCGTCCGCTTGACTTCTTCTTTCTTTTTCACAGCGCCGCCGTTATTGTTAACGGCATCCATGATTTCATTCGCCAGCTTGTCTGCCAGAGTCTTGCCAGAACGATCGCGTGCCGCGCCAACGAGCCAGCGTATCGCCAGAGACTGTTTGCGTGCTGAGTAGACCTCAACGGGCACTTGGTACGTCACACCACCTACCCGGCGTGACTTGACTTCGACCTGCGGTTTCACGTTCTCAACCGCCTTAAAAAAGGCGTCGATCCCGGGTGCGCCGGTCTTCTGCTCGATGCGCGCAATAGCATCATAGAAGAGCTGCGAAGCTGTGGATTTTTTTCCGTCGAGCATCATCGAGTTGATAAATTTCTGAACGAGTATGCTGTTATGTACACCATCGCCGTTAATTTCGCGTGTGTGACTTTTTGTTCTGCGTCGTGCCATGATTCCTCTTTAACTTGCTCCCGCGGCTTAAGCTTTTGGTCTCTTCGTACCGTATTTAGAGCGTGCCTTGCGGCGCTTATCAACACCGAGCGTATCGAGAGATCCGCGCACAATGTGGTAACGAACACCGGGAAGGTCTTTTACCCGACCACCCCTCACGAGCACAACAGAGTGCTCTTGCAGGTTGTGACCTTCACCGGGAATGTATGCCGTAATCTCAACACCGTTCACCAAACGCACACGCGCAACCTTGCGGAGCGCTGAGTTTGGTTTCTTTGGTGTCGCCGTCATTACCCGGGTGCAAACACCGCGTTTCTGCGGGTTCGCCCTCAGAGCGGGAGACTTTGTCTTGCTCGTCATTTTTTCCCGGCCGAACCGGATCAACTGATTAATTGTTGGCATACTTATCCTTGAATTGGCAAAGATTGAACTTTCGACACACCGTCAATGCATCTGCCATTATTCCTCATCTGTTTCATCTTCTTCAGCATCTTCGCTGGGCTTCTTACCGGGAAGCGCAAGAGCGGCGAGTTCTTCAGGCTTTTCCTGAACGCCCTGGTATAGCTGATCGAGCTCTTCTTCTGTGTAGAAAAGGTCGCCCATCACTGCTTTATAGGCCCTGATATCACGGTAATCGCGCATACCCGTACCTGCTGGTATCAGGTGCCCGATAATGATGTTCTCTTTTAGGCCTTCGAGCGGATCGTCTTTGCCCTTGATTGCCGCGTCGGTCAGAACACGCGTCGTTTCCTGGAATGAAGCGGCAGACAAGAAACTCTCTGAATTCAAAGATGCCTTTGTCAGGCCCATCAGAATTGGCGTCGCCGTCGCTTCTGCACCACCCTCGCGCTGTACGCGCAGGTTTTCCGCTTTGAAAATCGCGCGGTCAACCTGGCTCATCGGCACAAAGATCGTATCGCCCGGGTCAGTCACTTCGACTTTTCTCATCATCTGGCGGATAATGATCTCAATGTGTTTATCGTTGATATAAACACCCTGCAGACGATAGACTTCCTGAATTTCACGTGTTAAGAAGCGTTGCGTCAGTTCTTCACCCATGATACGGAGCAGATCGTGGGGGTCCATGACACCGTCGTCGAGAGGCTCGCCGCGAATGACCATTTCACCATCGTGCACCTGAATCTGTTTATGCATGGGGATAGAGATCGATACGGCGCCATCTTCGGCTTCTGCACCCTTCACCCCTTCAGGTATAATGCGCAGTACACGCTTATCGCGCACAATTTCACCGGTGTCACGCAGCAGGCCGTCAATATCGGCCAAATGGCACGGATCTTTCGGGTGGCGTGCTTCGAAAAGTTCATCGATACGCGGCAGACCGCCCGTAATGTCACGCGTCTTCTCTGCTTTTGATTCAATCTTGGCGAGAATATCACCCTCTTGAACAGTCGTGCCGTTGTCGATTGTCAGAATCGCCCCTACCGGCAGCGGTGTCTCAGCGACGAGTTTACCCTTTTCATAAATGTGCGCCCTGGGCACCAGCTTCTCGTTTTTGTAGGCAACGATTTTCTTCAGTTTGCCAACAGTACGGTCGCCCGTGTCTTCGATACGCAAATTTTTGCCATCTTCAACGTCGACGAGTTCGAGCCTGCCGCTGTGCGTAGCGATAATGAGCGCGTTGTACGGGTCATATTCGCTGAGCAGCTGGGTCGCTTTGAGAACCTGATTCTCTTCAATGTGCAGCACTGAACCTGCTCCCAGTTGAATCGGGTACTCAGGTCCGAGCAGATAGATATCATTCTTTTCCAGAAAGAGAGTGCCGGCAGCCGGTGAATAGACCATTGCCTCAGGGCCCTGCTTGTCTTTGAGTTTACCGAGAACTTCGCCCTTAATGAGCTTTGCGCCCGCTTCGAGCGTAAATTCGCCGAACTGGCTCTTGCTATAGCGGCCAAGAATCTGTGCAATGACGACGGAGCCACGCTTTGCGAGAATGCGCTGCTTCAGGCGGTTTACGACCTGGCGGCCCTGAATCTGCAGAACCACAGAATCATAAGGAGCCTTAATTGTGCTCTCGGCTGATTTCGTGGTCGCTGTTCCACCAATGTGGAATGTTCGCATGGTGAGCTGCGTACCCGGCTGACCGATCGACTGCGCCGCAATAATGCCCACGGCTTCGCCCTTCTCAACCGGCTGCAACGTTGCAAGGTCTATACCATAGCAGCAGCCGCAAACTCCGCTTACCGATTCACAAGTCAGAATTGAACGCACGACTACAGTCTCGTAGCCTAGCGTTTCAATTTGCGCTGCCATCTCATCGGTGATGAGAGTATTGCGAATATAAAGCACTTCATCAGTATTCGGATCTTTTATGTCCTGCTGCAGGTAACGACCTGAAATCTTCTGGCGCAGGCCAACAATGACTTTCTCGCCTTCTTTGTCGGCGCTCATGTTGAAACCTTCAGTGGTTCCACAGTCATCCTCGCGGACGATAACGTCCTGCGACACGTCGACCAAACGGCGCGTCAGATAGCCGGCATCGGCTGTCTTGAGCGCCGTATCGGCGAGGCCCTTACGAGCACCTGACGTGGAGATATAGAATTCGAGTACCCCGAGACCTTCTTTGAAGTTCGAGCGAATCGCGAGTTCGATAATATCACCCGAAGGTTTGGCCATCAGACCGCGCATACCCGAAAGCTGGCGTATCTGCGAGCGCGAACCCCGCGCACCTGAAATCGCCATCGCATAAATCGGGTTAAATCCGCCTTGATCTTCACTGAGAAGCGCAAACAGATCTTCGGTGATCTTTTCGTTCGCGTTTGTCCAGATATCGATGACCTTTTTATAGCGCTCTTCGTTAGTGATTACACCTTTGCGGTGCTCGGTTTCGACGCGCTCGACCTCTTTGTTCGCCTTGTCAATAATGCGAGCTTTCGACTCAGGAATCTTGACGTCTTCGATCGAAATCGTCGGCGCAAATTTAGTCGCAGATTGAAACCCGAGTTTCTTGATCGCATCGAGAAAGCGCACCGTCACCGCTGCGCCTTTTACTTTGTAGAGGTCAGCGATAATTTCGTTCACGTTCTTGTTCGTGAGCGGTCTGTTGAAGAACGGGTAGTTCGCCGGCAGAAGCTGGTTAAATATCAGACGACCTGCAGTGGTTTCAAACACCTTGTCGCCCTGCGCAAAACGCACTTTCGCACGGTATT
Organism: uncultured Leptospiraceae bacterium; assembly: GCA_942492915.1. Taxonomy (GTDB): domain Bacteria; phylum Spirochaetota; class Leptospiria; order Turneriellales; family Turneriellaceae; genus Turneriella. Next base: position 1,744,006 of record OW818662.1, read on the forward strand.
CGAGAATGCCACGGTCTATTGCATAATGGACCTCATCCATGTTGTCATAGATAAAGCCTTCGCCTTTCGCCCCGGCGAGATCTGCCGTGAGGTAATAGAGACCGAGAATCATATCCTGCGTTGGCCCGACAATTGGGTGGCCGTTCGCAGGGTTGAGCAGGTTGTGCGCCGAAAGAATCAGCAACCAGGCTTCGAGCTGTGCGCGCGGTGATAGCGGCACGTGAATCGCCATCTGGTCACCGTCGAAGTCCGCATTGAATGCATGGCAGACGAGCGGATGCAATTGAATCGCTTTGCCCTCGACGAGAACCGGCAAGAATGCCTGAATGCCCAGTCGGTGCAGCGTCGGCGCACGGTTCAGCAGAACCGGGTGTTCGTGAATGACCTCTTCGAGGCCCTCAAAAACTTCACGCTCTTCGTTTTCGATCATCCGCTTCGCGGATTTAATGTTCTGTGTGTACTCTTTGTCGACGAGCCACTTCATGATGAACGGCTTGAAGAGTTCGAGCGCCATTTTCTTGGGCAGACCGCACTGGTAGATTTTCAGCTCGGGACCGACGATGATGACCGTACGGCCCGAATAGTCAACGCGCTTTCCGAGCAGATTCTGGCGAAAGCGCCCCTGCTTGCCTTTCAGCATGTCAGAAAGTGATTTGAGCGGACGATTGCCTTTGCCCTTGATCGACTTCTTGCGGCGGCTGTTGTCAAAGAGAGCGTCTACAGCTTCTTGCAGCATGCGCTTTTCGTTTGATACGATGATATCGGGAGCCTTAAGGCCTAGCAGACGCTTCAGGCGGTTGTTGCGGTTAATAACGCGACGGTAAAGGTCGTTGAGGTCAGACGTTGCAAAACGGCCGCCTTCAAGCTGTACCATCGGACGCAGTTCAGGTGGCAGAACCGGAATTGTATCGAGCACCATCCACTCAGGACGGTTGCTGCTGTCTCGGAATGCCTCAAGAATCTCAAGGCGCTTGAGAATTCGCTTGTCGCTGATTTTTTTCTTCGACTCAATGCGCGCGCGAATCAAACGAATCTCTTCTTCAATGTTGACCATTGAAAGCAATTCTTTGACCGCATCAGCGCCGATCGAAGCATAGAATTTGTCGCCGTAGAGTTCGACCAGACGGCCGTGCTCTTCTTGCGTAATCAGCTGCTTGAGTTCGAGGCCTGACTCACCCGGGTCTATCACGACATAACGTTCAAAGTAGAGAACACTCTTGATGTCATTGGCCGACATGTCGAGCACGAGTGCGATGCGGCTCGGCACAGTGCGGTAATACCAGATGTGCGCAACAGGGTATGAAAGTTCAATGTGGCCCATGCGCTCACGGCGCACTTTTGAGTGCGTCACTTCAACACCGCACTTATCGCACATCACACCTTTGTAGCGAATCGACTTGAACTTGCCGCAGTAGCATTCCCAGTCTTTGGTTGTTCCGAAAATTTTCTCGCAGAACAGACCGTCGCGCTCAGGCTTCAGGGTACGATAGTTGATCGTCTCAGGCTTCTTGACCTCGCCATGCGACCATTCGCGCACCTTGTCAGGCGATGCCAGTTTGATTCTGATTTTGTTAAAGTCGTGAAACTCTCTCATTTTTTCTCCGTGCTGAATCTTTTCACGTTCAGGTGTTTTCTACCGAATCCACCTTGATGCGGCGGCGGATGCGTGAAAATTCGTCATCCATATCAGAGATCTCTATTGGCTTCTCTTCGGAATCGAGTATTGTGATATCGAGCGCCAGTGACCGAATTTCCCGAATAAGAACGTTGAAGCTCTCAGGGACCCCAGGCTTGATAGCGTGAATACCTTTGACGATCGATTCGTAGACCCGCGCCCGACCCTGCATGTCGTCTGACTTTACCGTCAGAAGTTCTTGCAACGTATGCGCGGCGCCGTATGCTTCGAGCGCCCAGACTTCCATTTCTCCGAGACGCTGGCCGCCGAACTGGGCTTTGCCACCAAGCGGCTGCTGCGTAACGAGCGAGTAAGGGCCCGTCGAGCGGGCATGCATTTTATCTTCAACCATGTGGTGAAGTTTGAGCATGTAGATTGTGCCGACAAACGCGGGCTGAAGAAAGAAGTCACCCGTGCGACCGTCGCGCAGCGGAATTTTGGAATGTGACGCCAGTTTTGCTTTTACGGCATAATTCTGAACGTCTTCCCATTTTGCACCGTCAAAAACAGGCGTCTCAAAATGCAGGCCGAGTGTCTTACCAATGTAAGCCAGCTGCGTTTCAAAAATCTGACCCAGGTTCATACGCGAAGGTACGCCCAACGGATTGAGCACTATGTCGATCGGAGTGCCATCTGGCAACATCGGCATATCGGCTTCGTTGAGAATCGTTGAAATAACACCTTTGTTACCGTGGCGACCCGCCATCTTGTCACCGACAGAAATCTTGCGTTTCTGCGCGACGTACACCTTCACAGCTTCAACAATGCCCGCCGGCAGTTCGTCGCCTTCGTCTCGCTTAAAACGAACGATGTCGACGACAATACCTGCATGTCCGTTCGGCACGCGCAGCGATGAATCGCGCACTTCTTTCGCCTTTTCGCCGAAGATCGAGTGCAGCAGTCGGTATTCAGGGGTCAGATCGGTTTCCCCTTTAGGAGTTACCATGCCGACGAGAATATCACCCGCGCGCACTTCAGCGCCTACCCGAATGATACCTTCATCGTCCAGGTCACGGAAAGCACGCTCGCTGATATTCGGAATATCGCGCGTGATAATTTCGCGACCCAGCTTTGTTTCGCGGGCCTGAATCTCAAATTCTTCGATGTGGATACTTGTGAACGTGTCATTCTTCACGAGTTTCTCAGAGAGAATAATCGCATCTTCGAAGTTGTAGCCATCCCAAGGCATGAACGCCACGGTGATGTTCTTGCCCAGAGCCAACCGGCCGTAACGTGTCGCAAGCCCGTCAGCGAGTATCGTCGCTTTGCGCGCGTTGTTGCGGTTTGGCTGGTCAAGGCGACCCTTGATGATTTCGCCTGCGAGCAGATCGCCGCGATAGACGAATGCGCCTTCTTGCACGAGTGGCTTCATGCTACCCTGAAAAGTTACCATCGGGAAGCTGTAAATTTTGCCATTTTCAGCTTCGAGCTTCATTTCAGTCTTTGAAATTGAAGCAATTTTGCCGTTTTCGGGCGCGTTGTGGCAACCGACAAGCGCCTGGTGGTTCAGTGTCGTGCTCTGGTTGGTGCGCTTGAATTTTACGAGACGGTACTTGTCTTTCGTGCCGTCTTCGCGTTCAACTTCGATTCCATCGGCGTCCACTTTGGTGACAACACCGTCGCGGTCGGCGATCACGCAGACACCCGAGTCGTATGCAATAGGAAGTTCCATGCCCGTGCCAACGATCGGCATGTCGGGAGTCAGAAGCGGTACAGCCTGACGCTGCATGTTTGAACCCATGAGCGCGCGGTTGGCGTCATCGTGTTCGAGAAACGGAATCAGACTCGTAGAGAGCGAAATAACCTGTGTCGGAGATACATCCATCAACTGGATTTCTTCGGGCGCTTTCAGAGGAAAGTCACCGCGGTAACGGCAGCTGACAAGCTTGTCGAGAAACGAACCATCTTCGCCGAGCTTCGCGTTCGCCTGCGCGACCACATAGTGGTCTTCTTCGTTGGCCGAGAGGAACATTGTCTTGCCGGTGTCTGCGCCCTTCTCTACCACACGGTAAGGGGTTTCAACAAATCCATACGGATTCAGACGCGAGTACGTCGCCATCGATGTGATCAGACCGATGTTTGGGCCTTCCGGTGTTTCGATCGGGCAAAGGCGACCATAGTGTGTGTAGTGAACGTCACGCACTTCAAAGCCTGCGCGTTCGCGTGTCAGACCGCCCGGCCCGAGAGCGTTGAGGCGGCGTTTGTGCGTGATTTCAGACAGAGGGTTAGTCTGGTCCATAAACTGCGAGAGTTGGCTTGCGCCGAAAAATTCATTGATGACTGCTGTGATCGGCTTGATCGAAATCAGCAATTGTGGCGTCATGATATCGACGTCATTCATGCTCATACGCTCTTTCACCACGCGTTCCATACGAGTGAAACCCGCTTTCATCTGCGTCGTCAAAAGCTCACCAACAGTGCGCACGCGCCGATTGCCCAGGTGGTCAATGTCGTCGTACTGGTAGCCCGGTACTTCGTGAATCAGGTTCACCATGTATTTGCAGGTTTCAACGATGTCGATAGGGCGCAACGTCTGCGTATCGGCGCCGTCGCCAAACTCTTTCGCGTTCAAATGCTTGAAGCGTGCGTTGATCTTGTAACGACCCACGCTGCCCATATTGTATGTCTTATGGTCAAAGAAGAGACGCTGCAATTCTGCACTTGCGCGTTCAATGTTTTTGACGCGCTTTTCAGCGTCACCGTGGTCGGGGCTGTAGTCGAGCGGCTTCTGGTGCTTGATGAATTCCATCAGCGCCTCATCTGTCGAATTGACTCCGTCTTTATCGAGAGAATGAAAGACGACACGATGATCAACTGCGCCTTTATTCACGATAAGTTCAATTTTGTCAATTTTCGCGTCTTTGAGAATATCAAGGTTATCTTCGTTGAGCGCTTGTCCCGCTTCAATGAGGATCTCACCCGTTTCAGGGTTGGCCACGTCGGTCAGAATGCGGCGACCGATAAATTTCTGCAGTGCTTTTGCCTGAACACCTTTGATCGTCGCTGTTTCTGATTCGTAGAACAGGCGCAGAATCTGCTCGTTCGTACCGTAACCGAGAGCCTTCAGCAAAAGTGTAAAGGGGAACTTTTTGCGGCGATCGATACGCGCAATAAGCAGCCCTTTCGAATCCATTTCAAATTCGAGCCACGAACCCTTATGGTCAGGAATAATGCGGGAAGAAAAAATATTCTTGGCATCGTCAAAAAAGATGAATATGCCGGGTGAACGGTGCAGCTGATTAACGATAACTCTTTCAGCTCCGTTGATAATAAATGTGCCAGTCGGTGACATCATCGGCAGATCGCCCATGTACACTTCTTGTTCGCGAACTTCGCCTGTTTCAATGGCAATCAGACGTATGGTCGCCTTGAGGGGCGCCGCATAGGTCAAACCATTGACTTTGCAGTCCCAGATGTCGCGTTTAGCCTCGCCGAGCGTGTATTCCACGAACTCGAGCACGACGTCGCCGTTCGAGCTCTCAATAGGGAAGCTGTCTTCAAAAACTGATTGCAGCCCGAGCCGTTTGCGCTTCGCCGCGGTCGTGTCGACTTGCAGAAACTCATTGTAAGAGGCTGTTTGCACCTCAATAAGAGGTGGTATATCCAGCGACTTGCTGATATTCCCGAAATTGACTATCTTGAAAGACGAGGTATCCTCGCCTACTCGTACGACATTAGAATCTGACATTTTGCTCCTCTGACCCAGCTAAAAACAACATAAACCCGACGACTCAGGCAGCGCAGAATATCTGCGCCCCAGTAGTCGCCAGGTTAATAAAGAAAATTGTAAGGAAGAAAAAGGTGCATTACTTGAGCGCGATCTTGCCGCCCAAGGCCTCAATTTCTTTCTTAATTTTTTCAGCTTCTTCTTTGGAAACGCCCTCTTTCAGTACGCCTGTTCCGCCCTCAACGAGCTTCTTCGCGTCCATCAGGGGAAGGTTAGTGATTTCGCGCACTTTCTTGATTGCGTCTACTTTCTTGTCACCTGAAAATCCTTCAAGTACTACGTTGAATTCAGTTTTCTCTTCAGCTGCCGGGCCACCAGCCGCTGGCGCCGCTGCTGCCGCTACCGCTACGGGTGCTGCTGCTGAAATACCGAATTTATCTTCCATCGCCTTCACGAGTTCTGCTGCCTGCACGATCGTGAGCGAACCAATTTTGTCTAACAGTTCCTGTACCATACTTACTCCTTAAACTTTCCCCATTCGTATCTTCTAAGTATCTCTACTAAGACGTTTATTGACCGTTTTTCTCGGCCACACTCTTGATGCCGCGCGCCAGTGAGGCGATAACATTGTTGAGCGTACCTGCAATCTTTGTCGCAGGTGAATTGAGCGCGGCAGCCAACTGCGCGAGCAGCTGCTCTTTGCTTGGCAGATCAGCGATCGCAACAACCGCTTTGGCGTCAAAATATGTATTCTCCATGACCGCCGCAGTCACTTTGAGCTTGTCATTTTCTCTGCTGAAATCGCGCAGCACCTTCGCAATCGAAGGCACATCGCTGCCAGCAAACGCAATCGCGTTTGGTCCGCGCAGCGTCGTATCAAGAGGAAACTCCCCCGCGACACCCGATTCTTTCAGCGCGATGCTGAAGACGTTGTTTTTGACGACAGTATATGAAGCCCCGGCTTCGCGCAGTTTCTTGCGCAGAGTGCTGATCTGTGCAACGTTCAGCCCCTGGTATTGCGTAACAATAAAGTTCGGAGTGCTCTTGAGCTGGCTTGAGTATTCAGCTTTGAGATCTGTCTTGGCTACTGATGGCATATTAGCGCATTTCCTTGATGTTGATTTTAATTGCAGGAGTCATCGTGCCTGCGACATACATGCCTACGACGTAATCACCTTTCGCATCGGAAGGTTTATCTTTTAATATGCCCTGGAACACCATTTCAGCATTATCTTTGAGCTGTTCTGCGTTAAACGACAGACGCCCCATGGGTACGTGAACAACACCGGTTTTGTCGGCGCGATATTCAATTCGACCCGAAGTTAGCTGGGCGATAATACCTTTAATGTCAGTCGTTACTGTACCCGACTTAGGCTTCGGCATTAATCCGCGCTTGCCGAGCACCTGGCCCAGCTTGCCTACGTCTTTCATCATGTCAGGGGTTGCGACGACGAAATCGAAATCGACCCAACCACCCTGAACCTTCTGAATCATGTCATCGTCACCCACGTAGTCGGCGCCCGCAGCACGTGCTTCTTCAGCTTTGTCGCCTTTTGCGAAAACAAGAATCTTTACTTTCTTGCCTGTACCGTGTGGCAGCTGCACGATGCCGCGAACATTTTGCGCGCTTTTGTAGCGCACGTTAAAATGGCCCTCGAGTGTAGAGTCGAATTTAGTATACGTCAGCTCTTTCAGAAGCTTCATTGCATCGAGCAGCGAGTATTCCTTATCAGGATTTACTTTTTCCGCTGCCGCGCGATATTTCTTGCCGTGACTTGCCATATTACCCCTGAATCGTGACGCCCATTGAGCGTGCTGTTCCTGCAATGATCAATTTTGCCGCTTCGATATCGTTTGCATTGAGGTCTGGCATTTTTTGTTTTGCGATAGCCTCGAGCTGCGACTGGGTGAGCGAGCCAACCTTCTCTTTGTGTGGAATCTTTGAACCGCTTTCGATTTTTGCTGCTTTCTTGATCAGGTCACTTGCGGGTGGCACTTTCGTGATAAACGTAAACGAACGATCTGAAAAAACGGTTACAATCACCGGAATAATGCTGCCAGCCTGAGCCTGCGTTTTTGCATTAAACTGCTTGCAGAACTCCATCAGGTTGACACCCTGCGGGCCGAGCGCGGTACCTACCGGTGGCGCGGGGTTAGCCTTGCCTGCCGGAATCTGGAGTTTTACCTGCGCGATAATCTTTTTTGCTGCCATAAATAACGCCTTAAATGAACTTGCGAGCTGTCATTTTCCAAAATTGCGACATACCGCAAACTATATTTTACTTACTTGCAGGTAGTCGAGCTCGACGGGCGTTGCCCGTCCGAAGATCTCAACCCGCACCCGAACCTTACCTTTTTCAGGGTTCACGTCATCGACCGTTCCCTGGAAATTGGCAAACGGCCCATCGATAATTTTTACAATCTCACCTTCTGAGAAGAAAATGCGTGTGGTCTGCTTCTCTTCAGCGGCCGCTGAGCCCATTTCGGTAAACAGGGCGTGCATCTCTTCTTCGCTGAGAATCTGAGGCTCTACGCCTGCGCTCACAAAACCCATAACACCTGGTAGGGCGCGTATTTTGTGCTGCAGCTCGTCAGATAGGTCACATTCGATAAAAACGTAACCAGGCATTAGCTTCTTCTTTACGATCCGCTTTTTGCCCCCGCGGAGTTCAGCCATTTCATGCAGAGGAATTTTTACCTGGCCAACTTTTGACCCATCGGGCCATTTGTCTTTCTGCCTTTCAAGCAGCCGCTTTACCTTGTCTTCGTGTGACGACAGCGTCGTCACGACATACCATTGCATTGCCATATCAGCCCCCAATGAGGGTTTTAAGCGCACGCTCTACCCCGCCGTCGACGACATAGATGAGTACCGCAAAAATGATTACGGTGACAAAAACGACGAGTGTGGAGCGAGATACTTCATCCCACGACGGCCAGGTAGCCTTACGTAACTCGGCCCGCGCCTCTGTGAGAAATGTCCAAATCTTTTTCATATCTCTCCTGTTTTTGGGCGAGGATAAACCTGCGCACACAGCGCGCGAGGTTTGTCCTCGCGCTTACTTCAGGGCAGGAAGGAATCGAACCCTCATTAACGGTTTTGGAGACCGTCGTTCTACCGTTGAACTACTACCCTAATTTTACCACGCATCCGGTGCGGCTTCGCCGCACAAGTTGCGCTTCATGAGCCCACAACCGGAATCGAACCGGTGACCTCTTCCTTACCATGGAAACGCTCTACCGACTGAGCTATGTGGGCCTATGGCCCACATAGCTCAGTCGGCTACACAGGCGCTGCGGAGTGGGAGGGATTCGAACCCTCGGTACCGGTTACCCAGTACAACAGTTTAGCAAACTATCGCATTCGACCACTCTGCCACCACTCCAGTATTCACAGAGTAACCAGCAGCCCCAAAGGCTGCCGGTTACTCCATTTAATTTTCTTGTCTGCGGAGGAGGTAGGATTCGAACCCACGAGACCCGCAAAGGCCTAACGGTTTTCAAGACCGCCGCATTCGACCACTCTGCCACTCCTCCAAAGGTCACACCACTGATTCAGACCTGAAGGCCGAAATCTGCGCTGCTTTCTTTCTACCGCCCAATGGTCAGAGCAATAAAAAAAGACACCTGCGTGTCTAGCTCTACATAAACTGTTGTTTAGACATTGCGTCAATACATAAAGGTTTTACAGCCCGAGACAATTTGTGCCTTCTGCTGCAGTTCCCATTCTTCCATGAGTATATCGACCCAAACTGCAAACCAAGCCAAAACCGGCGCTGCACTGCTCTCTATCCGCAATCTAAAGCTTGATTTTACCTCACCCGATCGTACCGTTTACGCGCTGCGAGGCGTCGATCTCGACATCGCGGCGGGTGAAATTCTGGCAATCGTGGGCGAATCGGGCAGCGGAAAGTCGGTCACCGGGCTGAGCGTTCTGGGCCTGCACGGGAAACAGGCAATTGTTTCCGGCAGTGCGACTATGGCCGGCACAAATTTGCTTTCTCTTAATAATGAGGCAATGCGGGCATTTCGGGGCCGCCGCATCGCGATGATATTTCAGGAACCCATGACTGCTCTGAATCCGGTCTTTTCAGTGGGCTACCAGCTGAATGAAATACTCGAATTGCATGCTGGGCTCACGGGTGCAGCGGCCGAAGCGCGTGCTATTGAACTCTTCCAGAAGGTCGGCATACCAGAACCCGCATTGAGGCTCAAAAGCTATCCCTTTCAGCTTTCGGGGGGCATGCGCCAGCGTATTCTGATTGCGATGGCGATTGCTGCGGGGCCTGAACTCATTATAGCCGACGAACCGACGACCGCGCTCGATGTCACGATTCAGGCGCAGATTCTGCGACTGCTGAGGGAAATAAACGAAACGGAAAAGACGGCGATTATGTTCATCACGCATGACCTGGGAATCGTCGCCAAACTGGCGCACCGTGTCGCTGTCATGTATGCAGGTGAAATCGTCGAGACGGGCAGCGTTGCAGAAATTTTTGAATCCCCGCGCCACCCTTACACGCGAGCCCTGCTCGCTTCTGTTCATTCGGCGAACCGCTCTGAAAAACTCCGCACGATTGCAGGGGCGCCACCTACCCTGACCGCGTTACCAGATGGCTGCGCGTTTGCACCCCGGTGCGAGCAGGCAACGGGTGAATGCAGAAAAACCGTGGCGATGCGGCACGAGGCTGAACGCGCCTGGCGCTGCATTTTCTGAAATACCTCCATGCCGCCCGAAACCAAAACAGTCAGCATTTTCTGTGACGGAGCCTCCCGCGGGAACCCGGGCCCGGCTTCATTCGGTGTCGTGGCCTTCGAGGGCAATGAGGATGTTTCACTCGGTCGGTTCAAGAACGACGAATCAATTGCGCTCTTCGCCATTGCAGCGCCGCTCGGTACCTCGACCAACAACGAGGCTGAATACGCCGCAATTCTGAATGCGCTGCAGCGCTGTGTCGAACGGAACATCAAACAACCGACGATCTTTTCAGACAGTGAACTGGTTATTCGGCAACTGCAGGGGCGCTATAAAGTGAAAGGCGAAAACTTGAAAAAACCTTATGCCGATGCAATGAAACTTATCGCAACCGTAAAACCGCTACTCGTCCATGTAAAGCGTGAGAAGAACCAGATAGCCGATTTTCTGGCGAACCGTGCGCTCGATAACGCTTAATACTGACTCTGGCTGACGATGTCTGACGAAGAACTCGATGACCTCCCCCACGGCAGATTGCCGCCGTGGTGCAATGCCAGCGATCTTACCGCGATTCAAGGTGAGTCCATTGAAGAGGCAATTACCGACCATACTGTTTCGGGCGAATCGCTGAATGCGATCTGCGCGGCAGCATTTGCGCGCATCGGTGATGCCCTGCCTGACTACCAGCTGCGGGACGCGCAGGTGCAGATGGCGCAGCAGATCTTGCGATCATTCTATCGGGAACGCAATGCGGTCATTGAGGCCGCAACCGGCGTGGGAAAGTCCTTTGCCTACGTTGTTGCGTCTCTTGCGTTCAACTACCTGACAGGAGACCGGGTTCTGATCGCGACCGAGACCAAAGCGCTGCAATGGCAGCTTTTTGAAAAAGATCTGCCTTTTATACGCCGGGCTCTCGACGCAGACCTTCGGTTCGAGTTATGTCTGGGTTCTGCTAATTACTTCTGTCGCCTGCGCTACGAACAGATGGTAAACGAAGGCTCGTTTCGCGATCTGATAGAAGAAGAAAAGCTGAGCGAAATACGCGCCTGGGCCCACGAAGTAATGACAGATTTCTCCCGGTCTGGCAGCCGATTCGAAGAAACACCTAAAATACCCGAATCGATCTGGCGCCTCGTCACGCGAGACAGCGATGGCTGCCCGGCGAACCGCTGCCCGCATTACTCGAACTGTAATTATTACCGCGAGCGAAAAAAATGGAGCGATGCGCAGCTGCTCGTTGCCAACCACCATCTCTTGTTGTTTCATCTGCTGAACGACAAGCACACGCTACCCGAATACGGCGCCGTCGTGATCGACGAAGCACACGGGCTCATCAGAACGGGATACAGCATTTTTACGGCAAGTTTTGGCCGCCACGACTTTGCTGATCTGAAAAAGGGTATCGACAAACTTCTGATCAGCCATACCGGTATTCAGGGCGAACTGAAACAAGAAATCGAAGAAGTGACTGCAGCCTGCCTGACGCGTTGGGAGACTTTTTTTTCACGTTGGGAAGTTGAAACCGACATGGTTTTTCAGAACACCGGCACGGCGCTGATACGACAGAATATTGCTGACACACCTGAAATCAACAGCCCTTTGATTGAACTTGCAGAACGGTACGAAGGCCTGAAGTCTGAAGACACAGACGCAACGCTTCTCGGCACCATCAACGCGCAGCTGAAACAGATTCGTAAAATGGCCGCGTTTGCCGGCATGTACAGCAAATTTGACGCGCAGGGCATCGTCTACTGGGCAGAGAAACGCGACGACCGCTTCATGCTGCAGGCATGCCGACTGAACCTCGGCGAAACACTCGCTGACCTGATGCCTGAACTGCGCCTTTATACCTCGGCGACGATCGGCTACTGGCCGTTCGCTGAATTTCCAACGCGCAAATCAGACCTGATTCAACGCGGTTTCTTCAACCGGTTTCTCGGCGATGCGCTGCCGCTCGCAGAAGAAGGCAGCGTCGACTGCAACATTTTCTTTTCTCCCTTCAACTACCGCGAGCATGCGGCGCTGTATGCGCCCGAGCACCTGCTGATACCCGAGCATGGCTCACCGCCGCACGTGCAGGCTGAATATTTTGACCGACTCGCCGAAGAAATTGCGGCGCTGACCTCGGTCTCGGGTGGCGGGGCTCTGGTACTTTTTACATCCAACTACAACCTGCAACAGGTCGGTGAGAGGCTGGCGGCAATGACTGACCTCGAAGTTATCTCACAGCTCGACGACGGTGTCCAAGATGCACTGGCCCGTTTTCGCCGCAACAAAGAATCGATTCTTTTAGGGTCTCAATCGTTCTGGCAGGGTATCGACATCGCGGGCGACGGCCTGCGGCTGCTGATTATCACAAAACTTCTGTTCACACCGCCCGATGACCCGATATTTAAAGCACGATCCGAAATTCTGGAAGCCAAAGGCAAGCGGCCCTTTTTTGACCTCTCGCTGCCGCATGCATCGACTATGCTCAGACAGGCTTTTGGTCGTCTCATTCGTACCGAACGCGACAAGGGAATTATCGCACTACTCGATAGCCGCATCTGGCAGAAAACATACGGCAAAACTCTGATTGCGAATCTGCCACGCGTGCAGGTGCTGCGCACTTTTGCCGAACTTGAAACAGCGAACGAGAAGTTTGGTTTGCTGAAATACGATGTCTGATCGATGCAAGCAGCTACGCTGCTTGCATCGATCAGACACTAACTGCAGGGTAAGTAGTAAGTGCTCTGGTACCGCGGCAATTCGATCTGCGCCCCGTCCATGAAATTCAGATTCTTCGCGAGGTTTTCGCGCGATGCATCTTCGCCGTGGTTGATGTAGATGCGCTCGACGCCTTCGCCTTTAAAAGGTCGCATCCAGTCGAGCAGGCCGCCGAGGTCTGCGTGAGCAGAAAATGACTGTATCTGCGCGACCATTGCGCGTACAAGCACCTCTTTGCCGTATATGTTGACCCGGTTTGCGCCCGTCATGATCTGGTGTGCGAGTGTACCCTCGCCCGCGTAACCCGTGAAAAGTACAAAGTTGCGTGTGTCACTAAGCCTGTGTTCGAGGTGGTGCACAACTCTGCCCCCCGTGCACATGCCCGAGGCGCTGACGACAATCATTGGCCCCGGGGCCTCGACGAGCGCACGGCTTTCGTCGGCATTTTTCACCAGAATCATATTGCGCGACTTTAAGAACTCAAAAAATCCCGAATCTTCTACCTCAGAGACTAGCTCGCTTTTGAAACGGCTATAGGCTTTTGTCGCCTTGACCGCCATCGGCGAATCGAGAGCAATGCGCATAGCCGGAATTTTTTTGTCCATCATCAGGCGGTAGAGAACATAGAGCGTAATCTGCGCACGACCGATCGCAAATGCGGGCATCAGCAAAATGCCGCGGCGATCGACGATATATTTCACTGCGTCGCTGATTTTTTTCTCGTAATCTTCGTGCACGCGCAGGCGATCGCCGTACGTCGACTCGATGACCACGTTCTGCGCGACCGGCGGCCTTCTGAGCGGCTTGTGAAAAAAGGTGGATTCAGGCCCGATATCGCCGCTGAACACCATGCTGAACCCTTTGCGCGATACATTCAAATGCGCGGCGCCGAGAATGTGACCGGCCCAGGTGTAGCAGAAATGGAAAGGGCCAACGCGAAATTTGCGATTGTAACTGACGCTCTGTAAAAACTCCAAGGCCTTTTCGCCATCTTCTTTTGTAAATAGCGGTGCTTCTAAACCGAGCTTCTTCGCTTCTTTGCGCGACAGCTGCCTGAATTCTTCTTCTTGAATGTTGCCGGCGTCGGGCAAAATAATTTCGAGCAGTTTCGCCGTGGGTTTCGTGCAATAGATTTTGCCGCGAAAACCTTCACGCACGAGACGCGGTATCAAGCCCGAATGGTCGATGTGCGCGTGCGTCAGCACAATCGCATCGATCGTTTCGGGATGGCTTTCGAGCGGCAGGTAATTGCGTGCTTCGACGTACTTGGGCCCCTGGTAGAGACCGCAGTCAACATAGACGCGAAAACCCTGGTATTCGATGAGAGTGCGCGAGCCGGTAACAAAACCGGCCGCGCCGAGAAATTGCACGCGTACAGTATCGCGCGTGGCGGCGGGGGACAAATCGTTAGGTGCTATGCGCGCCCCCGCACGAATCTTTCTTCTGAATTACCAGGCGATTCTCACCCCAGCGTGTGCGCCATAGTTGCCGCCGGTCGAATAATTGCCTTGCGCATAAATACTTAGCAAGTTGGTGTTCTTGAGCGGTACAAGGTTTAATTGCGGGCCTGCAAAGAATCGTACTGCGCCAAAAGACGGGCCCTGATTTTCAGATATTGCAAGTTGAGCTGACCCCACGTTTCCGTTAACATTGTTCGTAATTGGCCCATTCATGTTAGCTACAATGCTTGATTTGCCGAAATTCAAATCTATGCCAACGCCGCCGAAAAGTGACAAGATATAAAGCGTTCGAATGCTCGTTGAAATTTCGAGCGGAATGCTGAATGAACTCGCTTCCAGTGCGAGCGTACTGTTTGCGTCAGGCGTCCATTTTGCGGTTATGCCATTGGAAGTCGCAGTGATACTTTGGCCTACTTTGTAAGTCATGCTATTGCTGCTCACGTTGAAACCGGTCGTAAACGCGAGGCCGCCCCAGTTCAATAGGCCAAGACCGCCGATATTCTTGTTCTCTATGATCTTATATTGAGCATGCATACCGAAAGTGCTTGTCTTGATGGTCAGACTGTCGACAAGTGAATCGTTAGAATACCCAAAGAAATTGACAAAAACCGTGAGACGTTTCAGGTCAATTGGTCCAATGACAGGCATTCCTGGGAATTTCGAAAGAGATACGCCCGCCATGATACTCGCCTGCACGCCGAGTCCTACGGGAGGCAGGCCACCTTTGGATTCAAATTTGAAACCATCCGTTGTATTGAGTCCAACGCCGACACCCCCGCCCACGACAAAAAGACTGTGGTCAGTAGCGTACGAAACGCCTTGGCCTTTGTTCGTTATCGCTTGCGCATTAGACATCGACTTCAAAAAATCACCCATTTTGGGGACTTGAAACTGGTTATTGATTTCCTGCTGTATTGCAGAGTCGACCGTTGCGTCGCCTGTATTGGCGTTTACGACGAGTCCAGCATGAACCTGCGGGATCGCAGCGAGCATGGCTATAAATGCTAATTTAGAATATTTGTTCATTATTTCTCCTTTTTAATGCGCCGGTCGCTGTTTCGGTCGGTCTACGGCTGCGCTGGCACCCAATACCCTTACCCGTTCGCAAATTCAAGCATTTTTAGCAAATTTAACCGGGTTTTGCCAGCCAATGCCCCAAAATACCAATTTGCTACTTTTTTTGCTTAAAAAAACTGCTTGTCCTGCCGATACTGATTGTAGAGTTATAGGCGGCCTGGGTACAGGCTCCGTAACGGGCGAGGGAGACTATGAACATAGACAAAATACACAATGCCGGGCAAGTACAGGCGCTGAACGATAAATCAGCCTCGAAACCCCAGGAAACCAAGAGCGCTGCTCTCGGCAACGATACCGTATCGATTTCGCAGGCTGCTCTGCAGGCTCGTGAAACGGCACAGGTACAAAAGGCGATATCTTCTGCAAGCGACGTGCGCACTGACCGTGTACGCGAAGTGAAAGAGAAGCTGGCGCGCGGCGAATATGACAACCTGTCCAACGACGTGTTGAACCATATAGCTGCAAAACTGACAACCGCGGTTAAAAACGGTTAATTGACCGGTTCAGACAATAAATAGAGGGGCATATCTCGCCACTTCCCTTTTATAAGTACCCGAGAAAGGCGGCGTTTGCCGCCTTTTTTTTGTAGGCCCGCATGCAAGGTATTCCCTGGGCGCAGTTCTCGATTCCCACACGGATCCAGTTTGAGAACGATTCGATCTTCAAGATCGGTAACTATGTTAAACAGTTCGGCACGCGCATTTTGCTGCTGAACCTGAAATCGGAAAACAAGAACCCGTCTGAACTGACGGTACTAAAAAACGGCCTGACCAAACATTCAGACGGCGTGATCCTCTACGACGACCTGACTGCCGACCCGACCAGCGACCAGGTCGATTCGGCGGCTTATTTCACCAAGAAGGCTCACGCCGATGCCATCGTCGCGTTTGGTTCAATAGAAACCTTTGCCACGGCAAAGCTGGTCTCTATTCTCGTTACCAATTCGGTGTTTGCATCTGACGTGCTGAACGGACGCGCGAAAATTAAAAATCCCCCCCTGCCCCTCATCACCGTTCCAGTTGAGCCGGCTCTGGGCGAAGAGATCTCACCCAGTTTTACGATTCGCGATGCGGCCGACGGCCATAAAAAATATTTTGAACATGAGCTGCTTTTCCCAGTGGCGACTTTTTATGACCCGAAGGTTTGCGAACACTTGACTTCAGACAGTGCCGCGCGCCTCGGTGGAGCGACGCTTGCGTACGCCATTGAAAGCCAGCTGTCGCCAAAATCGAACCCAATCTCGAGCGCGCTCGCACTGCGCGCGATCGAACTCCTGCGACGCAATATTCCACAGCTCTACAAAGACCCGAAGAACGATAAACTCATCACAACGATGCTCTGGTCTTCGGCGATGATTTCAATTTCGGCTGTCTCATCGCCAGTCGGTGTTGCGTTTTCTGTGGCGAATGCGCTCAACGCGCACGACAAAGTGAACTTCTGCGATGCGCTTTCGCTGATTCTGCCGCACGTCATGGAATATTACCTCACGGCAGCCCCGGCGCAGTATATCAACATCGCCCGCGCGCTCGGAGAAGACGTGAAAGACATATCGGTCATCGAAGCTGCGATCAAGGCGGTTGAAGGCGTGCGCCGCCTTTTTCTTGAAGTCAACCTGCCGACGCGCCTCTCTGAATTCGATGTAAAAAAACACGAACTTGAGGATATCTCACGTCTTGCCTCTGCATTTCCGCATTTGGAAAACGCACCGCGCATGCTGACACGAAATGAGATCGAATCTATTCTGCTCGCAGCTTTTTGATATGAAATCGCTCCAGTTTCTCCGCTTCTGTTTCGTGACCGCAGTACTCTTTACGCCCGTTTATTCCAATTCACCCGATCGCGCATTCTGCGAGAAAATTCTGGGCGAAAATAAGCATTTCATCGACTTTCTGAATTCGGGTATTTCAAACTTTGCCGAGGGCGAGCACCTGAAGACTTTTCGCGCCGCAGCGCTCGAGCACTATAAGGCACATAAAGAATATCTCTCGGGGCACTACAAAGAGACGCACGGTCACATCAGAGAATCGCAGAAAATTCTCAAAGACCTATATCTGGGTGTGCTCAATGACTATTACCAGAAAGACACGCGCGAGCTGCTCGAACGCAATTCGGCGATGATCATCGAAACAAAAGACGTGCGCGCCGCGCATTTTATGCGCCTCGGCTACCGTGACCTGAAGGTATCAGAAATATACGAAGGCAAAGGGTACAACCACAACAAGCACCTCTACTCGACGAAAATCTGGTTCTATATTGACGCCATCAAATATGCCAGGCAGGCCAAGCGCTACGCGTTTCTGGCAATTATCGAAAGCCAGACCCCCTACGCCGACAAAGACGATTTCAAGCAGCAGACGATCGACGACTACTTCAATAAGCCTGAACCCGACAGGCAGCGTGACTTCGACCGGGTTCAGTCACGGCTGATTAATCTGATCAACCGCAAACTCGTGGTGAACAATTACAACTTCTTTTTTCACCACTTCGACAATTATGGATACATCAACAATGGCAGGCGTAACGAGTTTGATGCGTTCGTCGTCGAAATGGCGGCTGCCAATCAGCCCAAACGCAAATAAGGCGTCTTAAAAAAGTACTCGCGATCTGCGCTGTCTGTGCCGATAATATAACAGGCCTGACCATTTACCCGCTCAGAGCCATTAGGCAGATTTATGCAAAATGACGTACATGGTAAACTTATCGCATTCTCACGGGTGCTCGGCCCGGGACAGGGTTCAAAGCACACGACCGATTTTGCGGTTACGCAGAAGGCCGGTCAGGCCCTGATTCTCGAACCGCGCACGATTCGCCACCAGGAAAGAGTCGAAGACCTGTTCTATCTGCTCTTTCGCCGCACCGGTACGTGAATCTAAAACCAAAGACCGCGCGACGCTCTGTCTTTACTTCTGATTTTAACCCATGATTCAGGTTAACGAATATTTTGACGGAAAAGTAAAATCTCTGACTCTCGCAGTTGCGGGAAACAAAGCGACCTGCGGTGTCATGGCAGCAGGCGAGTATGAATTCAATACAGGCCTCAAAGAAATCATGACGGTCGTGGCGGGTTCGATGGAAGTGCAACTTCCCGGTGCTGCCTGGCAAACATTCACGACTGGCAGCAAATTTGAAGTGCCTGCAAATTCAAAATTTCAGCTGAAGATACCCGCTGACGCGGCGTATCTCTGTGAATTTATTCCCGGTTAAGAGATACTAAACCCGGCTTGCTCGTCGCAGGCGAAAAATCTGCGCGCCCCGTAACTTTCCTACGGAAAGTTACTGCTAAAGCGCCCAAGGGCTGCGCGCAGATTTTCGAAGAGCGCCTGCTTTGAGGCAAGCCAACGCAACAACAGGCTGTTATGAACAGCCTGTTGTTGCTCCACAGGTCTCACACTTCAGGCAGGAGCCGTTGCGCACCAGCGTCATCGAGCTGCACTCGGGGCACGATGTTCCTTCGTAGCCCTTGATGCGCGCCTCTTGAATCTGGTTCGCGCTCACCTTGACCTGCAGGCCTGAACGTGTCTTCGTAGTGCCGACGCTGACTGCGGGTTCTGGTGAACGCACCGGTTCAACCAGATCAGTCAGCTCTTCTTCACCGATAACTTCGCCCTTAGTCGTCGTTTGGTCAACGACCAGAGCCTCAGGCGACACGTGGGCCAGGTCGTTGCGGTCGAGATACGTGATCGCCAACTCCCTAAATATAAAATCCATCACAGATGTTGCCATCTTCACGCGGTCATGCCCCTGCACCACACCGTTCGGCTCGAACTTGGTAAAGACAAACGCTTCAACAAATTCTTCGAGCGGCACGCCGTACTGCAGACCGAGCGACACGGCGATTGCAAAACCGTTCATCAACGAACGAAATGCCGCGCCCTCTTTATGCATATCGAGAAAGATC
This sequence comes from uncultured Leptospiraceae bacterium, assembly GCA_942492915.1. Taxonomy (GTDB): domain Bacteria; phylum Spirochaetota; class Leptospiria; order Turneriellales; family Turneriellaceae; genus Turneriella. The sequence continues at coordinate 1,763,185 of OW818662.1, forward strand.
TCGCCCAGTGAACCGTCTTCGTATTCACCGGTACGCAGATAAACCTTGTGTCCGCCGATCACAGCCTTTTGCGTATAGCCCGAACGGCGACCCGGCAGACGGCGGCGTTCGGCCATCTGGCGTACGATAATTTTTTCAACGATCTTCTCAGCAACTTGCTGCGCTTTGAGCGCCGCCGGCGCCGATGCGAGTTCTTCAATTTCAGATTCTTCGAGATTCTCAAAAATATTCTCGCTGACGCTCGAAAGCGGCTGAGAAAGTTTTGATCCGTCTCGGTAGAGCGCGTTGGCCTTGATCATGAGCTTCCATGAAGCCATGTACGCCTGTTTCACATCTTCAACAGTTGCCTCGTAAGGCATGTTAATTGTTTTCGAGATCGCTCCGCTGATGAACGGCTGCGCCGCAGCCATAACATTCAGGTGCGCCTGATAAGGAATAAAGCGCTTACCGCGGCGACCGCACTTGTTTGCGCAGTCAAAAACCGGCAGGTGCTCGTCTTTCAGAAACGGCGCGCCTTCGATCATCATGGTGCCGCAAATGGCTTCGTTCGCCTGCATAACCTGATCACCTGTGAAGCCGAGATGGTGCAGAAGGTTAAAATCTGCCCGGTCAAAAACTTCTTTCGGAATCTTCAACTGGTTAATCAGGAAAGATTCACCCACCACATAGCGGTTGAAGACATAGTTGATGTCAAACGCTGTTGGCAGAGCCTCTTCGATGGTGTCGAGAACTTCATCGGTAAAACCTCGCAATTTAAGGTTCTCGCGATTCACGTGCGGTGCACCGGCAAAAGTTGCGCTACCGACCACGTATTCGATAATTTTCGCAATCTGTTCTTTCGCATAGCCGAGGTGTTCGAGCGCCTGCGGAACAGACTTGTTGATAATCTTGAAATAGCCGCCACCCGCAAGCTTCTTGAACTTCACGAGGGCAAAATCGGGTTCGATGCCGGTTGTGTCGCAATCCATAAGCAGGCCGATTGTGCCCGTAGGCGCAATGACGGTGGTCTGCGCGTTGCGAAAGCCATGCTTTTCGCCAAGAGCCACAGCGTCATCCCAGGCAATTTTGGCGTCTTGCAGCAGGTAATCGGGGCAATACTTGCCATTGATACCCGTTGGAAAAATACTCAGGCCTTCATATTCGCTATCAGCGCTGTTGTACGCTGCACGACGGTGGTTACGAATGACGCGCAGCATGTGCTCGCGGTTTTTCTCAAAACCGGCGAATGGCCCTTGTTCCGCTGCCAGCTCCGCCGAAGTTTTGTAACTCACGCCCGTAAGAATAGCCGTCACTGCACCGGTGATTGCATTTGCCTGCGCTGAGTTGTACGGAATTCCCGAGACCATGAGCCAGGTACCTAGGTTCGCATAGCCGAGGCCCAGAGTACGAAACTTATATGAGAGTTCAGCGATGCGCTGCGACGGAAACTGCGCCATCAACACTGAGATTTCGAGCACAACTGTCCAAATGCGGATTGCATGCTTATACGCTTCAACGTCGAGACGGTTTTTCTCGGCGTCGTAAAACTTCATCATGTTGAGAGAGGCAAGGTTGCAGGCCGTATCGTCGAGAAACATGTACTCACTGCACGGATTCGATGCATTGATTCGGCCGTCTTCAGGGCAGGTATGCCATTCGTTGATAGTCGTATCAAACTGCAGGCCCGGGTCAGCGCATGACCAAGCCGCATATGACAGACGATCAAAAAGGTCGCGCGCCGGAATCGTCTTGTGAATTTTTCCGTCGGTACGGCGAACGAGTTCCCAGTCCCCGTTCTCTTCGACGGCTTTCAGAAAGGAATTTGAAAGGCGCAGTGAGTTGTTTGAATTCTGTCCGGCGACGGTCAGGTATGCCTTCGAAGTCCAGTCGGTATCGTATTCTTCAAAATCAATTTCGGTAAAGCCCTGGCGCGCCAGGTGGATAATGCGCTGCACGTAGCTGTCAGGCACATTTGTAGCGCGTGCTTTTTTGAGCGCCAACGCAAGGTTCTTATTCTGCTTCGGATCAAGCAATGATGGTTGCTTTACGCAGCCCTTGACTGCGGCAAAAACTTCGGCGATCACTTTGCGGATCGCCTTTGAACCTGCTACCAGGCTTGCCACTTTCGCTTCTTCTGTGACTTTCCAGTCGATGAACTGCTCTACATCGGGATGGTCGATATCGAGGCAGACCATTTTTGCCGCACGGCGCGTTGTGCCGCCCGACTTGATCGCGCCAGCTGCTGTGTCGCCGATCTTGAGAAAGCTCATGAGTCCTGAACTCTTGCCACCACCCGACAGGCGTTCGTTTTCACCGCGCAGCCGCGAGAAGTTGCTGCCTGTGCCCGAACCGTATTTAAAAAGGCGTGCTTCGCGCACCCAGAGATCCATGATGCCGCCGGCATTCACGAGATCGTCGTCGACTGCCTGAATGAAGCAGGCATGCGGTTGCGGATGTTCGTACGATGATTTTGATTTTACAAGTTTGCCTGTCGACGGATCAACGTAATAGTGCCCCTGCGACGGACCGTCGACTCCATACGCCCAGTGCAGGCCTGTATTGAACCACTGCGGCGAGTTCGGGGCCGCCATCTGGTTCATCAGCATGTAGCTCAGTTCGTCATAAAATGCGCGCGCATCTTCTTCGCTTGAGAAATAGTTATGCTTGAACCCCCAGTAGGTCCACGCGCCCGCAAGGCGATGCATCACCTGCTTTGCCGAAGTTTCGCGCGCATAACGCTCTTCTTTCGGAAACTTCGCGAGCTGTTCTTCATCGGCAACCTGGCGGCGCAGCCAATCGGGAATATTTTCTTCAGCCACGGGAGTCAGCGCGCGAGGAACGCCTGCTTTGCGAAAATATTTCTGCGCGAGAATGTCTGTCGCGACGTTCGACCATGAAGAAGGAACTTCAACTTCGTTGGCTTCAAAAGCCACTGAACCATCGGTGTTGGTTATCTTCGAGGTGCGCTTTTCAAAGATGATATCCGAGTAAATGTCTTTACCCTTTTGTGTAAAATGGCGCGCAATTTTCATAGATTATTCTCCCCTAAGATAATACATGCGGGCATAACCTGCCCGTATTCTCTTAGGGCATATAAAATGTTATGTCACATTACGTCAATCCTGATCAGAAAAAGGGATGAAAAAGCGCGCAAGTAATTCGCATAAATCCACGTCCTGTGCGCTGCACCATAAAAGCATTGAGCCATTTTTTTAAATCTTTCTTCCTTAATTTATGGTTGAACGGCTGAATAAAGCCTATACCACGCCTCATCGGCAGGCGTAGGGCGCGGTTTCGCGCCAGGCAAGCCTGCGATTACCAGATTTCATGAAACCACTCAAACCCCCTGCAGCACCCCTGCGCCGACAGACAGACTACCTTTTGCCCCACGATTCACGCTTTTCGCGCTTCAAACTCTCGATCGTGCGCTTTCTCTTGCGCCGTTTCGGAGTTCCGCACGACGCGACCGACATGATTCGCTCGGCGATGAAACTCGGCAACCCGACAAAAACGGAATGGCCGGCAGAGACACTGCCGATGAACTCGCGCCTGTTTGCTTCGGGGTTCTGGAATTACAGCTTTTTTCAGTTCAACAGAAAATTTTTGCCGCCGCTCTGGGCTGTTGAGCAGTACAACCCTGAATCCGAATCGTTTTTGCCCCGCTCGCATAATATTCTTTCGATGAACCAGACACAGCGCAACTGGGTCGGCATCGGTTTTCCCGGCCGTTCGGTTGAAGCTTCGATCGACATGGCGGGCGCGCTCATGGTTTATCCCGGCTCGTACACGATCGAGTTTGCAACCGTTGAAGGCGGGCGCGTGATTCGACCCCAAAACAAATCGTCTGAAGTCAAACTGGTGCTCAAAGGCCCCGACCGTCTGCACTGCACGTGGCGCGGCATTGCCGTCGAATACACGGCGACTGAACATGGCATTCGCTTGCGCGCATCAGGAGGCAAACCCGTACTGATTTCTGTACGCCCTTTCAATTTTGAAGGCCCGGCACTACTCTATCGGCTGCACTACTTCGAAAAGAAGAAGCACCTGAGCGGAGGCGCGCAGCTCAATTTTGACAAAGACCCCGACTACGCCTGCGTCTCAGACTGGAAAAACGGCGATGCGCTGAGGCGCATCGGCCCGCTCGTGCGAAGGTTGCGCAGTGGCAAACAGCATAGCCATGAACGCCACGCAGCAAAAGACCCCATTGGACTTACGACCGCAGCGTTTTATTTTGCGCGCGCCGACAACTGCGAAGCGGAAATTTTGGACCACCAGCACGACGCGTTGCCGCAGCCACTCAGGGGAAAATCTGCAAAGCAGATTACTGCTGAGTACTTTGAAAATGCACTGCGCGCCGAACTGCCTGGTGAATACAGCGAATGGCTAGAACACGCAAAAAATCACCTGATCGCATTGTGGGATTACGATTCGATTAAACCCGGCAGCTACACCTACCATCACTTCTGGATTCGCGACGCGGTCATCATGATGTATGCCCTGCTTCTCATGGGCGCAAAAAAGGCGGTGAAACCGATCATCGAGCGATTCACCGGCATGGTGCGCTCATCGGGACTTTTTGAATCGCAGACCGGTGAATGGGATGCGAACGGGCAGGCTCTCTGGATTCTCGCGCAGTACGTGCGCTACACGCACGATGCAAGTATCATCACGCGCATGAAAGGCCCGATTGAAAAGATGATCAATTGGATAGAAAAATCTTCAGGCCAGTATGGCGGCGTCTTGCCCCCTGGTTTCAGCGCAGAACATCTTGGACCGGCAGACTGGTATCTTTGGGATAACTTCTGGGCGCTGGGCGGCCTTAAACAAATCGCTCCACACCTGAAGTCAATCGGGCTTGAATCGCGTGCCTCATCGCAATATGACCGACTCGCGGGCTCGCTCAACCGCTACCTTTCAGCGTATTCATACCTGCCCGCCGCGCTCGGCCGGGGTAAAGACGCGGGCATGATCGGCTCGATAGCGGCCGCGTATCCGCTGCAGATCGCAGAGTTTTGCGACAGCCGCATGCTACGGACGCTCGATCTGATTCGCGATAACTATTTCTTCCAGGGCTGTTTTTTTCAGGATAACATCCACTCAGGCCTGAATCCTTATCTCACAATACAGATGGCTGAAAGTTACCTGTTCATGGGCCGCACCAGGCAGGCACGACAAATCGTGCGCAGTATACGCACCCGGGCGCAGAAAGCCTTCACGTTTCCTGAAGCTATACACGTTCGCACAGGCGGAGGCTGTATGGGTGACGGGTTTCACGGCTGGGCATCGGCTGAATCGCTGATCATGATTCGAAATCTGATGGCACGCGAAGTCATGCTGACTGACGGCAGCGAAGCAATTGTATGGCTCAGCGGATTCAGAGAGAAATGGCTGCGCCAGAAATTTTCAGCGCAGAACATCTACACTCCCTGGTCTGTAACGTCGGTGTCGCTCAAAGACGGGCTGCTGCAGCTCGAAGGTCTTTCAACTGCTGTAAGACAAATTATCTCGGTGCCCGCCGGGACAACGGTGATCGTTGCTGAGTCAGCAACGCAGCTCAGAAAGATTTCGCCCGAAACAATTGGGCGCGGCGTGTCTGCAGAACGTGATTATTTCGTGCTCGATAACCATAAACAGACGGAGCGTCTGAAGATTCTGCTACAGGTCGAACCCGGAAAATAGCATGTTCCGCCGTCTTCAGAAAGCCGCGCATTACCTGACTGAAGACACAAGCCATATGCCGGCCCGCGTTTTTAACGTGGCAATGATGGTGCTGATTATGGCTTCGATTCTCTCATGGCTACTCGATTCTGACAAAGATCTGTCTGCAAAATTCGGCCACATTTTTCGTGTCGTCGAAAACTCCGCGATGATCATCTTCATTGGCGAATATGCCCTGCGCTTGCTCGCATTCGAAGGCACCTTCTGGCGATTCATCATCAAACCGTTTTCGGTAATCGATGCTCTCGCCATTCTACCGTATTTTTTGACGGGCACAGGCGATACGGCGGTACTGCGCATTCTGCGTTTATTCAGAATCTTTCGCATAATAAAACTCGCGCGCTATTCTGACGCACTTCATCGCCTGGTTGAGGTATTCAAGATGAATCGCAGTGTGCTCGCTGCGTTCATATTCGTCATATTCGTCATTTTGATTCTTGCCGCTTCGCTGATGCATGCGCTTGAGCCCGAAAGATTTGGCCAGATGACCGACGCGCTCTGGTGGGCAATTGTAACTTTAACGACGGTGGGGTACGGAGACATTGTGCCAGGCACTATTGCCGGTAAAACGATCGCAGGCATTCTTATGATCTTCGGCATCGGCATTATCGCGCTGCCGACGGGTGTACTTGGCGCTTCGATGACGAAGCTGATGCTCGAAGCCAAAACGCAGAACCGTATAGAGTGCCCGCGTTGCGGCGAACAGAATCACTATATAGGCTCGCGCTATTGCCACCGCTGCGGCGAACGCGTTCTGAACAAAGAGACATCCTCATCGGATGAGAAGACTCAAGACGACAGAGACTCCCGCGCGCCGTGAAAACCATCACCTGCTTTCTGCCCTCGCGCAATTGTGGCGTTAACCTTGCGTTCGAAGAGCGTTTTTTTCATTCGGAAAAAGACGAGCAGGCGATCTATCTGATATTCTATGAGAATGAAGAATCGATTGTGCTCGGTAAATCACTGGTACTCGATGAAGAAGTTTTTCTGCATAAGAAGATCTCCCCTGTGTACAGGCGAATTTCGGGTGGAGGCACAGTTCAGCATGCACCCGGCAATCTCAACTATGCAATTTTTCTTTCTCTTGGTACTTTTCCAGAACTCATGCATGTTTCCCTGTCGTACGAGAAACTTTTAACCGCCGTCGCAAACGGAATCGGTCCGCGCGTCGCAATTCGGGGTTACTCTGACTTAGGCTACGCCGTTCGGGGGGATCACCGAAAATTTTCGGGTAATGCGCAATGCCGAAAACGCGGCTGGCTGATGCTGCACGGTACGCTGGTCTACAGCCCGGCGACATTGCGCCGCATACCGTGGCACCTCAAGCTGCCACCCAAACAACCCGCATATCGCGCCGGGCGCTCGCACCGCAGTTTCATGACCAATGTGTTGCCCTGCTACAGTCGCGAGATCTTGATGCACCGGCTGCGCAAAGGTATTTCGCACGCCTTCTCAGCGCCGTTGAAAAGCGTGAAGCCGCACGAACTGCCGGGTTTCGAACCGTTGAATGCCCCTTTTCAGCCCGAATACAATCGCAGGTAAGGCAGTATGAACCGCTACGAACGGTTAATTACGTTGCTGCGGAAAAAATATCCCGCGGCTGATATGTGCCTGTTTGACGATTCTGCCGAACACGCCGGGCACGCGCACGGCCTCAGCGGTGAAACGCATTATCGGCTGCAGATCAGCGATGCGTCGTTTGTAGGATTGAGCACCCTGCAAAAGCACAGGCTGATTCTCGAAGCGGTACGCTCAGAAACAGATGCAGGCATGCATTCGTTTGTGATTGAGCGCGCCGAGGCAAAATAACATGCCCGCTGCCGAGAAAACTACCGTAGCCATTCTGGGGGCGGGCTTGTTGCAGATGCCCTTTATGCGGGCTGCGCGGGCTCTGGGCCTGAAGGTGCTGGCACTCGACCAGAACCACAACGCTACCGGCCGCGACGAAGCGACAAATTTTCTGCACGTGCAGATCGCTGATCCGGACGCCGTCATCGCGGCGTTGAGACCTCTGCAAACAGAACTTGCCTTTGTCGTCACGGTCGCTACGGATTTTTCCCATATTGTCGGGCGCGTCAACGACGCCCTTTTATTACCCGGGCTGAATACCCGGCAGGGAGAGGTGCTGACGCATAAAGGTAAAATGCGGGATTTCTGCCGCGAGCACCAGCACGCACACCCGCCTTATGTGTACGCAACGGATAAAGAAACCTGCGCGGCCTGGATGGCGTCAACCCCTTGCGCTGACGGATTCGTGATCAAACCGGTTCAGAATATGGGCGCCCGTGGCGTCATGCTGCTTAAAGAAGCGAAAGATCTCTCGTTTGCTTTTGAATTCGCGCAGTGCGCGGCTGGCAGAACGGCTGCACCAGACGCAGTGATCATCGAGCACTTTGTACCAGCGCGCGAAATCTCTGTCGATGCGCTCTGTTTTGAGGGAAAAGTGTTTCTGACCGGAGTCGCCGACCGTCTGATAGAGGTTAAAGACCGGCATTTTTTTATTGAGAACGGCCACACGCTACCTGCCAATACCACTCGCGCAGAAAACGACGCGATTCTGCGCACGCTTCAGGCATACGCCGACTCACTGCAATCTCTCAGCGACAGGCCGTACCATGGGGCGCTCAAAGGTGACCTGCGGCTCACGGCAGAGGGCAAGGTCGTCATCGGCGAAATTGCCGGCCGCCTGTCGGGCGGCTTCATGAGCACGCACACCTACCCCGCCGCACACGGGCGCAGCCTCATGGAAATGTTCATTCGCCTGATGCAGAACGACCGCAGTGTAATTCTGACACCCGACGAGGCGCTGCAGGCAAGTCGCGTCGCAATCGAAAGATCGCTCTACGCAAATCCGGGTGAACTTTCGAACCTGCTCAACAAGGCAGATCTCGGCAAGCTACAGGCAGAATTTGCGGAGCGTGGGGTGAGCCTCGTTCACTGCAACTACCAGAACGGCGATGTTGTGCAGAACCTGCAGAATAATATCGGTAAGGTCTACCATAATGTGATTGATGCTGGTGATACTGCCTCGGCCGAAGCGGTCTTCGCCGATTTGCGCGCGCGCCTGCAATTCACGAGCCTGATACCCGATTACAATGCGCGGGTCATGGCGAAAAAGGCACGCGAGAATTTCAACAACGACTTCTGCTGGGTTTGCAAAGTCTGCGACGGTGGCTATTGCGCCTCGGGGGTACCGGGCATGGGCGCGCGCGGCGAGATGAATGCGTTTCGCGACAACGTGCAGGCTCTGGCAGAATACAAGATTGTTCCCCGGTATACATCCGCATCATCTTCTGATAGCAGCGTCGACACGACGGTTCAGCTGTTTAACAAAAGCGAACTGAAGCTTGATGCACCGATTTTGTCTGCGCCGATTACCGGCAGCGTCACCAATATGGGTGGTTCGATTACCGAATTTGACTACGCTCTTGAAACCGGCAGCGGACTCACCGCCATGAACCTGATGCCGACTTTTGGCGACGGAGCCTCTGCCGACAAATACCGCGTCGGGCTTCATACTATTGAACTTTTAGGGCGGGGATTTCCCGTATTCAAACCGCGCAGCGACCAAAAAGAACTTTTGACGCGCATCGCCGAGGCCGAACAGGCCGGTGCGGCTGCCTGGGCAATCGACATCGACGGTGTTTCTTTCAAGACTATGGTACTTAAGAATGCGGCGACATCGCGCAAGTCGCTCTCTGAACTCAAAGAGCTGGTGGATTCATCGCCCCTGCCCTGTGTGATAAAGGGCGTGATGACCATTGCCGATGCAGAAACGGCGATCGCCGCCGGCGCCTCTGCACTCGTCGTGAGCAACCACGGGGGCCGCGTGCTTGACGGTATGCCGGGAACAGCGCGCGTTTTGCCCGGCATCAGCGCTTACGTCAGGCAGAGGGCACCGCACATGCAGGTACTTGTTGACGGTGGAATTCGTTCAGGTGCGGATATCTTTCGCATGCTCGCGCTCGGGGCCCATGCAGTACTGATCGGCCGCCCTATCGCCATTATGGCTGTTGGCCAGGGCCGGGTGGGAGTTCAAAGCCTGCTGAAGCACTACATTGCTGAACTGCAACAGACAATGCGTGTTCTGGGGCTGAATTCAATCGGCGAAATCGGGCCGCAGCATATCAGTCGCTTTCTATAGGCCGCCGACTGAGGCTGAAAGAATACTGTTTGACACCCCTTGACTTGAGGCAAATCTAAACCAGCGTGCAAATTTTCCCGACATTTCGATTGGCACCACTTTTTATACCCTTTATCTTTGGCTACTGTTCGGCAAATTTCGGTTTTGGCGACCCGGGCCTCGGCGACGGGCGTGAACGATTTTCCGTGTTTTTCTCTGAACCCGGCAAAGACCAGGACACGATGATCGATCGCCGAGTCGACGATGAACTCGTGCGGCTGATTGATGGCGCCGAACGCTACATGTACCTGTCTGTTTACAACTTCAACAAAACTTCAATTGTCCAGGCAGTACTGCGCGCATTTCAGCGCAATATCGATGTGCGCGTCGTGGGTGATATTGACGAATTTTATACGAGCGGCTACCAGACAATGTATCATAGCAACATCAACATGACGCTCGGCAATGCGAACGGCATACAGCACAACAAATTTGCCGTGGTCGATGACAAATATGTCTTTATGGGCACCGGAAACCTCTCGGAAACCGATATGGTGCGCAACAATAACAACTGGTATATCATACAGAACGACACACTCGTCAAACTTTTCAAAGATGAATTTTTGCAGATGCACAACGGGCTTTTCGCTTCACAGAAACGGCAGCGCAGCGCCACCACAACGGTGATCATCAACAATTCACCGGTCGAGCTATACTTTTCACCCTACCAGGGCGATGAGGCGATGGACCGCATTATTGCGCTCGTCGAATCGGCCACGACGAGTATTCATTATATGATTTTTGCACACACTCACGACGAGCTGAACGCGGCGATGATCAAAATGGCCCGGCAGCGGGGAATCCCCGTCTACGGAATTCACGACTCGACGTTCGTCTCAGGTGTTTCTGAAGAGGCTCCGAAAATCTATTCGGCCGGATTCAACAATGACGGGTCGCTGTTTGCGACGGGGCCCTTTGTCCGCTGGGACGGCAACGAGAACACCTCAATCAAGAACAATCCGGCACACGGCGGCAAAATGCACTGCAAGACAGTGCTTGTCGACGCAGGAACACCCAATGCACGCATGGCAACCGGATCTTTCAACTGGTCAAACAATGCCATCAACAACAACGATGAGAATGTGATCATCGTCAGCCAGGCGCGGGTTGTGAACACAATTTATGAGCAGTGGAAAGGCGCGTGGGGCATCGCGAACGATATGGCGCTCAGAGTGAAGATGCGTGGGCATAACGCTGCTGCGGGCGATGTCATTATTTCAGAAATCGGCTGGGGTGGCTCGACAGACGGCGGTACCATCGACCGAAGTGACGACTTTGTTGAAATTTTCAACAACACGAATGCGCCAATCGATCTGTCGCACTGGGCGATTCAATGGGGCACTAACGATAAGCGCAACCTGTACCCTGTGCCCGACAGCCATAACTGGTATTATGAAAATATGGAGGCCTGCGGTGTCGCCGGCTATCTCACCGCGTTACCCAACATCATCTGCGCAGGTCAGGTGCGGCTCTTCTACAATAAAAAACCTTCGGCCTTTGCCGAAACGGGCGCTGACGAAGTGATTACTTACAATGATCAGGGCGCTGAAATCAACAGCTCGACCGGCGGTTCGCTGTCAACAGAGCACTTTAAGTTTTCGGGCACCAAAGACTTCAAACTGTCAAATTCGAGCTTTAAGATCAGGCTCTACGATAAAGCGATGAACCTGATCGACGAAGCCGGTAACGGTGATTCGGCGCCCGCCGGTGCGCTCATCGACTACCCGAGTACGGGCCCTTTCTCGACGTATTCCATGGAGCGGCGCGGCTACAACTCGGGGCCGCAACGTTTCACAACCCACCAATCGGGAAAATTGCAGTCGGCTTGGTTCACACACCCCGCTTCGCAGCCCTATGCGTGCACAAGCCGGCAGGATTACAGCGCCACAGCACCACCTGATGGCTGCCTGTCAAAGGCTGCGCAGACTTTTTCGTCTGCAGGTTACATCTACACGACAGAAGCAAACCCTCAGATCAAAAAGGTCGAAGCGACTTCAGCGAGCGAAATTCTGGTAACCTTTGACAGCAGCATGACAGGTGGGGCCACCAACTGCACGGGCGCCGGCGAAATTACCATTACCGAAACTGAAGACGTCGGTGCACTTTGTCCCGCACCTGCCGTTTCTTCGCTGAACGCAACTTCGAATAACGCACAGGTGCGCGTAACGCTGACCGCAGCGGTGATGGCCTCGAGCTGCCGCTACGCCGTTACCCCGGCTGCAGGTTGCCAGGACGCAGGAGGACGCACGGCTTCTGCGACGCCAATGCACCTGAACGGCTATACATCCGCATTTGCGACGGCAATCATCAATGAGATACGAGTCTCGGGAACACAGACCGTGGCACCCTTTAATACTGAAGACTGGGCAGAGATCAAGGCGACGAGCGCGGGCACGCTGCGCGGATTAAAACTGTACTACTATAACGATCAGGAACTGCGTCTCGTGTACGAACTCGGAGACATATACGCTTCGCAGGGCTCAATCGTGGCGATCGGGGTCGCGCAGACGGTCTTTTCTCAGGGCGACCGCACAAGCGGAACGCTGAGCTATCCACTAGCGATCCAGATCAGAGACACCAGTGGCTTCGACGCGACGGACGGCACCTTTATACTGACGTATTGCGCCACGGGTGAAAATGAGACTGTCGATACGACGCGCGCCGAATGTAATCTGCCTTATAAGGGTATTCAAGACGCGCTCTACTACACCGACCGCGACGGGTCGCTGACGAAGCTCATGGTACAGGGGCCGCTGACGCACTTTTACTACAACCTGCAATCGTTCTGGCCGATCGCAGAGCGCCCCATCTTTGGGCTCAACGACCGCACCACGCAGCTCACCGGCGCGTGCATTGCGGCCGACAGCACAACCGCCGAAAACTCGGCCTACCTGTGCACAAATTCAGGTGCAGGTGTGAGCCGGTCTGCTTCAGACCTTGGTGCAGTACGAAATGCCGGCAAGACCGCATGGAAGAATTACACCGCCAGTACGGGCTCTGCTCCTTCGAATCTGACTCCGGCTGCAACCAACACGGCCTGGTAGACACTGCACGATCGTTTACTATTAAATTGGCACGCCAGGTGCCCGCGGAGCCATTTTCATATGGTTACCTATGCTCTGCCGCCTCGCGATAATTACACTCTTTGCCACGGCAGTCTCTGCAGGTGAAGGCACCTTCACATACCAGCTCGCGGGCAAGAGCTACACGCTGAACGGCGGCATGGCGGCGATTCAGCAAAAGAATGGCAAGCTGCAGCTCGTGATCGGTGTAAAAGATCAGTCTGCCCGGGGGCAGCTGGCGATCACAGCCGAAATTGCCGCCAACTCTCTTTCAGCACCCATCGAATTGAATTCTGAAATCGCGCTGGTTTCTGCCATTTTTATCAACACCCAAGGCATCTATTCGGTTGCCCCGCATGTAACATTGGCGCGTGACGATTTCATGCGCTACACAAAGAAAGAAGAAATAGAGACGAACGAAACCGAAGATGACCCCGATGACCGTTCGCACCAGCAGCTCGGCGAATGCGGCAACGGCATGACCGACGCTTGCTCGAGGGCGCAAAAGTACCACCAGAAGCGCCGCCGTAAGAAGATCAGAGTCAGGTACGTAAAGCACGCCCCGACCTGGGTAAGCAAGGCACGTAACGAACGCGTTTCTTCAGGCGACGGCATCATGAAAGAAGAAAAATACCGCGATACTTCACTCGTGGTGCGGTTGAAACCGGTCACGGTCAATGGCAAACTGGTACGCATTGACGGCACCTTCGCCGGAGTGATGATCTTTAATGAGGGTATGAAACCCGGCGTCAGAACGACGCTGCAGAATGGTCAATTCTCCGTCGGGGTGCAGAGCACCCCTTAAAACCTTACAGGCCTTTCGGGTCTGGCTTTTCTTTGTACCCGAATATCACGCTCAGCGTCTTAAAATCCCATTTGCCGTCGCGCTTGAGAGTGCGGCTGAGTGTGTGCGCGCAACGTTTCGCGCTCGCCGGGAAACGTGCAATGATATCGCCCTTGCCCGCGTTCGCACGCAGAAACGGCCAGACTTTTGCCGGTGATTTGCTGCACATCGCCGTCATGTCGTATGTCACACGTTTGTTTGTCATATCCATAACGTTTGCAGTGGTATTCAGCGCTTTGTTGTAACGTGCGGGCAGCAGTACGAAACGTTTTTCTTCGGCCTTCATCGCGGCAAAGATGGCGCGCGCCGAAGCGACGGTTGTCGTAAGGCTGTTCAGGTCACGAATGACAAAACCCCAGACATCGCCTGTCTGCTCGAGGGCGTTCTTGAGGTACGGCCCTATCATGTCTTGTTCGAGCACCTCTTTGATTGAGGCGCTCTGGTCGGGTTCAGAAAAGGCGCCTTGCCTCAGATCGAGCGCAAGCCATGTTTCCTGCTTATATTCCTCAATTTGCGAAGCAAGTTCTTTGGCGCCATCGGCTGGTTTGAGGCCAAACGTCAGCGGCACGCCCAGCGTCTGCCACGCTGTGAGTTCGTCTGCTGTCGCGAGATTATCGACGTAGACTGCAATGCGCGACGCGGGTTTGACAGAACCCCAGAGCGCTGTTCCCTGGCTGGTCACATGCAGACGCACGTAGACCGCACGCACGCGATTGCCGTCACGGCGTTCAAAGCGGTACCAATAATGGCCCGTTGACCCCTTGATGTCATATGATTCTTTGCGGAACAAGAATCCCTTCTTAAAGAGGTAATCGAGCACCTTGTCGCGCTCGGCCGACGTGTAATCGGCGTTGCACGCGATCGAGATCACCGGTTCTTCAAACTTGCTGGTGAGTTCGGCCGCGCATGATTTTTCTTCCCACAGGCCGGCCATTTCGTTGCCGAGCAGCGCGAGGTCATCGCTGCCTTCATCTCCTTCTTTCTTGTCTGACTCTGCCGCAGGTTCTGCTGCGCCGATCACGAAAAACGTTGCGGTAAAAAGGAGAAGTACGCTGATAAAAAGTTTACGGTATTTGGTCATGGTATCCTCTTAGAATTCAATTTTTGGCGGCTTAACCGATGGGGCAGCCGGCGCCGCGGGAATCGCAGGCGCTGCAGGAACACCAGGTATAGCAGGTGCCGGGGCTGCGGGCGCAGGCGCTGGCTCTACCTTCTCAGGCGCTGCTTCTGCCGATGCTTTTCCGCTGTCGGCGCTGCCATCAGAGAAATCGAGCGACAAGAGCGCATTGTCAAAAACGTATTCGTATTCTTTGCGGCGCGAATTCGGCGCTACGCAGATCAGCTGCAGCACTTTATCGTCTGAGACGACGAATGCGGTCGTGAGCGTATACTGGTTCTTCCCGATACGCGCGTTCCAGACCTGCTTCTCGACACCCTTGCGAAAGCTCAGCTCTTTGCGCTTCGCAAGAAACACCCGGTCATATTTGACTGCCAGCCGCGTTCTGAGCTGCAGTACCAGAGTTTCAAGATCGGCGTTATCTGTCGAATACGACCGAACTTCAATCGCGACCCGGCCTCGGCGGTCTTTCTTTTCAAAATGGACATTGGCGACCTTTTCGCGCGAGCGGGAGGCCTGCGCCCATTGCGCGGGAATGTCGATACTGAAGCCCGGTTCGTCTGATTTCGGCTCCCAGTAGAACGGCAGCGCCGCCAACGACCCGGCTGAAACCAGGGCGAAAAGGTATAGGGTAATTACGCGCAGCATATAGTCTCTCCTTTAGATAATCGGTAAACCTGCAACCCAAATTGAATTATCCGGTGCGGTTTCACCACGGCTCACCTTACCCCGGCACCAGCCATTCGGTTTATCCATTGACAGGCCGGTGCCGCTGCCGGTGTACGCAGAGGCGGATGTTCAAGCTTCTTGGTATCTTTTTCGCCGTATGTGCGCTGAACGCTGAAGAACCGTGGAGTCTCAGCCGCGCGCATCCGGTCACCCGCGAGACCGTCGCCCCTGACCATGCGCACAAACCACTGCCCCTGAATCCGCTGATTCGCTTCTACCAGTCGTATATTAGCCCCCTGAGTGGCTCTACCTGCCGCTACACACCCACCTGCTCACGCTATACGGCCGAAGCAGTCGCAAAATTCGGCCTGCTCAAAGGGCTCGTCATGGGCACCGACCGGCTGATACGCTGCCATCCGGGCCAGCGCGAATACCCGATAGATTTGCCTGTAGAATACTGAGATGAAAAACCTCGCCTTGCTGCTATTCGTGCCTGTCGTGCTGGCCGGTGCCGCCACAAAACAAGGTCCAGGCCCCGATTTCAGCCGGCCACAGACGTTTCTGCAACTAGCCGATGCATTCGCCGACGAGCAGGATTATTACCGTGCAATTACCGAGTATAAGAAGGTTATTCACCTCTTCCCGAAATATGAAAAACTCGATTGGGTGCATTTCCAGATCGGCAAAATGTACTACGAAGGCGGCAGGTATCCGCAGGCGAAACACGAGTTCTTGCCGCTGACCGATTCAACCGATACACGCCTCAAGTTTATCTCGCTCAATTTTATGGCGCTGAGCTATTATGAAAATACCGAATACACAAATGCCTCGCGCCTCTTTGCCGACTTAAAGGGCGACGCAGCCGGCAAGCCCTACCTGCTCGACTACACCATCTATGGTTCAATGGCTGCGGCCGGCGACAAGAAGTTCGACGAAGCGCTCAAAGAAATGACTGCGGCACGCGACCAGTGGAAAGCGAAACAACCGGGAGTCGACGGGGGCACTGCCGTATTGCCGCAATATGAATCTTTCTTTGAAAAGACCGTGCCGTTGCTCGAGAAGGCCGAAAAACTTTCAACCAAGAGCCCCTATTGGGCGGTATTTTTTTCAGCCATTTTTCCTGGCGGCGGGCATTTTTTTCTCGGGGAATGGGATACCGGTATCGTGAGCCTGAGTCTCGTCGGCGGCGCTGCCTTTCTCGCGTACGACGGTTTTATGCGCGACAGCACGGTGCAGTCGATTCTGTTTACCACCTTTGCGACCGGTGCTTACATTGGCCAGGCCTACTCAAGCTACCGCACGGCCCGCAAATATAATGAAGAACTCGGCGATGCCGAGTTCAGAGAACTCAACCGCCAGTTCAGAAGCCTCAACGTCGCCCTGCAGTTTCAGACACGGTTTTGAAACTGCGGCGACGGGTTGCTGGGTGCAGCACACGTCAACGGCATCAAACACCAGATTCAAGGATAGTCAAACGTCACCAGATTTTGCGTGGTAACCGCAGACTCGCGGTAGCCGTCGAAACCCGTGACCACGACGCTTGTCGTGGTGTAAGGCACCGAGGCCAGATAAAACGTGCGCACCCCGGCCGTGGTGATCGCACGATCGAGGTAGCGCGCCTCGTAATATTTTGCAGGCACCCCCGGATAAACATAGATAAAGTACGTCGCCACTTCTGCCGCCGATTCGGGGTCCATCGAAGCAGTAAAATCAAATTTAAGGTTGGTTTTGTCAAAAACCAACTGCGGCACCGAAGGCGGTTTTCCGCCGGCGATTTTTTCCGTGCCTGAATAATAGTCTTCGGCAAGCGGCGCATTCACAGTACAGGCGTTCAGGCACATAAGCAGGCCAGCGAGAGCGAGTACTTTCGACATCCGCCTAATTTTTCCCGGGCACAACCGCAGGCGCAGGCTGTTGGGATTTTTCAGGTGCGGGCATTACCGCAGGCGGCACGTCTGCCGGGACAACTTGCGGCTGTTGCATTTTCTTATAAGCTGACTGTGACTGGTTCAGGTAGACACTGATGCGGTGGTTGTGTTTGATTTCTTCGGCGTCGGAGGAAAGGCCGGCCTGCATCAAAAGTTCGTCGGCCTCCCGGTAACGGCCTTCGAGAATAAAACAAACAGCGACGTCGTTTTTCCAGTAAGCGGCCTGAATATTCGGCAGGTCGGCGCCTTCTGTGCGCGAAAGCAGGTTCAGGGCTTCGGCGGTTTTGCCTTCGAGCAGCGCGTTATATGCCAGGCTCGTGTCAGGGACATTGCGGTCGGTGAAAAAGAACAGCGTACCGAACTGTTTCGAATTGCCGCCCTGCCCGAGGTGCGGTGTGGGCAGCACCACGTTCACCGAGTGTGCAACTCCCGCTGTACAGGAATACCCACAGGTTGCGACGATGAACATCAGCAAATATCGTTTAACCACAATAAGCCGCTATTACCACCGTTGCTCAGGCAGAAAAGTCAATTTCATGCTGAGAAAGGTTCACCGAGACGGGCAGCCGTTGCCGAACTATTTATTGTCCGCATGAGTCGATTTCCATTATTTTCTTGAGCATGAGCGCAAATCACTACGATACCATCATTGTCGGTTCGGGACCCGCGGGTTACACCGCGGCAATCTACACCGGTCGGGCAAATCTGAAGACCCTGGTGCTCGAAGGTATCGAGCGCGGTGGGCAGCTCATGATCACCAGTGAGGTCGAGAATTACCCGGGTTTTGCTGAGGGCATTCAAGGCCCCGAGCTCATGGAACACTTTCGCGGTCAGGCAGCGCGATTTGGCGCCGAACTGAAATCGGTCATGGCCGACAAAGCCGAACTCACCTCGGGTGCACCGTTTCGTATCACATCTGAGGGCACGACATACACTTCTGATAGCGTCATTATCGCCACCGGCGCCACGGCGCGTTTTCTGGGAATTCCGTCAGAGCTTGCGTATAAAGGCAAAGGCGTTTCGGCGTGCGCTACCTGCGACGGTTTTTTCTTTCGCGGCAAAGAAGTTGCCGTTGTCGGCGGGGGAGATTCCGCTTTTGAAGAGGCAAACTTTCTCACCAAATTTGCGAGCAAAGTCACGCTGCTGCACCGCCGCGATACGTTTCGCGCAAGCAAGATCATGGTCGATCGTGCAAAGGCAAACCCAAAAATTGTCATCAAACCGTTTGTCGAAGTCGCTGAAGTTTACGGCGAAGAAAAAACCGGTACCGTTACCGGCGTTAAACTGAAAGACACACGTTCAGGCACGATCGAAGATTTTCCCGTTCAGGGACTTTTTATCGCGATCGGCCATGTACCGAATACGGCGCTTTTCAAAGGGCAGCTCGACATGGATGAGACCGGCTACCTTCTCACCAAACCAGGCCGCACCGCGACAAATCTGCCGGGAGTTTTTGCCGCAGGCGATGTTCAGGACCATTATTACCGGCAGGCGATTACGGCCGCAGGTTCGGGCTGCCAGGCCGCGATCGAGGCAGAAAGGTATCTCGAAAGTATTCACGCCAACGCACTACCCGCCTAAGAGATGCAAATGCAGGATTTTGAAAACAAACCCGCCTGGTTCGACGGCAAGTTCGTCGCACTGAAAGACGCCAATCTGAATATCCGTACGCATGCTCTGCAATACGGCACCGCTTTTTTCGGTGGCATGCGCGCGTATTACAGTGCGACAAAACAGAACCTGTACCTTGTTCGTCTCGAAGACCACCATGCGCGCCTTCGCCAATCAGGCCGCATTCTGCAGATGCGCTGGAATATGCCATACAACGAGTTTAAAGAGATCACGCTGAAATTGCTGCGCGATGGCGAATGGCGCGAGAACACCTACCTGCGCCCTTTCATCTACAAATCGGAACTGTCGCTCTCGCCCCGCCTGCATAATGTCGAAGACAAGTTCGCCATGTACGCGATTCCGCTGAACGATTACCTCGATACCAAACGCGGCCTGCGCGCCGCGGTTTCTTCATGGACCCGGCTCTCTGATAACCAGATTCCGGCACGCGCCAAGGCAACGGGTGGTTATATCAATTCGGCGCTCGCAAAATCTGAGGCGCTGGAAAACGGCTTCGACGAGGCGATCTTTCTCGACCAGCGCGGCTTCGTCTGCGAAGGCTCAGCCGAAAACATCTTTATCGTGCGCAACGGCAAACTCATCACCCCGGGTACGTCGTCGTCGATACTCGAGGGCATCACGCGCCGCACCGTAATCGAACTCGCCGCCGATCTGGGTATCGAAACCGTCGAGCGGGATATCAGCCGTACTGAACTCTACGTAGCAGACGAGGCCTTTTTCACAGGTACGGGCGCCCAGATCGGGTGGATCGAAAGCATCGACCGCCGCGAGATCGGCAACGGAAGCATCGGGCCCTTAACCGACAAACTGCGGCAGAGCTTCTTTGCCTATGTCGCAGGCGAATTGCCGCAATACATGAAGTGGCTCACCCCGGTGTATTGAGGCTTACGTGCTGCGCATCAACGCAGAAAATGCACCACAGACAGTTGTCTTTGAAGGTGACATGTCGCCCGAAAAGGCAGCGGCGCTGAGGCAGCTCGGCTGCGACATTCTGCACAAACACCGTCGCGACGCATCTGACGGCGAAGCGCTGACCTCGATGCTGGTGCATGAGAACCGGCATCCCGATCTGATAGAATTTTCGGGCGAGACGGTGCTGATCGGCAGTGAAAAAGATGCGCCGCCAGGCACCATACGCCACCTGCAGCGCAGGATTCTGCCCTACGCCCCCTGGAAATCGAATGCACGCGTTGTAATTTTTCAGAATGCCGCGGGCGTCAAAGACGAAGCCGAAACGGCGATGCTGAAAACGCTCGAAGAGCCCGCGCCATTCCATTACTACTTTTTGAGCGTACCCACCGCAGAAATATTGAAAGAAACCATCAGATCGCGCGCAGTCATTACCCGGGTTCACATACCTCATGGTGAGCAGAGCCTGCCGTCAGATGTCTGGCTCAGATTTTATCATCTTACGGGCGTTCGCGATTTTATGCTGCAATACCCTGAAGCCAGCGAAAGACTCATCGCCGAAACGCGCGCGGCCTGCGATACGCTGGCGTATTCAAACGATGATTTTCAGGCGCTGGAGCGCATTCTCTATACCGTGCCACGACAGTTATTTGACAAAGAGACCATCACGGTACAAACACGCGCGCTGCGCTTCGCGATTCTGCCTTTTTTGGCGGCGCTCAGAGATCGCCTGACCGAAGGGCACGTTGCGCCGCTTGCACCCATCGTGCTCAGCCGCATACCGACCGCGTCTGCGCTTAGGGCGACCGAGCAGATTCGCGGCTATTTGCGAAATCTTGAAACCCGAATTTTCGGTAACAGGCCGCTGAACCAGCAGGCAGTCTTCTACAGTTTTTATTTTCGTTTTTTTCCGCTATGGATTGAGCGGGAGCGCGCATGAACTCGCCATACCATTTAAGCTCGACGCACCCGGCGAAAAGACCGGCCTGACGCAAGTATATGTGGTATCATAGCGAGATTCTCTGGGTAGCAATCAAGATCGTCGTGCTCTTTGGCGCGATGATTACCGGGGCCGCCTACTACACGCTGCTCGAACGCAAGTGGGCGGGTTATATTCAAGACCGCTACGGGCCAAACCGCGCAGGTCTCTGGGGGCTGCTGCAACCGCTCGCCGACGGTATCAAGTTTCTCACCAAACAAGAAACGATTCCGCGCAACGCCGATGCCTGGGTTTTTGTGCTCGCACCCGCGCTTTCGATGACGACCGCAATCATGTTGTGGGCGGCAATTCCGTTCACTCCCGTATTCACGCAGGTCCCCGATTTTGTCCAGGCTGCGACCGGCAATAAAGAATTTGTTTTTCAGGTGATGAACCCGAGCGGCGGCCTGCTCTATATGTCGGCTGTGGCGTCGCTTTCGGTTTACGGTATCATGCTCGCAGGCTGGTCGAGTAACAACAAGTACGCGCTTCTGGGGTCAGTGCGAGCGACGGCGCAGATGATTTCTTATGAGCTCGCGCTCGCACTCAGCCTCGCGGTGGTTGTGATACTCGCGGGTAGCCTCGACCTGACGCGCATCGTCAAAGCGCAACAAGATGGCTGGTTCGTTTTTACACTGCCGGGCGCGATTGCATTTCTGATTTTTCTCGTCACCATGTTCGCTGAAACCAATCGCCTGCCGTTCGATCTCGCCGAGGCCGAGAGTGAACTCGTAGTAGGATTTCACACCGAATATGGGGCCTTCAAATTTGCGCTCTTTTTTATCGCAGAATACATGAACATGATCACGCTGTCGCTGCTGGCGGCGCTGCTTTTTTTCGGAGGTTATAACCTGCCGCAATTTCTGCCCGCAGCCGTGAAGGCGGCCTGGTACGCACCCCTCATCGGCGCCGGCCTCTTCTTCGCGAAGGCATTCTTATTCGTCTTTCTCTTCGTCTGGGTTCGCTGGTCGATTCCGCGTTTTCGCTACGACCAGCTCATGAACCTCGGCTGGAAAAAACTCGTACCAATCGCGATGCTGAATCTGCTCATCGCCGGTTTTTGGGTTTATTACAATTAGCGCGCCCGAAGAACCAGACGCCAAAAGCCGTGACGAAGAGCAGACGCTCGACGTACGGCAAATGGCGATGATCTTATTGAACTCCGTCATCTTCATCAAAATACCGCTGCTGATATTCGGTTTTCGTATGTCTGAAGAGGCGACTGCTTTCAATATCGGGGGTTTCGCGCTCTGCCTGATAATCTCTATCATTACGATGGTCCGTTTCGTGCTGAAATAGAAATAATGGTTGCAGCCGCCGAATACCGCCCGTCTCATGGAGAGCATTGAAAGCTCGTTTCAACACAGTCTTTTTCGTAATGGCGCTCGCGCTCTTCGGGTGCGGTCAGCAATTACACCAGTTTACTGACGAAGATAAAGAGATTACGCTTGAATTAATCTCTGACACCACATCAAATCCTACGTTTTCTGTGACCACGCGGCAGGTGAGCTTCGATATTTCGTTTCGCGCCGACCGCAACGGCAATTACCGTGTTCTTCACGCCGGCACCTGCACCAGCGGACAGGCTGTAGGTGGCTCCGCGACAACGGGCAGTCAGGTGACAGGCGTAATCGTAAACGTGACCGTGTTGATCGACTATGACGATCTTGCGACGTATGGGCGCCAGATCACAATTTGCGTTCAGGATACCGCAGTTTACAAGACCGCATCGCTGACGAAATCTTTCGGCACAGGAGTCGACACAGTACTCTTGAATCTTGCCACGCAGTACAACGAAACCGGAAGCAGCGCCACCATCAACTCAGGTACGAGTGCAGAATTTGTTTTGTTTCAGAACAATTGGACAACTGGGACAGAAAATCGCGGCAACGGCACCGGCGGGCCTTATGCAGGCAACGGCGTAGACAGCCCTTATTCTCATGGCGTCTACATCGACCCCAACCACGGATATCGACTGAAGTATTTTGTTGCAGACCGCGATAATCACCGCGTATTGATCTTTAATTCGATACCGACTGCGGGTACGGCGACGGCTGATGTCGTTGTCGGACAAACAGCCATGACCGCTGGGTCTGGCGGCGGCGCAAATTGTGGTGCGGCCATCAGTTCACAGTGTTTCGATCAACCGCAGCATGTCTCGGTCTCGTCTGGGGGTATAATGTTCATTACTGATCTGATGAACCACCGCGTGCTCATCTACAACGCAATACCTCAAACCAACGGAGCTGCGGCTAACTACGTGATTGGACAGCCCGATCTCGCGACCGGCACACTGAACAATGGGTCGCTCGCCGCTGCGGCCAGGCTGAACAATCCCGCGGCGGCATCAGTAATTGGTGGCAGGCTTCACATTGCTGATCAGGCAAATAATCGCATCTTAGTGTTTAACTCTATCCCAACAAGCAACGGAGCCTCGGCCAATTTTGCCATCGGTCAGCTTGATACGAGTATGACGGCAAGCGGCACCGACTATTCGGTGCAGAGCAGCTACCTCAACAGCCCCTACGATATGTTTACAGACCAAAGCAGACTTTATGTCGCAGACGGCGGCAACCACCGGGTGCTCGTTTATAACGCGCTGCCGGCCATCGCCGACGTAAGGCCTAACTTTGTTATCGGGCATAGCGGACCTGGTTTCAGCCTGGCCAATCGGGGTGCCGCACAGCCTGCCGCGAACAGCCTCAATCAACCCCGCAGCATGGTCGCGCGAAACAACAAACTTGCCATAGCCGATCAGGGAAATCACCGCATTCTTTTCTTCGATCTGCCAATCACGGCCGACGACCCTAGCGCCACGCATGTACTCGGCCAATTGGATTTTGTATCGGCCGGGGGCGGGACCACGCAAACAACCTACAACCTTGTCAAAGGCTTGATTTTTGATAACGGATACATTTGGGCGGCCGACCGCGTCAATAACCGCGTTAAGATTTCACAGCTACCCTACTGACCCTCTTTCGTTTACGCGCCGTCTTGCCTGTAAGATGCGGATTGATGAACGATTCGAAGACTCCTGCCATCAAGAAGATGGTACTCGCGTATTCAGGTGGCCTTGACACCTCGGTGATTCTGCATTGGGCTAAAAAAACCTACAAATGTGAAGTCATCGCATACTGCGCAGACATCGGGCAAGAAGAAGAACTGACCGGCCTCGAAGAGAAAGCAGCTCGTACCGGAGCATCGAAGTGCTACGTCGAAGATCTGCGCTCTGAGTTTGTCAGCGAATATGTTTTCCCCATGCTGCGCGCTTCTGCCGTCTACGAAATGCGCTACCTGCTTGGAACTTCCATCGCGCGTCCACTCATCGCGAAACGCCAGGTAGAGATCGCAGAAAAAGAAGGTGCCGATGCGGTCGCGCATGGCGCGACTGGTAAAGGGAACGATCAAGTCAGATTTGAACTGACATTCATGGCGCTGAATCCGCAACTCAAGATCGTCGCCCCGTGGCGCACGTGGGACTTCAAAGGTCGCGAAGATTTGATTCGTTACGCAAAAGAAGAGAACATTCCCGTAACCGCGTCTGCCGAAAAGCCCTATTCCATGGACCGTAACGCGCTGCATATTAGCTACGAAGGTGGTGTGCTCGAAGACCCGTGGCATGAGTATAAAGAAGATATGTTTATACTCACCAAAAGCGCCGACAAGGCGCCTGACAAAGCAGAAGTTCTTGAGATTGAATTCGTAAACGGAAACGCGGTTGCTGTAAACGGCAAGAAAATGGCTCCCTTCGAGCTGCTGATGCACCTGAACAAAATCGGCGGCGAACACGGTGTCGGCCGCGTTGACATCGTTGAAAACCGCCTTGTCGGTATCAAATCGCGCGGGGTTTACGAGACTCCGGGCGGCACAATTCTGCACCTGGCGCACCGAGATCTCGAATCGATTACCCTCGAACGCAACCTGCAGCACCTCAAAGACGAACTGAGCCTCAAGTACGCTCGTCTTGTCTACAACGGCCAGTGGTTCACGCCCGAACGCGAGGCGCTGCAGGCATTCGTCGACCAGACAAATCGTGCGGTCAATGGTGCCGTTAAAGTCAAGCTCTACAAGGGCAGCGCGCAAGTTGTGGCACGTAAATCGCCGAATTCGCTCTACAGTGCAGCCCTGGCTTCATTTGAGAAGGAAAACGTCTATAACCAGTTCGACGCAGAAGGTTTTATCAAACTTTTTGCGCTGACCGCACGCAACTCGTATTCAGAGTACAAAAAACTGATCGATTAGTATGGCAACCCCACAGACGTTTGTTTCTCCCGAAAGGTGGTATTCGCTCGAATACCCACGCACTTGGGAAATGGAAGTTGTAGAAGGTATACCCAGCTTTTTTGACGGCATCAGTCCATACGGCGGGGCTTTGCAGGTTTTCGCTGTGAACCTGGCGGGAGCAGAAAATAAAGATCTGCTGAGCCAGTCGCCCTTTATGGCAGGTAAGAACCTGCCTGAAAAGTTAGGCCTGTTTCTCAGTAAGCAGGGAGTATCAGATGAAGGGGCGCAGTTCTTCGAACGCGACAAGACGCGTATGGGCGCGTGTGAATACCGCAACAGCGGTCATTTTTATCTGGTATTGATGGCCGAACGCGGCACGATATTTGTGCTGGCCCTTTATAACTGCAAAGGTGAACCAGAACCAGAAGAGGCGGCCAATGTCGGACGCATTCTGCAATCTGTCACGATACTGTAGCGGTATTCTTAAACAGAAAACTGCCAGCAGGATTCCGCAACCTGCCGGCAGACGGCCAAAGATGCCGTCTATTTTAGTGCAGCGACCAGCGACCGAAAATAATCTCCTCGTTCTTCAAAACTCGTGAACTGGTCCCATGACGTCGCGGCTGGGGCGAGCAACAATGTCGCGTGCGGCAAGTGCCTTTGCAACACCATGCGCTTGGCGGTGTGAAAAGCCTTGAACAGATTTTCGTGTAACGTGAATTGCAGAAAGCCCACTTCTCTAAAATCATGCGCCATCTCTTCACGGCATTCGCCGTATATCAGTGCATGTGCCTGTTTTTGCAGCAGCACTTTGCCCAGAGCCAGATAACTCTCTCCTTTCCCCTGCCCGCCGAGAAATATGAACACCGGCGCGACTGAGTTTTCCAGCGCCGTAATGGCGGCCTGAGTCGTCGTTGCCTTGCTGTCGTTGATGAAGCTCATCTGCGGAAAAACCCGCTGCGAAATATGCTCAAACCGATGGGGCAGCGGGGTGAGCTGTGGCAATATCGCCGGCAGCCCTGCGCCGAGAGAGCCGACCTCAAGCGCGCGTATAGCTTCGAGCGCAAAGAGAAGATTCGCATGGTTGTGCTGCCCATAGATGGTTGCCTGCGCCAGCGAAGCTATCCACTGACCGCGCTCATCGCAGAGCATGCCGTCAACGACCTGAAAATGTGCTGAACGCAGCTCGCGCGTGTCGACCACAACCAAAGGATTATTGAACTGCATGAGAGGATGCGTTGCTTTCCATAACGACGTATTTTCAGGCAAAAGGTCGCTGCCAACAACCAGCGGTGCGGATGTTTTTAGCAGACGTGCGATGTTCCACTTGGCAAGGCCGTACGCCTCGACGCTTTCATAACGGTTGAGATGATCGGGAGCCAGGTTCAGAAAAATAGCGGCATCGAGTGCCAGCCCGCCTGGTTCTTCAAGCTGGTAACTCGATAGCTCGCAGACGAGAATTTTGTCCCTAAAGCCCTGGCCGTGCAGCACAATTTCTGAGAGCGGCAGACCAAAGTTTCCGCACTCGATGGCTGGCAGCCCCAAATGCCGCAAGATCTGCGCGATCAGGGTAGTTGTGGTGCTCTTGCCATCTGTACCGGTTATCCCTACCATACGCATGCCCGTGAGATAGGGCGCGCAGTAAGCAACTTCGGTGATGACTGAAATGCCCCTATCGCGCGCCTCTGCGACAAACGGATGATTTCGTGGAACGCCCGGCGTCAGCGTCACGAAATCTATGCGACCAGAAAGGGCGGCAAAATTCAAACCGGCGGCGGGTACCTGTTCGGTCAGCGCCGGATCAAGCCCTTTGGGAGCAGCTTCCGGATTTTTGTCATACCAAAGAACGTGGTGGCCGTGCGACTGTAGCAGACGTGCATACGATTCGCCGGTCTTGCCAGCAGCGCCGATAAGCAGATAGCGCTGCGCCATATATTAGAGTATCAGCACCTGCGTCTGCGCGCTCGCAACCAGCTTGCCACGCGCATCAAAAAGCGACGCGGTCATGAATATCGTCTTAAGGCCGCGCGTCACAACCTCGGCCTCGCAGTGGATGGTTTCACCCAGCCGCGCGGCCCGCAGGTAAGTCTGTGTCATGTCGAGTGTCACCGCCGGCTTCTGCGCTGCAAGATATGACAGAGGCCCCAGCGTATTATCAAATGCTGCAGCAATGTATCCACCCTGCATCACGCCTATCGGATTCAGCTGCTTTGCCAGAACCGGAAAACTTACCAGAATCGCTTTGCGCGAACTATACCGCATAAACTCACCCTGCATGTCGTGAAAACACGGCGGCGGAAGTTCGAGCGCCAGGGAAGATTTTGCCTTCATCGAATCCATTTCAGTGAAGAGCATCTTGAGCTCGTCTTCAAACTTCTTGCGCTCGGTAAAAACCACCTAAAGCCCCGCGCTTTTCTCGATAAAGCGCGTAAACAGCGGGTGCGGCGAGAGCGGTTTAGATTTAAACTCCGGATGGTACTGCGTACCCACAAAGAAAGGATGCACAGACCGATCAAGTTCAACTGTTTCTACCAGGGTCTCGTCGGGCGATAGACCCGAAAGGCGTAGCCCAGCAGCTTCGAAGGCCGCGCGGTACTTATTATTGAATTCAAAGCGATGGCGGTGACGCTCTTGAATCACCTGCTGCATGTACGCCTCGGCGATGATCGAACCGTCACGCAGCTTGCATGGGTATGCGCCAAGCCGCATCGTGCCACCTTTGTTGACTACGGCCGTCTGCTCTTCCATGAGGCTGATCACCGGGTGCATCGAATCGGGATCAAACTCGGTTGAATGCGCGTCTTTGAAACCCAGAATATTACGCGCGAACTCAATCACCGCGCACTGCATACCGAGGCAAATACCAAAATAAGGAATCTTGTTCTCGCGTGCATAACGAATGGCCAAAAGTTTGCCTTCAACTCCACGCTCGCCGAAACCGCCCGGCACAAGTATACCTGTTGCGTCTTTCAGTAGCTCTTTGTAATTATCCGCGTCCACCTTTTCTGAATCAATCTTGATGAATTCCACCGAGATCTTTCTCGGGAAACCACCATGCGTCAGGGCTTCATAGAGCGACCGGTAGGCATCATGCAACGCCATATATTTGCCGACGACGGCAATTTTCACGTGCTGCCGCGGATTGACGAAAACATCGACGACTTGCTCCCACTTTGCCAGCATCGGATTCAGGTTAAGCAGGTATTCGCCTGATTTACTTTCCATACGGAAGTAGTTGATAATTTCCTGATCGAGATCTTCGCTGTGAAAGATCTGCGGAATTTCGTAGATCGTATGATCGATATCGGGCGCCGAAAAAACGCGTTTGGGCGACACGTTGCAGAACAGTGAAATTTTTTCTTTGACCTCGGCCTCGAGCGGCTCGACGGTGCGGCAGATCAACAAATCTGGCTGAATACCCTGCTTTTGCAGTTCTTTCACAGAGTGCTGCGTTGGTTTTGTTTTGATCTCACCGCCTTTGGTAATCGACGGCACCAGAGTAAGATGAATGAACATGGTGTTGTCTTGTCCCTGATCGAGACGAAACTGGCGAATTGCCTCAAGAAACGGTACGGACTCGATGTCGCCGACAGTGCCGCCGATTTCGACAAGGATAAAATCTAACTCGCTGTCCATTTGCGACAAGAGCAAAATGCGGTTCTTGATTTCGTTGGTAATGTGTGGAATCACCTGCACAGTGCGTCCAAGGTATTCGCCGCGGCGTTCACGCGAAATCACGCTGTGGTAAATCTGCCCGGTCGATACCGAGTTCTCACGCCCGAGAACTGAATTGGTAAAACGTTCGTAATAACCGAGGTCAAGGTCGGTTTCGGCGCCGTCTTCCGTCACGTAAACTTCGCCGTGCTGAAACGGGCTCATCGTGCCCGGGTCTATGTTGATATAAGGATCGAGCTTTTGTATTGTGACCTTGAATCCCCTCGCCTCGAGCAGGGCACCGATCGATGCGATCGAAACTCCTTTGCCGAGCGAGCTGGCGACGCCACCAGTCACGAAGATGTAGCGCACTTTTTTCACGTACGGATTATGTCTCTAGCGCGAATGCACCGTCAACAAGTTGGGATTCCGGCTACGGCGCGTGCCCGGTTTGCACCTCCATGTTCCTGGGGCCATTTGACCAGGCCACCCGATTTTTTCTGCCGCGATTGAGAAAATCTGGGCATTTCCGGGTATTTAAATAATAGAGGGACCAGATGATATGCCGAAGACAACCGTATTTTTTGACAGGAAAGCCAATAAAGATCAGTCATGTATTGGAACTTCGACTGGCGCCAGGGCAATGGAACCGCATCAAATATTTGGCCTGGCAGAGACGGCGCACGTATTCAACAATCACTAGATACTGCGTATTGCGTCTGGCACGTAAGTGCTCGCTGCGATGGACGCCAAAATTTCACGAGGCCGCTGCGGGCGTTCATCGCGGGCTGGAAATCGCGCACGAGCTTCACCGCCATATGATGTGTCTCTATGGGGAGGATGAAAAGATCATCCGTCTTGCGGCAATGGATCTAGGGCTGACGGTGACGGCATTTGTCCGAATGGCCCTGGAACTCTATCTTCACACGCTTGCTATGGAAAAACGCAGCAGAAGAAAAGTGACTAACCTACAGCTCAAGCACGAAGGTATCCGCTTCATCGAATTTGTTCAGATTTTCGCTGAAAACGGAGGCGGCTGGCCGGCGATGCGCAATCTCTCGTGTCTCCACTTTGACATAGACAGCTACTGGTAGCCTGAAACCGAACCCAACCTCGCCCGAGCATTGAAAAAACCAAAAAACTTGTCACAATGTCTCACAATGACGAACAAACCGTCATGTTTAAAGACAGAGTGGCCGTAATTACAGGTTCAGCGCGAGGCATTGGCCGTGCTATCGCAGAAGCGCTGGCAGAACAGGGATGCAACATCGTTATCTCTGACGTCAATCAAGAAGGCAGCCAGAAGACTGCAGACGAAATCGCAGCAAAATACAACGTCAAAGCAATCGGTGTGGGTGCGAACGTCACAAAGAAAGAAGACATGACCGCGCTCGCCAATGCGGCAGTTGAGAAGCTCGGCAAACTCGACATTTGGGTAAACAACGCAGGCGTTCTGCGCGACGACCTGCTGATGCGCATGTCAGAAGAAGACTGGAACCTTGTGTTGGACGTAAACCTCAAAGGGGTATTCTTCGGTATTCAGGCGGCTACGAAAGTGATGATGAAAGCCAAGTACGGCAAAATCGTCAACATTTCCTCGGTCGCAGGTCTCATCGGTAACGCGGGCCAGGCGAACTACTCTGCTGCAAAAGCGGGCGTCATCGCCATCACAAAAACTGCAGCGCGCGAATACGCTTCGCGCAATATCAACATCAACGCGATCACTCCCGGTTATATTCAGACTGACATGACCGGCGCGCTACCCGAAAAGATCCAGCTCGAACTCGCCAAAATGGTACCGCTGCCCAATAAGGGCGCACCGTCTGACATCGCGAAAGCCGCACGTTTTCTCGCATCGTCAGACGCCGACTTCATCACAGGCGTTATTCTGCGCGTAGATGGTGGTATGGCCATAGGTTTCTAACTAAGGCTAGAAACTCAGGGGCGACAAAAAACGGGCGATTCAGCTCACGCTCGCCAAACGCGGCGAAGCGCTTTAGTAGCACTTTTCAATAGAAAAGTGCCCGGCCTTTGGCTTGGAGGGCCGTTCATCATCGGGCGCATATCACGCTTGCCCGCGCTCGTTGCGGCCGTATTTTTTTTCTTTCCCTTCTCTCACACGATTGCTGCTGAATCCCAGGTTCTCACGGCCGATGTAGGCTTCGTGCCCGAAATGGGCGGCAGCTTTCGCAGCGCGGGACGCCATTATTTTTATGTCGGCCGCGAAAAGAAACTCCTCATTCTCGATGAGCAACTGAAGACTATACAGCATCTGAATCTTTTGACCGACACCGCCGGCATCGATTTCGCTGACCTCGCCGCAGATGGCAATCAAAGCCTCATCGAATTTACCCAGTCCGCAGTCTATGCCAGAACCTTCGCGAAAGGGGGATTTTCCTCCCCCACGAGACTCGTGACCGAGCGGCTGGCATTTCCCCTCTACGTCGACAACCTCGAGCAGAGTCGCCTGACCGTCGACTTTGACGGCGACGGCTTCGCAGACCTGTTTCTGCCCGCAGAAGGCAAGTTCATCGTCTACCACAGCGAAAAAGGAAAATCCTTCTCCCGAATCGCGACCCTGCCCTACCAGCCGCGCGGCAGCTTTACGGGCAGGTTATGGGCAAACTCTGACCTGCCTTCGAACAGCATGCGTTCGACGGTCATTATTCCGCAGCCGATGTTTCTTGATTTCAACCGCGACGGTATTCTCGATGCCGCCGCGCGTATCGATGAACGCATCTACTATTTTGTGAGCAACAAATCAACAGCGGGCATCACGGCGCCATTTGCTAAAACGCAGCTGCGCATCTATCCGATGCCGCAAGAAGACATCTATGTCGCTTACGCAGAATTTGAAGACTTTGACGGCGATGGCAATCTCGACCTCATCTACTCAGCGGTCAAAGGCCTCGGCCTGAATATTCGCGTCGATATCAAAGTTTTTCGCGGTGTCGATGGAATTCCCGAGCCCAAAGTTCCCGTCGAACACACGATCAAGGGAGGTGTATTCTCCCCGCTGCTCGCAACACTGAACGGGAAAAAATTGCTGCTTGTGCCGACTGTAGACACAGGGTTGGGGTTCTTTATTAACTACATTGTCCGCTCACGCGTATCGCTCACGATGCAGCTGTTGAATCCTCTTTCTGTAAAAGACAATCCGCTTGAAAAGACCACGCTCTCTTTCAACTCGAAAGAGTCGGCAATACCCGGGTTCACCTACGGCGATTATAACAACGACGGCCAGACAGATTTTATTCTCGGCACCGAGCTGAATGCCATATCTGTCTTCGCTGGCAATGCCGACCTGTCGCGCAAGGAACTTGCGCAAATTATCGCTCCTGCTTACGGCATCTTTCGCACGGTCAAGCGGGCCGACAACGTACACCTGCTATTTATCTATATGACGCAAAAATCGAAGGCCGAGAAAAAAACAGCGGTTTATCTTGCGCCGATTGCCAGCGAGAACTAAGAAACCTGTGCCAACCCGGTGCTTCGATTGCGCTGAGCAACCGGGTATTGACCTGCTCATTGAGCGCAGTCGACCTGACAGAAATCAGAACTTCATCAGCGCGCCGACAGACACGACAATAATATGCCCGCCGTAGGTGTAATCGGGCTGGTTACCTGCAGCATACGCGGTAGAACCGAGCACAGCCCCCGATTTGGTGCTCGTGCGGGGCATCATGATCTGGTGCTGAAATCCGAAAATGAGTTCAACGGGCACCTTCACGATCGAATTGGCATTCAGAAAGAAAGACCCACCGAGCGAATAGCCGATCTTGTTGTTATCCAGAAAGTTTGAATACCCGTTCTGATCGGGAGTGAAGGCGGGAATAAAAGTAAACCCGGTGCGCAGAAAGAGCGGCACATCGCGCAGCTTGCTGATGTAGCGACCCGGCCTGCTCTCTGCCCCGAACTTGACGATGATGATATTTTTGAAAGGGTCGAACGATTCGTTTACCTTTTTCAGATACTCAGTACGCGCGCTGTTGACTTGAAAGCGGCTCCACATCTGAAACTCACCGTCGAGAGACAGTTTGAGCGCTTCGTCGTGAAAGTACGTAAAACCAAGCGTGAACGTATGCGGCGAATAGAAGTCTAGAATTGCCAGCCGCAGCGGCAGGTTTACCGCGAGAAGCTGAGTCGTCGCATTCGCATCAAGCGGATCGATCTGCATAAATGTTTCTCCGCGCCATGAGAAACCGGCCATGAGAATACGATTCTTGATGTTATGCCTGTATTGAATGCCGGCGACCGGCGCACCTGCCGGCGTCAGATCCATCTGCGTCTGCGCATTGGGAACCTGCGTGTTTCCGGTCGGGTCAATTTCAACATTCGACATCTCGAAACGGCCTTTGCCGCCGGTGAACATGTTAAAGCCCACGCCGATGCTCAAACGGTTTTTCCAAACCTGGGCGCCGAGACCTGAAATAATCGTGATGCGCTGAGCCTCGCGTCCGAGCCGTAGAAAGTTATACGATTCTATACTCGTGTCGCTCACCGTCGCAATATTGCCGTTGTCGCGAATGGACAGGGCCACACCCAATCGAATCGGCATGTTCTTGGGTGTGTTGACGAGCGTACGCGTGTCAAACACGAGCCCCATCTGCACGACACCGTACGTCATGTTTTTTGTCGCGAGCGCGACGTTGCTAGAGACCTGCGCGTTGGTGGTGACGGGAGTTACAGTCGGCAGCGAAACCTGAAACAGGTAGTTCATACCGACCTGGTGCGTCGGTTTGTCTTCACGCGCCATCAGTTCGGCCTCGAGCTTTTTGTCGATTGCGTCTTTGTTGCCCTTTTCGTCGCTTGATTCGCCGCTGTCTTTCAAGAGTTTGATCTTGCCCGAAGCTTCTTCTGATTTTTCCTGATTGCCGAAAATTGCACGTTCGCTGATCGGCGAGGTGACCCCCGCGATATTGTAGAACCCCGAGGTCCAGTCGCTGACACTCGCAACCCCAGCGCCGGAAAAACCGACCATGCGCGGGCCCATGCCAAAACTCTCTGCCATGTCTGCATATGCCGCAGTGGCTGTGAAAAATAACGCCGCCGCTGCGACTCTGCTGCCTTTCTTCAAAAAAAACTCCTTTTGTGAACTGGTCGGTTATTCAAAGATCGACACCAGACGATTATAGTAAGGCGTACTCATCTGCCCCGACCATTGCGCTTTGTACTTATTATATGCTGCGGTCGAGAACTGGTCCATCAAGAGGCCAAATTGCCCCCAGAAGGTATCGAGCGCCTTGTACTGTTTGCAGTGTAGCGGCCCGCCGGGGTATTCGCCCGTGATTCCCGGATAACAACGCATCACCTGTGTATTGAACAGCGTGCGTACGTCGGTCAGAATGTCGAGGGAAGTATACGGCGCTTTGTTCGTCAGGTTCGTCGAGAAATACGTCATGAAACCATTCGGCTTAAAGCCTTCAAGTCCCATGTTCAAGAGATCGTTGTAATCGCCCTGAAACTCTTGCAGCACAGTGACCAGGTGGGGGCCACTGCGTTTCAGCAGACACGTATACGGCGTCGACTGCGGGTCATTGCAATCACTGCCCGTCTGCGTGCTGTCCTGATCGTAAAGAAAGTTGCCCACTACATTTTTTACCGATTTGAGTTCAGCCGAAGTGAAGTTCGTGCTGGCATAGAACGTCTGACGCGCCGCATTCAGGTCTGCAGTGAGGTACTGGCTGTTCACACCGCAGTTTAGCCCCTGCGCATCGCACACCGTCGGCGACAACAGGTCTTTCATCGCCTGCGCCGCGAAATGGACGTAGTTCTTGGTCGGGCTCAACGGGTCGGGCTGAATGTATTCGTCGTACTTTGGCATGAACACGTCTTCTAGGTAATAGTGCATTACCTTTCTGAGATTCATAATGGCACCAGCGGTCGCCGTCTTGTCATCGTATTGACCGTTGTTGTTGATATCTGTGTATTCACCGGCTTCGATGATGTTGTTGCTGTTACGATCGTAATGTGGCTCTTCAAGTTTCTTGTTATAGATCTCGCAGAGAATCAAATTCTTGATCGCTTTGATTTCATTGTCAAAATTAATCCCACCACCCGAGCCAGACGATGAAATATGACACTCCACCTTATTGCCGTTATTCGGGTTCGCTGCATAGACGACGTCAGCCGGCGAGCCACCGAGAGTGCGACCATAGAGCCAGTCAAGTTTTGAATCGATGTCTTGCACCGTCAGCGTATTGACGGATTTCTCTAAGTTTCGCGCCACGCCGCCCATATCAAACATGTAATAGTCTTTGTCATAAATATTCGGCACCTGCGTCGTAATCGAGCACGTACCGCCGACATTGGCTGTGTCGGTATACGTTGTAGCGCCGGTATACGCTGCCGAGATGAACGTAAACGTTCCTGGATCCCACACGCCGTCTTCGTTGTGGTCGTAGAAGCCGTTTGCCGAACCACCCGGGCATGTCGGCTCGCCGAGCATGAAGGGACTATAAAGCAGGTCTTTCTTGATATCGACTTCAAAATACTTGTTCACCTTATCGTTCATGTCGTCGAACACGCTCTGGTACGAGCCGAGCGTCTTAAACTGGTCAAAGTTGAAGCTGCGCAGCGTGTTCAGGTCGTCCATTTTTGTCGAAACGAGCACGTCGAGAAAACTATCGACCGAATAGTCGCCTGAATTATTGGTATCGCGAATAAAATCGACGACGTGGTCGATATCGGCATCAGTCAGAGAAATCTGCGATGAACTATTCTGTACATTCGCGAGGTAGTTATTCAACATCGGAATCGCCGCTTTGATCGCCGCGACGATTTCAGCGTCTGAGGTCAGTGACCGCAGGTACGAGACGAATTGCTTCATCATATTGATCGGCACGCTGTTCAATGCCACACCGTTCACACTCTGGTCGAAGCGATTGGTTCTGAAAAGCGCCGGATGCAGGGTGTGTACACCAGAACCCGCACTTGTGGTGTTAATTGCGGCGCCGCCAGAAGTTGCACTGAGCCTAAACGAATCGGGTGTCACAGGCGCCTTAACAAAATAGAGATTCGTAGTGGGCGTACCGGCAGATAGACCTGCTGGCAATGACCCAGTCGTCGTCAGATAGACTTTATCGTTCGCTTCAAGCCCATGGCCCTTGAGGCTCACGATACCCGGCGAGCTCTGTTTGATCTCGACAACGATCGAAGGGTTGACCGCATTCTTGGTCGCGAAATAGCGCAGGCGGTCTTTATTCTTCATGCCAGACGCCGTGACGACAGCACCCGAAGTTACGTCGAAGTTGTCTTCAGCTTTGCGTATGTTGTCTGCAATCAATGCTTCCAGATCACGAATCAGCGGATCGATGTAAGCGACGTTCGCGTACTTGTTGTTCGTGAGTTTTGGTACGAGGCCGTTTCTGAGGCCAGGGGCTGTCTCAGTCAGGATGTTCGTTAACGCGCCGGTGTTATATTGTGGCAGGTTCGTGTTTGCACCTGCGTTGTTGTACATGACGCTCTCGTTAAGGGAGGCGAGGGCGGTAAAAAGCGTATCCAAATGCACTCTGTAACCTAGATTTCCGTTCACGCAGCCCGGCGCACCATTAGAGCAGAAATTTCTAATAGTGACGTTGTCACGATTCTCACCTGCAACCATGGCAGTTGCGGCCGGGTAGGTGCTGACTTTCATGACCTGCCCGTCTTCATGCATCGTCCCGAACAAGACAACAAGGGGCGTCAACATTCCGGTTAGTTTGCCATCTGAGGGACCTCGATAATCGTACCATGTCGCGACCGTGCCATTGGCATTGTATGTTGCAGGGTACTTTAGGCAGCCGGTTACGACGAACTCGTTGCATGTATTGGTATCTGGGTTTACTTTGGGAATCGGTGGCAAATCCCGCGCGGTTACCCCGCATCCATTTGTGAAGTTCTCCAATAAGTCAGGCCCGCCGCCTACTCCCGGGCTTAAGACACCACCCACGCAGGTGGTTTCGTCTGTCGGAAAGAATGTATTGAAAAATGGACTAAAATTTGCCATTGATGGAGTTGTGCGATGGGCGCCAACTGTGCCAGCGAGTACCTCTGATTGTACGTAACGCGCTTCAGCCAGAGTCAGCACTGAATCAAAGTTATCCTTGATCATTGCGGGGGTTACTGGACCGTCACCGAGGCTGCCCCATATCTGCCCCCAAAGGTCAATGAGAATACTCGTCAGGGCACCGAAAGTCTGAATAGAAGTATCCAGCAATACCATCGAATCTCCGGCCTGAAATGAAGAAACCCCATAACGTGTGGTCTTATGAATGGTAACCCCGTTCTTACCACCTGCTGGTGTCTCTGAAATGAAACCACGCGTAGCGTCGTTGACATAACCATCTCCATTCGCACCCATTCCAAAGCCAGCACGATTCCAACGGCCATTATCAGTCGGATTTGAACCCGCTCGCTTCGCCGTTGTGACACCCCACAAGCCATTGGCGTTAATAGTTGAGAAGACGGCAAAGGAGGCAGCCTGCCAAATTGTAGCATCTGAAGAGCTGGCAATAGGGATCACAAATATGTATTTCTTATACTTAAGTACCCATTCGATATTTGCACGAATCGCTTCGTCACGTGTTTCAAAATCAACTCGAACGGCTGAGTTAATATCGCAATTGTTCGTAACAATATTCAGATTTGTGTAATTCGCATTATTTGTAGGTCGTATCCAGCCATAACGCGCATAACCATACGTACTGCCTTGCGCTTCAACCCAACATGCATCGCTACTGCTGCGTGGGCGATATATCATCTCGTAAAGATGGTAATTCCCATTTCGATTAAGTTGCAGCGTCGCGTTGTTCATGCCTCCATTTTCACCGAGGGCCACTTCTGAGTAGGCATTGGGGCTCCCGCCGCCGATGATGCTAAATCCATATCCAGTTGCGATCGCAGAGCGATAGCCATCTGTGAAAAAGTCGTTTTCGTATTTTAGTGCGCTCCCATTGGCAGCCCGGCCGCGAACGGTATATGGGCCATACCCTTCCCAAGCATTAAGGGAAAATTCTGCTACCATCCAGTTAGAAGTTTTGAGGCCCGTCGACTCTATGTCCCCCTGATGCGGTGAAAAGACACCACGAAATAAGCCGTTGGTGGTGTCTCCCGCGTAAACGTCAGTGTCGTTACGCGGAATAAATCGACCGGGACTCAGCAATTCGAAGGCAAACATACCCAAAGAAGCTGAAAATGCTTCATTTTGCCGAGAAGAGTTCGGAACTCCGCCAGCCCTCAACGGGGTATTCGTAACCTGAACTGTGGTGGATGGCAAGCCAAGCGGCATTGGTATCGAAATAGATCCCGTTGCACCCAATGGGCTGCCCATAGAGGTTAGACAACCCTGCAAAGTCAGATTGGCTGGCGCATTATTCGGGTCAACAATCCCATTGGCAGCAGCAATCGTATAAAGGAATGATGTCAAATAAGGGATACGATCTGGGTCATACCCTGCGTCATTCACAGCGTTATAACCAGGCACGCTCGGGTTTAATTTGCCATACTTATCAAGGATAGCCATATTGCGCATCGAGTATTGCATCTGCGCAATGTAACTCTGGAGGTTTCGCTCTGGATCACCAAATGAGCTCTGTGCCTCTTCTGCCGTCAGCGCCCATTGAGTAATGGATTGATCATAGTACCGATCTAGTACATGAAAGTAGAAATTGCGCAGGGCTGATTCGAGATAGATTTCCCCGTTATACCCTGATGGCACCGGTACAAGAGCGTTGACGCGTGTGCTCATGAAGTTTCTGTAAGAATTGAATGTCGTCGCTGTCGAGCGTACTTGAACCAACTGCGATATCGGCCCATCACTCGCCATGTCGGATGTACCGTCACTGTACAGTAAGCCGGCGAAAAGTTGGGCCGGCCGCACAGGTGTACAATTGCATGTATAACTCGAACCTGTAAGGATTTTACCCTTTAGAGCAGGCTTTGAATATCGACTGGTAAAATTATTCACCCCATAGGTTCCATTCTCCACAATATCTTTGCCAAACACATACATCGCGCTTGTCGTATCGATCTCAGAGAAGTTCTCGAGGTCGTCGAGTTTGGGTGCGTCATTATAGAGAGACTTGAGCAGCCATTCGGTGAGGTATTGGTCGTTGGTCAGCGCTGTGCCATCGGGATTCAGCATCGAAAGGTGTTCGGCCTCGCGGTCGAGCACCTCTTTGCCGTCGTTAAACACAAAATCTTTGCGCGTGATCGGGTAGACGTGGTCGATCAGGTAATCGGTGACCGCCACCTGCGACTGAAACACGATATTCGATTGGTTCACCGTCCAGTCTGCTATCGTCTTTTCACTCGTAGAATAGTCGGCGAGTTTGTTCTGCAGATCAAAAATAAGGTTTCTGATTCTGAGCTCCACATCGCCTGAATTTTTGAGCACCGCGGTCGCATTGCGCATGAACGCGCCCGGCGAATTGTCAGATTTCGGTACATACGCTGCCCCGCCACTCGTGACCGAAATGCCTGTCACCTGCCCGCTCGCGATGGTCGCCGTGGCAGTTGCACCTGAGCCCGGGCCGGGCGATGAGTCAATGTTGACAATGGCGGATGTATAACCGGTACCGGGGTTGGTGACCGTGATACCGGTGATCACGCTTTCGACAATAGTGGCCTCAGCCGTAGCGCCGGTGCCATCGCCGACAATTTCAATGCGCGGGCCCGAACGGTTTGCATAGATACAGAAACCGGTGCGCAGAATATCATAGAGCGACCACAGCGTATCGCGGCCTTCGATGTCGGTTGCATCCGATTCGGGGCGCGAATTCAAGAACACCGAACCAGGGTCGTCGCAGACCTTCCAGGTCGTCAGTACAGGAAAATGATATTCATTCACGCGCGAAACGTCGGGGTGCGCAACAGAAATTGGGAACAGCGAATTACTTTCGCCCATATAACGAATAGCCCGCGCGCCGAGGTATGCGCCGTCGGTAATCGCTTTGGGGTCAACGTCGAGCAGACGCTCGACAAGGTCGATCGCGGCATTGTACTCTGCCTGCCTTGCTGGCGTCGCCTGGTAAAAAGCGCGCAAAACGATCGACGACAGCAGAGATCGAATCGGTCAATTGTGGTAATGCCGGCCGGTCTTTAGATAACATGCCGAGTGCATGCATCGACTTGACGCCCATCACGGGATCTGCCTGAATCAGGCGATCAAGACGTGCATTGAACTCACTCGCATTGACCGTGGTGAAAGCGGCACGAATTGCAGGTGTGTTATTAAAGAGGTCAGAGAGCGCAGTATCTGATTTGGGTTGAAAAGTTTGAAATTCAAGCTCGCTCGGTTTACAGGCCGACCACAGCATTGCCGTGGCGAGCAATAACGCCAGCGGCGGTGTCTTCATATCAGATAGTCTCTGTATTTTCGTCATTATTCACCTTTTGGGTCGCCCCAGATTCGATCGCAGCAAACGCCGCAGATCAAAGCTTCAGGCTATATTTGTCCCCGATGAAAAATGACACCTGTGGCACCTTACGTGCCAAAAAAGTGAACGCAGTGTTTAGTGATTGTGAACGACTGTTTAATGTTCTGTCAGCAGTCAGAACCAATGAATTTCTACCAGACAATAAACTCGCCGACTTTAAGTCTGCAAGTCATAATTTAAGATTGTTCGCACAATGTACCGATAATAAATGGGGCAGCAATACAATGGCAAACGCAGTCGCGGAAAAGAAAAAGATCGAAGAAGATGAGTTCGGCATCCATGGTGACCTGGCAACTTCGGGCGCCAACGGCGACGATTTTGTCGTGCTCTATGACTCGTCGCAAGAAGGCGAAACGGCAGAACCACCGGCACCGAGCCTCGACGACCTGAACGAAAGCCACACGCTGGGTTCAGACGGCGAACGCCATGCAGAAGACGCATACATTGACGACATTCTTTCATCTGACGATATAGAAACCCCGGCGCCCGTAAAGGCTGCAGCAACGCACGGCGCCGCGGCGAGCGACCTCGACGACGACGGCCCGATTTCGCTTTCGAGCGAAGAACTCGACGGCATTCTTGAAATGGGCCCTGGCGCAGAAGAAGAGTTTCATCCTGATTTTCCGCCCGACGGCGAAGCTGCACACGAGCCAATGCAGCACGATGCGCCCGCCCCTGTTCTCACCAGCGAAGAACCTGAAGAATTTGAACTCCCCCCTGCTGAGCTTAACGAAATGGAGAGCGGCTCTGCTTCAGCGGATGGCTATGACGACGACGAGCTGCCCATTGCCATTTCTGACGAAGACCTCGACGAAATATTACTTGAAGAAGAAGGTGCGGATTTTTCACAGGGCGCACCAGCTGCCGCGCCTGCTCAGAGAGCTCCCGATTTTCACGAAGAACAGCACGTAAGCGCTGCGCCCACGCCGGCTGAGGACCATTTTGACTCCATGCAAGATGAAGAGCCGATTGCGCTCTCTGACGATGAGCTCGACCATATTCTCGCCGACGCCGAAGCGGGTCACGACGGCCACGACACCACCCCTGCCCCGGGAATTGAAGATGAAATTTTGACCCTCGACGATGATTCAGAAATTACGCTGATCGACGATTCAGGCCCTGCAGACTCTCTCGACGCAGGGTTTGACAATAACGTGGACCACTCAGAGCCGCAGCACGACCGCGGCGCCCCAGACTCGGCAGGCGCGAGTTTTTTCGACAGCGACGAAGATGAACCCATTACACTCTCTGATGAAGAGCTCGACGGCATTCTGAGCTCGGCGCCTGAAGAGTCGCACAAGAATACCGACGAAGTTCTGCTCGGCGAACTGCCGAACGACGGCACCGTCGAGATTCAGGATGACCACAGCGCAAGCGCGTCGAATGACGACGACGAGCCGGTTTCCCTCTCCAATGAAGAGCTCGACGGCATTCTCATGGATACCGACGAACCGATCGACGGTCTCGCAGATCTGCCACCTGAACATGACGCCTCACCTTCTGCAGATGCGCACAAAGATTTTTTTGACGCGGACGAAGACGAACCGATAGCGCTGTCTGCAGACGAGCTCGATGGTATCGCTGCGACGGCCGTCGAAGAAGACGCGCCGGCAGCACCTGCCGCTCCGTTGGCTGAGCTACCACCCGATGAAATGGGCGATCTCGCCGGCGGTGACGCCGCTGCTCTGCCCGAAATCGACGAACGCTACAACGACGTCGACCATATGGACGCTTCGACGGAGCCGGGTTCAGCAGAGGCCGATGAAGACGACGGCCCGATCGCGCTTTCAGCAGACGAACTCGACGGTATCGCCGCCGACGCGCACGAAGTTACGCCCGAAGCGCCGATGGTACCGCTCGGCCCGCTCGACGGCGGCCACGAGCCGAGCCTCGCAGAAAACACTGATAAACAGGCGACAGTATTCGAAGAAGACCTCGAAGCCGCCACGCTCATCCATGAAGATGACAAAGCGGCGGCCGCACCGACTCCCGATACTGAAGAGCTGAAGTCGGTTATGGGATATCTCGACAACCTGCTCGGTGAGCTTCCCGACGACGTCATCGAAAAGTTTGCGCAATCAGAGTATTTCAAACTATACCAGAAAATCATGGACAAGCTCGGCATATAAGAAAATTTGCGTTGTTAGGCTATAGCCCAACAACGCAATTGAACCGGCCATGGGACTACGCGAGCGCGCAAGTGACTTTTCGAAAACCACGCAATCAGCGCATGGCATTGACCTCGGCCTCGAACTTCGCCCTGACCTGAACCAGCGCAAACCTGCCAACGAACAACCCAGGCAGGCTGCGCCTGCTGCAGGTCTTCAGCAAAAAGCGGCGGCCGCCTCTCAGCGGCACGCAGATGAAGAACCTTATCGCTCCGCTGCTGCTGCACCATTGCCGCACAAATCACAGCTCGATGCTGTGCTCAACCTGATCGAAATCTACAAAGAATTCGGTTCTGTACGCTCTGCCGCCGACCTGTGGCAGGTTGTCGCCTATTCTCTGATGGCGCAGCTCGGCACAAAATTTATCGCAATTTTTATGGAAGACGACGGCCGCATGCAACTTAAGCATGCGCTTGGCTTCACGCTGCCCGAAGATTTCTCTTTTTCGGCAACGGGTAAATTCGGTAAAATACTCGCAGCGGGTAAAAAGCCCGAGTTGATCGCTGACCTTCAAGGTTCGTTGTCAGACAGCGAAGCGCGTTTTCTCGATAGTTGCGGAGCGCGGTATGCAGCGCCGGTTTTGCGCTATGAAGAGCTGCGCGGCGTTATACTGGTTAACCCCTCTGCGGGCGAAGCCGCGCTCAAATCTGACGATCTCTTTTATCTGAAGGTGTGCGGTGAACTGCTCGGCGCAATGGAATCGCAGCTGCAGATGATCGCCGGCGCAGAAGAAAAACGCGCCAGCTTCGGCAAGGCGCAAAAATACCAGGAATACGCGACCGAATTCGTGTCTAAGCTCGGCCGGGCTGACAACGACGAACCGCTAAGAGATGTGCTCGAAGGCGAACTTAACGTGCACTACCCTGAGACGTCGCTGCTGCTCATGACACGCGAAGATTTTTTTCTGCGTACGCATTTCGCCACCGGATTCAACCGTGACAACACGGCAAACCTCGAAGTTGCGCTTGTTGATTCAGTGGTTGAAAAGATTAAACAAGGGCAGACTCTGCTCAGCACTGGTGATTTCGACGAATCAGAGGCGTTTGCATTTCTGGCACGCTACCGGCAAATACATGCGCATAAGGTACTGCACAGGCAAGAATTTCTGGCGATAGCCTTTATCGGCGAAACCGAAGCTGAAAAAGTTGCGGCGCTGCGCACGGTGCTTGACCATTATGTTATGCAGAGCCATGTTGCGAAACTGCGCGACCATGCAACCGCGTCGCTCAACCATGCCGACAACCCGGTCGTGGCGATTAAGAATTTTATTACCGCTTGCGAAGAGCACCTTCAGCGGGCCGAAGAGCCCTTCGCTGTTATTGTCACCGATGTGGTGAATTTTTCGCGGCTGCATAATCTGCACGGCGACAGCCACGCAGCCGCCGTACGCGATTTTACAAGGCGCACACTGCGCGAAATCATGGAAGCACAGGACTTTTCAACCGAAGTCTTTCACGGGCATTTTGTCAGCGTGCTGAGGCAAAAAGAAGCGGGAGACGCCTGGCGCCTGTCGCGTATGCTGCAAAAACAGGCTGCACGAATTTACCCCGATGAAGATCTGCGCCCGCTCTACCAGCACAAGATATACGCCAGACCGCATATTCAAACGATTCCCTTTGAACTCTTGTTCAAAGGCTAAGATCCCCTTTTTCTTGAAGGCATGTTTCGTTTTCGCGTCACTGCCATGTGCCCCTCTTTGACGCCCTGCCCGCAGCTTCGTT
Organism: uncultured Leptospiraceae bacterium; assembly: GCA_942492915.1. GTDB lineage: Bacteria > Spirochaetota > Leptospiria > Turneriellales > Turneriellaceae > Turneriella. The sequence goes on from OW818662.1 coordinate 1,807,389, forward strand.
CGACCCCGCAACCTGGGTAGACGGCAAAAAGCTTGGGGGTAAAAAACTCGCAGAGCTGCTCAGACTGCATATTAAAGGAGAAATATTCAAAACGGGTATTAAACCCGGACTGGCGGTCATTCTTGTGGGTGAAGACGCGGCCTCGCAGATCTATGTCGCCGGCAAAGAAAAAGCGGCGGTCGAGCTGGGCTTTGATTCGCGCGTCGTGCGCCTGCCAGCCGCGGTTACGCAAGAGGCTCTCGTTTCAGAAATTCACCGGTTTAATGTCGACACCTCGATACACGGCATTCTCGTTCAGCTTCCGCTGCCGCGCCACCTGAACGAAGCAGAAATTCTGCAGGCGATCGTCGCAGAAAAAGACGCCGATGGTTTTCACTACATCAACCAGGGCAAGCTCGCGGCGGGTATCGCGGCCACACTTCCCTGCACGCCGGCAGGGGTCGCTCTGATGCTGCGCGAGATTTCACAGGCGCCGACCGGCCTGAGTTTAGCGGGAAAACACGCCGTTGTGGTAGGCCGCTCGAATATTGTGGGTAAGCCTATGGCGCAACTGCTGCTCTCGGGCCTCAACATGACGGTCACGATGTGCCATTCCCGTACGCATGAACTGCAGCGTTTTGTCGCCGATGCCGATGTGCTCGTGAGCGCCACCGGAGTGCGTGGTGTTATCGACGCGGCGAAGATCAAGACCGGCGCGGTTGTGATCGACGTGGGCATGCACCGCATCGACGGCAAGGTCACCGGCGATCTCGATCTGGCACCGGTTGCCGATCGGGCAAGTTTTTACACTCCCGTACCGGGAGGCGTTGGCCCGATGACCATTGCGATGTTGCTCTTCAATACGTTTCGCAATGCGCAGGCGGCGAAGGCCGTCGGCACCCTGCACGCCTGAGGTAACTATTATGGCAGATGAAGTCAAACCTTCAGAACAATACTCTGACCCAGGCACGATTTTGCATGAGTTTCATGACCTTGGCAGCATCGGCAGCTCGGCAGCCGGTAACCCGATCTGGGGCAAACACTTTAAAGGCAAAGGCGAACGCGTGCTCTTCATCGGCGGCGTGCACGGCAACGAAACCGAAGGTATTGCGGCGACACGCGGTTTCCACGAAGAGTTTTTTCTGCGAGGCCGTGCACTAACCTCTGACCGTGACGTTTACTTTATTCCCATACTCAACCCTGACGGTTTTTTGAAGTTTTCACGGCACAATGGCAATGGTGTGGATCTTAACCGTAACATGCCTACCGCCGACTGGAAACAAAACGACCCTTCTGAAAAATACTATTCAGGGCCGTCTGCGGCGTCAGAACCCGAAACACGACTGCTGATGAATGTACTCGAAGATTTCAAGCCAGAATTTATCGTTTCACTGCATTCGTGGAAACCGATGTTCAATGTGAACGGGCCGGCCCACAGTTACGCAGCGCGCATGCACGCGGCGCTCGCGTACGAGATTACCGAAGACATCGGTTACCCTACACCAGGTTCGCTCGGCACGTATTCGGGCTGGGAGCGCAAAGTGCCGACGATCACTTTCGAAATAGAACGCGGCCTGCCGCTTCAAAATGTCTATACAACGGTGCGCGGCGCAATTCTAGCGGTAGTTTAGCGCTCGCGCGTCAAATCGTGCGGGACACGGTATTCAGCAAAGCGCACCCGCTTTTCGACCACGGCTGCTTTGACTGAAGCTTCATTGCGGTTCATTTTGCTGCCGCCCGACTTCACTTCTACGAACACGATTTCGCTGACATCCCCGCGCGCAAGGCCGTTGAAGACGACAAAATCCACGGGCTTGCCGACAAAGCGTGCTTCTGTCGGGTCAAACGGAAAATCTGGCAGGTATGGCGCCAGCTGTTCGCCGAAATGACCGCCAATAATCTGCCGCGAATGCGCGATAGCCGACTTTCGGCGCTGCTCTTCGCCCTGGCCCCATTCGATTTCTTTTTGCCGCAGAATTTCGACATATGCGTTCTCTGCCCTGAAGCGGGCAACGCGCATACCAAGCAGAACTCCGACGGTGAGACAAAAGAGGCCAATCGCGAAGAGTGCAACGGCTCGTGCATCTAAAAGGTCCACTTCAGTTGCGCGCTCGTATCGGCAGAACGAGAAGACTCAACGGGTCGGCCTTGATGCCATGTACGCTCAGAAAAATGTGCAGGTGGGGCCCAGTGACCATGCCGGTGTCGCCTGTGCGGCCGATCTGCTGGCCCGCCTTGACCTGGTCACCCTCTTTGACGAGAAGTTCGCTTTGGTGCAGGTAGCCGCTGATGATGCCGTTCCCGTGGTCGATCATGACGACCTTCCCGTCGTAGTAGAGGTGCTCGGCGAGCGTTACGACGCCGTTAGCGATCGCAAAGATCGGTGCCCCCGTAAGGCCTTTGAGGTCGGTGCCTCCGTGGTACGACGTTTTACCCTTCAGTTTGGTTTTCTTGCCTTTGACGACTTTGAAGCGCTCGTAGATGCGCTTAATAAAGAAGGGGGAGGTAATTTTGTGCTCATCGCGCGGGTAACGCAGGTCGCTGGTGAGAAAGTTCTTTTCGGCCGAAACAAAGGCCTTCAGTTTCTTCTTACGTCCCTCTTCTATCCAATCGATCGTCTTCTGCGACATCGGCTTGCTTTGGTTTGAGAAGTTCTGCACGTTCATTTTCGACACCGCGACCGGGTATTCTTTTTTCACGACCGGCAACTGAAACTCTGTGAGCGCCGTGGCACCGCGCATTACCTGAATCTTGTTTTCTTTACGCTGGCTGTCAGGTGAATTGGCATAAATCGCAAACATACAATTGTCGCCGGGCGTAAGGTGCAGTTCTTTGCCGTTCACGGCAAGCCTGACTTCGTTCAGCGAATCTGACGATTCAATTTCGAGCAGAATTGCACTGCCGCGTGCAAAATCACGCGACCAGGCAAGCAGCGTGAGATTTTCGTGCGTGAATTTTTTGAGCTGCGCGGCGCTTCTGTCTGCCCCTTCGGGAAAGGTTGCCACATTTTTTTCGATGATCGCGGTACTTTTCGGTGCCCCCGCCCCCGATCTGGTCGCTTTGCCCGCGCAACTGATAAAACCCACAAGAATCGCCACAAGGGCTGATTGTTGAAAGCATGTAAGGCGCAGATATTGGAGAAATCGGGGCATAGTGCGGGCGACCGTTCAGAGCCGAGTTGCGGCGGCTATCTTTTTCAATATCGGTATCCGACCGATTTTGCTGAAGCGACTGTAGCTGCAGAAATTTCCTGTAAAATCGAAAGTTGTTTTCTTGTTTGCGCCGCAACGCGGCGTCAGGTGCACTACGCGATGCTTCGAATATTCTGGCTCTTGCTGATCTGGCCGTTTCGGCTGATCGCCTTTATATACCTGCGAGCACGAAGCCTGCACCGCGATCTGATCGTTGAAATCGATATCAGGGGCGAATATTCAGAAGCGCCGCTATCGCACGGCCTATGGGCTTATGTCAAACCAGCGCGGGATCGATTCTATTTGCTAGCGCTCGATTTGCAGAACCTGATAACAGCATCTCGTACGGCAAAACTTCGGGTAAAAAGAGCCCGTATCACCATCGAAGCAAACAATCTCGGCTGGGCGCAGGCATGGGAGGTGCGCAGTCTGCTGCAGGCATTAAAATCCGCCGGGGTAGAAACTCACGCGTACCTGCTGAGTGATTCGCGCTCGTCTCTCTTTATCGCCTCGGCGTGTGATCGTGTTTTTTCACCCGAGAGCGCCACGTTTGACCTCACCGCCTTCACCAGCGAATCGGTATTTGTACAGTCGTTGCTTGCCAAGTTGGGTGTTCGTCCTCAATTCTTGTCAGTCGGTGAATTCAAGAGCGCCGCAGAAATTTTTACGCGCAAGGGCATGTCACCGCAGGCGCGCAAGCAGTCCGAAGAGTTGATCGCCGATCTGGAACAGCAGTTCTGGCTGGCGATCAATAGCAAAACGGGAAAACTTTCCCGCAAGAAGAACGATGGCCTCTATTCGGCCGCAATGGCTCTCGACGCAGGCCTCATCGACGGCATCTGCGGACTTACGGAGTTTCAGCATGCAGAGGCGGTCGCGAAAAAGTGGCGCGTCATTGACCTCTACGCCGCGCTGAAAATCTTTCGCCGCAGCAAGTTTCCGCTCATGGCATTTCGCCGGCGCAAACGAATCGCGCTGCTTGTCGCCGAAGGGAACATCGTCGAAAGTACCGAGCCCCGCCCCGGAACGATAAACTGGCGCGACTATAGTACCGTCGGCTCCGTGTTGAAAGACCAGCGCGTCGATGCAGCGCTCTTGCGCATCAACAGCCCGGGTGGCTCAGCAACGGTTTCGCAGCTGCTGTGGCGTGAGTGGATGCTTGCGACAGGGCGCACGCGCCTCGGCGAAAAAGAACCAAAACATATACCGATGTATGTTTCACAGGGAAACGTCGCCGCCTCGGGAGGATATTACCTCTCAGCCGCCGGCACCACCGTCTATTCGACGCCGATGACGATTACGGGTTCGATCGGCGTGGTCGGCGGCAAATTCAACGTCGCGCCGCTGCTCAATAAGTGGGGAATTACCATAGACAAGGCGCCCAAAAACAATCCTTCACCGGTGTTCTCAGCGTTTTCTGACTACAGCGCGGCCAACAGAAAAATGATCAGCGTGAACATGCAGGAAATCTACACGCAGTTTATCCGCGATGTGGCAATCGGCCGCAACATGAACGCTGAGACTGTGCGATCGCTGGCTTCAGGCAGAGTTTATTCAGGTGACCGCGCCGGGAAAAACGGCCTTATCGATGCAGCCGGAGGTATCACCCAGACGCTGCTGGCCCTCAAAACAAAACTTGGCCTGAGTATCGACGAAAGTATCGACCTGGTGATCATGCCGGGCGTCAAAGAACCGTTGATCTCCCGCTCTCTGATTCCCCTGGGTCTTTCGCGTATTCTCGGCTGGGCAGATTTTGCCAAACCTGGTGTTTACCTGCTCGAAACACAGTTTATGCAGGCGTGACCAGGCAGGCGGCCCGGGTTATTGCAAAAGGCATCGAAGTTGCTGAACAGGTTCGCGAAATAGGCCGATAATAAAAGACGTGGCCTCAGAAACTGCGCCCTTCTACGTCGACCTGGAGAGTCAGGAATTTCGCGATTTTGCACGCGCGATTCCGCTCATGGAAGACGAACTGCTGATGCTCGAATCGTACGCACGGTACGCGCACGAAAACGATACCATCTCATTTTCTTCCGCGCGTATCACTGACTTTCTGATAAGCCGCGGCCAGGACGAAAACCTCGCAAAGCTGAAGACCCTGCCCAATGTCAGACGCCTGATCTCACAGACGGCATTTGCTTTGCGCGACAAAAAATTCATCGAGATGGACATCGAAGGCGGCGAAGTGCTGCGCATTCGTCTGACCGATCCGGTAAGTCTGCTCATCGAAGACTATTACGCGCAGATGATGTCGAACGCGGCATTGCCTTTCCCTGACGAAGAGATGCTGCAGAAGTTTCTATTGCCGCAGAACCATGTCGTCGTCCCAGTCGGGGAAATCAGCTCGGGCACCAACCACCGCCTGAAAGAAGAAAAGCGGCTCATTGTCTTTCGCTTTAGCGAGGTTTCGCAAGCTGTCTGCGTGACCGCATCGACATTGGATATTCTGCTCGAAGTGAGCCTGCTGAAGCTCAGAAATACAATCATGGTTTCGGCGCAGAACCGATTAGGCGAAGACCTCGTCAAAGATATGCAGAATATCATGCCGCAGAAGACCACCAGCGTCGATCGCATAACCCGAATTCTGTCCCATCAGGAAACAGAAATTCCACAATATTTCGTGAACGTGGCCAATCGTCTCGCGGCCTACTTTCTGATCGATAAAGACAAAAGAGGCATGAACACGCTGCTGCAGGCTGCGCGGCTCGTCGAAGGGTTTAAAGGGTACGAAGCGTGGCTCGAATCTGAGAAAAACAACCACGAACGGCTGCGCGAAAACGGGCAGAAGCTGCTCAACATGATGGCTGATTACCCTGCGCTGCTGAACCGCGAAAACATCATACAGAAAGTTGTCAAAGGTTCTTCGGGGCTCGAAATCATGGCCTCGCTCTTAAACCAAAGCGAAATCGAAGTCATTGTGCAAGAGATGCTTGCAGAGCATACGGTTTTTCAAGCCGACGAGCGCGAGCTCTTGCCGGCGTTGCTCAGATTTCGCATGAATGATGAGGAGTTTTTTATCCATCGAGAAGCTGTACTGATCTTTTTTGAATCAGAACGCAAACGCGTAAAAGCTGAATTACTTGCGCGTTTTCGCAAGATGTGGTATGCACTGATGCTGAAGAATGAGAGCCGATCTTCAATGGAATTCGACGAGTTCTTTTCAGAAGACGTGGACAAATATATTAAGTCACACGAACCTGTTTTTACCACGATGCTACAGAACCCACAGGCGATCATCAACGCGTTCCATGTGGTCAGCAGGCACCCGGTCAGCGCCGGTTTGCAAGACCGCTATTTCATTATCACGAATCGCGTGATCTTCAAGCCTGTGCATGTACTGCTCGAGCTTAATCGGCGTGAAATTTACGCTCAGGTGCGGGCAGAATTACCGTTCTTGTACCGCTATCCTCTGCTAAGGTGGCTTGCGGCGCTTTTTGGCTTCGTTGCTGTGCCCATCGAAGCGCCCTCAAAGCCAGAACAGAACGGCGCCTCTACTCCCGTGGCCGCGCGTGATACAGACTGGCACCGCGCCTTGCACATGGTTGAAACGCGTCTGATCGGAGAAAAAGGCACGATGGAAATGCTGCAGAAATACAACGATCTCTGGAATATCAAGCTCGGCGATGCACGCCGCCAACTTCAGGAAAGAGTTGACGGCGAGGTCGTGCAACGGGCAAAGCGGCTGTATTCCATGACGCGCAAGCTACCCGAAATAACGCAGAGTTTTCTCAGTACCGAAATCGGAAACGCAGCCACGCATCTCGTGCGCAAGTACGGCAACGATGCGGCAGACACGCGCGCTCTGAACCAATATATTCAATTGGCGCTGACCGAGCAGCTCAAATCGACCCATGGCTGACGAACTGGCCCTGAAGGGAAAGCTCATCGTCGCGAGTTCGGCGATTCTCGACGGCAGCTTCAACCGCAGCGTTGTGCTGATTATTGACCACGACAGCCGCGGCTCGCTGGGTATCGTACTCAACCATCCGTTGCCCGGAGACGGAGGGCGGCGGCACCCCCTCTATAAAGGCGGCCCGGTAGACCCTGACCAACGTTCGCTGCTGCACAATGCAGGCGACCTAGCCAGCAGCAACGAAGTGATTGATTCCGTCTATTTTGAAAGTTCAGACGATCTTCTCACTGAACTCGCGGCAGGCGACAGGGCCTACCGCCGCTTTGCGGGTTATGCCGGCTGGGCGACGGGCCAGCTTGAATACGAACTGCGCACGCAGAGCTGGTTCGTACTCGAAGCACGCGCTGACCTGATTTTTCACCACGACGGGTACGACCTTTGGCGCAAATGCCTCATCGAGAAAGGCGGCATTTTTCGCTATTTCGCCCGAACACACAAAAGCGTCATGCTGAATTAACGCTGCGTCGCCGCAGAAGAGCAAAAATTACGACACACCCGACCACCGCGATGGACGCGTTGGTGAGCGCAGCAGCATAACTCTGTTTAAGCAACTCACCGATTGTGAAAAAAGCGGCGTACGTCACGGCCACCGACGTAAAAAATGTCAGAATGTCAATGGCGCTCCACGCGCGGGGCTTTACCTTTTCGTTGAATTTCAGCCAGATCGCGCTGTTCTCGGCTGGCAAGACAAGGGTCAGTGAAACCCAGACAGCTGAGGTGGCGACTGCGACAATGCAGAGTTTTATCTCTTGTGCAAGATTCGTCTGTGAAAGAATCAGCGAAAAAGCAAAAGAGGTGCACATCGCGCTGATTTCGCTCGCGGCGCGCATACGCCGCCAATACCACCGCACCAGATAGACAGGCCCGGTACCTGCAGAAAGCATCAGAATCAGTTCCCATCCCTGGCGCACCGATTCCATCATGCGCGACACAGCAATCGCACCGATCGCCAGTGCCACGATCGCGAGACGCGATGCGATAATCTCGCCGCGGCGGGTTTTCAGCTGCCAGCGACTGCCGGGAAGCACATCGCTGATCAGGTATGACGCGCCCCAATTGAGGTGCGTCGCGATCGTCGACATGAAGGCTGCAAGAAAGGCAGCAATCATGAGTCCCTTGAGTCCCGCTGGCAGCCACGCGGCGATGGCGCGCGGAAACATCAGCTCGTGATCTTGCGCCTGGGGTAATGCGACCGCGGCGGCGATGGCCGTCAAAATCCACGGCCAGGGCCTGACGACGAAATGCAGTACGTTAAATAATAAGGATGCACCCACCGCATGGTTTTCGTTTTTTGTTGAGAGCAACCGCTGCACAACGTAACCACCACCCCCCGGTTCAAAACCGGGATACCACGAAGCCCACCACTGCACGCCGAGCCAGACGACCACGACATACACGGGCCCTGAAAAATACCAGGGATAGATCTCGGTGTGACCGGCCGGCAGCTGCGTCGCGGCTTTGCTCCACATTGCTGCAAGACCGCCCGCCTGATCGACCGAAACCACCGCGAGCACAATACAGCTCACCATCGCAATGAAGAACTGCAGCACATCGGTGACGACGACTCCCCACAGACCTGAAAAAATAATGTAGAGCACCGTCACCGCGTAGAGGCCGGTGAGCATGATCCACGCGGGATAATCGAGAAAAACTCCGAGCACTTTTGCCATACCTGTTGTCACCCACCCCATAATAATGAGATTCACGGGTACTGCGAGATAGATTGCGCGAAACTTGCGCAAAAACACGGCGCTTTTACCCGGGTAACGTAACGTTGCGAACTCCGCATCGGTTATGGCATCTGACCTTCGCCACAGCCTTGCGTAAACGACTGCCGTCAAAAGTCCCGAAGGGATCAGCGACAGCCAGAGAAAATTGCCGGCGATACCCTGCCCGAGAGTGATGCCTGTAACTGCGAGGGGGGTGTCGGCCGCAAAAGTCGTCGCGACCATCGAGAGCCCGGCGAGATGCCAGGGCAAACTGCGACCCGACAAGAAGTAGTCTTCTTTCGATTCATTTTTTCTACGCAGCGCCAGTGCGCCCACAACGAAGGTCAGAAGAAAATAGGCCGCGATAACCGCGTAGTCGGCAAATGACATCATTTAGTCTGCCTCGGGCGCCACAACGAGCCCCAAACCTTCGCGCCTGAGATCAGACGACGCGGTAAATTTTTTGGTTTTGGCATCGTAAGCAACAGCCTGCACCGACCCAAGCGAGATTACACGCCGGCGCAAATCGGCCTCGATGCCTGCTGCCTTCAGCGCCTGCAGAAAATTTTGCTCGCGGCGTAGCGGCAGTTCGACGAGCGCCTTACCGTGCGGCATCATCACCGCGCGCGGAGCGTTCACGGCTTGTTGCAGTTCGGCGCCGAGCAGCAGTTGAGCCGCAACAGCTGCGACGGTACCGACAATTGTCGGCCCGCCCGGACTGCCAAGCGCAGTGACCGAACCATCGCGGCGCACGATCAAGAGCGGCGCCATCGAACTTTTCGGCCTCTTGCTCCCGTAGGTTTCGCGGGCAGAAGCATTGAGCGCGGTTTTGCGCTCTCGCCTGCCGGGCGCCACCGCATTGACGACGCCCGCTTCGGCCGCGAAATCGCTGAGCTGGTTGTTGAGCACAAAGCCACGGCCCCGCACCACAAGCGCCGACCCCATACTCGTCTCAACCGACGAGGTGTAGCTCACCGCATTGCCCTCACGGTCAATGACGGAGATATGCGTGGTATTGTGCGCCTCGTTACCGCCACCGCCGGCGCCGGCGCCGCCGGTAGAATCAGGGTCTTCGAGTGTGCGCTCGCGCTCAGCAAATGCTACTTTGCCCGCTCGCAGAAGTTCGGGCAGAAGCCCCTGCGGATCATTTTTACCAGCTGTTAGCCGTGCCGTGGCCAACGTCTTAAGCAGCGTCGCCCCCGATGTCGGTGCACCGACAGAGTACAGCGTCGCGGCGCGAATCGTCTGTGTTACGGGCCTGCGTTCTACCACGCGGTAGGCAGCCAGATCGGCGAGACTCATGCGTGAGGCGTAGGTTCGATTCGCCGAGGTCGTCGCCACAATATCGCGCGCGATGCTACCGTTGTAAAACACCTTTGCGCCTTCACTCGCGATGAGGCGCAGCGTGTCCGCAAGATCGCTTTGATACAGCACTTCACCGATCTTGTATGGCTGCTCGCCCTTAAGATAAGGATTGTTACCGTTCTGCGCAATCAGCCGTTCACGACTGAGCTGCATCGCCTGGCTAAGCCGCGGAGAAACCCGAATTCCGTTTTCTGCAAGAAAGATCGCACGCGCAAGGGTCTCAGCAAATGTCACCTTACCTGAACCCAAATGCGAGTGTGCGTATTCCAAGAGCGCAACGGTGCCCGGCACGCCGACGGCGCGGGCTCCGCGAATGCGCTCAGCGAAGGGTAAAGGTTTCCCGGCTGCATCGCGAAACAGGTCTGCAGGTGCATTGGCCGGCAACTCTTCGCGCGCATCGAGCGCCACCGCATTCTGTGTGGCCGATTTGTAAATGAGCATAAATCCGCCACCGCCCAAACCAGACGACTGCGGCTCAACCACTGACAGAACCCACTGCACCGCAAGCGCTGCATCGACGGCGTTGCCACCACGTCCAAGAATTTCGACGCCCGCCTCTGTGGCGAGAGCATTCGCGCTCGAAACCGCGCCACCAGAGCCAACGGATGACCAGTGGCCGGGCATGCCCTGCACTTCGCCCTGCAACTCGGCGGGCAGCGCCTGCCAGTGCGCCGCAAAACTGTGTGAGACTTCGCGTCGGCAGCCTGCCGCAGAAAACAAAAAGAAGAATAGTATCAGAACGTATCGCACGCGCATGCAATACAATTTGCAGAATCGCCTGAACGCGGCAACGGTAAATCTATCTGGGTGTATTGGCATCCCGTGCGCACCCGGCGCACGGGATTAGCATCAGAAACCGCTGGTCGTGTGCGTCGGCACACTCGGCTGGCTGCCAACGAGCCACTTGTCACCCGAACGCCACAGACTCGAAAGCAGCAGCTGCCTGATGAAGAAAAGTTCTTTGGGCAACTTGTCATAGATGCGGTCAAAAAACTCTTCGTGCTGCAGAACTTCTGCTTTGTAGAGGTTTGTGTCGATCGTCATGAGATCGTTGAACTGTTCGTGCGTGAACTTCATACCTTCCCAGTCCATCTCTTCGTAACGCGGCATCCAGCCGAGTGGGCTTTCTGTTGCCATGCCTTTGCCGTGTACGCGCTCGACGATCCACTCGAGCACGCGCATGTTTTCGCCGAAACCCGGCCAGATGAAGTTGCCGTCTTTGTCTTTTCTGAACCAGTTCACGAAAAACATACGCGGCGGGTTGCCAAGGTTGCGGCCCATCTGCAGCCAATGGTTGAAATAGTCCGCCATGTGATAGCCGCAGAAAGGTATCATCGCAAAGGGGTCACGGCGAACCTGGCCTATCGTGCCGGCAGCAGCGGCTGTCATTTCTGAGCCAATCGTAGCTGCGAAATATACACCGTGATTCCAGTTAACCGCCTGAAAGACGAGCGGTACCGTCGTCGAGCGGCGGCCGCCGAAGACAAAGGCGCTGATTTTCACACCATGCGGGTTATCAAATTCTTTGTCTATCGCGGGGTTCTGCGTCGCCGGAGATGTAAAACGCGCGTTTGGATGCGCAGCCTTGCGACCGCAATCCGGTGTCCACGCCTGACCTGTCCAATCGGTGATGCCTTCGGGGACTTCTTTGGTCATGCCTTCCCACCACACATCGCCGTCTTGCGTGAGGGCGACATTGGTAAAAATTGTATTCTTGCTGATGACTTCCATCGCGTTGCGGTTCGACTCTTTTGAGGTTCCGGGCAGAACGCCAAAATAACCCGCTTCGGGGTTAATTGCGACGAGGCCGCCGTCTGGCGCCGGATAGATCCAAGCGATGTCATCGCCGACTGTCGTGACCTTATAGCCCTTGTAATTTTCGGGCGGTATCATCATCGCAAAGTTTGTTTTGCCGCAGGCAGAAGGGAAAGCCGCCGCAACGTAGGTTTTTTCGCCGTCTGGTTTTTCCATGCCCAGAATCAGCATATGCTCTGCAAGCCAGCCCTCGTCGCGTCCGATCACAGACGCGATACGCAGCGCAAGGCATTTTTTGCCGAGCAGCGCATTGCCGCCATAGCCCGAGCCATAAGACCAGATTGCACGCTCTTCGGGAAAGTGCACGATATACTTGTCGTCTTTGTTGCAGGGCCACGCTACGTCTTTCTGGCCGGGTGCGAGCGGTGCGCCTACCGAATGCATGCACGGGACAAAGTTCTTGTTCCCGATCGCTTCAAGGGCACCTTTGCCCATACGCGTCATGATCTTCATGCTCACGACGGCATAAGGTGAATCGGTGATTTGAACACCATAGAGAGACATCTCTGAACTGAGCGGCCCCATGCAAAAGGGCACAACGTACATGGTGCGTCCGCGCATGCAGCCATTAAAGAGGTTGTTGAGCTTGTGTTTCATCTGGCTCGGTTCGACCCAGTTGTTCGTCGGGCCGGCATCGGCCGCGCGCTTGCTGCAGATATACGTTCTGTCTTCGACGCGCGCAACGTCGGACGGGTCTGACCACGCCAGATAGCTGTTGGGGCGCTTCACCGGGTTCAGCCTTTTCAGCGTACCCTTTGCGACCATTTCGGCGCAGAGACGGTCGTATTCTTCGTCAGATCCGTCACAAAAATGGATCGATTCGGGTTGCGTCAGGTTGGCCATTGCCTCAACCCACGCAATCAGGCGCTGGTTTGTTATAAATTCAGGGGTTTCCATGGGAGACGTGAGTGACCCGGGAATAAATTCAATCTGTCAAGTGCAAGTATTTGCGCTATATCACTTGAATCACCGACCTTAAGTGCACAACGCGCCGGGCACGGAGCTTTATCCGGCGATCTGCGATACTTTGCCGGCCTTGGTTTTTGGTCCCAGATCGGCAATCGTGTACCCGTTGGGATACGTCGCAAACTTTCGCTTCGTCACGTATTGAGGTTCGGTTGTCACGGGCCCCAGGTATTTCAAGGCCAGAGCGCGTGCCTTAAACGCGTTATCCACCGCAGTCTGCACGAGAGGGTGCGCCGCAGGAAAACCGACCGCTCGCCTCAAGGGCTCGTCGAGCAGCGCATAAACCCCCTGGCACGCAAGATCGCCGACGAACGGGAGTCGGGGCAAGAAGCCCACAAGAACCTTAAGCGTCGCCCTGCTCACGCGCTCTGAAGCGGCTGAAAAACGAAAATTCTCCCTTTCATAATGCCGGTTGAATTCTTCCATCGCTTCATAGGTCGTGGGTAACTCGCGCAGCCCCATCATCTGCCCGACGCGCCGCCACATATAAAAGGCGGCAAGTTTTTCTTTTTCAGAAAGGGGCCGCCACCCAAATCGGTCAATCCACCGAATCGGTTCAAAAATGAACGTGGTCAGAGTGTAGACGAAGTCATCATTCGCAATGTCGTATTGCGCGTGAATCTGGTTCATGCGCCGAATCGCTTCGCGGCCGCGATCACTGTCGAGGCCGTTCTCCAGGAATTCGGCGAGCAGCAACGCGGTGTCATCGTAGCGCTTTTGTCCGAAGTTTTCAAACTGTTTGGTCTCGTCGAGCAGGCGCGCGATCGAAGGCACGGCAAATGTTCTGAAGAAGGCAAGGCCCAGCGAGATTTCCATATCCTGCGCGAAATCGAACGCGCTCGAAACCGCAACGATCTGGTGCGCATCTTTTTCAGGGTCGAGCGTCTCAATGTGTTTCAGCGCTCCGTAACGGTCTGCCATGCCGTTCTTTCGGGGCGGTGCAACATGGCGTCAATCGTGCAGTGTCTTTCGCTGCAGGCGCATGACGCCCCGCTCGGGCATGCGGATTTATTTGCGCCGCGATTAGGCCCGCGTGATTTTTGGCTGCGCGCTGCCGTGCGCATTACATTCAGCGCAGATGCCTGAGTCAGGTATAACACGCCGCAGGTTTCTCGCGGCATTAGCAACGGCAGCGGGCGTCATCGGCGGCGGTGCGTACGCGCTCTCGTCGCTCTGGAAAAAGCGCGGCAACGCAGGGAAAAGTATCATGCAGTCAGGTTCAGCTTCAGCAATCTTAGATATCCGCCCACTGGGGTTTCAATGGGAAACCGCAGATCCGTTTCTGTTCTGCGTACACCACCTCGACAAATACCCGCAGGGTAACCCTGTACTCGGCCCATCGGCATCTCTGGCTGGTCGCGACATCGGGCAGGATTTCACCGTCAGGGACGGATGGCGCATGTACCACGGCGAAAAGATTCCGGGTTTTCCGGGGCACCCGCACCGTGGTTTTGAAACGATAACCGTGGTGCGCAGCGGGTTCGTCGATCACTCCGACTCAATGGGAGCCGCAGGACGCTACGGCTCGGGTGACGTGCAGTGGATGACCGCCGGCGCGGGAGTGCAGCATGCAGAAATGTTTCCGCTGCTCGATGACAAGCAAGGTAACACGCTTGAGCTTTTTCAGATCTGGCTCAACCTGCCACGCGCGAATAAGTTCGTGAAACCACACTTCAAAATGCTATGGAAAAACCAGATTCCGGTTGTTGATGTGGCCGACGATAAGGGCATTAATACGCGAGTCGAAGTCATCGCAGGCCAATACGCCGAAACGAAAGCCGCTTCTCCCCCGCCCGATTCGTGGGCTGCAGACGCCAAAAACGCGGTCGCAATCTGGCATATCGAAATCGCTGCAAACGGCAGCTGGCAACTGCCGGCCAGCGAGGTGAAGGCGAACCGGTTTTTGTATTTTTATTCGGGCAGTAATGCGAGCTTCGACGGCACCCCGGTGGCGAGCGGTCAGGGACTCAGGCTGAACCCGGGAAAAGATCTGCGGATTGTCAACGGAGACAAACCCGGAAAGCTGCTGCTACTGCAAGGCTACCCGATCGAAGAGCCGGTCGTGCAATACGGGCCCTTTGTGATGAATACGCGGCAAGAGATAGAACAGGCTTTTGCCGATTACCAGCGCACGCGTTTCGGTGGCTGGCCGTGGCCGAGCAGCGAACCAGTGCACGGCAAAGACCGGGGTCGCTTCGCGCGGCACGCGACCGGCGAAGAAGAGACAGCGTCACTCTGATTGGAAATTTTGTTGTCTCGGTCGCTCTTAAATAAAAAGCTGCTAGTCGCTGCATGAATCTCAAGACCTACGCTGAAATACGACGCTTGCTCTCGGTCACTTCGATCCTTGTGCAGTTTGCGCTCGACCTGCTTGTATCGAGCCTCTACCGCCCGCGCGGTCTGCGCCGGCGTTCTTTCGCGCGGCGTATGGTCGCGATCGTTATTCGCCTCGTGCTGCGCAGGCCCGCCGGTATTATCCGTTTTCCCGTTCGGCTCAGGCAAACTATCGAACGCCTCGGGCCAACGTATGTCAAACTCGGGCAGATTCTGTCGCTTCGAGAAGACCTGCTACCCCGCCGCATCACCTACGAACTCAGAAACCTGCAGACCAAAGTTCCACCGATTACGTACGAAGAAGCGAAAAAAGTCGTAGAAGGCGAGTTTAACGTTCCGCTGCGGCATATCTTTAAAGAGTTCGCTCCTAAACCCGTTGGTGCCGCTTCGCTTGCACAGGCGCACATCGCATACCTCAGAAACGGGCAGAAGGTCGTCGTCAAAGTGCAGCGCCCGGGTATAATTCCGATAATGACGAGTGACCTGCGCATCATGCAGCGCCTTGCGTGGGTATTGCAGCAGATTCCGTACATTCAAGACTTTCAGCCACAGAAACTCATTCAAGAGTTCTCTGACTACACGATGAAAGAACTCGACTTCACGCAAGAAGGCAAACACGCTGACATCTTTCGTGAGAACTTCAAAGACGAACACGACGTGATTCTACCCAAAATCTACTGGGAATACACGACCAAACGTGTGTTGACGCTTGAATTTATCGAAGGAGTAAAACCCGACGATACTGAAAAGCTGAAGAAGCTCGGCATCAACGGGCCGCGCGTCGCCGCGCTCGGTGCAAAGGTCGTCATCAAGCAGCTTTTTGTCGATGGTTTCTTTCACGGTGACCCGCACCCGGGCAATATTTTTATCGTTGGTACCGAAAAATTCTGCATGATCGACCTTGGCATGATCGGCCAGTTCACGCAGAAGACGATGAATGCGATGTTCTTGTATTATTATTACCTCATCATCCGCGACTATGAAACCGCGTCAAAATACATGGTGGGTCTCACCGAAACGACCCCGCATTCAGATATAGCCGGATTTCGCGCTGAAATCGAAGAGATCGGCAAACGTTGGATCGGCGCCGGGTTCAAGAACTATTCGCTCGGCAAACTGATTCTGAACTCGATGAACATGGGCGCGCGCTATAAACTCTACTTCAATAAAGACATCATGCTCGCGATCAAGGCAATTGTCACCATTGAAGCGGTAGGCTATATTCTCGACCCCAAAATGGACCTCGCCAAGGTCTCGCTACCCATGATGAGCGAAATTTTTATCGGGCGCATCTCACCCGCGCGCATGGCAAAACCCATTTTGCGTGCTCTGCCCGACTACCTCGACTTTATTGAACAGGCCCCGGCAACGCTGCTGAAGACCCTCGGCATGGTTTCGAGCGGCAAGTTCCAGATTGAAATGATCGAAAAGACGGTGAACCAGAAACCGGCTGAACCGGTCTGGAAACTGTGGATCCCCCTCGTGGCGCTGTTTTTGGGCATAATTGCCATGTCTGCTGATAATCCTCCCGGGGGCGATGTGACGCTTGGCCGAAGCCTGCATTTACCATGGATTTCAGCGCTCTGTTTCGGCGTGGCGGCCTGGCATTCGCTGCGTTTTTGGCGCATGCGTAAAGCCTAATAAAGTGCCAATAATCTTGCAAACCCTTCGGGTTTGCGAGATTATTGGCACATGCTTTACGCGCCGTCACCGAAGCGGAGACATCGCTTTACGCGCCGTCTCATAATCAATTATTGGCGTGTGGGGTAAACTTGGCCGTGACAGGTTCCCGATACTAGATATGGCATGTTTCTTGCGGCGCATTCATAGAAAGGGGCTTTAGTGGAACTCGAACAACTTCCGGAAATACAGAAAATCATTCACATCGGCAAAGCCAACGGTGAGATCACGTACGATGAGATCAACGACATCTTACCCGAAAAACTGACCAACTCAGACAAGATCGACGACGTCTTCATTCTGCTCAACCAGTATGGTATAGAGATCGTTGAGGAGTACGAAAAGAAACAGGTCGGTCGCCGGGGTGATACCTCTTCGGCTGTCGTTCCCGGAAACTTCGGTTCTCTCGGCGAACAGAAAGTACCCAAGGCGCTTGTTGCCGAACTCAAGGCTCAGGGTTATGAGATCAAGCAGCCCGAGAATAAAGTACCCCTGACGATTCAAGACCTCGCGATGCAGATGCTGACGCGCGGCTACGATCTCGATTCATTGCAGCTGCTGCTGCAAAAACCCGAGTTTCGGCCGGCCGCAGCGAAGAAGAAAAAATCGACAGGCGCAGCGGGCGCAAGCGCCGCTGACGACCCTATTCGCCTTTACCTGAAAGAAATTGGTAAAATCTCGCTCATCTCGGGCGATAAAGAAGTAGAACTCGCGCGCCGCATTGAAGGCGGCGAGAACATCATCGAAGACGCCGTGCTGCGGTCATCTTTGCTGCGCAGCGCCTTTATCAAGGCGTATAACCGCATAGACAAAGGTACGCTGCGCATCACCGACATTGCGCGCGCTTCAAAGACCTATTATATCAGCACGAACGAGCAGAAAGAATTGCGCGAGAAATTCTTGCGCGAGATCAAACCCGTCACCGATTTTGACAAACAGATTTCGTCGCTGAAGGCGAAGCTTAAGCGCTACACGCACAAGAGCAAGAAACACCAGGAAGTCTGGGCGCAGATTCTGAAACTCGAAGGCCTCGCGGCCGAGCACGTGATACGCGTCGGCGTTTCACAGAAAGAGCTGCAGAAGCACGTCAACAAGATCAAGAGCATGGTCTTTCGCATCAAAGAGATCAAGCGCCACTTCTTGAAACTCAAAGAGCGTTATGGCCACGATGTCAAAGGTATCAAAGCGTTTAACCGCTACATTGAACGCAACGAAGATCTGCATATAGTCGAGCGTGAACTCGGTTGCACCGTTGAAGACGTCAAAAATATCATCAAAGATATTCGTAACAACGAGCGCAAACTGCGCCGCATGGAACAAGAGGCTGGCTCGCCTACCCTCATTATTCTGCTTTGGGGCGAAAAGATCGCCCGCGGCCAGCGTGAAATCGATGCTGCCAAAAAAGAACTCATCAACGCGAACCTGCGTCTGGTGGTTTCGATCGCGAAACGTTTCGCGAACCGCGGCATGCACTTCTTCGATCTGATTCAAGAGGGCAATATCGGCCTCATGCGCGCAGTCGAAAAATTTGAGTATCGCAAAGGCTACAAATTCTCGACCTATGCCACCTGGTGGATTCGCCAGGCAATCACGCGCGCGCTTTCAGAACAGGCACGCACGATACGCATACCATCGCACATGATCGAACAGATCAACAAGGTGAACCGCGAAGCGCGCATCTTTTTACAAGAAACCGGCCGCGAACCTTCTGATGATGAGATCGGCGAACGATTGGGCTGGCCTGTCATCAAGGTCAAACAGGTCAAATCGGTCGCGAAAGACCCGGTATCGCTCGAAACTCCTGTGGGTGAAGACGAAGATTCAGAGCTGGGCGACTTTGTCGAAGACAAAAAGGCTCCGAGCCCACTTCAGTCGACGGCGCAGTCAATTCTGGCTGAGCAGCTCAAGCAGGTTCTGGCGACCCTTCCCGCCCGCGAGCAAAAGGTCATACGTATGCGCTTCGGCCTGGACGACGGCTATACGCACACTCTCGAAGAGGTGGGTTACGTCTTTAAGGTAACGCGCGAGCGCATTCGGCAAATCGAAGCCAAAGCGCTCAGACGCCTCAGGGCCCCGACGCGCATGCGCCGGCTCAGAGACTTTCTCGACCAGACCTGACCTTCACCGTCAGCAACGGGCAGAAATGCCCGGGCGGAAAACTTCGTTTACACCAAGCATATTCATTCATGAGTAGCGTGCATGCGCGTGCTGGTGACTGTATTTGCGTTTATCACGGTCACTGCTGCGCCTGCGCTTGATTTCTCAGAATACAGTGCCGAAACGGGCACCTATAATCTGAAGGGGCATGTTTATTATTATTTCGAAGAATACAACGAACAGCAGCCGCACGAAGCGCTTGAACTGCTGAAGAACGGACATTTCACCAGATCTGATTCAGCGAGACTCTCGCTCGGCTACACGGGCCAGGCCGTCTGGGTTGCAGTCCCTTTCACCTGGCGCGAAAACCGGCAGGCCACACTCATGCTCGAGATCACGGCGCTCATTGACAAGATACAGTTCAGCTACGTGAGCGAGCGCGGTCTGATTATCGAGAGCGTCTTGACCGGCCGCGATTTTCCGGTAAGCTCGCGCGGGCTAAGCCACCACAATTTCGTTTTCCCTGTCACCGTTGATAAACCATTTCCCGTTACCGTAAAACGCGGTGCTGCCAACGAACCTGCAGCGACGCGTGGCATTATTCTCATGCGCTTGCAAAGCCAGGGCAGCATGCTTGTGCCGCTCAAACTCATGCACGAAGCGCAGTTTCATAGGGTTGATCATATCGAACAACTCGTTTTCGGGCTCTATTTCGGCATCATGCTTGTCATGGTACTCTATAATCTGTTTCTCTACGCTTCGACGCGTGAGCGTTCGTATGCATTTTATGTTTTTTACATTCTGTTTTTTGCTTTGTTCCAGTTCGCGCTTTGGGGATATTTCCACGAAATAATTTTACCCGAATCGCCCCGGCTCGCGAAATACCTGTTACCGGTGTTTTTGCATCTGGCCACCATCTTTCAGCTGCTTTTTGCAACGCAGTTCTTTCAGGCGCGGCCGCTCGTGCCAAATCAATACAAGTTTGCAGGTATTTTATCGTTTCTGACATTTGTTTCGCTGATTACCGGTTCGTTTCTGCCCTATCGCCTGTTTATCACCATAGGTATTTTTACGGGATCGGGAGCAGCGCTCGCGATTTTTGCGATGGCGCTCACTCTTTATGTGAAAAAGGTTAAGACTGCCCGCTATTTTCTGATCGCCTATTCTACTCTGATCGCCGGCGTCGTGTTTCTGACGCTGCGCAATCTGGGAGTGATCAACTATTCGTTCATCAGCACCTATTCGGCGCAAATCGGTTCGGCGCTCGAAGTTATCTTGCTTTCCCTCGCGCTCGCCGATAAGATTAATATTTGGCGCGACGAAAAAGAAAAAGCACAAAAGCAGGTCATCGACCGCGAACGCGAAATGAATCGCACCTTTCAGCGCTTTGTGCCGCAGAAGTTTCTCGAGCTTGCGGGCGAATCAGATTTCACCCGGCTTGAACTCGGAAAATCGACGACACGCGATATCACGATACTCTTTTCAGATATCAGACAATTTACCTCGCTCTCAGAATCGATGACGCCTGAGCAAAGTTTCCGTTTTCTTAATTCATATCTGAGCCGCATGGGCCCGATAATTCGCGAACACGGCGGCTTCATTGATAAGTTCATCGGCGACGCGATCATGGCACTTTTTCCTGAAGCACACGGAAGTGCAAAGTCTGAGGCGGGCACGATGCCCTCTTCGCCTCAGACCGAGGGGCACGGAGGCCCCGGGGCCAGCGCCGCCAAGGATGGAGTCCCCGCGATGGCCGATGGTCATGGAGGCCCCATGGCCAGCGCTGCCACGGATGGCATCGATGCGCGGGCCGAGGGGCACGGAGGCAGCGTCGGCGCTGCTCGGGCTGCACTCGCCATGCGCCTTGAGCTCAAGAAATACAACGAGCACCGAATGACGCAAAATTACCTGCCGATCGATATCGGCATTGGTATCCATACGGGCTCGGTGCGCCTCGGCACTATCGGCGAGAACGAACGCTGGGAGGGCACGGTCATCGGTGACACAGTGAACCTCGCTTCGCGGATTGAGAGCCTTTCATCGACCTTCTCGGCTCCCATTGTTATCAGCGAGGCCTTGCTGAATGTTCTGCCCAAAGACATGCCAACGCGAGAGCTCGACACAATGCGCGTTAAGGGTAAAAAGAACCCGGTACGGGTCTACGAACTGCTCGATCATGAAAGCTGAACCGAAGCTCAAGAGCAGAGTTCTGAGAATCTTCAAAGCACTCAAGAAGGAGTTTGGCGATCTGGCCTGTCCTCTCACGTTCGCCACGACGGAACAACTGGCCGTTGCGGTCATTCTTTCGGCTCAATGCACTGATGAGAGGGTGAACCTTGTGACTCCCGAACTGTTCGCCCGTTTCCCTGATATGCCGGCGCTCGCCGGAGCGCGCATCGAAGAGCTTGAGAAGCTCATCTACAGCACCGGTTTTTTTCGCAATAAAGCAAGAAACATTCAGGCACTGGCGCAACTGCTGGTAGCTGACTATGACGGCAAGATCCCAGCGGATTTTGAGACGCTGACCCGCCTGCCTGGAATCGGGCGAAAAACGGCAAACGTCATTATGGCCGAGGCGTTTCACCAGGCGCCGGGAATCACTGTGGACACTCATGTCAAGCGCATCTGCCGATTGCTGGGGCTGACAGAAAGTGACAATGCGGTTATCGTAGAGCGTGAACTGATGCAGATTTTCCCGCAGACGCTTTGGCGCGATCTGCCGTTACTCATAATTTTTCACGGACGCAAGACCTGCATTGCCCGCAGGCCGAAATGCAGCGACTGCGTGCTGTTGCGCCTCTGCCCTTCCGCCAATGCCTTCAAATAAATAAGAATTGGCTTGGCAAAATGGCGTTGAGGCTTAAACAGTGCGATGCAATCAGCACGCCTATACATCCGCAAATTGGGTCTGGTGCTGCTTGCTGCCTATTTCTTGCTCGCGGCAGCCTTGCAGTATAACGACCGTGACCCGCTGCACTGGATTCTGCTCTATGCTAGTTCATCGCTGCTCTGCGCAGCCGCGCTGATGAGACGCCGCATAAACACCCTTGCTTGGATCATCACCGGAATGGCGCTCACAGAGATGTCGATTACCGCAGATGGTCTGATGCAATGGCTGAGGTCCGGGGGAGAGAATATTCTGACGACGCAGATGTCTGCAGCCAAACCCTACATTGAACTGACACGCGAATTTCTTGGCGCGTTGATCAGTTTTGCTGTTGCATTGGTATTGCTCCGTTCGCAGCGCGGGCAATCGACGAGCCCTTAATCGAAGAACCAGACCGGCACTACAATACGCAGGCCGCGTTTTTCTTGTGCGCGCATCGCCAATGATCTTCTTGTACTTCAAGACAGAGAGTGGCTCGATCATGAATTTTAAACATGCGTCAATGAGATTCGTGTCAACGCTTCTGGCAATTGCCACCGACTGGTTGATAATTGGTTGCTCCGTCGCTGCGAGCGAACGATGGTTTTCAGTTCCAGGCTGCACCCTCGCAATCATTATTATTGCGTCGCGCCAGCACGCACTGGGGGTACTCGCGCACGAAGCTATCCATTGGCCTCCGGGAAAATACCGGGCGGCTGGGGTTGCGCTCTGTAAATTCTTCTGCGCATGGCCGATACTGATGCATTTTGAGAGTTTTCGGCAGATTCATCTCGCACACCACCAACATCTTTTGACAGAGCGCGATCCCGATTTTGTGCGCAATCGGCCCAAAGATCTTTATGCCGCGCGAAACCTGATTCAGGTTCTGCAATATCTGACAGGTCTCAATCGCAAGACCAGGCATGACGGCCAGAAGACGGGCAGTGGATTGCTCAAAATCAGCCGGGGTATGCTCGTTACGTGGGCTGCTGCGGCAGTCATCATGTGGATTTCAGGCGCCTCAGTACTTTTTGTGCTCTACTGGGTCTTGCCGCTCTTCACGGTATTTATAGGTCTGGTGCGAATTCGGGGCCTACTCGACCATACGGGCATACCGGCCGAAACCGGGGCGACGACGCGCACGACCCGTGGCAACCCTATCAGCAATTTTCTTTTCTTACCGCATGCCATCGGCCTGCACGGCCAACACCACCAAAATCCGCATTTACCCTGGTATCAGCTTCGCGGTGTGAATTCAGGCGCAATGCATTGGCATACCAGCCAGGGAATTCTGGCAGGTATATTCGAAGTACTTGCAGCTACGCGTTGGCTAAAACAAAAACGCGGCACAAACCCAGGCTCATCATCCGCAGAAAAAAGACGCTGACGCGACCGCTGCGCCGCGGGAATCATAACCAGCGAACACAAATGCCGCGATGTGGTCACGGCGTCTGATCTGCAGCGCACGCAGCCGGACAATTTCAGAACCGGATTTCTGATAGACCACCCACCTCTGGGGCTTGCGTGCGCCTGCACGCGACCCAACCCATGCAAGCAGGCTTTTCTGCAGATTATCCTCAAATATAATTTCATTCCCTTCCCTGCCGATTCTCGCGAGAAAGAGATGAATATGTGCAGTGGCCGACGCTGCCGCAGGTTCGCATCCCACAAAACGCACGAGGTCGCGCTGGATCACAGTGTTCGTCGCCTGAGTTTTCGCCAAAAAGTATCTGATTCCCCGCTCGCGCAGACGCTGCTCGACTCTGCGGGTTGCTTCGACCAGCAGCAAGTTTCGCTGCCGAATGCCTGCTGCGGCTGAGATCGCTGCAATGGCAAGTTCCGCTGTGTTTTGCGAGTAAGAATAACCCAGTACGCCTACTATCCGCGAGAATTGGCGCACAACAAACACCCCTTGTTCGGCAATTCGCGCAAGTTCTTCAAGCCAACTGAACATGCCTTTGGCCGCTGCCGTATTCTGCAGATAGGGACTTTGCTGGTAATGGCCGGGGTACTCTGTAAAATTTTCCATGCAGATATCACTGATAGCGGCCCAATCATTAGCGCGCACTTCTGCGACCTCACAATCGATGCCGGTTTCGGCCATCATGTTGTCGGGGCGCAATTCTTTTCTGAAGCTCAGAATATGATCGCGAAGCTCTGCATCAAATGGCCTGATCAGTAAGACCGGGCATTTCTGCATGCGCGCAACCGTGTCCCGCACGACCACAAGATCAGCTGGCGGATCACAGGCGAGCAAAGTATCGGCATCAGCACCTGATGCATCTGCCCGCCAGATATTCAGTCCGAAGGTCGCGCTTTCTTCACCCGAAAACTGGAGTATCGGCACCGCGAATTTCCACCAGGCCTATCAGGGTAAAGCGGCAGAATCAGGCGGTGGCCCCGAAGAAGGCCGCTTATCGAGAACTTTCCAAGGGTTCTGCGCCAGTTCTTTGGTGAACTTATCGAGGGTACCCGAAGTACTGCGGATATTACGCATAATCGCAACAATTTCGCCCTGCGATGAATCTAGCAGACTGTTAACCTTTGCAATAGAACCGTTCAGATTGGTAAGCAGTAACTTGATATCATTCTTGTTATCGCCGGCAAGCGTCGCAAAAGTTTCGACCAACCGGTTAATCGTACCTACCAGATTCGAAATCTGCGAAACCATTTGTTCCAGATTCACGATGTTAGTGGCAAACAGGGTATCTTGTCTTTTGAGTATGTACTTTTTAGCTAATGAAGGCATCAGATCCAGCACCGCGTCACCGATCACATTCTGGTTGGTGATGTTCACACGCGTACCCTGATAGATAATAAACTCTTTGTTGATCAGCACGCGCGCTTTAAAATGCAAATCTGTCCCATAGATGGGCACGACATCTTTGACTTCGCCGATGGTGTAGTTCTTAATTCTAATCTGCGTACCTTTTTTGACGCCGGCGAGTTTCTCAAACCTCACCCAATATTCGGTACGGTCGTCGAGCAGGTTGTAACCGGCGATAAAGAGCAGCACCGAAAGCCCAAAGACAGTACCCACAAGCACAAAAAGACCGGTAAAAATATCATTCCGTTCAAATTTCATATTGCCTCATTGAACGCACGCATCGCTCCCTTAGTGGCAAAGTTACGATACTGGTCAAGAAAAACATTGTCTGCAATATTAAGATCGGCAATTTTGCCGTCAAAGACGACTTCTCCGCGGTAGAGCAGCATGAATTTCAGGTCGCGGGCTTCAAAAACCCGGGGGTAATAAGTCGAGATAATGTGCGCGATCTGCCTCGCCTGAATATCTTCAAACACAAGCTCGAGTATGCGCCGCGAAGCAAGCGGGCAAAGACCATCGAAGACCATGTCGAGCAGCAAAACGCGCGGTTCTACGATGAGAGCCCGTATTAGTGCAGTGCGAATCGTCTCTGAGGGCGAAAGCGCGACCGGTCTTGCTCTGATCTTGTGGCTAAGCTCGTATCGATCAATCCAGAATTCGGCTGCGGCGAACAGCGCGTCGTCTTTCATGTCGGTATGATAGCGCAGCGGCAGAATAATATTTTCGAGCACCGAAAGGTTATTGATGAGACCCGCTGTCTGCGTCACATAGCCAATGGAAAATCGCAGGCGCTCAATCTCTTCTTCTTGCTGCAGTCTAAGATTGATTTTGTCATGAAAAATCTGCCCAGCACGCGGCAGGTATTTTGCCATAATGAGACCCATAATCTGGCTTTTGCCGCTGCCTTCGGGCCCGGCGATGACCAGCCCTTCACCCCGAGCCAGCGAAAAACTGATATTGTCTACATGGTCACGAACGATGTCGTTTCCGTACCATACATTTTCAAATCTGAGGATCTCGTCAGACATGCAGCCTTTTGCCGTGAAGAACCTGGCTCGAAGCGCCGGTAATAGTCAACTTCAGCAGCGTTCCATGGAAAGCATCGACAACCTCGCCCGGATCGAAAACTACTTTTCTGCCATTGCTCATGCGGCCTATCCATTCGGCGGCGTTGCGCCGCGACGGTTGCTCTGCCAGAACCTCTACGGTTTGCCCCACGTACCGCAGGTTATTGGTATGCGATCTCTTCAGCTGCAGGTCAATCATACGCGCAAGGCGTTCTTTCTTCACTGCCTCGGGCACGTCGTCGGGGTAAAGGCGCTGTGCGATAGTGCCCTTTCTTTCAGAGTACGCAAACATAAATGCAGAGTCGAAATCTGCCAGGCGCATAACTTCGAGCGTCTCTTCGAAATCCGCATCGCTTTCACCGGGAAAACCGACAATCACATCTGAGCTGATCGCAACGTCGGGCACCCGGTCGCGCACACTCTTCACGATTTCGAGAAACGTTTCGCGGGTGTAGTTACGTTTCATACGGCGCAGCGTGGTGTTGGCGCCGGCCTGCAACGGCATGTGTACCTGGTTGCAGAAGCGGGGCTCTGCCGCCATCAGCTCAATCAGTTCCAAGGGAAAATCTTTCGGGTGGGGAGAACTGAAATAGATGCGGGGAATCGTCGTGCGCTCAAGCAGGGCGTTGATGAGATCGATGAAACTTGCATTCTCATGGCGGTATGAGTTGACGTTTTGCCCAAGTAAAACGACGGTCTTGACTCCATTGTCGGCGAGTGATTGTACCTCGCTCACTATACTGTCGACAGGTCGCGAGCGCTCGCGGCCTCGCGTATACGGCACAACGCAAAAGGCGCAGAAGTTATCACAGCCGCGCTGTATCGTTACAGAAGCCGTGATCTTGCTGTCACGGTACCGCATGTGGTGCTCGAACGTGGGCACAATGTCATCGTAGGTTTCAATGCGTGAAAGATTCAGAAAACTTCGCGCTGAAACGTCGTCTTGCGGATTAACGGGCGCATCGACGAGGGTGGCGAGATTGCGCAAGGCGTCGGGCCCCATGATAAAGTCAACGGGCAAATTCTCATAGAGCAGGTCTTCGCGCAGGTTCTGCGCCATACAACCCAGCACCCCTACTTTTGCCCCGCGTTTGTGAAAGCGGCTGAGTTCGCGCAGCCTGTTGTAGACCTTTTGGTGTGCATTTTCGCGTATCGCGCAGGTATTGAGCAGAATGATGTCGGCTGCGGCCGGGTCGGCAGTCTGTCGGGCATTGGATTCAAGAATCTTACCCGCGAGCAGCGAGTCATATTCATTCATCTGGCAGCCGTACGTCTCAATGTAAAACTGCTTGCTCGATTTGTCTGTGACCGGGGTCACCTCGGGGATATTATGACTCACTCGAGCTGAGTATATCGTTCTGAAACAGCGCGAAAACTCTTTTTGTTATTCGCACGCGTTATCGTTTGACTTTTCAAGGGGCGTACAGGCAGTCAGCTTCAGGCGCATTGACGCATCGTCGTTGTCGCGCCCCGTTCAGGAGGAGATCCGAATATGAAAAAAATGATAATTGCAGGTTTGGTAGCGCTGCTCGCTCCTTTGGCAAGCGTTTACGCCGAAGGCGTCGGTGGCACGTACCACGTAGAAGGTAAGAACCCGGGCGGCGGTCGCTATGAGGGCACCGTCGTGATTTCGGGCGATGCCACCTCTGGTTACAGCTTTCAATGGACCATCGGTGAAAGCCAGTATTCAGGCACGGGCACGCTCGCAGATGACACGCTCACTGTAGATTGGGGCGAACCCGACCCGGTAGTTTACAAAGTTTCGGCCGACGGTTCTGAACTGAAGGGTCGCTGGGGACCAAAAGGCAAAGGCAAAGAAAAACTCACCCGACAGTAATTGAACTTCTAATCACTGTCCAATGCATCTTGGTCTGGCGATTATCCCGCCAGGACAAGATGCATATTGTTAGATTTCGTCACGCGTCTTCTTCGCTGCGGTTTCCGATCAGCAGTTCGTCTGGAATATCAACCACCGGCTCGCCGATCTGCACCGCCAGTCGCGAACCAATGCGGCCCGGACGGCATTTGAATTTCGCACGCTCTTCAACCTTGAAGGTAAATTCTTCACGCACAGTCGTCTTCGGCATCTTGATGATGTTACCGACTTTCAGGTTCATGATATCTTTGAAGCCCAGATTCACGGTACCGATCTCCACAGAAATCTGTACCTGAACGTTGTCGAGTCGGCTCTGGATCATCGTGCGGTTAACTTCGCTTTCACCGCGGCGAATCGACGAGAACCAGTACTGCGCTGAAAGTTTCTGAATAATCGGTTCGATCGTGATATAGGGAATACAAAGGTTCATCATACCCTCAGATTCGCCGATCTTTGTCTCGAGTGTAATCAGCATCACCATCTCATTGGGTGGTACAATCTGCGCAAACTGTGGGTTAGTTTCAATCGTGCCGAGTCGGGGTCTCAAATCGATGACCGTTGACCAGGCTTCCCGAAGGTTGCCGAGTATGTGCACAATGATGCCTTCGACGACAGACATTTCGATATCGGTGAGTTCGCGCGTCAGCTTTGCATGCTCGCCGGCACCACCGAACAGACGATCGATAATCGTGAAGGTGATAGAAGGGTCGACTTCGAGAATTGCTGAACCTTTCAACGGGTCCATGTTAATGAGTGAGAGCGTCGTCGGATTCGGAATCGAACGAATAAATTCTTCGTATGTAAGCTGGTCAACCGATTGAACGTGTACCGAAACCATCGCCCGAAGTTTCGCTGAAAGCGCCGTGGTGGTCAGACGCGCGAACGTTTCGTGCATCATCTGAACCGTACGAATCTGGTCTTTAGAGAATTTATCGGGGCGTTTGAAGTCGTAGATTTTGACTTTTTTCTGCTCTGCCTGCGTCGCAGAAAAATCTTCTTGCTGTGCGTCACCGCTCGATATGGCCGAGAGTAACTGGTCTATTTCGTCTTGCGATAGTATGTCGGTCATTTATTTCCCTTGAGGTTCAACAGCCATTGCTGAGCTTGCCAAACCTTCATTGTTTATCCTTAATCTGCCAACCTCGACTCGACCCCTGTAACCTGCCACAAGGTGTCGCGCTTCGTCAAATAGTATGTCGTCAGGTACTCACGTTCGAAGCCTTCGACGTCGCGCCTCGCCCTCACCCGTACCTGCGCCGTATCTGCACCTTCACGGCTTTCGCCGCCCAGCACACGAAAGCGAATCAGCTTATGGTAGCCGCGTCCGCTAAGGTATTTGCGAAATTCCGAGAGCGCATTGGTCTGCTGTTCGGTCGATTCTTGCGCATAGAGGCGCATAAATTCGGGATAATCGCGCACGATGTCCCGCAGCGAGATATACTTGAAGTACTGCGACCAGTTCTTTGTGTACTCTGCAGACAACATAAGATACACAATTTCACGCGCACTGACCCTTAAAGTATCGGTTGCAGCATCGTTGAGGTTGCCCTGCTCTTTGGGTACTTCACGCGTTTGGTCGTAAATGAGATTCAACGAACTCGAAGAAGCCAGAAAATAGCGTTCAGCCTGAACCGGATTCGGATAGAAATGCGCGGTGACGTGCAGGTCCCTGACCTTTTCTGAAAATGCGTCCCATTCGACAAAGTCGGCCAGGCGTATACGTTTCTCATATTTTTCGCCCGATTGCAATATCAGTTTTCGCATCGGATACATTTCGCCGCTGTATCTCGTATGGTGTGGATCGCGATAATCCCCAGGGCCTTTGTAATACATTTCTTCTTTAACGTTGAGTGACCGACCGTCTGCGTCACGGGCAATAATAGTGAAGTTTTTCAGCGGATTTTCGTGCAAATAGACGGTTACGGGGTATGCGCCCTCATTCACCAACGAGGCCTGAAAAAGCACTTCGTCATTGCGTGCAAAACGCAGGCGTGGCGCGGTGACATAGAGTCTTAAACCACTTGCACTGAAATTTTCGGTTGCGTTTCCATGGTGGTCGACCTTGTTATTACGCCACGAAGCGCCGCTGACAGAAGTCATTATGGCGGCCAGACACAGCAATACGTTAAAAACCACCCGTGGCATGATTTGTATATCGGTCATAATATGTCTCTTTTTTAGGTGATTTTCTGGTGTACGTAGCCGGTGATAAACCAAGCTGAGCAGGTGCATTGCAGGCGGCTCGCGCGGTCTGCTGGCACGCGACGGATTACGGCATATGCGACATATCAGGGCGAAGAGCGTCTTTCCGGGCCGAATACGCGGCGTCGCAGCTGAGTTCAGGCGCGAACGCTTTGTCGCAGAAGACAGAAAAGAGGTAAATCCACGCAGCGAATACCGCACCTTCAAGAGTGCGCTCCGCTCAGCGCAATTGCAGCTGGCGGGCGAAAAGAAGATGATGCTCGATCGCCGCAAACGCAACCCTGGCGAAATTCTCGCAATCGACGACGCCATCAACGTGCTCGAATCGCACCTGATGACTCTCGAAGACCCCTACTTTCTCGGCGAAATCAAAAACCGCATTTTCAAGACCGGGGCCACCGCAGCCGCCGCGCTGGGCGCCGTGATCACCATGGTGTCGCGCCAGTTCAGCTTCGACAGCACCGGTGCGAGGCTCGATGGCTCGCAGCAGAACAGCCATTTTCTCAAAGACGTGAATGACATGAAGCGGCGCATCCAGTTTTTTCTGGGTATGCAGCAAGAGATGAAATTGCCAGAGGGAGTTTCGATCGTCGCTGCGCCGAAGCTTACGGTGAGCGAAGTGCTCGCACTCAAACGTGCCGGCGTGCGCGGTATCATCATCGGCGAAACCAGCGATACGGCGCACGAACTCGTGATGTTGCGGGCGATGCGAATTCCCTGCGTTTCGGTCAGCGACGCACGCTTCTTCAGATTAAAGAAACCTACTCCTGTTCTGCTCGACGCTGATATAGGCTACATTGTGCTGCATCCGAAGCGCAGCGCACGATTCATCGAAAGCCAGACCGACGACTCGGCACAACGCTGGTCTTTAACAAGCCGCTCGCCGGGTTCTGAGACCATACAATTTTCTGGCACGCTGCACTTCATCAATGAACTGCAGGGCACAGGCCCGCAAAAGCAGCGCGTTGGCCTGTACCGCACGGAATACCAGGTGAGCGAAGCGCGCGAACTGCCCTCTCAGCGAATTTTGCAGAAGCAGTACGAACATATCATGCGCGATTTTTCGCAGCTCGAGGTCACCTACCGCCTGTTCGATTTTTCTGACGACAAGAATTTTCTGAACAGCGCGGCGATTGAAACGAACCGGGAACTAAGGGGTATTCGATTCTTGTTGCGCGAACCGCGAATATTGCACACGCAACTGGCGGCGCTGGTGCGTGCAGCGCGCGAGAGCAGTTCGACAGTCAATATTCTTATTCCCTATTTGTCTGAGCACCGCGAGATCACCGCAGTCAAGGCGATGCTCGCCGAACTCACCGGCCGCAAGATGGAACGGCAGGTGCGCCTCGGCGGAATGCTTGAAAACGCCGCAGGTGTACTTTCGGCGCACCGCTGGCTGGGCGATCTCGATTTTTTCTACGTCGGCACCTCTGACCTCTTGAGTTCGCTCGCCTCTGAGAGGCGCGAAAATTCAGAAGCTCTGCACCGCGCGCTGGTCGGCGACGCTTTTGCTGCGCTGGCAAAACCGCTCAAGACTCTGGCGACCAAGAGACCGCTCACGATCTGCGGTGAAGTAGCCGGCGAGCCGTGGGCAATGGCCTACATGGCAAGCTTAGGATTCAGAAGTTTTACGGTACCGACGCACCGCATACCTATCGTCGCAAACATGGTGCAGGCGCTGAGCCGCAAAGGCCGCTCAGAGTTTGCGCGCAAGATTCTCGCTGTGCCCGATGAAGGCGAACGCGTTGATCGGGCACGTGCACTTTCGCTCGATATACTCTATGGGCAGTCCTGAGCGCATCGTCTGTCTGACCGAAGAAACCTGCGAATGGCTCTACCTTCTGGGCGAAGAGCAGCGCATTGTCGGCATCAGTGCATACAGCGTGCGCCCACAACGTGCGGCAAAAGAAAAGCCCAAAGTCAGTGCCTTCTTAACAGGGAACATCCGCAAAATCAAGGGGCTTAACCCCGACCTCGTCATCGGCTTTTCTGACATACAGGCAGACCTGACGGCGAAACTTATTAAAGAAGGATTAACCGTTCTCACGACTAATCAGCGCTCGCTCGCTGAGATTGACGCCACGCTCATGATGGTGGCTCGGATCGTGGGCAAAGAAACGATGGCAAAACAACTCATCGCTGACTGGCAACGCAAAGTCGCAGGCATTCGCCGCCTGACAGCCGGTCGCAAACGCCCGCGCGTGTTTTTTCAAGAATGGGACGAACCCGTCATCAGCGCGATTGGCTGGGTTTCAGAGCTCATCGAAATCTGCGGCGGTGAGAATATTTTTGCACGCCACGCTGCGGCGATGGCGAAAGACCGCATCGTCACGCTCGCTGCGGTGAAGAAGCATAACCCCGAAGTGATCATTGGGTCTTGGTGCGGTAAACCAGTGGATTTCGACTGGTTACGCACGAGGCCCGAACTTGCAAAGGTCCCGGCAGTTGTGAACAAGAAACTCTTTGAGATTGAGTCTGCTGAGATTCTGCAGCCCGGCCCCGCGCTCTATCTCGACGGTATAAACAGAATCTACGCCGCGATTCACGGCGAAGAACTGCCCGCAAGTTTACAATAAAGGTGAAACAGACATGAGAGAACTCTATCCTGAAATTACGCGCGTTAAGAAATACTCACCCAAGGTGTCAGACCTGCACACGCTCTACGTCGAAGAGTGCGGCAACCCAAAAGGGATTCCTGCGCTGTTTCTGCACGGGGGCCCGGGTGCGGGTCTGTCGCCAAACCACCGTCGGTTTTTTAATCCTGAAAAATACCGTATCATCTTATTCGACCAAAGGGGTGCGG
Organism: uncultured Leptospiraceae bacterium; assembly: GCA_942492915.1. Classification (GTDB taxonomy): domain Bacteria; phylum Spirochaetota; class Leptospiria; order Turneriellales; family Turneriellaceae; genus Turneriella. The sequence continues at coordinate 1,840,079 of OW818662.1, forward strand.
GCAAGAGCCGCCCCTACGCCGAACTGAGGGAGAATACCATTTGGGATCTCATCGCCGACATCGAGGCGATACGTACGAAGCTGAAGGTCTCGAAATGGCTGGTGTTCGGCGGCTCATGGGGCAGTACGCTCGCGCTCGCATACGCGATCAGCCACCCCGAGCGCATTCTGCACCTGATTGTGCGTGGCATTTTTCTCTGCCGGCACGAAGAAATTCTCTGGTTCTACCAATACGGCGCGCACCAGATTTTTCCCGACTTCTGGAAAGACTATGTGAAGGTGATTCCCGAAAACGAACGCCACGACATGCTCTCGGCGTTCTATCGCCGGCTCACTTCGCCCGACAAAAAAGTGCGCCTCGAAGCCGCGCGCGCATGGAGCCAGTGGGAGGGTGCGACAATTTGCCTTGAGCCCAGCAAGGCCATGCACCACGAATTCGGCGAAATCGCCGTCTCGCTCGCACGCATCGAATGCCACTACTTCATGCACAACTGCTTTTTTCCCGAAGACAACTACCTGCTGAACCACGCGCACAAACTGCAGAACATCTCGGCTGAAATCATTCACGGGCGTTACGACATCGTCTGCCCGGTCAAGAACGCATTCGACCTGAAAGAGAAGATGCCGCGCGCGCGCCTGACGATTGTACCGGCGTCGGGCCACGCCGCGTTCGAGCCGGGCATACGCTCGGCGCTCATCGAGGCGACGGATAGGTATAAGAAGAAATAGAAATGCGGCTCGACCGGCAGCAGACCCCCATACAGCGTGACGCGCTGAATCGCCATGGTAAATCTACCCCATGTATTTTCAGGACATCATTGCCACTTTGAACAAATACTGGGCCGACCAGGGCTGCGTCATCGCGCAGGGCATCGACATGGAAGTCGGCGCCGGTACGTTTAACCCGCACACGTTCTTGCGTGTGCTTGGTCCGAGGCCCTGGCGTGTGGCGTATGTCGAGCCGTCTCGAAGACCAACCGACGGCCGCTACGGGGAAAATCCTAATCGCGGGCAACACTATTACCAGTATCAGGTGATCATGAAACCTTCCCCTGCCGATGCGCAAGATGTGTATCTGGGTAGCCTGCGGGCGCTCGGGTTTAAACTCGAAGAGCACGACATTCGTTTTGTGCAAGACGACTGGGAATCACCGACGCTCGGCGCTTCGGGTTTGGGCTGGGAGGTTTGGCTGAACGGCATGGAAGTCACGCAGTTCACCTACTTTCAGCAGTGCGGTTCGCTGCCGCTTTCACCCGTGTCGGTCGAATATACCTATGGTCTCGAGCGCCTCGCGATGTACCTGCAGGGTGTCGAAACGATCTACGACATCAGCTGGAACAAAGACATGAAATACGGCGAGATTCACAAACAGACAGAATGGGAATACTCACATTATAACTTTGAGCTCGCCGACACGGCCAGACTCTTCAAATGGTTCGACGAATACGAAGCCGAGGCGAAAGCGATTCTCGCCTGGGAAAAAGAACCTTTGGTGTTTCCCGCATATGACTATATGCTGAAATGCTCGCACACGTTTAACCTGCTGCACGCGCGCGGCGCGGTCTCGCCGACCGAAAGGCAAACGTATATCGCACGTGTACGCCACATGGCGCAGCGCATCGCCGAACGTTATGTCGCGATTCAGGAAAAACAGGCAGGGGCAAAGTAAAGCACAGCCAAGGCTGAACAGATGCCCGAACCTTTTCTGCTGACAGTCTACTCATTTCTCTTCATTGTCTCAGGGGGATTTCTCGCGATCTCACTCGCCCGCCTCACCCGCGTGCACCCGGCCTACTTCTTTCTGCTCTTTGGCGGCGTGCTCGCCGTGGCGCTGCGGTTCGTCTTGCCTCAACGCAGCCTGCTGACCGAATTGGCCGAGCTGGGCGCAATTTTTGTCATTTTTCTCGCGGCGCTCGAAACCGAATGGGATGCGCGTTTCAGTTGGCGCACCACAGATCTTTTTACAGCGCTGCTTTTGCAGGCGGCAATCGCCGTCCCGATTACGCTCATGCTCAGATTCTGGCTCACGCTTGATACCGGCGCGGCAATTTTCGGGGGCTTGCTTGCGGCAGTTCACTCGCCCGAGCGCAGACGTGCGGTTGTCGGCGATTCATTTCGCCATAACGTGATCGCGGGCGAGGCAGGCTTCTTTGGTTTTGTATCTGAGATCACGCTGCTGATCGCGCTCGGCCTGTTGGGGGCATATGCGCAGCGCGAGACACTCACCGCCGATCTGTTGCAGGTGGCTGTCGGCATTTTACTCATATTGATACTTCTGATCACGTTTGTGCCGCAGGCTCTGCGGCTGCTGCTACGCCGGGTCAGCGAAGAGTCGTATGCGCTCTTCTACCTGATGCTCGCGCTGTTTGTCGCGGTGACGCTCGTCGTGCGCAAAGCCGGCATAGAACCTTTGGTTGGCGCGTACGCGGCCGGGTTCGTTATGGCGCGTTTCGTCACCGAAGGTTCGAAAGTCAAAGAACGCCTGAGATTTACGGGGCATAGTCTGCTGGTGCCTTCATTCTATATAATGTTCGGGCTTACCGTTGCGCTAACGGGAAGTATGACTGCGCAGAATTTCTTCTTCGCCGGCGCGTTGCTACTGATCACATTCATAATGCGCACAGCGTCTTTTTTCGCACTGAAACAGGGAAGGTCTGAGCGGGCCGTGAGTCTCGTTCAACTGATGCGAAAAAATCCGTTGGTACTGGTGCTGCTCTACATCGCGACCGCGCGCGGAGTCTTTCCGGTAACCGCGCTGCACCCGGTCTTGCTCTATCTGATTGCCAATGAACTTTGTGTCGTGTTGCTTGCGCTGCGCGCCCCTGAAGGCGACGGACAAACCGCACCACAGGCACCCGAATCAAGAGTGCTACTGCCGGTCAGTAACCCTGAAACAATGCTGCCGCTCATGAATCTCGCATCTCATCTGGGATCATCGGGCCGGGCCCCCCGCATTCATCCACTGAATGTAGTGGCCGATTTACCCGGGGCAGAGGCAAAAATTCGCGCGGTGGAGATGCAGTTTAATGAAATTATTCCGCTGTATGCAGCGCGAGACCAGACCGTGCAACTTTCGACACGCATTGACAACGATCGTATCCGGGCTGTTGCGCGCGCTTCGCGCGAACTGATCGCAGACCGAATATTGCTCGGGCTGGGAGTGATTCCGACTTTGCAGAGGCCACAGGGTTATTCATTTCTCGAGTCACTCACGCAAGAAGCGCTGCAGACGACAATTCTCGCTGCACACCTGCAAAGCGACCTCGCGCTCACCAGCACGGTGAACGTCATTGTCGCGAAGGCGACGTTGCTTGAGACCATAGACACGTGGCTGCCGCTCGTAACAGAACTCTCGCGCCGGCTCAGAGCTGAAGCGGTATTTTTTTCAGACCCGGTAGTGCTCGCTGAAATTGACCAGATCTTGAAGGCAGAGCGGGTCAAAGTTTCGTATTCATTGCGCACCGGCCAGATTCATGCGGGCCTTGATCTCGTGACGCTCGATGCAAGCCCCAATGCGTTCTCTGTAGCCGTACTCGAAAGAAGCCATCTGCACCCGAACGAAAAGATTCACGCGCGCCTGCCCGAAATGATGCTGCGCGCGTTTGCCGACCGCAATTTTATGTTAGTCTACCCAGCCTGCGGCTCTGGTGCATTGACACAGAGCCGGCGTTCAAGCTGGAAAAAATTCAAGCGATTTCTGGGCTTTCGCTGACGCGAAAGACCTTGTCGGCGGCGCTTAGCAGTTTCCTTTATCAGGGACCTGTTAGAACCGTGCGCCGAAGGCAACGCCGGCGGCAAAACCGCGTTCATCGTCGAGTGCGTCTGTCATCTTGACTGTGAGGTCAAATTTCATCGCCCCCATATGCTTAAGAATCGGAATGCGAAAGCCGGTATTAAATGCGCCACGCGCCACGGCAGCGGTTGGCGCATTGCGATACAGAAAGTCATAATTCGCAATTTCGTTCAGCCAGCGCACATACCCATTAAACACGCTCGGGAGAAAGTTCAGATCGAACCCCATGGAAAAATCGAGGTCGCCGCTGCGTGTGAAATCACCGAAAGTTTTTCCAAGAACAACAGAAGTATCTGCTTCCATGCCAAAAAACTGAGCTTCGTACGTGGCCGCCAGGTAAATTTGCCCGGCAGTCGTGGACGGTGAAGAGTTGAGATTCTGGTAAGAACCGCCAACCGCCATCGCCGAGTTTCCGCGGCCCGACCAGGGTGAAAAACGCAATTTGCTGTGCAGCATGAAGTCATTGTTGTTGGTCCCTTCGGCAGCGTTAAATGCGCCGCCGATTTCCCAGCGGTCGAAAAGCGCAAAATTAATTTGCGGCATGTGGTACGTGCGTCCGTTGTTGAAATACGTGTAACCGGTTGTGAAGGCGGCATTGTTCGAATTGCCTTCCCAAACAATACGCGCTGTCGGCGTCGCGATGAGGCCCGTTTGCCCCGCGACGTTGGTCGAAGTGTATGCAGCAAGCGGCAGGCAGGCGACCACCAAAACTGCAGCTATTTTGATTATTTTTATCATAGGCGAGAATGTAACATAATCGCACAGATACGTCAACAAGAAGAGAGAACAAAAGGGAACAAGCCCGCAAAGCGGCGGTAGCAGAACCGCTGCGTCAGCGGATGATCATCGTACCGACACCGGTATCGGTAAAAATTTCGAGCAACAGTGCGTGCGGTACGCGGCCGTCAATGATATGCGCAGCATTTACCTGATTTTCAACGGCTGCGACCGCGCACTCGGTCTTGGGTATCATGCCGCCAGAGATCACACCCTCGCTCTTAAGTCGGCGCACATCTGCCGGAGTCAGGCGCGTCAGGGTTTTGCCTTCATGCATGACACCCGATGTATCGGTAAGCAGCAAAAGTTTTTCTGCGACCAGCGCCGAAGCAATTGCCCCGGCCATCGTGTCTGCGTTGACATTCAGCGAATTGCCGTCTGCATCGAAAGCGACCGGAGCTATAACGGGTATGAATCCACCTTGTTTGAGCGTGGTAAGCACCTCGATGTTGACACCTTCGGGTTTCACTGCGCCGACCCGGCCCAGATCGATCTGCACCTTCTGGCCGGCTTCGGTTTTATCCAAAGTATGCCTTTCTGCGAGCGCAAGGCTGCCATCGCGACCAGAAATACCGACAGCCTTGCCGCCTGCGCGGGCAATCTGCGCGACAATCTTCTTGTTCACGTCACCCGAGAGCACCATCTCAACCGCTTCCATTTCAGCGTCACCGGTAATGCGGTGCCCATCGACGAATTCCGATTTCACTCCGAGCCGACCCAGCAGGCTGTTGATTTGCGGCCCGCCCCCGTGCACAATCACCGGATTAATTCCGCAGAGTTTCAGCAGCACGACGTCTTGTGCGAACTTGTCGCTGAGATCGGCCTTCTCCATCGCGTTGCCGCCGTATTTGATGACGATCGTCTTGCCTGCGAACCGCTGTATATAGGGCAATGCCTCGAGCAGAGTGCCGATACGTTCAAGCGAATGAATATTCAATTCAGATGGTTGCATGGTAAACACGGCCGCGCCAGACTGCACACGAGACCGGCGCGTGTGAAATCAAAATCCGCCTATTTCTTTTTCTTTGGCGCTGTCTTGCTGCGTGTCGCAGACTTACGTGCTGAAGGCCTGCCGCCGCGCGCTTTAGGCTCGGGAATAGCACGTACTTTGCGCGACGATTCACCGTGCGCGGGCGGAGTGATATCGCGCTCGGGAATGTGCTCCTGCGTTGTCTGCACAGGTTCGTTGCCCTGGTTCATACCTCGACGAAATTCGTGAATGCCAGCGCCAAGGCCGCGAGCCAGCTCGGGGAGTTTTTTTCCGCCGAAGAGCAGAAGCACAATGACCAACAGAAAAAGCATCTCGCCCATATTGGGCATACCGAACAGGAGAACCATGCCTGACCCCGGCGTCAAAAGACAGGATGTAAAGGAGAAATCGAATAGTGGTGTACGCCGCCGCAGCGCACAATCATTATGTCACATCATGCGGCGTACATTGCTCGGTGCAGCTTCTGTTTTTGTTATGATCGCATGCGTTGCACATTGCTCCGAGAAGGCGGGAAAACAGTCGGCAGAACCGGCAACTGAGCTGCGCGAAAATTCATTGCCCCCGACCGGCTCGGCCGCCGACGCCCCCGAATACGTGCGCAGCCTCTCGCTGCTCTACCCGCAGGCAGAAATCTACCGCGTCGAAAACCGTATCATTCAAAAATCGAACCATCCGCTCACGGCAATTGCCGATTATTACAAGAAGGCGCTCGCGCGCCACGACTTTGCGCTCACCACCCGCCTCGAACAGTCTTCGGGTGCGCTGTTGCAGTTTGAACGAGCTGCCAATGCGGTAGCCGGCGGCAAATCAGGCAACGGGATGCCGCAGCAGTCAGAAGTGATCTCGGTTGATATCAGCAAGTTACCTTATGCAGACAACTACCTGATTCGCATCGGCCGCTCAGAGGTGGATTACAACCGTGGAAAATCCCCTTAAAGCACTGCGGGAGAAACCGCAACCGCAAAACATGAAGCTTGATCGCAGCTACAGCTTTCTTGACTTTCACCGTTTTCTGCCATACGTCTTTTTTGGATTGTTTCTTTTTCTGCTCGGGCTCGTGAGCTTCGTCTACTACAGTTATATCTATGCATTCTTTATTTCGGGCATTCTGTTTATTCTCTTTCGAACGCCGCACCGCTACCTGCTGAAGAAGCTGAATGAAAGGCGTACGACCGCAGCGGTGATTTCGACGCTCGGCGTGATCATCATTCTGATCTTACCGGCGATTTTTCTGACGATTGCTCTCGTCACCGAAGCGAGGCATGCGTCAGAGCTCGCGCGCGAGTGGTTCACTCCCGAAAAACTTTTTGAGATTCATCGCAACAACCCATGGATTCAGGGACGTCTCGACATCAGCGCCGAACAATTACTGGCCTACCGCCTGCAGTTTCTCGATGTGGTGCGCAACAACCAGCTCGAAACGCTGCGCCGCGGCTGGACCTGGGCGCTGACGGGTATGAAATTTTTCGTCGACTTCACTTTCGCACTGTTTATACTCTTTTTTCTTTTTCGCAGCGTCGACCGCATTGGCCTTACCGTTTACCGCAACCTACCGTTTCCCGATAAGATTGAAAAGCACATCGGCGATCGTATGGTGCAGATTTTCGACGCCGTCGTAAAGGGCAACCTGCTCATTTCGGTCGCGCAGGGTGCGATTATCGGTATCGTGTTCTGGTTCTGCGACCTGAGTACCCCGCTGCTCTGGGGGGCGATTGCGGTACCGTTTGCGCTTATACCGGTGATCGGCACCGCGGTCGTCTGGTTACCCGGCGCGGTCTATCTCTATTCACACGACCACCAGACCATGGCGATCTCGATGGCGATTACCTGCCTTGTATTCTATTTCTTACTCGAGAACCTGCTGAAACCCGTACTGCTCGACCGCGATCTTAACCTGCATCCGTTATTTCTGTTTCTCGCAATTGTCGGCGGCCTCAACGCATTTGGCGTCAAAGGACTCATTCTCGGCCCATTCATCGTGACGATGTTTGTCACGATCTGGGAACTCATCACCGAATGGAATCGTAATTTCTCTGAAGGAGAAGGCGAGCCTCCAAATGAATAAATCTGAATTTTGCTTTGGCGGCAAAGCCGCCAAAGCAAAAAATACTATATGAGCTGGCAGAAACGATTACTCTCCACCGGAATCGCGTTATTCGTTGCTGGCAGCGCGCTGCTCGGCTGGTATATCTTTAAGCGCCACGGCGGCAGCGGCGACTGGCAGATTCACGTCGAAGGCAACCGCGTGCTCAGCGAAAAAGAAATACAAGATGTAGTGCTCTACCTGTTGCGCGCGGCAAATGACGGCGTCAGCTCAGACGAAATTCGTGACGCCCTGCTGCTGAATTCACGTATCGCAAGCGCCAAGGCGACCGTTTTGCCCGGCAAACGCATTAATATTACGATCAGCGAACGCCTACTCGAACACCTGCAGAACGAAGGCACCGGCATCGCAGAAAAAGACAAGACGGGAGCGACGATCGTCGAAAATGCCGCGAGCCTGCATAAAGATCTCACCCCTGACAAAGTCATTTTCTACTTGACTTTTCGCATCGAATCAATGACAGCGCAGGCGTCACCAAAAAGTGACATAATACGGTTGTGGAAAGACACGCAGGGAAAGTATGCATTTCTCTGGCAGCGTCTCGCCGAAATCGAGATCAGGCCGCTGAAAGATGGCAGCAGCTCGACACCTGACCCGACGGGCAAAACAGGTATCTGGCGCTACCGCATCTACTCGGCGGGCATACGCTCATGCGTTGTCTATGAGGGCCGCTTCTCAGAAGAGACCCTCAGGCGGCTCTGGGCAGTATACGCCTATCTCGAGGCAAAACTACCGCGTTCTGTAACCCTGGTTGACCTGCAAGAGAACAGCGCTATCATAAGAGAAATGAAACAAGCCAAAACCACCGCAGAGGCAGGCACGTGAGCTACGATTCAGGTATGGGCGGCGGGCGCATTATCGCCGCGCTCGATCTCGGCTCAAGCAAGACGGTCGCGATTGTGGCGCGCGTTGCGTCGGCCGATGAGGTCGAAGTCATCGGTCTGGGCGTTGTCGAATCGCGCGGGGTCAAATCCGGCTCGGTGACCAATATAGAGCTCACCGTCAAGGCAATACGCGACGCGATCGAAGAAGCCGAACTGATGTCGGCGCTCGACATCGACGAAGTTATCATCAATATTTCAGGCAAAAATGTGCACGGCGCAAACCATGGCGGTATGGTAACGATTACCGGCCGCGACCGAATCATTACGCATGCGGATGTATTCCGTGTGATCGACACCGCGCAGAATGTGCGCATACCGGCAGACCAGGAAGTCTTGCACGTGCTTTCGCGTGAATTCAAAGTCGATGACCAGGCCGGCATCAAAGACCCGCTTGGCATGGTCGGGGTTCGGCTCGATGCGCAGGTGCACATCGTCACGGCACCGATCTCACAATTACAGAATACTGAAAAAGCTGTCGAGCAGGCAGGCGTGCGCGTGTCGAACAAAGTGCTGAGCGCGCTCGCCTCGAGCCAGGCGCTGCTCACCGAAGCGGAAAAAGATCTGGGCGTCGCGATCTGCGATATCGGTTCAGGTGTGATCGACCTCATCATTTACGTCGACGGCGGCGTCGAATACTCTGCGACGATCTGCCTCGGCGGGCAGCACGTCACTCAAGACCTCTCGATTGGACTCAAAACGCCGATCGATGCAGCTGAAATTCTGAAAAAGCGCCGCGGCACCTCGCGCGCAGCAGATGTCGATCCGATGGAGATGGTCGATGTGCCTTCTGTCGGCGAAAGGCCGGCACGACAAATACCGCGCCGCGATCTGGCGCTGATCATCGAAGCGCGCATGCGCGAGATACTTGAACTGATCGACATTGAAATCATGAAATCCGGCAGAAAAAATATATTGGCCGGCGGCATCATTTTCACCGGTGGCGGTGCGCAACTTGAGGGACTTGTCGGCCTGGCCGAAGAGGTTCTGCAACTAGGTGCATCCGTCGCTTATCCAAAGGGCTTGTTGGGAATTTCAGACAAGGTTGCTTCACCCCCCTTCAGCACGGCTGCAGGCTTATTGCTGTACCAGGCGCGCTACGGGGAAACAGAAACACAAAAAGGCACACGCAACCTGTTTGGCAAGATGAAGAATTGGTTACAGAAGAATCTATAAACCCAGGAGCACGCAATGCTAGCATTTGAAGAGAAGAAAAAATCACCCGCAACGATAAAAGTAGTCGGAGTCGGCGGCGGTGGCATGAACGCCATTGAGCGCATGGTAACGATGAACCTCGAAGGTGTCGAGCTCATTGCGATGAACACAGACGAACAGGTGCTCGAACGCTCGCACGCGCCCATCAAGGTAGCACTGGGCGCTAAGCTCACGCGCGGCATGGGTGCAGGTGGTGTACCCGATATCGGCGCGCAAGCCGCTATGGAAGACCGTGAGAAAATTATGAATGTGCTCAAGGGCGCTGACATGGTCTTTATTACGGCAGGTATGGGTGGCGGCACAGGTACTGGTGCTGCACCGATCGTTGCCGAAGTCGCACGCGAACTCAAAGCACTGACGGTAGGCGTGGTTACCCTGCCCTTCATCGTCGAAGGCGACAAACGAATGGGATATGCAAAACAGGGACAGAATAACCTGCGCGACCGCGTCGACACGCTGATCACGATTCCCAATGAAGCGATCTTCAAGGTCATCGACAAGAAAACTTCGGTCGGGGCAGCCTATAAGCTCATCGACGACATGCTCTACCGGGCAGTGCGCGGCATCAGTAACATCATTAATTCAACCGGTTTTGTGAACGTCGACTTTGCAGACGTGCGCACGGTCATGGGCCAGAATGGCGATGCAGTCATTGGTCTCGGCGAGGGCACGGGTGAAAACCGCGTAGCCGAAGCGTTGCAGAGCGCAATCCACCACCCTCTCTTGAATGGCAAAACCATCGATGGCGCTCAGGCGGTGCTGATCAATGTGGTCGGCGGTTCAGACTTTGCGCTCTACGAGTACCACGAGATTCAGAAGCAGATTCACGAACAGGTTTCAAAAGATGCGGTCATCATCGTCGGGTTTACCGAAGACGAGACCAAAGACAACCACGTTTCGATTACGGTAATCGCCACGGGTTATCGCCGCAAAGATGCAGCAGTGGGTACGCCCGCGGCGCAGCAAGCGCAGCAGCCCCAATTCAAACCGCAGATTCTGCCGCGCACCGGCACCGAAGACGGCGGCTACCGCAGCCCTGCGCAGCAGGGCCTTGATTTTCCGCGCGTTGATGCGACCGTTCAGGCGGCAACATTCGATATTCCAACTTTTCTTCGCAAGATGCCAAAAGTTGAGGGTTAATGTGATTTACAGCTGCGGCTCGGCCGCAGCTGTAAATCAGAGATTATGCCCTGGCCGTATCTTTGCCTGACTTTTATTACCCTGTGCCTGAATCGTTCAGGTTATACTGTGGCGGCCACCATTTCGGCAGCTTGTTGTTCGCTATTTCTTTACTTTGACCTTAAACGTGCTCCACGTCGGCTTTATGCTGGCATCGTCCTGGGTTTTATGCTTGGCTTCTGGCTTTTCATGCTGCGCAGCTCGGCTCTCACGCCCGAAGCTGTTTTGCCGACACAAGGCACCGCCCGCGTCACGGGAGTTTCGCGGAAATCCGTAATTGTTGAAACTGCCGAACGCCAGCGGCTGCGGCTCATGGGTTTCAAGGGTCGCGCGCTGCCACAAAAGCACGACCTCGTCAAATATAGCTGCGAGGTGCGGCCGATTCCCGAATCGACCTTTGCGGTTTTTGAAAGGCTATCGGGCACGCGCGCATGGTGTCAGGTAACCTCGCTGCAGATACAAGACTCGGCCAAAGGCCCCGTCGTCAAGATAAGGCAGCGGATCTTGCAGTTTCTGGAACATAAATTTGCCGCTCTCGGCAAAGATTCGCTGATCGCCGCGTTTCTGCTAGGCGACACCGACGATTTGTCTGCGCGCGAACTCGCGGCGTTTCGCGACATGGGGCTGATGCACCTGTTTGCCGTTTCGGGACTCAACATTGCCTTGCTGTTTGCGCTGCTTTACCTGCCCTTTCGCGCGCTGAAGCTTAAGGTTGTCGGGGCAGCACTCGGTTATCTGGTCGCAACGGCTTTCCTGGTCTTACTCGATTTTCCCGTGCCGCTGCTGCGCGCGTGGCTGTTTATGACTATCGCCGTCGCGATGCGCCTTTTGGACAGACGCATCACCTCATGGACTTTGCTTTTTCTGACCGCGGTGATTGTCGAGATCTGGTTTCCGCTCTCAACCTTTTCGATGTCGTTTATTCTTTCATTTGGCGTGACCGCGGCGATTCTCGTGTTTTACGAACCGCTGCGCTTCTGTTTCAGGGCAACGCACCGCCTCGGCAATCTGGTCGCGGCGCACGTTGCGCTCTCGCTCGCCGCCGGTTTGCCGGCGATGCTGCTGACGTGGTTGCTTTTTGGTAATGCGAATCCTGTGGCGCTTCTGTACAACCTGCTGCTGGTTCCGTTCTCAGGGCTGTACCTGTTTTCAGCGCTCGTTTTTCTTTTCGCGGATTTTGCCCGATACGCGATTTTGGCTCTCGACCAGGTCTACCTGGGCATGGCGACGCTCCACAGTGATTACATCATGCGTCTTTTTCCCGCTGCAGAACCCGTGAGCCGCGTTGTTTCTTTTGTGCTGGTAGCGGCGCTACTCGCCGCGCTGGTGATACTTCAGTACCGCAGACGACTATGGTCTGCTCGGCGTAATCTGCGCTTTGTCGTGCCAGCAGCGGCGTTTGCGCTGTTATTGCCGTACGCTCTGGTGAAATATCCCGCCCGCGCGTTCTATGCATTACCCAACCAGGTGTTCATCTATAAAGAACGCAAACTTGACATTCTGGGAAAACGGCTCTTCGCCGATGCTTCTGCATCTGAACCCGTACTTTGCTTTCCGGTTACTGCAAAAACCGAACACAGTGCTGCTACAAATGAACGTGCCCCCGATTTGATCATCCAAGACAAAAACTGCTTCGTTTTCACCGGCGGAATGAAACCAGAACTTTGGCGGGCGACCGCCCTCGCAGCGTGCAGCGAACTGAACGTTTTGCAATCCTCAAAAAGCAAAACGTCTGCCGCTGAGTGGCGACCGCTGTTCACGGCATTTGGTTACGGCGGCGAAGTCAAGATACGCCGCTATTTCACCTGGTACGGTGACAGGGTGGGTAACTGCATCAAAGAAAACCTGTAGTCCCCCCTGATTTCAGATAAAAGTTTCAGCGCGGCTTCGGCGCCACCTGAGCGGTGACCCAGATCGAGAGGTCGCGAAACGTTTCGGCGGCCTTGTAGACACCGGGGTAGATGACCTTGCCGCGGCGCTTTTCATAGGCAATGCGGATTTCTTTTGCGAGACCGTCTGGGGTACCAAACGGAATATTTTTCATTGCGTCTTTTTCAAAACGATCGCCTGCGTACTCAGACATCGGTGTTTCGACAGGGCCCGGATACACCGTTAAAAATTGCAGCGCGGTGTCTTTGTATTCACCCGCGAGCGCGACAGCGAGCGATGCGAGCGCTGATTTCGACGCACAGTATTCTGCCATAAATGGTGTGGGCGTGATACCGCCTAAACTTGCAATATTGATGATCGCGCCCTCATTACGTTTCAGCATATCGGGCAAAGCGCGCCGCATCAACCGCGTCGGAGTTGTATAATTCAGTCTGAAGAGTTTATCGGCGTCTTCGTTCTTAATCGATTCGAAGCGATCGATGTTCTGCATGCCGGCATTGTTGATAAGAATACCTATCGGACCGCTTTCTTTCACGGCGCGATCAAGCGTCATTTCGGCAATCGTAGGCTCTGACAGATCTGCGGCGTAGACTGCCGATTTACCTTTAAGATCTTTTGCCAGCGCTTCAAGCAGGTTCTGCTTGCGCGAGACGAGTGAAAATACCGCCTCACCCTTGAAATACGCGTCGAATTCGCGCGCGATGGCGTTGCCGATACCGGTCGATGCGCCCGTCAGAAAAATGTGCATGCGGCTGTCTGCGGCGCAGGCAACGCATTGTCCATTTTAATTCAGGGCAATTTCAGATCTTGAAGACGTCGGTCTCGGCACCTTTGGGCAGCGTGCAGTTGACCGGCCCCGAAGCGGTGAGCGCTACAGTGTGTTCGAAATGCGCGCTGAGACGCCCGTCGCGGGTGCGAATAGTCCATTTGTCGCTGTCGGTTGTCACGTCGAAGGTACCAGCGTTAACCATAGGTTCGATGGCGAGCACGAGGCCTGCCTTGAGACGCATGCCATTCTTGCGGTTGCCAAAGTTCGGCACCTGGGGTTCTTCGTGCACCGATTTGCCCACACCGTGCCCGACAAGTTTGCGCACGACGGAAAATCCTCCGCCTTCTGCATGTTTTTGCACCGCTTCGCCGATTGCCCCCATACGATTCTCAACGCGCGCCTCGGCGATACCTTTGAAAAGCGACTCTTGCGTTGTCACAATGATCTTTCGCGCTTCGTCAGAGATTTTGCCGACGGGCCATGTCCATGCGGTATCAGAAAAATAGCCGTCAAGAATCACGCCGAGATCGATACCGATAATATCACCTTCTCTCAGAACTTCGCTTCGTTTCGGCAGACCGTGCACAACCGCATCGTTCACCGATGTACAGATCGCACCAGGAAAGCCCCCGAAGCCCAAAAAAGAAGGTTTGGCATTCTTCTGCCTCAAATAATCGCGCACGATCGCATCGAGTTCGGCGGTGTTGGCCCCCGGTTTAATATACTGGCGCAGCATCATGTGCGTTTCAAACGCGAGCATGCCTGAGGCCTGAATTTTTGCAATCTCTTTGCTCGTATAGATATGAATACCCATGCGCCTATTGCCTGCTGCCACTCGATGGCGGTCAGTCAGATTGTCGCTCGTTCTCGCATCTCGTGTGTGACGTCAGGCAATTGGCTTGACTTCGCGTCGGTTCGCCGAAAGTCTTTACCCATGGCGAAGCTCGCGACAATCACACAACTTTCCCCGACGATGACTGAAGGTGTATTCGTCGAGTGGATGAAAAACGTGGGCGATAGTGTGAAACCCGGTGACGTCATCGCCGCGATTGAAACAGACAAAGCGGTGATGGATCTCGAGGCCTTTGAAACAGGCATCTTGCTCAAGCAACTCGCAGCCAAAGGCGACAAACTTCCGGTGGGTGCGGCGATTGCCGTCATCGGTCAAACCGGCGAAGACTACGCCGGGCTGCTTGCAGCAGCGGCAAAACCTGGTGCAGTCGCGACGCCCGTGAAAGAAGCCGCTGCCCCGGCCGTTGGCAACACACCAATCGCCGCGGGCAACCTAAATGCTGGCAGCCCTGAAACGAAAGGCGCAGCCCTGAACGATACACCGCCAGTGCAACACGCAGAAACGCGAAGCCGTATCAAAGCGTCGCCGCTCGCAAAAAAGCTGGCACATCAAAATGGCGTCGACCTCGCGACATTAACCGGTTCAGGACCGCAAGGACGCATTGTCAGCCGCGACCTGCAAAACGCCGGCCCGGCGCCAGCAGGCACACGCATCAGCGACAGCAAGATTGCGCTGACACCAATGCGCAAAACCATCGCCGATCGCCTGGCACAATCGAAACAGACAGTACCGCACTTCTATCTGACGCGCACGGTCAACCTGACCCGGCTCGTTGAACTTCGCGCAGAGATGAATCAGGGTCTGGCGAAGCTGCACGAATCGGCAACCGATACTCTGGCGCCGAAGAAAGTTTCCATCAATGATTTTTTCATCGCAGCAGCGGCGCAGGCGCTGAGCCGGCACGCCCCACTCCGCCGCCAGTTTGCAGGCGACCATTTTATTCAGCTCGGTAATGTGGATGTCGGTTTTGCCGTGAGTCTCGACGACGGCCTCATTACCCCCGTCATTCGTAACGCCGATCAGCTCACGCTGTTCGAAATCGCCAACGCAGCTTCGGCACTTGCCTCGCGTGCTCGGGCGCGCAAGCTGAAACCCGAAGAATATACCGGCGGAACATTTACGATTTCGAATCTCGGCATGCTGGGTATAACTTCGTTTCAGGCGATCATCAACGCACCTGAGGCGGCGATACTCGCTGTCGGCGCGAGCGAGCGGCGCGCCATCGAAAGCCCGGGGGGCGGCGTTGCGTTCGGTGATTATCTCAGCCTGAATCTTGCGTGCGACCACCGCGTCGTCGACGGGGCTGCGGGAGCGGCGTTTCTGGCCGACCTCGCCCTGTATCTGGAAAACCCGGGTCTTATTCGATGAAAAGCCCGGGGGCAAATATCGCACTGCTGGTTACGTGCAGTTTGTTTTCGGGGTGCCACCTGCGCGACCGTGCGCAGGCTGCAGAAAAAATTGATTTTCATGACAATTTAAAATATGCGACGCATACGGCTGCAGAATTCGACCTCTATACACCGCGCGAGGCAGCTGCGCCGACGCCTGTCGTTGTCTTTATTCACGGCGGGTACTGGCGCAACCAATCACGCAGCTATTACAAGGCCTTCACGGGCCTTTATCAGAATTTTGGAATCGCCCTCGCCACTCGCGGTATCGCGACCGCCGTTATCGATTACAGACTTTTTCCCGAAGCGCGGCTTCAAGACCAGATAGAAGATGTGATCGCAGCCTCGGCGTTCATAAAACAGAACGCCGCGAAATATAATATCGACCCCACGCAACTCTTTCTCAGCGGCCATTCGGCCGGCGGGCACCTGGCGCTCGCAGTATTGTGGAACGCAGAACCACAGCTCGCGCGCGGTGCGGTTGTGCTCTCGCCTATTCTTGACATCGCGCACATGCGCCTGGCAAAAGACAGCGAATTCAACACCAGCCTTACGGTGCCTTTCTTCGGCAGCGGTGAAAACGACCAGAAGTATTCACCCGCAAGCTACGCCGGGAAAAACTCAAAGCAGGCGCTTCTGCTATACGGCGCCAACGACGACGCCTATTTGCTTGAGCAAAAGACAAAATATGAAAAGCAATTTGCCACGCAAGGCCTCACGCAAATCAAATTCGCCAGCATTGCGGGCGCTGACCATTCGACAATGGTCTTGCACGTGAACACGAGCAAAGACCTGACGAGCGACGCAATTGTAGAGTTTGTAATGAAAAACAAAGGGGGGATTTCTCATGGCAAATAGATCATTCGCTCTGGTGAAACTCGCGCTCACCCTTCTGCCGGTGGCGGTACACGCGGCCGATGGCTCGTTAAAACCCGATAGCGTCGCAGGTCTGAATTCTACCGATGGGTTTGTCTGGTATGCAGCGCCGGGGCTCTACGCGGCGCCGGTGCTGGCGGCAAAACCAAAAGGCGCCACGCAACTGCCTGAGTTTTCTCGTCCACCCTATTCACAGGTCAGAGTGCCCGAAAATCTTGTGCCGCAACTTGCCATCAGCGGACTTGACGCGGCGCATTACGCGATGCGTTTTTTGCTGGGTGAATTGCCGGCGATGCCTTATGCGATCCGGCTTGGCGAAATCAATGATAAAGACCGGGTGTATCTGAACGGTGTTCATATTGCAGGTACGGGAGATTTTGCCAGTTCTAAACCGCAGGCATACGATAAGGTACGCATCTACGCGATACCCGCCGGACTTCTGAAAACCGGTCTGAATACTCTTGTAATCGATATTCAGGGTGTGCTTGAAAAGGAATCGGGCATCTATCGCGATCGCGTTGAGCTTGGCCCTGCCGACAAGATCTACGGCGCATACTATCTTGAAAACTTATGGAGTTCGCTGGCGCTCGTAGCGTACCTGACGTTCGGCCTCTACTTCTTGTTGTTCTTTATCAGACGCCGCAACGATCGCGAGAACTTCTACTTTGCCATCTTTGCCATCGCCCTTGTCATTTACAGTGGCTTACATACACAACTCAAATACGAATATTCCCTCAGCCTCTATTTCTGGAAGCGGGTGCAGTACCTCTCGCTATTCTTGCTCGTCCCCTCATTCTATTACTTTATCCGTCACTACTACAAGCCGGCGCGGTTAATGTGGGTGCGAGTGCTCGATCTGGTGGCTTACGCGGCAAACGCAGTCATGGTTACCGTCGCTGCTGCCGTCGCGGTCAGCCCCGACGTTAAAGTGTGGGATTGGCTGCAGAACAATGTCGTGACCTATGTCTGGCTGCTCTATATTGTCGGTATGGCGACCATTCTGATACGAGAAGTCATTAAGAAGAACCGCGACGCCATCATCATGAGCGTCAGCTTCTTGGTGCTGCTTGCCGCAATGGTTCTGGATATTCTGAGCGGGCAGGCAAAACTCAATCTGCCGCCACTCTTGACGTATGTGTTCATTTTCTTCATCTTGTCCATGGCGCTCGTGCTTGCCAATCGTTTCGTGCGCCTGCACGACGAAACCGAAGAACTCAACGAAAGCCTGTCGAAGTTTAATGCGGCCTCGCGGCGCTTTGTTCCCTTTGAGTTTCTGAAGATGCTCGGCAAAGAGAGCATTCTTGATGTGAGCCTGGGCGATCAGGTGCAAAGAGACATGGCCGTGCTCTTTTCAGACATCCGCAGTTTTACCTCGCTCTCTGAGAAAATGACACCGAAAGAAAACTTTGATTTTATTAATTCATATCTCGACAAGGTCGGTCCCGTTATCAGGGACCATCACGGTTTCATCGACAAGTATATCGGCGACGCGGTCATGGCGCTTTTCCCTTCGTCGGCTGCAGACGCTCTCGAGGCGGCGCTGGCGATGCATGCGCGGGTGCGCAACTGGAACGAACGCCGGGCGAAACATGATTATTCGGCCGTTACGATTGGCATCGGCATACACCAGGGACGTGTCATGCTGGGCACGATCGGCGAGCACCAGCGCATGGACGGAACCGTCATCGCCGATGCAGTGAACCTGGCTTCGCGTATTGAGAGCCTGACCAAGAATTACGGTGCGGGCACCCTGATTTCAGACATATCGTGGCAGACCATCGGGAATCATGAGAAGTACCAATACCGACTTGTCGACAGGGTTGCGGTAAAAGGTAAGAACGAGCCCGTAGACCTGATCGAGATTTTTGATGGTGATGCTGATGATCTGAGGCGCCTGAAGCAACACCAGAAGCCGGCCTTTGCTGAGGCGCTGCACCTGTATCGCGCAGCCCGATTCAGCGATGCGAAGACCGCCTTCTTGCAGCTGGCCGCCGAGAATGCCGGTGACAAAACCCTGAGGCTCTACCTCGAGCGTATCGAACGAAATCTGAAGTTTCCCCCGGTCGAATGGTTGGGCTATGAAACCCTGACCGAAAAATAGCGTAGTCAACTAACACTCGTCAGGGCGACGAACATTTGATATATTGCAACTATGTCGATGCTCTTGGCTGCGTTTGGTTCAGGCCTGCTAGCTTCTTTCTCAGCCTGCGTGTACCCGCTGATACCCATTACCACGGCGATCTTCGCCGGTGGCGAACGAAAGTCGTGGCTGCAAGGGTTCACGGCAGCGGCGGTCTATACTCTCGGCATGTCGGTGACCTACGGAACGCTGGGCGTAGTCGCAGCGCTCAGCGGATCTGTTTTCGGCAAGTACCTCGGCGACCCGCGCGCGACTCTGGCCATTTCACTAGTGCTCATCTACCTGGGGCTCGCTTACGCGCATCTCGTGCCATTGCCGCTACCGAATTTTGCGCACCACCTGCAGGTCGGTCGCAAAGAGGGTAAAAAGAGTGAGCTGCTGTTTCCTCTGGTGTTGGGTATTTTCTCCGCGTTCATTGCCGCCCCCTGCACAGCGCCCTTCTTCGGCAACCTGCTTGTGCAGATCAGCAAGAATGCAGCAGAGCAGAATTCAATCGTGATACCTGCATTATCATCGTTTTCTTTTGCGCTCGGCATGGGCGTACCGTTTCTGCTGATCGGTACGTTTTCGATCAGGCTGCCCAAACCCGGAATCTGGCTGAAAGCCGTCGAGTATGGCGGCGCGGTTGTACTCATGACTGCGGGCTTTCACTACCTTGAAGATATCGCAGGGGATTTTCCCCCGGCCGCGCAGGCTTTCCCGTTCGCTGTGATCGGTATCGCGATGTGCGTGACCTTCTTTATTCTCGCCGAACCCCTTAAATCGGAGTACCACATGACACGACGCCTCAGACTCAACACTGCCGGCATGCTGATGATCTCTGCGCTGGGACTGTTTCTTTTCACCTCACCGTTCGTAAAATACTGGGGAGTCGACGTCAAAACCAACACCAACGCCACAAGTGATGCGGGGCGCAAATCAGGAATGACTTTACCGCAGGGCAAACTCAAGTGGTATAAAGATCTGGATGAAGCGCGCTCGGTCGCAAAAAAAGAAAACAAGATTCTGTTCGTAGACTTCTGGGCGGACTGGTGCACCGCTTGCGAAGAGATGGAACGCAAACTTTTTGTGACAGACGAATTTATCACCTTCGCCGTGGCAAACAACATCATTCCGGTGAGGATTGATTACTCCAACCCGACTGACGAACTCGACAAACTGGCGCGCGAATATAACATACGCGGTTTACCCACTGTGGTACTCACCAAAGCCGACGGTGAACTGATTCACACACTGACCGGGTTCTACAGCAAAGAGTATACAATGCGCGAACTTAAATCAGCTCTTAAAGATTGATCCCGGCGGATCAATCTTTCAGCTTTAACGCGCCGATTTGCCTTCAAACTTCAACGATACCGAGTTGATACAATACCGTAATCCTGTCGGCTTGGGCCCGTCGGTCGGGTGCGCAGATGACCTCGTGTCAGCCCCGACCTGTGGCCCTCGTGGCCCGTCGGTCGGGTGCGCAGATGACCTCGTGTCAGCCCCGACCTGCGGCCCTCGTGGCCCGTCGTCAAATATATGACCCAGATGGCCGCCGCAGCGGGCGCAGCGGACCTCGGTGCGTAACATGCCATGGCTTGAGTCAGCAATTTCTTCAACGTGCGCAGCGTCCAAAGGCAGGTAGAAGCTCGGCCACCCGGTGCCCGAATCAAATTTTGTGGCAGAGCTGAAGAGCGGCAGTTTGCAGGCTGCGCAGAGATACGTGCCTTTTTCATGGTGGTCGTGGTATAAACCGGTGAAGGCACGCTCGGTACCCTGCCGCCGCAGAACCTGAAACTGTTCGGCAGTCAGAACCTTCGCCCATTCGCTGTCGCTGCGCTGAATTTTTTTGATCTTCACGGCAACCGTCTTCTTTTCAGCAACTGTGGCGGCGTCAGCAGGTCTTGCGCAGCTGCTGGCAGTGAGCCACGCCGCCAAAGCCAGGGTGTAAATCCGCATGTTTCGCATCATTGTTAGTCGCGGTAATGGCGCGATTGTTACGGGAAATTTATTCGAATTTGATCGAACGGGCCATTAATTCTTTGATCGCCTCGGCTGCCGGTTTATTTTCATAGAGTATCCTGTACACGGCAGTTGTAATCGGCATTTCAACGCCCAACGTTTGCGCGAGTTCGTAAGCGCTCTCGGTGGTGGGCACACCTTCGGCGACCATGCGCATCTCGCTCTGTATCTGCGCGAGCGACATACCAGAACCAAGTTTCAGACCGACGGTGCGGTTTCGCGAGAGGTCGCCCGTACAGGTCAGAACAAGGTCGCCCATGCCCGCGAGTCCCATGAACGAGATAGGTGTCGCACCGAGTTTCTCGCCCAATCTCGCAATTTCTGCCAGACCGCGCGTGATGATTGCCGCGCGCGTATTGCTGCCAAATTTTAAGCCATCGGCGATGCCAGTGGCGATTGCCATAACGTTCTTGAGCGCGCCGCCGAGTTCAACACCAATAACATCGGGAGTCGCATAGGCCCTGAAGTATTCGTTGTGAAAAACCTTCTGGATCTCGGGTAACCGGCTCGCATCATAACCCGCAATCGTAATTGCTGTGGGCATCTTGAGCGCCATCTCGCGCGCAAACGAAGGACCGCTCAGAAAAAACAGATTGCCCCTCTTCGCTTCGCCAAAAATCTGCTTGAAAAGTTCGCAGACGAGCAGATGCGTTTTCTTCTCGATTCCTTTTGAAGCGACGACAATCGGGACACTGATCGTTTTTGCACGTTCGGCGGCTCCGTATACTTCGCGTATCGCTTGCGTGGGTGTCGCGCTGATAATGAGTTCAGCGTGCGCGACTGCTGCCTCGAAGTCCGTTGTCACGTTGACGCTGTCGGGTAGCGTGATACCTTTGAGGTAGATAGTGTTTTCACGCTGTGTACGTATCGCCTCAGCCGTATCGACGCTGTGGCTCCAAAGTAAAACTTCGTGCCCATTCTCAGCCACAAGTTTGGCAAGCGCCGTCCCGAATGAGCCGGCCCCGATAACTGCAATTCGCATAACACCGTATGGGAGGCAGTCGCTCCCGCGGCAACTGAGATTTATTGCCCTTGAAGACGGCTCAGAATTTTTCGAAGAATCCCAATGCGAGAAGGGTTTTTCCGTCGCTGATTTTGCCGTTTTTCACCATGCGCGAAAGTTCGCTCTGGCTGAACGCCTTCTTGTTCGAGAAGACCTCATCGTCGTCATGCTGCGCCGTGGCTTCGCTCAGTTGCCGCGCTGCAAAAAGGTGCAGCACCTCAGTCGAAAAGCTGATGGCGGGGTGATACTGCAGTTGTTTTTTCCAATGGCGCGCCGCAAAACCAGCTTCTTCAGCAAGTTCACGTTTCGCACACTGCAGAATTGTTTCATTATTCTTTTTTTTGCCGGCCGGAATCTCCCACGATTTGGCCCCTGAACCGAGGCGGTACTGCTCGACAAGCCAGAGGTACAGCTTTTTGGAGCGCAACTTTTCCACAGCCATGATCGCCGCAGCATGGGGATATTGCAGCAAAGGTTTCTCGCCAAATTTCGTCTTAACCAGGGTAAATGAAATCTCTTTGTCGCGGTAGAGTACTTTCACAGGCCCAACCCCGCGATCAGCGAATCGACTTCTGGCTTTGTTGAGGCCTCAGCGATAATTCGCACCAGTGGTTCAGTATTGGATGAGCGCAGGTGAATCCACGCTTTATTACCGTACAGGGTTTTGCCGCTGAGATGGTAACCGTCGGTTGTGTCGACAACGGCATCTGCAAGCAGCGACTTTGCGCGACCGACTGCGAGCGCCATGCTGTCAGGGCTGATATTGTGCGCCACGCGTTTCACCATCACCGTTGCGGGTATACTTTCGACGTGGTATGAAAGCGGATACCTGCCTGACCCCATGAGAGACAGAACGTGCGCCATGCCTGCGAGCGCGTCGCGTCCGAATGATGGAATGCGCGCGTCGATAACGCCGCCATTGCCTTCGCCGCCAAACGGCGCGCGCAGCTTTTGCATCTTTTCGACAACGTTGGCTTCACCTACGGCCGATCTCACGAGGCGCGACTGCCGCATTTCAGTTGCATGCTCGCTGAGCATCGATGTCGACAGATTCACGACCACTGTGGTACGCGGTTTTACCGCCGCAAGAATTGCCAGGGGTAGCGAATACTCTTCACCGATTGCGCGGCCCGTCTCGTCGACAATCGACAGCCGGTCAGCATCGGGATCAAATGCGAACCCGGCATCGGCTTTAAATTTTTTCACCGCTGCGGCGAGTTTCTTCAGCGCAGGCGCCGTCGGCTCGGGTGGACGCGGAAATTCAGAGGTCTCTTCAAGGTGAATTGCTTCGCACCTGACGTTCAACCGCTTCAAGAGTGCCACGGCAATTTCGCCCCCGCAGGAGCCGACAGGGTCGATCACGACCTTAAGCCTGCGTTTCGGCTTCTTAATGACGCGAAGCATAGAATCGACATGCAACGAAATTGCCGCCGCGTGCGCGTCAACGAGCCGTCCCTGTTTGCGGTAATCACCCCATTCGGGTGTCGCGCCAAGCGCATCGACGAAACGGCGGTTGTCTTCTGCGTCGAAGAAAAATCCCCCTTTCTTGATGAATTTCAGCGCATTGTACGTTGCGGGGTTATGCGATGCGCTCACCATCAGGCCGCCAGCAAATTTCTTTGCATTAACGTACGCTTTGATCGTCGGTGTCGGCACCAGCCCCAGATCAAACACGTCGCGGCCAAGCAACGTCAGCACGCCAGAGGCAATGCGGAGCAGTCCTGGCCCGGTTGCGCGTGCGTCCCGGGCAATCGCTACCGGCCCCGCAGGCAGCACAGCGGCAAACGCGCGTACAAAATTGACCCACTGGTCGGGGGCGATGTCGTCAGGGTACACGCCCCTCAGGCCCGATATCGAAAATTTGAGCGTCGCGGAATTCAGATTCATTGCAGTTCTCCATAGATCTGCTTGCGGTCGTCTGCGATCTTGTCTCGAAATTGTTTTGACCGGTAGGTTGTGTAGAGCGTACAAAAAAGATTGAGCGCGAAACCGAGAAGAAAAACCGCGCAGGCCAGCAAGAATACGCCCCGTGTCACAACTTCATGGGCGCTGCGCTCTTCGAGAATGATCGCGCGGTATAAGAAGAAGCCGATCACCGGCAGCGCCAACAGCGCAGCCCAATAACCGGTCAGGGGCAAGAGTGCCAACATTAGCAGAATAACCAGATAGACAATAAGCGCAATGCGGAGCGTTCGTTTCAAGGCGTTATTTCTCCTCAGGTGCAGCCGGCTTGGGGTCGCTATCACCTTCTACCGAAATCTGAACAGCCCCCTGTTCGGGTGCGTTCACTGTCTCAGCTACCGCTGGGGCGCTTTCACCTGCAACCGGCAGGCTGATTTTTTTGGGTTTATCGATGAAGCCATTGGCGATCAGAATCTGCCTGATGCCGTGAACAACAGATGAAGAGTCTTCTGGGCGCTCGTTCGGCAGAGTGATCACGGCAAAAATGCCGAGACTCATGATGAAGAACAGTGTCTGCAGAATTAAATTAAGTGTCGCAGATACCGGTAGCTTTTTTGCTGCCTTTTGCCGCCGAAAATGCCAGAGCGCAACGACGAGCGCGATGAGGCAGACGGCCATGGCAGGT
The DNA here is from genome assembly GCA_942492915.1 of uncultured Leptospiraceae bacterium. Taxonomy (GTDB): domain Bacteria; phylum Spirochaetota; class Leptospiria; order Turneriellales; family Turneriellaceae; genus Turneriella. The sequence goes on from OW818662.1 coordinate 1,864,528, forward strand.
ATATTGATGATAACCGGCGTGAATAGCTGTATTACGAGCGCAATGAGCGCAACCGCAAAAAGCAAAATATTGACAAGCAGCACGGGAAAATCTGCGAAACGCAGAGTCGTCGTCCATCGCGAAAATAAAAAGGAGAAAGTGCAAAAATGCCTGCTGTCAGAAATTGTACGAAGTCGCCAGTCCCACCAGAATAATATCGAAGGTATCCGAATTGCCGAGCGGATTGACCGCATTACCCGATTGCCGTTTCCCTTTGGCAGTTGCAGAAGAGGTAAATGAATATGTAGTGATGCTCGCATACCCGCGAAATGAAACGTGCTCGTTCACTTTGTAGCCTATACGAAGGTCTCCTGCGAGCAGAGTGTAGTTTGAGGAATCAAAGCCCGGCGAAAAAGCCGCGCCGATGCGCAACTTTCGCTCTGCGAGAATCAGCGTCAGGCCGCCCGAAGCAGAATAGATCGAGTAAGGAGTGTTGTTCGTGCTGAATTCTGATCTGACATAGCTTGCCGTAACCGGAAGCTCGATCCAGCTTGCGGGTGTCGCTGTGACGTCGAGAGCCAGGGCAGATGTATTCGCGCCGATAGCCCTACCTGTCGTGGGAAAAACATAGTCGCGCGTACTGTATGATGCGTCACCGCCGAAGCGCACCCAGTTGAAGCCAAAATACTCAAGCGCGAGCGCCCCTTCGTGTTCTGCATAACTGTTTTCACCGAGTCGAAACGTGTATTCTGCATCGAGGTTCAGACTCTCGAGAATATCCCAGCTGAGGCCCGGCGAGACACCGGTCATGGATTGTTTGGCGATGCCGCCGAGACCATCATAAAGCAAACGGCCCTGGGTGTGCTGAAAATCCGCCCTGAAATGCAATGGCTCGCTCAACTGGTAGCCGATGCCGGCAGAGGGGCCATAGAATACCGTTTCAGCGTTGTTGCCGCCGCTGTAGAGGTAAGTGCCGCTGAGGCTTGCAGACGCATCGAAATCCTGCGCTTCTGCGCGTAGCACCTGACCGACCAACAAAAACAAGAGAAAATAACGTGTTAACGCGTGCATATAGGAGGGGTATCAAAAAATGCGCTTCTGGCTGCCCTTACGGGCGGCCAGAAGCACAGGCGGCTTCAGTTGGCGTGCTTGCCTTTGTTCTGTTTACGGCGCTCTTCGCGCTTCGCTTTCTGTTCGGCACGACGCTCTTCGCGCTGCTTGCGGTGCTCCCGCTTGCGTTCCATGCGCTTCTCAGCATTTTCTTTCGCCCGCTCGTTTGCATTGCTTGAAGGGCCGTTCGGACCACCCGCCGCTGCTGGTTTTTCAGACCCTGTATCTTCTGCGAAAGTACCTGTGAAAGTTGCGAAGGCTAACGCCATCGCGATAAGAATTTTGTTCATATTGCTCCTTGCTTCGATTGCCCAGCATACCACATTGGGTATCTGTACGTATGATACGCTTTTACTTCACGCTGCGGCCATAAAAAAGCCCGGCACGAGGTGCCGGGCTTGGTGCGCCGCAAACCTTCGTTTGCTGAAAAGTATTTAGCCGTCTACACGCTCCACAATCGTCGCGATGCCCATTCCCGCGCCGATGCACAATGTGATCAGTGCATAACGCGCTTTGCGGCGTTCGAGTTCGTCGACCGCCGTGCCCAGAAGAATTGCCCCTGTGCCACCGAGCGGATGACCTAACGCGATAGATCCGCCGTTGACGTTGATCTTCTCAGATGGAATGTTCAACTGTTTCTGTACGTAGAGCGGAACAGCTGCGAAAGCCTCGTTAATTTCCCAAAGGTCGATATCCTCAACTTTGAGGCCTGCCTTCTCGAGCGCCTTCTTTGACGCCGACACGGGACCTGTGAGCATGATCGTTGGCTCTTCGCCCGAAACCGCCGTCGCGACAATGCGCGCGCGCTTTTTCAGGCCGTGCTCCTTCACCGCTTTTTCAGATGCGAGCAAGACTACACCAGCACCGTCGACCACACCCGACGCGTTGCCGCCGCCGTGAATGTGATTGATTTTGCCAAGCTCAGGGTACGTTTTCAGCGCCATTGCGTCGAAAACTTTTTCACCGACCCCGCGAAACAGCGCCGGCATGCGTGACAGATAGGCGAAATCCCATTTTGCATTCGGGTATTCGTCTTTATCCACCACGCTGCCGTCGTCTTTTTTCACGGGAACAATCGAGTTGTTAAATCGACCGTCTTTAATCGCCTCGTCTGCTTTTTTCTGCGACGACGCCGCGAACTGGTCAGCCTCTTCGCGCGTGATATTGTATTTCGTCGCGATAATATCAGCCGAAATGCCCTGCGGTACAAGGTTGTATTGCGCAGCAATTTTCGGATTCCCTATCGACATACCGGTCGCCATGTTTTCTTCGGTCACCTCGCCTGCGTCCGAACCCATTTTGCAACGGCTCATCGATTCAACGCCGCCCGCGACGACCAGGTCAAAATTACCGCTCTGTATGAATGCCGCCGCGTCGTTCACTGCCTGAAGGCCCGAACCGCAAAAACGGTTAACAGTGTAGCCCGGCACATCCTGTGGCCAGTGCGCTGCGAGCACGCCATAGCGCGCAATACATGCCGCCTGGTCACCCACCTGCGTTACGCAACCGAGAATCACATCGTCGACCTTGTCGATTTTGAGTGATTTGTTGCGTTTGGGCAACTCATTCAAAAGACCAGCGACGAGCTCTTGAGGATGTACATCTGCGAGAGAACCTCTTTTATTGCCGCGCGCGCGCGGCGTTCGAATTGCATCGACTACATATGCTTCAGCCATAGATTCAACCTGCCTTAACGTGCATATACACGTTAGTACCTGTTTTGAGCAGTCAGGCGCCGTGTAAACTAAAAATGCGTCGATGGGCGTCGACGCGTTACTGCCGCTGTAAAGCGCTTGCATGGCCCGCAGGCGATTCTTACCTAGCCTATGCTGCAAAACTTTCCCGTCCTGTATTATCTGCTCGCGTCCGTGCTGCTTTACTGGTTGATGCTGCTTTTCGCGAGCCTCTACCACGCCAAAGGCTGGACATGGCCTGGCATGGTGCTCGCAGTCGGCAGCCGCGACAAAATGCCCGAGCGCACGCTCATGATGGCCCGCGCTGATCGGGCCGCTAAAAACATGGCGGAAAACCTGCTGATCTTCGCAATCGTCACCCTCACCGCAGTCATCGTCGGCGCCCCGCGCGAGACGACGCTGCTCGGCGGGCAGATTTTCTTCACCGCGCGCCTCATCTATTGGCCGCTGTACCTTTCTGGTGTGAAATACGTAAGAACACTTATTTGGGCTGTTGCCCTCGGCGGGGTTGCCATCATCGCTTCGGCATTCTTCTGAGGCTGAAAGCCACTTGATTTTTCGGGTCTATGGTTTCGGCCGCCAGCTTCTCGCGCGGGGCATGACCAGATCACACGCAGCCATCATTTTCAACCCTAAAACCTGGCCCCTCTTTCAGCCTATTCCCAAAGAACACTACCAGCACGTGAAGAAAATTCTCGTGGACGAACTTTTCTGGAATGTGCGTCTCGCTCTGGCGGGACTCATTGCGGCCATGGGACTCTACTACTGGCTATTCTCGCAAGAAAACCATCTCGCGCAGTACCGTTCACTGATGATAGCCCAGGCTGCAACCAGTTGCCTCATTCTCATGTTTTTCATCTTCGCAGAAAATGTCATCAGGCAGGTCATAAGAAGACTTCGGGTCGCCGGATTTCTGGCCGCGATTACGGGAGGCATTTTCGGCATCGGTTTCATTTTTCAAATCTCTGAAATTCACGATCCATACAGAATTGCCACGGTAATGGCCTTAGTTGTGGGTGTCAGCGGAGCTGCGTCTTTCACGTTCACAGTCAGTCCCATCGCTTTTCTGGCTTTCTGTGTGCCGTTCACGCTGCCACTCTTCCTCTGGTTATGGGCAGCTGCTCCGGGTCAAGCGGGCAAAGTGCTCGTTATTATGGCAATCCCCTACTTCAACAGTATTTTCTTTTTAGTTCTGCGCGAGTACCGCAGACGAGTGAACCTGATTCTCGCCGAACTTCGGCTCAAAAAAGAGCAGGAGCGCTCTGAAAGGCTGCTGCTGAACATCTTGCCAAAAGTTGTTGCCGAAGAGCTGAAAGCCAGCGGACGCGCCGAGGCGAGGGAATATGAACAGGCAACGGTGCTCTTTTCTGACTTTGTCGGTTTCACCCGCATCGCTGAGAAGCTGTCGCCCCGGGAGCTGATCGACGAGCTCGACAAATGCTTTGGCTACTTCGATCAGGTCACGGAAAAATACCGACTCGAGAAACTCAAGACGATCGGGGATAGTTTTATGTGCGCTGGCGGCATCCCCAGAGTAAACAATACGCATGCAATCGACTGCTGCCTCGCGGCGCTCGAAATTCAGGCTTTCATGAACCAGATGAAAGAGATCAAACACATGCAGGGTCTTGATTATTGGGAACTGCGCCTCGGCATGAACACTGGCCCGCTCGTGGCTGGCGTTGTCGGACATAAGAAATTCGCTTATGACGTATGGGGAGACACTGTAAACACAGCCTCACGGCTCGAGTCGAGCGGCGTGCCGGGAAAAATCAATATTTCATTAACTACCTACGATGCCGTAAAGCGCCTCTTCGACTGCGAGCACCGCGGTCAGGTGCAGGCAAAAAACAAAGGTGATATCGATATGTACTTCTTAAACGGCATTCGCGCAGACCTATCAGTCAAAGGAGAAGGCCGCGTACCAAATGAAGAGTTTCGAAAAATCTATAAAAATACCATGAGGGGCAGAAATCCCCCCGACGATATCACTCTTTCCACTTAATGCACTCGCCCGGGCAGTCGTCGATCGATTCTTGAATCTTAGCGTAATCGGCTTCGGGCACTTCGGCGTTGTTGACGTTCGCACCGGCATTGTGTGTTTCGGCAAGATCGTCGCTGTCGAGACGAAAGTAGCTCGGGTGCGTGTCTGCGCACAGGCTGCAGCTCGTGCAATCATCTTTCACCACGTGAACTATTTTGCTCATACTGTTAAAATATGAAAATAAAACACTCCGTCAAGTTTTTGTAGCCTTGGCTTTCCCCATGGGGCAGCCAAGGCAGTTAATGGCAGCGACAGTGGTTGACAGAGCAAATGCGCAACACCATGTTTACCAATGCGCCTGTTTATTCCTCCGGTTGAAAACCGCTTTATTCCCTGGCTCGCGTCTAAGCTGTACTTTCCGCTGCTTGCGGCAATGCAGAATATTCGCGAGGTCGTGATCAGGCCCGAAGACATTGAGCAGCTGAGAAAATTCAAATCTGAGCGCCTGCTGTTCTTTACCAACCATCCTTCGACGGCCGAGCCACCACTGGTGTTTTACCTCGGTCGCTTGCTCGGGCAGCGTTTCAAATTCATGGCGTCGCGCCAGGTCTTCAACTGGCAAGGTGGCGCGATAGGCTGGTTTATCCGCCGCATCGGCGCCTACTCTGTTATCGCAGGGGTGCCCGACCGCGACGCGATGAAACTGACGCGAAAGATCTTGAGCGAGCCGACGGGCAAACTTGTCATTTTTCCCGAAGGTGAGCCGACCTCAGGCGAAGTCGATACGCTGATGCCTTTTCAGCCCGGCGTTGCGCAGCTGGGCCTCTGGGGCCTTGAAGATGCGCGCAAGCTCGACCCCAATGCAGACATCAACGTCTGGTATGGATTTATGAAGTTCATTATCATTTCACCGAAAGAAAAAATTCTGCACGATTTAAACAAGTCCCTGGTGAAAATCGAAAAGAAACTCGGTGTTGCCGAGAACAACAAAGACAAGCATCTGTTGCACCGTTTTTTGACCGTCGGCCGTCTGCTGCTCGAGCAGGCAGAAATAGATTTTGGCGTCAAAGTCGAAGCCGACAAAGGCTTTGATTTTCGCATCGGTCGCGTGCGCCATGCGATGCTCGACAGGCTGGCAGAAAAACTGCAGGCGGTAAATTACGACAAAAACGAAGACGCGATACGTAAATGGCGCAGCCTCTTTGCGCTCGTCGAACTGCACCAGTTGAAATATCCCGACCCGAAGCTACCTAAGCTAAGCGCGAAAACAGTCAAAGAGACACACCGGGATGCAGTGCAGATCTTTGACTTTATCGTCATGAAACGCGACTATATTCTGGACAACCCGACGCCTGAGCGGCTATATGAATGGCTCGACCGCTATGAGTCTTACCTTTTCAAAAAGGTACCGCGCGCGCTTGGTGGCGTGCCGTCGCACCTGCCGCGCCGCGCGCATATTCTGTTTGGCAGACCTTACCGTCTTTCAGAACTTGTGACCGAGAACCGCCGTGACCGCAAGGCTGCGGTAGAAAATTTCACGCGCCGGCTGCGCGAAGACATGCAGGGTCTACTCGACCAGGCGCAGAGTCTCACCGCACCACTTTTTCCCGCAGAAGAAATATTAGCGGTTAAGTCACGAATACAGTAAGTTGCTGATATGTCTCCTTTATCCACCACATCGGCACCTGAGTTCAAGACCTGCAGCTGCGGGCATAACCGTCACCATGCGCTCGTCATTCGCAAGAATAAATACACCCGGTGGGGATTTTTTGCCCTGCTGCTCGGTATTTCGGTAAAGCCGATCTTTGCGCGTTACCAGTGCACGAAGTGCAATGAAATATTCGACGAAACGACCGACCCGGTTGAGCTGAACAAATACCTGATGTAGACAAAAACCGACCTTCAGTAACGGTGTAGTTACCTTCTCATGCCAAATAGATACTGGTACGTTGACTCTACCAGGCTGTTAAGCAGAAGGCACCGGCCGGCAAGTACCTTGACGGTCTGTTTCAAATTCAGAATAGGTCGAAAATTATCGACGCGTCCCCGGAGGATTCATGATTCAGAACAACTATTTTGACACAAATGCCGATTTGGTCTTTAACGTAGACCATTTCATCGACTGGGCAACAATTATTCCGCTTAAAGAAGAAAACTTCAAAGACGCCGCCGAATACAAGAAAACCGGCGACAAACACCTCGAATTTGCGCCATCTACAACAGAAGAAGCCATTGAAGGTTACAAAGCCGTGTGGCAACAGACAGGCGAGCTCGCAGGTATCGAAGTCGCCGGGGCTGCGCGCACAATGGACAAGCAGGGTCTGAAATTCAACAACGGCAAAGTTACATTTCCTGCAGATATGGTTCGTCTCGTTGACCTTTTTACCCAATCAGGCCTTCTAGGGTATGCGATGGGGCGCCACCACGGCGGCCTGGGCATGAACCTTACCGCATCATCCATCGTCATGGAACTTGTATCCCGCGCTGACGCGGCATTCGGCATTGCGCTGGGTTGTTATAACCTTGCTGAAGTGATCGAACGCTTTGGTGGCGAAAAAATGACCGACGAGTGGGTTCCCAAAATGGCGGCGGGTGAAGTGACCGGTGCCATGGCGCTGACCGAGCCCAACTACGGCTCTGACCTGTCACGCGTGATGACCCGCGCAGTCAAAGGTGACGATGGCGTATGGCGCCTCACGGGCACAAAACGCTTCATAACGCACGGTTGCGGCATGGGCGACAAACCGAGCGTTATTTTGACCCTCGCACGTAGCGGTGGCGCGGGAGCCAAAGGACTATCGTTTTTCCTGGTGCACAGCAACGACATTCAGGTTGCGCGCATCGAAGAAAAAATGGGCCTGCACATATCACCCACATGCGAAATTGTTTTTGAAAACAGCAAAGCTGAGCTCATCGGCGAAGAAGGCCTTGGCCTGATTCGTTACGCAATGGGCATGATGAACGGTGCGCGCATGGGCATCGCGGTACAATCACTCGCGATCGCACAGGCTGCTCATGTTGAAGGCGTCAAGTACGCCTCAGAGCGAGTGCAGTTTGGTGCAACCATTGACCAGCTCCCGGCCGTAAAACGGATCATCGACGACAACGAAGCGCTGTGCCAGGGTATGCGTGCGCTCGTCTATCGTGCCTGCGAGGTCGTTGACCACTACGATGGCCTCACTGCGAAATTGCTCAAAGAAAGCGGCGATGAGCGCGTGGTTCGCAAGAATGAAGACGTTATTCGCCTAGACAAGCTGGCAAAACTGCTGACACCAACGGCTAAACTCTTCTGCTCAGAAGAAGCGAACTTTGTATCGTACCATTCGCTGCAAATTTTCGGCGGTTCGGGATACACTGAAGAATATGACATCGCGAAAATCTACCGTGATGCGCGTATTTGCACGATCTATGAAGGTACAACGCAGCTGCAGGCTGTCGCTGCTATCGGCGGTATCGTCGAGGGATTGCGCGAAAACGGGTTCTTGCTCGGCCACCTGCGAGGTGAAATCGGAAAACTCAGCGATGCGAAAACCAAAGATGCGCTGAATGCAGACGTCGACACTCTCGCAAAACTTGTGCCGCAATACAAAGAACGACAGCAAAAAGAAGCGGTCTCGATCGATATGGTTTCGGCATTTGCACGAATCTATGTCTCTATACTGCTTGCACAACAATTACAGATTGCGAAACAGAAGAACATCACCGAGATCTCAGAGTCCAAATCGAAGGTATTCACTCACTTCCACGTGATGAGCCGACGATACCTTGCTGGCCTAGCTGTGACCATCGGCGCTGCAGCGTAATCAACTTAGGGCTGAGAGAAAACGATCGACATCGGGTATTGCGGCTGGCAATACCCGATAAATAAACGCATGGCACAATCTGAAATCAGCTACGAAGGCAGACAGGGGCATATTCGTGCGCTTGATCTGCCCAGAATCGATGTCTTTGAAAACATCTATCCCGATCGGGATTACAATATCAAGCTCGAATTTCCTGAATTTACTGCGATCTGTCCGAAGACCGGTTTACCCGATTTTGGTATTGTTACGATTACCTACACCCCCGACAAGTATTGCCTCGAGCTGAAATCTCTGAAAGAATATTTTCTCGCTTACCGTCCCGTGGGCATTTTCCATGAGAACGTGGTGAACCGGGTACTCGACGATATCATTCTGGTCGCCGATATGCGCCGCGCAGAAATTTCCGTCGTTTACAATCCCCGTGGTGGAATTACGACGACCGTGTCGCGCCAATACGAACGCTGAAAAATGGAACCAGCCAAAGCCCGGCCGCTCTGGCAGCGTTACCTCGCTATTCCCATCTATCTGATTGTAGTTGTGCTGCTTGTCAGAGCGCTCGCGGGCATGTTAGGTCAGGTGCTGCCGGCGACCGCCGCTGCGCCCAAAGCAACCCTGCCTTTCAACACGCTGATGTACGGTGTTGTGCTGCAGATGATAGCGTTTTTACTGCCCGCGCCCCTTCTCTTGCTCTATGCGCGGGCCCGCAATTACACCTTTGTCAGCACACCTGCGCGTGAAGTACTGTTCGCATGCGGATGGATTGTGCTCACGCTCGTCGCATTCAGCATCATCTATTCTGCCCTCGGCATAAAACCGAGCCAGCTCGCCTTTCTAGACATGGGCGATATTCTCAAGAATAGCGGCGCCTTTTTATTCATTACGGCTGTCGCTGTCCCGGCATATGAAGAGTGGATTTTTCGCGGGCTGATTTTCGGCGTCCTGGTTACCGAAGCGACGAGTCGCCCGCAAGTCATTGCGGCCGCACTTTTCTGTTCAGCCATCTTCACTGCGAGCCATATCGAGGGCATGCACAGCCTGAGCGCGCTGCCTGCCATACTTGCAATGTCACTGGTTCTGCATTTCGTCACCTGGAGAACCGGCAGTCTCTGGCCAGCCGTATGCGCGCACTCGCTGCAGAATCTGCTCTCAGCCTCTGCAATGCTCGCGACGGCAGCCAAAACCACAGCAAACTGACTCAGGCCGCGCCGAGCAAATCCACAACAACGCAACTCGAATCATCGTCGTGGTTCATTGTGGTCGCCGTCGCCAGACGTATGTCTTCGTCGAGTGCAGTCAGCAATTTTACAGGCGGCAGAGATGCCGAAGATATCAGAAACTTTTCAAGCCTTCCCACCGAATAAGGACGCCCTTGAATAGCCCCCGCTTCGATGACACCGTCTGAATAAAGAAACATGCGGGAATATTCACGTAGATCAAGCTCGGCCGTTTCATAAGAGAGATCAGGCAGGAAGCCCAGAAATCTTCCTTTGGGCTTCACCCTTTCCAGGCTCGTGCCATCGCGACGCAAAAGATAGATAGGCGGATGTCCGGCTTGGGCGATGCGTATTTTCCCTGCAGAAAAATCAAGCAGGCAGTACGCCGCGGTGACAAACTGTTCCTGCAGATGCGGATACAGCGCCTGGTTCATATTACACATAAGTTTCGCAGGCTCTGCTGCATTATCTTTCTGCTGTAGAAATATAGAATTGATGGTGTTCACCATCAGCGCGGCAGCGATGCCGTGCCCAGAAACGTCGGCGATGAGAATGCCCGTCATGTTATCTGAGATTTCATGAAAGGCAAAAAAATCACCGCCGATGATCTTCATTGGCTTGAACAGCGTCTCAATCTGCAGGTTATCATTGGATATGCTGCGGCGCGGCAGCGCGAGACTCTGTATCTGTGCCGCGAGTGAGATTTCTTTCTTCCAGTCACGAAGTTCGTCTTTCTCCTGGGCGGCTCGCTGTAAACGCTGCGCGAGCGCTATAGCCACACATACGACCGCAAACAGAAAGCCTGCATCGGCAAGCTTAACGGGTGTTGAATAAGAAAAATAGAAGAGTACATCATTTAGTACAGCAATACCGTATACGGCAAAACCAGACAGTACAAGTTTAGCTCCTTCAATTTTTTCCATTACGCCACGGGTCGCCCCGTAAATTGTGAATCCGAGGGATACGGCCATCACGATGACGCCGAATGGCAAACCCAGCCGAAGGTAGAGTGGAATCAAGTCGGGAAAAACCGCACAACCGATGAGCAACAAAGCCATGGCAGCAGCGTAAAGATAAGACGCCAGGCGCACTAGCGGCATCTTGATGCGAAAATAACGCAGAGTGAAACCCGTTAACGCCATCGGGAAAGCAGCAACAAGTGCGTGGATCATCGCAGCATTCACGACAAAAATATCTGCCAGATAATAGCCGACTCCGTTCATGCCGAGAATGTGCAACGACATCGCGAGCGAAAGCAGTACAAAATGTAAATTAGCACGCCGGTAATTGCGATCGGGCACGAGTGCAAAATGGAAAACCGCGATCATAAAAATCGCTGCTGCAACAAAGGCGATAGACAAAAAGAGAAAATTGAACTTTTGCTTGATTTCATCGATTCCGCCAAAGTAGATGTGTGCGTTACCGAAGAGGCCACCGCCTCCCTGAAAGCCCATAATTTCAAGCGTAAGCTTTTGCAGAGCGCCAGGAATGATAAATTCAGATTTGATCGGATACCAGTTGAATGCCTCTGAAGAATTCAATGGGAAGCCGCTCTCAGAAGAAAATCGCCCCTTATTCGCAACCAGTTTGCCGTTCATGTACAGTCGCATGGCAGCTGAAACAGGCGGCAGTATAATTCCAAAATCCCCGTCCCGCAAGTCGGCGGGTATGAGAATACTCAGACCGAAAACAGCGCTGCGCGTATTTTCAACGCCCTGCAGGCGCCATTCTTTCTCAATGCGCAGGCGCACTGTTTTTCCTTGCGCGGTGAAATCCCAAAAACCCCTGAGCGCGACCGGATTTCGGTCTTGAAGAGAGATTTGGGCATTTTCAATAATCCCGAATGCGGGACTGACGGCAATGATTATCAGATACCAGAAGCGCATGCCGGCACCGTATATAAGATTTGATCGGCAAAAGTAAAGGATTTTCGTCCCAGACACCGGGATAGCCGCCAAGTTAGCCCAAAAAACAAAAAAGGCCCCGGAATATCCAATGGATATTCTCTGGAGCCTTGATTTGCTTCACAACCCAAAACTGTACGCGTCCTACTCTCCCGGGCCCCGAAGGACCGAGTACCATTGGCGATGCAAGTCTTAACTTCCGTGTTCGGGATGGGAACGGGTGTGACCCTTGCTCTATTGCGTACAGATTTGGGTTGTGAATAGTTTGATTACGAATATGGTTTCTCTTGATTTTTTTCGTTTTGCTTCTTTCGCATCAGCGAAAGAAGCAAAACATCTTCCAGAGCATAATATGGTCAAGCCTCACGACCGATTAGTACTACTTGGCTCACAGGTTAACCCTGTTTACACCTATAGCCTATCAACCTGGTAGTTTGCCAGGGGTCTTCAGGACCAGACGAATCTGATCAGGGAAATCTTATCTTGAGGCAGGCTTCCCGCTTAGATGCTTTCAGCGGTTATCCCTTCCGAACATAGCTACCCGGCGTTGCAGCTGGCGCCACAACCGGTACACCAGAGGTTCGTTCATCCCGGTCCTCTCGTACTAGGGACAAGTCCTCTCAAATTTCCAACGCCCACAGTGGATACGGACCGAACTGTCTCACGACGTTCTGAACCCAGCTCGCGTGCCGCTTTAATTGGCGAACAGCCAAACCCTTGGGACCTGCTCCAGCCCCAGGATGCGACGAGCCGACATCGAGGTGCCAAACCGCGTCGTCGATATGGACTCTTGGACGCGATAAGCCTGTTATCCCCGGAGTACCTTTTATCCGTTGAGCGATGGCCCTTCCATTCGGAAACCACCGGATCACTAAGCCCGACTTTCGTCCCTGCTCGACTTGTTTGTCTTACAGTCAAGCTCCCTTATGCCTTTACACTCTTCGCACGATTTCCAACCGTGCTGAGGGAACCTTAGGGCGCCTCCGTTACTCTTTGGGAGGCGACCGCCCCAGTCAAACTGCCCGCCTGACATTGTCCCTGACGTTGCTTTTATGTTCGAACTGAAGCCTTGAATAAATAATACTCTTTAACTCTTATCCTAAAAAAATTAGAAACAGAAGATTGTGACAAATGATTTTATAAAAAATCACTCGCGGTCTATGTTGTTAAACATAGACCACATTTACCCAAGGCTCTAGTGCTATTTTGATTTTCATTGTGCCGTTAAGCAAAACTCAAACATAAAAGTAACGCCAGGTTAGGTTTTCAATTTCGTAAGGGTGGTATTTCAAGGACGACTCCATCACGGCTAGCGCCGCAACTTCAAAGTCTCCCACCTATCCTACACATACAAAGCCGAAAACCAATGCCAAGTTACAGTAAAGGTTCACGGGGTCTTTCTGTCCCACTGCGGGTAGGCAGCATCTTCACTGCCACTACAATTTCGCCGAGATCCTCGTTGAGACAGTTCCACAGTCGTTACACCATTCGTGCAGGTCGGAATTTACCCGACAAGGAATTTCGCTACCTTAGGACCGTCATAGTTACGGCCGCCGTTTACTGGGGCTTCGATTCAATGCGTCGCATTACTGCTAACATCTCCTGTTAACCTTCCAGCACCGGGCAGGTATCAGCCCCTATACATCCACTTACGTGTTTGCAGAGACCTGTGTTTTTGGTAAACAGTCGCCGCGGACTCTTTATTGCAGCCCCTTCTCGCTTGCACGATAATGAGGCACCCCTTCTCCCGAAGTTACGGGGTTATTTTGCCGAGTTCCTTAACGAGGTTTCTCTCGCGCACCTGAGGATTCTCTCCTCGCCCACCTGTGTCGGTTTAGGGTACGGTTTAGTCTAAGTGTCACTTAGAGGTTTTTCTAGGCAGCATAGAATCAGAAACTTCGTGAAACCCGAAGGCCCACTCGATATCAGCTTTCAGCTCAACGACCGGATTTACCTGATCATCTCAACGCCTACGACCTTATACAGCCATCCATTAGGCTGATTCCCTATCTTCTTGCGTCACCCCATCGCTCAAACCACTTAAACTAAGCCCTGGAATATAAACCAGGTTACCATCGACTACGCCTTTCGGCCTTGCCTTAGGAACCGGCTAACCCGCAGCGGAGTTACCTTGCTGCGGAACCCTTGGGCTTACGGTGTGACGGAATTTAACCGTCATTTTCGCTACTCATGCCTGCATTCTCACTTCCTACCGCTCCAGCACTGCTCTCGCTATACCTTCGCCGCTGTAGGAACGCTCCTCTACCACTCCACCAACACTGCTGCTGATGAAATCCGAAGCTTCGGTACTATGCTTAGATCCGTACATTTTCGGCGCCCAATCGCTCGATTAGTGAGCTATTACGCACTCTTTAAAGGGTGGCTGCTTCTAAGCCAACCTCCTAATTGTCTGTGCGATTGAACATCCTTTATCACTTAGCATAGATTTAGGAACCTTAGCTGTCGGTCCGGGTTGTTTCCCTCTCGCCAATGAACGTTATCACCCACTGACTCAGTGCTCGACTCTAACGTTGTGGTATTCGTAGTTTGCCTGGGTTTGGTAACCGGGTAAGGCCCCTAGCCCAAACAGCGCTCTACCCCCACAACGAAACATCGAACCCTGTACCTAAATACATTTCGAGGAGAACCAGCTATCGCTGAGTTTGATTGGCCTTTCACCCCCAGCCTCAGTTCATCTCAGAATTTTTCAACATTCACGAGTTCGGACCTCCATGGCATGTTACTGCCACTTCATCCTGACCAAGGCTAGATCACTCAACTTCGGGTCTAAAGCATGCAACTTAAATCGCCCTATTCAGACTTGCTTTCGCTTCGGCTCCGGGACTTCAATCCCTTAACCTTGCTGCATACAGTAACTCGCAGGCTCATGCTACAAAAGGCACACGGTCAGGCTTACGCCCTTCCATACCTTGTAAGCGTACGATTTCAGGATCTATTTCACTCCGCTCCCGCGGTGCTTTTCACCTTTCCTTCACAGTACTTGTTCACTATCGGTCACTATCGAGTATTTAGCCTTACGAAATGGTCTTCGCAGATTCCCACGGAACTTCACGTACTCCGTGGTACTCAGGTACTGGCTCAAAGAGCAATGTGTTTAAAATACGGGGCTATCACCCGCTATGGCGTGTTTTCCCAAACACTTCTTCTACACATCACTTTGGTAACTTTGCAGGTTCATTGAGGTGAACCCATGCCAGCCCTACAACACCAATGTCACAACGCCCTCAAGCTTGACATAACACCGGTTTAGGCTCTTTCGCGTTCGCTCGCCGCTACTAACGAAATCGTTTTTACTTTCTTTTCCTTCAGGTACTAAGATGTTTCAATTCCCTGAGTTTAGCCACCCATTGCTGGGCTTATACGGTTTTGCCGTATAGAGTTTTCTCATTCGGAGACTCCCGGGTCAAAGCTTGCTTCCAGCTCGCCGGGACTTATCGCAGGTAACCACGTCCTTCATCGCCTGATAGTGCCAAGGCATCCTTCGTACGCCCTTAAATACTTGACCATATTATGCTCCCTTCGAACAACCTTACGGCCTTCGAAGTTCTGTTATACGATCGTTTCGACACTTAATTCTATTCCTCATAAAGATACGATGGCCCTGTCACTCAGCTTGTGGCTGAATTTCATTCTCTCGTATCGATGCGCGTTATTTTTCTTAAATCTTCTTCAAAATTGTGTTGGATTATCCAGAATGTTTTTCAACACTCCATATAACCCTCTACCCATATTCGTTGTCAAACTCAAAGATGCAGTCTCTACTACGCCTTTGGAGGTTGCCCTCTGTGAAGATATTGGTGATGAACCAAATGCAACGATTCTTTCGAATCTTGCTTATCCCCTCTTTATTTCAATCTGACTTCAGATCTTTATCTGAAATCTGCGGTCCGCCTTCGGCAGACCGCCGCACATTCGACTTTGTCGTATGTACTTTGGAGCATAACGGGATCGAACCGTTGACCTCCAGAATGCAAATCTGGCGCTCTCCCAGCTGAGCTAATGCCCCTTTTGTGTGCGCCTGGCTAGAATTGAACTAGCGACCCCTCGCTTATCAAGCGAGTGCTCTAACCGCTGAGCTACAAGCGCTTACAAGCGCCTGGTCTAACCGATGCGAGTGCCTGCGCGACCCGACTTCGGTGCGACAAGCGCTCTTCTTTTCAAAGGGCTTTCGCCCCCGATCTGTTCTTTGGTAGACGGATAATAAACCTTGAGTCCTAAGGGAGATTCCTGAGAATCTTCTTAGTTCAACTGATTTCCTTTTAAGGAGGTGATCCAGCCGCACCTTCCGGTACGGCTACCTTGTTACGACTTCACCCCCCTCGCCGAATTTACCTTAGCGACCTGCCTCCTTGCGGTTGGCAACAGCCTCTTCGGGTACCTCCAACTCGGGTGGTGTGACGGGCGGTGTGTACAAGGCCCGGGAACGTATTCACCGCAACATGCTGATTTGCGATTACTAGCGATTCCGACTTCATGCAGTCGAGTTGCAGACTGCAATCTGAACTGAGACCGGCTTTGTGGGATTTGCTCCACCTCGCGGCTTTGCGTCCCTCTGTACCGGCCATTGTAGCACGTGTGTAGCCCTGGATATAAGGGCCATGCTGATCTGACGTCATCCCCACCTTCCTCCGGTTTGTCACCGGCGGTTTCTTCAGAGTGCCCAACTTAATGATGGCAACAGAAGATAGGGGTTGCGCTCGTTGCGGGACTTAACCCAACATCTCACAACACGAGCTGACGACGACCATGCAACACCTGTGAATCTGCCCTTGCGGGAAGGGGTATCTCTACCCCAGTCAAATCCATGTCAAACCCAGGTAAGGTTTCTCGCGTATCGTCGAATTAAACCACATGCTCCACCGCTTGTGCGGGCCCCCGTCAATTTCTTTGAGTTTCACCCTTGCGAGCATACTCCCCAGGCGGTATACTTAATGCGTTAGCGACGTCACTGATGGCGTTGAAACCACCAACAACTAGTATACAACGTTTACGGTGCGGACTACCAGGGTATCTAATCCTGTTTGCTCCCCGCACTTTCGCTCATGAGTGTCAGTTACGATCCAGATAGCTGCCTTCGCCATTGGTGTTCCTCTCGATATCTACGCATTCCACCGCTACACCGAGAATTCCGCTATCCCCTATCGTACTCAAGTTCGCCAGTTTTGATGGCTGACTCTGGGTTGAGCCCAGAGATTAAACCACCAACTTAACAAACCACCTGCGAGCCCTTTACGCCCAATAATTCCGAACAACGCTTGCCCCATACGTATTACCGCGGCTGCTGGCACGTAATTAGCCGGGGCTTCAGACTGGTACCGTCACTATACGCCCTCAACGAACGTATTTCTTCTTCCCAGTCTACCGAAGTTTACAACCCGAAAGCCTTCATCCTTCACGCGGCGTCGCTGCGTCAGGGTTTCCCCCATTGCGCAAGATTCTTAACTGCTGCCTCCCGTAGGAGTCTGGCCCGTGTCTCAGTGCCAGTGTGGCCGATCATCCTCTCAGACCGGCTATCCGTCGTAGCCTTGGTGAGCCATTACCTCACCAACAAGCTGATAGACCGCAGGCTCATCCAGAAGCGACTATTGCTAGCCCTTTAACATCTCTGTACTATGCGGTATTAGCCCCGGTTTCCCAAAGTTGTCCCGCTCTTCTAGGTAGATTCCTACGTGTTCCTCACCCGTCCGCCACTCCCTGTATTGCTACAGATCGTTCGACTTGCATGTTTAAGACGCGCCGCCAGCGTTCGTTCTGAGCCAGAATCAAACTCTCCATTATAGTTTTTTCAGGGGCGGGTCTAAGACCCTCCCCTGAAAAATAAAACGAAGGTCCAAATGGCCCTTAAAACAAACCTAATTGAAGGCGAAACCGAGGTTTCGCCACTACTGGCTGTTGTTCTTTTATTCATTGCCTAACGCGATTTCGGTAGAAATCGCACCAGGACTTTTGCTCAAGGTTCTTAAAGAAATTTACGAAGTTCTAGGTTTTGAATTTGCATTCAAAACCTGTCATTCATAACAATTTTCTATTCATTATCCGTCTGTCAAAGAACAGATCATTCAGCTGCGCCAAACGCTTCTGAAGGTTCGCCTTACTGCCCGAGGGCTGCATTGCGGAGAGCCAGTTTATGAACGCTCAACAGAGCGTCAATTAAAAAGAAGTTTCTAGGTCTCAAGATTAAGCGTTTTCCGTCGGACCCTTGGCCCTTGGGATATGCGGTGAAGCCGTCATGCGGCATCACTGAGAATGACAGTATAGCTAAAGACACGACGCGCGGCCAAGAAAACTCCATGGATTATGTCACATCGGATGCCCGTTTTCATTAGGCTATGTGTGCAGGCCGTACTTTTGCCGAAATGCAGCTGCGCCTTTCATTAAGTGTTGACAAAACCTCAGAAAGGCAGGTCACCCTGCCCTGTGGAAGCTGAAACCGATGATGCAAAATTTCTGACCGAAAAGCGTCGAACCAGGCTGCGCACCGCGCTCGACAACCGCACGCGTCGCATCACGGTGCTGCTCGAAGATATCTATGACCCGTTGAATGCGAGTGCGGTGCTGCGCACGGCCGACGGTTTGGGAATTCAGGATATTCACATTGCAGAGAACCGGCACGCATTCAACGCCCATTCAAAAGTTGCGGGACGCGCCGCCGCCTGGCTCAGCATAAAGAAATACCGTGAAGATTTTTCAGGCAAAAAAACGGACTATCGCATTAAACCCGAAGGTCTGCAGCGCGCGACAGAAAAAGCATTCGTTACGTTGAAAAACGCCGGCTATACGGTGATTGCCACAAGCCCGAGAGGAACATCCACCTCGCTACGCGAGCTCGACATCACGAAAAAGTACGCGATTGCGCTGGGCAGCGAACACTGGGGCCTCAGCGATTGGGCGATTGAAAATGCCGATGCATCGATTGCGCTGCCGATGCTGGGTTTTACTGAGAGCTATAATATATCTGTCACGGCGGCCATGATTCTCTACATGCTGAGCGATCGCCTGAGATCAGAGACTCAAGACTGGGGATTGAGCGAAGTGGAAAAAAAAGAGCTTTGGTCTGACTGGACCAGGTTAAAGAGATAGCCTGCCGGGCAGAAGCCCGGCAAGCCAGCACAAATCAAGAGTGTTCTTCGATGTACTTTTGTACGTCGCCGACAGTCTGGATTTTTTCAGCGTCTTCGTCAGGAATTTCGATACCGAATTCCTCTTCGAGAGCCATGACGAGTTCCACTGTATCCAGTGAGTCCGCGCCGAGGTCGTCGATGAAGTGTGACTCGTTGGTCACTTCGCCTTCGTCAACTCCGAGTTGCTCAGAGATGATTTTTTTTACTTTGCCCATGATTTCTTCTGTTGAAGCCATTTGGGTCTCCTTTGTGTTAAGCGAAGCGTGACCCAAAATGCCGCAAAGAGGCATTTTGGGTCACGCTTCGAAAAACAATTTTTTATTTTGCCATAATTTTCATATTATCAAAATTATAGGCCGGCGAGCCCGCCGTTGACGTGAATGCACTGGGCGGTCACGTACGCGGACAGATCAGACGCGAGAAACAAGATGACTTTGGCAATGTCTTCTGGTTCTCCCGGTCGTTTGAGAGGGATTGCGGCGATCATCTGCTCACGCAACTTCTCTGGTATTTTATCAGTCATGGGGGTTTTAATAAACCCGGGCGCTACAGCGTTGACGCGAATGCCCATCGGGGCGAGCTCTTTGCCGAGCGCATACGTAAAGCCGAGCACGCCGGCTTTTGAGGCGCTATAGTTTGCCTGACCGGGGTTACCGCCCGCAGCGATTGAACTGATGTTGACGATTGCACCTTTGCGCGCCTTGCGCATGTGGTTCACCGCGGCGTGAGCGCAGTTGTAGGTGCCGGTAAGGTTGATGTCGATGACTTTCTGCCATTGGTCTGGCTTCATGCGCAGAAACAGGCCGTCCATGGTGATGCCCGCGTTATTGACCAGAACGTCGATTTTTCCCCATTTTTCTACGGCTTTGTTGGCAAGTGCCTCAGCCTGATCGTATTTTGACACGTCGCAGGCCATTGAAACGGTCTCAACGCCCATTTTGGCGATTTCTTGGGCGGTCTGCTCAGCCGTAGCCGCATCGATATCGGTGATGACGAGCTTTGAGCCCTGGGCGGCGAATTGCTCAGCAATGCCACGCCCAATACCCCGACCTGAGCCGGTCACAATGACAACAGCGTCTTTGAGGTCTTCAAGAACCAACTTCATAGGCCACTATTTTGCCCTGAATCAGTGCGACAACGCTTTGCGCAGCAAAATGCCCGGGCACAGTTTGCCAGACGCAGAAATGAGAAACATCCACCTACTCTTCGACCCCCAGAAATTCGAGTATCGCGCGGTTTGCCTTATCTTTCTCATCGACGGTCGGTATGTGCCCCGATTTCGCAAACGGGACGAATTTCAGATGCGGCATTGCCGCGCGTACGCTGGCTACATGCTCGAAAGGCACTACTTTGTCGTGTTTGCCCCAGAGCAAGAGAGTCGGCAGCCTGCGTTTGCCGACGGTTTCGTAGGTGGATTTCAGGCCGGTGAGATTCATTTGCCGTAACGTCGAGACGATCGCATCGTCATAGCCGGCGTAATCTGTCTGTATCAGCGCCCCCGCCTCAACCGCCGGCGGCACGCTGCCTGTAAAGTTTGAAGGCAGAGCCTTCGCTATGGCCTGGCGCGCGAGAATTCGACCCGCATAATCGCCGATAACCGGCACTCTGACCAGCTGCGCGGCCGCCGGCATGGCCATCGGAAAGCCCGCCGGATCAATCAGTATGAGCTTCTGCACCCGCTCGGGGTAGCGGTCGGCGAACTGAACGGCGATTGCTCCCCCCATCGAGAGGCCGCAGACTACAAGCTTTTCTGTGCCCATCAGTTCATCGGTGAGCTCTTTGAGCTGCGCGACGTACAGATCGGCGTTGTATTTTGCGGAGGGGCGGTCTGAAAAGCCGCGGCCGTAAAGGTCGTAGCGGAGCACTTTGACGCCCGCTGCCACCAGCGCCTTGTAGGTATTGTCCCAGATGACCGAAGGAATCGAGAATCCATGCACCAGCACGACTGCGGGTGAATTGCCTTCGTTATATTCAAATGCTGTCTTTCCGGCTGAAAGTGCGATCGAGCGCTTGCCAAAGCGAGACCTGACCTCGTCGGTCATTTGCGGCTTGCCGACGCGAAGCCAGACGTAGTGCGCCCACATGCCGATCAGCAGCATCGCGAAGAGCCAGTAGATTTTCCGGAGCATGCGCTACGCCCTCAGCGGGTGGATACGTTGTCAGCCATTTATGAGACTATTTTGTCGTACGCGTGTAGACGCCGTCCCAATCTGCCGGTGGAGGATTGCTCTTATACGCTTCACAGCGCTGGATCAGCTGCTCCGATGATTTATCCGCGACGTTCATAATGACCTGCGCTTCTTTAAAGAAGCCAATGGCGCTATCCCATGACTTCTGCAGATACGCAGCAAGGCCCTGTTCGTAACGTTTGACGAATTCTGCTATCTGCGCCGACTGTTGCCCTTTTGGGCAAAGTATCTGGTAGAGAGTCACGGGCTTGGTTTTTCCCTTCACCCGAACGACGTCGAGTCGCCGCGTGAAGATGCGGTCTTTGACCTGGTCATAGACTGCGTCGGTCGCGAGAATCGCAACCCCATAGTCTTTGCCGGCGGCTTCGAGCCTCGCAGCAAGATTTACCGTGTCGCCCATCATGGTGTAAGATGCGAGCGCATCGGTACCCATAAAGCCCACTTTCGCCAGGCCCGTATTCAGACCGATGCGAAATTTCATTTTCTGCGCTTCAGGTATATACCTCTTCTGCGCGATCCATTCTTTACGCAGCTCGGCGAGGCGGGCCTGCATTTCGATCGAAGCCATCACCGCTTTGTAGACATGGTCTTCGACATCGACAGGCGAATTGAATATGCCGACTATGGCGTCGCCGATGTACTTGTCGAGCACGCCGTCGTATTTTTTGAGAATGATCGTCATGGCAGAGAGGTACTCGTTGAGTAAACTCGCCAACTGCGGCGAGGTGAGTTTCTCGGAAATTTCAGAAAAAGATGCAATGTCAGAAAAAAATGCGGTGATCTGTTTTTCGCTGCCGCGCTTGAGCGCCGCGAGATCTTTCATCGCCTCAGTCACCACGACCGGGTCGATCATTGAACCCAGAATGCCCTTAATTTTTTCGCGCTCGTTGAGTCCGCTCACCATTTGGTTCAGAGCAACAGTAAGATTGCCAAACTCGTCGGCGCCGCCGTGTTCGAATTCGACTGCCAGATTACCCCGCCCGACCTCTTCAGCGCTGCGAATGATCCGTTTGATCTTTTGTACCACAATGCCTGAAATATAGATGGCGAGCAAAATGGCGATGAGGCCAATGACGATGGCTGAAACAATAATTTTGTTGCGGTTTGTGATTACCAGGGCGACGCCCTCTGTTCGATCGACCAGGGTGCGCATGATACCGGTGAGATTATCCTGCAAGATCGTGACCGCCAGCGCCGGCTGGCCATCGGTAAAAATGGGTTTGCTATCGAGCTCCCACAGAATTTCTTCGGTTTCGCTGCGCGACTTTGCGATCTGGCCCTGCGTGTAAAGACGCTTCAATGCGGGTGGAGCGGTTTCGCTGCGGGCGCTCGTGACCCATTTACGCAATTCGGCCCACCGCCGCCGCATAGCCTCACGTTCTTTTGCCGATGTCAGGTAGCGCTCTATTTCTGTTTCGTCGTTGCGGTAGCGCAACAAGATTGTGTCTTCCCATGATGAATCTCGCAACGTACGCCAGGCTTCGGCGCGCTGGTCTGTGATCTCAGCGCCTTGAGTCGCGCCAAATGCCGCATCGATCGCCGCGTTGCGCTCAGCAATGACAACGGAATATAACTTATAGAGGCCCACAAATTCTTTGTCAGCATAAGGTGGCCTGGGTGGTTTGAGTTCTTTCAGGACTTTAAGCCGTGTTTTCAGCTGCGGCGTTAACGCCGCAATGCGGGCGGCAAATTCGGCGTCTTGCTGCATCAGCGCCTTGGTCGCCTTGCGATTTTTCCCTTTCTCGAGCAGGGTGCGGGCCCAGAAAGTGGAATTTGGTCTCTGAAAGAGCGGCGAATATAAAGTTTGTAACTCAAGACCCTGCCAGCTAAGGCTGATTGCCTCGGTCATGATCTCTTGATGCGGAGCATCGACTAGTCGCGTATAGATTTCGCGCAGATTTACATCGAGCGCCGGCGTGCTCGTAAGATCGCTCAGCGGCCCTTGTTTCGCCAACAGATTGGTATCGAACGAAGGCTCAAGCTTCTCTTGCCCTTCAAGATCGGTGACAGGAAAAGTCTGAATGCGAAACAGCTTCTGCTCGAGGCCCGCATCTTCAATAACCTTGCGCTTCGCCGGTATCAGAATCGCCGCAATCTTACTGTCGAGACTTGCGCGCAGTTTGATCAATTGCGCGGGTTCTGCAGTGCCAACAATACTTCGCGCTATACGCTGCAGTGACGACCACTGCGCTGTCGAAAGCGTCGTACCTGTGTAGAGCGTTATTTGCTGGCGAATACGGTTTTCGAGCGAACGAAGTTCTGACTCGTTCAGATATTTTGAATAGAAGGTATCGACGCGATAGCGCACCTTTTTGCTGCCGAGAGCGCCGAAAAGGTTGGTCTTAAAAAGACCAAGATTGACCTTTTTATCCTGCTGAACGACCTTCTGGGTCTGGTAGACTTTGAGCGCTTTCTTCTGTTCGGCGATCTGCTGCCTGAATTCTTCAATCTGCACCAGGTTATGCGCGATATTGTTGAGTTCAATAACCAATAGGGATATATAACGTTTGGAGATTGCCGCCTGTTTTTCATAACTCTCGGTCAAGATCTCGGTCTGCTGACGAACGGTAAAAAAGCTCAGAATGAGGATAGTCAGCGTAATCAGGCTGCCGGTAAAAAGAGCGAGCTTCGCCCTGATACCCGAAAGAAAGATATTGGCGAATTTGCGAAACAGTTCAGTCAATTTCATAGCTATACTCGCAATGGCTATGGCCTCGCGCCATGGTCACATGCACACTATGGCGTGTACCTGGCACCAGCTCTTTGAAGAGTTCTTGTCCGGCGGCTTCGCCGACGTGGCAAAGTATGGTTGCGCCGTCACGATTGCGAAACGGGCAGGTGTGAACCCGCCGCACAACGCGTTTATCGCTGATATAAAAGTCTTCTCCGTAAATACCGGTAATGTTCTCGGCGAGCCGCGTGGCTTTCAGCGTGTCTTCAAGTGCATGGTCGCCTTCTGTGCGCAACATCGTGAAGATCGGGCGCGCGGCTTTGCCAGCGAGGGTGCCGGTTAAGCGGGCAATTTTTTCAAAAAAACTTTCTGTTGCGCTGCCGAAGACGCGGCGCGCCAAAAGTAGCGGTTCAGCCCATGTCGCTTCGACAGCCTGTGCTGCGACGGCGGCGACGCCTTTTTGAAAATATTTGTCGTCGGCGCGCTGGCGCGCCAGACTTAATTCGTGATCGGTCATTAAACTCATCGGTTGCCCTGCTTTGCATCACGAACCCGCCAATGCAGGCGCGCCGTAAAGTCGATAAAGCAGGCGTGACTTAGTCGTCAAGGCCACTTCTGGGGCACGCGTTGGATCTTCTTCACATCGTAACCATTTGCCCCAAGAAAATCCATTAGTTTCTCAAAGTCTTTTTCAGGAATTTGCGGGGTGCGCGCCATGATCCAGACGTAATCACGCTTTGTGCGCCCGATAATTGTCTGCGAATAATCGTCGTTCACATAACTGATCAGAAACTCGCTTTTGAAAGGCCACATGAACTGCATCGTCCATTCGGCATTCGTTTCGCGGTTCACCACAAAACCTCTCGGATTATACCGCTTCTCTTTACCCTCGAAACTGCCGGCGCGAAAGGTGAACACGGTCTCAATCTCTCCGTCGGGCGTGAGCGTATAGTTCTCAATCGCATTATGTGCCCCGCCTTCTATGAACGTCGGAATATTGGCGATTACATACCACTTGCCCATAAAGCGTGGCAAATCAATTTTACCGGCGGTTGGCATGGGTTGTGGCGACGCGCAATGGATCGCGATGAGCGCGACGGGCAAGAGTCTCTTAAGCATGGAGTAAGTATAACAAGATACACCGCCGTCGGCAAGCGCCAGAGGTGCAAAGGTTTGACGATCAGGTACCGCGCCGGCGGTGCAAATGGCGAAGGGCGCGCCAGCGCCTTCTCAGCCATGACTCACGCCGTCGTCGCCATCGGCGCAAGCTCTCTCGCAGACGTAACGAAAAAGCGTGCAGCTTCTGGTAAACAGCAGCCGATTTGATACGGTCATAGATCCGCCGCTTGAAAGCGGTGATGCGCGTATAGAGTACCTCAAACCATTTGAATGTCAGTAGTTTCGGTTTGGTGAGCTTAAAAAGTCTCGCGACGAATGCAGTACCAGCAATTTTCGCAGCCACAATCGTAGAGATTCCGACGACGGCATGCCCCGTTGAGATGAACCACAATGCCAGGAGTTTTACGGGAATCAGCAATAAAGAAGGGATGAAGAAAACAAACAACGCCGCCCCAGGTGACAGGCGCAACACCAGCACCTCGAATTGGTGAAAAACGGGCAACCGACCGAGAGCAGCAGCCAGACGCTGAAGGTCATCCCAGAGCCAGTCTTCGAGCAAGACGACAATCGCGGCGAGCAAATACAGCGGCGCCGTGACGATCCGCTTTAACAGGCTCATGCGATTTTCAGGTGAGGCGTTTCAGGCGGGCAAATGCGAAGGCCTGTTGCACGAGCCCCACCGCAAGCAGACCATGAAACCAGTTCTCATGCTGAATGCCCAGCGATGCACCTGGCCTCGCAAAAACGAGGCCTGCGACGGAAACGCAAATAACGCTGATCGTTATCGGGACTGGTATCCCTTTATAGATGTTCTGGAAGCGGATGGCGGCAAAAATCCAGACTACTTGAGCCGCAATGCCAATCAAGAGAGCGAATAGCGGAAGATGAAAGAGCGCAAGGGAGAGCACGACCAGCAGACCCGCTGCGAGTTCATAGTACCGACGCCGCCGAATTTCTTCTGCCGCGAGAAAAAAGCCAACGGCTACCGCCGGCACCCCGTAGACTGAGGCTGCGAGCGAGATCGCCTGGTGCAGGGTGACCAGATCGGGCCAAAAAGCGTAGCGCACGGTGCCGATGAGCGCGGCCGCCGCGATCGTTAAAAAACCTGCAGGAGCAAGAATGTCAACAATGCCCCCGCGTCGCGAGCGCAGAAAGGCAAAAAATGCTGAGGCACACACGAGAAAGTCGAAGACTGCGAGCATGGTGGTGCTTCATGCAGCGCTTTCAAGGGGTCGAGAGATTTTGCCTGCGATTGGCTCTGCCTAGCACCCGGCCAGAATGTGGATGTATACAGATTCGAGTTCTGCGGCCGTCGTTGAATCCGGCAGTTCAAAGAGCACATGCTGCAATGCCTGAGCTACAATGGCTTGCGGCAACCCCAGCATGTCTGCAATGAAATGCGCATCTGCCGGCGCAGGCGTGCGGACAGAAACAATCGAAGCTTCGAGCGCCTGCATAAATTCTGCGGGCAGACTGATCGCCGTGTTGCAGAAAAGCGCTACCTGCGGCGAGCGACGCTCCCCCGCGTTAACCTCAGCCCAGAGATCGGCCAGATCACCCAGGCGAGATGCTTTGCCCGCCGTTTCAAGCAGCGTCGCCATAGGTTCAGGAAAAACCGCCGCCAGTATTTCTCCGCGTTGCCAGCGCTGCATGGTCTCTGGCAGCGGCATGTTCGTCAGCGCAATTTGGCCGTCGTAATTTGAATTGCGCAGCAGTGCACGCACCTGAAGGTCGAGCGGACTGCCGGCAAAAGGCAGCGTCAGCTCTGCAACACGCGCCTCGCTCGAGTATCGCGAAAGATCCGCCAGGGAATTTATCCCTGCATCACGCACCATAACTGCTGAGAGCCCCCAGACAAAAGTGCCGAGCCGCCGCGTGCGAAGATTCCCGTCCCGGCGTTCCGTCTCAGAATAGCCCGTGCAAAGCAGATCTAAGGTGCCGTTCAGCAAATCAGACAGAGCTGCGTCATGGTCGGTAAAGAATTGGGTCTTGATAAGTTGCGCATGGTCGCGAGCCATAAGCAAGAGAGGTGCCGAGGCAAGAGAACGCGGTACGGCAACAGTTAGGCTCATCGGGCGTAGACCGGCCGCGCGTGGTAGGTCGTGTGCAGCAGGTGGTGTGCTTTATCTGACAGCGGTTCGCCGAGAAATTCAGTATAGACCTGCTGCACCTCGGGGTTGTCGTGCGAACAGCGGATTGCTTTGTCACGGTCTTCGGTGAAAAGCCCCTGCATTCGCTTTTTGCGTATCGCGTCGGTGACGCCGTAGGGTTGCCCCCCGCCGCCAATGCAGCCACCGGGGCAGGCCATCACTTCGATGAAGTGATAAGGCGGCGGTTCGTTTGCCGCTTTCGCACGCCGTACCCGTTCGAGCACTTCACCGACGTGGCCCAACCCGTGCGCGACGGCGATGCGAATTTCGTGGCCGGCGATCATCACTGTCGTTTCTTTGATGCCCTCGAGGCCACGAATTTCTTCATAGACGAGCTTCGGTAATTTTTCTCCGGTAAGAACAAATTGCGCGGTGCGCAGCGCGGCTTCCATGACGCCGCCGGTCGTGCCGAACATCGTGCCCGCACCCGAATATGCGCCGAGAAAATTATCGGCCTTTTCAGGCGCGAGGTTTCTAAAATCGATGCCCGCCTGCCTGATCATGCGCGCCAGTTCACGGGTCGTAAGCACTACATCGACGTCTTTGTAGCCCGAGGCAAACATCTCATGGTCGCGCGTGATCTCGTACTTCTTCGCGGTGCACGGCATGATTGACACCATCTTCATCTTAGACGGATCGATTTGCATTTTTTGTGCGTAGTAGGTCTTGGCGAGCACTCCCATGATCTGCTGCGGTGACTTAGTCGTCGAAAAATTCGGAATAAAATCGCTGTGCAGCTTTTCCATGTAGTCGGTCCAGGAAGGGCAGCACGAGGTAATGAGCGGCAACTCTCCTTTGCCATCTCTGAAACGCGCGACAAATTCATTCGCCTCTTCCATGATCGTGACATCGGCGGAGAAATTGGTGTCGAAAACACCGTCGAATCCGAGACGGCGCAGGGCAGCGTAAAGCTGGCCGGTGAGGTTTGCGCCGGGTTCATAACCGAACTCCTCGCCGATCGCCACGCGCACCGAAGGCGCAATCTGCGCCACAGCATAGGTATCTTTGTTGCGCAGCATCTGCCAGACCAGCTCGGTCTCGTCGTTCTCAACCAGCGCGCCTGTCGGGCAATGCGCTGAACATTGCCCGCACATCACACACGGTGATTCGGCGAGCAGAATGTCTCCCGCCGGCGCCATGCGCGTATTCATGCCGCGGCCAAGAAAAGACAGCGCATGCACGTTCTGAACGTTTTGGCAGACGTCAACACAGCGCCCGCATTTGATGCATTTATCAAAGTCGATGACCAGAGAACCAGTCGATGTGTCTTTCGGGACTCCCGGCACAAAATGACCCCAGACGTCGTCGCGAATGCCGAAATCCGCGGCGAGCGTCTGCAACTCGCAGCTCTGGTTGCGCGCACAGGTTAAGCACGCATTCGGGTGCGTCGACAGAATGAGTTCAAGCAGCGTTTTGCGGATTTCGACAAGTTCTGCATCATGCGTCGTGATGCGCATTCCCTCTTCGACCGGCGTCGTGCACGCGCGCGGTAAATTAGCCGAGCCTTCAACGCGCACAATGCACAGGCCGCAGGCACCGTTCGCCACCAGATCGGGATGTTTGCACAATGTCGGTATTTTCACCTGCACGGCCTGCGCTGCGTCGAGCAGTGAACTGCCGGGTTTGACCGCGACGGCAATGCCGTTGACCTCAACGTTTATTTCAGACACGCTTGGTACTCCTGTGGAAAATATTTCAGCGTCGCAAAGAGCGGCGACGGTGCCGCCTTGCCCAGACCGCAGAGTGACGCGCTCTGCATCGCATGCGCGATGCGTTCGATTTGCGTGAGGTCGGCCTGAGTGCCCTGCCCCGCAAACAGTTTGTCGTAATAGCGCTGCAGTTGAAAGCCACCAATGCGGCAGGGTGCACACTTGCCGCACGATTCGTCGACATTAAAGCCCAGATAAAAGCGCATCAACTCGACCATGTTTACATCTTCGTCGAGCACAATCATGCCGCCCGAACCGATGATAGAACCCAAAGCTGCCATGTCTTCGTAGGTCAGATGCGTTTCAAGCAGGTCGGCCGGCACGAGCCCACCCGACGGCCCGCCAGTCTGCACGGCTTTGATCTTTTTGCCCTGGTGAAGGCCGCCGCAGAGATCGTTTACTACCGACGCAACGGTTACGCCGAGCGGCACTTCAACAAGTTGTGTACGGCGGATTTTTCCGGAGACGGCAAACACCTTGGTCCCTTTCGACTTGCCTTCGCCGATTGCCGCGTACCACGAGCCGCCCTTCGCGATAATTTCGGGCAAGCTCGCGAGCGTTTCGACATTGTTGATACAGGTCGGCGCGTCGTGCAGGCCTCTTACCGATGGGTATGGTGGTCGCGCATGCGGGCTGCCGCGTTTGCCTTCAATGGAGGCGATGAGCGCAGTCTCTTCGCCGCACACGTAAGCACCCGCGCCGAGCCTGACGCGCGCTTCGAAAGAAAATCCGCTGCCCAGAATATTTTTTCCGAGGTAACCCGCAGCTTCGGCTGAAGCAATCGCTTTCTGCACCCGCGCCGTGGCGAGCGGATATTCTGCACGAATGTAAAAATAACCAACGCTCGCCCCGGTTGCATAACCGGCGAGAATTAACCCCTCGAGCACTGTATGCGGATCACTCTCGAGAAGGCTGCGGTCCATGAATGCGCCGGGGTCTCCTTCGTCGCCGTTGCAGATGACATATTTTGTTTCACCAGGCTCTGCGGCAGTCAGTTGCCATTTTTTCCCGGTTGGGAAACCTGCGCCGCCGCGCCCCCTGAGCCCGCTCGCGAGGACTTCATTGACAGTTTCGGCAGAAGAACGCTTCAGTGCCCGGCGCAGCGCCGCATAACCGCCGGCCGCTGCATAGGCGGTAATATCTTCTGGGTCAATTACACCACAGTTGCGGCTCGCGATTCTTTGTTGCGCGCTCTCGCGCAAGACAGTTCCGCGATCAGGTGTTCTTCCCTGCATGATTTCATGCACGACGCGCGCAATATCATCGCGACCAAGATCGGCAATCGTCAACCCCCCGGGGAAAAACTGAAATGCATAGCCGCGGTTGTAAAAGCCAAAATCGTTCGCTTCGATGGTTTCAATTTCGGGGGGAACGCAGGCCCTGATGAGCGAAAGCAGATCTTCGTCGCCACGCTGCATCGTATCAGCACAGACTATGCTCTGCCAACGGTCAGTAAGGGTACCATTCACGCGGCGCGAGCCGAGTATGAGATAGTCGTGAGGATTATTTTGCGAGGGAGATTGACGGCGAACGACGAACTCTTCGAAGATGTGCCTCACGCTCTCTGCCGTCAAATGGCCAAAGTGAAGGTGCGGCCGCCCCTCGATCAGAAACTCGGCCTGCGGGTCTGCATAACACATTCCCGGTGTGCCGACGGCGACCAGCTTAACCTGCGGATGCGAAGTACACAACTTCCTCAGCGCGGCGAACACGTGCGCTGCGCCGGCACCGATTGCGCCTGAATCCATTGCGACGCGAATTTCGCCGGCGAAAGACATCATAGCTCAGCCTCTGGGGCTTCGAGTGCAGCCAGCATAACGGAGACTTTTTCCCGGCTCAAATGCGTGCAGATTTGCCTATCGGCGAAAGCCAGCGGTGCGAGAGCGCAGCAACCCACACAGCGTACCTGTTCAACGCGTATTTCAGTGTGATTCGCCGCATAAGAGCGCACCTGATCAAGCACCTGTTCGCTGCCGGCAAGCCAGCAGCTCGTACCATTACAAACGACGACCTTATGCTGATCAGGAGGTTCTGTACGAAAATAGTGATAAAAAGTGAGCACCTCGTAGATTCGCGCCAACGGAATTTTGAGTTTTTCAGACAACAGCAGCGCCGACTCGCGCGGTACATACCCATGCGCGTTTTGAATTTCGTGCAGAATAAGAATAAGATTATCGCGCTCACCGGCGAATTGCGAAATCGTGGCGTCGACTTCGCCTACAATCTGGTCGGTGCGCGCCGGCATGAGCAACGAATACAAGACCTCTATATCTGGTAAAGCACTACTCCCGTGCCCGCCCGCTCGGGGGAACGGTTGCATAATTTCTCCCTAATTGACGCGGTGTTTCAGAACCCTGAACTGCCGGGTATGCCATCTATATCGATCAGCCGCGAGTCAGAGACCCGCGTGAAGGCTGACATTACCGTAAATTCAGAAGAGATGAAGCCAGCCGAAGAGCAGGCGCTCAAGAAAATCGGATCACAGGCAGAAATCAAAGGTTTTCGCAAAGGCAAAGCTCCGGCACACCTGATTAAAGCGAAGTTTGCGTCAGACATCAGGCTTGAAACGCTGTTCGGCCTCGTTGACCTCAACATCGGTGAAGTCGAAAAGAAAATTGAAGAGCGCGTATACCGCCTCGTGCGCATCGAAGACGTGCAGGAGAAAGGCGACAAGCTGTCGTTTGCCGTCAAGATTGATCTTTTTCCGTACGTAAAGATCGGAAAGCTCAAATCAGCGCAGATCACCCGCCATTTTCCAACAATCGACGAAGCAGACGTTGACGCAGAAATAAAAGACCGCATGCTCAGATACGCTGAATACCCCGAGAGCGACGCGGCAACTGCAACCGCCGAGAAAAATGACAAACTGACCGTTGATTTTGAAATATGGGTCGATGACGCGCCGTCGGGCGAGGTGAACAAAGACTTCGTCTTCGATCTAGGCTCGGGCACGCTCAGCCGTGAACTGGAACAGCAGATCGCCGAGCGCAAAGGCAAAGTCGGTGAGGAGTTCAAACTCAAAAAAGACCTGCAGGCACAGCAAGACGGCCAGACCCGCAGCTATGAAATCATCGCGACCATCAAGAAAATTCAGAAACCCAGACTACCCGAACTGACCGATGCATTCGTCGCCGAAAAATTCAAGGGTTCTTCGACAATTGCCGAGCTGCGCGCACGTATCAGACAAGATCTGGAAAAGCGCTTTAATATCGCGCTCATTCGCTCTGAAACTGACAAGGCGCTGAAAGCACTCGAAGAAGGTGCGCAGTTCTTTCTTTCAGAGAGCTTTGTAGACCAGAAACTCGAAGATTTTCTGAGTGAGCGCAAGATGGACAAAGCTGAAGTCACGGGACCTCAGCTTGAGGGACTCAGAAAGGCGCTCGGTGACCGTGAGAAGCCGGGTCTCCTGATGCGGCAGCTCATCAATGATGCAGAGAAATTTCATCAGAAAAAGAACAAGACTGAAGAATCGTATATTGGCGCATTCAAGCGTTATATCCGTGAAGAAATCACAACTTTCGAAGGCCAGAATGAAAAAACAGAATCACTGCTGGCAGAACTCGACGCCACCATCGACAGCATGATCGCGGGCGAGAACCGACAGTCTCCGTGGGAGTCTCTGGTTTCTTCATACCTCACGGTGTTCAGCCGGGAATTTCTTTTCCGCTATTTTGATGACGAGGGCATCGTGAAGAAGGGTAAGAAAATGACATATAAAGAGTTGTCAGAACAACTCGCCGCAGCAGCACCGGCTGAGAGTGAAGGTGCCTGAGACGAGACTTCTGAACGCCGCATTTTTCGCGGCAATCGCCCTGGTGTTGCCCGCCGGCATTTTTGCCGGGGCAAATGCGCACAGCAGCTGGCAGGTCATGGCAGAGCGCGCACAAGACCTGCTTACGCCGACCGAAGTTGAAATTGACAACAAACTGATTCAGACATACCAGGGTTACCCCGGCGTATGGATCTCGAGCGGCGCAAACGTTGCGCTCAAGAAAGTCTGCCGCGATGGCGTTTGCGACCTGAACCTGTTTCGCTCCATCAATGAACTCGCCTCCGATCAGAAAACACTGCGGCGTTCTGGTTTGTATTTTTTGCCCTACACGGCGCAACAGATGAATGCATTCAAAGAATCAGGCTCCGAACGGTTGCGGCTGCAATTGAAAAAAGGCCAGTACCTGTGGCCAGTGATGGGACTCCGAATCACAAGCCGCGTCGGTACACGCTGGGGCAAGCTGCACGGTGGCATTGATGTCGCGGCGGCGCGTGGCAGTATCGTGGTCGGCGCAACAGAAGGCACGGTCATGATTGTCGGCGATCAGGGGGCTTACGGACACTGCGTGTTCGTTGAGAACCATGATGGTACAGTTGCATGGTATGCACACCTGACCGAATCGTATGTCAAAACCGGTGACAAAATTGTACGCGGCCAAATCGTGGGTATCTCGGGCAACACCGGGCGATCAACAGGGCCGCACCTGCACTTCGAAATGCGCACACAGCAAGGTATAATACTCGACCCCGAACATTTCTTTTTTCTTCCTTATGAAGAGCATCTGAGGCAGGCGCTCGAATACGAGAACGAAGCTGCAACGCGCAATAAACTCGCGGCGAAACCAACGAATAAGCTCTGATCGAATATGCCAGACGCAGCGCGACGCCCGTACCTGACCGAGAGGCCGCGACGCAACCGGCACTCTGAAGGCATTCGCTCACTTACGCGCGAGACCCACGTGCGTGTCGAAAAACTCATCGAGCCCCTCTTTCTATTGGACGGATCGAATAAAGCAGAAGAAATCTCGTCAATGCCAGGCATCAAACGCCTGTCTGAAGATCTTGCGCTCAAACATATTGAAGCATCGCTGAAACTCGGCCTGCGCAGCTTCATACTTTTTCCGGCAGTGGTAGATTCGCTCAAAGACAATCTGGCCACGTACTCTTACAATAAGTCAAACTTCTATTTGCGCATCATCAGCTCGATCAAAAAACATTTCCCTGACGCGGTTCTCATTTCAGACGTAGCGCTCGACCCTTACAGCAGCGACGGTCACGACGGCATTGTGCGAGATGGGAAAATTCTGAACGACGAGACCCTCGAGGTACTGGGTAAAATGTCGGTTGCGCAGGCCGAAGCTGGCATCGACATTCTGGGTCCATCTGACATGATGGATGGCCGCGTAGCCTTTCTACGCGAGGCACTCGATACGGCAGGCTTCTCGCAAGTGGGCATCATGTCATACACAGCAAAATATGCCAGCGCCTTCTATGGCCCGTTTCGCGATGCTCTGTCTTCTGCTCCGAAATTCGGCGACAAAAAGACATACCAGATGGACCCGGCGAATGCCGCTGAGGCGCTGCGCGAGGCGCGCCTCGACGCCACAGAAGGGGCGGATTTCTTAATGGTAAAACCGGCTCTCGCCTACCTCGACATTATCAGCCGCATCAAACAAGTTTCTGATCTGCCGGTTGTCTGCTACAACGTCAGCGGCGAATATGCAATGGTTAAAGCGGCCGCGGAAAAAGGCTGGCTCGACGGTAACAAAGCGCGTGATGAAATGCTGCTCGCTTTTTTTCGCGCGGGCGCAGATGCAGTTATAACCTACTTTGCTCAGGAATTCGCTCAGGCGCACGCATGAGCGACTACATCAAAGCCGTATTCTGGCAAATCGAAGTAACGGCCCCAAAAGAAAACGCTGCAGAAATTGAAGAGTTCTTTCTGCGCTCTGGCGCACAAAGCACCTTCGAGCTGCTCTACGCAGAAGGCCGCACCTCTAACCTGGTCGAAGACAACACACAGCTTTTTTTCTTCTTTCCCGAAGATTTTCCGGCGCGGGCATTTACGCCAATGGCGCTCGCGACATTAGGATCTCCCGATTTGCCTTTCACCATTTCGCAGGTTCAATATGCAGACTACCTGAAAGAATTTGAAAAGTCATTTCGAGCCTTTGGCCTCACCGCAAAAACGGCTCTGGTACCGCCTTGGGACGCGCAGAATACCGAGTTACCGCCAAACTTAAAAAACCTGTGGCTTGTACCGGGCATGGCGTTTGGCACCGGCAAGCACGCCACAACACAACTGATGGTAGAGTTTATCGAAGAGATTGTGAAACCCGACGACCATGTCATCGATGTCGGCAGCGGCTCGGGCATTCTCGCCATCGCGGCAATGCTATGGGGTGCAAGATCGGCCTGGGGTGTCGACGTCGAAACCCTGGCAGTCGAATCGGCGACAACGAATAAGACGCTCAATGAAGAGCGGCACGAGAAAACCTATGAATGCGTGTTTGAGGTGGGGGATTTTTCGTCGCTACGCGGTCGGGCGATTGAAAAACAACACACCTTATTTCTCGCGAACATACTGCCCAATATTTTCGAAGCCAATGCGGCTGATCTCAGGTTTGGCCTTGCTAATTGCCGCGCCTGGGCGCTCTCGGGAATACCTTCGGCACAAGAAGAGCCGTTCACCGCCTTTTTGAAGACGATTGCCCCATGCGAATTTGAAATCCGCACAAAAGACGATTGGCAGATTTATTTTTGCAGAGACTCAAAGTAGAGGTGCCCGTAGAGACGCGTTTAAAGCGCGTCTCTACGGCAACGCAAAACGTTACGCGACGAGTTTTGCCATTCCGGTAAAAACCACCGGGTCGCGCTTGTATTCGAGCACTTCGGTCAGCGTTTTGAACCGGTTGAGGCCCGAACTGATTTCGATATCTTCGCCGGTAAACTGGCTCGGGTGCTCGTAACCCGCCGCGTGCGCAAGTGAAAGTAACTCTTTGCGAAAGCCTTTGATATAGCGTGCCGCGCGGTTTGTCTTGTCGTCGACGTCTAGGCCGCGCTGTAACCACCAGTTCTGCGTTGCGACACCTGCCGGGCAATGGCCGTCGTGGCACTTCTGGGCTTGAATGCAGCCGATCGACATCATCGCTTCGCGAGCGACATTGATCAGATCGCAGCCCATCGCGAGTGCAACCACCGCGCGATCAGGAAAACCAAGTTTACCTGAACCAATAAAGGCAATACGTTCTGAAAGTTTTTGCTTCTGAAAGATCTGGTAAACGCGGGCAAACCCGGTCTTAAAAGGCAATGCAACGTGATCGGCAAATGTCAGCGGGGCCGCGCCCGTACCGCCTTCGCCACCGTCGATGACGATGTAATCAGGACCTTTTTTGGTTTGCTTCATACGCTGCGCGAGTTCGTGCCAGAAATCAAGTTCGCCGATCGCACTTTTTATGCCCACCGGTAACCCGGTCGCCGCGGCTACACGCTCAATGAAGCGAATCATCTCGTCGACATTCGAAAACTCAGCGTGAAAGTTCGGCGAGATGCAGTCTTTGCCTTTGGCTACGCCGCGTATCGCTGCGATCTCTGCCGTGACTTTTGTACCCGGCAAAATGCCGCCTTTGCCGGGTTTCGCTCCCTGCGAAAGTTTGATTTCAATCATACGGATCTGCGGGTTCTGGTCGACCTTTTCGACGACCTTCTCGATTCTAAAGCCATGCTCGTCGCGCGCGCCGAAGTAGCCCGTGCCAATTTGCCACACCACGTCGGCGCCGCTTGTATGGTAAGGGGAAAATCCACCTTCGCCGGTATTGTGCCAGCAGTGCGCGAGTTTTGCACCCTGGTTGAGCGCCCGAACCGCATGGTCGCCGAGTGAACCGAACGACATCGCCGAAATATTGACAATCGACGGCGGACGCCAAGCCTTCGGGCGTTTGTGCGATTCTCCGATCACCTTGAGGCAGGGTATCGCAGACGGATCGTCATGAATGATCACCGCTTTCGATTCAGGGAAAGGAAACACCGCGTGCTTGATAATCGGATACCCCGCTTCATAGAGTTGCTCTGTGGTTCCGAAACCAAAATTGCTGTTTTGGCCTTTAGACGTCGCATAGACCCAACGCCGCTCTGCGCGATTAAAGGGCATTTCTTCTTTGTCGTTTGCGACCCAGTATTGTCTCAGTTCTGGCCCGATGACCTCGAGCATATACCGCAGGCGGCCCACAATCGGGAAGTTGTGTTGAATCGTGCGCTTCTTCTGCGTGATATCTTTAACGGCGACTATCGCTAAAAAAACACCCAGCGCAATGAGCGCAGTTTTTCCGGGGTGCTCTGAAATCCACTGCAGTATTTCCATAGCGGCAGGGTTAAAAGATTAGCTGCGGCGCGCAAGTGATTTACGGACTTTTCGCGGCCGCTGGCACCGAAGAATCAGGCGGTGTATCGGTTATGCGAGCACGGGCAAGTAGACGTGGTGCAGCACAATATTTTTCAGAGCCTTAATCTCTTTCAGGGCTCCATAAAAACCACTGCGTTTCTGCGCATGCGTATGAATGACGATATCCACCTCACCCGCCGCGACCGCTGAATGGTCCTGGTGTACCGACGCGATCGAAAGCGCATTGTTGCCAAGAATCTGCGCAATCGCGGCGAGAACACCCGGCTGGTCTTTAACGCGCAGTCTCAGATAGAAAGCAGAAATTGTGTCAGCAATATCGGCGATAGGCAGATACGTTTCGATGCGCCTTGCAGTTTGCGCGCCGACTTTGTGCAAATTGGCCTGAAGCTGAATCAGGTCAGAAAAAACTGAGAACGCCGTGGGAAACTTTCCCGCGCCCTTGCCCATAAACAGGTGCTCTCCGGAATATTGCCCGTGAAAAAGCAGAGCATTGTTCTCGTATTCGATATCATAGAGCACATTCTGTTCGCCGACCAGCGCAGGGGTTACGTGCATGTAATGTTGTCCCGCAACCTCAGAATATTCTGCGACCAGCCTTATGCGATTTTGAAAACGTTCTGCCCACACAACATCCTGCGCCGAAATTTCGGTGATGCCACGCACCGGAATATTCTTAGCCTCAACCCATTGGCCTGTGATAAGAGAACCCAGCAGTGCCAGCTTCTGCTGCGCATCGTAGCCGCCCACATCGAGCGTCGGATCGGCCTCAGCAAGCCCCTGCTTTTGTGCGGCTTCGAGCACATCGCCATAACTCATGTGGTCTTTGCGCATACGCGTTAGAATGTAGTTCGTCGTGCCATTGACGATGCCCATGAGCCGAGTAATTCGTTCGTGACGAAAGATCGTTTCGATATTGCGCACGATCGGTATTGCGCCCGCTATAGCGGCTTCGTATGATATTGTCTTAGCGTGTTCGGCGGCAAACTGGAACAGAGCGTAACCATGTTCGGCGAGCAGAGCCTTGTTCGCCGTGACGACATTCTTGCCGTGCTCGAGCGCCGAGCGCACTGTGTAGAGGGCATCGTCGATGCCTCCCATCAGCTCGACTACAGTATCGATGCTGTCGTCTTTTAAAATCAGATTCTTATCTGCAGACGCAGAGATACCGGCCAGAACTTCGGTCTTGCGCGCAAAACTGCGGTCGACTACCGCTCCGACCTCAATGCCTGCCGCGCGTTCGCGCAAGATCTGCAGCAGCCCCTGGCCAACAGTCCCGAGTCCGAAGATGCCGATTTTCACTTTCTATTTGCCTTTCTTCGGTGCAACCTTTGCAGGTTTCTTTTCAGGCGCGTCGGGCTTGCCCTTGTATTCTTCGACAACCTGCGCGATTCTCTGCTTCAGAACTTCTTCGCTGAATTTTTTATCGGGAAAATCGGTATCGAACAGCTGCAGTATGTTTTTACCCACAGCCTCTTCGCGCGGCTGTGAATACGGGTAGGCGTATACGGAAACGTAATCGCCGGCCGTTTTGAAAAAAACTTTGACCCGTGCGCCTTTATTCAGGTTGTCAAAGTTGCCCACGTCGACCCGGTCTTTGATGACGTAGACACCTTCGTACTCTTTGCTGATCCTCTGGATTTCTTCTTTGCGCACGAGTTTGCTGCTGCAGGCCATTACCAGCAGAATTAGGGCAACAAGCAAAGTGTGGATTTTTCGCCGGGTATACATTCGTTCGGGTAAAGATTGATTTCATCGCGTAAACAGATTTTCCCCCTGTAAGGCCGGGCCTGCAGGCACGGTACGCTGCGGCTGACAAAATTTGATTGCCCCCGCAAAGAGCTGACCGTTGCCTGCAACAGCGAAGCATTTTTCGCTTCAGGAGAGAAATCATGCACGGCAAAAAAATCGCATTTACAATATTGATTCTCGGTTTCGCAGGGCACCTCGCAGCCGATTCGGGAAAACTCACTTTCGTTTCCGGTCAGGTCGAAATCAACGGGGGCAAGGGTTGGCAGAAAGCCGCACTCGGCGCAATCGTCAACGAGAACGACAAAATTCGCACCGGCAAGAAGGGAACAGTAATTATCAATCTGAAATCGGGCGCAGCCCTGAAACTAAAGTCGGAATCCCAGATCGTGCTCAGCTCCGTGGGAGCAGCGACAACGATCGACGTTGAAAGTGGTTCGATCTTTTCGCAGGTCGGCAAACGCCAGCCCGGACAGTCATTTCAGATTCGGGCGCAGACGATGGTCGCGGCGGTGCGCGGTACCGAATTCTACTTTGCTTACGGAAAAAAGAAGACCGAGAAGGCGGACCTTTGGCTGTGCGTCAATGAGGGTCAGGTCAATGTCGTGGATACCTCGACCAAGAGCGATGTCAACGTCAACGCGGGAGAAGGCATCGTGATTCCCAGCAACAAACAGATTCCAAAACCACGCGCTTATACCTGGACGAAAAAGCTCAACTGGAATATGGACGCCGGCAAGGGTGGAGTTGAAGATACCACCGATCTGAAAGGCGCGTACAAAGATCTGCTCCGTAACAACTACGACTGATCTGCTTCGGGGCCCGCGAGATTCTTTGCGGTGCCTCAATTCTGACAGGTTTGGCGCCGATAAGATCAGCAGGGGTATGTTATGGTAAAATTGGTAATCCCCCTGCTCGTGGCTTGTCTGGCGGCATGTGCAAAGCCGAAATATTCTGCTGCGCCCTGTGAACTCGATCTCGGCTATTCGTCGGGCAAATTGCACCTCGCCAACGTTCAGTACCTCGGTGAAGATCGCGCGATCGATTGGTTTGAAATCTACCAGAATCTCGAGTCTCGCCGCAGCAACCGCCCCGCCCCCGATTGTATACCGGTCGGAGCGGTGCCGGGCATTGAACAGATGATTGAACGGCGGGAACATGCCCTCAAAAACCTGCGTTGAAGTAAAATAGCGGCGACCAGTTGATTCGCGCCTCTGCGAAGCCGATGATATAAGTGATGCGCTCTGCGCCTGAAACGGTCAAAATCCTTATCTTTTGCCTGCTCCCGTTAACCGGAGCGGTCGCAGTTCCCTATTCATGGGAGTCAAAAAACGGCGAGAGCGCTTTCGAGCTCGACGTACCCGAAGCGTGGCGCGTCAAAGAATCGGTCAAACGAAATGGGGTAATCGCGCAGTTTCGACGCTCCGATGCGCGTATCGAAGTTCGCAGCTTCGCGAGCAAAGGTAGCGACGAATTTGCCCAGGTTGTAAACCAGAAGGCCGCGCGCCTGGCGAGCGAGTACACTTTTGTGCGCCTGATTGACGAACGCGATTCTAAATTCCGTGAGAACCTACATTTTTCGGTTTGGGAGTTCAAAGCGCGTGGCCGACTCTACCGCGACGAAACCGGCATAGTACTGTCTGCTGAAGGCCCTGTCGTCGTGTCGTGCGTCGTACCGGCCGACAAATACATTGTGCTGCGCACTCACTGCGAAAATGCCTTCTATTCGATTTCACTCGATGGAAAATCGTCCCCCTCCCCCGATTCGACGGCGTCAAAGAGCGACCTCACAGCCGAAATCTCGCGCATTTACTACCTCAATATGCCGGGCAATCTGCCAGTCATCGCACCTGAGGCGCTTCTGGGTGCCCAGCCACAAAAGGTGACGCCGGCGAAAACAGACTACGATGAAAACTACATTCTACCCGATGCAAACAACAAGTAGAAAGATAATATTCCGCAAGGCCGTGGCTACGACCGCGTTACTTCTTCTTGCGTGGCTCACCCCGCGTACCGGCGTACGTGCTGACAGCACCGCGCTGCAGGATGCAATCACAGAGACAGTGACCGACCTGGAAAGCCTATGGCCAGAATCAGCGTGCGAAACCGTGGTGGTCAAGAAGAAAGGCAAACCTCTGGCTTCGATCGCCTGCAGCGGCAATTTCGACCGCGGGCAACGCGCACGCTTTCTCGATGTGCTTTTCAAAAATTCTTTTGCGCTGCAGACAGAAACCTACAGACTCAGACCGCAGCATGGAATGTACCTGTACAAGACCATTCACCAGCGGCGTGCAGTGTATTTCAAACTCTTCGTGCGAAACGCACAGGATCTCTGGCCTCGAAACCCCGTTGTTGGGCGCCAGGTAGCGATCTACGTGCAGAATTTGCGCAACGTATCTGATCTGGTGAACTGGCGAACCCTTGGGGTACCGCTCACGTTCGGTGTGACCCTCGGCCGCAGCGACAGCGCTGACCTTGCCGGTCGGTTGAAACAATACGGCGATGAGGTGTGGCTCGCGGTTCCTCTCGAAGATGAAAATACCGAGATCGCCGACGGCGCGCTGCTGAGCATCAGCGACGCCCTCGATAATGAAAAGCTCTCTGAGTACCTTAAAGACATCGACGACGACGGAATTCAGGGTGTCAGTCCGCTATACTGCTCGCGGTTCTGCAAGAACGTACCGGCGCTGCGCGCGCTGTTTGCAGCATTGCGCGAAAAGAATGGCGAACGCGAACTCACACTCATCGATGCCGATGCGCATGAAAATTCTTCTTTCTATGAGACCGGCCGCATCATGAACTTCCGCACCTTTCGCGCTTTTTATACCGATCCGGAAAAGGGCAACTTCTGCACCGCCTTGAAGGCATTTGCTCTCAGCGACAAAGGCAACGCGTCACGCATTATGGCGGTCGACGCTGCAGATGCAGACGCGTTTCGCTGCCTCAAAGAAGTGATGAGAAGATCTAACGGGGCTGTGGATTTTGTGAAAGTTTCACAGATGTCGGTGACGAATCCTTTTCGCTGAGTAAAAATACATCAAGCAGGTATTCGCTGGCCGAAAGCGAACGCAGACGAACCATGTACCCGTCAGGCAGGCGGTAATTCACAGCACCCGCAGGCCATTTGCCACCGCCGCCTGAACCGTGTCTAATTTCAAACTCTGTTTCGCTGAGCGAAATTTCGACGATGCCACCAAAGTTCAATAGCTCGCATTGAAAGGGATTAACAAGCGCCGTAAGATGCAGCTTCATGCCGGGGCGAATTTTCAGCGATGCGCTGCTCTGCCTCGGAACCACCCGGTTCTTGTCTGCCACGGCTCGTCTGTGCAGACGCAGAATCAACGAGATGAGCAGCCAGGCCAGCAGTGCCGCAAGTATGAGAGCAAGCAGCGCCAAAAGAAACATTCCCTGGTACTCTGACGGATGTGACAGTGCATATAAGGTTTCGTTGATCCAGCTATGCGGAGCAAATCGAACTTCTGTACGAGCGACCTCTATCGCCCCTGCGAAGACCTGCAGCACCCCCCTGAAATATGCATTGCCCGACGAACGTATCGCAAGCTCGTGCACGGCGTTCAGTTCTTTCGGTTGAGGTAACAAGAATTGCGCCGATTTGGGACGGCATTGCAGCTTCAGGCATTCGATGCGGTCTCCCT
This sequence comes from uncultured Leptospiraceae bacterium, assembly GCA_942492915.1. Taxonomy (GTDB): domain Bacteria; phylum Spirochaetota; class Leptospiria; order Turneriellales; family Turneriellaceae; genus Turneriella. The sequence goes on from OW818662.1 coordinate 1,906,771, forward strand.
GAAAAAAGAAATCAACCGCTTCGCTCATGACGAGGGGTGTTACCTTGAGGTGCAATGGCGTGGTAATCGATCGGTCAGATTGCAGCGTAACACTCAATGGCTGCGCCTCGTTCCACGCCGAAAAACGACCATTCTGCGCGGCAAGCGCGATGTCGGTGCGCGCGATACGCAATTCGAGAATCACCTGCCCCGACGGTGCGTTGATGCAAACGTGGCTGCCAAGATACGCCAACTGTTTCGTATCGCGAAAGTTCAGGCGCAATGAATTCTTTTTCCATTCAATAGGCGAACGGGATTTTGCGTTAGGCTCAACAGGGGTCGCAGCGACACAAATTGGCCTTGTCCATGTTCCGGTTTTGATCTCTAGTGGCCGGCCGTCGAGGTAATGCAGACTGTGCATACCTTCGTATTCACTAGCTGTCAGCTGCGCATACTTGCGCCAGAGTTCGCTGCGCGGATAAATACCGCGGGGGAGCGTCGCGTACTCAGGTGCATCATTTTCGATCAGAAATGATATCTTGCCGAGCATCGTAAACCATTGACTGCTCTTGACCAATTTGCCGATTTCGGCGTCTCCCGGCCATCTGTCTGCCCCGATATAGAGGCCTCGGTCTGCTTCGCCCAGCTTCTGCGCAGCGGCCGCCGCAATTTCGGGTTTCAAAAAATCACCCACGTAGGTGAGATCGACTTCCTGAGCGCTGGTGAGCGGAATAAATTTATAAAGAACCTGTTCCTGCGCCGAACCTCGAAGCCTCTCGTCAAGATACAGGTGTAACCTGGCGTCAAGACGCCCTGCCACAACGCACAGCAGCAGGGAAACAAATGCCAGAGCCTTTGGCTTCAAACTTATTTCTTGGCCTTTTCGGCAAAAAGGCGCGTGGCAGCCACGACACACAGTATGGGCGTTAATACTGCCCCGACGAAAGGCACAAACAGAAAGACGTGCGAAAAGACACCGACACCTGTTGCTTCGGCGCGGTAGCCTTTTGCCATTGCATTAAACTCACCCGGCCGCCCCAGCAGTTCAAACACATAGTCAAAATACGATCGACCGACAAAGTAACTCGACGCGGTGAAGCTGAGTATCGGTTGCAGCGGCCCGGTGAAAAGCAGAAGCAGCGAAAAAAATGTCTGCACAACCAGCAATTTAACGTTATAGACAATCGACGAAAAAATATAGCCGATCATTTCGAGATTACTGATCTTGAGGGTACTGACACCCTCTTGCAACAGAATTTTCTCTACCAGCGTCGAAAGAAACGGAATAACCAGTATCGAGAAGAGCGTCAGAAAAACCCGGAGCAAAAATGTGAACATCAGGTAGAGTATCACGATCTTCAGAATAAACTGAAAAGTGACTGCCACATACTGTAAAAATTTCGGCCAATCGTTCACGTCGAACGCGAGCTTGTCGCCGACGTAACCCAGCATATAAACCCAGACGAACACTGCCATCGCCACGACGATGACCGCGGTGATCACCAGAGGCAATATGGTATAGCCCCAGAGTTTTTTTTCGGTCATGTAACCGAAGCTGCTGAGCGGCATCGAGAAACCACGTGAGATACGAGCGAACATGTGCTCAGGTAAAGAAATCGCCCGCCTTGACGTAAAGTAGAATTCGTGCGGAGAATTCTGCTGTTCCCTTAACCGTAAGGGATTGACGTTGCGTTTTTCGCCGCATGTCTGCCATATGCTAAGACGTCTGAAACCTCTGGTTTACCTCATGCCGCTGCTGCTCGCCGCGTGCACCTATAAAGAAGGAATGCTCAAGAGCACTATCGTCTCGTGGGCGCAGGTTTCCCCGTATGGTATCACCATGGCGCTTGCCTTCTATTCGGCGTTTCTGCTGATTGAGCGCGAATTTCCCCGGGTTGGGCTCAAAGTTCAGCTCGGCGACTACATTCTTCTCGCCGGGGTCGTCGGAGGCATCGTCGGAGCCAAAGTTGCGTATGTGATAGAAATCCGCAACTCGCCTGAATTCATGAGGGGCTCGCTGTTCTCGCACCTTTTTTCGGGGGCGGGCCTGACCTGGTATGGTGGATTTATTCTAGCGAGCGCGGCGATCATCTATATTCTGCGAAGAAACAAGGTGAATATTCTGTTCGGTATGGATTTACTCGCCCCTATGCTTGCGCTCGGTTATGTGTTCGGCAGGGCCGGTTGTATTTTTTCGGGTGACGGTTGTTATGGCGGGCTCTGCACCCTTGAGTGGCCAGCGCCTTTTTGCATGAGTTTTCCCAATGGCGCAGCGAGCTGGACCGAATGGCTCATGACGCATGGGAACGGCAACCCCGCAGCCACGGCTATCAACACGCCTTTTTTTGAGAGTATGTTCTCGTTTCTGTGTTTTATTTTTCTGTGGTCAGTGCGCAAGCGCGATTGGCCACTGGGCTCAAAATTCTTTCTTTACCTCTTTTTGCACGCGCTGTTCCGGTTTTCGATTGAATTCATCAGGCTGAATCCGCGCGACGTGTTCGGCGTGTCGCAGGCGCAGTTCATTTCGATAATTCTGATGCTGATCTCGGTAGCATACGTGGGTATTGCCTTCGCGCGTCGCCCCGCCGCGCTGAAGAACGGCTAAATCACTTCGTGGTGTTACCTGCCGACGCACCACGAGGTCTTGCACCGTCTGAGAGAGGCACACATGCTTCAATTTTCTATCGGGCCAATGGCGATGCGCAGGCCGACCGCCGCAACATCAGGGTCTTGCAGACGATTGTTGCGAAGGCGACGACTCCGGTCAGCGCCGAAATTTTTTACCACCTGCCGCGCCGGTTGAGCGACTGGACAGACCCAGGCAACGGCGTTCGCTACACGAGGTTGCGCAATGATTCTGAATGGCCTCTGGCAGAACGAATCGCAAGACTTGGCAATGCAACCGTGCTGGTTTTCGACGGCGCCCTTCTGCTTTCGGCGAGCGATGTCTGGCATCTGCTGGGTTACGCCCGGCAACACGAACGCGTGCTTCTACAGGCACGACGCGCAGTACACGCCCCACACGAAAGTTGCCCGGCCTTTGCGCTACGCGAGGCGCGCCTGCATCTGCAACACCGCGTCTGGGAACGCACCACAGACGCCACAGCTATGGCGCTCAGGGTTAATGGACAGAATCAACGCAGCGTGCGCGCGCTGGCAAGTTACACCGAGCTTTTGCGCGCCACAGCGCATGGGGATTTTTTTGCGTTCTATGGCAATAGCCGTGCAATTGGTACGCGCACACCGTACCGCTGGCTCGCGAGCCTCGGCCGCACAACCCGGGCTGTGCAGATCTGGCGCAATGAAGGCCGATTCGCCCGCAGCTATTCAGAAAAAACTCTGCTTTTTCATATTGCGCAAATCGCGGCGTATACCGCCGCAATTTTTTCTTTTGTCGCTCCCACGGCGGCGGCGATCATCATGGGCTTTGCAATTTGCATCACGCCCACCTTTTTTCTGGGCAATATAAATCCACTGCGCCCGGGTGAAACTATTCGCCGGCTTCTCGCAAGGTTCGCGCTTTATTTCATCGGGTGAAAGCTAGTCGGCGCCCTCGCCGCAATTTCTGCTGCCATTTGATACCGGCGGTCATCGTTCTCTGCGCGCAGTTGTTCTCGCACCGCAGTTGAAGAGATGTCATAGGCGAAATCAGAGACAAGATCAAACTGCATTTCCGGTACGTCAGGTACAACACCGTCCCGGCGAGCAAAGACCAGAAAACGCCAGCCCTGAACGAGTTCAGCTGATCGTTTCCATTGCCCAAGTTTTTCTGCCTGATCAGCCCCAACGACGATCGTCGGGGCTGCCACGCAGTATTTTTTCAGAGCTTCCAGAGTTTGAATGGTGTAATGTGGCCCGGGCAACCGGTGTTCAAGTACAGACAGCCGCACACGACCGTCCGAAATCTCGCGACTGAACATCTGCCGCAGCAGGCGAAAACGTTCGCGGTACGTGAAGAGCTTTCTGCCTGATCGTAATGGCGCTTCGGGCGCCGGCATCACCACAACAATGCCCCGCTGGTATCTGTTTAGAACTGTTCTGACAATTGCATAGTGCCCCGAATGCGGCGGATCAAAAGTGCCGCCAAAAAAAAAACGTCGGGTACTGCAACCATGTCAGGTACGCACTTCACCTGAGCCAAGAGCGACATACCTTGTTGTCGTAAGGTCTTTGAGCCCCATGGGCCCCCGCACGTGCAGTTTCCCGGTGGCGATGCCTACCTCAGCACCCAACCCAAATTCGCCACCGTCATGAAAACGCGTCGAACAGTTCACGAAAACTGCGGCTGAGTCGAGCGAATCGATAAATCGCTGCGCAAGGCTGTAATCGTTGGTGATAATGGCTTCGGTATGTTTCGACCCATATTGCAAAATATGCCTCACCGCTTCATCGAGATCACGCACGGGACGCACCGACATAGCGAGACTAAGGTATTCATGCCCAAACCCAAGATCGTTGACAAACGGCTCGGCACTCGCCCCCTGCGAGGTGACGTACGCAATACCGGCGGCGTCGCTGTGCAGGGTAACACCTTTGCCAGCGAGCGCCTGAAAGAGTGCCGCGGCATGCGGCCAGCCGCTATGAATCAACAGACACTCCGCAGCGTTGCATACGCCGGGACGCTGCGTCTTCGCGTTAATGACAATGTCCAGCGCCATTTGCAGCGGCGCATCTTTCTCAATAAAGATGCTGCAGACTCCCTTGTCATGTTTCACCACGGGTATGAGGCTGTTTTCGGTCACAAAACGAATCAATGCCTCGCCGCCGCGGGGCACGACAAGGTCGATTTGTTTCACGCACCGCACAAGATCAACAATGAGTGCGCGCTCCGTCTTTTCGATCAACTGCACAGACTCTTCGGGCAACCCCTGCTCTTTAAGTGCCGCATGAAAGAGCGATACGAGTGCGCGGTTGCTGTGTATTGCCTCTTTGCCGCCACGCAGAATAACGGCATTGCCCGACTTAAGGCAGAGCGCGCCAACGTCGGTTGTCACGTTGGGGCGCGACTCATAAATCATCGCCACAACCCCAAGAGGCGCCCGCATTTTCGTAAGCCGCACGCCGCTCATCAGAGTTCGACCTTCGATCACCTCGCCCACAGGGTCAGGCAGCGCCACGATTTCTAGCAGAGCCTTGCTCATCGAATCGATAGTCTTGTCTGAGAGTGTCAGGCGGTCGACCAGACTCGCGTCAAGATTTGCCTCGCGCGCGTAGGCGATATCCCGCGCATTTTCGGCCTGAAGTTCAACGCGGCGCTCTTTCAGAAGCGCCGCAAGTCTGGTCAGAACCGCGTTCTTACGTACGCTTGTCGCAACGCGAAGTTCTTGCGAGACTTCGAGCGCGTTTTCGGCAATTTTGTATATATAATCGTTCATGGTTTGAAACGCAGGTACCGGCGCCCAGACGCGGGAACAGATCAGGCTTGAATTCAGTTTGCTGAGGTAAATCAAAATCCGAGACTGGCGAATGTCTGATACAACCGCCACCCTCAGGGAAAAAATCATCAAGGCAGGCACCTGGACTTTTTTGGCGTTTATTTTCGCCATTATCGTGTTCTCATTCGGCATGCCCGACGTGCTCGGCACAAAATCGAAAATCGACGCCTACAATGCAGCCAAAGTCGGTCCCGACTATTTGACCAAGGGCGAAGTGGCCGAGTACCAGAAGCGGCTCGAAGAGCGTATGGCACAGAATATGAAAGGCCTCGACGAGAAGAGCCGCAAGATGTTCGACGATATGACACGAGGACGCGCGCTCGATGAAGCCATTGACCGCAAAGTTTTTACCCAGCTGCTCTCACGCGCTGGCTATGTGCCCACAAGCTCAACCGAAGCGAAAGTTCTGGCAAATTTTTACAAAAAGCAGTTCTCTGAGTACATCGTGAATGGTAAACTCGACACTGAGCGCCTCAACGAATTTCTTTCACAGCGACGCCTGAGCCTTGACCAGATCGGGCGCAACATGCTTCAGGAATACGGACCGGCCAAAGCGTACGAGATGCTGCAGGCAGCGTCGTATGCATCTGACTTTGCCGCGCTGGACGAGCTGCAATTTGCTTCGACGCAGAGCTCATACCGTATCGTCGCGGTCGATGGCGCAACACGCGACAAAGCCTTGCGAGCGAAATACATTCCGTCTGAGAAAGAAATTCAAGATAAGTTCAAGCTCGAGTTTCTCAGCAAAGACCCGAAAGCAGTTCTCGACAATTCAAAACGCGACACCATCAAGGCAACGCTTTTCAGTGAAAAACGTGCCGGTCTCGAAAAAGAATTCACGCAGAGCCTGACGCAGGGAGCAAAAAGTGGTCTCGCGCAAGTCGCCGCGCTCGCGTCGGCGAAAATTGTAGCCATCGACGACGCAGGCTTAAGTACTGACCTCGACAGCAAAAAAGGCAAAGATAATGCGAATGTTGCACTGTCGCCCCTTGCGCAGTCAGATGTCTTTATGCGCCAGCGCCTATCAGCCCCTGTGGGCCAGGTTGTGGGTCCGGTGGATGCAGGCGGTTCTGTCTATTATTTCACAGTCGTCAGCCGCAAGGCCGCAACTCTGCCCACCTCTGCAGACTACGCAAAACTTTCCGCAAGGGCCAGCGAAGAAGCGGCCAAGTCAAAGAATTTGCCGAAAGACGTCACGTTCGAAAAGACTGCAGACAATGCCGGAAAAACGAGCTATGCGCAGGTTTTAACGGCTGCGCTTGAAATTCACCGCAGCAATATTCGTATTATCCGCTACAATCAAACCGCAGAAAAGCCTGAATAACTTTCAGGCCTGACCGGCATTCGCTTCAATGATGATCAGCGCGAGATCGTCGCTTTCCTGACCTGACGAAGTGTAACTCTCAACGCGCTGGCGCAGAAACGCGAGTTGCTCGGGTGCGGTTTTGTCGAGCGACGATTCGATCCAGTCGAAAAACTTCTTTTGCCCCAGAATTTTACCTGACTTGTTGAACACGTCGAAAGCTCCGTCAGAGTAGAGAATGACACGCAAGCGGCCGCGGGGCAGCGCGAGTTTTGATTCGTGGTATTCATTGGCGATAACACCGAGCAGGCGCTGGCTCTCTTCGAGTTTGATGAGGCCAGAGTCGGTATACAGCAGCGCCGGATGCTGGCCTGCGTTGATATAACGTAAGGCTATGGAATCCGCATTAAACTGCATCTGCAACGCAAACAGTGTGATAAACTCGTTACCGCGGTAATTTTCTGCGAGATAAGCATTGAGGCCACCGAGCGCTTCTTTGAGGCTCGCCTTACGATCTGAGAGTGCACCGCGCAGGTACGCGCGGGCAAAGGCGACAAGGTAGCCGCTCGATATGCCGTGGCCGCTGACGTCGCCCAAAAGAACCACGAATGTGTTGGCGTCGATCTGCAGAAGATCAACGTAGTCACCCGTGACACTTTCGTACGCGCGGCTGTACGACCAGAATTCGAACGGCTCAAACTTGCGATGGCCCGGAATAACTTTCTTTTGAATGCGCGCGTTATAAGCAAGTTCGCGTTCACGGCGCCGCAGCTTGACATTTTCGATCAGAAACAGGTAGTTCTGTATCAACACTTCTGCCTCACGCACAACCTGCCTCAGAAAACGAACGTCTTCACGGTAATAGGGCATGTTATCACGGCGTTCAGAAATCATGATGCCCGCCTTGAACTTGTTCATGCCGATGACCATGAACGCGCCCCTGCCCTGCAAAAAGTCCCGCACGGGCCCCACGAAAGTCTGCGTGAGCACAGCATAACGGTTCTTCGGCACCCAGGTGCGAGCTTGAATCCAGAAGGGGTCATCGTCAGGCAGATAAATTATCTTGTCGCTGTCGCTGTCCCAATTCGAAAAAAGATCGCGACTCATCACAACCTTCACCCAATAACTGCCCAAACCTTCGACGAGCGAATTGGCAAGTTTTTCAATAAAATGCCCTGCCCGCCCGGGATTTGCAATCTGCTGCGAACTTTGCAGCAAGAAGCTTTCAAGTACCTTACGCCTCGAGCTGCTGTACTGGTCGAGCGAGGTCAGAAGCGCGGTGCGAAACGGATCGATGAGCAGCAAGAAGAGTCCCAGAATCCACAAGTGCCCGGCACGCGTCATTTCACTTTGGTAAATTTCTCCGAGGCTGAAGCCAATCGTAAACCAGTAGAGAAACCCAAAAAAGGCAAAGTACATGAACCGCACGGCAGCCAGACTGATTGGAACATGAAAGTTGACGAGTCCCCAGCGCAGGCTCAAAGTCAGAAAAATTATCGGAAAAAACGCGGGGAGAAAAAACAACGCATTGTAATTCACGTCTACGTGAACCGGAAAGTAATAGAGCATGAAGAAAAATGCCGGCGGCATCGCCACAGCAAAAACGAGGGATAGATTAAAAATGCGTTCTGCCCACAGCTTCTTGCCGAGACTGTGCTTTTCCTTGTCGCTCTCGGCTCGCACAAAAAGAAAGGCACAATACACGAACGTCACAGAGAAGACGCCACCGAGCAACTTAATAAAGAAGATTTCAGCTTCAGAAGAGATTACCGGAAAGAAAAAATACATGGCGAGGGCAAAAAGCAGAATGGCGCCGTAGATCAGGCCCTGCGTACCTAGAGCGTAGACGCTGCGGTACATGTAGATAAAGGGTCCGATGATCAGTATATTGTAGACCAGAAAGAAACTGCCGGTATACTGGTTGGTAAAGTAGTCCACAAAAAACAGCATGTAGGCGCAGACAAAGACTGAGAACAGAATGTAAGCACGTTCGAGTCTGCGCACCCTGGAAAAAACGTAGAGAAACATTCCCGTAAACCAGAAGAAAAACGCCCCGGCATAAATGGGCAGAAGCGCCTGCACATACCTCAGATTCTGCGGAGGCAACAAGATATGCGGCTCATTGTAAGGCCGCAGATACATCGCATCAGCCGGCACATCAAATGAAAGCGGAATAAGCGCCAGTGCATGGCCGGTGGTCAGCACCCGGGGCTGGTGAACGTCAATATAACGCTTCACTGCGCCTACCTGCAAAACGAACGCGACGAAGAGCGCACCGAAGGCCGAACCCCAGATCAACCGGCTCAAGCCCGCCCCCCGCTGATCATGATGAGCGGATATTCGCGCACGCTCAAAATGACTTCTTTGCCGGGGTGCAGATCAAAGCCCCCGCCCGGTTCAAAGCCACGAATTCCCAGCATACCGCTCTCTTTTACCCAGGTCCAGCCATTTTGATCCCGGTACGCAAGGTGGCTGCCGAAGGCCATAACGCGCAGCCGGTTCTCTGGCGCGTGCAGCGCGACAAGAAAACCTTCGAGCACTATGGCGCCATTTTCGTTTTCCACCAGGCTGCGGTTGAGCGCTGTCGCGAGCCCTTCGACGCTGTTCTGGTTACGTGAAAGCGAATAGAAATAACCCTGCGCGGCAAAAAGCTGCAGGGCATTGCTGCGCGTCGAAGCGACGCTGAGCCTCAGCAGCATGGCAAAATACACCGAATCTGCTTTTTCTGCTTCGTCAGCCGCGGCACAACCGAAAATTGCTGCGAAGTGTTTTTTCTCCCATGCAGTATCGAGCTTCTGCACGCTGAAAGTTCCCGCCGCATAGCTCGAAACGCCACTGAGGTGGCGCTCGATACGTTCTGCCAGCTTGAACTCTTTTTTCAGGAATTCGCTTCGAGGTACTGTTCTCTCGAGCTGTTCATTTTCGAGTGCGAGCCCGATACGGTGCGCCGCATGGTCGAGTAATGGCAGTCTTTGTCTGTCTACAAGATCGTTAAATCCGATAAGCCCAATCATTCTGTCTCTGAACATGACTGGCGTGACGAACTTGACCTTACGCGCCTGCATATAGGCCCTGAGCGGAGCTGAAAGAGTGCTGACCGACCGACTGCTCTTGTCTTCTGCAATTTCGTTGCGAAATTCTTCTGAGATATCATCCCTGAGACGCATTTTTCGTGGTTTTTTACCCTGCGCAAAGTAGTAAATGAAATCTTCTTCATCAAAGACCAGAAGGCGTAATCTGCCGATGCGCCACGCCCGAATCAGCCAACCTAAAAAATCGAGAACCTCTCCCAGGCGCGTAATGCGCGAAACCCGGTTGTCGAATGACACGAAACTCGTTTGCGCCGAATAGCGTGCCCCTAAGCCCATGCGCGAAATAATAAAATCTTTTAAGGGCTGCGCGAAAAAAATGTGCACGAAAAGAAAACCGACCACGATCACCGGCAATTCTTCACGAAAACGCGAAATGGCAAAAACCGCCAGCATCAGCGAAATAATATTTACTCCGAGGGAAAGACTTATCGCCCACCAGGGTAACGTTTGAATTCGCTGCCAGAACATCAGTCTGTCAACGCCCGTCGGTTGGCAATGCAGCGAGCTTCTGTTCTGCGAACACCCATTGCGCCCGCTGCTGTTCAGTCAGCAACTGAAGCCCTTGATGATAACGCACCCGATGCTCGTGAAGCCATTCGCGCTTGGCCGATTCAAATTCGCGCACATCTTTTGCCAGCAGGCGCAGGTCACCTTTAATCTCATTCAATGCCAGCTTCTCTTTAATCGCCTCTTGCATCAGGCGAAGCCGGTCTTTTTTCACAATACACAGTTCGGTACACTGCCGAGCCGCTTCGCGAAGCGAAACTGCCTGCGTCGCTGAGAGGCTTAGGGCACGCGCATTGCCAACAATGAGCCCGAGATCGGGGTAAACTTCTTCTTTGACGTCACGCACAAAGTAGTACGATTGAAATATGCCGCAGCGCAGAGGTTGGTCGACAGAAAAATCGAAATCCTCACGCCGTTCAAACCGGCAGGCAGTGAAGAGCAGCGCCAGCAGGAAAAAATAGGGGGCGGTGTATACAGCTCCACATCGCATTGCGTACACGTTTACCCGCGCTTATCGTCTATGTAAAGAATAAAGCGGATTTCGATGCCTGAAATGACTATTTCTGTCTTTCATTATCACTTGCCGCACGGTCTAAATGGCGCATTTGGGGTTCATGAAATACAAGAGCATGACCGAAGCTATCGGCAACACACCCCATTTGCGCATCAACAACCTGTTTTCGAGCGACTGCGAAGTCTGGGTCAAACTCGAACGCCAGAACCCCGGTGCGAGTATCAAAGACCGCATCGCGCTGGCGATGATCGAAGACGCCGAACGGCGGGGCATTCTGAAGCCCGGTAGCGTGATCATTGAACCAACCTCTGGTAACACGGGTATTGGCCTTGCCTTGGTTGCTGCGGCGAAGGGCTATAAGTTGACGCTGGTCATGCCTGAGAGCATGTCTGTTGAACGGCGTGCGATCATGGCCGCGTACGGCGCTCAATTTGAACTGACTCCGCGCGAAAAGGGCATGAAAGGCGCGATTGAAAAGGCAACGGAACTCGTGGCCGCGACTCCCAATTCATGGATGCCGCAGCAATTTGAAAACGAAGCAAATATCGAAGTGCACCGCAAGACGACTGCACAGGAAATTCTGCGCGACTTTCCCGAAGGTATCGATGTCATGATCACCGGCGTCGGCACTGGCGGTCATCTCACAGGTGTGACCGAAGTTCTGCGGCAGAAATGGCCGAACCTTCAGGTTTATGCCGTCGAGCCTTCGGCCTCGCCGGTGATTTCGGGCGGCCAGCCTGGTCCACACCCCATTCAGGGAATCGGTGCGGGTTTTATTCCGAAGAACCTCAAAAAAGAACTGCTCACGGGCGTGATTCAGGTCACGAAAGACGAAGCGTTTGAGTTCGCCAAACGTGCAGCAAGAGAAGAAGCACTTTTTATTGGTATTTCAAGCGGCGCATCGCTTGCAGCGGTCGCGAAAAAGATTCCTGAACTGAAAAAGGGTTCTCGCATTCTGACGTTCAACTACGATACGGGTGAGCGCTACCTTTCGATCGAAGGCCTGTTTCAGTTACCAGCGTAATCAAAACTGTTCGGTGACCCGTCGGGTCACCGAACAGTTTTTTCCAAGAAACTTTTCATTCGCGCCTGCGCATCTTCGGTAGAGCGCAATTTAGCAAGTTCGTGAATCAGCTGGTCACGGCTCATGGGCTCAAAGTTTTCATAAGCGTGCATTAAACGCTTCGCACTGCGCTGTGCCTGCTGCCCGGCAGAGAGAAGCGCTGAGCATAGATTCTGAACAGTCCCCCCAGCTTCACTTTCTGGCACTGCTTCAGCAATGAGGCCGCTGCGTAACGCAACCTCCGCTCCAAAAACCTCAGCAGACAGAAAATACCGCTTCGCAAAAGTATTACTCGTCTTGCGCAGTACATAAGGTGAGATCACTGCCGGTATGATACCCATCTTCACTTCAGAAAAGCAGAACTTTGCCCCTGCACCCGCAATTGCAACGTCGCACGCCGCCAGAATTCCGAGGCCGCCGCCAAAAATATTACCGTGTGCATACGCCACCGTCGGCACCGAAAGTTCGTAGATAAATTCGAACATTGAAGCGAGTTTCTTCGCGTCATCACGATTCTGTTCGTCAGAGTACGTTGCCTGCTCGCGCATGTAGTTGATGTCGGCACCCGCGCAGAATGATTTGCCGTTTCCTGTTATCAGAACGAGGCGAGCCTCTGCAGGTATTGCCTGCAGGGCGCCGCCGAGCGCCGCAATCATCTCAGCGTTAAACGCATTATGTTTTTCGGGCCGGTTTAGCGTGACCTTCCAAATCTGGTCTTCAAGTTTGCTTTCTACCATAATCGTACGACCTCGTTACATACGAAATACCGGCTGCGTGAAGGGTTTCAGCGGCCGGCTTGATGCTGCCTCAAGCGCAAGGCGCAGTACATTTCGCGTGTCTGCGGGAGTGATCACTCCATCGTCCCACAGACGCGCTGAAGAATAGTATGCACTCGATTGCCCTTCAAATTGCAGAGATATTTTGCGGCGGATTTCGACAAGTTCTGCGTCAAGTTTCTCACGGTCGAGCGCCTTGCCGCTCTTTGCCGCTTCGGCGAGCGCCGCCTGTTCCCGCACAATCGCGAGAACGCCGGCAGCCTCATTGCCGCCCATCACCGAGATGCGCGCATTCGGCCACATAAAGAGCATGTCGGGCGAATACGCACGGCCGCACATGCCATAGTTGCCCGCACCGTAAGAGCCGCCAATAATCACAGTGAATTTGGGTACGTTCGCATTGGAAACGGCGCTCACCATCTTTGCTCCGTCTTTGGCGATTCCGCCCTCTTCATATTTCTTACCGACCATGAAGCCCGTTATGTTCTGCAAAAATATCAGGGGAATCTGGCGTTGGCAGCACAGCTCGATAAAATGCGTACCTTTCAGCGCTGATTCTGAGAAGAGCACTCCGTTGTTGGCGAGAATTCCGACACGAAAACCGCCGATAGAAGCAAATGCACACACGAGAGTTTTTCCGTATTCGCCCTTGAATTCGAGAAATTCGCTGCCGTCGACAAGCCTCGCGATAATTTCCCGCACATCGAAGGGCTTACGACTTTCGGCGGGAATTATACCTTCCATTTCACGCGGTGCGTACAACGGCTCAGAGAATTGCAACGATCGGGTCTCGGCGAGAGCGTTCGATGCCGGTTGTGGCAATGTACTGACTATGCTGCGCGCCTTCTGCAGGGCGTCGAAGTCATCGATAGCGTAATGGTCTGCCACACCTGACCGGCCCGTGTGCAGCCTTGCTCCCCCCAGGTCTTCGGCCGTAACTTCTTCGCCGGTTGCCATCTTGACTAGCGGCGGCCCGGCAAGAAAGATCGTGCCGTGCTTCTCGACAATAATCGTCTCGTCGCACATCGCGGGCACGTACGCTCCGCCTGCGGTGCAAGAGCCCATCACAATCGCGATCTGCGCGATTCCCGCAGCCGACATGCGCGCCTGGTTATAGAATATGCGGCCAAAATGATCGCGATCGGGAAAAACCTCGTCCTGTTTCGGCAAAAATGCCCCGCCGCTATCGACCATATAGACGCAGGGCAATCTATTTAGCTCGGCGATCTCTTGCAGTCGCAGGTGCTTCTTCACCGTTATCGGGTAATACGTACCGCCCTTGACGGTCGCATCGTTAGCCAGAATGGCAACCATGCGGCCATGAACGTAACCGATGCCTGCGATCGCTCCGGCTCCGGGAATATCTTCACCGGCGTAAAGCCCAAGCCCCGCAAATGCACCAATCTCCAGAAAGGGAGAACCGGCATCAATGAGACCAGCGATGCGATCGCGGGCAAAAAGTTTACCGCGGTCGGTATGCCTTTTCAGCGCCACTGCCCGGCCTTCTGGTGAGGTCTGCTTTATTTTTTCACCGTGCGCCTGAAGGTGAGCAGAGTATGCCCCTGCATTTGCTTTGAATTCCGTACCCGTAGTGACAATTCGGCTTTCGAATGCTGGCAGGTGCATCGACGTATTTTCTCGCATCAGGTAAGTCTCTCCAGTTGAAATTCACGCGGTTTTGAAACAATCAGCGGAACGCGCTCGAGCTCGACAATCGACGTATCGAGCCCGAATGCTTTCTCTTCGGTCGGGCAAAGCACCTTCAGCATTCGGTAAAACGTCGTCACCGTTCGCTCATAAAGATTCAGTTGATTGTCATGGCTGAGCACCCGGTCAAAGATGATGAACCTGAAATCTCCCAGAATATTTTTCTGGTTGAGCGAGGCATAGCGGCTCGTTATATCGACAACTCCCTCTTCGACGAGCGCCGAGACTGCTTTGCGGAAAAACTGATTAATGCGCGGTTCGACACGAAAGCCGAGCTTGAATTCTATGCGAATAACGTCGTTCGGCACGAGCACGTCGACCTTGTAAGCCATAGTGTACGGCTCATCGGTGACGTCGACATGGACAAACCAGTAGACATCCGCACGCTTGGGCTGTTTGAAAAACAGCGAATAGATCACTTTCCATTCGATCTCTGACGGGTTATTGGCCGAGGTCAGGTAAACGAGGTTCGTCGCGTACTTTGGCACCGAAGTGTCGTGGCTAAGTTCATGGAGAATATCAAAATAGTCTGAAAGCGGCACAAATTCCACCAGGCGGTTGCGAATCTTGCGCGCTGCGTACCACGACCACATAATGAAGAATATGGCGAGGCCAATAACAAGCGAGACCCAGCCGCCGTGCGAGAACTTTTCGAGGTTGGCGATCAGAAACGCAATTTCAACGCTGATAAACCCGACGAAAGCCGACAGAGGCACCACGAAATTTCTTGCCCGCACCGCCAGAAAGACCGTAAGCAATATTGTCGTCATCATCATGTCAAACGTGATCGCCATGCCGTACGCTGCCTCCATGTTCGCCGCACGACCGAACCAGAGCGTCACTGCAATGCAGCCAAACCACAACAACCGGTTTGCACTCGGCACATAGATCTGTCCCTTTAGGTTGGATGGATATTTTATACGCACCTTGGGCCACAGGTTCAACCGAATCGCTTCAGCAATGAGAGTGAACGCCCCGCTAATGATAGCCTGCGAAGCGATCACAGTGGCAATGGTCGCTATCAGAATGCCAGCAGGCAAGAACCAGACCGGCATCAGCGAATAAAAAGGCGTCAGACCAGAAAGCGTGCGGCCGTTTACGTCAAGCGACTGGCCTGAAATCGACAGTAGAAACGCAGCCTGCCCTGAATAGTTGAGCAGAAGCGCAATTTTGACAAACATCCAGCTCGAACGGATATTCTTCAGCCCGCAATGACCCAGGTCGGTGTAGAGTGCCTCGGCGCCGGTGGTGCAGAGAAACACCGCACCGAGAATCCAATAACCCTGCGGATAATCGGCAAGCAAGTGATAGGCATACCACGGATTCATAGCCTTGAGCACGCCGGGGTTGTGAATCAACTGCGCAAGACCCAGCGCCGCGATCATGAAAAACCAGACAAGCATGATCGGACCGAACCAGCGACCGACTATATTCGTTCCGAATTGCTGAAAAATGAACAGGCCTGTTAAAATAACGACCACAATTTTGACTGTGGGAATTCCCGGCATCAGCGCTTCGAGGCCCTCAACTGCGGAAGACACAGAAATGGGCGGCGTAATCATGCCGTCGGCGAGCAGCGCACACCCGCCGACGACGGCGGGCACAATGAGCCACGGGCTGCGTCGGCGCACCAAAGTGAAAAGAGAAAAGATGCCACCCTCTCCATGGTTGTCTGCCCGCAGTGTTACCGTAACATATTTCAGGGTCGTAACGAGCGTGAGCGTCCAGAAAATACACGACAGTCCACCCAGAATAAGTTCTTCGCTGAGCACGCGTGTCCCGGCAATCGCCGAAAACACGTAAAGCGGCGAAGTGCCGATGTCGCCATAGATAATGCCAAGCGCGACAATCAGGCCAGCGAGGGAGATGCGATGGTGTGAACCTGAATGCTGCATCTGATGTCAGGCCTGCGGTTTCTCTGACGAGAGTTGAATGTCGAGACTGAATTCACGCGGCTTCGAAACAATCAGCGGAACCCTTTCTACTTCCACAATTGAAGTATCGAGACCGAACGCCTTTTCTTCACCAGGGCACATCGCCTTCCACAGGCGGTGCAGTGAGGTTACAACTTTTTCATAAAAATTCAGCTCGTTGTCGTGTGTGAGCACCCGGTCGAGCACGACAAAACGAAAGTCGCCGATGATGTTCTTTTCGTGCAAAGACGCATAGCGACTGGTGATATCAACGATCCCTTTCTGTACAAGTTCGGTGACGACACGCCGAAAATACTGGTTGATGCGCGGTTCGACGCGAAAACCGAGTTTGAAATCGACGCGTATGACGTCATTCGGCACGAGCACATCGACGGTGCAAGCCCGCGTATACGGTTCATCGGTCACGTCGACGTGTACAAACCAGTAGATATCCGCGCGCTTGGGCTGCTTGTAGAGCAGCGAATAGATCACTTTCCACTCAATTTCGTACTTATTATTCGCCGAGGTCATATAGACGAGATTTGTCGCGTGCTTGCCGATCGAAGAGTCATGACTCAGGTCGTGCAGCGTATCGTAATATTCTTCAAGGCGCACAAATTCGACATAACGATTACGAATCTTGCGCGCCGCATACCATGACCAAATTACGACGAAGAAGCACAAACCCATAATGAGCGACACGTAGCCACCGTGAGCAAATTTATCGAGGTTAGCTACCAGAAACGTCAACTCAACGGAAAGAAAACCGGCCAGCATGGAGCTGACTAGCAACCAGCCATGGCCGCGCTGCCTCAGAAACACACCGAGCAGCATCGTCGTCATCAGCATGTTGAACGTAATCGTCAGCCCGTAAGCCGCTTCCATATTTGCAGCGCGTTGAAAATAGAGTGTCACAAGTATGCAACCGAACCACAACAGTCGGTTTGCGCTCGGAACGTATATCTGCCCCTTCAGTATAGAAGGGTACTTAATCCTCACCTTGGGCCACAAATTCAGGCGAATCGCTTCAGCAATTAAGGTAAAAGCGCCACTGATAAGGGCTTGCGAAGCGATGATGGCTGCGATGGTAGCGATACCGATCCCGATCGGCAAAAACCAATGCGGCATCATTGAATAGAACGGGGTTAGGCCAAGCCAGGTCTTTCCGTCAGCTGAAATTGTCTGGCCGGCGAGGTCGAGCAGCAAAGAACCTTGGCCAAAATAGTTCAGAAGCAGCGCCACCTTAACAAACGCCCAGCTTACGCGTATGTTCTGGCGACCGCAATGCCCGAGGTCGGTATAGAGGGCTTCTGCGCCGGTAGTACAAAGAAAGACGGCACCCAAAATGAAGAACCCCTGCGGGTAATTCACCAAAAGGTTCCAGGCGTGGTAAGGGTTCATCGCGATCAGCACATGCGGATTGCGTGCAAGATGCCAGACACCGAGAACCGCCAGCATGCCGAACCACACGAGCATGATCGGCCCGAAGAACCGGCCCACGACGTTGGTACCAAATTGCTGCACGAAAAAGAGCAACGTCAGAATAACGAGCACAATCTTCACGGTCGGGATTCCGGGAATCAAATAATCGAGACCCTCTATCGCCGAAGAGACCGAAATTGGCGGTGTGATCATACCGTCGGCGAGCAGCGCGCAGCCACCTATTACAGCGGGTATGAGCAGCCAGCGACCACGCCGGCGCACCAGTGTAAAAAGTGAAAAGATGCCGCCTTCGCCCTTGTTGTCGGCGCGCAATGTGACAATGACATACTTGATGGTCGTGAGCAGGGTCAGCGTCCAGAAAACGCAAGACAGACTGCCGAGCACAAGCTGTTCTGAAACCTGGCGCCCGCTGAAGATTGCCGAAAGCACGTACAACGGAGAGGTGCCGATGTCGCCATAGATAATCCCGAGCGAGACCAGAAGTCCCGCTGCCGTGACCTTGTGGTGTTTAACGCCCGCTTCCACTGGTTACCTTTTCGAGCTCTTCGAGCGTGATTTCACTGATATATTTACGCACCAGCTGCCAGCGCGCCCCCGCACGTTTGAAGACGAAGGTCTCTGGAAATCCCGTAATGCGCCAGGCTTTCAGCACAGCGGCATCGGCAATATATTGCGGATAGTCAATTGAGAACTTCGTCGCAAACTGCTGCAGTTCGCGCACTATTTCGTCGCGCGAAATGGCTGTTTTGGTTGTCACGCCGTCCTCACCAATCGCGCGCAGCGACGAACCGATCGCTACGAAACGTATCGCCGCATCTGCCCTGTGGCGTGCAGCGAATGCCTTGAGCGCAGGAACTTCTTTTTCACAGGGAGGACAATCAGGTGCGTAGAAATTCGCGACCACGAACTGTGCTGCGCCCGGTACAGCGTGCAGAGAAAACTCAGCACCCTGCCCCAACGCGGCAAAAGACAACGACTGGTCGACAAAAGTTTCTTTTCGACCGCAGCCGATACCCAAGGCCAGAACGAAAACCGCGACAATCAATATGCGGTATGAGTTGCGCATCAAGTCACCTTCGCCTTGCGTATCACGCGTGCGAAAAGTGCCGGGGCAAAACGACTCAAATATACGGCAAATTTCTCTTTATTACCCGTCACGTAGACCTCGCTTTTCCCGCGCAAGATTCCATCGAGGCTGCGGCGCGCGCATTCTTCGGCGCTGATACCCACAGATTGTCCGGCATCCATCGTACCCTGCTTTTTGCCGTTCCCGATACGCGCGTTCAGAGACACATTTGTCTTTACGAAACCGGGAAGAACAACCGACACCTGAATATTTTCTTTATGATTTTCAGCCCGCAGGCCTTCGTAGAATCCGCTAAGGGCGAACTTGCTGGCCGAATAACCCGTGCGATACGGCGTGCCGAATTTCCCGGCGACGCTTGAGACTGTTGCAATAACTCCCGATTTTCTGCTACGCATCGCCGGCAGAACGGCAAGCGTGAGGGCGATGTTGCCAAAATAGTTTACTGCCATGATCTCTTCGTAAACTTTCATATTTGTTTCGTGCGCGAGTGAACGCTGGCTGATACCGCCATTATTGATCAGAATATCGACAGAGCCAAACTTTTTGAGAACAGCTTTCACAGCCGCGTCAAACCTTGCATAGCGACTCAAGTCAAGGGGGATTATCAGCGAATTCGTACCATTGAGCCCGAATTCAGCCTGTATCTTTTTGAGCGCGGCCGTATTGCGCGCTGACATGACAACATTGGCTCCGCGCTTGGCGGCTTCTGCCACCAGAGCTTTACCTATCCCCGAACTTGCTCCCGTTATCCAGACCGTCTTTTGAGCAAGTTGTGCAGTCATTTATGCTTCCCGATTTTCTGTCATTCGACGGCGCTTGGCGCGCACGACGAGGTATCCCGCAAACAGTATAATGCCTGGAAATATATAAAGAAACAAATGAAAGATAATCACGTCTTTGGTTCCCGCGAGTTTGACCTTTTCGTCGTCGTATTTGCCTGCGACGATGCCGGTTAGCTTTTCGTCTTCAGCCAGCCAGGCAATCGAGCGCATCGCCAGCTCTTTGTTCTGCTGCATGTCGATGTAACGGTTCACCATAAAATCTGAGTCAGTGAGAAACAAGAGTCGGCCCGAATTCTTCTTTGACTTTGCTGCAAGTCCGATTTTGAAAGAAGCCAGAGGCTCTTTTTTGTCGTCGCGCATTCCGTTTCTGATAGTGTCGATCCAGCTTGTAAAATGGCTCAGCACAAAATAATTCACGTCGTAATCGGGGTTGGTCTCGGCTGTTGTCTCAAAATAACCCGCGCCCGGAAAAATCGTCAATTTACGCTCTTCGGGACGTTTCACGAACGGCGCGGTGATCGCATGTTCTGAGTAGTTTGCCGATTGAAGTGTTGTTTTGCCCGGTGGCAGCGCATAGTCACTGTGCAATCTTTCTTTTATCAGCTTTATCTTCAAGCCTGATAGCAGAAAACTGAAATCCGCCGCCGATTCAGGGTCGACCGCCACGAAGATCTTTCCGCCGTCATCGAAGTATTGCTTAAGCCGATTTTTTTCAGCCAGCGTGAAATCGCGTCTCGGGCCGATGATCAGCACCGCATCGGCGTCGGGCATTTTGCCAGGAAAACCTTCTTGCGGAGTCAGTTGTTTCATGTGGTGGCGCAGCGCCCGCAAATTCTCATCGAGTATTCCGATGGTATCGTCACCAAATGGGCCCGAAACTGATTTTTCTTCGTGTCCCTGACTGTAGTATATGTTCTTCTTCTTGCCGCTGATCTGGAGAATATTACTGATTAGCTCGCGTTCAAGTCGCTTGATCGAATCTTCATCGGGTATCTCAAAGCGCGTCGTGCGTAACGCGGCCGCTTGTTTGGTAACGGGGGCTGCTGCGGTTTGTGCTTCGGCGGCTTCGACCAGAATTGTGCCGATACGATCGACTTTTTTCTCATCGGCGAGATTTTTCTCGCGCAGCGGATCTATGAAACTGTAAGTTATTTTACCATTTGCTGAAGACGCATCGCGCAAAATCAATTCGACGTCGCGGTACATTTCACTGAAGAACGGAAAGAAGGCTGTGATTTTGATCTCGCCTTCAACGCCGCGCAAGAGCTCACGACTTTCATGAGACAGGGAAAACTTGCGCATCAGTGTCATGTCTACTGCAGCCGGGCGAATATGCGCCCAATAATTGAGGGCGACGAGCAGCACCAGCAGGCCAGCCCCTGTCAAGAGTGCACCCATCGCGCCCTTCGCGTCAGAGCGCACCGCGCTAGCCAGCACAAGTGTGCCGAGCACGATCGCAAAACCGCTGAAATAGAAGATCTGTATGACCTGGCGCAACCTCTCAGAGAGCGTACCCGGTGATTCGCCGACAATTCTGGACCAGAGCGCATCGGTAGACAAGAAGTAGAACGCAAGTGAGGCAAGCATCAGCCAATACGCGAGTTGCAGCAGGCGAAACGCTCCTGTTTTTTGCTGGGCGCCAGTAAACGACGTATACAGCAAAACACCGCAAGCAACATAGAGCAGCGTCGCAAAGAACAAGAGCATCATATGCGCAAAAGACTTCGAAGGTATGCCCGAGGCCACATAAAAGATGAGCAACACCGCGAGCAGCAGGCTGCTCAGGTTCTGTCGGCAGGTTTGAATGATTCTTGTAACGTTCATGTCAGCGCCAGCGGCGCGACGACAGCGCCATAGAAGCGGCATAGAGGTAAAGGAGTATTACGCTCAGATAAAAAGTCACATGTTTCACCGAAACGACTCCCTTTTCAAAATCCATGAAGTGCACATAAAAGCTCAATTCACGCAGCACGCTTTTCAGAGGCTGGTCGATAAACGGGGAAAAAAAGCCGAGCAGCAGAAAAAACACCAGATTTGCCGCGGTCATCAGAGCAGCGAGCAACTGAGTTTTGGTGAGCGATGAATAGAACGTGCCCATAGCTGCGGTGGCAGCGCCGATGAGCAGCACGCCGATAAATCCGGATACCAGATGGCCCAGATTGCTGCCACCGTAGATAACAACCAGAAGGGGAATCGGCAAAGTCACTGCCGACTGGATGACTAAGAACAGCAGCGCCGAGCTGAATTTTCCGAGTACCAGCTGCGCTTCGCTTACGGGCGAGGTAAACAGCAGTTCGATCGTGCCGTTCATTTTTTCTTCGGCAATGAGCCGCATCGAGATCAGAACACCCGTGATCATGGTCGTGCCCGACAGCATGTAGAAGATGCGCTGCAGGGCGAGCGACGACGTGCTCTCATGGCGAATGTAAGCATAGCCCCACAAGAACGCGAGACTGAATGAAATACTCAGAATGAAATACGCAAGCGCCGATTGAAAGTAGCTTTTGAGCTCGCGCAGGCAAATCTGCCAGACGACCGTCAAAGGGTTACGTTTCACGACACGAGCGTTTTCAGGTTTGCGAAGGGGCTGGTCGTCTCGCTCTTGTTTGTATTCTCTTTCTCGAGATACTGGCGCATCTCGATCTTTTCGAGGGCGTACGTCACGTCTTTGAGAGACAGTGAAATTTTGCGGCTTTCAGGATCGATGCTCTTGATGACGGCTTTTACCGGCTGACCCTTCGTGAATGTCTTCTTGTAATTCGTCAGCTGTTCTTTTTCCATCGTAGAAAGGTGGGCGAGGCCTTCGTAACCTTCGTCAAATTTGATAAAGAGACCAAAATCCACGATGCCTGAAACAGTGCCTTCGATCACGGTGCCGCGCGGATATTTGTCGCGCAGTTTCTTGAAAGGATTCGGCAGCGTATGGCGGATAGAGCACTGAACTTTACGGTCTTCAGAATTGATTTCAATAACTTTGAATTCAATTTCGTCGCCAATCTTGTAAGTCCTTTTCGGGTCTGGAGCGGGTTCAGTCCAGCCGATGTCTTCTTTCTTGATGAGACCGTCGATGCTGTCGGTAATCGCGACAAAAATTCCTGTGTTGGTCAGGCCACGAATCTTGCCCTTCATAGTTTCGCCGATCTTAATTTCGGTGCGAATGGTATCCCATGGGTTGGCGTGCAACTGTCTGAGACCGAGAGAAATGCGCTTATCGTCTTTGTTGATACCGATGATCTTGGTTTCGATCTCTTGACCAACCTTCAGAATCTCATTTGCGTGGTTCACCTTGCGGGTCCAGCTCATTTCAGTGACGTGCAACAGGCCTTCGAGGCCCTGCCCCAATTCGACGAACGCTCCGTAGTTTGCTACAAAAGAAACCGTACCAGTGACCTTGTCGCCTACTTTGAAGCGTGTGAGCACCGTCGACCATGGATCGTCGGTCAATTGTTTGAGGCCGAGCGAAAGGCGGTTGTTCTCGGGCTCAATCTCGAGCACGCGCACAGTCACTTCTGCACCGATCTCGAGTTTGTCTTTCGCCTGGTCTGCTTTGCGCTCCCACGTCATGTTACTGCGATGCAGAAAACCTTCGATGCCTTGAACGTTGATGAAAACGCCTGAGTTGGTGTGTTTCGTGACAATACCCTGCACGCTGTCGCCGATCTGTAGCTTGTTGCCGATGTCTTTCCAGACGGTTGCATTCTGTTCGTCTTGAAAGATTTTTCGCGAAACGGTGCCCGATTTGCGGCGATCATTGAGTTCTGTAATCTTGACGAGGTATGTCTGGCCGATGATGCTGACCTTTTTCGCGCCGCGATCACGTGGCCCAAGCAGACCCACTGCAGTGTGAGGCAGAAACATGAATACGCCTTCGACGTTGACCATGTAACCGTCGCGCATCGAGCGCTTGACCAAAGCGTTGACGGGTACTTGCTTCTCAAAAGCCTCTTTGACAATTTCCCAGCCCTTACGCAGTTCGAGTTCGCGCTTTGACAGTAGTACAAGACCGGTGTCGCGATCATAAGAACGAACGAGCGCCTCGACGGTTTCGCCTATCGCCGGCTCTGTGTCAAATTCGCGAATGCCGATGCGGCCTTCTGATTTGCCGCCCATGTCGATGATCGCAAACTCAGGAGTAATGCTGACGATTTTGCCGGTGACTTCTGCGCCTGACCGAATATCTGCCACTTCTGTGTCAGTCTTGAAAACGTCTGCCATTGAGACGTTGCTGTCTTGGAAAAGAACCTTACGCGTTGCCATGGAAAACCACCTTTATTCACCGGCCGCTATCTGGGGCCCGGCTGCCGCGCACCGGATGTACGCGAGCATTATATCTGCCACTCGCTCCTGAGTTCGAGACGACGTGTCAATGAAAATGGCCTGCGGGGCTGGCCTTAACCCCCCAAATTCGCGATTTTCGTCATCGCGGTCCCGCGCTTCAATCTGCGCCTGCACTTGTTCGAGGGTAATTCCCGCTTGCTTCGCCTGAAATTCGGCCAACCGCCGCGCCGCCCGGGTGCGGCTGTCTGCGGTGAGAAAGAACTTATAGGCAGCCCCGACAAACACTTCCGTGCCCATATCGCGGCCGTCTGCAACGAGCGAAAACCGCGTCGCCGCTTCGACGAGCACATCGCGTACGCGCTCCCGCAGGTAGCGAGCGTCGGCCACCGGTTTGATACGCGACGCGATTTCAGGTGAGCGGAGTTCTTCGCTCAGTTCGCGCCCGCTCACCAGCACGTGCTGCTTTCCGTCGCTACCGAAAGATATCTCAAGAGCAATCTCAGAAAGATATGCCTTGAGTTCGCTGTTGCCTTCGATCGCCTTCGCCCAGTCACCTGCCGGCTCGAGCTGGCAAAACTTCTCATATCCGGCCCAGGTAAATGCCCGATACAGTGCACCGGAATCGACCTGGTTATACCCGAGCGCCTTCGCGACCGTATAAGCCACGGTTGATTTGCCAGAACCCGCGGGCCCGTCGATGGTGATAACTTCGATTTTTTTGTGTTCGGGTGCTCTGCCTGCCGTGACGAACTTCAACTTCTCGTAGAACGACGGAAAACTGGTTTCTATCCACTGCTTGCCATCGATTTCAAGACCACCGCCGCCCGCAAGGTTCGCAATCTCGAAAGACATCACAATGCGGTGGTCCATGTGCGGTTCAATTTTTCCGCTCAAAATATGGTGAGGATTTCCCTCTAATTCAAGACCGTCATCGTGCTCTGTTACCTGCACGCCGCATACCTTGAGGTTTTGCGCCATGATCGCGATGCGATCAGATTCTTTCACGCGCAGTTCTTTGGCATCGCGGTAAGAAAACCTGCCGCTCGCAAAAGCACCGGCGATTGTGAGTACCGGTATCTCATCGATGAGTGACGGAATGCTGTCTGCCGGCAGGCGCACACCCTTGAGGCGTGAAGAGCGCACCATCACGTCGCCGCCCTTCTCACCGCATTCATCGCGCTGCGGCAGAATCTCAATCGCGGCGCCCATGTCTCTAAGGGTCTGAAGATACCGATCGCGAAACGGGTTCAGCAACACTCCGCGCAGCACGATTTCGCTGTCGGGCACCAAGCTTGCACCGACGGCAAAAAATGCCGCCGATGAAATATCTCCCCATATATTGTAATCACGCGCCTCTGGCCGGGCCCCTGCAGGCATGCGAATAGTATTGCCTTCGCGCGCGATGCCGACACCGGCAAATCGCAGCATGTTCTCTGTATGGTCACGCGAGGGAATCTTTTCAGTGAGCGTGAGCTCGGCCCCTGAAGCGAGCGCAGCCAGCATTACCGCTGACTTTACCTGCGCCGAGCCAAGCGTCTCGGTGAATTCAACGTTCTGAATTCTTGTCCCGTGAATGCGCACCGGCAGACAATCGGTATCGCTCAGCCATTCAAACTTCGCGCCAAGTTTTTCGAGTGGAGCCAGCACGCGCCGCATCGGACGCTTTCTGAGGCTCTCGTCGCCATCGATGACGGCGCTGACACCTTCAAGGCCGGCGACGAGTCCCATGATGAGACGGGCACCCGTACCAGAGTTACCACAGTCAATAACCGTGGAAGGTGACTTCAAAGTCTTCACTCCGCCCGATTCAATTCGGAAAGCACGGGGGCTCGCTGACCCGCCATCGGCGGGCAGAGCTGTAACGCGTGCACCGAGTGCCTGCATCGCCTTCAGCGTGTTCATCGTGTCGGCGGCATCGAGAAAGTTGGTGATCGTCGAAGTGCCATTCGCGAGTGTCGCGAGAATTGCCGCCCGGTGCGAAAGGGATTTATCACCGGGAAAAGTCAGGGTTCCGCGCATCGGCATGCCTCCCGAAACGGTAAAAGAGAGAGGCCGTAAAGAACTATGGATACCTGCCCCGGTTTACAGGCCGGTAAGGTTGTGCAGTGTGACCTCATGGATGCAATCGCCCGGCGGTTAATATGAGAGAGGCTTTTATGAATATTTTGCGATACCTGTTGCTGGTAGCCGCAGTTTGCGGGGCAACGGCACCCGTTTTCGCCGCGCGAATTGCGGTGAGCGATTTTCAAGTGCAGTCGGCGAACCCTGACTACCGCTTTCTCGGCAAAGGTTTTACTGAGTTCGTCAGCATCGAGATGTCCAAAGCTGAGCGCATAGAGGTCATCGACCGCGAGAAACGCCTTGAGACTTTGCGTGAAATTGAGCTGAGCCAGACGGGCCTCGTCGACGAAAAAGCACAGATCGAGGCAGGGCGCATGCTGACGGCCGAATATATTGTTTTCGGAAACGTCTACGACATCAACAACCAGCTCTCAATCACTGTGAAGATCGTCGAAACCGCAACATCAAAAATTATCTTTCAGGAAAAAGTATCAGGCAAACTGTCGCAATATGATTCGCTCTCGGCGGCCGTCACAGAAAAGATTTTGACGAAGCTCAACATTCTGACTCCCGACTCGGTACGGCGCAAGAGCACAGAGAATGTCAATCGGCAAGAAGCGGTCGCACTGCAACTCTCGAGTGCCGTCGATGCGATTGACCGCAAAGACATTGCAGGTGCCGAGAAGTCACTGCGCGCGGCGAAAAAACTCGACCCCGAAAATGAAGCAGTGACGCTGTTCTTACAGAAGCTGGTGGTGAATACCGCAAAGTTCAAAACCATTTCGCAGGAATATTTTCCGAATACGAACCCGGCGTTTCTTGGTTTCGCGCGGCATGACCGAATTTTTCTTTCGGCGGCGGTTGTGAACCTGCAAGAAACTACTACCAGACTGAAATCCATCGACCGCACTGTGATTGAACAAGATATTCGGGCAAATTTGGGCTACCAGACACCGATCGGCAAACGCTGGGGAGCAGGGGTTGAAGCGATTTTCTTTCATTATAAAGACGAGGTGGAGCAAAAACTGCCAGCAACGGTGCCTGGTGGCGACGGCCCCAGAGCGGGCGTGCTGACCAACCCCGACAGCTTCGGCGGCATTGGCTCGCTGAGTTATGCAGTAACGGATAACTTCTCAATCGGCACAGCCCTCGCACTCTACCAGCAGGTGAAGCGGCAGATGCTGAGCAGTTTGAACGGAGTTTCTGAAACCAATATCATTCGATCGCTGCAAGGCGGCTTCACGCTCGGCATCGCAGCAAAAAATGACAGGGGCACGGTTCTTTTCGATACGCTCGTCGGGTATTCCACGCAGAGCACCTTCTTGCTCGACCCCGTAACGGTTCAGGTCGGGCAATCTGTGAAAGCGCCAATATACAATGAAAATACCCTCACGTTTGGCCTTTTCGGTAAGCGGGTGTTTCTGGCTCTGAAAGAGATTAACGACTTCTACCAGGACCGTGACTATTACGCGGCAAGACTGATTCCCGTATTGGAAATCTGGCTGTTCAACGGCTTTGCGGTGCGGGGCGGCGCCGAGGGAAGTTACGCGCAGCTGAACAGCGAACGGTTCACAAACGCGGGTTGGGTCGCGGGCCTCTCCATGCGGGGTATTCGCTCCGGCTGGGATTTCGACATCAACTATACCGACCGCACCAGGCCCTCGCGCGTCATCACGGGCGAAATTATCCGCGAAGGTATCGTCTACTTCACACTCAGCAAATCGAACAATTTCGTTTCGCGCTGAATGAGGTTTACACCCTCGACTGGGCAGGGCTCACCGGTCACCCACCATGAGCCGCAGCAAAAAAATTCAGCACAAACCCATGACGCGCGAAGAGAAGCGCGTCATTTTTGCCGCCTCTCTTGGCACAGTGTTCGAATGGTATGACTTCTATCTTTATGGTTCGCTCGCCGGCATCATCAGCAAACAATTCTTCTCGGGAGTAAACGAGACAACGGCGTTCATCTTCGCGCTCATGGCATTCGCCGCTGGGTTCGCCGTACGCCCGTTCGGCGCAATAGTTTTCGGCAGGCTCGGTGACCGCGTCGGCCGCAAACATACATTTCTGATAACAATCCTCATTATGGGTGTTTCAACGGCGCTCGTCGGCATCTTGCCCTCTTACGCCACGATCGGTGTGACCGCGCCGATTATTCTCGTGTCTCTGCGTCTGCTGCAGGGCCTCGCGCTAGGCGGTGAATATGGCGGCGCTGCAACCTACGTCGCTGAGCATGCGCCGCACGGCCGCCGGGGCTTCTATACCAGCTTCATTCAGACCACCGCAACGCTTGGCCTCTTTATGTCATTACTCGTCATATTAGGATGCAGAACCGTTTTCAAATCAGACTTCGATCTCTGGGCATGGCGCATTCCGTTTCTGCTTTCGATCGTGTTGCTCGCCATCTCGGTCTATATTCGCCTGCAGCTCAGCGAATCGCCCGTGTTTCAGCGCATGAAGGCCGAAGGCAAGACGTCGCACTCACCCCTCAGAGATTCATTCGCCAAATGGGGTAATCTAAAAATTGTGCTGTTCTCGCTGCTCGGCGGCACCGCAGGCCAGGCAGTCGTCTGGTACACAGGACAGTTCTACGCGCTTTTCTTTCTGCTGCAGATTCTCAAAGTCGAAGCAGAGACCGCAAACCTGCTGATCGCAGGGGCATTGCTGATCGCAACGCCTTTCTTTCTTTTTTTTGGCGCTCTATCTGACCGCATCGGCCGCAAGCCGATAATTCTGCTCGGATGCCTTCTCGCGGCTGCCACGTATTTTCCGATTTTTAAGGGCCTCACTCTCTATGCAAATCCCGCACTCTACAACGCGGGTAAATCGAGCCCTGTCGTTGTATTCGCCGACCCTGCAACGTGCAGCTTTCAATTTGATCCGATCGGGTCGGCGAAGTTCACGAGTGGATGCGATATTGCAAAGGGCATTTTGGCAAAGCGCGCAGTCTCTTATACAACGCGAGCCGCGCCACCAACTTCTGAGACTGTGGTAAAGGTCGGCACAAGCGAAGTTATCATCGCTGACGGGCACCGGCTTGGGGCCGCGGAGTTCAGAGCACAATTCGCCGCGCATGAGAACCAGATCGGTCAGGCTGTCTTGACTGCAGGTTACCCCGCGAAGGCCGACCCTGAAAAAGTAAACAACCCCATGGTACTGCTTTTGCTCACGCTGCTCGTCGTGTACGTGACGATGGTCTACGGGCCGATTGCGGCGTGGCTCGTCGAACTTTTCCCGACGAATATTCGCTACACATCGATGTCTCTGCCCTACCACATCGGCAATGGCTGGTTCGGCGGTTTTCTGCCGACCGTAGCATTCGCGATGGTCGCAGCCACCGGCGACATCTATTATGGGCTGTGGTACCCGGTGAGTGTAGCGGCCGTTTCAGGCTTGATCGGAATATTTTTTCTGCCCGAAACGCACCATCGCGAAATCTGAAAACCCGGGGACGTGCGAGTTGGATGCCAGCAACGGCAAGCACAACTCACTCGTCATGGTTATTTCTTCAACAGTTTTAACGCGTGGTTCCAGCCACCGCCTGTCATGCCCGGAATACACCAGAGTATGCAGAGCGGCTCAATGGCACGCGCTGCCGTGTCGGCTCCCATATCTTCTGGTTCAAAGCCGAATTTTAGAAGAATTTCAGAAACGGTCTGCTTGGCCGCCTTGTCGTTTCCGCAGATGAACATCGTCGGCGTCGAGGCGAACTGTGGATTCACCATGTGCGGACCGCCGATCATACTGAATGCTTTGACAAAATGCGCCTGCGGATGCGCGGCCTGCAGGTCTTCCATGAGCGAACGATTCATCGCGCTGAAAAATCGAATGACGCCATTTTCAGGGGGCTTGTCATCAATCGGATTAGTCGGGTCGATAATCACTTTACCTCGCAAGTTTTCCGAGCCAGCCAGCTTCAACGCTTCACCGGCCACGCTCCCTTTGACCGCCAGCACGAGCACTTCACCGAAGGCAGCCGCCTCAGCAAACGACCCGACGGTGAGCCCGGCTGCACTCTTTGCCTTGAATTCGGCAAGTTTGCCGGTGTCCCGGGTACCCATTTTGACTTCATACCCGTGCTTCAAAAAACCGCCAGCGAGCGTTTGTGCGACACCGCCTGATCCCAGAATTCCTACTTTATTTGCCATCATTTCTTCCTTAGCTTTTTGCTGATTTCGCGTATTCTGCAGTGGGTTCTAAATTGCTCACACGGCAGGGCCAGCAGTCGAGAGTAGCATTGCCTTAGGCGTGCCAAGCATTTAAGGGGGATAGAAACCAACAACGAGGGCTGGCAAAGAATCTGAGCCTGCACCCCCTGTAACCGCCGCCCCATGCGCAAAGTTGAGTCAGGGGCACGTAAGCGTATTGAAATAGTTTACAGGGTGTCTTAAAACCATAATCTAGCCGATACGGCCGGCAAACCGGTTGTTTAATCTCATGGTCGAAGCTGAACTCAAAGTACTTGCCGGGCGATCCAATTCGGGACTTGCACAGGAAATCGCCGACTCACTCGGTATTGCTCTGGGCGGCATCGAGATCAAGCGTTTCAGCGACGGCGAAATTTCCGTGAAAATTTCAGAAAACGTACGCGGCAGCGACGTTTTCGTCATACAGTCTACATCCAACCCTGCGAATGACAACCTGATGGAGCTGATGCTCATCGTCGACGCGCTGCGCCGCGCATCGGCGAGAAGAATAACCGCTGTTATACCGTATTACGGTTATGCCCGGCAAGACAGAAAAGTCGAACCACGGGTGCCGATCTCGGCGAAAGTTGTCGCCACCATGCTCGAAGCCATCGGCGTCAAGCGCGTGCTATCAATGGATCTTCACGCCAACCAGATTCAGGGTTTCTTTGAGATCCCGGTCGATCACCTCTTCGGTGCGCCGATTCTCGTAAAGTATTTCAAAGAGCTCGCAATGCCTGACCTCGTGATCGTTTCACCTGATTCGGGTGGTGCAGAGCGCGCGCGTTTTTTCGGCAAGCAGCTCGGTGCAAACATGGCGATCATCGACAAGCGCCGCGAACGCGCGAACGAAGCTGAAGTGATGAATATCGTCGGCAATGTCGAGGGCAAAAACTGCCTTCTGATCGACGACATGATCGATACGGCCGGCACCATCTGCAAGGCAGCCATTGCACTCAAAGAAAAAGGCGCCCTGAAAATAATCGCAGCAGCCACGCACGGTGTGCTATCGGGCAACGCGATACAGAATCTGATCGGCTCGCCGATCGACGAAGTCGTCGTGACGAACACATTGCAAATTTCTGACGAGAAGCGTTTTCCGCGTATGCGCGTGCTCTCTGTCGGTGCCATCTTCGGCACGGCAATACAGCGCATTCACGAAGAGCGTTCGGTCAGCTCATTGTTTCTATAAATCAGCAGGAGAATAAAATGGAAAAGGCAACACTCAAGGCACAAAAGCGGGATGGCAAAATCGGCGGAAAAAATCTGCTGCGTTCGGGCATTATTCCGGCTGTGATCTATAACCACGGCAAGAGCGAGAATATTCAGATCTTCGAGAAAGATACGCGCAAACTGTTTGCTCATGGCATTTCAGAATCGGTGCTCATCGACCTCGACATTGAAGGCAAAATCGAACAGGTATTCGTAAAAGACTACCAATCGCACCCGGTGAACGAAATGCTTCAACATCTCGACTTCTATCGCGTTTCGCAAGACGAGAAACTGCGTACGCGTATCGCAGTACACGTTGAAGGCAAACCAGAGGGCGTAAAAAATGGTGGCGTACTTGAGATTTTCCTCACAGAAGTACCATACGAGACGTACCCAAAACACCTTACAGAATTTCTCACTGTCGATATTTCGCATCTTGACATTGGCGGCTCACTTCACGTCAGCGATGTAAAGTTGCCCCCTGATAGCAAGATTCTGATGGACGCTCAAACGGTTATCTGCCACGTCACGCACGCCGCGAAAGAAGAAGAGGCGGCGCCTGCTGCTGCGGCGGCACCTGCTGCTGGTGCTGCGCCTGCTGCTGCTGCTAAAGCAGAACCTGCCAAGAAATAAACAGGGTACTTGAATCAGCTGACTGAATGGCGCTCTCGAATTTAAAACTTGTAATTGGTCTCGGTAATCCCGGAGACCGTTACATGAACAATCGCAAAAACATCGGCTTTAAAGTTGTCGATGTTCTCGCGAACAACACCGGCATTCAGATCAAAACGAAGAAGAAGAAATCTCTTCTGGGCCAGGGTGATTTTGAAGGCCATGATATTGTGCTGCTGAAACCGCAGACGTTCATGGACCTTTCGGGCGAAGCGGTGCTCTATATTGCTTCATTCTTGCGGGTGCAGGTGGCCAACATCATCGTTGTGCACGACGACATCACGCTTAAATATGGCGAGGTCGTTGTCGCGCAGGGGCCACCTGAGATTCCCAACATTGGCGTTGAATCGATCGCACGCGGTCTGAAATCAGATAAGTTTGTGCGCATTCGCATGGGCGTGGGTCCGGTGAAAATCCGCGGCAAAGAATTCCCGAATCCCAAAGAAAATGAAATCAAAGCCTTCATGCTCTCTGACTTTACGCTCGAAGAGAACATGAAAATCATCGAAGTGATCAATGACGCAGAAGCGGCATTGCGGTCAATTCTCACGCAAGATATCAAAGACGTTCTCGCGCGCTTCAAAATGGGCGCCAAATTTTCAAAGAATAACGCCTGAGGTACCGGTGCAGCTCGAGCGAGGCCTCGCACTCCTGAATCGTGCAGCGCTGCAGCACCATCATGTGATCGTCGCGGTTTCCGGTGGCGCAGACAGCATGCTGCTGCTGCACCTTGCCTGCGACGCTCTCGTGGCCATTTCAAATGCACGGCTGACAGCGTGGTATCTTCACCACCACAACCATACACTCGAACCCGAACGTGACCTCGCTCTCACGGCTGGCGTACGCCATGCCGAAAAATCATTGCCCGGCCGGTTTGTTTTTCTGAGCGATCATGCGGATATCGACCGCATAAGAAAGTTTCTCGGCACCAGCTGGGAACACGCAGCTTCGATGGCACGGCGTCGGCGTCTGAGGCTTCTTAAACGCCGAATAACTGAAAAATCTAACCAGGAACCCGTTATCGCGACAGGACACAACTATAGCGACTACTGCGAGACGGCAATGTTGCGGGCCGAACGTAAGATTCCTGCCACCGCGATGCCCGAAGCCAGCGAGGTAGACGCAGAAACTGATTTTTTGCGCCCCCTCGCTTTTTTGACGCGTGAACAGGTACGCGAGGTAGCCCGCGCGCGCGGCGTTTCGTGGTTTGAAGATATTTCGAATGAGAATCTGAACATCGCCCGCAACCGGGTGCGCAAGGGCATTGGCGGGGCTGCGATGCAAAATTTGGCAACACCCGGGATAGCTCGTGACCAGAGGGCTTTTTTCGCGACTTCGCTGCGCGTGGTAAAACCCGATCGCGAACTTCATTTTCCGCGCGAGCTGTATGAGCAACTGTCGACGGCCGAGCGGTCGCGCGTGGTTTTCAACGCATTTCGCAGGCTTGCGGTCTGCGTTCGTTTCACGCGCAACCATTTCTCGCGCGCCGCGAAACTGCCCTTCTCGCTTCCCCCATTTTTCGCGCACTATGAGTTTTATGGCAATAACGAAGTGGTGGTATTTCGGCGCGGTCTTGCGCAACCGCTGAGAGCTACGCAGGCACAAGACGGCGACTGCCTGCGCGGTGACCGCATCACGCGCGCTGTGCGAATCAAAACGGCTTACGGGCACAAGTCAGTCGCAAAAATATTCAGCGAGAGAAGATACTCCCCGCGACAGCGACGGCAAACACTCGTCTGGATGAATCGCACAAATACAGGTCTTGCCGAGCGTATCGACTTCAGCACAGAGGTCGTGCTTTGAGACTCAAGCGCATTCAGTTTCCGGGAAAAACGCTCATAGTATCGTCGGGTGATGCCAGATACCAACTCTTTGCGCTCTATTTTATTGACCTGTGGCGGCAGAAATTTGTCACCAAACCCGATGTCTGCATAACCGGCGAGGCTCGAAATATTCCGCTCATCGATGAATGCGCGTACCTCGTCAATCTACCCGAAACGTTCTTGCAGAAATGGTATTTTCTGATGGGGCGGCGCTACCAAACAGTTGTGTTTCTGAACCCTGAAGCCCGGCAAGACCTGAGCCTCAAATGGGCAGCGCGCCTTGCCGGCGTGAAACAGCGCGCAGGATTCGCCCCCCTGCGCTCTTTGCAACCGCTCAACTTCAGCCTGCCTTTCAACGCTGAGAACCACCATTTTGTGCACCAGCTCAAGATATTTTTCGAACACCTTTCGGGAGAAAAAATAATGAACTGGCAGCTTCCACGGGTCGAGACAGGCAAAGACCGAGAACAGGTAACCGCAGGCGTTATTGCGATCGATGTGGCAGATGCGGCGGTGCCGCACCTGATGCCGCAACTGCAGAAACTCATCAATCTGGTTACGCAGCACAGTTCATGCACGCTACTGATTCGGTGCAGCGGCAGTGCGGCAGACCAGCGTGTGCAGCAGATGGCGAGAGAAATCAGTACGCTCATGACCGAGCGCGCGATCGGGCACACGCACCTTGTTCTGAATCCCCCCGCGGAGCAATTGCCTTCGCTTCTCGCCGGGGCGCCGTGGGTAACCGGGGTAGACGCCGTTGCGCTCAATCTCGCGGGTTTTCTGGGCATAGCGAGCCTCAGCGTCTTCGGCCCCCTGAACGAGCGCGTCTGGCAACCGTTCTCGACCCGGGCTCGCGTGCTAACGGGTGATTTTGCCTGCCGACCCTGCACGCGCTACCCGGGCAAGATCACATGCACTAACAGCGATGAGTGGCAATGCATGCGAGGATTAACAGGCGAACTCTGGGCGGCGACGCTGACGGCGATGGCTCGCCGTACCACTAATGTGACATAATATGCTTGCCCGGACACCGGGATATTCGCCGGCTGGGTTTTGAGTTCGTAAATTGCCGACCAAAAGGAAGGTGGTATACGTCTAACGATTATAAGATGAAAGCCGGTATCCGGTCTAAGGTATTGTGGTCGCAAACCGCGTGGCTGTTGCTGGCGGCCTCGGGCACGGGCTACGGTGCCCTTCACGCCAAACCTCGGGTAGAAAAGAAGCCTGCAGTCGATGTGCTTGCCGAAGCCGAAGGCAAGGTGTTACGCTGGCACTTTAACGCGGGCGAAATACTCGAACTCAAAAAATTCTCTGAACAGGTGGTAAAAACGGGCTCAGCATCGCAGAAGCGCTCGGTCTTCCATCGCGTGCTTCTCGAATCCCGTTCGGCAGAACCCGCGCAGGGTTACCAGCTCGAAGGTACGTTTACGACGCTGGTGCGCGGGTCAGCATCGGATAGCCCGTTCACGGAGACAGAACGCCACATCGCAAGTTTTTTCCTGACTCCCGCCGGGCAGTTCACGGTCCCGGGCGACCAGTTCATGCCCAACATCAGGTCGGTGCCAACTTTTTCAGAGAACCGCGACCCTGCCCTAAAAGAAGAAAGCGGTATGGATCCGGGAGCAACATGGGAAAAACCCGGCGAAGAGGTGATGCGCTTTTCTAAGCTGATCTCGGTTCCTTTCAATGTGCGTTACGAATACCGGGGCCTCGAAAATGTCAAATCAGAAGACGGAGAGAAGAATTGCCACAAATTCATCGCTAACTATGAGCTTAACTTCGGCGACGCAGAACAGAGTGGCCCGCGGGTATTCGGTTACGTGACCTCAGTCTGGTTCTGGGACGCCGCTCAGGGTATCCCCTACTACGCGCAAGAAGATTACAACGTCATTATTGTCAACGAAGCGGGCCTTGCGAACGAATTCAAAATCAAGAGCCGCAGCTATTACCGAAAGTTTCAGGCCAGATCTGATGCCGATAAGCTCGCTCTTGCCGAAAAACTGCAGACCGAACTCGTTTCAGAAAATCCGCAGATTTCTGTGCGCGTCACCGATAAGGGTGTGGCGATATCTCTGCCTGAAGTTTTCTTCGACACCGACAGCGCCAAGCTTAGCGGTGATGCAAAGGCCGCGCTGAAACAGATCGTAAAGCCGCTCACGGCGGCAAAGAGTCGCCACATTCGAGTGCGTGGGCACACCGACAGCACGGGGGATGAAAAGTACAACCAGCAGCTCTCTGAAAAGAGGGCCGAAACTGTGGCAGATTACCTGATCAATAAAGGCGATCTGAATCCCGATACGCTCAGTTATGAAGGCCGGGGAGCGCTTGACCCGATTGCAGATAACTCAATCGCCGACGGTCGCGCAAAAAACCGACGCGTCGAAATTATTCTGCTCGACAAATAAAATTGCGACCACGCGGCGAAAACAACCGTACGTGACTACTGCAAGACCTGACCATTCCTGTCGATGCGGTAGATGACCACATCGGGATTCTTCCTGTCACCCGTCTGAAAGGCCAGCGCACAGACGCCCCTTCTGTTTACCCGCATTTCGATTAGTTGCATCGCAGGGGCGGGAAAAAGCCGCGTGTAAAGGCGATGTCCGCCGGCATCTGCGCAGAGCACATACACATCTGAGTTTTTTCCCGGGTTCGAATGCTGCTGCCCGTGCATCGCGCCTGAGGTGCGGCCCGCAGCACAGACATAGCCGTCGCTTGCTGCGATGCGCTCGCTCGTCAGGTTTTCGTCACCGGCAAAATTACGCGTCCAGCGGGTTGTTCCGTCAACGTCTTCTGCGCTAAGCGAAATACCCCGTCGCGCGGCGAGACGACTAAAATCCGCTGTATAAAAACGCAATCCCGCAGGCGAGAGCGCAAGCGCCCTAAAAGAGCGTTTGGTCAGCCGGCCGGTTGTTTTGCCCGTTTCTGCATTATAATACAGATTTTGAGCCGGCAGCGCGACGTTACCGTCGGGTAAGATCTGCATTTCGGTTGCACGATCGCTGCGGCTGGTCTCTGCCGCCTCAAGCGCGCCGGCGCTGGACAGCCTGCGCACGCTGCGGCGGCCCGCAAATTCTGCGTAGAGCAGAATATTTCCCTGCGCATCGGGGCCGACGGCAAGCGCCTGCGAACGCTGGCAACTGCCCGCTTTTCCCCAGGTGTTCTCCCAGCGGGGCGCCAGCGAACTGTCGAGCTGCATCACGTAGATGACAAAATTCTGCCCGGCTTTGCATTTTGTATCTGCCACGCCGTCAATTTCGCCGGGCCTGACCCCCGCTATCACAACACCCTCGCCTGCGGCAACCATCGCCTGAATTTTCGGAAACTCTTGTCGCACCCTGACGCGCATATCGTCATCGAGTCTGAAAATGCGCGTGGTGTTACCCTGCGATGCAGCGGCGTAGAAATCACGATCGGCGCTGCTGAGGCCGATCAGCCGGTCGCCTTCCGTGGTTGTCAGCATCGGCTCAATGCCGACGCCGTATGCCGGCGCAGGTAGATTTGCCGAAGCTATCGGTTGCCAACCGACCTGCGCCGCCAAATCATGCGCACTGCGGCCCGCAGAGTTTCTGATTGTGACCGAAGCGCCGAAATTTACGAGCGACTCAAAGAACTGCTGTGCGGCTTCGAGATCGGGATTGTTGTCTTTGCCGGCAGCGAGATGCAGAGCGGTGTCCCCTGCGTTATTCTGAAAATCAGGATGCTGGTAGCTCAGCACGAGGTTTAGCCATTCGGCGAGTTCCTGATTTTTGAGACGGCTGTAACGGCTGCTAAGCGCGAGTTTGTGCAAGAGCGTGTTACCCTGCAGATCTTTTGCCTCGCTCTGTGCACCAGCCTTCAGAAATGCGTCAGCCATCTTGAAATTCTTGCGGTTCAGTGCATAGGCCAGCGCGTTGTTGCCGTAGAGGTTGCCCGTATTGATATTCGCCCCCGCCTTTTTCAAGACAGTCAGCAGCTCGACGGTCTTGCCGTTCACTGCGCCTGACTTGGCGATCTCCATCATGAGCGGCGTGCCGCGCCCCTCATCACTGACCGATACCCCAAGTGAGATCAACGCCCTGGTGGTCGCGGGGTCTTGTCTACCGATCGCAAGCGAGAGCGGTGTTTCACCCGCGTTGTTCTTTTGTTCAAGATTCGCGCCGCGGTCTTTGAGCAGCTTTAGAATTCCGCCAGCGCCGCCGCGAGCCGCAAAATGCGCTGCAGTATTGCCGCTGTCACCGGCAATATTGACGTCGGTGAATTTTAACACGATCAGCTTCATCGTACCCAGCTGGTTTCTCTGCGCCGTCGTGTGGAGTACCAGATTTCCGGTTTTGTCCCGCGTATTCACATCCGCGCCCTTTTCAAGCAAATCTGCTACCTGCTTGTATCTTCCCGATTCAGACTGTTCGAACA
Organism: uncultured Leptospiraceae bacterium; assembly: GCA_942492915.1. GTDB lineage: Bacteria > Spirochaetota > Leptospiria > Turneriellales > Turneriellaceae > Turneriella. Next base: position 1,945,000 of record OW818662.1, read on the forward strand.
GCATTACCCGGCCGCTCGCCGACAGCGTATTCGGGTTGGCGCCCGCGTCGAGCAGCAAGCGAAAGAGTTTCGCTCGGGAAGGCGTCACCCGGGCCATAATATTCTGGTGAGCGATCTGCATCAGTGTCTTGCCGGCGCCGTCGCGCGTTTCGACGGATAATCCGCGGGCCAGCAGCACCGTCACAAGATCAGGAACCGTCTGCTTCACGCAGATGACGAGAGGCGAATTGGCCTCTGCATCAGCTGCATCGAGGCTCGCACCGGCGTCGATAATCAGCTTCGCGTACGCAATTCTTTCCCGTTTAATCAGCTCAATCAGTAATGCCTGGCCGCTTTTTTCGTGCACCGCATTGACGTTGGCGCCTGCCTTGACGAGCGCCTCAAACGGCTTCAGTTGGTTTGAATCGTAGGCGACATTCAAAGGCGAATTCGGGGCAGAATTGACATTTGCACCTGCGGCAATTAACGCCAGAGCGAGATCGGCTCGCCTCAATTTGATCGTGCGGCTGAGCGGCGCGAAGCCTTCACTATCTGCGCGATTTAGGTCAGCGCCGAGCTTAATAAGTGAGTCGACTGCGGCTTTCTTGCCGAGCACCGCGGCAAACATTAGCGGCGTCTGCCCTTTTGCATTGACGGCATTCTTATCGGCTCCCTTCTCTGCAACAGCGTTCACAATTGCGGCGGAGTTGCGTGCTTTGGTCCCCAGATGCATGCACGAATTTTCATCTGCGTCGCGGGCCGAGAGGTCAGCCTGGTGCACTGCAAGCCATTCAAACAGAGTGACGCTACCGGCTTCACATGCGTAATGCAGTGCGCGCCTGCCTTTTTCATCGGGCGCATTCACATCGACTGAGCCCAGAGCGTGCGCCTTCTCGGCGGCTTTCACATTGCCGCGTTTGATCGCCGCGAGAAAGTCTTCTTGTGGTCCCGCATAAATTAAGGTGTTAAGTACGGTTATCGCAGCAAGGCTGCGATAACCGTACTTAATTAACTGCGCGCTCATTGGCCTGGCACTTCCTGTGCTTCGGGGAAAGGCACGTAGACGTCGGGGTTGAAGTGGGTGTCATTGTAATTGGTTCTGACTTCGAAATGCAAATGGTTTCCTGTTGAATTGCCGGTAGTACCTACCTCGCCGATGACTTCGCCGGCAGTGACGCGGTCGCCTGCAAACTTCAGGCGTTTGCGCTGGTGTGCGTAATACGACACCAATCCGTTCTCATGGCGCACCACGGTAAGAATGCCGTAACCCGTAGTGTCGTTCTGTACTTCAACGACTCCGTCTGCCGCCGCGTAGATCGGCGTGCCGCCCGAAGCCGCGAGGTCGACGCCGGTGTGGAACGAAGGGACACCAGTGATCGGATGCTTGCGCCCACCGTATTTGCTGGTGCGCCGGTAACTCGACGAGTCGAGCGGAAGTATGAACGGTTTGTCGAGACTATCTGAACTCATCGTATACCCTGAGCTCGAGAGAAATCCGCCGAACACCCAGCCATCGATTCCATCTGCCTGAACGCGCACCCAAACCGATCTGAGGCCCGCAATGCTCTCCCAGCTGTTCTGGCGATCAACGATGCGGACGCTCTTGCCCTGGCGCAGGCGGCCGATTACCGTGCCATACGCGCTGGGCTCATCGCGCACACCGAGGTAAGGCGGCTTGACGGTCTTTGAACTGCCCCCGCTTATATGGTTCGGATCTTCTTTCGGTTCATTTTGCGGGCCCGCACTTTCTACCCGGGGTTCGTCACCAAGATACCCTGAAAACACCCAACCCTCCACTTCATCAAGGGCACGAACGCGCGCCCACTTTGCAGCCCTGCCGTCGATATAGTCATCGTTGTCTGACATTTCAAGAATCGTCACCTGTGTATTTCTGACCAGCATGCCCGCTTCAGGTGCGCTTCGCTCAGGTCTGGTTCGCACGTAAAGCGCGTCGGCTGTCACATAGGACTTCTTTTCAATATCGCGAAATGCAACAGACACTTCGGGTTCTGCCTGCAGCTCTTTGGAAAGCATCGCGAGCCGCACATAACCTTCGCGGCCGTCTTCGGCACGAATGCGCACCCAGGCCTGCGACAGATCGGTCAGTTCGAGGGCCTCTTCGGTATAGACGACCGTAACAATTTCATTCACCGCGAGATTTTTGAGTGGATTGCCTGACTTCTCAGATGGCGCAGATAGCATGGGGGTGTATTGTTTGACATACACGCGGCCCGCCGCCGACAACGGCAGCACGCCCAGCATGAAGAACGACAGGGCCAAAAGCTGTTTTGCAGCACCGATTCGCAGAATACCGTCTAGCATATCTACGGTCGTGCAATTGCGAGAAAAAACGTAAAGCGCTTTTGGAACTTTTTGTTATATTCAGGGTCTGCTGTGTTATTGGAGGCCAGGCAGGCCTCTGGACGATGAGGAGCAAAACGGGTACTATGAACCAGAATAAATTCAAGAATTTTCGCACAATGATGATGGTTTTCGCTGCTGTGGCGGCAGTCACGGCGATTTCGTGCCGCGGGTGGAAACACAAATCACCCGAAGAACGCGCAGAATGGGTGACGAAGAAAATCACCAAAGAACTCGATCTCAACGACCAACAGAAGCAGACTCTGCAGGCGATCAAATCTGACCTGCTGGCAAAACATGCGGCTGAACGGGGCGAACGCGACGCACAGCTTCAGCAATTGACGGCGCTAATGCGCCAGAATACGATCGACAAAGCGAGACTCGCCGACCTGAAAAAGAAACACCGCCAGATGCGAGACAAAGCCGAAGACTATTTTCTCGAAAAAATTGTGGAGTTTCACGGCGTACTGACTTCCGAACAGCGCAATAAATCTGCAGACCTCATGCAGAAATATTTTCAGAAATTCATGGGAGAGAAATAACCTCCGAAGAAATTCGATGGAATTCGCGCAGATAATCGAAGAGACCCGAAGACCGGTACTTGCGGCAATCCGCAGGTATCTGGATTCCCGGTATACCTATGCGATTGATGACGTCGCGCAAGAGGTGTATCTTCGGGCATACAAAGCGCTTACGCGAAACAAACTGCAAGATGAATCAAAACTGCGCTCTTACCTTTACACCATAGCAAAGAACGAATCGCTTCGCATGAATTCGCGCTGCCGCCGTGAAGAACACAAGGCCGAAAAATTTCTCGATGCGAAACGCGAGCGTCTGAGATACACCGACGCTCTGCCCGCTGAAGCATTTGACGAGCGCGACGCGCTGTTTCAGGCTCTGGACAATCTGCCTGAACATTATGCGCGCGTCATCGAGCTGACCTTGCTCGGCTTTACCGCAAGAGAAATCGTAGACAAACTCGAGATAAAACCAGGAACTGTCAAGTCGCGTCTGTCGCGTGGCCTGACGATCTTGAGACAGAGATTGGCATGAGGCAACACATGAAAGAAGAAAAACGTAATGCAATGTCGCGGGAAATCGCCGACCGCTTGCGAAGCCCCACATGGTCCGTTGAGCTGCAGCAAAAAGTTGAAACAGCCCGGCGGCAAAAGAATCAGAGCCGCGCGCGGCTTCTGGTTGCTATGGCATTTTTCAGCGTTGCCGGCTGGCTCACGACAGATGAGTTACTCGAAGAAGCAAACAGTCCCGACAACATATACGCAATGGTAGAAGACGTCACATTTTCACCTTTTCCCGGACCGCTGGTTGAATAACGAAATCACAACGCGTCTTCCGGCGCTGTTCATCGGCCATGGATCGCCGATGAATGCCCTTTCGAGCAATGCTTTTTCAGAAGTCTGGCGCGAGAGTGCTGCCTCTTTGGGAAAAATCAAGGCGATCGTTGTTATTTCAGCTCACTGGCAGACTCCCGGTACACAGATTACAGCCATGGAGAAGCCGCAGACGATTCATGACTTCGGTGGGTTTCCCAAAGCGCTCTTTCAAATGCAGTACCCAGCGCCTGGCGATCCGGGGTTGGCAGAAGAAATTATTGCATTGCTCGCTGGCACTACCCCGGTGCGCAAGAATTTCAACTGGGGACTCGACCATGGCGCCTGGAGCATACTCGTTCACATGTACCCCGAAGCGAACGTTCCAGTTTTGCAGCTGAGTATCGACGCCGACGCGGGCCCTGACCAATACTTCGCGATCGGCCGCGCGCTGCAACCGCTGCGCGACGATGGCGTGCTGATTGTTGGCAGCGGGAATATTGTGCACAACCTGCAACTCGTCGATTGGGCGCGCCTGAACGAACCCGGCCACGCAGCCGACTGGGCGAAAGAAGCTATGGCCGTTTCAGGACAGCTTATCAGAGATAAAGACTGGCAGAAACTCGTCGATTTCAAGAATCTGCCGCAGAGTATGCAGATCGCAATCAACAGCGGTGAACACTATTTTCCGCTTCTTTACATTCTGGGGGCCGGCTATGACGACGAACGTGTGTCGCTGCTAAACGACACCGCAGTCGGCGGTGCGCTTTCGATGACTTGCGTGCGGCTCGGTTAAGGCCCGCTACCCGCTGTGACCACACAAGTTATCGCGACGCTCGCGGCGATCGACGCGCGCTCATGGAATGCCCTTGTTGAACCGGGCAATCCGTTTATGCGCCATGAGTTTCTGCGGGCGCTCGAAGAAACCGCATGCATCGGCGACGGCATGCCTTGGCAACCGAGGTTCATCGTCGCGCAAGATTCAAAGGGTTATCGTGGGGCTATCCCCGCGTTTGAGCGCAACGATTCTTATGGCGAATATATCTTCGACTGGGCCTGGGCAAATGCCTACGCTGAGGCCCGCATGCCCTATTACCCGAAGATTACCGTGGCCGCACCTTTCACACCGGCAACGGGCCGAAGGCTACTCGTCGCCGACCACTCAGACAGCGAAACCGCAAAAACGCTTCTCACAGAACTCGAAACCGCCGCGCATGGTATGCACACTTCGGGAATCCACATGCTATGCCTGACGCGCGATGAGCAAAAGCTGCTGTCAGAATATGGTTACATGCCGCGTCTGACGCACCAATACCATTGGCTGAACCGCAACTTCGGCAATTTCGACGACTACCTCGATATTCTGCGGGCGCACCGCCGCAAAGAGATTCGCCGCGAACGGCGTAAGGTTCAAGAACTCGGCCTCACCATTGAACTTCTGACTGACGCCGGCATTACGCCGGAACATATCGATGCAATGTATGTTTTCTACGCGCAGACTTACGCGCGCAAATGGGGATCACCTTACCTGAACAGAAATACTTTTCACGCGCTGCTCGGCAGCATGCGGGGCAGCATCGTGCTTGTGATGGCGAGCGAAGGTAAGAAGCCGGTGGCAGGTTCAATCGCGTTTCGCAGCGCCGACCGGCTGTACGGCAGGTACTGGGGGGCTCTCGGTCACTATCCGTATCTGCACTTTGAGCTGTGCTTCTACCGCCTCATCGAATACGCCATTGAACAGAAGATCAGTATTTTTGAGGCCGGCGCTCAGGGCGAGCACAAGTTCCAGCGTGGTTTCACCGCGATGCCGGTCTACAGTTCGCACAAACTTTTTCACCGGGGCGGCGCAGCGGCGGTGAACGATTTTCTGAAGCGTGAACGCCGCGCGACAGCGCGCGCGCTGATGGCGTATCGAACCCATTCACCTGTAAAAGGTGAACTGCAATATATTCCTGAGGGGTATGAAGACCTGCGCTGAAACCGGGCTTACTCGAAGCTGCCTTTGCCGATGAATTCCCGCAGAATCGAAGTCGATGGTACGTCGTCTGGCGCGATCGCCACAAACTGGTCGAGCAGCTGGCGCAGCCTGAACGCAGTCGCGTAAGATTCGTGGCTTCCCGGTACTTCGAGCAGATACCGATCGGCAAAAACTTTCAACACAGATAGTTCATAGACCAGCGACGTGTCAAAAACCGCGTCGGCCTGACCCACAAAGGGAAAAATGTATGCCTGCTCGCCTGCGCGCACATCGCCCCAGCGGCGAATATTGTCGTGCGTGGCAAATCCACGCTGCCTTCTATCTCGCACGATGCGGCGTATCAACCGCAGGTCTGACGGATTAATGTGACTGACCAAGTCGATCGGTAGCGTCAGAAGCGGTTGTATAAAGATGCGAAAAATATTCTCTGAGGGTAATACCTGTTCGAGCAACTTGGGATTCAGGCCGTGAATGCCCTCGAGCATGAGCACTTTGCCGGCGCCGAGACGAATACGCCTGCCCCCTTCAGCGTCACACTGGCCCGTGCGAAAATCGTATTTGGCCGTTGCCTGTTCGGCACCGCCGATCATCGCAGTCAGGTGGCGCGACAACAAGTCGAGATTTAGGGAATCGATCGTTTCAAAATCTTTCTCGCCTTTTTCGTTCACGGGTACGTCTTCACGATTGCGGTAGTAGTCGTCGAGCGACAGCCCTTCGGGTATGTAACCGTTAATGCGCAATTGGATCGAAAGTCGTCGTATGAAAGTGGTTTTTCCCGAAGACGACGGTCCCGCAACGCATATGACTTTGATGTTGCCTCGGGAGGCAATCGTATCGGCAAGTTGCGCGAGGCGCTTTTCATGATACCCTTCGGCCACACGTATCACTTCGCTGACACGCCCATCGACGCAGGCCCGATTGAGTTCGCCGACGCTCGATAAGCCGAACGAATGCAGCCATTGACCGCTTTCTTCTGAAAGCTGAGCGAACGGTTCAAAACCGGTCGGTACCTCGGTGTCTGCGTCACCCGAGAGTAAGACAAGAGAATTCTCACCAGCCTTGATTCGAAAATCACCGATGAGTCCCGCGTGTGGCAACAGAGGGCCATTATAAAGAGCATAAAGGCGGCCGCATGTCACGAGCGGCGTTGTGAGCGAGCGTGCCCCTTTTAAGAGCTGTACCGCATCGCTTTGGCGGTGTTTGCGAAAGTAACTGAGGGCTTCGTCGATGGTCCACCATTCCTGGCGAATGTCGGCGTGAGCAGCGATCAGCTCACGAATTCGCCGTGTCAGCTTGTCTGCAATCTCTTGCAGGCTGTACGGCACACCGTGCGCCACGTGCATCCACTGGGCGGCACCTACCGCGAAACCCAGTTTCAGTGCGAGCGGTGGCGAGAAATCCTGCGCGGCTTCGACGACGAGCAGCGCCAGCGAATGGCGCAGCACGCGTTCGCCTTCCCAATGGTTTGCGGTAAGCGGTTCAACGTCGACGTCAGAAAAAAGCTGCGCGTCGAGCGAGGTCACGCGGCGGTCAACAAGGGCAGCAACCACAGGAAAATCGCCCATTTTTTCAGGCAAGACCTGGCTGAGCAGCGAGCCGGTTTTTACTTCGACCTCTGTTTTGTCTTCACGCCTGATAGTAATCGTTGCCTGGCGCGGCAGAGACCTCTGGTTGAGAAGCAGGTGCAGACTTTCGGTACGGTCGACCAGCTGGCGGCCCAGAGTAATAATCAGGCCCGACATCAGTTTAACCGCAATCGCCGGCTCTTTCTCTTGCAGGTCGTCAAAATGCGCGCGATCGAGCCGCGCTACCTGCAGCGCCGTGTCGGCTTCGATCGTGGCAGCGCGCGGCCGATGCGCTATGAGCCCAAGTTCACCAAAGTGGTCGCCCTCTTTCAAAGTGCCGAGTTCGAGGTCGCCCCGCCGCATACGGGCCGTGCCACCCACGACGAAATACATGTCATCTGCCTGGTCACCATATTGCACGACACTCGCATCCGCCGGAATGTAGAGCACATGCAGAAACGGGCTGATTTTTACCAGGTCGCTGTCAGAAAGGGCTGCAAGGGCCTTAATATGCCGTAGGTTCATGAACTCTTACGCCGCATACGTTCAGCGCGACCGTCGGTCAAACGGTATGCACACCAGTGTTCGGTTAAGCCTTTGTTTATCTTTTTACAATCTGATCGCGTTCGCAGCCTTTGGTTCATGCGGTGGATTTTGCAGGTTCTGATTACGATTGCCGTTGCGGGAGTCTTTGGCGCCTGCCTCGAACCCCGCCTCAACCGTCTGGAGCACAGCGGCAAAATCGCAAAGCTGAAGCTTATTGAAACCGTAGCACCCGCGTGGGCACGGCACCACGCCGATATGCCGCAGTTCACCAACGACCAACAAAGGCTTATGCTTGGCTGGCTTACCGAAGGCAAAATTGAACTAAACCCCCAACAGCAGATCAAAGACTTCGAGTTTATCCACTCACTTGACCAGATACTCGATACGGGCGAAGCGGAAGATCGCGTCAGGGTACGACCCGACGTCGTTTTACAACCGGGCGACCTGATTGTGCCGACGCAGCTTGAGGTCTTCTGGGGCAATGTCGCTCCGAAAATTATCGACTCACTGAGCCCTGAGAGCAAATTCTCAGCCTGCGAAGGTAAGATACTCACCGCGTTTGAGCAAAACCGTTATTATATTCTCGATGGCCACCACCGCTACGTCGCGTGTATGTTTCTGCGCCGGTACACAGGTCGCGCCGAAGATTTCAAGAAACGCATAGGACGCTTTGAATTCTACGAAGACCGCAAGATTTACGAACTGCTCGCCAATGATCCGTTATCAAAAACGCGCACATTTCCCGATCTGAAAGTCGACGTCATCGACGGCAATCCGCAGGGAATCGCGCGCGCCCTCTTCGAGCTCGCCAAACTCGGGCATGGCAAGTTTACCAAAGCAGACGAGATACCCGCCGCGAACGACCAGTTTGCGTACCTGCGCAACACGATGCTGGCCGACAATTCGCTCATGCAATGGTTGCTGTTTGCCACGGTGATCATCGCGTCGTTCGTGTTCAGCCGCGTTCTTGTCTATGTTCTGCGGCTCAGACTCAAACACCGCCGGGAAGATAATGCGCGGCGCGTGTCATTGACCGAGCTCATTGTGCAGACGTTGCGAAAGTATATCTATTCGGTGGCCTTGCTGTTTTTTATCAAGCTGGGTCTACCGATTCTGACCGTGCCTGCCTCCGTAGTTCTCGCCGTCAGCAAGGGACTCACGGTTGCCGTGATCTGGCTGGTGACCGTTTTTCTCGCCCGGCTCTTCAACAACTTTATGCTCGGCTGGCAAGAGCGCCTGCGCAACCAGGAGAACGAGACCGAACTGGCGCACCTTTTTCCTCTGCTGATACGCGTCGGCAAGTTGCTGATCTATATCTTCGGTATTCTGTTCATACTGAACCGGGTCGGCTACAATCTCTATTCGGCGATTGCGGGCCTTAGCGTGGGCGGTTTTGCGCTTGCGATGGCAGGCCGAGAGGCCGCGGGGCATATCTTTTCCGGTATCTCGCTCTATATCGACAAGGTGATCAAAGAAGGTGATTACCTGCTGCTGCCCGAACCGATCAGCACATGGGGGCGCGTCGAAAAAGTGGGCATTCGCTCGACTCACATTCGCACGAAGTACAATTCGATGCTGATCGTGCCCAATTCGCAGCTTGCCAATACGCAGGTCAACAATGTCAGCGCTGGCGGCCGAAAGCGCATGTTTCGCGGCAGCATTCTTCTGGCGCATTCGACCACGGCTGCAGATCTCACCAGGGCAATAGAAAAAATAAAGGCGATTCTGGCCGTGCGCGAGCATGTCGCCGAACCTGACGTGCATTTCATGAAATTTGACGCGTTCGGTTTTTATATTCGCGTTCAGTATTTTGTAGAACCTTTTTTCCATTACCACGATACCGTTCATGCGAATAATATGGCAATTCTTGAGTATCTTGAATCAGAAGGTATTCGGCCCGCAGTGAACCTGAACGGCATGCTGGGCCAGCAGGGCTGACGTGCCGCCACAACCTGTCTTGCGGGCTGTTTTTAGAGTTTACATCCCCCCTTTTATCTCTACAAACGCCCATGCTCTCTGATCAAATGCAACAGGTTCTTGCCGTCTATAACGACGGCCTCGCTCTGTATAAGAAGCGCGAATTCAAAATGGCCGCAGAAATGTTCAAAAAGGCGCTTGCCATCAAAAAAGACGACGGGCCTTCGCAGGTCTATCTCGACCGCTGCGTTCACTTTATCGAAGAGCCGCCCCCGGCAGACTGGGACGGCGTCTATGTCATGAAGACGAAATAATATGGCAGCAAAAGAATCACGACGGCGCGGCGAGGCCACAGTATTTGCTGCGGGCAGCGCCTTCAAAGGCATTTTGCAGTACGCCCGGCCGCTGAAAATTCAGGGCAAATTTGAAGGTGAAATAAAGGGTACTGACGCGCTCGAAATCGGCGCACAGGCGAAGGTGCAGGCACATATCGAAGCGACGCATGTCGTCGTTCTGGGGCACGTTACCGGCAACATTGTCGCCTCTGAAAAAGTTGAGCTAAGGCAGGGTGCCACTCTCATCGGTAATATCCGCTCGCCAAAGCTTGAGATCGACGACGGCGTTATCTTCGAGGGGCAGTGCGAAATGAAATCTACGGCGCAGGTGGCAAAAGCAAGCTAAAGCAGCAGGCTCTGGCGGTTATCTGGGCCGTCATCATTTCTATGCAACAAATCACGCTTAACGCAAACGGGCTGTCGCATCCCGCACTTAAACTCGGCGAAGGCAAACGGCTCGCGCTCTTGCTGCACGGCTTTCCCGATACGCCGCGTACCTGGGCTAAGTTAATGCCCCGCCTCGCCGCGCAGGGCTACACGTGTATTGCACCTTACATGCGCGGCTATTCACAGATGAACACGCCGGCGAACCTGCTTGAAGACGCCAATGCGACTGTACAGATAGCAGACCTCGCGGCAGATGCAGCGGGCCTCGTCGAAGCAGCAGGATTTTCAGACGCACTTCTTATTGGGCACGACTGGGGGGCTATCACCGCTTACGCCGCGGCCAATTACGCGCCCGAAAAATTCAACACTCTTGTGACACTGAGCGTGCCGCACCTGCGCATTTTTTTGAGCAACCTTTGGAAAAATCCCAAACAACTCTTTCAAAGCTGGTATATTCTTTTTTTTCAGATGCGATTTGGTATTCCCGAGGCGCGCATCGAACGCGAACATTTCAATTTTATCGAAGATCTCTGGGCAAAGTGGTCACCGGGCGTGACGCTCGATGCCGAAGCGTTGCAGGCCGTGAAAGAAACCTTCGCGGACAAACAGATTCTGCACAATGCGCTCGCGTATTACCGCGGCATGCTGACCCCGGCGCTCTCAGAACTCGATGCGTACAACCGCAGTCGCCAGCTTTCTTTTGCCAATATCAGGCAGCCAACGCTGACGCTCACCGGGAGCAGTGACGGCTGCATCTTGCCCGGGATGTTCGAAGGTATGCACGCGGCAATCGACGCAGAATTCACACTGCGCATTCTGCCGCTCGCAGGTCATTTTCTGACGATGGAAAGCGACGAGCGTATCGCCTCAGAAATTGTGAAATTTGTCGAGAACCAAAGCCCGGTCGGGAGAAGCTCATGAAAGATATTTCAGGTAAAGTCATCATCGTCAGCGGTGCAGCGGGGGGTATCGGACAAGAACTGGTCAGCCAACTCAGCACATCAGGTGCGATTGTCGTTGCGACGGACGTCGATGAAGTCGCGTTACAAAAAGTGAGCACTATGACGCGAGTACAAACCGTTGCCTGCGATGTGCGTAGCAGTGAAGACTGGGAAAATGTCTTTCACCGCGCAATGGCACTGGGGCCCGTCTATGCGCTGATCAACGCCGTCGGTGTGCTGAAGCCTGGTTATATCGACAAAGTTACGGCGAAAGATATCGATTTTCATATTGATATCAACGTCAAAGGCGTGATGCTCGGTTCAGCAATCGCGGCACGCGAATTCAAACGAGCCGGCTCTGGTCATATTATCAATATCGCCTCGCTCGCAGGGGTTGCACCCATACCCGGTATCGGTCTTTACAGCGCTTCGAAATTTGCCGTGCGCGGCTTCACCCTTGCGCTTGCGGCAGAACTGCGTGAAGCGGGAGTATTCGTGACGGTCGTCTGCCCCGACGCGGTCAAAACCCCCATGCTCGACTTACAGAAAGATTATCCCGAAGCAGCTCTGACCTTCTCTGGCAGCGCGCCCCTGACGGCGAAAGACGTAGCCACGGCTATCGTGACAACTCTTGGCAGCGATCAGGCAGAAATCACACTTCCGTTTTGGCGCGGAGTGTTTGCAAAAACGGCGAGCGCGCTGCCGGGTCTCGCGCCCATGCTGATCGACACGCTGCGGCGCGCCGGTCTTGAAAACCAGTCTAAATACGAAAAATGATGAGGAGCTTCATGCCGAGAAATACCATTGCCCTTTGTCTGCTGTCAGCAGCGCTGTTAGCAACAGCCTGTTCATCTTCGCCTAAAAAAACCTTTGCAGCTGCGAGCGATGAACTCGTCGATGCGGCGGCGCGCGGCGACCAAAAGCGATTTGCCGAACTCACCGGCCAGGGCGCAAACATCAACCAGAAGAATGCAAATGGCTACACTCCCCTCATGTCAGCCGCCGAGAATGGCCGGCTCGAAATCGTTGCGCAGCTGCTTGCTGCCAGGGCAGATGCCAATACAACCAACAAGTTTACCTGGAACGCGCTGATGCTCGCGACGGTGAACGGCCATACTGAAATCGTGCGCTCGCTGCTGGCCTATGGTGCAAATGCGCGTTATATCACGGCAAATGGTGAATCTGCCCTGCTGCTCGCAGAACGCGGCAAACACACAGAAATCACAAAGTTGCTGCGTCAGGCAGGCGCGTTGCGGTAATTTGCCTCTTAGCAGCCGCAAAGACAACCGGGTGATTCGCCGCGAATTTTCAGGCCGCGTGATGTCGGTCATCAGGCCGAAACTTGACAATCGCTGAAATTTTCAGTATCTTGCCGCTATAAATGGCACACGATCTCAGGGCGCTGTTCCCTTTCTTCAAAGCTAACCCCGGGCTTGTCTACCTCGATTCGGCGGCGACCGCACTCAAACCCGATGCAGTGATCGCAGCGCTGAACGCTTATAACGTCAGCCAATCAGTAAACATACACCGCGGAGTCTATCGCCTGTCGCAGCAGGCAACCGACACAGTGGAATCAGTGCGCGCCAAAACGGCTGCCTATCTCTCTGAGAAAGCCGATGCGACAGCTGTTTTCGTCAAGGGCACGACCGAAGGCTTTAACCTGCTGGCGCATTCGCTCACCTCACCCGCTTCACCGCTCGCCAGCTTCTACGCATCGTACCGATCAGAGAAACCCGCTGCGATTCTGCTCAGCGAAAGTGAGCACCATGCGAATATTATTCCCTGGCAGGTCGCGGCTAAACGTGCAGGCTATAAGCTGCTCTATCTGCCCGTCGATAGCGAAGGGTACATGTCAACCGGATCTCCCGAAGTGGCCGCGCTCTTTGAAAATTATGCAATCCGCATTGTATCGCTCAGTCTGCAATCGAACGTCACGGGCATCATTCACGATCTTGCGCCCGTACGCGAACTCGCGGCAAAGCACGGGTCTGTGTTCATCGTCGATGCGGCGCAGGCAGCGGTGCACGCGCCGGCGACGATCAAATCGCTGAGCCCTGATTTTGTGGTATTCTCGGCGCATAAACTGTTCGGCTCGACGGGCGTCGGCGCGGTGGTCGGCGGCAAAGCGCAGTTCGACGTATTTGATGTCTACCAGACCGGCGGCGGCATGATAGCGCTCGTAGAAAAAGAATCCTCGACCTACCTCGAAGCACCCGCGCGCTTTGAGGCGGGCACGCAGCCGATCGGTGAAATATTTGCGCTCGGCGCGGCGCTCGATTTTGTCTCCGAACATGCCGAGGCAATTCACTCGGCAGATGAAACTCTACGCACCTATGCGGATGAAAAACTCGAACGCCTCGGCATTCGCGTATTCGGCCTGAAGGGCAATGCGTCGAAGCCGGCTCGCTCACCGATTTATTCATTTGAAATACCTGGTGTGCACGCGCACGATACCGGCACTCTGCTCGACGAACAGGATATCTGCATTCGGGCAGGCCACCATTGTTGCCAGCTTCTGATGCGCACCTTTGGCGTCAGCGCAACAGCGCGTGCATCTTTTGCCGTCTATAATACTCAAGACGATGTTGACAGGCTCATCAGCGGAATCGAATATGTAAAGAAGATATTCCGCAAGTGACGCAAACATACCCACCGATATTGCACCCTGAACGGCGAGCCTTGCTGGTCTCGTTGGGTTTGCACGCTCTGCTCTTTCTCTTGATTGTACTTTTTGCAGACCTGAAGCTGACAAATACGCTGAGCGTCACCATCTTGAGCGAATCGCCTCAGAGAATTCAAGAACTTCCCGAAGAAGAAGAGCGCGAGATCATAAGGCCATCGCGCAGCAAAGGCAAGTCAGCAAAACAACAAAAACAGGCGTCGGGCGCGGCGGGGAGCAAACGCAAAGGCAAAAACAATTCAGAAAGCCTGCCCGCGATGTCAGACCCATGGTCGCAGTACGAGCAGCAGATGCATTCACGAAAATCAGCCGGCACATCGCCGGGGTCGGCGTCGCACACTGAAGGCACGAAATGGGGCAGCGAAAAAACCGGCAAAAACGAGAAGCGCGGCGAATCAGAAAAGGTAAATATCCCCAAAGGTGACAGCAGCACCGCGACGCGCTGGCGAAAAGGCGCAGCGCGAAGACTCTTGAGTATGCCGCCGATTGAATACCCTGAAAGTGTGCGCAAGAAATCGGGACAGGGCAAAGTTGAACTGTTACTCGAAGTTGATGCTCAAGGTCGCGTCGAGAGCGTAGAAATTTTGAAATCCTCAGGCAGCACGCGGCTCGACATCAGCGCCCGAAATGCTTACCGAAACGCTGTATTTTCGCCCTCGCCTTCGGGAGAAACCGCCACCGGCGTAATCGTTGTCACCTTTAAAATGCGGGAATAGTTATGGCAGACAGAGCGGTCAAAATAGAAAACCTTTCGCTGACAATCGACGGCAAAGCGATTTTGCGCGAGATCAGTTTTGATCTCGCACCCGGTGAAACGCTCGTGCTCATGGGAAAAAACGGATCGGGCAAGACAATGCTGCTGAAGACGCTGGTCGGCCTTTTCAGACCGCAGACCGGCAGCGCCGAAATTCTCGGGCAAAATGTGCATAAGCTGGCGCATGGCGACCTTGATGTGCTCAGGCAAAAAATCGGTTATGTGTTTCAGAAATCGGGTTTGTTTGATTCTCTGCACGTCTGGCAGAACGTGGTTTTTGCTCTGCGGCGTTTTTCTGATCTCGACGAAGATGCCCTGCGCAAGAAAGCGACAGAGTGCCTCAACCGTGCGGGGCTGAAAGACGTCGAAGACAAGTTTCCCTCAGAACTTTCGGGAGGCATGCAGAAGCGCGCAGGTATTGCACGTGCGATCGCGATGGACCCGCAAATTCTGCTGTTCGACGACCCGACCGCAGGCCTCGACCCAGTGCTCACCGATGCGATCGCCGAACTTATCAAGGGCATTCAGCGCAACCTCGGCAGCGCCGCGATCGTTGTTGCTCATGACTTTAATCTCGCATATAAACTCGCCGACAAGATCGGCCTGATTGTCGGCGGCGAACTGCACGGGATACTCAGCCGTGATGAATTTCGCACCACGCAAGAGCCCTACTTTGAACAGTTTCGCGAAGGTAAACTCACCGGCCCGATTGCTGTGATTGAATAGCGTTTATGCAGAACAAGGGCGGCATCATATCGGCATTTGTAAATCCGCAGGCAGACGGCTCGCTGCATTTGATCGAACGCGGCTGTCTCTTATGGAACGAACAAGGGCGCATCGACTATTTTGCGCCCGAGGTACCGGCGCCCGAGCGACTTGCAGGTTACGAAATTCTTCTGCGCGAACGCGCGATCACACTACCGGGCTTTATTGATCTGCACACGCATCTGCCTCAATACGAATTCGCGGCGCAGGGTGCCGAAGCGCTTCTGCCCTGGCTTAACCGGTATACCTTTCCGCAAGAAGCGCGATTCAGCGACGAACGCGTGGCTGAGCTGCAGAGCCTCAATTTTTTTCAGAGCTCACTCGCGCAGGGCACCACGACGACGGTCGCGTATCTTTCATCTCATAAGCCCGCTGCTGATATCGCCTTCACCGAAGCGGAAAGATCTGGAATCAGGGCCTATCTGGGTTTGACGTTGATGGACCGCAACGTGCCCGATAAACTGCTCACTTCGGTCTCAGCCGCCGAGCAAGATATGGTTCACCTGATCGAGACATGGCACAAAAAAGGCCGCAACGAATTTGTCGTAACCCCGCGCTTCGCGATCAGCTGCAGCCCTGCATTGCTCGATCTCTGCGGCAAGGTCTCGCGTGCTTATGACACCTTCTTGCAAACACACATCAGCGAGAACCACGACGAAATCAGCGAAACCGCCAAACTTTTTCCCGGCGCCGGCAGTTATGCAGGCGTCTACGATCAGCACGGCTGCCTGCATGCAAAGAGCCTGCTCGGCCATGGCATTCACCTCAGCGATGTGGAGCGAAAACTGGTACGCGACCGTAAGAGTGTCGTGGTGCATTGCCCTGTTTCAAATAATTTTCTGGGCAGCGGCATTCTGCCATACCAACAATTCAGCGGCGAGAACATGCGTTTGGGGCTCGGCACCGACGTGGCAGCCGGCTATTCGCTCTCAATGATTCACGAAGCCAGAGCGATGGTTGAAATGGCAAAGCTCAGGGCGAACTTTGATAAGACGGTAAATTCTGTAACGGTGGCAACTGCCATTTGCCAGGCGACGCTTGGCAACGCGCGCGCGCTTTCACGCGAGCATGAACTCGGCAGTTTTGCTATGGGCAAAGCAGCCGATCTCGCGGTCATCGACGACACGCTCGCAGATACGCTGCTCGATGAAGAGCAGAACCATTACTCAACGCTGCCCGAGCGGCTGAACCGTGCTGTCTATCGCGGCCACCGTGACATGATCGACACGACCATTGTGGGCGGCCAGACCGTTTATGCGCGTTAAGGCCATGGAGCCGCTCGCGACAAGGCTAAAGACCTGGTACGCTCATGAAAAGCACCTGTACGATTTCAGAAACGGGCGCAACCCGTACCGTACCTGGATTACCGAAATTTTTCTGCAACAGACGCAGATCGCGGCCGGCAAAGAAAAGCTGAAAACATTTCTGAAACGGTTTCCCGACGTTCAGAACCTCGCCCGCGGCCCCGTTGAAGATGTGCTGGTGGCGTTTCGCGGCATGGGCTATTATTCGCGGGCACGCAATATGTTCAAGGCTGCAGAGTACATTGCCGCAAACCATAAAGGGCAGATGCCCGTTCAATACGCTGAACTCTTGAAGGTGCCGGGTATCGGCCATTATACCGCGGCGATTGTCGCGTCGATACACAACGACGAGAAGATACTCGCGAATGATGCAAACCACGCGCGCGTGCTGTCGCGACTTTACGAAATCCAAAGCACAGCGGGCACGCCGGCCTTTCGCCAGGCGGCTGAAAAAGCTGCCGCACCGCTGTTCAAATCAAAAATGCCTGCAGGCGATGTCAACGAGGCGCTGATGCAATGGGGGCAGACCATCTGTAAAAAACGCCCGCGCTGTGAAAATTGTTTTGCCAGCGACCTTTGCGGTGCCTACCAGAGCGGATCACAAACGCTCTATCCACGCACCAAACCCCGCGCGCAGGCCACCGAGATTCTCTGGGTTATGCAAATTCACCGCAAAGGTGACAGTTACCAGGTAGTCACGAGCGGACGCAGCTTTCCGTTCTTGAAAGGTGAATTGATGTTTCCGGGTTTTCTCGCCCTGCCCCCTGCAAACCAGGAGTTTGCAACCCCTGAAAAAATGCCGGGTTCCGCCCGTAAAAAACTGCTCAGCGCTGCTCATACGGTGCCGGTCGATTTCAGGCATGCAATCACCCGCTACAAAATCGCAGTGAAACTCATTTATATGAAAACGGGCTTGACCGACGGCGATTACCTGCCCCTGCCAGAGCTGCGGCGCAGATGCCATTCGAGTCTGATGCAGAAGGCACTTGCCAGGTTGGATAAACTCGAGTTCTGATTCTTTTTGTTCGGCAAAACCTCTTTACGCTGTGCTCTGTGCGCTACCGCTATCCCGTCAGAGTTCACCTATGAATATATTACTCTCCACACTGCTCGCACTGTTTGCCTTCTGTACCGGCATCGCACTGCACTATTATTTCGGCCTGCGCAAAGCGCTGCGCCGCGCTGAGCTCGAGCTCGCCGAACTGAAGAGCCTCACCGGAAAATCGTCATCCACCGAAAACGCGCAGGCTGAACCCTACATTCGCATGCTGGTCGAAGTAAAGAACCCGATCGAACTCGCGCACCGTGAATCGCCGATCTCAAAACTGGCTTCGGGCACAGCGCCTAACCTGGTGATCAAAAAAGTCTATGAGCAGGTCGTCGCGCAGACGAAAGACCAGCTGCGTGAGAAGAACGTCGAAGCTGACGTCAGTATTATCGTACTCTAAACCATGAGCGACGCTCTGCAAATACTTATGGCTTGCTGCCTTTCACTCACCGGCATCGGTTTCGCAATGCTGCTGATCGCGCGCCTGCGCGTCGCAGAAATGACCACACGCGCCACGCGCCTCACGGCGCTCGACATGCGCATTCGTCTGCGCACGCGCGACCTCAACGCAATACTCGTGGCTGAAAATGCAAAACTTGTTGCAAAAGGCATCGACCAGGGCTCACTCTATCTGGAAACCGGACACCGCGTTGTTTCAGAAGTCACTTTCGGGCTTCTGCAGCTTTTTCCCGCAACGCGCGGCCGCGCGCAGACAATCAGAGACACGCATAACGCGATCAGCACCGGCATTTACGGGGCGTTTCGCGAGATCAACAAGCATATTGGCGGCAGCATCGCCGAAGGCCTCAAGAACGCACCGGCGCCGGCGCAAAAGAAATCTACAAGTGCAGTGAAGCGCGTTCGCGCGCGGGTAAAAAAACGCCTGAACAAATCATGATGCTGCAGCGCGATTGAATTGCACGAGTGCTTTGAATACCCGGGCATTCACCCATGTTGAAAGAATCGCCATTTCCGCAGAAACAAAAAATCCTCGAAAATGAATTTGCGTACGCGATCTACGATGCGTTTCCGGTGTCCCCGGGGCACACGCTGATCGTTCCGCGCCGTGTAGTCGCCGACTACTTCGAGCTCACAAAAGAAGAGAAGCAGGCAATGTGGCAGCTCGTGGACAATATGCGAGAATACCTGAAAGCCACGCATGACACAACCCATTTCAACATAGGCGTGAACTGTGGTGAGCCAGCGGGGCAGACCATCGGCCATGTGCATATTCACCTTATACCCCGGTTTCCGGGCGATACGCCAAATCCACGGGGTGGAGTCAGGGGTGTGATTCCGGGAAAGCAGTCGTATTAGCTGTAGACCCAGTTTGCCTGAAAACCCATGTTTTCGGCTATTTCTGCCATAGGAATAAACGTATGCCGATACACTTCAAGAAAAGCTGGTTGTTCTGTTGCTGAAAGATTGACGCCAGCCTTGACGCCCATGAGTATTTGATAATCTTCGAGCAATTTCCGTGTTGCGGCGTTCTGATAACTTAGAACTGACCTGATAGCAGCAAAGTGTGCATTAGCCAGCTTGGGTAAGTAATGACCAAGATCGGGGATGGCGTTGTTCTTCTTGGAATTCGCGTCTGCAGAAACCGGGATTAAATTCCAAAGCAAATCATGCGCGACAAAACTCCAAGGTAAGAAGTGGTCTATTTCAGCCCGCTTTAGTTCGAGTGGCTGTCCTGAATAGATGCAGCGAAGATCTGGCACCCGTGACCAGAAATCTCGCGCCAAGTTCAAATCGCCGCGTTCACTCTGTGGAAATAACTTGTTTGGGATTGCTGGCACATTTGGATTTAATCTCTGTAGGTATTGCGCAAGATTCCAATCGATAAAATTTCGAACAATGCCAAAATGGCGCTTTAGATACCCGCGCCAGCGCGGCTGCAACTCAATCGCGCGACCGCCATCAGCGAATTTATAAACGGGCAAATTTTGGTGATTCTGAAAATTATTGGTCGCAAGAGAGACTATCGCCCCATTGACTTTGCCATCTGGTACGCCGACGAGTTGTTGAGCAAACCATGGCTGCAAAAATCTGTAAGGCACATAACGGCTTTTATTCTGTATCTCTGTTTTAAGAGCTGATTTACCTTTTCCCGTAAGCACCGTTTGTGCCGTCTTGGCAACGTCGTTGATGTCCGTTTTGTATTTGAGTTTGCTGACAGCCTGCAATTCGAGGACTGCTTTCGCCAAGCGATCAGCTGGCCCAAACGAAAGTTTGAAAAAGACTGTCGGGTGCCACGCCAGCGCGACCATCTGCGAAAGCAGAAAATCCATCGGCACCGGCTGAGGTATGTCTTGTTTTACCGCCTCAAGAATCGCCAGAAACCAGTAGAACTTGTAAGATGCCGCAGTCTGCCTCAGCGTCGCCACTAGATGGCCAACAGGTAAATCCTCTGCTTCTGGTAAGACTTGTTCTCCCATCTCTAATCAAGCAAAAACCCTTGCCGGCTTTAGCCGGCAAGGGTTTTTGCATCCCCATGACATTTCGCTCCGCAACCGTGCAGTTCAAACCCGAGTGGGCGAAGCCGCTTTCCAACCGCAAACAGATCGCTGAGATCATCGCGCAGTGCGCGAGCCAAAACGTGCGCCTCGTGGTGCTGCCCGAAATGTGCGTCTCGGGTTACGTTTTCGCCAGCCGCGATGAAGTTCTGCCATACTGCGAAGAGCGCGAGGGCGAAAGCTTTGGCTTTTTTTCAGAACTTGCGAAACAAATGGGGATGTATCTCGTTTACGGTTTTGCAGAAAAGGACGGTGCGGCTCTCTACAACTCGCAGAACCTGATCGCGCCGACGGGCGAACGGCTCGCGACGTACCGAAAGGCGCACCTCTACAAGGCCGACGAAACCTGGGCGACCCCGGGCAACACCGGATTCATGACGGTCGAAACCGAACTCGGCCGCCTCGGCTTAGGCATCTGCATGGACCTCAACTTTGACGATTTTGTAGACTTTCACAAACGCGAAACAACCGATATCATCTGCTTCTCTGCCTGCTGGCTCGACGAGGGTATTGAAATCCGCTATTACTGGATCTACCGGCTCTATGGCTATGAGAACAGCATATTAATCGCTAACAGCTATGGCGAAGAGCACGGCGTGAGGTTTCGCGGCGAAAGTGCAATTATCAACGCGGGCGAAGTGGTCGCGGCAGCGCCGACTTCGGGTCAGGGCGTACTACTCGCCGAACATAAGCGGCCCTCATGAGAACGCTGCACCCCACTCGGTAAGGCTCGCGAGCACGCGGTCGGCCGCGGTGAGTTCGTGCGCGCTGTACGCGCCGGTAGCAACCGCAATGCACTCGGCACCGGCAGCGCGTGCGCAGGCAATATCGTTCGGGGTGTCGCCGATAATTGTAATTGCGACATGCGCACCGAACTCAGCTGTCACCTGCTCGCGCGCGAAAACGCCGAGTTCAGTTCGCTCCACATGGTTATCACCGTAGAACCCGAAATCAAAGTGCCGCCACAGTGAAGCAAGTTTAAGTTCGCTGCCCCGCCGCGTGTTACCCGTCAGCAACCCAATGCGGATCTCACTCTGCGAGACCATCTCTGACACCAGTTCACCGGCCCCCGGCAGCACGAGCGCCGGTTTCTCTGCCAGGTTTGCCTCGAGGTAGTCATGGTACATCTGCGCCAGCCTGGTGATCGTCGCCGCATCGTGCGGCAGGTTCTGTTCGCTGAGCACGCGGCGAAAGAGACCCGCGTCGGTCATGCCGGCAAAGTCGCGCGTCTGCCACGGCAACTCGAATTGAGTGAGTTCGTACACCGCGCGCCGAAACGCCTTGCCACCCATGCCCTGCGCGCTGACCAGCGTGCCGTCGATATCAAAGAGAAAGACGCGTTTGATCTCAGCCATTACAGCTGTTCGATGTGGCGCACGAGCGCTTCAATTTCTTTTTGCGTAAGATGGTCTTTAAACGGGCGCATCTCGGTGCCCTTGCCTTCGGCAATTGTCTTCGCGATACCCGCGCGCATCTTGTCGCCGCCAAAAAAGAACCCCATCTTCATGCCAAACGTGCCGAACTTGCGCATACCCTTGCCCGACCATTCTTCGGGCGGCTTACCGTCAATACCGTGACAGAAAGCGCACGAAGCCTGCCAGATATCGGCGGCGCGGTGGTCTTCGCTCGTCTTGATCTGGCGCGAGGCGCACGCAGACACCACAGCCACGATCAGCAGAATCAAGAACGAATAACGCATGCACACACAATCTGCCATTTGCCGCATTCGGTGGCAAGTGAATTCATCGCGCGCGCTTGGTCTATTTCTTTTGACCTGCGAGCAGATTTGCGAGCTTGCCCGCCCACTCTTCAAACAGCTTTTGCGCCTGTGCATATTCTCCTGGTTTCTCGTTCTGCGCCTTACGGTCGAGCTCATCCCATATTTGGGCTAACGACTCACCGGCTTCTTGTTCGATATTTTTTGGATCTTGCACGGCGCCTCGCCGCAGAAAGTTCAAACCTGCAGGCCCGTTACCGGGCCAACCCGAACCCGACGCAGGTTTTTGCGGGGTTTCGGGGTTAAATGTACTCGAGATTTTTTCCGCCCAACCCCCGCAAGCACTTTCTATTTCGTATAAGTGTGACTCCGGGGTCAGGGTTGATTTCCCCTATTACACCGGTCTGACTATAGAGCTACTGTCCCGGTTTTACCCCAAGTACTGCTGCGGTGAACAGCTTAGCCAGGTAGATGGTAAGCGGCATCTGATGCTCCGCTGCCCGGAATGTCATAAACAGAAGAGCATGCTGGTGGGTACCCCGCTAGAGCAAATGAAACACCCGCTGTGGATGTTTTCCTATCTGGTGAAAGAAGCACAGGTCCGGTATCCGGCCGTGCTGACTACATCAGAGATAGGCCGGCGACTAGGCGTGTCCATGCACGGGGCTAAGTTACTTAAGCGCCGCATTCAACTCTTTGCATCCGATGTGTTACCCCGGATGAAAGAGAAGGTATATCAAGACCTTAAGACCGAATTCGCCGGATTCAATCTCCCCGATGACCGGAATACAGACATTACAGAATTAGTAAGAGGCCGGGCTATACCGCAGACCGATGTTGTGGTGTTATATAGCTGTGCCGCTACTGCAAACAAAGGCCGGAAACGCTTTAAGAGAAAAGGACAGACCGCTTCGATATACCGGTCTGAATCCCTTGGCGGGGATCAGGTAGGCACTATGGTAAATACCTTTGCCCGGAAACAGGGACCGGTCTTCTATGATTCAGTAAGTGATCAGCAAGCATCCACTCTGAATCCGCTGTTGAAGAAGTTGATGCCGGTCTCCACTCCCCTATTCACGGATATGGGTTACCGCGGCTTCCCCGGCCGCAATCACCGGATGGTTAATCACGGTGCCAGGTCTAAAGACAAGCGGTACCGGTACGCAAAGAATCGATGGAGCAAGAACGGTGTGCACTCTAATGTCGCTGAAGGTAAGAACTCTATACTGAAACGTTCATTCGGAGCTTATGTTTGGGTGAGACCGGAGAACTCCACAGCCTATCTGAACGAGTATTCGTTCTTTGCTAACTTACGTCACTTTGATTTGGATTCGTTGTTACCGAAGGCCAGTGTTGGTTCCCCGGTTGCGAAGCCTGCCCCCGCGGTTTGCGGGGGTCAGGGTTATCAATGTACTCGAGGGGGGACTTGAACCCCCACGGATTACTCCATACGCACCTCAAGCGTACGTGTCTACCAATTCCACCACCCGAGCGTTTTGCTCCGGTCTGCGACCGAAGCAAATTTGCGTAACACCGGATGTGGCTAGCCACATCCGGTGTTACGCACAATGAGTTTGACACACACCGTCAAGCTATCCTTTACATTCATTCCAGTTGCGACCGAACGCGCCCGAGACCTTCAGCGGCACTTTAAGCTCGAGGGCTGTTTCCATCGCATGGCGGGCGAGCTTTTCGAGCCTGGCCTCTTCGCCGGGCGCGACCTCGAACAAGAGTTCGTCATGTATCTGCAGCACCATGCGCGAAGTAAGTTTCGCTGCGCGGATTTCCTGTTCAATCGAAATCATGGCCTTCTTGATCAAATCTGCCGCTGTCGACTGTACAGGGGTATTGATCGCCAGACGTTCGGCGGCTTCGCGCACAAAGCGGTTGGCGTTCTTGAGATCGCCGAGCGGCCTGCGCCGCCCGAACAGGTTTTCAGCATAACCCTTCTCGCGCGCCGAATCGATCACTTTCTGCATGTACTTCTTGATTCCGGGAAATGCGGCGAAGTAGTTCGCCATCAGTTCTTTCGCCTCTGAGCGCGTAATCGAGAGATTGCGCGCGAGACCAAATTCGGTGACCCCGTAGACAATCGAGAAATTGAGTACTTTAGCCTGCGAGCGAAATTCAGCGAACTCTGCAATGGCTTTCATCTTTTTGAGATCCGCCTGATCGACATCGAACACGACCTCCCGGCCGGGCCCATCAAAACTGCCAGTCTTGGGGTTAAAGCGAGAACGAAAGAGCATGTAGGCGGCGCGGTCGTGAATGTCTTCGTCGTTCTGGTACGCGGCGATAAGATTGGCGTCTTCAGAAACGTGAGCCAGAATGCGCAGCTCGATCTGGCTGTAATCGAGACTCAAGAGCTTTTTGCCTTTCGCCGCGACGAATGCCTCGCGCAGGTGCGCGCCCTCTTCGCCTTTGACAGGTATATTCTGCAAGTTCGGATCTATACTCGAAAGGCGGCCGGTCGCCGCCGTCACCTGCGACAGGGAAGTGTGCACGCGCCCTGTCGTTTTACTCACGTGTTCGGGCAATGCTTCGACATACGTGCTCAGAAGTTTGGTGTAGAACCGGTAATCCAAAATCGGAGCGATCACCGGGTGCGCGTCTTTCAGCTCTTCGAGCACGCTCTGGTCGGTCGACATTGCTCCTTTTTCTGTCTTGCGCGAAGACTCGATCTGTAGTTTTTCAAAGAGTATGGTCTGCAGCTGCTTCGTCGAAGCGATATTGAACTCTTCACCCGCGTGTTTATAGATCTGTTTTTCTGCGGCGGCAATCTTCTTCTTATAGACCTTCGCAAGTTCTGCAAGGTGCGCCGCGTCGATCGAGACGCCAATGTACTCGATGTCGGCGAGCACTTTGGCGAGTGGCACGTCGATCTCGTGGTAGACTTTTTCGAGCTGCATCGCTTCTACTTTGGGCTTTAACGCATCGCGCAGCGCGAGCGTCACCTCGGCGTCTTCGCACGCGTAAAAGCTCAGGCGGTCTAATGGCACGGTGCCGATCGGCATGCGGCTCTTGCCCTTGCCGACGAGTTCGTCAAAGGTCACAGTCTTGTGCTGCAGGTAGTCTTCGGCAAGGTCGTCCATGTTGTGGCGGCGCACGTTGGGGTTGATCAGGTACGACATCAGCATCGTGTCGTCTGCATAGTTCTGCACGTCGATGCCCGCGCGGCGAAAAACCTGAATGTCGAACTTGATGTTCTGCCCGATTTTGCGAATCGCCGCGTTCTCAAGAAACACCTTGAGCAGAGGCAGTAATTTGGGCGCGTCGTCAGCATCAGCGTAATCGCCGTTGAGTGAAGCTTCGCCCCCGTTCGGCAGCGGCACGTAGGCACTGTGCAGGGTCCGGCCTTCAAACCAACCAAAAGAGACACCGAATATTTCGCTGTCATGAATATCGAGCCCTGTCGTCTCAGTGTCGACGCAGACTTCGCCGAGTTTCGACAGGCGGTTCAGCAGCGCTTCAAGCTCTGCAGCAGTTTTGACGACCGACATGTTCTGGCAGAACTTCACCGCACTCGCTTCAGCAGATTTCGCCGGCGAATTGCCGGTTGCCTCGCCCGGTGCAGTCGCAGCGGTGCCCGAGCCCTTTAGCAATTTCTCCCATTCGCTCGCGACAGTGTTAAACCCCCGCGTACGAAAGAGCGCTCCGCCTTCGGATGAAAGGTTGATCAAGAGGTCGTCGGGCTTGACGGGCAGCTCGATGTCTTTGCGCAGCGTCACGAGCTTCTGCGAAGTGTACGCGTTGTCGCGGCTCGCTTCGAGCTTTGCCTTCAGGCCGTCGGGCTTGATTTTGTCGATACTCTTGTAAATCTTGTCTAGACTCTTGTAATCGGCGATCAGTTTCGCCGCGGTTTTTTCGCCGACCCCTTTGACCCCGGGCACATTGTCAGAGGCATCACCGACAAGAGCCATGTAGTCGGGTATCTGCTCGCGCGTCACACCGATCTTGTTTTTCACCCAGGCTTCATCGATTTCTTCAAACTCGGTCACACCTTTTTTCGAGCGCAGCAGTACCACGCCTTTATAGAGCATGTTATAGAGGTCTTTGTCGCCAGAGACGATTTCAATCTTATCGAATTCATCACGGTGCTGCTCGATCAGCGAGGCAATGGTATCATCGGCTTCGGCGCCTTCGATAATAACGGGCGGCAAATTCAACTCGCCGGCAATTTTTTGCACGTCATCGATCTGCCGCCGCAGTTCATCGGGCATCGATGGCCGGTTGGCCTTATATTCGGGATAGAGTTCGTACCGCGGGTTGTGTTCGCGCCCCGGATCAAAACACAATAAGATGTGCGTCGGTTTACGGTCTGCAATCAGCCGCGCGACCATGCGAAAGAACCCGAAGACCGTCTCGGTCGCATTTCCCTGCGCATCGGTCAAATTCTGCCCGGCGAAGGCAAAGTGTGCGCGGTACGCCATGGCGTGTCCGTCGATGATAATCAGGGTGCTTTTTTGTTTTTTAGATTTCATAGGTTAAGTTTTGTTCTTATGGCCGACTTGCCGGCAAAGAGAATAACAATTTACGCTCGCGTTTCACGCAAGCAAGCGCAAATAGGTTCATGCGCAAGCTTATTGTAACCATTACCTTCGCAGCCGCCTCGCTGTTTTACGCCAGGGCGTATTGCAAACAAGCCGACCTGCAATATACCTACAGACCGCAACTCACGGCAAAAACATTTGAAGCGTTTGCCGAACGCAACCGTAACTTTTCGCGCGCCATCGGCGTAGCCGAGCACAATACTGAAAAGCTGACAATCCACAATGAAAAGAAGGATAGTTTGGCGTTCTTGTACCTGCACGGCTTCGGAGCCACGCGCGGTGAAGGCGAAATAGTCGTTGAACAGCTCGCCGAGACTCTGGGCGCGAACGCCTATTATGTGAGGCTGCCGGGCCACGGCCTGAATGCCGAAGCGCACGCCGCCGCAACCTTTGACCAGTATCTGAATGCCTGCGAAGAGGCTCTGTTGCATATGCCGCTGCTCGGTAAAAAGATCGTCATCATCGGCAGCAGTACCGGTTCGCTCATCGGCACTTACCTGGCAGTGAAGCACCCAAAGCTCGTGCACGGGGCAATTTTGACAGCGCCGTTGTGGGATTTCGGAAACAAAACAACCCGGCTGCTGAATTTCCCCGGCGGCCTCGAGCTCGGCCAGCTGGCTCTCGGCAAAGAACGCGACGCAACCTGGAAAGAAGACCCTGAAAAGCGGCAGCACCCTGATTATTACCAGCACTGGCTCGCAAAACAAAAATTCTCAGCGGTCGTGAACCTGAACAACCTGCGCCGCTTCATTGTCGATAAAGAAAGAATCAGAAACATCGAACCACCTGTCATGGTGATGATCTATTATAAAGATGAAAAGCACTTTGACGATACCGTCGATCTGAAAGTCATACGCGAATGGTTGCCGGTTCCCGGGAAATCGCAGAAGAATAAGCTCGTTGAAATCGCTGACGGCAACCACATTCTGCTAAGCGAATATGTGCGTACCGACAAGAAGACGATTGTGAAAGAGATCAAAAACTGGCTGGATCTTTTGTAGGGGTAGGTTTAAACCTACCCCTACAAAACACTTACAAGAAATGCCAATTCGGTTTGACCGCCTGCGTGAAAACTGCGGCGTACTGTCAGGCAGAGAAATGAAACGGGTTTTGTTTTTTATCCTCACCTTCATCGCGTTAGGCTGCGGCACCAGCATACCGTTCGACCAGGAGTTCACGCTGAAGCGGCCCACGGGCCTTAATGTCGTCCCTCTCTCGGGCAAAAGAATGGAAATTCAGTATTACGTGCAAAACCAGGAACAGACCTTCGACGGTTACAATCTGCTCATTGGCCGCGTGAGCATCGGCGACAGCGAAGTCTACAGCCTAGAACCCCTGACAATCAACGGCAGCGTACCGACATTCTTGCATTCAAGCAGCGAATTCAGCGTGAGCACTCTGCGCACCGTCATCATCGAACGCCTCACAAATGTTTTGCCATTCGAAGCCGGGACTACGTATTTTTTCAGAATTCAGGCGCACTCGCGCAAGGGAGTGCGCTCTGAAGGGTCGAATGAGGTTCAAGTCACGGCGTTGCCGTAACAATAATCTGGCAGGTGGTTAAGCCACCTGCGGTGGCTTAACCACCTGCCATTCTCGCCATACGCTCAGCTGGACCGACGATGTCGGTTACGCGCACGCCGAAGTTTTCGTCGATGACCACGACCTCGCCGCGGGCGATCAACTTGCCGTTAACGAGCAGGTCGACCGGTTCACCGGCGAGTTTGTCGAGTTCGATAATTGAACCTTCACCGAGTGATAGAATTTCTTTGACGTATTTCTTCGTGCGGCCGAGCTCAACCGTGAGCGCCATCTGCACGTCGAGCAAGAGCTCGAGATTGGGCGGCAACTGCGCCGCGCCGCTGCCCTGCTGCAGGCTCGGAAAGTTGATCGGGTTGACCGAAACACCGCCACCCATACCACCACCGCCGCCTGCAGCGCCGCCAAAATCCATATCGAACGAAGCGCTTTGCGGAGCGCTCTGCGAACGGTTGGCTTTCGCCCAGCGTGAAGCTGACGAAGCATCGATATAATGCGTCATGCGCGAACCGGGCATGCCCTCGACAGTAATGTTATACGCGATCTTGACGATGCCGCCCATGAACTGCGGCGCATCTGCAGCCGAAGCAAAGAGCTTCATGTCTGGCATTGAAGGCGAAAGCGATTCGTTGAATTTACCGCCGAGGCCGTTGGCGATCGACGAAACGATACTCTGCGACAGTTCAGAAAGCGTCGAAAGGTGCGCGTCGTTGATGTCGCCGCCTTCGTCGGTAGCTCCCATCATTGTCTGCGCGATGCGCCGTGCTATGTCTTTAGGGAAAACGAGCGCGGTCTGCGTCGAGCCCATCGAGATTTCTGCAATGACCCCGCCTTTTGGCAGTTCGGCCGCAATCTGGGCGGGTGAAATTTCGTCGACCTGTGCGTTCGAGATCTGCACATTCTTGCCGACCATCGCGCCGGCCTGAGAACCGGCAACCTGCATCGCGTCGTTGAACGCATCTGCGAGAAGCTCGCGTTCGGTTGGTGAAAGCCCACCGCCGTCAGACACAGCTGCGCCACCGCCTTTGCCGGCAGGAGCTGCCATGTCATCGGTGCCCATCAAAAGGGCATCAATTTCTTCCTGTGATAATGAACCGTCACCCATAAATTCCTCCGAAAAGCGCAACAGAAGGGCTATGCCCTTCTGTTGTCTTCTTAACTAACAACCAGCTGCTCAAATAATACCTCGGAAATTTTTCCGTCGCGCAAGATCATATTTATCTGGTTCTTGATTTCTTCACCCAGATTCAACTTCTGCAGCGGTGTAAAGAGTTCGTCTTTGCGCTTACCGCCCAGAATAATATTGATGATGTGAATTACCTGCGGTATGCGTTTTGCAAGCTCAGCGTCGAGCATCTTGTTCAATTCGCCTTCGTAAGCGAGCGTGATCGTCGCCTGCGCGTAATGCGCCTCGTCTGTATCAGCTGTGTTCACACGAAATTCATGCTGAATCTTGAAAATTGCAGGTGGCGCGCTTGGCGGAGCGATGGTAATGCTCTCGGTTTCCTGAAAGTCGGCGTTTTTGTAATATTTCGCAACCATGACAGAGATAACAAACATCAACGCGAGCGCAATGAGGCCTGCGACAACCCAAATGAGAATCGTCACAATTCGTGAGCGGCCAGAACTTATCGGGGCGGCGCTACTTTCTTCACCACCTTCTTCCTGGTCTAAATCTTCTGCATCTGCCATGGCCTCTCCTACTTCACCCGTCGCTGCGCAACCAGTGAAGATTTGTTTTTTGGGGGTGGCGGCGTTTCTGCGAAACGCCTTAACCCCCAAGCCCCCGTTACTTTGAACGCGGGCTCGATTTCTTTAAGCGGCTTCGCGTTGCCACGCAACGCTTACCCCTTAACTACCCCGTATCCTATTGGGTACGGGATTTTTCCGCGAAGATTTGCCGGTTGAAGGCAACAATCTTCTCGAGCATCTCTGCCGTGCTCTCGCGCACGACGTATTTTGTGCCATCGGTGAGTTTAATCACTGTATCGGGCGTCGCCTCAAAAATCTCGATGAGATTATGATTCAGGTAAAAGACCTTCCCATTGAGGCGCGAAAGCTCGATCATGGCTCCCTTATTATGTCGGATTTCCGGGAAAAAGCGTTGAGCGAATAATTTTCCTGTCGTCCGCCTACTTTACGGTTTTGCTCGTACCACATGCCCCGTATACCGAAACGCAGACTGCAGCTCGTTGCGCTCGCCGTTTGCCTCGCGCCTCTAAATCCGCACCTTCTTTTCGCCGAAACACCGAAGATCTATACCTCGCAGCCCATTGCTGTACCTGCATTTTGCGCGCCGGGGGGGCAATACAAAGACTGTAAGGTGCGTTTTTTTCTGCAGCCGTTCAAGGGCGTTCAGGTCACCCTCGACGGGCAGAAGATTGCGGCACGATTTTCTGTAGCTGACAAGACCCTCGCTCAGGCTGATGTTACCCTCAAAGGCCTCCCGGCCGGGCAGAGCGAAGCGGTTCTCACAGCCACGCATGCTGCGACCGGCAGCACGCGGGTGATTCGCGTTCTTCTGCAACCAGGCAAAAGCGCTGAAATACCGCTCGTGGCACTCGACATGCCATCTTACAGGCACCGCTTCGTGCGCCGCATCGCCACGGGTAAGCAACCCAAAAGCGCGATGTTTATCTCGCCCACCCGGGTGGTGCTGCCGCTGCTCGATGACAACCACAGCGAGGTCGTCGATATTCTGACAGGCGAAATTACCCGGCTCGAACTGCCGCCAAAATATGCCAGGCGCGGGGGCTTTGTCGAGAGTGTCATGGTACCGACGCGCGGTGAATTCTGGGTGAGCCAGATGAAGGCTTCGGCCGTGCACCGCTTTGCCGCGGACACGCTCGCATACCGTGGCACGATAGACCTCACCGGCGCATGGACCAAAGTACTTGGCTACGACGCGGTGCGCAACGTCGTCTATGCGAGCAACTGGAACAGCGCAGATATCTCTGTGATCTCGGTCGAATCACTTAAAGAGCTGAAAAAAATAAAACTGAAAGGTGTGCCGCGCGGCATGGCGTTTTCAAACGACGGCAACACCATGGTGGCCGCAATCTTTGGCGGGGCGAGCGACAGCGACCAAGCGGGCCGAACAGTAACGATCGACCTCGACAGCCAAAAGATTACCGGGACGCTGATCAGCGGCGGCTCGCACCGGCATGCAATACGTTTTCGCCGCGGTACCGATATTTTCGCCGTATCAGATATGGCGCGCTCGATGGTCTATTTCATCGAAGGATTTAAAAAAGTCGCTGAGACCCGTGTCTATTCGAACCCGAACACGATCGCCGAATCGCCCGACGGCAGGTACCTCTACGTCTCGAGCCGCGGCCGCAACAACCCGAAGTCATACCTTATCAAGGGATTAGACTTTGGTAAGCTCAACGTCATCGACCTCGCGACGCGCAAGGTCATCGAGCAGATTGAAGCGGGCAACCAGCCCACCGGGCTCGATGTTTCGCCCGACGGCAAGTACATTGTGCTCACCGATTTTCTCGACCATGCACTGCGGGTGTATGAGAGGGTGGATTTCTAGAGAAACGTAAACCACCCCTTGGCGGGGCGGTTTATATTTTTTTATGGCTGCGGCTGCGAACCAAATGCGACCGAGTTTAACCAAAGCGCCGCCGGCGCTGGACTAGTCACCACGTAAAGGTCTGACTTCTGCCCTACTCCGGGTGCGGCAGAAAAGGTGGCGAGGTCACCCGCTTCTGTAGTCGCCTGAAATACGCTCACGCCGGTTGCAACCAGACCTTCACGCGCCAGACTGCCTTTGAAACCAGCCATTTGTGGCCCGTTGTTCGTTGCAGTCTGCGCGCTGATATTACCTGTGGTGTCGCTGGCGATGAAGGCATCGGCGATGCCCGTCGACGCCTGGCGCATGAGACTGATATGCGAAGCCGAAGCCAGCTTGGTATTGCTGACGGAACCGCATGAGCCGCCCCCAATCGTGTTCTGGTTGAAGCGAAAAACCAGCGTACCGGCCGTATTAGCTGCAATCATGAATCCGCTCGCGTCGAGACCTAGCATACGATGATTATAACAGTTGTATTCTGTAATCGAGTTGAGCATGGCTCCGACATTAATTGGAACAGCCGACACAGGGTTTATGCTCGCTGTTGTGCTGATCAATCCGCCGGTGGTCTGCGCATAGACCGAGATGTTATTGCCGCTCGGGGCGACAGCCAGCTGAAAGCGCGTCGACGAATTCAGGGGAGATGCATTCGCCGTGATCGGCTGCGGCGCATTGAAGGCCGGCAATATGCCTTTGCCATCGTAAGCCGTTACCGACGACGAAATAAAAATATTATGATTTGTGCATGCGACGCTGCAAACGCGCGTTGAGCCAAACACCAGAGCGAGATAGCCGTTCGAAAGCCGCACGATAATCGGGCTGTAGTCATCGTAAGCTGCCTCAGATATCGTATTTCCGTTGGCGAGTTTGAGCGCGGCCCGGTCCAGAGAAATATCGGGCACTGCGGTTTGAGCGCAGCCAGAAAAAATCAGGTGAGCTGCGAGCAATGTGGAGAGATAGGTGTGTTTGATGAGCATGCCCGCCTTCTGACGCGTCACAGAGACGCGGTCAAGAACAATTAGAAGACTTTTTGATCTTTTATTGACATCTCTGCGAAAAATCGTCAGCTTTAGAAACTGTTAATCAATCTTCTGTGAAAGCATCGCCTTCGCATGCGTGAGCGCCGATTCGGTGATATTTTCGCCAGCGATCATGCGCGCAATCTCTTGCAGACGCTGCTCTTTAGATAGGCGTGTGATACGGGTCCCGTCTTCTTTATGTTTCGAGACTTTGAAGTGGCGCACTTCGTCGGGCGACAGGCCCGCAATCTGGTGCAGGTGCGTGATCACAATAACCTGTGAAGCGAGCGACAGACCCGCAAGTTTTTTGCCCACGGCTTCGGCGATGCGCCCGCCTACCCCGGCGTCGACCTCGTCGAACACCATTGTATAGACCGGGTCTGTTTCAATAATTACCTTCTTCAGCGCGAGCATGATACGACTCATCTCGCCACCCGAAGCAATCTTGCGCAGCGGCCGCAGCGTGTCGCGTGCCGACGACGCCATTAAGAATTCAACGATGTCAAGCCCGGTCGGTGCAATGACATACTTTTTATCGGGGGAAGCATCTTGCTGAACCGTACCATCATCGGCATATTCCCAGCGGATAGAGACCTTGATCTGCGTCTCTTCCATGCCAAGCGCTTTCAGCTCTGCCTGAACCTTTTGCTCGAGTTCGAGTGAGGCAAGCCGTCTTTTCTCTGAGAGGTAGAGCGCCTTGTCTTTCATTTGCGCATTCAGCGTATCGATTTCTTTTCTGAGGCGCGCCTCTTCGCCCGACGAGAGTTCAATGCCCGTTAGTTCGTTACGCGCCTTCTCGAGGTATGCTTTGGCGTTCTCGAGGCCCCGGTTGTATTCTGCGTCTTTTGCGCCCGCTGGCGCTGCGCCGCGACTGCCATATTTGCGCGCCAGTGACTGCAATAGCCCAATGCGTTCGCGCATCTCTTCGAGCTCCTCAGGGTTGAGGGAATAAGATTCTGCTTTGCTGCGCACCTGACGGGAAATTTCTTCGAGTGCATAATAACTCTCACGAAACTGCGTAAGAATTTCGCCAAGCGACTCATCGTACTGCGAGTCGTTCTCGAGCATGCGCTCAATCGAACCGCCGCGGGAAACGAAACCGCCTTCGCCATTCAACGCTTCATAGACAGAATTCAAATCGCTCACCAGCGTCTCGGCATTGGCAAGGCTCTTCTCTCTCGCGATGAGCTCTTCAATCTCGCGCACATCGTCGATGCGTGCCGATTCGAGCTCGCGAATTTCGTGTTGCAGAATGTCGAGCCGGCGCGCCTTGTCGTCTTCGCTAAGCGTTACGCTCGAAAGTTTCTGCCGGGCTTCTTCACGCGCGCGGTGCAGTTTGCGCATCTCTGCGACGAGTTCGCCGAGGTGCGCATAACGGTCGAGAATCGCGCGGTGAGAATCAACGGTGAGAATATTCTGGTGTTCGTTCTGCCCGTGAATGTCGACGAGAAATTTGCCGATCTCACGCAATATCGCCGAAGGCACCTGGCGCGAGTTGACGAAACTGCGCCCCTTACCCTCGATACTGATTTCGCGGCGAACAATCAAACTGCCTTCGTCGTCTTCGAGACCCTGGTCGGCGAGAATTTGTCGAAGCGCTTTCGCCCCCGCGCGGGTATCAGGCGGCATCGCAAATGCGGCTTCGACCGTCGCGCGTTTGGCTCCCGAACGGATCATGTCAGTCGTCGCCTTGTAGCCGAGCACAAGCGACAGCGCGCCCAAAATAACCGATTTGCCCGCGCCGGTTTCACCGGTAATGAGGTTGAGGCCCGAACCAAACTGTATGTTCAGTTCGCGAATGAGAGCGAAATCCTTTACCGTCAATGATTCGAGCATGATTTTATAGTCGTTATCGCCGTCGTTACCTTGTCAGCCGCCGCCGTCGTCTTCGTAGAGACACAGCATGCTGTGTCTCTACGAAGACGACGGCGCGAAAAGAGTTTTTCTGAGTTCCCGTGCTGTTTGCCAGGTGAACTGAGGCGCGTGCGTTTTCTCGACATAGACCTTGAACGGCCTGACTTCCAGACGCTGCGCGCCGCGCAAGAGCTGATCGATGACAACCACGCGATTCTGTTTCCGGGAGAGGCGGGCATGCTGCTGTTGAAGCGTTTTTCTGCAGCTCGGGGGCCAAAGCCCGGGCAGTTGCCGACAACTGCTGGTCATTATACCGAGACGCTCTACGTCGCAGAAGACTTTGACCTGGTCAATTCTGCTAGCTATGGAATTCCCGTACTGATGGCAGAGGTTGCAAAGAACCGCGCTTTTCATACCTTACTGCAACTTTGCGACGGGCCACTTCTGGCCGTGACCGCCGAAGACACGCGCGAAGAAGCTTCGATCGCACACGCTGAGGTCGAATACGCGTTCTGGCCATTGCACTGATGCTTTCGCTATGGCCCACTATGTGGGCCATAGCGAATGCTAACCAAAGCGAAAGCTGCTTGGCAGCGTGACTTGAAGTGTAAGTGCGAGCGCATGTCTGCGGGCGCATCACCCGAACTTTGGATGGCCGTCGATGCCATGAGCGGCGACCACGGCCCCACCCCACTCGTTTCGGGCTCTGTCAGTGCAGCGAGCGAACTCGACGCACACGTGCTGCTCGTGGGTGATGAGAAGATCCTCAATGCGGAGCTCAAACGCCAGGGCTACAGCGGCGAAAACATTCGCGTCGTTCACGCCTCTGACGTGATCACGATGGAAGATTCGCCCGCCATGGCCGTGCGGCAGAAAAAAGACGCCTCAGTGAACGTGGCTGCACGCCTTGTGGCATCAGGCGAAGCATTAGGATTTTTCTCTCCAGGCAATACGGGCGCCTCAATGGCGGCGGCTCTCGCGCACATGGGCCGGCTACCTGGAGTCAAGCGGCCTGCGATTGCCACACCCATACCGCGCGAAGACGGCGGCGCCACAGTGCTGCTCGATTCTGGCGCCAATGTCGACTGTAAGCCCGAATACCTCGTGCAATTTGCGATCATGGGCGAAGTTTACTCGCGTGAAATCATGGGTGTTATAAATCCGAAAATAGGTCTGATCTCAAACGGCGAAGAAGACACCAAAGGCAACGAAATGACACTCGCCGCGCTGCACCGTATCAAGAAGTTGCCGTACGATTTTGTCGGTAATGTCGAAGGCCGCGACCTCTATGGCACAGGCAAACCGGTGCACGTTGTGGTGTGCGACGGCTTCATCGGCAACATCATGCTCAAATCTATCGAAGGCCTTGCGAAGACAATTTTCTCAAGCCTCAAGAAAAATATCAACGCGTCGGCAATCGCGCAGGGCGGCGCTTTGCTCATGAAGCCCGCTTTTCTGGCCGTCAAGAAGCGAATGGATTATGCTACGTACGGTGGCGCACCTCTGTTAGGCGTTGCCGGTGTCTGTATCATCGGCCATGGGTCTTCGAGCGCGAAAGCCGTGCGCAATGCGATACGTGTCGGCCTCGAATTCGGGCAAAAAGGTGTGACACAGAGGATTGCAGACAATATTAAGAGGTTTGGCTAATTATGCATATTTCACTACTCAGGGCGAAAGTACACCGCGCCGAAATCACCGATGCAAACCTCTTCTATGAGGGCAGCCTCACGCTTGACGAAGACCTTATGGATGCCGCGGGCCTGATGGAATACGAAAAGATTCACGTGGTGAACGTCAACAACGGCGCGCGCCTCGAAACCTACCTCATCAAGGGCAAACGCGGCGGCCACGAAGTCTGCCTCAACGGCGCCGCCGCCCGCCTCGGCCACCGCGGCGACAAGATCATTATTATAGCCTATGCGCAGATGACGCCCGAAGAGGCCAAGACCTTTCAGCCCAAGATTGTTTTGCTGGGTGAAGGCAATGTGATTCAGAAGATTCTGCCGGTTTGACCATTGCTCAGGCGGCTTTCGTTGTCGCAAAACATCCCGCTGGCGCGTCTAACCACGCTATGCGCGACGCCCACTCCCGATCTAAAACGCCCCCCCGATCGAACGCCAAAAGGGTTGGCAAGATGTTCTATTGGCTGCAGGTTGGCTCTATGGCTAAAGGGCTTCCGTTGAAGGCTGTTCTTGCTTCCGTTGCGATTGTAGCGCTGACGGCGGGCAACTGTTCAAAACCCGTTGGGGGCGAAAAAGAGCTACTCGGTAAAATCAAAGGCAAAGCCAGCCTGCGCCTTGCAGACGGCTCGACAATTTCACAGCCGGGTACCGACGAATACAGCCCTTTTCTGGTTAAACTGAGCGATGGCTACCTGGCACTGGTTTTTGGTTCTAACCAAGGCGGCCTGCACAACTTATACGTGGCGAAATCTACAACTGCCTTTGACGGTGAGTTCTTACCTTTCTTTAGCGCACCTCAAAAGATCACCAGTGGAATAGACGCGGCTTCAAAAATCTCATTCGCAGCGAAAGCATCGGGGACCAATGTTGTCGTATACGTTAATTACGCTGGCATCAGCTCAGCTACTGTCGACCCCGCAAGCCCTGGCTCAGCTTCTTTGTCGGCGATCACAAATACTGCCCCATCGGGCCACACGATCATCGGCATCTCAGCTGACGGTAATAATTTGCTTTCAACTGACGGTTCGGGTATTGGCCATTCATTTACACCGGGTGGGTCAACAGTCGATGCCTTCGGTGCAGGCATGAACGACGCTACGTCCGCGACGCAGGTGCGACAAGAAAACTCTGGCTACGACAACGCCATACTCGGCGTCTCGTACAATTCCACCTTTGCCGCAGCGGGCGAGCAAGATTTCGGACCAATTATAGATTTAGATTTATCCCTGGCCTCGAGTGGTCTATCGATTACCGCGATGTCAACATTCAGCGCTGACAGCGCGGCGAATGATTTGGTGCTGTTTTCAGCATTCGATTTTTTTGATGGGTTCACCGAAGACCTATATGTTATCACGAGCCACACTTCACAAGATTTGTGGGATGCCGCTGGCTTTCCCGGACTTGATTTCAGCGGCGGCGCGCCTGTTTTTCCCCTCAGAATCTTTGTCACCAATAACACGTACCAGGGCAACCTCGGTGGAATCATAGGTGCAGATGCAAAATGCAATGACGTAGCCGATATAAATAATCCGAATGACAGCAGTACCTATAAGGCGTTGCTGGCAGTAACGGGCGTCAGAGACCTGGCCACCGACTGGCCCCTTCTGCCTAACAACCCCTATTTGCGCGCCGATATGATCACGCCAATCGAAATTACAGATGCGTCTGGTAAATTGCCCGATACACTATTGAACTCCATTACAACCTCACCGCCGGCCAACTCGTTTTCAGGGATGCAAACGAGCTGGACAACTTCAGCATCTAGCTCCGTGGCAAATTGCGATGCATGGACCAACGGCACGACGGGTACTCAATACTACGCTACACCCACGGTTACGGATCTAACGGGTACGAGCTTCTTTACGAGCAGCATTGCATGTACCAGTTTCTTGACGTTGATTTGCGTCGAGCAACCGTTTACCCCCTAACGGGCATCCCATTGCCAAGCCTCAAAAGGCTTGGCAATGTATGTTTGAAGGCATAAGCTGGCTCTATGCTCGACAAGCTGCCGCGAATAGCGCATATCACGCTCGCCACAATCGTTTTAGTGTTGGCCACCCACTGCTCAAAACCCGTTGCAGGCGAAAAAGAGATGCTCGGCAAAATCAAGGGCAAAGCCAGCCTGCGCCTTGCTGATGGGTCAACGATTTCGCGCGATGATTCGGATGAGTATAACCCGTACCTTCTTAAGCTGAGTGATGGGTATTTGGTGTTGGTTTTCGGTTCTAACCGTACAGACTGTGTGAACTGCACAGCGCACAATATATTCCTAGCAAGATCGCTTACCCCATTTGACGGGCAGGTGATACCGTTCTTTTCTACCCCGTTACCGGCAAAACTTTCCACGAACCCAATAAATGAACCCGGCCAGATAAGTTTTGCCGCTGCAGCCGACGGCACCTCAGTTGTGATCTATATGAACTATAGCTCAGGCAGCAATCAGATACATACTGGCACGTTTGACCCAACAAACCCCACGGTTGGATCGCTAACCCTTATCACAAACAGCAACCATTATGACAATACCGTCATCGGCATCTCGGCTGACGGTACTATGCTTTTTTCGACTGATGTCAACGAGAGTGGATATGCTTTCAGTCCAACTGCTTCAATTGCTGCCGACCCTTATGGCTACGGCATGGATTACGCAACATCGGTAACGCAGGTGCGCCAGGAAAACTCAGGCCTGCAAGATTCGATCTTGGGCGTATCGTACGGCTTGAGTTATACAGCCGCAGGCAATGATTGGTTTGGCCCGATTGCCGACCTCGAGTCTGCAATGTTGCTGAACGGTATGTATCTGAACTCGCTCTCAACCTTCTACGTCGATGATCCGTCGGGCGACATCGTATTATTTTCAGCATGGGATGGCATATCAGACGACATCTATGTTATCACGAGTCATACTTCGTACGATCTCTGGTACACAGTGCCTTTCTTTGGCTTTGATCAGTTTCTCGCGCCGCCGCCGCCCCCTGAGCACTGGTTCGATTTTGAATGGGCTTGCCCTGGAGGGCTGGTACCCGACAGCGGCACGCCGGGCGGATGGACCGGGGCACAATGCACCGGTGTAACAATCAATGCAGCTTCATCATACAATGGCTCTCAAATGGGCACATTCGGTTCTGGCGACTCTTTGGACTTTGGCATTCAAGACTTAGGCTATTCCTTCACACTCAGCGCATGGGTATACGTGCCGACAAGCGCGCCGTGTGGTGCGGATTGCCCAATTGTTGCAAATGGTTTTGTGTCAGCGACGACTTCAGGCTTTCGTCTCAACGTCGACTCGACGACGATGACGCTACAGTTTGCGACCAGTGATGGCACGACCGATCTGACCGCTGATTCTTTTCCAGGTGTGCTTGTTGCCGATAACTGGCACCACGTGGCAGTGACTGCGAATCAAACCGGTGAATACGCACTTCTTTATGTTGACGGCGTTATAGTTAGCAATAACGTAATGACACAGACTGGCTATGATACTGCCCTTTCAATATTGCAGGCGGGTCAAGATGGCAGCGGCAACTTTACAGGCGACATGGACGACGTAATGACATTTCCATATGAGCTTGGCCCAATCGAGATAATGGCGCTCGCGACAACTTACTGAGTTTAAAGCGCCGGGTGATCGAAGCGGCCAATCTAAGACATCACCCCGCAGCATACTCACACCTGAGCCGCTGAGGGGCTCTTTTGAGCGCCACAGGCGCTGAAGCTGAGCGCACGCCGGCAGATGGCTCGGGACCTGCCGTTGCCGGCTTGAAGACAATTTACTAGATTCGATATTTGGCCATTGGATGCAAAGGTGGTTAGACTCCGCTGAGGTTATAGGATTTTTCTTCGGAACTTGTAGCCATTACAAATACGCCACGCCTTCTAAATACGCAGGCACCGTTACTCAAATCTGCTTGCCACGTAGAAATATCAAAGCCATAAGGTTCGATGAGCAAAGATCACCACAGACGCAGATTTTTGATGATTTTGGTTTTCATCCTCATCTTTTTTGTGATTGGTTGTCAAAAATCAGGGGAGGGTTCCACGAATGAAGGTGGCTCTACAAGCGCTGCGGAGACAATTTTGAATGCAACAGGCCTATGGGCGCGGACAACTGCGGCAGCACCTAGTGGCTGCCAGTTTCTTGCTATGACGATCGATGCAAGTGGAAACATCTATGCAGCCGGCTACCAAACCGGAAACGGCACTTTCACGTATGGTAGCCATAACGCTGCGGGAAATCACACAAACTTCAACGCGGTATTAGTTAAGTATGATGCCAATGGTACGGTGCTTTGGGCACGATCGACTTCAGCTGGCACCGGAAATTCTCAATTTACCTCCATTGCCGTTGATAGTACGGGCAATGTGTTTGCAGCGGGTTACCAACAAGGCACTTCAACCTTTACCTATAGCGGTCAAAGTATCACCAGCCCCGCGAGTAGCACTGGCCCAGTTCTAGTCAAATATGACAGCTCAGGTAACGCCCTGTGGGCACGGACAATTTCTGCGGGGGCAACGGGCAGTATTTTTTGGGGGGTCTCTGCCGACACTTCGGGCAATGTTTTAGTCGCGGGCCAGCAATACGGAAACGGGATTTATACGTATAGTGGTCAAAGCGCGACGGGCACGTATACTAATAATAACGCTGTCGTAATAAAATATGACAGCTCTGGGGCTGGTCTATGGGCCCGAACGGTAAGTGCTGGGCCGCATATTTCAAAATTCTTGGCAATAGCCGTAGACAATACAGGAAACGCATATGTAACAGGATCACAATTGGGGACAGGTACGTATACCTATGGATCTCACAATATTGCTGGTAGCAGCACGAGCACTAACGCTACGCTTGTCAAATATGACAGTTCAGGTGGCGTTGTTTGGGCTCGCACAACAAGTTCAGGAACTGGATCTTCGGAACTTGTTAGTGTCGCTGTTGATTCAACGGGCAATATCTTTACCTGTGGGTACCAATCTGGGAATACAGCGATAGGCTACGGCAGTCTTAATGTTACAGGCACTAATACCGGTTTTAATGTACTTCTCCTCAAATATGATAGTTCAGGTTCTGCTCAATGGGCGCAAACACTTAGCAGCGGCACCACCGGAGCGACGAGGTTCAATTCTGTCGCTATCGATAATTCTGGCAATGCCTACGCAGCAGGTTATCAAAGTGGCACTGGCAGTTTCTCGTACGGAAGCAGAACCCTGACTGGTACTTCATCCAACAATAACTTGGTTATTGTGAAATATGGCAACACGGGCAGCGTCACTTGGGCAACGACCGTCACCGGCGGCACCAACGGGTCGCAGTTTAACGCTGTCGCGGTAAATAGCAGCGGTAACGCAATTGCTGTGGGTTACCAGAGTGGCACGAGCGGCTATAATTACGCCGGTCAGACCGCAACCGGCGCGGGTACTGGGACAAACGCTGTGGTCGCAAAATATCAATAATCAACAACTTTTGTTAAGCGTTTGCGCCTACTATGGGCAGCACATCACCCCGCAGCATACTCACACCTGAGCCGCTGCGGGGACCTCCGCAGCGCCACACGCGCCGAGGCTGAGCGCGCGCCGGCAGAAGGCTTCGAGAGCGATAGATCCACCTCGCTGAATTTGCCGTATTCGTCGATGTAACAACGTACCAAATCTTTTTTAAAGCCGATGCCGAGAAAGCCATCACGCGCGGCGATGCTGAGGCGCAGCGTCGCGTGAAAATCGGGGGCCCATTGCCATTCGGCGATCGGCCATAGCTCATAGGTGAAGCTCTGCTTCCATTTGCCCGCGCTGAAATAGCTGTGCCCCGACTCGCGAAATTCGAGCGGCTGCCGGTAGCTGATCACGAGGGTGTTTTCGCCTTCGGCGAGGTCGAGCATCTGCACCGCGGTCTGCAGCTGAGCCAGCGACTGCGGGCAGTAAGGGCACGACTTTTGTTGCGGCGAGAGCGGCGCGGGTTTGCTGGTAAATATCTGCTGACCGATTTCCCATTCGACCTCGCCGCTGCCTGAATACACAAAAGTAAGGTTAACCCTCGCAGCACTAGAGCGAATGCGATAGGTCACGCGCGCAAAACAGTTTGTCTTGGCGAAATATTCATAGTTGACGCTACCCGAGAATGCCTGCGGGCAATCGAACTCAAGATTCTCTGACAAGACCTCGATCTTGCCGCTCTGCTCTGCCCTGAGCGCAGTGGGCGCGCGTTTCACCTCTACGGGTGCGCGCATGTTGGCGCACAGTGGCAGTACCAGAATCAGAACCAGGTTGAGTTTGCGCATTGAAGCTCCTTCGGGCAGTCTGCAGTTAGCTCGGCTCTTCAGGGGTGCTTGCCGTTCGCTTCGCGCGCCTCGCCAAGGCGAGACTTCGTCGCAGCGAACGGCTTGCGAAAGACTTTGCAGCCTGCCTCTCTCTGGTAACTCACCAGACAACAATATGCACGCAAGCGGTATTTTATCTGAGGGCCATCACCTCTACCTCATCTGTGACGGCGAGACATGCGCAAAGCGCGGCATTACTCTGGCTGATTTTGTGACCGGTGCAACCCAAGGGGGATGCAGAACGATACAATACCGGCATAAAGGTATTTCAGCGCGCGAGTACGAAGCGAACCTTTTACCGCTGGTGGATATTTGCCGCGCCGCCGGCACGAGCCTCGTCGTCAACGACCACGCCGCACTCGCAGAAAAGCATGCGCTGCCTCTACACCTTGGGCAAGAAGATGCGCTGCCGGCTGGGCTAAGCGTGCCCTACGGTAGGTCGACGCATGGATTCGATGAACTCGCGCTTGCGCTCGCAGCAGAGCCCAAACCCGCATACATCGCACTCGGCACCATGTTCCCGAGCCCAACCAAACCCGATGTCGCAACCAACCGCCATCTGGTCGCCGAATACCTGACGCGCGCTTCGCTGCCGCTGGTGCTGATCGGCGGCATCACGCTGGAAAATGTGCATGAGCTGCCCAACCACAAGCGCGTGTACTACGCCGTGATCGGTGATGCGTTTCGGTTTGGGGCGAACTCTACGGGCATCGCGAATTTTGTCCGCTCTTTTGCTCATGAACTAATTCATGGGTAAAGGAGTTACCGCCACTGGCTGTGCCAGACATGCAACAATTCAAACAGATTCGTCTTGAGAGACGCAAACGGCATATCTGCCGACGGCGGCGCGAGTTTATCCATGTTTTCAAATTTGTGGCGCAGGCTCTCATACCACATCGTGTACCATTCAAGCGAAAGTTCGTTATGAAACTGCAGGCCCAAAGCGTTCTTGTACGTAAAACCCTGATTGGCAACCTGAGCACCATTGAAGAGATGCTGAGCTTCTGCGGGCAGCGAAAAGTTTTCACCATGCCATTGAAAGACGTCCCAATCTGCGATGTCAAGTTTGCCTGGTTGAAAATACGGATGTGCGCTGACGGGTGATACACGGTCGAAACCAAGTTCAAATGCCGACTGCGTGACAGAGCCACCTGCAACTTTGGCGATCGCCTGCGCGCCGAGACACACGCCCAGCACCGGCCGCTTCGCCTGCACAAAATCGGCGGTCAGGGCCAGAGAGGTTTTCATGAGCCAGCTAGCGTCGTTCACCGACATTGGCCCGCCCATTGACACCAGTGCATCGTATGCCATGAGCGCATTGGCCGGTGGCCGCTGCTTCGCAAACAGGTTCACATAAAAATACGAATGCCCGTTTTGTTTCAGCCATTCGGCAATCGTGCCAAGGCCCTCTTCTT
Source organism: uncultured Leptospiraceae bacterium (assembly GCA_942492915.1). Lineage (GTDB taxonomy): Bacteria > Spirochaetota > Leptospiria > Turneriellales > Turneriellaceae > Turneriella. The sequence goes on from OW818662.1 coordinate 1,989,071, forward strand.
CTTGGTGACGAAGTACTATAAAACGCATGAGGATTTGCTGCGTACATGAATTGGCGCGCCAAGCAGAATGACCTTAGGGTATTAACCGTCGACGCAGCTTGGTCAAAAACTCAGTCAGCACATGCGCCTCAGCTATGTGCGCCACGCGGGCTAGTGCCACATATGCCGCCATAGCCACAGGTATCCCCACTGCAAGCTGCAGCAACGCCCGCTCGGGAAATATATGACGGCGCAGCATCACGAGCAGACCTGCAAATACCAGGTTCACGGCAAAAATACGCGCCAGGTCTTTGAGCAGCGTGACGGGGGAGCGCAAAACTTTGCCCCGCAGTAAAACCACGATGTAAATGAGAACTCCACACCATGCTGCAATGGCTGACCCTGCGGCGAGACCGCCGTGCAGCATCGACTGCATCAGATACAAACTGAAAGCAAAATTCATGACGAGCGCGATCGCCGTGATGATCGCCGGCGTGCGTGTGTTCATGCGCGCATAGAGCGAGATCGTAAAAAGCTTCTGCAGCGAATAGGCGAGAATGCCCGGCGCATAACACATCAGCGCCAGAGCGGTAACTTCAGTCGAACGTGCGGTGAATGCCCCCCGCTGAAAAATGACGCGCACGATCGGCTCGCTGAAAACCATGAGGCCCGCGACGGCAGGCAGCAAAAAGAAGAAGTTGAGCCTCACCGAATAGGCAAGGCTGCCTGAGAACGTGTCGCCCGTTTTGTCAGTTTGGTATATTTTCGAAAGCTGCGGCAGACTCGCCGTTGCGACGGCCACGCCGAAAACGCCGATCGGCAGCTGTATCAGCCGGTGCGAATAGGTGAGCGCTGAGATTGCCTCAGGCACACGGTCACTGAGCGAGGTTGCGAGGTACACATCGATCAGCTGCCCCACTTCTTGCATCGACGCCGCAAACACCGCCGGCAGCATCATCGACCCCAAAGCCTTGAGCGCGCCGTGCTTCAGTGAAAAACTATACCGGGGTGCAAGGCCCCGGCGGTGCACGGTATAGATTTGAAACGCCACCTGTGCGACAGCGGCCACGAGCGTCGCGATAGAAAATATGTAAACAGAGGTCACATCGAATGCGCCATGCGTGAATTGCACCCAGGCAGCGTACGCGCCAAAAAACACCATAATCACAATATTCAGAAGCGCCGGGCCAAAGCTCGCTGCCCAGAAAATCTTGTGCGAATACTGAATGCCCATGTACAGCGAGGCGACGCTCATCATCACCAGATAAGGGAACAGCAGCTGGCTGAGGTTAATCGTCAGTTGCAATTGCTCAGCAGGCATATGATCGCTCGCGAGCAGCAGCGGCATCAGTGTCGGCAGAAGAAAGATCACGCCGCAGGTAACGATCGTCATCGCAATGGCGACGAACACGATCACAACGCCCGCCGCCTCCCGCGCTTTTTCGTCGCTTTCGTTCGCGTACTTGTTATACAGCGGCACGAATGCCTGCGACAGCGCGCCCTCGGCGACGAGGTTGCGCAGCATGTTGTTCAGGCGAAAGGCAATGTCAAATGCGACGGAAAGCGGCCCCGTGCCGAATGCGTATGCCTTCAGCATATCACGCAAAAGGCCGAGCACCCGCGACATCGAGGTGAAAAGCGAAAAGATCGAAGAGTTCTTCAGTGTTTCGCGGTTATGCGATTTCTGTTCGAGCGACACCTAAAAGCCACCGCTGCCTGCGCCGACGCCGCCTTTAAAGACGGTTCGGCTCAACGACCGATCGGTCACAATACCGCGCGTGCCGGTGAGCACATTGCCTGAACCATCTTGCACGGTGACGGGCACGTTCGAATAGAGCGAATTTTTGGTTTCGTCCCAAAAGAGCTCTTGCGTCTTGAGTTTGCGGCCATGCGGCGCCTCAACCAGCACATCGCCGCGTATGGTCATAAATTTATTGCCCTGCTGCATTACACACTCTTTGGCCGTGACAATCGTCGCCTTGCCAAAATCTTTTGACTTGCGGTTCGTTTCAAAATATTCTATGCGCAGGCCGTAGAGGTGCGTCTCATCCTTCACTTGCACTATGTAACCCTGTTCGGCTGCAACCCGGTAAAGCATGGTTCCTTTACGAAATGCCTCGGCGGTAAAATTACGCAGTGTCGCGTCAGCCCCGCGCACGAGGTCGCTGTGCGCGAGTTCGGGCACAAATTTCGATTCGCCGCGACAGGCGAAAAGTGCCAGCGTTAAGAAACAAAGATGTAAAAACCGATGAGCGTGCAGCGTATTCACAGGGCTGGCCACCGATAACAATTTCTGACGCGACCGGTAAACGTAAAATACATTCGTCAGCAAAAAACCGCAAGACCGACCAGAAAAGGGATTGGCGTGTAACGCTGCACACCGCCCCTGCCCTTATGAAACTATTTCGCGCGATGAGCATAATGATTCTCGCCATTGCAGCTACCACCGCGGCTGACACGAAGAAATATCGGGGCGCCTGGTTCGAGGTGCAACACCCCGCAGATTTTACGATACAAAATTCGCTGCAATCGAGCGGCATGCCCCATGAATTCGACAGCGCATTTTTTGTGTCTCCCGACAAGAAGGTGCGATTCTACATATTCTCACCGCAATGGGCGGGCGAAACCCCCGACATTGCAGCAAAGAGCGACGAAACAGAGAAGACAGAAAAGAGCGAGAAGTCAAACGGCTTTTCCAAACGCTGGTTTACCATCACACCAAAAAATAAAGGGTTCACGCGCTCTTATGTCGAGACGACCAACGAAGATGCGACGATTAGGTGGGTGATCGGCATAGAATATGCTGACAAGAAATCGTATAACAAATATCAATCCGCATATCTCAAATTCAAGAAGTCATTAAAGCAATTCGCAGATTAATGAACACTTGTTCATTTTTGCTTTCCATCGTGAGCTGAACCGCGACGTTGGGCGATGGCGATAGCGCAGGCGATACCTTCACCCGATTCGGCGGTCTTCGATTTTGATTTTGTCTTACAGACGCTTTACACGCGCCTGCTACCTGAAAGCGTCCGCTGGAATATAGGCGAAAACCTTTACAACGCTTATGTGGGTGTGCGCCGCAAAGCAACAGGTGCCCGGCTCGGCAGCGCATTTCTCGGCGACATTACCGTTAAGTACCTCGAGTGGGGTCGCCCACAATTGCCGAAACTGTTGCTGCTGCACGGTTTTGCTGACAGCAAAGACGGCATTCTACCCTACGCGCACGCGCTCTCGCGCCGCTTTCATGTCATCGCGCCCGACCTGCCTGGTTTCGGCGAGAGCGAGAAGCCGGCGCGCGTGACCTACAGCCTCGACCAGCTCGAATCGTGGATCACCCGTTTCGCAGATAAGATGCATTTTGACCGCTTCGTGCTCGCCGGCCATTCGCTCGGTGGGGCTATCGCCGCTGAACTCGCAGGAAAAATTCCTGGCCGTGTGCAGCGTCTTATTCTGGTCTCTTCGGCGGGCCTCGTGCCGACCAACGACGGTGACAACATTTATGAGCGCATACTCAACGGCCATAATCCATTTGAAGTTTCGTCGTATGAAGATTTTCGCGATTTTTTCAACCTCATTTTCAGCGACCCCCATAAAGCGCCCCTGCCCGTGAAGAACTACCTGTACATGAAATTTGCGGCGAACCGCAAATGGTACCACAAGATGTTTCTCGATATGATGGGCGATATCTCAAACGAAGATTACATCGAAGAGCGCAAACAAGAACAGATTAAAAAATTCGAAGCAATTCGTACGCCGACGCTTATCGTCTGGGGCAACCAAGATGGTTTTTTTCCCGAATCGATCGGCAGTTGGATGCACCGTACGATACGCGATTCGCGCTATTCTCTCATTGACGAAGCCGCGCACATGGCACCGATGGAACAATCGGATAAACTCGCGAAGTTGACGCTGGCATTTTTGAATAGCTAACTCCCAGCTAGCCCCGGGTTTAAACCCGGGGCTAGCTGGGCCATTCAAAATGCGATTGCCGTCGTCTGACTCAAAAAACCGTCGATAAAGTTGCTTTGCCTGAATTGAGATTCCTATAGCCATGGGCTTAAGCCCATGGCTATAGGAATGCTTTGCACTCCATCAATAACTCAGAAAACACCCTGTGCTCGTGTACTGGGACGCCAACGCGCTCGCTTCAGAACATGCAACCGGCATCGTCGTCTATGGGGCAAACCTGCTGCGTGCGCTGCAGCAATACGACGATCTCGAGTTCACCGGATTATTGAAACTCAGCCGGCTCAAGCGCCGGCATTTTATCAAACGCCATGCGGATCTGAAAATCCGAACGTACATTCCGCCGTTCAGCGACTGGTGCCTGAATCGAAACGCTGTCTACCACGGCATCGACTTCAAGATCCCTGACACGCACCGCCTGCCGCGCGTCGTGACCATACACGATCTCAGCGTCTTTGAGAGCGATCTCAGCGACCCCCGTTTTCAGCAACGCGGCATGGACTACAATCGCTATCTGATCAATAAGCTGAGTCCCGAAAGAATTATTGTGCCGACAGAGTTCGGGCGCGAACACATGTTGAAATATTTTCCTTCAACACACGGAAAAATTCGTGTGATACCCCACGGTTCAGAACAGGCTTTTTTATCTGCGAACCAGCCGGCAGCCGATCTGCCGGACAACCTCAAAAAAACGCCGTTCATTCTTTGCCCTGGGTCAGTTGAAAAGCGCAAGAACGGCGAACGCCTCATCGCAGCCTTTGAAAATTCAATGTCATCAAGATCAATGCTGCTCGTTTTTGCCGGAGGAAGGGGATATGCCCATGAAGCCGTTTACGCTCGCGCAGAAGTGTCTGTCGCCAGAAACCAGATCTTGTTTCTCAGAGGGCTCAGCTCCGCGCAGCTCACATCGCTATATACGCATGCACTGTTTACTGTTTACCCGTCTGTGTTTGAAGGTTTTGGTCTGCCGATCGTCGAAGCATTTGCGCTTGGTAGCCCGCTCATCACCAGCAGCATCGGCGCAATGGCCGAGGTGGCAGGCGACGCGGCGCTCACCGTTGACCCCTATTCTGTTGAAGCCCTAAAAGTCGCAATCGACAATCTCGCCGGCAACGCTTTGCTGCGCGCCAGCCTCGCAGAAAAAGGGCGCGCACGGGCAAACGAATTCAGCTGGAAAAATGCCGCTGCTGCGACGCGCGATGTGTATATGGAGCTAAAATCATGAAGGTTCGACCCAACTCACCACAAGTTTATGACATGTTCCCGTTTTTCAACGAACTGGAACTGCTCGAGATTCGCCTGCATGAACTCGACCCAGTTGTCGATGTGTTTGTTCTCGCGGAAGCACGGCACACTTTCCAGAAAAAAAAGAAGGATCTGGTATTCGAGGCGCACAAAGAACGCTTCGCCAGATTTCTGCCCAAGATTCGTCATATCGTTGTCGACGAGCTGCCAGGTTTCTTCTACAAATGGCGTAAGCCTGACGCCTGGGTTGTAAGTGACTACCAGAAGGGCCAGGTTATCCGCGGGCTTTTTGACGCAAAAGACGGCGACACGGTAATATTCTCTGACGTCGACGAAATACCCAAGGCCGACGCGGTACGCGCGGCAGTCGGCAAACCGGGCATCACCGTCTTCGAACAACGTCTCTACGCCTACTACCTCAATAACATCTGTACCGATTACGACACACACGGCATCCAGTGCGTGGCGCAGTATAACCGCGACGGTCTCGGTTGGTGGCGCGGCTCTGTCATGCTGGATTTTGCGAGTTTCAAAAGAATTGGCAGATCGATTAAGAAGATGCGCCTGCTGCACGATATGCCCGAACCACGGGTAACCGTGGTGCACGACGCCGGCTGGCACTTCACTTCAATCGGCGACGTCGAAAGAATTGCGCTAAAACTCGAGTCATACGAACACTCAGAAGCCAACACCGACGAAACGAAAAATCCGGCAACGATGCGGCAGAGAATTCAAGAGGGCAAGAGTATCTTTCTCGATAACAAGAGCCTGCATAAGATCGTGCCACTCGACAATACTTTTCCGCAGCACCTCGGCCAATACCCTGAGAAGTTCCACCACATCTTAGGTTGAATTCGAGTCAGCGGCGGACTTCACTCTATAGCTAATTCGAAACGAAGAGCCGCTCGTACGCCGCAACCACCTCTTCGACCGTAACTGACTTTTCGGTAAAAAACTGCGTATGATCGCGCTTTTCAGGAACGTAAAGGCGAATATTCTGCGGGAACGTAAACCAGAGCGAAATGATTGGCTTACCCGAGTAGGCAGTCACCTCCCAGCACCATGAATTGGTGCCGATGAGTCCCTTGATTTTTGTCAGCAGTGCGATTGTCGTGCGAAGCGGCAGCCCTTGCGCCGAAATGATCTTTTGCCCGTCGATAGTCAGGCCGTATTCTTCACCGTGTGCTCCAAAGAGAATGAGCCGCTCGCCCTTCTTGAGCACGTGTTCAACCAGCGCATGCCATTTTTCCTGCGGCCAATAGCGCTTTTCGTCGAACGCACCCGCATTTCCGCGGGTCGTGATCGGATGTATGCCCAGAGCTTCGCCCGCCTTGAGATTGTGTTTCCGCAAGAATTCATCTGCGGCTGCATGGTCTTCGGGAAAAAGCTGCGGCACGAAAGGATGTCCGAGCGGGTAACGAAGCGGGTACTCATCGGGAGTCCAGCTTTCAACGATATCGCCCGCGGTCGCGTATTCACGAATTTTCTTCAGTACCTTTTTTTCCAGGCGCGGTGATTGCCTGTCATAACCGTACAGCAGTCGAACGCCGTAGACCCGGCGGTCGGGCAACAGCAGTTCGGCAATCATTTCGGGAATATTGCGAAATCCACCTACATGGAAATAGACGCGCGAATCGGGATAAACCCTGAGCAGACTGTCCAATCGGGCCAGATATGCGAGTGTGTCTCCAATGCCGCAGCGAATGAGTATGTGGATATCCCTGCGATCACGAGTGATCTCAGCCTGTTTTGTGAATAACGACATCGTTTACGTTCTCCTTACTGCCCGCGATACCCTGAGCACAGTATTTATATTCAAGTCCCGGTAACAGCACTTTGTAATAGTTATCCATCGCGGCAGGGTCGGGGCTCAACATCTTATGGTAAAGATGGTACTGGATCGCGATTGACCGAGAACCTGCTATATTGGCACCGCTGTTGCGCGCACGCACGAACAGATCGCCATCTTCACCCCAGTAGTGCTTGTATTCTTCGTTATAGCCGTTGACGTCGCGCAATAATCTGTTGCTAATCGAGAAATTTGACCCCAGTAAATCGGGCACCTTGTCTCGCCCCAGCAATTTGCGCAGCCACCCCGCCCCAATGCGAATGCCGCGATTCGGATCTTCGACATCTTTGTTGAGCGCCGCTGTGACCAGACGCCACGGCAGTCCATGGTTAAGATGAGTGACATTCTGCTCGTTATAGGTCTGTGTCACCTTCGGCCCGAGATTCACTCGCCTGCCCATAAAAAGCAAATTCGTCGCAGCATCGTGTTGCCTGACATGGTCTTCAACGAAGTTCCGATGCGCAACCGTATCGTGGTCGACGTTGATAACGACGGGATACCCGGCAGGCTCAAGCGAACGCCAGACGTGGTTCACGATCTGCGCTTTGCGGTAACCCACATCGTTATGCCAGAAATGCGTGATCGGTTGCGGAAGAATGTTTCTGTATTCATCGATCTTCGCTTTGGTTTCGGGCGCTGAACCGTCGTCGGCGATAAAAATGTCAAAGTTCTTGTAGGATTGATTCTTGTAAGAGGCCAGACAAACACCCAAAAAAGCAGGATTGTTATACGTGACGATGACAACTGCTGCGCGTTTCATCTCGCTATCTTTACTTGCGACCTACGACAACAAATGAATCAGACCGATCGCGTACCTGCTCTTCAGCAAGAATGACCTCAAGCCCGAGATATTCGAGAACTTCTTTTATATCTTCTGCCACCCAGACATGGTGGTGAATCGACCCAGTTCGCGCAAGTTCAGTCTTCGGGATATGCTTATAGTGCTCAGGGATACCACCTGCCCTCGTGACGTTTTCCATCCACTCGTCGACATGTGTCTCGTCGTCGTCAGGCACATTGTTTTGAAAATCCTCAATGAGGTGTGCAAGTGTTGTTCGGGTGCGCAATCTGTCGTTGGTGCGCTCTTTATGCGGCAAAAAGAGTATCAAGTGACCACCCGGTTTGAGTACGCGTATCCACTCCTTGAGCGTGCGCAAGACGTTACCGATGTGCTCAAGCGTGTGTTCGCTGAGTATGAAATCAAAGGTGCCATCGGCGAATGGAATCGCCGAAGCGGGAAAATACGCCTGCGCAATCGAGCGGTCGTTTCCGTGCGATTCGTAGCCGTCGGCCAGCAGCGTGCGCGAAACCGGGGCGATGGTGCGCGCACCCACGCCGATTTCAAGCCCGACGCCATCAGGGGGGGATGAATATCGGATAACCAGCTGGCGACTCGAAGGGCGGCGCAGGTGTTCTTGAAACTGTTTATAAATGGCCTTCGGCCCGCGCTCGCGCCACAGGCCCTTAAAATAGAACCAATACTCGAACCGGGGATATTTAAAATCATTCGGTTGCATCGGAGTATTCAGGCCACCCAGGCTCCGGCCAAGGCCGGAGCTTGGGTGGCCTATTTTATTTACGCCACGTCGCAAAGCACATTTAGGGTGGGTTACATTATGGCAAAACCCAAGATTCTGATCTCTGACAACCTCGACCAGGATGGTGTCGATATTCTGACCGCTTCTGGCCTTTTTGAAATCGACTACCGCAAGAAAATGAGCCGCGAAGAGCTCGAAGCTGTGATCCCCGAAATTGAAGGGCTGATCATTCGCTCTGCCAGCAAGGTCGACAAGGCGCTGATCGAAAAAGCGCCCAAGCTGAAAGTTGTGATTCGCGCCGGTGTGGGCGTCGACAACATCGATATACCGGCCTGTTCGGTGAAAGGAATCGTCGTCATGAACGCGCCGGCGGGTAACTCTATCTCAACCGCCGAGCAGGCCATTGCGCTGATGTTTGCGCTCGCGCGTAAATTGCCGCAGGCGCATGCCTCGATGAAAGACAAAAAATGGGAGAAATCAAAGTTCCAGGGTTCGCAGCTCACGGGAAAAACTCTCGGCGTCATCGGCCTCGGCCGCATCGGCAAAGAAGTGGTGAAGCGCGGTAAAGGCCTGCAGATGAATGTGCTCGGCTTTGACCCGTATATCCCGAGCGAGAACCTGACTTCCCTTGAAATAGATCTCGTGCCGATTGACACCATTCTCAAACAGGCGGATTTCATAACCGTACACACCCCTCTCACCGATGCGACGCGGGGACTCGTTAACGAAAAAAATCTCTCGCTCTTAAAACCCGGTGTTCGGCTGATCAACTGCGCGCGCGGCGGCATCTATGACGAAGCCGCAATTGCCAAAGGTGTAAAAGAAGGTATCATCGGCGGTGCAGGCCTCGACGTCTTCGTCGAAGAACCACTGCCTGCAACCTCGCCACTTTACGAACACGACGATATTGTTTTGACTCCTCACCTCGGTGCATCGACCGACGAAGCGCAGATTGAGGTCGCAAAAGAAACCGCCGAATCAATGGTTGCTTTTTTCAAGAATGGAGTGGCGCGTAACTCGCTGAACTTCCCAACGATCGACCCAACCTCGATGGATGCACTCGCTCCATGGTTTGAGCTTTGCGAACAGGTTGGTTCGTTCGTCGGCCAGATGATGAAAAGCCCGATCAAAGATATCGAAATCACCTACCGCGGTGGTTTCACTGCTCTCAACCTGAGCCCGCTCGAAATCGCGCTGACGAAAGGACTGCTTTCAGTCGCGATGGGCGATGAAGTGAATCTCGTGAACGCGCCGCTTCTTGCAAAAGAGCGCTCACTGCGTATCACCGCACGCAAGGCCGAAAAATCTGAGAAAGAAGTTTCGATTCTCGAAATGACGGTCTACGACGAGAAAGAGCGTCTGAGTCTCAAGGCCGCGGTCGGCGCAACCGGTGGCGTCATCACCGAGCTTAACGGAAATACCATAAAACTCAAACCCGAGGGGCACCTGCTCTACGTACTCAACACCGACACCCCCGGTGTTGTCGGCAAACTGGGCACGCTGCTCGGCGAGCACAACATCAATATCTCGAGCATGGAGCTGTCGCGTGCCACGAAAGGTGGCGAGGCGCGAACATTTCTTGGGCTCGACGATATGATACCGAAGGCGCTGCTTGAAACGATACGCCAGAAAGAATTTATTGTTGAAGCACGGTTTATTAAAATTTAACCGTTGCCGTGGCGGGCAATTCACGAATTGGCGCATTTTTTCGTCGAATAGCCAACTACTTCGACGGGCTCGGTACGCAGCCGGGCTCCGCAGCGGCCGCGGGGGGTGTTTCGCCCTCAACTTCGGGCAGCAGCCATGCACCACATTTACGCGGTTCGCGCACAGAAATTGATATAATAACCTTTGGGGTACTCGGCACCGGTATTCTCGTCCTTGGTACCGCAATTCATGGCTGGGGTTTTTTCTTCTGGAGTTTTCTGTTCGCAGTTTTTTTCTGCGGCGGTGCGTGGCTTATTTTTCGCTCAATAGCCTGGCAGCCCCGACAGCGTAATATTTTGCTTAGCCTGCTACTCGTTCTCGCGGTTCCCTCGGCGGCGCAGCGTTTTATGCCTTTTACCGTGTTCGCGTTCCTTTGCGCGGTGCTGCTGGTGTATCTGGCAAAACGGCTGCGGCAGGCGCCCGGCGAAATTGCAAGTGCGGCGGCCGTCATTCTCTTCTGTTTTGTCTCGTACGATGTCTTCAGCGCGGTCGTCGAGAACCGCCGCAACGCCGTGTTGCAGCTGGCAGGGCACGAAGCGGTCAGTTGCCGACAGAAGGCAAATCGCACGATCTGCAACGCCGAGAGCGTCGCCTTTCATGTGCCTGAGTTCTGGCGAAAAGGAACTGAGACAAGCCTCGTCGCCGACCTCTCGCACGTCGCGCCGCTCACGACGTATGCCGACAGCGCCACGAAAAATACGCTGGCCTTCGCTGCTTTCAAATCAACACCCGAGCAGCTGGTGCGCTCACTCGGCAACTTTCTCTACACGCAGAAGGGATTTTTGAAGAGTCGTGGTCTGAAGGGTGAAACGCTTACCCTGCAACAGGTGATGCGCGGCGCCGACGCAGAACTTTATGCAGTGAACTATATGGGGGTACAGAAGCCTGAATACCTGGGCGAAAAAGCAGAATCGCACGCGCTGCTGCTGCTCCACGTGCCGAATGCAACACGCGCCGAAGGCCGTGACCAGACATGGCTCTTTGTCATCGACAGCCCTGACCTTACTGCACGCGAGTTTATGCTACACCGAATTTTGAGCGGGTTTCATTCGGCCGAGTGAATAACCCGCAACTGCAAGCAACGCCACGAGAGGCAGTGAAAAAAGATTCAGTACCTGCCACCCCGCAAATTCGTGCAGCGCGCCGGTAAATGCGATCGAAAGCGCGGTACCCGCCGCGATCACGAAGTCATTGAGAGCCTGCGCTGCACTTTGGTGCTGCGGCTCAACCAGAGCGGTCAGCAGCTGGCTGGCTGATACAAACAGAAAATTCCAGCCGATTCCGAGCAATATGAGCGAAGCCATGAATGTCCAGTAGCTTGCGGGCTGGTAGTTGATTGCGGCGCAGGCAACGTAGAGCAGAGCACCCGCAACGACGATACGGCGCACTCCAAAGCGATGGATGAGATGTCCCGTGAAGAACGAAGGCACAAACATACCCAGAATATGCGCGCGAATCACTTCTGTGGTCGATTCAAAACCGAGGTGGTGGTGGTGCATAGCAAGCGGTGTTGCCGTCATGAGCAGCGCCATAACGACGTACGCTCCGACACCGAGAAATACCAGAGTCAGAAATGTGCCATTGCTCAGAAGGTAGCCCAACGAATCCAATAGCGCTGCCCGTTTTATGACGGGTGGCTTGAATTTTACAACCGATAGCAGAAGCGCTGCAATGGCAAACAGCGGCAGCAGCAGCAGATAACCGCCGGCAAACGGATGGCCCGGCACGAGATGATATCCCCATTTTGACAGGTAAGGGCCTGCGACCGCCGCGAGTACGCCGCCGGCAAGTACGAACGAAATCGCGCGCGCGCGCCATGCACCGTCGACAAGTTCGACGGCCGCAAAGCGCAGATAACCCGCAAAGGCGAGGTTGATGCCCATTAGCGCCGAGCCGCCGAGAAAATACGAAAACCTGGTTTCCATTATGCCGAAGGTCGCGAGCGCCGCACCTGCCGCCCCCGTTGCCAGCGCGCCGATGAAACCCGCTTTGCGCCCGAAACGCGCCATGATGAACGATGCGGGTATTGTCATGACCAGCATCAGAAAAATTGAAAGCGACGCAGGCCAGGTCGACTGCGCTTCATTCTGCACCAGCGCGAGTGCGATCAGCGAACCGGTCGTCGTGAGGTGAATGTTTCCCGATTGAATAATCGCCTGCACGAGCGCAAGCAGCGGAATATACCTGCTCATGGCGTTAACGGCACCAACAACACCACCGCCTGGCAGACAACAGCTCTACCTTCGCCGACTGCGTCTTGTTTTTCATTCGTGCGACCTTTCACGCTCACCTGCCCTGCAGACGTACCGACCAGTTGCGCAATCGAATGGCAGAGCTCGGCTCGCAGCGGCAATATACGCGGGAGTTCACAAATGACATTACAATCGATATTGCCGATCGCATAGCCGGCGGATTGCATGCGTGTCACGGCAAATTGCACAAACTCAGAGCTTTTGCGCTTACGGTTCTTCTCGTCCGTTGGGGGAAAATGCTGACCGATGTCTCCGTCACCGAGCGCACCGAAAATTGCATCGGTCACTGCGTGCAGAAGTACATCCGCATCGGAGTGGCCGACAAGCGCAAAGGGAGCCGCAATCTTCACCCCACCGAGCCACACGTGGTCTCCCGGCCCGGTTTTGTGGATGTCGTAGCCTAATCCAACTCGCATAAATGCAGCCGGCGAATGATCCCGGCAGCGATCATTCGCCGGCTGCCACAACTTTCACTGTGGGAACGGTATTGAATTGAGGTGCCGGTGCCGCCTCTTCGGGATGCTCCGCCTCTTGAGGCAGCGCGAGCAGCCTTTCGACCTCTTGCACGTCTTTGTCGCCGCGCCCCGAAAGGCATATCAGAATCAACGGATTCTTTTTGCCCTGCTTGCGCAGGTCGGCGATATAGTTCTTCGCAGCGGCCACGGCGTGCGCCGACTCGAGCGCGGGAATGATACCCTCTTCTTGCGCAAGTTCTTGAAATGCTTCGAGCGCGGCTTTGTCGCGCACCGCGACGTATTCGGTTCTTCCCTGCTTCAAAAGGTAAGCGTGCTCGGGGCCAACGCCTGGGTAATCTAGACCCGCTGAGATCGAATGCACATCTTGTACCTGCCCGTCGGGAGTCTGTATGATGTACGTCAGAGCACCCTGCAGCACGCCGGGCTTGCCCGCAGTCAGCGAGGCCGAGTGGTTCCCGGGGGTCAGAGAACGGCCGCCGGCTTCGGCGCCGATCAGCTGCACTTTTGTATCTTTGAGAAATCCGTAAAACATGCCGAGCGCGTTTGAACCACCGCCGACGCATGAGAAAACTGCCTGCGGCAAGCGGCCTTCGGCTTTCATGATCTGTTGGCGCGCCTCGCGGCCAATGACCGACTGCAGCGTGCGCACCATGGTTGGGTATGGGTGCGGACCAATCGCAGAACCGATAAGATAATAGGTGTCGTCGACGTTCTTGGCCCAGTCGCGCAGAGCTTCGTTGACCGCATCACGCAGCGTACCGTGCTCACCGCCGACACCCGAGACCGACGCACCGAGAAGGCGCATGCGAAAGCCATTGAGCGCCTGGCGGCGCAGGTCTTCTGAACCCATATAAATATGCGCGGGAATTTTCATGAGCGCCGCTGCAGTGGCGGTTGCCACTCCGTGCTGGCCAGCACCGGTTTCGGCGATAATTCGCTTCTTTTTCATCTTCTGCGCGAGCAAAGCCTGCCCGAGCGTATTATTGATTTTGTGCGAACCAGTATGCAGCAAATCTTCACGCTTCAGATAAATTTGCGCACCGTACCGCGCCGATAGGTTCGCCGCATATGTCAGCAATGAAGGCCGACCTGCATAGTCGTTATAGAGACCGAGCAGCTCTTTCTGGAACTTTTTATCGTTACTGTACTTTTTCCAGGCGGCGTTGAGTTCGTCGAGTGCCGGTATCAACAACTCGGATACAAACCTGCCACCGAACTCGCCGAAGTAACCTTCGGGAATTTCGGTTTTTTTGGCTGGCTCAGCCTTAGGTTTTGCCTGGCCCTTGGGTGCCTGTCGAGTGGGTTTCTTTTTTGCTGCCATAGATCCTCTGGTAGTAATCAAAAATCTTCTTCGGCTTCTTCGAGCGACGCGTAGATCTCAAAGACCCTGTCGAGCATCGTGACCTGTAAAAGGTTTAGAACCGCGGGCTCAAAAACCACAAGCCTCAATTCGCCGTGGTGACTGCGACAGAGCTCGGCAAAGCGAGCCAAAACCCCGAGCGCCGAACTGCTCAGGTGCTGCACCTGGCTGAGGTCTGCTATAACTTTAAAATTGCCTTTATTGGCGAGGGCAGAGAGGTTGTCTTCGAGTTCATAGACGTCATGCGGCCGAATAGGCCCTGAAAAGGCCAGAATAGCTACGGGACGATCGGTCACGGGTTCCATGTATTTGTGCGTCGGCGCAGCGACATTATGTCACATCTTTGATACGGGTCAAGCAGATATTGAGTAAAGAGGCCGATTCGATACGCCAGAGCTGAAAAATGGGCCCGGCGCTTGCTAGTACTATCGGTTTGACACCCTGTCTCTGCTGCAGGCTATGGAGAGTTGGAAAGTGGCGAATGCCGCTTTTTTTTTTGAGGCGCCGTGTTTTTCCCGGGGCCCTTCAAGAGACCATGAATATCGCAGAAATTACAGAGCAGAAGGTGACCGAGCGCGCGAAGGCAGCGTTACCGCCAGAACTCGCACTGCACAAGATTGCTTTCTTTCATACGAAGGGCAATACCCGAATCGTGATCGATCTCGATAAAGAATCTGATCCGCATGGTTCTGTCAACATACGCGACTGCGAGACGTATGCCCGCGCTCTGCGCGATGCACTCGACGACATGGAAAAAACCAGCGGCATTAACCTGAACTATTCTCTCGAAGTATCATCAGCCGGCGCTGAACGCGAACTCAAATCGCTGGCGGAGATAAAACGTTTCAGCGCGTTGCCGCTGAATGTGACATTTACCGCAGACACCGGCAAGATGCTCTCTGAGATTCTAAAAGCCGAAAGTTTCGAAGGTGACTCTGTTACCTTCGTTATTGCCGACTGCAAGGCAAACCGTAAGAAATACACCCCTAAAAAACTCAAAGCCCTGCCCTCGCACCGGGTGGCATGGAATGACATAAAGAAAATAAGGCTGCACCTCGACGTGTAGCGCGCAGAACCAGGAGAAAAAATGGCCAGAGCAAAAAAAGTCGTCGCGGAGAAAAAACGCTCATTCTTCGAAGATATTCAGCAAGTAACCGCAGACAAGGGATTCGACCGACAAGAGATCATTGAAGTTGTCGAAGCCGGCCTGATCGCCGCGTATAAACGCAAGTACCGCACCACCGACAACGTCAAAGTGGTAATGGACAAGGACCATGACGACGTGTACGTCGTGGCGCGCCGCGTTGTGGTTGATGACGTGGTGATGCCGGGCATGCAGATACACATCGACGACGCACGCAAAGTCAAGAGCGACGTACAACTCGGCGAAGAACTCGATATTACGGAATACCCGCTTGAGTTCGGCAGAATCGCGGCGCAGACGGCGATGCAGATTGTTTCGCAACGCCTGAGGCAGCTCGAGCAAAACAAAGTACGCGAAGCCTACGAAGATAAGATCGGCGAAATCATGAACGGTTATATCTTGCGCAAGCGCGGCGACACGGTTTACGTCGACCTTGGAAAAGTAGAAGCGATCATGCCGGTAAAACACCAGATACCGAAAGAACGCTACCGCGTAGAAGACAAGATTAAGGTATTACTGCACTCCATCGAGCAAGATAAAGGCGGCGGCCCATTGCGTGTTATTGTTTCGCGTGCGGATCGCCTCTTTGTGCAGAAGCTCTTCGAAAAAGAAGTTCCTGAAATTTTTGAGAAAATAGTCATTATTAAAACAATCGGCCGCATTCCGGGCGAGCGATCCAAAGTCGTTGTGACCTCTGAGCGCTCGAACGTTGACCCCGTGGGCGCCTGCGTGGGTGTACGTGGCGTGCGCATTCAGGCGATTGTGCGCGAACTTGGTACTGAGCGTATCGATATTGTAGAATACGCCAGCGACCCGCGCGAGTTTATCACCAACGCGCTGACCCCGGCACAACCGAGCCTCGTCAAAGTCGACCCAACTTCTCACGAAGCGCTGGCGGTAGTGCCCGATAAAGACCTGGCAATTGCCATCGGCCGCGAAGGCACAAACGTCAAGATCGCATCGTACGTAACGGGCTACAAGATCGACGTCAAATCTGAATCACAGTTCTCAGCCGAGATGGCTTCACCCGAAGCGCGCAAGCGTCTCGATGAAATCTTCGAAGTTGCAGCACCGGTCGAAGAGCCAGAAGAAGAGACGGGAACACCTTTGACTGCGCTACCGGGTCTTGCACCGCGGATTATCCGCATTCTCAAGGACAACAATATCCGCTACATCGAAGACCTGGTCTCGATGGACGAAGAAGACCTCATTCAAATCGAAGGTATGGGGCGCGCGACAGCAAAGCGTATTATGGAAATTATTTCTGAGAACGTTGAGTTCGAAGAAGGCGAAGAAGAGGGAGAAACCACAGAAGGGCAAGAACTTGACGCTGAGCCAAAGGCTTGATTCACGTCTATTGACCAATAGTGGAAAGCGCGCATGGCAGAAAAAATTAAACTAACGCCCAAGAAGATTGTCCTCAAGGGCAATTCTTCAAAAGACTCAATCGCGGGCAAGATCAGCGCGCAGAAAGTGCAGCAAGATCAAAAACGCGAAGAAGAGCGAAAGGCGGCACCTGAACAACCCCAGGTGATCGCGCAAAAGCCCGCCGCACCTGCGCCTGTGGCGGCATCTGCCGTTGCACCAAAAAGACCTGCCGAACGAGTGCCACCAAAACCGCGCACCGTATTCGTACAAGATGAGCGGCAACCCAAAACCGAAGCCGAAGAGCGCGAGGTCAAAAAGGGACCGAATGTTAAACCGGGTGCAGATAAAAAGAAATCGAATCTGCGCGAAGACATTCTAAAGAAAGAAGAACACAAAAAGTTTTTCATCGGGCAAAAGCCTCGCGATCGGTCGAGACCCGAATCGACGCAGGCAACCTCGTCTGTACCGTCACGAATCAAAATTACCGAATTCGTTCAAGTGGGCGAACTTGCCAAGAAGTTGAATGTTCGGGCTCCTGAAATCATCGCAAAACTGATGCAATTGGGCGTAATGGCGACAATCACGCAGTCGATCGACGCAGAAACGGCCACGTTGCTTTCTGCAGAATACGGCTGCACGGTCGAGGTCATCTCACTCTACGAAGAAACGCTTATTCAAGAAGAAGCCGATGAATCGGCAGATCTCGTACACAGACCGCCGGTAGTAACCATTATGGGTCACGTCGACCACGGTAAGACAAAACTGCTCGATGCGCTGCGAGAAACAGATGTCGTCGCAACTGAAGCCGGTGGCATTACGCAGCACATTGGTGCTTACCAGGTGACACGCCCAAAAGGCAAAATTACCTTTCTTGATACTCCGGGTCACGCAGCTTTCTCTGCGATGCGTGCGCGCGGTGCTCAGGTAACCGATATCGTGGTACTCGTGGTCGCTGCCGACGACGGCGTTATGCCACAGACTGAAGAAGCGATCTCGCATGCAAAAGACGCAAAAGTGCCGATCATTGTTGCCGTGAACAAGATCGACAAACCTTCGGCGAATATCGACCGCATTAAACAAGATCTGGCAAAATTCGAAATTCTCTCAGAAGACTGGGGCGGAACAACCCCGTTTATTCCGATCTCTGCGCTACAGAAGTTGAATCTCGACAAACTCGAAGACGCAATTCTTGCTCAGGCAGAAGTTATGGAAGTGACGGCGAATCCGAAAAAGCGTGCGACGGGCACTGTCGTCGAAGCAAAACTCGACCAGGGCCGCGGTCCGGTTGCGACGATACTCGTGCGCAACGGTACACTCAAGATCGGCGATGCCTTTGTCGTCGGCCTCGAAGGTGGCAAAATTCGCGCGATGTATAATGACCGCGGTCAATCCGTCAAAGAAGCGGGCCCGGCAACTCCCGTGGAGATTCTCGGGCTCTCAGGTGTGCCAAATTCAGGCGACATCATGAACGTGATGGCGACAGAGCGTGAAGCACGTGAGATTGCCGATAAGCGGCAAGAACTTGCGCGCCACCAGCAGGCGCAGCAGGTTAAGAAAGTCAAACTCGAAAACTTCAACGAAACGATTGAAGAAGGCAAAGTCAAAGAATACAAAGTTATCATCAAAGGTGACGTTCGTGGTTCAGTCGAAGCGCTAACCTCTTCTCTTGAAAAACTTTCGAGCGACGAAGTACGCGTGCGCGTGATCATGGGTTCAACCGGTGAAATCAGCGAGAGCGACGTAATGCTCGCCTCGGCCGCCAAGGCGACGATTATCACCTTCAATGCGCGGGCAAATGCGAAGGTGCGTGATGTTGCCTCGAAAGAAGGCGTTGAAATCAAGAACTACAGCATCATTTATCAGGCGATCGACGACATGAAACTCGCGATAGCGGGCCTCTTGTCTCCCGATATTTCAGAGCGCATTACGGGCGAAGCCGAAGTGCGTCAGGTATTCAAGATTTCGGGCATGGGCACGGTTGCAGGTTGCTCCGTGCGATCTGGCTTTCTCAAGCGCGCGAATGCAATTCGTGTCATTCGTGACGGTTCTGTCGTGCTTACAGGTTCGCTCAAATCGCTCAAACGCTTTCAAGACGACGTCAGCGAAGTTAAAGAAGGTTTTGAATGCGGTATTTTGATCGATAATTATAACGATCTGAAAGTCGGCGACCTCATCGAAGGTTTTGAAAAAGTTGAAACGCAGAGAACGTTTGAAGAAATCGGTAACAAGTAACCCCTTGTTCAGATTTCAGAAAGTCGTGCGCATCTTGGCCCGTGCGGGGGCGGCTCGATGAACGACATCAAACGCCTGCGCCTGCAAAACCAGATTTTTCGTCTGGTCGCTACTTATTATCAGAAAATGAGTAGAGGTCAGGATGACCAAGGGTTGGCGCTCGACACGAGGTCGATCGACGCGGCAACCCCAAGTACAGATCCCAGCGAACCGGCGTCAGTCGAAGCCGCAGAAATGCCAGGCACCACGAATCCGTTCTCGCATAGTGCGAGTAACGATTTTACCCGGCAGGTTAAAGACTACTGCACGTTTACGCGTTGCGAGCTTTCGCCCGACGGCTCTTTTGCGAAAATTTTTGTCAGCATCTGGGGCGATGAAAAAGACCAGGCCCGCATCATGAAAGGCATTCAGAGACTGGTGCCGGGCATGCGCTCGAGTATTGCGAAAAATATTCGCATGCGCGCGATACCTCACCTTGCCTTTGTGCAAGACCGTTCATTCGAAAAGGGCGATCAGGTCGCCCGGTTGATTCCCTGAGTTTTTTCCCCAGTCACTCTCACGCGATCGCTCACTGTTTCTGTCGATAGTAGCGCCGGGCAACCCATGCCTTAAACGCATAAGGCAGAGCCGCGATGATTCGAACGAAAATCACCATCGCGAACGGAAAATTGATTTCGCGTCGACCCTTGCGAAGTTTGAAAATTATATGACGCGCTGCCTTGTCGGTGCTCATCAAGAACGGCAGGGGGATTGTCGATTTCGCGACCATTGGTGTCGCAACAAAGCCCACATGCACCGTAGATGTCACAACTCCGGTACCCTGCAGATCGAGTGCGAGACATTCCATGAAGCGCGAGAGTCCCGCCTTGGGTGACGAATACCCCGCTGCATCGGGAAGCGGACCGTAACTCGCAAGAGAACTTATCGCAACGACATGGCCTTTACCGCGGGCGACCATGTGCGGCAGCAGGGCCGTAATGGTAGCAATTGCCCCAGTGTAATTTATCTGTAGCGTCTCGCGAATTGCCGGCCAAGACCATGAGTACGCGGCGCTGCGCTCGACGCCAACCCCGGCGTTGGCGACGACCAGATCGATGCCACCAAATTTCTTATCGAGAGTGACGAGCATCTTGACGGTTGCTGTGGCGTTTGCAACGTCGAGTTGCACCGCGGTCGCCTTGCCGCCGGCCCCGCGTATCTCACTGGCGATACCTTTGATCAGCGTCACCCTGCGCGCCGCCAGAATTACGCGAACCCCCTGCCCCGCCAATTGCCGCGCAAGCGCCTCACCAATACCACTAGACGCCCCGGTGATAAGTGCCGTAGGCCAAGGATGGCCTGGGCCGGCACCCGCGCGGATGCGGTCTTTGTGCGGGCCGATACGCCAGGGAGGGCGAAGCCCTGTGACGCCGTCCGAATGAAGATGCGATCGCCCGTCAGGATCTCGGATGGTTTTCTTGATCGGCCTTTTAGTGCGCGTCATGGTGAATCAACAGCCGTAGCGCCCGGCCAGTGGCGGCAAATCTAAAATCTGGGCCGTTTTCAGACAGCATGCCAAGACTACCGGGGCCACCGTTGTCCGTGCGCGGCGCGTGAGAAATCTGCAAAACTAGTGTGCAGCGCAACAAGGTTTTAGCATGCGGTTGCAGAGTCGGCGTTGATGCCTGCTCAACGGGAGAATTCCTTTGAAAAAAGAGCCGAACCAAACTGCCCGAATGCTGGTTTACTTTCTGGCATCCTCACTCTTTATTCTCGGCGCCGCGTGCGGCGGCAAAAAACTTGCACCCCCGGCACCCGGCTGGTTTTTGAACGGCCAACCACTGGCCTCGGCACAAAACGAGGCTCTGCCCGCAGGCGCGACTCTATACCTTGCGGAGAAATTCACTCTCGAGGCTGTGACCGACAGCGTTGTGCGCGTTGTGCTGGATAAAGCCGGCGTCACCCAGGTACACCTGCTTTATGGCACAGGTGTCATTTCGCGGCAAGATGCGCAATTCGCCGTGACACTGCACGCCAACGGTAACCGTATTCACCTTCAGGGTAGCCGGCTGCTGTTGCAGAACCATGTCGGCAGCACGCGATTCTTTCTGATTGAAGGTGCAGCCGAAATCGAAGAGGCGAAAGAGAAAAAGCAGCTCTCGTCTCAGGCGATTAATTTTTTTGAAATGCAGGCGGGACAAAAAACCGCACGCAAACTCGCCCTGCGCGACATGCCGAAGTTTTTCCCCGAGCTCGCCCGTGCGCGCGTGCTCATCGCAATCAAGTAGCCATAGAGGCGCCGGGCTCTAAATGCAATAGCCACTGCGTTGGCGGCAACGGTATTGTCTTGATACCCATGGCGCCAGACGAAAAAGATTTTTTCTACCGCCTGACCCCCGACGAAATTATTGATGCCGTTATCAAACTTGGTCTTGAACCAAGCGGCCACATCTCGCAGCTGAATAGTATGGAGAACCGTGTTTTCGACCTGAGACTCGAGTCGGGCAAACACATCGTTACCAAATTCTACCGACCCGGAAGGTGGACACGCGAACAGATTCTCGAAGAGCATGCGTTCTTGTTTGAGCTGGCCGCAGAAGAAGTGCCCGCACTCGCGCCGCTACGGTTCGACGGCAAGAGCCTGTTCGAAGAACAGGGAATTTTCTTTGCGATCTGGCCGAGAACCGGGGGCCGTGAACCCGAAGAACTGAGCGAAATCGACCTGCAGATTTTGGGCCGGCTGCTCGCGCGTGTGCACAATATCGGCGCTGCGGCAAAGTCAGAAAGCTGCCGCCCAGCTTTCAATTCTGACCGCTTCGTGCGCGAGCCGCTTGAAGTCTTGCGCGAGAAACATTTTCTGAAAGAGAATCATGCGCTCGAATACACTGAGCTCGCCGAACGCATCGCGCACCACTACGACGTGCACCACGAAGAGCTGCCGCTGTTGCGCATTCACGGCGACCTGCACAAAGGCAACATTCTGAACGGCAGCGACGGCTGGTTCTTGCTCGATTTCGACGACTCGCTCGTCGGACCGGCGGTGCAAGATGTCTGGATGCTGTTCCCGGGTGATGAGAAGCTGAATGCGCATGCCCGATCGGTATTTCTTGCCGCGTACCGCGAGTTTCGCCACTTCGAAGACCGCTGGTTATCGCTCGCCGAGACACTGCGCGCGATGCGCATCATTCATTATTCGGGGTGGATTGCCCGCCGTTACGACGACCCGTCGTTCACGGCGGCTTTTCCCGATTTCGCCAGCGACAGCTACTGGTTAGAAGAGATCGGCATTCTGCGCGATATCTGCGCCACCCTGGGCGACGCTCACCTTACCACCGATACGGGTGAGGCGCTCAGCAATAAAGATTTTTTCTTTGATTATGAAGATTAACCGGATGCCTTCGGCATCCGGTTAATCTTCATCGATGGCGTGAGGTAACCCCCAGATGCAGAAAATACGCCGTGTGCGTGAAAAAGTCGAGCATGCGTCCCTTTGAATCTGTATCAATTTCGGCAGTGGCCTCGAGAGCGTTCTGCATGTGGTAAACCCACCGTTCGGTCGCTTTGAGCGACATGTTAAACTTCAGGTGGCGCATGATCAGCGCGGGATGCCCTTTGCGCTGCGAATAGAGCGGCGGCCCGCCGAGGCGCTGCATGAAGAACTCCATCTGGTTTTGTATCGCCTCTTCGAGGCTGCTGCCTTTGAAAATGTTGCGAAACCATTTTTCTTCGTCAGTAAAAACGGCTGTATAGAATGCCGTGCTGAGTTGCTTGAACACCTCGGGCCCGAGGCGTTCGTAAATATTCACTGCGTCGATACGCAGCGCACGCTCGCGCGTGATGCCCGTCAGGCGTTCAATTTCTGCATCCATTCGCTGCCAGACTTTTTTCTCTCTTTACACCATCAATAAACCTGCTGGCTGCTGCTTCAGCACCTTTCGGTTTAAAGAGAAACCCGGGAAAAAGCAGCGCATGACCTGGCAACAATCGGCTATTTTCACATTTGTTCTCGTGAACGCATTCGTGGTCGGCGAATGGTTGGTTTCGCTGGCGATGCGGCGCCGCGTCTACAGCCTCAAGGGCACGCTCACGAATATCGCCGACTATACGGTCTATCTCGTGATCGCGGCGATCTATGGCTACAGCGAATACCTGCTGCTCACCTGGCTGCAGCTCGAATTTGCCGTGCAAAAGCTGCCAGCGACCTGGTGGTACTGGTTATTGCTTTTTCTCGCAGACGATTTCTGCTTTTACTGGTTTCATCGCGCAAGCCACAAGCTTGGCCTGTTGTGGATGTCTCACGCCGTGCACCATTCGTCGAATGAGTTTAATTTATCCGTGGGCTTAAGGCAGACCTGGCTGCCTTTTTTGGGTGTTTTTTTCTGGTTACCGCTCGCGTTCGGAGGGTTTGCGCCTGCGCACATTCTGGCCGTACAGGCGATCTCGCTCAGCTACCAGTTTTTGATGCACACGCAGCTGGTAAATTTGCCGCGCCTTTTGGGGCAGATCTTCAATACACCCTCGCACCACCGCGTACACCACGGCATGAACGCAGAATACCTCGACCGAAATTTCGCGGGCGTACTCATCGTGTGGGATAAACTCTTCGGTACGTTTGCCCCCGAGCAGGCCCCCGTTGAATTCGGCATTCACGCACCCTCGCCGCGCGGTGAGGTGCTGTTCGTGCAGCTGTGGGGGCCATGGCAGTTTTTGCTGAGCCTCGTGGGCCGGCAGAGCAAAGGTCAAAACTACGCAGAACAAAAGACATCCTCATTACTCACGATATTCATGCTTGCCGGCGCGCTGGTTGCATTTATCGTCGCCTTGATGAACCCGAGGTGGTTTTTATGAAGAGCCGATTTGTGATTGTTTTCGCCCTCACGACCGCGATAGCGTGCCTGGGGCAAAGCTGCACGAACCCTATGCGGCAGCTTGAGCGCAAGACGATTTTAAGGCGCATGTGGTCGCTCGCGAGTTTTGCGGGTACGTATACCGAAACCGGCGTCGCCGCCAGCGCGCAGACCACCCAAATCAGCTGGCGCGCCGAACCTGCAGCGGTGTTAACGAAAGCGATGCAGTCTGGCGATATCTTGCACTACGCCGCGGGCACGCTCTCGACCTATTTTCCGAAAACGGCGTTTGGTATCCGCTACCGCAACCTCTCTGAACTTAAGCCCGCAGCCCAGAGGCAATGGTTAGAAAACGAATATGACTGGCATGTCGCGCACTATGATATTAATCAGATCGCCGATAGCTCAGTCGCCGGGCATAAAACGACGGGGGTGAGGTATTTCCCGAATTCTGAATTTGCGAGCTCAGCGTTCAGCTTTGAATGGCGCGCCGCGGTACAGGCCGACTATGCGTTTGCGTTAGAGACGGCGATGTATAAAGACGGCAATCAAAAATACCGCCTGCATTTTGACCGCATTGAGTTTCAGAAACAACTCAGCGACAGCGACTTCAACTTTCGTTATCCCCCCGGCACTACGATTGCCGAATACGATTTTAAAGACAAACCCGTTTCGTTCGTTGCTGCGAAAGCCGCCGCCAATTTTGGCTTCGATCTGCCGGCAGAAACCGGGAGCTTCTCACTGAAAAAAATAATCCGGGCGAAGGGTATTATTCCCGCGTTTACCGCTTATTATGAGAACCTGCCCTACCAGACCTATTATACGCAGGTCAGGGATTATGGTCTAAAACTCGTGCCCGAACGCGGGCTAACAATTGCGGGTAATAAGGGCCGCCGCGCGGCCGCACGGCAATACCGCGTGAATTTCGCCGGTGCGTTTCGCTCGGTGTGGTTTCTCGAAAAGGGAGTCTACCACACGATTGTGACGTCCCAGCCGCTCAGCGAAGTGCTCGAGTGGTTAGACCGCTAATAGGTTGCAAAAAGGATTTACGCGCAGATCCATAATTGAGAATTGTTCTCATATTCACTCGCTTGATGCGGGGTTATTGAGGTTATTCATGAAAAAGACGATCTATATTTATTTTCTCGCCGTTTCGGGCGCCGTATGGGCGCAGCAAAAGCCTGCGGTGAATGCGAATGCAGCAGATAAAACTGCAGCGACCGCGCCGGCCTCAGAGCAAGACAGAAAGATTGAAATTCTTGCCGAAGAAGTAGAAAAACTCAGAGCCGGGCGAGAACTTTTTCCCGCGGCCAAAGAAAGCGGCCGCTACGGCTATGGCCCCGCGGCATCGAAGGTTTATGAAATCAATCAGGGTGTTTCGATCGGTGGTTACGGCGAGTTTCTGTACAACAAGAACGCGCGCACCAACGAGGCAGGCAACGATTCGAACCAGAATGACAAAATCGATTCGGTGAGGCAGATCATCTATGCCGGCTACAAGTTTAACGACAAATTTGTCTTCAACTCAGAAATCGAATTTGAACACGCAGGTAATGGCGGCAACGTCTACACCGAGTTTGCGACTATCGATTACCTGCACAATCCGATGCTGAATTTTAAGGCCGGGCTCATGCTCTTGCCAATGGGGCTCTATAACGAAATGCACGAAGCGCCGACGTTTCTGGCATCGACGCGCCCCCTTACAGAAACACTCATCATGCCGAGCACATGGCGCGAGAACGGCGCGGGCATCTTCGGCCAGATCGGTGATTTTTCGTACAAACTCTACGGCGTCAGCAGCATGAACGCGGCAACTGACACTACGCCCAAGAACCCCAATTTTACCTCGCAGGGTTTTAGAAATGGCCGCCAGAAGGGGGCCGAGGCAATTGCCAATGAATTCTCGGGCGTTTTGCGCGTTGATTATGGCGGTGTTGCGGGCAGCACATTTGGCGTTTCTGCCTATTATGGCAAAAGCGGCCAGGCCGACCTGCACGTGCATGAAACGACGATTGCCGATGCACACGCCGATATACGTCTCAAAGGTCTCTACCTGCGTTCGGTCGTCAGTTTTGCCAACCTGACAGGCGCAGACAGGCTGCGCAGTGCAACGACGGGAATCGGGCCTGCAGACCAGATATATGGCGCGTACCTTGAAGTGGGCTATGATGTCCTGAGGTTTTTCGAAACCGAGCAAGAACTCTACCCGCACATTCGCGTTGAGAAAATCGATACGCAATACAAAGTGGCTGCCGGCAACCGCTTCGATGCGCGTTACGAACAGAATGTGCTGACCTTTGGCCTGGCGTACAAACCGATTCGCCAGATAATCGCCAAGATCGATTATTCGCTCTACAGCAATAAAGCCGAAACGGGAGTCAACCAGCTCAATTTCGGCCTCGGTTACCTCTTTTAATAGGGTTAATGATGGGTGGCGAAGCCACCCATCATGTATTTCTTGACGCCATGTCTAACTGAGAATAACTCTCATTATTATTACAGACAAGGCCATGCTACCTCGAATCATGCAGCGCATTCTGTTCGCAATCCTCATTTTTGGGGTGTGCCCTCAGCTCAGCGCCCGCGTCATTCGCACGTTTCCCGAAGCGGTGCAGTCGGTTTTCCCGTCGGCCGACAACGTCAAACGGCAGTCGGTCTACCTCACCGCCGAGCAGGTGCAGCGCGCCTCAAAGATGGCGCAAGAGCGCATCGATACCGCGTTTTTGGTCGCCTACCGTGTCACGCGCGGTGGCACGCTGCTCGGCTGGGCGTACCTCGACACACACCGCGTGCGCACCCTCAATGAGACTGTGCTGATCTGTATCGACACGCGCGAGCGCATCATGCACATCGAACAGCTCAGTTTCGCCGAACCGCAGGAATACATGGCCTCTGACCGATTTCTCGAACTCTTTCACAATCGCTGGCTCGATGCGAACCTGTCGCTGAAGGGCAGCATACCCTCGATTACTGGGTCAACGCTGACCTGCAGCGTACTCACGAGTGCGGCGCGCCGCGTGCTCGCGCTGCACAAAATTGTATTGGAGCTCAACCCTAGCTGATGTTCACGCAACGTTTTCGCTTCTTTTTCTATTCAACAGGCTATGTCGCCCTTTGCACGGGCTTCTTGCTGATTTTTTTTCTCACCAAACCCGCGGATTTTTTTCCGGTATGGCGGCATGTGCTGCTCAAAAGCCATATCGTCTCTGTCGTGCTGTGGCTGTTTTCGTGCGGTATGCTCTTCAGCATTCACGTGATTCCGCAGCTGCAGGCGCGCATCGAGACAGGCAAAAAGTCGGGCATCTGGCTGATCGTGCTGCTGGCACTCATGTCACTCAGCGGTTACGCAATACAGGTGATGCCTGGCGCGAAGTCACTCGACGTGGCGCGCTGGTTGCACGTCTCTTCGGGTGGTGGCTTCACCGTACTACTTGTTTCTCACCTGCTTTTGATCAAAGCTTCAGTGAGAATCTGGCTTCTGGGCGCGCTTGTTCTGAGCGTTGCACTGGCAGCGCCGTTTGCGCTGCTCAAACAAACTGACACAATACCCGATGAAATTCAGCTGACCCCGAAAACAGAAATCGACCCGCAAAAAAAAAGCCCGTAACGAGACAGTTGCCCGCAATGGGCACAGTTTTTATCGCCCAACTCTACTGCGCTGAAAGCGCATGCGAACAAGGTTTCGATACGATCGGTGAAGTTCTGCGCCGCGTCGATCGCCTGATGAGCGTGTACCATGAGAGTGAAATTACACGCATCAATGCCGTTTCGGGTTCAAAAGCATTTATGCAACGTGTCAGCCCCGAAACGCTTGAGGTACTCGCTGCCGCGCACGACATCGCAAGACTCAGTGATGGTCTTTTTGACCCGACGGTTTTACCCCTGCTCAAGGCGCAGCGGCTTTTTCGGGAAGATTTTGCCGTAGAAGTTTCACCCGCGGGGCACGAGGCAGTTCAGGCAGCGCTCAGCCTCGTCGATTACCGAGAGCTTGTGATCAAAGACCACTTGGCAGGGCTTCGGCGAAAGGGCATGGCTCTCGACCTCGGGGGCATCGCCAAAGGTTACTCGCTCGACCTCATCACGAAGAAACTCAAAGAATTGGAAATCAGCGCATTTGTTCTGAATTTCGGCGGGCAGCTGGCAGTGTTTGGTGTGAGCGAGACGACACAGATTTATGATCCGCTTGCACCAGAACGCCTGCTGGCAACCTGTACGCTCACTTCAGGCTCGCTCTCGGTTTCAGCGCAAGATAAACGTTTCGTCACGCATGCGGGAAAAAAGCGCGGCCATTTACTGAACCCAAAAACCGGTGAAAGTGAAGACAAAACAACTCTTGCGCTGGTTTACCATAGCTCGGCGATGCAAGCCGATGCCTGGTCGACAGCGCTATTTTTCAGCCACGGCGATGAATTCCGAAAACTTGCCGACGCGCAGAATTTCGCGGCGATACGTGTGACTGCGAATAAGGCCCCGGTGCCTTCGACTGCGATGCAGAAGAGCCAGATCTGCCGCCCCGCCCGTTAGCACCACTCGGTTATAGCCCGCGTCTCAACCGGTTTGCCGCAGAAGGTGAATGAATCCTCATTTTCTTCGAGTAATTCTGAAAAATACGGCGCAACGCCTGCAGGCACATTTGCATAACAGCCGAGCCGCGGGTACCAGACATAAGGAGCCTCGTCGTCGCTATTGAGCACAATCTCTGCTTCGACCACCGGCAATTCGTCCAGGCTGTCCAAGATCAACTGGCTGCCGTCGATGCGAAAAATGGAAAGTAAAGGGCCTTCGACGGTGATATAACCCTTCTCTGCAAATTGCCTGAAGGTCTGGTATATATAGATACCCTTCGCATCACGAAACAGGCTCTGCTTAAAGTGCGAAATGACTTTGAAGTTGATAATTTCTTTCGGGCCGGTAAACCAGCGGCCCTCGCGCGTCACGCGTATGTTGGTAAATTCTTCGCGTGCGCTGCTATGTTGCCGAAATACCTGTGACACTGCGTGTCACAGGTATTTCGGCTTGTAATCAAAATGATGGTGCGACTTGATCCAGCGAATCGTGCGCGATTTTGCGCGCATGACGATTGATTCGGTGATTGCGCCTTTGGGATTAAACCGAACACCGCGCAGCATTTCGCCGTCGGTCACGCCGGTGGCGCAGAAAAGTACGCTGTCGCCTGCCGCAAGTTCTTCCATCGAAAAAACTTTGTCAGGGTCAGAAATGCCCATCTTTACTGCGCGCGCACGCTCTTCGTCGTTACGGAATTTAAGCTGTCCCTGAAAATCGCCGCCCATACATTTGAGCGCGGCTGCAGACAGAACGCCTTCGGGCGCCCCACCGGTACCGAGCAGAATGTCGACCGGTGAATCATCCATACAAGTTGCAATCGCACCAGAAACGTCGCCGTCGCCGATGAGCTTGATGCGGCAACCGACTTCGCGCACCTGCTGAATCAGGTCGTTATGGCGCGGACGGTCAAGTATGCAGACGGTGACGTCTTCGATGTACTTATCGAGCGCCTTTGCGAGACGCTTCAGCGTCAGTGGAATCGGGTCAGTGATATCAATTGCGCCTTTAGCCGCGGGGCCAACGGCAATCTTGTTCATGTACGTATCGGGCGCGTGCAAAAAGCAACCTTTTTCTGCCACCGCAATCACCGTGGTGGCGTTGTAGCCACCTTTCGCGGTAATGGTTGTGCCTTCGAGCGGATCGAGTGCGATATCGACCGGAGTGCCCCCTGCCCCGACTTCTTCGCCGATATAGAGCATCGGCGCTTCATCACGTTCGCCTTCGCCGATAACAATCTTGCCGGTCACGAGAACCGAGTCAAACGCCTTGCGCATCGCGTCGACGGCGGCCTGATCGGCGATCTTTTCGTCGCCTTTACCCATCTGCCGGGCGGCAGCAAGCGCTGCGGCTTCGGTAACGCGTACAAACTCGAGAGCTAGGTTACGATCCATGGTATTATTTCGGGGCTGCCGGGGTGGCTGCTGCTGCGGGCTTTGCGGGGGCGGCCGCAGGCGCACCAGGAGCGGGTGCCGCCGCCTTGTTGTCTGGAGCCGGGGCTACGATCGGGAGTACTTCTTTATTGAGCTGTTCTGCCGCGGCCTGTGTCGTGCGGCTCGACGACTTCAGGGCCGCCAACCCGAGGCAAATAAGCAGAAAAACGGCCGCAAAACCGCCGGTTATCTTGGTGAGTGCATCGGCTGACCCGGCGCCGAACGCCGTCTGCGCGCCCGATGCGAACATACCGCCGGCGGCCCGGTTCGATTGCAAGAGGATGATAATTATCATCAGAATTGAGACGACGATCAGTAAAACGGTTAAAATCGTCGTGAGAATGTCTACCATACGCTCAAAACCGGCCACTTAGACGTGGCGTCGAGTAGATTAGGACTGCGTAATAGCAGTTTTCGGGCAGTCGAAATAAATCGATCAGGCCAAATGGCTGCGACCAAGATCTCCCTCACCCGTATCGGGGAACCGTTTCATTTCGAAGCGACCAATGCAGCCGGCAACACTGTGCACATCGACGCCGGCCCGGCGATCGGTGGCACCGGCAAAGGGGTCAGGCCCATGGAAATGCTGCTTATGGGTCTCGCCGGGTGCTCTGGCATCGATGTGGTGACTATCCTGCAGAAACAAAGACAGATGATCGAGGCGATGAGCGTCGAAGTCGTCGGCGAACGCGGCGAATCACAAGAGGCCAACCCGTTCACGAATATCGTCGTCAAATTCAGCCTTCAAGGCCCGATTGAGGATCACTTTCTAAAACGCGCCATTGAACTCTCGATGGAGAAATACTGTTCTGTCGCCAAAACGCTCGAAAAAACGGCGACGATCCAATACGAATATACACTCAATTCTCAAACGAAGGCGAATGCATGAGCACTACAGACAAAACGTTACACGAACAGACTTTAGCCATTCGCGAGCAGACCCCGCGCGGCGACGAACGCGAGCATTCGACGCCGATCTTCATGACGTCGAGCTTTGTCTTTGAGTCTGCGGAACAGGCTCGTGCAATGTTCGCCGAAGAAATACCCGGTAATATCTACACGCGCTTCTCGAACCCCAATACCGATGAGTTCGTGCGCAAGATGGCAGCGCTCGAACATCTCGAAGACGGCTTCGCGACCGCTTCGGGCATGTCGGCAATTTTCACGAGCATGGCCGCGCTCTTGAAAAGCGGCGACCATGTGGTGTGCGCGCGCTCGGTGTTCGGTTCTACGCACCAGATTCTCACACAGATTTTTCCGCGCTGGGGTATTGAATTTACCTACGTCGACATCGCCGACCAGTACAACTGGGCCAAAGCTTTTAAGCCCAACACAAAGATGCTCTTTCTCGAGACCCCGTCGAACCCCGCGCTCGATATTATCGACCTCGAACACGCCGGCAAAATCTGCAAACAGGCAAACGTCTTGCTGAATGTCGACAACTGCTTTTGCACGCCCGTGCTGCAGAAGCCCGCAGACTTCGGCGCCGACATTGTGATTCACTCTGCGACAAAATACATCGACGGTCAGGGCCGCGCGCTCGGTGGAGTTATTCTCGCACGCAAAGACCTGATGAAAGAAATTCGGTTCTTCGCCCGCCATACAGGGCCTGCGCTTTCGCCTTTCAACGCGTGGCTGTTCAGTAAAAGCCTCGAGACGCTTGAACTCAGAATGCAGCGACATTCAGAGAATGCGCTGCATCTGGCAAAGGCTCTGCAGAGTGAAGGCGAAATCGAAAAGGTCATTTATCCGTTCTTGCCCGACCACCCGGGTTATGCGCTCGCGAAAAAGCAGATGACCCACGGCGGCGGTATCGTGACGCTGATTGTCAAAGGCGGCATCAACCGCGGCAGAAAGTTTTTAGACAGTCTCGAAATGCTGTCGCACACCGCAAACCTCGGCGACACGCGCACGATTGCGACGCACCCGGCGTCGACGACGCATTCAAAACTCAGCGATGCAGAACGCGCCGCGGTCGGCATTTTGCCCGGCATGGTGCGCATCTCGGTCGGCATTGAGAATGTCGAAGATGTGCTCGCCGACATTAAACAGGCGCTCAAGGCCTCTGCATAATTCGCCGCCATGGCCCGCGTCACGGGGGTACTGCTGGGAGGCCGAAAAGCCGAAGCGCATGAAATTCTGCGCAGTGATTGGGACTACATTCTCTACCAGACAGGTTTTGGCCTGGTGCTTTCGACGCTCTGCGGCAGCGTAGCACTCTATGATATTTGTATTCTGCTGACCGACGGTGAAACTTCACGCTGGCACAATGAAGGCGAAATTTTTCTCAAAGACCTCGTCAAACGGGTGCGCGAAGACCATGTATTCGCCGCAGAGCGCAAGCTGACTGACAGCCTCGGGTGGATATATGCCGATTGACAGGTCCCCTTTTCAATAACCTGTTAATCAGCAATCGCCTCTGCCGAGAGGCGCGAGCCCGCTTCGCGGGTTAAGGTAAATGCCGGCGCGCGCGTCGGCTTCATGCTGAGCGATTCAGCGCTTAGAGAAAGCGTGGCGCCGGAAAGCTCGGGGGCCGCAGTCCATATCGCGACCGTCGCTCCGCGTATTTTGCCCGAAGCAGAGTACGATTTGCCGCCGATGGAGATATCCCCATAAAGATTCTGAAAGCGCTGTTTGAGTTTCAGGACGATAGGTTTGTCACTGGCGCCGCCCTGATAGGTGCCCGAAAAGTTTTCAGGCATCAGCCAGAAATAAACGACGCGCTTGCCTTCTGAAACATATTTGAAGGTTTCGGGCAGCCAGTCGCCCATGTGCCAGTTGTGCGAGACGATGCGCGTACCGGGTTTCAGCTCGCGAAAAAGTTTCGGTCTCAGGCGGCGATTGACCTTGATGTTGAGGTATAGCGTCACGATCGATGCCTCAGAAATATCCATGTCGAAGAGGTTCTTATTTACGAGCGTCACTTTGCTCTCGAGTTTCTTCTGTTTAACGACCTTCTCACCCGCTGCAATGCGCATTGGGTCGATGTCGGCGCCGACGCCGCGCACGCCAAATTTTTCGGCAGCGGTAATGAGAATGCGGCCGTCACCGCAACCGAGGTCATAGACTACGTCACCCGCTTTCGGTTTCGTGTAGATAAACATCTGCTCCATCACTTCGGGCTGCGTCGGCCCCCAAATGACGTCGAGCTTGAGGTGGCCCATCTTCTTGAGGTAAGCATAAAGCGCATCTTCTTTACCAAAGTATTGCCACACACGTTCACCGACCGGCGGCCCGCTGAGCGAGAGCGAGACCTTCAGGTACGACGCGGCCTCGTCGTGAGCGTACTTGCCTTTGTACGCGTCACGCATCGCTTCGATGAATGCAAGTTGCTCTCCCTTAGGTGATACGAGTGTAAAACCCTGCGCCGAAGTTTCAAAACGCCAACCGCCGGTTTCACGCAAGAGATCCGCTTTGCCCCACTCGGTCGCGAGCTCTTGCCCGCCGTCAAACTTACCCGCTTCGACATCGAGATGAAAATACTGAAACGGCCGGTTTTCTGAAAGCACCCAGAATTCGCGGTTCGTGCTTTGTAACGTTTTGCCTTTGTTCTCGGTCTTGCAGGCTCCCGCAGCAATGAGGATGTAAAAGAGTAATGATACGATCAGGCTATTGCGCATTGCGGATGTAACATCCGCAATGCGACACGGCGCAAAGGAGAATTAGGTCTTATTTCAAATAGCGCCGGTAAGCTGTATGAAGGCCATGAACGCATCTGCCTTGAAATCTGAACCGCGCGCGAGGCGTACCGCATCACCCGCGTGCAAATAACCAATGCCTACCCAAAGAGAAACGTAGCCGTTAAACTGCTTCATATAAACAAGATCAAGCTCTTGAAACACGTTGCGCCCCAAAGCCGAGCCGCCAAGGTTGCTGGCGTCTTCAGTTGAGATGCGCGCGGCGCCGCCTGGCTGCAGAGAGGTGTTTGCGGCTCCGCTGATTGCATACCAGGCATCTTGCGGCGTTGCCTTGTTTTCATGCAGGTACGTCAGAACAAAATCTCCGAGCAGTTTGTCTTCATAGCTGATGCTGATTGCGGGCGCAAGAATATTCTTCATGCCCATGTTCTCTGAAATGCCGTTAAACACATTCAGGTACGGGAAGCCGCCGAAGCGCGGGCCGGGTAAGGTCTGAAAGGTGTCGAGCGAGCCCGAGGTACGATCGATCGTGCCCGGCGAATAGTAGACATGCGCCCCTAGCCGCAATTCATCGAGCACTTTATAGCCCGTCTGCGCGAAGAAAAATTTACCATTGTAGGTTCGTGAATTCGATACCACGTTCCCTGCAGCATTCGTGAAATAGACGTCAGGTGCATTACCTGCCTGAAACGCCGCTTCCAGAGTAAAATCCCACTTATCACCCACCGGCAACCTATTGGCCGCCACACGATTCGTGATGCGCGCGCCGAAGGTATAGAGGTTCGACTGCTGCTGCGAAGCCGAAAGGGCAGTCATGCCGATAATACTGTCGGGCGAGAGGTGTCTGAACAGGCCGAGTCCATAGAGGTCAATCACGGCAAAATTAAACTTCAGTGAATTGTACAGACCTGCCAGGTATGAGTCGTCATAAGCGGCCGTTTCGCTCGTGATACCATTGGCTCCCCCGTCTTTCGACGTGCCTCGCACAAGAATGGCATCGCTGGCGAAGTGACGGCTGTCATATTTCACGACAACCCCGTCAAAAGACAACCCCGTCACGTTCCAGTTCGCACCGCCGAGCATGCGCTGGTCACCATATGCGAGCACCTGGCGGCCGACCTGAATACCAAGGCCTGCGACGCCGAGGTTCGAATAGCGCAGCCACGCTTCGCGCACCCCGGTTTCGGCGCGCGTGTTGGCGTTGTCGCCGTTGGCAAAATAGACACCGCGGTCATCGTACGACCCGGCATTGCCGGTTTTGACTCCGGCTTCGCCGCCCCAGACACGGCTATCTTGTAGCGTGATCTTCATTTCAACGTCGGCTGCCGGGTTCAGAAAGAACCAGATCTGCGAATTCTGCGTGATGCGGTTAATCTTTTCGGGGTTGGCTGAACTGAAGTTGAGGTTGTCGCGAATTTCAGAGCGCGGCCGCATATAAAATCCCAGACGCAGAACGTCGTTGATCCAGAGCTGGCGATTTTTGCTGACCGCAGACGCGATGCCCGGGTCGAGCAGCATCGTGCGCATCGTGTCAGCCGGTAAACCGCGCTCAACGTAGGGACTTATGAATGCAGCTTCTGCCTTTGGCTGGGGTGTCTCAGCTGCGTTCTGCGCAAAGACCCCCCCGGCCGCGCAGCAGATCGCAGCGCAGCGCGTGAGCAATTGATTGAGGCGCATGGTTACGCCCTTCTCGCGGCCGCCGGGTGGCTCGAATATGGCTTCAAGAGGTCAATGTTGCGCATTTCGAGCGCCTTGCCCGCGGCCTGCTTACCGTGCACGAGATCGACGAGAGCCGCCATCGAAGTGTGGTCGATGTATTCAACCGCGGCAAAGTCTATCACGACAGCTTTTGTTTTGGTGAAGGCCCGCACAGAATCTGTCAGCGACAGCAGATTCGTAAAAATCAGCGAACCACGCGGCACCAGCAGAACCTGAGGTTCGGTTTCTTTCACGTCAAATTGCAGGCGAAATATTTCTTTGAATTTCACCCCGCGAATAATCAGCACAAAAAGTTTCATCGCGAGGCCCGCGCCGATGCCTGCCAGCAGGTCAACCAGAAGCGTGACAACGAGCGTCGTCAGAAAAATCACCAGCTGCTCGATGCCCGCGTCAAAAGCATGCCTGAATTCTGAAGGGCGCGCGAGACGAAAGCCGACGATGATCAGAATGCCTGCGAGCGCGGCGTTGGGAATCAGGTGAATGATACCCGGAATCATGAACAGAAAGACGGCCAGAAAAAGCCCATGAAAAAAGTTCGACCACTGCGTTTTGGCACCGTTTGCGACGTTGGCCGAAGAGCGAACAATTTCGGCAATGATGGGCAAGCCACCGATAAACCCGAGCAGCATATTGCCGACGCCGTTGGCGACAATCTCTTTGTTAAGGTTTGTGGCCCGCTTGTCGAGGTCGAGTTTGTCAACGGCGTTCGCGCTGAGCAGCGACTCGAGGCTGGCGACAAAATAGATCGCAAATATCACGAGCAGCGATTTTCCGGTGAAAATTGCCGAGAAATCAGGGCGTGGCAAGGAATCGATAATCGAAGCCGGCAACGTCACCAGATAGTTTTCACCGAGCACAAAATCTTTGCCCATAAAAAAGTAATGGTGCGTGTGCCGCAGGTCAAACCAGACTCCGATGAGAGCGGCGAGAATGACGGCCACCAGCGGCGCCGGCACTTTTCTCAGAATTTTTGATTTGGTGATCATGAAAACAATCATTACCACCAGCGCTGCGAAACCAATCATTGCGATTTCAGGGTTCATCAGCGATACGCTCTGCGGCACCTCTGCGAAAAGGCCAAGTGGCGATTTGGCAGCGGGCGTGACGCCGAGCGCAATGTGCACCTGCTTCGAGATAATGATCACACCAATCGCAGCGAGCATACCGTGTATCACGTTGACGGGAAAAAGCGCTGCGTAGCGGGCAAATTTCAAGAGGCCGGTAATGATCTGCAGCGCGCCAGCAACGGTCATTGCCGCCAGAAAACGTTGAAATCCTGCTTTGGCGTCGCCATCACCCAATGAGTCGATGCCGTGCTGCACGATAACAATGAGCCCCGCAGCCGGGCCGTGAATCGCAACATTGGCGCCTGAAAGCCGCGAGACGATGAGACCGCCGACGATTGCCGACATAAGACCCGAGACCGCCGGCGAAAGAGAACCATTACCAATTGACGCACCGGCAATGCCAATGCAGAGAGGCAGAGCAATTAACGAAAGTATAAAGCCAGACGTTAAGTCGGCTTTCCAGAATTTCTTGAGATCAAAAAGTGTTTTCATATGATAACTCCTGAATAAGATTATTTTGCGAATGCGAGCTTTACATAGCTGCGCATGAGCGTGACGGCATTCAGCACGAACGCGCTCCCGATGAAAAAGGTTTCGTAGGCAAACTTTTCTGCACCAAAATGCAGCAAAAGGTCGTCACCGAAAAAGGTCGGGCTCAGCGTGAAGCCCGACATCCAGAGAATACCGATGAAGTAAATATTCACCGCGTACGGGTGTTTGTCCGCAGCGCCCGCGTATTCCCTGAGCATCAGGTCAGGCGGAACGAAGTACAGAGCCGATCTTGCGATGAGATATCCTGCTGATACGCCACCAAAATACACAAGGCTGTACATGGCGTTCTCGGGACTTAAATACATCGCCGACACGCCTTTCAGCATGGCAGAAAGTCCGGTCATCCAGAGTACTTTCGAAGGATCGACACGCTGCCCCAGTGCCGCAAGCGCGATAAATACCGCGATAAAACCGATAGCGATCGCGATGATTGTATTGGCATGGTTGCCGACATAGTCACGCCCGAACGAGATGGCGATAATCAGCAGCACCAGTACGTTCACGAATAGAAACGGCGAGAAGGCTCTTGCGCAAGCGCGCCCCAGGTTCTTGAGCACGCTCCACATAAAACTCATCAACTGCTCTGCATGCCCTTCAGAAAAAGAAAACGCGAAAAAACGAAAACGCATTTTTTCACTTAAGAATCGGCCTGCAACCCCCGAGAAACCGCTGGTCAAGACAGCGCCCTCAGATTGCTGCCGCAGGTACATCACCATGATGGAGGGCGAAGCAAGCAACTGGTAGCACCTCAGCACGGCGTTACCCAGAAAGTGCACCATCGCCAGCTCTTTGAAGCCCAGGGCGAGCTCAAAAAACATCAGCCCCACCTGAGCAATCGATGCGTATCCAATTTGCGCCTTGATGTTTGATTGTGTCTTGAGTGAGACACTTGCCACAAACGCCGTCGTCAGACCGATTGCGCCGACGAGCCACGGAATAAACTCAACGGCGCGCCACAATGGATACAGACGTATCAGCAGATAGACGCCTGCATGAATCGAGAGCGCA
Source organism: uncultured Leptospiraceae bacterium (assembly GCA_942492915.1). Taxonomy (GTDB): domain Bacteria; phylum Spirochaetota; class Leptospiria; order Turneriellales; family Turneriellaceae; genus Turneriella. The sequence goes on from OW818662.1 coordinate 2,026,996, forward strand.
CCGTAGAATATTGCGCTCGAAGGTGTCGGGCCTTCCATCGCGCGCGGCACCCAGAACGAAAACGGATACTGCGCCGATTTGCCCATCGCTGCGAGCACAGTCAACAGGCCAATGGCCGCAAAAAAGCCGTAGTTGAGATTGACAAACACCGGATCAAGACCCGTGTCATGGTATTGCAGAAAGAAATACTCGCTGCCGAGTTTGTGAAAAAGCCACGCCCCCATAAAGAGACCGACGTCGCAGAAACGGTAGATCGCGTAGGTGCGCAGACTGTTTCGGCCTGGTTGTAACCGCATACGATAAAAGCCGATAAGCAAGAACGACGAGATACCCACGATCTCCCAACCTGCGAACAGTATATCGATCGTTGCGGCCATAGCGACGAGCGAGATGCCGGCAACGAAGAGAAACAGTGTCGCGAAGAACCTGAGGTACCCTGCCTCCCTGTGCATGTATCGACGCGAGAACATAAGCACGAGGCCTGTCAGAATGCCGATGAGCACCTGAAAAGAAACGGAATAGTTGTCGATAAGCAACATGAAGTTAAAATGGTAATCGGCAAACCGAAGCAGGTGCCACCCTTCGAGCTCTACGGGTTTGAAACCGCTCTGAACATAGAGTACAGCCAGAGCAATCGTCAAAACCCCGTTCACCAGATTGGCACCAAAAACGAGTCTCGAGACACTTTTTTCACTGCGCCACGGTGACAGCAGCAACATGGTCATGGCAAGCAGCGGATATACGACCAGCGCGGTCGCAACCTGGTGCAGCGTCATAAAGCCACCCCGTTCATGATGCGCCCTGGCGTGACGTTATCTCGCCTGTTCGCGAACGCTGACTGCGACGCTGAATACGCGGGGGCCTGCCGCCCGGGTAGCTGTAATTCTTTCAAGTCACCATGATGGTACCAGTAATACTGCGCAGCAGCGGTATCATAGACGCATAATTTTACCCAGTCTTTTTTGATCCATTCATGTACCGCAGCATTACCTCGAAGAACCTGCAGCACAATCTCGCGCTTCTGTTCAATCACGATCATCAGCCTGAAGGGATCATGTATCTCTATCATCTGCTCGGGCAGGCCCGAACGCAGGTCACCATCAACTCCGTTACCGATGCCGATTAGGCCGAAAACGTTGTGCGGTAGTTTTGAACCCGAACCGTAGACTGCATTATCCAGAAGCGAAAAGTAATACGCAAGATTGATGCCTGCGCAAACCGGAACAAACGGAGTCAAAATCTGGCTCAGAATCGTGCCATTCGTATCGGCCGCCGGGTCGTACGAATTGAAAAATGCTCTACGATCAAGAAACAGGCCTTCGGTCAGAGAACGCGGCGCGACGATGCCCACAGAATTGGTCGCATGCGTATATTCAGGGCGCGGTTCGAACAGCATCTCAGATCGGGAGATACACTCTTTCTGCGCCGAGGCAACATTCTTCAGCAAAGGGACGGCAGCGAAACGACGCGAGCGCTCAAGCGCCGTGCGCCCCAAAGCCTCACGAAATATCTGTCTGAGTTTTCTCAAGTGAGGCGCGTGGCTCTCGGGTAAGAGTGACTCGTCGAGAAACAAAATCTCATCTCGCGTCGTGTCATGAATGGCGCCAATGAACCGTGTTTCCGCAGCGATGGTGAGACCGCGCTGCTTCAGAATATTTCGCACCTCTTCGCGGTTTGCCATGAGCGCAAAGGTGCGCGCATTCGCGAGTCCGGGCCTTCCCGAACACGCGCCACAATCGTAAGCGGCAAAAAAAGGATTGTTGGTGCTGCTCGAACCGTGCCCCACCATCGCCACCAATGCTCCGTAGCGATTCGTGAGGCCGATCTGCCGAAGTACGCGCTCTACCCGGTCAGCCATTTCGGTTATGGTATACCCGTCATAAAAGCCGTCTTTCGGCGGTTCGCCCTCAGGGCGTTCATAGTGCAGTTCACTCGTTTCTTCATGAGCGGCGAATGAATTTACTGTCGCAAACGAGCGCGAGGGAAAATGCACTGAAAGCCCGAGGCGAAAGAGCGAGATGATTCCAAAGAAGAGTGAAATCACCGAGCCGAGCAGCACGTTGTTTCCATGCCGGTGCCAGAAGTTCATTTCAAGACGGCTGAATGGCAGCTTACGTTTGCCATTAAATACACCGCGTACGCGGTGCATGGGCGTTACCGGCACCGGGCATTGCTTGATGGATATTTTGTCGAACGGCCCCTGGTAGACCATATCGATACCGAAAAAGCCCGGCGCACCGAATGTTTCGACCGCTGTTGAGACTTCTTCTAAATGACGCCTGATAGACTCTTCGCGGTCGTCTATACAGAAGACTGCCTGAAATTCTGCAGTTTTTACCCGCCCCGAACGCGCACGTACTTGACCGGCATTCGTTTCGATCGCCGCCAGCACGTCGAAGTAGTGGCTCATCTCTGCAGCGTCATGCCACAATCGGTAAATGCGCTCGTCTTCTGACTCTTCGGGGGCGTCACCCGCAAAAAATTCGCTGTTTGGGCTCTGCGGGTCAATCTCCTGGGCAGAGTATCCGGCATTTCTCAGCGCATCGCAGAGCAACGCCAGATAGAGCGCGGTGTATTGTTCGAGTGTGATCGAGCGCGGATAGTTGAGATAACCGGGCCTTGCTTCGATTTGCGCCACAACTCCCGACCACCCGCGCGCTGCCATCAGCACTTCGAGCAAGAAAGTCTGCGGGTTTGCCCCCGCAGGCAGCAAATACCCGACTGCCGATTGAATAATCTCGCCGGCCGATTGATCGTTGACTCGCGCCGCAACGTAAGCGCTGATACCGTGCGGACGACTGCTCTTGAACTGGTATCGCAGCGCTGTCCAAAAATCGTTGCTGTATTCAGCGAGCGTGACGGCTGCAATTCCCTGATCGAGAAAATTCGCGACAAGCCTGTATAGAATCGGGTGGACCTGCTCTTCGAGCACAATCTGCCTGCAATGGGCCATTGCGTGCAGATACCCTGCGCTTCTAAATCCGCCCCGGCGCAGCTCTTCAGGTAACACACGACTGAGCATCGCGTGCCTTAACGCATGCACATCGCCACCTTCATGCCGCAGCACAAAATCAATCGCGTCATCGCCGATTTTACCTTCGCTGAATGCGCCGCGGTATTCGGCGATCGGGCGATATTCCCGCGCCCCGTAAAGCGCCGAAGCGCGCCGAAGCGCCTCGTGAAAACTGCGACCTTCATCCCGAAAGGCGCTGATAATATTGTCGGCGATAAAATCTTTGATGGGGCCCTGCAACGGTAGATATTTTCTGACAGCCTGCAGCATATCTGTCACATTCGACGGGTCGTGAAAACCCGGTTGGTCTATTTTCATGAAGCCTCCTTGCGCGTCTCGCGCGCGAGACCGGGCGGCAAAACCTCAGTGAATCAGGTGGATTTCAGAGTGTGATGCGACTGCCCGGCTAGGGCCGGTTTATACCCGGCCCTGCAAACGGGTGAATGTGAATCACAACGCAGGAGGTGCGCGCGGGTTTCCGGGAACGGTGGAGAAATTCAGAGAAAGATGAATTACAATCGGCAGAGCTTCGTCGCTCAGCGAGATAAAATCGAGCGAATGGAGCGAACCCGTAAAAAGCCAAGACGCCGCATGGCTTTCAGACTCATTGCCCTCGGTCCCTTCGGCGGGCAAACAGTCAGAAAACGCCGCGCTTTGGGTATCGTAGGCAAAATGCAGGGTGGTTTTTGCCTCACGGGACACCGCAAAGGTCGATATCTCAGTTCCGCCGAGAAAAACCAACGCGCTTAGCGCGACCGCAATCTGTGGCAATATGCATAACAGCGGTTTACGACGCACTTGCACTCGTGGCAACTTAACAACACCTTTGCCCAACGGCAAAATAAAATTACGATCATTCCGAGTCTTCACCCTATTTTCACCTTTACCACCCACTCGTCGCTGCAAGTCTTGTGCCATGTCTACCTTGGTCCGGACCTTGTTCCGCTGGATCGCCTATTTTTCTTCTTATGGAATCGCCGTGGCGACCTCTGCGGCGATCAGTTCAATACTCGCCATCTCGTTCGGACTCTATTACGCCCGCGCGACAAACTTCCCCATCAGCGAGCTGATGCTTTGGACCATCGCGATCGGTGCCGCCACCGCATGGATCGGCCACTCGCTGCAATTCGGCATCATGAACAAGATCGGCTTTCCCGGGTTCAGCCGCCCTGTGCTGGCGGTAAACCGCTTCATTACCGCGCAAGACGACCTGCAGATCAGACCTGACCTGAAAGAAGCCGATTACCACGAACTACTGCGCGCCCTCACAATTATTCCGCTCACCAATGCATTCACCGCGATACTCTCTGTTCAGGTCATCTTCGTCGCGATTCTGATTGCAGCGGAAATGTCTGTGAAATTCGAGACTTACCACTATGTCCAGGGTGTGATCATGGACGTCATCTTCTCCTTTATCCATGGCGGATTTTGCCTCGTTATCGGAGAAATCGCTACCGGATCAATGCGCGCAGAATGTAAACGTATTATGAACGAGAAAAAAATCCCGTTCACTGACCGTGCCGTTACAACTGTAAGATTGAAGCTTGCATTTTTTATCGCGCTGTTTCTGATTACGATCTACGTCGCCGCCACGCTCGTCTATTACAACCGCGACAACCTGCAGGCGATTCTGGTATTCGTTTTTATGGCGATGGTGGCCGCCATTCTGATGGCTTACATGATTTTTTACCTGATCTACAGCGCTCTCAAAGACATCGAAGGCGCCATGGACGATCTGAAAAGCGGCGGCTCTGGCTTGATTTTTACCAAATCTATCGACAGTGAATTCGTGAAGGTGGCGACCGGCATCTCAGATGCCGCGCGCACCATCAAAGATTACCAGGCGAACCTCGAACAGAAAATTGAAGAGCGCACGCGCGAACTGCAAGAAAGTCTCGGCAACGTGAGGGCACTTAAGGGCCAGCAAGACGGTGACTATTTCTTAACCTCCCTGCTGCTCAAACCCCTGACAGGCAACTACGCCAACAACCGACAGGTCAAGGTCAGCATATTCATTCGCCAGAAAAAAAGTTTCGAATTTAAAACCAAAACAAATGAGATCGGCGGCGATATCTGTCTCGCGCATAGCATTCGTCTGCGCGGGCGTGACTACACACTGTTTCTGAACGGCGACGCGATGGGTAAGTCGATGCAGGGCGCCGGGGGGTCACTCGTGCTCGGCGCGGTGATGCAATCCATCGTTGAACGGACCAAACTTTCACCAAAAGAACAGATTCTGTATCCCGAACGCTGGCTCAAATCAGTTTTTCTCGAATTGCAGAAAACTTTTGAGAGTTTCGACGGATCCATGCTCATTTCGGTTATCATGGGTCTCGCCGATGAGAAAAGCGGGTTTGTGTATTTTATCAATGCCGAGCATCCGTGGGCGGCGATACTGCGAAGCGGAAAGGCATTCTTTATCGAAAACGATCTTACGCTCAGAAAACTCGGCACGCTGGGTGTAAATATGGGAATCAAGGTTCAAACCTATGAAATGAAGCCCGGCGATGCTTTTGTTATTGGGTCAGACGGTCGAGATGATCTCGTAATGGGTACGGGAGACGACGGCAACCGCATTATCAACGAAGACGAAAACCTGTTTCTGCGAATGCTCGAAGATGGCGACGGTGACCTGCAGGCGGTCTACGATGCCTGCAAGGAAACCGGTGAAATTACCGATGACTTCTCGCTGATTTCACTGACGTACCTACCAGAAAGAGAAACGCCTGAAGCACGCGTCGACACACGCCAGACAATCAGCGAAGCGCGCAGGCTTGTTGCCGAAAAACAGTACGACGCGGCACAGCAGCATCTTGAACGCGTCTATGAAGAATCCCGGGACAACAGGCACGTAGCGCGCGCTCTGGCGCATATCTGCTACAAAACGGGAAAACTTGATGAAGCGGCTAAGTATTTTGCCAGTTACAGCGAAGAGAATCCGGGCGACACGCAGGCCATTGAGCTGCTGGGTTCCATTCTCTTAAAACTGGGCGAGACTGAAACAGCGGCCGATGTGCTGACCAGGCTGAAAATCCGCAACCCACGCAATACTAAGATCGCAGCGCAACTTTCACGAATTTACAACTAGGGAAGTTCTAAAAAGGAACCTGCCAGGCGTTACAGGTCGATCCAGCGCAGTACTTCGGGCAGCACCTCTGAGGCGGCCTCATCTGAGGCAATCGTCATGACGTGGTTAAAGTCACGGCCGTGCCTGTTCATTTTTCCTGGCAGCAAGAATCGCACATCGGGGCTGTTTTTTGTTTCGTCGCCGATGGTTTTCACGTAGAACTTATAGACCGATTCTGAGGGCGCCACGTTATCAATCTTCCCGTTGACGAACATGAGGCGCACGCCCTTACCCCGCAATTGCACCCCGTCGAGGCTGTCGCGCCAAACAGGTTTCCCGCCAACATCAAAAAGCCTGCGCCGGGAAGCCACAAACCGCGTTGGCAGGTCAGGGAAAAAACGACTGCAGAAGTCATCTGCGCACAAATTGCCCTGCGCGCCGTCTTGAGCGGCAACCAGCCGCCTGCCGAATGAACCGGGATGGTTGTAGTCAAAACCGGTTCCCAGAAAGAACGCGGCTTTGACCAGCATGCCCGAAACCGTCGCATTGCGCGGCGCATCGTGCAAGTACTGCGCGACGGCCTGGCCGCCGAGCGACACGCCGCCCATCACCCAGTGTTCATCGTTGGAATTCTTGCGAATGGCCGCTGTAACCTGCGGCAGTATCTCGCGCCCGAAGCGTTCGAGCTGCATCTGAGCCGGAATACGCACGAGCCAAACGGTCACTCCCCTGGCATTGAACCAAGGAATTATTGACGCCGATCCCGAATTTGAGAGTACCTCTTCGGTGACGAGCACAGGTGAAACGAGCACCAGCGAGAATGCGGGGCCAGCCAGTGCGCTGTAGGTACGCGGGAACATAGAGACCGTATAGCTGCCGCCGGCGGCATCGACGGTAAAATCTCTGCGATTCTCCTTTTCTGCATAGTTAGTCGTGCTGATCGACTGGCACGAAGCGCAAAGGCCCAACAACACCGGCAGCATCAGAAAATAAAAAATCCGCATGGCGCACATGCAGGCTTCGCGCGACCCGCGTAAACAAAAAATGAACGCTCGTTCGCTATCGAGCTTTTTTGTTTTCACGGCCCCCCACAATTACAGCAGGGCATGCCGTGCGAAAACTCAATGCGAAGCCGGGAGAAGTTCTTCAGGTCACCGAACACATTTACCGCATTACTCTCAGCCAGCCCTTTTATGCGCCCAATCAGGTGTACCTGATTCGGGATGAGATAACAATGCTGATCGATTCAGGCTACGTCGAGTCGATAGGCTCGCTGGCGCTCGCTCTGAAAGGGTTGGGCCTCAGCATGCGCCAGGTGGATGTCATCTTGTACACGCATCCTCATATCGACCACATTACGGCGGGCCTTTTATGGGGCTCTTACGCAAAGCGGACCGAACGCTGGGGTCATCACACTATGGCGCGTGACATTCCCGATTACCCCGACTTCATCGATGTCTGGCAGGCCGATACGGCGCGCATTCTGACAGTTGCGTTTCGAGATAAACAGGCGCGCACCACGCGCATCCGTAAAGCAAACGACCGCTGGGCAAGGTTTGTGAGGCGCTTTGCCGAAACGGACAGCAAAACGGGCGACCGGCACGTGCAGCTCGACCGTCTGCTCAAAGAGGGGGACGAATTCTCAACGGGTAAGTTGAAGTTTCGTATTCTCGAAACGCCGGGTCACAACACCTGGCACATTACGCCAATTGAAACCACCCAGGGCTTTGCATTTACCGGCGATCTGTTGATCGGCAATATTCCCGCGATCTATGACACACTCGACGGCAATCTCGAACTCTTTCAGCAGAGCCTGGGCAAATTGCTGGTTGAACGCAAGTCTCTGCCGCACATGCGCTTTATGCCTGCGCACGGCGACGAAATTCTGCAGCCTGAACGTGCCATCAAAGTGGTACTCAAAACGATCGGCATTCTCGAGAATGGTATTTTGAAGAAATTGGTTGAGGGCCGCAAAGGACTCGTCGACCTGATGGAATCGGCGTTTGGTGCTCATATCGAAGGCGGCAATCATTTCATCACGGCGCTCGAATTGCTCGAAGCGTTGCTGCGCAAGCTGATGCGCGAGGGGCGCGTCGGTTCACAGGTTTATGCCGATGGTTATGAAGAGTTTTACCTGAAACACTGATGAATGAACAATCTGCACCTGCTGCGCCTCCCAAGGGCTTTATCGATATTCCGGCGAGTATTGTTCTCTCAACCGAAGGAGTTCACGTACTTTCGGGTTCGAAGACCGTGATACAGCGGGTACCTGCTCGGGGCGGGGTAAACAAGCCCGGACTGCTCTCCCAGGCGTTTAACGCCGCGACGGTGCAGAAACTCATTATGAATTCTTATATTGAAGAACTTTATTATTCCTCAACCGAATTTCTGACAAAACGCCCGCAAATCATCAGCACGACGAATCTGATTATCTACGCCATGCTTTACAAGATGCTTTCGCCGACGCTCGCGCGCAGGGTAATCGATTCGCCTGTACTCAGAGAACATAACCGGCGCAACCCGAAAGCGGCGATTCATGATTTCAAATTGATACCGCAAAAGGTCATCGATGAGTTCATGGCCCGCAACAAGGCCGTGCTCGCGCGTATCGAACACGAGATGATCGATGCGGTGCTCAGCAGAATCACCTCAGACACCAAATTGCCCGAAGAAGACAAAATCGTGCGCATGCGCAGCCTCGAAAAGTTCGTGCGCTGGGTAGACAAACGCATCTGGTATCTCTATCTGATTATTTACCAGACTCCACTCAAGGCCGAAATCGAAAAGGCCTATGTCGATCTTTTCTTCCAATACCTCGACAACACGCAGATCGCGACGCATACGGGAAATCTCGTCATGGAGTTCATACAAAATGCTGAGAAGGCGCATTTCGAACGCATAATTGTCAAGAACCACCTTGCGCCGCGCGATAAGATCGACACCTACCTGCGCAACAAACTCAACCGCGAGCAGGTCGTGAAGCTGGCTGCACAAAACAAACAGATGCTCGAAGTTACCTGGCATTTCCAAACCGACCGGGTGAATACCGGCCGGGCATATAATGTAAAAATTATTCTCTCAAACTATGGCCTGATCAACGACGCAACGCGCGACGGCCTGGCACGCAAAATGAAAACTGACACGGCAGGCATTGCGCTCGCGGATTTCTATGAAGAATCTGCAGGCCCCGACAAACTTGGTGCGGGCCTCGGCCTGCTCTATAATTCATATCTTGAGGATGTCTGCCGCGAGAAAGGCATTCGATATTTCTGCACAATCTTTCCCGAGCCGAGACTCGAAAAGACTACCGTCACGCTTGATTTGACTTTTTGACTCCGCCGGGTTTACGAATCATTATTTTTTTTACCGAGGCTGAATCGACCTGTTTTTTCTTCGCCGCCGGCGCGTCGGGGTGCCGTTCGCGATTGACGTCGTCGAGCACGCCGTTGACAAAGCCAACCGCTTGCGATTCGTCGTACTGCTTCGCGAGCAGAATACACTCATCGATTACGACGGCGGCATCGGCCTCTGCATTCATATACAGAAGCTGCGCGACACCGGTGCGCAAGATCGCCCGACTGACCCCTGAAATGCGCGAAAACTCCCAATTGACGAGGCGCTCGGTAATCATCGCATCAATTTCTGCGAGGTGCTGAAAGGTGGCCGTGATAATGGCGCGCGCATATTCGCGCTCTTCTTCTGGAACTTCGTAGTCTATCCATCCAAAAGATGTGAGCTGCGAAAGTTCGGTATTTGCCGCCTCTCTGGTATCGAGCTGAAAAAGTGCCTGCATCGCAAGAATGCGGGCCTTATGGCGTTTCTGCCGCTGCGTTTTGGCCACGCCTAAATACCCCGCGCCGTTGGTTCGAGCGCGTTCAACAGCTCAACCAGTGATCGGGCAGCTTCGGCGCCTTTGTTCGTCATATCGGCCGCAGAGCGTGAGCGCGCCTGATCAAAGTTTTCAACAGTTAACACCGCGTTCATCACCGGCTTTTTATAATCGAGCGAAACCCGCATAAGACCCGATGCGCTTTCATTTGCGACTATGTCGTAATGCCCTGTTTCGCCGCGCACGACGCAACCACAGGCAATGACGGCATCGGCTTTTTGCGCTTGTAGCAGGTGTGCCGCAGCGAAGGGAAGCTCCCATGCGCCGGGCACCCTCACCCGGATAATGTTTTTCTGATTAACACCCAAGGCCTCGAGCTGTGAAGCCGCCGCGGTTTCGAGCGCCGTGGTAATATCTTCATTAAAGAGGGCTGTGATAATCGCTACAGAAATACCTGTATTGATAATGGGTGTCGAGTAACTACGGTTAGAGGCCTGCATAATCTCTTCTTTATTTTGGAGGTTAGGGGAGTTGAACCCCTGGCCTTCACAATGCCATTGTGACGCTCTCCCAACTGAGCTAAACCCCCGAGTTTTTTATGAACTGTTGCGGGGCCAAGCCCCTGAGCAGTTCATACTTTTGAGACAGGCCGTCAATCAGCTCGAAACTCGCAGGTTGGCTTGGGGAAACGCTTCCCGTTTCACCAAGCCAACCTGCGCCGAATCAAAGTCCTTGACAGGCGCAAAAGTGTGTCTGTAATGAGACATGTTGTTGAGAATTCTGGCATTTCTTCTGGCTGTTGCCTTCAGCGCGGCGCTCATTGCCGCGAAGCCGAAAAAGCGTGGCAAGAAGGCTGTGAAACCGGCTGCCCAGGTAGAAACAGCCAAGGCGAAAGGCGACGATGACAAGATCGATACCGAGACAAAAGAAAAAGGGCCCGCAGAGATTGCTAAAGCTCCAGAGCCCGTAGCCTCAGGCGATGAAATGGAAGCCTACCGGCAGATTCAAAATCGTCAGATTGTCATCGTGCAAGACCTGGCAGACCTTCTACTGATGTATCAGGGTGAATTTTCGAAATACAAGACATCCGAAAAACGCCTGCAGCACGCCCGCGAACTCGGCTTCATAAGCGCGGGCTATGAATCTACAGAAGAATTGCCAATTGGTCTGCTGGCGCACGCACTCGTCAAAAAATATGACCCGGAAAAGGGCTGGCTCTACTGGCTAACTGGCTGGGAACGCTACGCTCTGCGCGATGCGCAAGAAGCAGGCATGATTCCGCAAAAGGCATCGCCCAACCAGCACCTTTCGGGTGAACAACTATTTGCTATCATGACGGACGCAGAAGAATTCGCAACGAAAAGAAGCGAATGGGAAAAAGGAGAACACAAATGACACGCATGAACACCCTCGTATGCATAGTTGCCCTTGTAGGCATTGCAGCAACAGAATCACTCTCGGCAAAAGTCGTCGCTAAATTCGAATCCATTACCGGCGCCGTGCAGTATCGCGAAAAAGGCGGTAAATGGCAGAATGCGAAGCTCGGTTCGCCGCTGAACGACAATACTGAACTGCAGACTGGCCCGACAGGCAAAGCGACGCTGATTTTCCCGAACGGGACCAAAGTGACACTCAAACCCGGCACGCTCGCGGGACTCGACCAGTACACAACTGGTGCATACGGTACGCAGACAAACATGAGCCTTCGCGTTGGTCGCATGAACGCTGATATTGCGAAGGTGAATGACGCGAACGTGCGCAATCACTTTCGCGTGAGAACTCCTACTGTGGTCGCGGGTGTGAGGGGTTCAAATACAGACATTTCAAACGGAACCTCCACAAATATCCAGATGAATGAACACAGTATGGATGTAATGAATAGTTCGGGCCAGCAAATTCGGGTGCCACAGGGAGGCTCAACTCAGGTCACGGGGAATGAAATGGTGGCGCCAGACAAGATGGAATCACGACAAAATACTGTAACGATGTTCTCGGCGGAATCATCGACGCCTGCAGAAGGTGAAATGGCCTTTACCGCTGGGGATTTCTTGTTCTCGACTAATTCTAGCGATTTTGATGACTTCAGTGATTTCTTAGACTTTCTCGAATTTCTCGAGTTCAGTGGTAGTTCGGTGACTTTCGAGAAGCTTTGATCTAATCTTACCAAAATTCAATATGAAAAAAGTATTTCCTTACTCGGCAGCAATAGCTGCCGCTTGTTTATTTTTTGCTACGTACTCAGTTGCATTTGCCCAAGACGAAAAACATGAAGAGCCTGAGCGAGATGAGTTTGTTCCGCTATCGGAAATGAAGCCGCTAGAAAAGCCATTCGGATACCGTAATAAGCACAGCTACCAGTATGGGGTTTCGGCAGCCAATACGCTGATTAACAATGCAAAAAAACCCACAAATCTGGATAAGTTCAATGAGAGCGCGCAGCAGAAGCAAATCAGCGACCTTCGCGGGGGGCTCTTTTTAGGCAACTACCGTCCCTATTTGAAATACTTATATAATGAGACGCACGCCTTCAATATTCGCGCAAGAATAGGATACAAATACGACCCAACTCAGTCCGCGCTGTCGCAAAAGCAAATTGATGATACTAAAACAGTGGTGAGCACGGCTGAGTACAACCTAGAACTATTCAACGCCGAGCTCAATTTTGATCGCCACCGTATAACTGCTGGCCGGGCTTTTTACCGGCTCGGCCGCGGCCTTCTACTGGCTAATTTTGCGGATGGTGCGGAATATACGGGCTCGTTTAAATACCTACAAATTAAGGCTCAGGCTTTGTATTCAGGTGAATACAGCGGCTGTTCAATTTCCATCAATGGTTGCAGAACGAACTCAGATGCAGACATTCCCATCAAGAGCGCATACAATATTGTGCCTGGCAGACCTGCGGATGCAATTGTTGCGGACGCAGGCAAACGGATATTCCTGAACGCTGAAATCCAATCACCTGCATTGCTTGGGTCGAACGCTTATCTGTTGGGCATGTATTCGCGGGATTTTGCCCGAAGCGAGGTTACAAATGCTAAGAATGCGGCAGACAATGGCAAAATTTTTGCCTACGATCCGATTTATTTGGGGCTAGGCCTAAGCGGTTACGTCGTTACACCAAGATTACGCTACCTTGCTGAGTACATCCTGCAGCGCGGGCAGACATATGCAGCAAGCACCGGCACAGGCAGCACAATCGTCAACAAACAGATTGACATTGAAGCCTGGGGTTTTACGGCAGATCTAAATTATTCGGTACCATTTTACGAAAGATACGCGAAGCTGGGACTTTTAGCACAATATGCAGCAGCCTCAGGCAGGGACACCGACAAAACGTCGCCATCAAGCCCTGCACAGCAACAGACGCGCGGCATAGACAATAATTTTCACTACTTCGGAGTCTATTCTGCGGGGCTTGCGCTGCAACCCAGAATAAGCAATTTACACATAATTCGTGCAGGGGTCCAGTTCCGCCCGTTAAATTACTTTTACTGGGGTCGTAATCTGATGCTTAGTGTCCGGTATTCTTACTATACAAAGTTAGACCCACAATATGTGGTATCTGATTCTGATGCCAGTATAACAGACCAAGGCAAGCGTAAAGCAGTATTAGGTAGTGCATATGATTTTCAGTTGGTTTGGGATATGCGCACGGACGTTAAGCTCTTCTACTCTTATGGCATATTTCTTCCCGGGGCTGCCTATACAGATGCAGATGCCAAAAATATCCACGCGCATATCGTGAGCTTGAACTTCTTGTTCTGAGGTCAATTTGCCCGAAGACCAGAGCCTTCCCGTCGCGCACGAAAAATACGACACCATCTTCGTCGGCTCGGGCATCGGTACGCTCATGGCGGCATCGTTGCTCGCGCGCTTTCGCGACGAACGGGTTCTGATTCTCGAAAAGCATTTCACGCCCGGTGGTTTTACGCACACTTTCAAGCGTAAGAACAAATTCATGTGGGATGTCGGCATTCACTACATCGGCGACCTTGAAGAGGGGTCGATGCTGCGCAAACTGTTCGATTTGATGTCGGGCGGTGCGCTCAAATGGCAGAAAATGCCACCGCTGTTTGAAAAGTTCGTTTATCCCGATATGACATTTAAGGTCTATGACGATGTTAAGCGTTACGAGGGCGACCTTGCAGAACTTTTTCCCGCTGAGGCCGCGAATATCAGACATTACTTTGAAGATATACGCAAGGTGAATGCCTGGTTTGGGCGGCACATTTCGATTCGAGGACGCGCGGCATTTACTGATGCATTCGAGCAGCAGTTTGTCGAAAAAGAGGGTTATAACCCCCGCCTCTCAACGAAAGCATATCTGGATCACCGCTTCGGCGACGAAAAATTGAAAGCGATGGTGGTCTCGCAATGGGGCAACTATGGGCTACCGCCGGCACAGAGTTCTTTCATGATACACGCGGCGGTTGTGCAGCATTATTTCGCGGGCGGCTACTACCCACTCGGTGGCTCGCATGCAATCTACGATTCTGTCGAGCCGATTATTGCCGGCAAAGGCGGTCAAACGCTCACCTCGCATGCAGTGACTGAGATTGTGATCGAAAACGGTAAAGCGATTGGAGTCAAAGCGCAGGCTCTACGCGAAGCCGGTGCACCCATCAAGACGTTTTTTGCGGATAAAATAATTTCAGACGCCGGCGCGTATAATACCTATATCCACCTGTTGTCAACGCAGCCGGTCGCTTTCAGGGAGCAGCTGCAGAAATTCTACGACCAGCACCCGGTCGTGAGCAACGTTACGCTGTATCTCGGGCTCAAGGGTGACCCGCGCGATCTCGGGTTCGGCGGTGAGAACCATTGGATCTACAAGTCATACGACCACGATGCAAATTTTAAGTCATCGGCGGACTGGATTCAGAAAGGCCAGGCGGCCGGCGCATATCTGTCATTTCCGTCGCTCAAGAATTCCGAGGCAAAATCGCACACAGCCGAGATCATCGCCTTTACGGATTATGCGTTCTTCGAGCGCTGGAAAGCCCAGCCCTGGAAAAAGCGCGACGAAGAGTACAAACAGCTTAAAGAACAAATTTCAGATTCGCTGATTGCGTTTGTCGACGGCCATTATCCGGGGTTCGCCGATTTGGTAGAGTTCAGAGAACTGTCGACCCCTATCACGACCGAACACTTCTCTTCGCATCCGCGGGGCAGCATCTACGGCGTCGCCTGCGTGCCCGAACGTTTTGTCTCGAACGAAGCCCCCTGGTGCAACCCTGTAAGTCCGTTTGCCAACCTTTATCTGACCGGGGC
Source organism: uncultured Leptospiraceae bacterium (assembly GCA_942492915.1). Lineage (GTDB taxonomy): Bacteria > Spirochaetota > Leptospiria > Turneriellales > Turneriellaceae > Turneriella. Next base: position 2,042,179 of record OW818662.1, read on the forward strand.
CGACGTATCTTCACCGGGCGTCGCAGGGGCCATGATGGGCGCGGTCGCAACACTGACGCAACTACCCGCCGGATTCAAGCTACTTGACCTTATGCGCATGGATGCGTCTAAGTCGGCGGTCGCCAAGGATGGCGTCTGAACCGCCGACGGATGCGCATGGGTGCGTCTAAGTCCTGAACCACTGTGCAACGCACACACAACCACCGCTCGGGCACGAAGATTGCCCTGTACAAGTGCCCCGAACGCACGATTGTTATCTCGTCGCAATTGAAAACACTTGACGTAGGCGTCGCAACCGAATTGAGGGTGACATAATGCCCATTGATCCCAAGAAGTACGAAGAAACCGATGAGCAGACTCTTTGGGAAGAGTATAAGCGCGCGCACGAACCCAAGCTGCGCGAATATTTTATCAAGAAATACGCTCCCCTCGTAAAATATGTAGCTGGCAAGGTTGCGGTCGGCATGCCGCACAACGTTGAATTTGACGATTTGGTGAGCTATGGCACGTTCGGATTGCTCGATGCGATCGAAAAGTACGACCCTTCAAAAGAAGTAAAATTCAAGACCTATGCGATGACGCGCGTACGCGGCGGCATTTTTGATGAATTACGCAACGTCGACTGGATTCCGCGCTCGATTCGCCAGAAGGCCAAGCAGGTTGAGAAGATTATTCTCGAACTTGAAAACCGCATGGGCCGCACTGCAGAAGACGAAGAAATCGCGCATGAGCTCGATATCGACATCGACGAGTTTCACGAGCTCATGTCAAAAATTTCAGGCACTTCTCTCATATCACTCAACGATGTCTGGCACGGCAACGACGAAAACGAAGAGATGGTTTTTGTCGACACTCTCGAATCACCCGAGGCGCTAAACCCCGATATCATCGTCGAGCGCGAAGAAATCAAGAACATGATCGTCGAGTGTATCAAAAAGCTTCCCGATCGCGAAAAGAAAGTAATTGTACTGTATTATTACGAAGACCTGACGCTTAAAGAAATCGGTGAAGTGCTCGAAGTGACCGAATCGCGCGTCTCGCAGCTGCACACGAAAGCAATCATGCGGCTCAGAGGCCGCCTTTCGCAGATGAAGAGCCTGATGTAACAAGTTTGCATCGCATGGCGCGCTTCGCGCGCCAGACGATGCAAACCAACTCTGATGATCCATCCTTCGAAAATTATCAAAGAGCTCGGCATTGCACCGCTGAAGAAACTCGGCCAGAATTTTCAGGTGGATGTCCATGCGATTGAAAACGCGGCGTCGCGTATCGCACCCGGCGCGCGTATACTCGAAATTGGCCCGGGCCTCGGAGCCTGGACCGAAGTATTTCTGCATCTTGGCCACCCGATGGTACTTGTCGAGAAAGACCGCACGCTCGCGCGCCGTCTGCAGCAGATTCATGAATCCAGCGAAAACGTAACCGTCATTGAAGGCGACTTTCTTGAGCTAGACGCCTCCTCACCACCGCTGAATACGTGTACTGCTGCGGTAGGCAACCTGCCATTCTATGTGACAGCAGATCTTCTGCTGAGGGTCATCGTCGATTCGCCTTATATCCGGCAGGCACTCTTCGGCATACAATGGGAAGTCGCGGAACGTCTCGCATCGGCGCAGGGCTCGTCGCTCGCGATCGCATTGTCTAGCCAGGGTAAACTGTCCCTCGCCGGTAAGATTGGCCGTAACAGTTTTTTTCCCGTCCCTAACGTAGACGCCGCGATAATGTCATTTGAACGCACCGCTGCCCCACCGCGACCACACCTGCGGCTATTGCTCAAGGCCGCGTTCTGGGGCAAACGTAAGCCGCTTGGTTCTGCGCTCAGCAAAAATCCGTTTTTTGCGGAATCTGAGGTTGCCGACTTCTGGCCTGCCCGGTTAAAAAACCTGCCAGCTAATCTTATCCCGCTGCTCAGCAAGCGAGCCGATGACCTGACCACGAAAGATTTTTGTGGACTTTATGATTTTTTGACCGCCGCACCTTAAGGCGGTTTCCGCCGCATGTATGCAATGCATGAAGCGCCCGGCGAATACTTGACATGGTGCCGCGTGTTTGACTGTTGTGGTGATTCCGATGCAGACTATCGCTGAGCGCAGCGGCGCGAATCAACAGGTTCCCCCCGGACAAACCATCGCCGCCAAGGGCCAGGTCGTCAGATCACTGATCATTCTGCAGAAAGGTCAGGCGACGGTCAACAGCGTCGAAACGGGCCCCGTAGGTCAGCCGATCATGCGCCCCCTGTACAATATCAACGCCCCCGCTGTACTCGCTGCTGCGCCGCTCTTCTCAGGGGCACGAAACAACTACCAGATTGTCGCGTCGGCGCAGAGCGAAATCAGCGTTTACCCGAGCAACAAAGACTATCTTCTGAAACTCATCGCGGCAAAGCCCAACATTGGCGTACTCGCATTGAAGTCTTGCTATAAAGACCTGACCGATTTGGAAAGTAAACTCGACCAGGCTGAGTTGACCTGGGGCCAACTCGAAGCTTATGAACTCGGTTTCTCCGTTGCCTTGAGCGCCCTGCTCCCCGACAAATTCGACGCCAATGCCAAGGCCGACGCCGCCTTTACAGACCCATTGCTACCCGTGGCCCGCAGGCAGATCGCAGACTTCACCGAACGCGGCGGCAAAATTGTCAAACCCCTCAATATTAATTTCTTACGTTCGGCGAAAAACCAGATAGAAACGGTGGCCGAAAAACGTTATGATGCATTGCCCACACAGGTTATCAGGCGCCTGCTGAATCTTCCGCAAGACGCCCTCAGTGTCGCAGCGACGCGCGATCCGCAGCTGCTTTACACTGCTGGTGAAGCCATTGCCGAGATTATTACGGCGACCGGCCATGAGCTCGAACGCAACCTTACGGCGATGCAACAATTCTTGCAGCGCATGCTCGTCGGCGACTATGCGTGGATCTCCAAATTTTCTCTTCAGGCCGAACTGATGGAGAGCAACTCGAACAGCGCAAGCCGCGAAGACATTCTGGCTGCCTGCGCCTATTTCGGCGAAGGTTTCGCTGCGCTGCGCGACAAACTACTTTCATTCGCAGAAATCGCATACCCGCCTTTTCCACAGTCGGCGCTGCAGAAGATTCAAAAGGCGGCGGCGGAACCACACGCGCCAAAACCAGCCGCGACAAACGCTGCATCGTCTACCGAAATGTCAGGTGACCTTTCTGAATTTCAGGGCGCCGTCGACAAAATCTTGCAGTGGAGCGAAGTGCCGCCTGAAAAAATGGCGCAATTCAAGAAAGACTGGGACACGCTCAGAAAATTCAAAAATCCTCTCGATGCTTCGGACGATGACATACGAAAGTTGCGGCGCCGCGTGAACCTGCAATATTGGGAAATTTTCGAACGCGGCATGCTGAAATTTCTCAAAAAACGCTCTGATCTTCCGCGGTACATGAGGCTATTTTTCGATTACGGTTTCATGGACGAAACGCAACTCGATCCCGAACATATCGCGACATTGTCAACGGCTAGCTACGGCAAGGGCGATGCGTGGCTGCCGATCTATACGATTACCGAATGGCTGACGGCCATTTACGATCGCAAGGTCGCAACGAGTATCAGTGAAATGGGATTGACGTTTTTTGAAATGCTGCGTCAAGACCCGACGCACCGCGATAAAAAATGGCGCAAAGAGGCTGACCTACCGCCTGAAATCAATTCGCCCGAAGCCCGGGTGAAGTTTGAAATCAAAGAGATGCTACAGATGAACTGCCGACTCTGCTCTGGCAATATCTCGAGCCATTTGAACATTCTGACGCGCCACCAGATAACGCAGTCTCTGGCCAAAGTCATCATCACGAAAGATACCATTGTCGAAGAGGTGAAAAAGATCATTCACACAGACTTCGGCGCGTTTCACCGCGAAGTTCTATATACCAACGAAGCGATGAATATTCAGCGCGAATTTATTCAGACGCAGGTCACACCCAATATAGTTGTTGTACCTTCAATTGGCACCGTGATACAATTCTGGCAAGACCGCGAAGGCAACGACCGCATGTCGCGCGGTCGGCTTATCGCCCCGATTATGGCAACCGCCGATCTGCAGATGATGCTGCTGCGCGCAATCGGCACCTACCGGTGGGAAATGTGCAAGACCACCATGGGGCCAGATTGGAATAACATCTCTGTTTCATCTTTAACCGCTGATTATACCGACTATGTTCAGTTCTTTTATAAGAGCAAAGAACTCTCTGAAGAGATCAAAGAAAAAATCGGTGAAGATATGAAACGCTTTCGCGATGATCGCGCGCGTTTTGTCAATGACTACACCGTATATATGCGGTTTGAATCTGAAGGGTCACAGCGCATGAACAGGGTATCCAGAAAGATTTTCACCAAGCACGTACCGTTTTCGAAAGAGATACGCGAACGCCTGCTGAAATTGCCCAGCTATACCGATGTGGTGCAAAAGTCGATTAACATCCGCAAGAAAAAGGCCAACGAACTCACCCCCAGATATACAAAATACGAGCGGGAAAATAAGACACTGCCTAAAGAGCTCGTTGAAACGCGTAAATTCTATAATATGGAATACTGACCCGTCCACGATCCGAGATTCTTTGTCGCAGGTTGACAAACAACCTGTGACAATTTTTGGTTTACGGTCTGTCTTTTTGTTATCTTTCAACCAAATGGTTAAGAGACTGGTATTTGCTGCAACGCTGGTGGCTTCGGCAGGGGCTCTCAGCGCCGAACCTGTGACGATCACGGGTCGGGTTTTTAACGAAAGTACGGGCGAACCACTTGAATTTGGAACCGTCATTATTCCCGAGGCGAAATTCAAGAGCCGCATCAATCCTGATGGCACGTACGCCGCAGCGGTGCCGACGGCGGGAGAATACACGGTACAGATAACGTCTCCCGGTCTCAAGAACCTGATTGAAAAAGTCAAATTTGACAAACCGCAGAAACGCGACTTTCGTCTCGCCTTGCCGATCACCCGCACGCAGACGGTAAAACTGCGCGCAGAGCGCGACATACAGAGGCTCGGCCGCAACACGCTTTCCGTGGAGCAATTAAAAGAGACACCGGCGACCTTTGGTGACGCGATCAACGCGCTGGCCACGCTGCCAGGCGTCGTCAGGCCCGGCGGTTTTTTTGGACCGCTCGTCATACGCGGGGCAGACGATAAAGGTAACCGCTACTTCATCGATGACATTCCCGTACCCAATCCACAGCACTTTGGCGGACTACAATCCATCATTTCGAACGACCTGATGCGTGAAGTTGACCTGTATGCTTCGGCTTTTCCTTCACAGTTTGGCGGCGCGGTGGGCGCTATTATCGACATTCAAACGGTTGATGAGGTCAAAGAATTCGGCGGGGTGGTTGACGTTTCTTTGATCTCATCGAATTTTCTTTTGAAAAATAAATGGGGCAAAAATGCCGGTGGGGAAGTTCGCATTTCGCCTGCTGAGAGCCGCGACGAGGGTACGTCGGCGCCCAACCCCCTGGGTATTCTACCTTTCAAACCGGCCAAAACCGGGCCTACAGGTTACTGGATTACTTCGGGGCGCATTGGCTATCTGACGTTGCTCGTGCCGCCGATCTATAAACTCATCACGGGGAACACCATTGACCGACTACCGCAGTATTACGACTATCAACTCAAAGGCAAAGTTTTTCTCGACGATTCGGGCAAACACGCTCTGACTGCGCTTTTCTTCGGAAGCTACGACACACTTAAATTTGTGCGCAACCTGACAGATGCAGAGAAGGCAAAGCGCAAAGAAGAGGGGCAGGACCCAATCTTGTCAAATTTCAATATCAGCAACGATGTCTCGTCTCACAGCCAGGGTCTGTATTATGAATATCTGCCGTCGACGAAGCTCACGAACAAGCTGATCGCCTACAACAGTTACACCTACAGCTATTTCTACGCCGATCTGGGTTCAACGAGCACGATCGGCGCAACCGATGTCAAAATTTATCCGAATATCTTTGGCCTGAAAGACAAGATGAAACTCGACTGGGCTGATTTTGCAACGCTGCGACTCGCCGCAGAATATAACCTCTATTATTTCAAATCTGCCGGGCAAACACAGCAGCAGACGGGTGCTTCGGCCTCAACCGGCCAACCAGACCTGGGCAACAGCTCGCAGTTTCAGACGGTGCCAGTGAACTTCAACGACAATAACCACGTTCTGTCAGCGTACGCAGAAAATAAGTTTCAGTTCGGTGGATTGAGATTCGTGCCGGGAGTGCGCAGTGACTTTTTGGCCCGCACGCGTACCGCGACCGTAGACCCGCGCGGACTCATCAGCTATGAATTTCCGTCAGAGACGACAATATCGGTCGCCGGTGGCCAGTACCAGTCGTTCGCGCAGGTGAACACTTTCTATTTCAACCGGGTCTTCAACTACCAGCCGCAGGTGGTTGTTGCCGATTACCTTAAACCCGAGCGTTCTTTTCACCGCACTGTCGGTGTCGAGCAGAGGTTCGGCCTGTACGTTTTTAAGGTCGAAGGCTTCATGAACGACTTTGACCGCCTGCTGCAATCGGCGACCGATACGAGCAGCGGCAGATTTTTTTCGAACGATGGCGCTCTGCGCACACGTGGCGCGGAATTTTTTATTCGCCGTGACAAAGAAGACAAAGAAACCGACTTTTACGGATGGCTGAGTTACACTTATACGCAGAGCGAAAGGCTGCGCTTTGGTAACTGGGGCCGATTTGAAAATGAGCAGCCACATTCGTTCAAATTAGTCGCCGGTTTCCGTTTCGGCGCCAACACGATTGGGGCGCAATTTCAACTCTTCGCCGGATTCCCGTATACACCCATTGTCGGTGCATCATGCACGCAGTCATACGATTGTTCTGCGGGTTCTGATAATGTTAGGTACTCGCCGACCTACAGCACAGACCTCTACAGCCAACGGTTCGCCACATCGCACCGGCTAGACATCCGCTATACGCGCAAGACTGCTTATAAGTGGGGATATTTCAGCTGGTATATCGAGGTGATCAACATTTACAACTACCAGGCGCCAAACCAGCAGCGCTGGAACTACAACCAACCCTTCTCAGAATCGAACCCGAAAGTAGGCGTCGCCGATGGTGCCCTCACCATTATCCCCTATTTCGGTTTGGAATGGCGTTTTTGACGACGCGAAATGCAGTTTGGGCAGCTTATCAGAATTCGGCGAACGTATAAAGATTGCGTGAAGCCTTGCCGAATTCGCTTTCTTTGATGATAAACTTTTTACCGACAAGTGCCAGGCGCTCTTCAATGAGTTTACCCACACCCGGGTGATGCGCGACGGCGATTCGTGTTGGGCTGAACATAATAATTTTTTCACCCGGCTCGAGTAGCCGGCTGATATCGCCCATCAGTGAGAGTTGCATATCGAGAGCCAGGGCCGATTCAAAGACGTACTGCGAAATCCAGGTTTCGCTGTCTTCGAGCAGACGAATGCTTTCGCGCAGTTCTTTAACCGACCACACCGCAAGATTACGCGGATCGCCTGCCTGGGTATCGGGTGCATTGTCCGCGATGTACATATGTATCGCCGGCGCGAGCTGCCGCAAATATGCACGAACTGAAGCCAGCACAGAAAGATCGGAGATTTCACCGCCACGCGCATTGTCGAAGAAGACGACGCGGGCGCGCAGAAAGCTTTCGTTGATATTGAAAATGTGCAGCCCCTTGAGCTGCTCGGCAAAATCAGTGGGGAACCGCTTCTTCAAATAGGGACTTTTTTTCAACTGGCTCGTTACGGGCACATAGCCATAATCAGCGACATCGTTTGGCAAGATGCTGTCGCGTACCAGCAGATAGAAACTCTGCTCAAGTGACTTTGGTGCAGAATGCACAAAGGAAGTTTTATAAAACGCACCCGCAGCGTCGTAGAGCAGCAGGGCAAAACTCTGCGACTGAACAGCGTCACCGGCGACACGCAAGGCTTCGGCAAGTTCTGCATGCGTCACTTGATCAAAGTACAATTCATTCAGGTAATAGAGATACTGGTCAATCGGCGGGTAACGATTCGCCCGTTCAAATCGTTCAATCTCAGACATGAGATCTGTATTATCGGTTACGGTGTCGGCCCCAGCCTTCTCGGGCGGCTGCGCGAGGGCCTCCATAAGCCCCTTGAGTTCGGTGCTGAAAGCGCGTTGGCGCAATTTTCGCTCTCGGTCACTGAGGTTAACAGCGCCCGCGGTCGCTGACACAACGCGAGCCGGATTCATAAACCGAAATTGCCGACGTTCGGGCATGATGTCGATCACGATAGGCGGCTGCTCTTTGGCGGGCACTGTTTCGGCCCGCACGGCATTCAGTCGGTCTTCGATTTCGGCCTCTTTGTCGACAGCCGCCACGAGCTTCTCGCGGATACCACCTTCTGGATCAGCGAGTCGTGACATTTCGGCCATAGCCTGTTCGCGTGCGCCGAGCGCCGATTTTAGCCCATGCAGCGTGCGCTCTGAAAGTTCGCGCCGGGTAAATCGCTGCTCCGCAAGTCCGCGCCAAATGGACACGAGTGAGCCTAAAACAACGAGCAAGAAGAGGTAGGTACTGAAGTATTCATAGATCGCAGGCAGGGGCGCTACCTGAAAAAGAGCGACGTTCTCGGTCATGAAGACGCGCCTGACCGACGCCAGGCGCCTGCCGCGAATCGTGAATTCATGTACCTTTTCGTTCTGGCGCACCAGCAGCGCCGAAACCAGTTTTTTCTCTGATTCGTTGAAAGTATCGCGCGAAAATGAAGCGATGACAGAAAAGTCAAAACTCGCGGCAAACAGCGTCGAGCTGGCATTCTTCAGATCGGGCCTTACCAGCAAGACAAGATACGCAATACCCTTCCCGTCGAAATCGGTAAGAATATAACGGCGAATTAAGGCCCTTTCGGCAAGAACGCTGCGGGCGAGCCGCTGCCTGACGAGTGCGCGCTCATCGGCGCCGAGATCGCGGCCAGAACGCGCGATGGTGGCGTAATTACGGTCGAGCAGCACGGCTGATTCAACCAGGTCCGTATTCGAGTTCAGCCAGGCCGCGTCAGAATCTTTACCCGGTCTGGCACCGAGAAATCTGAAATAGTCGCCATTCTTGTTTCGCGCATCGACAACGCTGTCGAGCGCCGTGAGGTCTGCGTTGAGTCTTGTCAATCGGTTGCCCGCAAGTTCGGCGACGCGCTGTCGCACGACAATGCGTTCACCAAACCAGGCGGTCACCGCGACGATGAGCAGCGCCAGAGATATGAAGTATCGGCCCGAAAGACTCATGCAACTAAGTCAGCCACCGGTAGCGCTGGTAAACGGCGTACTCTTCACCACGACAAAATGCTTTCACCTGCGGCAGACAGTCTGGAAAAAATGCAATATCCGCGAGGCCGTTGATAGGCACCCAATCATAACCGGCAAGGGCGCCCTCATGGTGTACTTCAATATTACCATCGATCGAATCTATTTGAAAAACCATCTGGAATACCTGAGTGCGCCGCAATTCTGATGGAACCGATTCGCCGCAGAATAAAAAACGCCCGACCTTGACATCGAGACTCAGCTCTTCTTTCCATTCGCGCGCCAAAGCCTCTATCGCCGATTCGCCGATTTCCTGGCCACCGCCAGGCAGAAGATAATATTCGCGACCGGCCTTACGGTGTTTAACGAGCAGGATTTTTCCCGCCCGCGCGAAGATGCCCGCGACGCGGTGCCTGATTGCCGGCTTTTGCGCCGGATTATGTGTGTGCACTGCGGGTGATCTGTTACTTTTCATTGTCATCTGTGAATCGTATCAAAACTGCATCTGCAGTCACCTGCGCTCCCGGCTCGACGTAGACTTCAGCGATACGACGCGCCGCGCCGGCAACAAGCGTGATTTCCATTTTCATGGCTTCTTGCACAATCACAGCCTGTCCGGGTTTGACTTCGTCACCGGGGAGAACCAGAACTTTGATAATCCGCCCTGGTATTTCACTGCGAATCTCGAGCGCCGAAGACCCTGCGGCAGATTCTGACCGCAGCTGCGTTGCCTGCAGCCGGTAAAACATGCCGTCAATGTTCAACATGATCTGCGTTCCCTTCTGTGCCAGCGCAACGCGGTACGTTTTTTCGCCAAGAGTGACATGATTGCCGGGTGACCGGGCTGCTGAGGGTGCGACCGCAAACGAAGCGATGCCGTCGTTCTGCGGAAAAAGCCCTGACGAGATTCGCCCCTCAGAGATCACAAAAGGTAATTCTTTCTGCTCATGTTTGATGAGCCAACGCCGCATGGGGTATGTCGATCATTGCTTACAGGTTGGCAACTAAAAGCAACCCCGCCGGCCCAGAATTCTGTTTATATCTTGACAGGGGCGTCGCGGCTGTATTTTTCAGAACGGATGCGCCGCGCCTATTACGAAATCCGCCGAATGCTTGCGGTCAATTCGATCGTCGTTGATTTGCTTATCGACGTCTTCATATCGTACCTATATCGTCCACGGGGACTCAGGCCCCGGTCGTTTTCCCGCCGCTTTGTCGCCGGTTTTGTGCGCCGCATTTTTCGCAGGCCGAAAAACTTTGCTCGTTTTCCCGTGCAGTTCAGGCGCACCCTTGAACGCCTGGGTCCGACTTACGTAAAACTCGGACAGATTCTCTCTCTGCGCGATGATATGCTGCCCGAGCGTATTACCGTAGAGCTGCGAAAGCTGCAAAGTCAGGTGCCGCCCATACCCTACTCGGAAGCCAAAGGCGTCATTGAAGCCGAGTTTAATATGCCCATTCGGCATATATTTGCCGAATTCAGCGAGGTACCGGTCGCATCGGCTTCGCTCGCGCAGGCACACATAGCAAAATTGCGGTCGGGACAGAAGGTCGTTGTTAAAGTGCAGCGTCCGGGAATTACCCGCCTTATCAGCGACGACATTAACGTGATGCGACGGCTTGCGTTTTTCATGGAGCGCATTCCAAAAATTCGCGACTATCGCCCCGTACACTTCGTGGAAGAATTTGCAAAATACACGATGCGCGAACTCGATTTTGCGCAAGAGGGCAAACACGCCGATATGTTCCGCGAAAATTTCGCGGAATGGGACGATATCATGTTCCCTAAGATTTACTGGGACTACACTTCGCGGCGTGTTCTGACGATGGAATTCGTCGATGGCATCAAACCTGACGATCGCGAGAAGCTAAAACGACTCGGCATCAACGGACCAAAACTTGCAGCTCGGGGAGCGCAGGCCGTTCTCAAAATGCTCTATATCGACGGCTTTTTTCACGGCGACCCGCACCCCGGCAACATGTTCATTGTCGACCGCAACAAGATTTGCCTCATCGACCTCGGCATGATCGGGTCATTCACCCCCGAAACGCGCAACAACATGTTTCTGTACTATTATTTCATGGTCATTCGCGAATTCGACCATGCCACGAGTTATCTGGTGAAAATGACAGAACCAGGGCGACGTGCGGATGTAGCAGGTTTCAGACTTGAACTCGCTGAACAAATCAAGCGCTGGTCAGGCGCGGGATTCAAAGAATATTCGCTCGGTCGGCTCATCTTCGATACCATGAACATCGGCGCAAAACACCGCCTTTATTTTCACGGTGACCTTGTACTGTCTTCAAAGTGTATTATCACCATCGAGGCTGTCGGCGCCATACTCGACCCAAAGATGGACCTCGCAAAGGTCTCGCGTCCCATGATGGAAAAAATCTTCGCGGAGCAGATGTCGCTCGCACGCTATGGAAAATCGATTCTGCGTGCGCTACCCGATTATCTCGAGTATGCAGAAAAGATTCCCGACCAGATACTCAAAACCATCGGCATGATCTCGTCGGGAAAATTTCAGATTGAAGTGACGCGTCCGCCTGAAAGAGAGACGCGCGAACGCAGCAACCATTTCAGTACTATGGGTATCATTTGCCTCTGTGCCGCAGCGGTTTTTCTCGTGCGTGATGACCTGATTCCCGTGCAGTGGAACCTGCCGGTGATCGGTGGCGTTTCAACTCTCGTGATCATGGGAGCGCTGAGTTCCCTGTTCTTTTTCAGCCTTGCGCGCCGCGCAGAACCTGAGTAGGCCCTGCCGGTCAGAATCGTACTGAATAAGACAGGTATTCGGTGTTTTTGCCGTCGTAGCTGCGCGTTTCGGATTGTATCGACTGGTAATCATTCATCGCAATGCCAAAACTGAAAAAGGCTGCCGTGACGGCTACCAGGCCGAAAAAGCCGGCGCCGGTGGGTGAAAAGTCACTTTTCCCTGATTCAAGACTGCGCATACCAGAACCCGCAAGACTGTAGACGGCCAGTGAGCCGAGAAATGTAAACGGATACGAAATGAAGAAAACCACTTCGCCGCGTCGGAATTTTGATTCCTGAGTTTCCTGAATACCGCCGGGTTCACCGGTGAACCCGGGGTTAACCTCAAGCGCAGAGATTTGGGATGAGAGAGCGATGGCCGCGATCAAGATGAAATAATATGGCTTATACATCGTAAAACCTCAGGGCAAACTCACCAACTGCCCGGGGACGACAATCAGGGTTCAAACAGGCCCGATGGCGACCCGCTGATTCCCAAATGTGCATACGCCTCTGGGGTCAGCATTCGCCCGCGCGGAGTGCGCCGAATGAAACCACGCCTCACCAGGTAGGGTTCGACATAATCTTCGAGAGTCGTGAGGTCTTCGGCAAGAATCGCTGATAAGGGCTTCAGCCCGACAGGACCACCCTGATAATGTTTGGCAATACTCTGCATCAGTTGACGATCAAGCCTGGTCATGCCCTCTGCGTCAATCTGCATTTTGCCAAACGCATACTCCGCTGCCGCGTCGTCGATCTGGCGCGACAGGTCACCGCTCTCGGCGAGGGCGTAATCCCATACGCGCCGCAAAAGATGCAAGGCGATACGCGGGGTACTGCGCGCACGACGGCTGACAGAAGCGCGCGACTCGGCGGTCATCTGTATTTTCCAGATATCCGCCGCGCGCGAGAGTATGGTTATTATATCCTCATCGCGGTAGAATTCAAGATGAAACCTTATACCAAAACGATCCCTGAGCGGTGCCGTCAAATCACCGGGGCGCGTGGTTGCGCCGACCAGAGTAAACGGCGGCAGGGTAATCTGCACCGAATTCGCGAGAGTCCCGTCACCCACCGCGATATCAATCGTACGATCTTCCATCGCGCCATAGAGTAGCTCTTCTGCCGGCGCCGGCAGCCGGTGTATTTCATCGATAAAAAGTACATCGTGTTCGCCAAGGCCGCTTAGAATTTTGGCAAGGTCACCGGGCCGTTTGATATTAGGCGCAGTGATCTGAGAAAACCGCGCCCCGGCTTCATTTGCAATAATTCGGGCCAGCGTGGTTTTTCCGAGGCCCGGGGGACCTGAGAGCAGAACGTGGTCGAGTGGTTCGCGACGAACCAGCGCCGCCTTGAGATAGGCCGACAGATTTTCAGCGATATCGCGCTGGCCGACAAAATCGACGAGGCGCGCTGGTCGCACCTGCAGCTCTCTTTCATCCTTTTCGAGCTTAAGATGCGGTTCGATTGGCGGTGCCATTGGAGTCAGTGCCGACCGTCAGTGACTGCGCCCGGACCTCTTTCCAGAATGACACATGCATTGGAGTAATCGCGTGCATGCGAAATACTGAAGAGAACGTTGGTGACAGTCTTTGATGCAAGCATGACGGCCAGCTTACCTGTCACGTGAATATCTTTCTTGCCCTCGCTGCCCTTAAGCCCCACATCGCGGTATGAAATCGTGAGATCGCGCGGCATGCCGAGCGCTTTGATGAACGCCTCTTTGACCGCAAAGCGCGCCGCGAGATGCGGTATCGGGTCTTTCTTTTTCAGGCAGTACTCAACTTCATCGGGCGTGAATACCCTGTTCAAAAAGCGCTCGTGGTATTTGGCAAGCATTTCTGAAATGCGATCGTTCTCGCAGATATCGATGCCGACGCCAACAACCATACTAGGCGAGCCCGATAAAATATTCGACGACCGGTTCGACCGGGCCGCGAATTTTCCCCTGGATCAGCTCGGCTTTTCCACCGCCACTCAGGCCCAAATTAGCACCAGCCGACTTTAGCAGGGCGTTCAATTGTAAGCTTCTTTCCGCGGCATATGCCTGCGAGGCGGCAATCACGAATATATTCTCGTCGCCGACAGCCGAAAACAGCAGATACAGGGCCGCGGCATCCTTTTCGCGCGCCCTGTCGGCCAGCGATTTTAATTCGGCAATCTGCAGGTTGTCCGAGGTAAAGTTTGCATACCTGAGCCCGCGTGCGCCTGACTGAATTTTGCCGACGATACTGTCGACCAGACCCGAGCTATCTGCGCCCGCTACCGCCTGGTCTTGCTTCTTGCGCTGTTTCTTAAGCTCTGTCAGGTGCTGCTGAACTTCGTTTGCCAGAGCAAGCGCAGAGCGCCATAATGAGGATATCGTAAGTGCTGCCGCCTTTTCGCCCTGAAGAAGCTGCAGGCGCTTCACGAGCGGCTTCAACTGTTCTGACGCGATATCAGCCGCAAGCAAGTTCTCAATTTCGCTCAGTTTCTGCTGCAGCAGCTCCACCGCGGCACTACCTGCCACGGCTTCGATGCGGCGGTTGCCAGCGCCCGGGCTCGACTCTTTCTGAATGAGAAACGTACTGATGTCACCGGTGCGCGCGACGTGCGTGCCGCCGCAGAATTCGCTCGAAAAACTGCCCATTTCAACGACGCGCACCACATCGCCGTATTTTTCACCGAATGTCATGACAGCCCCGCGCTGCTCGGCTTCGTTCTTCGGCAAGACGCTCGTTGCCACCGGTACGTCGGCGGCGATGGCCGAGTTTACCGCGTTTTCGACCGAAGCCACTTCTTCGGCAGATAGTGCCTTGGGATGTGAGAAATCAAATCGTAAATAGTCCGGATGCACGAGCGATCCGCTTTGCTTGATATGGTTACCGAGCAATTTCCGCAGTTCAGCGTTCAGCAGGTGCGTTGCGCTATGGTGTCGCTGCAACGCTTCACGACGGCTGCGGTCGACAAGCAGCTCTACCGTATCGCCGGCGTTAATTGTTCCTTCGATGTCTGACAGCAGATGCACGTACGCATCATTCTGCTTTCGGCAATCAACTATCCGCGCTTCCCCCGTCGCCGATTTGATAAAGCCGTTGTCACCGAGCTGCCCACCACCCTCGGCATAAAACGGTGTCGTGTCTGTCAGCACAAAAACAAGTTGGTCTTTACCGTCGTTCTCATTAACTGAAGAAACGCTGGCGTTGCCGTTCAGAATGGACAAGACCTTCGACTGGGAAGTCAAATCAGCATAGCCGCTGAATTCAGTCTTAAACGACTTATCAATTGGAAGCTCCAGCGCACCTTTCCATGCAGCACGGCCGCGGTCGCGCTGCTTTTCCATCTCAGCCTTGAACCCTGCCGTGTCTACCTGTACCCCTTCAAGCTCGGCCAGTTCGACAGTCATCTCAAGGGGAAAACCAAACGTATCATAAAGCTGAAAAACGTCACGTCCCGAAAGTTCGCTGCCCCCTGAACGTTTATGCTGCGCCAATAGTTGCTCAAGACGTTCAGCACCTGAATCGAGCGTTCGTAAAAAGCGCGTCTCTTCTTGTTTTATATAATCCGCAATAGAGGCAGTATTCTGTTGCAACTCAGTATAGAAGCCCCCGTAGATTTCATTTACCGTGTCGCAGAGTTTATAAAGCAAAGGCTCTCGCTGGCCCAACTTGCGTCCGAACAGCATCGCACGCCGCAGCACGCGCCGCAGTACATAGCCGCGTGACTCATTCGATGGAAAAATGCCGTCCGACATCGCAAATGTCAATGTACGAATATGGTCTGTGAGCACCCGCAGCGGAATCACGTTCGCCGCTGAATACTCAGCAGAAAAAATCTGACCGGCTTTTTCACGCAGGCGCTTTAACTCGTCAGTATCGAAGACCGAATCGACCCCCTGCACAAGCGTCGCAAGTCTCTCGAGGCCAGCCCCGGTATCAATGCCCGTCTGCGCTAAGGGAAGGTATTCTCCCTTCTGGAAATCAAATTGATTGAAAACGAGATTCCAGAATTCCATGAAACGGTCACCCGAACCACCCGGCGCACGGTTTTGCTCATCAGTACCAAACTCTTCACCGCGATCGAGGTAAAGCTCGCTGCAAGGTCCGCATGCCCCACTTTCACCTGC
Organism: uncultured Leptospiraceae bacterium; assembly: GCA_942492915.1. Lineage (GTDB taxonomy): Bacteria > Spirochaetota > Leptospiria > Turneriellales > Turneriellaceae > Turneriella. The sequence continues at coordinate 2,058,296 of OW818662.1, forward strand.
CGGGCCCCAGAAATTATCAGCCCGACCCAACCGTACTATTCTGTCGGCCGGCACGCCGATATGTTTGTTCCAGATTTCAAAGGCCTCATCGTCATTTTCGAATATACTGATCCATATTTTTTCTTTTTCAAAGGGTAAGAATTGCGTTGAATATTCCCAGGCAAACTCGATCGCCTCTTTCTTGAAATAGTCTCCGAAGCTGAAGTTTCCGAGCATCTCGAAAAAAGAAAGGTGCCGCTTCGTCTTGCCCACCGATTCCAGGTCGGTAGTTCGCAGGCATTTCTGTACCGAAGCGAGTCGAGCCGCTGGCGGCATGCGCAAGCCTGAAAAATAATCTTTGAACGGCACCATGCCTGCCGTTGTGAAGAGCAGCGTCGGGTCCTGACTTGGCAGCAATGAGGCACTGGGCTGCCTAAGATGTTGGCGCGATTCAAAAAAGTCGAGGAATGATCTTCTGATATCGTTAATGGTTTTTACTGACATATTTACTCCGACGCACTATGCGGAGAATGCTGGTTTTCGATACGCCGCTTCAACAAGAATGCGGGATTGAGGTCTTCATCTGGATAAAAAAAAACGCGCCTCGCGGGCGCGTTTTTGTGCCTAAATGCGGATCAAAAGTTACTTTTTCTTCGCTTTCTTTTCTTTCGGCTCCGCGGGCTTTTTCTCCGCGGTCTTCTTCGTTGATTTCGCACGGCGTACCGCACGAATCTTAGAACGATCTTCTTTGAGCTGAGCCAGTTCTTTTCTCTCTACGAGCTGCAGAACGGCCATTTCAGATGCGTCAGAAATCCTCTGGCCGACGCGCAGAATACGCGTGTAGCCGCCGGGACGGGTCGCGAACCGGGGAGCAATGTCATCAAAGAGTTTGTGCAATATCTCTTTGTCGGTGATAATCTTGCCGGCTTCGCGCAGATTATGAACTTTCTCGGCAGGCGTCAGAGTTGCCTTTTGGTTTTCACGCGCACGGGTTATCAGCTTCTCTGCAATCTGCCTTGCCACCTTTGCTTTCGCAACCGTCGTCGTAATATTCTCATGGTAGAACAACGATTGCACAAGATTGCCGAGCATCGCCTGGCGATGACCGACTTTCTTGTTAAGGTGTTTTACTTTATTGCCCTTGATCATTTTCTCTCCGTCCCTTTCTGATTAGCGGCTGTCGCGCATTCCGAAAGCAAGATTCATGTTTGCCAGCTTGCTTTTCAGTTGCAGAAGCACTTTGTCAGAGTAATGTTTGCTCTTACGCAGATCGTCTTCATAGCGTGTTACAATGTCTTTCACATTGCGCATATCGAGGCTTCGCAGCACAGCTATGCTGCGGACAGACATTTCCATGTCTTCGAGTGCAACCTGCATGGCCTTCTTGAGGCGTTCGTCGGTTTCGTCGAACTCCTCTTCTTCTTCGTACATTTCTTCAGCAAAATTGATAAATACTGTCAGGTGTTCTTTGAGAATCTTAGCAGCATACGCCATCGCGTCTTCAGGCGATATCGTCATGTCTGTCCAGATTTCGAATGTGACCTTGTCGTAGTCCGTACGCTGGTCAACACGCGTTTCTGTGATTTCGAAGTTAACTTTTGTAATCGGTGAAAAAAGCGCGTCGATGGGAATAACTCCAACCTCATCGATCATTTTCTTAGTAATCTCTGCTGGCAGGTAGCCCCGACCCTTGTCGATCTGCAGAGTCATTTTCAGGTTCGCGTCTTCGTTCATGTGAGCGAGCACGAGATCAGGGTTCATGATTTCGACGCTGTTGCTCACTGCAAAGTCGCCAGCCATCAGCACGCCCGCGCCTTTTTTTTCGACTTCAAGCGTCAACGGCCCCTGGCCTTCCATCTTCAGACGAACCCGCTTGAGGTTCAAGATCAGGCGCGTTACGTCTTCTTTGATGCCGGGCATCGTTGAAAACTCATGGCTCACACCTTCGATCTTGACAGCGACAATTGCCGCGCCTTCGATATAAGACATGAGAACACGGCGCAGACTGTTTGCGATCGTGACACCAAAACCTTTTTCGAAGGGCTCGGCGACGAACTTACCGTAATCCGGTCGCGTCTCCACGTGCTGAAACTCAGCTGACTTGGGGCGCTTTAAGCCTTTCAGTAAATTTTTCGGTGCTGCTTTTGCCATCTCGTGTTCTTCCCTCAATTATTTAGAGTACAATTCCACAATCACGTTTTCTTTGATTGGAATGTCAACATTCTCGCGCGACGGTAGTTTGACTACTTTTGCTGACTTCGCATCTTCTGCCATTTCCATCCAGTCGGCGATAAGACCTGCATTCTTCGACATCTCGGTATTCTCGGCGATAACTTTGTTGGTCTTCAGTTTCTCTCCGAGGCCGATTGTGTCACCGATTGAGACCTTAAAGCTGGGAATATCCACACGGCGACCGTTCACCTGAATGTGTCCGTGAGTGATAAAGTTACGGGCCTGTGCGCGCGACGAAGCGATACCGATGCGGTAAAGTGCGTTATCGAGTCTTCGCTCGAGCAGAATCAAGAGATTCTCTCCCGTGATGCCCCGTTGGCGTGATGCGGATTCAAAATAGTTACGGAACGGCCGTTCAAGAATACCGTATACACGCTTAACCTTCTGCTTTTCGCGCAGCTGTGTCGCGTAACCTGACATCTTTGGCTTTCTCTTAGGCGGGGGCCCTGGAGGATTCTTTCTCTTGTTAAAAATACACTTGTCAGTCATGCACTTCTGCCCTTTGAGAAACAGTTTAAGTCCCTCACGTCTGCATAATCTACAAGCTGGTCCGATTGCTCTTGCCATTTTTCCTCTGTTACCTTAAACCCTTCTCTTCTTGCGCGGTCTGCACCCGTTGTGTGGCACGGGTGTCGTGTCTTTAATCAGGCTGACCCTGAGTCCCGAAGCAGCGAGCGTGCGAATTGCCTGCTCGCGACCTACTCCGGGCCCTTTGACGTATATTTCTACTTCATGCAGGCCGCGCTCACGCGCTTTGTCCAGCGCCGAACGGGCAGCAAGCTGTGCTGCGTATGGAGTCGCTTTACGCGAACCTTTGAATTCGAGCGAACCACCCGACGCCCAGGCGATAGAATTGCCATTCATGTCGGTGATCGTGATGATCGTGTTATTGAAGGTGGCGTTAATATACACTCGACCGCGCGGAACACGGCCTTTGTCTTTGATTTTCTTGCTCTTGGCCTCTTCGCCAGCTGCTTCTTTTACTTCTTCGCTCATTTTATTCCTTTTTTATCAACCCTTGCTTGGTGCAGATTTCTTACCTGCAACCGTCAGGCGACGGCCTTTACGTGTGCGGGCATTCGTCTTGGTACGCTGCCCGCGCGCAGGCAGACCTTTGCGATGGCGTGACCCTCGATAAGATCCTGTATCGACCAACCGCTTCATGTCGAGCTGAACTTTTGATCGCAGCGCGCCTTCTACGGTGTAGTCTGCATCAATAATCTTTTTGATCTTGCCGACTTCTTCTTCAGAAAGCTCGTGCACCCGCTTGGTCAGCGGAATCCCGGCCTTCGCAACGATGTCATTGGCTACTTTGTCCCCAATGCCATAGATGTATGTCAATCCAATGACAACCCGTTTCTGGTTGGGTAAGTCAATACCTTCAATACGTGCCATTTTTACCTCTGCCTCTGTTTATGCCGCGGATTTGATTTACAAATGACGCGTATGATACCCGCTCTGCGTATTACCTTGCATTGCGGACAAATTTTTCTTACTGATGCTCTGACTTTCATGCACTTGCTCCAACTGACTCGACTACCGCGGCTGCTGCGGACTTGCTGCCCATCATTTCAAAAACATTGACATTTGCACCTTTGGGCATCGTGCAAATGACCGGACCTGTACTGGTTACCGCAATGGTATGCTCAAAGTGGGCACTGAGTTTACCGTCTTTGGTCCGCACATTCCATTTATCTGAATCCGTAAAAACATCGTATGTGCCCGCATTGATCATCGGCTCAATCGCGAGCACCATTCCTGCACGAATCTTAATACCGTCTTTGCGGCGTCCATAATTGGGTACTTGCGGCTCTTCGTGAATCGCACGTCCGATACCATGACCGACCAGCTGGCGAACGACACCAAAGCCATTGGACTCCGCGTGCTTCTGCACTGCCTCGCCAATCGCTCCAATGCGGTTATCCACTTTCGCCTCAGCGATACCCTTGAACATGCACTGCTGCGTCACGGTAATGAGCTGGCGGGCTTCTTCAGAGACTTCGCCCACCGGCCATGTCCACGCTGTGTCAGAAAAATATCCGTTGAAGCTCACACCCAGGTCAATGCTAACGACATCGCCTTCTTTGATGATCGTTTTTTTGTCAGGAATACCATGAACGACGCTGTCATTCAGGCACGTACAAATGCACGCCGGAAAACCATAGAGGCCCAAAAACGCAGGCTTTGCCTTCTTCGAGTAAATATACTCGCGTGCCACCTCGTCCAGATCAGCGGTCGAAACACCGGGTTTGATATGGTCTTTCAATCGCATATGCGTTTCGAACGAGATCATGCCTGATTCCATGATTTGCGAGACTTCTTTTGAGGTATAGATGCGTACTGCCACATCAAACCCCTACCACATTCTGAACATTCGTGGCGATTTCGGCAGTAGTACCCAACCCATTGATATGGCGCAGAATCTTCTTATCGGAATAGTATTGAATCAACGGCTGTGTTTTTTCTTTAAAAATCTGCAGACGGTTCTTGATCGAATCCGGGTTGTCATCAGAACGGCCTTCTTGCTCTGCCCGGCCCAGAAGTCGCTTCACAAGCTCCTCATCGGGCACTTCAAAATTCACAACATGACTTAGTTCAATATTCAGCTTCTCGAGGATTGCATCAAGTGCGCGAGCCTGTTCGAGCGTACGCGGAAAACCATCAAGCACGAAGCCTTTCGCGCAATCACTTTCTTGTATGCGTTGTTCAATTATGCCAATCACCACCGAATCAGGGACAAGCTCCCCTTTATCCATGAATGATTTTGCCTGTTTACCTAGGTCGGTACCTTTTGACACCGCGGCACGCAGAATATCACCGGTAGAAATTTGTACAATGCCGCTTCGATCAAGAAATATCTTGGCTTGTGTACCTTTACCGGCTCCCGGGGGGCCAAGAAAAATCAATTGCAGACGTTGTGAATCGCCTGTCCCCATTAACGAACCACCCGGGGGCGACCTGCAGACTTCTTGCCGCGGTCCATAAAGCCATCGTAGTGTCTCATCACCAGCTGGCTTTCAATCTGCTTCAGGGTATCGAGCGCCACACCTACGGTAATGAGCAATGATGTGCCGCCGAAAAGATGAATCAGCTGTGAGTACTTCTCAAGACTCCAGAGTTTGATAAAAATATCGGGCGCAATTGCAACAAAGGCGAGAAAGATGGCACCTGAAAGCGTGATTCGGTTCAATATACGCTCCAGTGTTTCTTCTGTATGAGCACCCGGCCTGACTCCAGGAATATATCCACCATTCTTCTTCAGTGCCTCAGCAATCTCTTTTGGATTGTACTGAATCGTCGTGTAAAAATAGGCAAAGAAAAGAATCAGCATGATGTAGATAATGAAATAGGTCATCGTTCCTGGTGCCAGATACTTCTGAATGGTCTCGGCAAAACCCTGATAGCGCGATCCGAAATAGCTCGCAATTTGCGAAGGGAAAATCATGAGTGACGATGCGAAGATAATGGGCATAACATTGGCGGCATTTACTTTAATTGGCAATGTCTGGCTCGCGCCCTGTACCATGCGACGGCCTACAATACGCTTACCGTACTGCAGAGGAATCTTCCGCTGGCCTTCACTGAGTAAGATTGACATCGCAATCATTGCGATGAAGAGTATAAGCAGAATCAGCGCGAGAATCGCATCTGCCTGGTTGCTGCGGATGTCACCCAGAAACTGACCCAGAGCAGCTGGCGCTCCGGCAATAATACCGGCGAAAATAATCAAAGATGTGCCGTTGCCAATGCCACGCTCGGTCATCAGCTCGCCCATCCACATCAACAAGATGGTGCCTGCTGTGATCGTCAAAATAGTCATCGCTGTGAAACCCGCACCGGGACCACCGGGAATCAGCATGCCCTTATTGCCCTGAAGCGCTTCGAAGTGAAGGGATGTTATGTATACAGTGATACCATACGCCTGTAATGCGCACAACAAGACAGTGCCATACCGCGTATACTGGTTGATCTTGCGGCGGCCAAAATCACCCTCTTTGGCGAGGCGCTGCAAAGAAGGTACTGCAACCATCATGATCTGCATGATGATCGAGGCCGAAATGTAGGGCATAATACCGAGCGCAAACACCGAAAGACGCTTAAATGCGCCACCGGCGAACAAGTCAATATAATCTGTCAGATTGCCACTCTGGCCACCCGCAGCTTTGCTGAAATAATCCTGCAGCACACGAAAGTCGAGGCCCGGCACAGTGATGTGCGCCCCTATGCGAAAGAGCAGCAGCATGCCAAGCGTGAACAAGATTTTTTTCCGCAAATCGGGAACAGTGAAAATGGTTACGATGGCACGTATCATGATTTATTTCTTTGCTGGCTTCACGAGCACTTTGCTCTTTTCAACAATAACTTCGATGCGGGCACCGGCGCTTTCAGCGAGTTTTTTTGCCGCTTCACTCACCGCATTCACCTTAATGCTCTTGCCGGCGAGGCTAACTTGCTTGCCGTCAACTTTGCCCAGAAGCTTCCAGGCAATCGTAGTTTTGGGAATTAATCCGGCCCTTTTCAGGCTCTTCAAATCGATCTCTGCTTCGGTAAGCTTGCCGTTCGCTATGGTGCGAGACAGGTTCACGATATTCACAGGCGTGAGCTCTTTTCTGAACGCATTCTGGAATCCACGCTTCGGAATCCGGCGGTAGAGAGGCCATTGGCCACCCTCAAACCGCGCGGGAATATTGCCGCCATTACGTGCGGTTTGGCCTTTGCCACCGCGGCCAGAAGTTTTTCCGTGTCCGCTACTCGTGCCACGGCCCACAATCTTACGGCGCTTGTTCGCGCCAGCGTTTGGCTTCAGTTCGTTCATGAGAGTTCCTCAACCTTGACGAGAAAATCGACTTTCTTCAGCATACCTTTGATCTGTGGAGTCATGACATGCTCACGCGCCATGCCAATTCTGCGCAGGCCGAGAGCCGTCAGCGTAGCCTTTTGCTTGTCTGACTTGCGAATTGCGCTGCTGGTTTGTGTAATCCTGACTTTTTTCATTCTATCATTCCTCAGGTGGCCGGTGTGATTGCCGCAGCAGGTGCGTTGGCGACGGAACCGGTCGCTGCCGCGGCGAGCGCCTTACGCTTCTCATCACGCCGCACTTTCGAATAATTGCCGAACAGCACGGGTAATGGTATGCCGCGACGTGCCTTCACGTCATCAATGCTGCGCAGCTGTTGCAGACCATTCAGAGTCGCCTTCACGATGTTCAATGGGTTCGAAGAACCAAGAGCTTTCGTGAGGATATCATGAATTCCAGCAAGTTCAATCACGGCGCGCACAGAGTCGCCTGCAATAATTCCCGTACCAGGCGCGCCTGGCTTGAGCATCACGCGAGCCGATTTAAAACGCCCGATCACTTCGTGGGGGATTGTATTCCCTTTCTTTCTGATCTTCGTCACACGCTTTTTAGCATCTTCGATAGATTTACGAATTGCTTCGGGTACTTCTTTTGCTTTGCCGAATCCGAGCCCGACATACGTTTGCCCGTCACCGACCACAGTCAGTGCGTTGAACGAGAAGCGGCGACCGCCCTTCACTACTTTTGCAACGCGCGCCATGTTGACAACACGCTCTGTCAGCTCAATCGTCTGCCCGTCAATATCGAGCAAGTTCTTCTTGATGCCTTCTTTGGGGCCGTTTTTCTTACGACCACCCGATTTACGACCTGATTGCTTGTTATCTTCCATAAATTACCGTCAGATGCTGACTCCCTTTTCCCGTAATGCGTCTGCAAAACTCTTCACCCGACCATGGAACAGTTTTGCGCCACGATCAAAAATATAACCAGCATCCAGCTTCAAATTGGCGGCCTGCATCTTTCCGACGAGCACATGTGCAAGTTTGGCTGAAAAATCTTTATTGGTGAATGACTTCACCTGTGCGGTTTGCAGCGCTTTATCGAGCGTTGAGCAAGAAAGCAAGGTTTTACCCGCATTGTCATCAACCAGTTGCGCGTACAGGTGTCGGCCTGACACGTGAAAGTGAATACGTGCCTTGCCGGCCCGATTTCCCCTGCGCAGGTTTGCCCTTACGCGAGCAACGCGCTTGGCTTTCTGTCTGTTAAGTCTTGCTACCGATGCCATATTACCCTCTGTTATTTCTTGCTGCCGGCTTTACCAGCTTTGCGGCGCACATGCTCATTTTCATAACGAATGCCCTTGCCCTTGTAAGGCTCTGGCTGTTTGTACCCGCGAATCTGCGCTGCAACCTGTCCGACGCGTTGCTTATCAACGCCCGATATTTTGACTTTGGTGTTCTCAACGACTTCTACTGAAACATCAGCGGGTTCTTTAAAAACCACATCGTGCGAAAAACCGAGGCTAAAAACGACGTCTTTGCCCTTCTTTTGCGCCCTGTAACCAACACCCTGAAGAATCAATAATTGCGAAAAACCTGCACTCGTACCCGTAACGCAGTTTTGCAGCAGCGAACGAACCAGACCATGCTTTGCCCGCAGATCTTTCTCATCATTTTCCCGGCTAACTTTCGCAGTCGAGCCTGAAACCTCGAGTTTCAGACCTGGGAAAAAAGGCGTCAAAAGCGTTCCCTTCGGACCTTTCACCGTGATAGCGCCTTCTGCTGTTGTCAGCGAGACGCCGGCTGGCAGTTCAATGGGCTTATTTCCAATTCGTGACATATATCCTCAATAGATCCGGCAGAGAAATTCTCCGCCTACATGCTGAAATTTCGCTTCTTTCTCAGAAAGTACGCCTTTCGGAGTTGAAAAGATACTCAAACCCATGTTGTTACGGGTCGGGCGAATCTCTTTCCATGGCAAATAAATACGGCGACCGGGTTTTGAAACGCGCTCAATCGCCGAGAACGCGGGCTGATTGAGGTGGTAGCGCATTTCAACTTTCGCCATGCGTGTTGATTCGCTCTTGTACACAACAAAACCTTCAATAAAACCCTCTGACTTCAGAATCTCGAGAATTTTCTCACAGGTATTGTTGATTCGCACCTCGGTGCTCTCGTGGTTTGCGCGTCCGGCGTTGCGGATGCGGGTTAACATGTCTGCTATTAGATCACTTGTCATATTTTTCTCACCAAGATGATTTGCTAACGCCAGGTATTAAGCCTCGCATCGCATTTTCCCGAAAACAAATTCGACACATTTCAAAACGGCGCATATAGCCGTGAGCACGACCGCAGAGCGGGCAGCGATTGTATTTGCGCGCGGTAAACTTCGGTTTACGCTGCGACTTAATGAGCATTGATTTCTTTGCCATAACGAGTTCCTGTCTATTTCTTCTTCAGCGGAAAGCCGAATTTCTCGAGCAATTTCGTTGAATGCTCAGGGCCTTCTGATTGTATCACGAGGGTAATATCCATGCCATGAATCTGGTCGACATCATCAAAAGATATCTCAGGGAAAATAATCTGCTCTTTGATACCGAGGCTGTAGTTACCACGCGCATCAAATGATTTGGGGCTAAGCCCGGCAAAGTCGCGCACCCGGGGCAGAGCGATGTTCGTCAGACGGTCAAGAAATTCATACATGCGATCGCCTCGCAAAGTTACCATTACGCCGATTGCCAGCCCTTCGCGAAGTTTGAAGTTCGAGATCGCTTCTTTCGCGCGCGTCTTAACCGGCGCCTGGCCCGTGATTGCCGCGATTTCTGCGACAACTTTGTCCAGCGACTTTGGGTTGGCGACAGCGAAACCTGCACCAACGTTCAACACAATCTTCTTCAGTACGGGAACCTGCATGATCGAGCTCACGCCCAGCTCTTGCTTTAGTTCTCCGCGGTATTTTTCTGTATAGAGCGTTCGCAGGCGCGGGCTCTGCTTCTTTTCAGTCGTTGCAGCCATGGTTAATCTAACGCCCTCTTGCGTTTCGAAGCCGTCGACAGCCTTACTTTCTTACCCGCTTTGTCGGGGCCGTAAGCTATGCGCGTAGGCTTTTTCTCTTTTGAATCGTAATATTGTACATTCGAGAGTGCGATCGGCATCTCAATTTCTACAATTCCCCCTTTCGGGTTTTCTTGCGTGGGGCGCGCAAACCGCTTGCGCAGATTCACGCCTTTGATAACGACCTGTTTCTTTTCACGATCAATGCGCAGAATCTCACCGCGTGATTTCTTATTCTTGCCGGCGATGACGATCACTTCGTCTTTCACTTTCAGGCGCGTATTCACTTTTTCAGGAGCAGATTTCATTCGTCCTCACAATACTTCGGGAGCCAAAGAGATAATTTTCATAAATTGCCGGTCGCGAAGCTCGCGGGCTACCGGTCCAAAAATGCGAGTACCTTTCGGATTGTTCTGGTTGTCGATCAACGCACAGGCGTTTTCATCAAAACGAATATATGAACCATCTGCACGGCGAAGTTCTTTCTTCGTGCGCACAATCACAGCGCGTTGCACTTGCTTCTTATGGTCTTTCTTGCCTGCCGTATCTTTGATACCATATGCGGGAGTCGCTGTTTTAACAGCTACCACGATAATATCGCCAACACCGGCATATCGCTTCTTCGAGCCGCCAAGCACCTTAATTACCTGCACCTGCCGTGCACCGGTATTGTCCGCAACCTTCAACCATGAGAGCATTTGTAACATATGAGCCTCTTAATATTCCTGAACGATTAGTCTACTTTGGGCAGTTCTTCTGCTTTGCGCGTAACAATCTTCTGCAGAGAGTAACGCTTGCGCTTTGAATGCGGGCGCGACTCTTCAATCACCACGGTATCGCCTTCGCGCGCCTCTTTATTCTCATCGTGAGCCATAACTTTTTTGCTTTGGCGGATCGTCTTCTTAAAATGCGCGTCTTGCTTGCGAAAAGCCACTTGGACGACAATTGTCTTCTCGGTTTTAGCCGATACAACAAGCCCTTGTACGGTTTTCTTTGCTTTTTTTACTTCGCTCATGCTTTAACTGCCTGTCCTTTTCGCTGGTTCTGCACTGTCAAAATGCGTGCAATATCTTTCTTCAGGGTGCCTACACGCGCATTGTTCGCGTATGATGAAGTCACCATGCTAAAGCGAATCTCCTGGAGTTCTTTTCTGAAATCAGAATGGTACCGAGTCAGCTCCGCTTCGGTCAATTCTGCGAAATTGACCTTTTTTCCTGCTTTTTTCTTGTCTGCTTTAGCCATGAGAGAAGTCCATATTTTGATTTTGAAACATACCGTCAAACAACATGGTTTATTTGGCCCGCTTCACGATCTTCGTCTTAATCGGAAGTTTTGACGCCGCGCGGGTCAGCGCTTCTGACATCACTTTTTCGTCCGCGCCACCCATCTCAAACATGACCTTGCCAGGTTTGACTATCGCTACGTAGTACTCTACACTGCCTTTACCCTTGCCCTGGCGTGTTTCTGCAGGCTTTTTGGTGACCGGACGGTCTGGGAAGATACGAATCCAGACTTTGGCACCGCGCCGCACGTGGCGCATCATCGCCACACGGGCGGCCTCTATCTGGCGCGCCGTGATGCGCTCGCCAGAAACGGCCTTCAGGCCCAGGTCGCCGAAGGCAACAGTGTTGCCTCCCTTTGAGAATCCCCGAAGGTTCAGAGTATGCGGCTTACGCCATTTCAGTCTTTTTGGTGCGAGCATTGTTTACCTATGCCTCACGACGTTTGACAGTATATTTGTCTTCGTCGGTTTCTTTTGCTTCGAGATAGTCGCCGTTATAAATCCATACTTTTACGCCGATCTTACCGAACGTGGTGTCTGCTTCAGCAGTTCCGTAGTCGATGATCGCGCGCAGCGTGTGCAGCGGAACGCGGCCTTCGAGGTACTGTTCACGGCGCGCCATGTCGGCTCCATTGAGGCGACCCGATACCATCACGCGAACGCCGAGCGCGCCGGCGCGAATCGCAGAACGCAGCGCCATCTTCATTGCCCGGCGAAACGCCATACGGTCTTCAAGCTGGAGCGCAACCGATTCTGCCAGCGCTTGCGCTGAACCATCGGGTTTTGCCACTTCGATGATCTTCACTTCGAGAGGTTTGGTGACCATGGTGCGCAAAGTTGCCTTCAGCGCCTCGATCTTTTTCCCCTGCTGCCCGATCACCAGACCCGGCTTTGTGCTGTGCAGTTTTACATGCACTTTCTCAGGAAACCGCTCAATACCGATCTTTACAATACCGCTCTTGTTGAAGCGGTCTTTGATGTGTTTGCGGATCTTGAGATCTTCGTGCAATGTACTCGCGTACATCTCTTTTTTGTGATACCATACGCTGTCCCAGGTGCGGGTAATTTTGAGGCGCAGGCCAATCGGATTCGTTTTTTGTCCCATGTTATCCTTCGTCAGAGAGTACAATCGTCAGTTTTGAGGTCTTTTTCTGAATACGGTCTGCACGACCGCGAGCGCGCGGCATGAAGCGCTTCATCAATGGTCCGCCATCAACAAATATCTTCTTCACAAAGAGTGCCCGCTCATCAACGCTCGGATTGATGACCCGCGCATTCGCAGCAGCGCTAAGCAGCGCCTTCAAGATGATGCGTGAGCTCTTACGGGGAATGTGCTTGAGCACGTCCACAGCCTCGGGGTATTCATAACCGCGAATTTCATTGGCTACGAGGCGCATCTTGCGCGCCGACATTCTTACCTGATCTACAGAAGCTTTTGATTCCATATTGTTACCTGATCAGCCACCAGATGGCGACGATTTCTTTTTGTCGAGGCTCGTGTGGCCTTTGTACGTGCGCGTTGGGGCAAATTCGCCCAGTTTATGACCAACGATGTTCTCGTTTACATAGACCGGGATAAATTTCGCGCCATTGTGCACGAGAAATGTCATGCCGATCATTTCTGGAAAAATCGTCGAGCGACGCGACCAGGTCTTGATGGGCTTTTTGTCGCTTGTGGCTTTTGCTTTTTCAACCTTTTTGAAAAGATGTTGGTCGATAAACGGACCTTTCTTCAGTGAGCGCGACATTATTCACCACCTCGTGTACGAACTTTTCTTGAAATAATAAATCTTTCAGAAGCTTTGCGCTTGTTGCGCGTCTTCTTGCCACGAGTTGGCTTGCCCCAAGGCGTAACCGGGTGACGACCACCTGAGGTCTTGCCTTCACCACCACCGAGTGGGTGGTCGACCGGGTTCATCGCTACACCGCGCACACGTGGACGCAGGCCCAACCAACGCGAACGGCCGGCTTTACCGATAGTGACGAGTTCATGCTCGAGGTTACCGACAATGCCGATGGTCGCGCGGCAGCGCGCGTGCACCTTACGTGTTTCGCCCGAAGGCAGTTTAATGATTACGTAGTCTCCGTCGCGGCCGGTGATGATCGCGAAAGAACCCGCTGAGCGTGCAAGCTGGCCACCGCGACCGAGCGTGAGCTCGATGTTGTGGATGTTAGCACCAATCGGCAGTGTACCGATGGGCGCCGCATTGCCGACTTCGATATCAACTTTGTCGCCAGAAATAATCTTCTGGCCAACTTTCAGACCCTGCGGCGCAATGATGTATGCGCGCGTTCCGTCTGCGTAGCAGACAAGCGCGATATTGGCACTGCGGTTCGGATCGTACTCAACAGTTTCGACGACAGCCGGAATATTCAGCTTATTGCGGCGAAAGTCAATAATGCGGTAACGGCGCTTATGTCCGCCACCACGGCGACGCACGGTAATAATGCCGCGGTTGTTGCGGCCCGCAGTCTCTTTGAGGTACGTGAGCAGCGGCTTGTACGGCTCAGTCGCCGTCACTTCAGACGACTTAAGAACCGTCTTGTAACGCAGCGTCGGCGTATTGGGGTTAAATCTTTTAATTGGCATGACTTACCTTACACTCCCTCAAAAAGAGCGATTTTATCGTTCTTGTTGAGATAAACATATGCTTTCTTGCGGCGACCTGAATAACCGACATTATACCGGTTCGCTTTTCCATCCGCACGGCTTACCAGTGTGTTCACCTTCAGGGGCGTCACACCGAATATCTTGCGGATCGCCTGCTTAACCAGGGTCTTGTTTGCGTTGAGGTCGACTTCGAAAACGTAGCAGTTCTGCGCACGCAGAGCTTCTGCTTTCTCAGAAACGAGGGGCTTTTTGATTACATCGTACAGATTCATGTTTCCTCTAGAGCAGAGCCGAGAACTTCTTGTCGAGTTCTTCGAGCGCCGCCTTGCTGATAATCAGACCCTTGTTGTAATACAGCGCGTTTGCTGCTATGCGCGATGAACTCAGAGGCTTCACCCAAGGTATGTTGCGCAGTGATTTAGCATCTTTGACTTCTGCGGGGGCCATAATCACGGCCACCGAGTGGCGGGCCTGATTGCTGTTTGCCCGCAGCTTCTTCTTTTCACGCCCTGCCGTCTGCAGTTTGGCGCCTTCAGTAATCTTGCTGAGCGTCTGAAAAGCTGTCTTTGAAGACGGCTTTTCAAGTTTGAGTCCGTCGTAGACCACGACCTGGTTCGCCTGAACCTTAGCTGCCAGAATGTGTGCTACGCCGATCTGCTTCTTCTGGCGTGAAATACCATCTGTGTAATCGCGTGGCAGTGGACCGAATACGATACCGCCGTGGCGCCACTGTGGTGAACGCGTCGAGCCCTGGCGAGCATTGCCGGTACCTTTCTGCTTCCACGGCTTTTTGCCGCCACCGGAAACTTCTGCCTTGGTCTTGGTCTTGTGAGTACCCTGACGGGCGTTGGCCTGCTCTGCCTTGATGACTTCCCAGATGAGGTGCTTGTTGACCCTGAGGGAAGCGATCTTGTCAGAGATAGACGCTTCGCCGGCGCTGCTGCCGGTATTTGAGTATACTTTGAGGGATGCCATTTAAAGATCCTTAGTTTTGATACAGGAAAATCGTCGCGCCTTTTACACCCGGGATTGCACCCTTGAGCAGCACTACGTTTTCGTCCGGCAGAATGCGGAAAATTTCGACGTTCTTCACGGTTGTGTTACGCGCGCCTTTATGCCCGGGCATTTTTTTGCCCTTCATAACTTCGCCCGGAGTCTTTCTGTTACCGATCGAACCTGGCGCACGGTGAAACTTTGAACCGTGCGTCATTCGACCGCCACCGAACCCATATCGTTTCACAACGCCGGCAAAGCCTTTACCTTTGCTGACGCCAGAGACAAAGATTTTTTCGCCTGCCGAAAAAACATCGCAGGTGATTGAATCACCGGCGAGTTTGTCCGTTGAATAATCACGCAGCTCAATAGCTTCGCGTGAATACGCACCGGTTTTCTCTTTTGCGGCTTTTTGGTGACCTTTTGCCGATTTTGCAACCAGCTTTTCAGCCACTTTGTCAAAACCGATCTGAACGGCTGAATAGCCGTCTTTCTCTTTTGTTTTGACCTGCAGAACCGGGCACGGGCCTGCCTGTACAGCAGTGACGGCGATTTGTTCACCGGCATCACTCCAGACGCTGAGCATTCCTATTTTTTTCGCGAGCAAACCCTTTTGCATTGTACAGTCCCTTTATTGCCTTTCTTAAAACGTTATTTAAGATTTAATGTAGACCATGACGCCCGCAGGAAGCTGAAGCTTCATGAGAGCATCGATGGTATCTTCTGTTGGTTCGAGTATATCGATGAGGCGCGAGTGAGTACGCATTTCGTACTGGTCGCGTGCATCTTTGTACACGAACGTTGAGCGCAGAACAGTAAACTTCTCGATCTTCGTTGGCAGTGGTACCGGACCCGCGATTTTAGCGCGGGTTCTTTGTACCGTACCGACGATATCGCCAGTCGACTGATCAAGCAGCCGCTGGTCGAACGACTTGAGTTTAACGCGTATCTTCTGAGCGGCCATTTTCGTTCTTACTCGAGAATCGTGCCGACAACGCCGGCGCCGATTGTACGGCCACCTTCGCGAATCGCGAAGCGCAGGCCTTCTTCCATGGCGATCGGGCTGATGAGTTCAGCTGTGATCGTCACGTTGTCACCAGGGTTTACCATTTCAACACCCGTTGGCAGGTTAACAGTACCAGTTACGTCAGTGGTTCTAAAGTAGAACTGCGGACGGTACTTGTCGAAAAATGGAGTGTGGCGACCACCCTCGTCTTTTGTGAGAACGAGAACTTCCCCTGAGAATTTCTTGTGTGGCTTCACTGAGCCTGGCTTCACGATCACCTGACCGCGCTCTACGTCTTCTTTCTTTGTACCGCGGAGCAACAGGCCCACGTTGTCACCAGCCTGACCGAAGTCGAGCAGCTTGCGGAACATTTCGATACCGGTTACGATGGTTTTCTGTGTATCACGGATACCAACGATTTCGATTTCTTCGTTCACGTTAACTTTACCGCGCTCTACACGGCCAGTACAAACTGTACCACGGCCTGTGATTGAGAACACGTCTTCAACAGGCATAAGGAATGGCTTGTCGACAACGCGTACGGGATCTTTCACGTATGCATCGAGAGTGTCAGCGAGCTTCATGATCGCGCCTTCTCCGAGGTCACCTGCATCGCCTTCAACAGCTTTAAGAGCAGAACCTGGAACGAAAGGAATTTCGCCGCCTGGAAAACCATACTTTGTGAGCAGGTCACGAACTTCCATCTCGACGAGCTCTTGCATTTCTGCACGGTCGCCTTCTGGCAGCATGTCTACTTTGTTCAAAAAGACTACGATCTGTGGTACACCCACCTGCTTTGCGAGCAGAATGTGCTCACGCGTCTGTGGCATTGGACCGTCAACAGCAGAAACAACGAGAATCGCTGCGTCCATCTGTGCAGCACCAGTGATCATGTTCTTCACATAGTCAGCGTGGCCCGGGCAGTCAACGTGTGCATAGTGACGGTTAGCCGTTTCGTATTCCTGGTGTGATGTTGCGATAGTGATACCGCGCGCGCGCTCTTCTGGAGCGTTATCGATTTCAGCGTATGAAACCGCTTTGTTTTTGCCGCCGAATTTTTTTGCGAGCACCGTTGTGATCGCCGCGGTCAGCGTGGTTTTACCGTGGTCAACGTGGCCGATTGTACCTACGTTTACGTGTGGTTTACTTCTGTCAAATTTCTCTTTTGCCATTTACGTTCTCCTTAACATATTTGGCTCTGCCGCTCACGGCGCCTAAGTCGAATCGTCTGCGATTCGTTTTAGGCCGTTTGGGCGACAAAGCCTCAAATCATAAAAGTTCGCACTGGTTTTGTTATCCAGGCATCTCATCAGCACTTGCAGGATACCAAGCGGTATTGCTGCAGGCGCCAGAGCATAGCCACCAAGTACAGGCAGTCATTTTTTGAAATTGTGTCATGGTGACAATAAAAATAGGATTTATGCGACAGACCGCAAATTTCGCCAAAATCGGGACTCGGCGCGCTTTTACGACTTATGTCTCATGTGGGCGCGGTAAAGATGAGCAGGGTTGCCGCCTTAGTTTCGCCTGAAATCCTCATTTTGCGCGGCATCTGTAGTACCCACGCCACGCCCTTGCGCTCTCTTTAATGCCAAAGCCTGGCGTACTCGCTGCGATTTGGCAGTTTTTACCATCTTATAAGTGAGCAATTGTTCACTTTTGAGTTTACACGATAAATTGATCTTTATATATGCTGTCAACGGGCGTCGGCAGTATGCAACGCGCCACCGGAGGAAACTATGGCAAAGGAAAAAAAACAGGCAGATTGCCTCGTCGCGATCGTCGGCGCGGGCTTCAGCGGACTCGGCATGGCAATTAAGCTGAAAGAGGCCGGTATCGAAGATTTCGTGATACTCGAGACTGCCAGTGAAGTCGGTGGTACGTGGCGAGACAGCAAATACCCCGGCGCGGCCGTTGACGTTCCGAATCATCTTTATTCTTACTCGTTTGAACAGGGCTCAGGCTGGTCGCGTATGTTCGCGAAGGCCGAAGAGATTCAGAACTACATCGTGCATACGGCCGACAAGTACAACCTCAGAGGTAAAATCAGATTCAATACGAAAATTACCGCCGCGCGCTTCGATGAGAAAAACGGCTTCTGGGTGGCGACCACCGCGACCGGCGAGACGCTGACCGCACGCTTTGTCGTCAGCGCGATTGGCCCGTTTGCGGCGGCGAGCTTGCCTGCGGTACCGGGCATCGACTTATTTAAGGGAGAAACTGCACACACCGCGAGCTGGCCGAAGGGTCTCGACCTCAAAGGCAAACGCGTCGCCGTCGTTGGTAGCGGAGCGAGTGCGATTCAGGTTGTGCCTGCAATCGCGCCAATCGTCAAAGAACTCAAGGTTTTTCAACGCACACCGTCATGGATTGTACCCAAAGCAGACTATGAATACAGCGAGATGGAAAAGAAAATTTACGAATACCTGCCCATCACGCAAAAGATTCGCCGTGCCGCGATTTTCGGCATCACCGAGCTGCTCGCCACCGCAATCGTCTGGGACACACCGATGACGACGCTGCTTGAGAAGATCTGCAAGCGCACTATCGAGCGCGAGATTCAAGACCCCGAACTTCGCCGTAAAGTGACGCCCAACTACCGTCTCGGCCGCACACGCATGCTCATCTCAAACGATTGGTACCCTGCCCTCGCGAGACCTAACGTCGAACTCGTCGACCACGGTGTCGACGCGATCACTGCGAAAGGCCTCGTGGCCAACGGCAAAGAGCATGAAGTCGACGTTATTGTCTGGGCGACTGGTTATAAATCACCCTCGCAGGGATTTCCGTTTCCGCTCACAGGTATTGGTGGCCGCGATCTCAACACATACTGGCAAGACGGCGCAAAAGCATACCGCGGCGTGAGCATTGCGGGCTTTCCCAACCTGTTCACGCTGATGGGCCCGAACACCGGCCCTGGGCACACCTCGGTACTCGTCTATACCGAAGCGCAGATGGATTATGCGCGCCAGGCGATTGAGGCCTGCACCAAAGCCAACATCAAGAGCGTCACCGTGCGCGAAGAAAGGCAAGATGAATTCAACCGCGAGCTCGTCGAAAAAATGAAGAAGACCACATGGGGCGGCGGCGGCAACAGCTGGTATTACACCAAAGACGGGCGCAATACCACGCTGTACCCGGGGTTCGCGACCGAATATGTGATGAGCGTGCGCAAGTTCGATCTCGGTGACTACAGCGTACAGCGCGCATAGCTCTGGCGAAAGGCTGGCCGGCGAGCAGACAGAAATGCGCTTGCCGGGCGCTTAGGCACCGGCGATGCGAACGCGATGCTGAGGCGGATTTATTTTTGTGCCGGTGTATTCATGCTGTGCGCGGCGGATGTAAGCGCTGAAGTAAATGGCGCTGTTTCGACTCAGATGCCCGCTGTGCAGAAGCCCGCGGTCAAACTGGGTGTCTTTATCGATACGTATTACGCGACCAGCGCATACCGACCCGCCTCGCGTGACAGGCAATACCTCACACAGATTGCCCGCGATCGCGAATTCAACATCAACCTCGCGCACCTCGAAGCGGCCGTCGATGAACAGCGCGTGCGAGGCCGTCTTGCGGTGCATTTTGGCACCTCGGTGAATGCCAACTACCAGAACGAAACAACGACAGAGCGCTATTCGAACCAGCTCTCGCACCGCAATCTGCAAGAGGCTTACGTTGGGTATAAGCTGTTCGACCGCCTCTGGCTAGACGCCGGCGTTTTTTTTGGCCACATCGGTGTTGAAAGCTGGATATCCCACTCAAACTGGAACTACACACGTGCGCTCATGGCCGAAAACACCCCCTACTATGCCACGGGCGCAAGGCTCAGCTATGCCGCGACGAGCGCGCTTAACCTGCAGCTTATCGTGATGAATGGCTGGCAGGTGATAACGCCGACCAACCGCGACAAGAGTCTTGGCACACAGGTATCGTATGAATTCGGCCCGGCTTTCAAGATTATCCACAATGCGTTCGCAGGCAATGCCGCGCCAGACGACACAACGACACAATACCGCCTTTACAGTAACCTGATTCTGCAATTTGCCCCGCTCAGCTTCTTGCAGTTCGCGCTATCGGCAGACGCCGGGGCGCAGCAGAATGCCTCGAACAGCGCCTACCGCCACTGGTACACCGGCGCGCTGCACGCGCGCTGGCTTTTTGCGCGCGAATGGAGCGCCGCAATGCGCCTCGAATACCTGCTCGACCCCGATCAGGTATTGATTACCACGGGGACGCCAAACGGCTTTCAGGTCGCGGGTCTTACCACGACATTGAACTATCAGCCCGAAGAATATATGCTCCTGCGTCTCGAATACCGCAATTTCGTGAGCCGCGATGGTATATACCGCTTCAGCGATGGCGACCGCGCTCACGAACATATCGTCGCCGCGGCGATGAGCCTGAAGCTCTGAAATTATTTGCGCTACCCGATGCGAGCTCTGTAAAAACGGTTACGGTCAGTCTTTCCAATCTAGAATCTGGCCAGTGTTGCCGTCGGTATCTGTCACACCGTCGCGCGAAATCTGGCGCAAAACGATGTCTCCGTCGAGAATAGTTTCTGCGCATCGGGCGCTATCATTTCCAGCACAGCCGTCGGACGATTTTTTATAAGAAAACTCGATGCGTATGATGCCTGGCTCTTTTTTCCAGGTACCGCTCACGATCGGCTGTTCGAGCTGGCAGCCGAAACAAAGATCTCCAGCAACCGTGTAGTCGGCTCTGAGATGAAATTGCCGCCCCGACGAAAAACGTATCACCGCTTCGCTGAATGGTTCGAGCAACGCGGCAGCGAGCGCACCTTGCATCGGTACAAGACTAATCTCGGTGAGACAGGTATCCTTATGCTGTGACCCCGGATAAACCTTGTCGATCGTGAGTTCCAGGGAATCCGTTTCGAACGCCTGCGCAAATTCTACCTGTTGCATTTCAGCTGTGTCGCGCAGGGTTATGTTGGTCAGCCATTTGCCCGCCTTCACTTTCAGCTGCCACACGCGCCCGTTTCTCAGATAATAACCGGCAGAACCAAAGCCATTGCGAATATAGAGTTTCTGGAAACGCACAAGAGCCGACTTGCCGTTTTTTTTGTCGGTAAACGCCAGCTTAATTTTCTGACCCTCGCCATTGCCGGGTACGCCTTCGCACCAGCTTTCAAGCGTGCCATCCCTGAGGTTTGCTGCAGCATGGCGACCTGCATTCTTGCCGTCAAAGAGCACCGACGTCGCCTCGATTCTCAACTCCGCATTTGCGGCATCTATCACCGTGGGTTTCCCGCACGCACCCGCGCTGAGAAATGCCAGCGATAACAGAGACAAACCACGCCAACTCAAATTTAGTACCCTAAACATAGAGATTGACACCATTTCCGGATTAATCGATATGTAAATCGATAATTACTCTTTCGACAGGAGGATCTATGAAAATTTCTCGATTTGCTCTCGCAGCGTGTCTTGCGGTGGCCGCGATCAGCGCCGCGCCCAAGGCAGTAAAACCCAAGAATTTTGCTGACATCTTCGGCAAAACCTGGAGTCTCGAAAAGGTCATTTACAAGGGTAAAAACATGACTGCTGCCATGAATGGCCGCATGACCGGTGGCGTACTGGTCTATACTTTTACAGAAAATGGCGCTATGACAACCACCGAACCTGATATGACAGCAGTCGATTGGAAGTTCAACGAAAAAGGACTGAACATCCACACCGTACAAGCCCCCACTCCGGAAACGCCCGCAGGCGCCCAGGGACCACAGGCAACTGTCTTCTATCTGATCAAAAAACTGACTAAAGACACTCTGGTGCTCGACCAACCGGGCATGAAGATGACGCTGACTTTCAAGGCCAAATAAACGCTGAAATAGCCGCCGCAACGCGGCGGTTATCTCAAAATTCACTACCCCTTTCGCCAAAAACGGCCGAAAAACGGGTATGGTACGCTCTCTCTGGACTTCTGCTACGGGCATGATCGCTCAGCAGTTTCATATGGATACAATCTCGCACAACCTCTCGAACGTCAACACGACAGGTTATAAGAAGAATCGTGTGGATTTCGAAGATCTTCTTTATCAACACCAGGTACTCGCAGGTACACCCTCGACTTCTGTTTCTGAAATACCCGTCGGCGTGAACGTCGGTGTGGGTGTGCGCCCCGCTGCCACACAGAAACTTTTTCAGATGGGGTCATTACAATCAACCGGGCATAAACTTGACATGGCAATTTCATCTGATGTCGGTTTCTTCAAAATTCTGATGCCCGATGGCACCTTTGGCTACCAGCGTAACGGCGATTTTAAAATCGACTCCCGCCGGCAGGTGCTGCAGTCTGACGGCTACACGCTTGAGCCGCCTCTGGTGATTCCGCCTGACGGTCTCATTGAGACGCTTACCATCAACGAACAGGGTGAAGTGCGCATTCAGATCGGTGACGACCAGATACCACGCCAGATCGGTCAGGTTGAACTCTATCGTTTCGTCAACCCGGCAGGCCTCAAGGCCGTCGGCAAGAACCTCTACAAAGAATCGCCTGCAAGCGGCCCTGAAATTCCCGGCACACCGGGCCTCGGCGGCTTCGGCGGTATTCTGCAGGGTTTTCTCGAAATGTCGAACGTGAACCTCGCCGAAGAGATGGTCAACATGATCGTCGCTCAGCGCGCGTACGAAGCCAACTCGAAATCGATTCAGACATCTGACAGCATGCTGTCTACGGCTATTCAACTCAAGCGCGGGTAATAGATAAGGCGGATTGATTGGCGACATGGATCATTAACCGCTTTAGATTCCTTAGAGACGCGATAAATCGCGTCTCTAAGGGTATAATATTGTTCATGACGCTGTCAATTGCCCACGCTGCGAACAAAACTACATTAACTTTGAAATCCTCAATCACGAGCCCCAAGGCGACTGTGTGCCTCGGTGACCTCGTGCAACCTGAAGGTATAGCGGCGCGTGAGATGGAAAAACTTAACCGCTACTGCCGCATTGAACTCAAGGGCGAACGCACTGTTCTCACAACCAAAGAGGTTGAATTGCACGCGTGGGCCGCTGGCGTAATTCCTGAAAATATTTCGGGCGGCCAAATAACAATTACCCGCGGCGCGATACCGATCGGCGAGGTGTTGACGCATGCGCCGGTTGCAGGCGCCGCCAAACCCACGCAGCGCATTCGCCGCGGCAGCACGGTGAAGCTCGTGCTGAAAAGCGCGAATATGCAGATCGCGCGCGACGCGGTAATACTGATGGACGCTTTTCCCGGTGAAACTGTCGACGTGCGGCTTTCGGGCACGCGCAAGAATCTGCGCGCACGCCTCGTGAGCAGCGAAGCCGCGGAGCTGGTGCAATGACTCGCCGCCAAAACTCGCAACAAAACAAGTTTTGCGGCTTCGCCGCAAAACTTGTTTTGTTGTTAATTGTCGGCGCGTCAGCGCCGATCACGCCACAGGAAAGCCTGTGGCGTGATCAGAACCCCTACGTCGCACCACCGCGCGAGGGCGAAATCGTTGCGATCGAAGTGAATGAGAGTTTCACGCTGGTAAGCGACGGCCAGTGGAACAGTTCGCAGAAATTCGAGACGAAGCTTGTGCCCGATACAAAGAACATTCCGTTTCTGACGAATTCGCAGCAAAGCAAATCGAACAGCAAAAGTTCACTGAACAACTCAAAAATGCGCGACACCTACCGCTTTCAGATCACTGGTATTCTCGGCGCGCGCCAGGCCGACGGAAACTTTCCCGTACAGGCGACAAAGTCTCTGAATATCGACGGCAAACCCGTGCGCGTGCAGCTGAACGGCATTGTCGATGCGCGCCGCATTCGTCAGGGCACGATCGACTCACGCTTCATCGGCAACCTTAGCCTCAACGTACAATCCGAACCACCATTCCCGAAAGACCAGAAATTGAATCTGAAGCCACCTGCGGGCACCGACCCGAACTCGAAGCCGACAATGACCGAATTCAGTGACCAGCTGCGTAAAGAGCTGCTGATTGAACACATGAAGCAAATACTGGGAGGAATGAACCAATGAGAATTGCATTCGCAATTCTCATTGGTTCGTCTGCCTTTAGCCTGGCGGCGCTAAACTTGACGGTACGGGACATCGCACGCATAAGCTGGCACCGTGAGAACCAGGTGTCGGGTTATGGCGTCGTCATTGGCCTTAATGGCAGCGGCGATTCACGATCGCAGCTGGCGATGGAAACGTTGCGCAAAAATCTCTACAACCGTGGCATCGATCTCGGCGACAAGACGCTGCAGGCAAAGAACATCGCTGCAGTTATGGTAACCGCGAATATTCCCGTGCATGCAAGACCCGGTGACCCGGTGGATGTGTGGGTGTCATCGATCGGCGACGCGCGCGCTCTCAACGGTGGCATGCTGCTGCAGACTGCGCTGACGGGTGCAGACGGGCAGGTCTATGCAGTCGCGCAGGGGCCCGTTTCAGCTCCCCTGCCCCGGCCGAGTGAAAACAACAACCTGCAACTCTATAATTTTTCGGTCTACAATAAACGGATACCGCCGAATGACCGCCTGAACCAGGAACGCCACAACTCTGCGCATATTCCCTCGGGCGCGATTATTGAAAAGGCAGTGTCTCAGCCGACGGTACTCATCGACGACACAAAAAAAACTAAGTCTTCGAAACTGTCACTGCACAACTTTGACTTCATGACAGCGCGCAATGTCGTCGCGGCGATTAATAAGAAGTTTGCGAACACCGCAGCGCTCGCGAACGACGGCACGATTACGCTGAACATACCCTACGCAAGCGACCATATCGACTACCTGAGCAAAATTCTGCAGGTTAAGGTTGATGTTCCCGAACGCACGCGCGTTGTGCTCGACACGCGCACAGGCACTATTGTCGCCGGTGGCAACGTGGCGATCTCTGCCGTCATGGTGACGCATAACGGCATGCAGGTTGAGGTGAGCAACAAGAAAGCCTACACCTATGGCGACGAGAAATCACCTGCGAACGCCATGCTGAATGAGGGAGCGACCGTCAAAGAACTCGTCGACAACCTGAACAAACTGGGTCTCACATCAGCCGAGATAATCGATGTAATCAAAGCGATCCATTCGGCAGGCGCACTACACGGGGAGCTAAGTATATTATGAATCTAAATGCAATCAATCCATTGCTCTTGCCACAAAAAGAGAATCCGCGGGTCGGCAAGGCAGACAAAGAATCAACCGTGTCTTTTCAGCAGATGCTGAACGACCTCGTGCCCAAGAACCTCGACGGCAAGGTTTCATCAGAAACCTTCAGCCGCACGCCGCGCCGTGAAAAAATAATCGAACACGTCGGCAACAACCCCGAACGCAAGAAGATGCTCGAAGCAGCACGCCAGTTTGAGAATTTCTTTTTGGAAAAGATGTTCCGTGAGATGCGCAAGAATATGGGCAAGAACGACATTCTGCACGGCGGTTCGGCCGAAGATATTTTTCAGGACATGCTACTCACCGAGCGGGTCAATACCATGACGCAGACTTCTACTCTCGGCCTCGCTGAACAAATCTACACCGAAATGCAACGGTCGCACAAATAAGGGGCGCACGCGGGAAAAGTTGATACCATAACGGAAGCAGCAAGTTCTGGCGCAGAAACCAACTATGAAAAACGCCGTACCCGCCGTATTCTCTGTGGTTAAACATCTTTCTTTGTTTACGGGCCTTTTTCTGAGCCTCGCAGCATTTGCGCAAGGCTCAGCAGATCAAGCAACTGCCGCTACCGACACGCCCGCGACGGCCGAGCCGGCTGCACCAACGGCTGCCAAAGCGCCACCGTCGAAAAATCCGCCTAAGAGCGCAAACCTGAAACGCGCCGAAAAACTGTACTTTTCTAAAA
This sequence comes from uncultured Leptospiraceae bacterium, assembly GCA_942492915.1. GTDB lineage: Bacteria > Spirochaetota > Leptospiria > Turneriellales > Turneriellaceae > Turneriella. Next base: position 2,084,081 of record OW818662.1, read on the forward strand.
AATACGAAACAGCCGCTGCTCTCTTGCGCAAAATCGTCGACGACGAACCCGAGAATGGCCGCGCAAACTCTCTGCTCGGCGATGTCTATTATCTGCAAGGGTTTCATGAAAAGGCGCTGAGCCACCTGATGCGCGCTTCTGAACTCAATGAAAACAAAGCGCCCGATCTGTTTCGGCTCGGGCAGGCATACGAAAAGCTCGGCAAGCCGAAAGAAGCCGTACGCTCATACCTTAAGGCGTATGAACAGGACGAGACGATGAAAGAGGCGCTCTTTCACACCGGCTTTGTATACCTCAGCCTTGAACGAAACAAGAAAAAGACCATCGAGTACTGGCAGCGATTTGTCGACGAAGCGGCAACTGATCCGCAACGGGAGAAAGTCGCGACCGTGCTCAAATTCTTGCGTGATCCGAATTTTGTACTGCCTGACAAAGGCAGCCCGATCTCGCTTGAAGAGGCGCTGCTGCTCGGCGGTGCAACCGGCCCCGGTGAAACGCAGACCGGCGCCGATAAAAGCGCGGGGCATGAAAAGGCCAAAGAGAAGAACGACGGAAAAGAACTACTCGACGACGACACGCTGAACTGAAAGGTAGACCATGCCTCTTTCGAGTGATCGTCGCAGCCAACACCGTGTCACCGCCGGTGCGTACATTGAATACCGCGTTACGATCGACGGCACGCAGGTGAAAGATGCAATCATGAGCGACATCTCTGAAGGCGGAGTCATGGTGCTGGTTGAAAGCGCCGACATCGGTCGTGAACTCGTGAAAGACGAAAAAGTCGCCGGAGAAATCATTCATGACCGGACAAATTTCAACTTTCGATTTCAGGGCGACATCGCGTGGATTCAGCCGCGCGACATGCGGTCGCGCCGATTCGTCGCGCTTGGCATTCGCTTCGCGCCCGGCGTTCAACTGCCGGCGCAGATTTATGCGATTTTGATGGCCGACCACGATTTTTGATCTCTCTTCAAATGATTCTGCGCTTTCTCGTCGGTGCATTTCGCGCCTTGGGTGGATTTCTCACTATACTGATGCTTGTGACCCTGCTCACCGTCTTTCTGCAACACCTGCGCAAAGGCTCGGCTGAAGAAGCCATGATGGGTCAACGCGGCACGGCGCAGAGCCTAGGTAACCTCGCGGAAAAAAGTTTCTTCGCAAAACTGAGTGAGTTCATCGCTGACCTGCCGCAGATCGCTAGCTGGAAGTCGCTGCGCGGCACACCGATACCTGTGCAGATTCAGCATGCATTCGCCAATACGGCCTTGCTCACCTTTCTTAGCCTCGCCTTCTCTGTGGTGATCGGCATAGGGCTGCTCGTTGCCTCGGAATTTTCACCCGGTGCTGCTTCGACACTCGAACGTTTGGCGACAGCGATCAATACCACACCGATTTTTCTTATCGGTATTTTTTTTATCTGGCTTTTTTCTTTTGCCATGCATCTATTGCCTTCGGGGGGCGATGCGACGCTCAAAGCATTTGTTTTGCCGGCGCTAAGCATCGCCTTCAAATTCGGGGCGCGTCTTTTTCTATTGCTTTCAAACTACATGCGCGAGCTCGATCGGCAGATTTTTGTTCTGCGTGCCCGTGCTTACGCGCTCAGCCATGGCCGTATATTTTTGCATAAACTCGCGAATTGCGCGATGCCGTTTGTCATTTTTTGGCTGATCGAGACCGCCTCGCTGTTCTCTGGCGCGGTCATCGTTGAATCTCTCTTTTCGATTCACGGTTTAGGCACATTGTTGCTCTTCGCGCTGCTGCAATACGACATTCGCCTGATCTTCACGAACCTTATGGTTATCGCCGCCATTGTCTATACGACTTCTCTGTTGCAGGCGCAGCTGGCTGCGCGTGAAGAGACTCTGAAGGCCTGATATGAAATACCTTCGTTATGGCGCCGTCATCGCGCTCTTGCTGACGCTGGCGGCGCAATGGCTCATGCCCTCACCCGAAATTCACCTCGACCTGGCATTCAAAGCACCGGGCACACGTTACCTTCTTGGCACAACCCCGCTCGGCCAGTCGGTGCTCGCTCTTGTCGTTGCCGGCGCAGGGCAAACGCTCAGCCTTGCTGTTGCAGCGCTCGTGATTTGTCTTGTATTCAGTCTTGCGCTTGCAGCGTTGGTCTACCTGCTGCCGGGCAAGATAGCACGGGCTTATGCCTACCTCGTCGATGCATGGCTCGCGATACCCGGCATCTTTGTGGCGCTTTCGATCGGTTATTTTCTGCCGCAGGGTTTCGCGTCGGTCGTCGTAGCGCTGGTGCTTTCAGAATTTGCCGCCTTGCAGAAGTTTATTCTGCAGCGACTGCAGAATGTTTCGCGCAACGATTACATTACTATGGCGCAGGTTATGGGAGCGCGTAAGCAGCATGTGTTTTCATGGCATATCTTGCCGCAACTCGCACGCGAAAGCGGATATCTATTTGTACTAACTTTGCCGTCGATCGTGCTTTCACTCGCAAGCCTCGAATTTTTGGGAGTACAAACTGGCGCAAGCCAGTTATCCCTGGGTATGCAAATTGCCGTGTACAAAGACTACATCTTGCTCTACCCATACCTGAGTCTCGCGCCCGTGCTGACGCTGCTTATTCTGCTCTTTTGCCTGAATGAAGCAGTCAGACTCGCGAAAAACAATTAACGGCCGACGAAGCACGGTTACTATTGCACCACTTGGGAATCAAAACCGGTTTACGGCAGCGTAGCTGCAACCGGACTGTCGGGCAATAGTTAACGCAAAAGCCTTCATGATATTGAAGCAAGGAAAAACATGTTCTACGAAATCACCATCACCCAATTCAGCAAGATACTCAAAAATCTGGAAAGTATTCTCGAGAAGGCGTCCCAGCAGGCAGCGGATAAAAAAGTTGAGTTCGAGGTTTACCTTAACTCGCGCCTTGCACCCGACCAGTTTAATCTGATCAAGCAGGTTCAGATTGCCTGCGATACGGCGAAGCTCTGCGCTTCACGCCTCACGGGAAAAAACGCACCGGTGCACGAAGACACCGAGAAGACGTATCCAGAACTCAAGGCCCGAATCGCATCGGTCTTGGATTATCTTGCGACGTACACACCACAAGATTTCAAAGATTCCGCATCGATCAAGGTCTCACAGCCTCGCTGGGAGGGAAAATACCTTACGGGCGCTGAGTTTGCCGTTCAACACGCGATACCCAATATATACTTTCACGTCACCACCGCGTACGCGATTCTGCGCCATAACGGCATCGCGATCGGCAAGAAAGATTACCTCGGCGAAATGCCTTTCAAGATGCCATAATGCCCGTATGACGCCGGCCGCGCCGCCATTTTTCTTGACGCCGCCGGTTGTAAAAACTCCCTCCGCATATATGAAAGCGACCCTGCCGACGCGCCTCTACGCGAGCCCGACCCTCGACCCGATGTACACCCCAGTCGATCAGGTCGGCGTCGAAGAGCGGGTCGCGCGCTTCAAGACACGCAGCCTCAAAAATGAATCAAAGCTCGCAGGCATTCGTCTGGCAATTCGAATGATCGACCTCACGACACTCGAAGGCAAAGACAGCCCTGGCAAGGTCATTCAGCTCTGCCAGAAGGCAATGCGCCCCTCTGAAATGCCCGGTGTGCCGAAGGTAGCGGCTGTGTGCGTTTACCCGAACATGATTCCGATTGCGAAGAAGGCGCTTAAAGGTTCAGGTATTCACATCGCCTGCGTTTCTACAGCGTTTCCCGCGGCGCAGATTCCGCTCGACATCAAAATTGAAGACGTGCGACGCTCAGTCGAAATGGGCGCCGATGAAGTAGACATGGTAATTTCGCGCGGCGCATTTCTGTCAGGCGAATACAACTATGTCTTCGATGAAATTGCGGCTGTGAAAGAGGCCTGCGGCAAAGCGCACCTCAAAGTCATTCTCGAAACCGGCGAACTCGAGACTCTCGACAACGTGCGGCGCGCGAGTTTTATTGCAATGCGGGCAGGTGCGGATTTCATAAAGACCTCGACCGGCAAGGCGGCGGTAAACGCCACCATGCCTGTGACGTTGGTAATGCTTGAGTGCATACGGGACTATTACGACGACACGGGCATCAAGATCGGTATGAAACCTGCCGGCGGCATACGCACTTCGAAAGAAGCTTTGCACTATCTTGTGATGGTGAAAGAGACGCTCGGTGACGCCTGGCTCGACCCCGATTGGTTTCGCTTCGGTGCGTCAACCCTGCTCAACGACCTGCTGATGCAATACGCCAAGCAGGTTAAGGGCGGCTACCAGTCGCTGGATTATTTCTCATTGAGTTGATCGGTTGGTGAAACCAACCGATCAACATCTTGCGATCTTTGCCGGCGCGGGCGAGCTGCCACTGATCGCCGCGAAGAATGCGCGCAAGAAGAATATCCCCTTTCTGGTATACCACATTACCGAGGCAAAGCTTCATGCTGAACTCGCAGCAGACACTTCGGTCGCAATACGCAAAGTTTCGCTCGGAGCGCTTGCGCAGACCTTCGCTTACTTAAAAGAAGACAAGATCACGCAAACTATTCTGCTCGGCAAGGTTGAGAAGCAGCGCCTGCTGCAAGACGTGAAGCGCGATGCAGAGGCCGAGGCTCTCTATGCCACGGCAATCGACCGCCGCGACGACACACTGTTTCTCGAATTTGCGCGCGCGCTCACCGCGATGCAGATTGAAATTTTACCGCAGAAGTCACTGCTCGAGGGGTGTTTTCTCGAACCAGGTGAATTGACTCAGAAAAAAGCTGAATCGGCATCGCTTCGGGAAGACATTGAATTTGGTTATGCGCTCAGCAGAAAAATCGGCAGCCTCGACATTGGCCAGACTGCTGTCGTATTTCAGAAGATGGTGCTTGCGGTCGAGGCGATTGAAGGCACAGACGCGGCCATCAGACGTGCAGGCGAAATAATTAATGGCAGGGGTTCGCTAAAAGATGCGCCTCGTGCGCAAGGCGAACCTGGCGCATCAGTGCGCGCAGGAGTCGTGTGTAAGACAGCCAAAGCCTCGCAAGACCCGCGTTTTGATCTGCCTGCTGTGGGCACGCGTACGCTGGAAACAATGGCCGAAGGCAGAATGCAGGCGCTGGTGATCGAGGCCGCGCACACGCTCGTCGTGAATCCGAAAGAATTTGTTGCGCGTGCCGATGAACTGGGACTCATCGTTATCGCGCGATAGAACGTGACCCGGCAGCTGCGCCATCTGATTTTGTTCTGTTTGCTGGCCTGTATCGCCGCGTGCAGCCGCAAGCCTGAACCTGCACCACTTTTCACCAAGGGCGTTTTTCCGCTGGTTTTCAAGCCTGCGGATTTTCCACCGCATCCGAAGTCGGGGGCGCCGATGCAGACATCGAAAGACTGCGCACCCTGCCATGAAGCCGCCTACCGCAACTGGAACAAGACCCGCCACAGGGTTGCACTGACCAACGAACTTTACCGCGAAAGCCATGAACGCGAGCCTTCGCCCTGGTGCGTCAATTGCCATGCACCGCTGCGGCTTTCAGGCTCGGAGAAACAGCCCTACCTTGAAGATGAAGGCGTTTCGTGCCTGGTCTGCCATGCGCGCGAGGGGAAGATTTTGGTAAAGCAGCAACCGGCTGCAAGTCTAGGTGCCCATTCAGGCGACACGCAGACGGCCTCCTTGCCGGTGCCGCCGCAGCGCGTCCCTGCGCATACCCCCGGGACGAAAATGGCCTCCGTGCCAGCCCCGGGTTCAGGCGTCCGTGCCCATTCATACCTCATCGACGAGCGACTGAAAGATGAACGATTCTGCGAAGGGTGCCATGAGTTTAACTTTCCCACGGCAGCCACGGCGATGCGCGAGGGTAATGCGCTGCATTACACCGGGCAGCCGATGCAGAGCACGGTGAGCGAATACCGCAGCTCTGCGTTTTACGGCAGTGTGACCTGCAGCGGCTGTCACCTTTTTCCCTACACGGCAGTTTCGCATAGCTTTCCCGGCGGGCACGCATTGGATCGCCTGAAGAATGATCTGAGGCTCGAAGTCACGCGCACCGCACCAGGTCAAATCACGCTGAGGGTCTATGCCCAAGGTATCGGCCATGCTTTTCCCACGGGGGATCTTTTCAGAACTCTGAGGGTGAGACTCTCCGATTCTATGTACGATCATGCAGAAGAACTTGAACTCCGTCACTATTTTGAGCCCATCGCAGGGGCGACTGCCAGCAAAACGCTGCCACTCAAGCGGCGCGTGCGCGAAGAGACGTTGCCCCCGCCGCAACTCGACTATATCTCAATGCGCGAGTACACCCTGCCGTGGCCACGAGAGTCAAAGGCCGTGGAAACAGAACTCTACATCGATTATTTGAATCAGCTGACGACAATGACAACGCGCCTGCCGCCGGCGATCACGCGCCCGCTGATCAAACGCGAGAGACACCGGCTGCAGAAAGCCGCCGGGGTCGACGCGAAAGGCTAACCGTGTTCGTCAGAGAGATCTGCCGGCTTGTCAATTTTCTGGAATTTTGAGCCTTCAAATTTCAGGTATATGGGAAACTCTTTGCTTTGCGACGTGATACCCGTAAACATGCCGTCTTTGGCCAGCGTAACCATTTGGCTCAAACACCGGGACGTTTCTACTGTTGCGCTTTCTTCAATTTCTGGTCCGGAAATTACAAGGTATTTCCCTTTCATGTTCAGATTAATACAAGTATCCGGATCATTTTCCCACGCGAATAATGGCTGAAGCCGGCCTTCGCCGATCGCGTACAGACTCAACGTGCTGCCAGCGCGGCTTTGAAATGATTCGCTGATCACTTCGGGAGTGCCGTTGTCATCGAGATCAACGAAGACGATTTCATTGCCTCCGAGTCGCCCCATGATCACATGTTTGTCGTCTTTTTTCTCGACCAGCAAAGAGATGCGATCATTGACATTCGTGCAATGCAATTTGCCTGCATCTTCTGAGATGCTCGACGCATGACCGATCGCGGTCTTAATTGCGTAGAAGCTGCGTTTTTCGGTGTCGCTGCCGCTTTCAAATGGCAGAACGGTGGTGCACTGCAGATTCACGTCGCCTTTGAGGTAACGATTCAGATCTCTGGCGAGGGCTATATCAACTTTGTGGGGCTGTTTGCTTGAAATTGTAAAATAGTCACCGGTAAATTGCACGTTAGCTTTCGGAACGTAGTAATGCCTTTGCTCAAAGTAAGAAGGTTCGGCTTCGAATCTTACGACGACGCGATACCGGGGTTCGCCGCCTTTGGTCGTTTCACCGTCAACCTGCAGTAATGCCCCTTTAGCCAAATCGCTCGTTGGCTTCTCAGAATCGGCGCCGGGCAACGTGCTCAAGTTGAATGTGTCTGCCCCAACCGGTAAGCGCAGCGCTTTGACTTTGTTGGCTGCAATGCGCACCCAGCCATGCGTGAAGCGAAAGCCGACATCCTGAAGTTGGGCGAGCTCATCAAAAAGTCCCGTGAGCAAAAAACCGCCAAAACAATATCCAGTGGCACCCTGGGCATCGCTCACAAGATACCATTCTGCATTTTTATCGTCTATTTTGACTGTTGCCGTTGAAACTTCGAGAACCTTCAGAACTTCGCCATTCTTGAGTTGGCGAATGACGGCGCCGTTCAGGGCAGGTGACTTGCGAAGGTTAACAGTGGTCGTCGCCATGACACCCGGCACTCCCACTTTTTCGACCTGTTTTCCGTCGGCGTTTTCGATCCAGACTTTTTCTTCTGCCTTTTTGTGAAATACAAGAAAATTTTCACGCACGACTTCTTCGCGCTCACTGATGTAACCCTCAAGCGGTGCCGCGGCGCCGGGCGCCAGAAATTTTACCTTGTACCAAAACGCGGTATCCGGCGTTTTCTGGTCGGCAACCCGGGTAGCGAAAATTTCAACCGGGCTGCCAATCGGTAACTTCGCCAGCGCATTTGACTTTGCTTCAGGCGCGGCCTGAATGGCGATCGCATTTTTCAGAGCAAAGCCCGATGCGAGCGGCTGATCTGCAGAACTCGCCTGCTGAGCGGTTCGCGCACCCGTGAGCGGCTTTTTTTTGCAGGCCGCGGCCGAACCGAGCAAAACCGAGAACAAAATGAGGATTGTTGGCTGCCTGTACGTCATCGGCCGGTATGCTCATGAGCACGGCGCACGTCAAATTGTTTCTTGCCGCAAATTTCGGCCCCAGATGCGCATGCCTCACCCGACCCGCCGGCCCTGCCGCGTAAATTATTCCCCCCGGCAAGAATCAGCATAGACGCTTTTTCCTTTTCGCCCTGTTCTGTTCGCCCATATTGGCAACGCGTCGATGAATTTCGACGCGTTTGATCCGGTTCCCGAAAGAGAGCCGGATATAAGTCCGGGCAGAATGCAATGCAGAACGAAAAAGCGCTTAACAGCTTCGCAAGCAAGCGCAAGACCGTATCTGCAGAGAACATATACCTGTTCAAGACAGAGGTCTTGCGCGCGTTATCTGATGAAACCCGTCAGGGTATCATAGTTCTGCTGGGCAAACACGGAAGTCTGTGCGTGAGCGACCTGGCCGCCTACTTTAATGTGGGCCGCCCGACGGTTTCTCACCACCTGCACGTGTTAAAAGAGGCGAAAGTGGTTCGCGCTGAGAAGCTGGGAAAAGAGATACACTACTCTCTCAACCTGCGAAACATCAGGCGGTCTGTCAGCAGCCTCGGAAGGGTTTTAGACAGTATTGAGACGCGTTAAAAATCCGTGCGCCCTTCGGGCGTACGATTTTCAACGCAAAATTAAAAGGAGTAACGGATGAATACACTGGTTTTGATTAAGCAAGTGCCCGACACAGAGGCAAAGATCAACGTCGCCGCCGGAAAAATATCTGAGGCTGGCATTAAATGGACAATTTCACCGTACGATGAAATTGCGCTCGAAGAAGCTATTCGCATGAAAGAAAAATCAGGTGGTACCGTTACTGCCCTCGCCGTAGGCGATGACTCCGTGCAGAATGCACTTCGGTCAGCATTTGCCATGGGTGCAGATAACGCCATTCACGTAAAAGTCGAAGGCTACCAGATGCTCGACAGTTTCGGTATCGCAAAGGCGATCGCAACTGCCATCGAAGGTTCAGATTTCAAAGTCATTCTCGCAGGCCGCCAGGGTTCAGACTCTGACAATGGTCAGGTGCCTCTTATTCTCGCAACGCTCAACAATTGGGGTTGTGTATCTTTCGCCAAAAAAGTTGAAATCTCGGGCGATAAAGCGGTCATCGAGTGCGAAGCAGACGGCGGCGAAGCGGTATACGAATCATCACTGCCCGTCGTCATTACGGCAAACGCCGGTCTCAACGAACCGCGCTACCCTTCTCTGAAGGGGATTATGGCATCGAAGAAAAAGCCAATCGATTCGAAGCCCGTCAACATCGGCGCAGAAACGAAAATTGAAGTTCTCGCTTTTGAACCACCACCGGCGCGCCCTGCAGGCCGCACGATCGACGGCGCTGACGCAGCAGCGAAAGCAAAAGAGCTCGTGAAGTCTCTGCGCGAAGAAATTAAAGCAATCTAAGCTTGAAGGAACAAGGAGTATAATATGGCAAAGATATTGGCAGTAGGCGAAATCGCCGGTGGAGTTTTAAGAAAAGCTTCGCGCGAAACCACCAGCGTCGGCAAAACCCTGGGTTCTGTCTCGACAGTTCTTATTGGTTCAGGCGCAGCGGCTGGGGCACCTGAAGTGGCAAAACACGGAGCTGAGACCGTATACGTCGGCGAAATCGCTACATACAACGGCGAAGCATACGCAAAAGCAATCGCCGATCTCGTGAAAGGCAAAGGATTCGAAATCGTCATTCTGCCCCACTCATGGATTGGCCGCGATATTTCGTCGCGCATCGCAACACTGCTGGGCACGGGTGTCATCTCTGACGCAACTGACATCAGCCTCGATGGCGACCGCGTCAAGATTCGCAAGCCCGTGTATTCAGGCAAAGCATTCGTATCGCTGAAAGTGAAGGCATCACCACAGGTCGTGACCATTCGCCCCAATGCGCATCCGATCGCTGAAAGCGCTGGCGCAGGCACAGTGGAAAACATCACCGTCGATGCAGGCGCTTCAAAGGCAAAACAAGTGAAATTCGAAGCCAAGAGTGGCTCTCGCGTCTCACTGACAGAAGCTGACATCGTTGTTTCCGGTGGTCGTGGCATCAAGGGCCCTGAAAACTTTCCGCTCATCGAACAACTTGCCGATATACTCGGTGCGGGTGTTGGCGCAACGCGAGCGGTTGTCGATGCTGGCTGGTGCGACCACACGTTGCAGATCGGCCAAACAGGCCAAACCGTTTCGCCAAAACTCTATATCGCTGTCGGTATCTCTGGTGCGATTCAGCATATGGCCGGTATGGGCTCGTCGAAGTACATCGTCGCGATCAATAAAGACGCCGATGCACCGATTTTCAAGGTTTCGACATACGGAATCGTTGATGACCTGTTTAACGTACTGCCGCCTCTGAAAGAAGAACTGAAGGCGGCTTTAGGAAAATAATCTAATTCGCGTAAAGGAACCCGGCGATGCCGGGGTCCTTTACGCTTAAACTTGCGCCGCGAAGCGGCGCAATTAAAAGGAGAAAATTATGGCAAAAAAAATCAAATTTGACCGCGACGGTGACAGAATCGTCATCGCCGGTGCGGTAAGAACACCAGTCGGTCAGGCTGGTTCAACGCTCTCGGGCATGCACTCGTTTGAACTCGGTTCACTCGTTGTCGATGAACTGCTCAAACGTACAAAGCTCGACAAGAGCAAAATCGACGGCGTCATCGCCGGCGAAATCGGCCAGTCGTCAAAAGCACCGAATGCAGCGCGCGTTATCTCTGTAAAAAATGACCTCCCTCTGAATGCAAGTGCCGTCACCGTAGCGAACAATTGCGTTTCGGGCTATGAGGCTATATTTGAGGGCGCACGCCGTCTGATCACTGGCGAAAACGACCTCGTTGTCGTTATCGGCGAAGAGTCTATGTCTAACTTCCCCATCTACCTCGATGGCGCGAAACAAAACTCGAAAACAGCGAACGTCGACAAACTGAAGGCCAACTGGGCTGACGTACCGAATATGCCAGATATCAAGCTGATCGACGGCGTGGCAGAGGGGTTGAACGACCCGATACGCGACGCGATGATGTTTGCAACCGCGGAAATCGTGGCGCAAAAACTGGGCCTCACGCGAGAAGATCTCGACAAATATGCGCACGGCTCATACAAGAAAGCATTCGACGCACTGACCGCCGGCACGTACGACAAGTATCTGCTGCCGGTGAAGTACGGCGAAAAGCCCGAAGAAGTTCTCAGCAAAGACGAATTTGTGATGGGCAAGACCGGCTTCATCGAAAAGCCCGAGCGCTTTGCAAAGTCACCAGTGATTTACGAAAAAATGCCTGGCGGCCTCAAGGGCCTTTACGACCGTTTTGAAAAGTGGATTGGTAAGAAGTATGTTGAGACTGCCAAGCCTGTCGTGACCCTCTTCAACGCCTGCCCGCAATCAGACGGAGCCGGCGCGGTAATTTTGACCACGGAATCTAAAGCAAAAGAACTCGGACTACCGATTCTCGCGAAGATCAAAGGCTGGGGTTATGCAGGTGTTGATCCGGCGGTAATGGGTCTCGGCATTGCTTATGCAATGAAGCAGGCACTTGAGAACACCGGCCTCAGCTGGGACGACATCAACAAGTATGAGATCCACGAAGCATTTGCAGCGACGGCACTCGGCTCAATGGTCGTCGCGCGTGACGAGTTCAAAGCTGATCTCGTTGCCCGCCTCGAAAAGGGGGATGTCAACCCGAACGGCGGCACGCTCGCCATGGGACACCCGCTCGGAGCGACAGGCATACGCGTTGTTATCAACCAGCTTCTCGACATCGAAGCTGGAGCAAAATACGCGATGGGTTCAATCTGCGCCGGCGGCGGCGTGGGTGGCGCTTTGATTCTGGAAAAAGCATAAGCCACGGGGACGCCCAAGGGGGCGGCGCCGTGGCGCGCTTATCCTCGAGAAAGCGTAAGAAAGAATTTGTGTGTGGTCAACAGACCACACACAAATGAACCAAAGCGGCCCACGGGCCGCTTTTTTATTGCCTATGGCACTGCTGCGGCAGGCGAAACGCTCGTCGGCAGGTAAAATGGGGATACATAGCCGTGACGCTTCTGCATCCTCACTTCGCGTTCGCCCTGCTTATTTTGTATTCTCGCGCAAAAATGACAGCATGCTGGCCCATGAAGCAAGGTCTGCCTTGGCATCGTATTTCATGCCGAAGTGCTCTTCATGACCGACATTTGATTTGAGAGTAAAGCCGTGTGTCGCGCCAGGGTGCACAACAAGCTGGTATTTCACCTTCGCCTTGTCTAACTGCGATTTCAGGGCTTTTACGTCTTTCTCGGGTACAAATTTATCAGCATCGCCGTGATGAATCAGCAGTGGCACCTTAATGTTCGCTGCGTCAGCTGCCAGCGATGGAAATACCAGCGCCGCATGAAATGTGACCACACCTTTGATATCTGCTGACATGAGTGCGGCTTCAATTGCAGCCATGCCGCCAAAGCAATAACCGACGACGGCAATTCGCGAAGGGTCAACTTCGGGACGGGCCTTGAGCACGTTTAGCGCGGTTTCAAGACGTGAACGCAATAGCTTGCGGTCTTTGCCATAAGTGCCGCTGAGTTCGCCTGCTTCTTTATGATTCTTCGCACGAATACCTTTGCCGTACATATCCATCGCAAATGCGACGTATCCGTTTTCGGCAAGCATCTTCGCGCGCATCTGCTCGTATTCATCGAGCCCTGTCCAGTCATGTACCAGCAGAACCGCGGCAAGTTTCTTGTCTTTCTTCTTCGGTAAGGCAATAAAGCCCTCGAAGTCTTTACCGTCTTGCTGGTAGATAACCGTTTCGGTAACCATATGAGCTGCCGGCTCATTCTTGGGTGAACACGCAACGCTAAAAGCGGCAACGGCCGCTAGACTTATTATTCTTCGCATATGCGCGAGAACGGCACCCGCCCTGCGCGCGTCAAATCAATCGCTCTATTGCCGGGAGAGTTTCTCGCGACCCCGGCCGCGCTTGCCCCATTTACCGCTAAGCGTTGCACCGTCGCGAGAGACCTTGTAGACAACGGGCTCTACCTGCCCCCAATCGACCGTCAGAATATTACCGCTGAGTTTACCGGTCCCCTCGTATGTGTCGCTGCCGATCGTCCAGACAACATGAAAGCCCGAAGCCGCGTCGCCCGAAATGGTGACGTTGCCTTCATACGTGCCACCCTCGGGACTCGTGCCCTGAACGGCGTACGTACCACCTAACGACGGGGCCACAGCCGGCGCGGTTGTAGGCGAGCTACCGTTACATTTCGGGTTCATGTGAGCGTCGGGCGCCTGGCATTCAGAATAGTTCTGCGCCGGCAGCGCACCGCTGAAGACCGCCAAAGTAATTATGGCAACGTATATTTTTATCATAAGAACAAGGTGCGCCGTCGATTGCGGGGTGTCAACGTTTTCGAAGACGCGCCCGCATATTCATGAGTATTCTTTACACCCTGTCTCAAACGCAGTCTCTGGCGGATGTCCGATTTTCATGATTTCAAATTCTCTGAGATAATAAGCCGCAACGTATCCAAAGCAGGTTTCACTGCTCCGACTCCAATACAAAAAGAGGCAATACCCCATGCGCTGGCGGGTAAAGATATACTGGGCCTCGCGCAGACAGGCACGGGAAAAACCGCAGCCTTTGTATTACCCATGCTGCAGCGACTTGAAGCTTTACCCAACAAGAAAGTACGCGCATTGGTGGTGGCCCCCACCCGCGAGCTTGCAGAACAAATACACCAGGTCATTGTCACCCTGGGCAAAGAGACGAAACTGCAGTCGATGACCATCTACGGTGGCGCAAGTATGAACCGGCAGCTCGCTGACCTGCGCCGCGGTGTCGACATTATCGTTGCCTGCCCGGGCCGCCTGCTCGATCACCTGCAGCGCAAATCCGTCGCGCTCGATGGTATCGAAGTTCTCGTGCTCGACGAAGCCGACCAAATGTTTGATATGGGATTTTTGCCCGCGATCAAGCAGATCGTGAGCAAACTGCCTCAGAAGCGGCAGACAATGCTTTTTTCAGCGACCATGCCCGACGAAATCAGAAAGTTGGCTGGTTCAATTCTGAAAGACCCCGTGAAGGTAGAACTCGCGCGCGGCCCCGTGGCGACCATCAGCCATGCGTTATACCCCGTAACTCAAGAGATGAAAACTCCGCTGCTGTTGCACCTTCTCAAAGACGCGGGAGAGCAACCCATTCTGGTTTTCACCAAAACCAAACACAAAGCCACTCGCCTTGCCGACCAACTGGCCAAAGCGGGCTTTACCACCGCCTCTCTGCAGGGCAACCTTTCTCAGAACCGCCGCGACAGTGCGCTCGCAGGCTTCAAGTCAGGGAAATACCAGGTTCTCGTCGCCACCGACATCGCCGCGCGAGGGATCGACGTGAACAATATCTCGCACATTATCAACTTCGATATTCCGGCAAATAGTGAGACGTATATTCACCGAATCGGCCGTACCGCGCGGGCGGCAAAAAGCGGAGATGCTTATACCTTTGTCACTTCTGAAGACAACAGGCTGGTTCGAGATATTGAAAAGGCACTCGGTAAACCGATCGAAAAACGCATCGTTAAAGATTTTGACTATAAGAGCACTACGATCGCGCAGGTCATTACCCAGATCAACCGGCCGCCGCAAGCTACTGCCACTGGCGCTGCAAAATCACAGCCTGCCAGAGCAACCGACAAGCCCAAGGCCACAGACAAACCGCGGCGCCGCCGCTATCAGGGTTTCGGTCGAAACAGAAGAGACTAGCAGACCATCCGTGGCTGACGCCATCCGTGGCTGCGCCGGCTAAGTCACGTCCTGTGACTTAAACATGCCGCTTCGGTGCAAAGCGCAGATAGCGTTCGACGAGGCTCAGTTCGCGGTCAGTTTCGCGCCGCATCGGCGGCAGAATCGTGTCGGGAACCCGGCTGAAGGTATCGAGAGTGCGCACAAAATCACTGCGCAAATCAGAGATAATTCGGCGCGGTAGCGCCAGGGGATTACCCTTGTACACGATGCGTAACAGCTTGCGGGCTTCACCCTTGTCTATCAGCCCGCGGCGCAGCAGGTCTTCTGTTGACGTCGTGAACTCGGTCACGCCGAACTGGTAGTTTCGTATCATATCAGATATGATGCGAAAGAGTCCCGCACGGTTAATCGCGTCCATTTTGTAGAGAATGACGCCTGTTTGAAAATAGTTCTGCGTGGGTACAACCCGGTCAGAGAGGGTCGTGTGAAAGTGCGCGGGAGTCTGTTGTTCGAGATGGATAAATATGCGCTTCACCGCATCGCGCGGTTTGTACCCGCTGTCTTTAAGACGCTTCAGATTTTCGGCGATCAGGTCGCGCTCATCGGGAGCAACGTTCCACTTCTTCAAAATCGTCAGCACCTCATAGTCCTCCAGCGCACCGGCAACGATGTCGGCGTAAAGCGCGTAGATCGTCGCATCATATTCAGAATCGTCGCCAAAGAGCAGTTCTTCAGCCTTCAGCGGAAACACGCTGCGCGCATAGATCAGGGCGGCGAGCTTGAAACCGATCTTATCGATGATCTTCTTGAATTGGAATTTCTTAACGGCAGAGCGCCAGTTCTTGAAGAGAATGCCGTCAAACCCGACGCCGTCGAGCCGCAGTTTTTCAGACACAACTTTGTGCATACCTTCAGGCGAACCCGAGATAAAGTAAATCGGTACCGGTGGTGCTGATCCGCCGGCGCCGCGCCGCAGCTCACGCACAACTGCGGCAACCCCCGGGATATTCTTCTTCTCTTCTGCCTTTTCAAACGGGATACGCACGAGCTTGCGCAATGACTCGAAACGGGTGTCGAGGTAAGTCTTGTCCAGATCAAACGTGCAGACGTAACCGTCATACTTTGAGGCGCTGCGCCGCGTTCCGTAGATTTTTTCAAGGGATTTCAGCATGATTAAATGGCCGCAGCACAGAGGGCTAAGGCCTCTTGTCTGTTCGTTTTAGCGTGCAAATACATGAATCAGGTGGTAGAATCCCAGCGCAAAAACGGCGCTTATCGGTATCGTGATAATCCAGGCCCAGAAAAGCTTAACGGTAATACCCCAGCGTACGGCGCTGATGCGTTTCGCGAGACCCACGCCGATGATGCTGCCGGTGATTGTGTGTGTTGTGCTGACCGGTATGCCAAGACCGCCCGTCACGAACAGCGTCACGGCTCCTGCGGTTTCTGAAGCCACACCTTCAAATGCAGTGAGTTTCGTAATTTTCGAGCCCATGGTCTTCACGATTTTCCATCCGCCAAAGAGGGTGCCCGAACCAATCGCGACGTAACATGCAACGACGACCCATTGTGGCAGATCAGCAAGACTCTTGATGTTGCCATTGACAAGCATCGCAGCGCCAATAATGCCCATGACCTTTTGCGCATCGTTGCCGCCGTGCCCGAGCGAAAAGGCTGCAGAAGACAGAAGCTGAATACGCCTGAACCATTTTTCGGCCTTCTGCGGATGCGATCTTTTACAGATGTGTAATAGTATGATCGAATTAAAATAAGAGACAACCATGCCGATAAACGGTGCCAGCACAATAAAAAGCAAGATGGGCCAGATCTTCGCCATTTTGACCACACCGAAGCCGGCATGAGCAATTGCCCCCCCGGCAAAACCGCCGATAAGCGTGTGCGACGAGCTCGACGGGATACCGAAGTACCACGTGATCAGGTTCCAGGTAATTGCGGCGAGCAACCCTGCCATGATCACATAGAGCGAGATCGCGCTTGTGTCTACGGTTTTCGAAACAGTATCGGCTACGTGCAAATGGAAAATATAAAAAGCCAGAAAATTAAAAAAAGCGGCCCAAAAGACCGCCTGCAGAGGAGTCAAAACCCGGGTCGAAACAATGGTGGCAATAGAATTCGCTGCGTCATGAAAGCCGTTGATAAAATCAAAGACCAGCGCGAGAACAATAACGACTGCAAACAGGTCGAAGGTCATGAATACTTGATGAGTATCGTTTCAATCACGTTGGCCACGTCTTCGCAGCGGTCGGTGGCTGTCTCAAGCGTCGCGAGTAATTCTTTCATTTTGATGAGTTCAATCGCGTCTTTCTCATGCGTAAATAAATATTCAATCGCCTCGTTAAATATGGCGTCGGCGGCGTTTTCAAGACTATGCACCTTCACGAGCGATTCGCCGATTTTCTTATGGTTTTTTAGATCCATCAGTAAGTCGATTGTACCCGCCAGCTCTTGTATGCCGTCTCTGAGAATATTTGCCAGTTTTGTCACAGCAGACGGAAAATTGCCGATGTGATAGAGCCGCATGCGAGCCGCGGCACCTTGAATATAATCCGCGATGTCGTCGATTGAGGCAGCGAGAGCGTGTACGTCTTCGCGGTCGAACGGGGTAATAAACGTGCGGCTGAGCTCTACGAATATATTGTGCGTTATTTCGTCGCCGACGTTCTCAAGGCGATCAATCTCTTCGACAAGCTTATTGCGTTCTGCTGCTGTATCTTTCACAACCAGATCGCAAAGAACTTTGCCCATCACTATGAGATTGTCAGTGTCTTGTTTGAAAAGCGGAAAAAACGTGCGGTCTTTCGGAGTGAGAAATTTAAACATGCTGGTGAGTGACATTCTAGCCTCAGTAGACCTGAGCCAAAAGACACCCATTATGAAAAGTACTAATTGATGTGAATCCTTTTCCGGTTTGACACCCTGTTTTTGTTCGAGGGCCAATCAGCACAACCGTGTCCAGAATTGCCCGCATCGAGAGAAAAACCAACGAAACAGACATCACACTGTCGCTGAATCTCGACGGCGGCGCACGTATGACAGGCACAAATCCGATTCCGTTTTTTGAGCACATGCTCGGGCACATCGTCAAGTACAGCATGTTCGATCTCGAGCTGAATCTGAAAGGTGACATCGAAATCGACTGCCACCACTCGGTCGAAGATACCGCGATCGTGCTGGGCCAGGCGCTGACGGCGTCCCTCGGCAACAAGGCAGGTATCTTCCGCTATGGTTCATTCACACTGCCTATGGATGAAGTGCTCACGACCGTTACGATCGATCTTTCGGGACGGCCCTACTTTGTATACCGCGGCGAACCTTTAAAGCCGATGGGCAAATTTGGCATCTATGACTCTGAACTCACGCTCGAGTTTCTGCACAAACTATCGATACATGCAGCGATGAACCTGCACGTGCAGGTTCATTACGGCGATAACCGCCACCATATTCATGAATCCATCTTCAAAGCGCTTGGTTTTGCCCTGCGCCAGGCCGTCGCCGTCGATTCCCGCCGCATGGGCGAAATACCTTCGACCAAAGGGAGCCTCATGGGTTAGCCGTGGGCTACGCCCCCGGCTAATCACATGAACAAGAGCGTGCGCATAATCTTGTTGGATTTTGGCATGGGCAATATACGCTCATTGCAAAAAGCATTTGAGCACCTCGGCGCAACCGTGAAGGTGAGCAGCGACCCTCGCGAAGCCGCCAATGCCGATGTTCTGCTGCTGCCCGGCGACGGCGCGTTCGCACGGGCTATGCAAGAGCTTCAGACACGCGGACTGATCGATATCATACGTGAGGCCCATTCAAAAAAGAAGACGATCTTTGGTATCTGCATCGGCTTTCAACTGCTGTTTGAATCCTCAACCGAATTTTCGGGATCAGGGGGATTAAACCTCGTGAAGGGTGCCATCACCCGTCTTGAAAAAAATGCCCAGGCCCCTGTGATACCCCATATCGGCTGGACGACCACCGAATTCAAGAGCTCGAGCCGGCTTGGGCATGGTATAGATCCGCATTCGATGTTTTATTATGTGCACAGCTATGCTTACCGCGCCGAGCACGAATTCGCAGCAGCAACAACCTCTTACGGTCAGCTATTCACGTCAGCGCTCGAGCATGAGAATCTGTTCGCCGTACAGTTTCACCCCGAAAAATCGCACAACGCCGGTTTGCAGTTGCTGGCAAATTTTCTGGGCACGTTATGAAACTGATTCCAGCACTCGACATTCTGGGCGGCAAAGTCGTTCGCTTGAAGCAGGGCGACTATGACCAGGTTACGATCTACCACGAGAAGCCCATTGACCTCGCGTGGTACCTCGCCGACCATGGCGCCGAAAGACTGCATCTCGTCGACCTGCGCGGTTCAAAAGAAGGAAAAATATGTGAAGGTCGGCTATTCACTGAAATTCGCCGCACCGTGAATATTCCCTGCGAAGTCGGCGGCGGAATCCGCAGCCGCGATGACTTTTCATTCTACTTCGACAATGGTTTCACGTTGGGTAAAGATTTCGTGATGGTGGGTTCGCTGCCGTTCATCGATCGCAATGCGTTCGACGCGATTCTCGCCGGCTACGCCGATTCGCTGCTGATGACCGTCGATGCTTGGGGCGACGAAGTGAAACATTCGGGGTGGCTGAAAGACTCGGGCTACACTGTTGAAGCATTGATCGCTGAAATGGCAGCAGTTGGGGTGAAGAATTTTCTCGTAACGCAGATTCGAAAAGATGGTATGATGCAAGGGCCCGATTTCGAACTCTACACAAACCTGCACAAGCGTTTTGCCGACCGCAACATCATCGCATCAGGCGGAGTGAGTTCAGTGGACGATCTTCTGCGGCTGCGCGAACAAGGGCTTTACGGCGCTATCGTCGGGAAAGCATATTATGAAGGCAAAATTACCGCACAAATGATGCGCGACTTCAGATTCGGTCAAAAAGCTTAAGTCGACAGTACAAAGCTGAATTCGCGCATCTTACGCTCAACATCTTTATGGTAGCGAGCGTCAAAAATCGCCTCGGCGTATGGCTTGTGCGTGAAGATCAGCATCTCAGAACCATGCCATTCCATCACTACGCCCTTTTTATCGCGCACCCGCCCGTCGCTGAGTGCGCGTGAGATCTCGCGAGCGCCATGCGGGCGCAGGTCTCTGATCAACGCCCGAAAAAATGCCTCTCGCGCGGGATCGTAGAACTGAAAGGCTCTGTGAAAAAGTAAGGCATCGTGAAAGTATTCAGGAATATTAAAACCACCGTAAGCATGCGTCAGCGTCACGAGGTCGCGCAGAAAATGATCAATTCGGTTGAAGATGCCGAGCCCGGCGACATCTTGTCCGGGAAAAAGGCCGCGCGCCCCCGCCTCGCTCTTGAGTATATGCCTCGATTGCATCCAGTCAATGAAGAGTAGTTTGGTTGCCGGCATCAGCGGATGGCGGTGCAGTTTGAAATATGACAGACGTAAACGCATGTGCAGAATCTTTTCATTCTTGAACAGCAGGTAAAAACGGTGATCACGGTCAGTGAGAAACTCAATTTCGAGCTTCACGGGATAATAGCCACGGTTTTTGATCTCAGAAATAATTTGCGTCTTTTCAAGCGCCTGCCAAAGTTCAGCTTCGGTAAGCGTCGAAAGAAAACGCTTTTTGCCATCGTTGAAATGCGTCGCCGCCTGCAACTCTTCGGCAAAGTCGATTTCTTCGAGGTCTTGAAAGTCGAAGCGTTTTTCAGGCATGTGTGCAATTGCGGTCGACCCGCTACACCCTCCCATGCATAATCTTGATCGTCTGCGCGTGCAGATCGACCGTTTCGGCAATGTTGCGGGCATAGCCGCCTGCCGGCAGCACAACACGGGGCACTTCAGGCATGAAGTTTCGCACAGCGGTATCACGCGCGGCGATGCCGGTCGAAGTGAGTTGCAAACCGCCCAATGCATCGTCACGGTATACATCCACCCCTGCGATATAGAAAATTAAATCAGGAACAAATTTTTGCTTCAGAATTTCGAGATTCTCGTGGAGTAACCGAAGGTATTCGGCATCGCCGAGGTGAGTCGGCAAATCGACGTCGTGGCTGCCCTGCTCTTTGACCGGGTAGTTTTCTTTTTCGTGCATCGAAAACGTATACGAATCTTCATCGCCCTGCAGCAGGCGCGCTGTGCCGTTCCCCTGGTGCACGTCGAGATCGATCACGGCGACCCGAAGGCCCGGGTGCGTTTTTCTCAGCTCACGAATCGCCACGACCGTATCGTTAATAAAGCAAAAACCTTCTGCATGGTCAGCGAATGCGTGATGAAAACCGCCGCTGAGGTTAGATGCAATACCATGCTTCAGCGCGAGTTTAGCCGCGAGAATTGTACCGCCGGCTGCAGCGCAAACGGCCCTGACGATGCGCTCATCAATGGGTACTTCTGCCCGCTGCGTCTGTTCTGATAATTTTGCTCCCAGAAAATCGGCCAGGTACCTTTCGGTATGTACCTGTAGCAGCTGTTCTTTGGTTGCCGCCTGCGGTTCGTGCCAGTTCCATCGGCTGAATTTAAGCGCGTCGTACAGCATGCGGTATTTGCCCGCAGAAATAACGTGCGTGTAATCGCTGAGGTCGTAAAGCGGCGAATAGACTAACTCGGTACTTTTTCGGCTCACGGTTTGTTACGGCAAAATTCACGAAAGCGTTCGCTACCGAACGATGCGCTAATGGTCGTCATTTCTGGCATCTTGTAAGGATGGCGGTGCATTAAATAGTCTTCGATCTTGTCATAATTTTCGCGCTTTGCTTTTATGATCACCTTAACTTCTTCATCAAGATTGATTTTGCCTTCCCAGCGGTAGAGCAGAGTCGTGCCGGGAAAAAGCGTACCGCTGATAATCAGCTCTGATTCAAGCATATTGGTGATAAGTTCTTCTGCCACGTCGGTGTCATTAATCGCGGTAAAAATGATAATTTCATTGGTTTCGGCCATAACCCTCATGTTCGAGACCGGTCGCTGCGGGGTCAATCGCTTTGATTCTGCAAAACTGCAACCCGCTTGTCGCGGGATGCCGCATTTGAGACATGCGCCAGTGTCGCTGCGCATCTCAGTACCCGCCAGCACGGCCAATCTCGGGCCGGGTTTCGATATTTGGGGCATAGCGCTCAACCTGAGAAATGAATTTCTTTGTGATCGGGCAGACCGCAAAGACGGCAGCCTGCGCCTGAGCTTTCTTGCAGGCGACGCCGGGGTTGCAACCGCGCAGTCGCTGCCCAAAAAGGTTGAAGCCGACAACCTGTTCGTTCGGGTCTACAACTACCTGATGAAGAAAGCCGGCCAGCAGCCGATTGCCTACGACGTGCGCATCATGGTCAATGTCCCCTTCAGCCGGGGCCTCGGCTCTTCGAGTACCGCGATTCTGGCGGGCCTGACGCTTGCGAACGAGACGCTGCGGCGCGAGCACAGTATGGCGTACCGCATCGAGCAGCTGCTCGACTTTGCGCTCGAATTCGAACCGCATCCCGATAACCTGACTGCTGCAATCTATGGCGGATGGAACCTTTGTATGCCGGGCAATCAGCCCGCTGAAAACGGCCCGGCTTTTCTGCGCCTGCCGCTCAAGGTCAAAGCGCCGGTCAAGATCGCAGGCATTATTCCCGATTTGAAACTCGAAACGCGCGACTCGCGCCAGCTGATTCCCGTGAGCGTCTCGCGGGCTGACCTGGTCTTTCAGACTTCGCGCGTCGCGGCTCTCGTCTACCTGCTGCAGCAAGAAACGCTTTCGACGAGCGACTCTTTTGCGTTCAGGGCGGCGATCGAAGACCGTATGCATACCGGCCAAAGAGCGCACCTGATACCCGGTATGTTCGACATTTTTGAAGATTGGTACAGGGACGGCGCTTACGCGTGTTTTTTGTCGGGCGCGGGGTCGACGCTTCTCGCCTTCTGGCCTGCGCATATAGATATTGCGGCGCTTGACCTGACCCGCCGGGTGCGTGAGAAGAAAATCGCTGCCATACAACGCGAGTTTCAGGTCGACCAGAATGGCCTCATGGTGCTCGCGTGAAGCGACAAAACCATTTCTGAAAAATATCTGCCTTCAGCGATTCGGCAAAACGACCGATAAATGAACATGCGGCATAATCCAGAGTTGATCGCAAACCTGAGGGGGCAACTGCTCCAGCTGAGGCAACAGAACCACGTCGTGGCTCTGAAAACGGGCACTGAAGTCGAAGACATGGACTTTGCCGAAATCGCCCTCATGAGAGAAATTACGCGCCAGGCAGGCGGCCAAATTATGCCCCTGGTCGTCAAGATCGGCGGGCCCGAGGCGCGCCGCGACATGCGCGATTGCCTCAGTATCGGTGTCGACGTGATTCTGGCGCCAATGGTTGAAACCGTCTACGCACTGGTTAATTTTGTCGAAACCGCCGAAACGCTGATGCGCGAAAGCAAACAGCAGGCAAAACTCGCGATCAACCTTGAAACCGCAACGGCGGTCAGCAACCTCGACGCCATGATCGCGACCGAGGCATTTCGCCGCCTGAGCCAGGTCACGATCGGGCGCGGTGATCTTTCGAAAAGTATGAATCTTTCAGTCGATGACGAAGAGGTCTTGCGCACAACGCGCAACGTGCTTACAAAACTCAACCGACAGAACAAGCTGACCTCAGTCGGCGGAGGGCTCAGCGTGCACAATATCGTACAGATGGCAGATCTTTTACCTTCCGCAAGGTTCAACACCCGCCATGTCGCACTGAACAACTCGCGCGAATTTGCCCGCGACGCTGCACGCAATCTGACGCAGGCCCTGTACTTTGAACAGTCTCTGTACGAAGCGCTCGCGGTGATGAATCCCGATCGGGCTGATTTTTATGCTGAACGTAACAAGCATCTGGAAGAAAGACTTCCCGTCCTGAGAATCAGCCGCACAGCGGCGATGTGATATTTTGCAGGCCAACTCCCACCGGCCTTAAGAATAAACCGCACTGCAGGCGACCACAATGGCTTTGAAGCCCGATGTGCGCATCGCGATTGTCGGGGGCGGCTATGCCGGTATTGCAGCCTCGATCGAACTTAAATCTCTGGGTTTCGGCGAATGCGTTACGCTCTTTGACCCGCGTGCGGCTCACCAGAAAATTACCCAATGGCATAAACTCGCGCGCGGCGAACCAGCGCACAAATACGAGCTCCCTTTTGCCACTCTGGCTGACCGCTTTGATTTCAAACATGAACGGCGATTGATTGAGACAACTGCGCTCGTTGAGACGCCTGACAGAGCACTCGGTTCAGGTTTTGACGCGGTAATTGTCGCTCAAGGCTCACAAAGCCCACCCGCCCCCGTAGGCGTCTGGACGCTCGATGCGTTGCGCGACAATGCTGCGCTACAGGCGCAGGTGCGCACCACTGTCGGCAAACAAATTGCGATCGTCGGCGGTGGCCCTACGGGCGTTCAATTTGCGTTTGAATTCGCCGCACGAAAAAACCATGTAACGCTCTATGAGGCACGCGACAGACTGCTGCCGACTTTCGACTATTCACTCGGCCAGACCGCGCAAAGCGAGGCCGAATCTGCAGGTATTACAATCCGCCTGAACACCGAAATTACCAACGTCGAAAACGGTATGGTTACGAGCCGCAGTGCGGCAAAAGAGATGACCGACGCGGCGGAGCATGTTTTGTTTGTGCCCGGTGTCAGGTCGACCCCGTCATTCACGTGCGACGTTACGGGCAGAATAGAAAGTATATACCACAAGCACCTGTACGCGGCAGGCGATTGCAGCTATTTTAGCGGGCGCGGGCTGAATACGAAAAGCGCTCAGGCCGCTGTGCGCAAAGGTCAGCATGTGGCGCGCGCGCTCGTCTCGGCATTGACGGGCAAACTGCTGCCCGAATACACCTATTCTGAAATCGGCTACTTTGTTTCTCTGGGGCCACGCAATGCGGTCGGCTACCTGTTCTCACAGAAGACAGCATTTTCGGGACGAGCTGCGCTCTTCATGAAAGAAGCAACCGAAAGGCAGTATAATCTTTACCTTGCGGGCTTGCCGGTATATCCATAACCAGCCGCTTACCTGCGGTACTTCGACCGAAGTATTTTTTCGGGGATTTTTACAGAACCAGTTCGCGAATATTTCTCCCGGTAATGGCCGCAATCTGCTCTGGCAAACCGTTTTTCTTCAGCGCCTGCAGGCGCATCTTCTGTGCCGGCTTTTTGCCGGTAACCGCTGCGAGAAAATTCGCGTGCAGCAGTTTCAGAACCTCGGCATAGTCCTCTGTCTGCAGCGGCTTGCCACCTTTTGCCCGCCTCAGCAACAACTCGCTTACGCCGAAACGCGAGCAGCCGTGCGTGAAGAATTGCGGTGCCTGATCCGATTCAAAATAGTTGAAACCGGTGACGAGGTGTGTATTCAAAAGCCGATTCGACGAATGGTAGCTTGCGAGCCCGGCGCGCACGCTTTTGCCCGGGACAAACAAGAACAAATCAGGGTCAACCAGCCCGGCGAATTCTCCCGCATCGATGAATGCCGCGAGACTGTACGCCATGAGCAGGGTTTCGATTTTTTCAAGCGCGCTCTTTCTTTTTAGCGGAACAACCAGTCTTATAAAGGCCTTCTGTGACAACGCGCGGGATTTTTCGGCGTCATCATAGGGGGCAAAGGTAATTGCAGTGCGCGTCGCGTCTGATATATTGCCTTGGTAAGCTTCAAACCAGATGTCTGCGTGTCCGTGGTCGCCGGTGGAGCGCGTGAGGCGACCGCGCACAGCCGAATTGGTCGCAGACCGTGCACCGATTTGCAGGTTCGCGTGTATGCCCCAGAGCGTTCTTAATTGCCGAAGTAAATTGATGCCGTTGTAGCGCGGCATGCGGTCATACAGCGCCCATAACTCAGCCTTGTCTGTAGCGGTGGTCGCTGCGCCCTTCGGACTTTTGAGGGGCTTCTCACCGGGATACGCGTTATGCAGAAAGACGCTCTCAAAAGCGCGATCGTCAAATTGCGCATCGAGCGGAATATTTTTGTGACCAAAAAGCATGATGCCTCATCACGGGCAGCACACCCCGCGCAAAGAAGTTTGGAATCAGTTTTTCTGCTTTCTTTTCTTGGAGGTTTTAGGTTTGCTGGCAGCGGTTTTCCTCGAGGCGCGCTTTGCCGGTTTTTTTGCAACTACCGGGGCGTGGCCTTTTTCAGCTGATACCGCCCCGGCCACATGATTGCGTTTCTCTTCGCGCACACCAAGATAAGCCGGCATAAAGATCAGCGCAAAAGCAAGGCAACTGACTTCGCCAATCACCGCCATCAGCCCGAAAGATGCCATCGCCTGGTTCTTTGCCCACAGCATCGAACCGTAACCGATAATTGTCGTCCATGAACAGAGAAATACCGCAGACCCGGTACTCGACACAGCGTCGCTGATCGAACGCTTATGGTCGACCTTGTAACGGTAATAGATATTGATCGCATAATCCACACCGATTCCAATGGTAATCGGTATGGTAATGAAATTGAAAAAGTTGAGCTTCACTTCAAAAAACTGCAGCGCCGCGATAAATGCCAGCATACCGAAAGCAAGAAACGAATAGACAAAAACAAACTCGCCGAGTTTACGAAATCCGAACCAGATCAGCGCACCGACCGCAAGAAAACAGAAGACGGTGACGAGCGGCCCTTCGGCAGAAACGTTGGCCAGAATATCGATAAAGATCATCGACTCGCTTGCAAAGAGCACCTTGCCCTTTTCCAGAGTGCTGCCCGGCGCCAACGTCACGGCGCTGCTGATCTCCTGACCGATTTTTACGATGTCGAGTATGTTTGAGAGTACCGCATCGTTGTTCGCCGCCACAAAGACAACCCTGCCGAGCGTGCCATCGACTTCGCGAAAGAACCTCAGCACCATCTCTGGCAAATCTTCGGTCTTAAATGGGTTTTGTTTGAGGGCCATAAGCGCCACACGACCCCATTCGCGTTCTTTATCTGACATCATCGAAAGGTATTTAGGCAAGAAGAGGCGTCGCAGGTCTTTGATGATTGCAAATTTTTCGGTCTGGTCCTGCGGGAAGAATTGGTCGAGCCAGCGCACTGAACTGATAAAAAGAGGTTTGCCTGCGGCTTTCGCATCGGCGATTTTCTTCTCGAGCGCCTGCGCCGTCTTGTGTGCATCGGCGCGATCGTACGCGATCAGCATCGACGCGTTCGACCCGTTGCCCATGACGGTGTCGACGCGGCGCATGTAATACTGTTCACTGCCCGAACCTTCAGAGACTTTGATCGTTAGTTTCTTCAAATTGTACTCGAAACGGTCTTTGCTCACGAACAGCATAGTGCCGAGAATTGAAACCGGCACCAGGGCATACATAAAATAGGTCAGAATCTTTCGGTTGCGGTGAATCAATGACGCGAGCCTGCGCGCATTGTCGCGCTGCATGAACTTGCGTATCTTGACCACATTCTGTGGACGCCACCTTTCAAACATAACGATAAAACAAGGTATCATCACCGTCAACGCGAGCCAGCAGATGACCATGCCAATGCCACCGATAAAGCCAAACTGTGAAAACCCGCGAAAAGTCGTTACGGAGAGTATCGAATACGAAATCGATGTGGCAAACGCGGCAAGAAAAGTAGCGGAGATCGTGTAAAAAATGGAACGATTCAGTGCGCGTTTGAGGTGCAGGCCATGGCCACGTTCTTCAAGATAGCGCGCCATCTGAATCAGGCCGAAGTTGATGCCGTTGCCCACAATAATCGAGGCGAGAAAGGCAGTTTGCTGGTTGAGGTAACCAATCTTAAAATATGTAATCGCGAAAGTGACAAGAATTCCGACCAGCACGCCCGCGCTCAGCATCGCGACCATGCGCATCGAACGATAATAGGCATAGATCGAAGCGAGCACCAGCAGAATCGTGATGGCGGCCGTCTCGACAGTATCTTGCAACACGCTGGCAAAGTTCTGCAGAAGTGAAACGTATGTACCGGCAAGGCCTACTTCCATCTGCGGGTGAAATTTTTGCGGATCGAGATTTTTTATATCTGCGTGCAAACGATCGATTATGGCTCGCGAGAACTTCTGGTCTGCCGCATCGCCGGTTGGCCGAATGACAATTGCCAGATTCTCACCTTTTGCGTCGGTGAAGTAACCTTCTTTATTTACTCCGAACGGATTTTCAGATTTATGTTTCTCAAATATTTTCCTGAGAACCTTTTTGAATTGCTCGTCGCTGTTATCATCTTCAAGATCAAACCCGACCGCGCTTAGCCGGGTTTTGGCGAGACGGCTTCTGAGCGCTGTGCGCAATTCTTGCAGTTCTTCGACAGACAGGTAATAGAACAGGTGGTCTTTGAAAAACTTTTCGGTCTCGCGCGTATTATAATCGAAAAACTTTATCAGGTCTTTGGGGTATTTTTCGAGCAATGCCGCATAGGCATGCACGAATCTCTTATTGGCCTCGAAATCAGGCGAATTAATCGAAACAAAAATATTACCGACGCCGCCCGTGCGGTCCGTAGCTTCTTTGACATGCACGACGCTGCGGTCGTTCTCAGGCAGCAATGTCGCAAAATCGGTACGGACATCCTGAAACAGTTTGTACGTAAAAAACAGAGATACCAGAGAAACAGCCAAAACGGCGAGCAAAACTTTTCCAGGCGACTTGAATATCGCCCAGGAAAATTTCACCTGCATGCGCAGCACAAGGCGACGCAGGCGCGAATGCCGTTTTTCTGGTAACTTCAAATCATACCTTCTTCGATTCAGATCGGGCTACGATCATCTTCATTATTTCTGAAGTGCCGCCGCCGATTTCAGCCAGCTTAATGTCACGGTACAGGCGCGCTACCGGATAATCTTCGATATAACCGGCGCCGCCAAATACCTGCACGGCGAGGTTCGTCACCTCGCGCGCATAGGTCGACGCCATGAGTTTCAGAGAAGCGGTGCGCGCGGCGAGTTCGACTTTTTCGCCGTTGTGCATATAGTGACTTTCGTCACCTGCTTCGTCGAGCATCCAGGCGGTTTCGTGCAGCACCTGGCGGGCAGCTTCGTATTTTGTGATCATGTCTGAGATCATAAAAGCGACAGCCTGGTGCTTGATAATAGGTTTGCCGAACGCCTTGCGCTCTTTTGCGTACTTGCGGCAATGCTGAATTGCAGCAGCCATAACGCCGACTGAATACGCGGCGAGCGCCAGGCGTTCACGGTTAAACGCCGACATGATGATTGCAAACCCGCGGCCCGCGCGGCCCAGAATCGCGTCTTCGCCGACTTCAACTTCGTCAAAAAACAGCTCGCCCGTCGGTGAACCTTTCAGCCCCAGCTTATCCATCGGTTTGCCGCGCGAAACACCTTTCGCGTGCGCGTCGACAATGAAGACAGTCTGGCCAATTTTCTTGCCGTCTTTTTCTGCAACGGCAAGAACGTGCACAAAATCACAAATAGGAGCGTTGGTAATATACGTCTTCGCTCCGCTGATGTAATACTTACCGTTCTTGAAGACCGCTTTGGTCTGAACGTTCGCGACGTCTGAACCTGCGCCGGGTTCGGTGACGCCAAGCGCGCCGATCTTTTTGGTGCTGATGATATCGGGCAGGTATTTGGCTTTTTGCGCGTCAGTACCATGCTCTCTGAGCGGCAGACCGAAAAGGCCAACAGATGCGCCGACCGAGAAGAAGGTAGATCCGCATGCTTCGGCGAGCGCTTCTTGCATGTGCGTCACAAAATAGTACGAGCTGTTCGAGCCGCCGTTCGCTTCTTCAAACATAGCGGATGTATAACCGACCTTATACAATTTCTCAAAGTGCGACCTGGGCACCTCGCCCTTCTTGTCGAGTTCGGCCGTGTGCGGTGCAATTTCTTTCTGGCAGAATTCGCGAAACTTATTGAACGCTTCTTTTTCGTCGCCTTCGAGGTCTGAGTCTATCCACAGATCTTTCATGCTTGCTGAGATTATGAGGCGCATGACTTCAGACGTGCCAGCGCCAAGCGTCGAGAGCCGCGAATCGCGGTACGCACGCTCAACCGGATATTCATGAATAAAGCAATAGCCACCGAAAATCTGGCCTACGTCGTACGCAACTTCGACGTTGCTTTCGGTAGTGTAGAGTTTCGCAATCGAAGACTCGATCGGCGCGGGCAGGCCTTTGTCTTTTTTGATCGCGCTCTGGTAGATCAAGAGGCGCGCGGCGTCGAGCTTATAGCGTGAGCGCGCGATCTTGTCTTGAATCGCCTGAAAACGAATGATCGGCTCGCCGAACTGCTCGCGCTGTTTGGCGTAGAGTGTGCCGCCTTTAATGAGGCTGTTCATGCCGCCGAGGCCTGCGGCGACAAGCACGGTGCGTTCCCATTCGAGTGTCGCGCGGCCGACGCGCAGAAAACCCGAGTTCTCTTCGCTGATCATGTTTTCGACCGGCACTTCCATGTCTTCGAAAATGAGTTCGCTGGTGGTCGAAGTCTTCATGCCCATTTTATTGAGCTTTTTGCCAACCGAAAAACCCTTGAAGTTCTTTTCGACGATAAAGACTGAAACGCCGAATGCGCCCTTCTTCTTATCGGTGACCGCCATACACACGAACACATCGCCGATGGGGCCGTTCGTGATGAACATTTTGCTGCCGTTGATGATATAACGATCGCCTTTCTTCACTGCGCGAGTCTGCATCGAGCCCGCTGCGTCAGAACCCGACGAAGGTTCGGTAAGGCCGAGGCCCGCGGTCCACTCGCCCGAGGCGAGCTTCGGCAAATATTTCTGCTTCTGTTCTTTGGTGCCCAGCAGCGCAATCGGCATTGTACCGATGATTGCGTGAGCTCCTAATGCTAAAGTGAGCCCGCCGTCGGTTGAACCTTCAGAAAAGGCTTCATGCGCAACAGAGGTCATGAGGCATGACGCGCCGCTGCCGCCGTATTCTTCAGGTACGGATAGACCTAAGAGGCCTATATCCGCCATTTTTTTCCAGAGCGCGCGGTCCCATGAGCCCTCGAGGTCGCGTTTCTCTACTGAGGGGCGAATTTCGCGCACCGCAAAGTCGTAGACCATATTGCGGTATTCCATCACATCGTCGGGAAGGCGGTATTTCATAGCGCTGCGGTTTGCGGTCGCTTCTGTATTCTTAGCTGTCATGTCGCCA
Source organism: uncultured Leptospiraceae bacterium (assembly GCA_942492915.1). GTDB lineage: Bacteria > Spirochaetota > Leptospiria > Turneriellales > Turneriellaceae > Turneriella. The sequence goes on from OW818662.1 coordinate 2,114,955, forward strand.
GAAACGAAAGTGAATAGAGAGAGACAACCAAAAGTATATTGTAGCAAACGCTACAAGAGTGCATCGATCACCTGTTTCGCAGGGCGCGGTCGATGAAAAATGCAAACGTCGTCTGCGTGATTCCGAAACAGAAATAGAGATTCTGAATCCAGGCGCCGCCACCGATCAGGGTCACCTGTACAAAGATCCAAATGACGAGCCCCAACCCAAACACACCGCCGAGAATACCAGCGTGGCGATGGCGCGTGAGCGTGAGGTAGGCCACAAATGCCTGGCCGATTCCGTTCACCGTAAACAGAATAATGCCGGGTACGATAAAGCTGCTAAACGGTGAAGCCTTGAGCATATCGGGCGGTGCCTGCAAAAGCCGACCCGAAGGTTCGATCAGAAACATGACCCCGGCGACCAACGCGCCCAGCGCGACGAAAAACTGCAGCACACCCTGCACCATGAACAACAACTTAACCATGGCAGATATTTTCTGGCTCACGGGTGCTGTCGAGAATATTCACGCGTCAGGTGGATTTACCGCTGGAATATTTCTGCCCTGTGTTTTGGCGTGACGCCGCAATTCGAAATGTTTCTGTTCGCCTATGCCCGAGCTTTCACGCCTCTACTATTTTGCCGACCCGATGTGCTCGTGGTGCTATGGCTTCGCCCCGGTCATGGACAAAGTTCGCAAGGCATTTGGCGCGCAGTACGATATTCGCCTCGTGATGGGGGGCTTAAGGCCCGGCAAGCTCGCCGAACCCATGACGCCCGCACGTGCGCGGCTGATGCGCCAGCATTGGCGCGAGGTCGCAAAAATGACCGGACAACCGTTTGAAGACGACATCTTCAAACGCGATGACTTTGTCTATGACACAGAACCCGCAGCCAAAGCCGTGATCGTGATGGAACGCCTCGCGCCCGAACACGCCTATGACTATTACCACGAAATTCAGCGCGCCTTCTACGCACACAGCCAGGATATCACCTCACCCGAGGTGCTCTCCAATTTCGCACGCCGCTTCGATGTCAGCGCCACCGATTTTGCCACCGCGTTTGCGAGTGAAGAAGCGCACAAAGAAACCTGGGGCCAGTTCACGTTCAGCGCAAGCCTCGGCGTGAAAGGGTTTCCCGCGCTGGTACTGGAAGATAGCGGGCAATACATGCTGCTCATGCGCGGCTGGCAGCCGTTTGAAGAGATAAGCCTGACTCTGGCGAAGGTCCTGAAGGGTGCGGGCGATAGTAGCGAGGGAGATGCCTGCGAAGTTGGCGGGGAGTGCTGAGGCGCAACCGTAAATCCATTCGTCTGCAAGGTTACGATTATTCGCAGCCTGGGCATTATTTCATCACGATCTGCACGCACCAGCGCGCGCATTTATTTGGGGCTGTGCGTTCTGGTAAAATGGTTTTGAACGCGATGGGTGCCGTTGCAGACGCATGTTGGCGTGCGATCCCCGGTCATTATCCGAATGTGCGCTTGGATGAATTTGTCATCATGCCGAACCATGTGCATGGGGTAATTGTTATCGCGGACAACAATGTAGGGGCGATTCACGAATCGCCCCAGAACATTGGGGCGCATATCCAAGTGGCAGGTCGTGACCTGCCCCTACAGAACATGGCAAATGTATCAAAAATCATTGGTCGATTCAAAATGAATGCGGCGAAACAAATCAATATTTTGCGCGGCACGCCCGGCGTGCCGGTCTGGCAACGCAATTATTACGAACATATCGTGCGCGATGATGATGCGTTGCGGCGCATTCGGCAATACGTACGCAATAACCCCGCGCAATGGCAAGACGATAGCAATTTTGGTGATGACCCGTTCGACGCTGCGCAGTAGCAGCTAGGGTATGGTATTGTTCGTGACGATTGAACCCCAGAGAGAGACAAATAAAAAAAGAATCACCAGGGGCTAATCTACCCGGCTCTTTGCATTGACGTTTTGTGACCGCAGTCGGTTATACATCTGCGCTGATCGTCATGCCGAACCAGAATCCCGAACAGATTGCCCGCGATAAGACGTCACTCGACCTTACCTAGCTAACAGACCAGACACGTGCAGGTCTAGATAACCTTCCCGCCCCCGATATCATTGCGTCAGAGATTGTAGAGAATCTCGAACCCGGCTTAGCGAGTTTCAGAGAAGTGCTCGCGGGGTTGGGCGTTCGTTAATTCCATTCGACAGGGTATTGCCCCAAACCGAATGAAACCACTTCGACGGAAATTATTTATGTAAGGGCACAAAGCCACGGCACTGATATTATTTTCGAACCGAGCTGCCCGGCAGCCGTCAAAGACAAGGGAGACAAACTATGAAACCACTATTTTTTGCTATCACGCTCTGTTCCGCATTCGCTCTCGGCACCGCAGCTTTAGGGGCCAAACCGCCGCAGCGCGATGCCAACGGCGTTGAAGCACCTAATCCCGATGCAAAAAAGAAGCCAGCCGGCGCTGAGTGCACATCTTCGAACGAATGCCGACACCACCATCGTTGCCAGAAAGACGGTGATAAAAAGGTCTGCACGCCATTACCGTCTCACCTGATTCCGCCGACGTGAGTTTGCCTTCGGGCAGGCCTAATGGCTTTCTGATCGGCAGAAAACCCGCGCCAGCATAAAACCGCGAGCAGGCACAGCAGTGCATTCCATAGCTCGTCCCACATCTCAACCGATTATTTCTGGTAGCCGCCGCAACCCGTAACGAATTGGCAGCTCCGGTGACTGTATTCAAGCGCATTATCTTCGTTGTTTTTGCGCTTACTGGCGCGCCCTTAGTCGCCGTGAATGAAATATCGATCATCGGCGAAACGGGTGAAACCATTGAATTCGGCACCGCGATCGTTGTCGAAGCGAAATATAAGACAAATTTTACCGAAGGCAAACTGGTGCTGCCAGCTCAAAAACCGGGCAAGTACACCATCAAACTCACCGCACCGGGGCGCATCACGCTTGAAGAGCTCGTGACACTGCCCCTAAAGAAGAAACTCACGCTTGTGATGCCGCTGCAGACGCGGCGTACGCAGAAGGTGCGGCTCATCACACACGAAGAGAAACACAACGTCAGTCGGCACCAGTTGCAGCAGCACGAGCTAAAATCGGTGCCCGCAACGTTCGGCGACAATATTTCTGCGCTCGCGACGTTGCCAGGCGTCAACCGGCCAGGCGGCATCTTTGGCCCGCTCATTATTCGCGGCGCACCTGACACGGCGAACCGCTATTTTATCGATGACATTCCGGTGATCAACCCACAGCACTTTGGCGGATTTCAATCTGTCATATCCAATGAGCTGATCGACGACATCACGCTTTTCAGTTCGGCTTTTCCCGCTTATTACGGCCAGGCGCTCGGTGCGGTGATTGATATTCGCACCATTGAAACAGTCGCAAAACCCACCGCGACAATTCAGACCGGCATCATTTCATCGAACGCTTTTTTTGCTGCGCCGTGGTCGGTGTTTGCGCCCAAACTTATTGCGCCGGCTGAAAATGCATCAGAAGAAGAGCGCAAAGCTTATCAAGAAGCCAAACGCAAGGCCGAAATCGACACCGGTTTTTTTTCTATCTCAGGGCGGGTCGGTTACCTGTCGTTGCTCGTGCCGCCGATCTACAAGCTCGTGACCGGTAAAGAAATCATTGCGGTGCCCGAATACTATGACTACCAGTGGAAAGCGCGCTGGTATCTCGGCGAACACAACCGCCACGCGGTGTCGATGTTTGTTTTTGGCAGCTATGACACCTTCACGCTGATACGCAAGCTCAGCGATGCAGAGAAAAAAGAACGCGTCGAACAGGGTGAAAACCCTGCGGCAGGCGATTTGACTGTGTTCAATGATATATCCTCACACAGCCAGTCGGCGACCTACGATTATCTGCCATCGCAGAACGTGAAAATGCGCACGATGCTTTTTAACACGCTGATCTACAGCAGGTTCTACCGCGAAGCACCCGGCCGCGCGCTCGGCACCATCGACGTCAACACCCGCCCGAACATCACGGGGCTCCGAGAAATTTTCGACATACATTACCTGAACCGCAAGGCAAGACTCAAAGCCGGTGTGGATTACCAGCTTTTCCATTTCAACAGCGCCGGTGTGACACAACAACGCAAAGAGTCGATACCGCAGGGCCAGACAGATTTTAACAACCCCGACCACTTCGACATCATTAATGTGTCCGCGCTCGGCCAGAACCACCAGCTGTCGGCGTATGCCGACAATCGTTTTGAGTTCAAAGGTTTTTTTATTACCCCAGGCGTTCGCAGCGACCACCTCGTGCGCTCGCGCGAAACGACACTCGACATGCGCGGGCTCGCAGGTTATAAGTTCGAGACCAACACGACAGTCGCCGTTTCGGGCGGCATCTACTCGTCGTTTGCGCAGACCAACGCCTATCGTTTCAATCAGGCGAGCCGGCGCGAAGCGCGCGTTGTCACCGCAGAAAACCTCAGAAGCGAGAAGGCACTGCACCGCAGCGTCGCGCTCGAACAAGAGTTTGGTTTTCATGTCTTTAAGGTGGAAGGCTTTTATAACAACCTGTATGATATGGTCCAATCGACCACCTCAGCCGATCAGGCCACAGGCGTATTCTACGCCAACACCGGCGGCGCTCTGGCGCGCGGGGTCGAAGTCAGCTACCGCAAGTCGCTGCAAGAAAATGAAGACGGCTATTTTGGCTGGGTGAGCTATACCTACACGCGCGCTGACGTCTCGGGAATTGCCGGTGATTTTCCGTTTCGTTTTGAACAGCGGCACGTCATCAAGATGATCGGGGTGGCGCGCTGGGGTGCGTGGGAACTCGGTGCGCGCTTCGAACTTTTCACCGGTTTTCCCTACACGCCCATTATCGGCAGCACCTGCACGCCGGGTTATACCTGCGACGGTAACGCATCGACGACACTCTACACCCCGACCTATTCAACCGCGGTCAACAGCGCACAGTTTCCGCTATTTCACCGCCTCGACCTGCGCATCACCCGCAAGAGCACCTACAGCTGGGGCACTTTCTCGTGGTTCGTCGAGTTTATCAATGTCTATAACAACGAGCCGCTTCTCAGGCAGTCATTTCGCAACAGCGAACCGTATCAAGACGGTAGAAATCCACGAATTCTGGGGCCCAGTACACCGCTCAACCTGATACCAAATTTCGGTCTCGAATGGAAATTCTAAATTTTTGTTGACGGCTTTAGTATATATACATATCATATACATATATGAAGGCACTGCTCGATATGGAGACTGAACAGGTAGAAGCCCTTTCACGCATCTGCAAACGCGATGGCATTTCCCGCGCCGAAGCTATTCGGCGGGCAATCGACTTTTACGCGGCGCACACGCTGCAGGCCGGCAGCATTGATGAACACTTTGGTCACTTTCGGGGTAAGCCGGTCGATGCACTGGGTTATGTCGATACACTGCGCAACGACTGGTAAAGATTGGTGAAAGCCGTCTTTGATACGAATATTCTGATCGATTACCTGAACGGAGAGACACAGGCGAAGGCAGAAATCGCCCTATATGAAAAGCGCCTTATCAGCCTCGTCACGCAGATTGAAATTCTGGTCGGCGCCAAAACAACCCAAGACGAAGCACAGCTGAGAAAATTCTTGAGCCATTTCACGCTTTGCCCCATAACAACCGAGATTGCCGATTTCACCATAAAGCTGCGCCAGCAGCACCGGCTGCGCATACCCGACGCGATGATCTGGGCGACAGCACTCGTGCACGAATGCCAGCTCGTCACCCGCAACACGCGCGATTTTAACATCTCACACCCGTCGATTCGCCTGCCTTATAGTATCAAGGGTTAGGTGGCGAAGCCACCTAACCCTTGATACCAATGAATGTCTTTACAGACGTGCAATTCGAATCAATGAGGATGTATGAAACTCATAAAACTTTTCGCTGTGCTTGTACTCATTGCGACCATCAGCTGCAAGAAAAAAGAATACACTGGTAAGGTATGGTTCTCTGAACCCTCTGATAAAGCCGAAGTCACATCACCCGTAAAATTCGGCATGCAGGTTGAGGGCATGACGGTTAAACCCGCCGGAGCAGTAGAAGAAGGCACAGGGCACTTTCATATTCTCATCAACAAAGAAGCGATTGCCGAAGGTCAGGTGATCGTCAACGACGAGTTTCACAAGCATTACGGCAAAGGCCAGACAGAAGACACGATTGATCTGAAACCTGGCGACTACCGTGTGACGCTGCAGTTTGCCAACGGCGCGCACGTGAGTTATGGCTCAGCCTGGTCGCAGACAATTTCGCTCAAGGTAAAGGCAAAAGCCGGCGCCGGCGAAGAAGAATAATTAAATTTGATGTAAATGCGCTTCGCGCATTTACATCAAATCAATTTCTCTTATTCAGCCAATCAATAATCTTTGGATGCACTTCTTTGTGCGCAACCTTACCAAAGATGAGATCGGTATGACCATAATCGTCGATATAGCCATCTGCGCGTGAAAAAATCTCGAAGGTCTTATCTTTTGAGGCGACTCGTTCGTAGATATCCCTCACGACAGCCGGGTCTGCAAGTTCATCGCGACGACCGGCCAGCAGGTAAACGGGTGTGGTTACTTTTTTCAGATTCTCGCGATACGAGACTCTGCCGTCGGCGCTGAACATACCGCCATTTTCTGTCATGTAGATGAACTGCTTGATTTCGGGCTTACTGATGTTGTTGATCGACCGTTGCAAAAGCAGCGTTTTAACCCCGCGCGAGGTGTTCTCAGAATTCAGAAATGCGTCGATGAAGGGTGCATAAAGCGCTTCAGGTATGAAACTGCCCATGATCGCACCGGGCCTCAGCGGTAATACGGGCAGAAGCACCATGCCGCTGCGCATCGAATAGAGTTTGAATGTCCAGCTGTTATAGGGGAGAAAATTCATCGGTGAGGCAATCGCCACGAAGTTTGCGACACGGCTCTCTTGCAGCGTGCCGAGCCGCGCATACATGATGATGCCTCCCATGCTGTGCCCGACATAGTTGAGCTTCGAGGCGCCGGTTTGTTGCAAGACATACGCAATGGCCGCGTCCAGGTCATGGTTCACGTATTCATCCATCGAATAGGTATAGGTGTGTTTGCCGAACCAGTACCCCGTGTCGCCGGCCTCAGGTCTGCCGCGCAGGTCCATGAGCCAGACATCGTAACCTGCCTTCTGCAGGTTACGCACGAGCGAATCTTCATTGTTAGCCTTGAAATAGTTGCGGTTCGCGCCCAGCCCGTGGCAAATCAGTAAGGGAAATTTCTGCTTCTTAGCGCCATCTGCTGGAAAGTGTTCTAATGTGAGTTTCCAGTCGTCTTTGGTCTGCACGGAGTGTTTGTCGCCATGCAATTGTACTGATGCACATGATCCTGAAAAAATCGCGGCAATAAGCAGCAGCAGGTAAGCAACTGAACGCAAATGAATCCGCCTCATTTAGAGATAAAAACCCATGCGCGCCCGATACGTCGGTGCACTCAAATCGATCGCCGATTGGTTGGCATATTGCAGAATGTTGTACCCTGCTTCCCCTTCGATGAAAAAGACGCCCATATAATAAATCGTGATGCCGACGACCGGAGTCACCCGGGTCGACCAGCTCGCGGGCAGCACGGGCGAAGCGATGTGCACGAAGCCGGCGTCTGCCCCAAGATATAAGTCGAACCAGTTGCGCGGAAAAAGGTGCAGAGCACCGCCCATCATAAAGGGATAATATTTAAATTCGGTGACGGCGGTTGAGAGGGGAATGCCAGCATTGCCGCGCACGGAAAAGCGATCGGTGAGCAAGAATTCGAATGCCCCCTGCACCAGGTGCGCCCGCGCCGCTTCGTGGTTTTCTTGCGACCAACCGAGCGCGAGCTTCAGGTTGTTTGCCTGTATTCCATCGTTTGATTCGATGCCCAGCTGGTTCGGCGCCAGCGCCATGATCTGTGCAGAGGTGAAGGCAATGACCAGCAGGCTGAAACGGCGCATGGGGCAGGCGGCAAAAATTGACGCCACAGTCAAGTTTTAACCATCACTGCTTATCACCCCAGAAATTCAAGTGCATGCCCGCGCCGGCGAAAGTACTTCTTCGTCTCTTCAAATGCAATAATGAGCACAGTGCCATGAAAGGCAAACAGGTACACATGCCATGCCACGGGTTCGAAATAATAAACTTTGCCAAGATCGGTATAGAAGAAGGCATAGCAGAGCAAAAACTGCACGGCAACACCGATGTCGATCAGCGGGTTCGAGACGAAATTATAGATGATCGGGTGTCGTTCAAAGAATGCCGCCAGAAAACGCAGCAGAGGTACGAGCGTTACCCGGCGCAACTCCACCGTGAAATTCGCGAGTCGCATATAGAGTACGCGCACAGGAAAACTCAGAAGGTGACCAAACTGCGAGAAAAATGCGCGCTGCGTGTCGTCATGGTGCGCTTCTTCGAAACGGTAGCGTATATTGACGCTGAGCGTGCGGCGCTTCGGCAAATACGATCTGAGCGCAGCCATGCCCGCCGCACGGGTGCTCTCGCGCAGAAAGTCGCGCGAGAAGAGCGAAGCTGAATGCGAGCGTTTACAGAGCACGTTACCAATCTGCACGGCAATCGTCGGAAAGAAAAAAGCCGTGAGCGATTGCAGATAAATATGCGTCGCATTCGCCATATTGAGCTTATCTGGCGACGCGGGCAGATTCATGAAGCCGTTCGGGCCCGTGAGGTAGCCCATTGTCCACGCGAAATAATAATAGGTGGCAAAGCAACTGAATGCGAGCAGACTGCCCTGCACCGCATATGACCGCAAGATAAACGGCAACGACAGCAGGCGCTCGCCTTTTTTTCTCGGCGGCCGCTCCATAATACCTTTCTCAGGCGGTTCGATGCCCAGCCCCATCGCTGGTATCAGGTCAGTGCCGACATCAACTGCGAGCACACCCATGACCGTCATCACCAGCGGATAACCCGGTACGAGCATCCATAGAATAAAAGGGTAAAGCTCTTGCGGATTGCTGTTAAAAACATAAGAAGCAAATTTTCTGATGTTGTCAAAGATGCCCCTGCCCTCTTCGATAGCCGCGACGATCGAACTGAAATTGTCGTCGGTCAGAATAATCTCGGCAGCTTCTTTTGCGACGTCGGTGCCGCGCATGCCCATCGCAATACCGATGTCGGCTTTTTTGAGCGCCGGGCCGTCGTTGACACCGTCGCCGGTCACCGCGACAATTTCACCCAAAGATTTCAAGAGCGTGACGATGCGCAGCTTTTGTTCTGGCGACACCCGCGCAAATACAGGTTCACCCGTTTTGAGGATATCACAAACTTCTGCGTCGGCGAAGCTGGTGAGTTCGGTTCCCGTAAACACCTGAATATCTCTGCCCTGCCCCAGGCCAATTTGATGCGCGATGCTCTTTGCCGTCAGCGGATAGTCGCCGGTAATCATCAAAATACGAATGCCGGCTTTATGGCAGGCTTCAATCGCTTCGGCGACGCCTGGCCGAACCGGATCTGAAATTGCCGCGAGCCCCAAAAACGTGAGGTTCTTTTCAGTGTTCTCAACCGTGCGCGATTCTGTTTGCTGCAATTCATCGTCGTTTCGCGAGGCAAAGGCCAGCACCCGGTAGCCCTGGCCTGCCAGCGCATCGGTTTCTTCACGAATTTTTTCCCGTAGCACGTCGGTGAGCGGCTGAATACCGCTGGGCAGCATAATCTGTGTGCAACAACCAAGCGTCTCGAGCGGTGCGCCTTTGGCGTACGCGATGCGGCGCCCGGTTGCCGCGTCATTGATGACGACGCTCATGCGCTTACGAACAGACTCAAAAGGGTTCAGGTGTATGCGCTGGTGCGTGCCGGTCATGCCCGCGCGCGCCGCGAGCGTCTGCAGGCAGCCCTCAGTCGGGTCGCCGATGACACGGGTGCCACCGGGTACCCGCTCAAGCTTGGCATTATTGCAGATATAGGCGCAATCTATGAGCGCCTTTAGCGCAACGTGCCCGGCAATCTGCTCGCGCGTGAGTTCGTTTCCATTCTGGGTGAACTTACCCACTGTATCGTAGCCGTGACCTTCGACGCTAAAGCTCTCGCCACCCGCTATGACATGCTGCACCATCATCAGGTTCTGCGTCAGCGTACCGGTCTTGTCGGTGCCGATAACCGTCGTGCAACCGAGGGTTTCAACCGAAGACAGGTTCTTCACGATCGCATTACGCCTGGCCATGCGCGTGACGCCCATTGCGAGCGAGAGTGTCACCGTCGGCAAAAGTCCCTCGGGAACATTGGCGACGAAAAGACCGATGAAAAACACGAAGGCCTGCACGAAGCTTAACCCCGCAACGAGCCAGCCGAGAAACAGAAATGTGAGACCAATTGTCAGCGCGAGCAAAGCAATCGCGAACACGGTGCCGCGCAGCTGCTTCTGCAATGGACTGGGTTCGCTTTTAATCGCCAGCGTCAGGTCGGCAATTTTACCAATTTCAGTCGCCATACCCGTGGCATAGACTACCGCACGCCCATTGCCCCGAATCAGAGTAGAGCCGGCAAAGACGATGTTCGGCAGTTCTATCCAGAGAAATTTGCCTTCGAGCAGCACAGGCTGGTCTGACTTGTAGCGTTTCGCCGATGTTGATTCGCCCGTCAGCGACGAGTTATCGACTTCGACGTCATACGCATCGACGAGCCGCGAATCTGCCGGTACAATATCACCCTCTTCGAGCAAGATGACATCGCCGGGCACAAGCTCTTCTGCGGCGATCTCAGTTGTTTGGCCATCGCGCACGACACGCGAGGTGCGCGCCATGAGCCGCTTCAGCGCATCGACCGCCTTATCAGATTTAAATTCTTGCAAGAACGAAAAGATGCCGTTCACGATCACAACGATCAGAATCGCGGTGCCGAGCTGCGGCATGTCGACGCCGGGCACATAGCAAAGCGCGGCGGCGCCCCAGAGCAATATGGCAAAGAAACTAAAAAAATTGCGTGCAAGTTTTACATACCACGGCACACGGCGGCCGCGCCGTACCATATTGCCGCCAAACTCTGCCAGACGCGCCTGGGCTTCTCGCGTGGTTAATCCCCCTTTTAAATCTGTGGCAAGCTCGAATTCAATCTGCTCTTGCGTCAGGTTACGAAAAGAAGGTTTCGCATGCTCTTCGCCGCGCTTAAGCGCCTCGAGTGCGGCAGCTGCATCGGTGAGCTCGCGCAGCTCACCCGAGATTGCCGGCAACACCGACGACATGCCCTGTAACAGCTGCAACTCATGCGCGGTTTCGCCCGCAGGTAGAGCCATCAGCAAGACGACATAAACTTTACCGCTGCTGTGGCTAAGGCCCTCGCGCGATATGCCGAGCGCCGCAATCGTGCGGCTGAGGCCGTGCACGCGCACATGCGGAATCAGCACGCCATGCTCTACGCTCGCATAAGGCGATCTGCCCACATTTGCGAAGGCATCGCGCACTAAAGTGAGATCTGCCCCCGAGTTATCGGCAATCAATTTTCTGATCGCCGATTCGGCGTCGCCCGTGAGGTCGAATGCAATATTCTCTGGCTTCAGGTGCTCGCGCAACATAAAGCAGCGACTGCAGCTCGCGACGCGTCGTCAACGATTCATAGAAGACTTTTTAGTCTGTTTTTTACTTTCTGCTAACCGTGCGCCATGCTCGCGAGCGGGTTCACCGAATTCTTGCTGATCGCGGCAAGCGACAGCAACACCGGCGCCGAAAGTGCGGCGAACAGACCTTCAAAGACAGCGTTGCCTTCAGAACTTGGCTCACCGCGCAACCGGCTCAAGAACGAGTCGAAGGTATTTCCCGTCAGGTTTGAAAAGAAGATCAGACGGATATAGTTCTCAATATCGCGGGCGGCGTCTTCGCCATAAGTGGTGACGAGTTTTTCGCGCTGCGCCGGGTGTGGGTTGCGGTTTGTTTCTGCATAGTGAAGCGCATAGACGAGCGCTGCTTTTTCATTCTCAGGTACGTTATTGGTGTCAGAGCCCATGAGTGCAGACACGTCACTCGTCGTCATGCCGTTTGCCACCGCGAGATCGGTGTGCACCCACTGGCAATAACGGCAGCGGTTAACCGACGTGACGGCTAGCAAGATGCGCTCACGAAACGCCGGCGAAATTCTGCCGCTCGCGAACGTCGACGGCAATGTCGGCAGGTCTTGCGCGAGCTCAGTCACAATTTCAACCAAAGTTCTGGGTGTAAAAACCCGTTTGCTGAATTTCTCTCTCATGTTAATCCCCTTTGTGTTTTTTTAATCATTTTTTTCATTGCATTGAATGCCGGTTCAAGATTGTGCGACGCCGGCAGCACCTGGCCGCCATAGAGCGAACCTGCGAGAAACAAGAAGACTGCCATGCCGGTATCTTTATCGAGGCCCAGAACGCCGGTGAGGCGCCGTTCAAGCTCACTCGCCCAGCGATGCAAAAGGTTTTGCGCCTTGGCAGGCAGATCGTTGCGCAGCATATCGGCTGAAAACAAGAACTGGCGCTGCATCTTGTCGCAGCGTTTCAGAAAATAATCAAACAGACGATCGATGCGCGAATCGAACGTCGTCAGATCGCACATCTCATCGACAATTTCGCCCGCTGAAGCCTGAGCGGTGTGCAGAAAAAGCGCGCAGAACAGCTCTTCTTTTGAAGGGAAATAATGGTAGAGCGTACCGGTTGAAACATCGAGGTCTTTGGCGATATCACGCATCGAAACGTCTGCGTAGTTTTGCTCGCTAAAGGTAACAACGGCCTTGTCGAGCAGCGTGCGGCGGTATTCTTTGTGGTCGACTATCTTTGGCATTTAGACAACCTTACTTGTTGAGATGGCCTGCCAGCCGGTGCGCGAGCGACAGCAACGTGAGCGTCGGCGGCAACCCGAACGCTTCAGGGATCACCGCCGCATCGCAAACAAAGAGTCCTTTAATTTCACTCTCGAGGTTTGCATCAAGCTTATCGCCGAGGCGAATGCTGCCACCCGGGTGAGCCGAAGTCACCGCTGAGATCGAGACTTTCTTGACGCCTGCGGCTTTTAGTACATCGGCAGCACGGTCGGTGCCCAGCTTCACCAGACGCTGGTCATTTTCTGTGAGCTTGCGGCGCACCTTGTCTTCGCCATAAATATGGCCCGCGAGCTCATCGCGCACCTTGACCATGACCATGAGAGTCTTGTCGCGATTAAACAAAAGATCGGGGCGCAGCGTCTGCAACGCGAACGCGGTGAAAATTGGCCATGGCAGAGGCATGTCGGTCAGCATGATGCCGTTTTCAGCGTCGAGAGTACCCGCAAGCATCGGCAATGGTTCGTATGTCTGCTTAAAATTATCAGACGCGCCCAGCACCGCGACAAGCGGGTCGCAGAAGAAACCTTCGCTTACGGCGAGGCCACTCTGGCGAAAGAGCGAGGCGCTGCCGATGCCGCCTGCGGCGCTGATAACAAGAGGTGCGCGCAGAGTTTCTGTTTTGCCCGATTTCCGGTAACTGACCCCGGTGGCCTTACCGTTCTCATAAAGAATGCGCTCTGCACGCGCACCTGTGATCAGCGTCGCGCCCGCTGCCGTCGCTTCACCGAGAGGCAAGCGCGCGTTATACCGCGCGGTGGGTTTGTGCACGCCGGGCTGCAATTGTTCTTGATAGATGAACTTCGTGAGCGGCTGCCAATCATAGTTCAGCGACCGCGCGGCGCGCATTAGGTACAGAGCCTGCTCACTCAGCAGAGCTTCGGGCAGAGGTGCGTTCGGGACTTCAGAACGAATTGCCGCTTCAGAACTTTTGAGATCCACCCCCTTCTTCTCGAACATCGCATAAGGGGGAGAGATCACAGAACCAAAATACAGCATCGAACTGCCGCCCACGGTCACACCCCGCATAATACTCTGTATGCCGTCGGTGAAAACCATGCCGAGCATCGGCACCTGCGTGAGGCTATTGTCGCTGAACGCGTGGTTCTCGCCGCGTTCAAGCACGGTCACATGCCTGCCCGCGCGCTGCAGCTCACGGGCGAGATATGCCCCGCCGGGGCCGGTACCGATGATGATGGTGTCTGTGGTCATATTTTTTTATATCGAACGGTTGATATATCTTAAAACTGCGCCGCGGCGACAAGTATTTTTCAAGTCTTTCTGCTATGGGCTTAAGCCCATAGCAGAAAGATATTCAAACTAGCTGCCAAGGCGCAGAAACGAAGACAATATTTCTGTCAGGTGCCGCGCGACCCGCCACGAGGCTGCCGAATATCAAGTTTCTTTTAGCTACGGGCTTAAGCCCGTAGCTAAAAGAAACTTCCCTTTCATTGACGATATGTCTAAAATTCCGTTTTTTCCCTCATTATGACACACCCCAACGACGCCCTCTTTGCAGGCGAAAAACCCTTTCCCGTAATCGCCACCTGCGAACACTTCGCGGGTAACGAAAAAATGATCATGAAGGCATTCAGCTTTCAGGACGAAAAAGGCCCCGTTTTTGACATCACGCAAGACTGCGAAGATGGTGCTCCGACCGGCCAAGAGAAAGATCACGCCGAAATGATCGTGCGCTTAACCAACAGCGAACACAACAAGCACAACATGGCGGGCGCGCGCATCCATGACTACACCAGCAAATACTGGAAACAAGACGTGGATATTCTCGTAGCAGGTGCCGGCGAGCGTCTCGCTTACATCACGATCCCGAAACCAACGACTTACGAACAGGTCAAAGAAATGGTCGAATATATTCAGGCTGCAGCAAAAAAAGCCGGCCTCAAACGCGAGATACCGATCCACGTGCTGATCGAAACGCACGGCGCGCTACGCGACGTTGAGAAGATTGCGACACTGCCATGGCTGCAGGTTATCGACTTCGGCCTCATGGACTTCATCTCAGGCCACCACGGTGCGATCGCGCTCTCAAACATGAAGAGCCCAGGCCAGTTTGACCACAAACTGCTCGCGCGTGCAAAAGGTAACTGCGTCGCTGCAGCACTCGCGAACGGTGTTGTACCCGCGCACAACGTCACACTCGACCTCAAGAACTTCGAGCAGACAAAATCGGATGCCTCACGTGCCCGCAACGAATTCGGTTTTCTGCGCATGTGGTCAATTTACCCAACACAGATCGACGCGATTGTCGAAGCGATGAAACCCGATATGTCTGAAGTCAAAAAAGGTGTTGCGGTTCTGCTCGCGGCGCAAGACGCAGCGTGGGGCCCGATTCAGCACGAAGGCGAACTGCACGACCGCGCCACGTACCGCGGTTTCTGGACCATCGTCCAGCGCGCGCGCCTCACTGGTATCGACATCGGTGCAGAAGCAAACAAGAGATGGTTTAATTAATTTCGCTTTGCGAAATTAATTGAACAAAAAAGATATGGCGTGTCACACACCCGCAGGGTGTGTGACCGCGCTTTCCGCTACGGCCCTGCGGGTCCCGCTCCAATCGCTCACGCTCCTTCCAATACTCAACCACCGCAAACCGGGCAGTCTGTTTTCTTTTCACGCTGAAATTTTCTCATCGTTTGATTTAAGCCGTCGTAAACAAGAGTGTGTCGATTCAAGATTTCCCCAGCTCCGATAATAACTTTGATTGCTTCGAGCGCCTGCATCGCTCCCATGATGCCGGGCAGTACACCGATTACTCCGGCTTCTGAACAGTTCTGTATCGCCTCGGGTGATTCGCCGTACAGACAGCGATAGCAGCCAGCGCCGGCATTCACGTCAAAGACGGTCAGCATGCCTTCAAAGCGGTAGAGGCTCGCGAACACATTGCGTTTTTTCGCCCGCACACAGTAGGCGTTGATGGCATCGCGCGCGGCGAAATTGTCGGTGCAATCGAGCAGCAGGTCGTAGTGAGACGCGAGACGTTCGGCACTCTCGGGCGTGAATTTCTCTGAAAAAGTTTCGACTGTCGCATGTGGGTTCATGTGTAAAAGTCTGTGCTCTGCGACCGAGACTTTCGCCAGGCCTACATCCGCCTCACCGTATAGAATCTGCCGATGGAGGTTCGACGTTTGCACGAAATCATGATCGACGAGACCGAGGTGGCCTACGCCGGCCACGGCAAGATATTGCGCTGCAGGGCAACCTAGGCCACCCATGCCGACGATCAAGACTTTCGCTGAGGCGAGTGCTGCTTGACCGGCTTTGCCGATTTGGGGCAGAACAAGCTGACGGGCGTATCTTTCATCGTTAGAAGAATTACCCGACACGACATTATGCGCCGCCGCTCAGACCCGCGGCGTAAAGACTGTTTTGAGAAAACAGATTACCCGAGATTAGGCGAAGATAAGTGTGCAAACCTGACGATCTCCCCTCACACCCCAGCCGCCACCCTCTGCATTTCGAACTTCGCGTTGGGGATTCTGCCCTCTGCATCTGCCGAAAACTCGGGCTTGATGCGCAAGAGAAAATACATCTCGACCTCACCTTTGCCCTTGGCTTCGACCATGCCGCGGTATTCGCAGTCGAAGAATTCTTTTACCCGCGCATAAGTTGCCTGCGAAATGTTGACGTGGCCGGGTTCACCCGATGATTCCATGCGGCTAGCGGTGTTTACCGTATCACCCCATATGTCATAGGCGAACTTGTTAGTGCCGACGACCCCGGCGGTTACCGGACCGGTATTGATGCCGATACGCAATTGCCAGAATGGCAGGCCAAGACTGGCTTTGATCTCTTGCATCTGCAGCATGAAGGCGCGAAACTCGAGCGCGGCGAGGCAAGTGTCAACGGCGTGTGTGCCGTTCGCAACCGGAATGCCGCCCGCGCACATATAGGCATCGCCGATAGTCTTCAGCTTTTCAAGATTGTTATGTTTAATCACTTCATCAAACTGGCTGAAGCAGCCATCGAGTTCTTTGATGAGGTCGGCTGCTGACATCTTTTCAGAGATTTTAGTGAAGCCGACGAAATCGGTGAACATAACCGATGCGGATTCAAAGTGTTGCGGTACAACGGCACCCGTAACTTTGAGCTCTGTCGCAACGTTCTGAGGCAGAATATTCAGCAGGAGCTTTTCGGATTTCTCCCGTTCTGCTGCTACCTCTTTGAATAGATTGGAACCGTGGATGATACCGGCAAGTTGCTCGCCGAGAATAGAGAGTTTTGTGATATCGTCTTTGGATAATTCCATTTTTCCGATATTGTACAGATCTAAAAAACCAATAGGCTCATTTTGTAAAATGAGCGGAATAATCAGTAGAGATTCGAGTCTTAATGTTTGGCAAACAAAGAGCTCATCTGGCGTCATTCCAGATATTCTAATTTTGGGAAAGAAGGAAGGCCTCTTCACCTTAAAAGCCAGGGCGTGCGCCCCAATTACATTTGAAGTTGCTGTTGAGGAGTTACGAATATTCGCCTTTTCTTCTACTGTTAGAAAGTCCGGCGAAACAGAGTCGATTGTGACTAATCTATTCTTGTCTTTATCCACAACAGCCAATCCGTAGTAATCGATACCAAAGTTCTCTTTAATGAACGCACGAACCTTTTTCATGATGATTCCGATGTCCATATCTTCATTCAAGCTCTTGATGAGGCTACTTAAGTTCTCTGTTTCCGCTTTGGCTTTCTCCAGAGCCAAGGTCCGCTCGGTGACCTTGATTTCAAGATTTGCAGACAAGTCTTCACTGGTATTGAAGGCTGTTGCAATACGGTGCGCAAGCGCGCCTGCTTGAGCGAATATGAAGAAGAATAAACCGAGGGGTAGCACAGACGCAACCCCGATTAAAAATTGGTTATAGAGAATGTCGTTAATGCTGGCGGCGAAGAATACCAAGAAACCTGCAAGAATAAGCCGGGCCCCTTGCTGTTTTTGCAGAACTGCCCTGGCAATTGAAACTACTGCATAACACATAGCAACGACCGTAAAAATCTGATAGGGGGCCAGCGAGAAGGTAAACCACATTGCTGGCAATGCGATCGCCGCTATGATGGCGGGCAGAGACAGAAATACAACTATTCTTAACGGCAGCTTGCCGATCTCACGTGGGAACAAATTGTAGAGAAAGAACGTCCAACCCGGTATCAGAACAAAAAAGGAAAGATATTCCAGCTTGAAAAAAATAATCCATGGTATAGTTGGCAGGGTTTCAATAAGAAGGCGTTCACCAGTTAAAGCAGTACGCAGGCTCATCATCAAACAGAGTACCCCGAAGTTAAACGCAGCCCAATCTTTCCGTCTATAGAAGTATAGAGCTAAGTGATAGAGTCCCATGACAATGAAAGCGCCAATGAGAAACCCTTCGAGCAGGCGAGCACGGTCGCGAACGATTTGAAAAGTGGCTTGAAAGCCGACGCGAACGGGGGTTTGCAAACCACCATTTTGATGAACGTGATTGGATATATGAATGGTTATAAAGTATTCAGACGCTTCGGGCAACGCTCCATACTGCGGCAGATACTGGGGTATTTCGGCATCAGCAACTTGACCCACTTTGCCATTATGCGCAATTAGTTGAGAATTTGCGTAGGTCTCATGTGCTGAACCCTGACCGTCCGGGATGTGAAAGCCGAGGCCTTCCGATTTTGGCGGCAACAGCACTTTCAGCCGGTACGAGGCAAATCCCTGCCCGCCGATTGCTTTGCCATCGATGACGCGCGCATTCCACTTTCCGGGGGCTTGGATGTATGATTTAGCAAGTGCAGGTCTGGGACGCGCACTTGCTAAATCTGATGACGCCAGCAACTGTTTCCAGTAGAATTCCCATTCGCCCTTTAAATCAATTGGGCCATCTTTGGCGAAATCCCACTCGCGCAAATCCAGCACACCTTTCGACGCCACCGGCCGGGGTTTGGAATTTTGGGGCGACGAGCAGCTTAGAGCAGGGCTAGCGACCAGCGCGCTGACGGCGAGTATGGGTACGATGCGCGAAAAGAACTCAGGGCGAAAGAACTGCATGTGTGCATGCAGCATCTGATGGCACTGCGGTGTGGATAGAAAGAATTCTGGGCGTTACCCCCCTGAACAGGGGGGCTGTTTGAGCATTTTCGCCTCCTGGATCACACTCATGCCATCGCTAAATTTCATCGCGCAATATGTCTTCTTCAGTGCTGACAATTCTCACCCCACGCGCTCGTGCCATCGGCAAAAAATTCCCGTTTCCAGATCGGCGTCTCTGCCTTCACGCGATCGATGATGTATCGGTTCGCCGCATACGTTTCTTTGCGATGGCGGGCGCACGTTAATACCGCTACAGCGCACTCTGAAATTTCAAGTAGCCCCAATCGGTGGACACACACCGCACCGATGAGTGGAAACTTTTGCGTAGCATCTTGCAGCACTTGCTGTATATGCTTTTGAGCGAGAGTTTTGTGCGCCGTGTATTCAAGTCGGGCCACCGGCGCTCCATGGTTGGCGCCGCGAATCTCCCCGCTAAATAGTACGCGCGCGCCAACGTGCGGATGTCTAATTATTTGCAATACTTCATTCAGATCGATGGCCTGCTCGGTGAGCGCGGCGAAAAGTTCGACAGCAGGTGCAGCGCCTCTGTGACCCGTCGCCTTATCGTGGACGTGTGCGGTTGACATTTACCCTCCACTCGAGGGTGGCAACAAATAGTATTTGCCACCGTTCATTAGCTGATGGTCTTCGCCAAGAAATGCATCTTCACTCGCGAAGCGCGAGACTTTAAGCCAATCGGCAGCGAGTGCATTTCTTTCTGTGAGCACCGCGCGTATATCAGCGGCAACTGCGTTTGCGGGCAATTCAACTTCGGTTTCTTCGCCGAAAAAGTCCCTGAGTTGGGCGTAAAAAGCGATCTTAATCATCCCCCTACCTCGCGCATATGCAGTTGACTACCAGTAAATTGTTTTGACTGCTTGAGCATCATGGCGTCTTTGAGAAGCTTCGCGGTATCGCCACTGGTGTCCAGAGAAATTCCGCGCGGATTGCTGAGGCAACCATAAATTCGCCCTGTCGCATCGAGGCGCAGCCTGTCGCAATCGCTGCAGAACGGGGCCGAGTTATTCGCGATAATGCCGAACACCTGGCCTCGGTCAAGCTTGTAATGCACCGCCGTGCCAGATGCGACCCTCCCGAGCCCTGTAACTTCATGGCGCCTGCGCACAACATCCAGAATCTGCTCTGCGTTGACTGAGCGCCGGCCCGCGTTGCCATGCAGATGCCCCATCGCCATAAGCTCCAGAAAGCGGACGACGATGCCGCGGCTGTAGGCAAAATCAAGCAGAGGTAAAATTTCGCGATCATTCATTTCTCTCATGAGCGTCGTGTTGATTTTCACGGACAACCCCGCGTCTTGCGCATCATGCACTCCCTGAATTACCGCAGCATAATTACGACCGCCCACCGCTCTGAATATCTCGGGCTCAATAGCATCGAGCGAAATATTGACGCCGTCGAGCCCGGCATTCTGCAGCGGGCCGGCGAGGCGTGTCAGCCGGTGCCCATTGGTCGTCAGGTACACGCGCGCTGTGGTCTCGCGCTTCAACGCCGCTACTAATTGTACAATATCCGGGTAGAGCGTGGGTTCACCACCAGTGAGCCGAATCTTTTCAATATCGTGCAACGAGGTAATCTGCCGAATCCAGCCGAGAAATTTTTCGACAGATGTGACATGAGGGTCGACAACGGCCTTACCATCGGCAGCGCAATAGACGCAGCCAAAATTGCAAGAGCGCGTAAGGCTCACGCGCAATTTACGGAAAACCCGCGCAGCGACCGGCGCAGGTGGTTTGTCCATGAGGGGGCCTTGGGCCTCCACATGGAAATTATCGTGACCCGGGACTATAACGACCTCCACGGAAAAAAATCGACCAGCGTGCCTGCTGCGAGAGTTGCGGCGCCAGCTGCGTGCCGCGCGATGCCATCGGAAAACAACGCCGCACGTACGTCGCCGCTGCCGTTGAACGGAATTGCCGACAGCGACGGCAAGCCATCGCCTGCACCGGTGTCCATCCACACCGGAAAAAAATTCTCGAGCTGGTCTTTTTTTCTGCGTTCAGCTGCGAGCGGCAGACGCAGCGCAGGTGCGGCAGGCATGTCGAAGCAGGCGCGCATATAGGGTTCGATGAACACTTTAAAGATCACCTGGCAACTGAATGGATTTCCCGGAATCGCAAATACAATGCTCTTGCCTTTACGGCCAAACCACAGCGGCTTGCCCGGTTTGATCTGCACCTTGTGGAACAGACGGCGGTATTTACGCTCTGCAAGTACTTCGGGCACATGGTCGGTATCGCCAGCCGAGACACCACCCGTCATCAGCAATATGTCGCAATTGCTCCGTGCCGCGATATGCCTGCGCAGCGCAGCGCGGTCATCGCTCACATGCTTTGCGGCGATTTCGTTTATGCCCCACAGAGCGAGTTGCGCGCGCAGCGCGCTCACATTCGCATTGCGTATCTGCGTAGGCCAGGGTTTCTTGTCGGGTGCAACAATTTCATTGCCGGTCGAGATAATCGCCACGCGCGGCAATTTTGCCACCTGTGGGCGCGCAATACCGAGCGATGCAAGCAGACTCGCCGTTGCAATGTCGATTACACGCCCACGGACAGATAGGGACTCGTTCTTTTTCAGGTCTTCACCCTGCCGCGAAATATTCTGCCATGCGACGGCGGATGCAACATTGAACCGCACGCTTTCTCCGTCGGCAGCGGCATCTTCTCTGCGAATGACGGCATTGAATTTTGCAGGCACTGCGGCGCCTGTCATAATCTTGATGGCATTCGCTTGCCCACGACTTAAGTCGTGGGCAAGCCGAGACTTATCACCGGCGAAAACGGCACCTGGCACGTGGTACACCTTTTGCGCACTAAAGTCCTCAGCCACAACCGCGTAACCATCCATCATGGAACGGTTAAACGGGGGGTAGTCGCGGTCGGCGCGCACATCTTGCGCGAGCACGCGGCCGAAAGATTTTTCGAGGGGAATTTTTTCCGTGCCGAAACTGCGGGCTTCGGCGAGAATCAGGGCCTTTGCTTCGGCGACGGTTATCAATGCCCACCCCCGCGCAGCATCTCGTTCGCGTGAAAAACCGCAGGCAATATTGCATCGAGGCTTTCTTTCGCGCCATTCGAACTGCCCGGTAGGCAAACGACCAAAGTCTGGCCGATCGAACCCGCGAGTGAGCGCGAGAACATCGCGAGCGGCGTGCGCTCATTGCCATACTGGCGCATCTTTTCACCGATGCCGTCGGCGGTCTTTTCGAGCAGCGGCGTCATTGCTTCGACTGCGTGGTCGCGGGGTGAAAGCCCAGTGCCGCCGGTGGTGAAGATGAACTGCACACCCGCGGCAACCCATGCCTTCACCTGCTTCTGTATTTCGGCAATGTCGTCGGGAATGATCTTGTATTCGGCGATTGTCATCTGCTGCTTCTCTAATTCCGCCCGAATGACCTTGCCCGATGAGTCTTCTCGCTTGCCCTGCGAAGCGGAATCAGAGCAGACGAGAATCGCTGCAGTATAGCCCGCACCGGAGAGTTTTTTACGGTCAGATTTGCCACCGGTTTTTTCGAGCAGTTTCACCCCAGTGATTTCGAGCGCTGTGTCGACGGGCTTCAGCAGATCAAACACGGTCAGCGCGGTCACCGTAGCCGCCGTGATCGCTTCGATTTCAATACCGGTTTTGTAGATCGTTTTGGCGAACACCTGAATCAGTACTTTGCCGCGCTCGCGTTCAGAAATAAGCTCGAAACTGATATCGAGATGCTCAATCGGCACCGGATGGCAGTGCGGTATTAAAGAAGGAGTCGCCTTTGCACCTAAGAGGCCCGCTGCCCGTGCGACATCGAATAGATTTCCCTTGGGCAGTTTATTCTCTTTGATGAGGTTAATAGTTGCCGCAGAGCACAGCACTGCGGCGGTCGCTGTCGCAGTCCGCAATGCGAAATTCTTGTGCGTGATATCATTCATGGGCGCCGCAAAGAAGCGGTTTCAAAGTCATCGCGCAAACTATAATCCTCACTACCTGTTCCCTCAAGCATGGCGGCGGATTCTTCACGTTGGCAACAAACCAGGCACCGGCTGTCCTCCCGTTTGCGGCCATTTTTTGCCTTGGGCAAACTAACGACCAGCGCATTCCTGAAATATCTGATGGCCTTAATCTTTCTCTGGGGCGCGACTAACTATTACGCTATACCTCCAAAATGTGGCACACAACTTGCTGCAGATATTTATGGTAACGCTCTCTTCAGAACAAAAAACCGGCATCCGCCTCACGAGTACGATGCTTGCCGATGGTAACTACAAGTTGCAGTTCCTTTTCCCCTCGGATGCGAGCGGCATTCTATATAAGGTTACCACGGTGCTATATGCATATGGGTGGGACATCCTCAGTGCCTATTCAAGACCGAATGAAGAGGCAGAGGTAGAAGACATCTTCATCGTGTCATCTACACGGCACGAAGCACTGACCAAGACTGTTTGCGACGTTATTTTGGATGCGGTAAAGGAGCTAATCGACGAGCAGGTCACGCCTGACGAGTTTATCGCACGCTTTCCCGAGAAAATTCAGCAGATCAAGAATGCCCGCGCTACAAGGTCTGATTTCGTTTTCGAACCGTATGCAAAGCAGCATTGCTCGCGGCTGGTGGTTGAGCGGCCCGACAGGCCAGGTGTCCTGATGCAACTTACGCAAGTGCTGTATGCGCTGGGACTCGATATAATTTCTTTTTCAGCAGAGGCCGTTGTACAAGGCGTACGGGATGAATTTCTTATCAACCATGCCGATGGTACGGAAATCAGTGAGAAAGACCGTTTATTCCTTTCTGACCTGTTCAATCAAAAGCTGACCTTCTGAATAATCGTCGACAGGCTCCGCCGACTAACTATGCGCCTGGTACGCGCTTTTCTACACGTTCGCAATCGAGGCCAAGTGGGGAATATTCGATCAATCGAATATCCTTCCCTAGCTGCGCCACGAAAGCCCGAATATTTTCGCGTGATTGCATAAGCTCAAAGCTGGTGCGGATCGCATAACCTGCCCTGTCTGCCACTGCCGAGCTCTTCTTTAGGGCCATTTCGTATTGCCAATATTCGCGGCTGAAGAGCCTGTCCACTGGTGGCGCATGTGGGTCAACGTAGCGAGAATATACCTGATTGTCGATGTAGGACAAATCGGTACCAAGAATATGAATTTCTGCACCGCTCTGCCCGGACAGAACCACAGTAGCGCACGAAAGCATCGTACCGATGACAGTACCGGGAGAATACAGGGCCGGCCAATCCCCTGGCTCGTGCAAAATCTTGAAGTGACTAACTACCCGGCTCTTCGTAAAGCGCAAGTTGCGCTGGTGCACCTTAGTATAAGCCAAAACTGCAAAATCTGCGTTCTCTCCGATTCGGGACAGATAATGATTCCTACGTAACTCAACAGTAAAAATCGTCACCCTGTGCGGACGCCATTTCAACAGAAAACCTGCCGCCACGGAGTCGCTGACAAAAAAATGAGCCCCGTTGGCGATTAAGGCCTGTATTTCCCGTTCGCAATAGTCGAGGGATGGACCCGCGCCAACGAGAGCAATGGTTGAGCTCAAACGCTCACTTCAAAATCACGCAGCGCATTATTCAGCGATGTTTTCAGGTCTGTGGATTCTTTACGCTCACCGATTATCAGTGCGCACGGCACTTGAAATTCACCCGCAGGAAATTTCTTAGCATATGTTCCAGGTATCACCACCGCATTCTTAGGTACGAAGCTCTTATGTATCAACGTTTCTGATTTGGAAACGTCGATGATCTTTGTCGAAGAAGTCAGAATGACGCCGCTGCCGAGCACCGCGCCAGTGCTTACGTGCACTCCCTCCACGACGACGCAACGGGATCCCAGAAATGAATGGTCTTCAATAATAACGGGTAGCCCCTGAGGTGGTTCGAGAACACCGCCGATTCCTACGCCCCCTGAAAGGTGGACGTGTTGGCCGATTTGGGCGCAGCTTCCGACAGTCGCCCAGGTATCAACCATGGTACCGCCGCCGACATACGCGCCGATATTGACATATGACGGCATCATGATGGCGCCAGGTTCGAGAAAACTACCGTAGCGTGCGACAGCAGGTGGTACGACGCGCACTTTCTGCGCTGCGTAATTTTTCTTTGTCGGGATTTTATCCCAATATTCGATCTCGCCTGAATGCGAAGTCTGCATTCCCTGCATCGGAAAATACATGAGGATTGCCTTCTTCACCCAGGCATTAACTCGCCACTCACCTGTATTGTTGTCGCCCGTATTCGGTGGAGTGGCCACCCGAATTTCCCCCCGGTCGAGCATGTCGATGATAGCGAGGACGGCACGACGCAGATCTGCATCCTCCAAAACGCCCGGATTTGTATTTTTTTCTTCATATTTCTTTTCAATGAGTTCAGGCAGCTTGGCTTTATCCATGGTTCAAATAAGAATTTTTTGCGTTTCATCGTGCAAAGTAATTTCCACAATCTTCTGTTTCGGCCACACGAACAAAGACTCAGTCAATACAGCAGCCTGTCGATTCCAAATCGTCACATTTAACTCATGATTTGTCACATAGCGGGATGCTTTTTTTCTGCGCGCGGGCTTCTTCCACAAAATTATCATGAGATAGACAAGCAGCGAGACGCTTACTCTTAGCGAAGCCGCTACGAAATGCAATGCATCATACTCGGCCGGTCTGAGGCGGGTAGTCACAATCTGCGCCGGCTCCGAAAATCGATTGTACCGCCGTGGAACTCCTCTGCGTACAGGGTTTTTGCGAATTTGTATTCTGAGACTACGGAGAGCGACCCGCATAATCCGCCTTTGTTTTCGCTGCCAAAGCACGGCCAGGCTTGCCGGGAGGCTCACACTAGTAATAATCATAAGACTCTTCACCTTTTTAGGGAAATACCCCTCTACTTTTAAAATACCCGAAAAGTCCATTTTTTTCTCACAACAGACGAAAAAAAAATAGTTAGTCAGGCTTCTTAGCGCTGTTCAATACACGCGAATTCATGAATTTGGTGTATGCTTCGCCACACGGCTCAACGAATATTTTTGGTGCTAACCCTTACAGCTACCACGGGAATCTCCACACAAGACGAAAAATTCGACCTTGCGGCCTTCAGGCAGAAAACCGAACAGAATATTCGCAAACAGACACTTTCTAATGGCCTGCGCGTAATTCTCATGCGCCAGCCATCGAGCCCCACTATTGCCTGCTACCTCAAAATCGGCGTCGGGTCGGCAAACGAATCTTTTGACCAGGCTGGTACTGCGCACTTTCTGGAACACCTGCTCTTTAAAGGCACACCTACCCTTGGGACGCTGAACTATGCGGACGAGAAGCCATATCTGGAACAGATTGAGGTGGATGGAGAGCGAATCGACAGTCTCGAGCGCACATTACTCAACCCGCTGCTAATGCCAGCAGAGCGGCAGGCAATAAACGCCAGACTTGCGCAGCTTACCAAACGCCTTGCTTTTTGGCAGGCAGGCGCGCAACGATACATAATATCAGAAGAGGATTCCCAGGCATATTCTCAGGCCGGCCAATTGGGTTATAATGCGTATACTACGACGGATGTGACTAACTATCAGATAAAATTGCCGGCCCACCGCCTTGAAATGTGGGCGGACCTTGAAAGCGCGCGATTTTTAAATCCGGTATTGCGTGAGTTTTATCCCGAACGCAAGGTAATCAAAGAGGAACGCCGAATGCGATATGATTCCAGGCCTACCTCCCTTCTCTACGAGCTCTTTCTGAAAACAGCCTTTGGCATGAGCCCATACGGCAAACCGGTCATTGGATTTGAAAAGAGCATGCATCGACTCAAGTTGGGCGAAACACGGGATTTTTTCAATCGCAATTATATCCCTTCACGCATGGTGATTGCAATCGTCGGTGATCTCGATTTTGAGAAATCTTTCTTACTTATGGAGAAATATTTCGGAAGGCTGAAGGGGCGCCCGACACCAGAATTTCCACCGACTGTCTATGAGCCGCAGCGCGGCCGCCGCATCGCGTGGCTTGACGCCAAGAATTCGCCGGCAATGATTACGGGCTGGGCGCGTCCTCCTGTCACGCACAACGACGACAGTGCCCTTGAAGTACTCTCGCGGCTGCTCGGCGACGGTCAGACTTCTCGATTGGTAAATCGTCTGGTTATTCAAGACAAACTTGCGGGAGACGTAAAGGTGGGGTCTTCAACACCGGGAGAGAAACTTGAGACACAGTTTACTGTATTTGCGGATGTTTTTGATGCGACTAACTATGCGGCCGTCGAGCAGGCAATAACTGAAGAGTTAGGTAAGCTCAAGACAGAAGGACCATCCGCCGATGAATTGCAGAAGATCAAAAACCGTTATATCGCCGAGCTTATACACACGCTGCAGCAAAACGCAGGGCTCGCCGACACTCTTTCGTATTACGAACTAATATTGCAGGATTACGGCAAAATGTTCACTGCGCTCGAAGAAATTGAAAAGATAGATGCCGCAAGAATTCGGGACGTGACGGCAAAATACTTCAATGAATCCACAAATACAACTGTTTACATAAAGCCCTTGTCAAAATAGCCGACTAACTACGCCCGTGCGGGTGGGCTTTGCGATACACGTCAAAAAGTCGCTCTTTTGCGACTTGCGTGTAGTTCTGTGTCGTCGAAACACTCGCGTGGCCGAGCATCTCTTGAACGTGCCGAATATCCGCACCTGCGTTTAGAAGATCAGTCGCAAACGAATGCCTCAGGCTGTGCGGAGAGATCCGCTGGTCTAGCCCTAGAGAAATGACGCGCTTTTTGATCAGGTAATGCGCGCCCCGGCGCGTGAGCGCGGTTCCCTTGAAATTCAGAAAAAGGGCATTCGTCGTCTTGCTCATACGGTAAACCAAATCTTGCCGCAGTGGCAGGTATTCGAGTATCGCCTGGCGCGCTGCGGCCCCTAGGTAGACGACGCGCGCCTTGCTCCCTTTGCCCATTACAGTTAATTCGTCGGGCACATGGTCGATACTGAACCGCGTCACGTCCAAAGTTAATGCCTCCGAGACGCGCATTCCCGATGAATAGATCGTTTCCCACAGGGCCTTGTCGCGCAGGCGAGTGAAAGTTTCGTCCATTCCGTCGTCGAGCAGAGCTTCGAGTTCAAGGGGACGCAGCGGACGTGGCAGCAGTCGTTTGTACCGGGCAGCCTTCAACGATCGGGCCGGGTTGCTTTCAATCAACTTACGGCGCTCCAAAAAGCGAAAGTACGATTTTATGGCTGAAAGTTTGCGCGCCTGCGTGCGGCGTTCGAGAGATTTTTCGCGCGCCTTGAGACTGCCGATGAAGGCATAGACGTCTTCGCCGGATATATCACCGAACTCAAGGCCTTCGCGCTCGAGAAAACTGAACCACTGTTCGAGGTCGCGCGCATACGCTGCGCGCGTATTGGCCGCTGCATTCTGCTCAGAATCGAGAAACTCGGTAAATTCGGCGAACCATTGCCGCATACCAGATTATCGGCACGGGATCGCTGCCAGGTGAAAATTTGGTTCAGGCCGCCGCGCGCCGTGCTTTTGCAGCCACGAAGAAGAAGACAAGACCCGAAACAACGAAGATTGTTCCGACGACAGGCCCAAATAGTATTGCGATGCGAAACTTGACTGTTGCGTCGGGGACAACTCCAGCTTGATAGCCTATTAACCAAAGTAGCAGACCCGAAAAAGCCACGGCCACACCTCGCGAGGCCTTGATGCCGAATTTCCAGAGGCCAAAATAGAGGCCATCACGGTTCTCGCCGCTGCGCGCGGTGTCGAGGTCCGCTGCGTCGGCGACGTATGAATCAAAGAGCAGAATGCAACCGGTAAAAATACCGCCTAATACGGCCGCGACTATCGGGCCCGTCAGTCGGCCTTCGGGAAAGAATGGATAGCTGAAGATAGTCATTAGGCCTAACCCGACGATACCGACGGTGGCGGGCACATCTTTGCCAAAACGATCGGCGAGCGAAACCCACAAAACCACTGAAAGGGACCAGACAAGAATAAAAACGATCAAAACAAGCGCGAGCTGGTCTTCGTTGAGCTTCAGGTAATGGTCGTAGTAGAATTTTGCCAAAGTTGAATTAATGGCCACCGCGATATAAGCGAGAAATCCTGCTGCAAAAAGAGCCACAAAGAACCGATTCCCTGCCGCCGTCTTTAAATCGCTGCTGAAACTGCGGTTATCAGCCTTCTTGATTTCTGCTGGCTTCGAAGTCTTCAGAGAAAGGACACACACGATGACCGCGGCGAAGCACATGAGGCCCATAATCAACGCGATGAGTGAGAAGGTCTCAGCGGTTGGCGTATTTGCCGAGCGACCGCTCGTCACAAACGCGGCAGGTACGATTAGGCCCAGAATCAGCCCAACATTCGCGAAGAGTAACCGCGCGGCGAATATGCGCACCCGCACAGCGGCATCTTTCGAAAGTTCTGCTGATATCGCCGCATGCGGCACGGTCACGAGTGTGATGCCGGTATTCAGCAGCAGATTGGCTGCGAGCAATTGCGCGAATATCGCAATGCTGCCCGCCGCCGTGTAAGGGGTAAAGATCCACACGAGCGAGGGAATAATCAAAATGGCGCCGGCGACCAGAAACGGCTTGCGATTTCCCCAGCGGCTCTTGAAGGTATCAGAAACCGTTCCGACGTACGGGTCGACGAACGCATCCCAGACCAGGGCCGCGCCGGCTGCAATTGAAGCCAGGTAACTTTCAACTTTGAGAACATCGGTGTAGAAGAAGAGCAGCTGCAGTCGCACAAAAAACTCGACCGCAAATATTCCCGATTCAGCAAAAGCGTAGAGTGAAAGCGGAAGCAAGCGCATTATTTTCCGGGGTAAGTGAACACGACGCGCACTTTGAGGCTCTTTCCATCGGGGCCGTTGATGTTTGAAATACCTTCGTACTTTTTGAGCCGGCCGGTCTTTGCCTCGTACCAGAGCTTGATGGGCTTGACTATCTGCCTTAAAAACAGGTTGTCGAGTTCAAGATTCATGCGACAAATATCTCCGCCTTCTTGCCTCGCCACGCGAAAGTGAAAATAATCAAGCTCGACCGGAACTGCAAAATAGAAAGACTTGTTTTTTCCCGCACAAATCTCGTTAAAATTTTCGCGCACGAAATAGTCAAAGCCACCGTCGAAAACGGCCGGCGCGGGAGCTTTGACGCGTTTTTCACGCATCGGATCTTGGGTCTTGCGCTTCGAGTAATAGACCGTCGCCCCGCCTTCGCGCCTGATGCCCTCGACATAGCCATCACGTGAATCCCGCAGCTCGTAAGTCGGCTGTGTTCGGTTTGGGGTAAATGTAATGAGCTTGCTGGCGAATTCTTTTCCCGCTGCGTCGCGATACGAAACGCGGGAATACATATGGGTGTCGCCTGAATAGAACTCGGCATGATTCTCTGAGTACACAAACTTGCCTGTAGACAGATCAAATGCGTCACCCCGAAACCTGGCGGTCGTCGTGACTGCTTCAATGGATGTGCTCATGCTCAAAAATGCCGCAACGAAGACATACTTACAATTTGTCGAGATACAGTTCGCCATTTCCATTGTAGTCTCCATGCAGTTTTGTATTCGCCCGGCCTAACACAACCTGAACATCATTGATGGCGCGCTCCGAAAAGCCCGCTTCGCAAAAACAGAGATAGTAGATCCATTTGCGCAGAAACTTTTCATCGTATTGCAGTTTCAGCAGTTCTTTGCGGTTCTTCTCAATATTCAGCCGCCATTTGCGCAATGTCGTGGC
The DNA here is from genome assembly GCA_942492915.1 of uncultured Leptospiraceae bacterium. GTDB lineage: Bacteria > Spirochaetota > Leptospiria > Turneriellales > Turneriellaceae > Turneriella. The sequence goes on from OW818662.1 coordinate 2,145,545, forward strand.
ATAGTGCTGCCCCAGCGTTTCAAGGTCGTGCAGCAGCAGATCAGAAGTTCTGTGCAGCGATTTCATAACCTCAAGATTTGAAAGCAAACATGAACCCGGAAAGATGTATATCTGCGAGAAGTCAGTATTCTTCAAATACTGTTCGAACCGCGATTCGGGAAAGGTGATGTATTGCAGAACAATCAACCCTTCAGGCTTCAGCAGTGTTGCACACTGTTGAAAATACGTGTCGAAATACTTGAAGCCAATCGCTTCTGCCATCTCAATCGAGACGATCTTATCAAACTGTCCCTCGAGGGTACGGTAATCGCAGAGTTTCAGGTCGATCAGCTTCTCAAGTTTTGCTTTGCGGATAGCCTGCTGAGCATAGACAAACTGCTGTTCTGAAATCGTCACGGTTGTGATGCTGCAGCCATACTTTCGTGCCGCATAGATCGCAAAACCGCCCCACCCGCTGCCAATTTCGAGTACCCGGTCAGATTTCTTGAGTTGCAGTTTGCGGCAGATAGTTTCAAATTTGCGTTCCTGCGCCGAATCGAGTGATTCGGCTGGGCTGCGAAAAATACCGCAGGAATATGCCATTGTCTTGCCGAGCATCAACTCATACAGGCGGTTGCCGATATCATAATGCTCGGCGATATTCTTGCGGCTGATCTTGATCGTATTCGGTCTGAAAAAATGTTTCACGCGGTTTACGAACCCAAGAATATTCAGAAGCCATGTGGATGCAGAGGTTCCTGAGAATCCGGGCATCTGCCGCGAGTTGTCGGCAAACCAACGCAATGTCAGGTTGAGATCCTGGGTTTCCCACGTGCCTGCCACATAACTCTCACCGAAGCCGATTTCACCGTAAAGGACGCAATGTTTGTAAAAGTAGGCGTCGCTCAGGGTGATTGCGGCAGCGTAACCAGGCAATTTCCCCTGCAGCGTATATTTCTCACCTCCAGGAAAATTCTCAATAACGGTTAAAGATCCTTTCTCAATTTTTGAAAGGCCGTAACGAAACAACTTGCGATAGAAACTCACTTCTCACTCCTAAGGTCTGCGTGCAGAATTGCCGCATCGGTGTTTTGTTTTGGATAAAATGGCACTCCTTGAATCACGAGGCTCAACGCATACCAATGGATCATCACGATAATCCGCAAGGTATAGAACGGATATTTCAGGAACATCAGAATGAGCTGCCCGTCGCTGAGTTCTTTGCGTTCGCCGCGCATTTCAGCGACAAGCTCGGCTTTACCCCGGGTCTGCGTATGAATTCCTATTGAAAGACGATCGCCAGGTGCTTCGAGCCTCATCTGAAAATCAGAGAACGCTGAGATAAAAGGCGATACGTAGAAGTTCTTGCGGGTTCTCGGCCGCTCACCCGCCGGCACAACGTAGTGCTTCTGCTGGCCGAAGGTGTTGTTCACTTCCACGATCGTCGCAACATGGGATTCTTTACGGTAGCAGAAGAAGAAACTTACGGGGTTAAACACATACCCCGCAATACGTGGATTGGCAAGTAAGAAAACTTTGTCTGCCTGAATCCCGGCGACGCCTTCGAGAAACGATGTCGCACAACCCTGCGCGGTGACCGATGTGTTCTGGAGCAGCAAAAAATCCTTTCGCTCAAAATTATGTATCCGCAGTTTTCCAAATCCCAGCAGGGCTCCAGTCCCTTTTGCGCTGTCAAACCGGGCAACATCCACAAAGAGGCAATATCCATTCACCGTAAAGCGCAGGTCTACTGGCTCACGCCTTGCGTGCGATATCTGCAATTTGTAGACTCCCTCTTTCACCCGTGCACCCTGCGAGCGATTGCCTCTGAGGCATTAACCGCTGACATGTATGCGTCTTCGTGAAAGCCGTAGCGGAAATAACTGCCGCTGAAGAAGATTCGGCCAGATTCGTTCAGTTTCGGCAAATGCGTCTGCGCGATTTCGGTGTGCTCGTCAAAGAGCGGATGTTCGTATTCGATTCGGGCATACGTTTTTTCGGCGGCGATCGATTGAAAGTCGTTGAGCGAGACAAAATATCTCTTATCGCCCGGAATTCTCTGCAACAGGTTCATGTAATAGACGACCGTTGACTTGAACTCATCGCGGTTGTTCTTCCCGAGCTTGAAATTCCAGGAAGCCCATGTTTTACGAATGGGCTGAAGCACACCTTCATCGCTGTGCAACACCGCTGTATTCTGTTCGTATTTGAATTTTGAGAGAAGTCGGCGCTGGTCTTCCGTCGGGGCCGCAAGCATCTCAAGCGCCTGGTTTGCGTGTGCAGCGATCAGTACCGCGTCAAAATGGTAGCTCGCCTTGCGCGTCTTGACTTCAACCCGTGAATCTGCTTCACGCACAGCGGTGACAGGTTCATTCAAGAACACCTTACCCCTGTGTGATGCGAGAATTTTCTTCACGTAAGATCGGCTGCCACCAACGACGTATTTCCATTGCAGACCATTGTAAAGGCTAAGAAAACCGTGATTCACGAAGAATCGCGCAAAGGTTCGCGCTGGAAATGCGAGCATGCGGTCGGGTGGCGTGGACCAAACGGCGGCAGTCATCGGAACAATGTAGTTTAGCAGAAAATATTCTGAGTAGTTATTCTGTTTCAAATATTCACCAAAAGTTCCGCCGATGCGGCCACGCTCGAGATCTCTTGGCATTTGCGTGTTGAAGCGATTGGCTTCCGCGAGAAATTTGTAATGCCTCGGCGAAAGCAGGTTCTTGCGCTGAGCGAAAAGGCCCGACAGTCCGCGCGACGACCATTGCAGCCCGGTAAGAGTATTATAATGCGCAAATGACATGTCGCTGTTCGCGTATTCCACTCCCAAATCGCGAAAGAGACTCAGCAAATGCGGATAAGTTTGTTCATTAAAAACTATGAATCCCGTATCGACTGGCTGCGTGCCTCCGTTGGCCAATGGTACATCGAATGTATTGGTGTGACCGCCCGCGTAGCTGCCCGCTTCAATGATCGTGATATCAAATTTGTCGCGGAGCAACCAGGCTGCTCCCAGGCCGGCGACACCGCTGCCTACAATTGCCAGAGATTTCATGCCAGTAATGCTCCTTCGCGCGGCTTGACTCCGCTGCCCCCGATCTTTACCTTGATATGAGGAAATTTCTTATGCACTGAACTTACGAATTTTTCTATTTCGTCGCGCGACCTCGGAATCGTCGCCGAAACATGTAGCTCTTCATAGTCGCCGTGACCGAGCTCTTCGACCAGTCGATCGAACGGCAAGGCGCCGCAGAATTTTCCTCCGAGGCCTTCAGACGACATCAGAACGTAATGCATCATCGCGCCTAGTTCGTGCTGGTCATCGGGAAACGCAATAAAGAGCCGGTCGCCGCCTTTTTTGCGGGTGAACCGCAGCGCTAGTTGCGACAGGTAGCCCATCATCCAGCGTGAAAACGCATGTTCTGTTGCAACGGTTATGAAACCCGATTCCCATGCCCGACCGACGAGCACCGTCTGCGGTAAGACGCGACGCTGTACGAGCGACTCTGCCGAATGCATCTGCAGGTAGGCATCGAGCTCGTGCGTCAGCACGGCAAAATCACCCTCAATCACTTTTTCGAGAAACCGCATCTCGTCATTGGAATGGTTTGCCTTCGGTGCCATTTCCAGAAGTTTTTCGCGCCCAAGCTGCATGATCGCCGCCAGCTTTTTACCTTCTGCTAGCAGCCGGTTGATACTGAGCACGACCCTGTAATCTTCTGAAGTATAGTATAGATAGCCGTTTTCGCCGCGCTGCGGATCGAGAATCGAATAGCGTTCACGCCACTTGCGAATATTCGCAGCAGGCACATTCGTCAGTTCACTGAGTTTTTTGGCAGTGAGTCTCATGCTTTCTCAAACAGATAGTGACTCACGTTCCACTCTTCACCGCTTCGGGTGCGAAAGAGTTCAGAGACCGCAAGAAAGAAGACCCTCCAATAGTTAATCCACCGTCTGACATGCCGTTCACCGTAGACCGCGGCAAAAATTCGTTCAATTTCATGGCGGTGCTGGTCCATATTTTTCAGCCAATGCTCGCTGGTCAGGTGATAATGCGTACCACTGTAGATACGCTGCTCTTTGAGACTGAAGCCCTTTGAAAAATATGAGAACAGAAAGTTTGAAGGCATAATGCCACCTGAAAAGAAATACCGCGACATCCAGTCGTCGCCGGCCTTGTCTTCGAACAGGTACGGAAACATACGATGCGTAAAAATATGCACAAAAAGCATTCCTTTGGGTTTCAACCACGAGCGTACGCGCGCAAACAGCTGGTCGTAGTTGCGCATGTGCTCGAACATCTCAACGGAGACAACCCTGTCGAAAGTCTGCCCCGGCTTGAAACGGTTCACATCCGCAGTAATGATCTTAAGATTCTTGATGCCGCGCCGCCTCGCCTCAGCATCGATGTGGACCTTCTGGCTCGCCGAATTTGAAACACCGGTTATGCGCGCTTTGGGAAACTTAGCCGCCATGTAGAGTGATAGCGAACCCCATCCACACCCCAGCTCGAGAATGCTCTGTCCTTCGGCGAGGCGCGCCATCGCAACTGTTTCGGCAAGCATGAGATCTTCAGCTTCATCGAGAGTCTCTTTCCCGGTGGGGTAATAGCAGCTGCTGTATTTTCGGTTCTTACCCAAAACCAATGTAAAAAATTCCGCTGGAATTTCATAGTGCTGCTCATTTGCCTTGTCAGTCAGAATGGCGATTTCTGATTTGCGCAGGTTCTCGATCAGGTGCATCGCCTTCGCCTGACCAAGTTCGATATTGTCCGCACTGATTTCAGCGAGCCGACGACGGTTCAACATTCGAATACCGAGGCGGATGAAAAAATCAGGCAACAACCCTTTGGCGAGCAGAGAATCGATCATTGTCCAAGGAATTTATTAAACCTTGGACAAATCGGCAAATAAAAGTTAGTTCAGATTCTTTGCCTCAAGCCCATTCAATGCGCGGTCAATCTGCCACGTCATCTCGCGTATTTTTTCCGTGTGCCGATTGGCCAGCAGGACCACTGCCTGCTTCTTTGCCACGTTTATCCAGTTCATGGTGTGGTAGCCATTGAAGTTTCCGTCGTGGTAGGCAACCTGGCGCTCGGGAAATACATACCAACCGAATCCATAGCCAGTCTGCCGCGCATCGACGAACGCCCGTGGCTTCAAGAGTTTACCCAACGCTCTTGCGTCGATCAGCCTCAGCTGCATGAGAGCGAGGTCGAAATTCCCGAGATCATCGACTGTGACTCCGACTCCACCGGGGCCTGAGGTCGCATAAGCGTAGCGAAACGCCTTGCCCTCGCCGTCGAATGCCGAAACAAGCAGCGGATCATCGGGGTTCTCTGCCACGAAATTTACCCCTGGCATTCCCGCCGGAGTAAAAACCTCTTCGCGCATAAGATCAGCGAATGGCCTGCCCGATACCTGCGCGGTCAACTCAGCGAGCAAAACATAGTTTGAATTCGCGTAGAGAAATTTTTTACCCGGCGCGCTCGCCACCTTTGTCTGTGCGGCAATCAACTTCAACGCGTCTGCGTTACTGAAGCCGGCGGCAGGTCGACCCTGTTTGTAATAGTCTTCGAGGCCCGAGGTGTGGGCCAGCAAATCGCTGACGCGCACCCCCTTCAGCAAATGGGCGAGCTTCGGAAAGGTCTTGTCAATTTTCTGATCATATGAAATTTTTCCGCGCGCTTCGAGTCTCGCAACGGCGAGAGCCGTGAACGACTTGGCGGCCGAAGCCAGATAAAATCGATTCGCAATTGTCAGAGGCTTCCCGGTTGCCGCATCGCTCCCGAATGATTTGCGGTAGATGACCCGGCCATCGTCAATCACGAGCGCCGCGCCTGCAAAATCACCTTTCTCGACGCGTTTGCGAAGAATGTAATCAATACGATCGGGAATCTCTGACCGATCATACGAATCGCGCAGGCCCAGATCGGCGACGCGCGCGCGCAGCGCGGCCATAAACGACTCACCCGGATCAAACTTCTCTGTGCGGTATGCACTATCCATCTCTTCCCAAATCGGTGTGTTTTCAAATCGCCGGTATTCAGAATGACCAATAAGATATTTCACAGGGTATTTTTTTGCAAGCCGGCGGATAATCATTTCATTGGCCGCAACCTGCGCAGTCGTTAGCGACTGTTCGTCGTTGCCCACGTTTTCGATTCCGATCGAATGTCGGTTCAGGCCAATCGCGTGGCGGCCAATATGATTTTCAGGCATCAACCGGTAGATATCGCCCGCCTTACCCACAAGATAATGCACGGCGATATTCGCACCTCCCGCCTTTTTGAGCTGGCTTCGGCCGTCTTCCATCTGCTCCCGGTTCATATAGTCGTATGAAACATCGAGAGAATCCATCGCTGTATAGTGCGACACAACCATGACGGGTAGCATCTCGAGCGATGCCTGCTTCACGCCGTAGCGGAAACTAACGTAGTCGAGCGTCTGCTGCACCCGCCATTCTGAAAACGAAATAGGGCGATCTCGTATCGGGTCTGAGCTGCAGGCGACAGACAGCAGCGAGACGGCGGCAACAAGTCGCGGCTTCACTTTTTGCTCATGAGTTCTGACACAACCTCGAGACCGGTGTCACGCCCCGCTATAAAATCCGCCGGATTTTCAGCGACCGCGATATCGGGCAAGAGCCCGCGACCGGGTTTTTGCTCAGGCGCCAGCGGAGAAAAAGCCACGCGCACAATAGGTATCTCGAATAGCAGACCCGACGCAGGAAGTTTATACGTGAGCAAAATTTCGGCTGAATGGCCGTCACCCGGACTTCCCGTTTCTTCACCGACAATCACCGTTTGAGCGTTGCCGAGTCGCACAAGTCGTGCGAAGTTAACCGCAGCCGAATACGTTGCCGACCCGACGAGAATGTAGATTTTCCTGAACCCGTGCGCCTGCGGCACCGGCGTCAATTCAAGGTAGCGTGCTTCGGTGTGCCGCGTTTCAAAATAACCGTCGCGCATTTGGTCGGCGAAAGAAGACCGCAAGTGCTTTTCTGTATCGCGTACCATTGCTTCGGTCGACGCCATGCCATTGACTGCCTGAGCGTATTGTTTATACGGAATAATGCGCGAGCGGGCGCTGCTGCGGCTACGATCTGCCACGGGCTTCGTGATGAACCATGTCGCAGCTGCAGCGGAGAACAGCATCACTCCGCCTCGATTCGTGCGCAGATCAATCACGAGATTCTCAACCCCTTTCGCTTTCGATTCCTGATGTAACAGGTTGAGATGGTTGTGCCAGCTTTCGATCGAATCGAGCTGGTTGCCCGTGGGCATGAATGTATTGATCGCGAGATATGCAGCTTTTAAAGAAGGATTAAACATCGTAAATAAAGGTTGGCCGTATTGCGTCTTTGTCGCTGACTTGCGCGGCACAAATGGACTCACTTCGGCTGTCGCCGTATTCACCACAAGATCCCGTGTTTTTTGACCGACTTTGAAACGCAGTTTCCATTCTGAAACTGCGCCCATCGCCATATAATAGACGAATGAAAAACCCTCGCTGATGCGGTAGTCGCTCCAGCGGCCCTCTGCATCTTTGAGTCCTGCTGCAGCGTGCAGCTTTTGCAGCACGGGTTCCAGGTCTTGCCCGTTGATCTGCAGAAGCTCGAAGCCCGGCCTGATCTCAAGGTATTCGCAGTCTGCAAAGGCGCGACCCCCGATAAACTTCAAGGGGAACGGGAAAAGCGCAGACTTGAGACCGAGCTCGTCAATTAGTTCGGGTGAGAAGCCGAGGCCCGTATGGTCTACGTGTAAGCCGCGGTAATGCGCGAGCACGCGAAGTACAAAATCCCTGACACTGACATTCTTCGCATCGCTGAACAAGGTCGGCGGCTCGCCCGAACCGATTTGCCTGAATGCCGTGGCATGCGCCTCGGCAAAAATTTTGTTCATTACCTTAAAATCACTCTGCGCTGCGGCGGCAGGTATTCCCCGGCTGCGACTATTGTCACCCGGCGCAGCATAAAGAAGAAATGCAGAGGTAAAGAACGCCAGCAGCCGCGCCGCGGGTCGGGAAAAACCCGCAAAGCCTTGCTGCACTGCCGACGCTTTGAACACGCGCTTATTTGCCTTTTACAAGTTTCAACACCCGGTCAGCGCGACCTGAGAGAGAAATAAGTTTGCTCACGAGCTCTTTGCCCTGTGTATTCAGCTCTTCACCGGTTTTGGGTCTCAGGGCGCTCATCGCCTTTTCGATCGAATCCTGTTCAGCGCGTATCGCCTTAATCTCAGAAGTCGCCCGGTTCGCGCGGTCCTTGGTGGTTTTCACTTTTGTCACTTTGTCGATCGTAGAATCGATGCCCTTCAGTTTGTACTTGATTTCGAGTACTATGCCAAGGTTTTCTTTCAGCTTATCGATTGCCGCCGCAATTTTTTCTGCTTTCTGCGTTTCGTCGCTGGCCTTTTCAGCTTCGGCAAAGATTGCCTTCGCTTCGGTTGCCTTGGCGTTCAACAGTTCTTTAAGCGCCGGATACTGTGTCGTCGCTTCTTCGAGTTCCGTCAGATTGTGCGTCCATTGGCTGGTCTGTCCAGAAACACTTTTCTTGCAAGCCCCCGCCGCGACCGCCAGTACGGCGGCAAAAATCCATATTTTCTTCATGTGGTCTCCTCTAGTTGAAATTCTGAGCACGTAGTCGGTAATCCACGTCCGACGTCTACTTTATTCAGCCACGGAAATCAAGACACGAGCACGCGCTGCAGGCGATTACCCAGATGCGACATAATCTCGTAAGAAAAACTCTGCGAAAGCTCACCCCAATACTCAAGGGAGGGCATTCCCTCGCCGAGCAGCCGAATCGATTCGGCGCCGTCAGCCAGCCCGAGCACAATCTGGTCCATGGTGACGCGTCCCCGCAACGGAAACCGGCCAAAGGTAACCTGGTTTGAAAGCGCACGCGGTATCCCGTCGGCATAGCCGAGCGGCAGCACCGCCACAGTCTCGCTCGCGTCGGTGACATGATAGAGCGAAGCGTACGAGATACCCTCGCCCTTGAGCAACGTACGCACGCTGATCGGGGTCGCGACCAATTCGAGTGCCGGTTTGAAATCGAATCGCTCATTAAAATCGAGGCGATCCTGCTCACTCTGGTAATAACCGTAGAATAAGATTCCCGGACGAATCATGTCGTGGTGCGTCTGCGGAAAGAAGGCGGCGCTGTACGAGTTGGCTGCGTGCAAGAGCACATGCTCGCGCTGCAGCCCCAAAAATTGCAGAACCTCGGTCGCGATGCGCATGAATCTCTCGTTCTGCGCAAGCGTGTAGGGTTCAGCCTCGGGGCCAGAATGTGGAAAGTGCGTAAAAATTCCGTCGACGCGCACGTTCTGTGCTTCTCTGAGTGCTTGCAGCACCTGCGGCACCTCCCTTTCTTGTATGCCAATGCGCCCCATTCCCAGATCGAGTTTCAGGTGGATAGATACGGGGACGCCTGCCGCGGCCTCGCTGAGCGCAGAAACCTGCCACACATCGGTAATTGAAGCCGTGATGCGGTGCTCGACAATGCTGCGCACATTTCCCGAAAAAAAACCACCCAGGTTCATCACTGGTTTCTGCCAGCCAAGGTGTCTGAGTTCTACCGCTTCGTTGCAGTTGGCAACACCGAGCATGTCGACCTCTGCGGACTCAAAGAACGGAAATAACGTAGCCAGACCGCAGCCGTAGGCGTTGGCCTTAACGGGCAGAAGAATCTTGCTTCGCGGCGCAAGGCGGCGAAACTGCAACAGATTGTGCTGCAGCGCGCTCTGCCTGATGCGCAGCATCGGTGAAGGCACATCACCCCCGGGCTTGATGGCAACTTTTGGGTAAGCGGGGTTCATTGCCTGCGCATCTGAAAAAAGCGCCGCAACAGCGAAGCTGAATCCCAGTCTTCGCTGCGGTGTCGATAGAGCTGCGGCTTGTGGTTTACGTTGGGTAACGCAAGCAGCTCTTTGAGTCCGGGTGCGCGCTCTTCATCGGCCAGAAAGTGTACCGAAGCGATTCGCGAATGGATGACTGCGCCCGAACACATCATGCACGGTTCGAGCGTGGTCACAAGATGACAATCCACCAGTCGTTCATTCTTTACAATCGACGCGGCGCGCTCGATGACGCTGAGTTCGGCATGGCGCAAAGCGTTCGCCGACTGCACGATGCGGTTGTGGTCGCGGGCAATAATTTCATTTTTAAATACAATGACTGCGCCAACAGGAACCTCATTTTCACTGAATGCCAACTCGGCTTCGGCAAAGGCGGCTGCAAGGGCGTTGCGTAATATGGGCTCTTCAAGCATCGATAACCTGCGGATTGTCTGAATCCTGAATTTGTCTCGTAAAGCGAAGCGGCTTTTCGAGACAGGCTGTCGAACGTTAGCCGCGCACGCAGGCAACAGGGTATATATGCGCCAGGAAAAACGTAAAGAACTCACACGGGAGAAAATTCTCGAAGCCGCCAAATCGGTTTTTGCCCAAAAGGGATACGCAGGCACCAGCATCGCCGACGTCGTCAAAAAGAGCAAGCTGGCGCGCGGTACCTTTTACCTGCATTTCCAGAGTGTTGAGCAGGTACTGAACGCACTGCTTCAGGAAATCTTCATCGATATACAGCGCTACCTTACAGACCTGCAGGTAGAGGCGCTTGACCATAAGAATTTCAAACGAGCGCTCAGCGACCTTGCAAAATCGCTGCTCTCAGTTTTTCAAAACCACCGGGAAACGGTGATTCTGCTGCTGACCACGATGAATTCTGAGCCGAAGATACGCGCGCAGACCATCTGGTTTCAAGAGCTGCTGCAGGCAACCATTCGCGTCATGCTCGACCGCGGCATTACCTCGGGCCGGCTCAAGAAGCACGACTCTGAACTCATGAGTTTTCTCGTTTCAGGCGGATTGCGCGAAGTTCTCTCACAATGGCTGTTGTACGGCCGCTACAACAAAGATATTGAAACAAAAGTCGACGAAATGATTGCCATCTACATGAATGGAGTGGAGCTAGAAGAAAAATGAAAATAAAGCACCTTGCCCTTTTACTGGCGTTCGCCTTTGCCGCGTGCAAAGAGAAATCAGCACCCCGCACGCATCTAAATATTCCCCTGAACCAGAAGATTGACGCCCTGCTTAAAGAGGCCAACGCAGCGATCGACGACAACAAGAAAGCCGCGCTTTTCGGCGAAGCCGCCGAATTACTTATCGATAAAGGTGATCTGCGTGCCGCCATGAATGCAGCACGGCAGGGTGAGCGGGCTAACCCAACGCAGAAACAATGCCTTACCTCGATCGCTGAAATTCAGCTCAGCGAGGGCAAAATCACAGAATCAGCGCAGACGATAAAAGACGCATTGCAACGCCACCCTAAACACGCAAGGGCGCATTATGCGCAGGGTAACCTGCTGGCGAGCCGAGGTGACCTGACCGGTGCGCTCAAGAGTTATGCAACCGCTGAGCGTGAAAAATTCGAAGACCCGCGATTGTTGGTAAATATGGGTGCCGTGAGCCTGCGTGCGAAAAAGAGCCGTGACGCGCTCAAAGTTTACGAACGCGCAATCGCCAAATACCCCGATCTTGCCGAAGCGTATCTCGGTGCCGGTATCGCAGCGCAGAAAGAGAAGAAAAACAAGGATGCAAAAAAGCACTTTGAGAAATATGTTGCTCTGGCGCCGAATTCATCAGAAGCCGGTCGCGTAAGAACCTGGCTCAAATCTCTGTAATCTGGTTTTCTGCGCTGCTTGCGCATTTTTCGGGCGCGGGGCAGCCTAAATCATCATCGGCAGTCGGTGTGTTTTGCCGCTGACTGAAAACATGTCACCCGACTGCTTATAGCGCTTTAAGAGAAAATTGGTACTCGTGTGGTTCACGCCCTCGATCGTTGCGAGCTTGTCCGCGACGAAGAAGGCAACATCCCTTAACGATGGACCATCCACCTCAACAAGAAGATCGAACGAACCCGAAACCAACAGGCATGTACGCACCTCGGGAAATGCCGAAACGCGCCTTGCCACCTCATCATAACCCTGGCCCTGCGCCGGAGTGACTTTTACCTGTATCACCGCATTCACACCGCTGCTTTCAATTTTTTCCCAGTTGATGATCGCACGGTATTTTAGTATGATACCCGAAACCTCTAGCTCGGTACGAATTTCTGCGATTCGTGCCGCGTCGCCACCGACAAGAGCTGCCAGGTCTTTGTCGCTCAGCAGCGCGTTTTCTGAAAGCGCATTCAAAATCTTGAGTTCTTCGGTTGCGAGCGTCTTCAACATGGCCTGAACACACAGTAAGCGGCCACGGGAGGTCAATTATTTAAGCATTTGCCGGCACTGACCGCGCTTAAAACGTTGACGCCATGTGTAGAAAATAGTTTTAGACGATAACATGAGAGAAAAAGTCTATTGCGCAAACTGTGAGCATTGCCACGTCGTGCGCGTTTTTGAAGCAGACGCGAGCAAATACGTTCTGCGCGTCAAGTGCTCGAAGAAGCGCTGGGCGAAACGATCGGGCGAAGAGAAGCAATACAAGTATTTTACCGTTGCGCGCCGCGTCGTATCAGATTGCCCTGACTATTCTCCTATGGGTGATCCGAATCCCTTTATCAAAAACCTTCGCCGCGAACTGCCGGTGAAAGACGAAATTTATACGCTGAAAGAATCAGAAGCGTGATTAATTGCTGGTCACGCGGCCCTACCGCGCTGACCAGCTAAGAATTATGACCCGACCATTCAAAATACTCGGTGTTCAACAGATAGCCGTAGGTGCACCTGACAAGGCGGGCCTGAGACGCCTTTGGGTAGATACCCTGGGGCTGACTGCTAAATCTACCTTTGTGAGCGAAAAAGAGAATGTAGACGAAGACATTCTCGAAATTGGCCACGGTGCACACGCAGTCGAAGTCGATATCATGCAGCCGATCGACCCTGCAAAGAAGCCAAAAGTCGACGATCCGGCGCTTAATCATATTGGGCTGTGGGTCGACGACCTGAAAGCAGCCGTCGAATGGCTTACGGTGAAAGGTATGCGCTTCACTCCTGGCGGCATTCGCAAAGGCGCTGCCGGCCATGACGTGTGCTTTATACACCCTAAAGGTAACGAAGAATTTCCGCTGTGCGGCGAAGGCGTTCTCATTGAGCTGATTCAGGCTCCCGCCGAGGTTCGTCAGGCCTTGGGCTGAATTAAACACAGAAAATAAAAAAAAAGCGCGACCTTTTTTGTCATCGCGCCGTCATATGGCATCTCTGGTCACCCATCCCATAGTACCGCTGAGCATCGCGCTCGCAGCAGGCTCGAAGGCGATTCCCTATAAACTGATGCTATTGGGCGTCATCTTCAGCATGCTGCCCGATGCGGATGTCATCGCGTTCCGATTCGGCATCCCTTACGGACACATGCTCGGCCATCGCGGCCTCAGCCATTCGCTGCTCTTCGCGTTTATGCTCGCCGCTCTTTGCACCCGGCTACCGGCGTTTCGCGCGCATCGCATTCGTACCCTGCTATATCTTTTCGTCGCCGCGGCGTCGCACGGCATTCTCGACGCCATGACGACCGGGGGCAAAGGTGTGGGTTTCTTTATTCCCTTAACCGCGGAACGCTATTTTTTTACTTTTCGACCGATCGAAGTGAGCCCGTTGACGGCACGCGAATTTTTTACCGCCCGCGGCCGAGAGATTTTCACATCAGAATTACAATTCGTATGGTTGCCGTCTGCTCTGGTTGTGTTGGGCGGCTGGTCAGCGAGACAACTGTTCAGAGGCCGCGCTTGAAAGCCCTCAGGGACACGAAGCTCTTCTTGCCCGGTTTGATCTCGATCGCTTCTGTACCGCTGCCATAGACGACATAGCCTGTTGACGCAGCAGGCAGCCGCAGGTCGTATTTGCCCACGGGCAGCCAAATTCGCAGCGCGGCAAAACCTGCAGGCAACGTATGCCAGCTTCTGAGGTCGGCTTTCACGGTAGCGGCGACAGCGCCACCCGCGCCCAGACCAACCGCCAGACCACCAAGTGCGCCGGCGATTCCATCGTTATTCTTGCGTATCTGCCTCGCCAATGCATCGGCCGCGACCGCCGCTACGACAATCTTTGTGGCAAGCGAAGCGACGTTCTTATTGATATAAGAAGAATAGTTGTCATTGAAATTTTTTTGCGCCATCAGATCAAAATGAGTGAGAGTTATCGCACCCGGCAGCTCGACGGCCGCGATGCCAAGCGGCGGCACCCCCGAATTGTCGCGCACGTCGTAGCGAGGTATCGGGTTTTCGGCGGTGCCCAGCATCGCAATAACTCCGGCCGTCGAAAGGCCTTTGCCCTGCGATAAGATCGCCACGTCGATCGCGATGCGCAGCGCAAGCGCAAACTCCCGATCGTTCATCAGATTGCCGCGGCTTGCCCTGACTGCCGCTTTGCCGGTCTGTACCAGCAAGACCAGTTCGCCCGTATCTTTTGCCGCAGGTGTGCGCACACCGGTCTGGAACACCGAATATTTGTGCGCAGAATATTTTGCCATTTCACCGGCATCACGCGCATGGCTTGCAAGCGCATAGCGCTCTCGCGCAAGCCACTCTGTATCGGCGCCGAACATTTCGAGATTTTTATACTGCACGCGAGCGTCGTTGTACTGCTTCAGCTCTTCAGAAATAAGCGCGTCGAGATAGCGCGCGATCAAGACCTGTTTGTAAGCTGCATCCTCATATTTCATGTCTTTGAGGTCGGCGTCTAACTTGCGCAGCGTGCGTTTTGCACCTGCGAGGTCGCCGAGCAGTGTCTGGTTCAGCGCGAGGTAATATTTTATGAGAACACGTTCGAAATTTTCACCTTGAAATGCTGACTCACGGTCGCTGAGCAGAAAACTCGCCACCGAACCCGAAATGCTGGCCTTGATCTCTTCTGCCATTTCGTCGGCGCGCAAGAGTATTTCGTTGCTCGTTTTGAAATCCCCTTTCGAATGGTAGACGACGCCTGCTTCCATGTAATAGAGCAGGCGATCTTTGCTGCTGGAATCCTGCGCGAGCGGAGTAATGCGCTGTACGGCGGTGTCGATGTCGCCGGTGAAAAAAGCCTCTTCAGCCGCGCGGATCTTCTTTGCGTATGAGCCCGAGCAGCTGAATAACCACAATATCTGCGCGAGGGCGAACGCCCTCATGCAAATATTGCTGATCACCATCCAACGCCGCCCTTCTGGTTACGTGGCTTCTTGCGATAGATCACCTGGTCACTGAATACCACCAGCTGTGTCTCGACCGAACGCATTTCAAAATTCAGAATCTGCTCAACAATGCGGTCTCCGCCGCTTTTAAAGATGTTCTCGTGAATTTCAGCCTGTATAAAAAAGTTCGGGCTGCGCATCTTACCGGCAGAAATTCCGTTTGCGGTCGCGCCCGTCTGGCTGAACGCAATTTCAGAAAGGGCCTTCGAGCGGTCTTCAACGCGCACGGTATAAATTTTAGCGGTCAGCAGATCGTTTACAACCCGGTTGTCAAAAACATTCACAGGTAACTGCTCAGAGGTGTCGTTTTTTGTGGGCAAGAAGGCGACGAAGATGCCATCAGCGGGCCGATTCGCCTGAAAGTGCGCCTGTACCTTTTTGGCCATACTCTGCGCTGCCTTTTCCAACTCCCCTCGAGTGAGCTCGCCCGAATCTGCGGTCAAATCTTCATTGGCATCGAGCCTTTTTGTTGTGCTGCTGCAGGCAGTGACGGACAAAATGCCCACCAACGCAAGGCTTTTCCATACGGTGATCATAGGCCCAGTCCCGCCTGAGCGCTAATTGCGGCAATCACTAATGGATCTGCCGCCGATGCGTATAATAATTGCCAAAACAAGGGTAAAGGTAAAGTTAGTAAACATGGAGTTTATTGTTTCAGCGATCGATGTCGTCTTGCATCTCGAGCTTTATCTCGATGCCTGGTCGCTACAATATGGTGTATGGATGTATGCTATCCTGTTTGCCGTGATTTTCGCAGAAACCGGGCTGGTCGTTACGCCGTTCTTGCCAGGTGATTCGCTGCTATTCGCAGTAGGAGCTCTCGCCGCACGGGACACTCTTTCGCTGCCAGTCATTCTCGTCAGTTTATCCGTGGCGGCAATCGTGGGCGACACCCTGAACTATGCTGTGGGGCGTTATCTGGGGCATTTTGTCACCCGGCGCTTCTCGCGCATCGTGAAGCCCGAATACCTGCAAAAAACACATGACTTTTACGAAAAATACGGCAACAAGACGATAGTGCTCGCACGTTTCGTACCCATCGTGCGCACTCTTGCCCCCTTCGTGGCAGGCATCGCTGAAATGCGCTATCGCGATTTCGCACTTTTTAATATTGTGGGTGGTATCTTCTGGATCACCTCAATGACGCTTGCAGGTTTTGCGTTCGGCAATCTAGAGATTATTCGTAAACACTTCAGCCTGGTCGTGGTTGGTATTGTATTTCTTTCTGTGCTGCCGATGGTGATTGAATACCTGCGCCACAGACGTAAAACGAAGGCAGCTGCATGAAAAAATCACAGCAACGGCTAAAGACGCACCGCGCCCTGATGGTGGCAGCCATCAAGCTGATGAGCGACGACCGCAGTTTTTCGAGCATCAGCCTCAGAGAGGTAACGCGCGAAGCGGGCGTCGTGCCCGCAACCTTCTACCGGCATTTTAATGAAATGGAAGACCTCGCCGTCGAACTCGTCGAATATTGCTTTCGCCCGATGGAAAATCTCGTGACGGGTGTGCGTGCGCGCCGTCTGACGGCGCGCCAGCTCGTTTATGAATCGGTGGGCACCTTTTTGCGCTTTGCACGCCGCCACCGCAGATATTTTCTGTTTCTCACCAAAGAGCGCTTCGGTGGGCGGGCGCGGGTACGCGCCCGCATTCGCGAAGAGATACACGCAATGGCAATGATCTTAGGGCACGACCTCATCGGTTTGCCCGAATGGCAGGGCGTGCCCATCAGCATTGGCCAGGAAGTAGCCCAGCTGATCATGGACCAGATGATGCTGATGCTCGACGAAGTTCTCGATCTTGCGCCCGGTCAAAACAAAGAAGAAGTGAAGGTTATAGCAAGGGCACGCAAGCGTGTCTGGATTCTGCTTCGGGGTGGACTATCGTACCACGAGCGGCGCAATCGAAACGCGCCGAAATAAAATAATCGCGAGTTTAAAGTGCGGAGTGCGCTGATGCAACCCGCGCGCGCACACGGCGGAGCAAAATATCATGCTGCTTTTTTGCGTATTGCACGGCGTTTTCAGTTGTGCGGATGAGCGCTTCTTGCAGCGCGGCCTGCTCAACATCAGCCTTCAGTTCTTTCGGAACAGTTGCCCCTTCGACCAGAACGATCACCTGGTTGCCCTTGATCTCTGCAAAACCTGAATCGACGACGTAGAGCTCTTCGCGCTCACCCGTCTGCACATGCACGATTCCCGCTTCGAGCTCGGCGACCAAATTTGCATGGCCGCGCAGAACCGTGAATGAACCCTTTTTCCCAGGAAGCCCGACAGAAACAGCCGGCTCTTCAAGCAGCTTCTTCTCCGGTGAATAGATGCTGACGGTCAGTTGCGCGGCTGCGTTTTCCATTGTATATCCCGTGAATCTCTTGCTCGGTCGCGGGGTTTAGCCCAGCGCCTTTGCTCTCTCGACGACCTCTTCGATCGCACCGCACATATAGAAAGCCTGTTCAGGGTATTTGTCATACTTGCCAGAAAGCAGTTCTTCAAACGAACGAATGGTGTCTTCGAGTTTCACATACTTACCTGGCATGCCAGTGAACTGTTCCGCAACGAAGAACGGCTGAGAAAGAAAGCGCTCGATACGGCGTGCACGACCCACAAGAATCTTATCGTCTTCTGAAAGTTCATCCATACCGAGAATCGCAATGATATCCTGCAGGTCTTTGTAGCGTTGAAGAATACGCTGTACTTCCCTTGCAATACCGTAGTGGCGCTCGCCGACGATTCCGGGAGAAAGCGCGCGGCTTGTTGAAGTAAGCGGATCGACGGCTGGATAGATGCCTTTTTCAGAGATTTTGCGCGAAAGTACTGTCGATGCGTCAATGTGCGTAAACGCAGTCGCAGGCGCCGGGTCAGTGATGTCATCGGCAGGAACATAAATCGCCTGAACTGACGTAATCGCGCCCTTTTTTGTCGAGGTAATGCGCTCTTGCAGCTGGCCCATTTCGGTAGCGAGCGTAGGCTGGTAACCCACCGCAGAAGGCATACGACCGAGAAGAGCTGAGACCTCAGAACCCGCCTGTGTAAAACGAAAGATGTTATCGACGAAGAGCAGAACGTCTGTTCCTGCGAAGTCGCGCAACCATTCAGCCTGCGTCAGCGCCGTCAGTGCAACGCGCAGACGCGCCCCTGGCGGCTCATTCATCTGGCCAAACACGAGACAGGTTTTGTCAATTACACCCGATTCTTGCATTTCGAGATAAAGGTCGGTACCCTCGCGTGTACGTTCACCTACCCCTGCAAAGACCGAATAACCACCGTGTTGTTTCGCGATGTTATTGATGAGCTCTTGAATAATAACCGTCTTACCAACGCCGGCGCCACCGAAAAGACCTGTCTTGCCGCCACGAATATACGGTTCGAGCAGGTCAATGACCTTAATGCCGGTTTCAAAGATTTGAGTTTTCGGCTCGATGTCTTCGAATCCGGGTGCTGCACGGTGAATTGGACGACGTTCGTCGACCTGCACAGGGCCGGCTTCGTCAACTGGCTCTCCGAGTACGTTAAAAATTCTGCCAAGCGATTTCAGACCTACGGGAATCGAAATTGGCGCGCCGGTGTCGACGATGTCTTGACCACGGGCCACACCATCGGTCGAACCCAGTGCAACTGCTCGCACTGCGCCCCCACCTAGATGCTGCTGCACTTCGCAGACCAGCTTTTGGCCCTGGACCTGCAATTCGAGCGCATTATAGATCTCAGGCATTTTGCCTTCAGGAAACTTTGCATCGAGTACTGACCCGATGACCTGACTAACTTTTCCGGTTGATGACATTCATATCTCCTTATTGAATTGCAGCGGCGCCGCCCACGATCTCTGCAATTTCTTGCGTAATCTTGGCCTGACGAACACGGTTATACTGTAGTGTGAGAGCTTTAATCATGTCTGAAGCTGCATCCGTTGCATTCTTCATTGCAATTCGGCGCGCAATCTGCTCCGACGCGTTTGCATCAAGCAGTGCCTGGTAGAAATTCTGGCATATCGCTTTGGGCAGCAGCGATTTCAGAATCGCCTGCGGATCGGGCTCAAACAAGAACGGCAAAGATTGTTTGCCCTGCTCACCTTCAGCAATCTCGACAGGCAAAATAGTTTCAGTGACTGGTTTCTGGTTGGCGGCGCTGAAGTACTTCGTATAAATAACGTCAATCTTGTCTACGCTTTCGAGAGCAAATTTCTCCATGTAGTCTTCGGCAAACTGCTGGGCATCGGCGAAACGTAGCTTGTCGTCAACATGAGTAAAAGAGGCTGCGTAGGGAATCTTCTGGTAATTAAAGAACGTGATTGCCTTCTTTCCGATGAGGTGAACTACAACTTCAACATTCTGCTTCTTGTACTCTTCCAGCAACTGCACGCCGGCACGCAAAATATTCGCGTTGTACCCGCCGCAGAGTCCACGATTTGCCGTGACGATCACAACGAGAGCGCGGCGCACGTGCGCGTGTTTACGCAGCAGCGGGTGATCAGCAACTTCGCCCTGCGCAGCCAGAGAGCCAATGAGTTCGCGGATTTTGTCTGCATAGGGCCGGGAAGCGACTACCTTGTCGACAGCCTTCTTGGCTTTCGCCGTCGACACCAGTTCCATGGTGCGCGTAATCTTCTTGGTGTTTTGCACCGAGCCGATTCGGTTTCGTATTTCTTTCGAGGTCGCCATGGTTCTTGCGTCAAGCCGTCTTGTTTAGCGAGGGTCTCCTGACTTGTTCTGCAGGAAAGAATCAGTGAAATCTTTCAGTACAGAGTTCAGTTTCGCTTCATCTGGCAACGCCTTTGTGTCGCGCAATGTCACAAAAAACTCATTGTGTGTTTTTTCGATGAAATCCAGAAGCTTCTCTTCGTATTCGCGCACATTCGAGACGGGTACCTTGTCCATGAATCCTTTGGTAGCAGCATAGATCGACATTACCTGCTTTTCTACGGGCATGGGGCGGTATTGTGGCTGTTTCAGAAGTTCTACCAACCGTGAACCGCGATCAATCTGGCGCTGCGTAGCGGGGTCAAGCTCGGTACCGAGCTGCGCGAACGCTTCAAGCTCCCTGAATTGCGCCAGGTCGAGACGCAGCGTGCCGGCAACCTTCTTCATACCTTTAATCTGTGCGGCGCCACCGACTCGGGAAACTGAGATACCAACGTCGACGGCTGGGCGAACGCCCGCCGCAAAAAGGTTGGGTTGCAGATAAATCTGCCCGTCAGTAATCGAGATGACATTCGTAGGAATATAAGCCGAAACTTCGCCTTCCTGTGTTTCAATCACAGGCAACGCGGTGAGTGAGCCGCCGCCGTATTTGTCATTGAGCTTCGCGGCCCGCTCGAGCAAACGCGAGTGCAGGTAGAATACGTCACCTGGATACGCTTCGCGTCCTGGCGGTCGGCGGAGCAGCAACGACATCTGGCGATACGCATTGGCCTGCTTAGAAAGGTCATCGTATACGCAAAGTGTGGCCTTTCCCTGATTGTACATATACTCTTCGGCCATTGCCGTACCCGAATAAGGCGCAAGGTATTGCATCGCCGCAGGGTCTGATGCGTTCGCCGCTACAACGATGGTATAATCCATTGCGCCATGCTCTTTCAGCTTATCGATCACACCAGCCACAGTTGAAGACTTCTGCCCGACGGCGACGTAGACGCAAATCACGCCGGTGCCCTTCTGGTTGATAATGGTATCGATTGCGATCGCTGTCTTACCTGTAGAGCGGTCACCGATAATGAGCTCACGCTGACCCCGACCAATAGGTATCATCGCATCGATCGACTTGATACCAGTCTGCATTGGCTCTGTAACCGGCTTTCTTTTCGCAATACCAGGTGCGATTATTTCTACGGGCCGGGTTGACTTCGTAACGATCGGACCTTTGCCGTCAAGCGGCTCGCCGAGTGGGTTTACGACCCGACCGATAAGCGCATCGCCAGTAGGCACCTCGAGAATGCGGCCAGTGCGCTTGATCGAGAAGCCTTCTTTGATTTTGAGATAATCACCAAGAATAACCACACCAACAGAACTTTCTTCCAGGTTGAAAGCAAGACCGGTAACACCGTTCTCGAATTCGAGCATCTCACCGGCGAGGCAGTTTGAAAGACCGTAAACGCGGGCGATACCGTCGCCGACTTCGAGAACCTGACCGACTTCGTCGATCGTCAGAGTCTGGCCGTAATTTTGAATCTCGCTCTTGAGTACCGAGACGATTTCTGCTGTATTGATTTTCATATTTTCCTCGTCGTCCTATTTATTCCGAAAAAGCCTTATTAACGTCGAGCGGATGAACCGCTGCAACATCGTGCCAATGAATCAGATTGCGGGCCACAGTGCCGTCAAAGATATAATCCGCAACGCGAACGCTGATGCCGGCAAGCAGTTCAGGGTCCACTTTCACGCTCATCGTGTAGTTGAGCTTCTTGTTTGGGTGCAATCCGAATGCAGCCCGATTCTTCTCAATCTTGTCGAGAATTGATTGTTTTAGTGCATCGTCGAGTGGCGCCGCCTCTGTGTTGAGGTTTTTCGCAACGCTGACATCCACATACGTTCTGCCAAGGGCTTCATCGACGATGTGGCGAAACGAAACAAAGATCTCGGGCAAAAAACGCATTCTGCGACGCTCCACCAGAATCAGGCACATGCTCAGCACCGCTTTCTGCACTTTGCCTTCAAGCGCAGCGCTGAAGGCTTTTCGCTTCGTCGCGCGGCTGATACTCGGGGATTGCACAAATATTGAAAATTTGTCATCAGAACGCAGCGCATCGCGAATGGCATGAAGATCTTCTTCAGCCTGTTCGAGATTGAGCCCCGAAACTTGCGAGAGCGCGAGCGCGTAGTTGTGTGCAACCTTGTTGAAAATCATTTTGTTGATTTCAATTGATCGAGTTCTTTAAGAATAATATTGCGATGGTCTTCTTTTGACACATCCCGGTTCAGAATTTTTGAGATTATGGCGACGCTGAGGTCGACAACTTCTCTCTCTAATTCTTTTACTGCGCGCACCTTTGCCTGCTGAATTTCAGCGAGCACACGGTCGTGTACCGAATCAGCTTCTTTTTTCGCATCCGCAATGATGCGCTGCCTCACCGATTCGGCGTCTTTTTTACCTTCGTCGATGATTTGCAGGGCCTGATCTTTAGCAGCATCAAGCTGTTTCTTGTAATCGGCCATCAGAGATTCGGCCTGCTCACGCAGTTTACGCGAGTTGTCGAGGTCTTCCTGAATCTTCTCGTTACGTGCGTCGAGCCCGTGAAGAATAGGCTTCCACGCGAAGAGCCAGAGAACAACAAGCACGAGTATGAAAGTCACCGCGGTCCAGAAGACCAGACCGGGTGATACTTTCAGTAGATCGATGCTTGTACCGGTTAAGAGTACCATGCCTTGAGCCGCCGATTCTTAAAAATCAGACTTTGATTTTGTCGAGCATCAGGAAGGCAATCACGAGTGCGAACAGAGCCGCACCTTCGATAAGAGCCGCCGCAATGATCATAGCTGTCTGTATCTTGTTGGCTGCTTCTGGCTGACGGCTGATGCCTTCAGTTGCTGCACCACCGATACGGCCGATGCCGAGAGCTGCTCCGACGACTGCGAGCCCTGCTGCGAGGCCTGCTCCGATTGCGATAATTGGTCCCATTGTTATCTCCTTTGTTCTTTTAATGCCTGTGTTGTACTTGCGAAATGAATAATGCCGTTAAGAATGTAAAAATGTAAGCCTGTAAGAAGGCAACGAAGAGTTCAAGCAGGTAAATCGCCATCGCACCAGCAACGCTTACGGGCGCTATGAAGTAAGACTGAAACTGGAAGATGAAGCCCAGAAGCACCAGAATAATCATGTGCCCGGCAGTCATGTTCGCGAGAAGACGAATGGCCAGCGCAAAAGGTTTTGTGAAAAGACCTATAAATTCAATCGGCCACATGATCGGCCAAAGAAGCAGAGGAATCCCGTCAGGAACGATGTTGCGAATAAAGAGAACACCCTGGTACGCGAAACCTGAAATCAAGATGACGACAAACGTGAAAATGGCGAGCGTCGCCGTCACGGCAATATCACCAGTAGCGGTTATGCCCGGCCAGAGTTTTTCAGCCATTGGCAGCGCGAACGAGTCGACATGCCCCGCATGCGCGTGCATCAGGCCCGTCGCCTGGCCAGCAAAAACATAGAGCTCACCCAGCGACGGAATCAAACCAAGTAAGTTTGAAATGAGTATGAAGAAAAACAGCGTAAGCAGATAGGGTTCATACGGGTGGGCGTGATGCCCCAGACTTGCGTGAGCTACATCATTGCGGATAAAATTAACCAGAACTTCAATGAAACCCGTAAAGCGCGTCGGCTTTGCGTATGGGTTCTTCGCGATGCGACGGGCAGCGGGCACCAGTATCAATACCAACAGAAAGGCCGCAAGAAAGAGCATGACCACGCGCTTGGTGATCGAGATATCATAGCCTGCCAGCTCGAGCTTCCACAGAGGCGCGTCAGAGAGGTGGTGAGCAATCGTTTCAGCAAAACTGAAGATTTCTGCACCTGCGGCGTGATCGGCCGAAGCGTGAGCAGCTTCAGCTGCGGCGGCGCCAGGTTGAGTAGCTACCCCATGAGCATCGGGCGCACCGTGTGCGGCCTGCGGAACTGCAGCTGGCACGGGATTTGCCCACACAGCAACAGAGAAAAACGAAGAGGTGAATAGAATTGCGTTTAGCAGTTTCATTTTCGTAATGCCACCAAAGCGAAGCCAATGTGACCGAGCCACCCGGCCATTACGCCGAATGCATACGCAGCCATGTAGCTGCCGGCCCCCGGACTCGCTACGACATATACCGCGGTGCAACCTGTCAAGAGCGCCAGCAGGCGAATCGAAGTTGAACCCAGGTAAACCCACCCTGCGCCTTCAAGGTTTTTGAGCCAGATTACCGCCACGAGGGCCGCTATAACCGATACAAAAACACCTGTTGCAAAGAGTAGTGCAGTATACAATGTCACTGCCGCCACCTTGTTAGCAACGGGAGCTTCATGATTTTGAAACATTGCGACAAGTAAATTGTGAGGTCCAGCTCAACTTTTTTTTGAGATTCCGGATCTGTAGCGCACTAGAGAAACTTCTCAGCAGGGCGGCCCAAATGGTATCCCTGCCAGAAATCCACACGGACCTTCTTGACGTATTCCAGTTCTGCGGCAGTTTCGACGCCTTCGGCCAGAATCACTATGCCGTTCTTATGAGCGAAAGCAACAAAGGCTTCGACGATATCCTGTTTGAATCGGTCGCTGTCGATGTCGCGCACCATCAGGGCGTCGAGTTTCACAAAATCGGGCTTGATGCGGGCGATCTGGTTAAGGCTCGAATAGCCACTGCCGGCATCGTCTATGGCGATGCGAATGCCGAGCTGCCGAAAAAAATTCAGGTTGCGGTTGAACTCCTGATAGTTTTCGATGATCTCGCGTTCGGTAATCTCAAACACCAGTCGATCAGCGGGAAAAGGCCGGTCTTGAGAGAGCAGAAAGAACTTAAACTCAGGGGTTAAAATTGACAGCGGCTCGACATTGACAAAGAGCAACATATTCGGCGCCAGCGCTGCGGCGTTACGCACGGCGGATTGAAAACACTGAAAGTCCAGTGCGGCCGTCTGGCCCAGCTCTTTTGCTACATTGAACAAAATTTCAGGGTTCTCCATCGCCTGACCTTCTGGCCCACGACTCAGCGCCTCATAACCAAGTATCACAGACGCTCCATCTTTTTCACCGAACACCGGCTGAAAAAGCGTTTTGACGGTTCCATGTCGCAAGAAAGCGGAGAATTCGCGCTTGAGTTCAAGGTGCTGCGCTTCGGTCTTGCGGTGTGCAGTCCATTCGGCGTCTCTGAGCGCACGATAGAACAGGCGTATGAAGGGCAGAGAAGACTTATAAAACATCTGTCCGTATCCGATGTTGAGAACAAATTCTTTCAGGGTTCGACCGCTGAAAATATATTCAAGCTCTTTCAGAAGTTTCGTCTGCAGGGTCTTGATCATGATCTCCATCGTTTCGGCATTACTTCGATAATGGCCTTCGCGATCTATCTGAACTATCACGATCGAATTCGAGAGCGGCCGATTCATGGTGATGAAATAATCGCTCGAAATAAAAAAACCTTCGATCTTCTGCAGAATTTCCGCTACGGCCTTGAGAAGCTGGTCAAACGCCTTCCATCCGTAAATTTCATCGCGATCGTGCAGCGGGCTGATATCGAGATAAACGATAAGCACATGCGAATCGGGGCCCAGGGCCTTGCGAATCTGCGGAATTGTCGCGTAGAGCGACGGCAGGCCAGTCACCGTGTCGGGGGCGTGCGCGTCGATCGACTTCTCCTGGTTTGCGATCAGCAGCTGTTGTCCGATAAGATTCAGGTTCATGCGCGCGTCGTGCGAGCGAATCATGATCAGTTCACGCGCAACGGCAAGAAGGTCTTCGGTACGGTACGGTTTTAAAAGGTAATCATCGGCGCCGCTTTCGACTGCGCGCACCGGGTCTCCATAGGCGGATATCAAAAGCACGGGCACATCTCGGCATTCGGGAATTTTGCGCACCTTCTCGCAGAACTCGTAGCCCGACATGAGAGGCATCACCACATCAGAGACAATGAGGTCGGGCACTTCAGCAGCGACCGCAAACAGAGCACTCTCAGGACTGGTAAAACCCCGCACCTCGTATTCGGTGCTCAGAATGCTTTCTGAGAGCGCGAGCAACACAGGGTCGTCATCGATCAATACGACCCGCTTCGCCATGCGCCACACCTATGCAGCGGCAGCAGACGGGTAAATCAAAAAAGCCTGAATCGCATGAATAGCAGCGGCCAGAATGCCAGGCCCGATGTGCCCGAGGCTATTTGGGTTTTGTGCTCACAGGCACCGCTGCGGGTTCTTTTTTCTCATCTTTGGCGACCGCCCGTTCGTCGAGTTCATTGCGGTACTGCTTACGCAGTTCGTTTTTCTCATTGTCATCTTTTGCCAGCTCAATTTTCAGATAAATCGCGTGCAGACGCGACAGGCGGTAATGCGAGAGGGCTTCGGCGTAGCGGCGATGCTTCTCAGCGTTCGCTGCCATCGTCAATTGCTGGTACCCGACGGAGAGTCGGTGTTGATTTCGCTGCACAACACCCGCCATACGAATAGCTTCAGACGAGCCGCTGTTTTCGGCCGCCATGTCGAGATCGGCCATGCGATCGGCGCTTTCATTGAGCATTTCAGTCGTCTTCTTGCGAAAAGCTTCGCTGGCCTTGCCCATCGCGACAGCGATGTTCTCGCGGTTCGTACGCAACGTCTTTTCGGCGCCGACATATTCCATGCGGTAGATCAGCTTCAGCGCGTCTTTATATTCTGTCGCGATGCCGTCAGATGCACCTTTGTCGACCGATTCGGGCAGCGATGCCCGCAGAGTATTTAAGAGTTGAATATCCCGCATGTTATCTTCTTTAAGTTTCAGCGCTTTATCCCGGGCATGCACCAGGTCGAGATAGGTCACTTCTTTCGCTCCGCTTTTATCACCTTCTGCGGCTTTCTCGCTCTTTGCTTCAGAGCCCGTAGCGTTCTTTTTCGCAGCCGGCGCCGGCCCGGTCGTTTTCGGCTTGACCGTGTCCTGTGCGGCGATTGTGGCTGCCGTAAGCAGCATGGTGAGGATAGATAAACGTGCGAGCATTAAGGTCGCGGTTGCAGTCTGCATGGTTGTAGCATTTTCTGCGCGGCTGACAGGTCAAGGAGAAACCAACCCGGGAGAGAAACTCAGTCCGACGGCTGAACACTACCGTGCGCGGCAGCTCTCAGCCAACGAAAAAGCCATCGAATCTTTTTACGACCGCAACCTGCCGCCGGGTTTTCGTTTCACTTATAAAGACGCAAACCTCACTATTTCGCGTATTGCTCCCGCATTCGTACTTCAATTGCCACCCGAAGATACGCGCAACCTGGCCAAGGCTCCGCTACTTCAACTGGCGCGTAACCGAGGCAAGAAGATTGTATGCGCACTGCAATTCAGAGTCGAGCGCCATGACGATGTGGCACTCGTGCGGCAGAAGCTCTTACTCTTCAAGCGCGCGCGCACCGATATCGAAGCAGCTTACACCAGGCTCAACCTAAAACACCTCTGCCGGGGCATTTCACTCGCCAAATGCTCTGCGCTAGCAGGTAACGCGGGAAAAAACGCCCGCGAATTTATGACCACCCGAAAGATTCTCAGTGAGAAGATCGAGGTCACCCCGCTCTACCGTATCGGCACGCTTTACCTCTACCCCCTGCGCAACCAGTGTGTGCCGGACGGCGATGACTGGTATGTCACGAACGAAACTGTGCCGTTGGGCGCTCTGCTCTTACCGCTTGAGGCCGCCGAAGAAGTGCAGATTATTTTGCGCAATATGGAACAGTTAAAATTATGGAATTAATGCGCTGCAGGCAATCGCATGCGTGAATGCCCAGGGTTAGACTCCATTCTGCCGAGCCAGGCACGAATCTGCGGAAAATCCGCCAGACTAAAACCACCTTCGTCGGCGACGTGCGTGTAGGCGTAGAGGGCAATATCTGCAATCGAGCAGTTTGCCACGCCGAACCACTTGTTCTCTGACAGGTGCTGTTCCATTACCGAAAGGGCACGGTAGCCCTTCGGCAGGTTCGCGTCGTACTCTGCACGCCGTTCTGCGATGGTGTTGTGCAGGCTCTGTATGGCGCGATTGACCGCCAACCGCGGCTCATGGTCATACTGCTCGAAAAACATCCACTGCAGCACGCGCGCCTGTGACAACTTGTCCGCTGGCCAGAACGAACTACCCTGCGCGAGGTAAAAGAGAATGGCATTCGACTCTGGCAAGAATGTGCCATCTTCAAGGCCGAGCAACGGCACTCGGCCGTTCGGATTCTTGCGACGAAATTCTTCAGTCTGCGTTTCTTTTCTACGCAAGTCTATTTCAATCCATTCGTGAGGATATTGCAAATAGTCGAGTATCAACCGCATCTTGTGGCAGTTGCCCGAAGATGCCATGCCGAAGACCTTGATTGCCATGTTGCTACGGCAACATGGCAATCAAGGTCGGCAACAATTATTCGCCCACGAGCGCAGCGCGCCGCGCACACTGCTCGGGTGTACCCGACGGCGGGTTGCCCATGTATTCTTTGCAGCTAAACGTGAAGTTGGTGAGCGACTCTTTGAAGGGACTTGCTTCGAGTTTGCCTTCGGCGTGCAATGCCTCGGCTTTGGTCAGCACATCGTCGATATAACTACCGAGGCAGCGCAGCACCAGAGTACGGGCCGCCAGCGCACCGTAGCGTTCATTCGCGTGTTCAAGATTCTTCTTTTGCCACTCGCACACGACTTTCTTCTCTTTATCTGTATAATTATACATGTATTCGGGCGCGCTGAACGCTGCGTATGCGAGATATTCTTTTTTGGTATCATTCGATGCTTTCTTGATGCGGTCGAACACGCGCAACCGCCCCTGGTACATCGACCACTTGTAGCCGTCGTTACGCGTGACGTTTTCGGGGTGGCTGTCGAGCACCTTAAAGAGCGCTGCCTCTTTTTTGGTCAGCGTCGCCAACACCGTCGTGATCTGCGAGGAGTATGAAGACACGTATGTTTTGTTTTGAGCCAGACCCTTGATCAGCGTATCGACTGCTTTGCCGTTCACCAGCTTCGGATTTTTTATCATGTCACCCAAACGGTCTTTCATCTTATAGAGGTAACTCGTCGCCGTCGCCGACAGCTTTGCATCTTTAGAGTTGAATGCGTTGGCGACATCGAGCAGTGATTTTGCGGTACCATCTTTTTCGAGAATTGTTTCTACAGCCTTATCTTCCCCATTGGGGCAGGCGCTGATCGAGGCATAGCGCAGATCAACGGTGCATTTTTCGGCGACAGCTTTGAGCGCGTCAGAAAGCGGTGAGGCGTGGAGGACGAAAGTTAGAACCAAAGGGATTCCAGTGTACAGGATGCGCATGGCGCACCCTGTACACCGTGCGTCTTGAGGGCAAGCATTTTGGCGATACACCAGTAGCCGAAGGCTACTGGTGTATCGCCCATCCTCCCGCACTCTCTGCCGCATCCTTGACAATCTCAGACAGCGTCGGGTGTGCGTGGCAGGTGCGGGCGACGTCTTCTGATGACGCGCCGAATTCCATTGCGAGTGTGAGCTCTGCGATGAGCTGCGCGGCCTGCGCGCCGACGCAGTATGCCCCGAGAATGCGGTCGGTCTTTTTGTCGGCGAGTATCTTCAGCTGGCCGTCGCTTTCCATCATCGCCTTCGCGCGGCCGTTCGGTTTGAAGAATGACCGGCCCACGTTGTATTCAATGCCCTTCTCTTTGAGCTCCTCTTCGCCGAGGCCGACCCACGCCACCTCGGGATGCGTGTAGACCACACCGGGAATCACGTCGTAGTTGACGTGGCCTGCCTGGCCGGCGATCACCTCGACCACAGCCACGCCCTCTTCCATCGCCTTGTGCGCGAGCATCGGGCCGTTGATGCAATCGCCGATCGCGTACACGCCCGGTACCGAGGTCTGCCAGCTATGGAAATCCACATCAATGCGGCCGCGCTCGGTGAGCTTGACGCCGACCTTGTCGATGCCGAGGCCCTCGAGGTATGGCCTGCGGCCGATCGCGCACAGCACCACATCGGCTTCAATAGCCTTACTTTCACCAGTGGGAGCTTTCACGGTTACCACGGCACCTTTTCCTTTAGCTTCCGCTTTTTCGACCTTGTGCTCAAATAAAAACTCGATGCCCTGCTGCTCGAAAATGCGCTGTGCAAGATTCGACATCTGCCGGTCGGCTGTGCCAAAGAGTCTTGGCAGCGCTTCGACCACAGTCACCTTCGCGCCGAGCCGCCGCCACACCGAACCGAGCTCCAACCCAATGACGCCCGCACCGATCACGACCATGTGCTTGGGCACTTTGGTAAGTGCGATCGCATGGTCAGAGGTGATAATTGCCTTACCGTCGACTGGCACTGGGGGTATCTCAATCGGTACGGAACCCGTCGCGATAATGATCTTCTTTGCTTTGATGGTCTGCTCAGACTTATCAGCAGGATTAGAAATCTTGACCTCTGTCGCGGATACGAGTGAGCCAAGCCCCAGAAAGCGCTCCACCTTGTTTTTCTTCATTAAGAAGTCGACGCCCGCGCAGACTTCGGCGACGATCTTGTCTTTGCGTTTCATCATCTGCGCGACATCCATCTTGATCTCGGCAGCCTGTATGCCGTGCTCGGCAAAACGTTTGTGCGCGTTCTCGTAGTGTTCAGAAGAATCGAGCAGCGCCTTTGAAGGTATGCAACCGACATTGAGGCAGGTACCACCGAGGGTCGCACGTTTTTCGATGATGGCAACGCTCATCTTGAGCTGCGAGGCGCGTACTGCTGCGACGTAGCCCGCAGGCCCGCCGCCGATAATGGCGAGGTCAAATTCTTTCATATAGGGTCGTCGTCGCGGCGGGCGACACGCGGGCAATTAGGTTGCAAAAACAACCGTGTGGTTTAGCTACTGCTAAACCAATTTCAATAATTTCGGCAGATGCCAGGGTTTCATAATGTGCGTGCAGGTTGCCACCCCGCCCATCATCGCACCTGCGATGCCGAGCGACGTCGAATCGGCACCTGTCAGGTATAAGTTCTTGATCGGCGTATGTACCTGGCACCAGGGCGAGGCGTCGATGTCGTAGCGCTCGGGCACCGAGGCGAGACCATAGATAGAACCCTGGTCGTGGCCCGTCATGTGTTCGCTGGTTACCGGCGTCGAGACTTCGTAAAAATCGACGAGTTCAGCAAACCCGGGGTAGCGTTCGTCGACAAATTGAATGAGCAACTGCGCCGCTTTCTCTTTCAGCGCCTTGTAAGCCTCGTCGCGCTTGTGCCATGGCTGGTCTTTCCACGCGGCGTATTCAGCGTAAGGGGCGAACGTGATAATTTCTGCAGTGTGGCTTTCTGCCATGGGATCTTTCAAAGAGGGCAACGACAGATAGGCCATCGGCGGCCGGCCACGGCTCACCCAATTCTCGCGATTCTTGTAGGTGGTTTCATGATCCCAGGTGTCATAGATCCAGTGGTTTTCGCCATGCAGATCGAGCTTCTTTGCGCTGTCTTTGAGAGCCAGGTAAATGCTGATATGCGACACAGGGGGATTTCTTTTGTTGAAGTCGAGAATGCGCTGTTTAAAGTCGGCGGTCTCATCGGTTTTGAGCAATTTTACGTAGGTGTTATAAGCTCCTGCACAGGAAACGACAATGGGGCTTTGAATTTCTGACGTTGCGTCTGTGACCCCCTCGGGTGGTCTAAGATTCTTGACACGCACGCCGGTAGCCTTGCCATTTTCGACGAGAATCTCTTCGACTGCATGGCTGGTGATGACCTTGCCGCCGGCAGCCTCGATGATCGGCACTATCGATTCGGCAATCGCCTCTGACGAACCAACCGGGTACGCCGCGCCGTTAAAGAAGTGGTTCACCAGAATCGCATGGATACAAAACGCGCTCTGCGAGGGGGGCAAACCAAAATCACCCCACTGGCTCGCGACCAGCGCGCGCAGTTTTTCACTTTCGAAGCGCTGCTTCAAATACGCCTCGGTGGTCATCAGTGCATAAGGCACATCTTTGCGTATAAAAGGCACGAGCCATTTGAGCAGCATCGGCATGTTCTTGCCCATTTCGTTGCGCTGAAACCATATGAGCACGTCTTCGATGTCGCTGAAGTAATGATCAAGCGCATCGGATTCTTCGGGGTAAAGAGCCTTCAGGTCGGCCTTGAAATTTTCGACTCCGCTGCGGTGGCCGAACGTCAACCCCGGATACACAAACTTATCGAACACATCAGGCATGCGGTTCCATTTGAGCCTGCCCTGCGTAATCGTGTCGAACACGCGGCGAATCTGTTCGCCTTCGCCGATCTGCCCGACGTAGTGCAGGCCGACGTCCCATGCGTATTTCTTCTTGCGTTTGAAGACGTGTGTATAGCCGCCCACCTGCCAGTGCTTTTCAATGATCAGGCAGCGCTTTTTTCCCCACTGCGCGAGCAGGCTCGCCGCGGCAAGGGTGCCGATTCCCGAGCCGATGAAGACGACGTCGTAATTGCCAGAGTCATTCGCGTTTGGTTGCATGCACCAGCGATGCGAGGGGCCCAGCCCTGACGACTGAAAAACTCACGAAAAAGTGAAAAGCGCTTCGCGGCTTTTCACTTTTTCGCATCGGGCTTTGGCTGGTAGTCGACCTGAAATTCACTGACGGGTAAGCCTAGAAAATTCGAGAGTTTAGTTTTGTGGCTAAGAATATCTGCAGGCACCGGGGCAAGCTCGATCACACCGATATTCTGGCAAAAATTCTTCGGCCCTTCTTCAGCCTGGTCGAAACCAGTTTTGTCGCTCGTGCGCATCACGGGCGTAATGCCGACGGCACCGGTGTTATCAAAAACAAGAAACCGTGCGTCGGCCGCTTTGTGCACATTAACTTTGAATGCAGATTCACCGTTTACATGGCGCGAAAACGC
The DNA here is from genome assembly GCA_942492915.1 of uncultured Leptospiraceae bacterium. Taxonomy (GTDB): domain Bacteria; phylum Spirochaetota; class Leptospiria; order Turneriellales; family Turneriellaceae; genus Turneriella. The sequence goes on from OW818662.1 coordinate 2,178,156, forward strand.
CCCCTTATAGCTGATGCCTACCGAATACACAGCAAAGGCTGAAACTGGTTTGCCGTCTTTGCGTTTCACCGAACCCTTCACACAGGTTGCTTCAGGCAGCGGCTTGTCGAAATTGTACCAGGTGTTCAGAGCGTCGATTTGATAAACACGCGTGCCGACGCGAAATCCGCCTTCGTTGTTGAAGGATTGATTATGGCCATGCAGCTTCCACTGCTTGTCTTTATTGTGCCGATAGACCCAAAATTCGTCGCCGGGCTGTATGTTCGGAAACTCCACCCTGATCTTCTTGCCGGCTGCAAGCTGCACACGCTGCCCCGTGACGGTTTCGGCATCGACCTTGAACATACCCGCCGACTGGAAGAACTCGAGCTTGCCCAGATCATTCATATACGTCAGGTCAACACCGGCGCCGACAAAATCAAGCGGATCGATAACTTCAGTAATTCTGAGCCGGACCCGTTTAGCGACGAGGCGACCGCGCTCATCGGCAAATGCATTCACCGGAAGCACGAGCATCGTGCCGCGGCCCGCGGTCACGCGACTTTCAAGCGCCGGTTCGACTTCAATGAGGCTGCGCTCTGGTTGCAGGCTAGCGCGCAATTGCAGTAATACCCTGCCCTTATACCCGGGCAGCAGTGCGGTTTTTCCATCCGGCAAATAATGGTAATGTTCCTTTTCTTCCCACTCTGATGCTTGCCCTGGCAATGCCTCCGAAACTTGAACGTCAGGCCGCACCCGGCCGCTGTCGATCGCCGTCGCAATTTGAGCAAGCGTCAAGCCTGTAATCACAAAAACCCAGCGTAAGCCTTGCATGACCGTAGAGGCAATTCTTCGCGCGATGCGTCAAGTTAAACTGTGCGCCGTTCAAGGCAAGCGGTTAGGTGCAGCTTTCTGCGGTCGGTTAAAAACGTGATAAAGCCCTTTACATAGTGCCGCAATGGTCTTGCTCTGGTCAGCAATGCCTGCCGCTGCCGAGAAAGCGAAAGCCCTGAGTCATTTGAGTCGCGAGCAGCTGCTCGCGATACTGGAAAATCTACCTTACGCTACGGGTATTTTCGACAGCGAGTTTCGCTATACATATTACAACCCGGCCGGCGAACGCATGAGCGGTATTCCGCTGGCACAGGCTTTGGGTAAAACCCCGGCCGAAATTTTACCACCCGCTATACTCGACCGCATGCAACCCTTGCTCGAAGAGGTGCGCAGAACCTGCCAGACGGTCGAGGCGGTTCTCGATTTCGATTTCGGGCACGGCACGATCTATCTGCAGCTTGCGTATGTGCCTATCTTGAGCGAGCAGGGTATTTTTGACGGAATACTTGGCATCACCGAAGATGTCACGCGCGAGAAACTTTACGAACACCGGCTCGTTAATCAGGCAAACCATGATGCGCTCACGGGACTTGCGAACCGCTACTACCTCAAAGATCTCGTAGCCCGGCAAATTGCTGATGCGCACCTTCTGGATAATAAGTTCGCTTTCTTTTTTCTAGACCTCGACAATTTCAAAAATATAAACGATTTCTACGGCCACGCTTTTGGCGATGCGCTACTCAGCGAACTCGCAAAACGGCTGACTTCTTTCACCCAAATTGATCTGATCGCGCGCATCGGGGGCGATGAATTTGCGATTATACAACCTGATATAAAAACCAGCCACTGCGCAGAAGATTTCTCTTCGCGGCTGCATAAATTTCTCGCACAGCCCTTCATCATCAATGAACAAGAGATAACCGTTTCAACGAGCATCGGCGTAGCGTTTTTTCCCGAACATGGGGACAACATAGACCAACTTCTCAAGAGTTCTGACGTCGCGCTGTACAAGGCCAAGACGAAAGGTAAGGGACAAACCCGCATTTTCAATGAAGAGCTCAGCGCCAGTACTGATCGCCGCTTAAGTCTCGAACACGAGCTCAAAAACGCACTGGGCCGCGGCGAACTGAGCCTCGCGTACCAACCGATCGCTGACCTGGCCGGTAACCGCGTCATCGGCGCTGAAGCGCTGTTACGCTGGAAACATCCCCATATGGGCCAGGTGGGGCCAGACGAGTTTATTCCGATCGCTGAAAGCGGCGGCATGCTGCCTAAGATTGCGGATTTTGTGCTCGAAACAGCTCTGCAAACCCTGAGGCAAATTTCCGGCGGTAACGACCAATTTTACATGTCGGTCAATTTGTCACCGGTGCAGTTTCAAAATCGCAATCTCGTAAAATCGCTCGCGTCGACAATCAAGGCCGCAGGCGCGCACCCGGGAATGCTACAGCTCGAGATTACCGAATCCGTTTTTCTCGACAGCGCGCTCGAGACGGTCTATATACTCGACGGGCTGCACGATCTCGGTGTTCGTCTTGCCCTGGATGATTTTGGTACTGGATATTCATCGCTCAACTACCTGACGCGATTTCCGTTTCATTGCCTCAAGATTGATAAATCATTCATTCAGGGAATCGTCAACTCACGCCGCGAATATGAGATCGCACGCGCAATTATACAGATGGCACGGGCGCTCGAACTCGACGTTGTCGCCGAAGGCATTGAAGCGGCCGCAGAGCGTGATATTCTGAAAGAGTTGGGCTGCAAAAGCTACCAGGGCTACATACTCTCGAAGCCAGTACCTCTGGCGGAGTGGCGCTGGTAATGAAATGCCTCGTCACCGGTGGCACCGGTTATCTTGGCCGGGCGCTGGCCGAACGCCTTCAAAACGACGGCCATCGGGTGCGCATTCTTGACGTGCGCAAAGGCGATTTGTTCTGTGAATATTTCGCGGGAGACATACTCGTCGACGGGGACGTAGAAAAAGCGATGAAAGGAGTCGATGCCGTTTTTCATGTCGCGGCGGTCGTAGGTTTCTGGAAAGGCAAACGGGAATGGCAGCGCCTCGTGAATGTCGAAGGCACGCGCAACGTGATGCAGGCAGCGCTGCGATTGCAAATACCCAAAATTGTCTACACCAGCACCATCAATACTCTGGGCTATGCGGCGACCGATCGCGATGTCTGCGATGAGACCGCGCCGTATAATTGGGGGCCGCTCGACGTCGGCTACATGGAGACCAAATACGAAGCAGAACGGCTGGTCATCGAAATGGCGAAGAACGCGGGTTTACCCGCAACGATTGTGAACCCGGGTACAATTTTTGGCGGGTCGACCGGGGGCGGCCTCAACGCAAACCGCTACATTGAACTGATACGCGCACGCCAAATGCCAGCGTACCCGACAGGCGGCACGAACTGTGTCGCACTTGAAGATGTCGTCGAAGGGCATATCATGGCCTACCGCAAGGGCCGACACGGCGAACGTTACGTGCTCGGCGCGGAGAACCTGACCTACCGGTCGCTCTTTGAATTCATCGCCTCTGAATTGGGAGTACCCGCACCCGCAATACCGTTAGTCGAAGGTGTAACCTCAGTCGTAGCCGGCATCGCAGAAAAAGGATTCAGTGTCTTTGGCAAAGAACCGCCATTCACCGCTGAAATGGTGCGCGCTTCGAGCCGTTTTTCATTCTACCGCAATGACAAAGCGCGCCGTGAATTCGGTATGGTGTTCAAAGAATTTCTGCCCTACCTGCAGAGACTTATTTTGCAGAAATACCGTTAATCGGACTGGTAAGGTGAAAGTGTACACAGTCTCCTTTTTGAAAAGAATTAGATTCTACAGCGAAGTGCTGAGTATAGACATCTGCATCGGCGTTTTGGGCGCCGGCGCGCTGGCGCAATCTGTGTTTGAGAGTCGCATGAAGGCGGCCTGGTGGTTTCTGCTGCCGATCAGTGTCTGGGTTGTCTACACCGCCGATCATCTGCTCGACGCATTGAAAGTTGGCGCTGGTTCTGCCAACCACCGCCACCGCTTTCATCACAGGCATCGCAAAACTCTTACGACCTTGGCCGCAATTGCCGCCACAGGTTCGCTCGCTGTCGCCGTTATCTACCTGAGGGAGCTGGTCATATTGGGCGGCTTTCTTATCGGGTTACTGGCGCTGATGCACCTATTACTTGCCTACTGGGGCAAGGTACGCTTCGGTAAAGAACTGTCAGTAGGCGTCATCTACGTCTGCGGAGTCGTTTTCGCCCCCTATCTCAATCGTACCGTCGACATCGGCTGGTTCGAGGCGGTCTACCTTGCGGGTTTTCTGCTCGCAGCCTACCTAAACCTCTTCATGAATTCTGTAATTGAATATGCGATCGATCGCCGTGACCGCCAGATATTTTTGCTGACGACCGTCTCGCGCAATTCACTCAGCCGTCTGGTACTCTGGGCAGCAGCGGCGGGTGGAATTTTCTTTGCTGCAACCGGGTTGGTGCTGGCAATGTCTTCACCGTCCGCCCGGCAAGTGGCAATCTGCGGTGTCCTGGCGCTTTATTGTGCCGTACCCGGGATGGTGCTGCGCTTCGAAAATCGCCTCGCCGAAACAGGCACCTACCGTTTGTTTGCCGAATGGGTTTTTGCCGTCGGACTGCTCGTGCTGCTGCTACCTGACGATACTTAAAATACGATCGTGAACCCTGAATAAGAGCGCCAACATGGAAAAACAGAAATTCCTCATCTATGCTTTTCCGGTACTGCTCGGGCTGGCCCTGCTCGAAGCACTCATCTACCGGCGGCTTACGAACCGTAATTTCGCCTGGAAAGAGAGCGCCGCTTCGCTCGGCGTCGCCGTGGGCTATCGCATCAGCGTGGTGCTCTCGGCAATGGTCACGGGCGGCATCTTCGTCTGGTTTGAATCGATTCGTCCGTGGCGTTTTGCGATGGATAAGTGGTACCACTGGGTCGCGCTCTTCTGGGGCCTCGAATTCTGTTATTACTGGTTTCACCGCGCGAGCCACGAGGTGCGCTGGTTCTGGGCAACGCATGCTGTACACCATTCGCCCCAGCACCTCAACTTCTCAGCAGCGTACCGCCTCGGCTGGACAGGCCACATTACCGGCAGCTATTTCTTCTTTATACCCCTCATCGTGGTAGGGTTTGATGCGAAGATTGTCTTTATGATGCTGGGCATTAACCTGCTATACCAGTTCTGGCTGCACACCGAATTAATACCGAAACTGGGCTGGTTCGAATATTTCTTCAACACACCGTCGCACCACCGCGTGCACCACTCAACCAACCCGCAATATCTCGACTGCAATTATGGCGGTGTCGTGATCATTTTCGACCGCATGTTCGGCACGTTTGTCGCCGAAGACGAAAAAGACCCATGTCGGTACGGCTTGATTACTCAAGTGAAGTCAAACAACCCATTCAAGATTGCCTTTCACGAATGGATAAAGGTTCTGAAAGATTTGCGCCAGGCGCGAAGTCTCCGCGATATAGCAGGATTTCTGTTTGCAAGACCTGGCTGGCGACCCGACGGCAAGGGACTCACTACAAAAAATCTGAAGATGACAGAAACGGTGACGCCTTAGGCGTCACGGTTTCCGGCCAAATATCTTTCCCTTTTTGTCGACTTCGCCCCATGAACCGGTTTTTTCGTCGATCATGCTGTGTTCGTCCATTTTGATTGTTTTGCAGCCATTGCAAAACCTCGCCCTGCCATTCTCAAACGGAAAGACAAAATCAAACTGCGCTTTGATCACCTTTTTGCCGGCTTCGTTGACAAAGCCCATTTTGCCGATCTCGACAAAGCGCAAAAGCCCTTCTTGCACATAATCAGGGCCATTGTCGTAGATAAAGGGTTTGTAGAGCACTTTCTTCTTGCGATTGATGGCGACCCACCCATCTTGTGTGAGAATGTGTGCGACCCCCGACTTGTTGAAGGCCACTTCTTGCCCCTGCGCAATATGAAATGCCGTGATATCTTCGGCCTGAATGAAGCGGGGGCTTAATGCCAATAAAGCGGCGCAGACCAAAATCTTGGTTTTCATAGGCAAATATTTCCGGGGCTTGAGTCGCAGTCAATCATTTGCAATTCTTACCGCAACCAGCTGCCGTGCGCGGGCAGAAGATTGCAGGGGTAACGCGCTTGACATCGCAGGCAAACCGCCGGACACACGGCGATGAATCAGAAACTGCTCTTTATTGTAGGGGGCCTCTTCAGCGCCGCCACGGTCGTAACATATCTGTTGCCCGAATTCACCAACGGGCGCGCGAGCGAAAACGAAATCCGCCCGTTTCTGTTTTCTTTTGGCATCGGCGCTTTGGTAACCCTCGTCAGCGCATTTGCGCGCAAAAAACCAGAATAACTATATTCTCTGTGGATTTTCAAACCACACGCCGTATCATCGCCGAACCTGGGGGCATAGCAAAACTGGGTAGCCTCGCGCGTGAACTGGGCGTCAGACGCGCGCTGCTCGTGACCGACCGTGGCATTTTTGCATCCTCATTGCACACGCGCGCAACCGATGCACTGAAAATGGCCGATGTCGATTTTGTCGTCGAACACAATGTGGTCGCCGACCCGCCAGAAGGTATGGTGCTCGAAGCGGTGACGAAGGCGCGGGCGCTCAGAATCGACGGCGTCATCGGTTTCGGCGGCGGCAGCTCAATGGATGTCGCGAAGGTCATCGCAACGCTCGTGCCGTTGCAACAAACGATCGATGAAATTTATGGCATCGGCAATGTGCGCGGCAACCGACTGCCGCTGATACAGGTACCGACGACGGCTGGCACGGGCTCTGAGGTGACGCAGATCGCGATTATCACAACGGGCGAAACGACCAAATCGGGAATCGTATCGCCTCAGCTGCTGCCCGATATTGCGCTCATCGATGCTGAGCTGACGCTCGGCCTGCCGCCGCACGTCACAGCAGCGACCGGCATCGATGCGATGGTACACGCGATCGAAGCCTACACGAGCCACCATAAGAAGAACCACTATTCAGATCTGCTCGCACGCGAGGCGCTGCGGCTCTTGTCGAAAAATCTGCTGGCCGCGGTTCACGATGGCAAGAACCTTGCGGCACGGCACGAGATGCTCTACGGTGCCATGCTCGCGGGCCAGGCGTTCGCCAACGCACCCGTTGCGGCGGTGCATGCGCTCGCGTACCCGCTTGGCGGGCATTACCATATTTCACACGGCCTTTCGAATGCGCTGATGCTGCCGCACGTACTGCGCTTCAATCTGCCGTCTGCGCACAGCCTTTATGCCGAGCTATGTGGATGTCTACCGGCGGCTAACGGCGGCCCGGCATCGGCAGAGCGCTTCATCGACACTCTCACGGGCCTCATAGCGCAGACACAAATACCGCGCACGCTGCAAGAGGCCAAAGTACCGCGTACCGACTTGCCGATGCTGGCAAAAGATGCGATGCTGCAGCAGCGACTTCTGGTGAACAACCCGCGCGAAGTCACCGAAGCCGACGCGCTGCAACTTTATGAAGAAGCTTGGGGCTAACGCCTGATGAAGAGAAGGCCACTGCTTTCGCTACTCTGCGTTTTCACTGCGGTCGTTTGCGCATCGCTCTGCGCGAACGACCCAACTGCAATCGTTGAAGCTGCGTATCAACCTGACTATGCAAAGGGTCTGCCTGAAAAACACCTCTGGCGTGAAGTGCGCGAAACATTTCTGAAAAATGAATATCCAAAGATTCTCGCACGCCACAACCTTAAGCTGAATTGCGGCAGCTGCACAACCGTCTATGCCGACTTCGAACTCAGAATTTCTCTCGCGGGCAAAGTTGAAATACGAAATATTGCTGTGGCAAAAGCGTGCGGCAGGCCAATGAACAAAAAACTCAAGGGGGATTTCTCACGTTACCTCGAACGCTACCCTTATAAGCCAGGTCTTTACGGCACGACGGTTTTACTTCGTCTGGGAACAGGGCTCAAGTGCTGAAAGCCTTCACGAGAACAATAGCTCAACTCTGGCAGTTATGGGGCTTGGCATTAGTTCTGTCATGCAGTCCATTGTCCCTCTTTGCCGAAAAGAGTTATGGTCGTGAATCATTCGAAGTTGGCTTTGAAAGGTATCAGGTCGTCGCACCGACTGAAAACGCCAACTTCTCAGGGTTGGTGCTCAACTATTTTTTCGATAACAATGTCTATGTCGGCACAAACCAGATGTCACTTTACCTGCGCGGCGTATCTGATTACCGGCCCGATTTTCACTTAGGAATCTTGTTCCCTTTTACCGAACATATTTCAGCTGAAGCGGCACTCGGCGTAGACTTCTACACAGCTCTCATCATTGCGTTGGCCGTGATCGATGAAGACAACAGCATCGACTATAAATTTGCGACGAATTTCTATTCGCCTTACTTCACCTTCTCTGCCGGTCTGCGCTTCGAGTTCGATGCATTCGCGCTAAAACTGATCACGCAGACACAGTTCGGGGGCTACCTGCAGAAAGAGACGAGCGCCTTTAATGCCTCGCTCTGGGCCGGTCTCGGCGCCGCGTATCGGTTTTCGTTTTAACAGTTACTTACGTTTCAAATCTTCTTCGGTTTTTCTGGGTGCGCTCAGCGCTTCTTCGTACCAGTCGGCGCGGCTATCCCAATGCACGTTTGCGTCGACCTTGCGCTCGTCAAAGTGCGTCAGCGACCCGGCGGGCACAACGCTCACCTTACCGTCGCGGCTGATATAGGGTACAGGTGACCCACAGGTTGTGCAGAAAGCCCGTGAAAATTGTTCGGCCTCGGGAAGATCAAAACGTTTAATTTTGTCTTCGCCCTGGGTAAAAACCACGTTCGCCGCGCGGGTGAAAATATTCGCAGCATGTTCGGTGCCCGTCGCGCGCCGGCAGCGCGAGCAGTGGCAGAAAAAGAACCGAATGAACGGCCCTTTGACATTGTATTTTACCGCACCGCAGAGACAGGTGCCCTGATGTTCTTGTGACATGGCGCATGTCTGCAGAAATCGGGTTTGGTGTAAAGGGGATTAGAATGTTGCTGGCAGTGAAAGGCAATGCGATTCAGATTTGCCGCCATGGCAGCCCACGACAAGCTGGCCTGCAGCGCAATTCACTATGTCGGCCCCGTTGAAAATCTTGTGTCTGTCGATTCTGGCCCTGCCGCTCGCAACTGCTCATGGCATTGAGGCGCCTCAGCCTTTAAAGAGCCAGAAGATCGAGATCAAGGGTGCAAGCGATAAACCGGCAAAACGCCTGGTGTTTCTCGATTTCTATAACGAGGCCAAAGACACGAATTATCAGTTTCTTGCAGCTTCGATCAGCGATGCAGCGCACCTTTCAATTCGTAGCCGCTATCGGTATGTGAAAATTGACGCGCAACTTTGGCGCGATTACGCGAAGCGCAATGGGTGGCAGGCAGCCGATTTTTATGACGCCGTGAAAATTCGGCGCATGGCGCTTGATTTGGGCGCTGACGGAGTCATCTACGGCCGTTTCGTCGCGTCTGCACAGGTTTTGCAAATCGACGGCGCGATTTTGTCTGCGGTTGACGGTGAAATTCTGGGCACTGCTCAAGCATCGGCAAAACCCGATTCAACGATGTTCCAATCGATCAAGGTGCTGGCAGAATCTCTGGCGGGCAAGATTCAAGACCTATTTTTACCCTCTGACAGTGGTGCCCTCTATCGCGCGAGCCTCTTGCCGGGTTGGGGACACTTCTACAAAGAACGCCCCGCATGGGGTTATTTCTGGTCGGTTTCAACCGGCACTGCCGCAGCCTTCACGCTCACGGCAACGACCGTGTTTTTGGTCTACCGGCAGCAATATACCAGTGCCTCGCCCGAGCTCTATCGCAATAACTCGGGGCAGGTCGGCTATTTTGACGAAACCGCAGCGCAGGCTGAATTCGATCGCTTAGAGAATTCTGCGAACTCGTGGGGCAAACTTGCGCTCGGGGGTCTCATTGTCACGCTGACGCTTTACGCGGCAAATCTGCTGCACGCGTATTTAATACCTGCCAACTTGGGTAATCTGGTGCCAACGGAAAGCCAGACAGCATTCAGATTTTCTATACAGCCTTCGGGCCTGGGCGAAATCGGCAGCAGCACGAGAATTTCGTATGAGATTCATTTCTAACAAGAAAATACTCTGGCTTCTCGCCCCTTTATTTCTTGCGGCTTGCGACGCATACAAAGCACGGCGCGAACTGAATTGTTTGAACCCTAAATCCACTTGTTTTTCAAGAGACAGCGAAGCCCCGAATATTGTCTCAACGACACCTGCCTCGCAGCCTTCTCAGGCAACTCCGCCGGCGGTTGCGACCCTCAACACAATTATTCTCAATTTTTCAGAGCCGATGAAAAACGCCGATGCGCTTGAAGGCTATTCGAACCCGACGGGTGGCGGCAACAGCCTGCAGATTATTTCGGTCTCGAAAATTAATGCCCAGACATACCAACTGAATCTCACCGGTGCGGTCGGCAGCGGTTCGGTGGCATTCGACCTGCAGCACCTGACCGATCTTGCGGGCAACCGGCTTGCGCCCGCGACGATCACCTTGCTCACGAGTTCAATCGCCGCAGTGCCCGATTTTGTCTCGGGTAACGGTGGTTATGCCGAGACCAACATCACCTGGACCAACACCACACCCGACGCGATGAACTATCTGGTAAAAAAAAATGGCAGCAACTGCGCGACGGCGAGCGCAGTCACGGGTGCGAATGTTTCTGGAACGGTGCTCTCAAACGGCCAGGTCACCACAAACCTCGCGTTTACGCAGATTACCACCGGCGCTACAGACACCGTTCGCGTATGCCTGACGCCTGTTGCGACAGGCAGCGCAACAGAATTTACGGTCAGCGTCACGCGAGACGACAGCATACCCACCCTGAACACCCTGGCACTCACACGCTGCCAGCTGCCCTACCTAATTACGCTCACCTGCAGCGATAATGCAGACCGTATTATTTACACAATCGACGGTTCAGTACCCTCATTTACGATCGTCACTTCAGGCGCATCGATTGGCGCTTCGGCGAGCGCCAATGCATTTGCGTACCCGGTCGGCGGCTACTCGCTCACGACCCGCGGTCTTGTGACGTTTCGTTACTTGTGCATCGACAAGGCCGGGCATCTGAGCGCGGGTGGCGTGCAGTCGGCTGCCTGTCAGTCAAAGGGTGTCTGGGGCTCGCACTCAAACGGCACCTCATGGTTTGGAGACAGCCCCGCGCAGCCTTATGATGTGTGGGACTAGCCCGCCCCACTATGTAACCGACTCAGAAAACCTAGAACCGAAAACCGAGCCCCAACGTTGCACCAACGTTGAATGGAACCAGTGAAATTTTTTCAGTCTTGTACTGTACGTTTGAGGCCGTGTAGTAAGGCCAATTACCTTCAACCGCCGGAGTGATGCCGTAATCGATTTTACCTGCCACCTCGAGAAAGAGATTCTGCGAAACCGGCACATTCAGCCCCATCATCACATAGATTGCCACATAGCTCTTCTGGTCGATACCAATGAGGCTACCAGAGGCAGAAGACGACGAAGTCGCGATCGTCAGCGGCACATCTTTTGTCTTAATTGCGCCCAGAATACCGAACTCCACGAAGACGATGCTGGGTTGCAGCCGGTAGCCACCGCGTATATCCATGAACTGCATCGGGTAGAGCCCTGAAGCAGTGCTGTCTTTGAAGGCCAGATCACGCTGGGCCGTGGCGACGCGCAGCACCAAGGCATTCTCGTCGTTCCAGTAGTAGGCGAGGCTTGCGCCGAATTCGCTGGCGCTGCGATAGTCTTGCTGTGTGCCCGGCAAGAAGGTACTGAAACTCGCATTCGGGTTGCTGAGCCCATAGCCGCCTACAAGGCCCAGATGCACGCCTGTATACTTGTTAACCGGCGCAGGGGTCGCCGGCTCAGCAGCAGCCAGGCTGCCTGCCATGATGAAAGTGAGGATTGTTATTTTCTTTAGCATATGTAATATAAACGGGGGAATTTGTAATTTGTATGCAAAAAAATGCAGACTTGCAGCGACGGTTGCGCGCGGATTCGCGTGCTTAAGCCGACTAGCGAAGGTTAACTCACCCCCTAGCCCCCTTCTCTTTTCATGACCCGCTTCGGGTCTCCGTCTTCGGTGAGAAGGGGCCGGGGGATGAGTTTTCGTCAATCAAACGATCAGCACCAACTGCGCCATGTTTGCCACCGCAATCGTGTGCCATTGGCGCGCCGTCAATTCTGGTGCGCTGCCGCTGCCTGCGCGCGCGGCAATTCGTTGTAAAAGAAATCGTCTGTGATGGCTTTTAACGCTGCTTTCTTTCGGGCATGCTGTGTGAAGAGGGCAGGAAAAAACGGAAACCAATAATACGTCGCATTGCCATATCGGTAATCTTTGACAATCTTCTTCTGCCCAATTTTCATGCGTATCTTTATGGCAACTTTGTCCTGATAACTTTCGTACAATGGTAGGAGAAAAAGGGTGAAAAATGCTATCGTAGGCACGAATGTTCTACCTTCTTTGGGGGCAATATCGCGCAACTCGATCGAACAAGCAGATGCGAGGCTTTCCTTTTCCGCCAGTCGCAGCTTCACAAAACCATAAAGCTTTATCAAATCAACAAAAGTCTGGTCAAAATCTGGCCACTCGCGACTCAGGGGTATGTAGTCGCAGTCGATCGGTTGCATAACAAGATTGGCTTTTGAGATGGTTGCTACGTTTCGAGCCTGAAACTCGGTGCACTGTAGGCAGAGTAAACTACCTAGAGCGAGCCAGCAGACCCGGTTCAACTAAAAACCTCGCATGAAACTTCTGTATCCATTGTTTACGCGATAAGACATATGGGCCAACGGCTGTGCGATGGCGTAAGATGCTGGCATGGTCGCAACAAATTCAACTCGCCCGGGCCAGCCTCTATCAAGCGCAGCGCGACTGACCACGAGATTGTCATGCATCACGCTCGTAGGCTTCCCCCCGGCCATCTGGCCCAAAATACCGAGGGCGCCCCGTTCGCCAAAGAGTGCGCCATACCAAGTTGAATTATCCCAATCCGGCCCAAAAGTAAGGCTATCGCCAGCTTGACCATACGAAATAGTTTGTTCTCTGTGTTCATTAGCGGTGTTAGTACCGCCGGTCATGTACTTCTTGCCGGTACGCCAATCACCAATCCCCATCGCACCATAATCCAAAGCGGAATACCCGCTAAATGTGCTGTTGCAGCCCGCAGCCGTACAAACAGCACCTGCACTCACGCCAAGGGCAGCATTGCCGTCTCTGGCGCCGAAACTGCCGAATAAGCCCACGTTGCCATTCGTACCGGCTATAATGTTGAGACCAATCGAACCATAGGCGCCGACACCTATTCCCAGTCCGACGGTGGAGCTGAGGCCAGCGAAAAGACCGCGTTCGCGATACATGATTCCCATAGTCAGATTTACACCGGCACCATTGGGCGCACTACCCCAGCCAGCACCAAAGCCAAAACCTTCATCATAGGTGTAACTGAAATTTGCATAGCACCCGATGCACCCCGCCATGTTCATCGCGCCAGTTGTGCCCTTGCCGACTTCGCCCAATAAGACATTTCCGATACCACCAGCCTTGTATGCTTGGTATTGATCAAGCCCCGGTACGAGACCGCTACCTATACCCGCCAGAACATTAAAGGCTTTGTCACCAATTTTTTCTTTTATCGGGTTGCCAACATTCTCATCCCACCAGTCTCCGATATCATCGAAAATATTATGACCACTTGGGTCAGTAAACCTGACTGGGTTCCCTGCACCGTACATGTGCCTATTGAGGCCAAAATTACCTGCCCCAGGATCTACGATCGTATCCGGCGTCGTAAACACCCCTAACTGCGGGTCAAAGTAGCGCGCGTTGTAATAGTAGAGCCCTGTTTCAGGGTCATACTCCTGTCCTGTGTATTTGACTGCGGTGACTAAGATATCCGCATCGGCGATATGATGCTCGATTAGACCTGAGACCGGGTTGAACTTGCCCGATTTTTCGAGGTCGATCTGGCCGTATTCGTCGTATGTGATGCGAAAGATCTCATTGCCTGCGGTATCAGTAACGAGCGCGCCCGACCCGAGGTGGTTGTGGCTGTAATAGGCCGTGCCAGTGGGCAGGCCGGTGTAAAGGTCGAGCAGCGCGGCGTCGACCTGACCGGGCGTGATGCCTGAGGGCAGCTGCGTGCCGCAGTTCACGGTAACGAATGCGAACAGCATTGTCATGGCAGTCGCGCGCTTCAGCCATCCATGGCTGCCCGCGACCAACGCCATCCGCCGCGTACTGGTCGCGCGGTGCCAAAGGGAGAATGCCGCCTCACCCGGTCGCCGAAGCGACCACCCTCTCCTAAAGGAGAGGGTTTTTGACCGCCCCTCTCCTTTAGGAGAGGGGTTGGGGGTGAGGCAGAGGTACAATAGAACCGCAAACGCCAGCAACACCAGCGCAATAATTCTTGCTTGCCCATGATTCAAATCATGGGCGAGCGATTTGACAAATGCGTAAGCGCCATAAAAGTTGTAATAGACCTTCGCCGCGACACCGCTCGCACTCGTTGAAGAATAGCTGTCGGCGAGCGCGAGCATCGAACCTGAAGTTGCGCTGAGCGCCGCAGTGTAGGTCGAGCCCGTGATCGACGCGAGTTTCTTGTTATCGACCCCATAGACATAGCGTGTGTTCTGCGATGAATCGTAGGTGCCGTTCGGTGTTGCGGGTGCGACACCGACATATTTTTCGCGCAGCTCGATGCCATCACCGAGGTACCAGGTTTTGATCGTCGTGCCGAAGCGCGTGTGCTTCTTGAGAAAGCGCTGGCCGGTGTTGTCGTACAAAAATTGCGAATCGCCTACCGTATTGGCTGGGTTCTGCGGGTCGACTTCGACGGCGCGGCTCAGCATGTTGTTGCTGTCGTAGCTGAAAGTGAAGGCGCCTTTGGTGAGCAGGTTGCCGTTCGCCGACCAGGTATAGGTTGCATTGGGCTGCCACACCAGCGTCGACGGGTTAAAGATTTCGTCGCTTACGGGGTATGTTTTGCCGGCGGCGTATGTGAGGCGACGGTTGCCCTTGCGTTCGAGATTGCCTTTGCTGGCGCTGGTCGTTTGGTTATCGAACGCATAGGTGCGAACCGTAGAGACGCCGACGGCGTCAGGGTCCCATGTGGCCTGAGTGAGGCGGTTCAGCGAATCGTATTGATACGCCGTAGTCAGCGTGGGTATCACCGCATCGTCGATGCGCTCGATATTCATCATGAGATTGCAGGTATAGGCGAGCGACATGAGCGGGTCATTGCCCGGCTTGCCGATCGTTACCGTGTTCATGAGCCCTGTCGCGCTGTTGTAGACATAGTCGTGTTCTACACCGTTGCCATAGGTGACCTTGCCGACATGCGGTGCGACGTCGTATGTATAGTTGCTGTAGGTTGCATACGTGGTGCCGTCATGCACGATTGAAGCCACGTTTTTGGTCGAGCCCGGCAGGTAGTTGATCGTGGTGACCTTGCCGTCGGGGTAGGTCATGGTCTTGATTCGACCGAGTTCGTCTTTTGCCGAGCCAAATGTCTGTAAACACGGCATCGCGTTCGCATCTGCGCACAAAGTCTCGCTTGCGTGAGAAATCCGACGCGTTGTCTGTGTGGTTTCACCGCGGTTGTTATAGCTGTAACGGTCTTGCAGCGTATAACCTTCGGTCGTGAAGGCGAGCGTCGTGAGCCGGCCTTTGCCGAAGGTCACGGCGGTTTCATCGTAAGTGTAGACTGTCGTTTCACGGTCGTTCACCGGCGTCGCGGCAAAACCATTCGTCTTTTTCGAAGTGCGACCGAAAGCCGCGGCGTATTCGAGCTCGGCGATAATCGCATCGGTGGCGCCGGGCCGGGTCTCGCGGTGCAGCTTCATGAAATCTGCCTGCCCCGGGGTCAGATAATATTCATAGCTGGTGGTGCCGGCAACCGGGTCGGTAATGCTCTGCTGCAGAGGCGAGCGCCCGACATAGCCCACGAGCGTCACACCCTGCGGCGCGACGACTGAAATGAGGCGACCAAGGCTGTCGTAAACGTACGCGACGTCGGTCATTTGCGTGCCATCTTTCGCCTCGGTGACGAGATTGGTCTTGCCGTTAACATCTGTACAGGTACGCTTTTTTACTCCCGCAAAGTCGGTGGTGACGGTGCACTGAACCGACCCTGCAGGCATCGGGCCGACGCCCGCGTTGCGGTACGCAACAGAGGTCGTGCGGTTATCGTGGGTGCGCGTCGCAACAGCCCGGCCGCGCTGGTCGAACGAATTTTCTGACCAGTCACCGGGAAAGGCGAGTACGGCAAAGCTGCCCGCAAAATCAAAAGAGGTGGATTTCGCAAGCGAGGCATATTCTTTTCTGCCTGAGCCATTTTGCACATAACGACGTTCTGAGGCCATCTGCACTTCAATGCCCGCATTCACATCGGGAAACTCTTCGCGGTAAACACGACCCAGGGCATCGACAAACTTCTTGCGGCATGCGGCCGTGGTGAACGTCGCGCCATAGTAAGTGCACTCTTGCGTCCAGATGGGTGCGGTGCCGAGCGGCGAGTGCGCAAATGCGGCCTTCGCGAGAATCGTTGCACCGTTCTGCGTCTGCTGCCCGGTCACAAACCCCGAGGCGTTCATGGTATATAGCGTTACGTTGCCGTCGTCGTGGTTAGTTTCGAGAGTCTTTTTACCGAAACGGTAATCGTATTCAAAAGAGACAACCGAGCTTGAGCCACCATGCGACTTCGTGACGCTGACCGGGTATTGCCTGTAGTCGCTGTCATAGGCGATTGTCGTCGTGATGCCCTGCGCATCGACCTTCTGCGTCACGTTGCCGAGCGCGTCATAGCTGAAAGTTTCAGGTACCCAGACACCGGTCGCAGCACCGGTCGAAAGATAACTTTCTTTTTTTGTCAAAAGTTTGCGGCTGCCGATGACGCCGGTCGTTGCCTGGCCGTCAAAGTAGACGTTCGACTCGGCGACGAAATTCGCATCGTTCGCCGAACAGGCTGCCGAGGTTAGACAGGTCTTCTCATTATAGACAAGCCCAATGGTTCTCGCCTGCCCCGGCCCAGAGGCGGGTTCGTTGATATATTGCAGATGCCGGTAGCTTGATTTGCCGATACCATTTCCACCGCCAGAAGAAATAACATTTGTCGCGTTGCCATAACTATCGTACGCAATCGCCCCTTCAGACTTGCCGAAAATGGCTATGCCGTTTTCAAATGCAAGTTCGGTGGTCAGGGAAGGCTCATTCGCGCCTACCTGCTCGGCCAACTTCGCGCGCAACTGTTGTGGCTGTTGCGGCACCGCATCGGGGTTGCCATCAACCCAGCTACCCTTATACGTGTTGCAGCCCGTCTCGTCGCAATAATACTGCGCTAGCGCCGCATGTGTAGTTTCAGAGACCTTGCTGCCATCTGCCAGATAGCTCGCGCTCTTTGCGAGACGCCCATGAAACGGCTTGTCTTGCCGGTAGGTATCAATCGTATAGCTACCGGTATTCGCATCACGCGTCTTGATCTTCTCAAAACCCAGACTCGCGCGCTCGGCGACAGTACCATTCGTCATGCGGCCGTTGTAATAACTGTATTCGGTCGTGAAGCTGTCGGGCTGCCCATTGCCGTCTAGGTCCATATTGCTGGTGGTCGTCACTTGAGTGACGAGGTACCGGAGGGAGGGGTTGGGCTGGGCGCTTGCTCCGACCAGCGCACCATCCGGTTGATTACAGCTTGCGGGAACAGGACAAATCGCATTGGTCAGTTGGACAGCAGATGAATACGCTATATCTTGGAAACTGCCTCCGGGATGCGTAATTCGGGAAATCAAGTTTGGCGTCGCCGTTGTTGATATATTTGAGTATAGATTGCCAGATGAATCCCAGCGTACCAAATCTGCTTGCCCATCGCCATTGATATCGGCAAATGCTGACAGCTGATGACTACCATTTACGAAACCATCAAACATTAAATTTCGGTTGCCTTGTGCTTGGTTAGGCCCAAAGCCATTGTGTGTTCCAGGATTCCAGTATGCATTTCCAGATGAATCCCAGCGGATTAGGTCTATTTTTCCGTCATGATTCAAATCCAGAAATGCGGATTTCTGATACGAGCCGTTAACAAGTCCAGTGAGCATCAAATTCACATTGCTCTGCGTTTGAGTGGCTGCAAACCCTCCGCCTGTGCCATAGTTCCAATGGACATTACCGGATGAATCCCAGCGGATTAAATCAATTTGCCCATCTGCATTCAGATCCGTGAAAGCTGAGAGTTGATAAGATCCGTTTTGGTAACCATTTAGCATGATATTCAAATTGTTTTGTGATTGATTCGGCCCGAACCCTGTCCCTGTGCCAGAGTTCCAGTATACATTGCCCATCGAGTCCCATCGGATCAAATCGATTTTTCCATCGCCGTCTAAATCTATAAAAGCTGAGAGTTGCTCTGCACCTGAAAAAGTGCCGTTGTACATGAGGTTTAGGTTTGAGGCAGACT
The DNA here is from genome assembly GCA_942492915.1 of uncultured Leptospiraceae bacterium. Classification (GTDB taxonomy): domain Bacteria; phylum Spirochaetota; class Leptospiria; order Turneriellales; family Turneriellaceae; genus Turneriella. The sequence continues at coordinate 2,196,436 of OW818662.1, forward strand.
GATTTGCACCGAAACCGTTGCCGGTCCAAAGATTCCAATATACGTTTCCTGATGAGTCCCACCTAGCCAGATCCAGTTTCCCGTCACCATTGAAATCGACGAGAGCCGAAAGTTGATGACTTCCGTTGACAACGCCGCTTAACATGGTGTTCAAATTCGTTTGAGACTGACTGGATTCGAAGCCATTTCCGTTTCCAAGATTCCAGTACGCGTTTCCCGAAGAATCCCAGCGAACCAAGTCGGGCTTCCCATCACCGTTTAGGTCTGAGATTGAAGAAAGCTGGTAAGATCCATTCGAATAACCATTGAGCATCGCATTCAAGTTGCTCTGCGATTTATTCGGCCCAAACCCGTTGCCGGAATTAAAGTTCCAGTACGCGTTTCCAACGGAATCCCAGCGGACAAGATCAATCAAACCGTCGCCATTGAGATCAGCAAAAGCGGAAAGTTGGTCTGCACCAGCTACCACACCGTTGTACATCATGTTTAGATTGGTTTGCGATTGATTCCCGCCATAGCCAACTCCACCAGTAGTCCAAGAAAACTGGATCGCCGGCATTCCTAAGTTGGCTGCGTCATATCCTTGCCATTTCGTCATTTGGCTTTGGCCTGCGACTGACACGGATCCATATTCTAATTCAAAACTATGGACCCGATCAGCGCAGGTAAATACCAGAAAACAAGAGGTTTGATAATCCACAGCAATCTTACTGAGTCGCCAGCTGGTCTTGACATATGCCGATTGTGAATAGTTGATCTCCTTATCGGGTCGACCGGTCTCATCAAAGAAGAATGACACCGCATAATGCTTGCCCGCCCCGCCACCCAGAGTGTAGTTGATCTTCTCCGGGTAATATTGCCCATGATCGTAGAAGAGTCCCGCATCCTTTTTGTATGAAACTTCATAATAATTGCCATTCAAATCCTCGACGCGCTCAAGCGCCCACACACGAACGGCCCCGTTATTAATTTCATTATTGTTGCTATCTTTTGCTACAATTCGCGAATTGCTCGTCAGGCCATAATAATATTTCAAGCCATTGCGATCGGTGACGATCCATGAGCATGGCCCATTGCCGCAGTTGCCGCTCGGCTCGTATTTCGACCAGGTTTCGGTTTCGGCGTGGTAGATGCCCGCGCCGAGATCGATGAGCCGCCCCTCAGGGCCCGCAAACGTATCGGCGGGATATCCGGCTTTGCCGTAGTTGATGCCGTTGCCGTAATTCATGCGGGTAATGGCTGGCAAACCCTGCAAAGACCAGCCGATACCGACAATACCGTTGCCGGCATTCGAATTGTAAGCCAATGCGAGCTGCGGCTGTAGGCCATTACGCCCGGCGGGCAGTTCGATCGGCAGCGTATGGCTGAACGAGCCATCGGGGTTGACGTTCGCAAAGGCCGCCGTGCCCGTGAGGGCAGCCAGAATGACCAGAAATTTGACGATTGGGGTGCGCATACCAGATTACACGGGGGTGGCGTGGATTTATATGCAAAAAAAATCACCCTCACCCCCTCTCCACAATGTGGTGAACCGTAGGGTCTCTGTCTTCAGAGAGGGGGACTGGGGGTGAGGCGGGCACATACCAAGTTTCGATTGACGGGACGAATTTTGATCGAAGGCAAATGATCATGGATACAGAAACGCGTGCTGAAATTGAAGCGTTGAAGGCTGCGGTCGCCGAACTGAAATTATCCCGGGCAAAACGCGCGCTACGCGCTTTCAAGAGAAACAAGCGGGCGCTCGGGGCATTCGCTGCTGCCGCGGTTTTGGTCTCGGCTTCGCTCTATGCGCTCAGCATCACGAAATCATTCACCTTTGCCGCGGGTAATGCGATTGTCGCGAGTGAAGTGAACACAAATTTCGATCAGCTCTTCACCAAAGTCAACGATCTGGCGGCGTACCACCCCCCGATCGGCGCAATTCTGGCATGGCATAAATCTTTGGCGGGTACGCCCGGACTGCCCGCCAGCGGCGAATGGGTCGAATGTAATGGGCAGATGCTTGCTGACGCGGCATCGCCTTATAATGGGCAGACGATACCCAACCTTAACGGCGATGCTGCGGGGGCAAACTCACCTGGCCAGGCAGCGAAGGTCGCGATGTTTTTGCGGGGGGGATCAACTTCTGGTACAGGGCAGCAGGATGCATTTCAGGGGCATTGGCACGAAATTGCTCTGGCTGGCGGCGGTGGATTACAACAAATTGCCGTGCCAACCTCAACAGGCACATTGGTGACCCATGCGTCTTTAGCCGACCCAGTAAGTGACGGCACCAACGGCACACCCCGAACCGCAAACGAAACCCGGCCGGTGAACATGTCGGTGGTTTGGATTATGAAGGTAAAGTAGCCTTTGGGGCACGGGATTTACTTTCAGCAAATCCTGTGCGCCAAAGGCTGAAAATTCCTTTACGGGCAATACCGCTCGCTCTTTCCCTTCTCACCGGCTGCCCATGCAATTCGACCAGTTACTCAAAGGCGTGCGCAATCTCGATGGCGGTGCGCTGGCTCAATTCATGGCGCAGTATTCTCCGCTTATCATGGCCTTTATTGCCAAGCGGGTGCACAATAATGACGTTGAAGATGCAACGCAGGAGTTCTTGTTTCATATTCTTAAGACCAATCTGTTTGCGAAATTTGGCGGTGAAACTGAAGATGCCTTTAAAGCATATTTGGTAAAAAGTGCGCTGCATTTTTCATACGATTGGCGGGCTAAAGAGGTGCGCATCAATGCACCGCTCGATATCTTTGACGCTGAAAATCCCCGGCACTGGAATGTGCTGTCGGGAAACAACAGCGTTCACAATGAATTTGAGAGAAAAGAAATTGCGCGCCGGCTAAATGCCGCACTCGCCGCCCTACCCGACCCTGAAAGAAAAATTATGGAGCTCAAGCTGCTCGAATATTCTCTGTCTGAAATTGCGCAATTGGTAGACGAGCCGCTCGGCTCTGTCAATTCATGGTACACTCGAACCCTGAAGAAACTCGCCGAAGAGCTGAAAGATTTGCATATATTTAGCGGCGAAGGCAGTGTAATAGAATGAGTGGCTCGCAACACGAACGGGAACAGGCAATGCTGCGGCAGCTGATCGCATTAGAAGAACTGCGTCTGCGCGAGCAGCCGGCAACGGGCCTCACAACGGCGGCCATACAAAACGTGACCCAGCGCCTGATTGCGCAAAAAACTGAAATTTTGGCTGATTTCGACTCGGCCAGCGCATTGCAAATCACAAACCCAAAAGCGCCGCGAAAATTCTGGATTCCCGCGGGTATCGCGGCAATCTTACTCATGGGTGTGGGGGCTTTAGTGCTCTTGCGCTTACCCCAGCAGCAGCCTGTAAAAATCGCCTACCAGAGCGGAGCTGTAAAACAAGGGCAAACAACAATACGAGAAGACGCTGCCATTCAGCCTGGCTCTGCCTTTGTTACGGGAGAAAGTTCTGTCGCGGCAATACGCTTTGGCGACTTCGCAGTCTCAGTGGCAGGCCAGCGCAGCGAATGGCATTGGGCGCAAAGCCCGAGAGCAGATGAGAAAGACGATATCGAAGTTGTTCTTAAAGAAGGGACTTTCTATACGCATCTCGAAAAAAACAGGGCACGGTTCAATGTCACAACTGAAATGGCGCGAATTACGGTGACTGGCACCCGCTTTATGGTTCTGCACAGTGCCGCAAAAACCCGTGTTTTAGTAGCCGATGGCGCAGTCGAAGTTCAGATTGCAGCCCCCTTGCAGCAGCAGGTTTCTGACTCTGCACGCAGAATGAAACTTTTGCAACCGATTGTGGTTTCGGCCGGCAGAAGACTTCAGATATCTGCCGATTTGAAAACCGCAGAAACTACCGATCTGACGGCCGATGATACCGGGCTCTTGCAGGCATATGATAATCTCGCAACCGCAGCCCGCGAACGGGGCGATAGTGCGCGTTTTGCTACCATGAATAGGCAACTGCTCGAAACAGAAATGAAAGTCTTGCAGGCTAAATCAAATGCGAACGCACTGCTGACGCTGGACGATATCAAGAAACGTTATGGCAAGATTTCGCGGGTCAATCTGCTCGATGGCAGGTCATTTACGGGATTCTTCAAACTAACAGGCCCCACGATTGAAATCATTACACCTCGCGGCACGTTTCGAATCCCAACGGCGGCGCTGAAAAACGTAGAAGATCAGCCATGATTCAAGCGACGAGACTTCGCACCGCGCCACGACTATGGACCGCTTGCGCGCAGCAGGTCGAGCAGCTTTGCAAGATCGGTCGTCGCGATCACTGAAATGCTGTCGCTGAGGCCATACGCCAGCACCAGACGCCCCGCGTGCACGAGTGAACCGCAACTGTAGACGACGTTCGGCACATAACCTTCGCGATCGCGACCTTCGGGTACGATGAGCGGTTCTTTCAGGCAGCCGATGACCTTAAGCGGGTTTTCGAGATCGAGCAGCATTGCGCCGATGCAGTACTGGCGCATCGGACCGACACCGTGGGTGATCAGCAGCCAGCCAAATTCGGTTTCGATGGGCGATCCGCAATTGCCGGTTTTGACCAGTTCCCAGGCGAATCGCGGACCATGCAGGTACTGCGTCTCTTCCCAGTAGCGAATGTTGTCGGCAAACATGAGAAACAGATTTTCATCGTCTTGCCTCGAGATCATCGCATAACGCCCCGCAATCTTGCGGGGAAACAGCGCCATGCCCTTGTTTCTTACCGCACCGCCGAACAGAGCCAGCATGTGAAATGTTACAAAGTCGTCAGTTTGAATGAGCCGTGGCGTGATTGCCTGGCCGTTGTAAGCCGTGTAAGTCGCGTAATACGTATCGGGTTTTCCCTGCTCACTAAATCGCACAAACCGCGCATCTTCGATACCGTTGCTCTCAACCGCAAACATCGGAAAGATAATGCGCTCATCGAGTAGCACGTCGGGCGCGAAACGAATCTCGACTGATTCTTCGGCGACAGAAACCACGCGCGGCATACTTGCATAGGTCGTCGCTGCAGGCTGCAGAGTGGCACGACCGTCGTCGTAGACAATTACCGTACGAAATTCAAGCGATGATATGTGCCCCTCACCGGTCGCTCTGAGCGACATGACGACACGCAGCGCACCGGGCTCAAGCCCGGACTGGTCGGGGTGCGGCACAATCGAAGGATTAAACAGCGCGGCAGATTCGGGTGCGTATTCGCCGGAAAACAGAGCGCCGATCAGGAGCTGCCTTTCCCACGATACCTTCTCGATCGGAACCCGCACAGAGATCAGCGCGAGATGAGTTTCAAGCAGCGATTCGAGGTCGTAATGGCGAAACGAAAAATTCTTGCGGATGTCATTGAGTTCTGTGAGTACTTCTGTCTCTGAAAGCGCCATGGCCCTGCGCACGATAGAGGTGATCTGTTCTGCACTCGAAGGAATAAACGGCCGCAGAATTACCCGGCTTGCTGTCGGCGTTACCGACAGTTGCCGCTCGAATACCGGGAACATTACAGTACGCTCACCCGGGCGGGAAACGCGTGCTCGACGAGATCGAGTTCGGCACGGGCCAGGTGAAAAGCCAGTGTGGATTCTGCTCCCTGGTTTTCGTTCACACGGTCTGCATGCAGACCATCGCAGCAGCCTCCGGTTGTCGCGTCGTAGAGGCTCAAACCCAGGTCGTTGCGTCCCAGAAACCATTCGAATGTACGCCGCGCTGTTGCAAGCCATGCAGTATCTTTCGTTGCGCGATAGGCAGCGAGACACGCCGACACCATCGCCCCAGCCTCAAGCGGCTGCTGGTCATAAATGGCCAGCGATTCACCGCGCCGGTAGAAGCCGTTGCTGCCGATTGGCCTGAAGTATCCGTCGGGCGCTTTCTGCAGGTTCGAGAGCCAGTGCAGAGTCTGTAATCCCACTGCGAGCGCACGCTCGTCGCCGTGGGTACGCCCGCTTTGAATCAGCGCATGGCAAAGCCGCGCATTATCATAGCTCACCACTTCTTCAAACCAGTCCCAGCCATCTTGCGCGGTATCGGTATATTGGGTCATCAGTTTTTGCGTCAGGCGCGAGCTCAGTGCCTGCAGCACGCTGTCGCCCGAGAACCTGTGCAGATATTCGTGCACACCGAGCAGTGCAAACGCCCAGGCACGCGGTGAAGTAAATGTATCTGAAGCGAAAACGGCGCGCCTGAACATCAGAGCGCACAGCGAACGGTGTTGGGTATTCTGCGACCGGGCTATGCCGGTGCCGATGGCCCAGAGGGCTCGGGCATGCGAATCTTCGCTACCGGCGGCGGTGTGCCAGATACGCTCGTAACTCATGAAATTGCGAAACCTGTCACGGTCGAGCGCGTACCAAAGGTACGCGAGGTACGTGGTCGCGAGCTTCTCTTGCGATTGCCGTACCGCATCGTCGCCCAGCTCAGCGAGCATGCAGGTGAGAATGAAGGCCCGCGCATTGTCGTCGGTACAATACCCTTCGGCGAGATTCGGCACCGCATAGGTGGCATGCTGCAATATACCCGTGGTATCGGTGAGACGTGCGACATGGTCTGTTTTGAGCGGTGGCACGGCCTGTGCACGGCTTTCCAGCGTCCATTCGGCAAACGCGCGTCGGGGGCGATCGAGGCATTCTGCGCGTGCTTCGCGAAAGATCTTCAGATAAGCGCGCGCCACCTCTGACCAGACCATCGGCCTGCCCGTTGTGTACGCACGCCGCTGCGTTGCGGCAAGCGCGTCGGGATGATCGAGGTATTCGATCACGGCGTTCGCAATCGCCGTCGGGTCGCGAAAAGGCACAAGCAAGCCCGCGCCGTCTGCGAGCAGCTCTTGCGCATGCCAGTAAGGCGTCGAAACGACCGCCTTGCCAGCCCCGAAAAGATATGCGAGTGTACCCGAGGTGATCTGTGCTTCGTTCAGATAGGGTGTAATATAGATGTCGGTGGCGCCAATGAACTCGCGCAGATCGGCCGTTGCCACGTACTGGTTATAGAAGATCACCTGTTTGCTGACACCCAGATCTGCGGCAAGGCGTTCGAGGCTCAATCTGTAACTTTCACCCTCGCATGCCAGCAGGTTCGGGTGCGTCGCGCCGAGCACAATGTACACCACTTGCGGATGTACCTTCACAATCGCGGGCAAAGCCCGTATCGCATATTCGATTCCTTTTGAAGGCGACAATAACCCGAAGGTAAACAAAACGCTCTTGCCCCCGACGCCGAATTGATTCTTGAACAGCGCCGATGGTTCAAACGGCAAATCGGGAATACCGTGGGCGATCACGGCTATTTTCTCTTCGGCGACATGGTATACCTCGCGAAGAATTTCAGCACCTTTCTGTGCCATAGAAACCACGCGATCGCTGCGCTTCAGAATTTCATCCATCACGCGCCGCTGGGCCTCATCAGGGTCGCGGAGAATCGTATGCAGCGTCGTGATAACCGGCATTCGCACCTCGCTGAGCAGCGCAAGCAGGTGGCTGCCGGCAGCCCCGCCGTAGATGCCGAATTCGTGCTGCACACAGAGTATATCGACGTTGCTGAAGTTCAGGTAATCTGCGGCGCTTCGGTAAGACCGCAGGTCTTTTTCTTCGATCTCGATGCGCACGCGGTTTGAATAATCATAACCACCCGACCGGTCGTTGACGGCGCAAACGAAACAATCAGAGCGAGGCGATTCGGCGGCGATCGCTTCGCTGAGATCGTGCGTGAACGTTGCGATGCCACACTGTCGCGGCACATAGTCGCCGAGAAAGGCAATACGCGTCGCCGCATTAGCGTCTATGGTGATATCCGGTGCATAACGGTACTTAACCGCAGCGCGTCATGCGGTCAAAGAGTATAAAGAAACTCAGCAAGTTGTGATTCGGCGAGCGCAAGGCTTTCGCCAAAACTAATCACTCCTTCTTCATGACCTGCCATTGCCAGCACGCGCACGTGCCTGAGATTGGTCCCTGCATACAGCCTGCGCATCTCGAGTGCCATCGCGGGTGTGCCATAAGGCACAGAACGTTCCGTTGCAGGTATGAGACCCTGCGCGTTTTCCCATAGCGCACGGTGGTGAACGTGTATGACCGCACGAATTACCGGGTCGAGTTCGTAAACTGCCGCGTGCGTCAGCGATTCTGATGAAGCCGCCACCTCGCCTTCGCATTCGACCCGGTTGTCGGCAATACTATAGGCCCTCACGACGCTGATGTCTGCTGCAGAAAGCTGTGCTTTCTCCCCCGTCTGGGTGCCTGTGATATAGAAAGTTCCGCGGGTGTCGGCGCGCTCGCTCACATTGCCATACCCAATGCCGTCGGGGTAAACGCCGATGAGCCCGCGAGCGAACAGACGATCGCGGCATTCGATCAGGTGACGCACAGATGCATAGGCCGGCGCTTCTGTTCTCTGCCAGCTGCAGGCATATTTCGTTACGCCTTCATCGCGCATGGGTGGTTTACTTTTTACGGCTGTGAATACTGCTCGAGCAGTATATTCGCGACGCCGAGGTAAGGCATTGAGGTCCAGATTTTCACCGGCACAAAATCTGCATCGGCGGTAATCCACATGTCAATCTGCGACTGCGTGTTGAAGAACACGTTGCCCATCTGCGGGCCTTTACCCTTTGCCTCATCGGCAAGCGCTGAGCGCACGTGAATAATTTCGCGCGTACCAAAAAAAGGGACATCAGTTCGTTTCTCGCGCGCGAGAACCTTTAAAATCAGAGTACGCCTCGAGCCAGCGGGCAGAACGGGCACCCGCAGCACTTCACCCACTTTGGGAATGCGGCCAGTACTGCGCACATAATAAAAGGCCCCCAGCAGGTCTTGATATCCGCCTGAGATACTGACATCCGATGCGTCGTTCGATTCTGACTTCGGTGGGTTGCTGTGCGGATAACTCAGTTCATGAAAACGTTTTTCGTTTTTTTCGACCCTTACCGATCTGCCGGCAAAACGAAACTTTCGGCGCTGGTAGGTGTCGCCCTGGTAAGCTTCTTCGTATGCGATCACGGGAGTGCGCGCCACATGGTTCCACTTGGCGGCGAACGAGCCTTGGATATAGTAGATGCCGTGCATCACGGGCAGTGAATTGACCCGCGCGTTGATTGTGATAAACCTATCGCCTTCTGACCGAGTGCGCATCGTCACATCGCCGGCGCGAATACCCTTCCATTCAATGCGAAAATTCATCGTTTCATTGTAGAAGCCGGGAAGCTTCTGGGCAAAAAGCCCTAACGGCAGAGCAAGAACGCAGACCACAATGCTGCGTGACATCCATTTCATTGCCTGCAATGTTTCACCGAAAGGCTCGGTCAAGATGATTTAGTTGAACGCAGACCAAAACCGCTGCGATAGAAAATTCCCGTTATTTTGCTTGCGGCACGCGAACGCCGGGCCTTTGTGGGGAATGAAGCCGTTTATGCGATTCACCGCCCTCGCGCTGCTGCTTTTTCACGCCGATGCGCCTGTGTCGACGCTGGCAACCGACGAGGTGCGAAACGAGGGGTATCTGCCTGAAACACCCGAAATGTACGATAGGGTGCCGGTTTCCGATTCGGCCTTTATTCGCCATCGGGGTTTGCCCGGGCGCGTCGACCTGACGCAGTTTTTTCCGTTGCCTGGCAAACAGGGCAAACAAGGCAGCTGCGTCGGTTGGGCGACTACCTATGCGCTGAAGAGCTACCACGAGAAGCGCAAGCGTAATATCGATTTCGGCCCACACGTGCAAGAACAGAACGGCAGCGGCGAGCACGTGTTTTCACCAGCATGGACATATAACCAGATCAACAAGGGGCGTGACCGCGGCGCGCACATACCACATGCACTCGACCTGCTCGTCGAAAAAGGCGCGGTCAGCTGGGCAGACTGGCCTTACAACGTTGCGGATTTCAAAAAACAACCAACCGGCGCGCAGCTGAAAGCAGCGGCGAAGTACCGTGCAAAAGGGTATGAGACCGTACCAGCGCACGATACCGAAGCACTCAAAGCAGAACTCGCGAAAGGGCAGCCGATGGTGATCGGCGTGAACTCAGGCCCTGACCGCTGGAAATGCTGCCGCAACGACAGCGTATACGACGGTTACACGGTCGCGAACAAGAACGGCCATGCGATGGTGCTCATCGGTTACGACGACAACAAAAAATCGCCTAAAGGCCACCGCGGCGCCTTCAAGATCATGGATTCTGACGGCAATAACTGGGGAACCAACGGATACGGGTGGGTGTCATATGAATTTTCGCGGCAATTCTTTTATGCAGCCTATGCCTTACGCGATTGGCAGCCCGGCGGCGACGACGAAATTTCGCAGAAATTGCAGCCTGTGAAAAACGTGCGCGCAAGCCAGGGCACAGACTCAGACAGCGTCACTGTCACATGGGCCGCAGCGACCGGTGCACTCGGTTACCAGATCTTGCGTAGCGACAGCGCCGATGGCGCCTTTTTGCAGATCGCAGAAACGGCAGAGGTTCACTTCAAAGATTTTTCAACGGATTCAGGCCGCACGTACTATTACAAGATTGTCGCGGTCAATGAAGACGAAAAGACCGATGCGAACGCGAGCCTCATCGCCAGCGGATACGCGGCCGTGCAAAAAATTCTCGGAGCGGTGCAAGGTCTCACGGGAGAACTCACCCCCACCGGGCAGGTCAAACTAGTCTGGCAGCCGGTTGAGGCAGCGACTTCATACAAAGTCACAAAAGAGAACATCGCTACTGGTGCATTTGCCACCATTGCCACGCCGCGCTCGGCAACGCACATTGACATAAGGCCAGCGGGAGGGCCAAACACCTACGCGGTGATCGCCGTGGGTAAAAACGCAGAAGCGCCCCCTTCGGCGACCATCACCGTTGAAGGTAAATCGGGAATACCGGCACGCGTCGAAAATCTGCAGGCGTCGGCGGGTGTTTACGCAGACAAGATTGAGCTCAAATGGGACGCAGTACCGGGAGCTGACCGCTATTGGATCGTACGTTTCAGCGCGCAGACGGGTTCATGGGAAGAAGCGGGTTATGCAAAGACCAACACTTTTAACGACACTTCGACCGCGGCGATCAGCGGCATCCCAAAGGCGTACAGCGTGCGCGCGATCATAGGCATTCAGGTTGGGCCGGCGGCCTTACCCGCGCGGGGCCACGCGAATGCAAATGTCAATCGTGCGGGTGCACCGCCGCTGCCCCCCACGAAACTGACCGCCAAAAACGTACCGAGCGGAGTATTGCTTGAATACGCCCGCGTGCCGGGTGCGGCAGACTATCTCATTTTTCGCAAAACTCCAGGTGAAGCCTCATGGAATTTTGTTACCGCCAAGAAATCGCTGCGCTTCACCGAAGAGTTGCAGACCTCGGGCAAACTCTATTTCTATTCGGTCAAGGCGCGCGGCACAAACGGCGTCGAATCTGAATTTTCAAAACCAGTGGGATTTTCCCTAACCACCGATCGGTCGCTGTTCAAAAATCGCAGCGCGCAACCGTTACTCAGAACCGGGGCGCTCTCTGGCAATTTTGCCGGCACTTTCTACGGCAAGAACGCCAAACAGATCGAATTTCAGCTATCAATTGAAGACACGGTGCAAGGTACGGAAATTATACTCTCGCATTCGGGACGAACGTATAGAACCGCAACACCGGGACTCACCGAGCCGCACCGCATATTGACCTCTGGCCTTGAGATTTCCGTTGCCGGTGGTAACTACAACCTGCTGTTCATTGCTTGCAGACAGAAATCTTCATGTGGTGAAGCGTTCAGAGATACGGCGACACGGTTGCCTTAGGCCTCGGCTGCGCCATTTCGTTTGACGCGACGCGCGGTAGCGCAAACCCACACGCATGGCAAAACCGCAGCGCACCCGTCGCGACGAATACCGCTACTTCGCGCCCATCATAACACGCTGGTCTGACAACGACATCTATGGCCACGTCAACAACGTCGTGTACTATTCGTATTTCGATTCGGTGGCCAACCTCTACCTCATCGAGCGTGCAGGGCTTGGCATTCACACGGACAATATCGTCGGTTTCGTCGTCAGCTCGGGCTGCAACTACCATGAGCCAATTGCATACCCCGAGAAATTATCGGGAGGATTTCGTACAAACAAGCTCAGCGGCTCGTCGGTCGAATATGGCGTCGCAATCTTCAGAGAGGGCAGCGACGTCGCCGTCGCAGACGGCTTTTTCACACACGTGTTCGTCGATCGCAGCAGCGGCAAGCCGGTGAGAATCCCCGAAAAGATTCGCGGAGCACTCGAAGCGATTCTAGCAGGTTCCTGAAAAAGGGACCTGCTGGCAAATCAGTGAGATGAAAATCGGCAGGCCGCGATGAGGCTACCGAGCACTGGCCGACGCCGTTTTATTTAGCGATGGCATTGCCGTAGGCAAGAAGCCCGAGCAGCTGAAACGGCGAGGTAATGATATCCAGGGGTACCGTAATGCCATACCACGCGTACATTGCCGCAAGATTCAGCCGACTGCGTTCTTGCCAGGCAATTTCGCGCATGACTTCGGCGTAATCGGTTGAGGCTGCCTGGGTGAAAAAGGTTACCTCAGAGGGTTCTTGCCAGTATGCTTGCATGCCCGTGAAACTATAGATGTTCGTGAAATCCATGACGAGTAATGCTGAGGGCTCAGGCCCGGGCGCCACTGGGTACTGAAAATGCGCCTTAAGAATCTTTGCGGCAGACACCCTGTCGCCTGTCTTCAAGAATAGAATTCTGCGAAACGCATCATCGTTCAGACAGCAGGCATTTTGTTGAATCAGATATGCGGTGTAAGCTGCCGATATCGGCTCAGAGCTTTCGTAGAACCGGATTCCTGCGGGCGACGACTCTACGTTGAGCAGGCGATTTGACCCGATAAGTACCTCAGCAAACTGCAGCGTAACCTTTTGCTGCGATACGGCCATTTTGCCGCTGAGGATGCGGTAGCTTTTGCCTGCGACAAGAGGCCGGTCGAATTCGTTGATAGGAGAGCGATAGTTCTCAATCGCCTTTGTGTTCTTCGTCGTCAGGCAGGCCAGATTCGGTAAGGCCGCGAGCGCAATCAGCAGCAACCGGGAGCCCATGCACCAGATTAGCATCTGCCTGCAGACGTAAAGGGACAATTGGCGTTGGCAACACGATCTGCTCGCCTTGCGCGAAGCGTGCTCAAGAATGGCCCCACGATGAAATCTTATCCGTACTATCTGGCTAATCGGCCCGTCGCTGCCGGTGCCGGCACGCTAAAGGTGCTCGACAAATACACGAACGCCGTCTTCGCAGAAGTTGCTCTCGCCGATGCGCAGGTGATCGACCGTGCGATCGCAGCTGCCGTCGAGGCAGAAAGACCAATGGCTGAACTCGCTGCATTCGAGCGACGGGCGGTGCTCGAGCATGTGCTCACCCGGGTATTTGAGCGGCAGGCAGAACTCTCTGAGCTCTTGTGTACTGAAGCAGGCAAGCCCATCAAAGATGCACGCGGTGAAGTCACGCGCCTCATGGACACCTTTCGCATCGCGATGGAAGAATCGACCCGCATCGGCGGCGAGGTGATGCCACTCGACATCACGCCGCGCACGAAGGGCTACCGCGGCTTCACGAAACGCGTGCCGATTGGCGCCTGCTCATTCATCAGCCCGTTTAATTTTCCGTTGAACCTCGCCGCGCACAAGATTGCCCCGGCAATAGCAGCCGGATGTCCCTTTGTGCTGAAGCCGGCGTCACTCACACCCCTCGGCGCGCTCGTGCTCGGCGAAATTCTCGCCGAAACTGCGTTGCCGCCGGGAGCGTTTTCCATTCTGCCCTGCTCGCGCGACGCCGCAGACCTTTTCGTCACCGACGAACGCCTAAAGTTACTCAGCTTTACCGGTTCAGCCGAAGTCGGCTGGAAAATGAAAACGCGCGCAGGCAAAAAGAAAGTCACGCTTGAACTCGGTGGCAATGCAGCGGTCATCGTCGACGCAGACGCCGACATCGAAGGGGTAGTACCACGTATAGTTTTCGGCGCCTTCTACCAGTCGGGCCAAAGCTGCATCAGCGTGCAGAGAATTTTGGTGCACGAAAGTCTCTACGAAAAGTTGCGTAGCCGCCTCGTCGCGGCGACCGCCGTTCTCAACGCGGGAGATCCTCACGATGAAAATACTTTTATTGGCCCGATGATTTCAGAAGGCGAAGCAAATAGACTCAAAAGCTGGATAGACGAAGCGCATGCCCATGGCGCGCGCATCTTGACCGGAGGCGCGCTCGTCGGCACGATGCTCGAACCGACGCTCGTTGAAGACGTCAGCCCCGCTGACAGCCTGTACGCTGAAGAGGCGTTTGGTCCCGCGGCGATTCTCGAAACATTTTCAGATTTCGACGAAGCGCTCGCGCGAGTCAACCGTGGCCGTTATGGTCTACAGGCGGGCATCTTCACGAAAGACATCGATAAGGCCATGCGCGCATGGGATATTCTCGAAGTTGGCGGCGTGGTGGTCGGCGACGTGCCGAGCTTTCGTGTGGACAACATGCCATACGGCGGCGTCAAAGATTCGGGTCTCGGCCGCGAAGGCATCCGTTCGGCGATTGAAGATATGACCGAGGTGCGTCTCATGGTGGTGAAGTAGATGACTTACAGCTTCACCGCCAAGGTCTGGGTCTACAAAGGGCCGACACCATGGCATTTCGTCACCTTGCCGAAAAAACTCGCAGCCGAAATTCGCCTGTTTCACGCGAACCTTGCCCGAAGTTTCGGTAGCATCGCAGTTGAAGCGACGATCGGCGCAACCACCTGGAAGACATCGGTGTTTGCCGACACGAAATCAGGTTCTTACATATTGCCTTTGAAAGCAGACGTGCGCAAGAAAGAGAACATAAAACCCGAGAAACAGGTGCGCTTGAAGCTTGTGATTGCCTGAACAACTTTAGGCGATCGAAATTATTGCCACACGATCGCTGGATGGGTTTCTGAGGCAGAAACCGATCAGCTAACGCACTCGTAGAGAGCGCGGCAGAGCCGCAGCGTCTTGTCTGGCCTGATCTTGTAATCCATTTTGTTGCAGACATAACCGAAGGCGAGCTTTGCCTTTGGGTCGGCGAGCGCCAGCGAGCCACCCATACCCGAATGGCCGAACGCTTCGACGTTCGGCGAGTAAAGCCATCGCTCCTCTTTTAGAAACCCGAGGTTCCAGCCGAGTGGCTTTTGCAGCACAAGGTCGTAGCGCAAGG
The DNA here is from genome assembly GCA_942492915.1 of uncultured Leptospiraceae bacterium. Classification (GTDB taxonomy): domain Bacteria; phylum Spirochaetota; class Leptospiria; order Turneriellales; family Turneriellaceae; genus Turneriella. The sequence goes on from OW818662.1 coordinate 2,211,556, forward strand.
GATTTTCTTTCGTCAGCTCGCGCATGAGATCGTTGCCGGCAAACTGTAGCTTGCCGAGGCGGCCGCCGAGTGAAAACACATTCATGAGAGTTGCGAGTGAGCGCGCATTGGCGACACCGTTCACCCATGGCAATTCGAGGCGACGCACCCAGCGCTCATTGAAAATTTCGACACTCTTCGGGCCGGCCGATGGATTCATGTAAGCCTGCTCGATTGAGTTATTACCCGAAATAAACGCACGACCGATGCGGCCTTCGGTTGTTTCGCCCATGATCATGTCGGGCACGAGCGCCATCAGCCGATCAGCCACCGAAACCGGATACAGCGTCGCAACTTTGTAGTCGTGCTCTGCGGCGAGCCCTATGTGGGCGTCGATGCGCAATTTTTTTGCCACTTCACGTGCAAAAAACTGCCCGACAGATTCGTGGGCCACCTGACGAAAAAGTTCACCGGCATATGCCCCCCATACCTGCGCGCCGTAACCCTGGTTGCTCCCGGGAATGAACAACGGTCGCTGCATGATCAGCGAATTGTAGACCCGCGGGTAGTTGTCGCCAAAGTCAGAGAGCTGCAAAGGTTTTTCAACTGCGTAGAGTCCTGCGCGGTGTTCGAGCAGCTGCCGGCATGTGATCTCGCCTTTTCCGGCAAGGGCAAAATCGGGCCAGTAATGCGCCACCGGCTTGTCGTAGTCGAACTTACGTCGCGTCGCGAGAATGAGAAAACACAGGGCTGTTAAGGCTTTCGTCACAGAGAAAACGGGTACGAGCGTATCGTCACGCCACGCGTCACGACTAGCTTTGTCTTTTACACCTGACCAGACATCGACGACTTTCTCACCGCGATGATAAACACAGATTGCGCCGCCGATCTCTTGCTTCGCGTCAAAATTTGCCGCGAACGCATCGACGAGCTTCGAAAATGCCGGCTGCCAGTTTCCGTTGAGTTCTGCCACGCGGGCAGCTTCGGGGTAGCGAATCAGCCGTCGTGAATTTTTTGCCTGCGCAAAGCCTAAAAACCGGATTTCACAAGCCGCCAGAACCGGTCAGCCGAACGTCAGTTCTCCCTGCTTTACCTTGGCGATCAGGTCAGTATAACCGCCAACAAAATTATCGTCGATAAAAATCTGTGGCACGGTCATGTGGTGCGTACGCGCCTTGAGCGCATTGTAGCCGGCGGGGTCGTTTTGAATATTCACCTCGTCGTAGGCGACACCCCGCCCCTTGAAAAAATCTTTCGCACGATCGCAATAAGGGCAATAATCTTTGGTATAAATAAGTACTTTCACTTTGATGACCCTAGCTGACAAGTTATGACCAAATCTGTTTTGCTGCCACTTTTCGTGCTCTAATGGCTGCCAACTGCCGTGGTAATGCTTTGCCGCCTGAATCGCCAGGAGTATTGGCGACAATGCAGATTCGACACCTCACAATAATCGCGGCAGCATCTTTTGTTCTAACCTGCAGCGCGGGAAAGACCTTGCACCCGCCTAAACTGCAAGAAGAATTCAATCGCTACTGGCAGCGGGGTAAGGCAGAACTGAGCCGGTATTCACTGACGCAGGCGCGTTATGGAAATCTGAATAAGGGTGAGATGATAGTGATCATGGTGACTGAACCCTTCAACGGCGATAAGCAGGTAAAATCAGACACCAACAGTGGAACCGCAGTGCGCCAGGTTTTCAAAGCGCAGACAATGCGCCGCTTTGCCACCGGCATTTATGACTATTCGATGACGACGACAAGTTTCAAACCGATCGACGATTCCCAGACGAACACCGCTTTCAAGATTACCGGCACCTCGGTTGACTGGTGCGGGCAGACCTTTACGCAGCTGAACCAGACGGAGGGCGGTTACCGCGTCGAATCGCGTTCATATTTTGAAAGCGAAGCGGATGAAAATTTTTCTGTAGGTCAGGCATTCAGCGAAGACGAAATCTGGCAGCGAATTCGCGTTTCGCCCGAAGAGTTACCAGTAGGATCGATCAAAGTACTCCCGTCGCTCGTCGCGACACGGCTGCGCCACCGTCATTTCGGCGTCGAAACCGCAACAGCGACGCTCGCCGCGTATACGGGCAAAGACTTTTCGGGTGGCAGTCTGCGCAGCTACCGCCTTGTGTACGAACCAGGTTTGCCCGGCGAACGGATTGTCGAATTTGTATTTGAATCGGCTTTCCCGCAGAAGGTTGCCGGTTACACAGAAGAATACGCCGATGTTTTCTCAAAGCCGCGCCGACTCAAGAGCGTTGCGAAGCTGACAAAGCTGACTTTGGTCGACTACTGGAACAAGCATGATCCTGAGCATGAAGTGCTGCGACGACAACTGGAAGTGACTGGGTTTAGTAACTGATTTGGACGCCGCGTAACTCGGTCAGATCAATTATGCTGCAGCCAGAGTTTCAGATTCGCAAAACATTCCACCTCTTCTTCGAGAATCGGTATGTGACCCGAATTGGAGTATTCATGGTACGCTGCGCGCGGCATTTTGCGCGCGATCTCCCGGGCCTGTAGCGGCGAAACCACGCGGTCGTGCGTGCCGGTGATGAAGAGCACAGGCATTGTCGACCCGAAGAGCGCAGGCCTCAAATCGGCTTTGTCAATGATACTGAGCCAGGCACCCATCGCTTCCGGGGGCAGGTTCAACATCTGTTCCCGATATGCCTGCACATATCGATCCGCATCGCGTCTTTTAAAGAAGGCCTTGCTGTCGTGCACTCCTGTTTCGAAAATATTTCTGAAGGCATCGGGCAGCGACCTTATAAAGGCGAAAGGCAGATGCAGTGCCGCGTGCAGGTTTAGCTTGTAGAGCTCTCTCGCGAAACCCAGAGGCCCTTTAACCGGCCCGTGCACGACCGGGCCAATCGCCACCACGCGTTTGACGAGCTCGGGGTGCATGACTGCAAGAGCGAGCGCCACAAGACCGCCTGTTGAATGGCCAATAAGGGTGATCTTCTTTTTGCCAACGATCTGTTTTATTGCTGCCGCCTGAACGGACGCGACTTTAATAAGATCAAAATCGCGCATATTCTCGGCCAGCGTCGCCGGGTGGTGGCCAAGCAGATCGAGGTTGTGGCAGGTGCCGAGAGCCTCAAAATCCCGAATAACCGGGCCCCAGAAGTTGCGCACCGAACACCAGCCGTGCAACAGCACAAAACCATCAGAACCTTCGCCAGAACTCTCGCAGGCAAATCGGTGTGACCCGACGCTGACCTCATGCGTTGCCATAGACCACCAGACACAAGCCCGCACAGGGTCAGTCAATCAAATGCCGGTTCGACGCATTTTGATTTTCAGCATGTCTGCCGCGCAGATTGTAGCGGAAATGGCGCTCAAAGTGCTTATCGTCGACGATTCCCAGATTATGCGCGATGTGATCTCCAAATTTCTGCGCAATTTTGACCTTGAAATCGTCGGCACAGCGCGCGATGGCGAAGAGGCTATTCGTCTTTTTAAAGATCTGCAACCCGACATCGTCACTTTAGACATCACCATGCCTAAAGTCGACGGACTGGCCGCTCTGAAAGAAATGAAAAAGATCCGCGCCGCTGCGCAGATTATGATCGTCTCGGCGATCAACGACAAAAGCGTGCTGTTAAAAGCGCTCGATGCGGGCGCAGCGCTTTTCGTAAACAAACCTGTCTCAGAAGCTACCGTGAAGGCGGCGATCGAAAAGCTGCTGAACCAAAGCGCGACGTGACCAGCCTTCGACTTGCATTTGCGGCAGCGCTACTGTTGGCGCGTTCGCTCACAGCTGCAACCGTTGAGGCCAATGTGTCCGACGGCGTTGCCGACCTGACCCAAACGACTATAACTGATTCGCAAGAACTATCTCTCGACGGGCAATGGAAATTCTATTGGCAGGATTTCATACCTGCTGATGGCTCCGCGCCAAAAGATTATCCGATCAATTTACAGGTTCGCGGCACGTGGAAGAACGCAGACTACCACGGAACCCGGCTTCCCGCTACAGGCTGGGGTAGCTACGCGTTGCTGCTGTTAGTCGGTAACGCGAAAGGCGACCTCGCACTGCGAATGCCGAACGTGGGTACCGCATACACCCTCTACGCCAACGGAGAACAGATTGCGAGCACCGGCACCCCTGCCAGTGACAGAGCCCAATCGGTCGCCCGCACGCAGCCGCAGATCGTCCGTTTGCCGCCACCTGATTCCGCAGGCCGCATTCTGCTGGTGGTTCACGTCTCAAACTTTGAAGACCGGCACGGGGGTATCTGGCAGACGGTAAGGCTTGGCCGCGCCGAACACATGCTGCGCGAACTGAACAATAGTTTTGCCATGGCAGCCTTTCTCTTTGGCGCCATCTTTCTTATCGGCCTGCACCATTTCTTTATGTTTGCACGCCGCCGAAGCGAAAAATCGAACCTTGCTTTCGCCTTGCTCTGCATTTTGTTCGCGTTGCGTCCCCTCGTCGAAGGCAATCGCTACCTGCTGACACTGGTACCTGAGCTGCCCTGGACTGTGAACTCGCGGTTAGCCTACCTCACGTTTTATGCGGCGGTGCCTCTCAGTGCATGGTTCTTGCGTCTGGTTTTCCCCCGCCAGTTTCACATCAGGGCATTTTTCACCGTACTCGCAATTTCGGTGCCTGCGAGCCTCGCGGTCGTACTTTTACCGGCGCGGTATTATTCTGAGACTCTCAGCGCGTTTCAGCTCTTCGCACTGGCGATGATCGTCTACAGCATCTATACGATAGTCGTGGCCGTGCGTCGCGGTGAGCGGGGCGCGAAGACTCTCGCCGTCGGGCTTGCGGTACTATTTGCGGGCGCGACGATAGACATTCTGACCGTGGCGAATATTCTCAACTGGCCTGACGTCTCGCCTTTCGGACTCATCGGCTTTATTCTTTCCCAATCCGTTTTGCTCAGCCTGCGGCAAGAAGACGCATACCAGAATCTTGAAGCGCTCGCGCAAGAGAACCGCGCTCTCATCAGTTCAATGGAAATTAAGATTCTCGACCGTACGGCCGAGATCGCCGAACTCAGCGCTGAAGGTGACGCGGTTCTCGACGCGCTCACAGAGGGCGTATTTCTCATCGGCCGCGACCAGGCAATCGGCAACAAGATCTCCCGCAAAGTTGTTGAAATGCTCGAAATCGAAGCAGACGAACTGACGCAGAAGCCGTTTTCTCAGGTAATACTGCACATAACCGGATCTGAAATCTCAGAAGACGCCCGGTTATTTCTCAATGTGCTCTTTAACCCCAACATGGACGACGAAACCGTCGAGCAGCTGAATCCGCTGAGCCGCCTCGTGATTCGGGGTCTCACGTCTCAGCAAACCAGAATACTGCAGTTCACTTTTACGCGGCAATGGCGCCAGAAACGCATCATGGCGGCATTCGTATCGTGCCGCGATATAACGGCAGACGAAAGAATGCGCGAAGAAATTGCCGAACGTGAGGTACGCGCGCAAAAGCAGCTCGAGATTGTGCGAACCCTGTTCAGCGTAAACCCCGAAGCGCTGCAGGCGTTTTATGGCAGCATCGAAACAGAACTCGAAGATGTAGATTCTGCGCTCAGCCCCGAGAGCGATCTGGCACCCGAAGCAAGAATTGAAAAAGTCTATAGGGCGGCGCACACTATAAAAGGGAGCGCGCAGCTCTTTAAGGTCGATTTTATAGCCGGCGAGGCGCATGCGTTTGAAGACAGACTGCAAGAACTTCTGAAACGGGGTAATATCGAAAACATAGATCTGCTCGGGGTCAATCTTGGCTACACAGAACTGCAGCAAGCGCTTGAAGAATTTGAAGCCATGATTCTGAAAATTCTCAAATTTCAGAAAGAAGCGAGCGGCATGCATGTCAATGCAGTCGATATGCTGCGCGAGGCCTTGCCGCGTATGGTCGCGGAAACAGCAGAAAAACTGGGAAAAAAGGCAGAGATCAAATTCACGAATTTTTCGCCCGAATTGATTCCCCGCAGGCTGGCCGCCACGCTGCGTGACAGCCTCGTACAATCGGTACGCAATGCATTGGCCCACAGCATTGAAATGCCCGCAAGACGCAAAGAGCTGGCCAAACGCGAAACCGGACTCATCGAGATCAGTGTCGAAGAAACAGAGAACACTCTGTTCATTAAGGTGCGCGATGACGGCAGCAGCTTCGATATTCCGCGTATTCGCATGCTCGCGGCTGAAAAAGCCCTGGCGACAGCCGCTGAGATCGAAACAATGCCCGATCACGAAATTGTCAATTTTATCTTTGAACAGGGTTTCAGCACGGTAGAAGCTGCCGGTTCAGTCGCGGGACGCGGTGCGGGAATGAACGTCATCGCAGCCAAGATACGCCAGGCAGGCGGAAAGATTCGGATTCAATGGGGCAAAGAACAGTTTACTGAGTTTACCTTTGTCTTACCGAAAAAATAATGGCGTGAGATGATACCCGTCGAACCACACGAGTCTCGTCCCGAAAACCCCGAGCGCAATTCAACGCTCGAAGCAGATTTTCAGCGCATCTACAACAAGAGCAAGAATCGGGTTTTGAACTATATCACGCGGTCTGTGCGCGACCGTGATGAGGCTCTCGATCTGTTGCAAGAAGTATTCATCACATTTTACGATAAATTGCCCGAACTCGATATTTCGACCGACCGCATCGAATCATGGCTCGTCAAAACCGCGCGGAACGTCATTCTCACCTATGTGCGCGACACGCACCGTCGTCTGACCCGTGATCTTCAGAATACGCAAGAAAGCGACACCTGGGAGAAAGACGAACAGGTCGGCAAAATCTATCAGAAAGAACTTGAAAAACACATCGACGGCTTTCTCGAATCGCTCAACGACAACGAGCGCAACCTTTTCATTCTGCAGAAAATCGAACAGGTAAAATACAGCGAGCTTGAAAAAATACTCGGTGTGCCCCAGCGAACGATGAAGCGCATGGCTGCAAACCTCATGCAGCGCCTGAAAGAGCGCACGTCTTTTGATAAAGACTATCTGGAGAACTAAACGAGAATTCGCGCAGGCGACTATTCCATCGGTTTCCAGGAAAAGCCCTGGTAAACTTCAGCCGGGCCAAAATTTCCCTTGTAGCTCATTTTCGGATGCTTCTGCAAGTAAAGTCCCAGATTCAGAAACTTCAAACCGAGCAGCCGTACCTTCTCGAGGGCGAGCAGTATATTCAGAGTCCCAAGAGATCGGTCGGGCATTTCAGGTTCAAAGACAGAGTAAACTGCTGACAGGGAATCTTCGGTCACATCAAACGTCGCAAAAGTGAGTACCTGCCCGTTTTCCTTTACAGTCAGCTCAAGAGACGAAGCGGGATTCATGTACATCTGCCGAATCATGGCCACTGCCAGATTCTGCCGCACCGCAAGAAGCGAATCGTCACCAAAATCTTTGTGGCGTGCGAGCTGGTACCTGACATAAAGTTCGAATTTTTCCTGTGAAGCTTTGGGCTGAGCCCAGAGGATTTCAACACCTTTGTTGCGCGTGAGCACCCGGCGAAACGACCGATTCGGTTTGAAACGGTCGGCGAATACCCGGTACGGAGTACACTCGCTGCAGGCGCGGCAAAACGTGCGGTAATAATCCGGCCCGAAGCGCCGGTAGCCCTTGTTTAGAATGCGCGTGATCTGCGCCTGTGTAAACTGGTGATTTTCGTCGCTGATCGTGTGGTTACGTGTAGCGCGTTCTGGGTAATACCCGCAAGGCCCCTCTGTATAGAACGACTGCACCGGGACAAGTACCGTTTCGATTTTCAACCTGTCGCGCTAAAAATTGATGAACGTATGGCCGGTAAGAATGTAGTGATTGCAGGTGCCTCAGGCGCCGTCGGAATCGAGTTCATGAGCGTACTCGAAAAAATGAATTTCCCCGTTGCATCGTTGCGACTGCTCGCAACAAAACGCAGCGCAGGCAAAAAACTGAAATTTCGGGGTGAAGAGCTCACTATCGAAGAGATGACACAATCATCGTTCAAGGGTGCAGACATCGCGCTTTTCTCCGCGGGCAGTTCGGTGAGCCGCGAATTTGAAAAGGCCGTCGTCGACGCAGGCTGCGTGATGATCGATAACAGCTCGGCGTTCAGAATGCGCGAAGGCACACCGCTTGTCGTACCTGAGATTAATCCTCAGGATGCGAAGAAGCACCAGGGAGTAATCGCAAACCCGAACTGCTCGACAATCATCATGCTGATGGGAGTTTTTCCGCTGCACCAGAAATATCCCGTACGCCGCATTGTGGTTTCAACGTACCAGGCCGCCTCAGGTGCGGGTTGGGCCGCAATGGAGGAGCTCAAAGACTCAACACGCGCGGTACTCGATGGCAAACCTTTTGCTCCTCAAAAAATGCCTTATCCCTACGGCTTCAACCTCTTCTCGCACAACACGGCAATTGACGCAGTGGGTTATAATGAAGAAGAGATGAAAATGGTCAAAGAGACGAAAAAGATTTTGTCTACAGACTCCATTGCGATCAGCCCAACCTGTATTCGCGTACCGATCTTGCGCGCACACGCTGAATCGATTAACATTGAGTTTCTGAACGCGGCACCCACAGAAGAACAGGCACGAGAACTCTATGCGAATTTTCCCGGCGTGCGCGTGGTCGACGACCGCGCGCAGAACCATTTTCCGATGCCGCTCGAAGCCTCAGGCGAATGGGATTGCCTCGTCGGCCGCATAAGAAAAGATGTAAGCATGCCTGACAAGGCGATGAATGTATTTATTGCGGGTGACCAGCTGCTGAAAGGCGCTGCACTTAACGCCGTGCAGATTGCAGCGCTGCTGTAACTGTTTGCTGAAACGGCAAATCTTCAAGCAGCAGGTGGCTGAGTCCTGTTTGCGATGACAAGTAATGCCGCGCGGCCGTTGTATGTGATAGTCGTTGTAGCTGATTCGATCCAGACAATTTCGCCGCCCTTGCGCAGAACCCGCTGTTTGATACGGGGCAGAAAGGCCGTCGAAGGCTTGCGAAATAACTCTTTCATGCGCTCGATCAGCATCGACTGATCATCAGGATGTATGAACTGCAGCGAATTGACACCTATAAGCTTTTCGGCATCTTTTTCGCCAAAAAGTTCAGCGGCGGCCGAGTTAGCAAAAAGCACAATACCCGATTGGTGCACCAGCACCGCGTCACTGGTGCCCTCGATAATTTTGCGATAGCGCTCTTCGGTTTCCCGCAAAGCCATTTCTGCACGTTTGCGCTCAGTTATGTCGCTGACGAGCGCCATGGCGCCAGTGATGTTGCCTTCTACATCGCTGAGCGGACTCGTGCTCATAAGGGTCCAGAGTTGGCTGCCATCGCGGTGAATTAGCACGCTCTCATGAATTTCCGCGATTCCTGAATTGCGGCGACTGAGACGCGCGCCACCATCGGCTTGGTCATCTGCTGGCATGAAATCAAAGAACGATTTCCCGACCATGAATTCAGTTGTACAACCCAGCATCTCGGCCATTCGACGGTTCACAAAAGTTGTTTGTCCCTTCTTGTCGACTGTCCACACGCCTTCGGTGGCTGTTTCAACCAGTCGCTGAAAGTCAATTGCACTTTTCTGCAGCGCCTGATCTGATGCTCTGCGCCGGGCTTCTTCTGCACGGTACGCTTCGAGCAGTTGTGCGTTCTTCTTCAGCGTGGCGAACCGTTCATTAAACACCGTCGCCAGCGTCATACCGAGAGTCGAAAGCGTCACCATAAAAAGCCAGACATTGGCATAATTGATCGGGGTCTTGCCCTGCGCAGTCGCACTCGCGATTGCGACGGCAACCACGATCGATGTAACGAGCAACGTGACATGCCGGCCAAAACGCGTCGCAGCCCACGCCACGAAGATAAAAAACATGAATGCGCGCGGATACGCGGCCGCATTTTCGCCCGGGCCGCCGAGAAAATAAATACTCGCGACCGCGGTCAGTAACAGACCGACTGCAGCCTCGGCCAGTTTGCGCCCGTTCTGCCAGCCTTCGGGCATGGTACGCCAGATGAGCAAGAGCGGCGTCAGCGATATGATGGCCAGAGAATCACTCATCCACCATTCTTGCGCGTTCAGCAAGAACGCCGCCGAGAGGTTGCCGGAATTTTTCAATGACCAGGCCGCAATGAGCGCACCGGGTATCGGCAGCAAGATGCCCGCAAACAAGATAAACTTGAGATATTGTGAGGAACGATCGAACGAAATGTCAATCTTCGCAACCCGTAGCAACCAGAACCGGGCTACAAGAATCTCGAGTACGTTTGCCCCAGTAAAATACACCTGCACCAAACCCTTTTCAGGGACCAGAACTGCCGCGATGACGCACGAAACCAATGTGGCCACCGCATAAGCAGGTCCACCTGCCAGAACAGCGGCCAGCGCGATGCCCGTGGCCGGCCAAAACAGCGTTACGAGGCCCACAGATGTAAAATACAGTGGAGCACCCAGAGTCGCCCCAAGGTGCACGGCGATAAAAAGCCCCACCGGCAGAATTTGACGCAATAACTCTGCACGGCTACCCGAGCTTCTCATTTAGACACACTCGGCGGTGATTCTTGGCGAGTAAAGGGAAAAAAACCAAATAACCAAGGCCAGCAGTGCTCAAAACGGACTTTACGCATGGAGTCGCGAGACGCTCAGCTTGGTTGAGATCAACCATTCTGGCGAACTATGCAAAAAAATATTACCAAACAGACTATCACAAATCTCAAGGCATTGGCGATCAAAGCCTCAGAACAGGCGTATGCCCCTTATTCGGGCATTCACGTCGGCGCCGCGCTGCTCGCCAACGACGGCAATGTGTACCTCGGGTGTAATGTCGAAAATGCGTCGTATGGTCTGACGATCTGCGCTGAACGCTCGGCGGTTTCGGCGGCGATGCAGTCAATCAGCCAAAGCCGTGACCGGCTTATTCGCGCGATCTACATTGTGAACAACAAGCTGCCCGCCATACCACCCTGCGGCGCCTGCAGGCAGGTGATGTTTGAATTCGGCAAAGGCGGCGTCGTCTATTTTGACGGCAAAAAGGGCATCAAGAAAATTGAGATTGCAAAACTGCTGCCAGAAGCATTTTGGATGTAGAATGCGCGTTTATGAAATGCATAGCATTTCATGAACGCGCATTATCAAATAGAAATTTCTTAAACGGCTCGGTGGCTTCTTCAATCTTGCTGCCGAGATGAAACATGAGTTCAAAGTAAGTAGACCGCTGCACGATGACGCGTGTCGCCGGTTTGGCCGCGGTGCGCTCAAGTTTCGCTGATGCGCAGGCGTCTTTAATGTAGGGCAGATCGCGCTCGCTGCAGATCAGCAGCAGTGGATTCTTCGTTGTTTTCACCCATTCAGAAGGTGATAGCCTGAGCGCATCGGCGTCGGTGATATAGCCTTCGAGTGCGCGCAGCTGCATAGGCGCAATTTTCGTAACGTTCTCTTTCAGCGACCAGATCGGCGAAACCAGCACGATGCTTCTGAATTTTGAGACGTCTGTCTCGCCGACGAGCAGCGCACCTGAGCCGTGCGCCATCATATGAATCTTTTCACCGTCGAAACCAAAACGCTCGCCGAGTTTCGTGACTTCACGCACGAATGCCGCGAGATTTTTTGACTGCTCGACCAGAGAACGAGCGCGCAGACTTTCAGCCGAATAAAATGGCCTCGTAAAGGCTCCCGGGTAGTGCTTCAGCTGCACGATAGCCACTGCATAACCCTGACGCACACCCAGACCGCCGAGGTATGCGTAGTTCTTTTTATTACCACCCTGCAAGAAACCGCCGTGCATCACGATAAGCAACGGCCTTTTCGCCTGACCGGCTGGCGGAAAATAGAAATCGGCAGTCACGTCACCGACCTGAACATCTCGTGCAATCTGCGCCGAAGGCAACCCTGTTGTCACCGGTTTGAAACGCGCGTACGACGCCTGCTCCCAGATAGAGAAAACGTTATCAAAGATGAAGGCAAAAGTGAGCACAGTCAGAAAGGCGAGGGGTAAGATAATGTAGCGTGATTTCATGTGGTTACTTCCACGCAAAAACAAAATGCGGACGTGCGGACAAATCATTGCGCACCTCGACCCTGACAAACCCGTGACCCCTCGCCCAATCGGCCACCTCACCTGAGCGCTGCGGATGCGTTTCGACGGCCATTAACCCACCTGGCGCCAAAATGCGCATCGCAGAGGCAATCAGACCGCGATGCAAAGCTTCAAAGTTTTCGGGCACGAGTGCGAGACGCGGCTCGTGGTCGCGCACCGATTCGTCAAGCCCGGCAAATTCTTCGGGCAGAACATACGGCGGATTGCTCACGACCAGATCAGCCTGCGCCGCCAGAGAAAAATCCCCCCTGGTGAAATCACCCGACACGGCGGTGACCCCCGTTGTGGCAGGGACTGGCATCAGCGCCGCTGCATTTTGTGAAGCGATCACGAGCGCCTCAGGCGAAATGTCGACAAGAGTCAGAAATGAGGATTTCAATTCGAGCGCAAGCGTGACGCCCAGGCAGCCACTGCCCGCTCCCAGATCGACGACATGCATCCCACTGGGTTTTTCACCGAGCACAAGTTCTGCCAGCTCTTCCGTTTCAGGCCGGGGTATCAACACGGCAGGTGAAACAACAAACGGACGACCATAAAACTCTTTTGCTTTGAGAATATACGCCGTCGGTACACCAGCGGCCTTTTGCTTCAAAGCCTCACGCAGCGGCTCAAGTTCACCGGGTGACAGCGGCCGATCAGGCTGCAAGAACAGGTCTATGCGACGCAGGTTCAGAAAATGTGCGAAGAGAAGCTGCGCTTCGAGGCGGGGCGAAGGTACGCATTTTTGGGCGAGAAAGGCCTCACCTTTACGCAAAATTTCGATGAGGGTATTTTCCGACAATGCGACATAATTGGCTCAACGGATGGCCGGTAAACGCCGATTGAATAAAGAGGGCCGCTATGGCCCAAAAAACCATGCGCCTGAGGTATTTCATATCCCTGTTATGGATTTCCATAGCTACCAACAGCAGCCTCATGCCAACCCAAGGGGCGATTTACATACGCACCCTCGCGCACAGCGATCCTGAGATCAAAAAGATGCGTGCAGAAGTAACCGACAACCTGCGCGCAGTCGCCGACGGCTCAAAGCCGGCAATCAAGTGGCGAAAGTACCGTCTGACAGACAAAGACAGTTTTTTCAAAGTTATGGCGCGCACGGTACTGAACCATGACACCATCTCGAGCGTGAACCGCCTCGCCTCGTTATGGGATTCGCAGGCCGGCACCGAATGGCTCTTGCCCAATGTGCGCGGAATCGCCGTCTACGGCGAGCGGGCGACGGTGGCGCGAAAATTCGGCAGAACAGAGCAAGACCTGTCACCGATACCAGGCCACGAAAACTTTTACTTTGTTACGGGCCTGCACTTCGACGAAAGCGAAAAAGAATATTTCAACCTTAAGGCATTCATCCATCCCGTTGAGGGCCGCATCACATCGGGTTTCGGCGTGCGCAAAGACCCGTTCACCGAGAAGCATCGGTTTCACAAGGGCATCGATATCGCCTGCGGTATCGGTACGCGCGTGGTGGCTTCGGCCGAAGGCACTGTGCTTTTTGCGGGCAGTAAAAAAGGTTACGGCAAAACCGTGATCGTCGAGCACCGTAACGGCTACCGCACGCTCTACGGTCACCTGAGCAAAATTCATGTGAAAGCAGGCGACAAAGTCAAGCAGGGCCAGCGCCTCGCTCTCTCGGGCATGACCGGCAGATCAACCGGCCCGCACCTGCATTTTGAAGTGCGCCGCCGCGGCCAACCCGAACGGCCCAACTTTCACCTCGCCAGATTGTAGAATTTCGTTCACCGTTTACGCCGGCGCAATTCATCTGCTCTTGGATGTCCCGGTGCAGCAGCATACGTTTCGCACAATTGTCCATGTTGATATGGATGCATTTTTCACCAGCGTCGAGATACGTGACCAGCCACAGCTCAAAGGCAAACCCGTTGTCGTGGGCGCAGACCCTCGCAGCGGCTCAGGGCGCGGCGTCGTGAGCGCAGCGAGCTACGAAGCGCGCAAGTACGGGGTGAAATCCGCACAACCTGTCAGCACCGCGTACAAACTTTGCCCTGACGCAATTTTCTTGCCACACCGCATTGAAAGGTACCGCGAAGTTTCCGATGAAGTCATGGAAATACTCGGCAGATTCAGTGAAACATTTGTGAGGATGTCAATCGATGAAGCGGTACTTGATTGTACCGAAGGCGGCCAGCGCTTCAAGACCTGGAAGCAGCTCGGCCAGGCGATCAAAAACGAAGTGCTGCGGGCAACCTCGCTCACCTGCAGCCTCGGCATCGCAACAGGCATGACAATCGCCAAGATGGCGTCTGAATGCAACAAACCCGACGGCCTGACGCTGGTCTCGCCCGGCAAAGAGAAATTGTTTCTCGGGCCCATGCGCGTCGAAACGATTCCCGGCATCGGACCGCGCGCACGGGAGAGCCTGAACAGGCTTGGCCTGCGCCTCATCAGCGATTTGCAGACTGCAGATATTGAAATGCTCACAAACGCCCTCGGCAGCTGGGCGGGACGCATCTATGACCTGGCGAACGGTAGCGACACAGACGCGGTAGTTACGACGCACACACGAAAATCGTTCGGCGAAGAACGTACCTACCTGACCGACCTCGATAATTTCACCGACGCCCAAACGGCGCTCAGAGAAATTGCAGACGACCTCGCCCAGCGCATGCAACGCAAGAATGTTTCAGGCCGAACGTTAACGCTGAAAGTCAGGGCCGCGGATTTTCATACGATCACCAGGTCTCGCACGCTACCGATACCGATTCGCAGCAGCCCTGCCCTGTTCGAACACGCCTGGGAGCTTTTTACGCAGAACTTAACGGGCGAAAGACTCGCAAAAGACAAGATTCGCCTGCTGGGCATTCAAATGTCGCAGCTCTACCTGGCGAAAAGCGGCGAACAATTGTGGCTCTTCTAGGTTTGTTGGTTCAAATTCGCTGCGCGAATCTGCGCCAACAAACCAGTCTACTGGGGGGGTATCGCCGGCTCGTAGTCGGTGAAAAGACTCTTGTCTGACAAGAAAGCGAGTTCGATGTTGTCTCTCGGACCACCGCGGTTCTTACCGATAATAATTTCTGCGAGATTCTTCTTATCTTCGGGCGCGTCTTTGCCCATATGCTCACGGTGAATGAAGACGACCATGTCGGCATCCTGTTCGATGGCACCCGATTCGCGCAGGTCTGAAAGCTGCGGTCTGGGGTCTTTGCCCCGCTGTTCGATCGAACGGTTCATCTGCGAAAGCGCGAGAATCGGAACGCTCAGGTCTTTTGCGATCAGCTTGATCGCGCGCGAAATCGCCGCGACCTCATTCTGCCGGCCGTCTTGCGCGCGGTCGCGGTCGGTCATGAGCTGCAGGTAGTCGACCACGATGAGGCCGAGCTCTTTACCCTGTTGCTTGAGGGTGCGGCCCAAACGCCGTGCACGCTGTTTGAACTCCCAAGTTGTCAGATCAGCGCTGTCATCTATGTAAAAGTCAGTCTCGTAAATCTCTTTCGCGGTATGCCCGAGACGTGCCATCTCTTTGTCGCTAATGCGGCCTTTCTGCACCTTTTGCGAATCGAGAAACGCACGGGCGCACAACAAGCGCAGCAACAATTCAAGGCGCGTCATCTCGAGAGAGAAGAATGCCACAGCTTTCGGACGCGACTTGTCCATGCTGACGTTGAGCGCAATATTCAGAGCAAAGGTCGTCTTGCCCATACCAGGACGCGCCGCAATGACGATCATCTGCCCAGGCTTGAAACCACCGGTAAGTTCATCGAGTTTCTTGAACCCTGACGCTGTACCGGTGATACCGTCACGCGATTCGCGCACATGCTTCAAAAACTCAAGAAACTCTTTGTTCGACTCTTTAATATGGCTTATATTGCCGCGGCTATAACGATCGGCAAGGTGCGTCAGAGCGCCTTCGGTATCAGAGAGTACCGAATCGAGCTTGAAGCCGGTATCGCCTGCTTTTTTTTCAAGCTCGCGAAAATTGACAATGAGCCGGCGCCGCAGCGAAAGATCGCGAATCTTCTCTGTGAAGGTACTGACGCCGACGAGCACGCCGAGCGAGGCTATGTTCATGATACCCGCCCGGTTGCCGGCGCGTTCAAGCTGGTTTTTGTTTTTGAGGTTATTGATGATCAAAATCGCATTGGGCTGTTCACCTCTGTCGATCTCTGCCTGTATCGCTTCGTAGATGAGGCGATGGTGTTCATAATAAAAATCTTCAGGTTTGATCAGCTGCGCAACCTCTTCGAAAATCGAAGGCGACTGCATGATCGAGCCGATGACGACCTGTTCAGCTTCTTCGTCAAATAACTGCACAAATCCCTCTGGGATTTGTGCAGTTATTTGACACTATCCCGTTAAACCCGTTCAATTTTCGCTCCGAGTGACCTGAGTCTCGCGTCGATGTTCTCATAGCCGCGGTCGACCTGTACAATATTCTGAATCACCGATTCACCTTCGGCGGCGAGCGCCGCGATGACAAGCGCCATGCCTGCGCGAATGTCGGGAGAAGTCATGCGGCTGCCATAGAGTTTTGAGGGCCCGATAATCACCGCGCGGTGAGGGTCGCAGAGTACAATCTGCGCACCCATGCCCATGAGTTTGTCTGTAAAATAGAGCCGGCTCTCAAAAAGTTTTTCATGAATCAGCACAGTGCCGGTGCACTGCGTCGCAACAGTGAGAATGATTGAAATAAGGTCTGCGGGAAACATTGGCCACGGAGCATCGTCGATTTTGGGTATCTCGCCGTGCACATCGGTCTCAATCTTGAGTGCATACGGCGATTTCATGACAAGATCGACAATATGACCGCTGCCCGCAGCACCTTTACCCTCACGTTCATTATACCGCCAGTTTATGCCAACGCGCTCAAACACAAATTTGATCATACGCAGATCGATCGGGTTCACATCTTGCACGACAAGATCACCACCGGTCATCGCCGACATGGCGATAAAAGAACCTATTTCGAGATAGTCGGGGCCAATCGTGTGGTCGGCGGCTTTTAGATTCTCAAAGCCGCCGCAGCCATGAATCTTCAGCATGTTGCTGCCGACGCCTTCGATAGTGACTCCCTGCGCGATGAGAAAACGGCAGAGCCCCTGCACATGCGGCTCCGAGGCCGCGTTTTCAATCAGTGTCACACCTTCGGCGCAGGCCGCAGCCATGATAGCATTTTCGGTGCCCGTGACCGAAGCTTCGTCGAGCAGAATTGCCGTGCCCTTGAGCTGGTCAGCCTCGAGCATGTAGCCGTCGTTGAAGACTTCGACTTTTGCGCCGAGGGCAGAGAGCGCGAGCAAGTGCGTATCGACGCGGCGCCTGCCAATCTTGTCACCACCGGGTCGGGGCAAAAATACTTTCTTTGCGCGGGCGAGCAATGGCCCCAGCAGCGTGATCGAACCGCGCAGGCCTGCAACGAGTTCTGCCGGCAGTTCGCTCATCTTGATGTCTTTCGTGACGATGCGATACGAATGGCCGTCGTCGAGCGGCGTGATTTCTGCACCAACCGCTTCGATAATTCTGAGAAGATTCTTGATGTCTTCGATCTGCGGCACGTTGCGTATCGTAACGCCGGCGGGGTTCATCAGCGCCGCGCAAAGCACTGGCAGCGCCTCGTTCTTGTTGCCCTGCGCGGTAATCGTCCCGCCGATTTTATTTCCGCCGTGGATATGAAATTCAGACATGTTCATCCGCCTGCATCCGCAGGCGGATGAATATGCCTGAATGCTGCTCGCGCGATTTCGTCCCGCCAGCCGCATTCAGAAGGACGCCATGCGGATTTTGTCTGTGATTGAAGGTCATTCTAATCCCAGCACGTTTTTCATCGAATACAAACCGGCCGGTTTGCCTTGCAGAAATTTGAGCGCCGCAAGTGCACCCGCGGCAAACGTGTCGCGGTTTGTTGCCTGGTGCTTAATCTCAATACGCTCGCCCTGCCCGAGATAGTAGACGGTATGGTCGCCCACAACGTCGCCACCGCGCAGGGTCATCACGCCGACTTCTTTTTTCTTACGCTCGCCGATCATGCCTTCGCGACCATAGAGCACCGTCGACTCATCGTACCCATAGGCACGCAGCAAAGCCTCTTTAATAGTAGTGGCTGTTCCCGATGGTGAATCTTTTTTAAGATTGTGGTGGATTTCCATCACTTCTGGGTCAAAGCCGTGGGGCGCAAGCGCCCGACCCGCCTGTTCGACAAGGGCAAACAGCACGTTGACACCGATCGCCATGTTCGAGGCAATAATCAGCGGAATCTTTTCGGCTATCGCTTCGAGCGCACTACGCTGCTCTGCAGTAAAACCAGTCGTGCCGACTACAACTGGCGCGCCAGTCTCCGCCGCTTTGCGCAATGTCTCGATCACGGTCGCCGCATGCGAGAAATCGATTAATCCACCTTCGGGAATTTTTGCCTTGGCGAGCGGCACAATCTCTGCATCAAACGCGAGGCCCGTTACCGCACGATACGTTTTGCCCAGATCGGGGTGCGCCGCGTATTCGATGGGTGTGGTTAATTGCAGGGAAGCAAAATTTTGCGTCCCTACGTGCGACGCCGCGCGCGTGGCGATTGCACGCCCCATGCGACCCAATGCACCGACGATTCCGAATTGCATCATATCCTCTTATTGTAAGGGCCGATCATGATCCGCCCCTACGCATGGCCACCCTCAAACACATCCATCGCGCCGGCGACGACGGCCTGCAGGTGGTGCGACAATTGCGTCATCGGCAGGCGCAGTGAATTTTCGCAGAACCCTTTGCGCGATGCCGCGTATTTTACAGGAATCGGATTCGTTTCAAGAAACATTGCCTTGCAGAGCGGCAACAGGCGCATGAACTTCTGGTGCGCTTCGTGCAGGTTGCCCGCTTCGTATTGGCGCGTGATCGCACCCGTCTCGCGCGGATAAATATTCGAGATAACGCTGATCACGCCTTTGCCACCAATCGACAGCACGGGCAATATCAGATTGTCGTCACCCGAAAGCAGTGTAAACTTGCCTTCGGTTGCCTGAATAATCTGCGCCATAAAACCCAGATCGCCTGTCGCTTCTTTGATACCAACAATGTTCGTGTGCTTCGCGAGCTGCACGACGGTATCGATCGTCATGCCGACTGCCGACCGCCCGGGAATATTATAGAGCACCACGGGAACTGTTGCTGCATCGGCTATGCGCTCGAAATGTGCAACGAGCCCCGCCTGCACGGGCTTATTGTAATAAGGATTCACCGAAAGAACCGCGTCGGCCCCGGCTTTTGCCGCGGCTTTGGTGAGCGATATCGCTTCTGTGGTCGAATTGCTGCCAGTGCCCGCAATAATGATTGCATTCGGGTTTTTGGCTTTCGCCCATTCAATTACTTTCGCGATCACCTCTGCATGCTCATCATGAGAGAGCGTTGGCGACTCACCGGTAGTGCCGCAGGGCACAAGCCCTTCAACACCCTCTTCGATCTGGTGCTCAACAAGCTTCTTCAGCGCAGCCCAATCGACCTTCTCGCCATCGGCGGTGAAGGGGGTAATGAGCGCGGTGTACGTGCCGCGTAGGTTTAGTGCCATGCCTGACACCTGTGGTTAATCGGTCGAACCATGAGTATCCCACACGATGCGCTCAGACAAGCCGTCAAATGCAAGTGCAAGGGCAGATTTTTGGTCGCGCGCCTGATTCGCCGCTACCGTCTGGCGCATGGCTCCCTCACAAAACACCTATGACTATGTCATCATCGGCTCTGGCTTCGGTGGTTCGGTATCGGCGCTTCGCCTCTCAGAAAAGGGCTACAAGGTACTCGTGATAGAAAAAGGCAAGTGGTTCAAACCCCAGGACTTTCCGAAATCCAACTGGCAGCTACGCAAGTGGTTGTGGTTGCCCTCGCTCAAGATGTTCGGCCTCTTCAAAATGACAATCTTTCGCCACGTGACAATTTTTTCAGGTGTGGGTGTCGGCGGCGGTTCGCTCGTGTACGCCAACACACTGCCTGTGCCCAAGCGTCCCTTCTTTAAATCAGACAGCTGGGCGCACCTCGCCGACTGGGAAAAAGAACTGAGGCCTCATTATTCGATGGCGCTCAAGATGATCGGTGCGCACCAGACGCCGACACGGTTCGACGGCGACAACACGCTCAAGTCACTCGCAGAAGATCTCGGCAAAGCGAAGAGTTACGACCAGACCAACGTCGCGGTCTATTTCGGCAAACCCGGCCAAACGGTCAAAGATCCGTTTTTCAAAGGCAAGGGTCCCGACCGCACTGGTTGCATCTACTGCGGCGCGTGTATGCTCGGTTGCAGCCATAATGCCAAGAACACACTCGATAAAAACTATCTGCACCTTGCACAGGGCCTCGGCGCCGAAATTCTCGCCGAACGCGAAGTGGTGGATGTTCAGCAGAAACAGGGCGAGCTTCCATATGAAGTCACCTTTCGCAACTCAACCAAATACTTCAGCCGCGAAGACAAAGTGCGCGCAGGCGGCGTCATCTTCGCCGGCGGGGTACTCGGTACAATCCAACTGTTGCTGAAGCTCAAGGGGAAAAAATCACTGCCGAAAATTTCTGAACGCCTCGGCTACGGCATTCGCACCAATTCAGAAAGCCTGCTCGGTGTGACGACCGAACGCCGCGACCTGAACTTCTCAAAAGGCGTCGCGATCGGTTCGATTCTGCACGTCGACGACCACAGCCACCTTGAAGTTGTGCGTTACCCGGAAGGTTCTGGTTTCTTCAGGTTGTCGATGGTACCTGCGGTGCTGGGGTCAAACGTCTTCGTGCGTATCGGTCGCATTCTCTGGCAATACGTGCGCCACCCGTTGAAATATCTGAAAGCGATTGCTGTGCCCGACTGGGCGAAGTACACGCAGATCATGCTCTTTATGCAGAGCCTCGACTCGACGATGCGCCTAAAACGTGGCTGGCTGCGCATGAAAACTGCGCTCGACCAGGGTGCAGCACCCACCTCTGATATTCCGATGGCGCACCAGCTCGCACAAAAATATGCGGCAAAGGTTCAGGGTTCGGTACACGCGCTCGCAACCGAAGCCCTCACTGGGCTTGCCAGCACCGCGCATATTCTCGGCGGCTCGTGCATGGGCGACTCACCGGCAACTGGTGTCATCGACAGCAAGAACCGCATCTTCGGCTATGACAACATGTACATCTGCGACGGCTCGATGATTTCGGCGAATATCGGCGTCAACCCGTCGCTCACGATCATGGCGCTCAGCGAACGCGCGATGTCGTATATACCGCGCAAGGCCAAGACGGTGAACCGGGTCAGCAAGCCGGCGATCGCCCAAAAGCCCAAGCGCAAATTAGTGCGCAGATAAACCGGCCTCGGCACGATTCGGCTGTACACTCGCGTTGCGTGGGGCCAGATGTGCCATGCTGCGCGGGCAAATATTGGCAGGGGTATACTGCATATTTTTCATGTTCTGCGCCGCTTGCAGCTCAGCAAATCGTGATCCGGCAAATTTTGGCGATGAACGCGTAGCGGCAACACCCGAATTTGTATTCGCCACCGCACTCACGCAGGGTAACGGTGCTCCCAACGAAAGTCTGTTACTGTTCGAAAAGAGCGCCACATCGTGTTCGCTGACGCTGCTCAACACGTACACGGTCGGCCCCGACCCTTACGACCTCGTTTACCACGCATCGACGAAAACTCTGTACGTCGCTAACTCATACAATGGCACGATCAATGCCTACAAATTTAATACGTCGACAAAACAACTGACTAGCGCAGGCACGGCGACGCAGGTCGGCCCCGATTCTCCCGGAACCGCACCGACGACGTTCATGATGTCGGTACATGCGAATGGTTTCTTGTATGCCGCCGATGGCCGAACCAACGGCTCGATCGGGCTCTTTTCGCAGAACCAGACCTCGGGTACAATCACCCAATTCTCAAACCCCAATCAATACCTCGGCACCGCAACGCAGATCTGGTTCACTGCGCTGGTCGGCAACCACCTGTACATCACCGACTACAACAGCAACCTGATTCGGCAATATAGCATTAATCCGACGACAGGCCTCTTAACCGCGCTGGGAACCCCGACTATACCCACAGCCGCGAACCCATGGTCGATCTTTGTACATAACACAGGCAACTTCGTCTACTCAACAAATTCATCGGGCACGGGTTCGGTGTCACAGTATTCGCGAAACAGCACCACAGGCCAGCTGACGCAGATTGCCGCCCCCATGGCAGCGGGTTCGCGCACGATCGGTCTCGCGGTTGGCACCAATTACCTTTTTGCCGCAGGCAATACCGCCAATGCTATCTACCGCTTCTCGATTAACGAGACGACAGGCGAACTGACCGCACTCGCGCCGCCATCGACAACCCCGCAGCAGACGCAGCCATACGGCATGGCGCTGTCGCGCGACGAGAAGTGTCTCTATACGGCAGAACTCGCGAACGACACGGGCTCGGCGGGTGATGTCATTGCCGTCTACAATGTAACCAACGGCCTGCCTGCCTATTCGGGACAATCTTTCACCGTGACCGGACCACGTTTCTTTGCCATCGGGTATTGAATGTTGCCTCGTGCAAGTACATGTGACCACCTATCAGGCGAGAAAAATTTGCTTTGCTGCTGGCGGGCCGTCGGTATTCATGTAGAATGACCAGAACATTACCTATCCTCATTATTGTTCTCACCTGCACCCTGCCGCAATTTTCTCAGGCGAAGCGCAAGACAGAGCCCGCACGGGCCAAGAGCGCCGAAACGATAAATTTGCCTTTGGCTGCGCCGGCTGCACCTGCGAGCACTGCTGTTGCCGAGCAGCCACCCCTCCCGATTGATCGTTATGAAATTTTTGCCTCATTTTCGCAGGGCAATCGGCTCGAAGGCTACACCGACCCGCGCTACGTGGCCGAAGACAAGACCGACTACCTCAAATCGCCGGCGATGACCGGCAATATAGAATTCACGGTCAAAGTGCCGTATCGCATCAAGGGCAACGCTGCGGATTCAACCTTGCAGGAAATTTTTGCGGGTACAGAATATTTGCGCATCGGCGGCCAGCTCACCGGCTGGAGCATTCTGAACGGCAGCAACGTCGCGATACCCAAGACGGGTGCGCCTATCAACGCTGATGCAGTGAACGCAACACTTGCTTCGGCGACACGACCGGGACTTGGCTTTTTTTTCGGTTTTGGTAAACGCGATCTCGAAGTTGATTTGGGCCTTACTGTCACTGTTGCGATTGAAAACGAAGGTAGTCGCACCCGGCGCATCGTCGATTCAAACGGAAACGTCACCGGCGTAGAAGAGGTCCCGGGTCGCGGAGCGGGCTTCGTCAACGCATTTGTACTGCCAACTTTTCGCCTTGCCTGGGGCGGGCATAACGATCTGCAATACGTGATCAGCGCCGGCCGCGAGACATTTGAATACCAGCGCGATTATTTGCAGACCTACTTTCGTATTCCCGTCGCCTCGATGGTGAAAGTCGACCTCGGCGTCGGGCTTTACCCCAACGCGACACTGTTCTTGCAACCGAATCTGATTTTCGGCAAAGTGATGGTGGGTCTCAGGGGTGGAATAAGCATCAATTATTACGAAAGCGAACTCCAGCGCGTTTCGCTGACCGACGCAATCTATTTTGCCGCATCGGTCTCGGGTCGGTTCTGAATGCTGCGCTGTGATACTTAGTGTCAGGGCAGCGATTTGCGCCAGGCCCGTGTTTCAGTTCTACTTTTTGCCGCGGCTTTACCCGCGCTACAGTTAAACGCCAAAGACAGAGCTGCTGAACTCTCTGCCGCTTACGGGGCAGCGAGGTTTGTACAGAGTTTCGCCGACCCGGCCTATGTCGGGGAAACCGATTACATCAGTGCGCCGGGACAGCAGGCGCGTGTCATGGCCAGGCTCACGGGTTTTTATGTGCCGGGCCTCTTGCTTTCATACCAGGGTTTATCTGTCGGATCGCACAGCGAAACGCGGCTGGGTAACACGTACCGCATCAACGGCTATTTTTCATCGTATCTGCACGCCTCGGCGTTCGCCGACTCTGGGTTCGTGCGCTGGCACGTTGGCTTTGCGGCGCTCGCAACACTTGCGCGCCGCACCTCTGCAGACACATCGGGCACGACCACAACGTCGGCGGCAGTCGATACCCGCCTTTCGCAGGCTTACCCCTCGGGAGGCGTCACGCTTTTTCCCCATGCGCCGATTCGCTTCAGCATGATATTTCTGAACGGTGACGCGAACCTGCTCTATGGTTGGCTAAGGCTGCAGGCCGAGTTCGAAACCGAATCGCACATTTTTGCCCCTGCATTCGAAATGCTGAACCATGCAAGCTTCGGCAAAGGTGTACCAAATTTTGTCCAACCCCCCGGCGCATTCGCATTCGGCTACACGTACAAGACCGACCCGTTTCGCGTCGGCGGCAGGCTGGGTTTCGTACTGAATTCGACGCAGGGCTTCGACAATGCGCGTGTCACATTTGCCGACAGGCTGCTATTTGAATTTTGGGTCGGCTACCGGCTCGGTCTCGTTGAATGAGCCTTATGATTGCAGAATTTATCGACACATCTTCTCCGGCGCTGAAAAACAAACGGCGCACAGTTCGGCTCTTGCCGCTGCTATTGCTCGCATTATGCAGTTGCTCGTTTCAGAATTTTATTATGATCGTAAACGAGCACGGCGAAAACCGGCAAGTCAGCCTTCAGTTTGGTAGCCCGCAGGCAGGCACGCCGATTTTTAGCGCGCGCAAGCTCGGTCTTTATGCAATGAAAGACAACGATGTGGATTTCTCAAGTCATGTTCCCCTGAACCAAACCGAAAGCCCTTCGCTCACGGTCACGATACCTGCCCGCAGTGCACTCTGTATCGCGGTGCTCAGAAACGAAACTTTCAGCAGCAGCGATCAAAAATTCATCAACGGCAGGGTATTCAATCTGAAACAGATCAAGTCTGGCAGCGTCACGATTACCAAAACGAACTTCGGCGCGCATTTCAGACGCACCAATTTTGGTGCCGCGTGGTATTTGCCTTAAGTCGAAAAGGCTAAGTCGTCTTCTTTGCTTTGGACTTGATGCCAGCCGCTGCTTTTTTCGCGGTATTCTTTTTCGCAGCTGCTGTTTTCTTTTTGGGTACGGCTTTTTTGACGGGCTTGGCCGCAGCTTTCTTCTTTGCCGCCTTAACCGGGATCTTCTTGAGCGCTGCCTTCTTCGCCAGGCGTGGCGCCAAAGGTTTCTTGGCAATCGGCTTACTCTCGGCGACCGCAGCTTTTATCGCGGCCTTCAGTAGTCGCGCAAGATCGGTTCGTACACGGTCGATGCCTTCACCCGTCTGCGCCGAAACGGGAATAGGGTCGAGGCCCTGTTTCTTGTACGAGACAATCAGGTCTTTGAGAAACTTTTTGTCATCAAAACGGTCGATCTTGTTGAGAACCAGCAGCGCTGGTTTGTTCAGTAGTTCAGGGCTGTAACTTTCAAGCTCTGATTTCAGAATATGCATCTCATCTTCGACGTAGGCATTTTCGAGATCGATGACGAAAATAATAATGCGTACGCGCTCGATGTGCTTCAAGAACGACAGCCCCAGCCCGTACCCTTTCGACGCGCCCTCGAGAATACCGGGAATGTCGGCAACGATCACGGGCCGCGCCACCAGATCTTCAATGACGCCGATATTCGGCGACAATGTTGTGAACGGATAGCTCGCAATTTTAGGGTTTGCGTGGGTCAGCGCCTTCAGCAGCGTCGATTTGCCTGCGTTCGGAAAACCCACAAGACCGACATCGGCAATCATCTTGAGCGCGAGCAAAAACTCTTTTTCCTCGGTTTCTTCGCCCGGTTGCGCAAACCGCGGCGCCTGCCGGCGCGAGGTACGAAAGAATGCATTGCCTTTGCCGCCGCGGCCACCGTGTGCCGCGATGTAGGTTCCGGGTTCTGTAAAGTCGTGCAAGATCGCACCCGTAGCCGGGTCGATCACCTGAGTGCCGAAGGGCACCCTGATAACGAGATCCCGCCCCTTTTTGCCGTTGCAGTTCGAACCTTCGCCGGGCAGGCCATTGCGCGCTTTATAGACCTGTTCAGGCCTGATGTGCGAGAGCGCCAGCAGCTGTTCAGAAGTGGTGAAGATCACATCGCCGCCACCACCACCGTCGCCGCCATCGGGGCCGCCGAATTCAACAGACTTCTCGTGCAGAAACGAAATTTCTCCCGCGCCGCCTTTACCCGCCTGAACGCGAATTAATACTTCATCGACGAATTTATGCATGGGGGTAGATTTTTTTATTTTCGTGCGACGGCGCGAAAATAAAAAAACAATTATCGGCCGATATCCTCATTTCGCACGTAATACCTCTGCGGCTGCAGGCCTACCCTCGCCGCCAAGGAGCTATTAATGAAGAAATACATGATATTTGCTATCGCAGCACTCATCGGTGCAAGCGCCATCTCGGCCAAAGGCGAATGCAGCGCCGATCGTGAAAAATTGTGCGGCAACGTTATCAAAGGTAACCACAAGGGCATGTGGCAGTGCATGAAAGAGCACGAAGCCGAACTTTCTGACGGCTGCAAGAACCACATTGCGCTGGTGCGCGAAAAGAGCCGTGACATCAAAAAAGCCTGCAAGGCTGATTACAAGAAGCTCTGCAAGCAGGTGAAGGCCGGCGAAGGCCGCATCATCAAGTGCCTCAAAGAAAACGAGGCGCAGCTCAGTGACGCCTGTAAAGGCGCGCTCACGTCACCGGTCAAAACAGAGTAGAAGAATGCGGGGCTTCGGCCCCGCTATTCAGACTTTACACTCTGCTAACGCCACGTCACGACTCACTATGCTCGCAAGAACTCTATTGCTGCTCGCGCTGATTTTTCCGGCGGCCAGATTCGCACAAAACCCGTTCAGCGGCATCGAGCCGGGAATGGCAGCCGACCAGTTTGGAGGTTCTGCAAAAGACGTGTCAAACCCACAGAGCTGGGACGAGACGGCGTTTGAAGTGGATAATCCTCATTCGTTTGTTATTACCCGCGGGCGAAATTCGAGGCGATCTACACGAATCTCGTGGTGCAGCGCAAGGCCCCAAAAGACAGGGATTGGAAAAACCGTGAGCGATCGGCTGTGTGGTATGGCGAATTTCGCGACAGCCACTTTGTGAATTCGCTTCGCATCGACGAATCGGGTGAACACGCGGTCGTGACATACAGCGACGAGACGCAGAAAAATTTTCGCTTCGCCGATTTATTTCGTGGCATGACGCCCTGGCTGATTCTCGTGATCGCCGGGCTGTTTGTCGGTTATCTCATATTCGGCTGGCTGATGACGAGCAAGTGCCCGAAATGCAAGACGCGCAAACTTAAGGTTACCGGCAAATCATTCGACAACCCAAAAGATTATGACCCCGGAATTTTCTCACGCGACGTGCACTGGGACGAAATCTACCACTACAAATGCGCGAACTGCGGCTATGAAAAAGACGACGTCTACAGCAGCTTCTGGAGCTTTCGCCGCGGCCAAAGCGAATAATCGGCGTCTGCTTTCGGGTTTCTTTTCAGAAACCCGAAAAAAGCTGCCGCATCGGTGTGTAAGCATTCGGCAGCCATGAAAGAATGCCGATTGTGAAGGCGACATAGAGCAGCACAATTTTTTTGCGCGCCAGAGTGCGACCCTTTGTTTTTTCTGCCCAGACAAAATACGTGAGGCAGCCGAGCGCGAACAGCCACTCGATCAGAATTGCGGCGTAGGGAAATCGTCCGTAAGAATTGAGCCCGATCTTCATCGAGTCGGGCCCGAGCATTTCGTGTTGAAATCCGACAATAAAATCTGACCAGACATGCAAACAGGTTAAAAACGCTGCGCCCAGTGCGAGCTTCTTGTTTTTCCAGATCAGTTGCACCAGCATGAACACGACACCACCCAGAATCAGGTTCGGCACAACATTGTGGCTGTATGTCATGTGTACGTCGAGGTTATTAAACGTCGCATCAAGAATCGAATCGGGTTTTGTGGGTTCGACGCCGACGAGCGCGAGCGCCAGCCACAAGAACTCGGCGAGGTTCGCGGTCAGCAGCAAGAGCCAGAACGGCGCCTGCGGCAGATGCGGGCGCACGAGAAATGCGGATGCATAGTGTCCGAGAACCATTTACGACTCCTTCATGACTTTTTGCAGAAACACAAAGAAGCCGATGTAGACCGCTATCAGTACCCATATTAACGAAGAAGTCACGCGCGATGCCAAATCGTCGCCGCCGTGGCGTAAATAAGATTTCCGGTGCCCTTTAAGCTCGCAGTGGAGCAAGGGTATCGTTGACCGTTACCCAATTAGCCGACTGACGAGTTCGCCGAAAAGCCTCGGTTGAAATGGCTTCTGCACCCACCCGTCGGCACTGTGCGCCGGGCCAAACGAATTCATACGCTCTTGGTTCTCGGTGGTGAGCACGAGAATCGGCATCTCAGGGCAAATTTGACGGGCGAATGCGATCAGCTCAAGGCCGCTCATGCCCGGCATATTGACATCGGTGACAAGCAAGTCAAATTTCTGCTCCCTGAGCTTTTGCAGAGCCTCGGTTCCACAGCAGGCGACCGTCACCTGGTGCCCCGCCACCGCCAGAACCAGAGACACCAATTTACGCATGGGCTCTGAATCATCGACACACAGCACTATTCCCATAATTTACGACCTTTCATTCTTTATCTTGCGAGAAAAAACTATCCATGCTAAGATAGTTACAGGTATGTCTGACGTCAAGCATAGGTATATCTACGACAAAAAATGCGTAATTCTACGCGTAATCGCTAAAAAAGCCCCGCACCGAGCCCAAGGGCCCTGCGCGAGGCGTCTGGCATTCATAAGCCGGATTCTGTAACGGCATTCGTCGCCGCATGCCGCCCACAACCATTTGTCTTGTCTGCGGGTTATACCCCGCAGCTCTTCGCTTTCTACCCGCTACGCTATTTCGACTGGGGTCAGCCGGGCCGAAACCCTTAAAGAAATCCGTAGCTGCTCGAAATTGCACCCGGGGGAGTTTACCCTGCCGCAAACCTCTCGGCCGCGCGGTGCGCTCTTACCGCACCTTTTCACCTTTTCCAAGGGCGATTCGCGAGCGAATCGCCCTTGGTAGTTTGTTTTCTGTGGCACTTTTCATCTAGCGGGATTTCGTGAGAAATCCTGATAGTCCAGATCTCTCTGGCCCCGTACCCCGTTGGTGTCCGGACTTTCCTCTCTTAATAACGGTTTGGTGGTGGTACTACGTACCACCACCAAACCGAACTTTACCGAGCGGTTGCTCCTGCCAGAGGTGAGGATAGCTAATTTTTACGATGATGGCAAAAAAAAACCGGGGCCGCCTTGCGGCGGCTCCGGTTCACGCTTTAGTCACGACCAAGCAGTCGCATGACACTTGCTGGTTTCTGGTTCGCCTGGGCGAGCATCGCCGTACCACTCTGCTGCAAGATCTGACCCGTCGTAAAACGGACCATTTCTTCGGCCATGTCTGCATCGCGAATGCGGCTCTCTGACGCCTGTATGTTTTCATAAGCGTTCATCAAACCCTTCGCAGACATTTCCAGCCTGTTAGAGTAGCTCCCCAAGTCGGCCCTTTGCTTCAGCAATTTGCCTAACGCCTCGTCGACCACGCCAATGAGGTCATTGGCCTGTGCCGCCGTCGACAACGACTCAGACGCGCCGTTTTCCTTCAGTTTGAAGGCATTGGCGGTCATCGTGCCGACGAAGACGCGTTCGCGCTGGTGCATGTTGGCTCCCATGTGAAACCACATCGACGCTGTCTTTGAGGTTCTTGCATAGTCACCGAGCAGCACCTTGAATCGGTTGAACTCAGCCTGCGAGGCGATACGATCTACCTCGTCGACGAGCTGAGAAATCTCAACCTGCATCAACTGCCTGTCTTCTGCCGTGTAGATACCGTTGGCCGACTGAACGGCCAGCACGCGTACCCGCTGCAGCAGATCGCCGAGCTGGTTAAGGTAACCGTCGGCTGTCTGCACGAAGCTGATACCGTCTTCGGTATTTCTTTCTGCCTGGCGCAATCCCTGCACCTGAGTTCGCATTTTCTCTGAGACGGCAAGACCCGACGCATCGTCGGCCGACTTGGTGATTCTCTCACCTGAAGCCAGTCGCGCGATGGACTTGTCAGTTTCCCACTCATTGAACTTGAGAACCCGGTGTGCATTGATTGCACTCACGTTGTTGCGAATGATCATAGACACTCCTTTGTCTTTATTTGCAACTGGCAAATTCTTGTTGCAACATCTGGTTTGGCTTCGCCAAACCAGATGTTGCGAATTTGCTCAGCCACATAGAGTGCCGGTTGATCGAGACTTCGCTGTTGTCGCATCCTTGCGGCAAAAGCTCCGTCACCCGCGTGACGGGTCTCTCCCAATCAGACACCCATTTCGCAGCGCGGTGCGCTGCGAAATGGGTGTCTGCCAAGACCCATCAGAATAAATCTAGTATGACAAACACGAAAAGGCAGCCTGTGCTGCCCTTGCGTAAAACTTGTTTGTAGCACACGTGCTTCGCACGTGTGCTACAAACTTCTATCTAAGCAAAGCCAGCACTGATTGTGGTTTCGCGTTGGCCTGCGCCAACATCGCCGTACCACTCTGTATCAAGACCTGGCTCTTCGTGAACTTGGTCATCTCTTCTGCCATGTCCGTATCGCGGATTCGGCTTTCAGATGCCTGAATGTTCTCGTAGGCGTTCATGAGGCCTTTAGCTGCGTGCTCGAGGCGGTTGAAGTATGCACCGAGGTTCGCACGTTGTTTGTTCACCTGGTACAAAGCTTCGTCCATGAGGCCGATCATGCTGTTCGCTTTCGCTGCAGTGGAGATCGACTCGATACCGCCGGCCTGTGTGCGCAGGTTGAGCGCAGCAGCAGTCATAGTGGTAATGAACACGCGCTCACGCTGGTGCATGTTGGCGCCAATGTGAAACCACATAGAAGCCGTCGCAGAAGTACGCGCAAAGTCGCCCTGCAGAAGTTTCATTGTGTTGAATTCAGCCTGAGAAGCAATGCGGTCTACCTCATCGATAAGCTGAGAGACCTCTACCTGCATCATCTGGCGGTCTTCTGCGGTATATATACCGTTTGAAGATTGTACACCAAGTACACGCACGCGCTGCAGCAGTTCGCTGAGTTCGTTCAGATACCCTTCGGTCGTCTGAATCATGCTCATGCCGTCTTCGGTGTTGCGTTCAGCCTGGCGCAGACCCGCCACCTGTGTACGCATTTTCTCAGAAACCGCAAGACCTGAAGCATCGTCGCCGCCGCGGTTGATACGCATGCCGCTCGACAGTTTCTCCATGCTCTTGCTGACTTCTTCGTGCTGAAACTTCAGCACGCGGTGCGAGTTGATCGCACTCATATTGTGGTTGATAATCATAAACCCTCCGTTGTTTTTATGAACACCTGCGAGGTTCTGCCCTTTTCGCGACAGGTACAGAACCCATTACCAAGCCTTCCCTGGCTTGCTGCCCTGCACCGCTGGGAAAGGCCGGCGGTATCGAGCGGTGTTACAGGCAGAGTACGGCAGCTTTCTGCCGCGCCCTACCACTTGAGTCTATCTACGGAGTTTAGGTATAACTATGTGAAACCAGATTGAAACAACCTGAATCACGTTGAAAGAGACTGAGCGAAGTTAATAAGGATTTAGACCCGTATCTAATCCTCTTTATCATTTTTTTGTTATTCTCGCCCCTAATGGTAGTTTCGTCAGAATTTTTGAGACCTTGATGATTTTTTTGGCTTTTTGGCAGCTATTTGGTGGTTTGGCCCGTAGCGTACTGGTATAACAGAATTTGTGCTTTCTTAAATTGCACCATTTTTTCGGCGATCAGCTGTTTGGATACCTGCAACGCCTCGGCGTTCTTTTCGCGGCAGAGTTTGGCAAACTTGGCATCTTCGATCAGAATATGCGAGAGCAACCAGTCTTTGAGGTCGCGCACCAGAAGCGTCGCAGCGCTGCGCGTGCCGGCGATGTAGTCGGTGTTGTGCTCTTCGACCGTCTTAACGAACGCAGCGTGCTGCTTCTTGTGCGCAGCGCGCACTTCGTAGCCGAGCTTTTCCATCATGAATTCTTCGGCCGAAAAATGCTCATGAACGTAGCGCTTGACCTCGGGCAGCATCTCAGCAAGCAGATGCGCGCGCTTGTCATAGTCTTCTTTCAGAGAAATTTCCAGTTCGACGACCATCTTGATGAGCCACAGATGCTGCATATCGATCAGAGGCACATACAGCCTGATCGAATAGCTGCGCCACAGTCGTCGAATTTCAGCGAGCACAGTATCTGAGACGCCGGGTACAATTTCGTTGTTTTCGATAATTGCGGCGTGCAGTTCAAGCTGCTGCGCCGTCAGGCTGAATTCTGAACCCGAGGCAATCACACTCTGAAAATAACCATTTGCATCGAAGCCAGATTGCCGCAGAAAATTGCAATAGGCAATGTCTTCTTTTTTTATGTGCTGTACCAGCCAGTTCTGCAGAAATTTGCCCAGACTTGCAGCGTCGCCGCTCTGCTCACCCACGCCTGAGACGAGCTGCTGTATGTTGGTCACGAAATTGCGGTGCTGTTTGGCATGCCCCTCTTCTTCAGGATACTTCAACGCATGCAGCAGCATCTCTTCTGCGCGAAAATGCGTCTGAGCGTAGGCGATACATTCTCTGAGCACGCCTTCGATCTCGTGTTCGTCACGCGCTGCGGCCTTCAGTAAACTCTCAATATGAAACACGAGCGCAATCAGCCACATATGCTGCGCGTCGAGCAGGTCAATGCCCATCGTAAAATCGTGCTCGCGCCAGAAGCGGCGCATTTTCGCGATCACTTCGCCGCTGATCTCAAATTTGACATTTTCAGTTTCGATTGCCAGCGGACTCATAGGCGTTTATTTTTTTTGTGAAGCGCACCGTCAAATTGTTAAAGACATTCGTGTCCGTAGCTTGTGTGCCTGGCGCGACCACGGGCAAATGCGGAAAATCATTGCTAACGGCAGTGGCAAAACACCCTTGCTCCCGTGACCGCCGCTGATTTGAAATTCTTAAAGACGCTCGCACGGCATAATGACCGCGAATGGCTCGATAAACACCGCGCAGAACTCGAGACCGCTCAGCAGAATTTTTCTCACCTTGTCGGCGGATTAATTTTTGTACTGAGCGAATTTGATGAATCGGTCGGCTCGATCGAGCCCAAAAGCTGCCTTTTCAGAATTTACCGGGACGTGCGCTTCAGTAACAACAAGGCGCCTTACAAGACGCACCTTGCGGCATTTATCTGCGCCGGTGGCCGCAAGTCTGACACCATACCCGGGTACTACATACACGTCGAGCCAGGCGGTAAGTCGCTCTTTGGCGCAGGCTATTACCGCCCGGCGAAGCCGGTGCTCGCTGCGCTGCAGACCGATATCGTATCCGCCTCAAGCCGAATCGTTCGGCAGCTAGGCGATGCCAGATTGCGCAAGGCATTTCCCGATCTGAGCGCAGACGACAAAACGGTGCGCGTACCCCGGGGGTTCGACAAGAACCATGCGCAGGCCGAGCTTTTGAAACAGAAGCACATGTTTCTGCTTACGGGTTTCAGCGACACTGCAGTCTGCCAGAAGAATTTCTTGCGCGAACTCGGTAAAAAATCTGAACTGCTCTGCAAATGGAACCTCACGCTGGCCGACATTGCGCGTGCAGCCGCCAAAAAACGCTGACGGCCACCCGGTTAGCATTTAACTTTACCCGGCGACCAAGGCTGCTACGCGTGGCGATGCAAACGTTACGAATAGCAATCCTGACGCTGATGACTGCAACCACGCTTCTGTTCGCGCAGAGCAAACACGATGACATTCCCGTCAGCGAATTACCAGCAGAAGTGAAGGCGGTTGTCGACGCATATGCAACATTGCTGCATGACAACAAATCGATCGACGCCGCCGCAGGCCAGTTCAACGCTTTGGCCGGCGGTTCGCTTGTGAACGACGACGGAACCATCAGCAGCAACACCCGCCAGTTCGGCTTCAAGAAAGACTTCAATAACTTCAGGCATTACGCTTACCCCGTAAAGATTACGCGCGTGAACAAAACGATCTCGAACGGCGAAGGTTACGGCGCGCGCAAGATTGCCGGCCCGCGCTACAAAATCTGGATCGCCAAGGATGACCCTGCAAAGGGCATGCCCGCCCCGGTTTCAATTATAGCCCCTGCCGGTGGCGGCCCCAAGATCGTGAATATCGGGAGTTTCTAAAGTATGACTTATTGATTTGGCGGCGCCGCCACCGAATCAATAAGTCTAAACAAAAATCTTGACGGCACCGTTCGCCATTGACCGTAGAGCGATGCGTCGTTACCTGCTCGCTGCTATGGCAGCCTTTTCTGTTTTTACTTTCACCTCGTGTGCCCTTCTTCAGGGCAGATTCAGCGAATATGCGCCTGATATTACTCTGAAAGAAGTGAACCTTCGTGGGTTTGACTTTGAAGGTGCAGATCTCGAGTATATCTATACCATTCGTAACAAAGTAAGCTTTGGCATCACTTTCAGCAAGCTCGCATTTCAAATCAGCGTCGATGGCAAGCGTATGGTAGATCTGCAGAATGACAAGAATGTCGCGATCAAAGCGAATGATTCAACAAACTTCACCATCGTGCAGCGCGTGCGCTACGTTGAAACAGTCGAAGCCATTTTCGATATCGCGAAAAAAGACTCGGTTAACGTAGCCCTGGCCGGCGCCGTCGGCATCTACGTCAACGAACTGATCGGGTCAATCAACGTGCCGATTGAAGCAAACAAAGTTGTACCCGTACCCAAGCTGCCACAGGTGCATTTCGGCTCACTCGATTTTGAGCGCATGAACCTCTCAAACCCACTGAATCCGCAGGCGACATTTTCGTTGAAATTCAATGTGCGCAACCCGAATCCGTTTGAAGTTAAGGTACCCCGCATTGAATACGACTTCACGGCAGCGGGCACGCGTGTTGTGAATGGGGTGAAACAGAACCAGACTCTCGCAAAGCAGGCAGATTCATCGATCACGATTCCCGTGAACCTCTCTGGCAGAAATATCGTAGAGCTCGTGCCAAAACTGCGCGACCTCAGCACAACCGACTACCGGTTCACGTCAGCGGTTGAATTTGCCGTGATGGGGCAAACCGTCAGCCTGCCGTTTTATTATCCGAAGTAGTCAAATCGCCGAAAGGCGCGCAAATATGCTCGGCCTGATTTCTCAGAAACCATATTCCACCCCCAGCTGACCTATCAGAATCTGGGGGTTCGTGGCGTCTCGCCGTAGCACTGCATCGAAATCGTTCTTGAAACCGTCGTTTACGGGAAAACTCGTATTGCCCGTGAGCCCGGTATCATACAGACCATTATGAAAGATCCGAGCGTACGAAAATGAGGCCTTCAGTCGCAACGATCCAAATATAGGAAACAAATAACTGATCTTACCTTCAAGGCTGAACGCCATGTTGTTGCCCGAAGCAGATGCCGTTGTCGGGTAGTTGCCGGCCGCGTTGCGCAGCGCAAGCTCGAGGTTTGCTGCATTTATGGAAACCCCGGGATGAATTTCAACACGGAAATCATGCGCACTCTGCGAGCCCAGGTTGCCCAACAGCGAAAACATCAGTGACGGCGAAAACAAGAGCGACCTGTTCTGAATTTCACTGCTATAAGAAATCTGCGGCGGTTGTGCACTTAAGTTAGCAGAGCCCTTCCATAGATAGACGCTTCCGGCAGCACCGATGCCCCAATACGACGAAAGCAGGTAATGGCCCTCTGACGAAAACGCCAGGGTACCAATATGCAGCCCCTGCTCGAGCGGCGGCATTCCTGAACCCGCTGAGGCTGGATTCGTATCCACTTGTTGAAAAGTTGACCAACCATAGCCGCCCGAAAACGCAACTATGAAATCATCCCGTTTGACCACCGGCTCGACGGGTTTGGGTTCGCTTTCTGTGCGAATCGTGCGCCCGTCGTCGGTCAGATAGACCGAAGTGTTATCTTGTTCGGCCACCAGCCGCGCCTTGACCGTCGTATTCTTGTATTTCACTTCGGTGAGCTCAATCTTTTTCTCGTCGAGAATCATCTTGCTGACATTTGCTTTCGCGATCTGCAGTTTACCATAAGGACTCTGAAAGATATATTTGTCAGCGCGCTCTTCAAGAATTCTGCCGCTGATAACATCACCGTTTTTTTGTACGATTACCGTCGCGCTGAGCGGAATCGTGAGAAGCATGATGATAAGCAGCCGCAGCATATTATTTGGGTTCTATGCGCAGTATGTCTGATTCGCGCACAAACATGGTTCCGGCCGAAGACTGCAGCACCAGCCTGCCGGGTGTTGCGGATTTTATAAGTCCCGAAAGGCGGTCGCCGTTTTTGAGCTCAATCGCAACCTGTTTACCCGCAAGAGCCGCATAGCGTGAAGCTGGCTTCGGTTTTTCATCCACCTTTGCGGCCTCTTCGGGCGTGTCGGCAAAAACTTGTTCTGGTTTGATGACGCCTTGAAAGGGCGCCGAGACTTCGCTGGTGCGCCAGACTTTTTTCGAAGATTCATATTCCATCAGTCGAATCTTACCTTCGGTCAGCTTTACAGCCGTTCCCGCATGAGAAATATCTATCGTGAATGCGGTCCCCAGAGGTTCAAGCGCTCCCCCTGGAAAGACAAACTGCGTTCGCTGCTGCAATTCGTTGTGCGCCAGCGCCACCGACCACGTGCCGCTCTCAAACACAATCTTCTCTGTAGCACCACCGATGCGCCTGATATTGCCCGCAGTCGCAGCTTCAATACGAAGCCCGCGCGCAACGAACACAGCGCCTTTCTTCTGTGGTGAGGTGGCGGTGATTTCTACCAGAGGTACCTGCGCAGGTACCGTCGCACGGTTGATCAGAAAAAATGCCGAACCAATAATTGCGACGAGCGCGAATGCAAACACCGGCACTCTCGGGGTAGATAATATCTGCCGCAGGCGTTCGATTAAAGTCGGGGTCGCCGCCTGCACGATGTTGTTTTGAATATTTCGCCAGAGAATCTGAGGCGGATTTTCAGGTAACCGGGCTCTGGAGCTTTGCGCTAGCTCATGAACAGGCGATTCTTTCGAAATCGCAGCGTCCCCTTCTTGCAGCAGGCGAAACAGGTCTTCACTGATACGTTGCTTATCCATAGTTATCCCTGCAACGCCTCAGCCGCATTCTGCCAGCCCTGTTCGCGAAAATGCGACCTCAGTTTCGTCACCAGCTTTTCGAGATCGCGGCGAATTTGCCGTTCGCTTTTCTTCAGCGCGACAGCGATTTCAACCTGCGTCAAACCGAGGTTCCACCGCATTTCAAAAAGTTCACGTTCTTTGTCGTTGAGCGTCCCGATCGACGTGTTGAGCACGGCCAAAAGATCTTTCTCTGCCAAACCTTCGGCGGTGCCAGAATCTGTTTCTGCCGCCCGGTTATCGAGCAACGCATCGCTGCCGGCGAAGCGGCGGGCAAAAGCCGCCTCATGGTACAGCAGGTGACGGGCAATCTGGTAAAGGTACGCCCGGGCATTGGCAACATCAGCCGCACGCGAAAGACGAACAAACAGCCGGGTGAAAGCTTCTTGAACAATATCTTGCGCCAGGTCTACCCCGGCCTTTTTCACCAGGTAACCGTACAACCTCGGCCCCTCTGCGGCGTAGAGATCACGCAGCATATTTTCAGGTTCTGTCTGCTGTGCCACCGCGCCGCCAGAATTGTATCGAGAATAGCTCGCACAACTATTTTACTGTTTGCCAGCCGTGGCAACACCCCTGCAAAACGCGAGCATTTCATATGATGAAGAGGACTGATTGCTACTTACCGGACACGTTTTCTTGCGAAGCGATGTCGGCGCGCGGGATGCGAAACCTGCCATTTTCATTGAGTAACACGGCATGCGTTCGGTTCAGTTCGAGCAGGCGACCGGTGATGATAGCCCCATCGTGCGTGCGGATGCGCACATAACGCAGGGGGGCCGCAGCGGCTGGTTTCGGCTTTGCCGGTCCAATTAGGCTCTTTATGGCAGCCTCGCTCTGCATTTCGCTGCCGGTGGTGATCGAAGCTGCGGGTGCAATCGCATTCAGCGGTGCAATCACACCCAGAAAAGCAGTATCGCCTGCAGCGCGTGCGCGCGCAGCCGATTGACGTGCCAATTGTTCGTCGGGCCGGTAGGCGGTGCCCATGAGCAACATCCGCCTGTTGGCGCTGACTGCCAGATCGCCGCGCGGGGCCATTTTGACGATTTGTGAAAAATCTTCAACTGCAGCCCCATAGTTGCCTGGCCCTTCGTTGACTCTGCCCCGCAGATAATAATACGCCGCGTCGCGTTCGCGATCGGCCATCGCGAGCAACGCTTCAAGACTCTCTTTATAAGCCAGAATGCGGTAGAGTGATTCGGCACGCCGGCGTCGGTCTGCAACGCGCGAGGCGCGGGCCCGACTATGCTCGAATTTCTGTAACCACAAGAGTAATTTTCGCGCCAGATGTTGATTGTGCAACCCGCCCGTTTCTGCGACCGCGAGCCAGGCTTCTCGCGCCAGTTTGTACTCGCCGAGAAAGAAAAGGCAATAACCTGAATGCAGCCCGGCAAAATCGTGCACGGCCGGCAGGTGCTCTGCAAGGTAGACCTTCTTGAAAGTCACCAGCGCTTCGCCAAAATAACGGCGCCGCTCAAGATTATACGCAAGTGCCAGCAGGTCGACGCCATTTTCTGCATATACATGTTCAGGCGGATCGATTCCCGCGAGACGTTGTAACCCCTTCATCATTTGGCTCACCAGCTTTTCTGCAAAAAGCATTCCATTTTGACTCGCGGGGGAATAATGGAACTCTGTGAATGCGGCAAGGGTCGCGAGCTCTTCTTTTGGCAGCTGCGCTCTTGCAGGCTTCAGAGCATTTTGCGCCTGCTCGGCTTTGAGGCGCACCAAAAGGTCAGCGGCGTCGATTGTTTCTGAGCGCACAGAAAGCACGCCCAACCGGTATTGCATCTCACGCGATTGCAGCTCGGTCGTGTAGCGCAAGAAACCCAGCGAGGCTAAAGTACTCAGCAACGCCAGCGGTAAGACGACCAGATGGTAAATGGTTACCTGCACAGCGATTGATCCTTATGCTTTGGCAATGGTCATCAGTGTGACGTCGTCTTCGATCGCAGAGCGTGGCACCGCAGAGCGCCAGGCTTCAGAGACGGCCCGATGCATCTCTGCGAGTGGCTCATGCGCGTGCGCCTGTACGAGTTCGCACAGACGCTCAACGCCGAAAGGCAAACCGGCGCTGTCGTTCGTTTCGGTCACGCCGTCGGTGTACACGACCAGACGGTCGCCCGTGTTCAGCCGAATCTCAGCGTTGTGAAAAGCAGAGCCACCAGTGGGCGCAAAGCCCACGCTGAGCGAAGTCGGGTCGAGCAGCTGCACGCCGCCCGCTGCCGACCAGAATATTGCCTGCGTGTGCGCGGCGCTGCAATAGACTAAGCGACCGTCGCCGTAGGCGATGCCGTAGAAGACAGTCAGAAAATTTCCGGTTTTTTGCAAGTGCGCAGACAGCTCATCGTTCACGTGCGCTACCACCGCCGCGGGACTGTCGTATTTCTGCATCGCTTCGACAAAACTGATCTTCGCCATCATGGTGAGCAACGCAGCCGGAACACCATGCCCCGAAGCGTCAAACTGCAAGATGCCGGTCGCGCCACTCTTGAGATCGTGCACGTCGTAGAAGTCGCCCGACACACGGCCGACCGGCCTGTATGTCACCGCCCACGTAATGGTCTTGCCGGTCGAAGGTTCGGGCAGAATACTGCGCTGCACCTCTTCACCCAGAATGAGGTCACCTTCGAGGTTAAAATTCACCTTCTCAAGATCGAAAAGCGTGTCTTCGAGAACGCGCGTCTTTTCAGCGAGCGCTGTTCGCATCTCATGAAACCTCTGCGCCAGCTGGTCAATTTCATCAAAACGGAGCGCTACCTTATGTTCACCGGAAAAATCTCCCGTTGCGACTTTCTGCGTAGCGCTCTCAAGCTGCCTCAGCCGTCTGATAAAAACCCTATAGATAAAGAGCGCAAGCCCCGCCTGCGCCAGCAGCGTCACACCGAGTATGAGCAGACTCAGCTGCATGAGTCTCGCAAATGACTCGCGCAGCGATTGCAGCGCCAATTGGCAAACGAGCACGGTATCAGCCACGCCTTTCGGCCCGACCACAGGCACAAAGAGTCCCGCACTGAAATCGTTGCGGTTGAGGTCTGAAACAAACAGGCGTCTTTCTGATTCGTAGAGCATGATTGCCCTGAGCACATGAGAATTCTGAACAGAACCGGATTCAAGTACCGTATCGCCGCGGCGCGCCTCGCACGAGACGAGACCCGGCAGCGAATTCTCGCGCAGCTTTTCTGTCACTTTGACGGTGCCCTGCTGCGTCAAAGTCGCCGCAAAACCTGGCGAGCGGGTTTCGGAAACAATGCGCAGCGCGGCGTTCTCTGCCATGAGCAGGCCATTACGACTGATCAGTTCAATCTGACCGCTGCCGATAAAGACATAGATGAGCGACAGATCGAGCGCCGTGATCGCCAAAAAAACGGAAAAAACTTTTGTGACAATGGAGATTTTTTTGCGCGGCGACTTCACGCGAGCTGGTTAATCCTTCAACGCGTCATTGAGCGTCGCGTAGAGGTGAATCACATTGGAAAATCCCAGCAGGTCATAGATCTTCTTCACTTCTTCATTGGCTGCCGCTACGCGTA
Organism: uncultured Leptospiraceae bacterium; assembly: GCA_942492915.1. Classification (GTDB taxonomy): domain Bacteria; phylum Spirochaetota; class Leptospiria; order Turneriellales; family Turneriellaceae; genus Turneriella. The sequence continues at coordinate 2,252,189 of OW818662.1, forward strand.
TCTCGAAACCTTTTTGTTTGAGCATCGAATGCGATTTGACCGTGACCCCGATGCCGGCCGAGCTGATAAAGGTAACCTTGCTCATTTCAAGAATAATATTTCCGTTCGGGTTTTGCGTCTCCATATCGAGTTCAAGTTTCAAGATGGCGCTGCCGGCAGTATCAAGCCGCCCTTCGAGTTGGTAGATCGCGCACTTGTCGTTACTGCGTTTGCTGATTCTGATACTCATAAAGCGGTTGCTCCGAAATTCATTTTTCTGCGCTGGTGCCCGGCCTTAGCTTCACCCGGTGCCAAAGATTGTGTTTTTCAATAAACCGATACATCTTTTCTTCTATATTGTCGAGTTCGCTGCGGTAAGGCAGGTCAAGGTCATCTTGAAAGGTGATGACGTATGTGGTAATACCCCGTACAGCAGTCTTGATATCTGCCTTTTCGACGGCGCGCGCGATCGCCTGAAAAAGGCGCACAGCGAGCCGCGAACGCATGTCTTTGCGAAACGTCGCGTTATCACCGACGATCTTGTCGATGATGTCGTCGACCTCAGAGCGAAACGCCACTTCAGGAAAATTGCAGAATCTGCCGGTAAACTGCGCGAGCAGGTAGCTAAGCTGCGTCTCGTCGCCGCGCGCATACGCAAGCTCAATGCGATTGTAGAGTTCACGCGCTTCGGCGTTCAGTGCCTCGCGCTGGTTCGTCGTGAGAGAATGCGATACGACAACATGCACGTCTTCGTGCGTGTCAAACACCCTTTCCATTCCCGCCACGACTTCTTGCGAGACTATCGCCTGAAGATTTTTCAGCGGCCAGTCGAATGCCTTGAAGAACTCATAAGCGAAGGTGGTCTTGCGCATTGCGGTTTCGCTCTGCAAATCGAGCAAGAATGCGTTCAGCATGTTCACCAGAGGGTGATGGTCTGCCTCGAAGCAGAGTACATGGAAAAGGTGGCGGTAGATATTAGCGGCGATGCGCCATTCCCGCATCTTACGCTGGGCTTCGAGGCTCTTCGCGAGGTCGCCGCGGTGTTCATGATCCCGGGAGCCAAAATACATCTGCAGCGGTTGCATGATATGCTCTTCGGTGACAGAAAAACCCTTCTGGTGCGCCCATTTGAGCAACAGAATGAAATTGTCTATCTGGTGCAGCGGAATTTCTTGCATTTTGACCGCACGAGTGTCCGTGCACTTTACAGAAATGTCAGACGGCTTGGCGAGACAACCAGAATTTGACTGCGAACCACAAACTTAAAAAGGCTTGCCCGGCGATTGAGCCGGCGCACCTTAACCCATGAGTTTATGGCAACGTTTTAAGCGCGCACTGCGCTCTATTTTCGGCGGTTGGGTTTCTGAAATGGAAGATCCGGCATTGATACTCGAGCAGAATATTCGCGACATGCGCGACAAAGTTCCCAAAATGAACGAAAACATTGCGATGCTGCGGGCGAATGCGAAGCTCGTCGACAAAGAGAAACAGAAACTCGAGGGCGAACAGGCAAAACTTATCGCCAACGTGAAAGCGGCGATCGGCCAGAACCGCGAAGATATTGCGGCGGAATACGCGCTGCAGCTCGAGCACAATAAGGCTCAGGTCGCAAAACTCGAACAGCAGCTCGCACAGGCAAACGCTGCCGCCGAAAAAGGCGAACAGGCCAAGGTGGCATTCATGAAAGAACTCGACAGAAAGACCAAAGAAGCCCTCGACGCGATTGAAACAGCGAAACGCGCAAAATGGCAGAAAGAAGTTGCAGACACAATGGAACAGTTCACCGCAGGCGGGGTAGACCATACGCACGATGAGATGGTCAAGCGCATTGAGAAAGAAGGCGCAATGGCCGAGGTAAAACTCGACATGGCGGTCAGCAAAGGTGACAAAGCAAAAGAAGCAATCGAAGCTGACGCAGAAAAAATCCGCGCCGCCGAACTCGTCAAACAATTCAAAATTGAAATGGGCGTCTCGACAGGCTCGACGCAGGGTGAATCTTCAGGCGGCAGTCAACAGCAGGCGGGCGTAAAAAACTAACCCCACACATCATTCTGGCCGGCGGCCAGAATGATGCTTTTCCATCTTTTCTAGACACAGCGCGGCAGTCACTGACACGTTCAGTGATTCTACTTGTCCCGACCCTATGATAGTAAATTTTGCGTCGCAGCCGGTGATAAAGGCGTTCGGCAGACCCTCTTCTTCGTTCCCGAGGCAGACGACGACGCGTGTGTCGGCAGCGCGCGCCAACAGAGATTCGAGCGACGGTAGCCGGCCCTTTTCAGGTCTCACCGCCGCAGCGCACCGCCAACCGCGGCGATGCGCCCGCGCCAGCATAACCTGAAAATCATCGTAAATGTAACAATGCGTATGCGAGATGCCACCTTCGGCTACGCGCCAGGCCGATGCTGTCATTGCGGCTGCGTAAGATTTGCGGCTCATGATAATATCGCGCACTCCGAAAAACGCGGTCGTGCGCAAGATCGCGCCGATATTGTGTGAGTTCAGTACATCGTGCAGGCAAAGTGTATTGCGCGCGAGTTCGAGCCGCTCTACCGCCAGCGCCTCGGGTGCATGGATCACGGCTACGACGCCCTGGTGGTGCGCGGTGTCGGCAATTTTCTTGAGCTCTGCGGGCGTCACCATGCGATAGATCTTGCGCTTCTGCGACAGGTACCTGCAGGCTTCTGCGAAAAGTGGAGCCCTGGTTTCGTCGAAAAACAGACGTTCAATACGCTGCGGGCTGTCTGACGCGAGCGCCCGCACCGTCGAAATGCCGCAAATGGTGAGCAGGTTGTTCTGCACTCTGGAATGTTTGCGATTGCCCGACGCGTTGGCGTGTACTTTTGCACTTGAAGCTCTGTTTCAGCGAGCGGTTTCGCATCATGCCTGCCCCCGCCGGGACCACGATCACGTTACGCCGACCCGACGACTGGCACCTGCACCTGCGCGACGGTGATGCGCTCGCCGCCGTGCTGCCTCACACCGCAGAACGATTTGCCCGCGCCATTGTGATGCCCAACCTGAAGCCACCGGTGGCGACTGTCGCTGAAGCAGAAGCGTACCGGCAGCGTATTCTTGCCGCATTACCGGCAGGCCTCAGATTCGAACCGCTGATGACGCTCTACCTCACGAATGATACGACCCCCGACGAGATTCGCCGGGCGAAGCAGAGTGGCAGCGTGCATGCGGTAAAACTCTACCCTGCCGGCGCCACGACGAACAGCGAAGCAGGTGTGGCGACTCTCGCGGCCATGTATCGCGTGTTCGAGACGATGCAAGAAGTCGACCTGCCGCTGCTCGTTCACGGCGAAGTCACCGATGCAAAGGTGGATGTATTCGATCGGGAAAGAGTTTTTCTCGATACCGAACTTGTCGCCATCGTCACGAAATTTCCCGCTCTGCGCGTTGTATTTGAGCACATCACAACACGCGAGGCTGCAGACTTTGTCGAATCGGCATCGACAAGCGTCGCGGCAACGATCACGGCGCACCACCTGCTGATGAACCGAAACGCCATGTTTGCGGGCGGCATTCGCCCGCACCACTACTGCCTGCCGGTACTCAAGCGCGAAGAACACCGGCAACGATTGCTGCGCGCGGCGACTTCGGGCAACAAGAAGTTTTTCGTCGGCACAGACAGCGCGCCCCACGCCAAACACACCAAAGAAAATGACTGCGGCTGCGCAGGCATGTACACGGCTTTTGCCGGCATAGAATTCTACGCCGAAGTTTTCGATGCAGCCGATGCACTTGACAAGCTTGAAGGTTTCATGTCAGAATTTGGGCCAGACTTCTATCGCCTGCCGCGCAACTCAGAGAAGGTCACCTTGACAAAAGAACCGACCAGCGTGCCAGCGCAGTTTCCGTTTGCGTCGGGTGTCGTGGTACCGCTGCGCGCTGGTGGCAAACTGGAATGGAAGATCGTGCCTTGATGCGCACGGGTCTCACCAACCTCTTAGCAAGCTCCCTTTTCACATTCGTCGTGCTGCTGGTGGCATTCGGCAGCCCGCTTAAGGCAGTGGCGCGCACCGATGAAGTCTCACCACAGATGTGGTTTGGCTACATCACCTCGTATCGTTTTAACGAAAAGTATTCGCTGTGGAACGACTGGCATTTCGTGCCGACATCCTTCTTTTTGTCGAGGCATGGCCTCACGCGCCACCTGAGCCAACAGGTAAGTTTCTCAGGTGGTTACGCATGGGGGTTTCTGCCGACCCCCGGTTCGGGCAGCGACCGCCTTGACCGCTTCGAGCACAGACCATGGGCACAGTTACTCATGAACCTGCCACTCGGCACGAAGTACACATTCAGCCACCGCCTGCGCTACGACGCGCGCTTCAAGCAGAATGTGACAAACGGCGAGACCGACACGGGATTTGTCTTCAACCACAGGGTGCGCTATATGATGGCGTTTCGCCGACCGATTACGGGAATAAGGCTCTGGAATGAGACTCCCTTTGCGGTCGTTGGCAACGAAGTATTGCTGAATTTTGCCCCACAGATTACGGGCAACCAGCTCGATCAGGTGCGCACCTGGATCATGTTCGGCTATCAATTGGGTTCGATGACGGTACAGGCAGGTTATATGTACCGTTACGTGCCTGCATCCGCACCGGCGACATTCTACCACTACCACACGGCTACCGTGTGGGTTTCTCACACATTCGGCTCAGCTAAAGCAGTCGAAACCGACCACGACGACCTGCTACATCGAGATCCGTAACCGGTTACGATACTTGCCAGGTTTCGCCGGCGTGCAGCAGCTTGCGCAAATCGCCTCGGCCTTTTTTGGCGATAACCGCTTGCACCTGCTCTTCGACGTCTTCTTCGTAGATGCTGCGGTCTTCGCGGTAGAGCACGCCGAAAGGCACGGGAATACCATTCTTGCCACCAACAGCTTCGAAGGTCTGCAAAAAATGCGGATCGCGTTCGTCGTACGTCGCCACCTGATCAGGATTATCCACTGCCGAGACAATTTCGAACGAACCGTGGTTGAGCTTCAGGCCCTTTGAGTTATTCTCACCGAACAGCATCTTCTGGCCGTGTTCGACAAAGATCATGGTGTTGTGGCGGTTCTCTTTGCCGACGACGGGTTCAAAAACTTCGTCATTGAAGATGACGCAGTTCTGCAGCACTTCGACGAGCGACGTGCCCTTGTGCAGGTGCGCCTGTTTCACGGTTTTTTCCATGTGTTTCATGTCTTTGTCGTAAGTGCGCGCAAGAAACGAACCACCCGCGCCCACAGCAAGGCGCAGCGGCGAAAATGGTGTATCGAGCGAGCCATCGGGGGTCGACTTCGCCACGGTGCCCTTGGCGCTCGTCGGCGAGTACTGTCCCTTGGTCAGGCCATAGATCTCGTTGTTGAACAGCAGTATATTGATGTCCAAATTGCGGCGCAAGATGTGTATCAGGTGGTTGCCGCCGATAGAGAGTGAATCGCCGTCACCGGTGACCATCCACACTGAGAGGTCACGGCGCATGAGCTTCAGGCCCGATGCAATGGCGGGCGCGCGACCGTGAATCGTGTGAAAGCCGTATGTATTCATATAATACGGAAAGCGCGACGAACAACCGATGCCCGAGATAAAGGCAATGTTCTCGCGGGGAACACCAAGTTCGGGCATCGTCTTCTGTACTGCGGTCAGAATGCCGTAGTCGCCGCAACCGGGGCACCAGCGCACTGTCTGGTCTGAAGCAAAATCTTTTTTTGTGAGCGTAGCTGTCTGTGACATATTGTTCCTTATTTCTTGAGTGTGTCGATGATGACCTTTTCCATCTCTTCGATGCCGAAAGGTCTGCCGCGCACTTTATTGTATTGCTCTGCGGGAATCAGGTACTTGCCACGAATGAGCAAAGCGAGTTGCCCCATATTGAGTTCGGGTATAAGTACCTTGTCGAATGAGCGCAGCACCTTTTCGATGTTACGCGGAAAAGGGTTCAGGTATTTCAGGTGTGCGTGTGAGACGCTGAAACCCTGCTTGCGTACGCGCAGCACAGCTTCGCGAATTGCACCGTACGTCGACCCCCAGCCGAGAACGAGCAGGCCACCTTTGCTTTCAGGGAAAGCTTCGAGCTCGGGTATAAAATCCGCAATTTTGTTGATCTTCGCCTGCCGCAGGTTGACCATCTTGTCGTGGTTATCGGGATCGTAGTTGATGTTGCCGTTCTCGTCTTTTTCGATGCCGCCGATACGGTGCTCAAAACCTGGTGTACCGGGAATCGGCCAACGGCGCGCGAGCGTGTCTTCGGCGCGGCCATAAACTTTGAAGCCCTCGCGCGATTCGCCCACAGCAATTTTGTTCGTTTCGATCTCGGGCAGATTCTCGACTTCGGGAATTTTCCACGGTTCAGAGCTGTTCGCGATGTACGCGTCTGAAAGCAGAAAAACCGGCGTCATAAACTTGAGCGCGATGCGCGTCGCTTCGATCGCTGCGTCGAAGCAATCCGATGGCGTTGATGCAGCGACGACCGGCACAGGGCTTTCGCCGTTGCGCCCATAGAGCGCCATGAGCAGGTCTGTCTGTTCGTTCTTGGTCGGCATTCCGGTTGAAGGGCCCCCGCGCTGCACGTCGATGATCACCACGGGAAGTTCAGTCATCACCGCGAGGTTGATCGCTTCTGATTTCAGCGCAATACCCGGCCCCGATGAAGCGGTGATGCCGAGAGAGCCACCATACGACGCACCGATGGCGGCGCAGATCGCGGCAATTTCGTCTTCGGTCTGAAAAGTGCGGATGTTATAGTTTTTGTATTTCGCCACCTCATGCAGAATATCTGACGCAGGCGTAATGGGGTAGCCCGCGTAGAGCGCCTGCAAGCCCGAAAGATCGGTGGCGGCCACGAGGCCGAGCGCAAGCGCCGAGTTGCCCGTAATGTTTCGGTACGTGCCTGGCGCAAAGTGTGCCTTCTGAATTTCATACGACGCGTCGAACAGTTCGGTGGTTTCAGCGAAGTGGTAGCCTGCTTCGAGCACCTTGATGTTCGCCGCTGCGAGGTGTGGCTTCTTTGCAAACTGTGCTTCGAGCCATTTCTTGGTTCTTTCGATGTCGCGGTGGTACATCCAGTATGTGAGGCCGAGCGCGAAGAAGTTTTTGCAACGGTCAATTTCTTTGGTTGTGAGACCCGACTCGGCGAGTGCGCGGCGCGTCGATTCGGTGATGGGTGCGGCGATAAGCCGGTATTTTTCTTTGAGCGCGTCGTCGTCGAGCGGGTTCGACTTATAGTCGACCTTGGTAAGGTTCTTTTCATCAAACTCGTCTGAGTTCACGAGCAGCACGCCGCGGTCACGCAGGTCTTTGAGGTTTGCCTTCAGCGCTGCAGGGTTCATCGCCACAAGCACGTCGACCTTATCACCCGGGGTGTAGATATGGTGGTCACCGAAGTGCACCTGAAATCCCGAGACACCGGCGGTTGTGCCCTGCGGCGCGCGAATCTCGGCGGGAAAGTCGGGAAACGTCATCACGTCGTTACCGGCGAGGCCCGTCACAGAAGTGAACTGCGCCCCGACAAGCTGCATACCGTCACCGGAATCTCCCGTAAAGCGGACCGTAGCCCCATGGATGGTTTCTTTTGCTTTTTCGATTTTTGGTGTCTGTGATGTTTCTGGCTTCATTTGCCCTCAAGGTTTTTACGGTTGAGGTGGCCAAGCCACCTCAACCACATATGGATAAAGATCGGTTTTCGAGGTCGCGTCGCGGCGCAAATCACAATTAAAGAGAGGTGAAGAAAAAAACTTGCAGGGGTGAAGCGTATGAGGGCGAATGCCCATTGGGTTTTGAGGCTCCGATGAAAGACTTGCGCCAACAGGCTGATGAATCTCTAGATAAAAAGACCGGGGAATCAACTACCGGCAATAACCAGGCACACCCAACCGCAGAGATTCAGACAATGCTGCACGAATTGCAGATACAGAAGGTCGAACTCGAGCTGCAGAACGAAGAATTGCGGCGGCTCCAGGCCGAACTGGTCGCCGCAAATTCGCGTTACATAGACCTCTACGACAACGCGCCGGTCGGCTACCTGACCATTTCTAAAGCCGGGCTCATCGAAACCGCGAACCAGGCCGCCGGTTCACTCATTGGCCTGCCCCGAGACGCAATCATCAACAGGCGGATGCATGATTTTCTCGATGCCTCAAGCCAAGATGACTTCTTTCGCCTTTTTCAGGGAGTTTTTACACCTTCGAATAGATTACCTAAAGAGGGAATGCACAGCAACGGGGCCGGTGCGTTCGAGATCAATCTGCGGCGACCTGACGGCACGCTCGTCGAAGCTGGCGCCAACTACAGCACTACGTACGCAGAAAACGGCGAGCCACTGCTGCGCCTCATATTGAAAGACATCGGCGAACGCCGAGCCGCAGAAGCGCAGCTGCACTTTCAGGGCCAACTACTCGACACAATTGGGCAGGCAGTTATCTGCACCGACAGCACCGGGCGTATTACCTTTTTTAACCGCGCCGCCGAAGAACTGTATGGTTGGGCAAAACACGAGACGGTTGGTGTGCACATTCTTGAGATCACGGTACCTCAGACCTCGCAAGACCAGGCGCGCGAAATCATGGATCAACTTGCCGCGGGTAAGCCCTGGTCGGGTGAATTCATGGTTCAGCGTCGCGACAAGAGCCTGTTTTTCGTGCAGGTGATCAACATGCCGATGAGCGACGCGACCGGAAAGCCATCGGGTATATTGGGCGTTTCGTACGATATTACCGAGCGCAGAGAAGCGCAGAACGCCAAACGTATTGCCGACCAAATGCTCGAGAAGGCATTTTCTGCGTCGCCAGTCGGCATGGCGTTAGTTGATATTGAAGGCAAATTCATACGCGGTAACGACGCGCTCTGCCGCATCGTGGGCCTGAAAGAACAAGAGTTGAAAGATATTGATTTTGCCACGATTACACACCCTGAAGACGTCGTGCGGGACGTGCAGGCGCTGCGCGAGATGCTCGAGGGCCGGCGCGACAAGTATTACACAGAAAAGCAATACCGCCATAAAGACGGCCATTGGGTGCCCGTGCAACTCAGCGTCTCTGTAGTACGAAGTGATAACGGGGCACCGGTTCAGTTTATTTCGATCATGCAGGATATCACCGACCGCAAGCGCGTAGAAAGTGCGGCGCGCCTGCAGTCGCAACTACTGAATGCGATCGGCCAATCAGTGATTGACACCGATGTACAGGGGAAGGTCACGTTTCTCAATCGAGCCGCCGAAGAGCTCTATGGTTGGAGCGCCAAAGAAGCAATTGGTATGCACATTGTTGATTTGAACGTGCCCAAGACATCGGTAGAAGAGGCAAACGCCATTCTCGCTGCGCTGGCAGAACAGGGCACATGGTCAGGGGAATTTGAGGTTACACGCCGCGACGGAACGACGTTTCACGCGCAGGTAAATAACTCGCTGGTGACCGACCACTCGGGCAAGGTCATCGGCATGCTGGGTGTCTCGTCTGACATCAGCGAGAGAAAACTGGCAGAAACGAAACTCAGGCATACGACCGAAGTACTCGAGCGCACGGGTGCGCTGGCAAAAATCGGCGGTTGGCAGGTCGACCTGCAGACGATGAAACTCAGCTGGTCGAGCGAGACGTTTCGCATCGCCGAAAGGGAAAACCCGGTCGAGCCACCGCTCGAAGACGGCATAAACCTATTTGCACCCGAAGCGCGCGAGACGATCGCCGCGGCAGTTCAAGCAGCGATGCAAGAAGGCAAACCTTACGATTTAGAGCTGCCGATCATCACCGAAAAAGGCAATCTTAAGTGGGTGCAGACGCAGGGTTTTGCCGAAGAGAAAGATGGCAAGGTCGTGCGCATCTACGGAACGTTTCAAGACATCACTGAGCGCAGGCGTGTCGAAACCGAACGCGCTTCACTCGAAGCGCAGCTGCGCCTATCGCAAAAACTGCAGGCACTCGGCACTCTCGCCGGGGGTATTGCGCACGACTTCAACAACATCATCGCCAATATTCTGGGCAATGCGGGCCTGGCGAGCGAAGACGCAGGCCAGAACTCACCGGCACAGAGTTCGTTACACGAGATTACGAAGTCCGCAACACGCGCACGCGCATTGGTGCAACAGATTCTTGCGTTCAGCCGCCAACAGCCCGTGCAGCGTGCGACCATGCCCATTGCACCGGTTATTGACGAAGTCGCGCGCACGCTGCGCTCGCGCCTGCCCGTCAATGTGCATATCGCGGTAGAGATCGCCGACGCTTCGATCTGCGCAACAGTCAATACCGCGCAGATTGAACAGGTTGTCACTAATCTCGCGATCAATGCAATACAGGCGCTTGCGACCAAGGGCGGCAGGGTAATAATTGGTCTCGATTCCATCGCCCGCGATACGCATGAAGTCGCCGGCAACCCACGGCTCAAATTGCTGCCCGAGTGTAACAGAATCGTCAGGCTTTCAGTCAGCGATGACGGCCCGGGTATCGAAGCAGATAAGCTCGAAAGAATTTTCGAACCTTTCTTTACGACGAAACCCACGAACGAAGGCACAGGCCTCGGCCTGTCGGTGGTGCACGGCATTGTCGAATCGCACGAAGGGGTACTCATTGTTGAAAGCACCCCGGGCATTCTGACCCGCTTCACGGTGTATTTTCCGCAATCTGAAATCAGGGCGACCGCTGCTGAATCGCAAACAGCGCCGGCACAGACTTTTTCTGACGGACGCCACGTGCTCATTCTCGACGACGAAGAATCGATGGTCATGCTCGCCAAATCGTACCTGCAGCGGCGCGGTTATCGTGTCAGCGGTTTTACGCGATTTCAAGAAGCGATCAGCGCGATCAAAGCAGAAACTGAGAAATTTGACGTCATTGTGACCGACTACAACATGCCGGGCACCTCTGGCATTCAGTTTACCCGCGACGTCAAGGCCATTAGGTCAGAATCGCAAGTGATACTGCTTTCTGGTTATTTTGACGAAGCTCTTATTGCAGAAGCGAAGGCCGCCGGCATTGCAAAGGTGATCGCGAAGGCCGACGGGATGGATGTCTTCTGCAACGCAATAGACGAGCTGATTGCCCAAAGGGCCTGAACGTCAATTAATCTTCGTCATCTTCTTCTTCGTCGTCTTCAAAACGATCAATCGCGGCTTCTATTTCAGTCTGAATGCGCGTAAAAGACGCCTTAACGTTGTCACTTGCAAACGGCACGTAGACAACTCCACCCAGGTCGGCAAATTCGTCGACTCCATCTTGCCGCAGTACAAGCACGTTTTCCCGGCCAAACGTACCCTGACAATAACCAATGCAGTGCAATAACATTTCGCGCGATCGTGGCTGGGCATCTTCAGCAGTGACGACAATAATGGCGAAAGCACATTCTTCGGTCTGCTGCTCAAGTTGCTTGATGTCGGCCCGTTCGCCGGCAGCGGCACGCTGAAACGGAACCACTTCGTGCGCAAGTTTTTCTTCGATGTACCCGGCTACTTCTTGCCATGCATTGCCTGAACCGTATGACAGAAAAACCGTAAGGTAATATTCTTCGACTTCATTTTCGTTCATTGTTCCGCGAAATGATCCGCCGAAAGGCGCGCCGTCAAGAAGTTTGTCGGGGCAACGCAAATAAGTGTTGCGGCGGCCATCGCAGATGACAATAAAGGCTATGCGAAAAATCGTCATTCTCGGCGCGGGCACAGGCGGCAATATTATGGCAAACCGACTGCGCAAAGAATCGCGCCGCCACCGTCTTGACCTCGATATCACAGTCGTCGACCCTGAAAAAGACCACCTGTACCAACCGGGTTTGCTTTTTTTACCGTTCGGCCTGACCACGGTACCGAAAATTCTCAAACCCAAACGCCGATTCATACACAAGAGCGTGCGGGTTATCGAACAGGCCGTGGCATCGCTCGACACCACGGCGCGCACCGTCACGCTGGGTGACGAGTCGACATTAGGTTATGACATCCTCATTATCGCGACGGGTGCACGCGTCTCGCCTGAAGAAACAGAAGGGCTTACCGGCGACGGCTGGTACGTGAATCGTTTCGACTTTTATACGCTCGAAGGCGCAAAACGCCTTGCAGGCGCGCTACAGAATTTTAAGAGCGGGCATCTCGTCGTCAATATCGTCGACATGCCGATCAAGTGCCCGGTGGCCCCGCTTGAATTCGCCTTTCTGGCCGATTCGTATTTCAAAAAGCGCGGAGTTCGAGACCAAATTAAGATCTCGTACGTCACGCCGCTCGACAACGCCTTTACGAAGCCCGTTGCCGCCGCGGTGTTCAAAGACCTGCTGCATGAAAAAAATATTGAACTGATTACAGAGTTCAATACCGGGCGAGTCGAAGACAACAAGATCATCTCATGGGATGACCGCAGCGTAGATTTTGATCTGCTGGTCACAATTCCCGTGCACAACGGCGCCGAGTTTATCAAGAACAGCGATATCGGCGACGACCTCGGTTTTGTGCGCGTCGACACCGCGACGCTGCAGAACGCCGATCATCCGGAAATTTTCGCGCTGGGCGACGCGACGACGGTGCCGGCTTCAAAAGCAGGGTCGGTCACACATTTTGAATCAGAAACCGTCACCGACAATGTCGTTCGTTTTCTGAAAGGTGAAGCGGTGCTCAAAGATTTTGACGGGCACTCAAACTGCTTCATCGAAACGGGCGGCTCAAAGGCGTCGCTGATTGATTTCAGCTACGAGGTTGAGCCTTTACCTGGTAGTTTTCCCTACCCGGTAGTGGGTCCCCTGAAGCTGCTCAAAGTGACGCGCCTCAACCATTGGGGCAAACTGGCATTCAGATTCATCTATTGGTACATCATGTTACCCGCGCGTTTTCTGCCCATCGGCCGGCATTTCAGCATGCGCGGCAAGCGCAAACCAGAGACAGCAACCTGATGACAATCGCATGGCATCGAAAGTATTTATAGTCGACAAATTGGTCTTTTAAATACTCATGACCGTATAAGGAGCCCGCAAACATGGCACAAAAAACACTGGGTGGAAAAACCATCGAGGTCGACGATCAGGGTTTTCTCAAGAACCCGCAGGATTGGAGCGAAGAACTCGCAAAACTTCTTGCAACAGAAATCGGCATCGGCGATCTTCAAGAAGGGCATTGGAAAGTTGTAAAATTCATGCGGGAGCGTTTCTTGAAGAACGGCGACTCACCTTCGATTCGCACGCTTGGCAAAGAATCAGGAGTCAACACGAAAGAGCTCTATGCGCTTTTCCCCAAAGGCCCCGCAAAACTCGCAGCCTACGTCGCGGGTATACCCAAACCGCGCGGATGCATCTAATCTGATTTTTTTCATCTTTAAAGGATAGCAAAATGGAAAATACAATCAAGAAAGTTTCAATCATCATCTCGAAAGGTTCGCTCGAAGGCATCTACCCGGGACTCATCATGGCAAACGGCGCGCGCATGGAGGGCATCGAAGCAAACCTCTTCTTCACCTTTTTCGGCCTCGACGCGATTCATAAGAAAAAGCAGAAACACATCAAGGTCGCAACGGTCGGCAATCCCGGTCTGCATATACCCACCTGGCTCGGGGGAATTCCCGGCATGTCGGCACTCGTTTCGTGGCGCATGCGCAAATCAATTGAGTCGCTTGATATTCCTCCGATTGGCGAATTTCTCGAACTCATTCATGACTCAGGCTGCGGCATGTACGCCTGCAAAGCAACGGTCGACATGTTCAAAATGACAAAAGCCGACTTTGTTTCGCCCGTCGACGAGATCATCACCGTCGGTGAATTTTACGAAAAGGCGCAGGGCGGAGAGATAATTTTTACCTGACATTCGTCCGCAGCTATTGAGGCGGCCCTGCCGCCGCAATAGCAGCAAACCATATAACCCTTAAGGAGACACCATGCCCGCAAATAAATGGATCATTCCGTTCAGCGAGATTCACATTGAAGACGTCGGCATGGTGGGCGGCAAGAATGCCTCGCTCGGCGAAATGTTTCGGGAGCTCAAAGCGCAGGGCGTCAGAGTACCGGACGGTTTCGCCGTCACAGCTGAGGCGTTTCGCGAATTTTTTCGCGAAACGGGATTAGACAAAGAAATCCGCACGATACTCAAGGGCCTCGACACGCAGCACGCAGAGAGTCTGCAGCAGTGCGGCCGCGCCGCACGCGAGGCTATTCTGAAACAAGAGATACCGGCGGGTATTCAGCAAGAAATCATCAAGGCTTACGCCAATCTCTCGGCGGGGGTTGCAGGTGGTGTCGACGTTGCCGTACGCTCGAGCGCGACGGCAGAAGATTTACCGAACGCAAGTTTCGCGGGCCAGCAAGAGACTTTTTTGAACGTGCACGGCGAAGCGCAGCTAATCGACACCTGTCGCCGCTGCTTTGCTTCGCTTTTTACCGACCGCGCAATCTCGTACCGGCAGGACCAGGGTTTCGACCACTTTCTGGTCGCGCTCTCTATCGGTGTGCAGCGTATGGTGCGCTCTGACCTCGCGAGTTCGGGCGTCATGTTCTCAATCGATACCGAGAGCGGCTTCAAAGACGCGGTGCTGATCAACGCCGCTTACGGGCTCGGCGAAAATGTCGTGCAGGGTGCGGTGAACCCCGACGAGTTCTACGTATTCAAACCAACCCTGCTCAAGGGATTCAAACCTATTCTGCAGAAAAAAGCCGGCACCAAAGAATTCAAAATGGTCTACGATTCAGGCGGCGGCAAAATGGTGAAGAATGTGCCTGTCAGCGAAGCTGAGCGCGCCGCCTTCTGCGTCAGCGATGATGATATTCTCACACTCGCTCGCTGGGCGTGCATCATCGAACAGCATTACACAAAGAAAAAGGGATCATTTTGCCCGATGGACATGGAATGGGCAAAAGACGGCAAGACCGGCGAGCTCTTTATCGTGCAGGCGAGACCCGAAACCGTACAATCGCAGCGCGACTTCACGCATCTCGAAACCTATAAACTCAGCCAAAAGGGCGAAGTGATCGTCTCGGGCCGCGGCGTCGGAGAGCGCATCGCTTCGGGTGTCGTGCGCGTTGTAAAATCGGCAGCAAACCTGGCGCTCGTCAAAGACGGCGACATACTGGTAACCGACCGCACCGACCCCGACTGGGAGCCGGCGATGAAAAAGGCGGCGGCGATCGTCACTAACCGCGGCGGACGCACATGCCATGCGGCGATCATCAGCCGCGAGCTGGGCGTGCCTGCAGTGGTCGGTACGCTGACCGGCACCGAACTCTTGAAAGACGGCGAGACGGTAACCGTAAGCTGCGCCGAAGGCGACACCGGCCACGTCTACCGCGGATCTCTCAAATTCGAAAAGACAACGCTCGACTTCTCGGCCAATGTGCGCCCGAAAACAAAAATCATGCTGAACGTCGCGAACCCCGAAGAGGCGTTTCGCACCAGCCAGATACCCAACGACGGCGTCGGGCTTGCGCGTATGGAGTTCATCATCAGCAGCTATATTCGCGTGCATCCGCTTGCGCTGCTCAATTACAACAAACTCGAAGACCGCAGCCTGAAAGACACGATCGATCTTCTGACGGTCGGCTACACTGACAAGACTGCATTTTTCGTCGATCGACTCGCGCAGGGTGTGGCAATGATTGGCGCGGCGTTCTACCCGAACGATGTGATTGTGCGCATGAGCGACTTCAAATCAAACGAGTATGCGAATCTCGTCGGCGGCGCCGCATATGAACCGACCGAAGAAAACCCGATGATCGGCTTTCGTGGTGCTTCGCGCTATTATCACGAGAGGTACCGCGACGGTTTTGCGCTCGAGTGCAAGGCAATGAAGAAAGTGCGCGAAGAAATGGGACTCAGCAATGTAAAACTGATGATACCGTTTTGCCGCACGGTCGAAGAAGGCAAGAAAGTGATCGCCGAAATGGAGAAGCATGGCCTGAAACGCGGGGAAAATAACCTCGAAGTTTATGTTATGTGCGAGATTCCGTCGAACGTAATTCTCGCCGACGAGTTTTCAAAGGTTTTTGACGGTTTTTCGATTGGCTCGAACGACCTGACTCAGCTGATTTTGGGTATCGACCGGGACTCAGAAATCGTCGCACCCATCTTCGACGAGCGCAACCCGGCGGTCAAAACCATGATCGCGAATGTGATCAAGGCCGCCCGCGCGAACGACCGCAAGATCGGCATCTGCGGCCAGGCCCCAAGCGACTACCCCGAATTTGCAGAATTTCTGGTGCGCGAGGGTATCAACAGCATTTCTCTTAACCCAGACGCAGTGCTGAAGACCACGGCGCATATTCTGAAAGTCGAAAAATCGCTTACGGATTAGAACGCATTCTGCCTCAAAGGGCAGAATGCGATTGCTCTGCCGACTTGATCGGGCGGCGTGGCGGCAGCCATGAATTTCAACAAACTCAAACGTGAGGTCGCCTCGTGGGTAGAGGCACAGATTATCAGCCCGGCGCAGGGTGACAGAATTCTCGCACGTTATAATGACCACGTACCCGCGTACAAACGCATGAGTTTCTGGTTGCAGTGCCTCGCCGCCACGCTCGCCGGGTTCGCTCTGCTGCTCGTCATTTCTAAGAACTGGCAGCACCTGCATTGGTTCGCGCAATCATCGATTACCCTGCTTCCGCTCATCGTTGCGCAGGTATGGGCGGTGTGGCAAGAGCGCAAAGACAACCACCTGAGCGCCGAAATCGGCTGGTTCTTTGCCTCGATTGCGCTCGGTGCCAATATCATGATTCAGGCGCAGATTTTTCATATCAGCGCCTACTACCCGAACGGGGTGCTCTTCTGGGTCATTGGCATGTTGCCCGTGCTTCTGTTTCGCGCGAGCATGGTGAACTATCTACTCGCAGCGGCACTTTTTATGATGTATCTCGCGATGCAGATGTCGCACCACCAGTTTTCACCTGTATCGATATTGCCGCTTGCGGTTCTTGCCTGGTTTGCCTGGTCATCGCAGCGCCTCATGACTATTGTGCCGCTGCTCGTGACGGTCTACATGTTTCTGCTGACTATTCTGGCGCACTGGGATTCGCTGCGGAACGGAGTCATGTGGGAACTCTCGATGCTGCTCTTTGCGCTCGCGCTGGTGCAGCAGTTCAGCAAACTCGCCGAAGACTGGGCAGGCAGGCTTGTCTACCTGCTCTTCTCGATTACCGCATTTCTGAATATTCTGTTCACGTTTAAGTTTTTTGCCCGCAGCGCGACCAATTCTGCAGACTCGCTTGCCTCGATCTTTCTGGCGGCAGTTGCTCTCGCTTCGCTCGCTCTTGCGCGCAACGCAATTCGCATGCCGCAGGTTAGCTGGCTCGTCGTCGGCAATATTGTGCTCACCATCGCTTCGCTCTGGCTGCAGAGACTCGTCGTCACCGAAACTGACCAGAACTCTTACCAGGTCGTGCGTATCGCCGCCAACATAATCTATCTGGGTTCGATAGCTGCGCTGCTCTTTCGCGCCATTGCCCTGCGGGAAAAACCACTGTTCATGGGCGCAGTGATGGCCTTCTTGCTCTGGACCCTGATTCGCTATTTTGACCTCTTCGCGAACTACCTGATCACCGCGCTGATCTTCGCACTTTCTGCAGCAGCTCTCGTCTTACTCAACCGACTGTGGGAGAAAAAATATGAAAATTAAGCTCTTCGCGCTTCTCGGGCTGCCCTGGCTGATCATCACTGGCATGATTGTCGGCGCGTACCTGCCGATTTACCTGGGCGACAAGTATCTGCTGCCAGTCAAGCCGCGTGACCCACGCGACTTCTTTCGCGGTAACTATGTTGATCTGCAATACGACTTCAGTCTGCTCGCGGCGAAAGATATCGAGGTAAAGTTGGCGGCAGGCAAGGGTTTTCAGTTCGGCGACAGGCTTTACCTGGAATTCGAAAACCGCAACGGCTCGCTCAGAGCGATTGCTCTTACCGATACGGTTTCGGCAACGAAGAACATCCGTCTGAAAGTGCAACCGCGCTGGTCGATCACGGCAAACGCTACACATTTCGATCTTGTATCGGGGCTCGAATCATTTTTTGCCCCAAAAGAAGCCGCCGAAGACTGGGAGAATGCGCTGCGCGAAGGCAAGGTATTCGCCGAAGTAGCGATCGATCGCAGCGGAAATGCCCGCCTCGTGAAGCTCATCAAAAAACCAGCCGCTGCGCCAGCAAAGCCACCAGCCGACGACACCGAAGAATAGAGAAATATTCACTTCGGGCAAAGCGCCCAAATCGTGGGCGTGAGTTTTTCTTGTCTGCCTGTTTCAAAGATCAAGGCGGATATATGAACTTTCTGTCTGTTCGGGTCGAAAACCATATCGGCTACGTGTCGATGAACCGACCGGCGATGAATTTGATGGATATCCCGTTCATGCAGCAGTTTCAGGCCGTGCACGCCGACCTGGCGAAAGACCCTGAAGTTTGGGGCGTCATTGTGCATTCAGCAGTCGAAGGCTATTTTTCGAACGGCCTCGACCCCGAGATGATGCTCAGTCGCGACGTCAAAGGCAGAATTGAGGTTTTTGAAGTTCTGCTGCAGATGGTGCTCGAAGTTTATGCTTTTGCCAAACCTCACATCTCGGCGATTGAAGGCCATGCGATGGCGGGCGGCGCCGTGCTGGCAATCTTGTCTGACTGGCGCTACATGAGCCGCGACAAAAGCCGCATTTCATTTTCTGAAGTAGCAGTCGGTTTAACGATTCCCAAAGCGATCATCAACCTGATTGAATCGGCAACGGGGCCAGGTCCGCTGCGCGAGATCGCGATGCTCGGTAGCGCCATCAAATCAACCGACGCGCAGCGTTTAGGGCTCGTCGACGAGGTCTTTGACAACGGGACAACTGTCAAAGAAGCGGAAAAATACCTTAAGCGCCTCTTTGAGCTGCCACTCGCCTCAGTGCGCAGCGTGAAGCAGATTCTGCGCGCCGATAACCTCGCGGCGCTGCGGGGCCGGGACGGCCTCGAAACCCTTTCAGGTTTTGTCGGCGCGGCGAGCTTCGTCGAGGGTCTGTCGGCAGTGCGCGATAAGCGCCGCCCAAAATACATAAACTGATGAAATTTGTTTCTTTTACGTTTCTCATAACCATGCTTGTGGCTTGCCACAAGCATGGTTATGACCTTGAACCTGCGACAATTCGCTTTCATCTGCCGCAAGACCCTATTCTGCTCAACCCCGTAATCTCAGAAGACGCCTATTCAAATATCATCTGCACGCGCATTTTTGAAAGTCTGCTTGAACGCGACCGCAAGACCCTCAAGATGAAAGGCCAGATCGCTGAAAAATGGACAATCGGCAGCGACAAACTCACGTATACCTTCTCGATCCGCCGCAACGTTGTCTTTCACGACGGCAAACCGCTGACGTCAGCAGATGTGCTCTTCAGCTATAACATGATGATGAGCGACAAGATACCTAACGCGCATAAGAAAGTCTATTACAAAGATGTGCAATCGGTGAGCGCACCAGATGCCTATACGGTCGTCTTCAAGATGAAGAACCCCTACGCGATGGCGCTCGAGCACCTGGGTGGTTTTGAAGTCATACCCAAACATGTGTATTCGGTCGGCGATTTCATGAAAGACGACCGCAACCTTCGGGGCCCGGTCGGCAGCGGGCCGTACACATTTACCGAATGGAAAACCGGACAGCGCGTCGTGCTTTCGCGCTTCGAAAAGTACTGGGGAGAAAAACCCGAAATTCGCAAGATTGAATTCACGATCATCAAGAACGACGCTGTAGCTCTTCAGGCTCTGAAGAAGGGTGATATCGACAGCTACAATCTGAGGCCCCTGCAGTGGACAAGGCAAACCGGATCAGACAAGTTTCTGCGTGAGTTTGAAAAAATTAAGTACCTTGCGACCAGCTATCGTTACATCGGCTACAACATGCGCCGCCCCCCGTTCAACGACCGGCGCGTCAGACAGGCGATGGCACACCTCATGGATCTCGACCGCGTCAAAAAAACAATTCTAGAAAATCTCGCTGAGGTGACCACCGGTCCGTTCTTGCCACAGAGCCTGCAGTATAACCAGAAATTGAAGCCGCTCGTTTACGACCCGCAGAAGGCAATCGAACTTCTGAAAGCGGCGGGCTATACGCAAGACAGCAACGGACTCATTGCCAAAGACGGCAAACCACTCGAAATCGAACTGATGATATCTGCCGGTGGCGGGTTCGCAGATCAGTTTGTGTCTGTCGTGAAAGAAGATTTCGCGCGAACGGGTATTACGCTCAATCTGCGCAAACTGGAATTTCAGACGATGCTCACAAAAATTAACCAGCGCGACTTTCAGGCCGTTATGCTCGGCTGGTCATCGGGCATCGAGTCAGATCCGTTTCAACTCTGGCACACCTCGCAGCGCGAGAAGGGCCATAACTTCACTGGTTTTGGTAACGCCCAAAGCGATGCCATGATCGAACAGGCTCGCCTCACGTTCGACGACAGGGCGCGCAACGATATCTACCATCGCTTTCACGAGTTTGTCTACAACGAGCAACCGTACACCTTTCTTTACACGAGTTACGCGCTGATTGCGGTCAGCAAACGCTTCACGAATGTGAACGTCTACCCACTCGGCCTCGACCTTTTGGAGTGGAGGATTCGCCGCGAATAGAGAGCGCTGCTCTCGATTCGCGGCCTATCTCATGAAAGTCAAAATCTGCGGCTTGACCCGCGTCGACGATGCCCACTTCGCCGCCGCAGCCGGCGCCGACTTTCTGGGTATCGTTATGGCCGAATCGAGCAAACGCCGCGCGACGCACGATCAGGCTAAGGCGATTCTGGCGCTTGCCATCGCGCAGCCGCGTTATCTTGTTTTTGGTTACGATGATGCGGATTTTATACGTACTACTTTCATGTCGCTTGCGCAAACCGGCACGCGCCTGCAGATCATGGCCGACCACCCTGAGCGTGAACGCCTGCTGAAACTGACTTCACCCGAAAACATTCTGCCGTCGATTTCTGCTGCCGAAAAAGTCGATGCTGATGAGATGGCAGCCTGGGCGCAACACCCGCTGGTGCTGTTTGATTCACACAGAATAAACCGCAACTTGGCTGCGGAGCCCGTTGGGCTCCGCAGCCAAGTTGCGGGAGGTACGGGAAAAACCTTCAACCCGGTGAATATTGCGGGCATCAGACGCCCGTACCTCTTCGCAGGCGGGCTCACCCCGGAAAACGTCGGCCCTATCGTGACGCAGGTGAATCCTCATGGCGTCGACGTTGCCAGCGGCACAGAAGCTTCACCCGGAATCAAAGATGCCGACAAGGTGCGGCGATTCATCGAAAACGCCAAACGCGCAGCGCAGACCCGACAGGTGCAGCAATGAGCGAGGTCGACCAGAAAAATCTAGACACGCCCATGATGCGGCAGTTTCTTGAGATCAAGAAACAATACCCCGACGATATTCTGTTCTTTCGCATGGGCGATTTTTATGAGATGTTTCTCGAAGACGCCGTTTATGCTGCCAAGGTTCTCGACATCGCCCTGACGCGCCGGCAAGACAAGGTGCCGATGTGCGGCGTGCCTTATCACTCGATGAGCCAGTACGTGCACCCCATTTTGCAGCAGGGTCGCCGCATCGCCATCTGCGAGCAGCTTGAAGACCCGGCCGAAGCGCAGGGCCGCATTGTGCGGCGCGGTGTGACACGCATTCTGACGCCGGGCAGCCTCTTTGAAGAGTCTCTGATCGACGGCAAAGAGTCACGCAGGCTCTGCGGGGTCAGCCGCGCCAAAACGCACTGGCAACTTGCGATCATTGAAGTTGCGACCGGGCAGATTTGGTTCGACCGCAAAACCGATGAGACCATCGGTGAAACACTCGCCGCTTTTTCGATACGCGAGTGGGTCGCGGCAGAGGCAGATGGCTTCACGGCACCCGGCGACGGATTGCTGCAGACACGGCGCTACCCCATAGGCGACGAGGCATTTCAACAGCGCGTGCTAAAAGATTCGCTGCAGACCAAAAATCTCAATGTCTGGGAACTCGATGCCGATGAATCGCGCGCGCTGACACTTGCGCTCGCCTATTTGCGCGAAATATCACCGCTCTTGAAGCTCAACTGGTCTTCACCACAGCGTGAATACCGTCGTAAGACGATGATTCTCGACGAAGCAACGCTGCGCACGCTTGAAATTTTACAGAGCGCAGATGGTAAATTGCAGCCAAGCCTAATGGGTCTTTTCACGCATTGCCGCACCTCTGCAGCCAATCGCCTTCTCGCAGCCTGGCTGTCGCGGCCGTCGGCCGATATTGATGAAATCACGCAGCGCCACAACATTGTTGAGACCCTCGCGAAACACAACGCCTACCGCCAGCTGCTCGCGGCCGAACTCGATCACGTCGCCGATCTTGAACGGGTAATCACGGGCCTCAACAATAATGCGACCGTGCGGCACCTCGGCCAGGTCTCGCAGACATTGTCTGCAATCAAACGCCTGCAGAAGCTCATTAGCGACAACAGAATTCAACCGCTGATCGATGCCGGCTGGAAAGACCTTAGCGATTTTCCACACGAGCTGCACAAGTTTCTTGAGGATGCAATTCTAAGCGAGCATCTGCCACCATTGCTCGATAGCCGGCGCTTTGTTAAACCGGGTTACATGCCGCTACTCGATGAGTTTATCGAGCTCAGCCAGAACGCGGTCAAGCACCTCACAGAATACGAAGAGCGGCAGAAGGCTGAGCACCAAATCAATACGCTGCGGGTGAAACACAACAATGTGCTGGGTTACTTTATTGAAATTTCGAAAGGGCAGTCAGGAAAAGCGCCCGAAGGTTACGCGCGCAGACAGACGCTGACCAACGCCGAGCGCTACACGACAGCAGAACTCAAAGACCTCGAAACCAAAATTCTCTCTGCAGAAGATGAAGTGCTGCGCATACAGAAAGGCGTGTTTGAAGATATTCGCGGGCAGGTACTCGCAGCCGCCGACTCGCTGAAACTCTGGGCTGACCGGCTGGCAAGGCTCGATGTCTTGCTCGCATTCGCGCACACAGCGGTTACACAGCGCCATGTGCGCCCGGTCATGAACCGCGGCAAAACGCTGCACGCCGAAGCGTTGCGCCACCCCGTGATCGAGGCCTACTTTCGCAGCGAGCTATTTATTCCAAACGACGTTGAACTGAACGACAGCGACCGGCATCTGGCAATCATCACCGGCCCCAACATGGCGGGCAAGAGCACGTACATAAGACAGATCGGCATCATGCAAATCATGGCACAGGTCGGATCATTCGTCGCGGCGGCATCTGCGACCTTGCCGGTTGTTGACCGCATTTTTACGCGTATCGGCGCACACGACCGGCTTTCGCACGGTGAAAGTACGTTTTTCGTCGAGATGGCCGAATGCGCGCGTATTTTTCGCAACTATACCGCCGACAGCCTTATTCTGCTCGACGAGGTGGGACGCGGAACATCGACCTATGACGGGATCAGCATCGCGCAGGCGATGATTGAATCGCTAAACCAAGGGCACGGGGGCACAGGGACGGCGATCGGCAGACCCAAGACACTCTTTGCAACACACTACTCAGAGCTCGCGCACCTGATATCGCGCGAGCGCGGTATAGTCGGGCTCACGGTTTCAGTCGTCGAAAAAGACGGCCATGTCGTGTTCATGCGCAAGATCGTAGAAGGTGTGGCCGACAAGTCTTATGGCATTCATGTCGCGCAGATGGCGGGCATGCCCAAGACGGTCACCGAGCGGGCGGCAGAGATTTTGCATGGGCTCGAGAAGAATTCGGGTAGCCTGATTGCCACGGTCAGCAAGTCGGCATCTGAGAGTTCCCTACCAACCGAGCCCGCCACGCGAAAAAATGAAGTCAAAGTAACTGGCAAGGGTGAGAAGTCGCAGCACAAGAAAGCATCCCCTTCTGACGAGCCCGATCTGTTCGGCGCTTGACGGCGAAGAACCACCGAATTTCAGCTGTCGAGGTCAGTGGTAACACGCCATACCTGTTGCGAGAATTCTGTAGTTTAAACTGCCGGCAGAAATGAGATTGCGATTTTGATCATAGCGGTAGCTGATCGTTGAATTTACCATTGTGGCGCAGGGCGTGCCACTGAGGGTGCCCGTACCTGTACTTGCATCGTGTGACACGACACTGGTGTACGCACGCGCTCCGTCGTCGAATGAAAGAGATTCGGTGCTTCCATTGCAGGTATTGCCCGAACCCGCGTCGAGATTGCGCGTGGTGAAAGTTGGCCTGCCTTCGTGGTCCCATGCAGAAGGGGT
This sequence comes from uncultured Leptospiraceae bacterium, assembly GCA_942492915.1. Classification (GTDB taxonomy): domain Bacteria; phylum Spirochaetota; class Leptospiria; order Turneriellales; family Turneriellaceae; genus Turneriella. The sequence continues at coordinate 2,276,306 of OW818662.1, forward strand.
TTGTATCGAGACGGCAGCGGCAGATGTTGTGACCCAGGAAAGAATACGTCTGTCTGATGAGTAAAAATAGTTCGTGTGTGCGGCGCCGGTACCGGTGACTGTGAAAGTTAGCGCAAGAATCTTTCCCACGACCTGCCCTTCATCGACAAAATCCTTCTTGCTGGCGTAAATGCTCTCAGCAGACGAGCCCGTTCTGCTGCAGTATAGCTTGTTAGCGTCTGCGTCATACCCGCAGCTCGTAAAGACTCCGTTGCTGGCGAGCACCTGCGTGGCATATTCGCGACAGGTTTCTTTACCGAGGTTCTTGCAGTTCAGTGTGGCGAAAACGCAGGCGAACAATACCGCGATGCACCGCATAGCTTCGACTGTTTCACTATTTCTGCGGCGTCAAGCTGAAATCACAACGCCGGCCCACCGGGCACGAATACATGGTAGCACGGTTGACCGTGTTGCGGCGATAACGGTCATGCCATATGCAACTCTTGAACAACGACCAGATGATCACGGCTCTGAAACATCTGCACGACTGGCACCTGCACGAAGGAGCGCTGTCGAAAGAGTTTCTGTTCAAAGACTTCAGCGAGGCTTTCGCATTCATGACGCGCGTCGCGCTGATCGCCGAAAAGGTCGATCATCACCCTGACTGGAGCAACACCTTCAATCGCGTTCATATTTCTTTGATGTCACATGACAAAGGCGGATTGACCAAGAGAGATACAGAATTCGCGGCCGCGATTGAAGCTCTGCTGGCCCCAGCCTGATTTCTGGCAGGCGCCGGGAAAACTTTCGAAAAAGATTTCCTCTTCAGGAAACCTTTAGAAACTCACGCGAGCCGAGAACTCGGTGTACCAGCCTAAACCGCTCACCGTATACTCGCCGATCGACTGGCCTGTAAAAATATTGTTCTGCCAGGTCAGTGTGAGGTTAAAGAGCGGCAGGTACGTGAAAATATTCGAGAAAACGAAAGTTTTGTCACTGAGGTTGCCGAAGCCGTTGAGTCCCAGTGTCAGATCGTTCACAAAGAATTTTGCATAGGTTACAAACAGACCCAGGTAGTGCATACCATAAAAATTCGGTCTGTAGGCGCCATTCTGCACAAAGTACGCGCGCACCAGCGGGCTTTCGGCAAATACGTTCTCTTTATAGCCCGCGCCGTTATAGAAATATTCGACGTTGATTCCCAGACGGTTGGCAACGTCGAAGACTTCAAAGCTCCTACCGAAACCCAACACCCCTTTAAAAACATGCTGGTCGCGTAACTGGTACATCACCGGATTCAGAATATTAAAAGAACCCGGATCGATGCGCTGCGCGTTATCGCCGTACGCGTACGTAACCTCTGCGCGCCAGTCGAGTGTCAGAAAGCGTGTGCTCGCCTCGGCGATGTACGTCGGCACCTTTTTCTGGCCCATGATGACACCCGTGGCAAATTCTGCGCGGCTCACGGCGACTTCGGCCTTAAATGCCTGAATCATATCTTCTGCGCGGTTACTGCGCCCGACACCTGTAAAAGCATAGAAGTTAAGGCTGCTGCCGAACGGCACATGCGTTCTGAGCCCATACGTGCCTTCGCGAAACTGAAAGGCATCGGTGGCGCTTCTTAGTTCTGCATTGATCACGTCAGACGGGTTCCAGAAAAACCCCCTGCCCCACACGAGCACCTGTTTGCCCGCGCGAAAATAGACGGCCCGGTTGATGTTGGTGTCGACAAACGCCTCGGTGAAGCGGTAATCTGCATAGACAGTCTCGTTTACACGGCTTGTGGCACCCGTGGTCGCATCTTGAAACGTTCGCTGCTCGGTTCGCCCTTGTGCATAGATATTATTCACAAGGTTCACGACGGCTTTTGTACTGTGTTTGAGTCTGGCCTCAAGCTGGGCATTGGTCTGTATCTGGTTGCCGAGATTATTTTGCGCCGTTGAAGCGTTATTGCCGATCAGCCAGTCGCGATTCATACTATATGAATTTCGGCTGTTGATTGCCCCCGAGAAGCCCACCGATTCTTTTTCGTTGTTCTCTTCAAACTTGCTGTCAGTCATCTTCTCAACAGGTGTGACGGTATCTTCGTCGGAGAACATCTTGCTTTCGTCAATTTTATCAGCCTGCGCGTAAGCGCAGGTTGATAAAATTGACCATAACGCGAAGAAACGACGCACGCTATTTGCTCAGATTCTCGAGATAAGCTTTCGTGAAGATTTTCGAATCGAGTTTCTTCAGCGACACGCCCGAAATATCCATCACGGTCTTGTTGCCCTTTTCAAATTCATCGACGAACATACCTTTCAGCAGTATGTATTTGCCGTCAATCTTCGTGTATTTGATAAAATAGCCGGTCTGCATGAGTGTTCCCGAAAGTGAATAAGACTGCACCTTGAGCTGCAAGAACGTGTCTTTCTCGACCCAGTAGACCTGTTTAGGGTAAGTCACGTCGCGCACTTTTGCCACCACCGTAAATTTGTAACATTTTTTGCTGCCGAGCATCTCTTCGACGAGATCTTCTTTACCGTTCGCATCGACGAATGGCTTGTAGAGTTCGGTAGTCTTCTTGCGTTCGAAATCTCCCGCTTTGGTGTCGGTACCGTTGATGCTCTCATCGCGGTTGATGTGCTGAAACGTGCGCGTGTTCTGACGGTACATCCAGAAGTTGTTGCCTGTGCGCAGATATCCGTTGCCCTTTTCAGACTGAGGCGCGGTCGTCACCATGAGAAATTCATCGCCTTCATCGCGGCGAAAAAATAGTGTTTCAAAGTTTTTCACACCCTGCCCCGCCTTCTGCTGCGTCAGTGATACTTTCGCCGAAAAATCGCTGACCTGCGACATGCGTTTGTCGAGTTCTTGCAAAATCTGGTTCACGCCTACGGCGTGCACCAGATTATGTGAAGCCAATGCGATAACCAAAAGCCATTTTTTCATTGAAGTCCCCTTATTCATAATGTCTCAGCGCCTCTGCGGCATCGAGCCTTGCCGCCCGCCGCGCGGGAAAATATGCCGTCGCGGTCGAAATCACGAGTATCATCGCTACATTGCGCAGAATATCCGTTGCGTAAGGCAAGAAATACAATTTTTTCTTGCTGAGAAAGATACCGAGCACGCTTTGCGTTTCAATTCTGAAAGCGCCGAGAACCGCCATCGCGATGAACGCGAGCAGCAACCCGGCTACCGCCGAGAACAAGGCGAGCTGAAACGTTTCGAGCAGAAAAATATTGCGCACGTCGCTACGCTGTACGCCGATTGCCCTCATCGTACCGATCTCACGCGTGCGTTCGCGAATCGTCATGCGCAGAGTGTTGATAACTCCGATGAGAATGATAAAGAAAAGTATCAGCACTGCGATCAGCGTGATCAGATTCAATGCCCCTTCGAGTTCGAGCACCTGGCTCGCGCTTTCATACATAGTGCGCACGTCAATTGCCGGGCCGAAAAAATTTGTCTTGCGCAGTTCTTGATTCTTTTTCATCAGATCATCGCCAGTTGCGGTGCGCGGCAACAGCCTAAAATCAGGCGCGAGTACGGTTTTCCACCCGTCGCTATATTTGATGCTTTCAGGTAATATTCGCGTTTGGGGCAGGTCTCCGAGATACGCACGGTAAAAACCGGCTTCGGGCAAGAACGCCTGCACCTGCGGCATGCCTTCGCTGCGCACAAGTATGCCGCTAACTTTGTAGTTCAGTTGCGCCGGCTCAGCTGAATGAATTGTGCGGTAGCGCAGAACAACCACATCCCCGGCCGAAATCCCGAGAGCCTCGGCCGTTTCTTCAGTGAGCATGATCGTATCGGTGTCGCGGTCTTTCGCAAGATCGCCTTCAAGCGCTGAGGGCAACGTTTTCCATACGGCGGATTGATCAAATTGCTGGGTTAATCCCGCTGCGATGGCCGGCACCGCTTTTTTCCCTGCCACGATTTCACCGGCTATTGCAGCGACCCCGGGTTTCAAGAGACCATGGACCTTGTCAGCCATTTGAATGACGGCGCGGGGCGAATCGAACTTTTTGAATGTTACCTGCAGCGAACCTGTTTCGTTTTCGCGCAGACCGCGCAGCGCCTTCAAATTCTTAAGAGGCAAGAAAAGTGCACCGCTCTCAAACATACTCTCTGATTTGAGAAGCATGACAATCGTGAAGCGCGCGCTCTGCTCTTGCCCGCTGACAGTTTTCATCCGCATCTTAAGCGTATCGAAAATTTTGACATTCAGAGCTTTCGCCTTGTCGGTAAAGATCGCGACAGGGTTCTCGTATTGTGAAGAGAGCATATCTTCAATCTTGCCTTCGGTCGCGCGGCTCGCAATATACTCGGCGTCTGAAGATTTAGCCGGGTCGCCCGATTCACCGAGATCCATCGGCACCACGATAACATTTTCCCCTTTGCCGATACCGATCGCCCGTGAGAATACGGCTACGTTCTCTGAAATTTCACGAATTTCGGGCAGGTTCTGCCGCAGCAGGTTCGTGTAGAACGCGCGGTCACGCATCAGCAGGTTCTGCGCGCGCGAGCGTTCGAGTACCGCAAGCTCGATGTGGCCCGTTATCTGCACGACAATCTTGTTGAGCAAAGTGTCGGTGATGCCGCGCGAAAACGAGTTCGCGAGTATCAAAATCATGGTACCAAACGCGATCGCGACACCGAGAAGAAGATTACGCCGCCGCTGGCGAACCAGATTGCGAAAAGCGAGGGAGTTGAGTAACTTCAGGCGTTTCATTTAATCCCTCGATATCGCATCAAGCGGTGTGATGCGGCGCGAAACCAGAATTGGATAAACGGAAGCGATGACCGTCACGAGCACGAGCTCGAAAATGCCAAAGGCGATGTCGCCTGCGCTGAGGTACGGGGCAAATGTTTTTCCGCCGAACAGCAGCTGCAGAATGTTGTTCTCAGCCGTGATTCGCATGGCTTTGGCTACAGGCACTGCGGCGGCGCCGACCGCGATGCCAAGGCCGCCGAAAACCACCGCGAGGCAGGCTGTCTCGATGAAGAACATCCGCGTGACGAAAGATTTCTGCGCACCGACGGCGCGCATCATACCTAGCTCGGCCGTGCGCTCGAGCGCCGCCATCGACAGAGTATTCATGATAATGATGATCGCCACAAAGAAGATGAAGAAGACAAAACCCATGAGCGCGCCACGAATAATACCCGCCATGTCGCCGAGTTGCCCGATTGCCTTTTGCCAGGTCGCCGCCTGCGCGGGGGCTGCAGCCGCCTTGAAGGCAGCATTCAGGCTTTGCGCCCGCGAATCAATATTTTCTCCCGGCTTCAGTTTTACAAAAACCACATTATAGGCACCGGCATCGGTTTGTGGCTTTTGTATTTCTGTTTTTCTCTTGAGCTGCTTGAGCGAAGCTGCCAGTTCCGCTTTTCCCGCACCACCCGAGACAACAGTGTTGTCATTGAACAGCGCATCGAGATTGTCTGTTTTTTCCATGAGGCGCTGCGTGTCGGCCTTGAGATTCACCGCCGTATCGGTGCCCGTTACCCATTGAAAACATTCACGAAACGTTTCAATGTCGAGTATGTTGAAGAATTTCCAGTAGTCGTCGAGAAATTCATAGCGCACGATACCTTTGATGTCGGCGCGCACATCAAACGCGGTTGATTCGCCCGACGCGCCCATGAGCACGAGAGAATCTTTCACAATCATCTTTTCCCGGTATTTTTTTGCCTCGTCAGAAAAATTTGTGTCAACCAGCGGAAAGCCAATCGGTTTTACCCAGATGTTCTGGTCGTTAAAAAAACGCGTCCGCCTTCCCTGGCTCATCAGCATGCCCCGGTCATTCTTTTCAAGCAACTTGCCTTCGACCAATTTCACGTTCTCGCGAAACATCTTATTGTACTCCGGAAAGTCAACACCCAGCAGCATCGCAAAATCAAGATCACCCTCTTCGGTCAGCACGAAACTAAACCCGCGCGCAGCAGGCAGAAAAGAGGCGATATAACCTTCATTCGTGAGCACACCCCTGACTTTCTCAAAGTCCTTTATCAGAGCAATATCTTTGCCCATCGGCGTGAAGAGAATGTTTGGATTTTCCTGTGCGTCAGAGATGACGACGATGTGGCCGGTGAACCGCTCGACAATGTTTTCGCTAAGGCCACGGTTCATGCCGCTGATGACCGCGTTACCCATCGTCATAATCAGAGACCCGACGAATAAGATTGCACCGATGACAAAGCTCTTTCCCTTGTGGCGCAAGAGGTTGCGGGCGGCTATGGTGAGCGCAAGTCTCATTTAGACTTTTTGGCCCCTGTTTTTGAGCCCTTGCGCCGCGAAACGGGAGCATCTTCGGCAATCAAGCCGTCGCGTATTTTGACGACGTGCCGCGCGTATTGCAGCACATCTGGGTCGTGCGTCGAAAAAACGAAAGTTGTCTTGTGCTGCTCATTCAGGCGGCGCATGAGTTCGAGAATTTTATGCCCGGTATCTGAATCAAGGTTCGCTGTTGGCTCGTCGGCAAGTACAATTTTCGGATTCGTCACCAGGGCGCGCGCAATGGCGACACGCTGCCGCTGCCCGCCAGAAAGTTCTGCCGGCCGTTGCTTTAGCTGCGCCGACAGGCCGACCTCTTCGATCAGATGTTCTGCGCGCTCTTTGATCTGTGACTTTGAGAGACCCGCATCTTTCATGAGCAAGAGCGGAAACTCGACATTCTCGAGCACGTCGAGCACCGGAATCAGGTTGAAGGTCTGAAAGATAAACCCGACGGTGTAGAGCCGTAGATCTGTCAGCGCGTTGTCGCTGAGCGTCGTGATGTCGGCTCCCGCGATGCTGACCTCGCCGCTCGTCGGCCGGTCGATGCAGCCGATGATATTCAGCAGAGTGGTCTTGCCGCTGCCCGAAGGTCCGACGACCGATAACAGATCGCCCTCCTCAACTTGAAAATTAACACCCTTGAGCGCACTCACAGTCGTTTCACCGAGCGGGTATTCTTTGCGCACATTGGTCATTGAAATAATCTGCATCGTTACCCCAAATCGTTCATCTACAGCCAAAATAAGAATCGGGCGGTGCGGCGACCACTTTATTAACCATTTGGTTAATGAATGCCGGTGCCGATTGGGCGTTCTTGTTGCGCTCAGCCTTCGCTGATTTGCTTCACCAATGCGAGCGCCTGTTTCCAATGCTGCTCCGAATGGTTTTTCGCCTCTTCGTTGAGATGATTTTGCTGAGTAACCGACAGTACCACGCCACCACCCCCGGGTTCAATCTGATACCTGATCTTCTGATAATTTTCCGGTACATCTGCAGCCCCCGAAAAACTGCTCCAATAGCTCATCACGAGCAGACGCGGTGGCTCAATTTCGAGTATCGTGCCCTTGTCGACATAGGCCTTTCCCTGCCATTCACCTGAATAGGTAATACTGCTGCCTTTTTTCCAGTCGCAGACAGTAGATGTGCCAAATAGCCATTGGCGAATTTTTTCCGGGTCGGTGATTGTCTGCCAGACCAAATCTGGCGCTGCTTCAATTTCGACGCTGCATCGCGCGGTGAATGATTCTTTCATAGTGACCTGAATATAGGTGTTCAACGCGGTTGCGAATTGTAAAAACGCGACAGATGGCAGAAAAAACGTCTGTCAAACCGCGCGGGGTTCTGCGCTTAGCCGAGGGCAGGCGCCACTTTCGGTTGAACCGCGCGAGGCCGTCGGCAGACCTTGCCGAAACTGTTGAACATTTCTGGTCAGTGCAGTGGAATCTCACCGGCAGAGCCCCGTATGTTTCTGAAACTCTACCGCACCCGTCGGTGCACCTCGTCTTCGAGTCCGGAGCCTCAGAAATCGTTGGCGTCATGCGCGGACGTTTCACCCGCACACTCGAAGGCGACGGCTGTGTCTTCGGCGTCAAGTTTCTGCCCGGGGCATTCAGGTCGGTCTGCGGCGTACCCGTTAGTCGATTTACCAACCGACGCCTTCACCCTGCAGATTTTTTCAGAACCGCATGGTTTGAACTGGAAAAGCAGATTCTGGGTTTGGGCAGTGTCGAAGCGATGGCTGCCAGGGCAGAAGATTTTCTGCGCACGCTGAATCTGCAACCCGATGCAGATGCCCGGCTTGTTAGAAACATCATTGCCGCAATTGCCGGCGACACGGCCCTGACACGTGTTGACGCTGTTGCCTCAAAGTTTGCCGTGAATAAACGCCAGCTGCAGAGACTGTTCAGCAATTACGCAGGCGTCAGTCCCAAATGGGTAATCGAACGCTACCGCATGCACGAAGCCCTCGAACAGCTTTCTTCGGGCAAAAAGCCTGACATTGCGCTGCTCGCACACTCGCTGGGTTATTTTGATCAGGCCCACTTTCACAGAGCTTTTCGCAGCCTCACGGGAGTGTCGCCGGGCGACTATGCGGGCAAAGACTGACAACCGATTGTTTCTCCTTTACGGGGCGTGTGCATCGCGAACCGGGAGCGATGACGAGTTCGGGTACTGCGCTTCATATTGCGGATGTATTAAAGAAAAACCAGCCGGCGCTGAGTTTCGAGTTTTTTCCCCCGAAAACCGAAGAGGGCTCTGACACGCTCTTCAAGACCATCAGCGACCTGGGCCCGCTCGAGCCGGCCTACGTGAGCGTGACCTACGGCGCGGGCGGTTCAACGCGGCAACTCACGCACGACCTCGTCGTGCGCCTCAGCCGCGAGCTCGGCCTAACGATCGTGTCTCACCTCACATGCGTTGGCGCCAGTAAAGATGAAATCCGCCTTATTCTCGAACGCTACGCAGAAAACGGCATTCATAACATTATGGCGCTGCGCGGCGATGCCCCGAAAGAGGCGCAGGGCAAATGGCAACAGCACCCCGACGGCTTTCTGTACGCCGCCGAACTCGTCGCCTTCATCAAGAAACATTTTCCGCAGATGGGCGTCGGCGTCGCCGGCTTTCCCGAGGGGCACCCCGAAACCCCCAACCGCCTGAAAGAGATCGAGCACCTGAAGGCAAAAGTCGATGCAGGTGCGGATTATATCTGTACTCAGCTTTTTTTCGATAACCATGACTTCTACGACTACCGCGAACGCTGCGCGCTCGCAGGCATCAACGTGCCGATCATCGCGGGCATTATGCCCATCACCTCGCGCAAGGGCATGCAGCGTATGGCCGAACTCTCGCTCGGGTCGCGGTTCCCGGCGAAACTTCTACGCGCGCTCGCGCGCGCCGAAGACGACGAACAAGCCGAAAACGTGGGCATCCACTGGGCGAGCGAACAGGTGCGCGACCTGATCGACCATGGCACCGCCGGCATTCACTTCTACACGCTGAACAAATCGAAGGCCACCCTCAAAATTTACCAATCGCTCGGCATCAAGAAATCGACTGCGCTCAGGGCATAAGGCCTTTCGCCCAGGCTGGCCAACCACAGCGCGGGAAACCCTCGTACTGAAAACAGTTGACGCATTGTCAAAATCACCGACTCCTCCGGTCGTTAACTATTCCCGAATAGCACTGGAAGCAGAGCTACTCGGGCCATCTGGCTGCCGCAAGGCGGCCTAACACATTCCCGAATAGCTCAGTCGGTAGAGCAAGTGACTGTTAATCACTGTGTCCCTGGTTCGAATCCAGGTTCGGGAGCACTTTTCTCACAAACCCTCTCAAAAGAAGCAGCATGCTGCTCTAATGGGAATTGGGTCTGTAACAGATTTCGAATCAACCAAAGTAATCCTCTGAATTAATGGCGGCAGGCCGGTTGCGCCGCGCATTCTCATATTCTGCTCAGATAATGGCCGGTTGATATGGCAACAGATAAGAATTTCGCCTTTGAAATAAAAGCCTTGCAATGCGATCCCTTTTTGGCGCTGTCGTCTGAAAGCAGACCATGCGACGTACCATTGCTCACTTGATTCTTTTGGCAGTGCCTCTGCTTATCGCCCCGACCTGCGCGGGCAAGTCGTCGGTCGATGAGGCGTCTCTCGTCGCCGGCGCGAAGAATGAAGTGTATGGCAAACACGAAATCAGCGCCAAGGGTTCACTCAGCGAAAACTTGCCGGGCGAAGCGATCAATTTTGGCATCACCCCCTGGGATGACCCTGAAAAATTGCGCAAGATGTACGCGCCCTTCATTGCTTACCTGGGTGAGCAGCTTGGCGTGCGTGTTCGTTTCATGGTTTCACAGGAATACCAGGATCTCGTCGCCGACCTGAGACGGGGTATCATTCACATCGCCGCGTTTTCTCCAGGCGCCTACAGCGACGCGCTCGACGAAGGCATCGAAAAAGAGGCGCTCTATGTGGCATCGACACAAGACAGCGGCAAAAGCCACTACCGCGGTCTGGTGATCACCCGGCCACAATTTCAAAAACTCGCCGACCTCAGGGGCAAAAGTTTTGCGTTTGTCGAGAAAGGCAGTTCTTCGGGCTACAAGTTTCCGCTGGCGCTGCTGCTGCAGAAGGGTATAGATCCTTATAAATATTTTTCGAAAATTTATTTTCTGGGTTCTCATGCGCATGTGGTCGAAGCGGTGGCCAATGGCAAGGTGGATGCAGGCGCGACATGGGATGGCTATGCCGAAAAGCAGCCGGTCTACCGGGACAAGAAGATCGTGACGCTGTTCAAGACACAGCCGATTCCTTATGACGCGTTACTCGTCTACCGCAAGAAGAGCCCCGCATTCGCCAGAAAAATACAGAGACATCTGCTCGCGATCAACCAGAAGACCACAACCGCGGGCGGCGAAAAGGTATTGAATAAAGAACTCGGGTTTCCGTATTCCGGTTACGTGGTTCACAAGCCGCAGGTCTACGATGTCGTTCGGCAGACAAGCCGCCTGATCAAAAATTATAAGCCGCCAAAAGAATGAAAGCGCTGCAGAAAATTCAGAATGCGCTCGTTCCCGCGATACAGAATCTCGCATCGCGGCGCCTGGTACCAGCGGGCACCTACGCGAGAATCAAAAACTATTCGTTAACAGGGAAAATCAACTTCATTGTTCTCGCAGCTGCGGTGCCGATGTTTCTGTTGCTGAGTCTGCTTTTTCTGTTTCTGTACGTTCAGCTGAAAGGACAACTGGATGCGACGCTGATACAGAAGAAAATTGCGACCAAGAATGCCTTCAACTATTATGAGCGCACGACGCTTGTGTACGCAAAAATGCTGGCCGAAAACCCGTATGTCAAGAAAGAGCTGCTGGCAGAGACGATCAACGTCGGTCCGATTTTACGTGTCTGCAACCAGGTGCAGACCAGTGTCTTTCTGAACCGCATCACTGTACACGACCGTAAGGGCTCGGTCGTCGTGCACAGCCATAACACCGCAGATTTTGGCGCGAATGAGCTGAAACGACCCGAAATTGAAAGGGCCCTGAAGAAGGGTGAAAACACACCCTTGCTCGCCCTTGAAAATGGCCAGCTGATTCTGCAAAATACGGTACCCGTCTATTTCGAGGGAGAAACGGTCGGCACAATCACCGCTGGTTATGTACTCAACAATGAATTTGCCGTCTCCATTTCAGAACTCACGCAGGCGGGGGTACTTTTTGTTTTGAACGGCAAGATTATCTCTTCATCATTCGCCGACTTCTCTGCAGCGGGCAATTCAGATGACTACGACGAACAGAACATAACCTGGTCAGTCACACGCACGATCTACGAAAGCGATAGGGGAAAACGCCGGTCGCGCAACGTCGATATGCGGTATTTACCGGTAGTCACAGAAAGAACTTCTGCTGATATTCAGCAAGCCGGTATAGCGGTTGCTGTCGAACCGCCCTTCTCCCGGTTCTGGCTCTATACACTGATCTGGGGGTCTTTCATTTTCAGTCTTGCAGTCGTATCGTTCGGTATTCTGCTTGCGCTGAAGATCGGGCACAATATCGCCAACTATGCCTCAGAAATCTCTTCTGCAATGACGGGCTACGCCGAAGGTAATCTTGGCCAGCGCATGACGCATCTCGCGCACGACGAGCTGGGCCGGGTCGCCTCGGGTTTTAACCACCTTGCCGCCGAACTGCAGAAGAAGATTGCAGAAATTCAGGAAGCAAACGAGAATCTTGAACATAAAGTAGTCGACCGCACCAAAGACCTTAACCGCGCACTCGCCGATATCACATCACTCAAAGAAATTCAAGAAGGTGACTATCTGTTGACCGATCTTTTGATTCGCCCCCTCTCTGGGCATGCCTACGGTGTCGGCCGTTTGCAGGCTGAAATCTTCATCGAACAGAAAAAGAAATACAACTTTAAGGGACGAACCGGAAACATCGGCGGCGACTATTGCCTGCTGTCGTCGCTGCAGTTTGAAGGTACAGAAGGCGAATGGCTGTTCTTCTTCAACGGCGACGCGATGGGCAAATCGACGCAAGGTGCATCGGGCGCGCTTATCTGCGGAGTTACCCTGCATTCGATCTTCTCACGCAATTCAAAACGCAGCCGCATTCCAACGCGACCGGGGCAGTACCTGTCGATGGTCTACCACGAACTGAATCACATTTTCTCACTTTTCGATTCGTCGATGCTGATGTCCGCAGCCTGCGGATTAATCCATTCGCAGACCGGCACAATGTATTATTTTAACTGCGAACATCCGTGGTCGGTGCTGCTTAGAGATTCAAAAGCAACGTTCATTGAAAACGAACTGACGATGCGCAAGCTCGGCATGCCGATGCAGGCAGAGCGGTTACTGGTTCGCCGCATGCAGCTCAACAAAGGCGATTGCCTCATTCTGGGTTCAGACGGGCGTGACGATATCGAAATTGCCTCGCAAATCGACTCCGATGAATACCGTTTTCTTGATATCGTCGAGCGTAGCACCGGTCGACTGCCGCAGATTGTGAGCCTCATCGACAGCTACGGTCGCCGTACAGACGACTTGTCGCTGATGCGTATCGAATTTTTCTGACATTTTCTGAAATCGCGTTTGCAATTTCTGGCTATATCGCTACAGTTACCGCATATTGTGAACACATGATTCCATTTTCTGTTCTTGATCTGGCACCCATCACCGAAGGCAGCGACGCCGCGGTTTCTTTTCAGCGGACGGTCGATCTGGCGCAGCGCGCCGAAACATGGGGTTACAACCGCTACTGGCTGGCCGAACACCACGGAATGCCGGGTATTGCCAGTGCCGCAACCGCAGTTCTGATCGGTCACGTCGCAGGCGCAACCAAAAGCATACGAGTCGGCGCCGGCGGTATTATGCTGCCCAACCACGCACCTCTCGTGATCGCCGAACAATTCGGCACGCTCGAATCTCTATATCCCGGACGCATCGACCTCGGACTCGGCCGGGCGCCCGGTTCTGACCAAATTACATCGCAGGCTCTGCGTCGCAATCTCGCAGTTTCTTCAGAGGCATTTCCGCAAGATGTGATGGAACTCATCGACTATTTCTCCGAAGCACCGCAAGCACGCGTGCACGCGGTGCCGGGCAGCGGTCTCAAAGTGCCAATTTGGATACTCGGTTCGAGTCTCTACGGTGCGCAGCTCGCCGCGGCGTTCGGGCTGCCCTATGCATTTGCATCGCACTTCGCACCGCAGCAGATGCACGCGGCGATCAACCAATACCGCACGTACTTTCGCCCGTCGCAGTTTCTCGAAAAGCCTTACTTAATGCTCGGTTTTAACATTATCGCGGCCGATTCTGACGCCGAAGCTGAACTGCTCGCAACATCAGGCCAGCAGGCTTTCGTCAACCTGCGTACCGGACGTCCCGGAAAACTACCGGCGCCCAAGGCAGGCTACGTTGATTCACTCGACGCGCAGGCCCGCACGATGCTCGAACAGATTCTTGCGTGTTCTGCGATCGGCGCGAAAGAAAAGGTAAAAGAAAAATTAGTGGAATTTATCCGCGAAACTCAGGCCGACGAGCTGATGATCTCTTCGCATATCTATGATCATGCAGCCCGTCTCAGGTCTTATGCGCTGGCTGCCGAAATTCGGCAATCGCTCTGACCCATTGCAGAAATCAATGCCTGCGCAGTCTCAGCGCGTTCAGAATCACCGAGACTGAACTCATGCTCATGGCAGCGGCCGCAAACATCGGAGAGAGCAGCATACCGAAAAACGGGTATAAAACTCCCGCCGCTACAGGCACACCGATGATGTTGTAGAAAAAGGCGAAGAACAGGTTTTGCCGAATATTGCGCATCACACGCTCGCTCAGCTGGCGTGCTTCAGCCACTTTCGTGAGATCGCCCGAAACGAGGGTCAGCCCTGCGCTTTCCATGGCGACATCTGTGCCCGTGCCCATCGCGATGCCGACGTGCGCCCGTGCCAGCGCCGGTGCGTCGTTAATACCATCGCCGGCCATCGCGACAATTTTGCCTTCACTTATCAGTTTAGCCACATACGCTTCTTTATCTGCAGGCTTTACGTCGGCGACAAACGTGCCGATACCCAGTTCGTTCGCAATCGCCTGCGCAGTTTGCTGATTATCGCCGGTAAGCATGATCACATTGACTGCCGCGGATCTTAGCTGTGCCAGCGCCGCGGCGGTGCTGCTTTTGACTTTGTCGGCAACGGCGATCGCGCCCATCAGCTGCTCTTGCTTCGCCAGATAAACCACGGTTTCGCCGCGGCGTCGACGGCCGTCAGCAAATTCTGCAGCAGCGGCCAAATCGACGCCGAAGTTTCGCATGAAATCCGCATTGCCGATTCGCCAGATAACCCCTTCGATGGTTGCCACAGCACCGCTGCCTGTCACAGATTGAAAGTCGCCCGCCGCGGGCACGGTCGCCGTATCGTCGCGCTCGCCTGCAGCTTTCACAATGGCACGCGCTAACGGATGTTCGCTCGCCTGTTCTAGCGCGGCGGCAAAGCCAAGCATCTGTTGTTCGCTCAGCCCCGCGAGTGCGAGCATCGCAACCACAGCGGGCTTACCTTCGGTCAGAGTACCCGTCTTGTCAGCGACGAGGGTATCAATGCGGCTTAAGGTCTCGAGCGCGGCGGCGTCTTTGATGAGAATACCCTTGCGTGCGGCGTTACCGACACCGACCATAATCGACATCGGCGTTGCAAGCCCCAGGGCGCATGGACACGCGATGATGAGCACCGCGACAGCGTTCACGAACGCATAGCTGAACCGCTGCTCCGGCGCCAGCAGCGCCCAGATGACAAACGTTACAGCGGCCGACAGAACAACCGCAGGCACGAACCAGGCCGAGACGACATCGGCGAGGCGCTGTATCGGCGCCCGGCTGCGCTGCGCCCCCGCGACCATCTGCACTATTTGTGAGAGTAACGTTTCTTCGCCGACGCGTTCGGCGACCATCACGAAACTGCCGCTGCCGTTCAGTGTGCTGCCGGTAACTTTATCGCCGGCTCGCTTCTCAACCGGCAGGCTTTCACCTGTGATCATCGACTCATCGAGAAATGATCTGCCCTCAACCACCTTGCCGTCAACCGGGACTTTTTCACCGGGTCGCACCCGCAGCTTTGCACCGGGGTAGACATCTTCGAGCGGAATGTCTGATTCGCTGCCGTATGGACTGACAATATGCGCGGTCGTCGCCTTGAGGCCGAGCAGGGCCTTGATGGCGCCACCGGTCGAATCGCGCGCCGTCAGCTCCATCACCTGACCGAGCAAGACGAGGGTTGTGATCACGGCGGCAGATTCAAAGTAGAGATCGATCATAGGCATTACGCCATGCGCAGCTCCGGTGCCTGCGTGTGCCATGCCGCGAAAATCGGCGGGAAAAATTTCGGGAAAGAGCAAAGCCACGAGACTGTAGCCGAACGCCGACAGCGTACCGAGACCGATCAGCGTGAACATGTTGGGGTTCACGTTCTTCACCGATTTGAACGCTTTGACGAGCAGCGGCCAGCCGCCCCAAAACGTAGCGGGTGTGGCCAGTGCAAGTTGAAACCAGCCCAGCCACCCGGCGGGCAAGAGGTTTTGCAGGGGCCTACCGGGAATCATATCTGCCATAGAAACGAAAAACAGCGGCAGCGTAAGCCCGATTGAGATATACATGCGGCGCTTCATGTCTTTAAGTTCATGGTTCTCGGCTTCGGGGTCGGTCGACGGCAGAACCGGTTCAAGCGCCATGCCACACTTCGGGCAGTCACCGGGATGATCCTGCAGAATTTCGGGGTGCATAGGACAGGTGAAGAGACTCCCTTTCACCGCAACGCGCTGCACCAAGCCTTGGGTTGAAAGGTAGCTGTCAGGCGAGGCCAGAAATTTCTGTTCGCATTTCAGGTTACAGAAGTAGATCGTTTCGCCTTTGTATTCGGTTTTGGCGGCTGCCTTGGCTGGGTCGATAACCATGCCGCAAACCGGGTCTCTCACCTTGCCGGGGGCCGTCGCAGGCCCATGGCTATGGCCTGCATGCTCGTGGTTTTTGTGGTGGTGGTTGTGATCTTGCTTTGGTTGGTTCATTTTATTATCCTCTGCCTGGTAGACAGGCCAGGGTAACAAATATTACACACGGGGTCATAATATTTCTGTATTTTCGGCGCATTTTTCCTTGACTTTTCAGTACACGGGTGTTTGCTCCGATATTAAGAGAAGACCGTGAAAACAGCAACGGCTTCCAAAGCGAAAACCTGATTATCCTCACACCTATGAGCACACCAATCGAGAAGAATAAATCAGAACAAAAAAGGCAACAAGGCCGGTTGAAGGTGGCGATCGAAGGCCACTATCGGTTCGAAGGTGATACAGATTGGCTTGCCTGCACCGTGTTTGATATCAGCCCAAGCGGCATGGCGCTTGGGGGCAGGCAATCGTTTTATGTCGGAGATAAAATCGAGGTGCGTTTTGGCCTCGAAAAGCGCACTGTTCTCGCTCACCTCGAGATCACAAACCTCATCGGCAAGAAGGCCGGCGGCAAAGTTGTGCAGATGAACGATGCCGACAAATCTTTCGTTCAGGAAATACTGAACCGCGAATTGCTTTCGGGCAATGCTCGCCTAAGTTAGGTTCCGCAGCTGCAGTTGAGGCAACCGTGCCTCGCACACATGTTACACGTTGATTCGATGGCATCGCGCAGGGCTGCACGGGCGCGGTGCAGCTTGACGTTCAGGTTCGGCACAGAGATTCTCAATTCTGCGGCAACCCGCTCGCGCGGCTGCTCGTCAAGGTCGAGCGCCTGTATAACGGTTCCGTAGTCTGACGGCAAAGTCGCAATGAGCGGTTTGAAACAACCACAAACTGATTCTTTTTCTTCTTCAGCCGGCGCGGCCATCTCGGGAATATCAGCCGTCGCGATCTCACGACTCTGCCGCCGTGAGAGGTCTGCAATCGTGTTTCTGAGGATAGCGTAAAGCCACGAGAGAAGCTTCTCTTCATCTTTGAGTTGAGCCGAGGCTTTAACGGCTTTTGCGACTGTCTCTTGTACAGCATCAGCGGCAAGGTCTTTGTCGCCTACGCGCGTGCGCGCATAAGCGGTAAGGCGGTCGATATACGAAACGATCAGGTCAGATTGCGGTAGGTGCTGGTGCATGAACCATTCTGCATGCACCACACGATGGATAAACCCGATATTTTTACCACAGGTCGACACCGAGTTTTCTGACCAGCGCGGCGAAAGCCACAAAGGCAAGAGCCGTGATCGCAAACGCAACACCCATCGCTGCATAGAACCCTAAGCGTCCCATCAACCAAGGGAACAGAAGAAACATCGGCAGAGTCGGTATTGCATACCAGAAAGTATACCAGGCATGGTTCGCTATCTTCTCATCGCCCTGGTTTTCGGCAAAAAGCCAGAACATAGTAATGACCGTCATGAGCGGCAGCGCGAGCACGAGCGCACCGAGCTTATCGCTGCGCTTCGCGATCTCTGACGCTGCGACAATGATCGCCGCGGTGAGCGCATACTTGAAAATGAGATAGCCCACGATTACCTCAAACCTTACTTGCTACAGTGCCCTTCGGGTACTTGTACCAGCCCGGGTCTTCGTATTTTTTCAATTTGTCGCGCACTTTCAGCACGGTGAACATTCCCCCCATTTCAATCGGACCGAACGGCCCCTGCCCCGTCATCATCGGCAACGTGTTTCGCGGGCGACCCATGTCCATGTCTGACATTTCACCCATGCCCTCGTTGCCCATCTCCATGTAATTCGGCAATTGTTTGCGAACCTTCTTTTCATGCTGCGCATCGCGTTTGACGCCCATCATGTTTGGAATATCGTGCGCCATCGCATTCATCGTGTGGTGCGACTTGTGGCAGTGAAAAGCCCAGTCACCGGGATTATCGGCAATAAACTCGATGTCACGCGTCGAGCCCACCGGAACGTTCACTGTCACTTCGGGAATCCACGCGCTCGGCTGAATCGGACCTGCGTCGGTACCCGTCACGTGAAAATAGTGGCCGTGTATGTGAATCGGGTGCGAGTCCATACTGAGGTTCGCGAGCCGAATGCGCACCCGGTCGCCCGTCTTGACCACCAGCGGGTCGGTACCCGGGAAAGCGCGGTGATTGAACGTGAAAATATTGAAATCGAACATCACCAGCGGGTTCGGCTTAGAAGTGCCGGGTTCAATGCGCCATGTCTGCAGCATTATGGCAAAATCGCGATCGACTTTGCGTTCGGGCTTTTTCGCGTGAATAATCAAGAACCCCATCATGCCCATCGCCATCTGTACCATCTCGTCAGAATGAGGATGGTACATCAATGTCGCAGGTTTTTGCCGAATCACAAATTCATATTTGAAAGTTTCACCCGGCATAATATGCTTCTGGTTAAGACCCGCGACACCATCCATGCCACACGGGAGCAACACCCCATGCCAGTGCACAGATGTCTTTTCGGGCAACTTGTTTGTCACATAGATGCGCACCCGGTCACCTTCGAAAACTTCGATCGTCGGTCCGGGTGCCGAGCCGTTGTAACCCCAGCAGTCTACGACCATGCCGGGGGCAAATTCGCGTTTCACAACCTCAGCCGTGAGCCTGAAAGTTTTGAACCCATCTTCAATGGTGAACCCAAGCGACGCTGCATTGGGGGTAATGACGCGTGACAATGCATTCGCGAACGGCAGTTTCTGCGCGTCTGCCAAACCGGCTTCACTGCCGTTTTGCAACGGCGCCACTCCGTGACCTTCGTGACTTTGCGCGCCGAGCATTTTGCCCGCCGCCAAAAGCCCGGCAAACGTCGTCGCCGAACGCTTCAGAAAAGAGCTGCGTGTCAGATTATTTTCCATTTATTTTTCCTTCTGTTGATTTTTCGAGTCTGGTACCGGCTGCGCGTTCCAATTCTGCGTGCGCGGTGTAATAGTTGCGGTGAAAATCGAGGTATTCTTTTTCGGCGCGCAGCTCGTTTTGCCGGGCATTAATCAGATGAAAGATGCCCGCAAGCATCGCGTTGTACTGAATCTGCATCAGCTGCGTCGCCTTTGCGCGCTGCGGCAGAATCTGCTGATGATAAAACATTACCTGCTGGCGCGCGGCGATCATCTTGTCGCGCGCAACGCGCACATCGGCGCGAATATTCACCGCGAGGTTTTCGAGCTCGCGCAGCCGCATACGGTAAAGCGTCACCGTTTTTTCTATTTTGGCATCGCCACGATCGAAAATCGGAATTTCGTACTGAAAATGCGGACCGATTTTGTAGTTACCCTCTTCAAATGCGGCGTCGACACCTGTGTCTAGCTGCGGCACCCAACGTACGCTCTTCACGGCGCTGAGTTGCTCCCGGTAGAAATCGAGGCCCGCCATCAGCGCCTTGATGTCTGAGCGGTTCGCTACCGCCGCGGCTTCTAGACCCTCGAATTTCGCCTCGCGCACAGGTAATGCGGGCACTATCTCGGGAATCTTCCAAGCTGTATCGGCACCCCACAAGCCCATATGCCGGTTCAGATCTTCGCGCAAGAGCCGCACCGCGACCTCTGACGTCTGCAATGCCGACCGAATCTCAGAAAAATTCGCCTCTTCAATGGATAACTCCAAATCGCTGATGTTTCCCGCAGTGTGCAGACGCCTGTGCATAACGATCGACTGTTCGGCGGCTTCAAAATTGAGTTGTTCAATATGAAACTTGTGCATCGCCGTCTGTAATTCGATATACGACCTGCGCGTTTCGAGTGCAAGGTTGTCGATCGCCTGGGCGGCTGAATGCTGCGCTTCGAGCGCTTCTGCCTCTGCCATACGCTTGCGCGCCGCGCGCATAAAAAAGTCGAGCAAGTTGAGATCGATTCCGCTTTCAATCGTGGGTGCGCCCGATTGTACCGAAAAGCGTGGTGAAAGCACGAGACTCGGGTTCTTCAGCAACCCCGCCTGCCAGACGTCAGCTACTGCCGCGCCGAGTCGGTCAAAGGCCATCTGCAGTCCCGGGTTATTTAACAGTGCGACTTTGACGGCGTCTTCGCTGCTGAGATTTACTGCCAAAGTTTTTTTAACCTCGCGCTTAATGGTCTCGTCGGCCTCGCTGTCGTTCAGCCAGACAACGCCCGTACCGAGACGGGCTTTAGCGAGTGCGTCGAGCCTCATCATGTCATCGCGCTGGGGCGCAGAGCTGCACCCTGCGATGAATATGGCGCCGCAGAATCCCGCGCCGAATTTAATTCTTCTCATGCTTGTCCTCGCGCTTAATGAGTTTCATGCCACACTTCAGGCATTTGCCTGGTTTGTCGCTCTGCACCTCGGGGTGCATCGGGCAGACGTACGCAAGGCGACCGTGGTCGTGCTTTTCGTGGCTGTCTGCTGTGTTTGCGCCTTCGGTCGCTTCGGCAAAATGCAAAATGGTCGAGGCGTAAGCGGGCTCTTCGGCGCTGGGCCGCAATACTTCAGCGGCCGAATTCTCAGGCAGCGTCGCTGTTGAAGCGCAAGAGAGCGCAAACAGCAGAGTCGATGGCATTAGCCGGTTATAATAATCTGAAATTTTCATAATCCCCCTTTGAGATCAAGACTGACCGGTGCGGCGAATATTACAGCAACGGCGTTAATTTTGCCGAATGGCCGGCCTGGGGGTAATTAAATCAGAAGGCGCTGCCAAACCAAATACAGTTCGGTTGCTGGGGGCGGCGCGCGCGAGCCCGGCGTAGATTCGTACCGGGTGGCGCGTAAGTTCAAAGTTTCAAATGCGAACGGCGTTGATAAACTGACGACCTGCGGCAAACCGGCCCGCTGCCCGCTATTTGCCTCTGCCATCTCAGATTCAAAATGCGCGCATTGGCAGGGTTCTGGCTGGTTGGCGGTTACCTGCGTCTGCTTTTTTTTGCAATGCTCAGAAACTTCGGTGGCCGCTGCAGGTGTCTTTGTTGGTGCTGAGAGGCAAATGTGGGCTGGCCCTGCGCAAAAAGAATGCGCATTAACCGCCGAAGCGGCGAAAAGCACCAGCAGAAATGAATAATATACGCCCCTCACTCTTTGCATAATACCATTCCACTCACCCGGTGGCAAATAAAAGAAATTTTAGCGAGCTCCTTTTGCAGTAACCTGTTAAACAAGACTCAGAAAATTTCCCGAAAATATCTTCTCTTTTTCTGCCGTACTGACCGGCATGCGCTCGACCCACCCGCGAATCGCGGTATAGTCATAACTGTGGTTCGCATCGACAAAACCATACGGCGCATCGGTGCCATACAGGCATCTATCCGCACCCATTGCTTTGACCGCCGCACGCGCGAGACTCTCGTCAATGTACGGGCTCGACAGGTCTACGTAGATGTTGTGGTGTTTCGCGAAGTTCCACATGTCCTGAAAAAAGGGAAAACCGGCGTGCGCGGCGATGATCTTGAGTCTGGGAAATTTTTCTGCCATTGCGCGGTAATCGCCGCGTTTTCCGAAGCCCAGATGAATTAGCGCCGGCAGATTCAACTCTTGCATGCGCTCAAACAGGGGAAACAGCAGATCGGTCGTAAAATCATGCCAGTGAGGATGCAGCTTAACCCCAACCATGCCGCCGTAGCTGCGCCATTTTTCGAGGTCATCTAAAACATTTGCACTGGCACGCGGGTTGAGAAACGCCCACGACAGAAAACGATCGGGGTATCTCTTCACCAGTTCAAACGCTGAAGCATTGTCAGGCTGCGCGTAGATCTTGTACTCGCCGCTGAGAAGCCGCAGGTTACCTTCATCAGTCAGTGTAAGGCGGTGCGCGGCTTCGGCAAGCGGCCGCGTAAGGTTCGACTGCATCAGCAGCCTCACCGCGCTGAGCATCAGCTCAGGCACTGGCGGCAGCGGGTCATTCATCGCGGGAATCAGCGCCACTTTGTCTACGCCTGCAGCATCGAGTTTCGAGATCAGATCTGCCTCGCTGAGCATGCGAGGCTCGAAGTGCGCGTGTGAATCGATGATGAGTGCCATAAACTATGAATCGCTGACGCGACTCATGGTTTAGGGCGCATAGCATGGCAATCTTTATGCCGACGCCCACCTTCGAATGAGTGCTTGCGCTTGCCGCGCTTGCCCTTTTTGCCCTTAGGCTTCGGCATCGCCTCGGTGTTAACGGTCACTTCGCTGACCGCAACTGCGTCGAGCAGCGTACCGAAGGTATCGCCCGCGCCGGTGTCCGTGAAAGACAGCGTCGTCGTTGAAGCCGTGGCCTCAAAGTCGACGGTCACGATCTGCCACGCGTCTGCGGTCGGCGCATAGTCGAATGTCTGTGTCTCACCAACGGCAACTTTGAGCCCCATCGAGTGCTCGGCGTCGCGCGCGCGCATCCAGAAGCTGAGACGGTAGATGTGGTTGGGCTGCGTATAAAATGTCTGCGTGAGCTTGAGGCGCGCATCTGCAGTGCAGGCATTTTCAGAATCAAGCTCGGTGTATTGGTTGAGATCGGGCGAAAGTGTATATAGGTCTTTCGAGTGCAGTTCGATGCGCACCGGCGTGGTGCAGGTCTCGTCGACCCAGGCTCCATGCCAGCCGGGCACGTCGGCGTTCGGCAGATCTGACCACAGCGCTGCCAGAACCGGCGTTTCAAATGAGCCGTTGATCAGCAGGTTCTCGCCGACCTGCAGATATTCTGAAGGCAACCCCGCAGTTTGCGGCGCTGGGTTGTACACTGACTGGTAGAGGCTCAGCTTGTTGAGCTCGGCCGCGGCAGCGTCGGCGAGATCGTCTTCTTCTTGAATCTGCGCGCAGGCAGTAGCGCCAAAGAGCAGCGCGAGCGCGGCGTATTGAATGGTTTTCATACGAGGTAGACCACCGACCCCAAAATACCGGACACCAAAAACAATCAGCGGACTAAACTAGTTCGACGCTTAACTTTCAAAAGGGCGAGCCCCGCCTCGGCGACGCGCTCAGGCAGAATTTCCGTGAGGCATTCGAGCGGCGCGTCGCGGCGCGGGCAATCTTTCGCAAAGCACGGTGAACAGGGCAGGTCAAGATCGAACATGATCTTTCGCGCCGTGAGGGGGCCGGTTTCCTGACGGCGGCCCATGCCGTTAAAGGTAATCAGCGGCGTCGGCGTCAACGACGTGAGATGCGCAAGGCCAGAGTCGTTTGCCACTGCGAAACGTGCCGACGCGATCAGGGCGTGCGCTTCTCTGAGAGACGTTTGCCCGCAAAGAGACACAACCTGACCCGCGCGATCTGCGGCGAAATGCCGCAGAATTGCATCGGTGTCATTCTGGTCTATCGACGCGCCCAGCAGCAATACCTGCAAATGAGGATGTTTCGCCCTCAAGAGTTCGAGCACGCGAATGTGATGGCCCGCGGGGTATTTTTTTGAGGCGGCTGTGCTGCCCGGGCATACCACAATGCGCTCTGCTGTCTTTTTTAGACCGTATTTTTTTTCAACCGGTGCGAGAGCTACGGGGTCGAGCTGCACATCGCGATAGCGTTCAAACAGCTCTTCGGCAATCAGGCCGGCCGGCAGCCAGAGATTCAGCAGGCGAAGGTACGCGAGCGAGCGGTGTTCATGCCGGTTGTAAAGTTCGCGCCGCTCTTTATTCTTTGATCGCGTCAGCAGCAGCGAGCGAAAATCTGAAGCAAAGCCGACCCGCAACGGAATCGCGAGTCGCTTCAGCAGCCACGCAGAACGAAAGCTGGGCGAAAGCGTAAAGCCTGCATCAAAGCGCGATTCCTTTAGATTTTTGAAATCCGCCTGATTCAAAGCCTTGCCCGCAAAGGTGAGTACTCCATCGAAATGCGGGGGCACGAGGTCTGAAACCCATTTGCGCCCGATAAGTACAAGCTCAGCTTCGGGCAGAAGTTCCCGCAGCGCGGCATAGAACGGAAATGCCATGGCATGATCGCCGACCCAGTTAGGCGCATGCACAAGCACCCTTGCGGGTGCTTGTGCATGCGCCTGTTGCCACTCTGTATTCATTTCTTTACTCGCTTGAAATAGTCGCCGCCCGCAAGGTTCTGATAACGACCGAGGTTGAGCGCCTTACCTTTCGCCACGCGCGCATCGCCGAGACCGTAGAGCAGAGAATACGCTGAAACCGCAATCGCCTCGGCATAGATGTGGCGGTACTTTGCCATGCGCAAGTGATCGCGTTTGGCGGTCGTGTGCGCGAGCTCGACGAATGCGGCAATCGCATTGACATACGTCGGCACCGCCCAGGTAGAAATATAGGGGTGCAGAATTTTCGGGGCGGTTTTCACAGTGTCAAAACCGTTGACCATAAACGCCGCGCGCGTGTAGCGCAAGACCTCCATGCCGGCGAAGTGGTTGTCACCACCAAAACCTTCTAAACCACCTTCGCGGCGCCAGTCTTCGGCCTCAGCCTTTTCTCTCTCCCAGAAAGGCCCGAGAGGTTCAAAGGCGGCGAGCGAAGTGGCGTAGCGTTCGCCCGATTTTCCATAAAGTGATTCGACTATCGAATCTGAATCTGCGTAACGCCAATCGACCAAATTATGCCGGTGGCCGCGAAAACGCGTGTGGTCGGTATGAAGTCCATCGGGTTTCGACCAGAAGCCGATATAATAGATGAATGCATCGGCCATAAAACTGGGAAACACCTTGTAGCGATCATCAGACACGAACCACCGATTCCATGCTGATTTGCCGAACGAGCCTCGAAGCGACTGCCTGCCCTCTGCGTTGGCCCGCACGTAGCGGTGTGCCAGCGAATACGTTCGGTAACCAGGCGTAATCACCGTCGCCATGCCACCCGACGCCGGCGCTTCGGTATGCGTCAGGTGCAGCGTGATCACGAGTTCGGGCTGCAATGCGTTGATGCGTGAAATTGTGCCGGGCCTGAGTTCTCCGGTTTTTTGGTCGGGATAATCGTAAAGCCGATACGCGGCGTTCAGGTCATCGCGCCTTTCAAAATAGCTCTCGGTATAACCTGCTTCGCGCGACATAAACGTTTCAATCGGCTGCACCGCAGCAGAGATTTTTCCGTACTTTGATAGCATCTTGCCGAACTTCGTACGGCCCTCTTCTGTTTGCGTCAGATCGAGCAGCGCCTTGGCCTTGACGCCGATGTCGTGCATGACCTCAAATTCCCAGACGCCCCGGTGCCTCGCTCCCTCCCTGAACTTGTCAAGGTACACTCCGAGCCTGCGGTCAAATTTGTCACCGTACAGAGAGTGCGGTACCTGATCGCGCCCGCCATGGCCGGGGTCGAGCACCACCCGATAGGCCGATGCGGATTTTAAAAACAAAAGTGCCAGCGCCACTGCTGCGGCAATTCTCATAAGAGACGCTCGTGTGAAGCGAGACGGCGCGACAAATTGTATTGCCGGTTGTCCATTAGATAAAGAGTTGCCGCTGCGCCCACACGGTCTTTTTTGCGGCTGTGCAAGCAGGTACACGCGCTCTCTTCAAGCTCACCGGAGCCACTCTGCTCATCGCGTTTGGGGCTCTCGTTTATTACAGCCGCAATGCACCGTCACGGCCGACGCCTGGCGCCAGCACACGTGGTGAAGAAGTCTACTCGTCGCACGATTGTACCGACTGCCATCTCGCGGCACACGTACTAAAGAGCAAGCGCGCCAGGGGAGAACCGGGACTCGTTCGTGTGCGCAAAGACTGGAATCAACTACAAGATTTTCTGCAGAGCGACAAGCGCCACAAGTCATTTCTCATGATAGCAGAAAACGACCGACAAGACCTGATCGCATACCTGAAATCTCTGCAATAGCGCGAACCGCATCTGCAGGGCTGCCTGATCGGGTTCAGCGCTTGCGGGCGCGCAGCATGAAGAGACGCGGCAAGAGCCTTTCGGTGTCGACTTCTGCGATGCCCGTTTCGCGGAGTACTTCAAGTACCATTCGCCTGGTGCCGCTTGCCGAGGGCGTGTCGGTATCGATGACGCTGATAAATCCACCGCGCTTAAGAATGCGCACCGCTTCGGCAATTGCCTTTGCAGGGTCGGGCATTTGCGACAGCGCCATGCGCAAAATGACCGCGTCGAACGTGTCCGCGGCAATCGGCAATTGCTGCGCGTCAGCCTGCAACAAGACAATGCCGCCGCGTTCAGCGCGCCGCACGGCTGCGCGGCGAATGTGTCCCGAGTCGATGTCAACTGCGACGACCTTTTCGTAAGAGAGCGACATCGCTTCGAAGAAATCGCCTTCGCCGCAACCGATATCAGCTACCGTACCGCGACGCCCGCTTGCCAGATGCGCAAAGATATCTGAATAAGGTAAATCAGGTTGCTCCATACGCCACCGCGAAAATGTTTCAGCCGAGCGCTCTGCAAGAATAGTGCGCTGTCTGACAGCGTCGCTGCTGATCTCTGGTATTTCATCTGCGACCTGCGCAAGCATCGCCAGAGCCGCAGCCGTGCGGGGTTCATTACACGTCTGCGTATTGAGGGCATAATAGGTGTGTTGACCGGTTTTTTCAGCGGTCAACAGATCAAGCTCGCGGAGTGCCTTGACGTGATGGCTCGTGTTTGACTGCGACAGATCAAGTATGTGTGAGAGCTCAGATACCGTTAAAGGTGTTTTCTTGAGCAGCAAATAGAGCCGTATGCGCACCGGCTCACCGAGCGCCTTAATGAGCGGCAGCGCGCCGGCCATTGTCAGTACCGGTAAGTAATCTGCAGACCCGCGAATCGGTTATGCGCGAGAATCTGAATAGAAAAGGGAACAAGCATAATCGCACGAAACGTACCCATCGATATGAGCATAGAAGTCATGCCCACATCGAACGGGTCAAACCCATTGGTGAACCAGATTTTTGAACTGACCCAGAAAAGGGCAAGGTCTCCGAAAAGAAAGCCGAGAAACGGCAGAAAGGTTGACTTGTTCTTGATCATCGAATTCGAATTCACGTACCAATACCCGAACGCGGGAGAAACGAGCGTCGCGCCTGCGGTCAGAAGCAGCGACTTCTCTGTATATTGGCGTTCGAACGGGGCATGCCCGGTTTCGTTGGCGACGAGGTCAATAAAAGCAAAGCTCTGGCGGTTACGCGAGTCAGCCCGAATGATCGCCTTCTCGGGAATCGTCGAGACGAATACGTCGAGACCTACCAGCGAGAAAAATGTCGTTTTGCAGCGCCAGTGCGCGCCGAGCGTAATCTCTTGTTCGACGCAGTTCACATTCAGACGCTTCAGCGACCGTTTCGCAACGTCCACGGCCTCTTCAGGGGTCTTGCCCGGCATGTCAAAAGATGATCCCACACCCCAGACAGGGGCAACCAGAGGCAAAAACACTGCAACCGCAAGGTAGCTCAAAAAACCGCGGGGGTAGGTTACGGGCATTCTGAACTGAGGCATTGCACGTAGATCGAAAGCCCAAACAGCGCGTCACGCGGGATTAACCAGTGACAGCCGCTGCCTGCCGTCGCGTTGACGACGTGTTTCAGCCGTAGCTTTTGCCGGTGTGAGTCCTGAGCTGCTCGAAATACTGGTTTGTCCACGTTCGAAGAAAAAACTGCGCCTTGCAGATACGGCGACGCTCAACAAAATCAACACGCTCATAAAAAGCGGCAAATGCAAAGATATCTCGGGCGCTCTGATCGAAGAACCGGCAACAGAGGGTCTGTGGCAGAGCGAAACCGGGATTTTCTATTTTGTGCGCAATGACATTCCCGTATTGATCTATGATAATGCGGTGGAGCTTAAGTAGCGACCGGCCGACATGTCAACGGAACGCACAGTGCGCGCTGATTTTGCCGCAATAGATACTCCGCAGGCGCTGCGAAAACTTGAACTCAGCGAGCTGCCACATTTCTGCAGTTATCTGCGATCATTTATACTCAATAGCGTCGCAGCCAGTGGCGGTCACCTGTCGTCTAACCTGGGCTCGATTGAACTGACAGTCGCGTTACATTATGTGTTCGATTCACCACACGACAAAATTCTCTGGGACGTCGGTCACCAGTGTTACGCGCATAAAATTCTGACTGGCCGCAAGCATGCGATGCACGCAATTCGCAAAACCGGCGGACTTTCCGGTTTTCCCAAGCGCTCAGAATCGCCGCATGACTTCTACAATACCGGCCATGCAGGAACCGCAATCTCGCAGGCAATGGGCGAAGCCATTGCAGCGCGGCTGAACCCTGCGCCCGGTCGCGTAATGCCGACGGCAATCGCTGTGGTCGGCGACGCGTCGATTGTCAGTGGCATGGCATTCGAGGCCATGAACCATGTCGGCTATGCACGCACGCCCATGCTGGTCGTGCTCAACGACAACGAGATGAGTATTTCAAAAAACGTCGGTGCCATCAGTTACCACCTCACGAAACTCATCAATACCAGACTCTACCGTAAAAGTAAGCGTGGTTTTGTCAATCTCATGGCAAAAATACCGCTCATCGGCCGCGTTATCAACCGACTCGCAAAACGCTTTCGTATGTCGATGAAGTCTCTTGCGACAGACCATCAGTTTTTCGGCGAACTGGGTTTTCGCTACCTCGGCCCGATCGACGGCCACGACGTGATTCGCACGGTGAACGTGCTTCAGTCGCTGCCTCCGGTTGAAGAACCGATTCTGCTGCATGTCGTGACGAAAAAAGGTTTCGGATACCCGCTGGCAGAAAAAGACCCGATTTTATACCACGGTGTTTCACTCTTTGACCCCGCAGCGGGCATCGAGAAAAAGCCGGTCACGAAATGGGGGCTCAGCAAATTTGTGGGAGAAACCCTCACGCATCTTGCGGCCACGGACAAGAAGCTCGTCGTCATTACCCCGGCGATGAAAGAAGGCTCGGGCCTGAATACTTTTGCGAGTACTTTTCCTGATCGGTTCTTTGACGCAGGCATAGCCGAACAGCACGCGACAACTTTCGCCGGCGCACTCGCGCGCTCAGGGCTACACCCGTATCTCTGCATCTACTCGACTTTTCTGCAACGCGGTTACGACCAGCTGGTGCAAGATATCGCACTCATGAATCTGCCGGTGAGGCTGGTAATCGATCGCGCCGGCTGTGTCGGCCAGGACGGCGAGACGCACCAGGGTTTCTATGACATCGCTTTCATGGCGGCGTTGCCGCATATACGCATTCTTTCAGCGCGAAATGCAGACCAGCTGGTGAAGATGCTCGCTTACGCAGGTCATGACAATTCGGGTCCGATTGCGATTCGTTTTCCCAAGAAGGATTTCGAGCCCTTCAATCTTTCTGCGGCTACCCGGGCTGCGCGCGCAAAATCGTACAATCCGTTTGCTGCAGAAAAACTTGCGCCGGGTTCTCAGGTTCTGATACTCAGCGAAGGTGTCTTCGCCGAAAAGGCTCTGCTGGCCCGCGAGATTCTGCAAAAACAGAAGATTTCGGCTGAAGTAATGGATGTCAGATCTCTGCGACCGTTGCCGACGCAGCAGATACTGCGCTCCGCTAAAGGGAAAAAACTCATCGTCACCCTCGAAAACCACGGTATCACGGGCGGGTTAGCCGACCTTCTTTCGCAGCAGCTGCGGGCGCACTCGATCAGCATCGCGCACGAGGCCTTTGCTTTTCCCGATGAAGTGGTGCCACACGGAACGATTGCCGATATTGAAGATGCTTACGGCCTTAGCTCACAGAAGATCGCGCTGCGTATCGCGCGACGGCTCAAAAAGAAATCAAGCCGCTGAACTGATTTTCTTAGATATTTTTTCGTGAAGCTCGGCGTCGATCTCGGGGTCGAGCACGTAAATGATTCGGCGCAGAAAATCCTGCCCGAGATTAATGCGAATCTTTCGCGGATCGGGCCTGAAGGTATCGGGCTGAAATGCGATTTTTTTCACGCCGTCGACATTCAGAGTCGCCATATGCAACACCCCGAGCCGCTGCACGGTCGCGCGGCTTTGGAAACGTCCGATATCGATAACGCGTACGACCTCAAAATAGGTTTGCCCGCTCTGCATCGTCATCGCAAGAATGAGCAGGTCATCAACCTTAATGACTTTTTGGTTGTGACTGAGAGACATTGAGATGTGATCGAGAAAATCGCGTATGACCTTTGGCCCGTATTGATAGAATGATGAATTGAGAATGTGCTTGATGGCCATAATCGGGTCTTTGGCCGGACGCCAGGCAGACTCGGTCGTCAGCGCTGCAAAATCGGTGGCCAGGCTGAGAATGTTCACGTCTTCTTCATAGACGACGAATTCTTTTATACCCGCGAGCTGGCGCAAGATGTCGCCCGCGACCTCTTTTTTGCCGCGCTTGTCATTATCTTGCACCAGATTCTGCAGCGTCGCGGTCATCCAGCGAAATTCGGGGTAGTTGTTCGATGCGGTGTTTTCAGGCAAAGTGCGTTTTTGGTTCAAAATCAGCCGCTTCACCTCAAACGACACGGTCGACTCGTGTGCGACCATCAAATACGACAACAGCGGAAACTTTCTAACGTACGCGCGCTGCTCAGGTGTAAGCACCCCGCCTTCTGGAAGGTTCATTTTTGCCTTGCCGATTTGCGAGAGCATGCCCCCCATCATAAGCGGCTGCACCGCTTCTGACCCTCTACCCCGGTCTTTAGAGATCATGGCTTTCATAGACCGGGATTTTAGCGCCATTGCCACGACCGCGCGCTTTACCGCCTGCTGCGAAAGCTCTGAGCCCGAGGAACCTTTTACGGTCTCGAGAATGTTGATGACACCGACCATCATGTCGGGCTGCTGTTCAAAGTCAGCGATGAATGAATTCACCTGCGTGTGCATTTTCTGTGAGTGTACAGCGCCAAAGGCGGCAAACTTTAGTTCGCTGAACAAGCTTTCGGTAGCCTGGGTGAGTTCAGCTACCCGCGTCTCGGTGAGTAGTTTGGTATCGCTGAGCCCTTCAAGGTCGGCACGTGCGCCCGACTTGATCCCCAGTTTATCTTCGTCACCTTCCCTGTAAAAAACACCCGAACCAATATGCTGCAGCAGCTTATTGATCATGTCGCCGGTGGCCTGTTCTTTGCGGGGAATCAGAACCTGCCCGTTGGCGTTATAAAAGTTTACAGGAATCTGCTGAGTATCGCGCATGCGCGCAATCACTTCAGGAGAAAAATTGAACGGTTTGAGGGTCGTCTCAGACATCGCAGAAGTTCTGCCTTAACAAGCGACCGCTGCAGTCAAGGCAACATTGGATTCTTGTGTACTCACCATCGTCCATCCCCCGTGGGATGAACGCCCCATGCCGGAGTTACTTCGAAAGCCAGCGCATCATCGAGCGCAGCTTCTTGCCGACTTTTTCAATCGGATGGTTCTCTTCGCTCTTGCGCATGCTTTCAAATTCTTTGCCGCCCGAACGCAGATCGGCGAGAAAATTCTTTGCAAACTTGGCGCCGTTGGCTTTCTGAATGTCAGCCAAGACCTCTTTCATCTTCTGTTTCACGTGGCCGTCAATGACTCGCGGGCCGCTGACATAGTCACCGTATTCGGCGGTGTCAGATACGTAATAACGCATCTTTTCGAGACCACCTTCGTAAATGAGGTCAATAATCAGCTTGGTTTCGTGCAGGCATTCAAAGTATGCGATTTCGGGGTCGTAACCCGCTTCGATCAGCGTCTCAAAGCCAGCCTGTATCAGGTGGCTGATGCCGCCGCAGAGAACAGCCTGTTCGCCAAAGAGGTCAGTTTCTGTTTCTTCTTTGAATGTCGTTTCGAGAATGCCGGCGCGACCCCCACCCACACCCATCGCGTGCGCGAGCGCACGCTTGTGCGCATTGCCCGTTGCATCTTGATAGATTGCGATCAGGCAAGGGACGCCGCCGCCTTCGGTATATACACGGCGAACGAGGTGACCAGGGCCTTTGGGCGCGACCATGTAGACATCCACATCTTTGGGTGGCACAATTTCATCAAAATGGATATTAAACCCGTGAGAAAATACCAGCGCCTTGCCGGCTTTGAGTTTTGGCTTGATATGTTCTTCGTAGATTTCACGCTGGGACTGGTCAGGGGTGAGAATCTGAATAATATCGGCGCGGTCAGACGCGGTCGCCACATCGACGACTTCAAAGCCATCTGCCTTTGCCTCAGCTGTTGAAGAAGAGCCCGCCTTGAGGCCAATAATTACCTTGAGGCCCGAATCGAGCATGTTTTGCGCCTGCGCACGGCCTTGCGAGCCGTAACCGATAACCGCTACCGTTGAGTTTTTGAGTACTGAAAGATCACAATCCTGATCGTAATAGAGTTTTGCCATTTGTTAAAATCGCTTTCTGCGACAGAGCGTCAACGCTATGTCAGTAAGAGAAAACCTCTTGCCGTTCTGAAAGCATGGGCCCGGGTGTGGCTCGTTGGCCGAAAATGAGGATTGATAAACTTCACGTTGCCTCACGCTGCGCTCTGCCCGGCGCCGTTGCCCTGCAGTCGGTTTCGGCACTGCTTCGCGCCCTATTGCTGCTTTGGGCCTCAAGTCAGGCTTTCGCCGCTTCTGAATCTGCGCCGCCCAAACTGAGCCCGGGCACGTCGTACGATCTCGAACTCGCCAACGGAAGCGTACTCAAGGCGGCGGTGTTTCGTGAAATGAAGAACGGTGAACCGATCTTTGACATTCCGGGCCTTGGCGACCGGTTGCCGGTTAAAAACTTCCAGGCGACCCTGCACGACAACGTGCGCCGCTGGCATATAAGTGCCGGCATTGCGGCAATTGTACCGCTCGACCAACAGGTGCTGGGTTTTGGGCAGGGTCTGGCAGCAGATCTGCGCGCCGCAATTTCAGTATTTTCATTTCGCAGCGCCTGGCTGCCGCAATTGGGTTTTCTCGCAGGCTACACCCGCCTAACTGGCGAAAGAGCTATTCTTGCTGGCCCCGAACTCGCTGCGGGACCAGTCTGGTCGCACGCTCTCGATCAAGCCGGCAAACATTTGGTTATGACATCGGTTCATGCAGGCACTGGTTTCTACCAGCTACATAACCGCAGCCTCGACACGTCGTATGCCCAGACGACCTTTGTCGGCGTAGCCGGCGCTGGCTACATCTATCGCTATGCCGCATGGGGTTATGGCATCAGTTACGCTCACACTTGGCTCTTTGACGCCAACTACCCGCTGCAAACCGGTCGCATGAATTTCTCAGTCACCTACTTCGGAGGAGAATCATGAAAGTTATTTCTCAACATCTTCTTGTCGCTGCACTACTTACGGTGATTGCTATGCGCTGCGGAAAGAACATGGACAAGGCGCTGCTCACGGAAACGGGGACGGCAACGACCCCGGGCGGAGGCAGCATTCCGATCGATAGCGGCGGCAGCTCGGGCGGGGGAGATCCGGTCACACCGCCACCGCCCGGTGACACGGGGGAAACTGGCGGGCCGGCTGTTGAGACCGCAACTTTGACTGAAATCACACCGTCGCGACTGGGAGCAATGGGAGTTTACATGCCGACACAGGTTGCAGGCCTCAGGGGAAAAATGATCGCACTCGGAGCCGGGCACGGCTGGCGAGGCCGCACGAGTTCAGAATCAGCCGGTGCACGGTTGCAGCGTTCATGGCACTGGCCCAGCGGTGGGTTCACCTACAATTCTGCATCCACCTCGCCTGCGAACCAATGGGCGATCGTCGAAGACTATCTGAACTCTGAAATTACGCACTACCTGCTGCAGTATCTGCGCAACGCGGGCGCCGAGGTGACGCTGGTTCGCGAACAGGCGCGCACTCGGCACCAGGTCGTGGTTTGCCCGGGCGGTGCAGGTTATTCGCAATCGGGAGCGACATTCTATACTTCGGGCAACGATTCTGCCATGGCAGGCTCGCTCTGCACAGCCGGTACCAAGTACCGTTACGTCTTCGGCGACGGCGTTGGCACCGGAAAATTCACCTACGCGGCGACGGTACCCGCCGACGGCTATTATCCGGTCTATCTGCACTACCGCGACGGCACCGACCGGGCCAATTCGATTCCGGTTACCATCACCCACGCCGCAGGGGTCACCCGGGCGTACCTGAACCAATATGTGCGTTCAACGACTGCGGACGCATACGGCTCTCAAGGGTTGCGTTTTCGCGTCGCCTATTTGGGGACTTACTATTTCAAGACGAGCGGCGCCGCGGTCATTGAGTTTCAGAATAACTTTGCCGCAGACAAGATTGCCGCGATCGATACACTGCGGCTCGGCGGCGGCACCGACACTCTGCCGATCGACGGCACGCCGACGAACGAAGAGCGCTGGAAAAGCAGCGCGTGGCAGCACCAGAAATTTCTTGGCAGGCCCTCGACTGTCGCGAGGCTCTCGGGCGGCTACAACGAAGATGTGACCACCCGGCCGCATGCCGCCAACTATGAAACGGCGGATGCGTTTATCTCAGTGCATAACAATGCTACCGGCAGTGCGAGCTATCCTTATTCATCGTCATCGGGCAAAGGCACGATGGTGATCTACCAATATGGGACTACAGGCACAACGTACAAGGCGCTCGATGAAACGAGCCGCGACCTGGGGCTCAAACTCAAATATCGCATGCTTGACCACATTCGCAGCAAATGGGACAGTAGCTGGACCAATATCACCTGGGGCGATGACGGTTTCGACGGTGACTACGGCGAAACGCGAGCCGCGAGCGTACCGGCGGCGCTCATCGAAGTCGGATTTTTTACACACCCGACAGAAATCGTCAGCCTCTCGAACGAAAAGTTCTACCGCATCGCCGCCCGCGGCCTCTACATGGGTATCGCACAATTTTTCAGTTCGGGCTACTCACCCGAAGAAGTCACCGGTGTGCGCGTTCGCAACACCGCCAGCGGTGAATTCGTTCTCGCCTGGAACGCACCGGGCGCAGGTACCGCCGCCACCTACTATCTCGTGCGCACATCAACCGATGGCGTTGCATTCGATTCAGGCCGTATCGCAGGTACAACGAGCGCAACGTTTCGTAATGTCGCCGCGGGAAAAACCTATCACTTCACCGTACAGGCTGGCAATGATCACGGCCTGAGCCTTGCGTCTGAAGTTGTGAGCGTTCGAGTTCCGGTAAACGCGGGCGACAAGAAGCTGCTCATCGTGAACGGCTTCGATCGCCTGGATAATCGCGTCAACTTCGTAACAAACTACGACAAACGGGCGGTCGGCCCGCAGGTCGAGCGGGGCAACAGCTTCGATCAAATGACAATTTTCGCGAAGGCAGTCATCGAAAGCAACCGCCCATGGTCGGTGAACAGCAGCGACAACGATGCGGTCATCGCCGGGCAGGTGATGCTCAGCGACTACGACGCGGTAATCTGGTACGTCGGACGCGAGAGCTGGTCTGACGAAACCTTCAGTTTTGCCGAGCAACAAATCATTGCGACCTACCTTACTTCAGGAGGCAAAATGCTCGTGACCGGTTCTGAAATAGGCTGGGACCTCGCGTCGCAGACAATCGGCAACACGCATGCGAACGACCTCAGTTTTCTTGAAAACACCCTGCGCACCCGGTATGGCGGCGACGATGCGGGCAGCGGCACGCTGCTCGCCGGCAGCGGTATCCTTTCGGGTGTCGCGGGTTACACGCTCGATGCAGGTCTTTCGGGCAGTTACCAAAATCTATTTCCCGACTATTATACAGCGGTCAATGGTTCGACCTGCGTGCAAATGTACAACACGGCTTCCAGGTGCGCGATTCTGCACTACTCGGGCACGTACCGCCTATTTTCGATGGGCTTCCCGTTTGAAATTGTCGTCGGTGCCACAAACCGTGCGAGCCTCATGGAAAAGATGCTGGTCGCATTCGAGTAACATGAGCGGGCGAAAATGGTTCATCGCGGCCGCGGCAACAATCGGGGTAATCTCAGGGTGGATGTATTTCTCTTCTGATGACCGTTCGCACCAGCCGGCTGCGCGCGACCGGTCTTTTGGCAGCTACCGGGCAGAATTCCGCAAGCCTGACGGCACGCTTCCGTCAGACGATGAACTCATGGCTCAGCTTGTCGCAAAAGGAATCCCGTTCAAACCAGACGCAGGTTGCGAGAAAAGCCTGCAAGCCTGCAAAGAAACCCCGCAGAGAACACAGAAAGTCAAATTCGCGCCCGGCACTTTCTCCGCAGAGGCACAGCTCAAGATTTCCGAAAAACTCGGCGCGAATCTTGACCGACACGAGAAAGAACTCTTCAGAGTCTTTACGGGTATACAGCTCGAACGGGCTGAAGTCACAGCACAAAAGAAACTCCACCTGTATTTCAACGAACAATTCGCGGCGCTGGCGCAGGACGAAGGTTCACTGAACGATTTTTCAGAAAGCCTCAACGAACTGGGCTCTATGGGATTCAAAGGAATTATAATACATATCGGCGCCCGCACTTTGGGTGAATTCATGCAAGAGCTCGACGCCCGGCGCAATGCCGAAGCGCTGCGCCTGCAACCGATGACGGGCTCGGCGCGTTAGCCTGAATCTAAATCGTAGTCGTCGCGCTGTGGGGCGTTCAGGCTTTCGTCAGCCTTGAATACCCGTCCTGAACGTCTGGCGCGCACTGGCACTGCGTGCGCGATACTTTTTTTGCTGCTTGCCGGCGCGGCCGGTGCTATACCCAAGAAGCGAAAAGCGGCGGCCGTCACAACAAATTCGGCATCGGAAATCTTTTTTACCGAAGGCTTGAAGCGCCTCAAAGGCCTGAAGGCATGTTTTGTCACTAACTCAGCGGGACTCGGCAGGTTTTTCTTATATGAAGCGATGGAAAACACCGACAAGCATGTACATGCGCACCTGGCAAAACAGAAAATCACCATCGCACATCTTTTTACCCCTGAACACGGTCTCACGGCGCAAGAAGAAGACCACGGCAACACGAAAGGTAAGTTAGCCACCAAAAAGACCTCGTGCCAGGGCGACGCTGCCCAAGGTCAATGTGCGCCTGCAATTCCCGAAACCATCTACCTCACGACAGTCGACAAACTTCAAGAGAAGCTTGCGGATTGCGATGCGATCGTGTTCGATCTGCCTGATTCGGGGGTGCGCCCTTATACATACCGCACGGTACTCAACCGCATCATGCGCGCCGTACACCAGGCAGACAAAGGCCAGCTGCTTTACCTTATCGACGTGCCAAACCCTGCATCTCACCTCGGTGCACAGGGTCCCGTGGCGCAGAAATCAAACTTCTCTTACGTGGGCGAAGAAGAGATTCCGTTCATGCCGGGCTTTACACACGCAGAACTTGCGCGTAAATATGTCGCTGACCGCAAGTTGAAAATAAAACTGCACATACAAAAAATGGCAAGCTACAACCCAACGCAGCCACACTCACGGCGCGGGCTTCCTTTTTACCCGCCCTCGCCCAATTTGCCGACCTTGCGCGCCAATCAATGCTACTGGATCTCAGTCTATTTCGAAGCGACCTCGATTGAAGAAGGCAGAATCACCAAAGACCCGTTCTGCCAGATTGGACATGCAATGTTTACGAATGTCGCACTGCCGCCGATGGGCAACGTGCGGTTTATTCCATACCCCTTTTATGCGGGCAGCGGAAAACATAAGGGGAAACTAATTTCCGGTTACAAACTTGAATTCAGCGAGACCAAGGTCGACCCGTCACGCGCGGCTTATGAATTTCTGCTTTGGCACGTGAAAAACGGCAAAGATGGTTTTTTGAAGAAATGGTTCGCTGAAAAGCAGGGTCTCGATGCGCAGACCGGCACCACGAGCTACCGCGCGGCATTACTCGACGAAATGCCGTATGCCGCATGGCTTGCAAAAGAGAAGAAACGTATCACGGACTTTAACAAAGCAATGGATAAATACAGGTTGTATAAATGAAAGCACTCAACGACATCGCAATACTCGGCGGCGGGCAGTTGGCCCGAATGACGGTTCAAGCGGCAATGCGCATGGCCGTGCGCTGCCATGTACTCGATAAAAATCCCGAGTCTCCTGCTGCGCCGTTTACCCAATTTTTCACACCCGGCGACCCGCAAGACATGGAATCGGTTCTTCGCTTCGCGGCAGACTCTGCGGCAGTGACCATTGATTCTGAACACGTCAGCGCCGCGGCGCTGGCGCAACTCGAAAGCGCGGGCAAACTGGTCGCCCCGCAGGCTAAGGTGCTTGAAATCATCCAGAACAAATGCCGGCAAAAAGAATTTCTTGTAAAAAGTGGATTTCCCACCGCACGGTTTCAGGTCGCAAATAGCAGAGCAGCACTCAAAGACATGAACCTGCAGTTTCCCGTGGTGCAAAAAACTGCTACCTCTGGCTATGACGGTTACGGCGTAAGAATATTACCCAGCGCCGCAGAGCTTGAATCTGCATTCGACGGCGAATCACTCATCGAAGAAAAGATTGCGATCGCCAAAGAGATTGCTGTCATCGTGGCTTCAGATCGCGCGGGTAACCGTGTGGCCTATGATGCGGTCGAAATGGTTTTTGACAAGCAACGCAACATTCTCAAATACCAGCTCTGCCCAGCTGAGGTCAGCGCTGATGTGGCGACGCGTGCGACCGAACTCGCGCTCTCAGCGGCCGCGGCGCTTGGTATAGTCGGTTTGGTTGCCGTCGAGATGTTTCTGACAGAAAAGGGTGAGCTGCTCATCAACGAGATGGCACCGAGACCGCACAACAGCGGCCACCACACAATCGAAGCAGCGGCGACTTCACAATATGAAAATCTCGTGCGTATTCTGACGGGCCTGCCGCTCGGCTCACCCGAAACGACAACCCCGTCGCTGATGCTGAACCTGCTTGGGCCCGAACCGGGTAAAGAATACGTCTACAACGCCATGATCGAAACGGCGCTGAAAATGCCGAACGCCCATGTGCACCTGTATGGCAAAAAAGACATGAGACCATTTCGTAAGCTCGGCCACATTACGCTGGTGGGCGAACGCAACACACTGATCAGGCAATACGAAACACTCACCTGGTCGCCGTAACCCGATCTGTTCGTGGCTTGGCGGCCTGTGGCATAATCTGTGAATCGCCACCATGAAGGGCGTAGAAAGCAAACCGACGGCGAAAGCCGAAATCATCATCTTAGGTGTCAAATATCTGCGAGACCACGTTTACGCCTGCCTCATGATTATTTTTGCGATCACACAGTTTTATGTCTACGAGTCGCAAAAGAGCGAGGCAAGACAAATTACGCGCCCGACCTCCGCGGCAGCGCGCCAACCTGGTCTACCCGTCTTTGTCACCGGCACCTTAGAGTTTCAGGAGCCAAAAAGTGCTTTCATCAAGTCCGAAAAATATCTGCGGGTTGAACAGGTCGCAGAAGTTTTTGGATTCGGCGAGTGGCCAGGGCCCAAAGGAAAGACACACCGCGGGCTCACATGGACCGATGACCCCAAAGACCCTAAATCCTGGGGGGCCGGCGAATTCGCCACAGAAAAAATGTACACGCGTCGGTACGAATCACGTGTTTGGGGTGATGAAAACGCGTCGGTCATCGACGGCAGCATCACCTACACCTTCGACGCCCGTAAGGTTGAACCCAATTTCAGCATAGATGACAAGGCGCCGAGTGCCGATGAAACAAGCGAAGGTGCGCTGCGGTACTTCGGCACTAACAGCGAAGAGTCAACTGAATGGTTGCACCTCTATGAATCAAAAGAATGTGCCACCGGGCGCATACCGGGTTGCCAGAGGGTGCGCCTGCGCGCACTGGCGATACCCGCAGGTCATGCCACTCTCATCGGTGATCTTGACGGGCGGCGGCTTATACCATTTCGTGAGCGGCTCATTATCGGGCCGGGTGATCTGAACACAGTAATCGGTGCGACGTACGCTGGCACCGCTTACGCGACCTTCGCCGAGTTTGGCTATTTTCTGCTGCTTTGCATTGCACTCTATCTCGCGCGCGATCTAACTCTCTACGTACCGCTCTTCGCGTCGCTCTCGACTTTCAGGCGCACTCTGCTGCTCGCCGTCTTGCTCACGGCGCTTTTTGTCTATGCCGCAACGTTTTGGTACTTGTGGCTGGCAGGCGCTGTCGCGACATACTTTGTGCTCAATAATTTGAGGCTCGCCGCAGCAAAGAATTAACAGTATACGGCGCAGCGCGATCACCCGAGTCAAGCCGCAATGGCAGCAAAAATTGCAATCATCATGGGCTCTGAATCTGACTGGAAGGTCATGCAGGCCGCGCATGAAGTGCTGAAAGAACTTGGTGTAGAATCACACGCTGAAGTGGTGTCGGCGCACCGCACCCCCGACAAAATGTTCGCTTTTGCCAAATCTGCCAAACAAGCAGGATTTCAAGTGATTATCGCAGGCGCCGGCGGCGCCGCGCATTTACCCGGCATGGTCGCTTCGCTTACACCTTTGCCGGTGATCGGCGTGCCCGTCAAATCAACAAACTCAATCGACGGTTGGGATAGCGTGCTCTCAATTCTACAGATGCCTGCCGGTATTCCCGTCGCAACCGTCGCGCTCGACAATGCAAAAAACGCCGGTATTCTCGCGGCGCAGATTCTCGCCCTCAGCGACGATGCCCTGGCGAAGCGGCTCGATGACTTTCGCGCTGCACAGTCAGCAAAAGTTCTGAATAGCAAACTCTCACTTTAGTTGCCGCGGCTGCGCCGCAGCAACTACAACGATTAATCCATCAACTGAGCGATGACCAATCTCGGGCTGCGGCCTTCGGCGCGGTATGCGAGAAACTGGTTATGGTACTTCACC
The DNA here is from genome assembly GCA_942492915.1 of uncultured Leptospiraceae bacterium. Classification (GTDB taxonomy): domain Bacteria; phylum Spirochaetota; class Leptospiria; order Turneriellales; family Turneriellaceae; genus Turneriella. The sequence continues at coordinate 2,316,994 of OW818662.1, forward strand.
ACGTGCGTGTAATACGCCTGCACGCCGCCCCACTTGCGCACTGCTCCCGGGCCGGCGTTGTAGGCGAGCAGCGCCTTTTCAACGCTGCCCATCTCACGAATCATCTCGTTGAGGTAGCGCACGCCCAGGGTGATGTTGGTTTCCGCATCGGTGATCTCTTCTTGCGAGAGCCTGCGGCCCTTTAAGAGCGCGGCGGTCGCCGGCATGAGTTGCATAAATCCCCTTGCGCCGACAGGTGATTTTGCCTTGCGGTTAAACTCGCTTTCGAGCTGAATCACACCCATGAGCAGCGCCGCCCGGTCATATTTGTGCGCATCGCTCGCGAGGTCTAGCCGCAGCTTCATCGATTCGCGGTAGATGATGCGCGAGAGCTGCTGCAGGTTATCGAGTCCCTTACCCGGAAAATGTTCCGTCACGTAGGTATAAACCCAGTTTTCAGTCTCTTGTTTCTGCCATTTCGGATAAGCAGAGAATAGCGCGGCGCTGAGTGCGACCGCAGCAAAGCCCGCGAAAAAGAAGGTCGGTCGTTTTACAAACTTTCTGTTTTTGTCCATGGTTCCTACCTTTGCAGCGCACCGTAAACCCTCTGGTCGTGGTGCATTGCACTAAGACAGAAGGTAGGCAAAAATGGACAAATTGTCAAGTTTTTTATTGTGCACCGTACAAACGACCTAGCTACAGAGGGTTGCGGTAGCTGCCCTCTCTAGCTAGGCCAAAGCTCGGTTATAGTTTTGCAAGATCACCTCGTCGCGCGACAGTAAACGGTGCTCGCCTAAGCGGGCCTGCGCGACGATGATGCGATCGAATGGGTCGCGGGTCCATGATTCTTTTGCGGCAAACTGTACAACCCGCGGAAATGGTATGTTGCACTGCCTTAGATCAATTCGGGCCTCGAGGTAGCCCACGACCTTTTCCGGAGGCTGCTTCAGCCTGCCGATATCATAGAGATATTGCAGCTCGAGAAAAACCATGGGTGAAATGCGGATTTCTTCGCTTTCGATGAGTTCAAGCGCGCGCGCAGACATGCGCTGTTTGGCCCCCATGTAGAGAAAAATGACGAAATGCGTGTCGAGATACAAAGGCATCAGCAAAGCGGGTCTGGCGACCAGGTCTTCGACCAATCTATGTGAATAAGCTCATCGGGGTTGCCATTGACCAACTCTTGCGGCTCAAGCGAGGCAATTCGCGAAGATCTGCCCAGCGGAATGATTTTTAGAATATTGCCCTTGCGCTCGATGAGCAGCGGCTCTTGCGTCGCAATTACCTCATCGAGTTTCTGATAAATATCTTGCCGCAGCTCGGTCGCAGTCAACATGCACGTACGCTTATACAATAAAGAACGTACGTCAAGAAAATTTCTATCTCTGCCAGGTAGATTCGAAGCTGATAGGCACCTCGTCGTCGACCGAAAACCCCAGAAGCGACGGGGGCTTGATGCCAAACTGGCTGAGCCGCAGCGTAAGCGACCCGGTCGCCTTAAGCACACCCCCGGCGGCATCGAGCTTCAAAACGACCCCTGACACTGTGGCAGTTTTGCCCGCAAACTCGACCTGAAACTGGGTGGTGAATGATGGCTTTGTTAATAATGAGGATTCAATATTGCCACGAACCGTCAGCACCGGAAAAAGCGCGGCCCGCACTGTTTCGAGCATGTGCAGGTCGCGGTTACTGTCGCCTGAATCGAATGTATTCACCGGCACCGCGATCAACACCTCGCACTCTCTGGCGTTACAGCGCGCTTTGCCTTTTGCACTCTTTGAAATGCCGGTCGCTTTCTTAAAGGCATGATTCACTGTGTAAGATACTTTTGACTCTGCCAGATTATAATTACCGGTGAGGGCCGGGGGGCCTGCCTGCGACACGGAAAAAAGAGCCAGTAAAAAAATTAATCCCCCTGACCACAAAAGTTTTGCTGAGCTGCGCATGATCAGAAATTAAAGACGAGCACCGTCACAGAAATCAGGTACGTGCCGAGAAGCAGCGAAGCCGCGGGCCCGTGAAAATTTGCCGCACCCGAAGTCTGCTCACCGCGCTCAGCCTGCTGCCGCGCCATATTGCCGAGAATCGGCACAGCGATCATCAGCGGCAGGTGCACATAACTCAGGTAGCGGTGCCACTTCGTGCTGCCGGTATCTTTAATGCCGTCGGGCTTGGGCGCAAAAATCGCAAAACTTGCCGATGTGAAATAAAGCGCGGCCGCCGAGATACCCATCGCCATGTGCAGATTGCGCGTATCGGCACTCGACTGTGCCTGCGTACCGAGAACATAGGTACCGACCATAGGCGCTATCGCGGCGATGCCGACCCACTGGTGCCACTTGAGCATGCTACTGCGGGTTTCGAGATCTTTTTGCAGTGCGGCATTTGCAGAAGCTGGCTGCTGCATGTCGAGGTCGTTCAGTGACAGCGGCTTTTCGGTTGCGGCGAGGTGCGTTGCCGCGATGAGGCAGATTGCGAGAATCATTTTTCGGACCATGGGTTATTGGCGAAGGCGCAAGCGGGTGCGTCAAGAATCTTGCGGTTTAACCACGTTCTGGCGAAGACATAGTCTTTGACGCCCTGTCTTAAATCTGCGTTTTATCGGACAAATGGCCGACCTGATCGCTGAAATAAACGCACTTGAGGCTCAGGCTGCGGCGGCGATCGCCGGCGCTGGCGATGCCGACGCACTCGCGCTGGTGACGCAAGAATTTACCGGCAAGAAGGGCGCGCTTACGGGCGTGATGAAGCAGCTGGGTGCTCTGACACCTGAAGAACGCGGCGAAGTGGGCAAAGCGGCCAACGCTTTCAAGAGTAAACTCGACGAACTGCTCACGGCAAAAGAAGCACAGCTGACGAATGCAAAATTCGCAACGCTTGCCGACACAGAATTTCTTGATCTATCTGTAAATCCACCCGAATATGCTGCCGTGCGCGGCGGCGGAGAGTATTCGGGGCATACACACCCGATCACGCAGACGCAGCGCCGCCTCGAAGAAATTTTTACCTCGATGGGGTTCTCTATTGTCGACGGCCCACAGGTTGAAGACGACTACCACAACTTTGGCGCGCTGAACTTCACCGATGACCACCCTGCACGCGACATGCAAGACACGTTCTACACCGTGACGGGTCACCTCTTGCGCACGCACACTTCGACAGTGCAGATTCGCGCGCTCGAAAACATGAAACCTCCGCTTCGAATAATCGCGCCCGGCCGCGTGTTTCGTTATGAAGAAGTTGACGCGTCGCACGAGCACACCTTCTACCAGATGGAAGGCATGATCATCGACCGCAGGGTTTCGGTCGGCAATCTGTTGCACCTCATGCAAACTTTACTGACCGAAGTTTTTGGTCGCGAGGTGGATGTACGCCTGAGACCAGGTTATTTTCCCTTCGTTGAACCCGGCTTCGAACTTGATATGAAGTGCCTCGTATGCAACGGTAAAGGCTGTTCGGTATGCAAACACTCAGGCTGGGTAGAAGTTTTGCCCTGCGGCCTCGTGCACCCGAACGTTCTGCGCTCCGCCGGGCTTGACCCCGCCGAATGGCAGGGTGCCGCATTCGGCTTGGGTTTAAATCGCCTCGTGATGATGCAGCACGGCATCGAAGACATCCGCCATTTTATGGCTGGCAAACTCGATTTTCTAAGGCAGTTCTAAGGATCACCCATGAAGCTCTCATATAATTGGCTCAATGAATTTGTCGACCTCTCTGGCGTAACACCCGCAGAGCTCGCGAACCTGCTCACGATGAAGACCTGCGAAGTTGAAGGCTTCGAAGATTTCATGGCGCATATGGAAACAATTCCTGTGGCGCTGATTGAAGAACTGACAAAGCACCCTGACGCAGACAAACTTAAAATCTGCAAGGTCAATATCGGCAAAGAAACCGTGCAGATTGTTACCGGTGCTGCAAATGTTGCGCAAGGTAAGAAATTCCCGGCAGCGTTGGTCGGGGTAAAGCTGCCTGACGGCCGCGAGATGACCAAGGCCAAGCTGCGCGGCGTTGAAAGTTTTGGTATGCTCTGCTCGGGCAGTGAACTTGGTATCACACAGCTCGACTATGCACCCGCCAAAGTTGATGGACTTATGCCCCTGCCCGATGACTGGAAGGTTGGCGCACCGTTATCAGACTATTTCGGTAGACCCGATATCATTTTCGACATCGACAATAAGTCGATCACGCACCGCCCCGACCTGTGGTGCCATTTTGGCTTTGCACGCGAGATTGCGGCGCTTCTCGGAAAGCCACTCAAGAAAAATCCAGAAGAGGCGACCTTCAAAACACAGTCAGCAACACTTCCGAAAATTGAAATCGAGGGTCGCGCAGCAATTACCTATTGCGGTGCAGAATTAGCGGGCTTTAAGGTTGCAGCATCTCCGCTTGCCCGCCAGATGCGGCTCATCTCGGTCGGGCAAAAGCCGATCAATAACATCGTCGACATCTCGAACTATGTTCTCTTTGAACTTGGCCAGCCAAACCACGCATTTGATCGTGACAAAATTTCATCGCAGATCAAGGTATCTTACGCGAAATCCAAAGAGAAAATCGCCCTGCTCGATGGTTCGATCCACGAACTGCCCGAAGAACTCGTCGTGATTCGCGATTCAGAAAAACCAGTCGCTCTCGCGGGCGTCATGGGCGGTGCGGGTACCGAGACAACCAACTCAACAGCGAAACTCTTTCTCGAATCGGCGACCTTTCACCGAAGCGACATACGCAAAGCTGTTTCGAAGACCGGTATTCGCAGCGATTCGTCGCAGCGATTTGAAAAGGCGCAAAACCCCGGTAAGGCAAGAGCCGCAATCTTTCGTTTTGCGTCTCTGTTATCAGATGAACAGAGCACGGTAACCCTTTCAGAAATAGCGGAGGTTTCAACCGAAGATTACACCAAGACCCAGCCAATAATCGTCAGCAATGAATTTATCAGCCAGAAACTCGGATACATTGCCGAACGCGCAGACAGCAATGCGATGATTCTGAAGCGACTCGGCTTCGGCGTCGAAGAGAAAGGCGATACTCTCATTGTGACACCCCCTGCGTGGCGCAAATGGTATGACATTACGATTGGCGAAGATCTCGTCGAAGAAATCGGGCGCTTTATCGGCTACAAAGAAATTGGCATTGAACCTGCGCTGGTGCCATGCGAAACGCCGCGTGCTCGCAATGCCATGCGCGAGCTCGAACACCGCCTGCGTGATCTTTCTGCAGCGCGTCTGCAACTCAACGAAGTATTAAACTACGCGTTTCACAGCGAAGCTGACCTCACGACCGATGAATTCTTTTGTCCCGCAACCGAGGCCATGCGCATGCAAAACTCGCTGCACAGTGACATGGGCTTCTTGCGCACCTCACCACTCCCGGGTCTGTTGCGTTCTGTTCACGGTAACTACCGTGAAGAACCAAATACGCGCCTGTTTGAAATTGAAAAGTTGATGCTGGCGGCAACAGATGCCAAACTGTCCAGGCGTGAGGCATATTTTTACGCAGGCGCTCTCACCTCAGAAGCAGAAGCCTCGGGCATCGCCCAAGAGGTCGCTGCAGTCATCGCAGCGACGCTGGAAAGCTGCGGTCTGATGCGCCATGACCAGGTCTTTAGAAACGACACACATGGCATATTCCATCCAGGCCGTTCGGGCAGCGCCGGCACCAAAGACAAGAGAATCTTCCGCTTCGGAGAAGTTCACCCGCGAATTCTCGCAGCCTTCGGCATCAAAGACCGAGTCTGGTATTTTGACGCACTGTTAAGCGACCTGCTTGATCTCAAAGCAGGCGCTCCAACCTATCGCCCACCATTCACGCACCCGGCAGTCGATTTTGACGTCACGCTGGTTATGCCGAAGCACGGTGAATTCGCTGCACTGAAAACAGCTGCGGGGGTAGTGCAGCCACTGGTGCGCCGCGATCTTGACAAAACCGTGCTCGTGAACTTTCAACACGTAAGCACGTTCAGCGGGGGCAACCTGAAACCAGATGAGAAGGCTGTGTCGGTTCGCGCAACCTGGCGCAACCCCGCGCGCACTCTGACTTCAGAAGAAATAAAAACCCTGCAAGACGACCTCATACAGCGAATGCAAAAAGCCGGATATTCGCTGCGGTAGTGTTTCAACAGAACTTTCTAATCAGACGCTCGCGCCTCGATTTTTCTTTAAATCAAGACCGCGTAGCGTAGTACGTCAGCACAGCATGGGCTACGCGCTCTGCACCGTCAGCCCCCAGCTCGGCATACAACGGAAGCCGCAAAAGGCAATCGGTAAACCGGTCTGTATTCGGCAAATTTCTTCCGTCGTGTTTGTCGGCAAAGTATTGACTCTTGTGCAGCGAGAGGTAGTGAAACACCGAAGAAATACCCTGTGACTTCAAATGTTCGATCAGCGCAGTGCGCTCATCAAGAGAACGGCAAACCAGATAAAAAAGGTGCGCATTGTGGCGCTGCTCTGGCATGACCAATACGCCCTTGGCTTCTAGTGAGGCGAGTGCCGACCGATAAGCGTTCCAGGCATGCATCCGCCGCTGCTGAATCTCATCAACCGCTTCGAGCTGCGCGTAGAGAAAAGCGGCAATTAGCTCTGAAGGCAAGAATGACGACCCGACGTCGACCCACCCGTACTTATCGACTTCCCCCCGAAAGAACGCGCTACGATTCGTGCCTTTCTCCCAATGAATTTCTGCCTTTTTGACGAACGCTTCGTGATTAATGACGAGTGCGCCGCCTTCCCCTGCGATAATATTTTTTGTATCATGAAACGAAAATGCCCCAAGATGGCCGATTGCTCCGAGGGCCTTGTCGCCATCATGCGAGTCGATCGCCTGCGCTGCATCTTCGATAACCCAGAGCGAATGCTCATTCGCAAGTCGCATGATCGTCTGCATGTCACAGGCCTGCCCACCATAGTGCACGGGAACGATTGCTCGCGTGCGCGGCGTGATGAGTGCGGCAATCGCCTGCGCATCGATATTCGGGTGCCTCGCGTCACTGTCAGCGAAGACGAGCTTCGCCCCGCGCAAAGCAAATGCATTTGCGGTTGAGACGAAGGTGTATGAAGGTAAAATCACTTCGTCACCCGGCGCAATTCCTGTTAACAGCGTTGCCATTTCGAGAGCATCGGTACATGAGGTCGTCAGCAGCGTTTTGCGCAACGCGTATCTTTTCTCGAGCAGCGCCTGGCATTTTTTTGTAAAATCCCCGTTTCCAGAGAGTTTTCCTGACGCCAAAACCTGTTCGATATAAAGCTTCTCACGACCGGTGAGAAAAGTTTTATTAAACGGAATATTCATTTGCCCCTTTTTCTTGAAGACTGCTGGTGTATCAGCCGGCGATATTTATTCACGGTGCGCCGTTTTACTTCAAATCCCTGATCTTGCAATATTTCGGCAATCACGCGGTCGGATTGTTTACGATCTGAATCTTGCGCGAGCAAGGTCAGAATTGCCGTTTTCAGGTCTTCGGCGCTGCGCTCGCTGCCGTCAGAAGACTTGATTTTTCGCATGAGAAACAGCCTTAGCGGATAGATGCCCCATGAGCAGTGAAAATACTTACGATTGAGAATTCGGCTGATCGTAGAAACATGACGGTTGGTTTCTTGTGCCAAATCTTTGAGACTCATCGTACGAATATAGGCCGACCCCTTCGTAAAGAAGTCATATTGTTTCACGGCGATGATGCGCGCGACCTGCATGAGCGTATCTGAGCGAAATTGCAGCGTTTCAACGAGCGACTTCGCCGTATGGTACGTTGCCTGCCATTCGGCCTGTCGCGTTGCGGCCGCAGCGTCAGCAGCCCCCGCGGTTTTTTTGCCGCGCATCTGTTCGTAGAGTTTGTGGTTTACCCGAAATCGTGGCAAATACTGGTCAGAGACCTTTACATACACCTGTTTTTCTTTGACCTCAAAAAATATTTCGGGTAACGCCCATTCTGCCGCGCTTCCGTCGCTACGGTTCACAGGATGCGGATCTAACGCCGTGAGCAGCTTGATTTTTGCATCGAGCGCTTCCATATCGATTTCGAGAATTTCACACAGCGAATTCTTTTCGCTGAGTGAAAAACGAGAGAGACCCTCGCGGGCCTGACCCAGCATATCGATGAGATCGAAGAGCAATTCGTCTTTGCCGTAACGCGCTTCGGCCTGCCAGCGCAGAGATTGCCACAGGTTTTCGGCCCCGACCCCGCAGGGTTCGAGCTGCTTCAGGTATTCGATGCAGGCACGCAGGTCGCGCGAGCTGAAATTATAATCAGCAATAATTGTGCGGTGGGGAAAAGTGGTAAAACCGTCGTTGTCGATAGTTGAAACAATAATGCGCGCCAGATCGTAGATTCGGTCTGGCAGTCCCATATCGACCAGCTGCAGCAGCAGATTCTCTTGCAGGCCAATGTGTGCGCTGGCGATAAAATCGCGACCTTCACCTGAAGACATCGGCGGAGCCTCACCCGATGATATCTCTTCAACAAATGGATTTTCTGCGATAACCCGCAGAATCTCTTCACGCAGCTCATGCTGCGGCAATGACAGAAGTTGTACGGCGTGCGTCAGCGTCCCGTGCAGTTTTTGCCGGACGGTCGTCTTGAGTGCGGTGTGTTGTCTGAGTTGCGCCTTGGGCATGGTTTTTAACGCATTTGCCGATTGCTGCGCATATCGGCCTTCACATCAGATTTTGAAATCGTCTCCGAGATAGATTTCGCGCGCCTTCTTATCTTTGATGAGTATGTCTGCGGTACCCTCGATCAGCACCTGGCCCTGAAAAATGATATAGGCACGGTCGGTGAGCTTCAGCGTCTCGCGCACATTGTGGTCGGTTATCAGAATACCGAGCCCGCGTTCTTGCAGTTGCCATACTACGCGTTGAATTTCTTTCACAGCGATCGGGTCAACGCCCGCAAAGGGTTCATCGAGCAGCAGAAATTTCGGGTCAGATGCAAGTGCTCGCGCAATTTCGGCACGCCTGCGCTCCCCACCGGAAAGCGTAATGCCGTTTTGTTGCTGCACATGCTCAATTTCGAGCTCTTTGAGAAGCTTGTCGGTACGCTCACGAATTTCGTCTTTACTGAAACCTCTCAGTTCGAGAATTGATTCGATATTCTTGCGCACCGAAAGCGTGCGAAAGATCGATGCCTCTTGCGCAAGATAGCCGATACCGCGGCGCGCGCGCATGTACATCGGCATACGCGTCAGGTCTTCGCCGCCGAGATAAACCTCGCCGCCCGATTGGCGCACAAGCCCGATGGTCATGTAAAATGATGTTGTTTTGCCCGCACCGTTGGGGCCGAGTATGCCGACAATCTCGCCCTGCTTCACATTGTATGAGACCCCGCGCACAACGGTACGTTTACCGTACTGCTTTACCAGATTTCGCGCTTCGAGCGTCAGCGCATCGGGCGCAATGACCGGTGCGGGCTTGTTGAATATATTTTTTGCGGGTGCCTCACGGGGCATTGTTTAATGTGCAAGCGTCGGTTGCGGCGACAATCGAATTAAGGTGCAACTATCTTGCCATCAGGCGGGACAACATACCCGAGGCATAGTGCAACCCCATCAGAGGCAGCGCCAACAGCGGGCTCAACTTCGGGTCGCTTTCTTTACCTTCGGCGATGCGGGCGAGCTGCAGAGAATAGTAGCCCAGCTCTAAAGCGCCCATGCGGTCAATCGCGCCAATGCCCGTCTTGACGGGTTGAATATCACTTTTGGCCTGCGGGTCCGCGAGCAGCCTCTTCGCCAGGTGCGGTTCCATCGCCAGCGGTCGCGCCATACCCACTACATCGACCGTGCCCGATTCGACAGCCGCATTCATGGCAATCGCAGAACGAAAGCCGCCGGTGAGCATAATGGGAGTTTTTACCGCGAGGCGGATTTTTGCCGCAAACGGCAAAAAGTACGCCTCGCGGGCAGCGGTCGATTCTCTATCACTGTGCACCCCGGTCATAGCCGCACTTTCGTAGGTACCACCCGAGATTTCAATCAGATCGACACCTTCTGCCTCGAGCGCTTTAACCACCGTCACGGCGTCGTCTTCGTCAAAACCACCGCGCTGAAAATCGGCGGAGTTTATTTTGATACCAATCGGGTACGCCTTGCCGACTTCGGCCCGCATCGCGCGCACGATTTCGAGCGCAAACCGCATGCGGTTTTCAATACTGCCACCCCACTCGTCGGTGCGCACATTGGCAAGCGGCGACAAGAACTGGCTCACGAGATACCCGTGCGCACCGTGAATCTGCACGCCATCGAAACCCGACTTTTTGCAGAGGGCCGCGGTGTGCGCATAGCGCCCGACTATCTGGCGTATTTCTTCTGTAGTCAGCGCGTGCGGCGTACGAAACGCGATATTGCCGATCTTGAGCTTCACCGCAGAAGGCGCGACAGTCACCTTTGAAATAACCGCTGGCGCCTGCCTGCCCGGATGGTTGATCTGCGCCCAAATGGCGGTGCCGTTGCGCTTAGCACGGCTTGTCCATTCGCGAAAGTGGTCGAGCTGCTCATCGTCTTCAAGCACAACATTATTGGGTTCACCCAACTCGTCGCCGTCGACCATGATATTACCGGTAATGACGAGCCCGAGTTCACCCTGCCCCCATACGTCGTACAGGTGCCAGAGCCTTTCATGCGGACGGTTATCGAGAGCGATATTTTCGCTCATCGCCGATTTGGCCAAACGGTTGCGCAGCGTGGCACCGCATGGAAGTTTGATTTTCTTTTCTATTGCCATCAGTAACAGCTCGCATCGATATTTTGTACGTAGTCCATGTAGAAACGCGCCGAAGCCTTGTCGCCCGCAAAGCCAGCAGGCAGGAGCGCGCCGGCATTCTGGCCGTACATTGTCAGGTATTGCGATGCAAGCGGCCTGTATGACCAATGCCAGCGCTCTTCCTGATAACCATGCGCGAATTTGCCGCCGTGCCGCATCTGCGGCTCACCGTTATACGGCTGGCAGAAACCAAACTTCGGCGCATTCGCGACCATCCAGTTGTAGAACTCGAGGCCGCGACCGCTTTTGAAAGAACTATTGTGCAACGCCGGTGCGGTCATTCTCGCCTCGTGAAAATCGATATCGGTACCCCAATGGTGCCGCGAAGTGCCGGGCATCGATGAAAAATTCAAAATCGTGAGTGCACGGGCCTCATCGCTCGCAACGGCGGTTGCAAGGTTCTTGCCGCCGACGAGGCGCTTGCCGTTGAATTTTTCTTCCCAAATCGCCTTCTGCGTCGTGAAGTTGCGCGTCGCCGAAATCACCCTGATGTCAAAGCCGCTTTTCTTTGCCGCCGACGCCAGTTTTTCCAGCGCAGCGAGAGTGTCTTCATGAAGATACTGCTTACGACTGGGGCTCAGCTTCGCCGGCACAACCGCAAAGCCCTGCTTCTTGTCGGGAGAAAATTTGCCGTTCAGTACCCGCATGTCAGCCTGTGCATGAAGAGAGGTGAGGATGCATAATGTAAAGAAGGCAATGAGCTGTCGTGTGCGTATTGCTTTCCCGCGAAGACGACGTCCTGTCGGCGGCAAAGCTAACGCATCCGTGCGTATTGCTTTCCCGCGAAGACGACGTCCTGTCGGCAGCGAAAAAGGAGCTTTCCGGGTCTGCGCTGCCATGGATGGCATCTTTGCGCGGACCGGCAAAGCTAACGCATCCGTGCGTATTGGGCGCATCATAAAACTGCCTGCCGCGCGCATGTCGGGGATATATCCCCCTTTATGATTTCGCGGCGAGCGCTTCTTCTTCGGTTTCAAACATGTCAAAAAGCGTTGTGAGTTCAATCACGTCAAAAATGCGCTTCACCGCGGGGCGCACGCAGCAGATTTTCAGCGAGCCCTTGAGGTCTTTGAGTTTTCTGAGTAGCGCGATCATAACGCGAAAACCCGAAGATGACATGTATTCGACGTCTGCCATATTGAGCACGAGGTGTTTGATGCTCTTCGAGTCGATCGCTTTGAGCAGGTGTTCTTCAACCTCACCTGAAACGGCGACGTCTAGCCTGCCGTGCAGGTAGGCAATCGCGGTTGCAACCGCAACGTCTTTAATCTGCACCTTGTCCATGACCGCCAAGATTCAAAGGAAAGTCGGGTTTTCAAGAGATTTTTGCTCACCGTGGCTGTGCCACCTGCATATTTTGGCTTTCCCTCTGCTATAGAATTATATTCATAGAGTAATGTCTGTAGGGGCCCGCCGCGACGAAGACACCGATGTTCTGACAAAGGCCAAAAAGCCGAGGTTATACAAGGTAATTCTGCTGAATGACAACTATACAACCATGGAATTCGTGGTCTACGTCTTGCAGAAATACTTCCAAAAGAATGAACACGAAGCCAAGCGCATCATGCTTGACGTGCATAACAACGGCAGCGGCATTGCGGGTACGTACCCGCGCGAGGTCGCCGAAACGAAGGTGAAACAGGTGATGGCGCACGCAGAACAAGAGGGATTTCCCCTCGCCTGCAAGGCCGAACCTGAATAACCTGATGCCTCAAAGTGGCATGACGGGAGATTAAATATGGCAAACGTCGTTGAAGAAATACACGAGCGCGCGCATGGCATCGCCCGCAATTACAAACACGCAATTATAACGTTCGAACACGTACTGCTCGCCGTCACCGAAACAGACCAGGGACGCGAGATACTGCACGATCTGAAATGTAATATCGAAGAACTGCGGCGCGACCTGACGCAGCACATTCTTACCTTTGAGCAAGATCTCGACGCAGAAAACGAAATTGCCGAATCTGCCGCCCTGGTCAACTTTCGCGAAATGCTTTTGGTGCGTATGATTCTGAACAGCAACCGGGAGCTGTCGATCGCCGACATCTTCGACGGCATCTTCAGACAGCGCGATTCTTTCGCTGTCTATTTTCTCGAAAAGCAGGGCATTAACCGCGCGCGCGTGCTGCGCTACATCACTCACGGCATGACGCCTTCGCCGGCCGAACCTGCTGGCGAGATGGCGGGAGCCGAAACAGGTGAAGAAGGCCAGTCATCGGGCACCGAAAGCCCCGACAAGGTTCTGAAGGCTTTCACCGTCAACATGACAGAAGAGGCGCGCGCAGGCAAATACGATACACTGATCGGCCGCGCAGAAGAACTCAGCCGCACTATGGAGATTCTTTGCCGCCGCAATAAAAACAACGCACTGCACGTCGGTGAACCGGGCGTCGGCAAAACAGCGATCATGCGTGGACTAGCGCAAAAACTCATTGCGGGTGACGTTCCGCCCCGCCTCAAGGGTTATGAAATCTATTCGATCGACGTGAGCTCGCTTGTCGCCGGCACGCGATACCGCGGTGACTTTGAAGAGCGCATGCAGGCAATCATCGCAGCGCTGGCTGCAAAAAAGAAGGTCATACTCTATATCGACGAGATTCACCAGATCGTGGGCGCCGGTGCGACACGCGGCGACAGCATGGATGCAGCGAATATGCTGAAGCCCGTGCTGACGCGCGGCGATATGCGCTGCGTCGGCGCGACGACATACGAAGAATACCGTCGCTATTTCGAAAAAGACCGTGCGCTTTCGCGCCGCTTTCAGAAGGTCGATATTTCTGAACCATCGCGAGACGATGCATACGCCATTCTGCTCGGCCTCAGAAAACTCTACGAAGACTACCACGAAGTGTCGTACAGCGACGAAATCTTGCGCAAGGCTGTCGACCTGTCTGCCGAGCACATCAATGAGCGTTACCTGCCCGACAAGGCGATCGACGTCATCGACGAAGCCGGTGCGTCGCTGCACATACACAAACCGACGCAGCGCGAGGTACTTGAAACTGACCTGCGCGGCATTGTATCGCGCCTCGCTAATGTAAACCTCGAGTCTTTCAACCTGAGCGAAGGTGCAGGCCTCAAATCGATCGCCGAAAACCTCAAGGCGCGCATTTACGGGCAAGACGCAGCGGTTGAGAAAATCGCGCGCGCAATCAAGCGCCACCGGGCAGGCCTGGGCAACAAACAAAAACCCATCGGTAGTTTTCTTTTCACCGGCCCAACCGGCACCGGCAAAACCGAACTCACGCGGGCGATTGCGGCTGAGCTGGGTGTCGAACTCATTCGCTTCGATATGAGCGAATATATGGAGAAGCACAGCATCTCGCGCCTATTGGGTTCACCGCCAGGTTACGTTGGTTTCGATCAGGGCGCGCAGCTCACCGACTCAATTCGCAAACACCCACGCTGTGTGCTGCTGCTCGACGAAATCGAAAAGGCTCATCCCGACATTTTCAGCACGCTCTTGCAAGTGATGGACTATGCGACCGTGACCGATGCCACAGGTAAAAAGGCGGATTTCAGGCATGTACTCGTCATTATGACCTCGAATGCCGGCTCGGGTGAACTCAATACCGCGCGTATCGGCTTTGAAGACAAATCAAAAGGCGCCGCGCACGTAAAATCAGCGCTCAAGACCTATTTTTCTCCCGAGTTCTTAAACCGCCTGGACGACGTCGTCGTCTTCGACCGGCTTTCAGACGGAGTCGTGGGCAAGATCGTCGACAAGAACCTCGCCGAACTGAACCGCCAGCTCGAAGAGAAACAGATCACGGTCGCTCTGACAGCGTCGGCCCGAAAGCACCTTGCCGAAAAAGGTTACGACCCGGTAATGGGCGCACGCCCGATGGCCCGGTTGTTTCAAGATACGCTGCGTGACATTATCACCGATGCGATCATCGACGATCGCGTGGCGGCAGGTGATACCGTGACCATCACGCTGAATGGCGATAAACTCGAAGCTGAATCGATCAGGGCTAATGGTCCGCTGAAGACAGGCAGTGCGGCAAAAACTGCGAAGCAGCCAACCCCCGTGAAGCAAATCGGTAAAAAAAGAGCCACCGCGAACAAGAAAAACAAGTAGCTTCATGTCTAAGCTCATTCTCTTTAAGGTCGTCGCAACGGTCATCACGTGCACGCTTTTGATCTTTCAGCTGGTGATATGGAAAAAGCTGGCCCCGCACGTTGACCGCCTGCGCTATCGCAAATTTATCCGCATTGCTTACTTCGCGATGCTCGTAGCGGGCCAGAGCATCATGTGGTTCGCCGTGCTGACGCCAGGCCGTGGCATAAGCACCACCCTGCCCGACTGGTATTTGCCGATACACAGCGTGCTGCTAGCGATCAACTATTCGCACTTTGTGTGGCTGCTGCCGCTCGGCATTTTCTGGCTCATCTTCGCACTGTGGAAAAAGATGCCCCGGCGATCCATCGAACCCACGGGCACCGAAGGAATACCCCGAAATGAATTTCTCAAACGTGCAGCAGGGGCCGCTGCTGTTGGATTTAACCTTCTGCCCGCGGCCACAAGCGCAGCGGCGATCAGCGGCATGTTTCTCGGTTCGCGCGACATTTGGGTAAACGAAAAAGCAATCAGAATTAATAACCTACACGAAGACCTGCAGGGTCTCAGAATTCTGCAGATTTCTGATATCCACATTGGGCAACTCATCGGTGAGAAATATCTGAATTTTACGCTGGGGCTCATACAGGCGGCGAGGCCAGATTACGTCGTGGTCACGGGCGACATCATCGACAATAACAACGCCTTTCTGCCGACTGCTTCGACTTTCTTTTCGCTCATCGACGCGATGCTGCCGGCGCGCCGTGGTTACTTCGCGGGTGGTCGTGCGTTTGGCGTCATGGGCAACCACGACTACATCGACGATGGTATCGCAGCGGCGAAGGCATTTAACAAGGCCGGCCTCAAAATGCTGCATAACCGGCACGAAGTTATCGGGCGCGGTAAAGGCCGGTTGCAGCTCGCTGGCCTCGACTATCCACCGCTCGGGCGTGGCCGAAATCTCATCATGCAGGAATATTTCAAGGCAACGAGCGCAAAACTGCAGAGCAATCTGCCGGTTGTGTTGCTGAACCATAACCCGGCTGATTTTGAATTTCTCAAAACGCAAAAGGTGGATATAGTTCTTTCAGGCCACACGCACGGTGGGCAAATTAATTTCTCACACAAACAAGATTCGTATCTGAACGGCGCGCGCTGGTTCTACAAGTACTACGTCGATCACTACGCCGAGCTGGGCTCACAGCTTTATGTAAATCGCGGCCTTGGCCATTGGTTTCCATTGCGGGTCTCATGCCCGCCCGAAATTACGGTGCTGGTACTTACCTGAAATTTACAGCGACGATATTACTGAATATAGAATAATCGCGAGAATCGCGGCACCCGCTGCCCCGACACCAATAATCATGAGCTGCTTTTTTTCTGCAGGCAGTGAAGAAGAAAGCGGCGCTTTCGCCTGCACCGCAGTCGCTGGTTTTTTTGCTGATTCAGGTGTGCGAATGAGCACGCTCTGCTCTTCGGTGATGCGCCCGTAGACCCCGTCTTTGAGGCGGCCGACAAGCTCAACACCGACGCCGGGATACGTCACGCTGGTGATGACAAACGGCGCTGATTTGATGAAGCCGCTTTCGGTTCTGAGCCCAGAGCTGTCGATAAACGCATTGGCACGATCGTCCTGGGGAAGCACACGAATCAGAATTGTGTCACCGGGCCTCACCTCTTTCACATCTTTTCCTGTGATAGGGTCGAGGTCGAGTTTTACCGGCAAATATATGCCGTTTTCGCCCTGCGCGGTGCCTTTATCTGCTTCACCCGCTGAATCTTCGGAGTCATTTAGCGAAGCCTTCTCAGCGTGCGCCTCGAGAAAAAATTCTTCATCTTTGATCACACGGCGATAAAACCCGGCCAATAGAAAATTCAGAGTTTCTTGTTTGCCGCTGTGCATCGCCTTGAGCAAATCTGCGAAGAACTGCTTGTCGAGAGCAAGTTGTTTCAGCTTCGCCTGAAATTCATTGGTAATCGACTGCGAATATTTGTTCTCGTATTTGAGCTTGTTTATCAGCGCTTCGTACTTTTTCCACGAATCAGTCGGATTCAGCGCATTAAACAAATCTGAACCGACGGTGATCACGACCGCAGCGACATCGATATAACCGCCTTTCTGATTTATGATGAAGAAGAACTGGCCGTAGTAGCGCATGTTGGGGGCACGGAACCTACCCTTCAGCGCAACCGTGGGTTCTGACTTGAGTTCAGCCATACCCCCCGTGTGTATCACCTGCTGCTTACGTCAAGCGTTTACGGTGCATTTTTGCCATAAATCCACGAGAAAATAATGATGGAATTTGTTGAAATGCCCGTCGTACCTTTGTGTCGCCATACGTCTCATGCGTTCTGCTCTGCGGCGATATGACTTTACAGCATGTGTCACCGTCACGTCTCAGCGCATGATTCAAGATCGCGATTACGTTTTTACTTCAGAGTCTGTATCTGAAGGCCACCCTGACAAGGTGTGCGACCAGATTTCAGACGCAGTGCTCGATGCATACCTTGCACTCGACAATACGACCCGGGTAGCGTGCGAAACGCTCACTACAACAGACCACGTCACCGTGGCCGGCGAAATCTCCACTTCGACTAAAGGCCATATCACAAAAGAGAAGATCGAACACATCGCGCGCGATGTGATGAAAGATATCGGGTACGTACACGACGATATCGGCTTTGACTACCGCACCGCCAAAGTGCACGTGCTGCTGCACGAACAGTCACAAGACATCGCGCAGGGTGTGACCGGCGACGGTCTGCACAAAGAAGAAGGTGCCGGCGACCAGGGCATGATGTTCGGTTTCGCGATCAATGAAACAGACGCCCTGATGCCCATGCCGATCTATTATTCGCACAAGATTCTCGAAGAACTGACTCGCCTGCGAAAGACCAACGCGCTTCCATTTCTGCGCCCCGATGCAAAATCACAGGTGACGGTGAAATACGAAAAGGGCAAGCCCGCCGGTATTCAAACGGTCGTGGTTTCAACTCAACACACGCCCGATGTCGAGCACGCGAAGCTGACAGAACAGGTAATTGAAATGTGCGTTAAGAAGGTGCTTCCCGCTTCGCTGCTGAAAGACACAAACTATTACATAAACCCTACTGGCCGCTTTGTCGTCGGCGGCCCTCACGGCGATTGCGGCCTGACCGGCCGTAAGATTATCGTCGATACGTACGGCGGTTATGGTCGTCACGGCGGTGGCGCCTTCAGCGGCAAAGATCCGTCAAAGGTTGACCGCAGCGCAGCGTATATGATGCGCTATGTCGCTAAGAATGTTGTCGCATCGGGCATTGCCAGCCAGTGTGAAATACAGGTAGCCTACGCGATTGGCGTTGCAAAACCTGTTTCACTTCTGGTGAATACGTTCGGCACGGGCAAGATTCCCGATGAAAAGATCGAGCAGATTATTCAGGCGAACTTTGACCTGACACCGCGCGGCATTCGTGAAACGCTGAACCTGCGCAATATCAAATACCGGCCAACGGCTGCTTATGGGCACTTTGGCCGCACAGGGCAAGATTCGTTTACCTGGGAAAACACCGACAAGGCAGGCGTATTCAAGTAACAACGGGCGAAAGGCGGGCTTGGCACAAGCAACCCGCCGACTTTGAGCGTGGGTCGCAACATCGATTGACGACCTGACTCAAATTCGCTCATTGCCTCAAGTTAAGACATCAGGAAAGGTATAAGAAATGCCCAATATTGCATCTGCGAAGAAAAGAACAAGACAAAATGAGAAACGCCGGCTGAAAAACCAGGCGCAAAAATCGGCAATCCGTACTCAAGAGAAGAAAGTACGCATTCTGGTAGCCGAGAAAAAACTCGAAGAAGCGCAAAAAGCACAGGTGCAGTTAAGCTCACTGGTCGACAAGGCAGCAAAAAAGAACCTGGTTCACAAGAATGCCGCATCGCGCAAGAAGTCACGCATCGCATTGCTGGTAAAAAAAGCCGGCACCGCACCAGCGGCGACATAGTTTTATGACGGCCATGGGCCGTCTTTTTAAAAGGGCGATTAGCACCTCCGCGATGCAACGCATCGCTCCGGAGAGCGAAGACGCTCACAGTTGGCCAGAGCACCTGTTCTGGCCCATGAGAACAGAATAAGGGCGATTAGCTCAGTTGGTTAGAGCACCTGCCTTACAAGCAGGGGGTCGTAAGTTCGAATCTTACATCGCCCACACATATTTGAAACACCGGCCTGACAAGCAGGGCTGCCCAGAGGGCAGGCGCAGCTTGGCTGCGTGGTCGTAAGTTCGTTCGCCGGCGCTTAGGCCGCCTCGTTAACAAATATTCAGATTACAGTTGCCTTCTACGCCCGGCTTTACTCAGTTGCTCGTAAATGATTTTCAGATTCTGCAACCTGAGCAAAGCGATTTTCTTCTGTTGGCTCATCGTACTTGGGCATGTATCGGGAAATGAAAACGACCAGCGGCTTGAGAAGCTACGGCTCGATCTTAAGTGTTCAGCTTTGCGGCCGGCCCAAGCCATATCTGAAAGACTTCGTGATAAGCCCGATCTGTATCTCTGCTACCGCGGGCGCGAGATGGAGAACCAGCGGCGATCGTATGTCGAGTTTTCCTCGGGTAAATGGAAAGAATTTGCGACACTGCCGTCTTTCGCGGCACGCTTTGCACCTTTTGATACCGAGCCAACGGCGACCGCGCTGGCACTCGCGTTCACACACGCAAAGCCAGATCTGCATCTTGAAAATGCCCGCGATTTAACACTCATCAAGGTGCCGCACAAAGGTGCGCTGGTTTCACCCAGTGGCAATGGTCACCGGGTGGTTCTCTATGAAGAGACCCCCGTGCAGGGCCAGTGTGAGGTGCCGGGAATCAACGAGCTGGTTATACAAACCTGGCCTGACGGTATGAAGCGTGAAATTCGCAGAACGAAAATTTATGAAAGGGCAGATCAAAGAAAAATCTGTGTGGATTAAAATAATGAAAACTACCTTAACACGATTTGCATACGGCGCCGCATTGGTCATGCTGGTTTCGCTGCCGAGCCCCGGCCATACGACGCAAATCCAGGATTCCCCCGCGAAGTCATGCGGCATGCCTGCATTCAACAGCACCCGTGAACGTGCATTCTTCTATAAAAAAACAGGCTGGAAACCCGGGCAGGTTATCAAGGTTTACTTTGTAAACGGTACAACCGAAGAGCGCGGCATAACCGAACACTATGCGCGGGAATGGGAGCGCTACGGGAACTTTACCTTCGAATTTCACCAGGAGAAGAAGACAGTCAAAGAACATACAATCCTTATTAAATTCGAACAGCAGAAACCCGGTGTAGCCGGCTGGTCAACCGTAGGCTGGGGAACAGAAAGCACTGACAGCCATAGCATGAGTTTTTATCCGGGCATACGCGACGACAGAACCGTTTTGCACGAATTCGGGCATGCGCTCGGTCTCAGCCACGAGCAGATGAGCCCTGCCGGTGGTCTCGACTGGATACCTTCTGAAGCTTACAAATATTTTCGCGAGCAATTCAAATGGGATGCCGCAAAGGTTGACTCTGAAATTCTCAATAAGAGCTCCGACCCGAATTTCAACTGGACTCAGTTCGATCACGAATCGATTATGGGCTACTACCTGCCCGGGAAACTCTTCAAAAGCGGCAAGCCGCTCGGCAGCAGTTTCTTTCTCTCAGAGCTCGACAAGAAGGGCATAGCGCAGATGTATCCGGGGCGCACGCAACCCGCAGATCGCCTCGCCACGCAGCTGCATTTTTCAGAAACGGGACAGACATTCAACATCACTGCTGAAGGTGCGGTCGTGCGCGTTTACGCGGGTGACCAGTTGGTCAAAGAGGTCACCGCGACCGCCTATACTCACAGCGGAAAAATAGACGCTAAAACGTACCTGGAGAACAGAAGAGCGAAACTTAGCATTGCAATTCAGCCGACGGCGGCGAAATTTCAGGGTAACGTAACACTCTTCGAAGGCGATCGTTATGTTTTCAGCATGGGCTGCAGTAACGAGCAGCCTTGCGCCAGAGGAACTGCCCCCGTTACTCGGACAGTCTACCTATCACATTTTCGCGATCGTAACCGCGGGCAAGACAGCTTAGGCACCGTAGTAACAAACACTCCGCCCGTGGCAGCGCCGGTCGACGACTACGCCGACCTCAAGGGCAATATTGCCCTCAATGATCAGCTGAACGCCAAACTTTTGAACGCGATTCTTGGTCGAAAGGCAACCGATGCCCGCGCTCTGCTGAGATCTGGCGCCAACCCGAACGCCGCCTACCAGGGTTGGACAGCGCTAATGCTCGCGGCCTATCTGGGTGAGAATGAAATTACAAAAATGCTCATAGCGCGTGGCGTCGCGCTCAACGCTACAATCGGCGACTACTGGACAGCATACATGATTGCCGTAAAACTCAATCGACTCGATACTGCCGAGTTACTGCAAAAAGCCGGCGCAAAAACGCGCACTGCTGCCACCAACTCACGCAGCCTGCCATCGCTCTGACGCAGTTCTTTTCAGGGAGCCGCAAATTTGGCTACAGCCAACGCTGCGGCGACGGTCGACACAAGAACCAATGCAAGAATGAATCCAAAGCGATTGCGATGGCGTAGCAGCAGTATGCCGACTTTTGAAAGCGAAGCCGCCGCAATCGCCACGAGTACCGCTGTGCGCGCACTTGAGACATCCACAGTACCTCGCGACAGATCGAGCGCAATTGCAAGACTCACGCCCTGTAATTCAAACAGACCCGACAAAAATGCAACCAGCCAGAGTCCGGTATTCTGCAGAACACGGTGCGCCAGATTCACGAGCGCTACGAGGGCAAAAACCAACAGACCGAGTTTGAGCACGCTGAGAACATTGAGCGGCCGACCGGTTTCCGCTTCGCCCGCGGTATCGGCCTGCCGGCGAAACAGCACGGCGGCTATCACCAGATTAAGCGCGATGAGAGTCCCCAAAGGTGGCGCGATGGCCTGCAATAGCGAAACTGACCCCATCCCGAGCACAATGGCGAGTTCACTGAGCGAGGCGGCGTTGGCAAAGAGTGCAGAGGCCATAACTGCCCGCTCAGAATTCGTGTGGTCATGCAAGACGTCTTTGAGCCCCAGGAATACCGCGGTGCTCGACACGATGCCGCCGAGAAACCCCGAAAGCGCGAGGCCTGCCCGGCCGCCGAACATACGGCGCGTCGCGTAGCCGGCGAACTGCAGCATACCGATGAGCGATAGCAGCGTGACAAGCTGTCGGGGATTAATCACACCCAACGGGTCTATCGGCCGACCGGGCAAGAACGGTACCACGCCAAATATGGCGATCGCCAGAATCGCTGCTGCCTGCAGTTCGCTTTGCTGCAATTTTTCTCTGACAAAATGGTGCAACCAGTCCCGCGAAATGAGCAGAGCGAGCGTCGATAGCCCCGTCACAAGGCCTATCGCGGTGTCGCGGTAAAAGATATATCCAGTGCAAAATACTACGATCGCCGCGAGTTCAGTCGTCAGGCCGACGCCGGTGCTGCTTCTTTCTGTTGTACGCCAATAACTGAGCGCCACCAAGACGAAGATCGCCCCCGACACGACGCTGGTCAGCCAGGCCATATTCAGATAGGCGCATGCGGTGCCCGAAAGCGCAACGAGCGCAAAAGTCCGAACACCGATTGGCTGCCCTGAATGCCGGTGGTGGTGCTCGCGCTCCACGCCGATGATAAGACCCATGATCAGCGATAGCGCAAACGGATGTAACTGGTCGAGCATCGCGTCACGCTGCACGGGAATGTAACCTTGTAAATCGCCTTCGCCGTTTCGTTTGTCTTGCCGCCCCTGCAGAATTTTGACAATCTGCTGAATGATAACATTTCTGGGTACTGGTCTGCTCGGCTCTTCATTTGTGCGCGCCGCACTCAAACGCGGCGAAGGCGTGCACGTCTGGAACCGCACGCTCGACAAGGCGGCGCAGCTCGCCTCAGCCGGCGCAAAGGTATTTCCCGATATCACCGATGCGGTGCGGGGCAGCGAGCGTATTCATCTGGTGCTTTCTGATGACGCAGCCGTTGAAGAGGTCATCAAGAATATTCTACCCGAGCTATCACCCACGGCGAAGATTATCGACCACACAACGACCTCGGTCGCCGGCGCAGTTTCGCGTACAGAAAATCTTTCGGCGATCGGCGTTTTTTACCAACACGCACCGGTCTTCATGTCTCCGCAGAATGCTCTCGATGCCGCGGGCGTCATGCTGCTTTCGGGCGACGAGAAACGCTACGCCGCGGTATCGCAGTTGCTCACGCCGATGACCGGCAGACTCGTTTGGCTAGGCACAGAAACAGGGCGCGCAGCCGCAATGAAGCTTGCCGGTAACCTGATGCTCATGGCAGTCACCGCAGGCCTCGCCGATGCTGGGCGTTTTTTGAAAAGTGTGGATTTCACACCTGCTGATTTTTTACCGCTACTTGAACATTTTAACCCTGGCGCAAGCGTGATACCGCGCGCGAACCGCATGTTTGCTGGCAGTTTCGAGAACCCATCATGGGAGCTGAAGATGGCTCGCAAAGACGCCGCGCTCATCGAAGCCGCTTGCGAGGTCACGAAAACTGAGCTGCATACTCTGCCCTCGATCGCCGCTGAAATGGACCGCTATCTGGCACAGGGGCTTGGCGACAAAGACTGGACCGTCATGGGCCATGACTGAACTCGGCACGCAGGTGCACGCACCACCAGAGGAGATAGTTCTCAGTTTTTCACACGCTGCAGCATTTCATCAAGCCGCTTGTCACTCAACGTATAGTCATAGAATTCGCGGTTGTGCTTCCATTCGCGCACACCGATGCGCGCGCCGATTTTTACCTCGGCAAATACTTCGGGCCCGACGTTGAACGTTCTGCCGTTTATCGCGATAAAATATTCAGCATTTTCGCCGTGGCCTTCAATGTGTTTACCTGTGATCGTACCCGAGATTAGAACAAATTCTTCGCCGTCTTTTGCCGCGCGAAACTTTCGCGCGCTGCGCAAAACAACCAACGCGTAAACAACGCCTAGCAGCCCTAGCACGAAGAGCAGCATCTGTCGCCGCGCCTCTTGCTGCCAAAAACGGACCAGCATGATAAATGCGGCGATCATAAATGCAGCACCGATCACGGCTAAAATAATGCGTTCGGCGAAACGCTGGTTTGTTAAGTCAGCCAGTTCAGTTTCATTCGCCGGCACAATCTTTTCGTCTGGGCCCGCCATCAGAGTTTACCCGCCAGATAATCACGCGCGCCGGCGCCCGCCGCATGCCCCTGCGACACGCAGGCCTGAATCAGAAAGCCCCCCGTCGGCGCATGCCAGTCAAGCATTTCACCGGCGACAAACACGCCGGGAATTTTCTTCAGCATGAACGATGCGTCGAATTCAGACAGGGCAACGCCCCCAGTAGACGAAATCGCTTCAACGAGCGGGCGTCTCTCACCGAGTTGCAGTGGAAACTTCTTCATAATGCCTGCCAATGCCTTGACGGTCAGCAGACTACCCGGTGGAGCGTGATGAAACAATAATGCCCTGCGCACGGTATCGAGATTCAACACTTTGGTCGCTCTTCGCAATGGCGACAAGTTCTCTGATGAAGATTGCATTCGTTCGGCAATTGTTGCCTCTGTCAAGTCGGGTTTCAGGTCTATTTGGCAGCCACCGGTTTGGCCAACGGCATAGACCGGAGTACCTTCGACGCCATACGCCGTAATCATGAGATCACCTTTTCTGCGACCTGCGGCCGAAACCAATTCAATATTCTTCAGCGGTTGATTCACAGCCTCGTGTACGAACCCGGGTTTCCAGATAACCTCATAACCGCAGTTTGCTGCGACAAAGGGGACAAGGTCGATGCCCGCTTCTTGCATCAGGTGAGGCCACGCCACACTCTCGCCTGCGGGCAGCCAGCTTGCACCGCCAAGCGCCAGTACAATCGCGCCGTACTGTTCTTCTTTGCCGTCCGCAGTCATTACGGTGATCAATCCCCCGTGTTCGCGCCTGATACCGGCCAGCTCGACGCCGCAGTGCAGGGCCACGCCACGACCTTCAAGCAGCGCAAGCCAGCGTTTCAGCAGGTTCGTCGCTTTCATTTCTTTGACAAAATAGCGGTCACTCGTACCTTTAAAGGTCTCGAGCCCGAGATCCCGCACGAAACCGAGCCAATCGGCGACAGAATATTTTTTGAACAACCCCGGCCAATCGAGCGCGTCGCCGCGAAACTGCGCCAGAAAATCAACGTTTGGCAGAGCGCTCGAGATATTGAGGCCCGAACCGCCGGCGATGAGTAACTTTCGACCGGGGCCTTTCATTTTTTCAAACATCGTTGTGCGGATGTTCGCTCTTGAAAGTACCGTCGCCGCCATCAGCGCCGCGGGGCCACTGCCAAAAACCGCTGCGCTTTGCATTACGGCTAAGCTGTAATTTGCCAGATGCCGCGGCAAGCAACCTCGCGCATTGCTTTACGCGCTCGCTCGAACCCCGATTTCAGCGCATGGCAAAACTCGTATTGATTCGCCACGGCCAGTCGCTGTGGAACCTGCACAATCTCTTCACCGGCTGGGTCGACGTACCCCTTTCAGCCCAGGGAGTTCAAGAGGCGATTGCCGCGGGCAAGCGACTCTCGCACGAGAAATTTGATATCATCTATACATCCACACTGATACGCGCCATTACAACCGCGATGATAGTTATGTCAGAAAACCTCGAAGGCAAAGTGCCGATTCTGCAGAAAGTTGACGCCGAAAAGCCCGCCGACTGGTTCAAGATCTATTCGCGCGAATCAGAGGCGAACAGCATACCCGTTTTTTCAGCGTGGGAACTCAACGAACGCATGTACGGCGAGCTTCAGGGATTGAATAAAGAAGAGACGGCACAAAAATTCGGCGCCGATCAGGTGAAAATCTGGCGTCGCAGCTACGATGTGCCACCGCCGCAGGGTGAATCGCTGAAAGATACGGCTGCTCGCTCGATTCCATGGTTTGAGAAACACATCGAGCCAAAACTGAAAGAAGGCAAGAATATTCTTGTGGCCGCGCACGGCAACAGCCTGCGTTCGATCATCATGCACCTTGAAAAACTGACAGAAGCGCAGGTGCTCGAACTCGAACTCAAGACCGGCGAACCAATCGTGTTTATGGCCGAAGCCGGCAAGATCACGCGGAGCCAGGCAGGCTAGAGGGGTTATGCGCAGCGAATTGGCGCTGCAGATTCTTCAGTACCTTTACGATCGCGCAGGCCGCCAGATCGACATCGGCGAACTCGAAGTGCAGATCGGCAAAGATATTCATGTCATGCGTCCCGCGATCGAAGACCTGAAGACCAACGGCTTCATCAACGAAGAAGAGTACCGCATTGAAATTCTGCCCACGGGTAAACACTTCGCGCAGAGCCGATGGGTCTGAAATTTCTCGGCCTCGACCCGGGTTATGCGCGCCTGGGCTATGGCGTTATTGAAGTCGAAGGCAACCGCGCTGAATTCAGCGACGCGGGCGTCTTTGAAACCAGCCCCAAACAAGCCGAGGGCGAACGGCTTGCCAATATACAGGATTTTCTGCGTAAACTGTTTCAGCAGCACGTGTTTGAGCATGCAGGCCTTGAACAGGTTTTCTTGCGCCGTGACCTGACGACAGGCATCAAGCTGTCAGAAGCCCGAGGCGTGATTGTGATGAATTTATACCAGGCACGAATCCCCTACTCTGAAATATCCCCCACATCGATGAAGAAGTCGATTACCGGTTCGGGTACCGCACAGAAAAAAACGCTGCAACTAATGACCGCTAAACTTCTGAACCTGCCTGCGCAGATGAAAATCGACGACGCCGCAGACGGCCTCGGCCTCGCTTTCTGCGCGTGGCTCAAATGGCAGGCGCTGCAGATGCAGCACCGGGTGCGCCCCACCAAAGACGCGGCAAAAGTGCGTTAAAGAAGAATTCCCTTTTCGATACTTTACGCCTGCTATGGATTTCCATAGCCCTCTGGCACGGATAATCTTGACCCTGCAGAGACACCCTCATATTCAGCTCAATATGGATCTAGTCAGTCTCGAGAAAAAACTCGGTTCACTCGAAAGCGAGGTTTTTAAGCTGCGCGCCGAGCTCGAGCGCGCGAAGCGCGACGGAGCCTCGGCGGGTGCCAAGGCAGTTGCCGTTCCAGTGCCTGCGACCAAGACTGTACCTGTGCAAGCCGCAGTTGTGAAGACCGAACCAGCGCCGGCAGCGGCGCGGGCTGAAGCCGATCACGCGCAAGCTGACAGCTTTTCGTGGGAATGGCTGATCGGCGGTAACATTATCGGCAAAATTGGTATAGTCACACTCATCGTCTCAACCGCGCTCTTTATGGTCTATGCACTCGACCAAGGTTGGCTCAGCGAATGGATTAGGCTGTTGATGCTGCAAGCGGCATTCGGTGCGCTCAGTTTCATGAGCTATCGGCTCTATAAAAAAGAATACAAATACATACCCGAGATACTCGCGATAACGGCGCTGGCCGCAAACACGATTGCCATCTACTCAGCGCACTTCATCTACCATTTTCTCGGACGAGCTGAAACCATGGCAATGATGTTCGTACTCATGGCATTATCGCTCGCATTTGCCAGGCGCATACGCTCGACTGCGCTTGCGGTCATTCTGTTCGCAGGATTTTTTGCCCTGCCGGTAATCCATTCGCGCGGCATCAACGAACCCGGCGCGTATTTCACTTACTTACTCGCAGTGAACGCGCTCTACTTTGTTTTGCAACAATTCAGGCAGTCTCCTCACGCGCTGTGGATCATCGTCATCGGCAACGCGATCAGTGTCTTCGGTTGGGTGGGAACATACAGCCAATATGCGCTTTCGGCGGTGCTTTTTTGTATGCTCACCCTGGCTGCACTGCTTGTTACGGCACACAGTGCCAAGTGGGAAGAAAAAGGCAGACAATTCTTTCACCCGGCTTCGATTCTCGGTCTTAATATATTTTACGCTTTGATGTTTTCATCGGTACTTTCTGCAAATAAAGAATTCACGCGCGAGGTTTTCGCAGTCGCCCTGCTCTGCCAGGCCGCACTCAACGTCGTTGTGCTGCAATTCTTGAATACGCGGCGCAGCCACCTCTCTTCGGCGACGCTGATAGTGGTATTGCTCATGGCAGTCGGTATTGCGACCCTCATAGACGGGCCGATTGAAAAACTGACCGTCGCGGTACTGCTCACGGCTGCGCTCTTTGCAAGCGGCCGTGCACAGGACAGCTTACTGTATTTCGGCATCGCGGTAGCAAATGGCATCAACCTGATTTCCCTCTTTTCAGGACTATCTCATTCAAGCGACGTGTGGTTTTTACTTAACTTTCAGGCCGCCGGTTTCTTCTTCTATGCGGCTGCGGCAGTCTACCTGCGCGCGAAATCGTTATGGCCCGCGCGGTTCAACTTTGGCCCCGTACTGACCGGGGTCGCTCTCTTGACCTCATTCGTCGGAATCATAACAGAGCTGCAGCGCCTTATCATTGGCAAAGACGCGCGCCTGCTTATGGTGACGCTTGTTTTCGCGGCGTATGCGCTGGTGCTGCTTTTCATAGGGTTTAAATACCGCAAAGTATGGTTTCGCCAGGCGGGCCTCTTCTTCATGGGCCTGGCAATCGCAAAATTTTATCTGGTCGATATCTGGCAGTGGGATAAATCCATCCGCATACTGGCAGGTATCATCATGGGGGGAGGACTCGTGTTGGTAAGTTTCTATTACGAAAAATTTCGCAGTAAGTTCAAAGAATTGGGTCTCGTTCTGCTGGTCGGCAGTGCATTATTATCGGGCGATGGCATTGAAGCAGCTGAAAAATTCAAGCCAAACCGATTCAAATTCGTCAAAGACCTGCAACTGAAGTCTGAAAATAGTTCAGACGAAAGCAGGTATGGCAGCGCCATCGTCGATGCGGAGCTTTACCGTTCTGCAGGCGAAAACGATCTGCGGCTGGTCTACGACGGCAAACTGGTACCTTACGCCAGACAGACGCTCAAGACCGGCGAAGACCGAAAAGTCGAAAAAGAGATTGCGGTGGCCAGCCTCGTCAGCTCGATAGACGGCGAAAATAACTCAGTATACGTGTTCGAAAACAAAGACCGCATCAGGGCCAACACGCTTAAGCTCGCGTTTAAAGAAGCCGACTACAATCGTGAGATCCAGATCTATCACCGTTCGGGGCGTTTCGAGACCAAGAACCTGATCAAATCTCTCACCGTGACCAAAAAAGCCGGCAAGCCCGAGCAGCACACGGTTGCCTTTGATCTGATCGGCGGAGAAATTCAGGTGCACGTGCGAAACGAAGACGACGAAGCGCTGACGTTGACGCAGTTTATCGCGGTCTCGGACAAAGAATATCTGGTCTTTCGCATTCCTGAGAAGTTCGCCGGCGAAAAGAAGACGCTGCAGCTTTTTTACGGTGCAGAATACGCTCAGAAACCCCGTTACGACATCAGTGATGCGCTGGGCGAGGGCAATGCATACGCAGAATTCACGCTGGGTGAAGGCAAAGCTAATCCCCAGTTCAAGTTAACGCTTTTCGATCCACCCTATTCAATCTGGTTCTTTCGCACTGTTTTCTGGCTGCTGCTCGTACTAATTGCCTGGCAGATGTACGCGGTGTACCGCCGCGAGAAGGTGCGGGCAGAGAGTAACTAGCAGGTTGCTTACAAGCAACCTGCTTAGTCTTCGACGGGTTCTTCTTCTCCCGAAGCGGCGGGCCGCTCGAGGCGTTGCGTCAGGGCCTCGGGGCGCATCGCTGACAGAAAGATAAATTCGCTGTCGGTCAAGACCATCGAACGCAGTTTACGCCCCATCGTGCAGTCGATTAGGTTGTTATTCTCGCGGCCCTGGTCTCTGAGGCGTTTAGCCACAGCAGTTTCTGGGGTGATGATCGCTACGATCTTGTCAATCGCGACGCTGTTTGAAAAACCGACGTGTAATAGTTTCAATTCATTACTCCAGATTGCGCACTTGCTCGCGCAGGCGTTCGATTTCTGTTTTCATGATGACGGTGAGCGAGTTGATCTCGGCATCCTGTGCTTTGGCGCCGATCGTATTGGCTTCACGCTGCAGCTCTTGCAGAAAAAATTCGAGTTCGCGGCCTGCGCTTTCTTTTTTCTTAAAGATCCCGAGCATGCGGGCAATATGCATGCCGATGCGGCTGATCTCTTCGCTCGCGTCATTGTGAACAGAACGTAAAATATCCTCTTTGCGTTCGTTCCAGATCAAATTCGCTACATGAACCTTGTCTCGTACCGATTTGGTATGTTCTCTGGCAGACCGGTTTCTGCCGCCGTGCCCTACCGCTTCACCGGGTTGCGCACCGAAAAAATCGGTATAAATTCTGTGCCTGACGCCGATCACCTTTTTGCGGTGCGATTGTAGATGCAAGACGCCGATGCGCCGCTGCACACGCGCTAGATACCTAAGATGCGTGAGGCAGGCGCGGGTCGTGCGCCGCCCTTCGGCCTCGCGCGAACGCTGCATTTTTATCAGAGCCCGAAGCAGGTGAAAATCAAATTTTGTCTGGTAGGCCCGCCAGTTCTTGACGCGTCTTTCGATAAAACCTGGAAGCTGCAACAGCTCACGTGCATCGAGGTTGACCTTTTTTTTGCCGAGTTTTGTCGCAAGAAAACGCTCGTATTGCGCAATGATATCAGAATTGAAACTGTAATCTACCGGTAGCGGCGCCGCGCTCATGAACGCTACCTCGATTCTGCCGCGGCCGAAGCGAGAGCGTATAATTTCTTCTGTATGTGCCCTGAACCATGAAAGTTCTTCGGGAAATTTGAGTTCGATATCAAGAAAGCGGCTATTGAGACTGCGCGCCGAACAAACGATCTGCACGCCTTCGGCGCTGAAATGGCTCTCGCCATAACCCGTCATGCTTTGCATGTTTTTCACTCAGGCGTATAGACCGTCGCCGCTGGCGTGGCTGTCTTCGGTCTCCCGCTTCGGGTGCCTGTCGAACCACACGACGCGTGACGGGTCACGCCTTTATATCCACACCTTTTTCGGTATCGATATGCTCTTCGCTCTTGACTTTCGGCGCGAGGCCGTTTTGCCCCCTGATCGTCAGGTACAGCAGAGCTTTGAGGTCCTCCGATGAGATGACGGTGGGTTGCGCGGCTTCACGAGTGCTGATTTCTTGTATGCCTTGCATAGACTCCCTCTCAATCTGAATGTCGTCACCTATGCCTCAAGGCTTTAGTTTTTTTAATCATTTTTTTCTCAATTTTTTTCGCCATGGGTCGAAATATGTCTCATGAGGATTAACAGACCAACCGCCCTATTTTTTGCGTTTGCGGCCATTTTCTCCCTGCAGGCCGGCCCCGAGATCTTTGACCCGCTCGCAACCTACAAAAGAAGCAATGCCCCCGCTGAGCGGCCTGTGACCGAAACGGTCGTTGCCGGCAAGGTAACTGAAATCGCCAGATTCACTTACGAGAACAATCTGCTCAGCCGAACCGATTTTCTGACGGTGAAAAAAGAACCTGCGGGCCACGCAACTTATGAATACGAAAATGCCCTGCTGAGCCGCGAGAAACTATTCGACGCCGCAGGAAATCTCACTGAAGAAATTGTATATAAGTACAAAGGCAGCAAACTCGAAAGGTCTCTCATTCACGATGTGCGCGGCAATGCCCGCATCGAATGGCAATACCTGTACGACAAGACGGGTGCACTTGTTGGTGGCAAACGCCTGCTCGCGGGCAAGGTGACAGAATCATTCAAGTTACTCGTGACGCCAGGCTCTTCAACACAGAGTATTTACAACAATAAGGGTGAACTGACTTCAAAAGTTGAATCTGTTTTTGAAAACGGGCTATTGCAGACGCGTATCAAAACGGGTCTCGTCGGCACGCGTTACGCGCAATACCGGTACAACACGAAGAAGCAACTCGTAGAAATTATATACCATGACACGGTTAAAGGCGAAAAGGTACTCGTAAAAAAACACCAGTTCGATTACTCGCTGAATGCAGAGTCACCCAAGACCGCACTGAAGTCTTAGCAGAGTATTGGCGCTTCGTGACCCGCAGCGGGTTCACGAAGAATGCAGCAACCGGGCCTTGAGACCCTCTTTCAGAAGAATTTCATTCTCGAGCACTTCAAACTCAATCTTCAGATAGTAAAACTGGCGTAGGGCGCTGAGCTTATGCATATGTTTACGCAGGCGCACATAGTCTTTTTCGGTCGTAACAACCAGGTCATATGGCCGAACCCGGCTGAGAATCATTTCGATGTCGCGGTCTGAAAACGCGTGGTGATCGCGAAAGCTGATCTGCTCGACATTCTCAGCGCCTGCGCGCCGCAGCATCTCTTCGAACGCCCGACTGTTGGCAATCGCCGATAGCGCCCAGACCGTTTCGTGTTTCAGAATGTCTGTGCTGACCGGCTTCGCCACAAACTGCGGCGAGTACTCGTGCGGAATCTGCACGAGGCCTTTGACCGCGTGCTTGCTCACAAATATATGCGACAGGCCAGAGAGTTTTGAAACCTTTTCTTTAAGGTCGTCGAGAGCCGAGTTGTTCACAAGATCTGTCTTGGTGAGCACTATTGCCTGCGCTCGATTCAGGTTTTCCATCGGTTCACGCAAGATACCCTGTGGTAAGAGCCTGCCGCTGCCGAACGGGTTGGTGGCATCGATAAGAACTACATCCGCATCGCGACCGATGCGATAGTGCTGAAAGCCGTCATCGAGCAGAAAAAAGTTGGTACCGAATTCAGCGACCAGTCGCTGCGCGTTCTTGAGCCGATTACGCCCGACTGCGACCTTAACGCCGGGCAGGTTCACCGCCATGAGGTACGGTTCATCGCCCGAATCATCGCTGCTCAGGTGCAGCTTGTACCCGTCTGAGAGAATATTCGTCTGGTGCGCGAGACGCCCGCCATAGCCGCGCGAAAGTACAGCCTGATTGGGAAACTCTGCCCGCAATAGTTTACTGAAATAGATCGTTGCCGGAGTTTTTCCCGTGCCGCCGGTCGTGATGTTGCCGACCGAAAGCACCTTTGCTCCGGGAATACGCAGACTCTTCGTCATGCGTCGGTTAAGGCGGTTGCCAAAGGAATAAAGCTTTTCGAGGGGATTCATGTATGTCGTGATACTTCTCGTGTATTCAGCGAGACGGCGTCGAGCGGTTTGCTCATGGCTGTATGGTCTCGCGGCTTTTATCCCCTGCTCACTTTCCCTTGTTATGGCGGCAGGTTCGCCCGCTTCGTTCTGGTACGGGCAAAAAGCCGACGAGGTGACGGCGTTTCGTGAGGTGACGGATTTTCAGCTTCAGCATATTCAACCCGACCGAAGTTTTCTGCACCAGGTGAGCGCGCGCATGACGCCTGTACATCCGGCAACGGAAAAAAACGGCAATCTAAAAGAAACCTTCATAGTTGACTGGCAGCTTGTTCAGGCAACGGATCTGATAGAAAAGCGCAAGCCTTCAGAGTACCGGTCTCATTCAGCCGAATACCGTTGGAACGTCGAAAGGCCGGGCAAAGATGTACTCTACCTGAAGCCGGCGAAAGAGCTCTACTTACCTGATCGCAACAGGGTATTCTCAGTTTACATTCGGGGAGCGCAACACGCCCACCAGATCTTTGCACTGTTTCGCGGGCCTAACAGGCTGCAGCAAGAGATCTTTATCTGCTCACTCGACTTCACAGGATGGAAACGGTTTGAAGTCGTCATTCCGCCTTATTTGCGTGCGCGCAATCCTTTGCGGCAAAATCGTTTTGAATTATACTTTCAGGGACTCAAGGTGCAGAGCCATTTCAGAGACCAGCCGGGCATGTCTGTCTTCAATCTCGCGCAGATGATTATCATGGCCGATACGTCAGACAAAAAAATTCCCGGGGCAGACATGCCGGCTGATTTTTGACGCGATTGAGAAGAATCAGCCCAGCTGATTCTTCTCAATCGAGATTTATGTCAGTGAGTAGTTTCTGAGCGTCAGTTTCGAGTTCAATCTGCTCGATCTCAATATAGTCCGGCTTAAACACGTGCACCAGAGATTGTAATACCAGATTCGAATCGACGTACCAGACGATGCGTTTCGGCTCGAAAGCGCAGTTGACGATGCGCACTTTGCCAAGAACATCAACCTCAGGCGGAATCTGCATCAGTATAAAATTCAGGTCAAAGCCAAAAAAGCGCTTTTTCTTGTTCACCATGAAAAAAGGCGAATCGCCCCGGGTCAGGTGATAGAGTATCGTATCCTGAAGTTCATTTGAAAACTTCGTGCTGATTTTGATGATATCTGGACGGCGCGTGCCAAAGAAGCGCGCTTTGGCGAGCCGCATCTTGACGGTATGCGCGGTAACTTCTTCTTTCTGCAACTGGAAATCAAAATAGATTTCTCCGGTTTTTAGACCTACGATGCGTTCGTTTCCCTCACGAATAATGCCCCTGAGATGCAGCGCGCGGTGCGCGCAGAGAAAACGCAGGCTCTTGAGCCGCTCGTGCTGAGAGACCACATGCTCTGCGAGCAATTGGTTGAGTACACGCTGTCTGGTAACTGCTTTGTACATCAGCTGTTAAAATAGCGATCACCGGCGTCCCCCAGGCCGGGCAGAATATAACCTTTGTTATTGAGTCTGGTATCGACGACAGCGGCGTAGATTTGCACATCGCCATGAGCCTTTTCGACGTGACGCAATCCTTCTGGTGCGGCGAGCACGCTGACCGCCCGCACCACCGCCGGTTTGTGCTCTTTTAATTTCCCCAGGGTGAAATCGAGCGAGCCGCCGGTCGCAAGCATGGGATCGAGCACCCAGACCTCGGCGTCTTTCAACGGCGGTGTCTTGTAATAATAGAATCGTGGCCTGAGGCTCACGTGGTCACGCTCGACACCGACGTGACCGACGGAGGCCTCGGGAATCAGTTGTCTGAAACCTTCAAGAAGCCCCAGCCCTGCCCGCAAGATCGGCACGAGCACAATCGGCCGCTTGATGCGCGTACCTGCCGCCTTCATCAGTGGCGTCTGTACCGTTGTTTTTTGCACGCTAAGATCGGCTGAGATGAGCGCACACATGATTGTACTGATTTCGTTCATGGTGCGCGCGAACAGCGCGTACGGAGTTTTTTTATCGCGCAGCACTGTAATTTTCGCCTGCAGCAGCGCGTGTTTTGAATAGTCGATCGTTTTCATATCACCACCGGGTTAAAGCATGCATAACTGTCGTGTTCCGTGACCCCCGTATGAGGCGCAGGAAATTCGATTCGGCAATCATCGAGACTGCGGTCGCAGCGCGGAGCAAACGGACAGCCGGGTGGCTGGTTAACCGGCGAAGGAATTTCGCCCGGCAATGCATAAAACTCGCGGTTACGAAAATCGGTGTCGAGCTTGCTTTTCGCCAGTGCGCGCGTATACGGGTGCCTGCTCTGTTCAAAAATATAGTCCGAAGAGGCCGCTTCAACGATGCGCCCGAGATACATCACAGCCACACGATCAGCAAACCAGCGCACCACCGAAAGATCGTGCGTGATAAAGAGTGCCGCGAACCGGTATTCACGCCGCAGGTCTGCCAAGAGATTCAGAATCTGCGCCTGTATCGACACGTCGAGCGCGCTGATCGGCTCATCGAGAATCAGGTATCGCGGCTTCAAGACGAGCGCGCGTGCGATAGCAATTCTCTGGCGCTGCCCCCCGCTGAATTCGTGAATTTTTTTCGGCATTTGTTCTGAGGTGAGGCCCGTCGCGGCGAGTATTTCAGCAACCCGGTCGCGCCGGGCTGTGCGCGACATGCGCAATATCTTCTTGCGGATGATAATTGGTTCTGAGACAATCTGCTCTACCGTCATCCAGGGATTCATCGACGACGCTGGATCTTGAAAGACGATGCCGAGATTACGGCGCAGCTCTTGCCAATCGGCCGAAGACATCGTGCGGCTGTCTTTGCCGTCAAAGGTAAAATGCCCCGCATCGGGTTTGTATAACCCCATAAGCACGCGAGCGAGAGTGCTCTTGCCACTGCCCGATTCACCGACGAGCCCGAGTACTTCATTTTCTTTTATTTCAAGCGAGACGTCTTGCAGCGCCTTAACCGTCAGGCGCTCACGCGAAAAAAAGCCTCGTTTAACGGAGAAATTTTTCGAGACATTGGCTATCGAAATCATGCGCCTATACGCTCCGCTGCCTCGAAATAGTGACCGATAGATTTCAGGTACATCGTCTCTAGTCTATCGGCGAAAAATCAAGCCGCAACATTGCGGTCACACCCACTACGAGCGCCCGCTGCGTCGCGACATACTTCATGCCGTTGCAGGTAATATCGGCGCTCTGGCCTGCGTCGGCGCTGCAAAGCTCGGGCGTCGTGCTACCGGCGGCAGGCCGAACGTTGCGCAGTGAGTCCGATTCGCTCCACCACCACTGAGCGCGGGCAATATTGAGACCGATTGAGACCTCTTCGCTGACATGATAGAAGAAACCTAAATAACCCCAGCTTTCGACCAAAGTACGCGTGCCAAAGTTCAGGGCAAAATGCGCCTCATACTGCAAAAAAAATGTCATGAAGGGTTTATCCCCATCGAGCCAGAAGTACTGTAACCCCGGCCGCAGCACGTATTTGGTTTCGGCGACATTCGCCGAATGCCTGCCCCAATTATCGCGGTCTTCATAGCGCGAGTCGCTGTACCAGGTGTAGTGCAGGCGATTTTTTATTTCAAACACCCAGTTCTCACCCGGCAAGAACGGCAGTTTCTGTCGCCACGTCACATCGCCGATAGCTGCTTGCTCGGCCCGGTTGTTGGTATTCAACCAGAACCAATCCCATTTTTCAGGCGCCGTCCACCCTGCCGACACCCAGTCATTACGATGGCGTTCACCCTGGGCATAGCGATAGAAGCCACCGACCATGAAGTTGGGCGTCAGGTTAAAATAACTGCCGAGCGTCGCAAACCAGGGCTGCTGCGTAAAGGTCTGTTGTCCGGTCGCGGTAGAATTTACACCGCCCCCGACGCGCGAGGTACCTTGCGCGATATTTTCAAAACGATAATTGGTTTCTGCCAGTGGCAGCCAGTCTCTGTAACGCACCTGCGCGCGAACGGTGCCTGAGTAGAACGTGGTGTCACGCGCGGCCTGCGGAGTGGGGTTTGCCCACGCGCTGATGGCTGCCGGCGACAGCAGCAGTGCAGCGACACCAAACCATTTGCGATGCGCCGTCGACATTCACCGTCTCTCTATGATTCAATTCGGCGCGGCAAGCAGAATTTACCGCGCTTCGCATGGCGAATGCTCTGAATTTTCGTTTGCGGGGCAATCAGAAACGTCGCGTGATTCCGAAATGGACAGGGACAAACTTCAGAATGCCTTGCGGGTCAAAGGTGAAATTAATCGCTGCGCCGGCATAAAGCGACGTGCGATCGCTGAGCGCGTAATGCAATTCTGTACCGGGCATGACTCCCCATTGCAAAACAGATGCAGACGCGGCGGATGAGAGAACGACAAAAATATTCGGCCCTGTCGAGAGAGACACAAACAGGCTAAAGCCTTTACCGATCGAAACCGGATAGTACACACCCGGGTAAAGATTCGCAAACAGCATCGCATCGTAGACGTCGGTTTTTGACGGTGAATACGCCATCGTCAATTTCAGCTGCGGATAGATGTAGCGAAAAAATGGTTTATCGTAACGCACAAGCCCCTCGGCCCCAAGCGAGACACGAAAAAAATCGAGTTTCGTATCTTGAATGCCGGCGACGAGACCAGCGCCCCACCAAAAGTGACTTTCGGCCGGCGGGCTGTTATTGGCAGCGACCACGCCGCGTTCACTCACAGCAGAGCGACCGGGCAGAAGATGCACCAGCGAATAACGAAGCGCATCACCTTTCAGATCGAGCGCAACAAAATGCGAGGCCCCGGCAGGTACCTGCATATCGGCGATCGCTGCCCCAGACCTCGCCGTCGAAACCGCGTCAGCCTTCAGCACGTTTTGGTGGTCTGCCCGAAGTTTTTCCGCAATAATCAATTTCTCTTTGAGCAATGCCAGATTTTCTTCGGCGGCGATATGGTCTTCAGTCGGCTTGGGTTTTGTAGCGCGAAAAGCCGATAGTCGTGAGTACCCGCCAACCTTGAACTTCGTAACTGCCGCAACTTGAAAAAAATACTCACCCGGCTCGAGTTCGACCATGATGTTGTTAACTTCGATCTGGCGCGTCTCTATCAGTTTTTTGGCGGCGTCGAATATCTTCACGCTGTAGCCAGTCGCCCCTTCGACCTGTGACCATTCCAGTCGGGTAGATTTTTTTCCCGGAGTTCGCGCGTCGGCGGCAGCGAGATCGTCCTGAGCGCGTTTGAGGTCTGCTTTGAGGCGCACACGCTCTGCTTCAAGTTCGGCGATGCGGGTGATGTGACCTTCTGCCTCGACTTTTTTCTCTGGCGCAATGAAGTAGAATTCAAACTCACCGCTGCCGGCGAGCGGTGCAGCATTCAGCCGCTCCGCGTTCAGGGGCCCCACCAGAGCAGCGCTGGCGGCCAATACCATGCAGGATATGAGAGTTTTCTGTAACATGAAGCGTAACTTCGGATAGCGTAGACCGTAGTCGCCGACGTGCGTCAAGTAATAGTACACTTACATTACCCTGAAAATCACTTTACGCCCGGGAGGTTTGCGGCCATCGCAGCCCGTGCGTAAGTGGGCATATATTTTTGCTCTATTTCCCGGCGCCTGTATGGTTGGCACCTACCGGCTGCAAGATGATGCGTACCACCAGAACAACCCAGCCGGCGCCCAGAGCGGCGTTTCGTCGCACGGATTACCGACCGGGAACCTCGGTTACAGCAGCGCGGTGCTGTCGGCAGCCGCCGCAGCACCGGAAATCGTGCTCGATGCTCTGCACCGCGGTAAGTCTTACAAAAACCGCAAAGCCCTCTGCTCCGCGCTCTACGAGAAAGCGATATCGCCAAACAGCCCCGCGTGGGAATGGCAGAGTTATTACAATCGCTGTGGTAGTTAGTCCGGTACCTTTCTCTAACAGGTTCCTGAAAAAGGAACCTGTTGTTCGATTTCAGATACCTGCTGTCTCGCACCGATACTAAAGAGAGAACCACCCGGAACTTGTGCGTTTCGAGGGTGGTCTTCTGGAATACCATGAGATCTGCGTTTTTTCATTTTCGGGCGGCCGTTGCGCTGCTTATAGTCTCGCCCCAACTGCACGCCGAAACCGTAAAACTCGATTTCAAATCGGCGGTGCAGAATCTGATGACGGGCAACCGCGATTTTGTCGCGGCGCGGCAGAACATTGAAACGGCTCGTTACAGCTACCGCGCCGCGTACGCGAACTTTTTTCCACAGCTCTCGGCAGGTATGAACTACACGCAGGGAAACTCGGCAACGACCGCTCAGCTCGCGGGCCAAAGCACGACCTACGAGCTCTACTCTGCGTCGCTTGGGGTCAGCCAGAATATCTTTTCAGGACTCGCCGATTATTATGCCATAAAGCGAGCACGGGCCAATGCCGAACTTTCAGAGGCAACATTCAGCCTCACGGCGGCCCGAACGCTTTACGAACTGAAATCCGCATGGGCGCTGCAGAATCTCGCGCACAAACAATATGCACTCGCGCTCGAGACGCAGCGAAGACGAAAAGACAACCTGCGCATGATTGAGCTGAGGTTTAGCGGTGGCAGCGAAAACAAAGGCTCGGTTTTGCTCGCAACTTCGTACCGCGCACAGGCTGATCGCGATGTCAACCAGGCGATAAGACAACGCACCCAGTCGCTGACCGAACTCAAGCGTATTCTGAATCTGGCACAAGAAGCAGACCTGGAAATCGAAGGCAGCCTTGAGATCAAAGAGCCGCCGAAAGAAATCGCTTTGACTGAACTTGCGAAAAAGACTCCCGAATACCGGCAGGCTCTCGCTCAGGAACTAAATGCAGAAGCGACGGCCGACCAGTCTCTGTCGCCATTCTTCCCGACGCTGAACGCGTCAGGCTCGATGTTCAGACAGGGCGCAACTTTCTTTCCCCAGGGTGACCGCTGGTCTGTCACCGTCGGTGTGTCCTATCCCATTTTCACAGGTGGCAAAGACTATTACGCACTCAAGGCAAATGAAAGCGCGCTCGAATCGGCCCGACGAAACCGCGAAGGCGTCGAAACAATGAGGATCTCAAAATTGCAGCAAGCCTTGCAGACGTACAGGGCCTCCGTCGAGAACGCAAGAGTCAGCGAATCGCTGCTTGCAGCCAGTTCGGTGCGTGCGCAGATTGCACGCGTAAAATACAATAATGGCCTGTTATCTTTCGATCAGTGGGACATCATTGAAAATGAACTGATCTCGCGGCAGAAAGAAGTTCTGCAGACGCGCTACGACGTTGAAATTGCCCAGGCTGCATGGGAACAGCAGTTGGGCGAAGGCCCGCAATGAAGAAATTCCTCATCGCAGGGTTTGCGGCGCTCGCAGTGGCAACGGCATTGTATTTTGTATTCGCGCGCGACAAGAAGGGCGACATAGAATACACAGCAATCAAACCTCAACGCACTGACCTGCGCCTGACGGTTACGAGCACGGGCACTGTCACCCCTGAAGGTCGCATCGAAATGAAACCACCCGTACCCGGTCGTATCGACAGCGTCGCCGTCAAAGAGGGCCAAAAGGTGCGGCGGGGCCAGATTATCGCGTGGATGAGTTCGACCGAACGAGCGGCACTGCTCGACTCGGCGCGCGCGGTGAGCAATGAAGAATACAAGCGCTTTCAGGAATATTACAAGGCGACGCCGATTGTAGCCCCCGTTTCGGGCACCATCATCTTAAGAAATGTCGAACCGGGCCAGACCGTGGCTTCTGCCGACGTACTGCTCGTCATCTCAGATCGATTGCAGGTCGTTGCAAAGGTCGACGAAACCGATATAGCGCGCGTCAAACCAGGAATCAAAACCGAACTCATTCTCGATGCTTACCCGCAAGAAACGATCGCCGCCAAAGTAAGCGGCATCGCCTTTGAAGCGAAGACAGTCAACAACGTCACCGCGTACGATGTCGAGATTCTGCCTGTCAGGCAGCCCGACTTCATGCGCAGCGGCATGACTGCCAATGTTACTTTTATACTTAAACAGCGGGAAGACGTTCTCACGCTGCCGGTTTCTGCGATTCAATTCAAGAAAGATTCTCCTTTCGTGCTTTCGCGGGACAAGCAGGGAAAAGTGATCGAAATTGCCATTGAAATCGGCGAATCGGACGGCAGTAATACCGAGATCACCTCAGAGCTCAGCGAAGAGGCAACGGTACTGGTACCGAAAATTCAAATACCAGGGTCAGGCAAGGGTACAAATCCGTTTATGCCAGCGCGCGGAAACAAATCAGGTGGCAGTTCGGGCAAGAGCCGCGCGCACTGATGCGGCGCAGACACGTGCATGATTGAAATCCGCAATTTGGCCAAGAGCTATTCGCATGGCGGCGGTACCGTGCATGCTCTCAAGAACGTGACGGTCGATATTGCTCCCGACGAATTCGTCGCGATTATGGGCAGATCGGGTTCAGGGAAGTCGACACTTCTGCATATTCTTGGCCTGCTGGATGTACCGACGAGCGGCAGCTACAAACTATTCGGGCAAGAGGTCGCGCACCTGCAGCAAGACGAACTCGCCATCTTGCGCCGCCAGTCTCTCGGTTTTATTTTTCAGCAATTTCACCTGCTACCACGCCTGCGCGCAATCGATAACGTCGCGATGCCGCTGTTGTATTCGGGGCGAACGGGACCAGGCCACGACCCGGCGAAACTCTTACAAGACGTAGGTCTGGCCGACCGCGCGCTGCACAAACCATCCGAGATGTCCGGGGGACAGCAGCAGCGCGTCGCGATCGCGCGTTCGCTCGTTAACGGGCCTTTGATCTTACTGGCAGACGAACCCACCGGCAATCTCGATACCGCCTCGCAGCACGACATTCTTGAGCTGCTCTCAAAAATGCACCGCCAGGGGTTAGGCGTGATCGTCGTCACTCACGACGAAGAGGTCGCCAATCGCACAAACCGCATCATACGCATGCAAGATGGTGAAATTGTTTCAGATAAACGAAAGGCGCGGCGAGCAGCTTTTGTTAGCCCCCGACTTAATTCGGGGGGTAATAAAGACGCCCCCCAGGCACGGGGGCGCTATGGTCTGGAACTGCTCAAAGAAGGTTATCGCGCAGTACTGGCGAACAAGCTGCGTAGCGCCCTGTCGATGCTCGGCATTACTATTGGCGTCGCGTCGGTGATTGCTATGCTCGCGCTCGGTCGCGGCGCGCAGGAATCCATTGAGTCGCAACTCAAGAGCCTCGGTGCAAACGTAATCGTGCTAAGACCAAATGTCGCGCGTGTCGGTGGCGTTGCGCAAGAGAGCGGTAGCCCGGCACGCATTCATTTCGAAGATATCGCCTGGGTACGCGAGCGCATTCCCGGAGTGCGCTCCGTCGCGGGCAACGTCAATGGTCGTGGGCAGGTTTCATACAGCAACCGCAACTGGAATACGCAGATACAGGGCGTCACTACGGACTATGCGACAATTCGCAGTGCCACTCCGTTTCTTGGGCGCATGTTCACGCTCAAAGAGTCGCAGCAGCGGGCCCGCGTCGCATTGGTGGGCTTAACGGTCGTGCGCGAACTCTTTGGTTCAGAAAATCCCGTGGGTAAATTTGTCAAAATCAACAAAGTCAATTTCCAGATCATCGGCGTGATGCCTGAAAAAGGCGGCACCGGCTACCGCGATCAGGATGATGTGATCGTCATACCTCTGCAGACAGCGATGTACCGGTTGCTCGGCAAACAGTTCGTCGACTCGCTTGATATTGAGAGCGACGGCAACATGAATCTCGACGACCTCGGCACGGCGATTCAACGCGCCATTTCAAGCCGGCATCGGATACCTGTATCATTGCAAGAAGACGGCTACCAGATCATGAATCTCGCCGATATCCGCTCTGCCGTCTCGGCGACCTCATCGACTATGTCGGCGCTGCTCGCAGCGATAGCTGCCGTCTCGCTGCTCGTCGGCGGCATCGGCATCATGAACATCATGCTCGTCTCGGTCACTGAGCGCACGCGCGAGATTGGCCTCAGAAAAGCCGTAGGAGCCCGCAGCAAAGACATTCTGATGCAGTTTCTGATTGAAACTCTGGCGGTCAGTCTTTCAGGCGGCGCATTGGGATTGGTGCTGGGCGTATTAATTTCGCTCGCGATGTCGACGCTCGCCGGTTGGTCGACGTCGATCAGCAGTTTTTCTGTTATACTTTCGGTAGTTTTTTCGGTGGTGGTGGGCCTCGTGTTCGGTATCTATCCTGCGCGCAAAGCGGCGGGATTAAACCCCATTGAAGCGTTGAGGCATGAGTAGTGCAATTTAGGTAAGCGCTGCGCGCTTACCTAAATTGCACCCTTGATCAAGTCAGCAAAACTGCTCGCCTTGAGGCTCGCACCGCCAACCAGTGCACCGTCGATGTCTTCTTTTGCCATCAGCGCCGAAATGTTTTCGGGTTTGACAGACCCACCGTAGAGAATGCGAATTTTCGGAGCAATATCTTTGTTCAGTTCGCTCACGCGTTTACGTATTGTCGCATGCATGTTTTGCGCATCCTCGGGAGTCGCGTTCTTACCAGTGCCAATTGCCCACACCGGTTCATACGCAATTGACACCTGCTGCCATTCATTGGTGCTGATTGATGAGAGCACCGAGTTGATCTGAGAGATAACCACTTCTTCAGCCCGGCCCGATTCGCGTTCTGCGAGCGTTTCTCCGACGCAGAGCATTGCGGCCAGGCCCTGTTCAAGCACGCGGTCAAGCTTCTGCTTTAAGAACTCTTCGCTCTCTTTCAGAATGTGCCGGCGTTCTGAGTGGCCAATGAGTACGTATTGTACGCCAGCATCTTTCAGCTGCGACGCCGATATCTCGCCGGTAAACGCTCCGTCTTTTTCGCCAGAGCAATTCTGCGCGCCGAGCATCACGTTTGTTTTACCGAGAATATTTCGCACCGCACTGACCTGCAGAAAAGTTGGAAACAACAAAACGCGGCGATCGCCATATGCCGAAGCGGTGTCGCCGACCGCTTGCGCCAAAGCCTCAGCTTCGGTGAGCGTCAGATTCATTTTCCAGTTGCCGGCTATAAGAGGGATTCTCGCTTGCATAGATTTAA
Source organism: uncultured Leptospiraceae bacterium (assembly GCA_942492915.1). Classification (GTDB taxonomy): domain Bacteria; phylum Spirochaetota; class Leptospiria; order Turneriellales; family Turneriellaceae; genus Turneriella. The sequence continues at coordinate 2,360,865 of OW818662.1, forward strand.
TTCGTTTACGTGCTACGCACGTAAACGAAAAAAAAGCTCTATGCGCACTTTCGCCGAAGCCCTCGCCATCGCCGAGACCTGGGGCAAAGCCCCATTTGACAACGACACCATCACGAGCATCAAAGCACTGCTTTCATTGCCCGAAGGCGAACTGGAAAAAGCTATCGTTGATCGTTTCGGCTACGACCTGAGTTTTGGCACGGCGGGCATGCGTGCCATTATGGACGTCGGCACTGCGCGCATCAATGAATACACCATTGCGCGCGTCACAAGCGCGGTCGCTGCCGTACTCAAAGCGCAATATACTGCACCGCAGATCGTACTCGGTTATGACGGCCGCAAACAATCCGATAAATACGCTCGCATCGCTGCGCGCGTGTTTCTGGCCGCCGGAGTCGGCGTGAGTGCTTTTGACCGCATAGTGCCGACACCTGTTGTGCCTTTCGCGGTGCGCCGTTTGAAAGCGCACTGTGGCATAATGATAACGTCGAGCCACAACGCGGCACAGTACAACGGTTACAAAGTTTATGCAGCCAACGGGGCGCAGATTCTGTCGCCGTTTGATACCGATGTCATGGCGGCCATGGCACGGCTACCCTATACGCTGCCGGCCGATGGCTCTGCGCCCGGCAAACTCACGGCACTCGACGAACAGCTGCTGCGCGACTACGTGCAGTGGGTTGTTTCAGAGGTCGATTTCGCAAAAGACCGTTCGCAAAAAATCGTGTTCACGCCGCTGCATGGGGCGGCGGGCGCACTCATGAATGCGGTCTTCTACCGATCGGGATTCAAAAACTTTCTGCCGGTGCCGCAACAATACGAACCTAACCCGATGTTTCCCACGGTTAAGGCTCCCAACCCCGAGAACAAAGATAGCCTGGTTATGGCGATCGAAAAAGCCGAAGCAGACCATGCGGATCTTATTCTTGCAACCGACGGCGACGGTGACCGCATCGGCGTCGCTTACCGGCGTAATACGGAAGTTACCGGGTTTGCGGCTGCCACGAATGGCATCGGCGCAGCAGACCGGAAAGATGGCAAATTCATCTCACTCACCGGCAACCAGATCGGAACAGTATTGCTCTACTACCTGCTCACAAAGCTGCGTGAACAAAGGAAGATAAAGCCGAATCTGTTTGCGTTATGTAGTCTCGTGAGCACTCCTCTCACGCGCGCGATTTGCCAGAAGTTCGGCATCACCTTCTATGAAACCCTCACGGGATTCAAAAACATGGGCAACAAGGCCGATGAGGTTTTGCAGGCAGATCCCGGTGCGCGCATGGTGCTCGCATTTGAAGAGGCCTTCGGTGTGACGATCGGTGATTCGCGCGACAAAGACGGTATCGTCAGCAACCTGCTTGCCGCGCATATCTCAGCGGACAAAGGGTTTGCTCACTGGTTGACTGCAATGTACACTGAATGCGGGTACGCGGCAGAAGATGCTGTCGAAAAAGAATTTCCTGGAGCGGCGGGCATCGACGCGATGAACGCGCTGATCGAAGCATTGCGGCAGTCGCCGCCAAAAGAATTTCTGGGCCATGCTGTGATATCGTTGCGTGATTTCAAAAGAGGGATTGAGCTTCGTGACGGCAAAGAGTTCCCGATTGCAGACATTCCCCCGCAGAATCTGCTCTACTTCACTAACGCCAACGGCGACTGGATTGCCATTCGCCCGTCGGGCACAGAACCAAAAGTGAAGGCATATGTCGGCGTGCGCGACACGGCGCCCTATTCTGACACGACAGACGCGCGCGCGCATTCGCGTCTGTCTGAGTTGTGCAAGGTGGCGGCTGGTATGCTGGATGCGTAATTTAGTGCAGAATGTGCCTCATCGTTATCAGCTTTCACCCTGACGCCCAAACGCCCCTCATCATCGCCGCCAACCGCGACGAATTTTACCGACGCAAGGCTGCTCCTGTCGGTTGGTGGCCAGGCGGAAACGTACTCGCAGGCCGCGATTTGGGGTATAGCAATGGTCTCGCCGGTCTGTGGTCGCGCCTCGGCGGGCGCGCGCCGCGTCCATACGGTACGTGGCTCGGAGTGAACATCGGCGGGAACTTTGCAACCCTGACGAACTATCGCGAACCAGGAAGAGAGAATAAAAACGCCAAATCGCGCGGATTACTGGTCAGTGAATTTCTCGCAAGCAACACCTCGATAACTGACTACGCCGACCGCCTCGACGCGACGCGCCACGAATATAACGGTTATAACCTGCTGTTCGGCAACCAAGAGTCGCTGTTCTGGTTTAGCAACCGCAGCGACGCGGGGGCACAAGAGCTGCAGCCAGGTATTTACGGACTATCGAACGCCCTGCTCGACACCCCCTGGCCGAAAGTCGTGAAGACGAAAGCCGCGTTCACATCGCTGCCAGCGCTACCCGACGCAGAACAGGTTTTTTCGAAAATGGCCGACGCAGATACCGCAGCGGATGCCGAGGTGCAACAAACCGGCCTGCCGTTCGAAATCGAAAAAGGCCTTTCTTCTGCTTTTGTGAAGCTGCCGGGTTACGGCACGCGCGTCACGAGCTTCGTCACTTTTTCCCACACGGGAGATATTGATTTCTGTGAGCGCACCTACCACAAAGGAAAGCCGGCTCGTGATCGAAAGGTCGCCTTTAAGCTCGCGCCTTGATGCCGCCCGGCATCAAGACATAACGGGGGTTAATCCCCCTTTTTCTTGTCGACGCTGTTAAACCAGAGGAAAAGCGGCAGCGCAAACGCGAGCCCGCCCACAAGAGCGGCGAGCGCATAATAAAAACTGCGCAATGCCGATTTTTTGAGATACCATACTGCCACGAGAAAAAGCAACAGCAGCAGCGCGGTTTCGCCCAGAAACGCAACGCCAAGCGGATTGGCGAGCAGCGCGTCCATCAGCTGCGGATCTTTCATGTAACGGTACAAGAAATAGCCATTGGGCACAGCGAAACAAAAAACCGCAGCCATCAGCAGACCCTTGCGAAAATTCGCCCCGAACTTCAACGGTTGCATCGCCTCTGCGTGTTTGTGTTTGCTCACGGTGCCCCTCTATTTCAAAAACTTCAGGGCATCGGCTACGCTCTGCTCTGGTATCTCTTCGTGTGGCACATGGCCCGCATTGTCATAGACCACAACCTGGCCCAGAAACAGTTTCTTTCGAAAGTTCGCCGCCTGCTCGACGGGAATCCAGCTGTCGTGTTGGCCCCACATGATCAAGGTCGGCACGCTGATTTTGTCGAGCCCCGCGCCGTCGTCGGGCGTCATTTGGCGTGAGCGTTCAACAAATGCCTCGCGGTTGCCGGCGCGCAGCGTGAGCGCGTGGTAACGATCGACGAGCGCATCTGTCACCTTGCTTTTATCGAAATAGACTTCTTTGAGACTCTTCTTTATAAGAAACCGCGGGCTGAGGTACCGCGCAATGCCCCCAAGTACCGGGATGCGTGCCAGCCGAATAGGAAACGGAATCGAACCAATGCGCGGCAGACCCGCGCTGTCGATTAAGATGAGCTTGTTCACGTTGTCGGGGTGTGCAACGGCGTAGTGCCACGCGATCTGGCCACCGAGCGAATTGCCCGCGAGGTTGATCTGTTTGATCTTCAAGGTCGAAAAAAAATGCTCGAGAAATTTTACGTAGTTCGCGATGGAATAGTCGTGATCAGGCGAGGGGCCGGTCAGACCAAACGCGGGCAGATCGAGCGTGATGACCCGAAAATCTTTTTTCAAAACTTTCACCCATTCACGCCAAGTGTGCAAACTCGCCGCGGTACCGTGCACAAGCACGACGATCTCACCCTTGCCTTCATCGGTATAATGAACACGCATGCCTGCGCTTTGCGCAACCGGCACATCGAGAAATTTCGATTCGGGTAATGCGTAGATTCTTTCGACATCCGCGCCGGGAACATCAAAATGTATCTGCGTGCCGATGAGCAGCAATATTGCGGCAAATGCCGCCAGCAGGATTTTCTTCTTCAATGTCTTACCTCGAAATTTTTCATCTGCACGCTATCGTAAACCAGGAAATGCATCGACGTACTTTATCGTGACGTCGGGAAATGAATCGACGAACTGTATTTTAGTATCGGGAAAAGAATCGACCACGTGCCAAAGCCCGCACTTGTCTGGAAAAGAAGTGACCTGCTTTACCTTGAGGTCGGGAAACGACGAGACAATTTTTACTTTTACGTCAGGGAACGAATTAACTATCTTGATGCGTCCGTAGAGTTTTTTGCCTTTGAAAGTGCAGTCACTGCTGACGGCCTTTGCGTCAACGACACCAGCGAACATGAACAGTATGATGATTACAGACAGTGCTTTTTTCATAGTAGAGCGCTAAAAAGCATCTGGCGGTAATGCACGAAGCATTAACCGCCCGATGCACAATATCAGCCGCCTGTGCGCGATTGAATATTTTTCAGAAACTTCACCGCTGCAGCAGCGATGCCGTTTTCGGGTTCTTTGCCATCTGGTGTCAGCTTGTCGATAATCTGCGGCAGCAGGTTTGACAGCGCCTGAGGAATCTCAGATGCTTTCATTTTCGCCTGTTCTGCGAGTTCTTCAATACGCTGAACGCCGAGCGCTTCTTTGATCTTCTCGGGGTTGATCGGCTGGTTTTCACCTGTGCCTATCCATGAAGAGACGGTGTCTTTCAGACCCTTCTCTTTCAGCGATGCGATGATACCGTCGAGCTGCGCTTTGCGCTCGTCAGATACCAGTGATGCAACTAATCCCTCAAGTTTCTCTTTGCCTACATTGATCTGGCTGCTCGCCTGATCGATGTACTTCTGTATGTCTTCTTGTATACTCATAGTCGGCCAACCTGTAGCGCCGTGCGGTGAAGCATAGCAAATTTCGTGGTGAGCGAGCAGTAATTCCCTGGGCGAGTTACTGCCCGCTCACTTCAATATTTTACCACCAAAACGGTGAATGATACGTTCGAGCTCTCGCTCCACCTCGCCGCGAAAGAAGCCATGCGTAAATGCCACCTTTTCGTTGGTTTTTGTCGCCGTAAATGTTTCGTCTTGCTGGCTGATCGTGTAGGTAAATTCTGTCACACCCATTTTTTCAAAGGCGATACGCGCTTCTGTTGCCGTCAGGGTCATCTTTGCGAACTTGCCGAGTTCGCCTTTACCCAATGCCCGCTCGATTTTGCGCATGAATTTGTCCGGAGTATCGCCGGTGACAGTGAAGCCTTTCATGTTTGAGTATGCCGGTAGCATTCACCTCATGTCAACCGCGAAAAAAAGCAGTATGTGGTTTACGCGGTAAGGCGTTCGCCGATGCGCTATACCGATCACCCGCTATGTTACGTAATTTGAGCCTGACTGCGCGCTTAAGCCTCATCTTCTTTGCTTTCACTATGGTGAACATCATCTTATTCTGGTTAGCCACCGGCTCGAACCAGATGCGTTTGCTCGCTGAAAACGCGTCGCTGAAAATGCACCGCACCATTCTCACCTTTGAGCAAAAATTGCAGCAGGTGACGCGCAGCAATACCCTTGCTCAACGCGCCGATTTTTATCGCACTGCGGTGGCGCAACGCGTGGTAACTGAAATACTGCAAACCGGAAAAGACACTTCAGGGTCAACACTCACCGAATATGATGTCGTTTCGTCGGCTAACCAGCTCTATCTCTCGTGGCCTCGCGCCGCAGACCGTACAGAACTCCCGGCTGCTGAGATGCAAAACGTGATAAAAACGCTCAGGTTGCGCGAATTCAACAACGAACCATTTTACAGCTTTCCCGATGTGCTGAACTACCGGCTCACGGTTTACCTGCCGTTCGCCAACGACAGAGGACAAGACCTGCTCGTGCGCGCGGTCTTTACGCTCGAGTCGATGCGCACCGAGCTGAGGCGGTTGATGCGTATCGGCATATCGATAGTGTTTCTTCTGTTATTGATTCAGGCGGCACTCGGTGTTTTTCTCTATCGCCTGATTGTTCGCCCCTTACAAGACCTGCAAAATGCCTCACAAATTACGGGGCGCGGCGAGTACTACCAGATTGACGGTTACGCAACGCGCCATGACGAGATCGGCACATTGGTCACGACCTTCAATAAAATGTCTACTGACATTCGCGACCAGAAAGAGACCATACGCAAAAACTTTGACGAGATACGCAACCGAGACGAGCAGATGCAGCACGAGCTGATGATTGCGCAGCATATTCAGAAGAGCATCTTTCCCCGCGGAGAAAGTCCACACACAACTTCGCTCGAGTTTCGCCCGCTGTTCGCGGTTTCAGGTGACTTCTATGACGTGTACCGGTTTGCCGACGGTAGCGCCGGATACCTCGTCTGCGATGCATCGGGCCACGGCGTGCCGGCTGCGCTGCTCACAATGATGGCTAAATCTGCGTTTGCTAATTTCGTTCAGATTCACGCTGAACCGGGTAAGGTGATGCAGCTCGTAAATCAACACCTCGCAGAATCTCTCGAAATGACGGGGCAATATTTGACGGCATTCTATGTGCGCGTCTACGCAGACCACATTGCGTACTGCAACGCAACACACCCCGAGCCAATTCTGCTGGGCAGCGGAAACAACGAGATGCAATCGTTGAAGTCGAACGGATTCTACGTGGGCATGCTTGCCGAACCGCCATTTGCATTCGAATCGGTGGTGTTACCGACTGAGCGAGGCGCCAAACTTTTTATCTTCACCGACGGTATTACCGAGGCGCGCAACTCAGCCGCCGAGCTTTACGGCACGGCGCGCGTCACGGCGGCAATGAGCAATATGACGGGCCTCTCTGCCGTCGCGGCACGCGACAGCCTGCTCAAAGATCTCGCCACATTCTGCGGTGATACCCCGCCCGACGACGACCTGACTCTCATTGTGATTGAGGTGTGATGCAGTTCATCCTGCGCGCAAGACAATCTGGCCTTGTTTCTGCAATTCTACTGGCTGCGGCAGGCATCGTTGTCGCGACTACGCTGCTCACAACAGTCGCGCGCCTGAGAATGTTTGAGCTACGCGATAATCTGCAGGCTTCAAATGAAAAAGACGATGATCTGCGCAACGCCTCGCTGCTATCGAGGCTTGCTCTTATCAACCAACGGGCGTTCAGCGGCAACCGTGAGAACGCGTCAGCTTACAAACAAGAAGCCGAAAGCGCACTGATTGCCATAAGGCAGACGCGCACCGACACAAGGCAGGCAACGTTGATAGACCGCGCGGCTTTGCCAGTGCTCAACGGGTTCAACCTCGTCATCGGCCTGCCGCGCCTCAAAATCGGTAAAACACCAGAAGAAGAGCGCGTGCTCGATCTGGCCTTCCAGTTTGAATCTTTTCGCGAATACAACAAAGCAATACGCGGCTACGATGTCTATGTAAACGAGTTCAGCGTCACACGCGAACAACGCGATTTTGCGCTGCTTCACCGCGGATTCTGCCACGCAATGGTTGGCCACAATGAAGAGGCACTCGCGGATTTTAAGAATGTTGCGGCTGACCCTCTGTCGCGTAATTCTGCGATCGCGAACCGGCTTGTGTTGTTTTTGACAGAACTCAACCGTAAAATCAGACAAATTGAAGCTGTGCAAGACCCGTCACGCCGCGGCGAACTTTATTACGAAGCCGCTGCCTACATGAAAGCCCTGGAGAACTTTGCGCTCGTCGATAGCTCGAAACAATCTGACAAAGTACGCTTTTTAAAGGCGCGTTCCCTCGAAGAGACGGGCAGTACGCAAGAGGCGGTTAAGATCTATCGGACTCTCGTCAAGACCTCGGGAAATTCAGTTTTTGCTTTGAACGCCAACAGGCGAATGTACTTGCTCGGCACCTTTTTAGGTAACGATGTGCAGCTGACGCAAGAATCAAAAAAGAATTCTGAAACAGTCATTAAAGACAAAGAATTTATCACGGTCTTCGCCAAATTGGAAAAATCTGCGACACAGCTTCACTCCGAAGCCAAAAAAGCAGATGAACAAGAGGCCGAAGAACTAAGATCCGTGCAGAAACTGGTACTTCCAGAATCCGCACCACCTGTCGCGGAGCCGCCACCGGTCGCCACCCCGCCGGCGCCAACGTCGGTCCCGATCGCCCCGCCGGCTGTCCCGAAAAGCGACACGCCGAATTTACGTAGCGAGAAAGTTGCCCAGAAAGCGGCAGCGCTTGAACCAGAGAAAAAAGAAGCACTTATAAAGAAACAAGAAGATAAAATCGACAAGCTGACGATGGCCGATGGCAACGTCTTTTACGGAGTCGTATTCAAAGAAACACCCGACACGGTTTTTCTGTACTCGGTGCTGGGAAACCTCGAACTGCAAAAAAGCAACGTGGCTAAACGCGAGAAAGTACCCGCCAAATCTGCGCTCAAATGAAGCGGATCATGACATTCATATTGGCGGCGGCCACGTGTGTCGGCGCGGCAGATATACAAGCTGGCAAACACTATGACTTCTTTCAGAAAAACGGTCAGAACGTACTCGGTGCCGAAGTACTGGCCGAAACCCCGGTGGACTATACGATTCGCCTCGCGTACGTACCAACACCCATAAAAATTCTCAAGGCAAACCTCATCGAACGGCCAAAACTCTCTGCAACGCAGCCACACGTGTCAAGAGGCGTAGAATTGCGGCGTGACTTCGTGTTGTATGGCGCCGTCGCCTACGGGGCTTTCAACAGCGGTACGGTCGCCTCGATTTTTCGATCGGGCTACCGTATTTCTGCAGGTGCCGATTGGCTGCCACTGCAAAAGCCCTTCTGGCGCATTCATGCGGTCACAGCAACAGTTGCTTTCAGCCGCTTTGCAGAATCTCCGCGCTACATTCAAATTGTCGATCTGCACGTGGGCCCCAGATTCTTTCTGGGGCAATGGAATTACCTGGGCACGGGATTTTATGCTTCGCCTCTCGTAGGACTCGCATACGTGAACCTGCATGGATATACCTTTGATTCGAGCTACTTAAACCTGACAACGCTTGCCGCCTTGCAGGCCGAGAGGCGTCTCGGCCCTGTTTCAATCATCGTTCAGGTTACTGCAAATTCCCTGTTCGATAAATCTCAAGTCTTCACTTCGACCGCATTAGGCCTTGCAGTAAGCTATCCGCTGACAGCGGGTGCCGGGCAATTATATGATTAGAGCGCGCGAAAAATACGAAGATTTGAAGAACCTGATCGCCCTGTCGGTAATCATTATTCTGATCGGCGGTATCGTGTTTGCATTTCTCTACCGCAACATTCGTATGGCGATCGTTAGCTATGAGATCGAACGCCTCAAGAAAGATCGCAAAGCAATCTATATCGAAACCGAAGAGCTGCGCCTTCAGGTCGCCCGCCACTCGTCGGCCGACCGCATGGAGAAACTCTTTCGCGAGAAATATGGTTTCTTACCTGTAGAAGTAAGCCAAAAAATCAGCACGTATGTCTTGCCACAATTCGATGCCAAACCCACTGCGGATGCAGACGCGTCACAAACCCACAAATGAAATTCAAACTTCAGGCCCCCTATTCGCCGGCCGGTGACCAACCAACGGCCATTGCCGAACTGACCGAAGCCCTCACACCAAAAGACGCCAAAGCGACCCTGATCGGTGTTACCGGTTCGGGAAAAACCATGACCATGGCCGCCGTGGTAGAAAAACTACAGCGGCCAACCCTCGTCATTACGCACAATAAATCCCTCGCGGCACAGCTCTACCGTGAATTCAGCGAATTTTTCCCCGAAAATGCCGTCGAATACTTCATCAGCTATTATGACTATTACCAACCGGAAGCATATGTACCCGTTACCGACACCTATATAGAGAAAGAATCGTCGATCAATGACGAGATCGATCGCCTGCGCCTGCGGGCAACTGCTTCACTGATCGAACGCAACGACGTGATCATCGTCGCTTCAGTAAGCTGCATTTACGGCCTCGGCTCACCTGAAACCTATAAAGACTCAGTATTGATGATCGACACTGCGGTCAAAACCGGCCGGGACGAACTGATGTCACGGCTGATGCGCATGCAGTACTCGCGTAACGACACCGAACTGTCGCAGGGTAGGTTTCGCGTGCGAGGCGACGTCATTGATATATTTCCGGCTTACGCAAATGAACCCTATCGTATTGAATTCTTTGGCAGCGAAATTGAATCAATACATAAGTTTGATATTACAACGGGCAAGAAGAAAGAGTCGTTGCGTCGCATCGCGGTCTACCCCGCTAAACACTTTATCACTTCACCCGCAACGCTAGAATCTGCAGTAGAAGAAATGAAACGCGAGCTAGATGAACAACTCGAGAATTTCAAGCGCTTGAACAAACCGCTCGAAGCAGAACGCCTGAGACAACGCACAACCTACGATATGGAAATGCTCCGCGAAATGGGCTATTGCAGCGGTATTGAGAACTATTCGCGCATTCTTGTGGGCCGCGCCCCAGGGTCACGTCCCGAATGCCTCATCGATTATTTTCCCTCTGAAATGCTGGTCATTATTGACGAAAGCCACGTGACTATGCCACAGATTGGCGCAATGTATGCCGGCGACAGAACCCGCAAACAGACACTCGTCGACTTCGGCTTTCGACTGCCCTGCGCGTTAGATAACCGACCCCTTAAATTCGAAGAATTCGAGACGCTTGCCCACAACGTGCTCTATGTCTCGGCAACACCAGCGCAGTATGAACTGCAACGGAGCGATGCGCACGTTGAGCAGATTATCCGCCCTACCGGGCTGCTTGACCCGGTCGTGCAGATTCATGGCAGCGAAGGACAGATTGACCACCTGATACTCGAGATTGAAAAGCGCACGCGTTCGAATGAACGTGTGCTGGTTACCACATTAACAAAAAAGATGGCTGAAGAGCTCACCGATTACCTAACCAAGGCTTCGATTCGCGTGCGCTACCTGCACTCTGATATCGACTCACTCGAACGTTTAGAGATTTTGCGCGACCTGCGCAAGGGTGTTTTCGACGTGCTCGTCGGCATAAACCTGCTGCGCGAAGGTCTTGACTTGCCTGAAGTTTCCCTCGTCGCCATTCTCGACGCCGACAAAGAAGGTTTCTTGCGCTCTCACCGCTCGCTCATTCAAACCATGGGGCGCGCCGCTCGAAATGTTAACGGCACGGTGATTCTATACGCCGACAACATGACCGATTCGATGAAGAGCGCGATCTCAGAGACAGAACGCCGCCGCACAATTCAATTCGAACACAACCAGAAACACGGCATCACCCCGCAGACTATTAAGAAAGAAATCAAAGATTTCGTCGAACGAGAGAAACAGCTCGACGAACAGCACTGGAAGCGCGTCGAAGAGAATCTGCATGAATTCTCGCGCAAGAAATTCAAATCAGCTGACGCCTGGAAAAAAGCCATCGAAAAGGCCATGTTCGACGCCGCAAAGCAGCTGAATTTCGAGCGAGCAGCCGAGCTCAGAGATATTCTGAAAGCAGAGCCAGATCAGGCCTGATCATTTACCGAGGAGAAAATTTTGCAGCATCTTGTGGCCGCCTTCGGTCGCAAAAGATTCGGGATGAAACTGTATTCCCTCGACGGGCAGCGTCTTATGCCTGAGCCCCATGATCTCACCGTCAGTCGTGGTACGCGCGGTGATGGTGAGCACCGAAGGCAATGTCGATTCTTCAGCAATAAGACTGTGGTAACGCATCACCTCGATGCCCTGCGGCAGGTCGGCAAATACGCCCAGTGAATCATGACTGATCGGCGAAGTTTTCCCGTGCATCGGCACCGCTGCTTTCACCACACGCCCGCCGAATACGTGCGCGATGCCCTGCATTCCGAGGCAGACGCCAAGCACCCGCTGGTGTTTCGCCGGTTTCTGCAATATCTGGGTGCAAACCCCGAAATATTTTTCATCGGCCGGGTTTCCGGGGCCAGGCGATATGATGATTCTGTCGTAGTTGTCGCTTTTCAGATCAGCGTAGGATTTTTCATCGTTCCGCACCACATCGACAGTAAACGCATTGCCGCTGCTTCCCAGAATTTCTCCCACATACTGGTAGAGATTGTATGTAAACGAATCATAGTTGTCGACGATCAAAACTTTCATAGTGGTCACAGGTACTCCGCCAGGGCCTTCTTGGTTGCGGCGAGTTTATTCTGAATCTCTGCGTATTCGCCTTCTGCAGTCGAATCGTACACAACCCCGCCCGATGCACGAATAAATGCCTTGCCATCAACGGCGAAAATCGTGCGTATCGGTATCGCGAACGTGCAATCACCGTTGAAACCGAAGTGACCTACGGCGCCACCGTAAGGCCCGCGAGCCTCATTTTCAATTCGATCGATTATTTTCATCGATTCAATCTTGGGAGCGCCCGAGAGAGTACCCGCGGGAAATGACGCCGCAAGCGCAGAAAACATATCTTCGCGGGGGTCAATGAGGCCCACAACCTCACTCGAGATGTGTTGCACGTGCGAAAATTTCTTGATGTCAAAAATCCGCCTCACCTTCACCGAGCCGTAACGTGCAACCCGGCCCAAATCGTTACGGTGCAGATCGACGAGCATATTGTGTTCGGCGATTTCTTTCGGGTCAGAGAGAAGCGCGCGGACGAGCTGCTGGTCTTCATGGGGAGTCTTACCGCGGCGCGTTGTGCCCGCCAGAGGGAACGATTCCATTTCACCCTGGCGCTGGCGGTAAAGCAATTCGGGGCTCGCACCGAGTAGGCGGTAGACTTTTTGATTTTCACTAAATTTGATATAGAACATGTGCGGCGAAGGATTTATCTTACGAAGACTCGCGTAAATATTTAGCCAGTCGCCATCCACTTCATAGTTTTCAGAGATCCCTATCTGCACCTGAAAGGTATTGCCTTCAATAATTTCAAGGCGCGCCGACGCAACCATATCTGCGTGCTGCGCGGCAGTCTTCGATTGCCCTGTCGCGCGTACGCGGGTCGATTGCAGATTTCGCGGCTTTTCTGCCGCACTCCTGAGAATTTCCAAGCGGTTCTGCAAAAAAAAGAAATATGTAGTGTGTCCGGTAAGCTTATCGTGCACCAAGCCATCGGTGAACAACCCTAGTTGCATTGTCGGGAATATTTCGTGGCCTTTCAGGCCCAGAGTGGGCTCAAAATAGTTGCCACAGTCATAACCCAGATAGCCGACGAGGCCCCCCGCATAGCTGCGGCTCAAAACATCTTTTGGCAGAATTTCGCGCAAATAGTTGTAAGGATTTGCCGTCTCTATGGTGGTCGAAATTCCTTGGTGTGTGGCAAGAAGTTGATTTCCTTTTGCCGAGAAAAAGTAGTCTGGCTCAAAACCGATCACCGAATACCTGGAATCGTAACTTTGCTCGCCAAGCGATTCAAGCAAGAAACAGGTAGGGAACTGCTGTTCCAAACGACCGAATAATTCAAAGAAATCAAGATCATTCTTGAACTCGACGTAGGTCGGTTTTGCAGGCAGCCGCGGAATCTGCATTGAGGCAATGTCGCGCGAACTGTCAGGCCGAAAATCTATTTAGCGGCGCGTAAACTACGCCTTCTGTTGAGCTTCGTTACGCTGAATTTCGCGTAAATGAGAGTATTTGCTCCATGGATAGACCTTGTTTGGGTATGATTTCCAATTCCATTCGCCAAAAAAGGTCCGCACCGGCATTCCTTGCGGTCTGGGATTTATAGCTAATAAAAAATGCGCCCGGATGAAAGCGCAGGCTGTAACGCTTCTTCCATGCCTCCCTCGCAGTGACCGGGACAACACGATGAGCACTCAAAACCGACTCAACAAACCGCCGCCTGTAAGCTCGAATCGCAAAATCTACCATGCGTGACAGCGACTCCCCAGTATGCATCGCCCGCTGGGTCGCAGCAGCGTGTAAGACCCTGTTCACGTACCAGGGTCGAATTTGGTACGCTTGTCCGTTCTTATTATAGCGCCGCAGGGTGGCAGGCTTGGGACCATGCCCTTGCCAGAACCCCAGATAGAGCCTCAGCAGCTCTTCGAGTAAGCGGGACTCAGAGAAATAAATGCCATAACGACGCAATAGCCTGCGTGCAGCGGTGACATGCCTCACAGATTTACCGCGCAATGTCACGGAAGTCGAATAGTATTCAATAGCACTTATACTAACCATCTATTATCTAAATACCCGGAAATGGTCATTTCTTCTCAGCAAACTCGCAATTTTTTGCAGAACGACCAAAAAGGCACAACCGGGCTGGCAAATCACGAGAGCTATTAGCGATTCTTCAAGTTATGACTTCTCCGTATTATGATTGCAGGCGTGCTCTGCGGGTAGCCCTTGCCGGCACCCGTGCGCTTCGAAATTACTGCAACATCAGGCACAGCCCGCCGCGGAATCCTGAGCTTACGGCAGAGTGTCGTCGAGACTCCGGTATTCATGCCGGTCGGAACCCAGGCCACGGTGAAAGCAATATCGCAAGAAGACCTTGAAGCAATCGGCTATCGCCTGATTCTCGGTAACACGTACCATCTGTACCTGCGGCCCGGCACTGAGACAATGCGGCAGGCGGGTGGAATTCATAAATTCATGTCATGGCCGCACGCTGTACTCACTGACTCGGGTGGATATCAGGCATTCTCGCTGAGCGACAACGTGAAACTCGCCGACCACGGCGTGATCTTTCGCTCGCATCTTGACGGCAGCCCGCACCTGTTCTCGCCCGAGCGCACGGTCGACATACAGCGCGACATTGGTTCTGATATCATGATGCCAATCGATGACTGTGCGCCCTACCCTGCCGACGAGAAACGCCTTAAAGAAAGTCTCGTGCGCACGCATCGCTGGCTCGCTGAATGCAAAGAACATTGGTTACGCGACCCGCGTCACCAGACGCTTTTTGGTATTTGCCAGGGTGGAGTTAATCCTTTGCTGCGCGCCGACAGCGCCAAAGCATGCGCCGATCTTGACTTACCCGGTTACGCTGTCGGCGGCCTGTCGGTCGGTGAACCACTTGAGTACTATGCACCTTCGCTCGCCGCCGCAATCGAGCACCTGCCGAAAGATAAGCCGCGCTATGTCATGGGCGTGGGCACTATCCCAGAAATCTTGAATGGCGTCGCCCTCGGCGTCGACATGTTCGACTGCGTGTTGCCGACGCGCAACGCACGCAACGGCCAGGTATTCACTTCAACGGGCAAGGTCAACCTGCGCAATCTGCAGCACGCAACCTCTGACCAACCGATTGACGCAGCATGCGCCTGCCGCGTCTGCCAGAAATATTCGTTGGGCTATATCAGGCATTTGCACAAACAGAAAGAGATTCTCGGGCTCATGCTGAGCACATACCATAATCTATTTTTTATGCATGATTTCATGAAAAATATGCGGAGTGCGATCAGTACAGGAACATTTGACTCATACCGCGCTCACTGGCTGCAAATCTTTCAGGCAGCTTAGCAATATACTCAGGATGCAAGGGCCCCCCCCCAGCGAATGAACTTGACAACATGACCAATCGGTCATATTAGCCGACCACACATGAACAATCGGTCACATGATAATACTTCCCCGATCCGTAGCGAAAATGCCAACCTGAAACTGCGATACGCACTGCTCGGCGTTACATTTGAAGTCCCGATACTCTGGAACATTTACGGTAGCCATGTCAAACGCCTCGGATTTGCGCGCGTGATGTTCGGCGGCACATCGATGTATCTGAGTCTGCCGTTTTTCATTATCGCACATGCGACGGGACTTGCGCTCTTAATACAATACGTACTCACTCCGCTGTTTGCGCTACCTCGCCGGCAGTTGCGAAATTACATTATTATCGATAGGTACAAGATCGCCGGGCTGACCCTCATGGATAGAATCAATTGCGCGTTCTGCGGCTACGCAAACGGCAGCATGCACTTCTTGAATCGATGGCTCGACGATGTCGCAGCAAAGACGCCCCGCCTGCTAATCTGGCAGAAACTTGCTGCGGGCGTCATGCTCATCTTCTATCTTCCGCTCATGGCTGCTCTGCAGATAGTCACGCTGCATGTTGTCTATGAACTGCTCGTCGCCAGGCCGCTGGGCCTCGGCACTATGACAAAAATTGCGGGTATCAGGCGCCTGAACGAAATGCACGACTACCAGCACAACGCTGGCACCCTGTTCATGCGCCTCTTACGCCACGAAAAACTCTTCGCCATACGCATGGCGCATGCGTTAGCGCAGATTGAATCTTCGTGGTGCCCGCTGAAACATCTCGATCGCCGAGCCGAAACCAGCTACCCTGAACACCACAGTAATTTTTTCGATGCCGACCAGGTTGATGAAATGCTGCAAACGCTGGCTGACCACGGCACTGCCTTCAGGCGCCGCCGGTAAGGCTATGGATTTGCAACAGGCGAGCTCGCAACCAATGCTGCGCGCTCGATTGGTCGTAGTCTTTGTACGCCGCATGCAAGAAGTACAGCGCATGCGGTACGAGCGTCATTCCTGCCTCGAGCCTGTCTTGCTTCGCGAGTATGCGTCCCACGGCATCCGGCTCTGTTTTTCCGCGAGCAACGTCGAGCAGCGTACCTGTGATGATGCGTATCATATTGTGCAGAAAGCCTGATCCGATGATATGCACGTAGGTATATGCGCCGTCTTCGACGATCCTGAGGTCATCGATGCGGCGAATTGTCGTCTCTCCCCGCTTCACGAGTTTCGCCTGGGTGAAAGACGCGTAATCGTTTTCGCCCAGTAGGTGCGGAATTGCCTGACGCACGGCGTTCCAATCGAGAGCTTCGCGCAGCCACAGAGCCTTGTACCCGAGCACCCCGGGTCGGTGCGGTGCGTTGTAGATAATGTAGACATACTCGCGCTGCAGGCATGAGAAACGCGCATGAAAGCGATCGGGAACCAGCGCCGCATGCCTCACGGCGATGTTTTTCGGCAATAGGCTGTTCATTGAATAAATCAGCAGCCCTGTCGTCTTTGGCGGCTCACCCATAAAGTGCACAACCTGCCCGAGGGCGTTCACGCCGGAGTCGGTGCGGCCGGCACAGTATACCCTGACGGGCCGGCCGAGTATAATCTTGAGAACCCGCTCCAATTCGCTCTGTACGCTGATCTGGTTGGTTTGCCGCTGGTAACCAAAATATGCGGCCCCGTCGTATTCAATGGTCAAGGCGGTATTCACGGTTCGACTCCGCTCACCGCAGGTTGGGTCACCAGCACGCAACAACGTCTTTTTTGCTTTATGTCGTATCAATGCTTTATCGTTATGCTTACTTCCGCATATGAAATTCCAGACGCATAAAGACTCGATCGACAAGGCGGTACGCCGCATCGACGCGATTATTCCGCATCGTGACATGGGCACTATGCTCTCAAATCTGCTGGTAGCAGTTGAACCCAAACAGGTGAGCATTACAGCTTCTGACATGGAGACTACGGCGCGCATCACAGTGCCGGTCGAAGGCGGTCAGGCGGGGGAGTTCATCGTACCCGCAAAACAATTTCAGGAATACGTCGGCTCGCTGGTCTCAAAAGACCTGATCGTCGAGGTTGAAACCGAAGAAGCCGCCGAAGAAGGCTCTGCCGCGTTTCGTGTAAATCTGCGCGGCACGAGCGACGCTTCTGCCCGCTACACCATGCCGGGTAATTCGGCGAAACATTTTCCGACCCTGAACCGCCTGAGCGACGCAAAACTCTTTGCAGTTTCGTCGGCGATCATCGAAGAGATGATTCGCAAGACGCAGTACGCAATTTCGCAAGAAGATAACCGATATATCTATAACGGCATCTGCTTTCAGGGCAATGGCGATCAGCTGACGCTCGTTGGCACCGATGGCCGCCGCCTCGCAGCCATCACACGCAAACTGCCTGCCCCGATCAATTTGCCACCGGGCACAGACGTCGTTGTGCATGCAAAGGCTATTCGCGAAATGCAGAAGCTTATAGACGTGGCCGATGAGGTCATGATCGGTGTTGAACAGCGCGACCTTTTCGTACGCGTCGGCGACGCACAACTCTCAAGCCGGTTACTCGAAGGCAAGTTTCCTGATTATAAGCGGGTATTGCCGCAAGATATTGCAGTGCAGATCGAGATGAGCCGCGACAAACTCATTGAAGCTCTGCAGCAGATTCGCCCTGTCACCGAACCACCTTCAAACCAGTGCCGCATGGTACTCGAAGATAAAAAGATGCATATCTCGGGGCAATCCTCAGGCCAGAGCAGCCGAGCCGAGATTGCGATCGAGGTCGATTACTCAGGGGAAAAACTTGAGATTGGTTTTAATATCACGTACCTTATCGACATTCTCAAAGCGCTCACCTGCCCGCGCGTACGACTCGGTCTCAATGACTCGAACAAACCACTCGTCGTGCAAGACGTCGATGATCCTGACTTCATCGCGCTCGTGATGCCGATGAAAATCTGAAGAGTGACCGGGCGCAGAGAAACCTTCTGCACGCAATGAGCAACCCGGTGCCCTGTATCGAAATACGAGCGCAGTGCAGCCGCAGCAGATAAAAATCAACAGCCTCTCGCTGGCAAACTTCCGCAACAGCGAGAAGGCTGCGTATACGTTTTCAGAGGGGCTCATTTTTATAACCGGCCTGAACGGCGCCGGCAAAACCACCATTCTCGAAGCAATAGGATTAACCTCATTTCTGAAGTCATTTCGCTTTGCACTCGATCGCGAGATGATACGCTTCGGCGCAAGTTTCTACCGCGCAGAAGTCGGCTTCACTGCGCCGACGGGAAACCACCGCATCGCGATTAGCTTTGGCAGAAACCCTGACGACATGAAAGTTGCGGCGGTTAAGAAATATGCGCTTGATGGCCGAACCAATGAACGAGCCGCTGCGATCATTGGACGCATTCCGAGCGTCGTGCTGTCACCCGACGACCTGCGCATTGTCGCGGGGGACCACACAGAACGCCGCCGGTTTATTGACCTGCTGCTTTCGATGCTCTACCCGGGCTATTTTACCGCATTACAAAACTACCACCGGGCCCTGAAAATGCGCAGCCAACTGCTGAAGTCACGCCCAGACGAGGCGGTGATCTCTGCCGTTGACCGCGAACTCGCCGGCTCGGGTCTTGAGATTCTGCTCAAACGCAGGCAATTTATTCCTGAATTCGCGGGCCCCTTTGCCTCAAGCGTAAGTAAGATTTCGCTCGGCAAAGACAGCTGGCAGCTCGAATACCAGGGCGAGACCAAGGGAGTCGAAACAGTAGCCGATTATATGACGATGCTGAAAGAGCACCGCGTGAATGACCTGCGCTTAAGGCAGACGACGAGCGGCGTGCACCGTGATCGTTTATTTTTTCTGGGCCCGAACGGCGCAGAACATGACATCAAGACAGTCGGCTCGCAGGGCCAGAAACGCACTGCAGCCCTCGCACTCAAACTTGCACAATTCAATTACATGCAACAGAAGCTCGGCACACGCCCCGTCTTGCTGATCGACGATGTCTTAAACGAGCTTGATCTAACCCGGCGCGCAAGTTTCGTGGATTTTTTGGGCGGCGTGGGTCAGGTATTCTTTACGACAACCGATCTGATCGGCATGCAGGATTTCCTGAAAGGCATGGGCCAGTCGGCCGCAGTGCAAAACATAGAACTTTGATTTGGGTTGCAGGCAACGCCTGCAACCCAAATCATTTACTTGAGGTTTGCCGATTCTTTGATGATATACGCGCCGATTTCATTCTTCTGAATCTGGCTCGTGCCTTCGTAGATTGTCAGAATTTTCGCATCGCGATACATCTTTTCAATTGGGTAATCCTTCGTGAAACCATAACCGCCGTGCAGCTGCAGCGCGTCGTTTGCGACCGCCACCGCAGTCTCAGATGCGGCGTATTTAGCCATCGCTGAAAACTTCGCGGCCTCGGGGTGCCCCGCCATGGCATATTTCGCTGCGCGGTAGGTAATAAGGCGCGCCTGCTCGATGCGGGTCGCCATGTCAGCGAGCATATGCTGAACCGCCTGAAAGTTAATGATATTCTTGCCGAACTGTTCGCGCTGGCGTGCGTATTTGACCGCTTCTTTGTACGCACCGGTCGCAAGCCCGACCGCTGATGCAGCCACCGCCGGCCGTGAGGAGCTCAGAGTTTGAAAAGCGTGGATAAAACCGCGGTTCGGCTTCAGACCCACAAGATTCTCTTCAGGTACTTCCACATCTTCCATAATGACCTGCCGGGTATGCGAGCACCGGATTCCCATTTTCTGCTCGAGTTTGCCGTAAGAGAGGCCTTTGGTGCCATTCTCAACGATGAAACATGACATGCCTCGCGGGCCTTTCGACTTGTCGGTCAGCGCGAAGATCGTGTAGACATCCGCAACACCTGCGTTTGAGATCCACTGCTTGGTGCCGTTGAGAATGTAACGATCGCCCTTCTTGACTGCGGTCGTCGACAGGTTCGGCACGTCAGAGCCCGCGTTGGGTTCTGTGAGGCCGAATGCTCCGATTTTTTCACCGCTCGCAAAAGCACTGAGGTACTTTTTCTTTTGTTCTTCGGTACCGCCGTGTTCAATCGGCAGGGCACCGAGTTTTGTCGCAGAAATCGCTGTGTTCACACCGAGGCAATACTCGCTGACAATTTCAGAAAACACAATTGAAGCAAACAGGTCGGCGCCCATGCCGCCGTATTCGGCATCATACATGATGCCCGGAAGGCCGGCTTCTTTGAATTTTGCAAAAATTTCAAACGGGTATTCTTCCTTTTCGTCTAATGCCGCCCGGCGTGGGACAATCTCTTTCTCGCAGATATTGCGTATCAGCTCGCCGACTTCGACGAGTTCATCAGAGAGGGTAAAATCCAACAGGCCTTTGTTTGTGCTCATAACGCGTCGATATTTATCGACGCGTCATTTCGTAAAGCTTTTGCCGGTCTGTCGGTGCGACCTTGATTCGTAGTATGCTAAGAATTAGCCAGAATATCGCCCCGGTAGTCGCGCACGTTGAAAAACTCCACCGTATGCAGCATTTCGGTAAACCGCGAATAGATGCGCCCCTTAAAAAGGTTGCGCACCGCATCAAGATCGATGTTTGACGTGATAATCGTCGGCAGCTCGGCCTCGTACCGCGCGTCAACCAGGTCATACAACATGCGCTGCTCCCATTCGCTGTCTGACTGGATGCCAAAGTCGTCAATCACCAGCACGTCTTGCCGCGCAATTTCGTTGAACACAGTGTCTGTGCGCCCGTAGGTGCCTGAATCGTTGTTGAACGTCGCCCTCAGCTGTTGAAAAAAATCACGGGAAATCTTGATGTAACGGCACGTGCGCCGCTGCGTGAGAATCAGTTCGTTCAGAATCATCGCCGCCAGCAGAGATTTGCCGGTGCCCGGCGGCCCGATCAGCAACAACCCTTTAAGATCTGACTGCACCACCGAAGCAGAAGATTCCATCAACTTCTTCTGCGCTTCGATAAAATCTCCCGCGCGGTGGCAGGCTGCCGTCAGCGCAATCGTCGCCTGCCGGCGCAAGCCTTCGAGCTCAGGCGATTTTGTCGGGTTCGGGTACGGAGGCGAGGTATTAAATTCGCTGAGCCGCGCAAATCTGTACTTAAGAGGAATATTCGATTGCTGAAATAGATCTTGCACACGGCCGAGCGTGTCGCGCGGCGACTTGCAGTCGCAGGCAGTGATCTTACCCGTGGCCTCGTTCAAATAGACGTAAGGGTTCACCTGGTCACCCGGGCAGACCCGGCAAAGCGCGGTCACACAGTCACAGAGTTCGAGTACACGTGTGGCCCGTTTGTGTGTCAGCTGCGCCTGCGTGCGGTAGCCGAGACCTTCGCACTTGTTACATCCCCATTTCTTCATAGTCGCTCAATCGTGAAGCCAGCCTGCTTAAGGTGCTCGAGAATATTCTGCTCGCCGATCAGGTGCAGAGCTCCGGTGACGACAAAACTCGTGCCCTCATACCGCGAAATCAGGTTTAAACGCTCGGCCATGCGCGCGTTGCGGTCATACAGTAGAACTTTTGTGTACTTTGCGCTCGCGGCGTCATTGCCGTCGTAATAATGAAAAATCTTCAGCACGTTCGCGTCGTCGCCCGCCCGCCAGTACTGCTGCATCTCGAGCACGTTGCTCGCTCCGACGCGGTCTGAATAGCTCAGAAACGCCCTGAACCGCTGCAGCTGGTCTTTCATGCTCAGGGCGTGCATGTAGCGCAAAACCTCGTCGCCGCTTTCGAGGGTAAAAATATGAGGCCGGCTCTTCTTGTCGAAATTGCGGTCGATGTACCGCAACAGCCGGTGCTCGGTTCCGTATTCGAGAACGAAACCCGCGTTAAACGCGAGCCGATAACCAAACATGAACTCAACAAACCAGGGCTGGTAGCGATCGAAAAGCGAAACGTCGATGCCGAGCGCATCGCCCACCTTCGCATACTGAGCGTTCTCGGCTTTTGTGAGATACTGGCGCACCGTTTTGCCTTCGGGCAGGTAAGTAAGACTCAGGTCGGGTGTGCGGATTTTCTCTTTGCGCACTTCGCCCTCGAGAATGAACAGCCGGCTCGCTTTTAATGCGTCGTACACCTTCACCGGATAGTCGGCATCATCAGGCTTACCCATGTGCATTGATCCAAGCAGATAAAACGTCGCGTTACCTTTTGTCGCCCGATAGAAAAAATAACGGTCGGTACTTTCGGCAGAACCGGCATCCGTCAAACCGATCAGTAACAGAATTTTGATAAGGTTGCGCATGAGACGGCGTTACGCTGCCGGTACGCTGAATATCCGGTAAAGTGTTAAGGAGCCTGCGCAGCCGGTCGCGCGCCCCCCGACGGCGAATGCTACCGCAAGATGCGTGCTGCCGAAACCAGCCACACTGAGACAACGATGAAAAACCCAACCGATTTGTATTCGGCAGTATATCCCAAATAACTGAGCGGCGCCAGCACGCAAACCAGCATCAGAATTTTTCGCCAGCGGGGCGAAAGCAGAATGCCGGGAAACAGCACAAAATAATACCACGGGTGCTGCACCGGAAAAAAGACGACGAGGCTGCCCAAGGCCAACCAGAAAGCGTCCAGGTACTGGATCCGCCTCACCACATAGAGCAAACCAACCAGCAAAAAGAGCAAAACGATCGCGCGCTGTATCAGGTAGACGGCGTGGCCCGCTGAAAAGCCGAACGCTTCAAGCAAGTGCACGATACCGTTGCCGTGGTGCCAGTAATTGGTGTAGACGGTGAGCCCGCGTTCGGCGAAGGGCGTGAAAACAAAGGCTGGCGCCAGCTGCAGCGCAAAGACCGCGGCGCAGAGCAACGTGACGGGTGCAACGGCATTCCGTGCGAGGCGCGCAAGCGGCGACGGCGCCGTTCGTGGGTAATGCATCGCGAAAGCGAATACGCCGATAAATTTCCAGCAGATACTGAGAATTGCGTAGAATGCGCCGAGCCCGCGGCGCGCAGGCATCGCAAGGCGCGCACGCAAACTCACAATTGCAAAAAAGAGTAACAGCGCCGCAACGTGATCAAGATGCCCTTCGCGCCAGACCTCGTGCAGACTCAGCGGATTAAAAAGCAGAAACATCACGAGCCAGGCAGACACCGGGCGCCGGCGCTTGCGGTAGAGATACCAAAGCACAAACGCAAACTCAAAGAGGCCCGCGGCGAGCTTGATCGTTATTGGCTTCGGGTAAACATAGGCGCACACGGCAAAGAATGCTTCTTGCAGGGGGGGATAGAACGACCTCAGGTGTGCGTATTCAATCGCGACCGGCGGCGGGCTGTTGTACGGATTTTTGCCCGCGAGCAGCGTCTGCCCGTCGGCAAGAAACCGGCCTGTGTCGGTTGAGAAAGGTGGCAGAAACAAGAAAAATGTTCTGACGACAAGCGCCGCGATGATGCAGATGCGCAGCATCTGTGTTAGCGCGCCTTAAGGCACATAAATGCTGAACACATTCTTCGTTGCACCGGAAAGCAGCACAAACGATGTCGCATAGAGACCGCCGTTGGTGCGAAACGCCAGCGCACCATTGCTGATCTGAAATCCCGGCGAGGCAGTCAGACTGACTGCAGGCCCGCCAGCAAATGCACCTAAGGCGGGGTCGAACAGGCAAGTTGCCGGCGAGCCACCACCGCGCACAACGAGAGCCTTGCCCGCGTTGATCCCGGTCGTCAAGGGCAGCAGCTGCCCGCCGTTTGAAACGCTGCCCGGTGCACAGGTTCCTGTATTCATATCGGGGCCCGCGGCGGCTGTGTTGTCTTCGGGGTTGATGATTGTGGTGGATGAATTGCCGTTACCATGAATCACCAGTATTCGCCCGGCCAGACCACCCGAGGGAATAACATAGGCCTGCATACCTGGACCGCCCGTACCCGTGAGCGTCACCCCCCCGACAAAAAGGCCGGTCGCATGATCGAAGATAGCTGCAAAATTACCCGAGCAAGAGACGAGCTGGCGAATTTCGCCGGTCGACGTCTTGGTGAACCTGATGGTGAGCGGCGCAGAACTGACGATACCCGGTGCCGTGACCGGCGACGGCGCTGCAGTGATATTTGCCTGGTCGATGATATCACCCTGATTCGAGCCGCCACCGCGCATGATGACGATCTTCGTCGTACCTGCGATGGGAAAAGACACCGCCCCAGAACCCGCACCACCGCCCAGCGTCGGGCCGCCCGAGGCTGAGAATGAATTCGAGTTAGGGTCATAAATATTGTACGTTGTGGTAGCTCCCCCTCTGAAAACGAGTGCGCGCGAGAGTTGCGGCAATGGGACGTTGAATGTGTCTGTCGTTGCATTAAAAGTCAATTGTGGTCCCCTGTGCATCTCTATGCGCAGGGGATCAAAGATCGCCGTCTCATTGGTGAGATTGCCCGAAACAATGAGCGTGCGGCCATTTTGTGCGCCACCGCTGATGACAAATGCATTTGAGCCGGCGTTCGGCACATTCGACGGCGCGCGCGTGCCGCTGAACGTATTTGTCGCGGGAAAATACACCGAAGTCGACGGCATACCGTTGCCGTTGACGATCAAGAACGCGCCGCCATTGGTTACCGAAGGAATAAACGCCGCGACCGAACCATCGAACATCGCGCCGGTTGTTGCCGGGCCACTGGTGAACGCCCCGCTCGCAGAATCATAGAGGCTCGACGAGTGCGCCCCGCCATGAATCACGAGCGGGTTATCATACGAATTGGTATTCACCTGGCGCAGCAGCAGACCGCCCCCGGTCACGTTTCCCGTCAGCGCCGAATTCAAAAGGCTCGATGCAAAGGTTGCGGTATCGAGAATACTGACTGCGCCCGAATTGCCACCCAATGCGGTAATCACCTGCCCTGAACGTGCGCCGCTCGTAACCTCGAAGCTTGATGCTCCGTTGCCGACTGAGCCCTGCGCTGCGGTGCTCGCAGTGATCGTGGGCGTCGCTTCGGTCAACAAAGACATGCCCACATCAGCCCCGCCGTGAAAGATCACCCAGCTGCCGATGTTGATGCCTGTCTGCAATCGCAGCGTATGCGCGTTGCTGGATATATTGCCCGATGTGAGCAATACGCCGCCGGGGTTGCTCACGAGCCCCGTTGAAGCCGTATACCGTAGCACCGAGTTCGTGAGCACCCCGCGAAGAAACAGCGTATTGCCGAGATCGTTTCCGCTCGCAGGTTGCAGCGACGCACCACCCGCACCCACCGTCAGCGCGAGCACGGGTTGAAGCGCGCAACTGTTCAGATCGGGGTCATACAGGCACCATTGGTTCGAATTGCCCCCGCGAATGATCGCCTGTTTACCGACATGCGTACCGCTTGAAATATAAAAATTATGAGCGCCGTCTGCGGGACTAAACGGTAATGCGGGGCCGGCAGAAGATGACACTGTGACCGGGTCAATCAGCGTCGTGCCCGCGCCGCCCGAAGAATATACGAGGTACTTGCCTGCATTCGTCCCGGTACGAATCGGAAAGATGCCCGAGCGAGTGCCCGCATTTGCCATCAGCGGCGTTGAATAACTGAAGAAGCAGTTCTCATTGCCGCACGGTGCGCCGAGCTTGAAGCCTGTGGGGGATGTATACGTCGTCACCACATTGCCGGCCGGGCTCAGGACTCCGCTCACCCGGGCCTGCAAGCCAAGCCCTTTTGGGAACACTGTCGGCGTGAAGCGTATACGCGGATTCGCCGATGCGTCGACGCTACCTGCCAGACAGTTATTGAAACCGTCATAGCTGACCTGAAATGTGCCCGAACAGGCCCCGAACGTCGACTGCGCACCAAAGGAAGCTGTATTGATGGGTTGTGAAAAGATGACATCCACATAGGTCTGGTTGTAAGGCGCGATCGAACCATCGGCAGGGTCAGTGGAGCCAACGGCAGGCACCAGGCCCGCCTTGACCTCATAGAGCTTATTCACACGTGCAGCCTCATCGATGAGCGAGCCACAATGCAGGCCTGCGATCAAAGAGAGCACCATAAAGATAATGCGGATATAGCTCACCATACGATTCTCTGCTCAGATAAGACGGCTTAGCCCCCGTGTCGCCAACTATTTTTGGTTGAAGCTCGTTGACACCCTGAAAAGAAAAAATGCCCGTTCGCGCATGGGCGAAACACCGAAGCGACTGATCAGCGGGCTCACGCTGGCGGGCATCTTCATCTTCACGATCACGTGGCAGGGCATGTACATGTTCCCTCTTTACCTGTTTGTGATGGCATTCGCTATACTCGGCATCGTTGAATTCTATAAACTGGCCGAAGCCAAGATTGGCGCGCCGATTCCCAAAACTTTGGGGGTGATCAGCACGATCGTGCTCATGACTCTGGTCTATCTTGGCTGGCAGGCAAACTACTATGTCAAGGGCATGCCGCTCTATAACGAAAGCGTCAAAAATGCGCTGAATTTGCTGAAATTCAACTACGCGCTGCTGGGCGGCCTGGCCTTCGTTTTTCTATTTTCAGTCATGAAAGTGCAACTGCTCAAGAATAAGGTCGAAAACTCGCTGTTGATTCTCGCGGTCTATACGCTCTCGGTCATCTATATACCTTTTACCTTCTCGCACGTGTTTCTGCTCTACAGCCTCGAGCACGGCCTGTTCTATGTGTGGATCGTCGCATGGGCAACGGCGATGGCCGACACAGGCGGATATTTTATGGGCCGTACCTTTGGGCGCAATAAGGTCGGTTTTGCCGTCAGCCCCAACAAAACCTATGAGGGGTACATACTCGGCGGTTTTATGCAGATTGGCCTCGTGATACTCTTCTATTACGTCGCAAAAAATAATTTTACCGTACCCGAATACAGTTACCTTGAGATAGGTCTCTTTGGTTTCGTAACTTATCTCGCATCGATTCTCGGCGACCTTTCAGAGTCGCTCATTAAGCGCGATGCCGGTATCAAAGATTCAGGCCAGCTGATTCCTGGCCACGGCGGAGTGCTCGACCTGCTCGATGCAATGCTCATTACGATTCCCGCGGCGTATTACTATTTCTACGTCGTGCAAGAATTAAGGAGATTTTGAATGATTGGGCATTTGCCCAATCATTCAAACATCAATGAAGCGCAGATTTATTTTATTTGGGGCCACAGGCTCTATCGGCGATTCGACGCTCGACGTGCTGCGGCAATACCCTGACGACTTCGAACTCGTCGGTTTCACATGGCACAATAACACAGAAAAAGCCCACGCAATTCAGGCGGAGTTCAGAGTCAAACACGCCTTCTCAACCTCTGATCCCGACTCCGCACGGCGCACGCAAGACCTGCTCGACCTCGCGCATGATTTTATCATCGTCGCGATCGTCGGCGCGGCTGGTGTGACAACGACGCTCGCAGCGGCAATACGTGGCGAAACTATTCTGCTGGCAAACAAAGAAAGCCTGGTCATCGCTGGCGAAATCGTCATGGCAGCCGCCCGGGAACACAACGCAAAAATTCTGCCCGTTGACTCAGAGCACTCGAGCCTCTTTCGCCTGCTCGCGGCGCAGCATACACTTTCTGAAACAGACACGCTTTATCTGACGGCCAGCGGTGGCCCACTGCTCAACGTTCATGGCGACGCATTCTTCAACGCATCAAAGGCACTGGTACTCAAACACCCCACCTGGGTCATGGGCCAGAAGATCACCGTCGACTCTGCCGGCCTCACGAACAAGGCACTCGAGATTATTGAAGCGCACTATTTATTTGGTATGCCCTATGAAAAGATTCAGGCGGTGATACATCCGCAGAGTTATGTGCATGCAATGGTGGGGCACGCCGACGGCACCGTGATGCAGCACGTGAGCTATCCCGATATGAAATATCCGATTGCATACGCAATGTATTACCCCAATGTACCCAAGACAACCGTGCCCATGAAGCCGCCAGAGACTTACCCCACCTTTGAGTTTTTTCCCGTCGATGAGCAGAAGTTCAGGTCGTATGCGCTCGGCCGCAAAGCGGGCATGCTCGGCAAATTTTACCCGGCCGTCTATAATGCGGCGAACGAAGCAGCAGTGGCAGCTTTCCTGAGCGACAATATCCGTTTCGGCGAAATTTCAGAACTGATCGAGCGCGCCATGGTTCACAAATATGACGAATATGATGCGACGACGATTGCAGGCCTTACCGCATACGATCAGGCGGCCCGCCAAACAGTACAAAAGCAGGTCATGTCGGTATGAAGCAGACTCTGGAAGAGCGCCTCAAGGCAGCGACGCACGTGGTGCTCAAATTCGGCACGGGAGTTCTCACCGAACACATTGAGAAAAGCAGCAACCGCTACTTTCGTCAGGTAGCCAAAGAATGCCTCGAATTAAAAAAACTCGGCAAACGGGTAATCATCGTATCTTCGGGCGCGGTAGGCTTCGGCCGCGCGATTCTCAAAGAGCAGAACAAAGTTCAGTTGCCGCAGGCGACGGTCAGCGAAAAGCAGGCGCTCGCCTCCCTGGGGCAAAGCCTGCTCATTGAAACGTACCGCAATGCGTTTGCGCGCCATCGCCTCGCCGCGGCACAAATTCTCGTCACGCGCACCGACTTTGAAAACAAGCGCCACCTGCAAAACCTGAGATCGACGCTCAACCAGTTACTCGAATGGGGCGCGGTGCCCGTCATCAATGAAAACGATGCAATCGCTAACGAAGAGATCAAGGTGGGTGACAACGACAACCTCTCGGCAGATATTGCGCTGCTGTATCCGAAATCAGTGCTCGTGCTTCTGACCACGGTCGACGCCTTTTACGCCGAGGGCCAGCGCGTACCTCATATCGGGCGAATCTCTGCGGATATTAAGCGCCATGCGGGCAGCGCCACCGGTGGCGGTACGGGCGGCATGATCACAAAACTGCAAGCCGCTGAAAAAATGCTCGGCGCGCGCCAGATCATGAGCATCGCATCGGGGAAAAACATCCAGATTGTACGTAAACTTATTACCGGTGCTGATAAAGGCACATGGTTCTACGCAGATTGAGAACGAATGAAAGAGCACGAGCTAACGCGACATTCCATCGGAAAGATCACCGTTATACACGGGCCGATGTTTTCTGGCAAGACCGAAGAATTGTTGCGGCGCGTTCGCCGCGCGAAGATTGCGAAACGCAAAGTTCAGCTATTTAAACCCGCGATCGACAACCGCTACCATGCCACGCAGGTGCTGCCTCACTTTCTCGCGCATGCAGGTGACGAGAGCATGCAGGTAGGTGAAGCTGCACATGTAGTTTCACATCCGCGTGAAATTGCGGCGCTGCTCAAGAACGATACCGATATCGCCGCGATCGAAGAGGCGCAGTTTCTTGATATCTCGCTTTTCGACCTCGTGCGCCGGTTCTCAAAACAGGGGGTCGACGTGATTCTGTCATTGCTCGACCAGGATTACCGTCGCCTGCCTTTTCCGATTGCAGGCTCTGACCGCAATGTCGGCGACTACCTTGCTATCGCACACGAATCGCTTAAACTCGCAGCGATTTGCGTCGTCTGCGGGCAAGACGCGCACCACAGCCAGAAACTGACCTTAAAGGCCATTAATTCTGAAGGCCAGCCCGAATACATGCCAGCGTCGTTCTTCACCGAAGTCGTGACGGTAGGCACTTCGCAAGAACTTGCGCAGAACAAGCTGTTCGCCGACAGACACCTTGATTTTCCCGAAAGCATCTATGAAGCGCGCTGCCGCAACTGCCACGCAGTGACTGACGAGCCCTAAAAAAACGCTGCATCGTTTGGTGGCTATGCCACCGGACGATCCGGCGAATAATCCAAGACAAATTTTTCCTGATCGGCGTTTTCAATCGCACGGGGCGATCTAGCCGCCCTGACGCGGCGCATCGCCTCTTCGCCGTCGGTACCCGCGTATGTCTTGAGATACGCGGCCGCGATGAGGCCTGTTCTACCAAGCCCGCCAACACAATGCACCAAAACTTTCTTCTGCGAATCGATTGCTTGTTTCATGAATCGCAGCACTTCTTGTGTCTGTTCGCGTGTCGGTATGCCCTGGTCTTTCACCGCGCGGTGCAGAACCTCCAGACCGGAAGCACGATAGGCTTCGACGAGGCCCGTTACACCGTACTCTGCGAACTCTGCATTGCTGAGCAGTGTCACCACTGACGAGATACCGGCTTTTTTGATTTCGATTATGTCTTCTGCCAAATCGCGACCACGGTCTTTGCGGCCGGGCAAAATCGTGAGGCCGATGACTCCACCTTCTGAGGCTTCGCCCTCAGCCGACATGAAATCTATTCGCAACCGTGCGCTTTTCATCAATGAATCGCGCACCCGACCGAGAGCGCTCGCCCCCGCATACAAGGCCCACTTGCGCTGCCACAGGTTGCATTCGTCAAACGAGAGAGTGTGCATTGCGTACCGCGCAGCAGCAACAAAGAACTGGTAAGGGTCGCGGTCGAGATCGATGATATTCTTGTAGAGCGAACGCAGGCATGTAATGATGGTGAGTGATTTCGCAAAACGCGGGTCTGCCATAAGTTCAGCGGGCATATTTGTGGGCGGCACCGCAAGGTCATGCACGGCAAAGAGCCAATCGGTTGCCTGGCACGCAAGGTGCAGATCGGTGTCGCCGTCGATCTTGGTAAAAATATACAGAATATCGTTTTCGAGCTTAATCAGGTCTTTGAGTGCATGCCCCCTGTGCGTATGAAAAAAATCGATCAACCAGACATTTTGCGATTCATCGATAATGATATTCGCGCCATTCAGATCGCCGTGCAGCCACGATACATACCTGGGCAACGCAGCCGTTTCTTTCAGATGCTGCAGATCATCGGAATAAAATCTCGCAACATCTTCAACGGTGATGCCGTCAGCCAGCCGCAGCCGACCATCGGAGGTCACCTCTGAAAGCTCTGCGCACTTACGCCGCACCGAATCGGCATACTTCGGCTTGAAATCATAATAGTCGAGCAGATTCAGATTCTCTTGAACAGCTGCCTCATAAAAACGACCGAGCTGACGATGAAATACAATATGCAAATATTTCTTTAACAGCTCAGGGTCATCGCTTTCGCCAAACGTCTTTTGAAAAGTCTTCACCTTGCCGTCGGTCATCGCTGCATAGCGGTATTTAATGCCTCCGCGCTCGCCGAATTCAGCAAAGTCAACAACTGCGGGTGCGCTGTTTCCGAGCACTTCTTGAATGCGCTCAAACGACGCGCGCTCGCGTGAGATTGGGTCACGCTGCCCGATCTTGACCACCGTCGGCTGTTGTTTCTGTCCGTACGCGTCGCGCGATTCGGCTTTCAGAACGACATTGCCGCTGAATCCTCCGTCAAGGCAGATGAATTCTGCAGACTTGCTTTCACGAAACAAATAGTGAAGAATTTTTGCATCGGCCTCTTTCAGCTCGTAGGGAATATTAAAACTGAATTTTGCTGCGTCGAGCTGCTTATTTTCTGCGTAGCGCGATGCTGTGAGGCCGTGACCTGAACCGCCGAGGTATTCGGCGAAACTGGCCACTGAATCAAACACCTTAACCCCCAGCAGCCGCTGCAAGTGGTCGAGGGCGATAAAATGCTGGCTGCGCGATGAACTTGCGGTCAGTGCGCTGCAGGTCACCAGCTCAATTTTCGGGTAGCGCGTGATCAGCTCGTATGCGAGGTACGTAATCTTCGCCTCTGTCCAAACCCCAATGAGGCCGACACGCACAGCAGCATGCTCTTCTATTTCTTTCAGGTGCTGCGCGAGGTCTGTCTTATAGAAATCGTTGAGGCCCGACGCATTGACGATGACGTCTTTGCGGCGTGATGCAGCAACTGGTAATTGCCGTGTAAAAACGAAATCCGCACCTTCGGTATGCTGCAGGCAATGCTGGCCAAATTGTGCCAGGTGGCCTTGCTGTTCACCATCTGCGGCATTGTGCCAGTCACGAATATGAATGATCTGCAGCGACGCTTCGCTCTGCTCATACGCCCAACGAATGATCTGCGAGACCGGGCCTTCTTCGGCGCGTTCGCCGAGTAGTCGGTTCGCTTCGTCGTAACCGATGTGTAGGTAGTTAGGCACCGGGTCATATTTATCGAGCAGGCGCACAAAATCGTTTTGCAGGCACTGCGTAATGAGGATAGAGACCATAATCACCAGTTGCAAATTGACGGGCTGCGTCAATTTGCAACTGCTGCACGACTCCCGTGCCGCAACAGTATACCGTCGCCGAAATTTGCCGAGCCATTGAAATCAAGATCAAATCGTCTCCCGAATTGCAAGACGTCTGGATCAAGGGAGAAATCACTTCATACCAGAAACACGCCTCATCGGGGCATATTTACATGACGCTGTCTGACACGGGTCAGAAGAACCAGAATCCCCGGCCGACAATCCGCTGCACCTACTTTCGCTTCGCGCAGACGCCGCTTGATTTTGAACTTAAGGCAGGCCTCGAGGTTGAAGTGCTCGGTACGACGGGTATCTACGCGCCGCAATCGACGTATAGCTTCACCGTGAAGCGCGTGCAGAAGATCGGCGCAGGTGACCTGCTGCAGAAACTGCAGCTTATACGCGAACGCCTGCTGAAAGAGAAATTGATCAAAACACCTGAAACCCGGCGCGAGCTTCCCGCTCTGCCACGCCGCGTCGGCATCGTAACCGGGGCAGGCACTGCAGCGTATCGCGATATTCTGAAGCAGGTGCAAGAGCGCTACGCAAACGCCGAAATCGTGCTCGCACCTGCACAGGTGCAGGGCGAAGCAGCACCGCAGTCAATCGTCGCCGCGCTCACTGAAATTCAAAAGAAAGAATGGCGCTGCGATGTCGTCATCTTAGGGCGCGGCGGAGGTTCGGCTGAAGACCTGATGGCTTTCAACGACGAAGCGGTTTGCCGCGCGATCGCCAACTGCCGAATACCTGTCGTGTCTGCGGTCGGGCACCAGATCGACCACCCCATTTCAGATGATGTGGCAGATTATGCCGCAGCAACACCCACCGACGCAGCGCGTGCCGTTTTTCCCGTGATCGACGACTTGCGCTACCGCACCCGCGGTTTTCTGCAGCGTGCGTTTGCCTCCGTCGAATCGCGGCTACACCTATACCAAGAGAGATTCTTGCGGACCTCAGAAAAAGAATTCTGGGAAAAACCCTACGTGCTCGTCAAAGACCAGGCCTACTTTCTCGACGAACTCGAATCGAAATTGCGATTCACCTTTCGCAACATTCTGCACAGCAATGCCAATGCGCTGAACCAACTTACGCCGCTAGAAGTTTTGATGGCGCAGAAACTGAAACTCACACGCGCCGGGCTCGATTCTACTGCAGGCCGCTTCGAAGCGTATTCACCGCTCGCCACGCTCAAGCGCGGCTATTCGGTAGTTTACTCAGGGGACAAGATTGTGACGGACTCAGATGCATTGAAAAAGGGCGAAGCAGTTCGCGTTAAGCTAGCTAAAGGGGAATTCAAAGCTGCGGTAACGGAAAAGAATCACACTTCGACGGGCTCAGTGTGACCACCGCGCTGTAAAATGCCTGTCGTAGAATAACCTTTTCGAAATGGCAGAATAACTATTTCTTTGCCCATCGCCTGCATTACTGGAAATTCAGGCAACTTCTCTTTCACGTAATCGCCGCCTTTGACCTGAATATCAGGTTCAATCACTTTCATAAGCTCAATCGGCGTGTCTTCGTCGAAGATGACAACCGCGTCGATGTACGGCAGCTGCGCCAGAATGCGGGCGCGATCACGCTCGTTGTTCACAGGGCGGGATTCGCCCTTGAGCGCCCGCACGCTGCGGTCTGAGTTGAGCCCCAGAACCAGATAATCACCCAGCGCACGCGCCTGCGAAAGCAGCTGCACGTGGCCGCTGTGCAGCAGATCAAAGCACCCATTTGTAAAAACTACTTTCTTGTTCGCAGACCGCACCCGACCCAGCTCAGGCATAAAATCGCGCGCGCTCGCAAAGGTATGGGCACCCGTATACTCTTCAAATATCGTCTCGAGAATGAACGACGCGGCCTCGTGCAGGTCTTTAGCGCTGAAAATCAGGTTAGTCGGGTGCTCGGTTTCGTCACCACCAACCAAAATACCACGCATGCCGAACTCGCGGCCGCATTCGAGATCGCGGGCCCTGTCACCAACGAGAAAAGTACGCTCAGGTGCGATCGCGTGCCTCGCCATCACCTGCTTCACCAGACCCGATTTCGGCTTGCGGCAGTCACATTCGTCTTCATCGGTGTGCGGGCAGACGAAAAAGCCTTCAACATGCGCACCTTCTGCCTGCAAAAGTGCGGAGATACGGCTGTTCACAGCCTCGAGCTGTGCTTCACTTATGAATCCTCTAGATACACCCGACTGGTTCGTGGCGACGAACACCGGTATCGAAAAAGCATTGAGCAACCGAATACCCTCTGCTGCGCGCGGCATAAGCGCGACCTTGTCGGCATCGTTCAGGTAACCCGGGTCTTCGTTGATGGTCTTGTCGCGGTCGAGTATAACCGCGTACGATGATGGAACGATCATGTCGACGCTGATTGCTGCGAACTGCTCAGCGCATGATGATGGTCAATGATCACGCGAACCGACTGCAGTTTTTGATTCAGGCAAGAGCGGCAGATACCATTTTGGTAGACACGCTCGACGATCGATGAGCATTCCTGGCATTCAAAAAATTTCTGTTGCTTATCCATCGTGAATTCTGTTCGCCGTGCGCCGCAAGGTTGCACGCACTGACCGTGAAGAACTTTCCGGTAGGTGTAACGAAACGTAAAGACGAAATCAGAATTTTCTATCGCCGGCGAGAAGAATTTTTCTGCACTATGTCTCTTCTTGTGAGCGAGTTATGCACACTTATCCACACGAAATCAAACACTCAAATCCAAAGCAGAGACATAACACATTTTAATTTCGCACCTGGTTTGTTTGGCATAAGGTTTGCCAATGAAAAAAAAACTAAATCTTAATAAAAACCACGAATTGCAGCGGTAATTTTTTCTACCGCTGCTTTGTTCAGCATCGGATACAGAGGCAACATCAGCCCGCGCTGGTGCAGACGCTCCGCATTCGGAAAATCAAGCGGATTCAGCGCCATAATATGGTGCAACGGACCGTTAGGGAAAACGCGGCGCGTTTCAATCTGCAGTGAAGAGAAATAACGCTGAATATGAGCGATATCTGACTCGCCAATCACCGGAAATGAACCGCAAACATCGGCCTCCGGGGCGTTAAAAAAAGTTTTGAGGCGGCTGTTCTTGATTGCTTCATTATAGAGCACGCCCATGCGGCGGCGGCGCTCAATAATTGCCGCTAGGTTACCCAACTGCTCAAGCCCCATTGCCGCCTGGTAGTCGGTTATGGCGTAGTCGAATCTTACCCGGTACGGACGATTGCCGCCCTGCACCCGCAGATCTTTGATAATCGCAAACAGATTATGCGAATCGGTCAAAACAACCGCGCCCTTGCCAATCGTCATCAAATGGTCTTCATTGAGCCCTGCGATCGCAATGTCCGCGTCGCTGCCGGGCTGGCGTCCATTAAATTCGTGCCCGATAACGTGTGAGATATCTTCGATGACGCGAATCTTGCGCTCTTTGCCTTTACGCAAACCCTCGGCCTCGAGCCGCTCGTAAAAAGGTTTGTAGTCTTTGTAGGCACCAAAAGTATAAGGGAGAAATACTGCCTTTGTGCGCTCGCTAATCGCGCCAAAAAGAACATCCGCATCTGCATGAAATGATTCTTTGGCAAGATCAACCAACACGACGCGCGCGCCGGTGTAATTTATCGCATCAATCAGATTAAGCGGCGATGAGACGGGCGCAATAACTTCGTCGTCGGCCTTGATTTCAAGCGCCAGCAGAGCCATGTGAAATGCGGATGTATAGGCGTCGAGCGCAGCCGCATGCTGAAAATCAAAAGTACGCGCAAATGCCTTCTCAAAATTGAGCACGCCCTGGCCGAAAGAAACTTCTTCCATTACCAGTGACTCAAGCACCGACCGCAGCTCATTGCGCGACAAAGTCGGGCGGGAATACTGTATAGTCCGGTTACGCTGCGACGCCTGTGTCGATACCGCGCCCCTCGAAAGTGTTGGGGTTGAGTCCGTTACTGCCGCTTCTGCTGACATATTATGTCTCATCAGCCTGATGAGACATAATGCGACAAGCGAAAAAGAAGAAAATTTAGCGGGGATGAGAAAATCCCGGGTCTTTCGGGTATTTAATATGTAGAAGCCCTATGCCATTCAAAATGAAAACCAGCATCTCCATGCCCGCAAAATCTGAGCAGGATTGGTTAAGGCTGCGAAGCAAGATCTCTGCGAGCATGTCAGGTCACCTAAAACGATTTCACAGACTAAACCCGCGCCGAATCGGACTCAGGCAGTTTAGCGACTGCGAAGCAGGTCTCGTAAGGTTTAATGTGTATTGGGATCAGGAAACGTATAACCAACTTCATGCGGTCGCGCATGCGGTCTGCATGAGCGTGTCGCACCTGCTATGGCAAATCTTGATGTTTGTGCTCTCCGGAGGAGATGTTCAGGCTGAAGTCAGTAATTATGACTTCAGGGTCCGGAAGTGGTCTTCCCGTCGGCTCGAATTTTCCGAAAAACTGATCTTCCGCAGCGAAAAGTGGAAAAAGCATAACAACAGCGACCCCAAGTATTGGGATAAAACACCCTTACGCTTTACGGCCTGAGTTTTTCCCGCCTTTTTACCCGCCTATGGCAAAAAAAGGCACTCCGGCGCGCAAGCCCGCTGCACGAAATCAATCCCGTCGCAGCACAACCAATGCACCGCAGCGCATGAACACGGGGCGCGATACGAAAGGCTCTGCCACCGGCCCGATCATCAGAACGTTGCCGCAGTCGATGTCTGGCAGTTCTGACTCGGGAAAACCGCGCGGCAGTCTCTGGAAAAAACTTTTTTTCGCCGCGCTTCTTCTTTTCGCCGTTGGTTTTGTCTACCTGACCTGCAAGGGTAAGTGGTCGGTCGCTGCCGAAACTGGCACAATCAAAGTTGAAGGCATTTCGGGTACCGTGACTATCGCCCGCGACGCGTACGGCGTTCCACTCGTGAAAGCCGACAGCGAAGCCGATGCGTTTTTTGGTGCGGGTTATGCAACGGCGAACGACAGGCTGTGGCAGATGTATGCATCGAAACTCGCGGTGACTGGCCGTCTCGCAGAGATCGCTGGCTCGAAGATGCTGCCGGTTGACGTCTACATGCGCACCGTCGGTATCAAGCGAAACGTCGATCGCGCCATCAACGCGATGCCGGCAAAATACAAAGCTCCGCTTGAGGCTTATGCAGCGGGAGTGAATGCTTACCTTAAGGCAAACAAGAATCTGCCGCTCGAATTCACGCTCACAGGTTACACGCCAGAGCCCTGGACGATACACGACTGCGGTTACGTTTTCGGCGCACTATCCTTCGGTCTGGCGCTCAATATTAATGAAGAACTTTTCTTTCTCGACGCTGCGCAAAAACTCGGTGCAGAAAAAGCGGCGTGGCTCGTGCCGGTCTATCAAGACGAACCGATCCCCTTCGCCGAAGCGCAGAAGATTGACAATAAGCTCGCGGCGGATCTAGCACCGCACAGAATTCAGTTGGCCGATGTTTTGACTGACCTCAACAAAATTTTCAAAACTGGCATGCCTGCGTCAAATAACTGGGCCGTGAGCGGTAACAAGACAAAGGGGGGCAAGGCGATTGTCGCGAACGACACACACCTGCCACTGACGATTCCCTCACTCTGGGGCATGATGAGCATCGAATCGCCTGGTTACACAGCGGCCGGCGTGACTATTGCCGGGCAGCCTTATATTCAACTGGGTTACAACGGCAAAATCGGCTGGGGAGCTACCATGGTCGAAGCCGATTGCCAAGATCTGTTCATCGAAACCGTGAAATCTGAAAATGGTCAGACGCTCTATTTAAAATCTGACAACACCTGGGCGCCGGTGCGTGAAACGACTGAGCACTTCAAGGTGCGCTTCGGCAAAGACCGCGACATAAAGCTGCGCTTCACCCGTAACGGCCCGCTCGTTTCAGACGCGATCAACCAGCTGAAGACCGAAGCAGCAATGCCGCTTGCGCCAACAGGCATCAAGACCGAAAAACACCTCGCCATGCGCTGGTCGCTGCAAGACGGCGACACCGCAGGCATCGGCATCTATGAAATGGGGCGCGCGCAGACGATGCAAGAATTTCGTACCGCGAGTTCAAAGATTCAATCTATCTACCTGAACCTCGTTTATAGCGACGGCGAAAACATCGCCTGGCAGACTACGGGCCGCATACCCGTGCGTACGAAAGGCACCGGGCAACTACCTTCGATTGCCGCAGAAGGCTACCGCTGGAAATCATTTCTTCCATTTGAGCAGCAGCCGCATCGCGAGAACCCTGAGAAAGGCTTTCTCGTGACGGCGAACGACCGCACCGTCGCGAAAGGCGATTCACGCAAGATTAGCTCGGTCTGGTACAGCCCCGAGCGAGCCGAACGCATCGATTCGCTGCTCGCCGCCAAGAACGACTGGACAGGCACAGACACTCAAAAGATGCACATGGATGTCTACTCGCGTATGGCTGAAAAGACGTTGTTATTGCTAAAGTCAGAAGAAGCCAGTGTCAATGCAGCCATTGGCCACCTCAGCGAGAAGAAGCAGAAGCGTGCTAAATCAGCACTGGAAATATTCTCAAAGTTCGACAACGTCATGCATAAAGATTCGCAGGGTGCGGCTCTTATCGGCGCGTTCTACCATGTGTTTACGCGCAACGTGTTCGGCGACGAACTCGAAATAGGCAGCGGCCTCTGGAAAGGTTTCATCGACATCAACCTCAGGTCGTACAGCGCGCCGCAAGACCATATTTTGGGCCGTGAAGAGAGCCCATACTTTGACAACATGAAGACGCCCGAGAAAGAGACAAAGGCCGATATGCTCGCACTGGCACTCGCAGATGCGTACGAATTCTGTGGCGACGAGATGGGCGCACCAGAAAAATGGCGCTGGGAGAAGCTGCATAAAATTTACTGGAAAAGCGACATCACAAAAGATCTGCCGCTTGGTAGCTGGTACTGGAACCACGGCCCGGTCGCATACCAGGGCGACAGCCACACGATCAACGTCGCGCACTATGCGTGGGGCGAAAACTTTGATACGTTTGTGATTCCCGCGATGCGACTTGTGGTCGACTTCAACGAAAAAGAACCGGCGAGCCTCATTTTGCACACGGGTGTTTCAGGTAACCCGTCGTCGCCGCACTACCGTGATCAGATCAAACTGTTTCTGAGTGGCAGCCAGAATCCGCTGCCGTTTGGGCCACAGGTGAAACAGCAGCAATACACAAGCGTTCTGAAGTTAGAGAAATAAGGCAAGCGCGACGGTTACTACGGACAAACCACTCCCGACGCCAACGGTATCGAATACTTTGACGCGAGATAGCACTCCGTAATGCGTCGTTCAGCCGTTGACGCATCTTTTGCCGCTACGATGACTTCACCAATCTGCCCGTGATACGTTCCGGCGAAGTTATAGCGCGCGCCAACGAGCAGCGGTTGGTTGTTCGACCCCGTCAGGGTTGCCCCCCCAAGTGTCGAAGCCAATTGGCCATTCACAAAGGTTTGTATGGCATTGCCCGCACCGTTTACCATACAATAGATCGACGGTGTATCATCGGTGACTGTGTCGACGACATTGGCGCCAGGCGGGTCGCCGATTTCAAACTTCATCGCGTTCGCCGCGTTTTCGGTAATCATACCCCAGCTATTAGCCTGAAACCCGCCGCGCTTTTCAACCACGCCCCGATAACCGGAGCCTTTACGCGTCAAAGCTGCGCAGACAGTCAGCCCACTGTAGGTGACGGAAGTATTGCCGAATTCAAAATACTTGCCGTCAACACCATCAAACTCGATCGCGGGCTTCTTGCCCAAAAAGCTCGAAGTGCCGCTCACGAACCTGGGCGAACCGCTCGGCACTCCCCCCGTTAAGGTATACCTATCCCTGATGGTAGAATCCTGCCAATTAGTTGAAATCAGCGCACCATCAATAAGATTCGCATAATTGTCAGCCTGCAAATGCAACACCATTCCAGAAACACCATGGTCTGGGTGATAGCCCGAAAGTGCCCGCACCTCTGCCTGATCGAGCACGCGATTATAAATGCGAACATCTTGTAGTGTCATATCACCTGTGCCGTTGGCGCCAATGAGCATTTGTGCCGTGCTGGCAATATTTGCCCCGACGCCCCCGCTGTTCACAGAAGATTGGCCATTGATATAGATATTGTCGGTCGCTCCATTCGCCGAACGCACAACCGTGTAGTGCGTCCAGACATTGTTCACGAGCGACTCGTGCGCGCCTTGAATCGTGCCTGAAGCCTTGTAATTGTGAAGGTAGTTGATGTGATCATATTTCACAACCCAGCCGTCGGCGTTAAATGTCTGAAACTTGCGGATTATACTCGTATTCAAATCACCGCCCGTCATGCTCGGTGATTTCATCCAAAACGACCAGGTCATGTTCGGCGCATTGAGTGTTGAGCTGTGAGCATAGGTCGCAAACTCGCCGCTCGTGAAACGGTACGCTGTGTTCGCGACACCGTGCCGCCCTGCGGCAAGAACGCCAGTGTTCGATACCAGTGTCTGATTAAGGCCACTGGTGTCATTCGCATCGCCGACAGTGTCCATACGAAACACTAACCCCGCGGGCACTTGCGTTGCAAGCTGGCGCACCTGCGCTGCCGACAGCGCATTGTTATAGATGCGCACGTCGTCAATCGCACCTTGAAACCTTGAGGTCGAAACTGTGCGCTTGCCGATAGTCAGTAATGTCGCCGATGTAATGCTCCCAAGCGTATCTGCCGTGCCCAGAATCTGCCGACCGTTTGCATAAATGCGGGTTGTTGCACCGTCGTGTGTAACGCAGCTCTGTTGCCAGGTGTTGAGCGGCAGCTCGATACCCGCTTCAATGGAGCTGCCCGTGTCGCTGAGAGCAAGCCTGTAGTCGGGCACAGCTGTTGTGCCCGCATTGAAATAAACCAGATCAAAGTATGTGCCAACCGTACCGTAGCTGACAATGGGAAAACGAACATTTCCAGCAGGCTGCGCGGCGAGCCTAAACCAGCTGCAGACCGATCGCGGCGCAGCGCCTAGGGGAAGCCCCAGCCCACTGCCCGTATTGTGGCTGGTGCCATCGTAAAATATCGCACCGGCTGCATCGCCATCTTTGCCCGTTACAAGGTTTTTGGTGCCGCTGAAGGTCAGAGAACCCCCAATGGGAGCCGCCGGCTGGTCGTCTAAACCCGAATGAAACAGATAATGCGACACGAGGCCGGTTGGCCCAGTGTTAAAGCTCACTCCGCTGATTGTTGGGTTATCAGCTGCGTCTTGCGCCAACTCATTAATCTCGCCTTCATTCAAGGCGCGGTTATAGACCCGCACGTCGGCGATTGCGCCGGCAAAAAACATGGCACCGTTCACGTACCTGCCGATCTGCAAGCTGGTTCCGCCCGTGGTTGCGGGAGTTCTAACTTCGCTCGCGAGTACCTTGCCGTCAAAGTGCAGGCGAACCTTTGAACCGTCATAAACGGCGCAGGCATGTGACCACTTGCCTGCTTCAATAGGTACATAGTTCGCGTCGACGTCGTTGGTGCCCCCATTCAGATGGAGCTTCAATGTGGTGCTAACTCCGTCACCGACCAAGGTAATGCCGAATGAGCCATTGCCCGATGCCGTACCATATGCCGCAATTGTCTGAAAAGCGCTGGGAATAGCATTGGGTTTAAACCAGGCGCAGAGAGTGCGCACCGAGGGGCCGGCGGGCAGACCCACCCCGGTCGAACTCACGTATTGGTTAGTACCGTTCAGAATACTCGCGAGATTCGAGCTGCCATAACGATCGGCGCTCGTACCCAATGGGGCGTTAGCGACTGATCCGTTATTCACACTTGTATTGTCACTATTGTAGTCATTGGGGTTAACCCCAGGGTCGATGGCCCAATACCCCACA
This sequence comes from uncultured Leptospiraceae bacterium, assembly GCA_942492915.1. Taxonomy (GTDB): domain Bacteria; phylum Spirochaetota; class Leptospiria; order Turneriellales; family Turneriellaceae; genus Turneriella. Next base: position 2,403,050 of record OW818662.1, read on the forward strand.
AGCCCTGAGTCGGTGACGCGAAAGATTCGGCCACCATCGTACGTACCCACAAATAGCTGCCGGCCGTCAGAGGCAATGCCCACTGGCGAATAGAATGAAGCCGCGATACCTGTGCCACTCGTGTCTGCCGCAACGCTATTGCCGGCGATCGTCGACACCCGGCCTTTGCGCAGATCGATGCGCCGCAACCTGCGGCCTGTATTGCCATCGCCTGAATACTCGGTCACAAAAAGATTGTAGCCATCGGTGGTCAGATGATCAGGATTATAAAATCTCGCGGTGGCCAAAGGCCCGTCAGCATGGCCTGCATCGCCTGTACCGGCGACTGCCGTAACGGCAAAGGGAGCTGTCAGACTTACGGCGCGTATTCTGTGACCGTTGAAATCCGCAACATAAAGCACGCCACCCGCAACAGCTGCCCCCGTAGCACCATTAAACTGCGCACTGGTTCCCGTGGCGTTGGTCGCTGACTGCGCCTGGCCATCGCCGGCAATCGTGTCAACCACGCCCGTCGCGAGGTTCATGCGGCGCACGCGGTTATTGGTAAACTCGGTGATGTAGAGATAACCATTGTGATAAACAATTCCATTCGCGCCACCAAACGCCACCTGCGCACCACGACCATCGATGCAGCCACCCTGAAAAGTTACCGGACAATTTGTTCCACCTGATTGCGTACCACCACCGGCGAGCGTTGTCACCTGCCCTGTGGCGATATGAATTTTTCGCAGGTAGCCTTGACCAGCAGCAGGCGATTCAACAACGTATAGATTTACCCCGTCTGTCGTGATCGCCTGTGGAGCATTAAACGACGCGCCAGTGGCCGTGCCATCATTCGTGGCGGCGCTGCCGCTGCCGGCAAAAGTTGCGGTGACAGCAGGCGTTGCGGTCGTGTCGATGCGGCGAATGCGGTTGTTGTCGCGGTCGGCAACGTAGAGCATGCCACTCACCATCGCCATACCGTGCGGATTGCTAAAGCGCGCGTTGGTGCCTGTACCGTCGCTGCATGTAGAACCACAACTCGTGCCGGCACCACCACCGGCGATGATCTGCGCATTACCGCGAAAGAGCATGTAATTGAGCGGCGCAGGTTTACTCGCGATGAGAGATCCCCCACTGACATAACCCGACACGCAGTTGACCTGCAAGAGCAGGTCGCCTGTGATCGTGCCATACTGGTTCGCGACAAATGCACAATTCTGCGTCGCAGGCTGCGCAACTATCGAGAGCGAATATGCCTCACCGTCGCTGAAAATATTGGCGAATGACTGCGGCGTCGCGTTCGCGGTGAATGACAGAATTTCACCGCTGCCGAGCTGCACTCTGAACGGGCCGTTTATCGCATTCGCGTACCCCGACACAGTGACCGATAGCGCCGTACGTGACTTGACTTCATTGCTATACGCAAGGCTTTCATTACCCGCGTTATCGACTGCTTTAACGGCAAAATAATAGATCGTAGCGGAATTCAATCCCGTTATGTTTGCAGAATTCGCCGCCGCGGTAATCACCGTCGCCGCCGAATAATCTCCCTGTATGGTAGATTGATACACCCAGTAATGGCCGGTACCCGAAGGGCCGACATCGGCTGCCGCATCCCAGTTGAGGGTGAGCGAGTTCGTACCCGTGATCGTCTTCGTCAGGTTGGTCACATTATTGGGGCGGTTGTCATCGCGAATGATGTCGAGCGCCGTCGGCTGGTACGTCGGCGCATCGATGTAGTTGAAGACGCAAATCTTGAGCCCATAGGTGCCATTGCCGGCAAAGTGCGTCGCCGCGTTGAGCGTGACGCTGATATTGCTGAGGTCGGTGGGCGTCGTGCCCGTCAGAATGTTATTGGCGTTGCCAAGGCCTGGGCCGCCAGTGCAATCAGCGACGCTTCGGCGGATTTCATAAGGTAAACCACCACGGGTTGAGCGCCACACGAGCTGCGAAATCGCAAACCCACCCGCGGCGCTGAGTGCAGATCGCTCATTGCTGACAACGGTTATGTTCGGCAGGGTCGAGTCAATCGTGTACTGCAGCTGCTGTATAGCTGAGAAATTGCCCGCCTTGTCACGGCATTGGTAGCGGATAATCGTCGTCGAAGAATCGTCGAGCGTAATCGAACCCGTTACAATGTCTGAGCCACCAGCAACAAACGGCGGATTACCTGGTGCTGGGGGTGCAGTTTTGCCAAGAAGCACCGCCTTCGTATGCGATATGACATCCTCATTGTCTGTGCAAGAGAGCGCCACATGCTGCACTGCCCCGTAACTGCCGCTCACGACTGAACTCGCGATCGTCGGCACAGTATCGTCTCGCGTCACCTGCAAAAAGGAGGTGCCCCAGGTGTTGTTCGCCGCGCGATGCACGCAAATACGAACCGGATACACGCCCACGACGTTAAAATCAGTAGTTGCATTCGCGCCGACGTTGATCGTCTGCGAGATTGTCGCCCCGGGCGCGACCACGGTATTCGAATACATGATCGTGCCACCGGCGGTGCAGCTCGTGCCGCCCTTCTTGATGAGCCAGGTTTCACCCGCAGCCTGATCAGTCGTAAAATTCAACGTCGTTGAAGTATAACCAGACGCCGAAACAAAACTACGGTACGCGGCATCGAGCGTGACATTCACCGCTGGTATGTTGGTGTCGACGTAATATTCGATATTGCTGTTACCAGTGAGCGTGCTCATATTGCCTGAAACGTCGATGCAGCGCCAGGTGAATTTGGTGCGCGTCGGGTTCGCCGGATTCTGTGCAGTCACTGTCGCTGCGCCGCCGCTAAAGCCTGTTCCGGTGGTGACGACTCCCGTGTTTGCGTCAAATGCGGGCACCGCCGGGTCGGGCGGCGATGCTGTCTGTTGGCTCGTTTCTGTAACCGCAATGCGAGCGGGATACCCTGAGCACGTTAGCTGCACAGAGACCGGGCTGTTGTAAAAATCAGTTTCGGGCGGAATATAAGACATGACGGGCGCGGTGTCGTTACGCCGTACATACCACACACCGGTTGCCTTTGCCGAAGGGTTGGTATTGTTCGTCATGCATATAACAATCGCATTAAAAGGGTTTGTAAAATCAGCCGTGACAAAATCGCGTACAAGTTCGGTGTTCGCGAGATCAGAAGTATTGAGGTGCGGCAGATTGCTGCCCACACCATCGCCCGGGTTATGCCACGCCGTACCCGCCGTGCAATCAACGGTACCAGGAGTGATGCGTATAAACCAACTGGTATTATTCGTCGGGTCTGACCGGTAGTTATGGCTGAACCGTATGCGCAGCCCAGCATAACCACCGGCCGCCGCATTGCTGCTCACACCACCGCGATTATGCTCTGCGGTGACATTCACAACCATCACCGTATTACCCTCGTATTCAATATAGGGCTGGCTTGCGAATGTATTACCGGCGTAGTCGCTCAATTTCAAAAAAGTGATTCTGATCGCACCATTGTTCACGGCGCCGTTCAGATAAATACGATACGTGAACTTGTTCGTCTTCGTGACCGAGGACAGCGACATCGCCGAAGCACCCGCACCCGAGAGAATGTAGTTTTCAGGCAGCTCGCCGCCCTTTAGCTCTTCAGAAAAAGTCAGGTCAACATAGGGCAGCTCTGCCACACCCGCTGCAGTTACTTCTGGGTACGAGCCTACTAAAGTCGGTCGCGTGACATCGTTACGAAAGCAGCCCGCGCTGTCGTTCAGGCAGTTGGTGTTTTTGTCGAGTTTCAGAAACGAGCAAGACGCGCTTGTGAAACCCAAAAGAAACGCAGCGACGATGCGCACCATGTTTAGGCGCGTCTGTGTTGTTCCCTTTGGGTGCAGCATAACAATACCAATCGGCGACAAATTTTAGCGCGGCGCACAAGGCCGTACAGCGTTTATCAAAAGTGGAGAAACGGGCAGATACGTACGATGGTATTCAAGTAGCGAGGGCAAATACTGCATTAACTCACTAATTTAGAGATGCGGTTCCGCTTTACTCGCTACGGGCAAACCACACCCGCCGCCAGCGGAATTGAATACTTCGCCGACAGATAACATTCAACAATCTGTCGGTCTGTGTATGGCGCGTTGTACACACTAGTTGCGCTGAGCGGGGCGTTGAAGAACAGTTCTTCCGCAATCAAACCACCATAAAAGAACCCGGTGCCACCATATCTGGCGCCGATCGTCAGGGTAGGGCCGGGTGTGATCGCGCCAGCTGCCATAGAGTACGGTGTGCCCGCCACACCATTCGTATAAATATTACCCTGAACAGTTGGCGTACCTGTTATCGCAAATATTTGCGGAGTGAGAGTTGTCATTGCTGAAAGTGCGCCACTCGTCGCCAGCCCCACATTGCAAGGTCCGTAGCCATATTCGCTACCCGAACCGTCGGAGCCAAATATTACATCGTCTACGCCGCATGAGGTACCGAGAGACATGACAGGAAACGAGTTCGTTGTTGAAGATTTTATCACCGCGAAATGAGCAAAGTTGAAAGTATTAAGACCGGCCCCACTAGCGTTGATCATGAAGTCATTGCTTTGATCAAACTGCAGTGACGGTTTACCGCCAATACCGTTCGCTATCCATATTGGCTGATTTGTCGCAGTTACCTGGCTCACTGAGTTGCCTGTGCCGCTGCTATCTGGCCAACTACTAATGCTAGCATTATTCGTGCAAGCAGAACCTCCGCAGAGGGCAGTTTCTGATTGCAAATGCAACTTTGTCGAAGTGCTGAAATTCGTCACCTGCATCGGGTGATACCCCGCCAGCGCGCGAATTTCGGCTGCGCTCAGAACGCGTGAGTAAAGGCGCACATCGTCGATATCACCCTGAAAATAACCTGTGCCCTGGTTAGCATCGCCGCCAATCAATAAGTTGGCGGTCGACGATGCAGGGAATGCATTGCCGGCGACGACGCTCGGCGTCAGCAGCGCGCCATTCACATAGAGGTTTATTGTGGTGCCGGTTTGCGTTACGACGATATGGCTGTATGCATTCAATGGCAATTGGTAATCGTAGTGCGGGCCAATTGTGCCGGGGGTGGCCCAGACTATTCTTTGTGTTCCTGCGCTGTTAAAGAGTTCAAGACCATAGCCAGAGGCACCGTAAATATCTTTGGCCACAATAAAATAAACCTGCCCCGCCGCCGGTAGCGATGCAGGCCGCACCCAGACACTCACAGACACATTCGCCGCGGGGTTCAAAGCAGCTGCATGCGGTACTGTTATGGTCTGCGACACTCCTGAAAAGTTGTAGGCGCTAGTGGCGATACCTAAGCGATCAGCTGTGGGCGTAGCGGTCGCTGCCGCGGCATCATTGCCGAATCCGCTCGCGTCTTTCGTGTCACCGTTGAAGTCGTAGCGAGCAACCAGCCCCGCGGGCACCTGCATCGCGAGCTGGCGAATCTGCGCGGCCGATAGCGTATTGTTGTAAATCCTCACGTCGTCTATTTTGCCATCAAAATAATTTGTCAGCGTCAGGTCGCGGCCAATGCCCAAAGAACCTGTTTGTGTACTCCATGCTGGAAAACTCCCCGCGCTTCCCTGTTCACGTCCATTGACGTACAAGCGTGCCATAGTACCATCGTAAGAGCCGCAGATATGAGTCCAGGCATTCAACGGCAGTTTGAACTCGACCTCGTGGTCGTTGCCACCACCGGGCATCACCAAATAGTGCGAGCCCGAGTTTTCACGCATGAAAAGCCCTGATTTGCCGTTGGCAAAATTCGACCCATATTGAATAATGCCGTAATAGTTACCTGAAGGGTAAGATGCCGGGTTCACCCAGACGCACTGCGTGCGTGCCTGATTTCCGATGGGATAACCTGTTGTGCCATTATTATAGTGATATTGCGAGTTTACCGCAACGTACCTTTTCGCTCCGTTTGCATCGCCATCTTTACCTGTCGTAAGCGAAGGCAGGGGGCCATTTCCGAGACTGATCCCTATCGGCCCGCCAGGCAAATTGCTGTTGGAGAACTCATAATGGCTCAGCAGTCCGGTGGCGCCTGTGTTGAAGCTGGCCCCTACCTGCGTCGACAGCGCATCTTGTGCGAGCTCGTTGATTTCACCTTCTGAAAGTACTCGGTTATAAAGCCGAACATCTGCCATCGCCCCGCTAAATCCGTTGAGGCCCGAGCTGTCGGCCCCGAGGCGCAACGGCAGGGCGTTGGTTAACGATACACCGGCTCCCGTAGCCTTCTCAGCATCAAGATGCCCGTTGATATATAAGCGCGCCTGCTGCCTTGAACTCGAAAACGTGGCCAACACATGAACCCACTGGTTCACGGGCACTGCAGTGCCCGAAAGAACGTCTTGCCCTACACCATTAACGATACAATATAAGAGGCGCAGCCGGTTGTCAGACACGATATCAAGATTATAGCCATCACAATTATTGACGGTGGCCTTGTCGACGATGCGCATGACACCGGCTGCATTACGGTTTATCCATACAGAAATCGTGTATTCTGAGCTAAGGTCGTACTGGTTCTGGTCTGCCACTTCGAGATAATTGCTGCCGTCGAAGCGGTAAGAGCCGTTCGTTTCATTATAGCGTCCGGATGGCGTGGTAAATGAGCCTGTGGCGCTGAGAGCATAGTTCGTCGCAACTGCGCTGGCGTAATCGGCGGTAGCTGCATTCAGTGGCCAATAACCCACGAGACCAAGATCGGCAACGACTCTCAACCGGGCATTACCGCCTTCGCTCGCATAAATCTTTCGCCCATCGGTTGTCATCGCAAAGAGCGAGCCAAAGCCTGCATCAGGGCCTGTGCCATTTGTTCCCGACGCACCACCGCCGGCGATGGTTGAGACAATGCCTTTGCGCACGTCGATGCGCCGAATGCGGTTGCCTGAAAATTCGGCGACATAGAGGTCGGTGCCATCGCTCACGATGCCGTGCGCCCGCGCGAAACGCGCGTTGAGCAACGCGCCGTCTGCATAACTTTCCGTCGCACCACACGAGCCTGCATAGAGAGCCAGTGCTGACGCACTATGCGCGTTGGTCGCCCGCAAGATGCAGTTGCCGTTATCTGGCGTAGCAACGTAGAGATCATCGCCCATCATCGCCATGCCTTCATGTTCGCTGACGATGGAGCTGATGTTGTCGACAACACTCGTGTCGAGGTGAATCCTCTTTATACTAGCTACATTGCGAATGCCGACGTAGAGCAGGTTGCGGGTTGCGTCTAATGCGAGCCCCGAATGGAACCCACCGGTGAGCCCTGGGTCAAACTCGGCCTGAGGCACTGCCTGGCCGGTCAGCAGCGCGCTGTATTTATAGATCCTCATTGCTGCAGCGCTGCCATCGGGGTTCGTCACATATAGGTTCGTGCCGTCGCTGACCAAATGCCGCATGAGACCAGTCGTTTGGTTGACGATGGTCACGAGCGAGGTGGCGCAGTTGGCAGGGTCGCACCGCTGAATCGAACTATCGGTCGCGTTGTCACGGCGCACGAAGAACAGCATATTGCCGATCATTGCCATACCGTTGATCGCCGTACCGCCAGAATAGGTAGTTGAGGATAACCCGCGATACAACATATAGTTTAAAGGGGCGGCCGGCACCGCCTGGTAACGCCCGCCGACGAGAAAGCCGTCAACGCAGTCGACCCGCATGGTAATGTTAGAACTCAGCGTGCCAAATTGCCGTTGGCGCAGGCTACAAACCTGCCCTGCCGGTTGAGCGGTGATTCTGAAATTGTAGGTTGCCCCTGCATCGAGCGTCGTTGCCCACGGCGCGCCGAGCGTATTGATGTTGATCGTTGAACTTGCCACTCCGTCGGTGAGCCCAAACGTCTTTGCCCCGCCGGTATCAAGCCCCTGCACAACCAGCGTGACCGTTGGTTTCGTCGGCATTACCACTGCTGTCACCTTGGTTTCATTGCCTGCGTTATCGACAGCACCCGCGACGAAATAATACGTGTTCGTCGCAACCGGCACGGTCACATTGATACTCGTCGCAGGGTGCGCTGCCATGTGTTGTGCGGTAACGTACGGCCCACCAAATGCGTCGGCGCGGTAAATGTTGTAATACGCAATGCCTGAACCAGCCCCGTCAGTCGCAGCTGACCAGTTCAGAGTGAAGTTGCCTCCGCCTGTAGAAGTTATGCCAGTCAGGCCCGCGAACGTGGGGGCGGTGTTGTCGCGCCTGATCGTCTTGTAAGTAAAACCCCACTGATCGATATAGTTGCGCACGCAGATCATCAAGGTGTACTCACCTTCAGCCGCAAAGTTTCCAATGTCAAACGTGCTCACGTTGTTCTGGTTGATATCAGCGTTTGTGGTGCCAGAAACATTCGCCGGTGAATTGAGTAGCGTGCCATCAATACAGTTGGTACTGTTACGACGAATCTCAAACGGAAGGCCGCCACGAGTGCTACGCCAGCTCAACGTCGTGCTGGTATAACCAGCTACCGATGAAAGGTGATCGCGCGTATTAGAGACGATCGTGATAGTCGGCAAGATCGAATCGATGCGGTAAGTTGCCGTTGCGGCCGCCACTGACTTGTTGCCGGCTCTGTCGATGCAACGCCAGCGGTACGTAGTCGTAGTCGCGTCGAGCGGCTGTATCGGTGCGCCGTATGTGTCGCCCACCGAAGTGACGCCATTCAAGTCAAAGTCTGGTAGTGCAGGCGTCGCAGGCACGCCGCTGCCGACCGCAGTTTCGGTCGCGAACGCGACTTTATCCTGATTGTCGCTGCAAGAAAAGACAAGACTCGGCCGCGAGCCATAGTTGCCACCCGCTATGTTTACCACTGGCGTTGAAGGGGCTGTGTCATCACGTAACAGTGAAAAACTTTCTTGGCCCCAGACTGTGCTTGTTCCCACTGTCGTATTATTACCCACGCAGAGCAATAGCGGATTTTCACCCACTACGATGCCTGTTGCGTTGTAGGCGATGGGCGTTGTATTTTCTGCATTCGCCGTACCTGTAGTGAGGCCGCTCGTCACAACTGTACCGCCTGCGCCGCATGATGTGCCATTGACGCGCAGCTCCCAATATTTATTCACCTGATTGGTGCTCCAGACAAAATCAGCAGATTGATATGCCTGAGCACCGCTGCTAACACCTGTTATCGCGACTGTGGTACCGCTCTTATAAACGTGTGCAAGCGTTACCGTCGGGAAAGTGCTGTCGATGCGGTAAACGCCTGAAGTTCGAATCGCTTCAATATTGCCAGCCTGATCGATGCAACGGTATTTGTAGATCGTGTGTGTCGGGTCGGCGCTATAGGGCGTTGAAGGCTTGGCATTTGCATTATAAGGTGTACCGGTAATTACTGCGCCGGTTGTTGTATTAAAAGTTGGGTCGGCTGCCGCAGAAGCCAATGGATCTACCCCGGTACCAACGGTTGTTGCCGAAGTGTATATCACCTTATCGGCATTATCAGAGCAGTTGAACGTCAGAGTGCGAGGGCTCGCGTAAAAGCCCGCTGCGGGAGTTAAAGAAGTTGTCGGCGCTGAATCATCGCGCACAAGACTGATGACATCGGTTCCGTATTTATTCTGCACGGCATTAGCCACGCAAATCAGTATCTTCTGCGCACCAAGCGCCGTAATAACAGATGTATCGACAGAGAATGTATGTGTCGTGTTAGCAATTGTTGTTGAATTCGTGGTATCATATGACGCGACGGCAGTGCCTACCGCCACACTCGAAGCGCTTGGCGTGATCGGCGTGCCCACATTACAATCTTCAGAACCGGTTGTCAGACGAACTGTATAGATTGTACTGTTTGGCGGCGTCGATGGCGGTACATAAACATAGCGCCAGGACACATCGATCTGCGCATAACCTCCGTTATTGCTTACGCCATAATGACTGACAGAATTCAGCGTAATGGGTATGTTGACGTTACCCACATATGACACAGTCGTCGAGCCCGTGATCTTGTTACCATTGTAATCTTTCAAATTCGGGAAATCAAGAAAGATGGGCCCTGAGGTCAGAGAATTCTGCGTCAGCATCAATCTGTAAGTAAATTTATTCAGCTGCTGCACAGCATTGACGGTCATATTGGCGGCGCCAGAAAAAACAAAATCTGAGGGTTGAGGATTGTTAAGTTCTTCAGTAAAAAGCAGGTCAACATGCCCCAGCGTAGAAATAACTTCGCCCTGCAAGGGTGCCAAAGCTCCGTTTGCAGCCAACTGCGGCCGCGTCTTATCCTCTTTAAAACACCCCGCCTTATCATTCAAACAATTCGTTTCTTTATCTAACTTCAGAAACGAGCACTGAACAAAGAGAAAAAGAGAGGCAAGCGTGATCGGTTTTACAAAATTCTGCATATAGGTTCTGCCTGCACGTGGTATTCACCACCAACAGAGCTTACCCGTTACGCTGTAACCGTCCAGCGTTTTTCGGGTGCAATTAACCTGTCCAAATACCCGATACGGTACATCGAGAAATAGGCACTTCGTCTACTGTTCGACGCAATAGAGACGCCGGGCAGAGGGGCACACGTCGGTGGTCGAATAGGCAGCGCTGCTCGTCAGCGCATCGACCTGACCTATTGCACCGTTGACGCCGCCGTTCCAATCACCGCAGTCGAGATCGATTCCCAGGCTATTACCTACCTGCCAGCCGGTTGTGAGTCCAGTCCAGGCATAGACTGCGGTACCCGAAATGGCATTGGTTAATGTACCGAATGGATAAATAGCACTGGTGTTCGCCGTGAAAACCGGCAATACTCCTGCAGCTTGCACGTACGTCACCTGCGGCTGAAAAACCCAATCGACGTTTTCGAGCAAACCCGAGCTGCTGCAGTTGGCAGCACTACATGCACGGCGCGTAGAACCATTGACCAGCATCGCCTTGTATTTTGCGCCATTGGGTTTCGCCGTATCGCTGTCGCAGATTGCGTCGGCACCAGCAATACCTCCCAGACTGCCGGTCGGTTGGCTGTTGCTGACAAAAATGCGCTTGTTCGCGTGCTGCACCAGCGCACGAATTTCTGTCGCTGTCAGCGCGCGATTATAGATGCGTACATCGTCGATGCTGCCGGCAAACAGATTGTTGTACTTCGCGATCAATAGATCTTGATTATTGTTGAATTCTGGCTTGCCGCCGCCGAAGTTGCAGTCGCCGATTTGCGTACCATTCGCATAGACATAGACTTTTTGCGTATTTGCATTTGCAGTTGCCGCGACGTGGGATTGAACATCGAGCGGCGGTGACCAACTCGTGACGCAGTCACTGTCTACCCCCTGCCCTTTGCCTCTGAATATGAGCTTACCGCCTGCATCGATGAAAAGCCCGCCACCCATACCGCCGAGCCCGCCGCCGATGCCGTTCCAGTTGTGTACGATACCGGCGTCGTTCACTGCCACGGCGGGCATGATCCACGCGGCAAATGTCGCATCATAAATGGTATTCTGCAGACGATTGCCACCCAAAGAACTTGAACTGCCATTAAACTTGTAGGCAGTGCTGTTGAAGCCGAACCGGTCGTCTGTCGGCGACGCATCACTGTTCGTGAGATCATTTGCATAACCGCTATTGTCTTTCAGATCACCCGTGAAATCGTAATGGTGCACGAGTCCTACCGGTACTGCGACTGCAAGGTGTCTGATTTCCGTTGCAGTAAGTGCTTTGTTATAGATGCGCACGTCGTCGATGTGTCCATTGAAATTATAGACATCGGCATTATATACCCGCTTGCCAATGCGCAGCGCGCCCGGGGCTGTCTCGAATACTTGCGCTGACGAAGCGAGCGGAACAACTTCATTCCCGTTCACGTACAGGCGCGTTGTCGAGCCGTCGTTGGTACCACAGACATGAGTCCAGCTTCTGATCGGCAGGGTAACGGCTGCGTCGACAGAGTCGCCGATCTTGGTCATGGATATGCGGTAGTCGCCCGAACCGGGAGAATAGTAGACCAACTCAGAACTTTTGAACAGCGCCGATGTCGAACCAAAGCTGATGACCGGGTAACGGCCGCCGACGGCCGGCTGCCGATTCGGTTTTACGAAAGCGCAGAGTGTACGAGGCTGTGCGCCAGTGGGCAGACCGATTGCGGCGGTCTGTTCGAGAAAGCTTCCCGAAGTGCCGTCAAGGCCGACAGCACCGGGGTAATCCCCCTCTTTGCCGTCGACAGGGCCTGCCGATGAATTCGTAACCGCATGACCAAGACCGCCATAATCACCAGTGCCGAGAGAATCGAATTCGTAGTGGCTCAAGAGTTCTGTCGCCCGCCTGTTGTACGACTTGCCGACCAGGTTTTCATCGGCGTCCTGCGCCAACTGGTTAATTTCTGCGTCACTGAGCGCACGCGCATAGAGCCGAAGATCAGAGATTGCGCCCGTAAAAAATTCCGTTATGGCCCCGGCCCCCCGGCCGACGAAGATTTGCGTGATCGCATTTACATTCGGCCTTTGCGTCGCTGAACCATCACCACGCGCTGCCAGGTGGCCATTGATGTAAAGTGACCAGATATTCGAACCGCGGCAAACCATCGTAGCATGGGTCCATGTGTTTGCTGCCGCAGTCACTCCCGACCCGATGCCACCGGCGCCACCGAAAAGGATTGTTGGTGTACCATTGTCGGCAAGTAGCAGGCCGAACCCGCTGGCACCTGAATTGCCATTATGAAAAATCACCTGGTTGTTGCCCGTCGATGGCGTCGTCGCTTTGAACCAAACCGCGGCCGAGACGTTGCATGCATTGCCAGCCGTGAGCGGGCTCGTCGCCTGCAACTGTGTATTGGTGCCATTAAATTGTATGGCCGTTTCTTTGCCAAAGCGGTCGGTGACATAGCTTGTTGTACCGCTTACCCAGCCCATATCGTTCGTCGTACTGTTTTGCCCGTTATAGTCGCCTAATTCGGTGTTCACGTGCAAAGGCCAGTAACCGCGCAGACCCGATTCTTCGAGACGTATGATGCGCTTGTCAGCCCCGTGCAGGCCAATATAGAACCGTCTACCATCGCTGCCTATGCCGACGGGCGAAGAGATACGAGTCCCGGGGCCTGTACCATTCGTGTAGAGCCCACTCACCCCATCGCCTACCAGTGTAATGACCCTGCCGGTCGAAAGGTTTAAGCTGCGAACATAGTGGCCACCATACTCCGTGAAATATATGTTATTGTACCCATCATAAATCATGTCATGGGGTGAATTCAGTCGCGCTGCCGTGCCCGCGTTGTCTTCATGACCAAAGGTTAAACTTGTGCCTGCGACAATACTTGCCGCACCGCCTGCCTTTAGCGCGCGGTAGATTGCATGCGATCCATCGAGTGTTAGGTACAGATAATTGCCAGCGACTGCGATGGCGATTGGGCCAGCAGGCAGTGCCGAGATAACGGTTGTTTTGACACCTGAGCGCAGATCAACGCGTATGATCGCGTTCGCGCCCTTGTCGGCAACATAGGCATAAACGCCGTCGAGTGCGACGCCGAAGGGGTTGGTGAAACCCGTGGCAACCTCTACGGGACTCGCGCTGCCGAAGATAACCTTGTACAATTTATTTTCAGGTGCCAGCATCGTGAAATAGAGATTCGTGCCATCGCTCGCGAGACCACGCACCACACCCGTTAATCCCGTAAGTTCTGCGCTCACGGTACTGCCACCGATCGGCACAGAATAGAGACAGTAAGCGACACCAGCACCTGCGTCGCAGTCAAGGTCACTGCCATAATAGATTGTATTGCCAGCGACTGCTATTGAGTTGGGGTTGCCCAGCGACCCGCTTGCATAGCTCGAAGCATGCACAACCGCCGAAGTCCGATAGAGCATCGGCGGCAGCGGCGACGGCGGACGCGACTGAAACCTGCCTGCGATCATCACGCCGTCGACGCAGTAAATCTGTACGGTCAGATTCGCCGATAAGGTTCCGAATTGTCTGCCCCTGATTGCGCAAACTTGACCAACGGGCTGAGAGCTGATATCGAGGTTATACGTTTGCCCCAGCGCCAGCGAAGTGGCGAACAGAGTGCCGGGCGCGGAAGCATTATTACTGATGACCGAAGTGGCACCAGAACCATCGGCAAACGTGAAATTCTTTCCGGCACCAAGGCCATTGACCACAAGACGAACTTCAGGCTTGGTTGAGAGTGGTGAAACTGTCACCTTGGTTTCATTACCCGCATTGTCGACCGCGCCCGCAGCAAAGTAATAAGTGAGCAGCGGGTCAGGCACCGTAACGCTAATCGACGTATTCGGATGCGCAGCGACGTGAGACACCGTATTGTATGGCCCGGCGACACTCGTTGCACGGTAGATATTGTAAAATGCGACGCCAGACCCGCCATCGGCTGCCCCGGTCCAGTTGAGCGTGAACTGGCCTGACGCTCCGGGCGAAAGCGTCGTCAGGCCAGCGAATGTTGGGAAACCGTTGTCGCGCGTCACATTCACCGCGGTTGTTTGGTGGCTGCTTGCGCCCAGCAGGTTGTAGACGCATGCACGAATCGGGTAGGTCACGCCATTGGCAGGAAAAGAAGCTACTGGTAGTACGACAGGATTGTTAGCGCTGGCAGTCGTGATTGTCCCAGACGCAATGGTCTCACCCGGTGTACCAGTGTGATCGCAATTCGCGACGCGGCGAATGCGGTAGACCAGATCGGCCCGGGTTGAAGTAAATGTGAACGTCGTATCTGTGTAAGCTCCGGCATTGCCGCTGACTGCAGCGCGGCTCAGGCTCACGAAATTCACGATAGGCAAAGTTGCATCAATCGTGTACCTCGTGCTGCCGGCAGTCGCCACATTGCCTGCACGATCAATACAATTGAAAGTGTAGCGGGTTGTTCTGCGGTCTTCAGGTGACAGCGCCGTTGTCTGTTCAATACCGTCGGTGATGTCGCCCGAAGTGGTGTTGTAAACAGGTACGGTGGGCAACGCTGGCAGCGTCAGACCGTCAGCTACGGTAGTTTTGTACGCCACTTTATGCACGCTGCCGAACGTATCGTCGCAGGTAAACTGCACGCTCTGCAGCGCTCCGTAATCTCCCGTTACTACAGAGGGAGTTATGGTCGGTACCGTGTCGTCGCGCGTGATTTCGAGGTATGCCGTGCCCCACTGAATGCCGGTACCCGCAACGCAGATGCGTACCGGGTAAGTCGTGTTCATGCTGGTGAAGTGTGTAGTGATATCAAGAGGTACAGTCGTCGTTACCCCCGGTGTCACATCGGTCACTCCGTTGGCGAGTTCAACACCATCGCCGCCGCCATCGCAAGTCGTGCCGTTGCGGCGGATGCTGTATGCTTTGGCAGTCTGATCGGTTGAAAACGTTAAACTCGTCGTCGGGTTTATCGCAGAAAGGTAGCGGCGATAGGTGCCCAGGTTCACAGCAACACCAGGGATAGTACTATCAATATAATATTGCACTGGCGCTACGAGAGCAGCGCTCAGGTTGCCCGCGATGTCGATGCAACGCCAAATAAATTTTGTGTAGGTCGGGTTCGATGGGTTGGTTGCCGCGAGACTTGTACCGTACGGTAATCCCGTGACAATATTACCCGTAGCCGGATCAAAAGTTGGCGCGGCAGGGTCTGCTGGTGCTGCACCCTGCTGCGAAATACTTGTGTAAGCAATCTTGTCGGCATTGTTGCTGCACGTGAGTTCGATCGACTGCGGGTCTTTGTAACTGCCGCCTGCGGGGCTGAAGCTCAGCGTCGGCGCCACATCGTCACGAATAATCAGAGCCGATGCGCGATTCGCAGCGTTGGGATTGTTCGCATTGCTGATGCAAACCACGAGCCGGTTTATGCCCGAGGTGAATGTAGCCGCAGGCACGTTCACGGTAATTTCATTGGGCCCACCCGCCGCCGCGTCTGGCGCAAGGTTTGAACCGCTGGCGAGCACACTGCCGATAGTGCAATCAATTGCTCCACTTGTGAGCCTGACTTCGTAACTATTCGCATTTGAAACGTCTGCAGTATACTCATGGTGGAATTTTAACTGAACCGATGCGTAGCCACCGGCAGTACTCACGCCGTTGTGGTTCACACTGCTGCGTATGGGTATGTTCACATTTCCGGTGAACTCGACCGGCACAGCTGTATCCATGAGGTTGTTATTGTAATCTTTCAACTGAGCGATATCGAGCTCGACAGACCCGGTGCTGCTCAGAGAACCGCTGACCAGAAGGCGGTATGTGTAGGTGGACAACCGCTGCACTGAAATGATAGTAAAATTGTGCACGGTATCATTTGTGATAAACCTAAAAGTTGTAGCCCGATCTCCATCTTTAATTTCTTCGGTAAATGTCACATCGATGTGCGCCAATTCTGATACACTATTCGCACCGTCTCGCACGGGATATGTCTCAAACGAATGCACCCGCGGCCGCGTTTTATCCTCTTTAAAACACCCCGCCTTATCGTTCAAACAGTTCGTCTCTGGGTCTAACTTCAGAAAGGAGCAGGTTATAAAGAAGAAACTGCTGAAAAGAATAACTACCCGATAAGCTGAATTGAACATTTTCACCGTTTTTACTTGAATTTAGCCATGCAGCGGCCCTATGAGGCGAGGCTGCGCTATACAGAAGCTTACCATTTCAGGCCAAAAAGTCTGCATTTTTTTGGCACGAACCGGCAAATTCTCGCTCCCCATCAATATATTAAAACGTGTAGTTCACGCGCAGTGACAGCGGGTCGCGGTCGCCGCTGAGGCGCACGTTGGCACCGAAGATGCTCTCTTGCTGCTCATGAGTCTTGGCGGATTGTTTGCCGAGCTCGATATAGTTGCCCTCGAAGAACCATGCATCGAACAGGTGCCAGAGATAGATCGTGAAGGTAATGCCCGCGCTGATCATCATGATCTGGTACCACTGGTCGGCCTTGTTGACGAGCCGCGAAAACTCAGCGCGCGTCGCATCTTGGTCTTTGATACCGAATTCACCCTGCGGTTCGGTCACGACGTGGTCGGGGTTATAGCTTTTGTACTGGCTCTTGGTCGACTCGAGCATAATCAGCGAGAACAGCGAAAAGGCAGCGCCGGTGCCGATGACCCCGCTGTAGATGTAACCTGCAGTTTTGCGCTGCTTGTAAAATTGACCCCAGCCCGGCAACAGCGCCGAGCGCCATAACGCCCCTCTATCCGACGGGTAAAAAAGATCTTTGATTCTGCTGCCCAGCGTTTCAGAAACGTCTTGCACGTCTTCAAACATCTGGCTCGAGAACGGGACAGTAATATTCTTTTCTGCAATAATCTCGCGATCGACGACCGAGAGAATTTTTCCGCTAATCTGAATATTCTCGGCACTCGTCACAAACCTGCCAAACACGATGCCGTCGACCTTCAGCGCGAATCCCATCGCCTGCAGCTTTTCGACGTCGTAGAAATCGGCAGGCTTGAATTCTTTTGCTTTGGCATATTCACGCCAAATCTTGTTTTCGAGCCTTATGTAATTGTATTTCTTTTTAGTAAGTTCAAAGATCGATTCGCCGATCGAGTCTGTCAGCCATTTTGCATTGGGGTCATTTGATTCGTTATAGAAATCGAGAAAGATAATCTTTTTTATTGCTGGTGCTGCACCTTGCTTATCCGCTTCGATCACCACAGGTGCGGATGTTTTGACCTTCTGCTCCTCGGCGCCCAACGCGGGTGCACACCAGAGTACTGCGCACACAACAGTCACGAAAAGATGCATTTGCGCCGAACCCAAAGGCATAGAAGGCCACCGCTTTGGGGCAGTGCACAGAACGTAAAGCAGAATGGTACAATTGAATATGAACGAATGTTCACGCTTATTTTGGCGCGACTGATACGCATGCGCCTATATAGTCATGCTCGTAAATAAAGCGTGAAGGGGAAATTTACTAATGCGAAAACTGAGCACACTTTCTCTCTTGGTACTGGCGTTGACTGCACCCACATTGGTGTCAGCGGCGGCAGCCAAAACAACATACCCGGTCGTGTTTGCACACGGCATGGCAGGTTTTGACGACCTGTTGGGTTACGATTACTGGGGCGATGACTATGGCGTGTTCGTGGGTGATCCCTGCGATGCATTGCTCGAAGTCACCTGCAACGGCAATATCAACAGCGGCCAAAAGGCGTTTCAAACACAGACTTATCCTTTTCAATCATCAGAGGTACGCGGTCTCGACGTCGCGAACCAGGTTGAAGCGTATATGACGTCACAAGGTGTCAGCTACATCAACCTCGTCGGTCACTCACAGGGTGGTCTCGACATTCGCAAGGCTGCGAAAGTTTTGTACCAGCGCAAAGCACGTCAGGTCGTAAAAGTACTGATTTCGATTTCATCTCCCCACCGTGGTTCACCAGTCGCGAAGTATATTCTCGATCTGAAACCGGGTGTGACGAACGTCGTTGCAGCTCTCGCGACTATCTTCGGCAACTCGATCTATCGCAGTGGCAATGATGCGTTTGCGGGCGCAAAGCAGCTCGTGTATAACGACTACAGCGCTACCGATGGTTTGACAACCGGCGCAAAAGCCTTTAATGTCAACAACCCCGTAAGCGCGACGTACGCGGCTTATTATGGTTCGTTCGTTACAGCACAAACCGGTGTCTCTGTTAACCCTGCGCTCTTTATTCTGCGTAACGGTTTTTTTAACATCGACGGCAACGGCTACTGCGTTGACGACTGCGACAATGACGGCGCAGGTGGCAAAGGCAATGGCACAGCAACCGACCTCGACGACGACGGTCTTGTAGGTATAAACTCGCAGCAAATGGGCTACCGTTTGAAACTGAATGGTTGCACTCTGTGTCTTGACTACATCACACAAGATTCAACCACTGGAAATGTAACGAACCTGAATGCGCCGACATCGATACAGATGACTTCGGCTTCAAGCGTTATCAACCAAGACCACCTCGACGTCGTCGGCGTACCGCCAGACACATTTGACGAGATGGAATTCTACGCAGCGATTTTCAACTTTATTGCTGCTAAAGATTAATAATTGATCGCATGATTGTCGGGGCAAAGCCCGGACAATCATGCACTCTCTATTCATGAACTTCTTCAAAAGCAAGCCGTGGCTCACCGGCATTCTCATCGGAGCCTCACTCGGAATTCTCATCTATTGGTTCGTAGGCCGCGACTCTGACGCCGTCAGACAGCTCAAGGTGCTCGAAAGAGGGCCGCGCATGTTGCGCGAATACCAGGAATCTGAAGTCGAGAAGATACGCTACGAAATGAGCGAGGCCGGCACGAAACGTATCGTCGGCGAACTTACCTTTGAACAGAAGCTGGCGCTGCTGCGCGATAAGTGGAGCAAGCACATTGACAAAGGCTACATGCAGGTCAAGATGCTCGAAGAGATCATGAACCTCTGCAAGAAAGAACGACCGAACGATTGGGTTGCCTGCACCAATGAACTCGCAGGTGCGGCATTTCCGCAGCTTGGCGACAAACTCTTCTCGCAATTATCGTCGCTCGTCAGGTACAATGACTGGCTGTCGCGCAACAAAGAAAAACTCGATAAAATGAGCCGCAAAGAACGGCAGAAACTACTGAACGAAATGCGGGGCAAACTCTTCGGCGACGAAAACGCCAAAGAGATCTGGGCAAATGAGCTCAGGGTCGAAGCTGTGCGCAATACTCTGGACGATATGAAAGAGGCAAAGGGCAAAGATCTGTCGACGAAACTCAGTGCGTTCAAGGCCACCCTCAACGAAGCTTTTGGCGAGCAGGCAAAGGCATATGTCGAGCGCCACCAGCAAGAGTTGACCAATGCAGTCATGACGGCGGTGCAAGATGACCTGAAGGCACTCACCCCCACTCAGCAAAAACACGCGTTGCGCACCATTCGCACCGAACTGGGTATGGATAAAGCCGCTCTCGAAAGATGGGATGCGCTCGACAACGAACGCCAGAGCCGTTGGGCGACGGGAAAAACCTATCTTGCAGAACGAGAAAAACTCGCGGCCAGCCCGGGTTCTTCTGAAGCGGCGCTCAATGAATTAAGGCAAAAATACTTTGGCCCCGAAGCCGAGGCGATCGCAACCGAAGAAGCCGAAGGATTCTATCGCTACAAGGGCGAACAGCGCATCGGGCTGGAATAGACTGGCGATCTAGTCGGCCCGCCTGCCTATTTCAACCTTTTGGGCGTCCGATGTCTTTGGCGTTATCTTGAGCGTGTGCGTTTATTTCTTTCTCTGCTGCTCGCGACGACAGCCTGCGGCAATTTCTCATCGACGGTAAAAACTGCGAAGCCGGCGCCGCAAAGCATGCGCGCCAACAACAATGTCGAATTCTGGTGGGTGGGTCACGCGACGGTTCTGATGCGGCTGTATGATAAGTGGATCATCACCGACCCTAATTTTTCACCCCGCACAGGGGGAGTGGTAAAAAGGCTTACCGAAGTCGGTATTGATACAACTTCGATAAAGCCGGTCGACGCAATTGTGATCTCGCATAATCACTTTGACCACCTTGATGCGCCGTCGCTTGAAATGCTCAAAGGCTCAAAGCACATCTTTGCCCCGAAGAGTGGTTTCGCATATATTTCGCCGGGGGTGGCAGAATTTGAGCACCGCGTGTCGCCTGGCTATTCGCATGAAGAAGACGGCCTGAAGATCACTTCAGTTTCAGTGGCTCACTTCGGCGGGCGATTGTTCGTCGATAATCTTTGGGATGGCGAACCTTATACGGGATATATAATCCAGCACAAAGATATCACTGTATTCTTTGCTGGCGATACGGGATACCACGAAGAATACTTTCGCGATCTGAAGAAACATTTCAAAATTGACCTAGCTTTGATTCCCGTCGGCCCCGCTGGAGGTTTCGGCACAGGTTCGGGCTTAGGCAATGCCGTACACGTGAATCCGTACGGCGCCCTGCAGATTTTTCGCGACTGCGGCGCCCGCTACATGATACCGATTCACCACAGCACGTTCTACCGCGTCGGTGGCCGCGAAATGGAAATGATCAAAGATTCAATTGCAATCTCTGGCACGAGCGAGCGTATGCTGCTACTCGAAGCCGGCGAGAGTATATCTTTTAGCTACGGGCTTAAGCCTGTAGCTAAAAGAAAATAAATCAGACTTTGTAATACGCGTCCATATACGTTTTTAGTATATCTCCCACTACACTTCTGACCGGCAGCGTCGCAGCCATGCCATAGATGGGCGCAGAGCTGCCTTTTTCAGACGGGTTGGCTTTCACGTGCACCACAGCAGCCTTGAGGTCTTCGATAAACCGCTCTTTCACACCGGGCTCTGCGTGGCGCAGCGTCAGCGCGATATGCACGCACGGCGGTCGGTGCAGCCCATTGAGCGAATAACCTTTGTGCGTCATGTGCTCCATCACCTTGTAGATATCGAGCGAATCAGAGGCAAAAGCGATCACGTACAGCGGGTCACCGAGAAGTTTCAACTCGGGAATCTTGACGATCTCTTTCTTTATGAAATCCGCAGTTTCGAGAATTTTCTTGCCTGCGGCCAGATAACCCTTTTCGCCGATCGACACGAGCGCCGCCCACGCCGCAGCGCTGAGGCCACCCGGTCGTGAACCGGCGAACGTCGGCGAGAAATACATACCACCCGGCCAGTTGGTGACTGTAAAAAACTGGTGATGGCGAATCTTCGCGTTGCGATAGAGAATCACCGAAGTGCCTTTTGCCGCATAACCATATTTGTGCGTGTCGACCGAAATCGAAGTTACACCCGGAAGATTAAAATCGAACTTCGGCACTTTGTAGCCGAGCTTGCGCGCAAACGGCAGCACGAACCCACCCAGGCAGGCGTCTGTATGAAATGGAATATTCTTCGCCCGTGCAAGTTCTGACATCTCTTCGATCGGGTCAATCGTACCGTGCGGGAAAGCCGGCGCCGAGCCGATCACAACAACCGTATTGCCGTTGATTGCTTTTTTTACGGCGTTCAGATCGGCGCGAAAGCCCGAATCAACAGGCACCTTGCGCAGCTTGATTTTAAAATACTGCGCTGCCTTGTCGAACGCCGCGTGCGCCGTCACAGGGGCAACCATCTCGGGGTGCCTTACGCCGCGTTCTGATTCTGCCATGTCACGGTAGGTTTTCATCGCCAGCAGAATACTCTCGCTGCCCCCCGATGTCACCGAACCGCAGAGCTGCGACTGCACCGATTCACCAGCACCTTCAGAAAGCATGCGACCGACCATAGAAATAACTTCGGCTTCGAACTTGCTCGCGCTCGGCCAAAGATCGGTGTGCAGCGGGTTCGACTGCGAATGGATTGCGTAGGCTTCGTTGAGGTATTCGATGTGGCTGCTGTCACCGTGATAAACCGCACCCGAAACGTAGCCGTCTTTCCACTTTTTGATCTCGGCCTCTTGCATCGTCTTCAGTTCTTTGAGAACATCGGCGCGCGCTCTGCCTTCGGCCGGCAGCGCGCGAAAAGTCTCGAACTGGTCGCGGTAGGGTTTCATGTCTTTCGCAACCGCTTCAAGCACCTGCTTCGACTGCGCTTCGATCTGGTCTTTGACCACGCCCTGCGATTTCAGTAGTTTATCAAGCTCGGGAAAACGCTCGAGCACACCTTCGACGATTGAAAAAATTTCGGGGAATTTCTTCTGGTATTCGGCAATGATTTCTGGATCCATATTTTTTTCCTTTCTATCATACATAGATTGCGCTGGCGCAATCTATGTATGATCTTTGTTTAGCCTCTCATGAATTTTCTTATGAGCAGCATACACGTTCTTGAATTCAGTATACAGTTCGTCATAAATTCTACGGTTCGCGGGGTTCGGATGGTAAGTTTTCTGAATCGCTACTCTACCGGAAATATCTTTGAACTTAAACCTGCCCAAAGAGACGCCCGCGAGCAAGGCAACACCGCGCACGTTTGCCTGAATCGCGTCTTCGACCTGTAAGATCTCCCGGTTCAGCACATCAGCATGAATCTGGCACCACAAATCTGAACGCGCGCCGCCGCCAATCATATTGATGCGCGGCACTTTTCTACCGACGAAGTCTTCAACGGCTTCGAGCAACCAGCGTGAATTATACGCGACCCCCTCAAATACAGAACGTACCATATCCGCACGCGTTGTACTCAGCGACATGTTAAAGAAGCCGCCGCGTATCGTATGGTCTTCGACCGGCGTGCGTTCGCCGATGAGCCACGGGGTGAAGATAAGTTTGCCGCTGCCGGCGGGCACAGTGGCCGCGAGGTCGTTGAAGCGCTGGTATGCATCGGCTGGCGCCCCTTCTGGCGTGATCGCATCTTTGGGATAAAAAACCTTGTCGCGCAAATACGTCAGGCAATAGCCTGCTGTTTCATGCTCGTTGCCGACGAGGTAACGGCCAGGAATCGCAGAGGGAATCGTCGCCATATTGTACTCGGGTGACGTTTTCTTGAAGGGCACATGGCAGGTGAGCCAAGAAGATGTGCCGATGTAAAGATGCGCCGCGTAGTCATCGACGGCACCAGAACCCACCGCTGCTGACTGCACGTCGGGAGTGCCCATCACAACGCGCGCCTTGTCGGTAATACCGAGATCGTGTGCGGCGTCGGGCAAAATTGGCCCAAGTATGTCAGTCGAACTGTAGAGATCGGGCAGCTTGTTTACATCAAGACCGGTCGCGCTGATGAGCCCGGGGTGGTAATAGACCTTGCTCAGGTCACGATTGTCGGTGACCCAGTGTAGAGCAATCGAATCTTGCGCGGCCGCAGCCTTGCCGGTGAGCTTCAGGTTCAGGTAATCTTTCGGTTCGAGAAACTTGTAAGTTTCGCGATATAGGTCGGGCATTTCGTTTTTAATAAAGAGAATATGCGCCAGCGGATCTTTGCCCGAAAGCCCCGGCATTCCCGCGGTGAGCAGAATCCATTGGGCGAGTTTGACGACATCGTAGCCCTGAAACTTCAGCAGGCCATCCATCATTTTTGCGACGTGCTTTGCGCCTCGGGAATCCATCCAGATGATCGAGTTATAGAGGTGCTTGCCGTCTTTGCCGACCGCAACAGTGCCCGACCATTGCGACGTGACCGCTACGCACGTGATATTTTCTACCGGGACAAGATTTTTTGCAATCAGGCGCTTCGAGGCGCGACAGATTTTTTCCCACCAGTCTGCGGGGTCTTGTTCTGCGCCACCTTCGGGCAGCAAAATGAGTTCGGTCGCTTCAACTTCGCAGTGCAGCACTTCGCCGGTTTCACGTACGATGGCGACTTTCGGGCCAGAGGTACCCAGATCGATGGCAAGAACATACTGCTCGGCTTCCATGCCTCAGCGATGCGGGTTGGAGAGTATACGTAAAGCAGAATGTGGATGCAGAACGTTGAGCCCGAAACGCTGTAAGGTGCGAAGCACCGTACAGCGTTTCGGTAATGTTTCTGCCGGCAACGCCGGCAGAAAACTTTACATGTCTTTTAGTTTTCCGAGAACCTGCGTGATGCGCTTCTGAAATTTTGGGTTGTCTTTGAACAGCTCAACCTTTGCCTGGAGTGTTTCTGACATTGTCGTGATCGAAGCCATAAATGCTTCCATGTCACCCTTCAGCTCTTCCGGTGGTTCGGGCGCTTTCAGAAATTTGAAGCCTTTTTTACCTTCGACGGCCTTTGCGCGTTTTTTCCACTTATCGAGGTAGTTTGCCCAGTTGTCGAGCGCTTTCACAACTTCTTTGCCCTTCTGCGCCGCGTTCAGTGCTTCGGTCAGCTTATTGGTTTCGGCTGTAATATCGGTAAGCATTTGTTTGACTTCTGTAATCGCAGCTGCACGGCGAGCAGCACGCTTGCCTTCTTTAGAGTTCGGATCGACTGTCGCGGGTGCCGACGACGGCTCAGAATCTTGCGCGAAAACTGTGCCGGTGGTGACGAGCAGCAAGCTCGCCAGACCCAGCAGGATAAACCTATTTTTTTTCATTCTTTCTCCTGTGTTGATCAAATACCAATTTTAGGCCACAGCACCACACGGCAACCGCGGCGGGATATGACGCCCGAACGCCCCTGAGCGGACGAGAAAAAAATGCGGAGCTCAGCGTGTTTCGCTGGTTTCAACCGTGATCGAACCCGTCAGCACCTTGTGCACCGGGCAGGCATTCGCGACCGCGATCAAGCGCTCACGCTGCTCAGCAGGCAAATCATCGCCAAAATGAATCTTGCGTTTAAATGTTGTCACAGCCTTGTCTGTCTCAAATTCAATGTCGACGCCGATTTCACCCGGCTGCCAGCCTTTGCGTTCGGCGTACATCCTCATTGTGACAGAAGTGCACGCCGCAAGTGCAGCCGACAGCAGTTCGTAAGGCGTGGGCGCAGTGTCGCCGCCGCCTTTGTCGGTTGGTTCATCTGCCAGAATTTTGTGGTTGCGGGCAGTCAGCAGCACGCGGTATTTTTCCACTTCGCTTTTTGATTTCACAGACGCTTGATCGCTCATGTCCCGTCTTACCTGCTAACCACACCGGCACAAGGCGAATTTGATTTATCCCGGCGAGATGACCGGTGACTTTGCACTTTACGCAGCGTCTCGCGGCGGTTTTTCCGTGAGCTGTGGCAGAGACCCTTTTATTCGAACTTGCAACCGAAGAGATTCCCGCGGCGTACCAGAAAAATGCCCTGGCCGACTGGCAAAAGCGCCTGCCGCAACTCTTGAAAGCTACGGGCCTGCCTCACGGCGCGGCGCAGGTTTTCGCGACCGCCCGGCGCACCGCGTTCACTGTGGCAGCGATTGCCGAAAAGGGTGACGATGTAACCGAAACCCTGCAGGGCCCTGCAAAATCTGCCGCGCTTGACGCATCTGGAAAGCCGACCCCGGCGCTCATCGGTTTCTCAAAGAAGGCGGGCATCGCACCCGAAGAGGTGAAATTTGTCGAATCAGAGAAAGGTACCTATGCGAGCGCGACAGTCACGCGCCAGGGAAAAACTCTGCAATCTGTGCTGCCCGCGCTCGTGCATGAACTCGTGGCCGGCATGAAATTTCCCCGGTCGATGCGTTGGGCTGATCTCAGCAATGTCTATGCTCGGCCGATTGCCGGCTACTATGCAAAATATGGTAAGAACGATTTGACCTTTGCTGAAAGCGAACTGCAGAGTACGATTCTTGCGTCGATGCCTTTCAGACCCGTGCGCGGGCACTTCATACTCGACACAAAACCGATTTCGATTGCCTCTGCCGACACGTACGTCGCCTCGCTGGCCTCACATTCGATCATAGCCGATGCAGCCGAGCGCAAATCAAAAATTGCACAGATGCTGCATGCGGCGGCAGCTGCCGAAAAGCTTACGCTGATTGAAAACGATGCGCTGCTCGACGAAGTGAATTTTCTTGTCGAGCGGCCAGGCATTGTCGTGGGCTCTTTTTCGGCCGATTATCTGCGTCTGCCCGACGGTGTAATTCTTTCTGAAATGAACCAGCACCAGCGCTACTTTGGTCTGCGCGACGCAAAGAGCAAGCTCAGCAATAGATTTTTGATCGTGGCCAACGCGAATACAACGGACACGAAAACAGCCGAGAATATACGGGCGGGCAACGAACGCGTGCTGCGTGCGCGCCTGTCTGACGGCGCGTTCTTTTACGACGAAGACCTCAAGCGTCCACTTGCCGATCGCATCGACGACCTCAAACAAATCGTATTTCACGAAGGCCTCGGCACCTACCGCGAAAAAGTCGACCGCATCGCGGCTTTCGCGCAGCTGATAGCCGACGGCGGGCAAAATGCGGATGAACTCTTGCAGGCAGCCCGGCTCGCGAAAGCAGACCTAACCACCGCACTCGTCTACGAATTTGACCACCTGCAGGGAGAGATCGGTTCTGTATATGCGGCGCATGCCGGTATCGGCAAAGATATTGTCACGGCAATTCACGAACACTACCTGCCGCGTTTTCAGGGCGACGCGCTACCGGCGACGCGACTCGGCGCGCTCATTTCACTCGCCGACAAATGGGACAACGCGCTCGCGGCGTTTGTGCTGGGCAAAGAACCGACAGCGAGTGCCGACCCGTTTGCAGTCAGGCGCCAGACTCTCTATATAATGCAGATTCTCGTGGCACAGAAGATCCGCCTGCCGCTTGCGCACCTCGTTGCAGAATCGCTCGCTGTTTACTCGCGCACAAAACCAATAACGGCGAAGGACATTGAAGCCATAACCGAGAAGGTCATGCATTTTTTCAAGGGCCGACTCGTTACTATTTTCGAAGGCGAAGGCTTTGACAAGAAGCTGACTCGGGCCGCCGTTTTTTCAGGCAGCGACGACGCCTACGATCTGTATGCGCGCGCCTCGGCGCTGCGCGAAATCGCCGAGAAAGACCGCACGAGCTTCGACGCGCTGCTCGCAGCATTCAAGCGAATGGCAAATGTCAGCAAAGAGGCAGACCCCGCGGCCAAAGTCGACGCGCTGCTTTTCGCGACCGACCAGGAAAAAGAATTGTATCAGTTTGCCGTGCACCTGCATGACATGAGTGGCAAGAGCAGTACAGACCTGCTTGGGCATTATACCGCAATATTCGCTGAATTTGCAGCGGGGAAGCCGACGGTTGACGATTTTTTCGCGCACGTTATGGTAAACCATGAAGATCAAAAAATCCGCACGAACCGGCTCGCGCTGGTGACATACACCATTGCAGCAGTTAAGAATCTTCTCGATCTGGAGCAACTCGCATGAATGGTTCGAAAAGCTCTGAAAACAGAGACGCGAAACGGGCACAATCAGCAGGTAGCGCTGCCGAAGCGCGGGCGCTGCGACCGTCTGCGGTCTCCCACCTTGGGAGCGTAGCCGAAGCGTACCGCAAGGTTTCATCGCCGTATGGCTTCACCATGTACGATGTTGAAGCGACGGCGGCAATTGAGAAGGCGAGCCGAGCCGCGCAGGATATTGTGCGGGCACACGGTTTTGAGCGCATCATGCCTGCAATGGTCGATTTCCCGGAGACATTCTCAGAAGGCACGCATGCGCAGATGTTCACGATGAAAGATAACAGCGGCGAAAGGCTGGCCTTGCGCAATGATATCACGTCGCAGGTCATCAAGGGGTACGTAAGGCAAATTCAGCAGAAGTCAGACCAGAAGCTGCGGCGATTTTATTATGCCGCACCGGTCTACAAAGACGTGCGCAAGAACTACCCGTTGCCGCGTGAGATTTACCAGATCGGCTGCGAGGTTGTCGGCGAGTCCGCGTCAGGTCAGCTCAGCAACCTCGTTGCCATCAGCGAAGAAATATTATCAAAAGTCTTTTCACTCTCTTCGGTCACTCAGGTTACCGATGTCGTGCTCCACCGGGCGTTCGTCGAAATCGGTGGCGACGCTTTTGCCGAAGCCGAAAGGCGGCGCGACGTTCCCTACTTCGCTACGCTGCTTGCAGAAAAGTTCGGTGTGCAGGGCGCAGCGGCGACCGAGCTCGCGCTCTGGTTGCTCTATCCGCAGCCGGAAGATAAGGCTCCGCAATCGGCCGTCAGCCTTCCCGAAAGCGTACGCATAGCGCTCAAGCAGAGTGAAGCCACGGTTTTCAGCATCATCGCCGAAACAGAAAAGAAGAAAATCCGCACATTCTGGCAGCCGCTTGCCGAACCGCGCAGCAGCTATTACAGCGGTGCATTTTTTGAGACGTATGTGCCTGGTTTTACCGACCCGATCGCGCGTGGCGGTGAGTACAACGAACTGGTGAAACGTTATGCAGACATCGAAGCCGGCGCGTGTGGCTTTGCGCTCGATTTGCTCGCGGTTTAAACTCCGCGCGTTTCTCAGAACTGCTGCGCCTCAGTAGAGGATAATTGTGAAGGCAAAGCCGTATTGACGCGATGCCAGCGAGGTCTGTTTGAAGCGTTCGTCGTCGGTGAACGGAAATGTACCGAGATCAAAAGCATAGCTGTCGAGGCCTTCCATAAAGATAAACGGATACGCGGGGCTGCGAATCACCAACGAGTAGAAGAGTCCCGGTATCGGGTTGAGCCTTTCCCATCGCCGGGCAAAACTTTCGTAAAGGCGAACGGTGAATCTTTCGGCGTTGTAGAGGTCGCGGTCGATATCGCTCGGTGCAAGCCCGGCCATGCCGGTGGCGGCGAGCTGCGTGAAGTCGGTCGCGATCACGAGGTTGGTCAGGTTGCCCGAGTTGCTCGCATAGCCCGTCTGTCGCACGCTGAAGGCAGAGTGAAACAGCAAAAACCGCACATTGTCGCTCAGGTGGCGCTGCGTGTAATCGCGCAGCTGCCGATCAAATCCGTAGACAGGGTTAATGAGATACTCTTCATGCGCTGAAATGGGAGTTGCCAGCAGGCACAGCGCCGCCAGGCACGTTTTTACGTGTTGTCGCCAATCGAATCGTGCTTTACAGGCAATCATAACGATATAAGCCTTCGTATCTTTATGAACGGCAATTCACCAAACGGCGGATATACATTTTTGAAGCGGTTTGGGGCGCGAGCGGCAAATTCGGCCCTGTTAGTGCTGGGTCTTGCCGCTGCAACACCCTTGACCGCCGATGCCGCCTACGACGCGCTGAAGGGCCAGGTAAAGGGACTCTATTCGTCATTTCGCGCGACGTTTGCAGTGACGTCTTCATCGGGGCAAATTCAAACGGGTAAAATCATGTACCAGTATCCAGGCAAATTGCGCGTAGAGACCGGCACCGGGGTTATCGCTACAAACGGCACGCATTTATGGGTGCATAACAAGAGCTCTCCGCTGTGCGCACGGCAAGATGTTTCAGGTGTCGGCGGCGGCATTCTCGGCCTGCTCGCGTCATACGATGGGACTATTCAGGGAAATACCTACATCTTCAAGAAAAAAGGCGCTCACTACGAAGAGATCGTCGTGCAGGTCGCGAGCGGCATGGTGCGCAGTGTGAGGCTGAAGCATGGCGACGAGACGACGACGTATTCATTTTCAGGTATGACAATCGACACGGGCATTTCAGGCGCTATGTTCAACTACAAACCCGCGGGCGCCCAGATCGTCGAGAACCCGCTGAACAACTAATGGCATCCCTGTTCAATGATGACGCACTCAAAAGATGAATGAATTTCCCGACGGTGCGATAGTCCCTGCCTCCCGGGCGGCCCCCGGGGTGCTGCGCCGCATACTTCGCTATCTCGGATACGCTGCGATCGCCACGGTTGTTTCTGTCATTGTTGCCTATAACTATTGTATGCGGCCCGCGTTCTTGCAGCCGATTATCATCGAACAGTTTGCCAAAGCGACAAATGGCACCATCGACCTGACTCTTGAAAAAACATCTCTGTTTACCGGATTTCGCATTCGCAACATCAGCGTTCACGCGCCTCAAGGGTATAAAGATACTCCGATTTTCAGGGCAGGCGAAGTGAATTTGCTGTACAACGTCTTTGGTTTTTTTCGCGGCAAGTTCGGCGTTCATGAAGTTTCTTTAAATGACAGCGAAATTTTTCTCGAAAAAAAGAACAATGTCTTCAACTTTGAGGCTCTGCTGAAGCCTTCGCTTGAAAAGCCCAAGCCTGAAAAAGAAGAGAAAGAACCCGGTGATGGCAAGATCTCATGGTTCTTCGACGTGCAGATATTCGCGCGCGTGGCACTCAAGAACTTCAACTTTGCCCTCGATGCGCTCGACAAATCGAACAAAGCGCGGCAATATGCGCACCTGAAGAATTTCCATTTCGCCCTTTCGTTGCTGACAAATGATTTCAGCAAGGTGAATACAAATGATATTCCCGGTCTTATCGCATTGCTGAATACTTTCGTTATACAACTGAATCCGCAGAAGACGATTGACCTCGCGTACCAGGGACCGACCGCTTCGGTGAAGTCAAAGCTGGATTTTTTCTGGTTACTGTTCTATGACGGGCTGGCAAAAAAACCTGAATTTCTCTCGCGCATGAATATCGGCAACGACGCTGTGCCGGTTTCTCTTGGTAGCGGAAAATCACAGAACCTGCCGTTTCGGCTCAGCCACAAAATAGATTACGAAACAAAAGAAGATCACCTGAAAGTTGAAGACTTCAATATCCGGTTTCTCGATGAAACACTCTTAGCCCTGACGGGCACGGGTGAAACGTTGCTCAAACCCGCAAGAAGCGTGCAGATTGAAACGGGTAAATCTCGCGTGAATCTGGGAAAAATCTACGAGATTCTTGCGCAACTGACGGGCAAACGCGATCTTGTTTATTCGGGTTTTTTCTCTGTTAAACCAACTAAAATTTCGCTGCGCGGCTCTGCGATCGAAGACCAGGGCGGGCTCAAGCTCGAACGAATCTTTGTCCGTTCAGGAAGATTCACTCTGTCGATTCCGCAGCTCGACCTTGATCACGCTGCTCAGATCGACCAGTCTTTGAAACCGATACCGGTCAAGACTGCCGAAGTTCGCATGCGCGGCTCGCTGAACGGCGCCGCGCTGGGACTCGATGCAAAGCTCACTGCAGACAGAAAAACACAGGCGAGTTTCTATCTTCGCGGGTTTGATATTTCCCCGTTTGCGGGCGGTGCGGCGACCGGCCTCATCAGCACAACGTTCGCCGCAACGGGTGACTCACCGCAGAATCTGGCAATCAACTTGCGCGTTTTTTCACCTCAGCTCAATTATTTTGTCGATAGGGGTAAATCGGGTATCAACCGAATCGATTTCGGCATACGCGGCAGCGTGAAAAGCAGCGAAGATTTCAGGCAGACTACTGTCGACCTGCCGGCCATTACGCTCACCGACAAAGACAAAGAATACGCAACCGCGGTCGATCTGAAATCGCGCTTGCACCTCGAAAAAGCAGAAACGATGCAATTGCAGTACCGTATAGACTCGTTGCTGTTGTCATTCAAAGAGCTCATCGGCACATTACCCGCCGCTCAGCAAGAGCAGATCGGCGGCTTGATCAAGACCGTAAACCCCGGCAGAACCCTCAGAGCCGACGGCGAAACCAACGTGACAATCATCGGCAACGAAAAGCAGATTCAACATACGACGCAGATTGCGCTTCCCGATGTGCACGTTGACGACATACAGATTAAAGCCAAAGCCCGGCTGCAGCCACCCTATACATATCTCGACTATTTCAGTATCACGGGACTGCGTAAGGCTTTGAGCATCAGCGCCGACGGACAGCTCAAAGATACCGCTGAAAATGCTGAAGATCCGAAAACGGGCAAAACTATTCGCACGGTCAACAAGGTGCCCGATCTGAAATACAAAATTGAACTCGCACGCAAAGAAGAGAGTGAGATTCTCGACGACACGTTTTTGGTCGGTCTGTTTTCAATTGCCGGCACCGCCAAGGGCAATCTCGTAAATGGCGTTGTGAAGATCGACTCGCTCAGCTTTCGTAACCGCCAGGCACGGGTACATAACGTAAACCTGCTGTTTCCGTTCAAGCATGACCTGCATCTGAAAAAGACACTCAATCTGCGCGCTGGTAACAAAGAACGTATTATTAAGAACTACAATTTCAACCGTGCTTACAATTTCTCCATACAGAGCGTTGAAATTCCCGACCCTAACAACAGCAAAGAATGGCTCAACCTGATCTATTCGCGCGGCAAATATCCTGCGATTGGGGCGTCGATGGAATACAAAGACAACGTTTTTGTGATGCCGGTCATGCAGTTATATACTCTGAACGGGGTTGTAACCATTTCAGACACGCTTTTTAATCTCGGTAGATTAAGGCCGAGCGAAATGGAATATTCGACAACGATACAAATCAAGGATATCGACCTTAAACCGCTCATGGCCAAAGAAAAGGCCGACGCGATCACCGATGGAAAGTTGCGGATTGATATTCTGCTGACCGGCAATCGCCTCGACAAACCTGTCGAGAATTTGAACGGTTATCTTTCGATTTTTCGTATCGGACCCGAATTCGCCGAGACGGTCATGCGCGCTGTAATGCCAAAGAGCTCAAACTTCGTCAATACACTTGCGACAAATTCGGCGGTGCCCCGAAAAATCGATATTGAACTCAGGGATGGCTTTGTCTATTCAGATATTCCCATCAAGAAAGGTGCAGTCGGCACCATTTTCTTTTCTCCGGATGAAATAAAAAACCGACGGATCAATATTCCTGAGTTCTTTCAGCGCATTTCGAATGAAGCAAGCACATACCGCACGCCGGCATCATCACCCGGCAGCTGATCTCTCAGGCGGAGCGAACATTGGGAACCTTCTCGTATCAACCTGAATTCAACTACGATGCGGTTAACCCGGCCGATTCTGCCGAAGCGACCAAACACCTTTTGCCGTTTAAAGGCGGCTTTTTAAAAGGTCTCGAAGCGCATCTGGTCAACGCCGACAATATTCAAAAATTTCTTTCGACGGCACCTCCCGAGACACGCAAAGAAATCAACAAGAATATCAAAGAAATTGATTCGACTCTAGTCGCGATCATGCGACTTTACGGTAATATAGAATCAGAACTTTCGAACCGCACCCTCGAAACGACAGCGCACCGGGAATATTACAACCACTTCAGCGATTCTGACATGGAAGACCCGAAGGTTGAGTTTGCAAAACTGATTCGAACCTACGAAATTATTCGCGAGTTCAACATGAACGTTATCGAACATTGGTGGAAACTCGCAAACCTGTTCGAAGCATTTAACCCGTCGAACGCTGAAAAACATTTCATGGAGCAGCTACTGACCTATCGCGTCTACCCGCGCATTGATCTTTGTAATCTTACCAACCTGCTGCTGCGTCGTCTTGCATATCTTCTCAAGGTAGATTCTGAAGAAATCGTCGGTGGCAAAGTTTCCATTCGCGGCCACTATACCAGCCAGATAAACTATACCTACTCTGCCGTGTTCAGGGAAGACCTCGCAGAAATTATCGAAGGTTTCACACCGCAGTCGGGGCGCAGCGACAGCCGCACGAGGGCGGCAGAGCCTGTCAAAGAGGTGCGGGACACTTCGGTAAAGTCACCGTTTCTGCTCGATACGCGGGGCTCAGAACATTTCAACCAAACACACGCGTATGTGCTTGAAATCAACCAGTCGCGTTATGACATCGAAGAGGCGAAAGTTAAGCGCTCGATCTACGTCGAGACGCACCTCGGCGCCGAAGACGATGCCTTGCGGCAAGATATCATACGCAAGTTTATTTCAGCCGCCCGCAACAAAGATCGTGTGGGCGAATACCAGACGTTTTTGAATAGTTACTTTCAATTTACGTGCGACACGCTGCTCATGCAACAGATGAATATTGCCGAAGCCGACCAGAAATTCTTTCTCTACCACTTTGGTCCTGTTTTTTTCATAAAAGTCTGCACGCACTTCATGCGCATAGGCCGTACTGGTTATGTGCACCGGCACCTCAAACGAAACCAAATGGTACGCGAACTGCCGTTCGAATACGTAAAGTACGTACTCAAAGACTGGTGGGACGACAACGTTTACACGCAGGTGCCGCGCGCCGAACGCAACAGTTATACGGCCTACGACCGCCTGCTCGAAACTATACGCAGCGAATGGCAAGACCATCAGCTCAAATTGCTGGTGAAAATAAAGAAAGATCCGGTACTACTGCGGGCCCTCAATATTCACGATGTCAAGACCCTGGGGCACCTGGTCGAGAGTGAAATTTCGTATCTTTACCACGTGAAAATTCTGCGGTTTTTGGGGCAGGATTTCTTCTACCTGCCGATTCAGGTAACCAAAGCACAAGAACGCAAGGCATAAGGGAAATTCACGGCCTTGGCGCCCGTTGCCTTTACAGGGTGTCAAAATTCAGGTTTCTGGCCTTAATGAGCGAACTATCCGGTAATTTATCTACAGCTGCGGCAGGCCCGGTCGATCAAACTTCGCTCGAAGCACAGCGCCTGCACAAACTCAATGCAATTCTCGCGAAAGGTATAGATCCTTATCCCGTAAGATTCTCTAATAAAGAAGATATCTCTGCGATTCGCAAGACCTTTTTTGGCGACAACAACGACCTGACGCCCGCAGAAGACGCGGCTCAGATTGCGACGGCCGGCCGGGTTGTGGCAATTCGCGACATGGGCAAGGCCCAGTTTCTGCAAATTCAGGACCAAACGGGCCGCATTCAGCTTTATGCAGGCAACAAGACCCTGAACGAAAACGACTATTTTGTGCTGCGGCAACTCGACTTGGGCGACATCATCGGCGTTCGCGGTAAGCCTTTTCGTACCAAAACCGGCGAGGCCAGCATTCACGCCGATGAGCTGGTGATGCTCGCGAAGAATCTGCATCCCCTGCCGGTGGTAAAAGAAAAAGACGGCGAAACTTACGATGGCATCAGCGACATCGAACTCAGGTACCGCCAGCGTTACGTCGATCTCGCCGTAAACCCTGACGCACGCGCAACATTTGCACTGCGCTCTGCGATCTTGCGCGAGATTCGCGACCTGCTGCACAGCCGGGGCTTTATGGAAGTTGAAACGCCCATGATGCAGGCGATCGCTTCCGGTGCTGCGGCACGCCCATTCACGACGCACCATAACGCGCTCGACATCGACCTCTACATGAGGATAGCCCCCGAACTGTATCTGAAGCGCCTGATTGTCGGCGGCTACGAAAAAGTTTTTGAGATGAACCGCAATTTTCGCAATGAGGGCATCAGTACGAAGCATAATCCTGAATTTACGATGATTGAGATCTATCAGGCATATGCAGATTACAACACCATGATGCAGCTGACCGAAGATATTTTCGAAACCCTCGCTGTAAAACTCATCGGCTCGACCGAATTGCCTTACGGCGACGCCAAAATTTCACTGAAGAAACCCTGGAAGCGCATTGCATACCTCGACAGCATTAAAGAAGCTACGGGCCTTGATTTTGAAAAATATCTCGGCGATGAAAACCCGTCTGCAACCGAGGCTAAAAAAATGGCGGCATCGATCGGTCTCAAGGCAGAAAATCTGCACACCTTCTGGGAAGTCGTCGACCTGGTCTTCTCTGAAAAAGTTGAACCCAACCTGATTCAGCCCACGATTGTCATGCACTACCCGAAAGCGATATCGCCGCTCGCTAAATCAATTCCCGGGAATCCGCATCTGGTAGAAAGATTCGAACCATACATCACGGGCCGTGAAATGGGTAATGCGTTCAGCGAACTCAACGATCCGCTCGAACAAGACCGCCGCTTCAGCGAACAGGCCGCGCAAAAGGCGAGCGGGGCAGAAGAGACAATGGCGACCGATGATGACTTCGTCACCGCGCTCAAAGTCGGTATGCCGCCCACCGGCGGACTCGGCATCGGCATCGATCGACTCGTGATGCTCTTCGCCAACAAAGCGAGCATCAAAGACGTGATACTATTTCCACTGCTGCGGCCCGTGAAGCAAGAGCCCCCTGCTTCTTCAGCTGCAGCCGACTCTTCGACGAATAGACCCGCAAAATAACTTTCAGGAAGTATAATGAAGACGAACCTCTCATTTATCAAGGCAGCGCGAGACAAGATTCAGCTGCTCAATCAGAAATTGCTGCCGCACAAACTCGATTATGTTACCTGCTCAAACGGTACCGACGTGGCCAAGGCCATCAAAGAAATGGTCGTGCGCGGCGCACCAGCAATCGGTATCAGCGCTGCGTATGGAATGTACCTTACTGCATGGGAAGCATCCAAGAAAAACAAGAAGCTTACGCTTGATTTGCTGAAAAAACAGAAACAACAGCTCGATGCAGCACGCCCGACGGCAGTCAATCTGATGTGGGCGACGCAGCAGATGGTGCAGGTTGCAACGCCGTTTTTTATCGGCGATGCCCCGAAAGCTAAGGATTCAAGCCTTAAACTGCTTCTGGCGCTCTACGAAAAGGCGCTCGAGATTCACAACGATGACGCAGAACGCTGCCTCAAAATGTCGAACAACGCCGTGAAATATCTGCTGACTAAATATCCCAAAGAGAAGTACAATATTCTTACCCATTGCAATACTGGCTCTCTCGCTACCGGGGGAATCGGCACCGCTCTCGGCGCGATTCGCGTACTGCACGAGAAGGGCAAAATCAATATGGTCTACGCCGATGAAACGCGACCTTATCTGCAGGGCTCACGACTGACGGCGTTTGAACTATTGAAAGATAAGATTCCCGTTACGCTCACTGTCGATTCACAGGCCGCATACCTGATGCAGAAAAAACTGATCGATGCGGTTTTTGTGGGCGCTGATCGCATTGCGGCAAACGGCGATGTCGCGAACAAGATAGGTACGTATTCGCTTTCTGTTCTGGCCAAAGCGCACCGGATTCCGTTTTTCGTTGTTGCACCGAAATCAACGTTTGATGATTCTATCGCCAATGGCGACAAGATCGTCGTCGAAGAGCGCGCCGCGGTTGAGGTACTCGAGATTGCGGGACGTGTCATCGCACCCAAAGTGCCGGTAGTCAATTACAGCTTCGACGTAACTCCCCAAACCAACATCACGGCCATTTTCTCTGAAGACGACACGCTGGAATAGGCAAACACAAGGCAAAATTCGTGCGGTTCTATATCCTGCTGATTTTAACCTTCGCGCTGGGCGCCTACTCTGCGCACGTGGCGCTCCTAGAAGCACCCGCAGATGCGATGCAGGGTAACGTGCAGCGGATATTCTATTTCCATGTGCCGCTCGTTTGGGTGTCGTTTATCGCTTTTATTGGCGGCGCGGTCATGAGTATACGCTATTTAAGAAGCCGCAGCATGCGCGACGATGCGTGGGCTCGCGCCTTCATCAAGACCGGCTGGGTGTTCACCACAACCGTACTCGTCACCGGACCATTATGGGCGAAACCCGTTTGGGGTACTTTCTGGAACTGGGGCGACGAGCGCCTGATTTCATTTTTTGTGATGTGGATGGTCTATAACGGATACATCTTACTACGTGCGACAATACATGATTCTGAAAAAGGTGCGCGCATCGGCGCGGTGCTCGCCCTGCTCGCCCTCGCAAATGCTGCGCTCGTGGTCGCCGCGATCTACATCTGGAAAACCGCATCGCATCCCGGCCCTGTATTCGCACAGAAAGCGGGATCCGGAGTGCTCGACCCGATGATGCGCAAAGCATTCTGGTTGAATTTTTCTGCTTTCAGCCTGCTCTTCTTCTGCATATTGGTTGCTAGATTTCGGTCTGAAAAGGCTTTGGCAGGTGCGCATGGGTATAAGGTCTAAGTTTCTCATACTGGCTTCGGTTTGTTTTGCCGGGTCTGCCGCCTTTGCGGCAAGCTTTGATACCGACGCATTGCCGGAAAA
The DNA here is from genome assembly GCA_942492915.1 of uncultured Leptospiraceae bacterium. Classification (GTDB taxonomy): domain Bacteria; phylum Spirochaetota; class Leptospiria; order Turneriellales; family Turneriellaceae; genus Turneriella. The sequence goes on from OW818662.1 coordinate 2,440,992, forward strand.
ACTGGCCAGTGAAACGCGTGCATTTCTCGATGCGGATACCGGGCGCGCCCGGGCGCGTATCGCCACATTCAGCGACGAAGACCTGCAAAGAATTACCACAGTATTTAAGAAGGCCCACAGGCCAGAAGAACAGCGGCTCTTCTGGCTGACCGAAGAGCTTTACCGCCGCAACGCAGAGCGCGTGGCCGCCGAACGTATTCGTTATCTTTATTTTGCCGTGCTCGCTGCGCTGGCAATTATTGCCGGCTTCACCGCCATGACCTACGCGCAGACACGCCGGGCCGCCAGCGCCATGCCCGCCCTGCAGGCCATGGCGGAGCCACAGGTCGAGGCTGAGCCGGCGCCAAAGAAGAAAGTTTCGAAATCAACAGCGAAAAAAGGCAGGCGCAAATGAAAGGTATTATTCTTGCCGGTGGCTCGGGCACGCGCCTGTACCCGGTAACGCGGGTTATCTCAAAGCAGCTGATGCCAATCTACGACAAGCCGATGATTTATTACCCACTGTCGGCGCTGATGCTGGCCGGCATTCGTGAAATTCTGATTATCTCAACACCACACGACCTGCCCCGGTTTCGCGAGCTGCTTGGCACCGGCGAAGAGATTGGGCTAAAATTCAGTTACGCCGAACAGCCATCGCCCGACGGTCTGGCGCAGGCGTTTATTATAGGTGCGGATTTTGCGGGTAATGACTCGGTCGCGCTGGTGCTGGGCGACAATATTTTCCACGGCCACCATCTGACCGAACTTCTGACGGAAGCCGCACAGCGTACTGAGCGAGATGGTGGCGCAGAAGTATTTGCGTACCCGGTGCATGACCCGGAGCGTTACGGTGTCGTCGAATTCGACAAGAACTTCAACGCGCTGTCGATTGAAGAAAAGCCGCTGAAACCCAAGAGCAATTACGCTGTGGTCGGCTTGTATTTTTACGACAACACTGTTATAGCAGAAGCAAGGCGGCTAAAACCATCAGCTCGCGGCGAGCTCGAAATCACCGACCTGAATCGGGTTTTCCTTGAGCAAAAGCGCCTGCGGGTGAATATCATGGGTCGCGGTTACGCATGGCTCGACACGGGAACACACGATTCATTGCTCGACGCAAGTCATTTCGTCAGCCTGATTGAAAAGCGGCAGGCATTAAAAGTTGCCTGCATCGAAGAGATAGCGTTCGTTAAGAAATACATTACGCGCGAGCAACTGATAAAACTTGCAAAACCTCTCGAAAAAATCGAGTATGGCAAGTACCTGCTGCGTCTTGCTGAAACAAACTCACCGTGGAGCTGAAATACCCCAAACCGGTATTGATCACGCCAACCGTGCACGGCGACGCGCGTGGCTATTTTTTTGAACCTTACAATCGAAATACCTTTGTCAGCAAATGGGGTATCAATGAAGTTTTTGTGCAGGACAATGAATCCCTTTCAGGGCGTGGCGTGCTACGCGGCCTTCATTACCAGATCGGCTCAATGGCGCAGGCAAAATTGGTCAGGGTCGCGGTCGGCAAGGTACTCGATGTGGTAGTTGATATACGTAAATCATCTGCCCATTTCGGGAGCGTCTATACCTATGTGCTCGACGACGAAAAGCATGAACAACTTTTCGTGCCGCGGGGCTTTGCGCACGGTTTTGCGGTGTTATCAGAGAAGGCGATTTTTCAATACAAAGTCGACAACTTCTACTCACGCGAACACGAACGGGGTATTCTGTTCAGCGATCCCGAATTGAAAATCGATTGGCAACTCGAAGCACAAGAGCTGCTGACTTCTGAAAAAGACCGGGCGCTGCCGCTTCTAAGAGAAGCCGAATTGTTTGCCGCGCAGTAAGACCACCGTCATGAGAGTTCTCGTCACAGGTGGTAACGGACAGCTGGCAAAATGCCTGGAAAAAACGCAACCTGCGCAATTTACTGTTGATTATCCTGGGAAACAAGAGCTCGACCTGACCAACGCCCTCAGTATTGAAACGCAGTTACGCGACGCGAAACCGGCTTTCGTCATCAATGCCGCCGCATACACAAAAGTTGATTTGGCAGAGAAAGAAGCTGTGGCAGCGTACGCCGCAAACGAACAAGCTGTGAAAAATCTCGGCAGCGCATGTGCAGAGCTCGGTATTTGTTTGATCCACATTTCGACCGATTTTGTTTTTCATGGTGCGTTTAACCGCCCCATTGACGAGACGCAAGCGACAAACCCGGTAGGTATCTACGCGCAAAGCAAGGCTGCCGGCGAGAACGCACTGATACAGGCAAATGTGCCCGGAGCAATCGTCAGAACCTCATGGTTGTATTCTGAGTTTAACGCGAATTTCATGAAAACGATGCTACGCCTCGGCAAAGAAAAGTCTCGCCTGACGGTCATCGCAGACCAGCATGGGTCACCAACTTATGCGGTAGATCTGGCGCGGGGACTGTGGCAAATGCTGGCTGTTATAAGCCAAAGACCGCCGGCAGATTCGCTAGCAATTTATCATTTTTCCAACTTTGGAGTGACCACCTGGTATGATTTCGCAAATTCTATTTTTGAAATTGCGCGAATGGACACGCAGGTAGACCCGATCTTGAGCCATGAATACCCGGTTGCAACCCCACGACCGGCTTATAGCGCGCTATGGCCGCGCAAATTTGCACAGGACTTTCAATTTCCCATTCGGCACTGGCGCGCAGCCTTAGGCGATGCCGTCGTCGCCAGCCAACAACCCACAGGAGACAACGCATGAAAACAATTCTGGTGACCGGGGGCGCGGGCTTCATCGGTTCAAACTTCATTCTGCACATACTCGGGAAATATCCCGATTACCGGGTGGTGAATCTCGACAAGCTGACCTATGCCGCGAACAAAGAATACCTCGCCTCGGTTGCACAGAACCCGCGCTATGAACTCATTGAGGGTGATATACTCGATAAAGATCTGGTTTTCCGACTTTTCACCGACAAGAATATTTCTGGAGTGATACATTTCGCTGCCGAATCGCATGTCGACAATTCCATTTCGGGACCCGCAGTCTTTATTGAAACGAATGTGAAAGGTACCCTCTCGCTGCTCGAAGCTGCCCGCGCACACTGGCTTGATGCGCCATTCAAAACAAAATCGGGTAAAGAGAAATGCCGGTTTCTGCACGTCAGCACAGACGAAGTATACGGATCGCTCGGCGAAACGGGGCTTTTTCGCGAAGACACTGCCTACGCACCCAACAGCCCATACAGCGCTTCAAAAGCCGGCAGTGATTTTTTAGCACGTGCCTGGCACCATACCTACGGGCTCGACAGCGTCATCACAAACTGCTCGAACAACTACGGTCCGCACCAGCATAACGAAAAGCTGATACCAACCATTATACGCAAAGCGCTTGCAGGTGAAAAGATTCCGATCTACGGCGACGGCAAAAACGTTCGCGACTGGCTCTACGTGCGGGACCATTGCACCGGCATTGACCTGGCCTTTCACAACGGGAAAGCGGGCGAGACGTATAACATTGGTGGCCGCAATGAACGGAATAACCTGCAAATTGTGAGCACGATTACTGAGATCTTGCAGCAGGTCGCAGAACCCAAAAAGCGGGGACTAAAAATTGAACACTACAAAGATCTCATTTCTTTTGTAGCTGATCGCCCCGGGCACGACCGGCGCTATGCGATCGACGCGACAAAGATCGAAAATGAACTCGGTTGGAAAGCCGCCGAAAATTTCGAAAGCGGAATCAAGAAGACTGTCGATTGGTACTTGAAGAAATATTCGTGAGCAGTGCGACGATTTCTTCCATTTTCATCGAACGCGAACCTTTGACGAGCACCACGGCAGACCGCGGTTGCGACTGCATGCGCTCAAGCAATGCCGCAGTATCGTCTCGGGAGAACCAATCACAATCACTCGGCTTTTGGGCGCTTCGGGAAAAAGCGCGCACCGCGTGGCGCATGCCGTCGCCCATACCATAAAAAGCCGCCACACCTCGCTTCGCTGCCTGAACGCCTGTCCATTCATGCAGGCGTTTGCTGAATTTACCCAGCTCTTTGAATTCACCGAAAATGCATATAACGGGTCTGCCTTCAGCAATCTGCAGCGCCGAATCAATCGATGCCAGTGCTGAATCAGGGTTTGCGTTATAACCGTCGTCAATAACTGTGAAGCGCCCACGCCGCAGCTGCATTCTACCTGCGGCCGGCTTAAAAGATTTTATCGCCCGGGTGATATCATTCACTACGATTCCATTATCGATCGCGACCTGAACAGCGAGCGCAAGATTTGATACCCATGCGGAGTTGGCATGGCGAAATTCGATACGCTGCTTCTGCAGCTGCAGCACGTAACCTTTTGCAGATCTGTTGACAATTTTCAATGCCGATTTTCCTTTCATGTCTATCGCACGAATCGGGTTTCCGGTCTGCCTTGCAGCTGCGGCAAGCGTCTTGTATTCCGCAACACCCGCCGGAACGTAAAGCGATCCGCCGGGTTTTATGCCTGACAAGATCTCGGCCTTAGCTCTTGCGATTGCCTGTAGCGAACCCAGAAATTCAATATGGGCGTGGCCGATGCTGCTGATGATTGCAGCATGCGGCTCGGCGAGCTTCGAGAGATAAGCAATTTCGCCGGCATGGTTCATGCCCATTTCGATAATCGCAACACGGGTATTTTTTCTGATACGCAACAAGGTAAACGGAACGCCAATATGGTTGTTGTAATTCTTCTCGGTGCTGACACTTTTTGCACCGAGCGCCGCGCGAAAAATCTGCGAGAGCATTTCTTTGGTGGTGGTCTTGCCGTTCGATCCGGTGACCGCAATCACAAGGGGAGCAAAACGGCGGCGATGGAAGTGTGCGAGTTGCCCCAGCGCCAGCAGTGGATCTTTCACGACAATGCTTCGCTGCAGAACATCGCCTTTAAGCTTTTTCGCGATCGCGTGCCCCTCTTTCATGAAGAAGCAGGCGGCGCCGCGGCTCACCGCATCGTCGATAAACTCATGGCCATCGCGACGGTCGACCAGTGGAACGAACAGCGAACCGGGCTTAACCTCAGTAGACGATGTGGTTATCGAATGCACCCGCATATCGGGACAAGCAAGGTGCGTCTGGCCCGGTGCGCAGACTTGTCGAATCGTAAAAAGATCGTAGTCAAGGGGAGAAAACATTTGCTGCGGCCACAACCTTGCGGTCACAGCAAGCGTCACTTTCTTCTCGCAGACCTGCTTCGAACATCTGCCCTAGCCGCATGCGCGCCATTATCGCAGGCTTTGGCTTTCTCGGTCACAAAATTGCAGAAGAACTGGCCACAGCAGGGTATGAAATTAGCGTCATAAGACGCAGCGTTGCAAAGCCCTCCATGGCTATTGGCATACAATTTGTTCAGTGTGACCTAACCGTGGCACCGCCAGCGCTCGACAGAAATGCGTTTGATCTTGCCGTGTTCTGCCTCGCCCCTGGCCGGCGTGATAGTGAACTCTACCGAAAAACCTACTGTAATGCGCAGGCAAATTTTCTGACAGCCGTGCGGCCGGCGCAATACATCTACATTTCCAGCACCGCGGTTTATCCCGATTCTGCGGGAACCTATTCCGAGAATGAGGGGTCACCTCATTCAGACCGGGCAGGCATATTGCTTGAAGCCGAAAGAATCGCCCTCACAGCGCCGGGTGCTGCGGTGCTGCGCCTGGCTGGGCTCTATAGTGACGAACGCCCCATTTACGGCAAGTCGGGTGTGACTTATGCGGATGATAAACTTATACATTTCATTCACCGCGATGACGCAGCAAGCGCCGTCAGACATGTGGCGAAGCATGCCCTGCACGGCGTCTATAACGTACACGACGGAAATCCTCAACTACGAAGCACGATTTTGCGAGCACTCAAACTAGATGATAAAAGATCGGCAGACCCAGTTGAGCGCCGCATCAGCGCAGCTAAATTTTTTGCCACAGGCTTTCACCCGCTTTATGCCAATTACCTTCAGGGATCAGGTCTCTCGGGTTAAATGATTAACAACATGAACAAAATTCACGGAGTGTCTGCATGCGATTCAACAAGATTCTGATTTTCTTTCTCGTTGTGCCGCTCGCGACCGTGCAGAGCGAAGAATTGATCGAGACAGAAGAGCCAGAAGACCGCACCGAGTTTACGCTTGAGCAGATAACTACCCGCGTGCGAACGCACAGCGAGCTGGTGGCCGCGCAAAAGCTTAAAGTTGAAAGCACCCAGGCGCAGGGCCGGCAGACGACAGCCTGGCAAAACCCTCTCGTGACCGCCGAACTCGGCCGCCTCAAAGACACGATGAACAACAACATGACGTATGACCTGCGCGTCACGCAACCGATTTACTTTCCCGGAAAAATGGGCAAACAACTTGAAGTCTATGAACGCGAAGCTGAACGCCAGCAGATCGAAGGTCAAGACCTCACTTCTTCGCTGACCCTCGAAGCTTCTTATTATGCGTACGCATTCAGTATTGCGGAGCTCAGGGCCTCACAAATCAACAATCGCATCAAGCGCATGTCGCTGATGCGCACTTACATGCGCGCTCAGGCATACGCATCGCCGGCAAAAATCGTGCAGCGTAACATCGTAAACAACCAGCTGATCGCCCTGCAAAAGAGCCTCAACACCGCACTCGCCGAGACCGAAAGCTCGTGGCAGAAACTCAACATCTATCTCAATCAGAAAGAAAAGGTAAAGGTAGTAACGCCGTGGCTCAGCGATCTCAAAGATATGCCTATCGAAACCTATTTAGAAAAAGTTAGAAATGGCAATCGTCGCATGAAAGCGAAGAGCAGCGAGATAGCCCGCATCGAAGCAGAAGTCTCTTATCAAAAACGCGTACCGCTGCCTGACGTATCGGTAAGTGCGTTCTACCGCCGCGAGGCGCTTGAGAATCCGGGTATCAATCAATTCTTCGGCGGCGCAGTTACGGTGCCGATTCCGGTGCTCAACGCAAACCGGGCGGGTGTCGAGTCTTCAGAAAAGAAGCTCGAGGCCGCACGCGCCGAGCAGAATTATGTGAAACGCGAAGTATTACAACTCGCGAAAGCAGCGCATGCAGAATACACGCAGAAGAAGAAACTTTTTGATGATTTCGAAGCGGATAAGATCACGAGCCTCGAAAAGCAGATGCTTTTTGCCGACCGCGAACTCAAGCTCGGCCGCATTGACCTCTTGTCATACCTTGAACTCGAGCTGCAGACACACCAGGCGCTCAGTTCTTATTACGATACGCAGCTCGAACTCGTACGCGTCATTACCCAAATGATTTACCTCATGGGTGATAACGCAGACTACAAAGGGGATCTACATGTTTTCCAAGCTCATTGATTGGTCGCTGAACAACCGCCCGGTTGTACTCGGTGCGATCGCGATGCTGTGCATCGGCGGTGTTTTTTCTGCGCTTAGGCTGCCTGTCGATGCTGTGCCCGACGTCACCAATGTACAGTCGATGGTAATCACTAAAACCGGCGCGCTCGACCCGCAGAAGGTTGAATCGACGGTCACATACATTATTGAAACTGAGCTGCAGGGCATACCTAAAGTTGAAGAAATTCGCTCTATTTCAAAATACGGTCTCTCTCTGATCACTATCGTATTTGAAGAAGACGCCAACGTCTATCTAGCGCGCCAGCAGATTAGTGAGCGCCTCAATCAGGTACAAGACAGTCTGCCGGCCGGCATTGTACCTGAACTCGCCCCGCTATCGACTGGCCTCGGTGAAGTTTTCTTCTACGTTGTCGAAGCCAAACCCGACACTGAACTGGCCAAAAAACCAGAAAAAGACCGTCTGATCTATCTGCGTACGGTGCAGGATTATGTCATCAAGCGCCAGCTAAAAGGCGTCAAAGGCGTGGCCGACGTCGATACCTTCGGCGGTTACCCGAAAGAAATTCACGTCAACATCAACACGCGTAAACTTGAACAATACGGATTAACCATTGAACAAGTGGCAGAACGGCTCAACACCATCGGTGAGAACTATGGCGGCGGCTATATTCAGCGAGACGGTAAACAGATCGTCATTCGCACGCTAGGCCGCGTGACCGATCTCGACAAAATTCGTAAGGTGCCGGTAAAACGATCGTTTTTCGGCGCGCCGATCAAACTCGGTGAAATTTGTGACGTTCAGATTCACCATCCCCAGCCGCTCGGCGGTGCCACATATCGCGGGCAAGAAGCCGTGATCGGTATGCCGATGATGCTCGCTGGCGCGAACAGCCGCAACGTCGCCGCCGCAATCGGTGAGGCATTCAAAGATCTCGATCTGCCCCAAGATGTTCAGGTCAAAACGCTCTATTCGCGCGACTATCTGGTCAACGCAACCGTCAAAACGGTTTTCAAGAACCTCGCCGAAGGCGCGGGTTTTGTCGTCATCGTGCTTTTACTCATTCTGGGCAATGTGCGCGCAGCGATTCTGGTTTCACTCGCGATTCCCGTTTCGATGCTGATCGCCGTTATCGGCATGAACTACTTTAATGTTTCAGGCAATCTTATGAGCCTGGGCGCCATCGACTTTGGTCTATTGGTCGATGGTTCAGTGGTCATGTTCGAGAATATTATACGGCGCATGGAAGAACACGACCATTCGCTGCCGCTCGAAGGCAATCGAAAACGCAACCTGATTCTCGAATCGTCTCTCGAAGTACTGCGGCCTATCATCACGGCCCTTCTGATTATCATGGGTGTTTTTATTCCGCTGCTTGCGCTTGAAGGCGTCGAAGGCAAGATGTTCAAGCCCATGGCGCAGACGGTCTTGCTCGCGATGTTTGCGTCTCTGTTGCTTGCAATCGTTCTCATGCCGGTTTTGGGCTATATGTTCTTCAAACTAAAAGTTAAGCCCGGCGAGCACGGAGCTCACCACAGCACGCCCCTGCTGCTAAAATACATTCTCAAAGGTTACGAGCCGTTGCTGAATTTTGCACTCAACCGGCCTTATCCGATTATTATCCCCACGGTTGCTCTTACCGTGATTTCCATCGGTCTGTTCTTTCGCATGGGCGGCGATTTTATACCGCAGCTAAACGAAGGCGACATGGTGATCAACTTCAGCCGACCGGTTTATTCGAGTTTTGACGCTGTACTCACCATGCAGAAGAAATCCGATAATATCATTACAAGTTTCCCTGAGGTTAAAGAGGTCTACAGTCGCTTTGGTACGCCGCAATCGGCGACAGACCCCGCAGGCGTCTTCTTTGCAGATACATTCGTAATCCTCGAAAAGGACACTTCGAAATGGCGCAAGAAGAACGGAAAGACACTTACAAAAGACGCTCTCTACAAAGAGATTGTCGAAGCAATCGACGCGGATAAAACAATCGGTACACAAGAAGCTTCAAGCACACAGCCGATTGAGATGCGCTTTAACGAGATGCTCGAAGGTTCGCGCGCCGATGTCACAATGCGCGTTTACGGACTCGATCTCGACAAACTGTTTGAAATCTCGACGCAGGGTAAGGCGATCATTGAAAAAATCAAAGGTGTTGAGAGCGTACAATCAGACCCTATTATCGCCCTGTCGAAAAGTCCCGTACTTGATATTGAACTGAACTATAATGCCATCTCGTACTATGGCCTTGCGCTCGAAGATGTGAACAAAGTCGTTGAGATGGCCATGAGCGGGCATAAGATAGGCAACCTGTACGAAGGCGCGTACCGCTTTCCCATTATTACCCGACTTGATCCCAAATTGCGCAATGATGTGAAACAGATTCGCACGATTCCCGTAGGGCTCGAAGCGGGTGGCAGCGTGCCCCTTTATAAGGTCGCCAATATCGAAGAGCGCGAACAGGTCTCAACAATTGCCCGTAGCCAGGGACGCCGCTATGCCGCGCTCTCGATTAACCTCGACGACATTGACGTTGAAACTTTCGTTAAGAATGCGCAGGCGGCAATAAACAAAGAGCTCAAACTCCCTGAATTTTATGAAATAACCTGGGGCGGACAGTTCAAAAACCTGCAGCGCGCAAAAGCACGACTCGGCGTAATTGTACCGCTGACGCTTGCGGCAATTTTCTTATTGCTGGTGCGCTATTTCGGCAGCCACAGGCAATCACTGCTCGTGTTCATGGGAATTCCCACCGCGATTGTCGGCGGTGTACTCACGCTCAGCGTGTTGGGCATGAATTTCAGTATTTCGGCAGGCGTAGGATTTATTGCCCTCATGGGTATTGCGATCTTGAACAGCCTCGTGCTCGTGAGTCACTATGACGAGCTGCTGGAAAAGTTTCCCGACGAATCGGTAAAGAAACTCGTGCTCGAAGGCACTCTCGATCGCTTTCGGCCCGTGGTGATTACAACGCTGGTTGCAGGTCTCGGCTTCTTACCGATGGCGATTAACTCGGGCCTCGGGTCAGAAGTACAAAAACCGCTCGCCAGTGTTGTCATCGGCGGATTGATTATCGCAACGATGCTGACCGCGCTGCTTCTGCCGGCGCTTTACACAATGATCTTCAGCAAACGCAACGAACTCACACCATCGGTGCCAGGGCGAAGCGTACCCGAAACTGAAACTACCACAAGTGATGCAGGTGTTGCTTTCGCAGAAGACAATGGTGAAGAATCGCCGCGCAAAAAACGCAAGAAGAAGCGCTGACGCATCACGCTACCACGCAAACGAAAGATCGACAATGCTGCCGTGTCCCGTTTGCGGGTCTCTGATATAGTGCAGGCCTTCGTAACGTAACATACGTCCGTTTTTTTTGCTGATCGTCAGCCGCACGGGATCAGAAAACCAGCGGTAGACAAAGTTGTCGGGCTGCACCCGCAGCCGCAACGCTTCTCTGCCGCGGTATTTTACAAATGCTTCAAGAGTCGCGCGCAACCGCAGCAACTTCTTTTCCTGAGGGAAAAGGCAGTAAAAAATGTGACGGGTATCGACCGGTTTATCGGCAAATGTTTCAGAAAGATACCTCGGTATAGCAGGAATCGTTAACCCCGCATATTCGGCGTCAGGCAGGTTGACCGTAGAGATAACGATCGGCGCCTTCGCAGACTCTTGTGTCGTCACAATAAAATGAGGTGGGTTACGTTCGACAGTTTCCCGGCGACCGTCACGATTGTCGTTAAGAGTTACATCGGGTGAAATGCGGTCTCTGCGATAGGCGAGTTTTTCCCGCGCAAATATTCTTCCCTTTGCGTTGCGGTATACTATTTCGGTATTGACCGGCCGGCTCGCCTTGAACACTTCTACACCCGAACAGGTAAACACTATCTTGCGGCTGCGCGGATCGATCGCCCGGCATGTAAACCGTCGCGATTCTGCAAAAGCTGCCGACGCTGTAAGCGCCAAAAACAGAAAGGGTAACACCGCTTTGATGCGATACCTGCGCACGGCCTATGCGGCTGAAAGGTGACCTGCGGGAAAGCGATTAGCTAACAGTTTCCTGAAAAATGAAACTGTTAGCAAGATTCCGGAGCCTGCCAGGTTTCGCTCAATCAACGATCTGTTGCTCGCGCAGGCCGGCAACGGCTTTCTGCGGCGATAGTCCGCGGCCTTGCTCGCTCAGATACCGTCGCACCAGGCGAGCGCCGGCGATTCCGTGAAACAGATTCAGCATGTTGCTGAAGAATTTTGCTGCGCTCATTTCGGGTTTTTCGTGGCGGGCAGCGTATTCGGCCATCGCCTCAAGAATCTCGATGCGCGATGTCGCTGCTGCTTCTTCTTGAAACTGAAAAAAATATGGGTCTTCGTGCGCGAGACGCCCAATCATAACTCTATCTACATGCTGCAGGTGCGAGCGAATGGCCTGTACCGTTTTGATTCCCCCATTGATCTCGATGAGCTTACCGGGAAACCTTTGCTTGAGCGCGTACGCGACGTCGTATTGCAAGGGCGGAATTTCACGGTTCTGCTTAGGTGACAGTGCACCTGTTTTGGTTCCCGTTTCGGCGCCATCGACCACACCCAGACCACCGATAGTCGCAGTCCGCGCGTGCACGGTCAACGTATCAACGCCTGCATCAAATACGGTCTGCGCAAACGAATGAAGCGACTTCTCTGAATATTCTCCGGTTATGCCGATACGGCATTTTACGCTCACCTTGATTTTGACCGCAGCACGAATTGCCACAACGATGCGCGCGACGAGATCGGGCGAACGCATAAGGCACACTCCGAAATTGCCGCTTTCAACGCGATTACTCGGGCATCCGCAATTGATATCGATGCCATCGTATCCATAGGCTTCACCAATGCGCGCTGCCTCTGCCATGATTTGCGGGTCATCACCGCCTAACTGCAACACCACCGGATGCTGCGAGGTATCGAAAGCGAGCAGCCGCTCACGGTCACCCCGCACAATCGCATGGCAGACGATCATTTCGGTATAGAGTCGCACACGACTGTTTAAGAGTCGCATGAAATAACGAAACCTGCGATCGGTAATGTCCATCATGGGGGCAATAGATACCCGATCCCACAATGCAACGTCGGCTCGAGACTCAGCTGCTTCGGCCTGAGACTCTGTAAAACCGGCGATTGAAGGCGCAGATTTCATTCAGAAAAGTAGCTTTTCAATTTCGCGGTAGTGCTTCACAGGAAACACCTTCATGCCTTTTTTAAGATCGTTCGGTAGCTCTTCGTAATCGCGCACATTGTCAAACGGGAAGATAACCCGCTTGATGCCGACACGGCGAGCCGCCACAATTTTTTCACGCAGGCCGCCGATCGGCAAGACATCCCCCGAGAGGCGAATCTCGCCAGTCATCGCATACCCGTTCTTGATTTTTTTGTTACGCAGCAGCGAGAGAAGCGCGGTCGTGATCGTGATACCTGCCGATGGACCATCTTTCGGTGTCGCGCCATCGGGAACGTGAATGTGGATATCGTTCTTGGTCCAGAATTTTTCATCTGATTCGACAGAACGCGCATAACTGACGGCTATTTCTGCACTTTCATTCATCACTTTGCCGATGTGGCCGGTAAATTTCACCCGCCCCCGTCCCGGGAACTTACGCGATTCAATCGTGAGAGTGGCGCCACCCATCGAGGTATACGCGAGACCGAGCGCCGAACCGATGCTCAGAGTCGTGAATTCATCGGCTCGAGTGAACACGGGTTTGCCTAGATATTTTGGAATTTCTTTCGGACCCAGACTTTTTGGGAAAGATTTCTTCTCGACCAAAGCTGCGGCGGCTTTACGGTAAAGTTTTTGAATCTCTTTTTCGAGGCGCCGCACACCTGATTCGCGAGCGTATGAATCGATGAGAAACCGCAGACCAGCCGTCGAAATTTGCGGGGCCTGCTTTTTCGACAGACCTGAATCGGTAATCGCACGGCCCACAAGATACTTTTTTGCAATCTGCATCTTCTCTTCGAGAATGTAACCTGGCAACCTGATGACCTCCATGCGGTCGAGTAATGCCTCGGGTATCGAATCGAGCGTATTCGCCGTTGTGATAAATGTCACTTGCGAAAGATCGAAAGGCAGATCGAGAAAATGGTCGCGAAATTCAAAATTCTGCTGCGGATCAAGCACCTCGAGCAGTGCAGACGCCGGGTCACCGTGGTACGAGCGTCCGAGTTTGTCGATTTCATCGAGCATTAAGACCATATCGCGTGATTTGGTGCTCTTGAGACCCTGAATAATTTTTCCCGGCATAGCCCCGATGTAGGTACGTCGGTGGCCCTTAATTTCAGCTTCGTCGCGCATGCCACCGAGTGAGAAGCGAAAGAATTTTTTCTTCATCGCCGCTGCGATAGACCGCCCCAAGGAAGTTTTGCCCACGCCCGGCGGCCCGACCAGGCAAAGAATCGAACCTTTCACATCTGCCTTGAGGGTTCTGACCGCGAGGTATTCGAGAATGCGCGTTTTCACGTCATCTAGCCCGAAATGGTCGCGATTCAAGACCTGACGCGCAAAGGGAAGTTCAATCGCGTCGATAGCCGGCACGTTCCATGGCAGGTCGAGAATGGTGTCGAGATAATTGCGAATGATCGTGTATTCGTGCGCGCTCGGGTCGACGTAGTCAAGCTTTGAGCACTCGTCGAGTGCGCGCTCATTGGCTTCTGGCGGTAACTTGGCCGCTTCGATCTTCTGACGATAGTATTCGGCATCTTTGTCGCGCGTCTCGGGGCCCCGAAGTTCACTCTTGATTGCTTTGAGCTGCTCGCGCAGGTAATATTCGCGCTGGTTATGTTCGACACCCTGATTTACTTTGCCTTGAATCTTACGCTGTAGTTTGACGAGATCGAGCTCTCGGGCCAGAAACTGCAACGTTCTCTCGAGCCGCCGACGGATATCGAAAGTCTCGAGTATCTCTTGAAACTCCTCACGTTTCAGATTGAGTACCGAGCACACAAAATCGGCGATTTTTCCCGGTTCTTCGACGTTGATGAGTGTGAGTTTCATCTCTTCAGTGAAATACGGATTCTCGGTCATCATCTCTTTCGCCTGGTTCAGCACACTTCGCATGAGCGCGATGAGTTCTTTGTCGCGCACTTCGGTCGCTTCGATCTGGTATTCGACTTTCGCCAGCATCTGCGGCGAGCTCAGCGTAAACGAATTGATTTTGAATCGCTCGAGAGAGTTCACGAGCAGATGCATACCACCTTCTGGCAGGTTGATGCGTTTCAAGATCTTCGCCGCGGTGCCAACTTTGAAGAGCTGATCGGGCCCAACTTCGGTATTCGTGTCGTCGTGCTGCAGCACGAGCCCAAGATACTGGTTCTGCTTGTGCACATTCTCGATCGCTTCGGCAAGTTTACCCTCTGCGATGACGAGGGGCGTCACCATGCCGGGAAACACCGGCCGGTGCCGCACGGGCAATATAAAAAGCTCAGGCGGAAGCAGCTGGTTTATGGGAACAATGAGGGATTGCTTGTTTTCTGCCACGGGCCATAATCTATGATAAAAACAGCGCGAAAGCCAGTTTTAGAGAAGCACGGCGCCCGAATTCTACCCCAGATACCGCCTTACCCACATTGCCAAACCCGTGGCGACAAGCACAATCAAAGAGATTCCGGGTATTGCTGCGAGCTCTTTCTTGAAACCAAAAAACTGCAACTGGTGCAATTTCATCACCCAAAAATGAAAAGCACGCGAGTCGTCGCTCTCTTCCACGACCGCCGCCGAGTTGCGATCAATGTAGATCTTCGGATTACCCGATGCCATGAACTCGACGCGGTAGACCGACGGTACGAGCTTGCCGCTGCGATGATGGTAATTTTCGATCAGCGTAGCCTCTTTCAAGGGGGGATTTCCCACGACATACTCAGCGGCTACCGCCGCTGCCATTTGCTCACCCAGCGGGTTGAGCTTTTCTCCCGAAATGGCGTCAACCAGCTGTGAATGCGCCGATTTGCCATCGCGCCTCACCACCTCAAAGACAAGTCTGCCCCCCTCGGCGCGCAATACCACCAATTCGACCTGGCTTACCTTTTCGGCGGCATCTGTCAGACGGATTGCCTCTTGCGCTGATAGCCTGGCGGCCGAAAGGGCCGGCGCAGGCTTCACGTTTTTCTTCTTCAAGTAACCATCTTTGAAATAGAGGTGCGGTGCGTACGCCCAGAGTATGCCGGTTACTGCCGTGAGTAGTAAGAACCCCGCGGAGAGAATGGCGACGCGGCGGTGCCAGAGGTTAGTTTTCAAATTCTCGCCTTCGCTGAAAGCGTGAAGTTGAACGGTTCGCCCGGCAGTGCGCCCGAAAAAGTCGGTGTCGCAAAATAAACTTCGTTCGTGATGTTGCGAAAGTTCGCCTGTACCTGCCAGTTTTGCCGTTTGTAGAACAGTACCGCATCAGCCACAACGTAGCCGGGTACGCGCAAAAGATTCAGTGCATCGACGTAGACACCCGACTTCACCGTCGGCCCGCCGCCGAAGCCAAGGCCTTGGAAAAAACCCGACTGCAGTTCATAGGTCACCCAGAAGTTGCCGGTGTATTCGGGTACGTACTGCGGCGCTTTGCCTTCGGTGTTAACGCCCGAGACGCGTTCGGTAGATTTGATCTTAGCGTCGTAAAATGCACTGCTGAAGGTAAGCCAGAGTCCCTTGAGCGGATTGCCCATGATATCGAGTTCGATGCCGTCGGTGAGCCTCTTGCCCACCGGGCTCACGACACCAGATGCATCGGTCACGTAATAATTTTCCCGGGTTGTCTTAAAGAAGGCCAGATTCGTCTGCAGCTTATCTTTGAAAAAATTCAGCTTATTACCCGTTTCAATCTGCGACGATTTTTCGGGTTCGACCGAGAGCGAAGTCGATTCTGTCTGTATCGCCATGAAGCGCCCTTCAGAATAACCACCATAAAACGACACGGGCTTCCATGGCTGCAGCACCGCACCGGTCTGCCAGCTCACAAGATCGCGTGACATTTGAATAGTACGCCTGGTCTTTGCAGAACCCTGCCAGCCGTCGTCTTTGATCTCTGCGTGGTCGAGGCGAACACCAGCCCGCAGCTTTAGATAATCGGTTACGGCAACCTGCTCCTGCGCGTACGCGCTCGCGGTCTGGTTGGTGATTTGCCGATCGAATGAAGGTATCGCCGCATAGTCATAGGCGCTGCGTTCGACAATAACCGGCGCCGCGAGGTTCGTGATCGACGGCAGATTGTAGTCGGTGCGCCAGGTATTCACCTTGTACGACTGCGCCTCGATACCGGCAAGCAGAGTGTGCGCCATTTCACCCGTCAGAAATTTCAGCACAGCTTCGGTCTGGTAGACGACGTCTGAGGATTTATCACCCTGCTCGCGCGCGGTGCGTCCGGTCATCTGCGTACCGGCAGCATTTACCGCACCGCCCGCATTGCGCATCAGGTACAGATCACGGTTGTCATAGATGAGCGCCGAACGCAGCTTAAATTTCTGCGAGAATACACCTTCGTGCGAAATAACCGCCCGGTGCACCTGCTGCGTCGCGGTGTTGAACGGTGAATAGTATGTGTTCGATTTACTCACGCTCATCAGTGAGCGATCCGCCCCAAAAAGAATACCGTAGTTGTCGGGCCGCGCCTTGATGTTGCGGTAGTCATAGTCGACAGTGATCGCATGTTTGTCATTGATCTTCCATGTGAATGAGGGAAGAAATTCACCGACTGTGCGGTTGATACCCCGATAGCCATCGGTATGGTAATACGACGCATTCAGCCGCGCGGGCAGCGCCTGCGTGCCGAGCGGGCCACCAACATCGAGCACGGCGCGGTACGTGTTCCAGAAACCGCCCATCGTCTCCAGCGACGCACCGTAACTATCCATCGGCTTTTTGGTCGTGATATTCACCACTCCCCCCGGTTCGGCGCGGCCGTAGATCGCCGACCCCGGCCCTTTCAAGACCTCTACGCTCTCAACGTCGGTGTTCGTGCGCATATATCCGTTCCAGGTATTGCCGTCGGGCAAACCGTCGCGCATGAAGCGCATGCTCAGGCCACGCATCATAAAACTGTCAGAAAAACCGTAACCACCCGCGAGCGTTGTCGTGAGCCCGCTGACGTTACGTGCCATCTGGTTCATGTCGACTGACTGCTGATCTTCGATAATCTCTTTCGGCACGACCACGATCGACGCGGGCGTATCGTGAATCGGCACATCGGTCTTCGAACCGGTGACGCGCGAATTGGCCTGCACGACCACTTCGTCGAGTTGTGCTTCACTCTTTGGCTCGGCTGTAGCTGGCGTTGTAGCCAAAGGCGGATTAACCACCGGGGTCGCGATCGGCTTCTCTTTTTGTGGCTTCTTCACAGGTTGTGCGAAGACTGCTGCAGCCGAGACGGCGGCCACTCCATAAATTAAATTGATTCTCATTCTCAGTTACTCCTTATTCTTTTCCCCTCCGGCTTGCCCACGAATTAATTCGTGGGCAAGCCGGAGCTTATCTCAACTCAAACTTTATTGGTATTCTCACGCGGCATGCCACCGCATTGCCGTCCTTATCGTATGCCGGTGAAAACACGGCATCTCTCACCTTCGCGAGCGCAACTTCATTGAGCGCGTCATAGCTGCCCTCGAGCAGCTCAGCATCCCGCACCCTGCCCTCGTTATCGATGATTACGCTCAGTACGACCCGACCATCTTTACCCTGCTGCGCGGCAATGAGCGGGTAATCGTGTGCGGTAATGAAGTTACCGACCCAGCGGGGTTTACGGTGTGCGTCGCTCGCCTGGACAAAATCGCCGAAACCTGTGCTGCTTTCGGGGCATTTGCCGGTGCATGCATTTGTCTCGCGCGGAGTTTTTTTCTGCGGCTCGGCGGGTTTTACTGCCTTGCGGTTCTTCTGCACCAGAAACCATTCGTCGTCGACCTGCTCGGGAGCGCGGCTGCTTGCTGAACGCGGCACGAGCGGCGCGGCAGAAAGCTCGACCTCGTGCAGAAGTGCATTGCGGCCGAGAGTTATCCAAAGATAGAATGAGCCGCCGGCAGATGCGTGCAAGGCCACCGACGCGAGCAATGAAGCCGATGTAAATCTACTGAGTATTTTCATCTATTTCTCCGATGACAGCGCAACGCGTGTCACGCCTGCCTGTTTGATGATGTCGAGAATCTTCACCACATCTTTATAGATGAGTGCTTCGTCGGCAGCGACAACCACGCGCACTCCTGGGTTGAGCTTTGCTTCGCGCGCCATGTTGGCTTTAAGGCCATTGGCATCGACCTTCTGCCCCATGAGCGAGAGTTCACCATTCTTGCCGACATTCAGCGTCAATGCCGGCGTCGGGTTCACCTCGGCCGCCGCGGCTTTGGGCAGGTTCACTTTGACGCCGGTGTCGGTGACGAAGTGCGCGGTTACCATGAAGATAATGAGCAGCACCAGAGTGATGTCGACCAGCGGCGTGACATTGATGCCGGTGACGACGCTATCTTCTTCGCTATCGAGGGTCATGCGCTTGCACCAGTGCTGCCGGTTGCAGAACTTGAGAAATCCCCCTTAGGCTCTGCGCGCAAATAGACCTGCATCAGGTGAATCAGGCTCTGCGTATTGGCCGTGGCGCGCTTGAGCCGCGTCTGGAAATAGTTGTTCGCGATCACTGCGGGTATCGCAAGCAGAATGCCGAACGCGGTCGCAATCAGCGCCGCGGAGATGCCCGTCATGACAACCGAGACGCCCGCACTGCCGGCAGTACCCAGGTCGTTGAACGCTTTAATGACGCCGAGCACTGTGCCCAAGAGGCCGATGAACGGGGCGTTGTTGCCCATCGTTGAGAGCACGATCAGGTTCTTCTCGAAGGTGCCGCGCTCGATAACCAGCGCCGACTTCATCGCCTCTTCGACCGAGTGTGCACCTTTGGAGAAATTCTTCAGGCCCTCGGCTGCGATGCGGTTTTCCATAGCAGCAAATTGTGTGCAATACGCCAATGCAGCATCGGTTTGCCCCTGTTCGAGCCGGCCTTTTAGCCCGCTAAAAAAGCCGGTAAAGTCGATGCGGTTGTGGCGAAACAGCCGCCAGCGGTCGAGCATCACTGCCACCGAAAGTATGCTGGCGGCGAGCAATAACCAGAGAACCCATACGTCGCCTAATAGCGCGGCTTTCTTGAAGATTTCATTCATTTCTGTGTCCTGAGGACAGGTCTCAAATGATACTTGTATTGAGAATCATTATCAATATAGCAGGCAACACCTTAGCTTTGCCAGTCCCCATTTTACGGGAGCCGGCAGTGACCTTTGATTACGACGCGTTGCCGCTGACCCGCGTGATCTTTAACCGGTATTGCGTACGGCCCATGAAGCGCCCCACCTGCGGTTCGCCGCTGATTTCAAGATTCTCTTTGCTGGCGACGCTTTGCGCCTCGCCATTATGAAAAAACCAGACGCCTTCGATGTTTCGATCGGCGGGGGCGCTGAACGTGATGCGTGCATGCGCGCCAGTCTTACCCAGGTTAGCCACCTCAACCTTGCCGGGCTTTCGAATCGCGATCACCGGATGCGGGTTTAACACTCCGTACGGCGCGTGGGTGAGAAGCTCATCCCACAGAGGCATGCGCATGTGCTGGCTTTCAATTTCGAGAGGGGGATTAAAATTTCTGAACGGGTCAACGGCCGTTGCTTCAGCCTCTGCGCTTTTTTCAGCGGCAAACAGCTCAGAGGATTTCTTAAACACTGCGTCGATAAAGCCCGCGATTTTCTCTTGCGCCACCGAAAAACCGGCAGCCTGTCGGTGGCCGCCAAACTGAATCAGATACTCTTGCAGCGCATCGATGAGGCCGTGTACATTTTCATTGCGAAACGCACGCACCGAGCCGCGGTAACATTCACCGTCAGGCACAAGCACCAACGCAGGTTTGGTCAGCTTCTCTGCGATTTTTGACGCAATGAGGCCCGAGATACCGCGGTGAAATTTTTCGTGAACCGCAACAGCTACGCGAGCCTCGTGCGAGCGCGCATCGAGCGCTTCGCCAAGCAGGTCGAGCGAATCTTGTGAAGCCTGTTTGCGCGCGTCGTTGACCTGCGTCAGTTGATACACCGCCTTCGCCGCCGCCAGCGGATCGCTTTCGGTGAGCGCCGTGAGCGCGAGATTGGCATTACCCATGCGCCCCGCCGCATTAATAACCGGGCAGACGCTGAACGCCAGGTCTTGCTCAGTCACCGATGCTGCCAGGTTCTGCTTTTTTAACAGCGCCATAAGGCCCATGGGCATAGCCTCTGCATTGCGCGTCATCGCAGCGAGGCCTTCGCGCACCAGAATGCGGTTGTCTGCATAAATCGGCATCAGGTCGGCGACAAGACCGATCGCAGCAAACGGCAGGTATGGCTGCAAGATTGCCGTCGATTTGCGAAAACTCGCCGACTGTATTGCATTAAAAATTTCGAGTGCCGATATTGCCTGCGGAATTTTTCGTGCCATATCGGTGAGGCGTCGCAGCTCAAGATTGTCGCGGCTGCAGTGTTCAAACATTTTCCACAGATCGTGGCGTGTGTGTGCGACGGTGTCGGTCATGTGCAGGTGGTAAACCCTTGTAGCGGTACCTGAATCCTCATTTTCGAGTCGAGCCCCATTGCGGATTACGAACCGTTCTGTATCAGTTTCGATCGCAACAGTCTCGTTGTACTCGCGACTATACGAGTATAGCATGGCCTGTAAAAAACGAAACGTGATGGCCGCGGTGCAATAGTCGCGGGTGAACTCACCTTCTGCATTGAGTTTGGGATTAATAAACGCTGCCACCTGCGGGTAGTCGGCAGGGTCTGGCGGAATAAAATGGTGGTCGATAATGATGATCTGGCATCCAGTTGTCGCCTGAACCTCGGCGAGTTCTCTGCGGTTCGACGAACCGCAATCGAGTGTGAACAGCAGATCGGGTTTCTCCGCGATGATGCGTTTGGCGACTTCAGGTGTGATGCCGTATTTATCTTCTTCGCGTGGTACGATGCTTACGAGTTCGTCGCGGCTAATCTTCAGTTGCTCCCGACAGAACAGCGTCAGCATCGACGCAGATGTCACGCCGTCGGCGTCACGGTCGCCGTAAATCACCAGTTTGCGTTTGCCGTCGCGTTTGCTGAAAGCGCGTAAAAGGTCGACGGCGCTCTGCATTGCGGGAAATTCAAAAGGGCTCTTGAGCAGGTGCATTGTCGGCACCAGATAGCGCAGCGCGTGCTGGCGGCGCAGTTCATCGGTCATAGCGTCGGCGCTGTATTGATTCAGGCGTTCAAGAAAGCGAAGGTAGACTGTTTCGGCGTAAGGGTATTTTCTACCGGCGATGACGCCGTACCAGTCTTGCATTGCAAATCAGTCGGCAATTACTTCATCACTGTCGTGCCCGTATGACGGGCCCCGCGGTGAATTTCGAGCTGGGCACAGCTGATGTCGCCGGTAAGACGCGAGCCCGGTTGCAGAATTACCGCATCGGCGTGAAGAATATTGCCCTGAACTTCGCCTTCGACCTCAACTTCGCGAGCGCTGATATTGGCTTCGACGACGGCGCCTTCGATAACTTTGACTCCGCCGCGCGCGATGAGCGTGCCCGTGAGTTTACCTTCGACCACTACCGGATGGTCAGTTTCTACCGAGCCGCGAAAGACCATGTCGTCAGATATCAGCGTTGTTTCGTGTTTTTCAGCCATTTTGCCTCAGCGGGTTAGAATCAGCGTTCGAAATCAGCCTTTCAAGAACTTTTTGTGATGTTTGATTTGCTTCAGGCTACACCTGGAGCAAATCAAACGTGTGTGGCTCGGCCTTTGCCGTATTTGACAGTAATTATCCAGAGAAGCAATGCAGCGGCCATTGGCAACGCGACCGTAAACATCATCTTTTGAAAGCCGGCGATGGCGCCACTGCCGGTTGCCAATAGCACGAGATAAATGGCATAACTCAAATAGCTTAGTAAGAACAGCAAACCTTCGGCCCGACTGAATTTATGGCCCACAAAGAAGAGCGGCAGGCAAGCCACAGCGGCGGCAACCATCACAGGAATATCAAACTGCAGCAGCTGCGGCGCTATTGCCAGACCACCACTCATCAGCGGGGCAATACCCAGAATGACCAACAGGTTCGAAATGTTGCTGCCGACGAGGTTGCCGATGGCGATATCGCGCTCGCCCCTGAATGTGGCCACCGCCGAGGCGGCAAGTTCAGGCAGCGATGTGCCTCCGGCGACAATCGTGAGTCCGATAACGGTTTCGCTGACCCCGAAGCGGCGTGCGAGCGTTACGGCCCCTTCAACCAGCCATCGCGCCCCGAAAACAAGTACAGTGAGACCGAGTGCAACAAAAAGCAGACTCAGCCAAATGGGAAACCCGGCGACCTCTTCTTTTTCGTCTTTCAGCGCCTTGTCATATTCGGCCTTCACCTTTCGGGTTTCTTTGCGGCTGCTTCTCACAATAAACGTCGTATAGGCAATAATGATTGCCAGCAAAATTGTTCCCTGCCACGGGACAATTCTGCCAGGTAACGCAAATATCCACACCAGAATGGATGCAAGAATCATGACCGGCACATCTATGCGCAGCAGTTGCGAAGAAACCACCAATGGAGCAATGAGTCCGCAGATGCCGAGAATAAACAGCAGGTTGAAAATATTGCTTCCGACAACATTCGCCATCGCGATTTCAGGTGAGCCACTTGCCGCAGCCTGTATAGAGACGACGAGTTCGGGTGCGCTTGTACCGTACGCGACAACGGTCAGGCCGATCACGAGTGAAGACACCTTTGCGGCAACCGCCAGGCCTGTAGCCCCCCTCACCAAAAACTCACCGCCGACAACCAGCGCGACAAGGCCACCCAAAATGAGCAGAGTGATTTGAAAATCGGTCATGGTGGCCGGTTAATGTTTCAGCGGTAAGAGGTACATCCCAACGAAGAGCACAAGCACACCTGCAATACTCAGCAACAGACCGAGCTTAATGAGCCGGGTAATCGGTACGAGACCCGACGCGTACGCAAGTGCGTTGGGGGGGGTCGAAACGGGCAATAAAAAACCAAAGCTCGCGCCGAGGCATGCCCCCATAGCCGGTGGCACCGGGTCGATGTTTGCGGCTTTCGCAAGCGAAATAACCACGGGTATTACCATATTTGCCGAAGCCGTGTTTGAAGCGAACGACGTGATGGTAACCGCGAGGGCAATCGCAATGAGCGTGATGCTCCGGCTGCTCTGCGCACCCGCGGCCTGCAAGAGCCCTTTGCCAACGCTCTCCGCGAGCCCGGTCTGAAACATCAGCGCGCCGAACGCAAGCCCCGAACCAAAAAGCATAATCGTACCCCAGTCGATTTGCGATGCCTGAACCCAGTCTGTCGTGAATTTGCGTTCGCGAAAATTAACCGGCAGAATAAAAAGCACCGATGCGCCGAGCAGCGCCGCGACAGATTCGGGTATGTGCTGCTCGAACCACACGACGAGCGCATGGTCTTTTGTGAAAATCGCGCTCAAGAACCCCGGCAAAACCCAGAGAATAACGGTAAGCGAAAAAGCAATGAGCACGTTAATTTCGGCGCGCGAAAACCGCGCCAGTGATTTTTGGTTTTCTTTAAGGTATGCCGAAACCCCCTGCGTCGATTTCACCTCAGAAGGTGAAAACGCGGCCAAGATGACAAAGAGCACGATGAGCATGAAGAGCGACATCGGCAACGCAAACTGCATCCATTGAAAAAATGATACACGCACCCCGAGTACCTCATTAATGAGCCCGAGGCCAATAAGGTTCGGCGGGCTGCCGACAGGCGTTGCAACGCCACCGATGCTTGCGCCGAATGCCGCTGCGAGCACGAGCGCCGAGGCGAACCGCGAATTTTTCAGATCGATCGGTTTTTCTGAGACCTTTGAAATCGTTTGCATAACACCGATGCTAATGGGTATCAGCATCGCGACGGTGGCGGTATTGCTGATCCACATCGACAGAAAGGCTGAAAGCAACCCGAAGGCGATCACGATC
Organism: uncultured Leptospiraceae bacterium; assembly: GCA_942492915.1. GTDB lineage: Bacteria > Spirochaetota > Leptospiria > Turneriellales > Turneriellaceae > Turneriella. The sequence continues at coordinate 2,465,243 of OW818662.1, forward strand.
GTGAAAGGCCGCGCTGAAACCCAGCGCACCGACAAGATGCTGTACGCAAGGCGTGAATCGAGCCCATGCCGGCTCATCGCCTGCGCAAGAATAAAACTGCCAATGAAAAGAAATATCACCGGGTCGGCAAATGCTGAAAATACTTTGCGCGGTGCGGCAACTCCCGTGACGCTGCACAGTGCCAAACCCAAAAGCGAAGTCGCCGGTATCGGAATACATTCTGAGATCCACCAAATGATCACAAGGCTCAGAACCGAGGCCAGAACGTGGGCGGCATCGCTAAGCCCCGGCATGGGCAATATGTAGATAGCAAATGCAACCGCCGGGCCCAGAAAAAGGCCGACTCGACTGCGAATTACGTCAAATTTTTCATCTGTCGAGTAGATATGCTTTTCAGCCATTGCCGGTCGCTGTGCGTCAGGCTGTTGCCGCGTCACCAGCAATGGCAGACGTCAATTATCATCGAAGCGTGTTCTTGAAACCACAAATTTACCCAGTATATTGAAAATGAAACGCAGAAAAACTCTCAGAATGTATTATATTCGTCGCCTGCGCTTGCTGAACCTATACTGAGGGTATGAACAAAGCGCAACGACGATCGCGAACAATAGCACAGAGTTTTCTGGCGGCCATCACCGCGCTTCTGGCCATCGCGGGGGGACAACTCATGGCAGTAGAAGAACCAAAGTTTGACGTCATTGAAGAATTCGGGAATATCGAAATCAGGCGCGTGAGTACATTTTGGCTGGTCGAAATAGAAATTCAGGGCGCCGAGAGCGAAGCGGGCAACCAGGCTTTCAGACCGCTTTTTAAGTATATTTCAGGCGAGAATATGCAAAGCGAGAAAATTTCAATGACAGCCCCCGTGAACCAGCAGGCGACTGGCGAAAAGATCGCAATGACTGCCCCGGTTAATCAGGTAAAATCCGGTGACGGAAAGTTTGCCGTCTCGTTCGTATTGCCAGAAGAATTCAACCGAAGGCAGCCGCCACAACCTCTGGATTCAAGACTGAAATTGCGACAAGTCGCAGCACGTTACGTTGCGGTCATTCGCTACCGCGGCACCTGGAGCACCGACCGCATGGCCGAAAAGCGAGATGCGCTGCTCGCAGCGCTTGCAGCCAACGGTAAATGGAAAATACACGGGACACCCGTATGGAGCCGCTTCGACCCGCCGTTCATGCCGTGGTTTCTTCGGCGCAACGAGGTACAAGTTGAGGTGAAACAGTAATTCAGGCTATTTGCGCCCGTCAGCGTAGAGCGCGAGCCATTGTGGTAAAACAGCTTTCCACGTGTGCTCTTTGAGTACCCATGAATTTGCTGATTTTTGCATTGCCTTTTTCACCGGCGCATTTCTTTCTGCACGAATGAGCGCATCGGCAATTGCGGCTGCGCTTTTAGCTTCGATGAGAAATCCTCTTTCATTTTGTAACTGCTCTGTTGTGCCGCCGTTATTGGTTCCGATGACAAAACAACCGGCCATCATCGCATCGATCATTGATAGCGAATACATTTCATCATAACTGCCAAGTACAAAATAGTCTGACGACAGCAGGTACGGAACAAAATCTTTCTGAAAAGGCAGAAGCTTGAAGTAACCGGTACTCTGCGCGCCCCGCTCAGCCGCAACAAGTTCACGATAGACACTTTCTGATTCGGGCAGATAGACCGGGCGCCCTTCGCTGTCGAAACTGATGATCGTACGCTCACCAATCTGCACAAAAATAAACTTACCACGCATACGATAGTCAAGCAAACGCGCGGCTTCAGCAAATTCGCGCACGCCTTTCATGGGATCAAGACGGCAGAGTGAGATCACGAGCTTTTGCCCTGGTTTGACGCCGAGCACTTTGCGTATGCCCTTGCTTTTTGCCGGCGTCGCGGCGAACGCTGCATGGTCACGACCGTAGCGGATGCACTGAATCTGCGACAGCGAAACGGGAAGGCGCTCACGGGCGAGTGAATTCATCAGCTCAGAAGTGGTTACAAGTTTTTCGACGCGGCGATACACGAGCCGGTGCAGCAGATCTTTCTTGCGTGCAAACCCCATATATAAACTAAAGATATGCCTGAAGCCTTTGTTGAAGAAAAACGCAAGCGCCACGAGAATCATGTCGTCACGCTGGTGGCTGTGCCAAAGCGTAACCTTATAGGTGCGCTGGATGCGGTGCAGTCTATACATGCGCAAGAAGCTATAGCGCGAGCCTCGCGACAGATACTCGACGGGAATCTTGAGCGCTTTGAGCTCTGCCACCATAAAAGAATGTTCATCGCAAATAACGATCTGAGGAACTTTTTTTCCATGCAGCTTCACAATGAGTTCGCGCACGTAGAGTTCAAGACCACCGCGCGAGACCGAAGTCATGACATGCGCGACGGGTCCGGCCGGTGCAGGCTTGATTGTTGCGGTGTCGGGCTCATGCCTCATTTACGTGGCCCTGTAATTTCACCATTACCCGGTTCAGACTGCGCCCCGACTTTGTCGACGGGTTCAAAATATTCAAGGCGGGTGAATGCCGCCGGGTGAGCGTACCTCGAGAGATGCGGTCTGCCGGTTTCTGCGGCCGGCCCCGCACCAGCCGAGGGGCGCTCTTGCCAGCCTGCCCGTGCATTCCAGGTATCTGCAAAAAAAGCAAAAACGCTGAAGACGCCATCAGAGTTGCGCGCTCTCAGTTTTCGCATACCTTTAAAGAGGTATTGCAACTTGAATACCTGACCGTCTTTGAGCTCAATGCGCACCGTCGCCGGTTCAAATTCATAGACGTCGCCGTCTTTTGCACCGGCAATCTTCCGCGCACGATAGTTTTCTATCGCCAGCTCACGAATATCTTCGGCGCGAATCGTCTGGTTATACTGTATCTGGCCTTTCGTGTGCGTGAACGAATAGGTGGCGGGAATCTGCGCTTCTGCCATCAGAACCGATTTGTCGCCGAGATGAATACGCAGACGCATATTCATTTGCGGCACCGATTCACTTTTGCGCGTTTTTTTCTGGCTGCTGGTCTTCGCCGAGGGTTCTACCTGAGGCTGCGCGACCGTCGGCTCTTCGGGGGGTGAAGGGTAATTAATCGCGTGGAGCGATTGGGCTAAACAGAGCGTGAAAATGAGGGAGTGCAGACGCAACGTATGCGTCTTTAATCCGCTCAAAAACGCCCCGACAAGTCTTTTGTAGGCCGATAGAATGCTTACGGCAGTCTTTCGGCGTTTATAGCAGGCCTTTCAAGATACTCGCGCCGGCAGCGAGCAGGCCGCCACCCGGCTCTTCACCGTCGGGGGTCGCCTTGTTCACAAGTAACGGCATGAGATCGGCAAGCAGCGATGGCAGCTTTGACTGGCTAAGGCCCGTCTTCTCAGCGATGTCTGCCAGCGCGTCGCTGCCCAGAACCTTCTTAATCGCAGCGCCCGAGATGCTCTCATTGTCGCCTTTGCCTATCCAGCTTGAGATGGTGTCGGCATACCCGCCTTCTTTCAGCGCGCCGAGAATCGATTCGACGTTTGATCCGCTGCCGCCTTTTGAGAGCAGGTCTTTTGCGAGCGTCATAAGGTCGCTGTCTGAACCTTCGCCCGAGAGTTGTGACGCGAGGCCACCGAGTGTTTCAATTAATGACATAAATGAGGATGTATGACGTGCTCATGTGTTGTCAACACGTTCAGTACGAAAGCCTGCCTCAAAGCGCTTTACGCTTTGAGGCAAAGCGGCGTTGACATAAGTGCAGTGAAACGCGTTCAGAACAGATTTCTAAAATTGATCAATGGTGGCACAACCCAGTCTTTCGAATTCAGGCAAACTTATCTCATAACCACGGCGGGCGCGCTGCTGGCGCTGGCCGCAACCGTGATTAATTATTTCACCAACCAATCTGCGACGATGACTGCGGTATCACTGGCGGCCGGTGTCTTACTTCTGGTATTGCGGTCACGGCTGAAACACTTCAAGACCCTTGTGTGGCCTACATGCATTCTTATCGGTATCGGCCTCACGCTGGGCATTATCGGCTGGGTGACATCGTCAGGTATTTTTGGTTCAGCCCCGTTTGTTTTCTACCTGATGCTCACGTGGCTTTTGGCGACACGAAATTCAGATAGCCATTTGTTGTTAACCGCCAGCACCGTCATTGTTCTTGTCTGTCTCATGCTCGTACAGAAATATTTTCCGCATCTGATCATCAACTACCCCGACGCGACGGCTCAATGGTCTGATCTGGTGGCAGGCATTCTTGCCACCCTGGTTTTTCAGGCCCTCTTCATCAGTGCACTCAGGCACCAATTCGAAGCAGAACGGCATCTGTTGAATACAGAACACGTCAAGCTGGTTGAAACCATGTCAAAACTCAGCGCGGCGCAACAGGCGGCTGAAAATGCGCTGACGGGCAGGTCTGACTTTCTGGCAGCCATGTCACATGAACTGCGCACGCCGCTGACCTCGGTTATCGCGGGCGTTCGGCTTCTGAAAGACGACACTGAAGAACACAGCCAGGCAGAAATCGTGGGTTTTATCGAGAGATCTTCGCAGGCCTTGTTACGCCTGATCGACGACCTGTTGGTCTTGCGCTCGCACGAAGCGGGCGAAGTGTCGATCGTCTTCGCACCCTTTCGCCTGCGCGAGTTTCTCAGCGATATCACGCGTTATTATCTGCCGCTCGCACGCAACAAGGGTCTTGATTTCTTCTTCTTGTTTGACGAACGCCTTCCAGACATTGTCAACGGCGACGATGGCCGCATCGGTCAGATTCTGGCAAACCTGATATCTAACTCGATAAAGTATACCGAGCGCGGGCAGGTGACCTTCAAAGTTGCACTGTGTGAATCTGTCAGCGAAAGCATTGTGTTCGAAGTTTCAGATTCGGGCGTGGGCATACCCGTCACCGAGCAGGCAGACCTGTTCAAACCATATGTGCGCGCCAAAGACGTAAGGCGCCGCATTAAAGGTACAGGCCTCGGCCTTTCTGTATGCGCGCTGCTCGCGCCGAAACTGCACGGCAAGATTGAGCTTGTGAAGTCTGATAGCTCAGGCAGCACCTTTCGTCTCACGGTACCGCTGCGCATCGACCAGATGCGCGAGGTGACAGCTCAGAACAATCTAACAAAACTGATCAGAGGGTTGCGCATTCTCGTAGCAGAAGACGACGAAGTGAACGCACTTCTGCTGAGCAAGATTTTGAACAAGAATGAAATCGAATGCGCAATCGCCCACAATGGTGCTGAACTCGTCAAAATGGCCAACGAAGGGCCGTGGCATATGATTCTGACCGATATTCAGATGCCTGATATTGACGGGTTTGAAGCAGCGACACAAATTCAGGCTGCGCTGGGTCCAGGTAAAACGCCACCGATCATCGCAGTCAGCGCGGCAAATTTCGAAGAAGATTCTTCACACAGAGAAAAATCTCCGATTGTGCACTGGTTGGCAAAACCCTATACCGAAGAGGCGCTGCTCAACACGATCGCCCAGAATCTGCAAGAACCACAAACCCAGAACATCTGAACGCGTTCAAACGGCTTTACGCCCCCTCTGAAAACGACGGAGCAACGTCATGGCGTATAATTTTTTCCTCATTGAAAAATCTGGGTCCGTCGCGACCCTGTGGCTCAACCGCCCCGAAAAGCGCAATTTCATGAACTGGGATTTCTGGTCAGAGCTGCCGCAGGCAGTGGCCGAGATCAACGCAGACGATTCGATCAAGGTGTTCGTCGTGGCCGCAAAAGGCGCCAGCTTCTCGATCGGTCTCGACCTGCCAGACTTTGTCGAGCGCTTTGCCTGGCTCGCCGATTCTACGGGAGCCGAAGGTAATCAACGCCTGCACGACTTTATTCTCACGATGCAAAAGGGCATGCGTGCGGTAGCCGATTCGCCCAAACCCTCAATCGCGGCCATACAACGCCACTGCATCGGCGGCGCGCTCGACCTGATTTCGGCTTGCGATATCCGCTACGCGGCGGCCGACGCGATCTTCTCGCTGCGCGAGGTCAAGGTCGCAATCGTTGCCGATATGGGTTCGCTGCAACGCCTGCCGTACCTCATCGGCGAAGGCCCGACACGCGAACTCGCGCTTACCGGCCGCGATTTCGGCGCCGAAGAGGCACTGCGCCTGAACCTCATTACGAAAATTCTGCCCGACAAAGACGCGGTGTATGAGGCCGCCCTGGAAACCGCCAAAGAGATGAGCGAAAACTCCGCCCTGGTCATGCGCGGGGTAAAATATATCATGAACAAACAGCGCGGTCTCGACGCTGACCGGGCGTTAGATCTGGTGGCTCTCTACAACTGCGGCTACCTGCAGTCGGCAGAGTTTGTGGCGATGGCGAAGGGTTTTGCGGAGAGAAAGAAGAAAAAGAGCTGAAAAACCCTAATTGCGAGAAGTGAAACGATACCTATTTTTGCCATGACCCCTCTTCTGCAAAACGACTCTCTATTCGTTCGCTCAGCCCGTTCAACGGATTACCTTCTGCTTCAACCGTCTGCAGGGGCGCGCGCAAGAGTGTCTCAGGCAAAGATGTAAGGTGGTTGTGTGAGATTTTTAATTGCGTGAGTTTCTTGAGGTCACCGATAGCGGGAGAAATTCGTGTCAGCTGGTTGCGGCGAAGATCGAGAGTCTCAAGGTTCTTTAGAGTCCAAACGACCTCGGGAACCTCGGTTAACCGGTTCTCAGACAGTCTTAAATAGCGAATATTCTTGAATTTTGCAATTTCATCTATGCGCGTGATCTCCGAAGATTGCAAATCGAGATAGGTGACGCGAGTCGGATTCTCAATTTCATCCAGAGCAATATCGAGCACAGGCGGCATGAACTCTGCGGCCTCCCATGCTACGATCAAGAACACCACCACAACTCTGACGCCATACCACAGGCGCGGGACACCTGATCTCGCAACAAGACCATCATCAAGCATTTCATACATCCTCACCGGAAAATAGAAAAAGAACATCACCAGCAGGAACACCAAGATTTCTGCTGGGTTTTCCCTAAGTGCCCGTAGTATATCGAAGTTTGCCATACCGTTCAGCAAAACGAATCCCAAAACACACAAACAGCACATGTTCGCGAAGAGAAGCGAATGCACGAGCAGCAGGTGCGGACGCCTCAGTTGCCGCGGCTCGAGAAACTCTGCGGGGTCAGAAAGCAGGCCACAGAAGAACATGCCCGCCAGCGCAGCAACTGAGGCATACATGACCCCCCATCTGAAACTGCCAAATGCCATACCCAATGCGATAGCCGGTACCAGCGTCGGAAAAACGCGCGCCAGCGCCATGATTGCCAAGAATTTGTTGCCAGAGACTATTCTACCCTGCTGTCTCTGCCACCAGAGATAGTGTTTCAGAAAATAGACCAACGCAACAATTTCTGCGAGAGACAATAATACGGTTAAGACCACAAACACCGTCATCGACGCTTTGAAATGTTCAAGCAACCTTAGGCGCCCAATGATCGCCGGCACTCCCCAGCCTATGAAAAACAGCATGACAGCATCGGGAACTAGTTCAAGCGCAAAGTGAAGCCAGTCTTTTTGCGTTGCTCTCACGCGCTTAGATGTTTTCATGGTGTCCATCACGTCAATTCAGAAATTGAAAGAAATATGGCCCAATGAAGCAGCAAAAACAGAAGCCTAAGCAATCCACACCCATACGACTGCGGTCACTGTTGTCTGGCATGTATTCGATTCTCGCCGATTACGGCCCCGACCTCGTTTTTATGGCGCTACTCGCATTTCTGACACCGTGGTTGCACGCACGGGTCTCACTGCCAGAGATATTTCCCGTTACCGGGCAAGTGTTTCGATACACTACGGTCATTCTCGCCGGCGTCGAAGTCATACTACTGTATTTTTACGTGCGCATGGCAATGTATCGTCATAACAAGTCCGATTCAGAACTTCCCTTTCCCGCAGTCATAAGCTTCTTGCGCATCTTTTCAATTTTTCCCGCGGTCATGCCCCTAATAAACGAAGCTGAAATTCTGTGTTTCGTCATTTTGGGCCTATGGCTTCTCGGCCACCTGGCCTATGCGAACATATTTATTGGAGGCGCAATCAAAAACGATTTGTATGCTCCAGACTGGCTTTTCCACATCGTTCAGCTGATTCTCTTCGCAAGCATGTTCTGTCTGGCGACAAGCAGTTACATCCTGTTGCACGACATGGGCGGCTTAACGTGGCAGCATCTCACTGAGAGGCCCTTCGACATCTGGCCATTTTTATTGCTTGTTTCCATGCTCTATCTGCCCACCAGGCTCTTTGAATTCATTCAGGAAAGCATGGTAGACCGCGATGGCAGGCAGTTTCTGTTTCACGCACTCAAACTGTTCTTCATTTGGATATTGCTGGTTGCTGAAATTGGTACTCTGGATCCCAAAGTGCTGGATACGGCTTTAGAGCATGCAAAAAATCCGGAGGTTGTGACAAAACTCGATCTTGCGAATTCAGACCTGACTAACTTTAAAGAGATAGCCCGGTTCACAGAACTGAAGGCTCTTAATCTACGAGCCAACCAATTGACGCAAATTCCAGAAGAAATATTCACGTTGCAAAACCTTCGGGACATCACTCTTACCGATAACCTCATAAGCCGGGTACCGCAAAGCATCAAAAAACTCAAGAATTTGGAGAGCCTCGCACTCAATAGCAATAAGTTCGCGGCATTTCCCCATGAGATTCTCGAGCTACCAAATCTTAAGATTCTATACCTCTCTGACAACAAGCTACGCGAATTACCGCCTCAGATCGGTAGACTCAAACTTCTAGAAAAACTCATCATTGCAGAAAATCAACTGCAAAATCTTCCTCTCGAACTGCTTGAATTGCCCCTGCGCGAAGTGAATGCCGAAAAGAATGAATTCGTCTATCTCGACCCAAAGTTTCGTAAGAAATTTTCGCGACGTCAGGGTTGGTATTGGTAGCAATATGCTCCCGCACCAGGTCGGCCAGACCTGCCCTGACGCGGCCAAAATCCATTACTTTCTTTTTCCTTGCCCCACTCATTCTGATTTTTGCCGTGGGCTGAGTGAGAAGGTTTGCCGTGGTGTTGCTGCGTCGATTGCACATCGACGAAGAAGTTAGAGAAAATCTGCTACGCTCGGTACCAGTCTGGATAGCATCTCTGCTCGCGGGCATGGTGGCCGTCGGCTATGCCAAAGTCTTTTCCGAGGCCGAAGCAATAGGTTCGAGATTATTCCTCTATCAACCCCTGTGGCTTTTCGTTCTCACGCCAGGCTGTTTTGTTGTCGCCTGGTTTCTGGTGTCGCGGTACGCCCCTCTGGCGCGCGGTAGCGGTATTCCGCAGATTTCAGCCGCGCTTGATTTCGCTGAAACCCCATACGATTATGCAATACAGAAGCTGCTCAATCTGCGCATTCTGCTCGTCAAGATCGTGAGCAGCACGATTCTTGTGCTCGGTGGGGGCGCGGTCGGCCGTGAAGGCCCGACGATTCAGATTTCTGCGGCAATTTTTCGCCTCGTCGGCCTGTGGACGCCCGCCCGCTGGCCAGCCTATTCAGAGCGAGTGCTGATTCTTACGGGCAGCGCTGCAGGGCTCGCTGCGGCATTCAATACCCCACTCGGTGGCATCGTCTTTGCGATTGAAGAGCTTAGCCGCCTTCACTTCAACGCATTTCGCACTACGCTGCTTTCGGCCGTCATTGTCTCAGGTTTTACCGCACAAACACTGCTCGGGCCATATTTGTTTCTCGGCTATCCTCGGGTCGCTGGTGCAGGCCTCGCGATTGCGGCAAAAGTAATCGTGGTGGCAGCCTTAACGGGTCTCATTGGTGCTTTTTTCTCGCACGCTGTTTTTACAGCAAGCCAGCAAGTCAGAAAAATCAAGGCTCCACGCTGGCAACTGGTTGTAGCGATGCTGCTCGGGCTACTCTTCGCATCTATTGCCTACTGGCACTCGATGAAGATTCTGGGTTCTGGAAAAAATATTCTGTCAGCAGTACTATTTGGTGCGAGCGGTGATACCAGCGCCGATACGGCCGCGATGCGTATGTTGGGGCCAATACTCAGCTTCGTTTCGGGTGGCGCGGGTGGTATTTTTGCCCCGGCGCTGAGCGCAGGCGCAACTATTGGCGCCTTCATTTCAAACTATTTCACGTTAACGCCCGATCAGTTCAATATTCTCATTCTCTCTGGCATGGTGAGCTTTCTGACCGCGCTCACCCGCTCGCCTTTCACATCGACCGTATTGGTGCTCGAAATGACCGACCGCCATTCTGTCATATTTCTGTTGATGATCGCCGGATTAGTCAGCTATTCAACCGCATGGCTCGTCAGCCGGCAATCGCTCTATGACAGGTTAAAGGCTGTATACATGCGCGATGCCATACCACAGTAAGCCCTTGTCGAGCGGGCCAAAAGCACTATGATTTGAACTCAACCGGATACAGCGACTTCAGCTTCTTAAGCGAAGCCCGCATCAGCTGCTCAAGAACCTTCATGTCAACATCGGCGAGCTGTTTCACGTAGAGGCAAGCCTTCGTCATCTTGTGCTTTCCTAATTTATCAAAGAGCGGTTGCAGATCGTCGTGGTAACCCGGCATCAGATAGATCGAAAAAGCCTGCGCGCGCGGTGAAAAGCCAAGCGCGAGCGCATCGCCCTCACGGCCCGATTCGTATTTGTAGTGGTAACTGCCAAAACCAACCATCGTCGGGCCCCACATCTTCGGTTCTGCCTTCGTGATTTTTTTCATGAGAGCGGCGAGCGCTTCGGCATCAGCGCGCTTCGCCGGCGGATTGATCTTCGCGATGAACGCGGCCGCGCTGGCCTTGGTGGCGACAGTTTTGTTCTGTGATTTGTTTGCCATAGGTTCGCTTAATAGAGAGGCGAAGATTCGCCTCTCTATTAAGCTCGGGAGCGGATCAACAAACGGCGTTCGATCTCAAAGATTTTCTCTGGAATTTTTTCTTTGCCCAGATCTTTCTTATCGTTCTCTTTGATGAAGAGGTCAGCGCCGTACTTCTCGATCGCAGGCTTCGGCTTGATGTCGCGCAGGCCAATCACCTGCAGCTGCACCGCACCGGCTTTGAGCGAACCCACTACTGTTTCTTTCGCGAGCACGCGGTGAATGCAATAGACAGTTTCGCCCGACTTTGACGGCTGTGTGTGGTAACCTTCGGTGTAACCGAGGTCGGCGAGTGCGTTCTCTGACACGTCGCGGCCGGCAAGGCCCATTAGCCAGGCAAACACCAGACCACCGTAAGTGATCGGGTCACCGCTCATCGCACCCGACATGCCCTGTGAATACAGGCGGTCAAAGTGCAGCGGGTGCGTGTTGCCTACGCGGTATGTCCACGCGAAGTGTTCGTCAGTGATGGTGCGGCCGTTAGGTGAAACGATGATGTCACCGACGTTAAAATCTTCGTAGTAAGTATCGGGGCGGGTCACCGTCGACGGCCACTTATTTGCGTCAAAGTCGGGAATCTCAATTTCGACCGAGTCTGCGTACGGTGGCACATCCACCTTTGAAGGAATAAACTTCGGCGGCTCATAGCCCGCAGGCGCGGGAGGCACCATGATTTTGCGCATGTACTGCGCCACTCGCTCACCGCGCTGGTTGTTGCCGAGCGTGTTGATCGTGACAATGCCGGGTTTGCCTTCGCCGCGCTCTTTTTTGTCGATAATCTTCGTGAACGAGGTTATAGTATCGCCGGGGTAAACATTCTTCAGAAACTTGACGTTGTAGTAGCCGAGGTTGGCATACGCCTTTTCAGAATCGTTCTGCACACCGAGTGACAGCAAGAGATTGAAGACGAGCATCGGACTCGCGGGTATTGCCGGGTGGCCGAGCGCCTTGGCATATTCGAGGTTCAAGTAAAGAGGGTTTGCTTCGAGAAACGTCGTCGAAAAATCCTGTATCATGCCCGCTGTCACGGTCATGCCGCGCGGGTGCTCGTACGTCTCGCCGACCACGAAGTCGCCGAGGTATTTGCCATATTGTTTGTATTTTACTTTGCCCAAATCTGCCGCCGCTTTGGCTGACAGTTCGGTCATATTGGGATTGCTGATTTTCATGGGGCAAAATCACAGAAAAAGACAGACCGAGAACTACATTACTGCTGCACGCAATACAAAACTTTTGAAGGCACATCACAACCAATTGCGGTGTTACTGAACCAAATAACGCCAGATTGGTCCGTCTGCCCTGACTGCCCCTGATCGACCATATTCATCGAGGTCCAGCTGAGGCAGTGAGTGCCAGCAACAGTCCAGTTCTGTGTGAGTCCAGTGAAGGCATTGCCCAGGGCCGTCGAAACCGGGTTCGTGAGCAATCCTACAAAGAGACCAAGCGCGTTGGTGTTGCCGATTGCCGTGCCGTTTGGGCGTTGGTACTGCGTGTTAGCCTTCAATACCCAATCGATGTGCTCGGCCGCGCCGGTGCCACTGCAATCGCTGGTGGTGCACGCAACCCGAACACCTGCGACGGAGATAAGCGCTTTCCAAACGCCATTGCCTGAACCCATTGGGTTTGCGGCATCATTGCGGCACAGGTTGTCAGCGCCCGCGACTCCGCCGAGGTTGCCGTTGAACGTGGTCTGCGTGACGAAGATCGTGTTCACGAGGTTGAAGGTCGAACCGGCACCCTGGGCCTTGCCCGGCGATTCAAGTTGGTCTGCGATGCCGATGTTTTGGCACGCAATCCCAAACGAGGCAACCCAGAGCAAAGTCATCAGGGTCAAAGTTCGCAGCGGGTAGATTTTCATGCGTCAGATTACCATGTTTTCGGCATTCTGTCTATAGTGCATATGGACTATGCATCTGTAGCTGTCGTCTATCCATCGACACGGAAGCCGCGGTAGCGAGCTCAGCTAGGCCCAAATTGACTTCCCATTGACAGGAGCGGTGAAATTCGTCGTTTGTGATGGTATACCCCCGTCCATAAGCATAAGCATGCAGCAAACGAACATGGCCAGCCAGAATTCACTCAATAAAGTGCTGATCGATATCTCGATCCGCTTCATCAATCTGCCGGTGAATGAATTAGATTCTGCCATTAATTCTGCTATGGCAGAGCTGGGCGGCTACACCGGTGCCGATCGCTTTTATGTTTTTTCTTATGACTGGCAGAAACGCACGGCCAGCAATACGCATGAATGGTGCGCGCAAGGAATCGAGCCGCAGATTCAGATGTTACAGGATTATCCGATGGATAATTTTGTGAGCTGGTTAAGAGATCATGAAGAGGGCAAAACAAACTCTATAGAGGATGTACGGGCATTACCGGTGGATTTGCCGTTACGCCAAATTCTCGAATCCCAGTCAATTCTCAGCACCATTGCGGTGCCGATCATGTCAGACAAACTGTGTCTGGGATTCGTCGGCCTGGACTGGGTGCGCAGCCAGAAAAAATTCACCTCTGACGAAGAGATGCTTTTGAAGATTTTTGCCGAAATGCTGGCAAATGTCCGTAACCGGCTGATGGCCGTCGAGGCACTGAAAAATTCTCTCGCTGAAACCGAGGCCTCGCGCGAAGCCCTGCGTGCCAGTGAAGAGAAATACCGCAGCCTGATCAATAGCTCCGATGCGGCAATCATCATGTATGACCGCAATGGCAAAGTGCTGTTTTTGAACAGTATTGCTGCTGCGCCGTACGGGAAAAATCCCCATGAGTTGGAGGGATTAAATGTCGGTGAACTTTTTCCGCCCGATCAGACTGCGAGCATTCTGAAAGATATTCGTCTGATTATTGCGGCGGGCAAAGGCGAGGTACTCGAAACCAAAGTGGATCTGGCAGGGCAGCCGCGGTGGTTTAGAACGAGTATACAGCCGGTACGCGACCCCAAAGGCGAGATCTATGCCGTGATGATGCATGCGACAGATATCACGGCCCGAAAAGAAGCGGATATCAAAGTGGTGCGCAGCGAAAAGAATTACCGCAGCCTGTTCGTCGAATCTCCCGAAGCCTACCTGATTTTTAAGGACGGTGTATTTGTTGAATGCAACCGTGCGTCAGAACAACTCATCGGCGGCAGCCGAGAAGATATTATTGGCAAAAGCCCGGCGAGTATCTCGCCCGCTTTTCAACCCGATGGGCAACCCTCTGAAAAATATGTGGCCAGGGTCGTCGCAGAGACGTGGGAAAAAGGCAATAACTCGTTTGAGTTTCTGCACCAGCGTGTTGATGGTACTCCCTTCTTTGCACAGGTCAATCTTACGGTTCTGGAATACGACGAATCGCCGGTGATTCTTGTCACCTGGCGCGACATCACTGAGCGCAAGAAGAGCCTGGAAGAACTGCAACTTTATCATGAGCGCTATAGCCAGGCATTGAGGCATAGTAAGGCGGTCGTATGGGAGACCGACCTCGACGGCAAATTTACCTATATGAGCCCCGTTTCGCTGGTGGTTTTCGGCTATGAGCCTGCAGAAATTGAAGGCAAGATGTACTTTTATGACTTCCATCCGGCGGATGTCCGCGATTTTTACCGGCGGCGCGGCTTTGAGATTATGCAGGCAGCGCAACCGCTCGAACGCCTCGATAATCCCATCGTACGTAAAGATGGCGAGGTTATCTGGGTTTCAACGATTGGTGTTTCCCTCTATGGCAAAGACGGGCAGAGAACCGGCTACCGCTGTGTCGACTTTGACATCACCGAACGCCATGCTGCGGAGCAACAAACAGTGATGTTCAGGGAAGTCTTAAAGCAGGCCAATTATGGCGCTGCAATCAATAGCATCGATGGCAAATTTATTTTCATCAATGAAGCATTCGCCAACATGCACGGCTATACCGTCGATGAACTCATGGACAAAGACCTTCGGGTCTTTCACACAGCCGAACAGCTCCCGGTCGTCGAGGCTCTAATCAAGGATATGATGCAGGCGGGCGAGTTTTCAACCCAGGAAGTCTGGCATATGTACCGCGATGGCTCCGTCTTTCCTACGCTCATGAGTGGCGTGGTCATCAAAGACGAGAAGGGAGCACCAGCCTATATCTCTGCCACGGCACTGGATATCACGGAATTGAAGGCCAAAGAGGCCGAAATACAGAAGTTGATGACCGCAATTGAACAAAGCCCGGTTGCGCTTTTGATTACTGACCTCGAGGCAGTCATACAGTACATCAGCCCGGCATTCACCCGGATCACTGGTTACAGCAGAGATGAGGCCATTGGCCAACACACGCGGCTATTGAAATCGGGGTTAAATCCGCCCGAGATGTACAAAGAACTCTGGCAGACGATTACTTCAGGTAAAACCTGGCATGCTGAGTGGACCAATAAGAAAAAGAATGGTGAAATCTACCCCGAGAGAGTGAGCATTCTGCCAATCAACGATCACCGCGGTAAGGTAAGTAACTACCTGGCAATCAAGCAGGATATCAGCGATCGCCGTCAGGCAGAAGAAGCCCGCATCGCGCGCCAGGTTGCCGAAAGGGCAAACCAGATGAAGAGCATTTTTCTCGCAAACATGAGCCACGAAATACGCACTCCGCTCAATGCCGTCATCGGCTTTGCACAGATTCTACAGCGCGACAAAACTTTAGCGGTTAAGCAGGCTCAGCAGGTCTCGACGATTCTGCGCAGCGGAGAGCACCTGCTGTCTTTAATTAACGACATTCTCGACCTTTCCAAAATCGAAGCCGGTCGCATCACGCTCAAAGAATCGGGTTTCTCGCTGCATGGTTTGCTCGAAGACCTGCGCGTGATGTTTCTACTGCGCGCAGAAGAAAAAAAGTTGCAGTTGCGGCTCGTTATGCGCGATTCGGTACCCGAATTCATTTCTGCTGACGAAGGTAAAATCAGGCAGATTCTGATCAACCTGATCGGCAACGCGGTCAAATTTACCGAGGCAGGGACTGTTACGATACACGTCTCCGGTGAACCCCGAAAAAATGCCCCGCCGACGGACGCGCGGCAACTCGAACTGGTTGTCGGCATAGAAGACACCGGCCCAGGCATTCCCCCTCACGAGCAAGAACTAATCTTCAATGCATTCCAGCAATCCTCCACGCAAAACCAGAAGATTGGTGGTACCGGACTTGGGCTCACCATCAGTAGGCGCTTGGCAGAAATTATGGGGGGAGTTCTCACTGTCACGAGCCAGGTAGGGCAAGGAAGCACTTTTACCTTGCGCATACCTGTATTGGCGTCGTGGGAAATCAGGGTAAAGCAGACGCCCGGCGAATTCAGCAACGTCGTCTCGCTTCTGCCCGGCCCTTCACCGGTGAAAATTCTGGTGGCAGATGATGTGCCCGAAAATCTGGAGCTCGTTAAAGCGATGCTGGAGCCTTTGGGATTTGCTGTACGCACCGCAGTAAATGGCCGCGAAGCCGTGGAGCAATTTCTGTCATGGCAGCCCTCAGCGATCATTATGGATTTGCGCATGCCTGTCATGGATGGTTATGAAGCCACAAAAGCGATACGCGCCCATGAACGGGGCGCGAATTTGCCCATTATTGTCATCACAGCCAGCGCCTTTGAAGACGATGAACGTGTGAGAACAGCCGGATTCTCCGCGTACGTGCGCAAGCCGTTTACGCTCAGTCACCTGCTGGGGGAGTTTGCGCACCACCTGAACTTGCAGTACCAGCGCGAAGAAGAAGAGCAACATTCTTCTTCAGCAACACCGGACTCGTTGGCAACTTCAGTCCAAAAAGTTCCGCTTGAGCTGCGGGATGCAATCTGCGCTGCGGTAAAATCGGGAAATTCTGTGCATCTCAGAGAGTTGCTCGGCAGCATAAAGACAGAAGACGCGACGCTGGCAGAGCATACGCTGAATCTCGCACGCAAATTTGACTACGATGGATTATTAGAACTGTTCCGGTGAGGAGTACTAAATGGAACTGACGGACTACAAGCCGCAAATTATGGTTGTCGACGACACGCCCGCAAACCTGGGGCTACTTGAAGAAATGCTGGTGTCGCGTGGCTACGAAGTGGTGGCTTTTCCGCGCGGTGCGATGGCACTGGCCGCCGCACAGCACAGCCCGCCCGATCTGATTTTGCTTGATATCATGATGCCCGAGATGGATGGCTACGAGGTTTGCCGTAAATTGAAAGATCACCCCCCCACGCAACAGATTCCCGTTATCTTTATCAGTGCGCTCGACGCCACGGAAAATAAACTGCGGGCCTTCACCGACGGTGGCGTCGACTACGTCACGAAGCCGCTGCAGCAAGAAGAAGTTCTCGCGCGGGTCAAAACGCATTTAAAAATCCGGTTCATGCAACGCGAGCTCGAACGCCACAACGAAGACCTCGAAAATCTCGTGGAAGAGAAAATACGCGAGATCACCGATTCGCAGATGGCGACATTGATCGCCATCTCTAACCTGGCCGAATACCGCGACAAAGAAACCGGCCGCCATATCGAACGCACGAGTGCCTATTGCCAGTGTCTTGCAGAAGAACTGCGCGCGCGCGGTGCCTATACCGACCAGATCAGCGAGGCTTTTGTGCGCAATATTGTGCATGCGGCGCCGCTGCACGATATCGGTAAAATGGGAATCCCTGACCATATTCTGAACAAACCCGGCAAACTCACAACCGAAGAGTTCGAAGTGATGAAGACGCATGTGACGATCGGAACAGAAACACTAAAGAGGGTACTGGCTAAATATCCCAAGAACACATTTATCCGCATGGGGCTTGATATTGCCGGCACCCACCACGAGAGGTGGGATGGCAAAGGGTACCCGGCGGGAATCGCCGCAGAAAATATTCCCCTCTCGGGCCGCATTATGGCTTTAGCCGATGTGTACGATGCCCTGCGCTCTCGCCGGGTATACAAAGAGGGCTTTTCGCATACCGACGGTGTTAAGATTATCACAGACGGCCGGGGCACGCAATTTGACCCGGTCGTTGTCGATGCATTCATCTCCATTGAAAAGACCTTTGCTGAGCTGAGCGAAAAACTTAAGCCCTACTCCTAAAACCAAGGCTCGACCCTCGGCTTGAGTAATCACGAAATTTAGCCTGCTGCGGCATGGTGTGATATTCTCTCCCGCTATGGAAATCCCGAGCCGCTCTGCCTTACAAAGTTGAACAATAATTCGCTTTTCGCGCAGCACATGACTGCTGATATTAACCCATGACCGCAGCCAAAGTAGCCCGCATCGCCGCGATGACCGACAAAGAACGCGGCAGCAAAATTATCCAGTGGATTCGCTTCGGCGACCGTCGTCTGCGCCGCCGCCACATATGGCTTAACCGCTTTCAAGACCAAATCGGGCTTGCCATCACCCTGGGGTCTGCGGGTGGCATGATCGCTATGGGCGCTTTCTATGTGGTGGATTTAGTGCCCGCATGGGCCACGATCGTGGTGAGCGGCATTCTCGCCTCATTTCTGCACGAGATGGAACACGACCTCATTCATTCGCTGTACTTCAAGAATTCTGCGCGGGTGCAAAACTTCATGTTCTGGGTCGTGTGGCTCTTTCGCGGTAACACGGTGAACCCCTGGTTTCGCAAAGAAATCCACCTGTTGCACCACCGCGTCTCGGGCCACAAGAACGATGTCGAAGAGCGATATATTTCGAATGGTATGCCGTGGGGTGTGAAGCGTGTGCTCGTGATGCTCGACCCACTCGCGGCGCTGACGATTCAAGGGCCGAAAATCAAACGCGACGCGCTGCCCGAACTTCGTCGCATAAAGGCACCGCATAAAATCATTCCGCTGCAGAGAACTTTCATGCTGTTGTGGTACAACTTCTTGTTGTTATCGCTCACGCGATTAGGATTTTTTCTTGCAGGCGTCGACTTCACGCCACCGGCATGGCTCTCCCCTGTCGTAACGTTTCTGAATACCGCGGCAGTGGTCTACCTGATACCGTGCTGGCTGCGGCAGGCTGCGATTCAGATCGTCTCTTCGAACATGCACTACTATGGCGACGCCGTGAACGCTCAACCCATCGACTCGCTCGTCAGGCAGACGCAGGTTTTGAATTCATGGCTCGTGCTACCGCTGCACCTGTTCTGCTTTAACTTCGGCGCAACGCACGGAATCCACCACTTTGTCGTCAACCAGCCCTTCTACCTCAGACAATGGGGTGCGCCGTTTGTGACTAAGGCGCTCAAGCGTTACGGCGTGCGCTCTAATGACTTTGCGAGCATGCGCAGGGCGAATGCGTATGGGACCAATGGCGAAACAGGGCTTGCGTCTGTGCATTAACATAGCTCTTATAGCTATGGGCTTAAGCCCATAGCTATAAGAGGTGCATGTCGGGATTCTTGAAGCAAGTGCAAGAGGCCCTAGCGCGCTTCGGCTACAGCAGCATACCCGTGCAATTTAGACTTGCGCATCTTTCAGCTATGGGCTTAAGCCCATAGCTGAAAGCGACGCGACAATCTAAATGCGCAGCTTAGCCCGCATTCACATTGTGTTGACGGGGAGTTTGAGAGGTGCGGCGGTGCGAGCGTGAAAATGCGCCTGGCCTTAATGGTATTTGCCTCTATCTTTTGGAACTGTGCTCCAGGGCCGACTTCCCGGGTCGATCTCTCGAAGGCGCGTACCGGCTTTCTACTGTCAGATGGTTCAACAATTTCACAGGCCGGTACCGATGATTACAGCCCGGTGCTGGTGCGCAGGGCTGACGATACGCTGATTCTGGTTTTTGCGTCTGACCGTGCCTGCAGTGGTTGCTCTCTGGGCGACCACCATGTTTTTATCGCGCAATCAACCGAGCCCTACTACGGCGGATTCACCTTACCCAGTTTTTACGCTCCGGTGGTATTGCAGCAAAGTGGCATACCGCACGTCATTCAGGCGCGCACGTCAATTTATGCGACCTGGAGCCAGAATATGCTGCAACTGTTCGCGCGCATGGGCGACAACAGTATTAAAGGCATCGCCATAGGCCCCGTGAATCTCGCCAGCGGCCAGACATTCACGCCCGATCCGATGCCTAATAGCTCACATTCTAGTGACCAGCTTTTG
The DNA here is from genome assembly GCA_942492915.1 of uncultured Leptospiraceae bacterium. Classification (GTDB taxonomy): domain Bacteria; phylum Spirochaetota; class Leptospiria; order Turneriellales; family Turneriellaceae; genus Turneriella. Next base: position 2,485,110 of record OW818662.1, read on the forward strand.
AGTATTGATCTGAAAAATTTCAAGATCCTGTCGTCGACGAACGGCGACGCCTATCAATCGAGCTTACTGAGTATCGATTCGGGTACGATGGCGGGCAATTACATACTGGGTTACGCTGACGCTGCGTCTCAGCCGGCGACGCTTGCATCGGGTTATGTAGACGGTTTATATATTGCGGCATTTGGTCAACTCTACACGGGCACCCTCGACGAAGATTTCGGAGAGCACACAGACTTTAACGCGGCGTTAGATGAATCTGGCCTGTATTTGACTACAGTCTCGGTGATGCGTACTTCGTACGGTTTTTCTGATCTCGTTGTTTTTTCTGCCGGCGAAACACAGGCTGGACCACAAGACCTGTATTTTGTCAAAAGCCATGATTCCAACGAGCTCTGGTTGCTGACATTTAATATCGGGTATTCACCTTATTTTAATCCGGGCCCTTACCGCGTATTTGTCAGCAATGCAGTTTCGACGGGCAATATAGGCGGCGTCGGGGCGGCAGACTCTCTGTGTGAAGCCGACAACAGATCACCCGATATCAACGTGAGCTATAAGGCAATGCTGGCAGACGGCGCGTTGCGCGTTGCCTCTGTCACAGCTGACACTGGTGACGGTCAGGCAGACTGGGTACTTGCGCCGCTTGAGACCTATCTCCGCTCAGAAGATGGTGTAACGATTGGTACAACAAATCTCGATAGCCTTTTTTCTTTTCCCCTTTCAGCCGGTTTTGCCTCATCGGGCGCGCAGGTCTGGACAGGACTTACGGGAACCTGGACGAGCAGTAACAGCTGCAATGGCTGGACAGACGGCACAGGCGGTGCGACCGGTGAAAAGGGTCTACGCACCTCGACAATCAATAGTCTGATTCAAGACAGCACTGCGGATATCTGCACCTCGGCCTACTCTGTCTACTGCGTCGAACAGCCGTTCTGAGTGCACATTGAGTTTGAGTGGCTTTCTGCTATTGGCTTAGACCCGTTGCAGAAAGCCTGACTACGGGTATTCTCTAAATACGCAATTTCTCCCGCATGCGCAGCACCGAGCGTTCGCGGGTGAATTTTTCGAGCTCGTCCAGAGCGATCCATTTGACGTCGTGTGATTCTTCGCTGACGGTGATGGTATCGGCAGGGTCTGCCTCAAACAGAAACCGCACATCGTAATGGTCATGCTCGCCGATGTCAGAGCGCGCGGGAATCGTGTGTATATCGATGTCGAAGAAATCAGGTACGACCTTGAGGCGGCTTAATCCCGTTTCTTCTTCGGCCTCGCGCAGCGCGACTGCGAGAATATTTTCATCGCCGTCCGCGTGGCCACCTGGCTGCACCCACTTATTGAGTTTCGCGTGGTGAACGAGCAGCGTCTGCGTGCGGCCCTGGTCGACGATCCAGGCTGAACCGGTGATGTGCCCGGGCAAGTGCAACCGGTCATACGCATCGGCACTCTGCAGTAACTCAAGAAAGCGCGGCACCGCCGGTTTTTCTTCTGCAAAGAAATGCGGATACGTTTTCAGGCGTCCGATCAGTGCGCGGCGAGAGAGTGCGTCCATGGCATGCTCATGCAAGAAGTTCTTCGGCCCGTGCCATCTCAGGTGGCAACGGCGGGAGCGCTGTGTCTGTCCAGAGATCTGACCCAAGTACGTTGATAATCGGGGCAGCTTCGCCCTTTAGCAGGTGCAGATGCGCTGCGACGATGTCGGCTTCGGTCGTCATGTGGTAACTACCACCGCGCAAGACATTCTTCTGCTCTTGTTCACCGATATACTTAAAAAAGAAATCAGAAAATTTGATGCCCGATTTGGCGTATTCATCCATCAGGGGCCTCAGGTGCGGCGCCGTTTTCGACATTCTTTGCAGCAACAGGCCGATGCCGCGGGTCGCTTTGCTGACAAACGAGCCGATGCGCAGGCATTTGTATTGATGAGGATTTTCAACCGCGAGGCGTTCGGTCGCGTATTTGACGTACGCGAGTGCCCCGTAAAAAGCCAACAGGTGGGGTTTGAAATAATACGCCGTGTACGCCACCGTCATCTTCGGCTTCAGAGCCTCGGTGAGTGCAACCATCGGGTCGAGGCAGAATGCAAGTGCCTGGTGCACTTCGTCGCGCTTCGCGTCGGCGACCGGCGCGCCCACCGACCCGAATGCGGGTGTGTAGAACATATAATCCAGTAGTTCTTTAAACTGTTTAAGCTGCGCGATAGACTCAGGCTTATTCAAATCAATGCCACTCAAGGTGACATCCGCACCTTCGACTTTGCCCTCGCGCGAGCTCGTTGACCAAATTCGCGTGTCGGGCTTAAATTGCCTGATCGCGTGTATCGCGCACTGGCCTGCGACCCCGCTGCCGCCGACGATCAGAATGTTCATGCTGCAAGGTTGCAGAGTCTCACCGTAACGAAAACCATTTTAACGTTGAGCGCTGTGGCAATTCGCCCGAAGTATAAAAGGTGAAGCTATTGGTAATTATCAGCGTGCTGGCAGCCTTCGCGCCGGCGCTGATGGCACTTGAGAACACGGATGCCGGCAAGAAAAAGAAAACCCCGCACGCGACGATTGTTGTTCGACCCGGGCCACCGGTTAAACCCACGCAGCCGGCGAAACCCGTGGGCAATCTGAAATCAGATTGGGGTGGCTCAGCGCAAACCAAACGCTGATCAGACCGTCTTGATTTCGGCCCTCAGCACCGGCAGGCTTGCCGGGTAATTTTTCTGCACAAACTCCAGCAGTTTCTCGCGCACTTCGACGCGCAGATCCCAGCAGATTGCGCCAGAAGCTGCGCTCACCAGCGCGCGCAATTCCATCGCCTTTTGATCGCAGTTTGTGACGACAATCTGCTGCAGATCGCGATCCCAATGCGGTGATGCAGAGACGATGCGCGTCAGCTCTGCGCGTAATTTATCGAGGGGCACGCTATAGTCGACCCAGAAAAAAACGGTACCAAGCACCTTTGCTGACCTGTGCGTCCAGTTTTGAAAGGGTTTCTCGAGAAAATAACTGATCGGTACTATCAGACGTCTGAGATCCCAGATGCGCACGACAACAAACGTCAGAGTAATATCTTCAATCACTCCCCATTCATTTTCAACAACGACGACATCGTCGTGACGTATCGGCTGTGTGATCGCAATCTGAATACCCGCGAGCAGGTTACCCAGCGTGCGCTGCGCGGCCAGACCCAAGATCACACCGACGATGCCTGCCGAAGCCAGAATGCCCGCCCCGATGCGTTTGAATTCATCGAAGGTCATAAGAATGAACCCGGCTGAAAGCACGACCACGACAAAGCTAAAGACCTTGCGCAGTATCTGCACCTGCGTAAAAACGCGCCGAGCCCCCAGATTGTCAGGACTGTCGAGCACCTGCTGACTCATCACGACTCTTTCAAACACAGCACCCAGACGAATGAGCACCCAGGCAACGATTGCGATCATCAACGCTGAGAGCAGGTTCGCCATGAGCCGAAATAGACCGTCGCTTAGCTGAGTCTTGAAATACGGCTGCGCAAAATGCAGCGCGACAAGCGGCAAGAACCAGCGAGTCGGTGCCTTGAGGTGAGTCACCAGGGCGTCGTCAAAAACCGATTCGGTGCGGCGCGCGATCAGGCCGATCACGGACCACACCAATATGTGAATGAACAACCCTGAAAACAATGCCAGCGAAAGCACTTTGTACGGTGACGCTGAAATCCACTGGGCGAGTTCGTTCCACATGCCGCACGGCATGAGGCGGAGTCATTCTAGCAAGGAAAAGTCTGTCGACCATTTTGCCTCGCCCTGCTCAAGCGCATGCACCCTTCGCAGAACCGCTGCCGTCAGCGGCACAGCTACACGCACCTTCGCCGCAGCAGCCACAATCGCCCCGTGAATTTCGTCGACCTCTGTCTTTACACCACGCTCAACGTCTTGCAGCATCGAGGTACGAATTTTCGCATACTTTCTGCCGAGCACGAACAGCACCGTGTGTTGAATGAACCTCGGTAGCGCAGCAAAACGGTAGACCGAAATCGCACCCGGCACAATCCCCTCTTCGATGCGCAGCGCGTGCATCACCGCCGCTGCTTCTAGAATGAGGCCAATCGCGACGCGGCGCGCTGCGCAACGCGCAAAGAGCGGCCCGAGTGCTAGCCCGGTTACGGCGCCGAGCCCGTTGATGACGCTGTTGATCGCAAGCTTGTTCCAGCTATAACCCAGCGCATTCTGCGTCACGACAGCGGGCATGTGTGGCTCGAGCGCCTGCGCCAGCTCGCGCGGTGGCTGAAGCGCGTTCGCGAGAATTAGATGCCCGGGGTTCGACTGAAAATAAGAACCGTCGGGCAGCAGCTGCGCGTTGTAGCCGACGATTCCAGAAATTATCTGGTCTTCTCTGAAGCCTTTCACCGCGCCTTCGGGCAAACCATTTTGCAACAAGACGATTTTACCGTTTTTGGCCAGCAGCTTTTTCGCCGTGCGTGCCGCCTCGGCAAGGTGAGGAGTTTTCATGCCAAGAAATATATAATCGAATTTTCTGCTACGCGCCTTTACCACAGCTTCGGCGACCGTCTGAACCTCGCCACTCTGCCCCATACGAATGTGCGTTGTACCTTTCAATGTGTAGCGGATTCCATGCTGTACTAAATCCGCCTTGCGTTTTTTGTCGCGCACCAGAATCGTGAATGGTACCTGGTTGAGATAGAGCGCACGCGCAACCGACGCACCGATGGCGCCCGTACCCAGGAGTGCGATCTTCAATGAAACGGCCATACGCCAAACGAGGCCGGGCTCACGGAATGGAAAGATGAATCTGAATTTTGAGCCTGCTCGACGTGCAGTCAGCACGTGCACTGCTGGCAAATGCCGACGATGAGCGAAGTTGCAAACGCAATTCTACCTCAACTGAATGGTTTGACCGGCGGCGACTGGTCTCTCAGGTTTCCGGGTGTAGCCGAACCGACCGAAGCCTGGCTGCACGAAGGCGAACGAAATGTCGGTCTCTTTCAGCAGGGTGAATCAGTGAGAATTGTCATTTGGGTTGAGAGCTCAATGAGATCGGCGATCGTTACAAATTTGAAAGAATCAAAAACTTTGGGTAAGTGGCTGAAAGCGGCACTCGCAGCCCAAGACCAGGCTACCCGGGCAGAAGCGGCAGAGAGATTGCGGCAGGCGGCATTACCTGTACCTGGCGTTGATGAAATTTTGAGCCTTCTGGCCTTGGGCAGGCGTATTGCCGTGGGCGGGGGCCGCTATAGTGAAACTTTTTTCTGCGAGAACGGTCGATTAAGATGCGAAACAGAAGACGAAGGTCATATCGACGTACGCGATACAACCCGGGAAGAATTACAGGCTCAGATAACTACACATCCCGATGTTTTTCGCAGGGCGACGGATATTCTTAACCTGTGATGCTGGCCATCATGCGCACCCCATCATCGGCAAATTTTTCGAGTTCGCCTTCTATGGTGTCGTGCACCCATGCAACACCGTAGCCATCAAGATAGTAGATCACATCGTTGGGTGAATACGCCACCGGAACCAGTGCAGCTTTCCCGGTTAGGCCAGATTTACCACGCGGGTTTTTGTGAGCGCCGCTCTTGAGGCAATCGTATGCGCCAAAAATCCAATAGGGCTCTTCGTTTTGTGCAAAAACAAAACCACCATAACTGACTTCGAATTGCAGCACGGGGTCATGAGCGGGATACCCGAATTCGAACAAAACAGCTGCCACCTCGGGCGCTGCAGGCCGGCTCTTTGGGTTTATTTTCCATTGCTTCACCGGCGCCACCGGCCGGGTTGGGTTAACCAAAGCGTTCGCACGAAGCGCTTCAAACTCATGGCGTATTTGCAATCCGTCTTTGCCGGCCGCCTCTAGTGTATAGACTGCGGCGTCCATAACGGTGCGCACGCCGTCTTTCCAGTCGCGGCGCTTGAGTGCCACGTAAGCGAGATTGCCGGCAGCTGTATTTGCCCATGACAGCGCGCGATCTTTTTCTCGTTTGGCCAGCGGCAGATCATCTTCGTGAGCGGCTTTTGCGACTGATTGAAGTTCTTCGGCTGAAACAACACTGCCTGCGAGCCAGCGCTCAATCAGACGAAGCGCAGCTGTGGCTGCAGGGCTAATCTTCTTGCCGAGAGCACCGAGCTTCTCAAAAGCAGTGTGCACAACCACAGCCAGAGCGGCCACTTCATCTAAATGCGGTTTCATGAATCCTCAACCTCTGCCTGCGTTAGTTGACGCACCGCCTTTTGCACGACAGAACCTGAAAAGCCCCGCAGCGCGAGATGTTGATATAGTTTCTGCGCTGCGATTCGGCTTTCAAGACCTTTCAGGCCTTTGAGTTTCTTTTCTCCCGCAACGAGTGCGCGCTCGAACTCGTCTGGTAGCTCTTCGAGTGCTGCAGTGTGCTCGTCGACGGCGATGCCTTTCTCTTTGAGTTTTTGCGTGATAAAACGGTTACCGCGATCTTTGTACTGGCGGCCGACCGCATGAGCCATCTTGCTGTCGTCGAGCAGATAGATTTCTTTCAGGCGCGCGAGGGATGTTTCAACTTCTTCGGTGGCATAACCTTCGGTCAACAGCTTCTTGCGCAGGTCGTGCTCGCTGCGCATGCGCCGTGCTGCCAGGCTGAGTGCCCGGTCGTAGACCGCTGGTCTCGGCTTTTCCTTTTTTTCGCTGCGCCGCTTCTGCATTTTCCAAGGTACAGAAAATCAATTGCACCTTCGTCCCCCTGAAGTATTGTGTCGTTGTGTCACCCGCTTTTGCCCGCACCGTCGCGCTGCTTCTCGTTTGCCTGATTATTATTTCGTGCGGTAAGAAGACTGTCGCGATAGACGATGCGCACGAACCGCAAACCTTTACGCTGCGCAGTACCGAAGAAGTTAAAGCCATAGACATCGAAATTACGGGTCTGCTCTCGGGGTACGCGCGCATACTTTTCTACCGCCCCGATCAACCGGCAGAACCCTGGAAAATCATTGAACTCAAGCCTGTGATCATCAGGGGCATTCCGATGGGCATCGAGCCCGCGATTATCCACTCTGAATACAACCAGAAAGAAATCGAACTGCGCTACGAACCCGGTAGAAAAATGACGGGCAATCTTGAAATTGCCTACAAGTTTCACAGCAGGTGACCGCAAAACCACGCGTTTGAAGGCTTGACCTCGCGGCATCGGCCGCCCGCTTTGTTACGGGCCTCACAGCGGGCGGTTTGCCAAACGCTACAGCGTGAAGCGGGCTTTGCAGCTACCCTGTTTGAGGCCGCTTTGGTGAAATCATGACAAATGATAGAATTAAACTTGCGAAACCCGCGATTCTTCACATTCTGGATAATGCGCTCTTTAACTCTATTATTGCTGCTCGTGAGGTTTCTGCCGCTACACGCCTCGGGTATGGATCAGGAAATCTCAGACGCTGCGCGCAAACTTGCTATAGAATACCGCAAAACAAACCCGGAAGTTTTGTTCAAACAATCACTGGTAATTTTGCCTCTCAAGGCCAATGTTGCAGAGCTCGGCGATAAGAATATTGAACCAGCGATCAGAGCCCAGCTGCGCCGCGAATTCGTAAGAAGCCTGATCTTCGAAGTCGTCGAGCGCGAAGAACTGGCGACAATTTTGAAAGAATATGAACTGCAGCAATCAGGTCTAACGGCGGGTGGCAAACCCGTTGAGCCCGGTGCGCTGAGCACCGCTGATCTGCTCTTGGCCGGTGAAATTTTGCAGCAGAATGGTACCCTTCGCATTGAACTTCGCCTCATCAGCGCGCGCAGCGGTAAAATCATGGCTGCCGCCGGAACAGTCGTCACGCGCGACGAAGCAGAAATCGCCGGAAAACAATACTACGCCGCCGCCTTTCAGAGCAAATACGGCATCACCATCGCTCTCGAACCCGGTATGGTGTTCACGCAGAGATACGCCGATACTCCGATGACTTTGAATAGCTTCAGCCTGGGTTACCGGGCCTACTCCTTTCTCAGGCTCGGGTTGGGCTACTCATTATTCAATAGCGACGAATTTGCGATCGATAAACTTCCAGCAAATTCCACAGGCAAAGAAGGATACCGCAAGTACACCATGACGATGCACGGTCCAAAACTTACGGCCGATTTTCTGTTAGGTCTCAACCCACGTTTCAACCTGTTGCTCAGAACTGAGGCGATACTCTTCGCCTCGGCTCGCCTGCAACAAGAGGCCGTAGAACTGCAGTCATATGTACCCACCGGCACCGCGGCCAATACGGGGGAACAGCAACGTGTACTGGTCGACGCATATACCAAATATACTCAGGCAATGGTACGCGTGGGCCTCGGCGGCGAATACCTGATCAGCCAGAGAATCTCAGTTATGCTGCTCGGCGGGTATCTGTTTCACAATACTTTTACGCCTTCTTACTTTGAAGCCGCCGGCTACCGGCAATGGACCGATGACATCGACAAGAACGGCACTTTTCTCGCCTACGACAACTTCAACTTCGCGCGGCGCGGCGATGGCACTCGCGTGAGTTTCAATTTTTCAGGGTTTTATTTTATCTTCGGCCTGAGTCTGCACTTCTAACTCGGCTTAGGCTTGACGTCGTGGTATGAGAGAAGAACTCATCAGGCATGAACGGCCTGATGATGAACTACCCGCTGACGATCGACCGCATTCTTGTGCGCGCGAAGCAGAACTTTCCCGAACAAGAAATCGTCTCTCGCCTCGCCGACGGCAGCCTGCACCGCTATACCTATGGCGAATTCTATACGCGCACGCTGAAACTGATGCAGGCGCTCAGAAAACTCGGCGTCAAACCCGGTGACCGCGTCGCGACTTTCGCGTGGAACAGCTACCGCCATATGGAGCTCTACTTCGCCGTGCCCGCGCTCGGTGCGGTTTTGCATACGCTCAACATTCGCCTGTTTCCCGAGCAGCTCGTCTACATCGTCAACCATGCGGAGGATGAATTTATTTTCTGCGACAAATCGCTAATGAAACCGCTCGCTGATCTCGAACCGCAGTTTAAGACCGTGAAGAAATTTATCGTCATGGATGACCTTGCACCCGATGCGGGCATTCAACTCAAAGGCATGACTGATTACGAAGCGATGATTGCGAATGAAAGCGCCGTCGAAGATTTTCCTTCATTACATGAGAACACCGCGGCAGGCATGTGCTATACATCGGGCACCACAGGCGAGCCCAAAGGTGTGCTCTATTCGCACCGCTCAATCTTTCTACACGCAATGGGCATCTCGATGCGTGACTCGCTCGCGGTGTCTGGCCGCGATGTGATTCTGCCGGTCGTGCCAATGTTTCATGTCATGAGTTGGGGCATTCCGTTTGCTGCCTGCATGACGGGGGCGAAGATGATCTACCCCGGCAACCAACTCATCGGCAAACCGATCGCTGATCTCATCGAATCAGAAAAGGTCACGCTCGCTGCGGGTGTACCCACAATCTGGAACGTGCTCTTGCAACATCTGCGCAAAGACAAGGCGGATATATCATCGATACGAGCGATGGTCGTCGGTGGGTCGGCGGCTCCCCTCGCAATGATTGAAGCATACCAGAAAGAACACGGTGTAAAAATTCTGCACGCTTGGGGTATGACCGAAACCTCGCCTTTGGGCACGGTCGGTAATGTGAAAGCCAAAATGGATTCCTGGAGTCCAGATGATCAGCTCAAACAACGCGCGAAGCAAGGCACGTTTGTTCCCCTCGTCGAAGCGCGCATAGTCGACGACGCGGGAAAATCATTACCGTGGGACGGCAAACAGTCGGGCGAGCTGCAGGTCAAAGGCCCGTGGATCGCAGCTTCATATTACAAACCTGAGAACAAAGAGGCGAATGCATCATTCACGGCCGATGGCTGGTTTGGCACAGGCGACGTTGCGCGCATCGACGAACACGGTTATATGGAGATCACCGACCGCAAAAAAGATCTTATCAAAACCCGGGGCGAATGGCTCTCAAGCGTCGAAATGGAAAACGCGGCGATGGCTTTTCCCGGTATCGCGGAAGCGGCGGTAGTGGGTCGCCCCGACGATGTACGCGGCGAAGCTGCGGTACTGTTTATTGTTCCTTTACCCGAGAAAAAAGACAATCTTGATCTGAAAGATTTGCACGTTTTTCTGGGTGAAAAATTTGCGCATTGGCAAATACCCAAGACCTCTGACATCCGCATTATCGACGCGATACCAAAAACAAGCGTGGGTAAGTTTGACAAAAAAGTTTTGCGCAAGCAGGTTTGAGGCCTGCAGCGTCGAAGTTTTGCCTTTAAGGGCCGGTCTGCTCTGCAGGCTGTGCTGCGCTACCCGACCCTACGCGCCACCAGCTGCACGACGGCGCTCTTGCCTTCGTGTCCCTTACCTTCATGAATAACGCGGTCGATGTCGGCCTCGTGCAAGAATTCGAGACCATCAAGTTCTGATCGCAAGCCACCAAGCGTCATCATCATTTCTGCGACTGGCGGCCCGCCAGTTTTGTATTCAAGCTGCCGCGGAGTGTATGACTCAAGAATCAAGAACCCGCCCGGCTTCAACGCGGCGACGCAGCGTTTATGCACATCGGCGCGCAGCGCAGGCGGCAAATGGCACCAGATCGAAACGATGGCATCCCATTGGGTAACGCCCATATCAAAATCGGCGAGATCGGCGCATATGGTTTTTACTGTGACGCCTTTCCCTGCCGCGAGTTGGTTGAGTTTTTTTAATCCGACTGGTGAACCGTCGACTGCCGTCACCGCAAAACCTTGCTCCGCAAGATACACCGCGTTGCGGCCCTCGCCCTCGGCAAGACAGAGCACCGAACCGCCGGCGCTGATGCGGTGTGCTTCGGCGCGCAGAAAGTCATTGGGATCTAAGCCGTAAAAGAAACCTTCGGCCGAATAGCGGGCATCCCACGGGGTGAAGTCAGTACTTGCCATGCGCCAACACCACCAACGCCTTGCCACTTACAAACGCATTTGCTGAATACCGGACAAAATGGTAAATAATTGCCGCCCGCAGTGCCTTCTGTTAAATTACCCGTAGATGAAGATTAGGGCAAAAGCCTGTGCCTTATTGCTGACCGGGGCGGCCTTTCTGTTCGGGTCGGTCAACCTTTACCCATGCGCCGCGGGGGCCGAGACTGTTTCAACCGCCAAAAAAACCTGCCATTCACATGGCACTGACATTGGCCATAGCAGCAAGGCGACCACCCAGAAAAAACAGACAAAATCCTGCTGCACGCTGCATTGCTTTAATCCTGCCCAGGCACAGGCAACTTTTGTATTCGCCAAACCAGCTCGAGCCACACTCCGTATTCACCACCCCGAGAGCATTTTTTTCTCTATCACGATCACCCCACCGTACCCTCCGCCGCAGCAAACCTGAACGTTTACACATTCAACCAACCAAATTATTTGTTTTAACACGGAGGATTTATGAAAATACTGATTAATTTACTCGCGGTTGCAGCTTTCGCGCTGCCACTGAACATGGCCTTTGCAGGCGAACACGATGGTCACGGCAAAAAAGGTGAACATGCAGGTCATGACCGTGGCGATTGCTGCGACCAGAAAGACTGCTGCAAAGACTGTGAACACAAAGATGGCAAGCACTCTTGCTGCGACGGCAAAGACAAGGCAAAAGCAGACGAATGCTGCAAGAAATGCGATGACGAAAAATGCAAGAAGGCCTGCAAGTCAGGTAAGTGCAAAAAAGGTCACTGCGATCTGAAAAAGAAAGACGACAAAGCTCCCCAGTCGAAAGCCGACGAGAAGCAGTAGGTTCTTTGGCGGGGGGTAATGCCCCCGCACCTGCTATTTTTTTATTCTACTCAGCAAATCTTCAAGATAGTCTGTCTGCACCTCTTGAATTTCAAGCAGGCGCCTGTTCTGGTGTACAAGCAGATGGTCGATTTTTTCAGAAAGTATTCGTATCTCAAGTTCAGCCTTTAGGTTGATCTTATAGTCGTGTTCGCCGCGCTGCCGGTCCTTCTGCTCTTTTCGATTCTGGCTCATCATGATAATCGGCGCCTGAATCGCCGCGAGGCATGACAGTATCAGGTTGAGCAAAATAAACGGATACGCGTCGAAAGGTTTTTGTGTCATAACCCAAACATTCAGGGCTATCCAGAAGAGCATGAAACTGAAGAAAGTGATGATAAATTTCCAGCTGCCGCCAAATTCGGCAATACGGTCTGCGAGGCGCTGCGCGAGTGTTAACCTACCCTCAATATCATCTTCGATATTCTCAGACAAGATCGAGTTGTTCTTGATTGCGTTGATGACTTCTTTATCGATAACCGCTAGGTCGCCGCGCTCTGACTCGATCAGCGAGGCCATATAGACGCGGCGATAACGATTCAATTCTTCGATTGTGATATGGCTGTCTTTGTCAAAATCGGGAAAATCAGCCTTGATTAGCTCAAAGACTCCTTCGCGAATATCCTGAGCGCGCACGCCGTCGTGCTTCTTTATCTCTTTTTTGGTTATATGACTGATCGACATGGGAAAATTTGTGTCTGGTTTTCACCTGACGTCAAGCATGTGTAGCTATGGAATTCCATAGCTACACACGCATGACCGCAAGACCATCCTGCTTTACAACGCATCGATACATTTGAATGTATCGATATATGCCGCGCTATACCGAAGCTGAAATCCGTGCCGCTCTGAGTGAGCGCATACTCATTCTCGACGGCGCCATGGGCACAATGATACAGCGGCAGAATCTGACTGAGGCTGATTATCGTAACAATGAGAAATCCGCTCCGGGTATACCAGACCTGACGAAGCACGAAATACCGCTCAAGGGAAATTCAGACCTGCTCTGCCTCACTCGACCCGACGTCATCACAGCGATTCACCGCGAGTACATTGACGCAGGCGCCGACATCATCGAAACGAATTCGTTCAGCAGCAACAGTATTTCTCAGGCGGATTACAAACTCGAACACATCGTGCGCGAACTCAACCTCGCGGCCGTCAAATGCGTTGCTGACGCGCGCGACGCATTCTACAAAGAACACGGCGACTCCCGAAAAATATTCATCGCCGGCGCGCTCGGGCCGACGACCAAGACCGCGTCGATCTCACCCGACGTGAATAATCCGGCTTACCGCGCGACGACTTTTGACGAACTCAAGGCCTGCTTTAAAGAACAGACGATTGCGCTCATGCAGGCTGGCGTCGATCTGCTGCTGCCCGAAACGAATCTCGATACACTGAACGTCAAGGCAGCGATAGTAGCCTTTGAAGAAGCGTTTGAAGAGCTGGGTTACCGCTTGCCTGTTTCGATATCGGTAACGATCACCGATGCATCGGGCCGCACACTCTCGGGGCAGACAGCCGAAGCATTTTTCAATTCGGTGCGCCACGCGAACCCGCTGTCGATCGGCATCAACTGCGCGCTCGGCGCGAAAGACATGAAGCCGCATCTGCAATCGCTCGCGCGTGTCTCTGACGTAATGATCTCTTGCTACCCCAATGCAGGCCTGCCAAACGCCTTTGGCGGCTACGACGAGACACCGGCAATGTTCGCTTCAGACCTCGCGGTCTTTGCCAAAGACGGCCTGCTGAACATCGCGGGCGGCTGCTGCGGCACATCGCCCGATCACATCAAAGAGATGGTAAAACGCGTGGCGGTTGAGAAACCACGTCCCGTTAGCCCACGAATTAATTCGTGGGCTAACGGTGCTGGAGGCCTGCATCTCGCCGGTCTCGAACCCCTGAACGTCGACGGCAGCACAGGTTTTCTCATGATCGGCGAACGCACCAACGTCACCGGTTCACCCAAATTCAAAAAACTTATTCTCGAAGACAAATTTGACGAAGCTTTGGATGTCGCGCGCCAGCAGGTATTTGCGGGGGCGAACATCATTGACGTCAACTTCGACGAAGCGCTGCTCGATGGCGAGGCTGCGATGACACGGTTCATGAACCTGATCGCCTCTGAACCCGACATCGCACGCGTGCCGATCATGATCGACTCGTCGAAATGGTCGGTGATCTATGCGGGCTTGAAGTGTGTACAAGGTAAGGGTATCGTCAACTCGATCAGCCTTAAAGAGGGTGAAGAGAAGTTTATCGAACAGGCGCGTATCGTCAAAGAATATGGCTTTGCGATGGTCGTTATGGCTTTCGACGAACAGGGCCAGGCTGCGACCGAAGACGACAAGGTACGCATCTGCAAACGCGCGTACAAATTACTAACAGAAAAGGCCGGTGTTTCACCGAACGATATCATTTTCGACCCGAACATTCTGACCGTCGCGACCGGCATCGAAGAGCACAACAACTACGCTGTTGATTTCATCAACGCAACGCGCCGCATCAAACAAGAATGCCCCGGAGCATACGTTTCGGGCGGGGTCAGCAACGTGTCGTTTTCGTTTCGCGGCAACAACGCCGTGCGTGAGGCAATCCATTCGGTTTTCCTTTACCATGCAATTCAGGCAGGCCTCGACATGGGCATCGTCAATGCCGGTATGCTCGCCGTATACGAAGACATTCCGCCAGAGCTGAAAGAGTTGGTTGAGGATGTCATTCTCAACCGCAGGCCCGACGCGACAGAAAGACTACTGAACGTAGCCGACAAGTACAAGAGCGGTGGTAAAGAGCAGGTCAAAGAAGACCTCACCTGGCGCGAAAATACTCCCGAAGAGCGCATCAAGCACGCTCTTGTCAAAGGCATTGACCAGTTTGTCGATCAGGATGTAGAAGAGCTGCGCCTCAAATACCAGCCGACGCTGCGAGTCATCGAAGGGCCGCTGATGGGCGGCATGCGCGTCGTGGGTGAACTTTTCGGCGCAGGCAAGATGTTTTTGCCACAAGTCGTTAAATCGGCGCGCGTCATGAAAAAGGCCGTCGCCTACCTTCTGCCTTTCATGGAAGAAGAGAAAAAGCTCTCTGGCGTAACCAGCCGACAGACTAAAGTGCTGATGGCAACGGTCAAGGGCGACGTGCACGACATTGGCAAGAATATTGTCGGGGTGGTGCTCGCCTGTAACAACTATGAGGTGATCGACCTCGGTGTCATGGTTCCGTGTGAAAAAATTCTGGCGACGGCGCGGGAGATCAACGCAGACGTAATCGGACTCTCGGGACTTATCACTCCTTCGCTGGATGAGATGGTGTACGTGGCGAGCGAAATGCAGAAAGGCGGCTTCACGCAGCCGCTGCTGATCGGCGGCGCCACAACATCAGCGGCGCACACCGCAGTCAAAATTGTACCTTCGTACAACCAGCCAGTGGTGCACGTACCCGACGCTTCGCTCGTTACGGGAGTGCTCGGGCGCCTGCTCAGCGAAGATATGCGGTCTCAGTATGTCGGTGAAATCACTGCTGAACAGACGAAAATCCGTGAAGACTATCTCAGCGGCAAGAAAGACCGGCAGTTTCTGTCGCTTGCCGATGCGCGCGCAAAGGCGCCACAGCTGAAAGCAGCCCAGGTGAAGTTACCCAACAAGCTCGGCATCACCCTGCTCGACAATGTGCGACTCGGCGACCTCGTTCCGTACATCGACTGGTCGCCGTTCTTTATGGCATGGGAACTCAGGGGCCGCTACCCGCGCATTCTGAAAGACGAAGTTGTGGGGGCAGAAGCCACGAAACTATTCAATGACGCGCAGAAAGTTCTGGCGCAGATATTGAAAGACAAACCCTTCACTCCGCGTGGCGTGGTCGGTATTTTCCCATGCAGGCGTAAAGGTGATGATGTCGTAGTCTTTGCGGATGAAAAACGTGAAACAGTTCTGCACACTCTGCATTTTCTGCGCCAGCAGAAAAAAAAGGATAACGAGCAGATCTATTATTCACTCGCCGACTATATCGGCGAGCAAGATTATATTGGCGGTTTCGCCGTGACCGCAGGCGACGGCGCCGGCGAATATGCGGCAAGATTTGAAAAGGCGAACGACGATTATACCGCCATCATGGTCAAGGCAATCGCAGACCGTTTTGCCGAAGCGTTTGCCGAGTACGCGCACGAGATGGTGCGCAAGCTGACGTGGGGCTACGGTGCTGACGAGAAACTCGATATCGAAGGGTTGATCAAAGAAGAATATGTCGGTATTCGCCCGGCACCTGGCTACCCCGCTTCACCCGACCACACCGAAAAGACCACCCTGTTTGAGTGGCTGAATGTTGAGAAAAATACCGGTATCAGGCTGACCGAAAACTTTGCGATGACACCACCCTCCTCTGTGAGCGGGCTCTACTTTGCGCACCCAGAGTCGAAGTATTTTGCCGTGGGCAAAATCGATCGCGACCAGCTCGAAGAATATGCAGCGAGAAAAGGTATGTCGGTCGAAGTCGCTGAGAAGTGGCTGCAGCCGTACCTGGATTAACACCGCATTTGAACGCGCAGCGCTCTAATGCTATGTTAGAAAGGTGAGCTCCACTTCGAATCGGTGTAGACATTCGTGCCAGAAAGTGTCTTGAGAAACGCGACGACTGCTTCTTTCTCTGCCGTTGTCATGTTCAGGTTTTGCCCTGAACCGCCGGGTTTCAGCCGGTTATCGAGATTCGTGTTTCCCGTTGTCGATATCGCATTGTAATGATCTACCATTGCGAGCAACGTCGCCTTTGACCCATCGTGCATCAAGGGGCCATTGACGACGCCTGAGGTGTTCACCGCATCTCTCAGAGAAGGCGAACGCACGCTTGTCAAATCGGTACCGCCGCCAATTTTGCCGATGATCCCGTTGTTCAAAGAATTGGGGTCGATATCAAATTCAGGTGCCCTGTGGCAGCCGCCACAACCGAGACCACCGCTCGCGCGCGTCGAACCGTTAAACGTTGGCGGGGCCAGAAAAAGATTCTTACCCTGGTTCTCTTCTGGTGTATAGTTCGTGAAATTTGCGTTATTCGCGCCGGCCGCTTGTCTGCCTGCGTCAAATCTTGAATCAAATGACTGTATGCTGCGAATGAATTGCCCCAGCGCGAGCTGAATTCGGCTTTCGGTGATTTCTTCGCTGCCGTAGACAAATTTGAACATCTCTTTGTAATATTCAACAGTTGAAAGTTTGCTGATAAGTTGTGCAAAATCAGGGTCAGCGTTTGAACCACTGAAGCCCATCTCGCCATGGTCGCGTATCGGCATCGTCGTCTGCGCTTCAAGACTCTGGGCGCGTTCGTCCCAGAAGAACTTGAGTTCTTGCGCGAAACGCGCATTGATGAGCCGCATCGAATGCCGACCCGTACTGCCGTTAACACCCGTGCTCGCGATGGCCGCATCGCTGAAAGCGGTTTCTTGCTTGTGGCAGGTAGCGCATGAAACTGTGTCATTTGATGACAACTTCTTGTCATAGAACAGTACCCGCCCGAGAGTTGCGCCGCCATTGGTAATTAAGTTAGTGTCATTAAATCTGCGGATATAAGGCGGTACCGCCTGGTTCGCGTAGTTGGCAAGGTTGTTGAGATTGATTTTTCCGCCGAAGGCTGCATCAACGGCGGGGTAAGACTGCTGTACTGCGATATCAGTTTGGCCAACGCAGGCATGGAGCAACACGAGCGTGAGCGGCAATGTGAGTTTTTTCATGGTATTCTATCATGTAGATCTCAAACGCCTAAAAACCGGACATGCCTTCTGGGCTTGAGCTGCGTGGGGACGCAGCGGAAGCTCAGAAAAGTCTCAATCCCCTTAAGAAACTGACGACCTGGCGCATGTAATGGGTCTTCTCAAAATGCACCAGGTGGTTGCCTGGAAACCAATAGATACTCGGATGTTTCCAGTGGTGCCAGAGGCTGTGCGCGTGATCGGGATGCGCCATGCGATCGGCCGTTCCGGCGATAATCAACAATCGTTTGTGGTCGATCGCGGGCATACGCGCGAGCGGAGACACGGGCAGCAGCAGTTGGTTAATCTCGTCGATGTTCAGCGACAGCAGTTTCAAGAAAGTCTTGATCACCGTGGCACTCGGCTGCCATTGCAAGATCACGTTAAAAAGCGTAATGACCGGCACGACGGGAATCGCGAACGCGAGGCGTTTGTCGAGCGAGGCCATAAGCGCCGTATGGAAGCCACCAAGCGAAAAGCCCATCATGCCGATCGGCGCTTTCGATCGCGACTCAAGAAAATCGACATAGCGAGTGAGATCGTGAATCGACCAGCGTACATTCTCAGCGATGCGCGCCACATCGAAGAACATGAATCCGTCGCCGCTGAAGCGCGCACCCGGCGCTTTGCGCGGCCCATGGTAGGGCATCGTGTACATCAGCACGTTGAAACCCAGGCGAAAGAACTTGGCAACCTCAAACAGGCGCGCATTGAAGTCATAGCCGTCGAGCACGTAACCGTGCACCACGATGATCGTCGGTCGGTTCTCTGAATTCGTGCGATGGCGAATGTAACGCGCATACGATGGCTGCTGCGGCATCGGGAAAACATCCGCCGCATGAAAATGGGGATTCAACGGCTCAAACTCACTCGGAAAAATTATGTCTTCGAAAAGCGCATCATGAATCGGCAAGGCCATGGGGTCTGCCGGCCGAATCACGGGTTCGCTGCGCGCAGGTTTCAGAAAAAAAGTCTGCGGTTTGGTGATAAATTCGGGATTCGCGTAGAAGCTCCACCGTTTGCGGTATTCGGCCTGCATTACCTTTGGAATCACGGGCACATTACTGACGAGCACTCGCGTCGAAAGAAACGTGCGCAAGAAATGATCGGCAGTTGCGCCAATGCCTGTCAGAATCTTGTCTTTAAAGTCATGAGCGAAACCTCCGTCTGCATGGGGCTTGACGCGGCTTAAGACTGATTTATGCATATTATCCCTTAATAAAGTTTTCGATCTCTGCGTTGACGGCGTCGGGTTCATCGTGCTGCAGCCAATGCGTCGCCTTCGGAAAATATTTTACTCGAGCGCTGCGGCAGTACTTTATACTTTCTGAGGCCATCGACGCTTCGAGAAATCGGTCGCCTTCACCCCAGAGTATAAGGGTCGGCACTTCGACGTTCGTCTGTCCCGACAAATCGGGATGTCGAAACGCCGCGCGATACCAGTTGACCATCGAATCAAAAGCCTGTGGTTTTTGCCAGGCCTCACGGTACGCCGCGAGATCTTCGTCGGTAAACGAACCCGCGTTCGCGGTGCCGCGCATGCTCTCTGCGAACCGCTGGTAGCCGTCAAGAGCGGCGAGCCAGCCGGGCACAAACGGCAATTGAAAGAAAAACATATACCAGCTTTTAGCGAGCTGCTTCACGTTTGTCGCGAGAGTATGAATCATCGCCCGTGGGTGCGGCACGTTCAGAATCACAAGTCTTGAAAACAGCGAGGGATGACGAATCGCTGCCTGCCAGGCTGCGGCTGCGCCCCAGTCATGACCGACGAGCACGGTTTCATCGAGCTTCAGCTGGCGCACAATCGACGCAACATCTTCGGCAAGTTGCACAATGGCATAGTCTGAAATGCGCTCGGGCTTGTCGCTATCGTTGTAGCCGCGCTGGTCAGGTACAATGACGCGATACCCCTTCGCGACAAAATAGGGTATCTGCTTGCGCCAGCCATACCAAAACTCAGGAAAACCATGAAGAAATATGATCGGCTTACCACCCACCGGGCCGGCGCACTTGACGCTGAGCGTGAAGCCGTCGCTCGTGCGCACCTGTTGCTCCGTGATATCGATACCGGGTATTGTGAGCTGCATGCGGCCTTATGTGACGACTGAGACGGCGCGAACAGCTGTTACGGGACGTTATATTCAATGCTCTTGAGCACGAACTTTCCGTACGTATACGCGCCTGATTTCAGGTGCCAGACCGCTTCGCCGCGCGAGACGATGCGCCGGCCGTCGAAATTTTTGTATTCGCTCACCGGTGTTGACCAGCGTTCGCGGCGCAGCGTGTTTTCGGGAGTCAGATAATATCGGTCATCTGACACGAAATCGACAAGCTCACCGGCTGCATTAAATTTCAAATTTGCGCGAATCTTGTACGCGCCGTTGGTGAATGTGGCTTCGACGGTAGACGGGTCGAGCTCGCGCCAGGCGATGCGCCGGTCGACGAGCGCCGCCGGAGCGACCAGGCACATGTCGTTGAATAGCGTGACCGTTTCGGCAATCGTCAGTTCTTTGCCCGAAAGATCGACGATCGGTAAGAGCGAGAAAATTTTCACCTGCATCGTCGCGGCTTCGTTATGGTATGAATGCCATACCGAAACGGGCAAACCTTTCATAAACGCGGTCAGATAGAAATCGCGCGAATAGTTTTGAAAGAAATTCTGCTGCTCCATGACGGCCGACATCCACAGCGACTGGGCGTCGCTGCGCAGAGCACCGTCCCAGACAATGCGAACGTTGCGTATTTTGTCGCGCCCAACGGCACCCGTCACCGTGAGGTATTTTTTCACCAGATTTGGCAGGTGTACAATGTCACTTTCGCTCACCTTGCCTTCAACAGGGGGTGTTGCAGCGTTTTCACGCGCGATTGCCGCGATATAGTGGGTCTTAAGGCCAATGGTGTAGACGAGCGCTGTCAACGCACCGGCGGCGATGATGATCAGCGCGAAGAAGATCTTGATTTTGCGCATCGCCCGGTCTGCGTATTTGCAGCGGCGGCGAACAGTCAAAAAAACTGAGCCTGGAGCACGCGACTAAATACCGTGTTTACGCAGCACAGAATGCAATTCGTCGATACCTCGGGCGATTTCGGCGCGAATGCCCAGCGAGCGTGCCATTTCGACGTTCAACCGGTTATCGTCGATAAAAAAGATCTGGTTTGCCTCAATCGGCAGAACATCGAGCACTGCCCGAAAAATATCTGCATGCGGCTTCACATAACCCATCATGAACGAAGCAAAATGGTAGTCGAAAAAAGTATCGATGTGCCATTCATGCTGAAAACGCGGGTAGTGCAGCGCGTTGGAGTTCGAAAGGTATGCGAGCTTGTACTTCTTGCGCAGCGATCGCAAGAGATCGGCCGCGCCAGGGTAGAGTCCGGTTGGCCAGGCAGTGAAGGATCTCAAAAACTCATCGACCGGCATCGAACTCGCAAATGCCTCGAGTACACCGCGGGCAAACGCGTTATCTGCTATTTTACCCGATTCGTACTGCTGTACGGCCTCGCAGGTGAGCCATGTCTCCCAAAGGTCTATATCCGACTTCCCTTTTTGTCCAAGAGCGCGCAGGCCCGTCGTGTCAACTTCGATGATGACACCACCGAGATCAAACAGCAGAAGTTCAGGTTTTTGCATATATCGTCTCCCCGGCTCGCCATACACGGTATTCACCGGGCATGTAAGCCATCCAGTTCTCGTTGCCTGTCAGCGGCCGCGTCGCCAGAATTGTCACGACGTCTTTTTCTGTCGTCGCCTGTTTAAAGTCTACCGTGACGTCGGCATCGAGCAGTTGCGCACGGCCGAAAGGGGTCCGTCGGGTTATATGAACCAGCCGGTTGCTGCAATGCGTAAACACCCAGTTTCGCCCCCAGAGCTCGCGCACGAAAGGGTGTGTGTTCTTGAGCGCGACCTTGCCGCGATTCGCTTTACGAATATGGCTGACGACAATCTTGCTGCGAATCGGGTAAGATTGCAAAAACGCGGCAATTTTTGACCGGCTGCTTTCTTCGGGGTCGTGAAAAAGCCTCAACCCCCGATCTTCATAGAAAGCGATACCCCAGCCGTCTTTGTGCGGGCCTGTCTCGCCCCCGCGGCGGATTAACCCCGTGAAACTGAATACTATATCCGTTGGGACATTGGCGCTCATTCCCAGTATCTCGCACACACCGGACTCTGCCCCGCAGCGTCGACGGGACATAAACCCATTTTCGCAGATCTAACCCGGTGGGCAAGGGCAGAACGAACTTTCATTTGACGCGATGTCTAAACGGCCGGTTTTAACCCATGACTGTTAAACTCCGGCTGCAACGCTATGGTACCAAAAAGCGGCCCTATTATCGCATTGTTGCGACTTCTTCGTCTGTCAAACGTGACGGCAAATTTCTTGAAATCGTCGGTCTCTACCACCCGCTCGTGAAAGAAGGCAGCCAGGTTCGTCTAGAGAAAGAGAAAATTGAGACCTGGCTCAGCAAAGGTGCTCAGCCGTCTGACACAGTTCGTAATCTTCTTTCAAAAGCGGGCGTTTGGAAACCATTTGCTGACGCAAAAGCCCTCAAAGACGGTGCAAAACAAAAGCGCCTGAACGAAAAGTCTAAAGCCAAGCGCGCGAAATAATCATGACCGAAGCGCGTAACTCTGACCCGGCATCGCTCGTTGAATATATTGCGCGCAGTCTCGTGCGCAACCCTGACGATGTGCAGGTGCTGCCGGTAAAAAGCCCGGCATCGCTCATTCTCGAGCTGCGCGTCAATAAAGACGACATCGGTATGATCATCGGTAAAGGCGGCCGTATCGCAAAAGCGGTGCGTGTGCTGCTAAATGCCATATCTGTTAAAAAAATCATTCTCGACGACGGTCACGAAGAGCGTTATCAGAAGATTCTGCTCGAAATCGTCGACGAAGCGTAAGGGCTGACAAATTCTGGCTCTCCAGAATTTGCCTTATGTCAACACCACTCATTGTACTTGGGCGTATCGGCAGGCCGCACGGCGTGGCCGGTCTTCTGCACGTCGACCGAGCGGGCGAAAACCTGCGGGCGTTCATCGGTAAAGAAATTCAACTCTGTAAAGGGCATGGCAACGCGGCGCAGCTGCAACAGGCCGACGTCGCCAAAACGCTTGTACTGGGACGCTGCGAACCCGCAAAGGGTGAGGTAACGCGCGTGCAATTCGCCGGCATGACCGACCGCGACGAGGCCGCGGCGCTCACCAATTTGTTGCTAGCGGTGCCTCGCGCCGATCTCGCCCAAATCGCCGCGGCGAAGCGCACCAAACCTCCGCAAGGGCTGCATGATCTCTGGTTTTTTGAAATTATTGGCCTCACCGTTATCGACGCCGAAAGCTCCCAGGCATTCGCGCGTATTACGCACGTCGAAGAGCTGGGGCATAATACGCTGATCGCGCTCGAACCGTTACCAAACCAAACATTACTCACGCGCAACCTCGATATTCCGCTCGAATACCCGCACTGGGGCAATGCCGATCAGGCGGCGCATACGATCACGCTCGCCGAGTGGAAACCTTTCGCCGAAGCATGATTTTCCATATCGTTACCCTTTTCCCCGAGTTTTTTGAAAGCCCGCTCAAAGCCTCGCTGCTGGGCAAAGCCGTGCAAGCAGGAACGGTGAAGGTTAACCTGATTAATCCTCGCGATTTTTCACAGGGCAAACACCGCAAGGTCGACGACACCCCCTATGGCGGTGGCGCGGGTATGGTGATGATGGTCGAACCGATCGCGCTTGCGGTCGAATCGATTCGCGCCAACGACCCTGGCACGCAGGTGGTGTTGCTTTCAGCACGCGGTCGATTGTTCGACCAATCGGTCGTGCAGGAGTACTCGGCAAAATACACGAGTATCACCCTGATCTGCGGCCACTACGAAGGCGTCGACGAACGCGTGGCAACACACGTCGCAAATGAAAGTCTGCGTCTGGGAAATTTTGTACTTTCGGGCGGCGAACCGGCTGCACTCACGATGATCGACGCGTTGGCGCGCCGCCAGCCAGGCTTTATGGGCAACACAGATTCACTCGTGCATGAATCGTTCGACGATGGATCAACATTTGAACACGCGCAATTCACGCGGCCCGAAGACTGGCGCGGCCAGAAAGTTCCCGAGGTGCTGCTCTCGGGTAATCACGCTAAAATTGCTCAATGGCGAAAAGAAAACTCTGAGAAAACAGACTTCGCTTAAGGCGACGCCTGCCTCAGCCAAAAATGGTCGTGATGCCAAAACGTTCGCGCGCTATCGCGACACCTAGGTTCAGATAGAATACATGCAAAATAGCATATGAAAAGAACTTGCCGACAGGCACAGCAAGAAACCTGCCGCTCGGCTCTTCGGCGGGTAGCCAGAGTTTCAGCGCATAGTGCAGCCCGCCGGCGAGCCCCGCAAATGCCGTGATGCCGAGAATCAGCTGCTTGATCGACCCGGGCGCCAGCCGTTCGATGAGCAGCATGCGCAGAAAAACTACGAAATCGGGCGATCCCAGAGTGATATAATAAACAGAAACAAGCACGAAATAACCTGCGATCGGCATCGAGTCTTCATGCGGATCAAAAAAGCGGAAAGCAAATATCGGGAAGATGATGATGGCGAGCAACACCATTAAGTAAGGGCCACGCACCTTGACGATGTTGCGCGTATGCTCCACGGCGATCAATACACCCAACACCATGGCAATCGCCGCGACCAGCGCCGGCACAAAGAGGCGGTGGCTGGTAATCATTCTGAAGCGCTCTTTCATCAGGTTCTTGCGCCGAAGGCTTTCATCATGCGACGCCGACCCGTCTCGCGCTAAGGTGCGACCAGACAGATTTCATCTGTTCTTAAATGCCTTAATACCTGGATAAAAAGCATCGGCGCCGAGCATCTCTTCGATGCGCAGCAGCTGGTTGTATTTCGCGACGCGGTCAGTACGGCTCATCGAACCAGTTTTGATCTGCCCGGTTTCGGCTGCCACCGCGAGGTCGGCAATCGTTGTGTCTTCTGATTCGCCCGAGCGGTGTGAAGCGATGCAGGTGTAACCGTGCTTACCCGCCAGCGCCATCGTTTCGAACGTCTCAGTCAGAGTACCAATCTGGTTCACTTTGATGAGAATGGAGTTCGCAATACCCTTGCTGATGCCCTCGGCAAGTATCTTCTTGTTGGTCACGAACAGGTCGTCGCCGACGAGCTGAATCTTGCTGCCGAGTTTTGCTGTGAGTTTGGCCCAACCGGCCCAGTCTTGCTCGGCAAGGCCGTCTTCGAGCGATACGATTGGGTATTTCGCACAATAGTCAGCATAGACTTCAATCATGCCTTCGGCATCAAGCACCTTGCCGTCGTCGCCATCGAGTTTGTATTTGCCATCTTTATAGAACTCGCTCGCGGCCGCATCCATTGCGATGAACGTGTCGACGCCGGGCTTATAGCCCGCTTTTTCTATCGCCGCCATCAAGAGGTCGAGACCTTCCCGGTTCGACTTGACGTTGGGCGCATAACCGCCTTCGTCACCGACTGCGGTATTGTAACTTTTTTCATGCAGCACCTTCTTGAGCGCATGGAAAATCTCGGCACCCTGGCGCAGGCACTCGCGAAACGAATCTGAAGCCACAGGGACGATCATGTATTCCTGGAAATCGAGGTTGTTATCGGCGTGCGCCCCGCCGTTGATGACGTTCATCATCGGCACAGGCAGGGTTCGCGAGAACGGTGAACCGAGGTAGCGAAAGAGCGGCAGGTCGAGGTATTTTGCCGCCGCATGCGCAGTCGCCATTGACACGGCGAGCATTGCGTTTGCCCCGAGCTTTGATTTGTTTTCGGTAGCATCGAGCTCGATCAGAATTCGGTCAACCTCGCGCTGTCCGAGTGCGCTGACCCCGACCAGATGAGGATTCACGCTTTCATTGACGTTGGCAACGGCCTTTAAGACTCCTTTGCCGCCGTAACGCGCCTTATCGCCGTCTCTGAGCTCGAGGGCTTCACGGCTGCCCGTAGAGGCGCCCGAAGGAACAATCGACCGACCCACATCACCGCTGTCGAGCAGAACTTCGACTTCTACGGTTGGGTTTCCCCGTGAGTCGATTACTTCGCGGGCGCGAATATCTTCAATTATTGCAGTCATGGGTTTGGCTTGCGTTTTCAGGTGGTATGTAAAGTAGATTGTCGTGCCATTGCGCTGCTGCCCATTTTGTGCCATGAATACTGTTGACGAAACGCCCGCTGCCGGGCAGTCAGCAGCATGGAGCGCTGGCTGCACCTTTCGGCCTGGGGGTTGTTGCTGCCGTATTGCCTCACGTTGGCAGGTTGCACGCTCGTGCAGATACACGAAAAAGATAACATCTTGTCGCGCACCCGTAAGAACGTCGATAAACTCGAGCGCCGGCAGATTTCTGCCCGGCTCGATGCGATCGTTCCCAAGGGCGAGCAACTGGAACTGCGCTACAACCTTACAGTGACCACGGTACGCACCGATCGGCAGATTTTCGACGAGACGGTGAAACAAGAACGCCAGCTTTTGCACGACGGCAAATTCAAGTATTTCGTCGGGTGGATCTCATTTGCGTTCGAGACCGAAGGCTCGGCGAACTATTCTCTCTACCTGCTCGGGGGTATTCCGCTGACGCTCGGAATCAACGTACCGATTGCAATCGCCGATTGGATATCCATGCCGTTCAGGTTGCGCGACGCTACCATTGAGCGCAAAGCGCATGAAGACATTGTTACCGCAAAAGCCAAAGCACCTGTCCCTGATTGTTCACTTTACTCGATCCGCATCGCGAAGGAAAACTACCCGCTTGCCGCTGATTGTCGGTTAATCTTGCGGCGGGACGCGTTCACTGAAATCGCCACAAGGCACGCATACCCGCCACAGTTTGACGCCGCATTCCGTTACGAGCTGCTGCAAAACCGCGAAACGATAGTGCTCATGAACAGCCAGATCTTGATTCGCAACCTGACCGCGGCGGCCAGGCGAATCGAGCACGTCGAACGTTAGCGATGCCTTGCCGTACTGATTTGAAATTCTGAACTGCACCATGGTACGCCTCAGCCGCAAGTGGGTCATTCCCGCAACAATATCGCTACTCGGTGCTGCGGCTTTCGTGCTCATCTTTTCTATTTTATTGAGTAACCGGCGGCAAACTGAATTATCTGTAGGCAAAGAACTGCAGGCCGTTGCTGTGAGTGCCGCGGCGCGCATTTCTGCGCCGGCCTACGAATCGTTGTTTTTCGATCGGGGTACCCTGCGGGCCGAGCTTGCAGATACACCCAAAGACCCGCGCTTCACGCAAGTGCAAAAAGCGCTGCGAGAGACAAGTGAACATTTCACCTATCTTAAACTCGGACAGGACAATATCTATACGTTTCTCAATGCAACCTACGACAACAGGACTCCCGAACTTTTTTGGGGAGTCATGCTGCATGCAACACCATTCACGGGAGAAGCCTATTCGCCGCCCGAGGCTGCGAAGCAGGTGCTTGCGCGGGTGCAACCCGGTTTCAGCGGTGTCTATCTCAGCAGCGCCTCAAAACGCGAGTGGATCTCGGGCTATGCGCCAATCGTCCACCGCGGCAAGGTCATCGGGATGGTTGAAGTCGCACGTGAAATTTCTGAAGTACTCGAAACTGCCCGTGATAGTATTCTGCCGGTAATTCTGATTAGTCTGGGCATTCTTTTTCTCTGCGCAATGGCGATTATCGTGATCACCCAGTTTGCGCGTACCCTTCAGAAGACAAACACGAACCTCAATGCGACAGTCGAAAAGCTCACGCAGTCCAACGCAGTTTCGCGCCACCTTCGTGAATCGAGCTCTGACATTATTTTCGCGCTGGGCAACGACCTGAAAGTTGCCTCGATCAATGCCGCCGCAAGGCGGCAGCTCGGTATCAACATCGATGCCGCCATCGGCCAACCCCTCACTGAAGTCCTATGCAATACCGATGCCAAAAGGGCTGCCGACAACCTGTTTGATCCCGAACTGCTGCGAAGGGCACTCGAAAATCTGCGCACGCAGGGAGAAAAAGTGAATCTGACGGCAACGCTGTCGTCGAGGCTCACGGGAGAACCCAAAGACTTTCGCATTCGCGTCGAGCGTGTCTCAGATAGTGCGGATCTCAGCTATATAGGTCGCGCGGTCAGTCTCGGTGACATGATGGTCGCATCGCTCGTAGACCGCACCCGCGCGACATTCAAACTGAACAATTCATTACTCATGACTGAAGAGCTGGCAACATTCTTATCCGCGCTCTGCAGGCGTTTTCTCGACGAGCACAAAGTCACAACCTACCGGATCATGCTGCGCGAGATGCTGCTCAATGCGATCGAACACGGTAACCTCGAAATCAACTTCGAAGAGAAAACGCATGCGCTGATGACCGAATCGTATTTCGATCTGATCGATGAAAGGCGTCGGCAAGACCCCTATCGCAACCGACAGGTCACTGTCGACTGCCTTATCGAGCGCAGCAAAATTGCGTTTCGTATCACCGATGAGGGACAGGGCTTCGACCACCGTTCGATGATTGCAAAGTTAACCGATGAGACGAATGACACAGCACATGGTCGGGGAATAATCATGACAATTCAGGAATTCGACCGGGTACAGTACAACGCCAAAGGCAACTCTGTCACCATGGTAAAATACCTGTCAGAATGAACATTTTCTGGTGTTCAGCTTAACATAATCCGTTCAAACAGTCTGGCAATGGGAGCGAAGGCCATAGAATCGTGCGCGCCTTTCTGGAATGCGATGCCAGAGGCAGTAGCGTCAGAACTCCGCCTTGCTGCGCTCCAGATGCAGTATTCCAGAGGGCAAGCCGTCTTTCGCGAACAAGAACCCTATCGCGGCATCTTTCTGATTGAATCGGGATACTTTCAATGGCACAGAACGGACGAAGGTGGCAATGACGCAGTGATCAAGATTTATGAACCGGGGCAGATTGCCGGCGTGCCCCCCCTATTCGACGCCGGGGCAGAGGTCCGGTATATTGCGAGCCTGACCGCGCTGAAACCTGGCCGGGTTATCTTCTGGCCGACTTCCCGATTTATTCGAATTTTGCATAAGTATCCCGATTGGATGTTTGTTTTCTGCAGCTATGTCACCAGCACGTTGAAAGAAGTGGCGATTGGTAAGGCGGCCGCGTCGCAAAAATCTGTTCGCAACCGACTCGAAGATTACTTACAGACGCTCGGCGCCGCGAAAGATTGGGTGCCGTTACCCATGCGCAAACACCAGATTGCGTGCGCGCTGAACACGTCTGCCGAATCGATCAGCAGGGCGCTTGCGAGCCTGCGAAAAGACGGACGCCTGCAGGCCAACGATGGTCGGTATCGGCTGATGTGAATCAAGACGTTTGCCCGACAAAAGTCCGGCAACAAAATACCAGATAAATTGATCTAAATCAAGGTAATTTCCCTCGACATGTGTTAGCAGTATTGCCAGAATCGGCAAGCATGCAGATCGAGCCCCCGAGAGGCCTCGTACGAATCTGCCGCCATGGGGGAAAAAGTGGAAGAAGCAACAACCGAAAAGAAAACTTTTGGCCAGAAGGTCTTTGATAACGTCTTCATATTGCTGGCACTGGGCATGGCATTTCCCGGGGTCTTTTACCTCGGCTGGGGTATAATTGAAATCTTCGTGTTAAACAACACAAAACTCGTCGACTATCTCGGCGCCGGCAACCAGAAATTTCTGCTGCCAGGCAAATAAGGAGAAATCATGCCTCTATCAACGCCCAAGAACTGGTGGCAACCGTTCAACAAAGAAGAAAGAATCTGGCTCTACATCTCGATCGCCTGGGGCCTCATCATGTTCGTCATGATGCCGCTCGGACATTTCTGGAACCAGAACGTCTCTTCAGAAACCTACAAGACCGACCCCGAAGAATACCGGCAAATCGCCGATAAATTCATTACCCACTACCAGCGCAAAGACGCGAAGGGTGAGGCAATCACGCATAACGGCAAACCCGGTGGCATTCCGCTCGTTGATGCGCCGAGCAAAGAGAACGGCGATGTCTTTCTCGTCGCGCAGGCATGGCAGTTTCGGCCCGTACTTGTCCTGAAAAAGAACAAGACATACCGTATTCACATGTCGTCGCTCGACTACCAGCACGGCTTCTCGCTGCAGCCGCAGAACCTGAACATTCAGATTCTGCCCTATTATGATTTTGTGATTACCATGAGCCCG
The DNA here is from genome assembly GCA_942492915.1 of uncultured Leptospiraceae bacterium. Taxonomy (GTDB): domain Bacteria; phylum Spirochaetota; class Leptospiria; order Turneriellales; family Turneriellaceae; genus Turneriella. The sequence goes on from OW818662.1 coordinate 2,514,764, forward strand.
AACGAAACCGGAAAGTTTTTTCTTATCTGTAACGAATATTGCATGTTCGCGGGCGAAAAGTTCGGCCATGACACAATGGTCGGTCAAGTGATCGTGGAGGATTAAAAATGAGTATAGCTGATATTACCAACCAGTTCAGAACCTGCCCGACAACGGGACTCAAAGTGCATTTGCCGGCGCAGCGCCTCATATGGATCAACGCGGTCTCTGCGGTCGTCTTTCTATTGATCGGTGGCGTCATGGCGATTCTGATCGCGCTGACGCGCTGGCCTGCTGTACACCTTCTGCCGCAAGACCTCTTCTACCGCTTTATCACTGCGCACGGCCTCAACATGCTCGTGTTCTGGATTGTGTTCTTTGAAATGGCAGGCATCATCTTTGCCGCGCAGACGATTCTCGGCGCCCGGTATCCGGGAATCAAATTTGGCTGGTTCAACTACATTCTGATGATCACCGGCGCTATCATGGTCGAAGTTGTTGTTTTTATGGGCAAGGCTGATGTCATGTTTACTGCGTATCCGCCGCTCAAGGCAAACCCCGCGTTTTACCTAGGCATCATTCTGTTTGCCGTCGGCGCCCTGTTCAATTGTTTTCAATTTATCTATGCGCTAATTATCGCTAAGCGCGAAGGATGGCATAAAGGTAGCCTGCCGCTCTTCACGTACGGCATTCTGACCGCAGTTATTATCGCGATCTTCACCCTGGTATCGGGCGCAGCCGCATTCATACCGGCATTTCTCTGGAGCATCGGTATCATCGACCATATAGACCCCGAGTACTACCGTATTGCCTTCTGGGGCTTCGGGCACTCAGCGCAGCAGATCAACCTCGCAGCGATGGTGGCGATCTGGTACCTGCTCGCGCACCTGACGACGGGTGCAAAACCCGTCAATGAGCGCATGAGCCGCTGGGCGTTCGTGCTCTATCTGCTCGGCATCAACCTCGGTTCGATTCACCACAACCTCGTCGACCCGGGACTTTCGGCCACATACCGAATTTTCAACACAAGTTACCTCTTCTATGCAGCGACGATTGGTTCGATGATACATGCGTTTTCGATACCGGCAGCGGTTGAAACGGCGCAGCGCGCCAAGGGTTACACCCGCGGCCTTTTTCAGTGGCTGACGAACGCCCCCTGGGGCCAACCCGGTTTTTCTGGTATGGCGCTCTCGATGGTGATCTTCGGCTTCTTCGGTGGCGTCACCGGCATTATTCTGTCGGTTGAACAGCTGAATATGCTGTCGCATAACAACCTGCGCGTACCCGGGCATTTTCACATGACCGTTGTGGGCGGCACGTCGCTGGCATTTATGGCGGTGACCTATTACATTCTGCCACTCGTACTGCAGCGCAAACTGATCGGCGAAAAGTGGGCAAAATATCAGCCCTATATCTTCGCGATCGGTGTCATGATGTTCTCGACAGGCATGCACTTTGCGGGCGTCATGGGTGCCCCCCGCCGCCATTGGGACGTGACGTTCCAGAACGCGGTCATTCAGGTGCCCTTTGACCCGGCGATGTACACGATGCTGGGCCTGGTCGGCGTCGGCGCAGTCGTGGCCTTCACCGGGCTGCTGATCTTCATCGGCATCGCCGTACTGACGGTATTCTTCGGTAAGAAAATTCCCTCGCAGATGGAACCACACACGCCGCCGCACGCGCCAGCAGCATAAGGAGAATTTATGAGCAATGAAAACCAAAAAGAAAAAATGCATGCTCCAGGCAGCTTCGTGCTGGCGCTGATTTTCCTGGCCTGGTTCGCGGTCGTGTACTTCACGCAGTGGATTGCGTTAAGCAAGAACTGGATTGTTTATTAAGGCTAAAGGGGGCCTTCGGCCCTCTTTAGAATCCCCATGAAATACCGGCGCCCAACGTTTCAGTTTTTTCTGCAACTCTTCACCCGCGCAGAAACTGCAATCAACCATGTTTGGGGTGAAGGCTTCAACTTCTTCTATTACCTCGGTTCGCTGCCCATCATTCTGCTGTTCGTGCTGCTGTTCACTGGCCTTTTCATGTTCATCTATTACAACATGTCGGCCTCGTCGAGTTATGAATCCGTAAAATATATGACCGAGCATGCCATGCTCGGCCGCTTTATGCGCAACCTGCACCGCTATGCCTCAGACGCGATGATGTTTTTTGTCATTCTGCACATGCTGCGCGTCTTGTTCGAAGAGAAGTTTCAGAACCACCGCACGCTCGCGTGGATTACCGGTGTCATCATTTTGCTGATCATGATGGTTCAGGGAATCACCGGCTATATTCTGCCGCTCGATACGAATTCCCGTTTCGTCATGGAAAAAACGTCCGAAATTCTTGCGGGCCTCAGGGTATTCGGCGACACATTGCCCCGCTCGTTTTCATCTCCGGCTCTGCTGGGCAAATGGATCATGTGGGTGGTGCTGATTGTGCACCTGATAATTCCTCTGTTCTTTATCCTCTTGCTGTTCGTACACTTACTGCGGGTTTCGCGCGCGAAGCTGTTTCCCCCGAGGCAGATGACTCTGGCCTTTGTTGTGCTGCTCGCCGTCTACACCCTCATCTTTCCGATTCCGATGGCGGGCAAAGCGGAGGCCGAAAAGATGCCCGAGCTCTTGCAGCCCGATTGGTTCTATCTGTTCTTCGCCCCGGTGTTCGAGAACAGGTTCAGCCTCTTTATCTGGCTCGCGATGGGCGCAACGGTCGTGCTGCTATTTGCCATGCCGTGGCTCTTCAAACGGCGCACAATTATTCCCGCGGTTGTTTCCCCTGAAAAATGTACGGGATGCACCCTGTGCGCGACCGACTGCCCTTACCAGGCGATGCACATGGTTGAACGGGCCGATAACAGCAAGCACAAACTTCTTGTCTCGATCGACACCAGTCTCTGCTCAGGTTGCGGCATCTGCGCGGGCTCATGCAGCTACGGCGCGATTGATTTCGCCTCACCCCCAGCACCGAAGGGGCTGGAGGATGAGGCGGTACAAGGTAAATGGGTGACGCTCATCTGCCAGAGCCGGGCACACACATTGGGACTCACGGCCGATTCTGGCACTTCAATAAGTGACCTGCCCGACACAGCGCATCACCTCGAGGTGATGACGTGCTCTGGTAAACTCGGTGCAAGCCGGGCCGAAGAGATACGTGCTGCGGGCGCAAAGGGCATCATCGTCGGTGCCTGCCCAGGCGGCGACTGTTGGTACCGTGAAGGCAATACCTGGCTGAAAGACAGGCTCGCAGAAAGCCGCAAGCCGCGCATTCGCAGCACCGGGGCATCACTCTCGGGCGGCACTCATGCGGCAGCGGCGACAACAGCGGCTATCCGCCCCACAGATTTTCCCATTGTGGCCTTAAGTTTTTCGGGAACGCAAAGGGGGGATTTCACGCGTGCTGTAACTTCGATCGTCAAAAACGGCTCTTACCTGCATAAGCCAATACCGGTTCGGCTCTTTGAAATACTCAAACCTTCGCAATGGGCTTATTCATTTTCCGTGAGCACATTGGCGCTTACCTTTCTGCTGTGGATTTTCTTTTTGGGTTCGTCGGGCAGATTTGGCGCAGTCACGCACGCAACCGATACGTCTATACTCCGCCTCGACTTCTTTTACCTCACAGACAAAAAGACCTGTTCGCCCTACATGATACCACCGGGTGCGCGCGAGGCAGCGCTCGAGCGTATGGCAGGGCTCGTCAAACTCGACAACCTCACACCTGAAGCAAGGGAACGCGTGCTGCAGCAAGCAGCCGACAGTGTCGCGAGTAAGTATTGCAGCCGTGTCCGGCGCGACCTCGACATCACAGTAACGCTCGACGGAAAACAGATCGCAGAACGTTCGTTCAAACCGACGGGCTTTCAGAACGACGGAATCGTCTATGCGTTGCTTAAACAAACAGTTAAGCCGGGAAAACACAGCATTAAAGTTTCGGCGCACGAGAAAGATACGGCATCTGTTGGTCGCAAGACCGATTATTCTGCAGAGCTCGAATTTAAAGACGGAGAAATCAAACTAATCGACTTTGAACCCAACCAGTCCCGTTTTTTTCTGCGAACAACAACAACGCTGACAGATCAGGCAACGGGGAAAGAATAGATGATCAACAAATCGCACATGAAGCGGGGGCAAACATTCGCCGTAATCGTGACAGTTGGCGTTCTGATCATTTTCGCCGCATGCAAGCCACCGGTCGAGCGCATCTACGAACAGAGTTTTGCGCTGCGCGCCGCACGCGAGCTCGACAGCGCGGGCGACACCACGGGCGCCCGCTATTACCTGCAGCGCACGTTGCAAGAGACAGCGGCGCGCGATGAAGCCAGAAACTTTCTAAACCGTATCGCGGCGCGCGCCTCACGGGCGGGCGACTGCATCGACGAAAAGAAAACCGATTTAGAGATCAATCGTTATCCGCGTATTCGCCACAAGCACCTCTTTCAGCTGGGTATGTGTCTTGACGCCGCGAATGAGCCTGCAAAGGCCCTGAATTTCTTTAACCTCTCTGCGGCGGCAGGCTCGAAGCAGCCGCAACTTTATATCCGTCGGGCATTTCTCAAAGAACGGCTCGGCGACGCGAACGGTATGCGCGCCGATCTCGCACTCGCCGTTTCGCAGAATGCTGACTACCTGCCGGCAGTGCTCCACCAGATGCTCGCCGGGCCTGGCGCCGGCAAAGCGATCATTGACGAAGCCGAGCTCGCGAGGCTCAGAACGATGCGGCCCGCATACGCCGAGATTATCGCCGATGCTGTCTTGCACAAAGATGAATGGATAAACTTTCGCAAATCGCTCAGAGGTACCCCATGAAAACTACAGGTAACGCCCGACTCTGGTTTCTGCGGACGCTGAGCGTTCTGCTGATGGTCGTGTCAGTCTATATCGCCTGGTACACCGTAGGTTCGGGCAAACCACGTGATTTCTGGAAAGAGAAACTGAATCCTCAACGCGGCGACATCACCGCGATACCGGGTGAATTTGAAGACCAGCAGGGTAAGCAGGTTAAGCTCAAAGACTTTCAGGGCAAGAACATTGTTGCAACCTTTGTTTTCAAAGATTGTAATATCTCGTGTCCGCTGATCATGACCGACCTCAAATTCTTCGACGCAGAAAATCCCGGTTTTAAAGACACCGGTGTTTTTCTGATCTTTACGTTCGATGACCACAGGGGCAAAGCTGCCGAACTGCAGGCTTTTCTTAACAAATATCGGATCGAAGGCGCGCATTGGCGCGTGCTCACCGCGGATGCGAGAACAATACGCAATCTTGCCGACACATTCGAACTGCAGTTTAAGAAGCAGCAAGACGGTAAGTACGTCTACATGCATACAAACTTCTACGCGGTCGCCGACAAATCAGGAAAGATCAGGCGTGAACTGCGCGGTATTGAAAACAACAAGAGCAAATTTGTTGCGGAGATCAAAAGCGCCTTATGATTCGCCGCCACAAGACTACCTTTGCCGTGCTGATACTCGCCCTCTGGGCGCTCTTCGCTGCCAACGGGGTCAAAGACTTCTATTTTGAAATGCGTAACAAAGCACGCGGCGAACTGATCAGCTACTCTACGCTATCCGAATTTTGCGGCTGGACAGGCGACAAGAAGCCGGGTGAAACCGACTGGCAATACCGGTGGCGCGGGGCCCGCAACATGTTCTTCGCAGTCATGACGATGAGTTTTCTTTCGGTGCTTTTTTTTAGTTCGGTACTTGGCGCCATTCTGGGACTCTTCTGGCTCGGCGGCGCCTTTAAAGAAGAGGAAGCATGAGCCTTGTCTCAAAAATATGGGTTCTGGTAACGGGTGTCTTGTTTCTTGCGGCGCTCGCGATCAAATTCTACTTCTTGCCCGCGGCCGAAAGTTTTTCCCGTCTGACCGTTGAAGAGCAGATGCACCGCGACATGGTCGCGTTCGAGCAGATTATCGGTGTGGTCGTCACCGCAGCTCAAGGCGATAAAGAATTTGTGCGCCGGGCACTCTATGCAATCAGCGCAGACAAATCGATACCGATCGAACTTCGGCGCAGCGAATTTTTGCACCGGCAGTTCGGCCGGCTTAAAGACAAAGAGCCGAGAAACGAGTTCGAGGCACTCGCGCTCGCGACGGGAAATCCTCAGTTTCGCACGACCGACAATTTCATTGAATATGCATACCCGCTTAAGGCGCAGGGAATCTGCATGGGCTGCCACGTTGATAATCTTGGTAAACCGATCGGGCTGGGAGAGCCAGTCGGTCTGGCGGTGCGGCGTGTGCCCCTGCGATCGGTCACTGAATCGCGCATTGCCTACTTCACGCTCGACCTGTTCTGGCAGAATTTTGCTCTCGTCTCCGCGTCGGTGCTGCTCGTGCTGCTGCCGATCTGGCTATTTATCTTTCGCCCGCTGCGCGCTCTGGCTGCCGAAAGCGAGCAGATTCTGAAGGCGGCCGACGAGAGGGCTGAAATCGACCCGGTCACAGAATTTGAGGTGTCGAGCCACTACAAAGATGCCGATGAATTGCATACGATTGCCAGATTAATCCGCTATACCCGACGCAAATCGTAACGACACGCGCGCGGTCGCAAGCGCTGCAGCAGGTGAATGTGATGCTGCTTTTTGTACATTGTCGACCGTGGTTGCCTAAGAATCGCCAAAACCAGATTTACGGCCACTTGATGGGAAAATGATTGCCATGAGCGCGTCGCTCATGGCAATCAAATCTACCATCTTCAAAGCCGATCTGCAGGTGAACGATACAGATCGCGATTATTACGAAATGCACAAGCTGACCCTTGCGCGCCACCCTTCAGAAACCGACGAGCGTTTAATGTTGCGCCTGCTCGTCTTCGCTATGCATGCGGATGAACAACTCGAATTCGCAGGGTCTATCAGCACCGAAGAGACTCCGGCGCTGTGGAGAAAGAATCTGTCGGGTGAAATTCAGGATTGGATAGAACTCGGCCAACCTGATGAGAAGCGCATAAGAAAGGCCTGTGGCCGTTCGCGGCAGGTCTACGTCTATTGTTATAACAGCCAGAAGGCGAAACCCTGGTGGCAGGGAACAAAGTCTTCCTTTGACCGCTTCGACAATCTGAAGGTGATCTTTCTTTCTGATGAACCACTAAAGGCGCTCGCGGCGATGGCTGAACGCACCATGCAGCTGACCTGCCTCGTTCAAGACGGAGAAATTACAATTTCTGACCCTGACCACGAGGCGACGATAAACCCTGAGGTCTGGCTCGAAGCAAAAGGCAACGGCAGAAATAAAACCTAACAGTTTCCTGAAAAAGGAAACTGATAGCAGGCCTCCGGAACCGAAAAAGCGAAAAGCAGGCCGTTTCGGCCGCTTTAGCAGGCGTTTGCGCAAGCAAACGACGAGGCTTTGCGCTTTTACGGGAGTTTTTCCGGAGCCTGCTAAAAGGCCCGCTGGGTCAAGGCTTGTTGCTGAGCCGGTAGGTTTTGCCCTCGGCGATCACGATATTTTTCGCCACGAGCTGGTTGAACACCCGACTGACCGATTCAGGCGTCAGATCGAGCAGGGCCGCGACTTGGTTCTTCGGAACTTCGAGTACAACCGGGCGTTCGTCGGCGCCCATCGATTTAAGGTAATCGACGATGCGCTGCTCGGCGGTCTTAAGAGTCAGGTTTTCAATTTTTTCTTTCAGCCGGGGCATTAGCTTCACGCTCTTGCCGAGAAAAAAATTTTTGATCGTTTCATCGGTTGCAATGAGTTTTTTTAGCCGGTCATACTCGAAGGCAATGAGACATCCTTCATGGATCGCGGCACACGATGCTGGGTAATGACCGTCAAGAAACAAGGGCCCGCCGGCAATCAGTTCACCTTCGCGAAAAATATGCATGATGGCTTCTTTGCCTTCGTCGCCCATCATGAAAATCTTGAAATGACCTTCGACCACCAAGAACGGCCCTTTGTAAGCATCACCCTCACGAAAAACACTCTGCTGCTTCTCAAAGCGCACATAATGCGAGACAGACCGCAGAAGTTCGGCCTTGTCATGTGGTAAATCGCGCAAATCAATAGAAGTCATGGGCCGCTACAGGTGCAATAGCCCGTGCGCGGCACAATCAGGCAAACATTAAAAGTACCGGCAGACTTAACACAAATCAATGCGGAGCATCCCAACATATGCTAGCTATTAACCAGTCTGATGGCCTTCAAGGGATTAACCCAAGCCGTCAGGGCACCAGCCGGCCCATATAAGCTGCTGGGGTCATAGGAGGATTTATGAAACTGAGACATAGTCTCTTGATAGGCTCTGCCATCACATTTCTGGCGATCGGCTGCGGAAAAAAAGAAGAAAAGGCCATCCTGACCCATGCACCGGCAGTTCCCCCGCAGCTGAACCGCAGCGGCAATGCGAAGGTGATTATCGAGCTCGAAACCAAAGAACTCAAAGGTCGACTCGCAGATGGCGTCGAATACACGTTCTGGACTTTCGGCGGTACGGTGCCCGGCCCGATGATGCGTGTGCGCGAAGGTGACGATGTCGAATTCACGCTTTCAAACCACCCCACGAGCAAAATGCCACACAACATTGACCTGCACGCGGTCACCGGCCCCGGCGGCGGCGCGGCAGCTTCGCTCACTTCGCCAGGTCACAGTTCGAAATTTTCTTTTAAGGCGATCAACCCAGGGCTTTACGTCTACCACTGCGCAACAGCACCTGTCGGTATGCACATCGCAAACGGCATGTATGGCCTCATTCTGGTCGAACCCAAAGGTGGATTGCCAGAAGTGGACAAAGAATTTTACGTCATGCAGTCTGAATTCTACACAAAAGGTAAGAACGGCCAGACGGGCCTTCAGCCTTTTGACATGAACAAGGCTCTCGACGAACGACCTGAATACGTCGTGTTCAACGGCTCGGTCGGCTCGATGGTCGGTGACAACGCGCTCAAAACCAAAGTCGGCGATAAAGTGCGTTTCTTCGTCGGCAACGGCGGACCAAACCTTGTGTCGTCGTTTCACGTGATCGGCGAAATATTTGACCACGTCTATACCGAAGGCGGCACCGAAAAGAACCAGAAGAACGTGCAGACCACGCTTGTGCCTGCGGGCGGTTCGGCAATCGTCGATTTCAAGATGGATGTTCCCGGTAACTATGTGATCGTCGACCACTCGATCTTTCGCACATTCAATAAAGGCGCGCTCGGTATTCTGAAAGCCGAAGGTGAAGCGAATACGGCAATCTATTCGGGCAAACAAGCCGACACGGTTTATCTCGGCGAGGGCGGCGCCACCCAGACCATGCCTGCGGTCAAAGATACCAAGGTTGCGACCAAAACCAAAGAAGAGCGCATCGCCGAAGGCAAGCGCATTTACGGTTCAACCTGCCAGGCGTGCCACATGAACGAGGGCCAGGGTGTGCCGAAAGCTTTCCCCCCGCTCGCGAAATCTGACTACCTGAACGCAGACAAGATGCGCGCGATCAAAATTCTGCTCGAAGGTAAATCAGGCCCAATCACGGTGAACAAAGAGAAATATGACAGCGTTATGCCGGCATTGGGCCTCAATGACGAAGACATCGCAAGCGTGCTGACTTACGTCTACAATACGTGGGGCAACAACGGCGCAACCGTGTCGCCCGGCGAAGTTGCAGGCCAGAGGAGCACACATTAAGAACCTAGCCAGATACTATGCAGGCTTTGCCTGCTTAGTATCTGGCATTATGTTTTTAGCTCCGCTCGCGGCAGCAGACTTGAAGCTGATTGTTGCGGGCAGGTTTCGCCCGTTTGACTTGAAAAAAGAGCAGAAGGCAGTTCAGGTCAAAGCATTCTATCTTGACAGTTACCCTGTGACGTCGGGTGAGTTCGCTGCTTTCTTACAGAAGAACGCTGCGTGGCAGCGGCAAAACGTACCGGCGATCAAAGCCGATCAGGGTTATCTGAAAAATGTGGATCTCTCAAATAACCAATCCCGAACGGTGATGACGCAAGTCTCGTGGTTTGCGGCACGCGCCTATTGCCGTGCACAAGATAAGCGCCTACCGACCTTGTACGAATGGGAATACGTCGCCACTTACAAAAAATGGGACGCCCGGCCCGAGGTGAATAGCCGCATTCTCGCCTGGTTCGGTAAACCCAACGACCTCAAGACCGACACACCCATAGGCACAGGGCTCGTGAGCCCGCAAGGAATACACGATCTGCACGGGCTGATCTGGGAATGGGTCGATGATTTTAATTCATCGTCGGTAACCGGTGATTCGCGCGCCGATACCGACACCGAATCAAACCTGTTTTGCGGTGCGTCGAGCCTCTCGGGCAGCGATCTCAGAAATTATGCAACCTACATGCGCTACGGAATGCGCGCCAGCCTCAAAGGAAACTACACCGGTCACAATCTCGGCTTCCGGTGTGCAAAGGATAACAGATGAGAAGAACAATTTTGCTTATTATTGCTATGGCCTCGGCGACAGCAATAACAAGCTGTAAGAAACCCGTCGACCCCCACGCAGGGCACCAGATGTCTGCCGAGCAGCCCTCTGGCGCTTCGCTCTACCAGTTTCATGACCAATTCACCGACCAGAACGGCAAGGCGATGATGCTGCATCAGCTGCAGGGAAAATATGTGGTGCTCGCCATGTTCTATGCCACCTGCACGGCAATCTGCCCGCGCATCGCGGCCGAGATGCTTCGCCTTGAACGCAGTCTTTCGGCGAACCAGCGGGCCAATACCCGATTTGTGATGATTTCGTTTGATCATGAACGCGATAACTCCGCCGCATTGCAGAAATTCATCACGAAGATGAAGCTCACCGATTCGTTCACCCTGCTTTCGGGCAAGCCCAACACCATACGCGAAGTTGCCGCGGCCCTCGGCATCAGCTATAAAAAAATCGAAGATGCGTCAAAGCCAGGCCAATTCGAATTTTCGCATTCATCGATGTTCACGCTGCTCTCGCCAAACGGTGAAATTGCCTTGCAGCATGCCGGCCTCAGCGTCAACGTTGAAACATTTTCATCGAAGATCGGCAAATAAGGCGTCAAAATGCTGCCCACGTGGGCATAGAAGGAGCAACCATGGAACGACTCGAATGGACTGTACAATACAGCGTCGGTGTGCCGAAAATCGACCAGCAGCATGCGCACCTGTTTGAACTTGCTAACCGCCTCGCAAAACAAGTTGGCAAAAGCGAAGACACCGAAATCATCGCGCACACGGTCAAAGAGCTGCACAAATATGTCGAAGAGCATTTCGCGTTTGAAGAGTCTGTCATGGAGCGTGCTGGGTACGAACAGCTCGAATTGCACAGCAAAATGCACGAACTGATGCGCACCCGGCTCGATCTGTTGACCGCGCAGCTGAAGCAGGGCTTACTGAGCCGGCACGAACTCGTCGAATTCATGGAAACGTGGCTGACCGAGCACATTATCATGGAAGATATGCGCTATATTCTTGCGGTGTCGAAGCTACCAGCGTAACAGCCCTCATCTCTTGATCAAGGTCAAGGGCGACACACCACGAATTGATTACACTTGGCGCATGCTGCAGCTACCTGTATTTGCGACTGCGTTTCGCATTTTCTTTTTGTCAACGGCACTGCACGCAGTCGCGGTAATCACTATCTGGCTGCTGAAACTGCGTGGCCACGAGATTGCAGCGATCAGTACCGCGCCCGTATATTGGCACACATACGAAATGGTTTTTGGTTTTAGTCGCGCGGCGATTTTCGGCTTCCTGTTCACCGCCGGGCAGCATTGGTCAGGGCAGCAGCTACTGACACGCCGTTCACTCACGGCATTGTTCTTGCTGTGGTTGACCGGCCGCTTCAGCTTTTTTCTGCCCTATGAATTTTCGATTGCGGGGTTCGCAGTAGACAGCGCCGCGAACGTGCTGGCACTCTACTGCATGTGGCCCCTAATGCAGCCTCAACAGAAGCATAACCACCCTGTGGTCTGGTTGTTCATGGCGTACGCCGCTGCGCAGGTGGTCGCCAGCGGTGCAGTACTCGCCGCAGGCAACTCTGATATCTTTCTGCCAGCGGTCAAACTGGCACTGCTCTGCGTGGTCTTTCTCGTGGCAATTATTGCGGGGCGGGTCTTGCCATTTTTTGCTTCGGTAGTCATCGCAGGCGACAAACCCCGAATTCTGCCGAAGGTCGAAAAGGCGATATGGCCCGTGACGCTGGTGGCGCTCGGGGCCTTTGCTTTCGCGCCGTTCCACGACATACTCAATAAAATGGCAGCGGCCATCTGCCTGCTCGCGGCAACCTTGCACGCGATTCGCTGGGCCAACTGGCGGCCACAGGCGACCTGGCGAATGCCCATTCTGGCAATTCTATACGCGGGCTACTTTTTTCTCATCTTGGGTCTGGCGCTTCTCGGTCTTGCGCTGCTGCACCTGATACCCGGTTCGGTGGCGTGGCACATGCTCGGGCTGGGCGCGGCCGGCATTTTTATCTTTGGCATGATGACACGCGTCGCCCTCGGACACACGGGCCGCCCCATCAAAGCAACGGCGCTCGTCAACATCGGGTACTTTACGCTCTGCGCAGCGCTGTTCGCGCGCGTCGTGCTGCCGCTTTTCGGGTCCGCCGAGAAGGCATACCTGTTCGCGGCGATCTTCTGGGTTTTGAGTTTCACTCTGTACCTGTTAAAATACACGCCCATCTTGCTGCGCGCACGCGCCGACGGCAGGCCAGGCTAGATGAGGAGTAATATAATGTACAAGACTGCAATCGCCATTCACGTGCTCGCCGCAACAATCTGGACCGGCGGCCATATTGTCTTGTTTTTTGCTATCTTGCTGCCGGCGCTGAAGGCACGCAACCACACGCGCATCACCGCTTTCGAAGAACAGTATGAAAAGATAGGCGTTCCCGCACTTTTACTGCTTGTGATAACCGGGCTCTATATGGCATACCAGCAGTTACCCGACGTCGGGGCATGGTTCAGTCTTGCGACGACGATTTCGCGTACAATAAGCCTGAAGATCGCGCTGCTGCTTTTTACCGTAGCGTTGGCAGCACACGCGCGATTGAAAATTATTCCGAAGCTCAGTGAGGCTTCACTGAACAGTCTCGCGGTTCATATCACTCTGGTTACTGTGACGGCGATTATTTTCGCCCTGACCGGCGTGCTGCACCGTTTTGGCGGAATTTTCTGAGATTTCGCCGACAGCTCAGCTTTAATGCTGCAATTCTTCAGGTTCGGTCGGCGAGGTTAACTCGGCAAAAGTGAATGGAATGACCTGCACGAAAGACTCGCGTCTGATTTTACAATCCTCAAGATCGCATGCATGGCAATAGACGCGCCGGCATGGGTCGATGTGAAAATGGATTTCGCCGGCGTGTTCATAACTTTGCAGAACTTCATTCTCAAACGCGTTGGTTTCGCGGTGTGCGGTCGCGACATCCCAAAATTCGGGAACGACAACGTGCGCATCTATATGATGATAATTGCCCGAACGAATGACGCGCGCATGATGAATGCGTATGATGCCGGGCTTGCGGTTTTGCGTGAAAAACTCGCCGAGGCGGGTCACCAGATCAGAATCTTCTGCGTCCATGAGCGCATGTACCGAACCACGAATGAGATTGAACCCAGTCAGCGCAAGTATAGCACCAACAACAAGCGCGGCGACCGGGTCGAGCCACTGCAACCCGGTAATGCGCACGAGTACCAGCCCCACAATCACGGCACCGCTCGTGTAAAAATCAGAGAGAACATGTTTGCCGCTCGCGACCAGCGCGGCCGAATGGCTCCTCTTGCCGAGTCGCACCAGATAGATGCCCAGCAATGCATTCGCGAAACCCGCAGCGACGATGAGCGCAAGGCCGAGATCGACGCGCATGATACTTCGCCCTTTGAGAATTGCGTTGATGCTTTCGATCACGATCAGCACCGCAGCGAAGGTAATCATTGCGCCTTCAAGGGCTGAACTGAAATATTCGGCTTTACCGTGACCATACGGATGGTCGCGGTCTGCGGGCCTTGAGCTGACATAGATAATTAAGAGCGCCAGGGTTGCGGCGGTCACGTTAACGATACTTTCAAGCGCATCGGATAAAATGGCCTGTGAATTCGTCAGAAAATACGCGGTGAACTTCACGGCGAGCAGCAGCGTACTGATGGCGAGCGAAATGTACGCGCCTCGTCTGGTATGTAACGAAACTGTCTCTGGCTTCATATGTTTTTGGTGACCCGGTCACGCATCGCCGACGACGCCGCTGTTTCTATCGGGGCGACAACCGCATTTCGGCCGACTGCAGCCGAGGCTCTGACAAGTGATTTACGCTCTGTCTGTCAGGCTATCAGCGTAAAGGCCAGCACTTATGAGATCCCCCGGAATTCACGCAACTTTTCTGCCCAACCTGACCGCCTCGTTCGTTGTATTTCTCGTCGCGTTGCCGCTTTGCCTCGGTATAGCCCTCGCGTCAGGTGCGCCGCTATTTTCAGGTATCATTGCCGGGGTTGTCGGCGGCCTGGTCATCGGTTCGCTGAGCGGCTCAGCCCTGGGCGTGAGTGGCCCGGCCGCGGGGCTTACGGTTATTGTATTTGGCGGTATCGCGAGTCTCGGCTGGCAGCCCTTTCTGCTCGCGACGATGATTGCCGGCGGCATACAGATCGTCGCCGGTATTGTGCGCCTTGGAACACTTTCGTATTTTTTTCCATCATCGGTAATTAAGGGAATGCTTGCCGCTATCGGCATTATCATTATTCTCAAACAGCTGCCGCATGCCCTGGGCATTGCAGAGCAGAAGAATATCTTTCAGGGTGGCATCACGGCATCCATTCAGAAGATCCACACCGGCACCCTGCTCATCGCGCTGACCGGCGCGGCAATTTTTCTCGGTATGGCTAAACTGAGAACGCAGCGTTTCCGTTTCGCCGCGCTGCTGCAACCATCTCTGATGGTTGTGCTCGCAGGTGTTACGTTTGCCTGGCTCTTTGAAGGGCGGGCAGGTCTTGCGCTCGAAGCCGCCACGCAGTTCGTCAAAGTACCGGTTTCAGAAGGTGCAGCTGGTTTCGTTTCCAATTTGACCATGCCGGATTTTTCGCAGATCGGCAATATTAAGGTCTGGGCCATGGCATTGACCGTAGCATCGGTCGCAAGCCTCGAAACTTTGCTCAGCCTTGAAGCGACCGACAAGCTCGATCCTGAAAGACGGCTTTCGCCTCCGAATCGTGAACTCATGGCGCAGGGCGTTGGTAATCTTTTTTGCGGCCTGCTCGGCGGACTGCCTTGCACGCAGGTCATCGTGCGCAGCACGGCCAACATGAATGCGGGCGCGAAAACGAAAATGAGCGCTGTCTTCCATGGCATACTGCTGCTTCTGGCCGTGATGCTGATTCCGAAAGCGTTGAACTCGATTCCGCTGTCGGCACTCGCGGTAGTGCTGATTTTTGTCGGCATCAAACTCAATGACGTCAAGCTCTACCGCTCGATGTTTCGGCGCGGGCACGAAGAATTCGTTCCGTTTCTGATCACTCTGGTGAGCGTGGTGGCTACCGACCTGCTGACCGGTGTCGGTGCAGGGCTCGCGGTGACGCTCATGATTATACTCTTTCGCACTTTCAAGGTTACACATGTCGTGAAAGAAACGGAGTACCGCGGTCGCAGGCATTACACCATAAAACTCTCAGAAGAGATGAGCTTTCTCAACAGGGGCGGGCTCATAAAGACCTTCAGCGAGATTGCCGACGGCGCAACGGTGGTTATCGACGGTGCCGCGTGCCGGTATCTTGCTGAAGACATACGCGATGCCATACTCGACTTCACGATTGACGCGCCCCACCGCAAGATTACCCTAAAGCTTGAGAATATCGAGCTTCCCGGTGAAGCAATGACGCATTGACCCCCGGCAGGTGAACCCAGGGAAAAGCCGAATGAAAAATCGCTTTTCGCGATGCGTTACGGCGCAACGATGAGCCCGATGCAGGATATCGCGATACCACCCCTGCCCACAATTGTCGCGCAGGTCATTCAATTCGACGCGAACAACCCGAAAAACGGTGCGGCCGATCTTGAACGTCTGGTCGTGCCCGATAAGGCCATCAGCGCTGAGCTTCTGCGCGTTTCGAACTCCGCATTTTACGGACGCTCAGGCAAGGTTAAAGTCTTGCGCGATGCTCTGGCGGTACTGGGCATCAAGGCGACCAAAAATCTTGTTATCTATCTCAGCACAAAGACGATGGCCGCAACGTACAAGAGCGATACGTTCCGAAAATATCTTACCCAATACCCTATCTACGCTGCACTGGTCGCGCAGAACATTGCCTTTGACACCCGCCTTAAACCGCAGGCCGACGAATGTTTTCTGGCGGCACTGCTGCACAGCATCGGCATGAATATTATTGCGATGGAAAGGCAGGGCCATTACAGCGACATGATTGCGGCATGTGAAAAAAACAAATGGGATCTCGCCAAACTTGAAAAACAATCGTACGGCATGACGCACAGCGAAGTCGGCAAGAAGGCGGCGCAGTTCTGGAAGCTACCCGACATCTTCGAGCGCATCATGGAAATTTCGCACTTATCCGATGCGGCTGCGCTGACAGAACCGCTACAGCAGTCGACTTACATTGCCGCAGTTGCTGCATCGTTGCTTGTCGGTATGCAAGTCAGCGAAACCGCGATAACCACCGCGCGGCAAATTTACCAGAGCGTCGGCGGAGCCGGCGACGTGATCGAAAAATATGCTTCGGCAGAAGCATTCGCGAAGCTGCAGACACACCCGTTCGCGCAGCTGGCGCTTGCGTAAACCATCGAGCATACGCGTGCAAACAGTACTCATCGTAGAAGACGAAGTGGTTCAGCGTACCGCGCTCGAGACGTATATCAGGGCATGGGGATACACCGTTGAGAGCGTAGACTCGGCCGCAGGCGCGATCACCTACCTCAGCCGCAATAATCCCGATATGGTGATCATTGACCTGCACCTTGAAGACCACCCGGGAATCGAAATACTCAAGCACATTCGCGATACCGACGGCCCGATTCCTGTTCCGGTCTTTATGATGTCGGCCGAAGATTCGCCCGAGATTCGTATCGTGTGCATGTCGACCGGTGCCGATGACTTCTTGCCGAAGCCGCTGAATTTTGCCGAACTGTCGATGAAAATTCAACAGGGGTTTGAACGAGTAGACTACCGCCGGCAGATTCGCGAACTTAATCTAAAACTCGAGCGCGAGAAGAAAAGCCTGCAGCGCTATTTTTCAGACGACCTGGTTGAAAAGATTCTCAGTGAAGAAATCTCGACCGAACTCGGCGGCACCATCGTCGAGGCGTCGATCATGTTCTTCGACATACGCGGTTCGACCACAATGGCCGAACAGATCGGCCCGCAGGCCTATGCGGAACGCATTTCAAAACTTTTTGCTGACCTGATGGACATCATTTTTGACAATGGCGGATCGATCAACGAACTCTTGGGTGACGGCATTCTGGCGACCTTTGGCTGTCCTTTTCCCAAGGCAGGCGACGCAGCCAACGCGGTCAACGCAGCACTCGCAATCGAAACACACATGCTTGCGGTGAATAACAAGCGCAAAACTGCAGGTAAGGTACCGTACGGATTCGGTATCGGCATCTCTACGGGTAAGATATTTGCCGGCAACATCGGATCAGAGCGTATGATCAAGTTTGCTGTCATGGGCGACTCGGTGAATACCGCAGCCAGAATTCAAGACCTGACCAAAGAAGCGGCGTACAATATCATCGTCGACGAACGCACCTTGACGGCGGGAAATCCTACCTGCGAACAACATGAACTCACGACGACGCAGCTGCGTGGTAAAAACGAAGCCGTTCGCCTTTTCGGACTCAGCCAATGAGCGTCGCACACAAGATACAACCCGTTTCGATGCGGGCCGGCTCGCGTGTTTTTCGCGAAGGTGACGCATCAGACGGCTACATGTACTTTATTTTTTCCGGAGAAATTGAAATTTCAAAAACCGGTCTCGGCACGCTGCGTACGCTCTCGCAAGGGCATTTTTTCGGCGAAATGGCTTTGATTCGGGCAATGCCGCGATCGGCCACCGCCAGGGTCATCACTTCAGAAGCCAAACTCGGCCGCATCGACTTACAGACATTTGCCTGGCTCGCAAAAAGTAATCCCTCGTTTTTGGTTAATCTGATCGGCGTGGTGGCAAAACGCGCAGCAAGAGCAATGAAAAAGGCGGCGGAAATAAATGTTTGATCTGGCGCACTATGCAAAGACCCTGCCGCAGCGCCACCTGCGCAGTGGTGATTACGTCTATCGCGCAGGCAAACCCACCGATGGTAACCTTTTCGTCGTGCTCGAAGGCACGATCGTCGAGCTGGACGACAAAGAGGCTTTTAAATTCGGAACCGATATAGAACCCGGCGGCTTTTTCGGCGATGTCGAGGCCATGTCGGGTTCAGAAATTCGCCTGCAGACCTTTAAAGTGAAATCGGTTTCCGCAACGCTGGCAATCATGGACAAGAAGACAATCAACCTCACAGGCGGCCTGCATCCACAGTTTTTTCTGAACCTCTTGCGCAGTTCGATCGACAACCTCAACCGCGCCGAACAACACCTGATCGAAGCGGCAAAGAAAACAGATACCTAATCTATTAGCTATGGACTTAAGCCCATAGCTAATAGATCGGGAGAGGGGCAAAGTGGCGCTCAGCCGATGGCCGGCGCTCGCGGTTTTTCTACGGCGACTTGCCCCCGCGCCTGCTTTTTAGGCTAACGGCGGCGATGCGCACGCCGTCAAGAAAGACTTTGTTCACGGGTTTCCCGTTTGCTATGGGCTTAAGCCCATAGCAAACGGAAACAACTAAGAAAACACCTGTTCACCAACTTTTTGGCACATTGGCATCCGAAACGAGTATAGTTAATAGGAGCCATAGTCCCATAATGTCCAAACACTTCACTCTCGTATTTTCCTTCCTTATTCTGTTCACTGCGTGCAACGGAGGGTTCGAACGTTTCGCGCCACCTGCTAACAGCATCTCTGGGCGCGGCGCGAAGGTTAACCCACGCATTCTCAGCACTACACCGTCAAATGGCTCGACGGTGTCGCCTGTCACCGGCGCGGCAGGCTCGCAGATACGCGTCGTTTTCGACATGACGATGGCGACGACGCTCACCCCGGTTATAAATACCTACGTGCGCGACCTGCTGAATAATGAGGTGAGCTGGTTTACCGTCGCCAACTCGGGCGCAACCTTCACCTGGTCTTCGACAACGTTTCTGAACGATACGCTCACAATTCAACTGGGCTGGGTGCGCTGGCCCGAGAACAACTTCATCGGGTTTGACTTCAACAACGATACGTTGAAAAATCTCGACGACATGCCGCTCGCGAACGACACGCGTTATTCGTTCTACGCGTCATGGGAAACCGGCCGCTACAAGGTCGTGCACACAGGTCAGTACGCCTGCTATTATTATTCGACCGGGCAATCGAAATGGATCGAACGCGAAAGCTGCATTGAAGACGGGGGCGAAGCAAAAATAGGCACGCTCGATTATCCCGCAGGGCAGAATGGTTTCATCGACCCGATGAGCAACGTGCACGGGCCGACGATCTACGGTGCTGCGTCGGGCGGGCTCGTCAACGGTCGCCGGTTCGTTACCGGAGCACATCCGCAAAACCTGATCTCTTCGAATTGCCCGACCGTCGGCGGCGCCGCAAACTGCCAGCCCTTCTCAGTCGACAGCGTCACTTCACTCGTCTGGAAAACCTGCAGCGAAGGCCAGACCTATTGGGATGTAGGCGACAAATGCTATAATGCCGGCACCGACTTCACCTGGGGCAATGCGGTGAATGCCTGCGCCGCAATGAATACGGCGAACGGCGGGCAGGGTTATGGCGGGCGCCGCGACTGGCGTTTACCGACGATTCAAGAACTCGAATCGCTGGTTGATTACGGCGCGCGCAGCACGTTCAACCTGGCGCAGTCAGAGCCGCATGCAGCTGCACCCGAAGGGCCGGCGATTCACGGCTATGCGCAGTCGTCTGCACCATTTCTGTGGGAAGGCCCTTTTCCCAACACTCCGGTAAGCAAGGGTTACTGGACAGCGACGGGAGTTTCGGCGATCGCGAGCGGGCAGACGTATTATGGCGACGCATACGTCGTCGAATTCAAAAAAGGTTCGATGGGGGCTGGCGGTGGCACTGGTGCGCTGCTCGAATCGAACCGCAGAACGCCGAATCGTAAAAAAGTGCGATGCGTTGCCGGGCCAGACGTGCTGCCGGTCGCGCAATCGCTGACCGCTGCGGTTGTCGCCACCGGCGCGACGATGACGAACACGGCGGCAGTCTTCGCCGGTTTTGATTCAGGTGCCAGCTTCAATGTCACCTCGGCGTCAGGCAACTATGACATACAGACGTCGGCCTATTCGGTAACCGTAAATTACAACAAAACGCCCGACGCAACGGTCGCCGGCATTACGGGTAACTACTGCATCGCGGCAGCTTCGGCGACCACCTGCGCAGCGTCGTCACCGCTCATCAACACAGCCATCGCTTCAGGCAACGGCGTCACGCTGGGGCTCGCGTCTGCGCTCACGAGCAACGCGGCTTACAAAGTGTTTGTGAGCAACATCACGACCGCAAGCGACCAGTGGCAGACCGGCAGGTCTTACTCTTCGGGTTCGTTCGTCATTGAAGCGGGCAATGTCTATCGCGCATTGACGAGCCACACTTCAACGGCCTCTTTTGCAACCGACCTCGGTAACGGCGACTGGGTGCTGGTGCCGCAATTTGCGGCCGCGACGCCCTATGCCAACAGCAGCTACATCTACGATGCAGCGCAGACGCGCGTGGTGCAGGTCATTTCGGCAGGTTATACGTCTGGCGCAACAGCGCAAGACGGTATCAACAACGGTTTTCTGAACGTAACCAAGACCATGATCACAAGCGCGCCACAGGCACTGAGCCTTGCGCGCGGAATTTTCACCGGGCCAAAACGTACTGCCTCACCACCCGTAAACCCGGCCTTTCACGTAACGAGCGCTGCGTCACCCAACCTGACAAGCGTCCAGGTCACGTTTGACCGTCTGCCGAACGCAACCGAAGCTGCCACGATCGGCAACTACTGCATCATCAGCAGCACCGCAAACCCCTGGAGCTGCGCGACGCCTCTCGCAACAATTTCTGCGGCGACACTTTCGGGCTACACCGTGACGCTGACCACATCTGCGCTTACCGCGGGCACCGCGTATGCAGTTCTCGCCAGCGGCATCACCACGCTCGGCAGCCATGTCGTGAATGACTCAGTGAACAAACTGCGCTGGCAGCGTTGCCGCCGCGGCACGTTTGATAATCCGACCTGCCCCGACGACGGCGTGCTGACCAACGACAACGATTATTGGAACAACCAGTTAAACTATTGCGACGGCCTCAACGCGCAGAACTACGACGGCTACCAGATCACCGGTGTGAACGACCCGTACCGCTGGCGGGCGCCGACGGTCAACGAACTGAAGAGCATCGCCAATCGCTCACTTTTCGGCACAGTAGGAGTTTCCATAGACACGACAATTTTCCCGACGCCGAATGTTCTGGCCGAAGACTTTGCCTCTTCGACGAACTATTCGCTGAACGGCCCGAACACCGGCGCGAGTACGCCGAACTACAACATCGCGTGGAGCTTCAACTACATCGCAGGTTTCCCAAGCCTCGCTCAAAAAGATTACTCAACTCTGCTGCCACTGCTCAAACCACCAAAAAAATCCATCCGCTGCGTGAGGAGCGTTCCATGACACATGGATGTATCGGGCGGGACACCGCCATGGATGGCGTCCGAGTGCCCGCCATGATTCGCGCTACGCTGCTCGCAAGTGCTGTTCTGCTCGCGGCGTGCACGCAATCGGGCCAGGTGTTCGAGCCAACAAATAACCGCGCGATCACAGCAACGGCAGCGCCGGCAACGTATACTTTCACGCTCAACGTCAACATCACGGCGCTCGGCGCGAACCACCAGGGTAAACCTTTCAGCGCGCTGCTCTTTAAAGACGGCGTGCTTTTCGGGGCGCAGTACAACAACGGCGCGACAGCGGGAACAGACTTGACCAGCGGCACAGGAACGGCGACGCTTGTTCTAAGCGGTGTCAATACGAACGGCTGCCCCACGGGGACGCCGGCGGCCCTCGAAGCGGGTACCTATGAGGTTTACTTTGCAGTTCAATTTACTGCCGAGATCGCACACACGGTTAATCCCGATACATTATGCAATCCTGGCGGCTGGCTGCAATCGAGCATGAATGGGGCTGTCGCTGGCAATCTGTATGGCGTGAAAGGTTCTGTCAATGTAACCGGCAACACGACCTACAACATTACCAACACCAACCTGGTGCAGTTTCGGCAGCACACATTTGCCTTTACTGCCGGCTTTGCAAACTACCGGTGCAATGTTGCGATTCTGAATGCAACTTCATATATCGAGCCAGTGCAGCCGCTGGCAATTTTTACGCGTGCAGGCGACGGTTCAACCACGGGCGGTACGGCGACTTACAACCTGTTGCCGGTCGGCACTTATAAATATTTCTGCTCAGGCAGCGCCGATGGCGCCCACTTTCAATCAGGCGCAGATAGCCAGGCCACCGGCACCTTTACCGTGACGAATACCGGCGTGACGAACCTCAATCCCGCTGCGTTTACGCTGATACCGTAAATTTTTCCCTTTTCACCCTGATAAACGTCTAATCTTGTAGACGGTATATGAATGCCGCTGGCATGCATATTCCGTCTAAGAGGAACTTATGCCCAAAATAGTGTTAATGCTTCTGATTTCGGGGTTCATCCCCCTTATTTATGCGCAAGAGAAACCCAAAGAGCTTCTGGCTGCCGCCTTGAGCGTCAGTGGCGAAGCGTTTTTTGAACGCGAAGGCAAGACTTCGCCGGCGAAAGTCAAAACGATTTTCTTCAAGAGTGACCGCGTTTTCACCAAGAAAGGCAAGATCGATATACAGATCGGGCCGAGTGCCGTGCTGCACCTTGCGCCGTACACGTCGGTCAAACTCGCCGAGCTTACTGAAGTCGACAAGAAGTCGAATATTTCGGTCGAACTCGACGCCGGGCGCGGCTACACCAAGTTTTCGAAGCCGCTGCCGGGCGGGTCTAAATACGCGATCAAAAGCCCGACGATGGTCGCGGCTGTCAGGGGTACCGAATTTGTGCTGAGCGCGGGTGGCGAATCTGCAGAGCCGCACGAAGACTCTGATATTCCTGCCGGCGTGTTTGTGAATACAGGCAAGGTTGCCGTTTCACCCGCTAGCCGCGAAGACGAGGTGATCGAACTTGCGCCAGGCGAACAGATTACCGGCGTCGACAATGCACTCGTCAAAGGCGTGATGGAAGATTTTCTAAAGAAGAAAATGAAGCTATTCAAACAGCTCAACTGCATGAAAGAGGCGCAGTACAAAATTATGGAACGTGAAAAGAACCGCCAGATAGAACTGCTTGAGAAGGTTCGCAATTCATCAAAGATGGACGAGCTGCGCGAAAAGAACAAGAAACTTTTCAATAACTGATGAAGACAATTTTACGGCGCTTTAGCCTTCGCTTTCTTGTGGTTACATTGATTGCCGGTGCGGCGTTTGCTTCTGGCAAGCCTATCACCGGCGAACGGCCATGGCATCATTACGTGCGCGCCGAAATGCCGCCCGCCAAAATTCCGGCGATTGAAAAATTCAAGCTGAAGAACGGCATTCAGGTATTTTTTCTGAAAGCCGACCAGGTACCGCTGGTGCAGATGCAGGTCTACGTCGACGGTGGCGCATTCGAAGTGCCCGACGACAAGCTCGGCGTGCACAGCCTCTGGGGTGAAACTCTCGTATTTTCAGGTTCAGAAGAACTGAACCGCGAAACACTCTCGGGTTATCTCGAAGGGCGCGCCTCGGGTTTTTCGTTCGCTGCAGGTTCAGAACGTTCAGCCTTTACGCTGAACTCTATGTCGCATTACTTTGTGAAAGACGTAGCAACCACTTTCTCAGTGCTGCAAAAGCCCCGGTTTGGCGCTGAAGATTTCGAACTACTGAAAAAGCGCGTGCTGCAAGAATTCGCACGCCGCGATGAAAACCCGGCAAAATGGGCTTCACTGGGCACGACAAAAATGTTCTGGGGTGGCACGCTGCGTGGCCGCTACGCAACCACGCGTACCGTGACGTCGGTGACGCGCGATGATCTCACAGCGTGGCAAAAGCGCATGTGGCGGGGTGAGCGCCTTTCAATCGCCGTTACGGGCTCGATCGAAGCAGTGAAGCTGCGCGAGGCGCTCGACAATACGTATGGAACGCTACCAGTTGATCCAAAACAGCGCCCGAATCTTGACGCGCTGCACGTCTTGCCTTCGGCAAAACCCAATCTGCTTGCGATCTTACCGAAAGATATTCCGCAGACGACGGTTATTTACAAGGCTCCGGGGCTCAAGCACACCGATGCCGACTATTACGCGCTGCGACTCTTTGACTTCTTGCTGGGTGGTGATTCGTTCAATTCGTACCTGACGCAAAAGATTCGCACAGAGAAAGGCTGGGCATACAGCGTTTATTCGAGCTTTGAAACCGACGACTTTACGGGCAGCCTCATGGTCTTTACGCAGACCGCGAACATGAACTTACCCGAGGTCATTGCGGCAATCGACGGCATTCTGGCAAAGCCCGAAGACTTTATCAGCAAAGAAAAGATCGCGCAGGCTAAACTTTCATTGAAAAACAAATTCGTCTTCTTGTTTGAAAACCCGGCGCAGTACATGAAGTTGTACCTGCAGCTCAAGTGGGATGGTCTGCCCGATACCTACCTGAATGACTACGCGGCCAACCTAGACAAAGTAACTGAGGCCGATGTGCTGAAACTGGCAAAACGCTATTACAAACCTGAAAACTTCAGTATTTTGCTCTGCGGCCCGGGCGATATGTACAAGAAAAAGTCGCCATTGCGTCCCGAAGCAGCAACGACCCTTGAACTGGAAAAATGAACATCGGCATTCGAAAGCGCATTTCCTGGACCTGGCAACGAATTACCTGCCCTGAGCGGCGTCGAAGGGATTCGGGGGCAAAAACAGTTTTGGCTGTGGTATTTCTGTCCGTTAGCTTCTCTGTCTTCGCCGACGACCTGCAGTTTGAGACCAAGGTGCCGCTAGGCCTCGCGCACGACGGCCAAATCTTGTGGATCGGCGATGCGCAGACCCGCGAATTGACCGGTTATGACGTCGCCCAAAAAAAGAAACTCGCGACGAGAACTCTTGCGTATGACATCCGCGACCTCGCCTATTGGTCGCCGCATATAGTGACAGTCGCACCGAACTACGTGCTGGTGATAAACCCGATAAACGGAGACCTGGTCGATAAAATTCCGCTGAAGGGAATCAGCGATCCCGTCGCGATCGCGCTCGACATGCACCAGGCGTATATCTATAACCGCGCAGACAAAAAAATCTACCGCGTGCACCTGGTTGACCGGTTGCAATTCGGCTCTTTCACGCCTGAGGTGAGCACCGATATTCGCAGCATGACTTTCTACAAGGGTTTTCTTTGGGCGATAGCAAAAGACGGCAAGGCCTACAAACTTTCCCCCTCAGACGGCGCACAGATCAGCTTTCTGCCGCTGCCCGATTCGAGTTATGGCGTTGCGTTCGTCGATGGGGGAATGTACGTCGCGAGGCCCGGCCAGGTACGTTCTGTCGACTTTATCGAAACGGAAAATTACGTCGCTGCGGCAAAAAGGAATTTCACGATTGCCGGCGAACTTGACCTAAAGCTGCCCTGGACCGACGAAGTACGCAAACGCGAGACTCGTTTGCAACTGAAGTACGCATTGCTGCCGGTTACTGCGCACCAACGCATTTCGGGCTTGCGGGCCGAGCCATTCACTCGTTTCGGCCGATGGGAAGACGGCTCGCACACCTCAGAAATCGTCTTGCCGCAGGCAAACACCGAACAGAGCCGCAGGCATAAATTACAGTTTCAGGCCACGCTCTATAACCTGACGCATATTTTCAATGCGCCGCTGGTGAAGTTATACTTTAAGAATCCCGAATTGCCCGACAGTACTCGGGCTTATCTCGATCCACTGCCGATCGAAACGAGCGAACTACAGATCGCAGAGGCGTTCAAACGCGACTGGCTCGCTAAAAATGACGGTAAACACCCTATTTACCCAATTGCCGCTGCAAACAAAGATACCACGCTGAAGGCAGACACCCGGTGTGCAATCTTTCGGGCGCTCGGTATTCCCTCGCGTCGCATGAAATTCATGGATCTCGACACCAAGAAGACCTATGATTTCATCCAGGTCTTCGTGCAACCAACGGGATGGGTAACCATTACTGATCGTTATGATGCAGCAAAGCCGCGCGAGTTTCCCGTCGCGAACAATGAACTTGAACTCTATTCGCCTGACGACCTGCAGATTTCGCCCAAACTTGGCAAGCCAAAAGCCGGTGCCACGGCACCCGCTGCAGATTTTTTGCGGTTTTTGAACATGCAAATTATCACGAGCAGCACCGAATGAGCCCTTGGGGGCGTTGATTGCCGCAATGCTTCCGGAGCTAATGAAATCTTCTTGAGCTAACGTCTCACAAACGAAGTTGAACCTGATGTTGGCATGGCTCAACCTGCCTAATTTTCTCACAATGATGCGCATTGTGATGATTCCCTTTTTTTTGTATTATTTGCTCTCTAAACATCCGCTCGATCGGTTTATTGCGCTGGCGATCTTCTTCGTCGCGTCCGTAACCGATTTTTTTGACGGCTATCTGGCACGCAAATGGCAACAAGAATCGCCGCTGGGTCGTTTTCTTGACCCGCTGGCCGACAAGGCGCTGGTCATCGCTACACTCATTATATTCATTCTGCTCGATCAGGCTGTCTCTTTGTGGATGGTGATTGTCATTATTTTGCGCGACATGCTCGTTACACTGATGCGTTACCTTGCGATACGCAAAGGCGCCGAGATTCGTACCACGAGACTCGGCAAAGCCAAGACCATGTTCCAGATGTTTTCGATCGGGGCTATCTTGATTATTTTTGTTATCCGATCGTTTCACTTCGATATTCCCGGCACGTACGCCGAAGGTCGCGCCGAAGGCAAAAAGAACATTGAGATTGCATCGACGATGATGCTCAAGGCCGTGCACTCTTTTGGTTCGGCCGAGATTCCCAAAGAAGAACGCAACAAATACTTTGCTGAGTCGGTACCTTACTTTTTGCTGCTTATCACCACCTGGTTGACAATCATCTCGGGGCTGCGCTACCTCTACTCAAACTGGCGGGTTTTGCTGCCCCCTTATACTGCTGTGCTGCGCAAGCGCCCGCGAAAAACCCGCACGTCATGAATACTTCACCCTCCCCTGTAAGGTTTGTCACCGCGACGGCTCTGTTCGACGGCCACGACGCATCGATCAATATCATTCGCCGGTTTTTACAGCGCGAAGGCGCTGAAGTTGTGCACCTTGGGCATAACCGTCCCGTGCACGAAGTGGTGATTGCCGCGTTACAAGAAGACGCGGACGCAATAGCCCTGAGTTCTTATCAGGGCGGGCACAACGAATATTTTCGCTACACGATCGACCTTCTGAAACAGGCCGGCGCCTCTCATATCAAAGTGTTCGGCGGCGGCGGTGGAGTGATTGTCGACAGCGAAATTAAGGACCTGATGGCGTACGGCGTCGAACGCATCTATTCGCCCGACGACGGGCGTACTCTAGGTCTCGAAGGCATGGCGCGCGATATGATTGCCCGTGCAGCGTCAGCCAAGAGGCCACCGATGCAAGGTGGCAATCTGTACGCTAACCACGGGCATTTGTTGTCCCGGCAAATATCATTGATCGAGGCACAGGGGACTGTGAAACCTTCGGTTTCACAGTCCCCTGTGCCGGTACTCGGTTTTACCGGGTCGGGCGGCGCAGGAAAATCGTCGCTTATCGACGAGTTTCTTCGCCGGTTCAAGCTCATCTACCCTCATTTGCGGCTTGCTCTGCTTTCGGTCGACCCCACACAGCGCAAAACCGGTGGTGCGCTTCTCGGCGACCGACTGCGCCTCAACAGCGTCAACGACGGTAAAATCTTCATGCGTTCGCTGGCAACGCGCACTGAAAATGCGGCAATCTCGGCGAGCCTCAAAGATATTCTGGCCTTTCTCAGGGGCGAACAATTCGACCTGATCATCATCGAGTCGGCGGGAATCGGCCAATCAGATACTGCGATCACAGATCTGTGCGACCTTTCGGTATTTGTCATGACTCCCGAATACGGCGCAGCGACGCAGCTCGAGAAAATTGCAATGCTCGATTACGCCGACATGGTGATCATCAACAAGTCAGACCGTGTGCG
Source organism: uncultured Leptospiraceae bacterium (assembly GCA_942492915.1). GTDB lineage: Bacteria > Spirochaetota > Leptospiria > Turneriellales > Turneriellaceae > Turneriella. The sequence continues at coordinate 2,542,980 of OW818662.1, forward strand.
CGCCGAAGATGCGCTCATTCAGGTACGTAAACAATTTCGTCGTAATACCGGCCGCCTGAACGAAACCGACGCTGAATTGCCGATCTACCCGACCGTGGCGAACCGTTTCGGCGATACGCTCGTCGACGACGCCTTCGCTGCTCTCATTTGCAATTTGCAGAGCAAGAAACTGCTGCCAGATTCACTCACCGCGGCCGTGACCCTAGACTCTGCCTCAATCAAAGACGAGTTTATTCCTGCGAAACGCACACGCTATCTTTCAGAGATCTCAGACGCAGTGCGGGCATACCATTCAACCGCAGATGAACAGGCAAGCATCGCGCACCGCCTGCAGGCGCTGTACGAGACTCTCGGCGAACTCGGCTATACGCCTTCTGCGGCGCTCGGCGAGCAACTTGAGGCGCCTGCAGACGTTACTGCTGCGGCAATAACGAACAAGTACAATAGCCTTCTTGCAGATCTGAATCCTCATTTGCTGAAGATGCTCACGGCGCTGCCCAAACTGCGTCACGACTATGGACAAGAAAAATTCAGCTACCGGGTACGTGAAAAAGAAGTCACGGTGAATGCCGGAGTAAAATCGCTGTCAGACTCACTGGTCACAAAGGTCACTCCCGCCCCGTTTAATGACTGGGGCGAACTGACGAAATTTCTTTTGAAGGAAAATATTCCGGGTGAATTTCCCTTCACGGCCGGGGTGTTCCCGTTTAAGCGCGAGGGCGAAGACCCGACACGCATGTTCGCGGGCGAGGGTTCACCCGAGCGCACGAACCGGCGTTTCCATCTGATTGCGAAGGGTCAGCCTGCCGCAAGGCTTTCTACAGCTTTCGACTCGATTACACTCTATGGCGAGAACCCGGCAGAGCGACCCGACATCTTCGGCAAGATCGGCAATGCCGGTGTTTCGATCGCAACCGTCGACGACATGAAAAAACTCTACTCGGGTTTTGATCTGTCGGCACCGACGACGAGCGTGTCGATGACCATCAACGGACCGTCGCCGACTATACTCGCCTTTTTCATGAATGCGGCGATAGACCAGCAGGTAGAACTTTACCTGCGCGCAGAAGGCAAGCTTGAAGAGGCCACAGCCCGGCTGCGAAAAATCTTCAGCGAACGCAATCTGCCGGTTCCCGCTTACCGCGACGCACTACCCGAGAACCACAACGCTCTTGGGCTCGCGCTGCTCGGCACCAGCGGAGACAAACTCGTCGAGCGACAAGTCTACGACAAGATTGTCGCTAAGACGCTGGCACAGGTGCGCGGGACGGTGCAGGCTGATATTCTCAAAGAAGACCAGGCGCAGAACACCTGCATCTTTTCGACCGAGTTTTCGCTCAAGGTCATGGGCGACATGCAACAATTCTTTATTGAGAACGATGTCACCAACTTCTATTCGGTGAGCGTGTCGGGCTACCATATCGCTGAGGCCGGGGCCAACCCGATCACGCAGGTGGCGTTCACGCTCGCCAACGGCTTCACGCTCGCTGAATATTATCTGAGCCGTGGTATGCAGATCGACGCATTCGCACGCAATTTCAGCTTCTTTTTCTCAAATGGTATGGACGTCGAATACGCCGTGATCGGCCGTGTTGCCCGGCGCATCTGGGCAATTGCGATGCGCAACCTTTATGGCGCGGCCGAAAGATCGCAGAAGCTGAAATACCATATTCAGACGTCTGGCAGAAGCCTGCATGCGCAGGAAATTTCGTTCAACGATATACGCACGACGCTGCAGGCGCTCTACGCGATCATGGATAACTGCAACAGCCTGCACACGAACGCATATGACGAAGCCGTGACGACCCCGACGCCAGAATCGGTGCGGCGCGCAATCGCGATTCAGCTCATCATCAACCGCGAGTTGGGCCTGACGAAAAATGAGAATCCGTTGCAGGGCAGCTACTTTGTGACGCGCCTCACCGATCTGGTCGAAGAAGCAATTCTTAAAGAATTCGACAGAATCTCAGACCGGGGTGGAGTTCTTGGCGCGATGGAGACCATGTACCAGCGCAACAAGATTCAGGAAGAGAGTCTCTACTATGAAAAACTCAAGAACTCAGGCGAGCTGCCGATCGTCGGAGTGAACACCTTTCTGAGCGAAGAGACAGAATATTACCATGGTGAACTCATGCGCTCGACGGACGACGAGAAACAACGCCAGATCGATTCACTGCAGGCTTTTCATGCACTGCATGCTGCAGAAAGTGCAGATGCACTGGGTAAACTCAGACAGGTAGCCTTGCGGTCGGGCAATGTTTTTGCAGAATTGATGCAGACCGTGAAGAGCTGTTCGCTCGGTCAAGTTACCGGCGCCCTGTATGAAGTGGGTGGTAGTTACAGAAGAAACATGTAATCACTGCTGCAGCTATGGGCTTAAGCCAGTAGCAAAAAAACACTACACGCTCAACACCAGCTCAGCGTTTGATTCAGTAATAAATCTCTGGCGGTTTGGCTGGTAGTCTGATGAGAGTGGAAACTCCACACGCGCGAGCGTCTTCTCGCGATAGTCTGAACGGATGGTAAAGAGATGCGGATCGATATCCTGTGCTTTGAGCATCATCGTCACGAGCACAATTCCCATGCCGGCACCTTCTGAACTATCGCCGCCTTCCATATAGAATTGCGCGATATCGTCGTAGCGCATCGCAGTGTGGAATTTTTCACGGATTCGCTTGTCTTCTTTCGGGCTGATGGGGCGATTATTCATCACTTCAACGATCAGACGCTCACGATTAAAATCAAAGAAAATGTCGACATACAGACGGCGCTCTTTGGACTTTTTGCCATATTCGAGCACCCATTGCTCGTTTAGCTGCTGCTTGAACAGGTCCATACCGCGGTCATATTCGACCTCGTTTTCACCGTCAATTTTCTCGTCTTCAAAGAGAATGCGCTTGAAATTCGCCTTCGCGCCGTTCAAAGAAAGTTCTTTTACGGAGGTGTACACGGGGCCAATCATGTCTATTCGTCCGTATTTTGTCAGTATCTGCTCGACGATGTAACCCAGGCCTGCTTCGGTAGCTGATATCACCGCATAAGCGCGTATGCGCACGAGGTGTTCGTTCGCGATTGCCGCATCGATAGCCGCTTTTAGCTTCGGTTCAATGGGTGGGGTTTCTCTCATTTTATGCGCCCTTTAAACAGACCGCATTGTTATTTTTTTTGACCTCATGTCAATACTTTGCAAAATCGCTGTATGGCCGATGCCAAAAAACCCGATCAAGGCGAGAATACACAATATTCTGAGAACGAAGTGCTCGCGCGCATTGAGAGCATTCTGCGCTTCACCACCGACGAGCTGGCCAATTCAGAAGTACGCGCACAAGCTTTCGAGAAACTCACCGAATTCGAGGCGCAGCTGCTGTACCAACAGAGGAACATAAGTTCGGCTCTCGAAAACGTACAAAAATACCGCGACGAAATTGAAAAAGAATGGCATAAAGAAAAGCAGGTGCGTGAAAACACACTCGATCTGATGGCACAGCGCATGAAAGACCTGCACCAGACTTTACGCGCACAGGAATACCTGCTCGACTACGCCGCGAGTGAGCAGAAATTCTTGCGTGAACTGCTCGTACAATTGCACAACAAGAAATCATTAAACGAGCATGACGTCGAAAAGGTTTTGGCCGGGCATGAGCAGCTGCTCGCTGAAATCAGCCGCAAAGCAAAAAAATAACCCCGTATGAACCAACCCGGCCCCTACCAAAAATTGAGGGCGCTGGGCGTTCAACTCAACCAATACCTCGCGGCGCCGCGAGCCTTTAACGAAATCAAACGAGTCACATTGCTCTCGTATGGCGCGACGCTCATCATGTCGGTGTTGATGCTGTCGCTTCCGCTGATGCAGAAGCTGCCGCACTTTTCGCAGGGCGACATCGCCACTGCAGACCTCAAGGCGCAGATGGACCTGAGGATTGCCGACGATGCTGAAACCGAGCGTCTGAAGAAGTCGGCTTTTGAACGTGAACGACCGGCATTTGACCGGGATTATTCGGCTCACGAAAAGCTTCTGCAGCAACTGCATACTGAATTTACATGGATTGCCCGCACCGTGAACGAAAGTAATGGGCTTTCCCTGGCTGAACGCCGTGAGTTGATCATCGGTCGCATGCCTTTTCTCGAAGACACGCGCTTTCGCGCGAGTGACATCAACGGGCTCTTTCGCGAAAAAAAGATTGCGCTCATCGAATCGCGCGCAATGCAGCTCGCGGAAAAGGCCTTTCAGGAAAACGGATTTCTCGCCAGGCCGCTCGATACGCGCACGCTGAATGAAGTGATTGAAAAAGGTGCACAGGTGCGAACGATCAATTATCCGCGCGAGCTCGCAGACGTTGTCTGGGGAGCCGAACAGCTGCAGGCTCCCGAGGCGGCGGTTCGGCTCATCGTGCGCGAAAGCCAGCTTAAAGACGCCGAACTTGCACCGGGTACGCTCAGAATCATCATCACGCGTATCAAGCAGTTGCAGCGCGCAATGCCTTCTCTCGTTTACAATCCGCAATATACTCTCTTAAGGCGCAATCAGGCAGCGGAAAAAATCACTCCGGTTTACCGTCCTGTCAAACGCGGGTCAACCCTGCTGCGCGCCGGCGATGTCATCGATCAGGAGAACCTGCGCCTACTTGAGCAGGTGCGCGAAAACCATCGGCGCCGAAACGGATCGCAGATACTGGGTATTTTGCTGATCATGGGCGTACTTGCTGTGTCGTTGTCGTATTTTACCTTTCGGTTTGCATTTGAGCAGGTACGCGACTATGGTTCGCACTTTATTCTGCACGGCTTGTTTTGGTTTATTTTTGCTGTCGGGCTCATTGTCATGAAGCTGAATCCGCTCAGGCAGTATGAAATCAGTTTTGTATTGTTTGTCCCGTTTGGTTTTTTTGGAATTCTAACCGGACAATTTTTCGGCGCGCGCATTGCTCTTTCGGCGGGCATTTATCTTTCGATCTTCTTCTACATACTCACCGGCTTCGACAACCAGAGCCTGATGCTCGCTCTCACCTCGGCAATTGCGGGACTCTATGCTTCGACGCGCATGCAAAAGCGCACACAGATGTTCAAGGGAGGCGTAATCATCGCGGTGACCAACTTCATTATCATCACGGGCTTCGAACTGCTGGCACCCGCGGCCCGCAACTTTGAACTCAAATTCGCTGCAGTAATTACCAACAGCATTCTCGGCATATTGCTCACGCTGGGCCTCTTGCCTTTGATTGAGTTCTTATTTAATCTGCCGACCCCGTTTCGCCTCATGGAGCTCAATGACTTTAACCATCCGCTGCTGACACGTATGGCAGCGATCGCGCCGTCGACTCATTCGCACAGCGTGATGCTGGCCAACCTCAGTGAAGCTGCGGTGCGTGCGCTGGGTGGTGACACACTCTTGACTCGCGTCGGCTGTCTGTTTCACGACATCGGCAAGATGGCGCACCCTGACTTTTATGCCGAGAACCGGCACCTCTATCCCACCTCAGAGGCTTTTAAAAAATTGGGCCCTGTAAAATCTGCTCACATGATTACGCGGCACGTTACCGACGGCATCACCATGGCGCGCGAAAGCCGCCTGCCTGAGAAGATTATCAGTTTTATTCCCGAGCACCATGGCACGACAACGATACAGTATTTTTACCACAAGGCGCTCGAGCAGGTTAAACCCGGGCAGCCGGCGATATCCCGCAAGGCCTTTCAATATCCGGGGCCGCGCCCGCAAACGCGCGAGACGGCAGTGGTCATGATCGCCGACAGCGTCGAAGCAGCTTCGCGCACTGCCACTTCGGCGACCAAAGAGGAGTTTGCAGACATCATCGATCGTATAATCCAGAACAAGATCAGCGAAGAACAATTTCACGAGGCTCCGCTCACACTGGGCGAACTCGCAGTTGTACGCAAAGCGTTTCTCGACGTACTGGTGAGTACCTACCACGAACGGCCGCAATACCCGACGATGCAAGAGACTCGGGCGCTTGAGAACCAGACGGCAAAACATTCGGCATCTCCTAAAGGGGAAGTTTCTGTACACAACATGCCAAAAACAAGGTCAGTCTCGAAAAAAGCAGCGCGACAGAAGCAAAGGTCGAAGACCGCGGTGCCGCAGCTCATAGACTGACATGATCAACCGTATAAAACGCAATTACGCCATTCTGAAAAATGGCATAAACCAGGCAGACCGCGCAACTTTTCGCCGCCATCTGATTCTTTTCATTCTCACAACGTTTACGGTATTTCTCGCCGGCACCAATTTTTCATCGCGCACTGCAGCCGCAGACAAATACGTCGATGCGGCGATCTATGCAGCGGCGCTCATCGCACTATTGGCTTCTTATGCAACCACCCGCTACATACAGGCACGCTCTTACGGACTTTACGCCGAGCTGCCACTTTTTATTCCTATGCCGTTGTTTTCGCCGTTCGGCACGTTCGGTGTTCTCACGAAAACAGCGCATATCGGCGTTCACACGCATGCACTCTTCGATGTCGCCTTCTGGCCGCCCGTAATCAGCTTTGTACTTTCGGTGTTGATGCTACTGGCGGGCACCTGGTTCAGCGATGTGGTGCCAGGTAATGCACAATTTGAAAATCCTCTTGCGCTTGTCGCGATCGCACGTGTTATGAAAGAGATTCCGCACGGTTACGATCTCGCTGTACACCCGCTGCTCGCCGCAGGTTGGGCAGGTCTTTTTTTTACTGCGATCAATCTTTTTCCCCTTGGCAACCTTTCGGGCGGTCAAATCGCCTATACGTTGTTCGGCCGACGCCAGCGCGATATCGGCTACGTATTTCTCGGAGGCCTGTTCATTCTGGCGCTCTATTACCCGATGTGGTTCGGCTTCGTGCTCGGTTTTATTTACCTCGGGGTCGATCACCCAGAACTGCGGCAGGTGCGCAATCCATTGTTTTTCGATATGACGCAACAGACGACAAGGCAACCGCTTGACCGCAGGCGGCAGTGGCTCGCCGCGATCTGCGCTGCGATCTTTGTTCTGTCATTTACGATGCGCCCATTCGAGGCGACGGCTGAAAGGGTCGGCGAGCGCCCTCCGCTGCAAATGGCGCCACCTGATAGTTTTCAACCGGCGCCAAGCCCGCAGACACCGCTTCAACCCGAGACACCAGGCGAAGATAATTCAATTTAGGAGATTGTTTCTTGTTCTGCGGTGAATCCGCATGAACATAAATCAAAATGTTTATATGGCAGATGACAAAAAAATAATTTTTTCAATGGTTGGGGTCAGCAAAGTCTACCCTCCGCATAAGCAGGTATTGAAAGACATTTACCTGTCGTTCTACTACGGCGCGAAGATCGGTATTATCGGCCTCAATGGTTCTGGTAAATCGTCGTTACTAAAGATTATCGCAGGGGTATTGAAACCCGACAAGGGCGAGGTGGTATTTTCTCCCGGCTATTCGGTCGGGTACCTCGAACAGGAACCCCAGCTTGACGAAGCCAAGACCGTTCGCCAAATCGTTGAAGAAGGCGCGGGCGAAGTCGTCGCTCTGCTGAAAGAATACGAAGCAGTCAGCGAAAGCCTCGGCACCGACCTTTCTGACGACGACATGGAAAAGGCAATCGAGCGCCAGGGCGAACTCGGCGAACTGATCGAAAAGGCAGACGGCTGGGAACTCGACAACATGCTCAAACGCGCGATGGATGCGCTGAACTGCCCTGAAGAAACTGCAATCATCAAAAACCTTTCTGGAGGCGAAAAACGCCGTGTGGCTCTCTGCAGATTACTGCTGCAAAAACCCAAGGTGCTGCTGCTCGACGAACCCACCAACCATCTCGATGCCGAATCGGTACAATGGCTCGAGCAACACCTGCAGGAATACGAAGGTACTGTCATTGCGATTACCCACGACCGTTACTTTCTCGACAACATAGCTGGTTGGATTCTCGAACTCGACCGCGGCGAGGGTATTCCCTGGAAAGGAAACTACTCTTCGTGGCTCGAGCAAAAATCAAACAGACTTGCGAATGAAGAAAAATCAGAATCAAAGCGCCGCAAGACACTTGAACGCGAACTCGAGTGGGTGCGCATGGGCGCCAAGGGCCGTCAGGCCAAATCGAAGGCGCGTCTCGGTGCCTATGAAAAACTGCTGAGCGAAGACGCAAAAGAGAAAGAAAGCAAACTCGAAATCTATATTCCCGACGGCCCCCGCCTCGGCGACAAGGTAATTATCGCCGAAGGCGTGAGCAAGGGTTACGGCGACCGCGTGCTCTATGAAAACCTGAACTTTGAATTACCGCCAAACGGCATTGTCGGAGTCATTGGCCCGAACGGCGCCGGTAAAACGACGCTGTTTCGAATGATCATGAATCTCGAAAAACCCGACACGGGAAAATTCACCGTAGGGGATACGGTCAAAATTTCATACGTCGACCAACAGCATTCGGATATTGATCCCAATAAGTCGGTTTTTGACGTAATTTCGGGTGGCGCTCCCGAGGTCAAGGTTGGCAAACTTTCTGTAAACGCACGCGCGTACATGGCGCGGTTCAATTTCAGCGGCGCCGATCAGGAAAAAAAATGCGGAGTGCTTTCAGGCGGTGAGCGCAACAGACTGCACATGGCGCTTGCGCTCAAAGAAGGCGGCAATGTTCTGCTGCTCGACGAACCCACGAACGATATCGATGTTAACACCGTACGCGCGCTCGAAGAAGGGCTCGAGAGTTTTGCCGGCTGCGCTGTGGTGATCTCGCACGACCGGTGGTTTCTCGACAGGGTCGCGACGCACATTCTCGCGTTCGAAGGTGACGCGCAGGTACGCTTTTTTGAAGGTGGCTTTTCTGAATACGAAGAAGACCGCAAGAAGCGGCAGGGCGACCAGCCGCGCCGCTTCAAGTACAAGAAGTTGGTGAAATAAACCAGCGCGAATATCAGCATTGTCTAACAGGCTGCTTTTTCAGGGATCTGTTAGACACCGCCGTATTGCCTGTGTTCGAGCGCGTCGTCTTCAGTAATAAAGAGTTCAGACTCAAAATCGTTCATGACATTGATGAGCGGGCCATAACTGCGTCCCGCAACTACCAGCGGGTGTTTGGGCAGAAAAATCTGTATCAGCTTCTGAAACGTAGTGATTTGATCGGCGGTGAGCCCGGGCAGCGCCGAAAGATTCAGCAGAATTTGCTCGCTTTTGGTGAGAGATTTCAGTGAAGGCGTGTACAATTGCCCTAGCTTGCCAATCGCTTCGCCGTTGAACGCTCCCCCGAAGGTGAATTTGAGAATACCCGGAATGCGCTCCATCACCACCTTTGCTGAGGTACCGCGCTCACCTGTTTCTTTTTTGAACTGCAGCATACGCTTCAGGTTCGCCATTTTCTGACCGAAATGCGGCAACTGAAAAGGTTTGCCAATATAATCGCTGATGCCATATTTCATACACTGCAAGAGCGTGTCTTTAGTCTTATCGGCAGTAAACACCATAACGGGCAGATCGCGGGTCATCTGGTTATCGCGAATGGCACGTAAAATCTGCACACCACTCTTCCCGGGCAGGGACATATCGAGCAGTACCGCGTCGAAAAAATGGCTACGTATCAATTCGAGCCCCGCTTCACCCGTATCACAATAGGTACCGTCGATACCAATATTCTTAAAAATCGCCGCCAGAATTTCGTGCTGAATAGTGTCGTCGTCGATTACGAGAATTTTCATGGGCGGCCGATCTGCCAACTCTGGCCGGGCTTCAAGACGAACCGTAAACCAGCATTTGCTTCACAGCAGAAAATCTTCTACCCATTGCGGGCCGGTCTTGTAGCTTGCCGCATGCTGAGAGGATATCTTCTTTTTCTGGTTTTCATCGCTTCGGGGGGCTCACTCTACCCGGCGAAAAACCTGATACGCGAAGATATGTTTGTACGGCAGGGTTTTGACAAGGCGTGGCTCAAATCATGGCCTGAGCGCACAAGAAAATCCGCAGACTGGCACCATGTTCCTTCAGCGGCGGGCGACAACCGGCCGGTCAAAATCGCAACCCTGGGCGCGCCGTTTGCGCAACCGAACATCTACCGCTGGCCCTCGGACAAGATTCACGAGTACACCGCGATCACACGTTTTTTTATGCAACCCGACGAACGCAAGGCGCTTGTCAACTGGGGACTTCGCCTCGGCAGCATCGCCGACAACTGGCAAATTTTTCTGAACGGCACTGAAATTGGTTCAGCGTGGCACGTCGATGCAGCCGGTGAAACAATTCTGACGCACCGCTCAGTACGTGACATCGTCGTTGAATTGCCCACTGCGCTTCTGGTGAGCGGCGAGAATATTCTTGCGTTTCGTCTCGCGGGCGACAAAGGTAGCGCCGAAGTTGGTTTTTATCTCGGCCAGCCATACGAAATCGACCACCTGCGCCTGCTCTTGAATCGCCGCAGTGAAGTTGTGGTGCTCATTCTTATCTGTTTATACCTCGCTATCGGACTCTACCACCTGCTGCTCTATTCGCGCCGGCGACAAGAGGCCTACAATCTCTACTTCGGTCTGTTCTGCGCTGGTCTTTTCGTCTACCTGTTCACCCGTACCGCTATCGTCTTCGATGTAGTTCAGGATTCTACGCTCATTCAGAAAGTGGAGTATATCGTATTATTCAATGTTCTGACTCCGTTTCTGATCTTTATAGACAAACTCTTTGAAGGCCGGGCGACGCTTTTTCCCAAGATTTATGGGGCATTAGCCATCGTGCTTTCGCTGGCGGTCATACCAACAACCTCACATTTCAACACAACCATTCTGCGCGTCTGGCAAATCAGTGCACTGTTGGGCATTCTGTACTTTCTCGCTTTTCAGATTTTCAAGTTTGTGATTCGGGAAATTCGCACCCGTTACGCAGAATCTGGTCGACCGACGGCTTTCGCGAAGGCGCTTTCAGCTTTTAAGAACACAATGCTCTATTCACCAGCCGGCAACCTGTTAATTGGTATTCTAACGATTATCGGCACAGCCGTATTCGATATTCTTGACTCCGTAATTTTTGCGACAGGAATCGCATTTACCAAATACGGGTTTGCGCTCTTTGTCATCGGCATCGCCGTCATGCTCGCCAACCGTTTCTTGACCGTGCATAATCAGGTTGAAGAACTGAACGCAAACCTCGAACTTAAGGTTGAAGAACGCACCCGGGAACTTAAAGAAAGTCTTGTGCGCGTGCAAGACCTGAAAAAGCAGCAAGACGCCGATTATTTTCTCACAGCGCAGCTATTGAAACCGCTGGCTTCAAACACGGCGCACAGCGACAATATTGGTATTGAATATTTGATCCGTCAGAAGAAAACTTTTGAATTCAGAAAATGGAAATCAGAAATTGGCGGCGATATCAACATGGCAGCATCGATCATGCTGAAAGACCAGCCGTTCGTCGTGTTTGTGAACGCCGACGCGATGGGCAAATCGATGCAGGGTGCAGGTGGCGCGCTGGTTCTGGGTGCTGTTTTTCAATCGACGATCGAGCGCCTCAGGTGGACAAAAGAGCTGTCTGATGTTTTTCCCGAAATTTGGCTGCACACGACGTTTCTCGAACTGCACCGCATTTTCGAGAGCTTTGAAGGTTCGATGCTCATCTCACTCGTGATCGGTCTCATCGATGAAAAATCGGGACTTATGTACTATATCAACGCCGAACACCCCAGCATGGTACTCTATCGTGCAGGCGAAACGAGTTTTCTCGATACGGAAATTCTGCGTAAGCTCGGTACGCCTGGCATCAAAGGTATGCTTGAGATACATTGTTTTCAACTGCAACCAGGCGACATCCTTGTCATGGGCTCAGACGGGCGCGACGACGTTATTCTCGGCCATAACGCCGACGGGTCGAACATTGTTAACGAAAACGAAAATCTGTTTCTAGAACACGTGCGCGAGGCGAAAGGTGATCTCAAAGAGATCTACGCACGCGTCGCTAACATGGGCGAGCTGATGGACGATCTTTCGCTGCTTCGCATCGAATTCTCATCGAGCGCAGAGCGACCGGTTCAGATCGCCGATGCGCGGCAAATTAAGGCCCTGCGGCAACAGGCAGACGCGTGTATCGACTCGGCTGAATTTGAAAAGGCCGTAGAGATACTTGTCCAGCTCTACGACCAGAATCCCATGGATATCGGGCTGTGTTATGAAATTGCGCAAAACCTACGGCGCGAAAAGAAGATCAAAGCAGCGATGCAATGGGCAGAGCGCGCTGTTTTGCGCGATGGCCATAACCTGCAATATTTGTTGCTCGCAGCAGAGCTGAACATTATGGTGAGGCGGGCGCACAAAGCGCGGGGCTATCTGCGGCGTGTACTTGAACTCGAGCCTGAGCACCAGCGGGCGGCAAAACTAGAAACCATGATTTTACAACCTTCTTAGATTTCTGGTATTGGGCCCAAATCGTCGCGCGCTTCGGCATTGCCGTCGATGCGCAGAAATTTTTCTGAGCCGACGGTTACCATTTCAACCTTGCGAAGAGGTTTGAGTTTGTTGCCCAGTATCTCGGCTGTGTAATAGATCCACCCTTCTTCGAGGTCACGCAGAATTTCAAACCGGTATTGAAAGGTGGTGGAATCTCTGCCGTTCGAAAGTTCAACCATCACAAGTTCGGGAAAGCGGTCTGAATATTGCTGGCCGACGATGTAACAGGTGCCGGCGCCGGATTTTTTAGGTGCGTCGACATGCAACAACACAGAAAGTGCGGGTAGCAGCATAGTAGAGCGTTGGCGACGCATCGCCGCCGTAAAGGCAAATTGGTGCCAGACGTTACTATGGCTCTGCGAGCCACAGTAACGTCTGGCCTTAACCCGCTTTCTTGTCGCCCGCCAAAGGGCACGATGCCCGTAGGCCGGCGACGCACACGCTTGCTTCCGCCATCCATGGCTCCGCGAGCCAGGCGACCTCGTGTCGCCATGTGTGCTTTCTTGTGGTCGGCTCCCGGACACGAGGTTCCAGAGCGGGCGACGCGCACGGAGCTCGCTGCCGCCATCCATGGCTCCGCGAGCCAGGCGACGTCGTGTCGCCATGTGCGCTTTCTTGTCGCCGGCCGAAGGCAAGGATGCCCAAGGGCCGACCACGCACAGGATGTGCTTTCTAGTGGTCGGCCTGTCTAAATCAGCAAATTAGACGCATGTTCGATCACCGCATACACAACTTTAACGCAGGCCCGGCGGCGATACCGCTGCCCGTACTCAAGAAAGCGCAAGAAGAGTTTCTGAATTTCAAAGGCACCGGCATGTCGGTGATGGAAATGTCACACCGCTCGAAAGAGTTCGAAGCCGTGCTCGCACGCGCACTTGATGGCGTGAAGAACGTCATGGGTGTGCCCGATGACTACTCGATCATTCTGGTGCAGGGCGGCGCGAGCATGCAGTTCTCAATGGTACCGATGAACCTCGCTCTGCCGGGAAAACCCATCGATCTCATACAGACAGGCGCGTGGACGCAAAAGGCCGAAAAAGAAGCGAAAAAGCACGCGGATGTAAAAATCGCGGCAACGACCGAATCCGAAAACTTTATGCGGCTGCCTAAACCCGAAGAAATCAAACTCTCTGCTGATGCTTCTTACGTTCACATGTGCTCGAATAATACAATCTTTGGCACCGAATACCATTGGTTGCCCGACACCAAAGGTGTACCGCTCGTTGCAGACATGTCATCGAATATCTGCTCGCGCGAACTCGACGTGAGCAAGTACGGCCTGATTTTCGCCGGCGCGCAGAAAAATCTCGGGCCCTCTGGTGTGACGCTCGTGATAGTTCGCAAAGACCTCGCCGAGCGCGCAGACAAGAAACTGCCTTCGATGCTGCAGTACCGCACGTACATCGCCGAGAACTCGCTCTATAACACACCGCCGACGTTCGGTATCTACATGCTCGCGCTCACGATGGAGCATATTCAGGAAACCGGCGGCCTCAAGGGCACCGAAGCTCGCAACGTTGCCAAGGCCAACACGCTCTACGAGGCGATCGACGGCTCAAATGGCTACTATCGCTGCCCGGTCAACAAGGCTGACCGCTCGCGCATGAACGTCAACTACCGCATCTTCAAAGGTGACAGCGCCGATGAGGAGCTCGAAAAGAAATTTGTCAAAGAAGCTGAAGCCGCCGGCCTCGCAGGTCTCAAGGGTCATCGCTCTGTCGGCGGTCTGCGCGCCTCGATCTACAATGCGGTCGGGCAAGATTCAATCAACGCGCTCGTCGCGTTCATGAATGACTTCGCGCGCAAAAACGGCTAAGAAGGAGAACGGCGAAGCCGTTCTCCTCATCAACCTGGGTTCACCCGACTCGCCCAAGGTCGGCGACGTGCGGCGTTATCTCGGCCAGTTCTTGATGGATCGTTACGTCATCGACGTGCCCTACCCAATCCGCTGGATGATCGTGAACCTGTTTATTCTGCCCTTCAGGCCAAAACGCTCGGCCGAAGCGTACGCCAAAATCTGGCAGGCAGATGGTTCTCCGCTGCTGACCAATACGAAGCGATTTGCAGAAAAAGTGCAAAAATTCACGAAGCGCAGAGTCTACTGGGCGATGCGCTATGGCAACCCGTCCGTATTGCATGTACTGACAACAATGCGCAATGCCGGCTACACGCGCATACTCGTGGCGCCGTTATATCCCCATCATGCGCTTTCATCGACAGTCACGGCGATTGAAGAAGCAAAACTGCACGCGGCAGATTTGAATATCGAACTGAGTTTCTTGCCGGCGTTTTATGACGAGAAGGCGCACCAGACGGCCCTCGCAAAACTGGTAAAACCTGCAGCGGCGAAGCACGACTATGTGCTCTTCAGCTACCACGGCCTGCCCGTTCGACACATCACGAAAGCAGATGCGACGGGTGCGTATTGCCTGAAGGTAGAGAACTGCTGCGAACGGCGCAATGAGAAAGATGTGCCAAACGCAGCTGAGGCGCACAAAACCTGCTACCGCCACCAGATTATTGAAACAACCAATGCAGTGGCAGCTTTGGCTGGCATCAAGAGCGACCGCTTCGGCTTCTCATTTCAATCGCGCCTTGGCCGCGCAGAATGGCTGAAGCCGATGACCTCTGATTTCATTGCCGAACTTCCTAAAAAGGGAATTCGCCGCCTCGCGGTGATTGCGCCAGCGTTCGTTGCAGACAATCTCGAGACGCTCGAAGAAGTGAACATGCAGTTGCGCGAGATCTTTCTGGCGTCAGGCGGGCAAAAGTTTACATACCTTCCCTGCCTGAACGACGACAGTGCGTGGGCGAAAGGTTTCGCGCAGATTCTGGATTCCCACTGAATGTCTGGCAAGACCCGAATTGTATTCTGGGGTTCGCCGGGAATCGCAGCGACCTTTCTCAGTCACCTTGTTTCTGAACATGGCGATCGTTTCACCGTTACCGCGTGCGTCACGCAGACCGAAAAAACTGTGCAGCGCCAGGGCAAGACTGCCGTGCGTTCGGCCGTGCATGAACGGGCGATCGAGCTCGGTATTCCGGTTCTGACCCCCAAGTCAGCTAAGAAAGAGGCCGATGATATTCTGGGCGAATTGCAAGAACACGGCTTTGATCTTTTTGTTGTTCTGGCGTACGGCAAGATTTTGCCTGAAAGCATCATCGACGCGCCGCGGCTGAAATCACTGAATTTTCACGGCAGTCTGTTGCCCTTGCTGAGAGGAGCCTCACCTATAGAACACGCCGTGCTGCAAGGTTTCACGGAAACCGGCTGGACGCTGCAGCGTATCGTGCCTGCACTCGATGCAGGCGATGTGGTTGCGCAGACGCATGTACCTATCGCACCTGCGGACACGACACTCACGTTATACCAAAAACTTACCACCGATCTCGTGCAACACGGCGCAGCGATGCTCACAGGCTATATTGACGGTGCGCTGAGACCCGTTGCACAAGACGACTCGAAAGCCACTCACTGCGGGAAAATTTCAGCAGAAGACGGTCGACTGAATTTTAGCCTACCCGCACATGAAATTCTGAATCGCTTTCGCGCGTTCACGCCACGCCCCGGCGTCTTTGCATTTTTTCGCGGTAAGAAAGTGAAACTGGCCTTTGACCTGCCTGCCTTACCTCTGCTGACAGATAAGCCCGCTGGCAGCCTGTTTAGCCCTGCAAAAGGCCACCTGGCAGTAGTCTGCGGCGACGGTCACGCGCTCGCGATTTCTGCCGCAACTCCAGAGGGCAAGAAAGCGATGCCAGTCGCAGATTTCTTGAACGGATACCGTGTCGGCGATGGCGACAGCCTGACCTGATGCGCGCATCCGTGCGCCTTGGACGACGCGAAGAGGCACATCGTGTGCCGCGCCGACCTCGCGCATCCGTGCGCCTCGGACGACGCGAAGAGGCACATCGTGTACCGCGCCGACTTCGCGCATCCGTGCGCCTTGGCTCAATGCGCGAGCTGGCACCGATTGCATTGCCTATTGTTCTTTCGCAGGCCATTGATGTGTTGATGATCTTCTGCGATCGCATCTTCGTGTCGCAACTCGGTAAAGAACAGCTGGCCGCAACACTCTCGGGCGGAATTCTCACTTTCATGATGACGACTCTGGTCACCGGTACTCTCGGGCAGATTAATCCGCTCGTAGCGCAATACCGCGGTGCGCAAAGGCCACATGAAGCCACGCGCGTGGTGCATCAGGGAATCATCTTTGTTGTCATTTTTACTCCTGCTGTTTTTTTTCTTTTTCGTCTGGTGGCGCCTGAGCTTTTTAGTTTCTTTAACCACGCGGGCGTCTTGCTTGCCAGCGAATCAGAATATTTTAACATACTGAGCCTTACAGTTTTCGCCGCCGCGCTGCGCCAGGTTTTCGCAAATTTTTTCATAGGCATCGGCGAAACAAAAATGGTGACGATCGCTTCGGCGAGCGCAGTCGCGCTCAATCTGCCGCTCGCGTACGCTCTGACGTTCGGCGTCTGGGGTCTGCCGCGCATGGAAGTCAGGGGAGCCGCGTGGGCAACAGTTATTGCGGGCTTTTTGCCCGTGGTGCTGCTCGTCTGGCGCTTCTTCTCAGCAGAAATCAGGGGGGGATATAACAGCCTGATGCGCCCGTCGCTGAACATGCCAGTCTTACGCCAACTCATGCGCTATGGTATGCCCGCCGGGCTCGAGACTTTCGTCAATGTCGGGGGATTCACTTTCTTTACAATGGTGATGTATTCGTACAGCGCCGATGTGGCTGCAGCAACAACCGTGGTGCTTAACTGGGACATGGTTTCTTTTCTGCCGCTGCTCGGAATCAGCCAGGGAGCATCGAGTCTGGTCGGGCGCTACCTGGGGGCTCAGCGCAAACGCGCCGCACTGCGCTCCGCATGGTCGGGCCTCAAAGCGGGTTGGCTCTATTCGGCGTGTATCACGACGGTCTATTTTACCGCGACCGTGCCGCTCATCACGATATTCGCACCGCATGACGCCGAGGTTACCTTTGACGGCGTCGTGGCTGTAGCTTCGGTGATGCTGCGCATTTCATGCCTATACTTCTTCTTTGACGCAACCTACAGCGTGCTCGGGGGCATTCTCAAGGGGGCCGGTGATACGCTGTGGACGATGCTCGTCTCAAATACCGCAATGTGGACAGCGGCTGTGCTTGTGTATAACCTGAAAGACCGTTATGCGATCACACCCATCGCCTCGTGGTGGATCTTAACCGCGATGATCTTCTCTCTGGGAGTGCTGTTCTTTCTGCGCTTCTACCAGGGCAAATGGCTCAACCGCCTCATGATTCGCGACTGAGCGCAGTCAGCCGCATGAGCGTTCGTTGCTTGTGCAGCAGGTAACGCAGGTGCTGCATCTCTTTGCCGTCAACGCGCAAAATATCACCGTCGATCTGCACTGCCGCATGTTTGTGAAATTGTACCGCTAGAGAGTCGGCAATAAAGGAATCGACTTCGGGAAAGGCGAGGTGCTGCCCCGTTCTAGCCGCCAGAATTATTCGGATCAGCCGGAAGAGACCCGTGCGGCGTACGGTGATGACTTGAAACGGCGCCGCTGCATAATCGGCCGCGGGGGCAAACCGCAGACCCGAGGCCCAGTGCCTGATCTGCGTCACCAGCACAATGGAAAAGTTGCCGCTGAATAGACGGTTGCCAATTTGCAGTGTCGCGCTCACTCGCTCACGGCGCAGCAGGTGGGCCGCGATAATACACAATGTGCCGAGCGTCTCTTGCAGTGGCCTTAACCAGGGAAACCATCTAAGCAGCCTGCCAACCCAGCGATTTACAACTACACCCAGGCCCCAGTTTGCCTGACCGATGAACTTTTTCTCTGAAGCGCCTGCCATGAGTGAACCGAGATGCAGCGCGGCACGCCGCTCTGCTGAATGCTCTTCTATATCGCTGACAATGTCGTTTACCGAACCCGCTGGCAAGAACACCAGGTCACCCTTGAACTTCACCCGCACCAACTCTTCCGCGGCAATTGTCAGAGAAGAATCACCGCCGCAGATGCCGAGCGCAGTAAACCGGCGAGCGAATGCGCGCGCCTTCGCTCTGAAATCCGCCTCGCTGGTAGAAATATGCTGAGTGACTGCATACCCCCTCGCATTGAGGTCAGCTTCAATACGCGGCCACTCACTGAGAGTGCGCCCCCCACCCGAAGTGGGATTTATGATGACAGCAATTCTCTTCATGTGTTTCTTTTGGTGTTGCTTTGCAACACCAAAAGAATCATTTTAATAAAGATTCAATCGCCTTGATCTCGCGCACGAACTGCCAGGCCTGCAGATCGCTCTTGATTTCATCGCGTATCTTTCGCGACAGATAGTAGAGAGAACGCGTGTAGCCCATTTTGGCGTAGGGCTCAACCCACTGCACGAGAAAGCCTTCTTCTTTTTCCCAGCTATACGCGCCTCGCATCGTCTCGCCGACGCTCGAGCCCGTGCGCTGGCCGTATTTCTCAGACAGTTTAGTGTAGAGCTCGTCTGATTTCAAGAGCGGAAAAATGCTCTCGACGAAGAAGAACTTTGCCGTGCCTGCAGTGGGATCATCGGCGAGAGGCTTTTCGGCTGGTTTGCCGGTTTCGGGTTTGGGCATCGATTCGACTGATTTGGCCGCAGGCTTCTTGTAAAAGACATAACGATAGAATATTTCGCGGCGGCGAATCAGAATCTCCCGGTCGGGATTATCTGAGATAATTTCGACATTGTCTGCCGCGTTGGCGTTCGATGCCATCACGCGAAAACGGTCTTTCATCTCTTTGTAGGTCATGCCCCAGGCGACGCCGTCGAAGCCTTCGATTTTAGCGGATGCCCCACCGTTGTTGCTGCTGTTGCCGGTAGAACCGGGGCCGCTGGTGGGTGCGGCTGTCCCGGGAGTTGCAGGCGAAGTCGGTGCGGCCGTACCCGGTCGCGCGGGGGCCGCGGAGGCTGGACGGGTCGGCGCGGCTGTGGCCGGACGCGTCGGAGGCGCCGTAGTGGCTGCTGGTGGTCGCCCTGCCTGCGCCCACAGGGCCGCACTCGCCGCTGCAAGGGGGAAAAGAACAATGCGCATTTTCACATTTTATTATCGGAATTTTGGCTGAAAACCCTTACCGTGATCCGGGACAATGCCAAAAATTCTCGTTCACGCCGCATCTCGTGGTTCTTAATCTGCGCCCGATGCCGCTGCAGATTCGCCCTCTGGCCAATAACAAGAAAGATATAAAAGTCTTCGTCAATTTTATGAAGCGGGTTTATCAGAACTACCCACACTTTGTACCGCCGATCTATTCAGAGGTGGTAAAATTCATATTTAAGGGGCCGTTTAACACGATAGGTGAAAAGCAGCTATTGGTGGCAGAACGAGACGGCGAAATCGTTGCCCGACTCTCTGTTCACAGAAACTTTGCGCACAATGAATACTATAAAGCGAATCAAGGTTTCTTCGGTTTCTTCGAGGCTTTCGACGACCAGCAGGCAGTTGATGCACTTTTCGCCGAAGGCGCAAAATGGCTCAAAGAGCGCGGATGCACGTCAGCGCTAGGGCCCATGAACTTCGCTGTGTATGATGAGATCGGTCTGCTCGTTGATGCTTTCGACATCGACCCGGTTTTGTTGTGCACCTACAATCCGCCATATTATCAGAAACTTCTCGAAAATGCCGGCTTCAAAAAAGAAGTCGATTGGTACGCGTACCTAAAAGACACGACCGTGCCGAACTTCATGCGCCTTATTAACCAGCGCGTGCTCAAACAACCGGGCATGGTAATACGCGAAGTGAACCGCAAGAACATCGATTCAGAAGCCGAAGCGGTGAAACACATCTTTAACCAGGCGTGGGCAGAAAACTGGGGTAACGTGCCCTTTACCGACGACCAATGGCTGCACCTGGTCAAAGATTTGAAAATGATCATCAATGAAAAACTTGCTTTCATCACCGAACTGCACGGCAAACCTATTGCGTTCGCGATCAGTCTCATCGACGCGAACCAGGCCGTCAAAAAGGCAAAGGGTAGTTTGTTTCCATTCGGCATCATCAAGATTCTGCTCGAAATGCGCAAGATAAAGCGCGTGCGAACGACAATTATGGGTGTACTCAAAGAACACCGCAATAAGGGCATCGAGATTGCGATGGTGCACAAGACCATCGAAAACGGCGTGGCGATGGGTATTACAGAGGCCGACTGTTCACTGATTGTCGAGACCAATACTGCAATGAGTACGGTGCTCGAAAAAATCGGTTGTGTGAAGTACAAGACCTACCGGGTGCTAAAGAAAGAAATCTGACGCAGGCGTCAGGGTATTTGTAACCCGTTAAATATTCCTTCCATTTTGGATTGACGATTGCTTCACGGCCCGCCGCATGGCCGACCGGGGTGTCGCACCCCGGCGACAGCGATAGATACAGAGCTGCGCCGATCTGCGACTTTGAACCCCGCCTAATTCGACTCGAGGAGACAACATGAGAAAAATACTCTTGGGCCTCTTGGTGCTTTCACTAGCTGCACCGGGCCTTTTCGCACAAAAGAAAAAGGCGGCCAAAGCGCCGGCGAAAAAGCCACCGGCAAAAGTTGAGGCGCCCGCGACGCCTGCAGTAGCTGCCCCGGCAGAAAGCACCGAGGGCGAAGTTGCCATCGACGAAGCAGCCGCAAAAAAATACGATGTTTCAGCTGAACTGGTAGAATCACTGAAAAGAAAGCGGGTACTGAACGACAAAGACTTCGCAAAGAAAAAAGAAGGCGGATTTTTTACCGGCCTGCCGCTCTTGAACTCAGACCCGAACACGGGCTTTGGTTATGGCGCGCGTGTATTCTTCTTTCATAACGGTGAAAAAGAAGACCCTCTCTTTCGCCGCACACCCTATCGGCACCAGGTGTACGCACAGTTTTTTCAAACGACCTATGGCTACCAATACCACGAAATCAATTGGGATTCACCCTATATTATGAACTCACTGTTCCGCGTGCGGTCGGCAATTGTCTTTGAAAAAAATATCTGGGCAAACTATTTCGGAACCGGCGCGAGAACGATGAATACATTGGCGTTTGGGCCCACGAGCTATGACAAGTATGCTGAGTACAATGATGAGTTGCGTAAAGTAGATTCGGTCACAGGCACCACAAACTCAGCCTTCAACAGGTATTCTTACGAACGACCTGCAGCGGTTGCGTTTTTTGAACGCGACTTCTTCGGCGGTATAGTGCGTCCGCAGTTCGGCGTGCATATCGGCAAATACAATGTGCGAGACCTTCAGGGCACGAAGGTACAGGCGACCGGCGGTGAAGGTACAAGTAACGCCACCCTGCTCGGTCAGGAAAATCAGGCGGGCCTCGTACGCGGCTACGACGGCGGCTGGCACAACCTCGCCCGAGCTGCGATTTCAATCGATACGCGCGACTATGAGCCAGACCCGAACAAAGGCCAGCTTTTCGAGTTTGTGTCTGAATATTCGAACAAGGCCTACGGTTCTCAATTCAACTTTGCGCGCTACACCGTTTCAGAAAAAGTCTACTATAGCCCATTCGAGAAGTATGTCGACCTGGTGCTCGCAGGCCGCGTGGCCTACACGCAGGCAGTCGGCGATGTACCATTTTATTCGCTCGACCAGTTTGGCAGCACAGAACGCATCTATCAGGGCGGGCTCGGTGGCCTGCGCTCGCTGCGGGGTTACAAAGCGAGCCGTTTTATGGCAACGAATATGGCGCTGGCGAACTTTGAAGTGCGCTGGACGACGTTTGACTTTGAAGTCGCAGGCCAGAGATTCGCGCCGATTCTCGTGCCATTCTTCGATATCGGCAGCGCGTTCGACAAACCCGGCGACATCAAAACAAGCGTCTGGCGCTACTCATATGGTATGGGCCTGCGCCTTGCCTGGAACCAGGCAACCATCATCATGGTCGACTACGCAATGAGCAAAGAAGACTCAAACATGTTCATCAACTTTAGCCATATCTTCTAAGATTACATTTCTGCGTGGGTGAACCCCACGCAGATTTTTTCGAACCACGCTACTCTCAGCAGCGTCAAAGCTGCATGAAAAAGAAAACCATCGTTATCATCATGGCTGTGCTCGCGGGCTTAACCGCTGGCGCATTCGTCTTCAACCGTGCGACCCATAGCAAATTTGCCCAGCGAAAGCTCGCAGAATTAAAAAAATCTGAAACCGTAGCATCGCGCATCGCCGATGAAGAAGAAAGCGCAAATGAAGCTCGCTCACCTCTTGCTGGTGCGGCAGCAGCACCGGCCGACAGTTCAAGACTTGAAAAGGATCAGGCAGTTCGCCAAGAGGGCCACGCTGATGTTGTAACCCTGGGGCCGGTCTATAAACCCGGGAAGCTCACCGACAGGCGACTCGAATACCAGGCGCATTTAAGCTACCAGATCAACGATCTTAAGACTGCACGCGCTTTTTTCAACCAATGGATACCGCGTTATGGTTTTCTGCAAAATGAAACCGCCTCGGGTCACGGCAATGGCTATCTGACAGTCAATGTGCGCATCAGAAGCGCAAACCTCTACGCAGCTCTCGCCGAACTCGATGCAATCGGCACACTGGCACACGAACAGATCAATGTGGTCGACCACACTGAGAATGCCGTTCACCAGCAAATGCTCGCGGAGCGCGAACGCATTCGCCTGCGCCGCCGCTCGATCGCGGCCGACCAGAATGGTCTGGCCTCGCGCCATTGGCAGGCGGCCGAAAACCTGCTCGCAGCGAGCGAAGACAAAGAACTGCAGACCCGCATTGAAGAATGGCGCGTGAATGACAAAACGCAATGGGCGACGGTAACCGTTCAGTTAACCCTGCCAATCGTTACTAAACCCGCGGCAATTGAAGTACCAGTATTTCAAAATGCTTTTGTAGGATTTCTCAATGTTTTGCTGCAATCACTCTATGTGGCTATCTATCTTGTACCCATCGCTGGTTTAATCTGGCTGGGCTGGCGCGCCTCTCTGAAAATAATTCCCGCGTTGCGCCCCATGCCACGGGCTTAAGCCCGTGGCATGAAGTTCAGGCATTCAGTACGAGATGTCGCGCACCTTCTTCCTGCAAGGGGCTAAAGCCCCTCGCTGGAAGAAGTATCTGTCAGGCATTGATAAAACGACGGCGGTAGATGTTGATGAGAATGCCCACGCAGATATAGCACAGCAGCATGTGCGAACCGCCGTAACTGACGAAGCTTAGTGGTATTCCCGTAACGGGCAATATTCCGACGGAAATGCCAATGTTGATAAACACGTGCAAGAAGAAGATGAGAGCGATGCCCGAAGCGAGCATCGCACCGAAATCGTCTTTCGAAGTCGCCGCGATGTTGATCGCACGTAATATCAAACCAAATAAAAGAAATAGCAGAACTGAAGAGCCCCAGAAGCCGAGCTGCTCGCCCACAACTGAAAAGATGAAGTCATTGTACCATTCGGGTAAGAATGGTGTCTCGCCTTTGGTCATATCACCTTTAAAAAGACCTTTGCCAGCAAATTTCCCAGAGCCTACCGTGATGAGCGAATGGCGCAACTGGTAACCCGCGCCTTTCTGAAACTTGTCGGGATTCACAAACGAAACGATGCGAATCACCTGGTGGGGTTTGAAGTTGATGAACTTATGAAACATGAAGCCGGATGTGAATGACAAACCAACAATGAGAGCAATATTTGCCACGCGCCGCATCCAGTATGAGCCTGTCATGAAATTGCCGAGTACGCCGAGACCGTAGAAAAAAATTCCCGTCGCACCGATTGCCACGACTACCACCGTGTTTCTCAGCATATCACGAAGGAAACTTGGGTTGTTATTTTCGATCTCGGCTGCCGCCTGCCAGAATATCTTGAGATTCTCACCTTGAGACAAAGTCTCTTTCGCCCAGGTCACGAGATTTTTGTCCTGCACGAGACGCGTGTTATAGTTCAGGTTTTCTGCGACTTCCCAAACCTCAAAGTTCAGAATACGTACTGCATCCGCAAGGCGAAAATGGTCCTCACGCAGCGCGTTATAGACGTCATCTACAATGACATACCGCTCGTACTCGAGAAACATTGGGGTAAAGAGAGCAAAAAAACCAATGATGGCAAAACCGAAAAGCACTGCGGTATTTGCGCCACCGATAAAGAGCATGCCAAAAAGAATTGCCATGAACATGACCGCGCCGCCGAGGTCAGGCTGCACTCCGATGAGCAGCGCGGGTACCGTCGCCAATACCGCGGGTATAATCAGCTCTTTGAACTTGCCGATTTCTGATTCGCGCAAGACCAGGTATTTACTGAGCGTAATCACTATCACCAGCTTCATGAGTTCGGCGGGCTGAAAGCTTACACCGAGAAAGCTGAACCACGAACGTGCGCCTTTGACTTCTTTGCCGATAAAGGGCACCATCACCAGCAAAAGAGTAAAAATGCCAATGGCATAAATCATCGGGGCAAAGGCACCTATCGTCTGGTAGTTGATATTGGCAAAGATGAGCATCACGATGATGCTGATGACCATCCAGAAGAGTTTTTTGCGAGCCAGATCTTCGCCTGTGACCCCGCCCCCATAGAGCACGATCACGCCGATGAGCGTCGCCGAGACGGCGAGAAAAATCGAGACCCAGTCGAGACGGCTAAATCTTTCCATACTGCTGATCCATACTTTGGTGCGAGTTCAGTTTCACCATCAGTTGATCGTACCCGCTTTGAGTTTTTGAGAGTATTTGACGAATACGTCGCGGGCGATCGGGGCTGCGCCGACGGCGCCACCCACACCGCGCTCGACCAACACACCGATGACCACGATATCTTTAGGGTCGCCGTCAAACGGCCCGTATCCAATGAACCACGCGTGCTGAGAGGCCTTATTGAAACGGTCACCCGAGCGCGTCTGCACGGTACCGGTTTTGCCTGCGACGGGCACGAGACCAGGCACGCGAAACACCGATGCTGCGGTGCCGCGGGTCGTCACAGCACGCATACCCTCGCGCACTGCAAGAACAGCCGACTTCGAAAGCGGTATCTGGTCGACGACAACCGGTTTGATCTCAACCTTCACCTGGTCATTCTCGGCGAAGCGTATCTGTTTAATCAGATGCGGACGGTAGATGGTTCCGCCGGTGGCGACGGCAGAATAGAAGCCGACCATACCAACCAGCGTCGTCTCGATAAAGCCCTGCCCGATGCTCAGGTTGACGGTATCGCCATCGAACCAGCGCGTATTGAAGGTCTTCTCTTTCCACGCGCCGTCAGGTACAAACCCTGGAATTTCATTCGGCAAATCTATTTGGGATTTTTCCCCCAAATGAAAGTAGCGCGAATATTTGATCATCGGCTCTGCACCCATGCGGTAACCCGCTTCATAAAAATAAACAGAACAGCTCTGCGCCAGACCGCCGACAAGATCGTTGTGCCCGTGCGTCGCCCAGTCGTTGAACACCGCGTCGGGCGAACCTTTGTAGCTGCTCTTTAAGATGAACTTGCCTGGGCAATGAAAGCTATCAGACTTCGAGAGCCGCTTTTCTTCGAGACCCGCAAGCGCAACCAGGGGTTTGTACGTCGACGCCGGCGGATACTTGGTCGAGATCGCGCGGTTCAGTTCTGCTTTTTCTTCTTGCACGCGGCGAATATGATCAGCCCGGTCAGGATTATCGAGCGCGATGAGTATGTTCGGGTCGAAGTCGGGTTTTGACACTATCGCGAGAATTTCACCCGTATAAGGCCGAATCGCTATCAAACCGCCCGTTTTATCCGCCATAGCCTTTGCCGCGGCGATCTGCAGGTCTGCGTCTATGGTCAATATCAGGTTATTCCCGGGTACGAAATTGCGAAAGACCTTCTGCTCTTCTATGTCGCCGGTCGCAGACTTTATCTGCACGATTTCACCGTCTTCGCCGCGCAAAATCGTATCGTACTGGGCTTCAAGCCCGTTCTTGCCGGTGTATTGGTAGCTGCGCACACCTGCCGTAATTTCGCGCTGGTTGGGCAGACCGATGTAACCGGTTAAGTGCGCGGCTGCGGGTCCGAGGTTGTAGAACCGGCGGGATATCGGGCGAATAATGAATTTCGAGAAAGTGATATAGTAGTCCGCAATAACCGTGGTCTGCTCTGGTTTGAGATTCTCTATAAGCACGATTTCTTCGTGCGATTTATATTTGTTGTCTGCTACCTTCTGTGTCAGCGTGCCTTCGGGATACCGCAGCAGCCGTTCGAGTTTTGCGACAAGCTCTTTCAATTCTTTCTTCTTGGGAAAGTGCGACGGTATGACGCTGAGAGAAACCGCAGATGAATTTGAAACAATGTATGTCGCTTTATCCCGGCTTGTGTAGTTGCGGGCAAAAAGTTCACCGCGCGGCGCATTCAACGCGACCACGCGCCTAATCACACGCTGTGACTTTTCAAAGAATTCTTCGCCGCGAATGAGCTGCAGATCACCTACGCGCAGCAACAAGACCCCGAGCATTGCGAGGGTGAATATCGTGAGCCCTGTCACCCGCCGGTCGAGGCGCTGGCGCAGCTGAAACTGTTGTATCGTCTGCGCCATATCGCTGCTTACCCGAGACGACGAATAATCCGCTGACCTTCAGTTTTTTCAACGGTGGGGAAAGCCCAGCGCAGCAAACGAAACCAGACTATCGAAAGTATTGCTGTGAAAAGCGCTTCGGGCAACACAATCGTGATCAACGAGGCCGCATGCGCGCTGCTGTGGAATATGGCTACGGTAAAAAACATCAGAATGCCCTTGAGCAGACAGGCCACAAAAACCACGATTACAATCAGCGAGGTCGCTTCTTTGTTGATATCGCGCGCCACCTTGCCAGCAACGTAACCGATCACGGTCTTTGCGAGTGCCGAAGTACCGATATAATACTGCATCTCTTGCTTTACCAGGTTTGTATAGCCGCCGAGGTTTATATCTTGCAGCAATCCGCCGAAAAAGCCTATCCAGAGTGCGGCAAATGAACCCCGGTACAGGGCAAAATAGACGGTGAGAATCAGCAGAAAGTCAGGTTTCACTGAACCGAGTGCAAAAAAATCGACGCTCGTCTGCAAAAAGTAAGAAACGAAGATCGCGATGCCGATGACAATTTTTTCCAGAATCATGGCGTCTCCTCCGCGTCAGCAGGAGTCGCGGGCGCGACCGGCGCCACAGGCTTGATCGCGGCGTCAGGTTTGGGAGTTGCCTGTTCGGCCGCCGAAGATTTGCCCTGCTCTTTCTCGGGTTTTGCCTTTTGCGCGGCAGGTACCGCGGGTTGCAGTTTGGGTTCTTCAACTGTGTCAGGCTTCAGCGGCAGAAAATTCAGCGCTTCGGTATCGACTTTTTTCTGAATGACAATGACAAAATCAAGTTTCTTGAAATCGATCACGGGATTGATATCCGCTTTCTGAAAACTGCCCAGCCTCTCAATGCGCTTGCCCACCGTACCAACCGGCAACCCGCGTGGAAAAATGCCGTCGCCACCCGAAGTAACGATTTCATCACCGGTAGAAATAAACACACCGAGACTCAGGTAGTCGATGAGCGGCGCATCCTGGTGGGGGCTTTGGCCGTTAAGCAATGCCCAATGCCCCGTCTTTTTCACGTTCACGCCGATGCGCGAGAACTGGTCGGTAAGCGGCAGAATACGGGCAGAGTGCGGGTTGACCTGTATAACCTTGCCCACGATACCAACGACCAGCTTAGTTTCGGCGGGTTTGTTTTCTTGTGCAGGCAGCGTGATAGTCTGCAACGCGACGACGGGCATGTAAGTCGCAACTCCGTCGGCGCTACCCTTGTTGATGATAATCGTTCTGAACCAGTTGTCGGGGTCTTGAGAGATAACCTCGGCCTGCAAGACCGGGTGGTTACTGACCGGTGGCAGTTGCAAAAATTGCCGCAGCTTCACATTTTCTTCGCGTAGGCGTATCAACTCAACCTGTATATCGAGGTTCGATTTGACCTTTTCGCGTAGTGCGTCGCGCTCACCACGGACAGCCTCGTAGGTACCATAGCTATCGACGAAGCGCGACATACCTTTACCGAAAGAAGAGAACGTACCGGAGAAAAAATCGAGAGCCTGGCTCGCGCTGTTCGCGGTACGCGACAACAAATTCGATTTCCAGATAAGGCAGCTGAGAGAAATCGTGACGGTGAGAATCAGCGATGAGCCGGTTTTGTAGCGTGATAGTATTTCAGCGAGCATGGCTTAAAATCGCCCTAAATCCGACCTTGGGTATTATGTCTCTTCATTCGGGACACGCTCCGTCAATTGAAATTGCGCGTCAGATCGAGAGCTCGGGCAGCCCCATATCATTTATCGATTTACGCCCATCAGCGCACGGGTAGGTCAGCGTATGCCGGTTAGCGCCGAATCTGAAATTGTCACCGAGGGCATTCGCGTGAAAGCCGAACCCCACTATTTGCCCGAGAGGTCGATTCCCGAAGAATCGCAGTTCTTGTTCACATACAAGATAACGCTTGTGAACGAAGGTGACGCCTGGGCGAAATTAAAGTCGCGCCATTGGATTATCATTGATTCAGACGGCCACCGCGAAGACGTCTACGGGCCTGGTGTCGTCGGCGAAGAGCCAGAGCTCGAACCCGGTGCAACTTACTCGTACTCAAGTTTCTGCCCGCTCAGCACAAACTTCGGCACGATGGAAGGCAGTTTCAGTATGGTGCGCCGGGACGGCCAGCCGTTCGAGATTCGCGTCGGCCGCTTTTACCTGACGACAAACCAGTAAACTCAGAACCAGGCGAGAGCCTCAGGCATAAGCCTTGCTGTCTTTACCACCCCCAAGCCACTTGCGCGGAAAATACATGAGGGCGCGAAAGAGCAGCATTCCCAGAATGATGCCGACAATGACGTACATAAGCGCTTCGAGCGTGAACGGAAACGCCGGCTGAAACTGCACGTTTTTCGCCAGCGCCCAATCGACATGCTTCAGGAATTTGAAAGGCCGCGAGATAGCTGTAGCGTTTTTGATGGCATCAAAAGCGAGCTTTGCCTTTTCAAGATTGTTGATCTGGCCCTGGTGCAGTTCACCCGATTTTTTTGCAGCCTGCGATGTTGATTTGGTCAGATCATCGATAAATTCTTTCGTGCTCATTTCGAGTTCGGCTGCCTTATCGGCGATTTCTTTGACGGATTTTTCATACGCGGCTTTCGCGCCGCTGAGAACGTTCAGATAAAGATTCATATACTGCGGCGCCTGGCTAAGCAGCAGCGCAGCGAAAAAAACAAACAGACGCTCGGCCAGCGAACCGAAGAAACCACCGATATATTTCGTAACAAACTGCATTTACCCGGTTCGAGCAGCAATGCGGATTGTAAAGCGAAACCGTTAAGGCTCGCTCTTGTGGCTCTTCAGCAAGCGGGTCTTTTCAATCAAGCGCAGGTGATGCAATGCAGCCCCGTCTTTTTCTACAGTCGACAGGCACTGTTTGAAAAGGTTCTGCGCCTCGTCGAGCCTGCCGGCCCGCATCGCCGTGATGCCCTCTTCAAAAATAGGAGCATTCGCCAACAGCTGAAGCTGGCGCTCTTCAGGCAGAGGATTAAGCAGCTCAAAAATTCGCAAGACCTGAGTTTTTCCCCGCAGCGGCGCCACGTCGACGAGTCGGGTGCGATAGTCATCTTTCGGTATCTGCGACAGAGATTCGCCGCTGAGCAAGATGGCCGCGCCAAGTTTTTTGGTAAGGCTCTCAATGCGCGAAGCGGCGTTCACTGTGTCGCTGATCACCGTGTTTTCCATTCGACGCACTTCACCGATGGTTCCGAGCATGATTCGACCGGTATGGATTCCGATGCCGATGCGTATCTCGGGAAATATGCCATCGATAAACTGAGCGTTAAAGCGCTGCAGCATTTCGTGCATCGCGATGGCGGCGCGTGCGGCGTCGGCGCTGTTGAAAAAAAGTGCGAGAATTGCATCGCCGATGTATTTATCAATGAAGCCGTTGTTTTCGCGAATGATCGGCCCCATGACGCTCAGGTAGTCGTTGATAAATGAGAAGTTCTCCGCGGGACTCAGCGTTTCGGAGATTCCCGTAAAATTGCGAATGTCGGCAAAAAGAATTGTCATTTCGCGTTCGGTATGGTCACCCAGACCCACTTCGTGGATATTATTGCGGTTCAGTAACTGCAGAAACTCGGTGGGTACAAATCGATTGAGTGAAGCATTGGTCTTCTCAACCTCGGTGACCGCCGAATCCATGACGTTGCGCAGAAGAAAGAGCAGGGTCGTGATCAGGGTTAAAGCAATCACGCTCGTCATTAATCCGACTTGCGCGGCTATCAGGTATTCGCCGTCGATTTTTGGGCGTAACAAACCAAAAAACACCACGTTCGCGATGACCATCACGGCATACATCGGCAATATATAGCGCTTGCGGCCAAAAAGCCCGACGACCAAAATCGGAATCGCAAACAGGTGAATGAAAGTCGAATACGCGGTGAAATATTCGCCTTCGAGCTTGCGGTATTGCGCGAGCGCGATAATCAGAAACGCCACAAACGCCAGTGTCTGCCCTGCGACGTAAAAGCGTCCGCGTGACAGAATAAAGAGGCAGGTGAGACCAATAGCCATCGATGCGAGCATCGGCGGCCCGGCAATCGGCAGGCGCTGCGGAATCCAGATTGCGTAGATCGTGAGAAAAAACGGCATGAGTATCACGAGCGAAACGCAGAAGTAATAGAGAATCGTCGCTTTACGGCGAATCACATAACCGGCATCGTGATAGGGTTTCAAAGCCCACGCGTTGAGCTTCTTCAGCATTTCCCAAAGTGCTATCGAAAGACGGCGGGTCAATGAGATGAACATCTTTACAGAGTGTCTCAGTTTCCGTTTTCTCTTTATATGCGCGCCTCACAACTGCCCCTTTTCACCTCGAAAAATGACCCGAACGACGCGCAGGTAGCATCTCACCGCCTGCTCGCGCGCGCGGGCTTCATTCGTAAACAGGGTTCGGGCCTCTATGCATACCTGCCGTTCGGCGACATGGTTCACCGCAAGGTTGAGCAGATTATCCGCGAAGAGATGAACCGTTTCGGCGGTGTCGAAGTCACGCTGCCGGTGATCACCCCGGCTGAGCTGTGGCAAGAATCGGGCCGATGGGACCTCATGGGCAAAGAGATGATGCGGATGCAAGACCGTCATGATGTCGGCTATGCTCTGGGGCCTACGCACGAAGAGGCCATGACCGACGTCGCGCGTAGCTTTCTGCAGTCGTACAAGCAGCTGCCGATTAACCTTTACCAGATCGGCCGCAAATACCGCGACGAAATTCGCCCGCGTTATGGTCTCATTCGTTGCCGCGAATTCGTCATGAAAGACGCTTACTCGTACCACGTAGACGACAAGTCACTCGACGAAACCTACCAGAAGATGCGCGAAGCCTACCGCTCGATCTTTGAGCGCTGCGGGCTCAAAACGATTCCGGTCGAAGCTGACTCGGGCAACATGGGCGGCAGTGGTTCTGAAGAATTCATGGTCGCCTCGTCGATTGGTGAAGAAACGCTGCTACTCTGCAGCGACGAGGCGTGCGGCTACCGATCGAACCAGGAAAAGACAGCATTCATCGAAAATCCCAGTAGGGGCGGATCACGATTTGCCCAAGACGAAACCGCCGCCGATTTCGAAACGGGCGCACTCAAGACCATTGACGAGGTGGCAAAACTAACCGGGCAAAACCCGCGCGATTTTATCAAAGCGGTGATCTTCGAAGATGCGCAGCACATCTACCTCTGCTTCGTGCAGGGCGACCGCGAGCTTTCTGAAATCAAGATGAAAAACCTCGCCGGGGCGACAGATTACTGGCTGGCTACCGAAGAAATGATCAAGGCGCTCACAGGTGCTGAGCCCGGTTATGCAGGCCCTGTGGGCCTTACTCACAAAGAGGGAGATAAAATTGCAAAGAAAACCCTCCGCCTCTTCTTTGACCGCCACCTGAAAGGACGCAGCGGACTCATCACTGGTGCTAACAAAACAAGTTTTCACAAGAAACACGTCAATGAAGGGCGCGATTTCCACTCAGGCGAAGGCCACGATCTGGTGGTTGCGCATGCCGGTGACATTTGCCCGCAGTGCAAGAAGGCCGAACTCACCGAGACCCGCGGCATTGAAGTCGGGCATATATTCAAGCTCGGTAAAAAATACACGCAGGCGATGAATCTCACAGTGCTCGACCCAAATGGTAAACCGCTGCATCCGACAATGGGGTGCTACGGCATTGGTGTCGGCCGCACTGTGGCCACCGCAATCGAGCAGAACCACGATGAGCGTGGCCTGATCTGGAACAAGGCCCTTTCACCATTTATTGTCTATCTGGTATCCCTGGCAAAAGGCGAGAGCGAAGTTGCATTCGTCGACAAACTTTATGCCACGCTCAAAGAACAGGGTATCAGCGTGTATCTCGACGACCGCGACGAGCGGGCGGGTGTAAAATTCAATGATGCGGAACTCGTAGGTTTCCCGTTTATCGTCACTGTCGGCAAAAAGACGATTGAATCGGGCAAGCTCGAAGTCAAGCTGCGCCGTTCAGGCGAAAAGATTGAGCTCAGCGAAGCGGAACTGATAGAGAAGCTGAAAGCCTTCTGAACGGAAGAATTATTTTACGGGTTTAATAGTCCGCCCGGTGAGCGATAGGTGAAAATCGGTCGACCAGACAGTGGGTATCTTTTGTGCCTCAAGCAAGGCGAGACTTGCGGCATCGACATATGTCAGTTTCGCGCCGCGGTGCTTTTCAAGAACTGAAGTAGTAGCTTCGTAGCCGTCTGCCGTCATGAACAACACCTTAAGTTTCGGAATCGCCCTCACGAATAATCGGAATTGCCGCGCAATCTCTTCGCCCGCCTGATGCAAGAACCACGAATAGGTTTCTGAAATAACCAGCTCAGACGTATAGGGTTGGATATTTTTTTCCTGAAATAAAAACAGCGCCTGCTGGTGCCAGCGGTCACGCTTATTCAGATAAGCAATGAAGATGCCGCTGTCGATGAATACGCGTTCGATCATACGAATCGTTTGCCGTAGACGATCTCATCAACGGTTGAGCTGTCATCTGGGTCGCCCATATATATGCCGGCAAAGCGGGCAATCGCCCCTGCCTTGCGATATTTTACCAGCTGTTCGGTTACGCTTTGGCGGCAGAATTCAGCCAGCGAAATACCATTTTCGGCAGCATGAATCTTGGCCTCTTCGTAGACCTCGCTTTCGAGAGATATTTGAGTTCTGATCATGTTATCATTCTATACTGGAATGATAACATGTCAAATAATTTTGATCTTGTTTGTACTTTGCGGCCGGTCAATGCCCCGTAATCAATCCTCTTATGGCAGGCCATAGTAAATGGAAGAATATCCAGCACCGCAAAGGAGCTGCAGACGCGAAACGCGGCGCAATGTTTACAAAACTTGCGAAAGAGATTATGGTGGCGGCGAAACTTGGTGGCGGTGATGAATCCGCCAACCCGCGCCTAAGAACCGCGGTGCTCAAGGCCCGGCAGAACAGTATGCCCAGGGACAACATCGAGCGGGCGATCAAAAAGGGGACGGGTGAGCTGGAAGGTATTACCTACGAAGAGGGTGTTTATGAGGGTTATGGCCCCGGCGGCATCGCGATCATGGTCGAAGTGCTGACAGATAAGAAATCACGCACCGTACCCGAACTCAAGAGCACGTTCAAGTCAAATGGCGGCACGATGGCCGACGCGAACGCGGTCGCATACCTGTTCGATAAAAAAGGCCTAATTCTCGTTGAAGGTGAAAAAATTACCGAAGACGACATCATGGAGATTGCGCTCGATGCGGGCGCTGAAGATATCGAAAAAGACGACGACAAGGTTTTTGCTGTCAAGACAAGTGTAGCAGATTTTCACGCTGTTCTTTCTGCAATGGAACCCAAGCTCGCGGCAAAAGGCTTTAAAATTACCGAATCTGCCCTTAAGTTTATTCCGCAGACAACGATTACGGTCGAAGGCGAGAAAGCGAAAGAGGCGCTTGAGCTTATCGAGGCGCTCGAAGACAACGACGACGTGCAGAACGTCTATTCGAACCTTGAACTGACCGATTCGATGATGGCATGAGGTTAGATCGATTGACCTGCGACAGTCGTCGCAGGTCAATCGATAAAATACATCGCCAACGGGCCTTTTCCCTTCACGACGATCTCTCCCCGAAATGTGCAGGCAAATCGCTCTTTAATCAGATTATATGTTTCGGCGGATGTATTAATTTTTCCCGGTTCGCCGGCTGCCTCGAGCCGGCTCGCCGTGTTCACGGTATCGCCCCACACATCGTAAATGAATTTCTTGCGACCAATGACGCCTGCAACCAGCCGGCCCGTGTGCACACCGATACGAATCTGCCAAAAGCGCGAATCGACGGTGCGACGACTCTCGACATATTCAATGATCTCGCGCGCCGCCTGCACGCACTGCTCTGCATTATCCTTCAAATTGGCTGGCACCCCCCCTGCAAACATGTAGGCATCCCCTATGGTCTTGAGCTTTTCGAGGCCGTGCTTTTCTATTATAGCGTCGAATGCACTGAAACAGTCATCGAGCTGGCGCAAAAGATCTGACGGGTTTCGCGTTTCAGAGCTTGCGGTAAAACCCACGAAATCGGTAAATACCACCGTCACCGAATCGTGCTCTACAGGCTCAACTGCGCCGTTACGCTTCAGCTCTTCGGCAATCGCTTCGGGCAAAATATTACGCAGCAGCTTGTCTGACTGGTGGCGCGCATGCTCAAGCTCGAGCTCGCCGCGCAGGTTGCTCCAGTAAAAATACATGCATTGCGCACCCAGCATGGTAAAAACAGCCCCCGAGCTGATAAAATTGAGCAGTCGCGCAGTATCAGGCGCAAGTTTGACGATCGGGTCTATGTGCGCATTGATATAGTGTATCAGCAGGTATTCACAAACGAGCACCAGAAGCGCAGGCACGAGAATCACCTTCTGGTGCCGGTCGACCACAAAGAACACTCCGACAAAAGCGGCGTAAAAAAACTGCTGCAAACCCGACTCATTTCCCAAAACGATGCAGATACCGAAAAGCTGACAGACGGCAGTCATGAAGAAGAGTAATTTTGCCAGTGTGTGCAGGCGCAGGTAGTTGAAAAAGACGACCGTCGCATACGCAAGAAGAAACACGAGACTGCCCGAGAGCAGCAGCGGATCGATGTCTACCTTCAGGTACAGATACAGAAAAGGATATGGCAGCGATGTCGCGATGACTATGAGCGCATATACGTTGCACGTCACCACGTACCGACGCCGGTGCGCATCGAGATCTGCCCCTGCGTAGACCAGTGACTTGACCAGCGAAAGCATTCGCGAGGCAATCGCCTTGGTGCATCGCGTCAAGTTTAATGCGCGGCAGGCGCAAGAGGCTATAGAGGGCAGCTTTTTTTGTTGTAGGTCTGCCCGGCACTATCAGATTGCCAACCGAATGGCGAGCCCTGCAGAGCAGCAATTTCAGGTGACCGAAGAAAAGACCCAAACCTATACCTTTTTTAGGGTTAAGGGCGCCATGAATTCACAGAATACGCACGAAGTCAGGCGCCGGTTTCTAGATGCGGCGACGCGCGATCATGTATTGCTCGATATGAGCGAAGTTGAACTCATTGTCTCAACCGGTATCGGCCTCTTGTTTGAAATGAGCGAACAGCTGTCACGCGGCGGCAAGAAACTCGCGCTGATACAGCCCTCTTCGCGCGTTCAGCAGGTCATCAGCATGACGGGCTTCACGGAAATGTTTTCGTATGCCCCGTCGCGCATGGCGGCTGAAAAACTGCTCGGTTAACGCACCTGTGGCGAATAACTAATTTACGGAGCGCAGATACCTATGTCTTCAGAAAGCAAGAAACTCTTCAGCAAAGAAAACAAGGCTGGCGATAAGTTCAATTATGCCCGAAAACTATTCCACCTGATCGGACTCGTGATTCCGATAGGCTATTTTTTCACCTGGCTCGACCCTATCAGTCCGTGGCAGTTCAAAGAAACGACGCGGTCGCTCATCTTCTGGATCACCGGTATCATAACGATCTTCTTCTTGTTCATCGAATTCATGCGCTTTCGCTTCGCCTCGTGGCAGAACCTATTCGTCAAGGTCGCGGGCCCGATGCTGAAAGGCAAAGAGATGAACAAGATGCACGGCAGCGTGCCCTATATTCTTGCGCTCTGCCTCGTGGTCGGTTTTTTCCCGCGCGACATTGCTATTCTTTCGATACTCTTTCTGACTTTCGGCGACCCGGCGGCAGCTCTTGTCGGCGGCAAATACGGCACGATTCGTTTCTATAACGGCAAGAGCCTGCAGGGGACTCTCGGCGGTATTGCAGGTGCGTTTATTGCCGGTCTCGCGTTCTTGATCCTCATTTCTGCTTTTGGTGTTACCTCAGACTATCTATTGTGGGACAACCAGGGCGTACGCCTTGAAAACTGGCTCATGCTCTTTATCGGCTCGGTGGTTGCACTGCTAATAGAATTCGTCAGCCATGAAGGGCTGCTCGACGACAACCTGACGATTCCCGTCGGGGCATCGCTGCTGATGATTGGCACGCACGCGCTGTTCGCAGGGCAGAATCTCGCAACGTACTTTAACCCCATCGGGCCGCTGATCGCTACGATACAATAATCGCGCATTCTGTATACAGTTGACGCTGCACACAAAACGCATCGATGCGTCTAGTGTGTCAGCCAACTTTTTCTCAGACCTGTATGAAATAACGCTGCAGCCGCTGCTTCATCTGAAGCCGCTGTTTCTGCTGCGCGACGGCATCTATTCACCATGGCATCGTGCCTTGAGGCAGAATCTGCGGACGCCTGTCGCGCGCTCAGCGCGCAATAAGAAACACACAGATCTCTTGGCTGACCTGCATGGGTTACCGCAAGATCTAGGGTGGATTTCGAACGACACAAATTTCGGCGCTACGAAACCGGCCGCTCTGCTCTCACAAATCGGCGAACGTATCGAAGCAGACCTGCCGCTGCTCGGCACTGAATTTACTCACCCGAAATCAGGCTCGCTACAGATCGAGGGCGAGTTGAGCCGCGTTTACGTTCACGCTGAGGCGAAGGTCTCGCCTCTCGCGTTTATTGATTGCAACAACGGGCCGGTGGTCATCGACGCGAGGGCGAAGGTCGGTTCTTTCTGCATCGTGCAAGGGCCCGTCTATATTGGCACTGATACGCAGCTTGACAGCTGCCGCATTTCAAATTCGATTGCAGGGGAAAACTGTCGACTGGGTGGCGAGATTGCTGATACGATTATTGGCGATTTTTCGAACAAACACCACGATGGCTTTCTCGGGCATTCTCTCGTAGGCGATTGGGTCAACCTGGGCGCCCTGACGACAACCTCTGATCTGAAGAACAACTATGGTGAGATACGCCTTACCTACGGTGATGCCAGGTTTGAGACGGGCACGATCAAGTTCGGCTCGGTAATCGGCGACTATGCCAAGACGGCGATTGGCACGATGCTCGGTACGGGGTGTATTATCGATATTGGCGCGAATCTTTTTGGTGAACCGCAATGGTCGGGTTACGTGCACGGCTTTCGCTGGGGCAAGAACGAGACGTACGACCGTGAAATATTTCTCCGCGATGCAGCGCGCATGATGCAGCGGCGCGGCAAGTTGGTGACGCCCCCCCTGGCCGCGCTCTTGAAACTGCGGGACTAAGGTCGGCTATTTATACATTTCTTCTATTTGCTTCGCGTACTTGTCGAAGACGACGTTGCGGCGTACCTTCAGCGTTTGGGTCAGCTCTTCACCGACTTTAAATTCTTCAGGAATCACCGTGAACGTCGTTACTTTCTCAAAATTCTTAAAGCCTGCCTTTTCTGACACCCGGTCTTTAATTTCAGCTTTAAAGAGTTTTTGAATGTCACTATTGCCTGCCCAGTCTCGTATTTCTGCGGGCAGGCTGATCTTGTTCTCCTCGGCGAATTTCTGTACTGCTTCTTTAGCAGGTACAATCAGGGCCCCGAGGGTCTTCTTGTCTTGCCCGACAACGACGATCTGGTGAATATAATCGCTCTGGATCAGCGTATCTTCGATCGGCTGCGGCTCGACGTTTTCTCCGCCGAAGAGCACAATTGTGTCTTTTGCGCGCCCAGCGAATTTGAGTTCGCCGTTGCCGGTATAGACCAATATGTCGCCTGAGTTCAGCCAGCCATCTTTTAACACTTCGGCCGTTTTCTGCTCTTCTTTATAATAACCTTTCATGATGTGCGGACCGGTGTGCCAGCAAACACCCTTCGTATTGGGTTTTGTTACCTCGTTTCCATGGTCGTCGAGAAGTTTCACGCGGGTGCCATTGATCGGCTTGCCCACCGTACCGATCACTGTTCGGGGGTGCGTGCGCCTGCACGTGACTCCACCGGTTTCTGTCATGCCGTAAGTTTCAACGATGGCGATGCCGATCGAATAGAAGAAGCGGTCGATGTGTTCTGGCAGCGCACCCGCGCCCGAAAGTGCAAACTGCACTCGGCCGCCGAGACCCTTGCGCACCTTGCCTAGAATTACCTGCGCCAACAGGTTGGGTAAAAGCAGCAAAATCAGATTCACGAGCGCCAGCGGCCGACGCAGCAGGTGAAACACGACTGACGGTTTTTGCAGTTGATATTTTGTATTAGTCAAAATATCCTTTTCAATAGAAAAATGCGCAGCAGATGCCCGGGCGAAATTAAAGATGCCGCGCGCAACCGGCGAAGCTTTTTTAACCCCATCGATAACCTTGTTATAGAAACTCTCCCAAACGCGCGGTACTGAAAGCAAGAACGTAGGTCGTGCTTCCTGCAAATCTTTCGCGAGGGTGGGTACTGAGGTAAACGCGATGGCCACACCTTTCGTAAGCGCGACAGATTCAATCAGGCGTTCAGCCACGTGCCAGGGGGGCAAGAACCCCATTGTCACCCCGCCCGTTTCAATCGGCAATCCGTCGCCAACATGCCAGACTTCCCATGCGAGTGACTTGTGCGTGTGCATGACACCCTTCGGGTTACCGGTTGTGCCCGAGGTATAAATGATTGTGACCAAATCGTCTTCAGCGATGCGCGCACCGAGCTCTGCGTGACGCTGTGGCGCACCGGCATGGGCGGCGACTCCCTTCGCGACGATGTCGCTGAGGCTGTAAACGGTGATATGCGAAGGCACTTGCGGATTCGCCGCATTCATGAAGATGATCGTCTTGAGGTGCTCAAATGCACTGAGGCTCGACGCAATACTCTGGTACACTTTTTCATTATCGAGTATAATGACGGGACAATCAGCATGCTTGAAGATATACGTCAGTTCTTGCGCGGTTGCGTCGGTTCCACGCGGAACGTCGACGCCCCCGATGGAGTTGATGCCCATGCTGATCGGTAACCAGTTTGGCCCGACGTCAGAGATAAACCCGACCTTATCGCCGCGCTTGAGACCAATCGCATCGAGACCGAGACCAATTGACCTGGCCTTATCTGCAAATTCCTGAAAGGTTACTTTGGTATATGGAGAGTTCTTATCTGCGCGGTACATTTGCGCGACGGCAGTCGGGTGCTTGGCCACCGACTTGGTAAGAAGTTCATACATTGTGTATCTGCTGAGCATAGCCATCGACTATTTTTCCATAGCCGCATAGCGAAGCAAGACAAATCGTTGTTTACCGTATCCCGTAACAATGCTCGTAAGACGGCTATTAAGGGTCGGTTTTAGCGGCGTTTTATGCTGTATCGCGGGTTTGCATAATCATTGAAGGCCTATGCAACCGGTCGGCAAATGTGCCGCTATCGTCTTACATTCGCCAGGTGACTGCAACTGACATGCCCGGAAAATTTATCATCTTTGAGGGTATCGACGGCAGCGGCAAAAGTACCACCATCGCATCTGTGGCTGCAATACTCGAACAGGCGGGTCACCGAACTGTGCAGTTGCGCGAACCGACCGAGAAGACCGATGCCTCGCGCGAAATTCGGCGCATACTGCGTACGGTAGAGCATATTGATGCGAGAATCAGCAGTGACCTGCTCGATCTTTTTCTGATCGACCGTCTTTGGGATATTCAACACCAGATAAAACCAGCGATGGCGGCAGGCGCGACCGTTTTGCTCGACAGATATTTTATTTCAACTGCTGCCTACCAGGCAGCCAATGACGAAGAGACACGCCAGATCATGGAAACCTACCTCGGCGACACGCGCATACTGACGCCTGACATGGTGGTGTTTCTGAACCCGCCGGTAGCCGTCTCTCTGGCCCGACTTGCGGCCCGCGCTGAACGTGATGTCTTTGAAACAGAAGCGCGCCTGACCGCCATCGCGGCACGTTACGCAGCGGCCATCAGACTTCTGCAAGAGGGAAAATCCGCGTGCGGGGTGACAGAGTTCAAGACCGAACTGAAAACGGCTGATTTTGAAGCGCTCGCGCACAGCATAGCAGGCGCAGCGGTATGAAGAATATTCTCGTCATTCGCCTGAGTGCAATTGGCGATATCTTGCTTACGACTCCGGTCGTGGCGGCGCTGAAGGCCCGGTACCCCGACGCGCGCATCCACTTTTTGGTGAAGACGCAGCATGCTGTCTTCATTGAGGCATGCCCGCAGGTTGACGCCGTCGTTTCGTGGCAGAAGAATGAATCGCTGTGGCTGGTACGCCAGCGCCTCAGCGCCAGCGCCCGGTTTGACCTGATCGTCGATCTGCAGAGTAACCTCAAGACACGTTTGCTGTCTCTGCTTTTACCGGCCGAAGAAAAGCGCCGTTATCTGAAACCTTACCTCAACCGCATCTTGCTCGTGTGGTTCAAGAAGAACCGCTATAGAGAAAAATTGCGGGTCAGCGATCGCTATTTTGCGGCGCTTTCTGGCCTCGTCGAAAAGCCTGAGTCTCTGCGCGTTGAACTGGCTCGCGAGAAATTGCCGAAGGCACTTGAAAAATTCGTGTCGTTACCCAGCACGCTGATAGCACCGGGCGCCCGCTGGTCGACCAAGCGCTGGCCTTCGGAATATTTTGCTTCGTTGGCCTCAAAGCTGCTTGAGAAACAGCCGGGGCACCGTATCGTCTGGCTCGGCGGGCCCGACGAGGGGGAGGTATTCACATTTCTGAAAGAGCATCCCTACCTCAAGCGGCACGCCAAACGCATGATGTTCCTGCAGGCTGAACTGAGCGTCTCACAAATGGCCGCCCTCGCCGATGCTGTGCGGGTAATCGTCGCCAATGACAGCGGGTTGATGCACCTGCTCTCGGCCGCAAAGACTCCGCTTGTGGCACTTTTTCTGAGTACCGTCGAAGAGTTCGGTTTTTTTCCTCTCGGGGGCTCTGCAGAAGTTCTCAGCGCACGCGATATTCCCTGCAGACCATGCAACCACAAAGGCCTCGCCGCCTGCCCGAAACTGCATTTTCGGTGCGGACGCGAACTCACCGCAGATCAGGTTTACGGCGTCGTGGCCGGGCACCTGAACATCTCGTCTGAACCGGCTTAGCAGGCGAACTCTATTCGCCGAGCTGCAGAGCTCTGCGCAGCGCAAGGTACAGTTCAGACTGGTTGATGGGCTTGGTGACCAGGTCGTTCATGCCGGCAGCGAGCACTTTACGGCGTGTTTCACTGAGCACGTCAGCTGTAAGTGCGACAATGGGTATGCGGCTTTTCTCTTCGTCTTCGAGCGCCCTGATATTCTCGGCGGCCTCGATGCCATCCATAAACGGCATTTGCAGATCCATCAAGACCAGATCAAAGCCCCCTTTCTGTGCGCGGCCAAGAGCCACAAGGCCATTGCCGACGATTTCAACGCGGCTGTTCCAGCCTTCGAGTAGGGTGCGTACCAGAAGCTGATTTACCTCGTTGTCTTCGGCCACCAGAATGCGCGCACCTCTGAGATCACGCCCGCCTTTGCGTGCGGCCTCAGCTTCTTCGACCGGCCGGTCAAACCACAGGTTAAACGTAAAGACTGACCCTTTACCCGGGCTGCTCATTACGGAAATTTTTCCACCCTGCATTTCGACAAGGTGGCGGCTGATCGCCAGACCGAGTCCCGTGCCGCCATACCTCACAGCAGTTTCGCGTGAAACCTGCGAGAAGCTCTCAAACAGATATGGCAATTTATCACCCGGTATGCCGATTCCTGTATCTTCGACCTCGAAGTTTATGCAGTACGCTGTCGGCGATTCTTCGAGCAGGTTCAACCGCAAACGTACGAAACCGCGATGTGTAAATTTCATCGCATTGCCGGCAAGGTTCAGCAGTACCTGGCTGAGGCGCGAAGGGTCGCCGTTAACCATCGCGGGAATATTTTCCGCAACCTCGA
Source organism: uncultured Leptospiraceae bacterium (assembly GCA_942492915.1). GTDB lineage: Bacteria > Spirochaetota > Leptospiria > Turneriellales > Turneriellaceae > Turneriella. The sequence continues at coordinate 2,585,557 of OW818662.1, forward strand.
GCTGAATCTCTACTTCTTTGGTGCGATTGCCATAGAACTGCGCCGTCTGCATGACATTGCGCGCAGTTTCGGCAAGGTCGAAATCCACACGCCGCAAGATTATGCGATTCGTCTCAATGCGGGCGAAATCGAGAATGTCGTCAATAATGGATGTCAGGTTAGCCGACGAGATGCGTATCTGCCCGAGGTATGCGGTAAACTGCTCACGCACCTTTGGGTCTGCGATACCGTGCGTCGCCTCAAGCAGAATTTCTGCGAAACCCTTGATTGCGTTCATGGGTGTACGCAGCTCATGTGACATGTTCGAAAGAAAGAACGACTTGGCATTACCCGCCTCGGTGGCTTTGCTCGCAGCAAACTTGAGTGCTTCTTCGTTTCGACGGTTCTCGTAAACAAGATAGTACGCAACGAGCATCAACAGAATGGGACCACGCACGAGATTACCGCGCATGAACTTTGCCGCCAGTTCGGGAGTCATCTTGTCGTAGAGCGACTGCAGACCGGTACTGAGCACAACAATGGCCACAATGCCCGATGCAATAATCAGTGAAAAAAGCAACAGCCGCGAGATGCGCAACTGCGGGTAGAGCACAAACGCAGCCTGCGTCAGATTCATAAGAAGAATCCAGAACCCCGAGGCAAACCCGAAATAAAGGTGGTGGTGCGTTATGGTGAACGAGGCGATGACCAGAAAAAAAACGCGCGCGAGGGCAAAGCTACCGAAATGCGTGAGCAACAGAAGACTAAGGTACGCACCTGCGGCCACCGCATTAACGATCAGAATATATTTCAGACCCAGAGCATAAAAACTCGCAGATTGAATAATGACGGTGAGCGCCGAAATTACTGCGATACGGTTAAACAGGCGCAGCAAAGGCTGCGCCGACGTTTCGGGCACATGTGAAAGCCCGACATCACCGAGCTGCGACCAAACGTGCCGTATCGCCTGCATGCCGCAAAACTAGAAGATCAATGCTCCGGGGTTCATGATCCCTTTCGGGTCAAGCGCCTTCTTCACCGCACGCCATGACTGCAGCGTCGCGGGCGAATGCTGCCGATCGAGCAGCTGCGCCGCAAGCCGTCCGATACCATGGTGGTGCGAGAGTGTACCGCCATTCTGTGCAAATGTCTGCACGATACCGCGGTGAAATTTTTCAAATTGCCCAAGCTCGTCTTTTGCGAGCATGGGCGATACGAAAATAAAGTAAAGATTGGCGCCGGTTTCGTACGTATGCGAAATGTGCGTCAGACACAGAGTCTGCCCGTCGCTCTTGATATAAGCTCGTACCGCCTGCCACAACTGCGTCAGATTTGAATAGTGCACCGCCGTTTCAAGAGTGTCTATACGAATTCCCGCGTCCATCATGGGGTCGCGCATATATGCGGATGAATACCTTTGCTCGAGCCACTTGCGTGTTGCGTATGCACCGAGAGAGAGACCACGGTTCTTGCGCACGATGCGGCCGAGGGTCTTTACCCCCAGCTTCACCTGTGAGGCGTCGCCTTCGAAGATCGCATACATCAGTGACCGCCCGCCCTTCTTGAAGCCCAGGGTATTCAGCAGCCACCCGGTGAGGCCCTTGTCTTTGCCTTTCATACCCAAACCGATCTCTGTTTCTTCAGGGTCAGAGATGCGAAAAAAGTGCGGAGGCATTACCTGGGACTGCATCATGGTACGCATCGCCGTCACCGCTTCTTCGAATGACTTGAACATATAAGACTTGAGCACTGCATTCGCCACATTGTAGCGTCTGACGCGCAACGTAACGCGCGTGATGACACCGAGCGTGCCTTCGCTGCCCATGAGAAAGTGGCGTATGTCTGGCCCGACGGACGCCGCCGGGTAGTTTCCGCACGAGATGAGACCTGCTGGAGTAACCGCGCGAAAACCAACGACCATGTCTTCGATGCGGCCATACCCCGTGGACGCCTGCCCTGCCCCCCGTGCAGCCAGCCAGCCACCGACCGTGGCGAATTCAAAAGATTGCGGAAAATGCCCGCACGTATAACCGCGCTCGTTCAGATACGTTTCGAGTTCGGGCCCGAGAATTCCCGACTCTACAGTCACCGTCGAATCTTCTGCGTTCAAAGACAGAATATCTTTATAGTTGCGCGCGAGGTCTAGCGCAATGCCTCCCTTATCGGCCTCAAGCGCGCGTGTTACAGAGGTACCTCCACCCCAGGGGACTACCGCAATACGCTTAAGGTTACAGTAGTTAATAACCTTGATGATGTCTTCTTCGGTGCGAGGTGAAACCACCGCGTCGGGCGGATACGCAACCTTGCCCTGGCGCATGCGCAGAATATCGCCGTAGTATTTGCCGAAAGAATGCCGGGCGCGGCTGAAATCGTCAACCTGCACGTTGTCGCTGCCGACAAAACGCATAAGGTCCCTGAGTACCTGGCGCGTGAGCCGGCTGCGTTTGGCCAGCTTGACTTCTTGCTGCGCGTTCGCATTCAGAGGAAGGTCGTGCACTTCGCCATGAATGCCCAGCAGGTGCTTGAAATGGCTGATATGGTGCTCGATCGTCGAATCGATCTTGAGTTCGGTATTACCCCAGTTGTAAACATTCTTCCATATCTTGCGCATGCTCCGCTAAAACAGCGTCTGACAGCGAGGCAAGAAGATTACGCTAGGTGACTCACTTCCTGTGCGAAACGGTCAGAACCAATAGCGCGCACCGGCCGCAAGGCCAATGCCGAATGAAAAACCGGGAAAAAGAAACGGGTGCACCGATGCCTCGCCAAAAATCGAGATGCGGTCTTGCGCCAAATACTCCACACCTGCAAGCCCCCTTAGGCCGAGAGAGGTTTCACCATTATTATTCTTACCCGAGTTGCCGCGATCTTGTATCACGAGCCCACCCCCGACGTAGAGTGGCAGGCGGCCGTCGCTGGTGAACACATTATGAATATGAATCAGAAAATCGCCGCTGAACCAAAGACCTCTTTCGATAAGGCTGATGCCCAGAGCGCCTTGTACGGCAAAAATATCGGTCAGCGTGTACTTTGCCGAGAGTCCCGTGGGTTCACCGATGATGCCACCTAAGCCCAGGCGCCCAGGTTGGTTTGCATGAGAGATCGCCGGCACCGCTATCGGAGAGAGCAAAAGAATAAGCATGGAGAGCAATATGATTTTCATCGATGATGAAAAATTGCTTCATCAGGTCGCAAAGTAGATTCGGTACCCAAATGCCCATTTTTCCGAAAATCTGCAATTCGGATATTCCTTTACAAGGCGTCTTTGTTCTCAAGGCCATACCGCCGCGTTTTTGAAGAGGCGTTGTTTTTTCGGGCATAAGCGTGAAAAAATTCGTATGCTGATGACAGAACCGGCGGAGGGATTATGGCTGAATTAGATGAAAAACCACTGATCGTACAGTCTGACAAGACATTGCTGCTCGAAGTCGATCACCCGCAGTTCGAAAATGCGCGCTCTGAGATTTCGAAGTTTGCTGAGCTCGAAAAATCGCCGGAGTATCTGCACACGTACCGTATCACTCCGCTTTCGCTGTGGAATGCAGCGGCGGCAAAACTGAAGGCCGAACAAATCGTCGATACACTTTATAAGTATTCGAAATACCCTGTGCCTCAGGCCGTCAGCGCCGATATCTACACGCAGATTGGCCGCTACGGCAAATTGAAGCTCGAGCGTGACGACCGCGGCGATCTCGTTTTGAAATCCACCGACCCGCGGTACATTGCCGAAGTGATTCGCAACAAGAAGGTTCAGCCCTACGTCGAGGGCCCGAAAAACCCGAATGAAGTTTATGTGAAAGCAGACTATCGCGGGCATATCAAGCAGGCGCTCATCAAGATAGGCTTTCCCGTTGAAGATATCGCCGGCTACGAGAAAGGCAACGACTTCAAGTTTGACCTGAAACCCAAACTTGGCAGTGGCAATGACTTCGTCATTCGTGACTATCAGGAATCATCGATCAAAGCTTTCTACGCTGACGGCAGCGTCGAAGGCGGCTCTGGAGTTGTCGTCTTGCCCTGCGGTGCCGGTAAGACAATTGTCGGTATCGGCGCCATGCATGCCGTCGGCGCACAAACTCTGATTTTGGTCACCAATACGCTCTCGATCAGGCAGTGGAAGAACGAAATTCTCGACAAGACATCGGTTCTGGAAAGCGAAATCGGCGAGTACTCCGGAGACAAGAAAGAGATTAAGCCGATCACTATTGCGACCTACAACATTCTCACTCACCGTAAAAAAAAGGGGGGGGATTTTACCCACTTTCACCTTTTTTCATCGAACAACTGGGGCTTTATCGTGTACGACGAGGTGCACTTGCTGCCGGCGCCGGTCTTTCGCATGACGAGCGAACTGCAGGCGAAGCGCCGACTGGGGCTTACCGCTACACTCGTGCGCGAAGACGGTCTCGAAGAAGACGTCTTTTCGCTGATCGGTCCTAAAAAATACGATGTGCCCTGGAAAGAGCTCGAGAAAAAGAAATGGATCGCTGAAGCGCGCTGCGTCGAAATACGCACGCCGCTGCGCTCGCTGATGCGGGGCATGTATTCCGTCGCTGATGATCGCGAAAAATTTCGCCTTTCTTCTGAGAACCCTGAAAAAATGCGCGTGATCGGCACGCTGCTCTACCACCACCGCGAAGATCAGGTTCTGGTAATCGGGCAATACCTAGACCAGCTGCAGCGAGTTTCGGCAAGATTCAAGATTCCGCTGATTACGGGCAAAACACCGCTCGACGAACGTGCGCGCCTCTATGAAGCATTCCGAACCAAGCAGATTAAGGCGCTGGTCGTGTCAAAAGTTGCCAACTTCTCGATTGACCTGCCCGATGCGAATGTCGCTATCCAGATCAGCGGTACCTTCGGCAGCCGACAAGAAGAAGCGCAGCGTCTCGGCCGCGTTTTGAGGCCCAAGGCCAACGGCAACCAGGCTCTGTTCTATTCGGTTATCACCAACGAATCGAGCGAAGAGCAGTTTTGCCGCAACCGCCAGCTGTTTCTAACCGAGCAGGGCTATGAGTATTATATCTATTCATACCAGGACTTCCGTGAAAAATTCGGCACGTACGTCGAGATCATGAAAAAGATGAAAGAACTTCGCGAGGCTGTTCCGGCACAATGATTTCCCGACTCGCCGTTGCGACGATTATCGCAACCTGGGTGTTCTGGCAGATTCCCGTCAATGCGACCGGCGAGGTACGCCTGCCTGAACTGTTTTCGGTTACGCCATTCGAGGCCGAACCGAACGCTGCGGCTGTTCCCGCCCGCGCCTTTTACCGGCGTACGTCACCCGGCCAGTACAAGGCGTATGTGCTGAGTGAATCGGGTGAGATCGCGCGCACGATGCAACTGCCCGGTTCGACGCTGACTAAAGCCGACGACACAAAAATTTCGCTCGAAGGCAAAGAAGGTTACATCACCGGAGCTGAAAACGGAGCGTTTTATATCTGGTATCCGCAGATCGGCTCGCAGGTTTACATGTTCAATGAACGGGGAACCTTTCTCTGGGAAAAGGATGAAAGCCATTACCTGCACGTGCTGCCCCGGGGCCGGTTCATCATGGCCGCAGCGGGCGACCATTCACGCCTGACGTTCATGAATCCCGATTTCAAGATTCAGGCAGATTTTCAGGGTGTGCTGTTCACTCGATTCGCACTCGACGACAACCCTGACCTGAACGCGCAGGCATGCCTTGGCTCTCTCGACGGCGATACGATTGTCGCGCACTTTGACCGCCGGCTCTACATGCGCACTAACCTCGGGTACGCGCTAAAATCCCTCACTTGTGATTTTAATACCGGTGAACTCGCAGCAATCGTAGAAAGAACCGTCACGATCAACAAGCAGCCGGCGCAACAGGATTTTCTCTTACGGGCCAGGTTTGATCTGAAAGCGCCCGCAGACGCCGCACAAGGCGACACAATGCGCCGCGTCGAAACCGAACTGAAGACCGTGCTTGCGGCAGAACTACCCGTGCGAACGGTGACCGCTTCAGCGCTCGCGATCACCCCGCAGACCATCTGCTTTGTGCAGACAAACGCAGAAGGTTCGCTTCAGCTTTATGTTACCCGTGGCGCCAAAGCCCAGCCCGAAGCCCGGTTGCTCGACATCAAAGAAACGGTTCAGTCGAATCCCGAACTGTCGCCAGACGTATGGAAAAGCGCCACCATTTCACTCGGCAACACGAGCGCCTGCCTGATCACGCACCGCACCGGACACACGATCATCGCCGACCATCGCGGCATTTTGCTGCACCGGCGCGACCTCGCAGTCGAACGCGTCGTGAAAGGCAACAGCGGTCTGTTTCTGCAATTGCCGCAGGGTATTGCGCTACTGAAGTAAACGGCTTTGGTTTCAGGTCGTCGGGTTATACTCGATCACCATCATCGCGATGTCATCACGAAATGGCACGCCTTCAGCGAATGAAACCATGTCAGAAAAAATGCGGGTCGTTACACGATCCATCTCGAGACCGCGCGTGATGCGCAGCATTTTTTCAAGCCTCTCGACGCCATAAAAATGGTTCTGCGGGTTAAAAGATTCGGTGACGCCGTCGGTATAGATAAACAGACGGTCGCCCGGCCTCATCTGCACGCTGCCGTTTTCATAGAGCGCATCGACGTCATCGAGACCGCCGAGAATGAACCCCGATGTGTCGAGCAGGCGCATGTCACCCTGGCGCGTCTGAAAAAAAGCAGAAGGGTGCGCGGCATTCGAAAATTCGACCAGGCCCGAAGGGTAAAGTTTCATTAAGAACCCGGTCAGAAAATCCTGCGTTTTGATCATTTTGAGAATATCATGATTCGCCTGCGCGAGCGCGCGTGCGGGTGAAATTTTGTCTGTCAGCAAATTGCTGAACACGTTCTTCGCGGCCATCGTCAGCATCGCCGCAGGTACCCCGTGCCCAGAAGCGTCGGCGACGAGTGCAAACGTGATGTCGCCGCGCGTGACGACGTCGCAGTAGTCGCCCGAGATGCGACCGAGCGGCAGTATAGTCGTTTGAAACGTGTACTGGTTCACCTGCAGATGCGGCTCGGGAAAAATGCCCATCTGTATGTGTGATGCAAACAGCAACTCCTGATCGAGTTCGGCATCTTTACGCGTCAGCTCCGCATTAAAGACGGCGAGCTTCTGCCGCGCGTCGAAGAGCTGCCGCTGCTTCGCGTATTCCATCATGTTGATGATCACGAAAGAGAAGAACCCGGCAGAAAATAAGATACCCATAAAAAGGTAGAACGGCCCCGACTTGCTGTACATGAATACTACACCAGGAATAATCCAGCCTGCGACAAAAATAAGATAGCTCACGCGCGAATACGAAAGAATCACCGCGGCCGCCCCGAGTATCGACCCGATAATGGTAGTCATCATGCCGATGTAGTGGTCGGGCATCGTTTGCCACGCAAAGAACATACCCCACGCAAGCGTGGTGACGAGCAGGCCGAGCATAGAATTGAGCATCGTGAGCTGGCTGCGATATCCCCATTTTTTGGTGAGTTCCCAAAAATAGAAGATGTCGAGAATCGTCAGCAGGCCCATGAACAGCGAGGCGATAAACCACTCGGTAATGTACGGAAATTTTGACTGGTAATAGCAGATGCCGATCAGAACAATCACATAGATGAGAATCGTCAGCCAGATGACGGGCATGCGCAGCGCGCGTATGTAGTCTTCGAAAAAGATGGCGTCTAGGTGCGGAGGCAAACGCCTCGGAAACATGACAAAGCGGCTCGGCGAACCACCCGCCTCACCTTCAGGATCGCCGAAAAGCATGCTCATGAGTCGCTTTTTGGTCGAAGGCTTGTTCATTTTTGTTTACAGTTAGTTTCGCACGCAGAAGCTGGCGGGAGTAACCCCGCATGAAAGACATCGAAATTGCCAAAATACTCTACCTCGCGAAAAGCAAAAAATATGAAGTTGCCTGTGCGAGCTTTGATGTCGTCGACCACCTTTTTAAACTCGAAATTCCGAAGGGCCTGAAGCGCCGCAAGAGCGCTGTGCAGACGCTCAGCATGCTCGCTGACGAAAAGGTCAAATATGGTTATGACCGTAAAGAGCTGGTCGCGGTTGCTGAAGACGACGAAAACGAAACCGACTGAAATCTCTGGCTGAAGATACCCTGGCCCTTGGGCCCATTTCCCTTAAATCCCGATTAATTGTTGGTACCGGCAGGTACCCCACCCTTGAGGTCATGCGTGCATGCCATGAAATGGCCGAAACGCAGATGGTCACAGTTGCCCTGAGGCGAATTGAAATACCGCAGTCAGCTGCTGCGCCGCCGCCTTCGCTGCTCGATCACATCGATACGAAGAAAATCCACTTTTTGCCGAACACTTCGGGCTGCGCCTTTGCCGCCGATACATTGCGCATGGCGCGCATCGCCGCGACGATGGAAAGTACGCACCTCAAGATCGAGGTGACGGGCGATGTACAGACGCTGTTGCCCGACCCGATTGAGACGCTGAAAGCCGTCGAGCTGATCAAAGCCGACGCAAGAACCCGGCACCTCTACCTGATGGTCTACACGACCGATGACCCTGTGATGGCGCGGCGCCTCGCCGACGCGGGTGCCGAATGTATCATGCCGGCCGCAAGCCCGATCGGCAGCGGCCGCGGTATCGCGAACGAAGCCAACCTGACGATCTTGCTCGAAATGATGAGAGGCCGCCTGCCCGTGATTGTCGACGCGGGCATCGGCACCCCGTCGCACGCAGCGCGCGCTATGGAACTCGGCGCCGATGCAGTTCTGCTGAACACGGCGATTGCGAAAGCCAAAGACCCGGTACTCATGGCTGCAGCAATGCGCGATGCCGTGCGCGCCGGCCGGGCGGGATTTTTAGCCGGGGCCATACCGGCTAAACTCTACGCGACTGCGAGCAGCCCGTTATAGGGGTTAAGTGGAGAACTCACCCCCCGACGACCCCCTCTCTTGCAAGAGGGGGGGGATTGTCATGTGGGTTCGCGGGCGGTTGAGCGTGGCCGAGTAGTTGCATGAAATCGAAAGATGTTTTGCGGATTGAGATTGTGCTGAGAGTTTTGCTGGGATGGTGGGCGAAGAACCACCCCGCCTCGCGTAGCGAGGCACCCCTCCTCGATGAGGAGGGGAGAAGATTGTGCTACGGTCTCTGCACCCAGAACAATCTTTCTCCTCCCCTGCCAAGGGGAGGTGTCACCGCTTCGGTGACGGAGGGGTTCTTCTCCCCCCGCAGGGCCTCGTAGCCAGAAAAATCTTGCCTGCATGACTATCTCACGTGTGAATCTCTCATGCAGCTCAACAACCTGCACAGTCTCATGCGACGCCGCAAGGCTTTGCGCAATCGGCTGACACCAGCTGAAGCTTCACTCTGGAATCGCCTGAAAAAATCTCAGCTCGCAGGCAAGAAATTTCGCCGCCAGCATAGCTTTGGATATTACATCATCGATTTCTATTGCCCTGCTGCAAAGCTGGTCGTTGAGCTCGATGGCCAAATTCATGACACCGAAGAAGCGCAGCGCTATGACCAACAGCGCGATGCGTTTATGCAAAGCCTCGGTCTCAAGGTACTGCGCTTTCGCAACGAAGATGTTCTACAGAATATGAGCGGTGTCTTGCAAGAAATCGAAAGGCGTTTGGCGGATTGAGGTTGTGCTGAGAGTTTTGCTGGTATTGCGGGGAGAAGAACCACCCCGCCCTCCCTGCGACTGCGCTCAGGGCAAGTCGGGCACCACCCCGCCCTTCGGGCACCCCTCCTCGATGAGGAGGGGAGAGGATTTTGCTACGGCCTCTGCACCCAGAACAATCTTTCTCCTCCCCTGCCAAGGGGAGGTGGCACCGTCTTCGGTGACGGAGGGGTTCTTCCCCCTCCCCACTTCGTGGGGAGGGGGCTGGGGGGTGGGGTCAGTTGCTCTTCTTCTTCGGCCGCTTCTTCGCCGGCTTGCCCTTGGCGGTGCCGAGAAAATCGGGCCAGCCGCGCCATTCGGTTTTATAATTCCGTTGAACCTTTACCGGAATATCAATAGGCTTCTTGCTGGAGCGGCAAAAGAGCTGCCATTCAATTTGGCTCTTCAATCTCAATTGCCGAGCGAAATCTCGGGCTTCAGTGAAACTGCGATAAGAACGGTTCCGGGTGCTAAGAGTGCCCGTCCCCAACCAATCAGACCAGCCGCCCCAACCTTCTTTAGCATAGACGAGATTTGGATTCGACGGGATATCTGAAGGTTTCTGCCCACTGGCGCAATAGACCTTCCAATGCCTTTGGTTCTTTATCCTTGCTGCCACAACAAACTGACGCGCCAGTGCGAATGGCCGATATTTTCTATCCCGCGCTGCAATGAAACCTGTGCCAAGCCAATCACCCATGTTACGCCAGCCTGAGTCCCGATACGTTCGATGCGGATTCGAAGGTATACCCTTATTACGCTCAGCTGATTTTGTATAGGTGTACCAATCCTGCGCGGTGCTCAACTTGAGTTTGTGCACGTATCCCCTTGCAAGCTCAAATGGCATGTATTGGTTATCGCGAACAGATTGTCGGCCATTGCCTAGCCACTCTCCCCAGCTCACCCAACCCGCGTTTGAATAGACTCGCTCAGGGTTCGCAGGAATGTCTACCGGCAATTGACCGGCTTTTGCGAATTGTCGCCAAGCCTGCTGTCCACTCAGCTTCAAACTTTGAGCAAAGATTCTTGCATCTTCATAAGAACGAAAAATCCTTCGGTGGCTCGACACTTTATTTGTGCCAAGCCAATCACCCCAGCTTTCCCAACCATTTGCTTTATATACTGCTTGTGGATCTGAAGGAATATCATATGGCTTCTTGCCGAGGGCTGCATATTCACGCCATTCACTTGCCTTTTTCAAACTCAAACTTCGGGCAAATTGCCTTGCAGATTCAAAATCCTGAAACACTTTATATCGATTGGCAATATTACCCGTGCCAAGCCAGTCTGATAGGCTCAGCCAACCGCTACGCTTATAAATTTCAGCGGGCGCAGCGGGAATATCAGCAGGGCGCCTTGCCGACTTAGAAAAGAGTCGCCATTGTTCATCATTCCTCAACCCCAACCCCCTAACAAACTCCCGAGCCTCTTCAAACGGCCGCCAATTGAGTCTAGCCAGCCGGTTCCAGGTGCGCAGCTCTAGCTCATGAATGAATTGCTGCTCATCGATCTTGAGCGGCGCATCGACATCGATATCAAAGTCGATTAGCTTGCCGCGCGGCTTTTTGCCCTTCGATACGTCGCGAAAATATTCGATGATGCGTTCGTCGTTTGATGCGAGTGCGCGCAGCGTGTTGATGATTTCTTTAAACTCGTCGCTTTCGAGAATCTCGTCGCCCGTTGCGTCGCCCGTGAAGAGTGGCAGAATCACGTAACCGAATTTTTTGCCGGGGCTTTTGCGCAGAGCGCGGCCGACGGCTTGTACGATGTCGACGGTGCTGCGCCGCGGGTCGGCGAAGAGTACTGCGTCGATGCCTGGTACGTCGACACCTTCGGTCAGGCATTTGGCGTTGGTGATGAGTGATTTGGGCGCTTTCGCGAACTCGGTGATTATTTTGCTGCGTGCGGCCGTCGGCATTTTTCCAGAAACGAAAAAGGTATCAATGGGTGAAAAGTCAGGGTTTTCGTGAGTAAATGTATCCTGGTCGTTTTTGAAATCCTCAGCTTTCGCGATACTGCCGTGAAACGAAACGGCGTGGCGAATCGGGTATTTTTTCATCGCTTTTCTGAGGGCAATCAGAGCAGCATAACTGCGTGCCTCGACGCCTGCTTTGAGCAGGGCGTTGTCTTTCACGGCATCGACAATATCTTGATTGCTGACAGCGAGGGTGATAATTTTGTAATCGCTCAAGATATTCGTGTCGACGGCGTGCGCAAACGACATGTGTTCGAACGTATCGCCGAAAAGATCAGGGTCATCCATGCTGACGATGTCGTCGGATGAGCCGCGGTAACGACGCTCGGTCGCAGTCATGAAGATTCGACGCTTGATTTTGATGTTGTTCTCGTAGAGTAAGTGGCTGAACAGCTTGTCGTTGGCGCCGACAGTCTTGTGCGCTTCGTCGAGTATCGCGAGGTCGAACGTCGCTTTCGCGATTTTTGCTGCCTCACCGAGCGTGCGCCCGCTCTGGTAGGTGGTAAAGATGACAGTGTTTTGGCTTTTGTTCTTTTTAAGCCAATCGGCAATTTGTTTGGTGTCGGTGACGCAGGGGATGCCGATGTCCTGGGTGTGAATGGCGATATCGTCGTTTTTGCCGATACCCTCATCGCTGCAGACGCAGAGCCAGCGCAGATTTTCTTTATTCGCCGCAGCTTCTCGCAAATAGACTTCAAGAGTCTGCTTCACGAGCGCGAGACTGGGCACCGCGACAACAAGCGACTTTGCTTTTAGCTTGTTGGCGATCCAATAGCCAGCAAGGCTCTTGCCCGCGCCGCAGGGAAAAATCAATTTTCCGCGCGAATTCTTTTGGCTAACGAAATGCTTTGCTGCGTTGCGGATTGCCTGCTGTTGATGCGGCCGGGGTTTGAGCGGAAATATTTTTGCCGGTTGATTGCTGGCGAGTTTGGCACGAACATAGTCAAAGAAGGTTTTATCCAGCTTGTGCCATTCATCAGACAGAACAAAACCGGTATTGGGCTTACCCCGATACAGCGCTGCGTAATCATCGACAGTGGTGGCGACGAGTCCGTAGGTGATGTTCTTCGCCAGGCCAAATGACAGGCTCATGAACGTGGATATCTTGCGGTGCGAGATCTTCTGGTTCTCATCGCTGGCATACTTGCACTGAATACTCCAGTATTCGCCTTCGATGGTTTCAGCGATCAGGTCAATGCCCTGATCGGTCTGCGGCAATTGGAGTTTTTTAACTACTGCTGAAGGTACTTCTCTAAACAGCCAAACACTCTTCAACTTTGTCGCGTATTTGGGGTCTGAAAGCAAATAATATTGGGTGGTGAGCTCGAAGACATCACCCTTGGTCTTGTTGTCTGCTTTATTGAGCTTTAATGTTAACTGATGCCAGCTATCAACAGACTTGATGAAATCAGCAAGATTCATTTTTGAAAGAATAAATCAACTCCCCTAAAAAATACCACCCACCACCAAAGCCGCCCAGCCATAACCCGCGCTCGTGAGCGTGAACGAGAAGCCCGAGGCCATGCCGAACGGTGAAAAGATCGACTTCTTCACATCGGGTTTTATTGAGAGAAAAACAAAGAGCGCCGGGTTGATGGCAGAGCCGGCGACGATGAGGTATACCATCGCATCGTTTGCTGGCAGGCGCAGCTGAGCGAAGAGCAGATAGACCAGCCAGTTGAGAATCGCCATGAAGATGTAATCGAGGTGCGCACTCAGCAAATATTTTGCGTTCGTGAATAATCCGCCGAATAGGCCAAGGTATTTAACCGCGACCAGGAGCCATGCGAGAGCGAGGGCGATCAGCATCAATGCGGCGCCCGATTTCAGAAGTATTTCCATGGGATACGGCAATGAACTGTATCGCATGGTAAATAGATTTCAGAGCCGCACCTGCCTGCGGGCGACGGTAGCGTCGGCTAACGATTTTCTACGGCACGCAATTCTTCGATGCGCGCAAAGACTTTCGCCTCGATAAAAATCTTCAATAGCTCTGGGTCGACGTGACCGTCTTTGACTTCCATCCACAGTATATCGATCGCCTTTTCTGGCGGTATCGCTTTTTTGTACGGCCTATCCCACGCAGTCAGTGCGTCGTAGATGTCGGCAATGGTCATCATGCGCGTCTGCAGCGAAATTTCGGGGTCGCGACGCTTGAGCGGATAGCCGTTGCCGTTGAGCTTTTCATGGTGGCCGTACGCAATCTCGGGTACCCAACGCAGATTCGGCGTCCAGGGTATCTGTTTGAGAAAGTTGTAGGTGTGCGTAACGTGCGACTCGATCTCTTGCCGCTCTTGCTCATCGAGCGTTCCCTTGCGGATAGAGAGCATCACCAGTTCATTTTCGTGCAGGTAAGGCACCTCGTGGTCTGCGTGCAGCCGAATTTTGTTGTCGGCGATCTTTTTGAGAAAATCAAACGAGCCGGCTGCGAGCACGGTCGGTTCATTCGCCGAAAGAATGGCTGAGAACATCTCTTCGGCTTCTTGAAAATGTTTCTGCAATTCGACTTCGAAACGGGCTTCGATTTCGGGCCATTTCTCCGCAGGCGATTTTCTGAGTTCACCGAGCATGTTGCGCAGCAGCTTCGATTCAATATCTTTGCGAATATAATGAAACCGCCAGCGAATCAGCTCTAACTGGCTCGGGTAGAGTTTTTTCGCCTTAACGAGCACATCTTCGCGCACCCCGACCTTGCCAAAGTCGTGCAGCAGCGAGGCATACCTGAGTTCTTGAATCTGGTTGCGCGAGAATCGAATGGCGTTAAAGCGCGGCCCGGTGTCGCGGTTAACCGCCATCGCAATATTGACGGCATAGTCGGCCACCCGAAACGAATGCCCGCTCGTCGTTGGGTCGCGTTGTTCGATCGCGGTGACCGATGCCTTGACGAACCCTTCAAATAGATTTTGTATATCTTGCAGCAGCTGGTTGTTCTCAATCGCCACCGCCGCCTGCCCGGCCATCGCGCTCACCAGCGAATAGTCTTTGCGCGTGAATGAGAGAATGGCATCACCCTTCAGCTCTTCTAACGTCAGCTTGGCCTCTCCGTCGCGTTTGCGGTTAATCAGCTGAATGATACCGATCACCTGGTCGTGGTGGTTTTTCATCGGAATCACCATCATCGACTTGGTGTAGTAGTTATGCGATTTGTCGTATTCGGCGTTATACGTGTAGCCGGCATCGACCGGAAGGTTATGCACGTCGTCGATCAGCAGAGGCTCTGCCGTCAGGGCGACGTACCCCGCGATCGACTTTTTGTCGATCGGCAGCAAAAACTCCCCGGCATCGAGAGACATCGCCGATTTTTTGAAGCGAATGTGTGTTGGCCTGTCTTCGCTGCCGTGTTTTTCACTGAGATAAATCGAGCCGCCGTCGGCTGACGTCAGCTCGATCGCCGAATTGAGTACGAGTTCGATCAATCGGTCGAAATCGCGTTCGGTCGCAAGAGCCTGGCCAACCGCGGTCAAACGGCGAATTTCAATGTAACTGTTCGCGAGCTTTTCTTGCAGGTTCAGCCGGTCGTATTCGGCGTAGAGTGCATTAATCTGCGATTCGCAGGCGCGGCGTACCTGCGTCATCGTGATACCCGAGGGCAGGTACAGGTGTATCTGCTGCTCATTCAAGGGGGAGAACAAAAGTTCAGTGAAGTCGTGGTCGCCGAGCACAATAATACGCGACCGGTGCTGCGGATATTTCTGCAGCCAGTTGGCGATAGTCTGCGCATTCTCTGTGAGAGCCGCCGAGGTCACGAGCCAGACAACGGCATGCTCTTCGTCGGACGACCGGGGTTTAATCGCCAGGTTGTCATTGATCGTCGCAAAGATAACCGGGTCGCGAAACGACTCGAGCGTAATGCGCGAAAGCGCCGGGTCAAAGTAGATGTGAGCGACCACGGTTCACGCCAAAGAGCCTTGCACATTAGGTCAAGGATAAAGTGCCGATGTAGAAGCAGCGTAGGCCGACTTGCCCGCCGTCGACCGCCATAACACTTGACATCCGCACTTGAGGGCAGGCTTTCACACATGCTGTTTGAACGTATGCAGAAAGAAAGCCTTGAGGCGCGTAAAGCCCGAGATGCGGTCAGGGCGGGAGTGCTCACCACCGCAATTTCACAGGTCAAGGGCATGGCAATCGACGACGGACACCGCGCGCCGAACGACGCCGACGTACTCAAAGTGGTTCGGCAGTTTCTGAAAAGCGTCGACGAAAACCTCGCGCTCGCTGCGCAGGGCAAAATGGACGCCACCCGCGCCGAACAGTTTAAAGTCGAACGCGACGTGCTGCTCTCATACCTGCCGCAGCAGATGAGCGCCGCCGATCTCAAAGCCGCGCTCGCAAAATCAGGCGCCAAGAATATCGGCGAAGCCATGAAATACCTCAAGGCCAATCACGACGGCCAATATGACGGAAAAATGGCGTCAGAAATCGCCAAGGAAGTGATCGTATGATGTATATCTGGCATGCACTCAAACACAAATATAACCTGCTGTTTCTCGGCGCAGGGCTCGTGGCAGGGCTGTTCTTTAGCTGGTCTCTGCCGCTGTTTTACCCGGTACTGTTTGCAGCAGAAACGATCATTCTGATCGGCGCTGCGACCAACAAACGTTTCCAGCGGGCCGTCAACGCGCTCGAAGGCCGCGAAGCTGATAAGGATGAAATCCGCAGACTACGCAATGCCATCTACGGCTCAAGCTCGCCGCTCAAAAGCAAAATGTCACCGGCAGAAGAGCTGATCCGCCAGATTAAACAAAACACCCGGCAGAATAACAAGGCATCGGTACAATCAAGCGAAGCCATGCTCACCGGACTAGACGAACTTGAAGCGAACTTCATTCACCTGCTGAACGGCTATTGCCGCCTCGACGACATGCAGAAGGTCGCGGGCAGCGGGCACGAGGCCGAGCTTGCAAAGCTGAAAGGTGATCTTGCCGCGCTCGCGGCAGATACAGTACCCGAAACCAAAGAAGCGCTGCAGCGGCGCATCGAACTTGTCGAACAACGCGCGGGCATGGTCAAAGATGCAGAGGCGAACAAGAAGAAATTTCTGGCACAGATTGAGATGGTTGAAGAAACGCTGCGCTATCTGCGCGACCAGTCGGTGCAGGTCTTTCAACCCGACGTGATCTCGAAACAGGTAACCGCCGTCTCTGAGAAGATGCAAACGACCCGTGAAACAATGCTCGAGATCGAAAAGATGTCGGCAGGCGCCGATTTCACCTTGCAGCAAACGCGCATTCGCTAACTATCTATCCGTTGCGATGCACGGTTCGCAGAGAGTGGATAAATCGGGTTTCTACGAACGGTGAAAAATCCGTTTTAGATCGGGCGCATGGTTACGGGCATAATGCCTGCCCGAATCGATAATTTCTTCACGGCGGTCAAACTCGAACATACCGTAGCGTGACACGTC
Source organism: uncultured Leptospiraceae bacterium (assembly GCA_942492915.1). Taxonomy (GTDB): domain Bacteria; phylum Spirochaetota; class Leptospiria; order Turneriellales; family Turneriellaceae; genus Turneriella. The sequence continues at coordinate 2,602,554 of OW818662.1, forward strand.
AGGGCTGAGCAGCAAATCAAACTCGCGGGATTTTTGTCGAATCAGTTCTGACCCCTCGAGCATCATCGCGCGGTTGGCGATCTGCAATATCGGCGGCCGGGTCACAAAAAGCCTTATCGCTTTCAGCACGCGCTTAAGGTTTGTCCAGAATTTGTCGCCCGGTTTCAGCAGCTGAAAAAGATTTGTTTCGATCAGGTATTCGCGAATTGTATTGTCTTCGAGCGGGGTGCAGTTGATGCCCAGCACCCGCTCGACGCCCTGCTCCCTGAGCACGTTGCCGGGCACATTGTTGATCGCGCCGCCGTCGACCAGATAGTAACCGTGATAGCGCACTGGCGCAAACACCACCGGCAGACTCATGCTCGCCCGCACGGCGCGCCAGACAAGACCGCGGGTCAGACGAATTTCCTGACCTGAAATCAGGTCGGCGGCGATTATCGTGAGCGGCAGCGGCAGATCTTCGATGCGCAGTTTTCCGAACACACGCCGCAAAATGCGGTTCACGCTGCGGTCGCGAAAGAAGGCGATAAATGGCAGGCCGTAACGCAGCAAACCCCGGTCGTTGGGCAAAAACTGTCTGAAACGTTCGCTCATCTCCCGCGCGCTGAGCCCCTGTGCATAGAGCGCCGCTACGAGCGACCCCATGCTGGTTCCCGAGACGTGGTCGAATGTAATGCGGTGCCGTTCGAGTTCAGAGATGACGCCGATCTCGCTGAGCGCGCGGGCACCGCCGCCGCCGAAAGCGACCCCTTGCGAGGTGCCGCAGATTGTGCGCGCGATGGTCGTGCATTGAATTTTCAGCGACTGCTGCTCACCAGATTGCCAAAAATCCTTATTGAGTTTCAGCCTAAATCGCACGGAGTGCCGCAGCATGTCTTCAATCTGCGAAGTTGTCAGGTTATCCGGCGACGCGTGGTGCACCGTCGTCAAGAGCGGGCGCAGGTGCGCCAGCCTACCGCGCAGTTGCGCCTTTTCAAGAATCTGCTGCGCCTGTAGCACCGAGGCCTCATCTTCAGAACATGTGATAACCAAACGGTCGGCCATTGAGATGAGCGCCGCAACCACCCAGGGTTCGGTCGTCGAAGTATTAACCTGAAGATAAGCCGACGCATGCCTGAGCAAGGCCTTGCTGATTACCGTACGAAGCTCGTCAGTTTTGGCAGCAGCAAACTTCAACACGTCTTTTTTCAGTATCACGAACGACTTCAGCTTCTGCGCCGCCACAGCCGCTGTCGTGTTCGGCTCTGCCGCAAGATAATCAGAAGGTGTGCAGCAATAGAGATGCAGCACCAGGCCCAATTCTTCATTCATGCGCGGTTCTCGCACAATGTTGTGCCGCAACCGCATCGCCTCGATACGCGTCAGATTCTGAAGCACTACAGGGTAGTTTCGCATCAGGGGGGCCAGGTCTTTTTTCGAGATTCCCGCAACATGCGCGTCGGTCATTGCACGCACCTCTCCCGAATGCCGCTCTCCCGTCAGCATCGCAACCTCGCCAACAATATCGCCCGCCACCAGTGAGGCGATGCGCACGGGCTGCGCCGCGCCCATTGTTTTTTCGACGCGCAGCTTGCCATCGACGACAAAATACATCATGCGGCTATGCTGGTCGGCGCGAAAAAGGTAATCCCCTTTTTGTAAGTGGTGCAAATGAAAATGCTTCAAAACCCGCCTGAGCTGCGCGTCACCCAGAGAACGAAACAGGGCACTGTGCCGTGCAGCTGCTATCAGCGTTGCGGGTTTCATGGATGCTTCAACAGCGCGCGGTACTTTGCACGGTCGCTGAGCAAAACACGCACGTAGTGGTAGGTTTCCTGAAAGGGGATTTCTTCAACAAACAAGGCTTCATCGCTACTTAACTTTTTTTTCCACTGCGTGTATCGACCAGGGCCCGCGTTGTAGGCAATGGCGAGGCCGACGAAATCTGCAGCGTAATGGTCTTTGATGTCGCGCATGAAAGCGATGCCCAGACGAATATTATCTTCAGCCTGCAAAAGATTATAGCGTGAAACGCCCTCTTTTACGGCGACGAGTTTGGCTGTCGAAGGCAAAAGCTGCATCAGACCCAAAGCATTGGCACGACTGATAGCTCCCGCATAAAACTGGGATTCCTGACGAATGAGCGCCATGACCTCAGACACCTCAATACGGTGCTTCGCTGCGTATTTTTCCACGTGCGCCGAATACGAGGTCGGGTAGAGTATTTGCCTGAGCCGGGGGGGAATCTCATAAAGGAACGGACGCAGTTTCTGTTCGCGCAGCCATTGTTTCACGCCGAAGAGTGCAATATCACTCTTGCCCGATATCTGGCCGAGCACAACAAGATTCTGGTAGACCTGCAGTTTTTCGGGATTGCGCAGAAGTTCACGCGCCTCGTCACGGCTGTCGGCCGCAAACAGCAGCGCCGCTGTTGCAAGCGCATCGTCAGGGTCTTTGAGCTTTTTCGCGGTTTGTTTTGCAAAATCGGTCAGCACGGGCAATTCGGGCATGCCGTGCGCGCGGGAAATATCGGCGCTAAAAAGCGCATCGGTGAGTCGCGCGGCGCGGTCACTGCCAGAGGTCGCCGACGCTGCGAGCTGTGCCTGCATCACCAGCGGTTTGTCGATCAGCCGATAGAAATAGTAATCGTCTGCATAGTCGTTCGCGATTTCGCTCAGCAGCAGCCTCACGCTGGCTGCATCACCCGCCGCGTCAAAGTGCCGAGCAAGAAAATAGCGCGCGCCGGCGCCGATCGGCTTTGAAGCAGTGATTTGACGTAATTCTTCAAGGCACGCAATATCGGTATCCCGGCGTTTCGCGATCTTATCGGGCAGGCATGATCGCAGAAAAATTCTCTCGGCGAGCGTTGACTCAAAATCAAAGGCGGTGATGTATTCGGCCGCGACGCGACGCACAGCAACTGAGTAATCTGAAGTGCGCTGCGCGAGACGCAACTGGCATTGCAGCTTTGCCTTACCCGACCCCGCTGATTGAAAAAACTGACGAATCACCGGATACTGTTTCTTTTTCAGAAGTCGCTCGCACACGTCGAGCGCCGCCTTTTCATTGCTGTCTTCGAAAAAATCTTTGCCACCCCCTGTGAGCGTTGCGCCAAGGCTGCGAAAGTCACCCTTGTCGATCAGAAGCCGCGAGGCATACTGCACAAAGAGTCTTCGGTCGTCGCCGCTGATTCGCGCATGGACCAGCGTCTGGTACAGCTTCTGTGCGCTCGCCCGGTCTTTTGCCACGCGCAGAGCTTCCATGAGTCTGACGCGGGTCAGCTCTGGGGTGAGGCTGTAGATACGCTGCCCCAGAAGATTTCGCACCAGAATGCCGCTTTGCGAAAACGAAAAATCCACCTCGGGATGTTCGAGACCGAGAATCGCGTGCGCAAGCGCACCCTGCTTGTCGCCCGAGCGATCAAGCCCCTCTGCGACCAGATAGAGCGACTCGCCGTCTTTAAATTTTGAGGCATGCGCGCGAAAGTGCTCGGCCCTCTGCGCGGCCTCTTCAGAGCCCGCCGGGACAGTGAACTGCAATAACCTGCCTTTAAGAAGCGAGATTTTGCGCTCGAGCGCAGCGGGAGCTTCACCGGCAAGTTTGAGAATCAGTAGCGCCTCTGCAAACTGGTTATCGCGCATCGCCGCTTCGGCGAGGTGGTAGACCGCGTACGCAAAAAGACCCGAACGTTCAGACGCGCCAAGCGCACGCAGCGCCGCTTCGGCACAGGCAAGATCGGCGCACTCTGGTGCGGCCGCTGCATCGCGATATGCGCTCACAAAAAACTCCCGTTGCCGTGCCTGATGTTCGGTTGCCGCTTTTAACCTCAACGCACGCGCATAATGGGTCAGGTAATTTTCACCCTGGGTCGACTTGAGGCGTGCAAACCGCGCCAATTGTTCTTCCTGAGCAGATGGCCGGCCGCAACATACCAGCAGGTAGCTTAAAATGGCCAATACAAAACCTTTAGAGAGCATCGGTGCGAATGGGATGTACGCTTTACAGCACGTCAATCAGTTGTAGCCGCACGCATGCTGCAAGACAATATGCAACAGGTGAGAAAACCGCTTTTGATTGGCGCCGGGGCCCTGCTCGCGATACTACTACTGGCGGGCGGCGCGATGTTTCTCAGCCTGCGCTCGGTATCTGATGGTTCGCGGCACGTAGACTTTGCGGTAAAGGCAGGGGGAAACCTGTCAAATGTCTCGGCGCGTCTGGCCGAAGCGAACCTGATAAACAGCCAGCTGTTCTTCAAAGTCTATATGCGTATCACGGGCAAGGCCGGCCGTATCAAGTTTGGCGTCTACGACCTGAATGACGGCATGTCGGCCGCAAAAATTGCACAGGCAATCACGAGCGGCAAGACAAAGACCATCAGCATCACGATCGCCGAAGGTCTGCATAACCGGCAAATCGCCGACCTGTTTGTCGAAAAGAAATTCTTCGCCTCACGCGACGAGTTTTTGCAGTATGCGGGCAAGAAGGCGGTTCTGGACAAATATAAGATACCCGCTCAATCGGTTGAGGGCTATCTTTTTCCAGACACGTATTTTCTACCGCAGGGTTACCCGAAAGAAAAAATCATCGAACACATGATTGAGCACTTCTTCGAGAAAACCAAAGAAGTTAAAAATTTCCCGACCGAACCGCGCAAGATTCATGAAACGGTGATCTTGTCGAGCATCGTCGAGCGCGAAGCGAAACTGAAAGAAGAACGCCCACTGATCGCCGCGGTGTTTCACAACCGCCTGCGCGACAGCGAACCGCTCGAATCATGCGCGACGGTGCAGTACCTCTTTGAAAAGCCCAAGGCCCGGCTTTTTTATAAAGACCTCGAGGTCGAATCGCCTTACAACACCTACCGTGTGAAAGGCCTGCCCCCGGGCCCGATCGGCTCGCCAGGCATCGCCGCGATCAACGCCACCGTGAACCCTGAGAAGACGGAATATAAGTTTTTCGTGCTTAAGGGCGACGATGCGCACCATTTCTCGAAAGACTTCAAAGAGCACAACGCAGCGAAGAAGAAGTATATTGGTCCTTAAATGATTGCGCCTTACGCAGTCATTTAAGGACTTTGTGTTTTGCCATCGCCTTCAGATAAGCCAGAATACTCTCTAACTGCGCATCGCTCAAATGCGTATACGGCGGCATTTTCGACTTGGCGCGAAACGCTGACGCATTGCGAATGAACTTCTTTAATGTCGCGGCGTCGCGGTATTCCGTTACGTTCAGCGGCACATTCAGCTCGGGACCGATATCGCCACCCTGCAGGTTGAGAGAATGGCACTTCAGGCATTCTTTTCTGAAAAGCGCAAAGCCCTTTGAGGCTTCGATGCTCTTTTCGATGCCTGCGAAATACAAAGCCGGAAAAGTCTGTTTGAAATTCACCAGCTCGATCGCCACGAGTTCATAGGGCCACGACAGCGTAGCAAAACCTGCGGCGTCCGTTGCCACGGCGTAAAATGGCTCGGGAGAAACTTCAGCCTTGCCCTGAGGTATCTTCGATCTGAACGAGTCTGCATCCTCACCATAGGCGAGAAAAAAACTGTCGAGCCTGCCCGCTTCAAAATCTTCACGACTCACGTGCGCGAGGTAACCATCGGCACAGCGAAAGATAAATTCGTCGTACGCCTGAAATTCAGTCGTCAAGGTTTTCAGCATTTTCGCCAGCGGAACTGCCCGGTAGTTCACGGCCCGCTTGAGGTAGTGGTCGTCGACAGTGACGTTCGTGCTGCCGAAGGTGTTTTTGAGCTCGCTAAGGGGGATTTTCTTCTGTCTCGTGCCAATCTGCACAAGCAGTGACTTTTCGCCCGAATTGCAGCAGAGCGTCGCAAACGCGAGCGCTGCAGGCAGCATGAAATGAAATTTCATCTGAGAGATTATATACCCGAGGGCAGAGCGAAAAGCAAATTCTTGCCTCACCGTATTCCCGGTTGCCGGCAAGACTCGGCGACGGCAAGTTTCCTCCCGTGTCGCTTGGTATCGGCAAATCAATTGTGCTCGTGATCGATGGCCTGGGGGTCGGCGAACAACCCGACGCGTACCTGTACGGGCCGCGCGGCGCGAATACACTTTCGCATATCGGCGAACTCAAACCCAAGATCGAGATTCCGAATTTTGCGCGCATGGGGCTCGCCAACCTGACGTACGTCAAAGGCTGGGCCCGCGAAGAAGAAACACTCGGGTTTTTCGGCAAGGTGACGCAGCGCAACGAGGGCAACGACAGTATCGGCGGCCATCGCGAACTGTTAGGCACCTACCAGGAAGATAAATACCTCACATATCCGAAAGGGCTCAGCGAAGAAATCATGCAAGAGCTCGCGCAGGCCTCAGGCCGCAACTTTCTTGGCAACACCAACGACGTCCAGCAGGGTTTTCTCACCAAGTACGGTGAGACCCACCTCGATACCGGCAGTCCGATTCTACTCGTGACCGATGATTCTCTGGTACACATTTACGTGCACAATGAAAAGTTTCAGCCCGATGAATTTTACCTGCTCGGCCACACAGCGTGGGAGGTACTTTCCACGCACAGTCTCGGACGCCTGCACGTACACTATTTTACAGGCGATGTTGCCGGTTTCATTATCGACGAGACGGCGCCTGTCGCGATGTTTCATTCGCCACCGCGATCTCCCACGCTCGCGACGACACTTTTCGACGCGGGTATACCCGTCTATTCGCTGGGCAAAGTCTCAGAAATGATCGAAGGCGCTGCGATGAGCGAAAGTTATGCAGTCAAAAGTAACGCCGAATGCCTTGAAGTGCTGGGACAAGTTATTCGCGATGCGCCGACCAACAAGTCGAAACAGTCTTTTGTGATTGCAACGCTGCCAGACCTCGATTCGCTCTATGGCCATAACCGCGATTCGCTGGGTTACGTTGACGCGCTCGAATCGCTCGACCGGGAGCTACCGCGCCTTTTGCGGGCGATGGAAAACGAAGACATGCTCTACATCGTCTCAGATCACGGCAACGACCCTACATTTGAAGGCACCAGCCACACGCGCGAATACGTACCACTCATGGTGTTTTCACGCATGTTTCGGCCACGACGCCAGGCGAATCTCGGCATTCGTTCGACGCTCGCCGACGTCGCTGAAACAATCGCCGACTCGTATGATCTCAACGTTCGCTTCGCCGCGACCAGTTTCTGGGAAAACATGATTTCCCAGTTGTGACCGCCGAAATGTCTTGACGTACTAATTCGTACGGAGCGCCTCGAATTATGACAAAAAAGTCGATTATTATTGTGCTGGCCGCGATTTTTGCCACGGGTGCCTGCAGGTCAACGCGAAACAACTACGTCATTAAAGAGTCGATTCCCAAAAACTCGAATATTGCGATACTCGTCGAGGGCGAAAACGACTTCAAGAACGCCGTATTTATGGAGTTCATGCGCGGGGGCTATGAAGTCAAGGCGTTCAACGCCACCGATTTTTATACGACCGATGACGTGCTCGATGTCAAGAGCCTGAAAAAAACCGCGTTCGTGACCAACCTTTTCGATCCGAAAAATCCGCAGCGGCAGGTTGCGGTCGCCGACAAGGTCTTTGAGAATATCTACAAGCTGCACATTTTTAACTTTGAAAATCTGAAAATTGAAATGCTTCAGGGGCTTCAGAAGAAGCTCGGAGTCCGCTATGTGGTTCTGCTCTCGCTCGCAAAGTGGGATGCCGGTTACACCTGGGCGCGCGCGATCAAACTCGACAACATGCAGCTTGTCTACGTGCAAAACTACAGCGTCGGCCGCAAAGACGACCTCAAGAGCGTTATCGGCAGCATGATAGACACAATGCAGAAAGGCAAGTAACCCTTCAGGCATCGCAGTTTGAAACTCGCTCTCGCCATTATCACTGCGACGATGCTTGCGAACGCGCTCTCTGCGGTGCGCACGACGGCGATCGGCACTTTTACAAGGCGCATCGACACTCCTGTTTCGAAAGAGATTATTTTGCGCTTTCCCATCTTCTTGAGCAAGGCTTACACGCGCGCGCAAAAAGGTCGCGTCATTTATCCCAACGAATTCAATCGCTTACGCGAAGAGAAAAAAATCGCATCACGGGTTCTTTATGCGCCCGAAGAATATACAGAGATCAGAAAGGCCCTTGAAGGTGGCGACCTGCTGACGGGTGAAATATTTGAATATTCTGAGAAAGAAAAAGACGAAGACGGCAACGAGATCGAACCTACTGCAGAAGTCCCGGATAAAAAATTCGTGCTGGTTAAGCTCTACCATTACAACACCACTACTGGTAAGCTCGCTTCTTTCACTGTGTATTCAAAACCCGAAACGATCGTAATCGACCTGCTGCGCACCATCTTGCCACTCGAGAATGATCGCTACCTCAGCCGGCCGATCACTGCAGCGAACAAACTCGCGATCTTGACGCCGCTCGACGCGGTGCCGCTCAATGACTTCTATATCAGCCTGTTGGCGAAAAACTTCAACGTGCACGCCCTTTCAGGTTCGGACTTCTCACCAACGTCGCCCGCCGATTTGCAACCGTTACGCCATCTGATGACGCAGCGCGTATCGTATTACCCCCCAACACAGAATCTTGCGCTTGTGCCTCCGCCGCTTTCGGCTGCGGGCGACAACGAAGTCAATCGTATGGAGTACAACGAATACGCGGCGATTGTCACGGCCAAAGATTACGGATTCGACCGCGAGCTCAGGGGCATTTTGAACCGCATTCGCACCCGAACCGGGGCAGACTATCTTCTGCTGCTGAATCCCGACGGCAAAAATTCGTTCGCACGCGGCTTTGACCTGTCAGCGGGCGGCATGGTCTGGTTTCAGGATTCTTTTCCGACTAAGTCATCGGCCAATGCCGAGATTCTTGAGAGCATGATCGCTGAAATGCAACGACCGCTGGTAGTGCTCAGCGAAGAGCAGATTAACAAGATAGCCGAAGAAAAAGACCGCATGTCTGCACAAGGCGCCTCGGGTGGGCTCGCGAGCGTCGCCATTCTCGACTTTTACGACCGCACGAACACGCCGCTCTATACCTGGCTCGCTTCTTCGCTGTCGATCGCGATTGACGATTCGATGAAAAAGATATTCGAGTACGACCGTGCCAATGAGAAGAAAAGTCTCGAGGCCGGCGCGCGCATTTTTCGCTCACCCTCTGATATCACAGAGAAGAACCTGAAAGAGTTTCAGATGGCGACGGGCGCAGACTACCTGATTTTCGGATTCTATTCGGTGAGCGCAAAAACGGGAAATATTGTAATCGAATCGAAAATATTTGATTTAATGAAGAAAAAGGAAATCGGCGGCTCAACAACAGAATCACCCGTCGATGTGCGGCTCTTTAACGTCGTCGACGAAATTTCGCAGGGTATAGTGCAAGACATCTTTAGCGTAACACAGCAACAGACAAAATAACGGGGAAATAAAATGAAAAAAAATACTATCCGCATCGCGCTCGTCGCCTTCGCTCTCGCCGCAGGCAGCCTTGCCGCTGAACCACATACGGTCACCTTCGGCGACCGTATGCTGCTCGACATCGGGGCCAACGCACTGGTACCTTCAGATCAACCGACCGGCCTCGGTGGCGGCCTCGGCTTCGGACTCGCTTTTCGCGACTTCAACCTTTTTCTGCGCGGGACAGGCCTCGTGGCCGAGCCGGGGCTGAACCAAAGAACCATTGCGTTAGCGACGCTGCGCACCGAGGCGCGCTACCACCTTTTGCCGAATTTCATTACCCTTCTGCCTTACGTCGATGCCGGCAGCATCACCGCCAAAGTGCGAAGACCCGATGGCAATTTTTCACAGAATATCAACACACTCTACGCTGAAGCGGGAATCGGTGTCGAAATTCTGCTTTCCCATGAAATTTCATTTATACCGCGAATTGGCGTCGCGCATGCACTGCTCTACGCAGAAAATGACTCGAATAACTACTCGGGCGCGAGCGTGTCGGCCGCCCTGCGGTATACCTTTGGCCGCAGCCGCGGGCTGGATTTCTAAGCCTGACAGGCCGGCAGGCCGTGCAGAGCCATAGACGCAAAACTCTTGTCACCCTGTTTAAAATGCCAAGTCTGACACAAACATAAGGGAAAAGTTAAAGAAAGGGAAATATGCTCGCAACTGCAGAAAAGAAAGCGCTAATCGCTACACACCAGAAAAGCTCGAAAGATACCGGTTCGGTTGAAGTACAAGTAGCGCTTCTGACTGAGAAAATCAACCGCCTGACAGGCCACTTTCAGGCACACGTCAAAGACCACCACTCACGCGTGGGCCTTTTGAAGATGGTAGGCCGCCGACGCAGCCTGCTCGACTATCTGCGTCGAAACAGCGTCGATCGCTATAAAGCGATTATCGCGAAACTTAATCTCCGTAAATAACCTTCCCAGGTTTCCCGCGGGCCAACCCACGGGATTTCGCAGCGTTAAGACATGCGGTTGTTCTCTGCTTTAAGCAGGCAACGTCGTGTCTTAGCGCTGCACACACCAAAAGGATACGACTATGCAACACGATTTCAAAGTACACAAAGAATCAGTAGACCTTAAGGGTCAGCCTTACGAACTCGAAACAGGCATGTGGGCACGCCAGGCCGACGGCTCAGTGCTGCTTCGCTGGGGCAATATGGTGCTCATGGCAAACGCGACGGGTGCCAAGAAGTCAGGCGAAGGCCTCGATTTCTTTCCGATGACGGTCGAATACCGCGAAAAGTATTATGCAGGCGGCCGCTTTCCCGGTGGCTTTCTCAAGCGTGAGAACCGCCCGTCTGACAAAGAAATTCTGACATCGCGCGTCATTGACCGCCCGATTCGTCCGCTGTTTCCTGATAACTACACAAACGAAGTTCAAATTTTCATTACGCTGCTCAGCGCGCAGAAGAACTACAGCGCCGACGTGCACGCAATCACTGCGGCATCGGCAGCGCTGACCATTTCGGGACTGCCATTCGACGGCCCCGTAGCGGGTGTGCGCATCGCGCGCGTAGCAGGCAAGTTCATTCTTTTCCCAAACCGAGATGAGATTCAGGCTGCTGATATCAACCTCGCGCTTGCCGGCACCATCAAAGCCGTTACAATGATCGAAGGCCTAGCGGACGAAGCGACCGAAGCTGACATGATCACTGCAGTCAAAACGGGCCACGAAGAGATCAAGCGCCTCTGCGAAATGCAGCTGAAGCTCAGAGAGAAAGCAGGCAAACCTCGGCAAGAAATCGCCCCGGCTGAAACGCACACCGAACTGCGCAAACAAATTGCTGCTCTGGGTCTCGCCGACATGAAAAAGGCCAATGAGATCAAAGGCAAATTCGAGCGCCAGGCCGCGATCGACGCAACCAAGAAAGCCGTGCTAGAAAAGTTCAAGCCCGAATTCGCAGGTCTTGAGAAAGACGCCGCCGAAAAGCGCGAAAAGCTCATCAAGTCTCTTATTGCAGATCTCGAGGTGGATGTCGTACGTGACCAGATTTTTCACGACGGCGTGCGCGCCGACGGCCGCAAGCTCGACGAGATTCGTGCGATCAGCATCGGTGTCGGCGTGCTGCCCGGCACGCACGGTTCGGCGCTTTTCACGCGTGGTGAAACCCAGTCGCTCGGCGTTTTGACTCTCGGTACCGAAAGCAACGCTCAGGATACCGACGACGTCGAAGGCGAATCTTCGAGCCGTTTCTACCTGCACTATAACTTTCCGCCGTTCAGCGTCGGTGAAGTGAAGCGCTTTATGGGCCCCGGTCGTCGCGAGATTGGTCACGGCAAACTGGCAGAAAACTCGCTGGCAGCAGTCGTGCCCGACGCAAGCCGCTTTCCCTATGTGATGCGCCTCGTGTCTGAAATTCTCGAATCAAATGGTTCGTCTTCAATGGCTACGGTCTGTTCAGGTTCCCTCGCACTTATGGATGGTGGCGTGCCGATAAAAGCGCCCGTTGCCGGTATTGCGATGGGTCTTATTACCTCAGACGACAAGTTTGCCGTGCTCTCAGACATCGCAGGTCTCGAAGACCATTTCGGCGACATGGACTTTAAGATCGCAGGTACCACCAAAGGCATCACCGGCTTTCAGCTCGATACCAAGGTTCAGGGCATCAGCTACGAAATTATGGAAAAGGCGATTCACCAGGCGAAGGCCGGCCGCGAACACATTCTCAAAGTTATGGATGAGGCGCTGGCGAAGCCGCGTACCGAACTCAAAGACAATGCGCCGCGAATTTCAACTCTGACGATCGATCGCGACCGCATTGGCGAGCTCATCGGGCCGGGTGGCAAGAACATCCGCTCGATCATCGAGAAAACAGGCGCCGAGATCAACGTCGACGATAACGGTCTGGTACAGATCGCTTCTAACGACGGCGAATCGGCGCGCAAGGCGCGCGCGATGATCGAAGGCCAGTTCGCAGAAGCAGAAATCGGCAAAATCTACGACGGCACTGTGCGCAAGATCATGGAATTCGGCGCCTTTATCGAAATCATGCCGGGCCGCGACGGACTTTGCCACATCAGTAAAGTAGCCGCAGAACGCATTGCGAATGTCAATGATGTGCTGCAAGAAGGACAGAAAGTGAAGGTTAAGGTTCTGGCAATTGACCGCCAGGGAAAAATATCGCTTTCTATCCGCGACGCCGAGCAATAGGCCCGGCGAGCGCACTATGCTCTGGAGAACCACTAGGCCTGCCTTTCAGGTAGAAAAGATCATCCTGAAAAACGGGCTGGTGGTTATTCTTGAGAATATTCCACACCGCACGAGCGCGACGGTCGGCCTTTGGCTGCCCGTAGGTTCTCGCTTTGAGCGCAAGGCTGAATCGGGCTATTCTCATTTTGTCGAGCACATGCTCTTCAAAGGCACGCGCAAACGCCATTACACAGAAATCTCACGGGCCGTAGACCGCCTCGGCGGGCACATGAATGCCTCGACGAGCAAAGAGATCACCGATTATTATATCAGCCTCAGTGGGCGGCATCTGCCCGTCGCGCTCGACGTGCTCGCCGATATGTTTTTTGATTCGACGTTCAGCAAAGAAGAATTCACCGCAGAAAAAAAGGTGATCGTTGAAGAACTCAAGATGGGTGAAGACCAACCCGACGACTACTTGTTCGACCTGTTTTACCACAGCCAAATGGGAGATAATTCATTGGGTCGTCCCATCGCGGGAAATGCGCGCGGAATCGCACGAACCACGCGCGACGAGCTTTACGAGTATTACCGCTCGCACTACGGTCCGCAGGGCACGGTGCTCTCGCTCGCCGGCGCGCTCTACTCCAGCGCCTCAGAGAAAAAGGCGCTGATCGCAGAAATTGTAAAACATTTCGATCGCCGGGACCACGCGCTGCAGGGACGACCCGGATTTCAAAGTGACGAGTTTCGGCAGCCTGAATTTCAGACCGCGCGGCCAGTCAAACAGCAGTTATTGAAACACCAGGCAAAAGATCTCGAACAGATCAATTTTGTACTCTCGTTACCAGGCGAAAAAACGCGTCTCGACCAACCAGCTGACATGCAGGTGCTCACGCATTACCTTGGCGGAACGATGTCTTCGCGCCTTTTCGTCGAATTGCGCGAGAAAAAAGGCCTGTGCTATTCGGTGAGCACATTTCACTCACAGTTTCTGCATGAAGGCGTCTGGGGAATCTTTTGCGCAACTTCGCCTGATAAGTATACCACGGCTGTCGAAACGGCGCTGCACGAGGTCAATGAACTTGCGAGCGGCATTGACGCGGGTGAGCTCGAAGAAAGTAAATCGGGCCTCAGAGGCAGCATCGAGCTGGCGATGGAAAGCGCGTACCGTCGCGCAAGCTTCAACGCCCGCACACACCTCTATCACGGAATCGTCAAAGACTGGCGCGACTATCTGGTGCAACTCGATAAAGTCACACCGTCTTCATTTCTGTCAGCATTACGGCATTTGTGGCGCGGAGCAGCCCCTGGCATCACAAGCCTTGGACCGAAAATTCCAGCGACCACCCAAAAGAAACTTTCGACAATGATCAAAGAACCGTTGTTGAACTAGCAGGCTGCGGAAATAAGAACCTTTTAATCACTTCGCGCACAGCGAAAGCCGGCGCGGCGATCGCGCGCGAGCGATGGTATACCGCCTGCGAGCCTGACATGACTCTTCGCGTATTCGAGGGAATGTTCGTATGAACCGCCCCGAATCACCTTGTATTTTTTACCAAATCTGAGGTCGTGATGCGTGTTGCCGCGATAGGGCAAAAGCCAGCTGTTCGTCCATTCGGCGGCATTGCCGCACATACCGGTAAGGCCAAAACTGTTGGTATCTTTAAGCTGGTCGATGTCAAGAGGGGCAGCGGCGTTTTCGCGCGTGACGCAGATTTCTTGCGCATTTTGATCCCCCACGGGATACGAGCGCGATTCTGCATAAACTTCATTCTGAGAACTGACGATCTGGTTTCCTCTCGCGGCCCTTTCCCATTCGAATTCACTTGGCAGTCGCTTGCCTGCCCACGCGCAGTAACTTTCAGCCTGGCGGTAGCTGACTCGCGTCACGGGTTGTTTGGCGCTGGCCTCGGCCCAGTCTGACGGCACGGTACTTCGCGTCTCTTCAAGGTAGCGCATGAACTGCCCTATGGTGACCTCGTGCTTATCGAGATAGAATGCCGGAATATCAAATCGGTTAAGAATCTTTCCGTTTTGCCCGGCCGGCACGAAATGCAACTCGCCGGCCTGTTGGTTGCCCGCGATAAGCAGGCCATCTGGAATGAGCTGCATCGGCTCAGGGTCACGCGACTCATACCTTAGCCCCGCCTCGCGAATCGTACGCGGCCGATCGGCGAGCGCGCTGAAGGCCCCACCCTGCGCGACAACGACGATACGGCGACCGGCGCTAAGCGCGCGCCGGCGACCCTCAAAGCGAAAGCTATAGCTGCCGGCGCCACGCACCTGCAAATCGACCGCCGTACCCATCGTCTCGCCCGATTCGTTGAGAACAAGGTATGCCTGCCCACGCGCGAGGGTCTCTGCGCTGGTAATTTCGGCAATAGACGTTACCGGGTCGATGCGCTCAACCCGAGCCAGCATGCGATGCCCTTTGGGCCAAAGAACCGCAGAAAATACCAAATAGACCAGAATCTTTCGCACACCTCATTATCGGCATTTTTTTGCCCACATTTAAGGTGGTCGGGGCCCAACGGCCCACGGGAGCCCGATGTCCAAGGTAGGGTAGAACTCCCATTATTTTGGACTCTTTTGGACTACTTTGTTATGTTGAGTTATGGCAAGCGATGCACTGGTACACAGAATCAACCGAATTCAGGGTCAACTCGAGGCGCTCAAGCGCATGGTGACTTCGGGTGAGGCCGATTGCGTAAAAACTATCGAGCTGACGAAAGCGGCCTCAAACGCGATGAAGAAATTTGCTCAGGCCTACGTAGAGGCGCACCTTGACCAGTGCGTCGACGAGAAACGGGCGATGAAAGACATGCACATTGAACTGAAGAAAGTTGTGCACTCGTCGTTTTCACTCTCTTAAGTCCTCGTTCCCTGTTAAGGCAGCGGCGCGTAATTACGTCGCTTTCTTTGTTCAAGTCGTATAATAGGCGTTGATTTTTACGTAGTCTTCTGTGTAGTCACAGCCGTACACAGTCCATGATTTCTTACCCGTGCCCATCGAGATTTCGAGCCTGAGTTCTTCGTTCTGCTGAAGATACGCGGTGAGGTCGCTGAGTTGTTCGTTCGTATATGACCTATTGCCCCAACGGATGCGTATCTTCTCCGGGTCCACTTTGACACCGGGTGTTTTGCCGATTGCCATGAAAATTCTACCCCAATTCGGGTCACCTTTGTAGATCGCAGTCTTCACGAGCGGCGAGTTGATGATGCTCTTGCCGACGGCCTTCGCCTGTTTTTCATTCAGGCAATCTTTTACCGTGACGGTAAAAAGTTTCGTCGCCCCTTCACCGTCGCGGGCGAGCATGCGCGTCAACTCGAGCGTGATCTCGTTGAATGCTTTGGTGAACGCAGGCAGGCTCACCTTTCCCGCAAGCCCGTTGGCCATGACGAGCACGGTGTCAGAGGTGGATGTATCGGTGTCGACAGATAATGAATTGTAGGCAGGCTCAACGGCGGCTTTTAGAAGGCGCTTCAGCTGTGCGGCCGGCAGCGCGGCATCGGTGAAGATATAAGACAGCATCGTCGCCATGTTGGGCTCGATCATACCAGAACCTTTCGCGACACCGACAATAGTTGCTTTGCCGACTTTACGCGACACAAATTTGGGAAAAGTATCTGTCGTCATGATCGCTTTTGCAAACCCTTCGAAATCCGCATTGGCGTTTAGATTTTTATTGAGCGACGACAAAGCAGCGATCACTCTTGCTGCTGGCAGTCTGCGTCCGATGACGCCTGTCGACGAAGGAAAAACCTGCCCCACCGCAACGCCCAGCTGATCGGCGACGGATTTGCAGATCTTGACGCAATCGTCGTAGCCAGGTTTGCCGGTCGCGACATTTGAGTTCTTCGAATTCACCACGACAGCGCTTACCTTTCTACCCTTAATGTGCTTCATGCCCACCTGTACGGGATTGCCCTTGATTTGGTTGCGCGTGAAAACCGCCGCGGCATTTGCCGGTACTTCTGAAACGACGACGCCGAGGTCGAGACTGCTGTCTTTGATTCCGGCATTGGTAATGAAAGTTTTGTACCCGCGTGGAATCGCAACAAGTGGCTTTGATTTGAAGGTCTCTGAGATGCTTGCGTTTTCCATGGTTTACCTATAGCGATTCGGGCCGGCAAAGTCATACATGGCGCAAACCAGAATTTGATTTAATTCGAATTGCCGGTCTCGGATCAGGGAAGATATTGGTCCACCGACCATGATAACCCATATGAGATTTATTCTGCTATCGCTGAGTGCACTCAGCTATTGTTCTGGTTATTCGACAAACGAGCAGCTCGACGCAAAGTTTCTGACACAGACGGCTCCGTTTATCGACACCGTGCTGGCATCACAATACAATGCGCTCTTAGTCAGCTACAACGAGAAAGTAGACGCGGCCACGGCAGCTCAAAAGGCGAACTATCGCATCGTCAATACCAGCGGCATTGCGCTAGCGGTTGCGAGCGTGACCCCATTCGACGGCGGCGGAATATCGTTTCAGCTAACAACGGCCCCGCAAACACCAAATGCCGAATACATGCTCTCGGCATCTGACGTACAAAATCTCAAGGGTATACGGACCAACAGCCAGGTATCACGCAAATTTCTCGGTTATAACACGGGAGGCGGCGTCTACCAGGATAACAGCAACGGCACAGTGTATTTCTCAGGTAGAAATATAACCTGGGCGAAGTGTTCGCAGGATAATACAGGCACAGAAACACTCTACAATTCCGGCAGTAACAATTGTACGGGCGGGTCTGGTACCGTTGGCACGTTTGCCTATTGCCCTGCCTTCAACGATAGTTGTAACGGCAACGTCGCCGGCCAAAATCTGGACGGTGGGGGCGTGAGCCCGGTCTACAGCACCTGTAATGCGCTCAACGCAGGGGCGGGATTCGCCGGCAGAACTTCATGGCGGGTACCGACATTTGCTGAACTCAGCTCGATTGTGACGGTTAACGTGAATCCCGCTATAGATAGCGCCCTTTTTCCGGGGACTGCTTCGTCTGAATACTGGTCTTCAACGTCATACTCGGCATCGCAGGCATGGCAGATTCACTTTGCTTCGGGCCAGAATACCCCATCAATCAAGACTACTTTATACCGTGTTCGGTGTGTTTCATCCGGAAGTTAGGCAGCACATTCAAGCCTTGAGTTAACGAGCAATGCGACCGGTACTGTCGTCTGCGCCTTCGGGGCTTGTCGAACCAAGCCCACAGAGCGGCGAGCAGCCTAGGTCTTCAGAAAACTGCTGCAGTCAACGATAGTTGTTATACTGCAGAGGAATCGGCAGATCAGCGCCGTTCAAGAGTTGCATAACGTCTTGCAGGTCATCTTTCGATTTTGCGGTCACACGCACCTTCTCGTCAATTACCTGCGAGCGCACCTTAAGCTTTGAGTCACGAATCAATTGGTTGATTTTCTTCGCGTGTTCTTGTGCGATTCCATTGATGAACTTCGCTTTCTGCCTGACGGTGCCGCCAAATGCACTTTCGAGCTTCTGGTAATCGACTGATTTCAGCGCAATGCCGCGTTTGATCAGTTTTGAATCGAGTACGTCTTTAAGCTGCTTGAGCTTGCCCTCATCATCAGCGATGAGGGTGAGCTCTTTATTTTCAAGGGTAATCGCGACTTTAGTACCTTTGAAATCAAACCGAGTACCGATCTCGCGCTGCACCTGATCGATGGCATTTGCCACCTCTTGCCAATTGACCTCAGAGACAACGTCAAATGACGATTCTGCCGCCATTATCTTTTGGCTTTTGCCCTTGGCTTCGCCTTCGCTTTTGCTTTCGGCTTTGCCGCAGACTTCTTTTTCGCAGAGGCTTTCACCGCAGGCGCTGCAGATGCAGATGCCAGATGATTCGACGCATCAAAACGCTTTTCAAGCGAACCGCCGCCGGCTAGTGCCATGCGCTCGAGGCGCATTGACTTACTGCGAAACTTGGGTATTAAGAGCGAAAGCAGATACGTGCGAATAACATACCAACCGAGCGAAACTTCGTTCAGCGAAGGATCAACGCGGTGCGCAATTTTCGCGTGCGCTTCAGGCAGCTGGCTCCAGTGCAGGCCCATTTGCTCATGGTGCGCTGTGTGCAGGCCGTTATTGAGCAAGAACTTGTTATAGAGGCCCGTGAAATTGCGCGAGTGGTTGTACTGCGACTCTTCGTCGGTGTGCACGTGCTGAATATAGTTGATAATGAGCACAAACTGGGTTGCGACAATCATCGGTATCGCCACGTAGAGCAACGCCTTGCGTGAATCGAGATAGAACGCACCTGCAATCCACAGTACCCAGACAACGTACTGCGAGATATAATAGAAGAATTTGGGTTTGTTAACCTTCCAGTAGTGCTTGAGAAAGTTTGAAGTCGGTGTTTGCTGGTAGACGGCGCTCACGAACGGAAAAGTGATCATCGTAAAGAGATTATTCTTCTCAGACAGGCGCCAGGTAATTGTGTAATCACCCTCGCGGTTGTTGAGCTGGTGGTGGTTCATGTTGTGCGTCGGAATCCACGCGTAGACGGGAAAACCATAAAAAAGCGTCAGCCAGTAGTCGGTGAGCTTATTCAGAAAGTCAATTCTCCACATCGGTATGTGGTTGTGGTTATGCGCCATCGCGAAGCAGCTGGTAGCCATCAGAATCGAGCCCAAGAACAACCAAACGTTAAATTCTGGCAGGTTCCAGTTCACGATCAAGAGCGCCGTCGTGACGATCATATAAAATACTGACAAAACATCCGCTTTGTATCTTAGCATAGTGCAGCGTACAAAGACGAGACGGCGCGTCAATCACAGCAGGGTCGAACCACTATTGTTGAAGCCGTCGAACCATGCGATAGCTGCCCAAACCAGGCAAAAAAATAGTCTTCTTTGAGGCTATGGAAAACCCGAGCCGTTCGTAGAGCTGCCGCGCCGCTTTGTTGCCAAGCTCGACATCAAGCCAGACGTCGGTGTCGTGCGCCTCACAAAAATTGCGGATCAAAACCGAGCCGATTCCTTTTCCTCTGTGCTCGGCGGCAACGCATACGTTCTGGATGTAATAGCCCGTGACGTCACTCTTGTCCATGAAGGGTTGCAGAATCCAGTATTTGGGGACCATCAAGATCTGTGCAAACGAAGATAGCACACGTTTGAAATCCGCCTCTTCTGCATCTTTTGCTATTTCACGGTGGTTGTAACCGATAAGAATCGCCTGCACTTCGCCCCCTTCGTCGTAAACTTGAATGTAGCGATGTGAGAATGCATTGTGTTCAAGGGTGACGAGATTGCGCAAGACCGGCAGTGCCCGATCACGCGTGCCGAAAAGAAATGGGAACAGGTACTCATCAGTGTCGTAGATCAGCTCGGCGACCCGGTAGAGGTCGGTCGAGAGGTTGGCGGGGCGAATCGGCACGACGTCGAAAAGATTTTTCCCGTCGCGCCGAAAAGAACTACCTGAGTTCTATCCCCAACTGCAGCGCCTGTGCAGGCACCGCGCCGGCCACGCCATACTGCGAGCATTCAAAGACTAGGTCGTTGCCGCCGAGGTACTTTTCGACGATAAGTTTTCCCTGAAGCACGCGCGCGCTGTTCGAGCTATCGATTTCGCCCGTGCGGTCAAGAGTGAGAACCGTGAACGTACCCGGCTGTGACGCGTTGGCGACAAAGCGCATGTTGCCCGACGAAATAAATTCTCCCTTCTGTGTCGCCTGATACGCATAACTCTGCTTCAATGGAATCGCACACTGCCTGCCACCAGAATTGAGGGGGATCGAGGTTGCCGCCACAGCCGGCGCGGCAACTTCAGGCGTCGCCGCTGCGCCTTTTGCATAGGGCTCAAGCATCTGCGCAAATTGCGGAGCGCCCGGCGCCCCCATCCACTTCTGCAGGTTCTCGCCTTGCGGCGAAATGATAAAATAGAAGGGAATTCCGAATCTGCCGTTAATCGGCGCCTTCGAATATTCATTCTTTGGTACGCGGTAGAGCACAAATTGTGTCTTGAGTATCTTGTTCACTTTCGCATCGGGTAAAACTTTTTTCTCAAGCTGCACGCACGCGCCGCAGCGACTCGGGTCTGATATAAGCGCAAAGACATTCTGGTTTTTGAGTTTGGCCGCTTCGAGCGCCGTGGCGTGCGAGTTTACCCACGGCAAAGACGCGTCAGGCAGGTCGCGTGATTTTATTTCAGGTGCGGTAATCCTGACTTTTAGCTTCCGCTCTATCGTGACTGGCATGTAGCAGATGCCAACGTCGCCCTCTTCGCAGATCTGCACGCGTATGGCCAGCGGCACGGCATGCGTTTCGCCAAACTCGTTCATCGCAAGCTCAGAAAGATCGAAAAAAAACTGTCCCTTGCCACGTAGCACAAATTCATTGCCTACCCGAATACCCTTGGGGCGCTTGGTTTCGCTCAGCTGAAAACCGGTAGTCGTGGGCACACTGAAACTGAGGGGCAGCGCCTTGCCGTTTGCGTTCGCGTGCCGCAGATAAACGTGATGGTTCGCCGGTACCTGCGCACTGACAAAAAACTCGGCCGAGCGGCCGGCTGTCAGCGACACTTCTTCGGGTAACACGAGCTGAAGCCGATCTGCAGGGTGATCGGTTGCGACAATCGGCAGCGAGCAGACCAATATCAAAATCAGCGGCAGTCGTTTGAATAACATTCACCATGGACTATCTGAATCGCGTGAGGGGTAAAGCGGATTTGCGATTTTTCTTGAAAACGCAACGCCAGGCTGCACGACCCGAAGCATTTTCGCATTCTTGAATAGGGATTGCCAACTGCTTAAGGTTAAACGAATATACAGTCAGCAAAGATGGAACACAGATCAAAGCCACGACAACGAATCAGATATTGCATCCGTCAAAGAGTTGAGGAATAACGTGAAGAAGGTCGTCATACTTGGCGCCGGCGGTAACATCGCCGGGCACGTCATCGATCTGCTGGTCAAAAAACCCGATCTTCATCTCACCCTGTTTCTGCGCCATGCGCGCCGGTTGGGCAGCAAAGATATGCCCAACTGCCGGCTTGTCGAGGGTGACGTCTTAAACCTGGGGCAGCTCAAGGCCGCTGTTTCCCGTATGGATATTGTCTATGCAAACCTTTCGGGAGACCTCGGGCAGATGGCGAAAAATATCGTTCAGGTCATGAAATCCTCTGGCGTGAAGCGTCTGATCTTTATCAGCTGCAACGGCATTTACGCGACGCCGCTCAAGCCAGCCTTGCAGCCACACCGCGCCGCCGCCGATTTCATTGAGGGATCCGATTTAGATTTCACGATTCTGCGGCCCGCCTTGTTCACAAGCGATGAAAAGGTGGATTTCGAAATCACCCAAAAAGGAACGCCTGAAAAAGGCTCGGTCGTTTCACAGAAGAGTCTGGCGGCATTTATCGCACAGATCATCGTATCGCCTGAAAAGTATGTACGCGAGAACTTAGGTATCAACAAACCGAATTAAGAACCATGAGCAACGAACATAACGGCTGGTATAACAAAGTGTTTTCGGCGGCTTACGACCCGCTCATGAGCGCCGTCGAAAAAAATGCGCTGAGCGGCAGACGGCGCGCGCTGCTTTCTGCCCTTCAGGGAGAAATTCTTGAACTCGGGTGCGGTACGGGCATCAACTTTGAATTCTATGGCCCCGGTGCAAATGTTCTCGCGCTCGAGCCTTCAGACTCTATGCGCGCGCAAGCCGACGCGAGACTCGGGACATATAACTACGCTGCAAAGATTCGCACACGACCCTGGCTGCTCGAAGACGAGAAGCTGACCGCCGAAGTCAAACCTGGCTCGCTCGATGCAGTCGTCTGCACACTGGTACTATGTACCGTGCCCGACCCCACTGGCACTCTGGCGCGACTCAAACAGCTGCTCAAACCCGAAGGTCGGCTGATCGCACTCGAACACGTGCGCGCCAAAAGCGGCACCGGCCAATGGGTGCAGAACCTGATGAATCCCCTTTGGCGCCACATGGCCGAGGGCTGCCAGCTCAACCGTGACACGCACGCGGCTATCGAAGCTGCAGGCTTTCGCGCCGTACACAAAGACGATTTTGATTACGGCCTGCCGTTTATCGCAGGTGTCTATCGGCCATGAGCGCAGACTGCTGCAGGTTCCTTTTTGGGAACCTGCTAGAAATCCAGCTGTTGTTTCGCGTCTTCGTAACCGAGCCTTAACAAGTCTTCAGCCTGAGTTCTCGAAAAATTTAACATCGATGCGACACCGAGCATTCGTTTCGGCGCCACGGTAAGAATTTTCGTATCCCCTGAAACGATGCGAGGTCGAACCATGCTCTGCAAGGTACCCAGAATACCCTGCTCACGAAGTTCTTCATGCATTCGCTTCTCTGAATGAATGCCCGCCATGAAAGATTGGTATGAACCCAGAAGCGATTGTTCGAGCATAAGCTCAGCGATTCCTTTTCTGCTTTTGGGAATCGCCATGCTCGTGCCACCGACTGGCGAAAGCAGCACGACGACGATCTCGCGAGAACCGCGCTCAAGAGCCGGTAAGATGGGCGTGTTTGCCATAATTCCGCCATCCCAATATGGTTCGCCCTGAACATTCTGCCACGGAAAAAGCAGGGGAATCGCACTCGAGGCCATAATTTCATCGACGCCGATTTCTTTGTTGTTAAAGAACCGCAACTCTGAGCGCACAATATTAATCGCGCAAATCGCCACTTCGATATCACTTTCGCTCAGCGTACGTATGTCGATATGGTTCGACAGAAATTTTCTGAGCGGAGTCGTGTCGAGCACCGCTGAATACCCACTTCGTGAAATGAATTGCCAGACTTTTCTCCAGAACGAAAAGGCAAATACATTATCTTGTGCAATGTTCAGCCAGAATGTCTGCAGCTTGCGGGCGTCGAATCCCGAGGCAATGGCGCAGGCGTTGATAGCCCCGACAGATGTGCCGCTGATGAGATCAGGCTTCCAGTTTATTTCTGAAAGATAACGGTAGACGCCGGCCTGGTAGGCACCGCGGGCGCCGCCACCCGAAAGTATTAATGCCCGTTCAGACATATTCATACAACAAAAACATATTCGACGTAGTGGTACAGCGCCGCTTATTGTTGTTGTTGCCCAGGATCATCGGTTCTGTTACGCGGCCCGGTTGAGACGGCAAGAGCTTTGCGATACGCGGGGCCCTTTTTGCTCGCCACGCCGTTGGCGGTGCTATATGATGCCTGTATGAAAGTGATACTCGTCACCGGTTCAAACCGCGGTATCGGCCGCGAAGTCGTGCGCCAGCTCGCCCGTGACGGACACAAAACTATTTTGAACGGCCGTAACGCCGACCACGTGCGCGACGCGCAGGATGATCTGGCCGCCGAAGGCATTATCACCGACGCATTCGCCGCCGACGTACGCGATGCAAAGACCGTTGCACAGCTCGTCAAATATGTCACCGAACGTTATGGCAAGCTAGACGTGCTGGTCAATAACGCCGGCATTTTTCTCGACGGCAGCGATAGCAAAAAGGCAGATCTGGATATCATCAAAGATACGTTCGACACGAACGTCATCGGGCCCTACCGCATGATTGAATCATTTTTGCCGCTCTTAAAAAAATCTGGCGATGCACGCATTGTCAACCTCTCGAGCGGTATGGGTGGCCTCACTGAAATGGGCGGCGGCTACCCCGGTTACAGAATTTCGAAGGCAGCCCTGAACGCGGTCACGCGCATCTTCGCCAACGACCTTGCCGCCGACAAGATCAGCATCAACTCGGTTTGCCCGGGCTGGGTTAAAACTGACATGGGTGGTGAAAGGGCGACGCGCGTAGTTGAGCAGGGTGCTGAAACCATCGTCTGGCTCGCGACTGCAGAAAAGGTTCCGAATGGCAAGTTCTTGCGAGACAAAAAAGAAATTGCGTGGTAGCAAATAAAAAAACCGGCTTTCGCCGGTTTTTTTATTTGCAATTAGCTAAGAATTATTTGCCGGCTTTCGCCGCTGCTTTTGCTTCTTTTTCAGCTTTTGCTTTTGCTGCTTTTTCTGCTTTGGCTGCTGCCTTTGCTTCTTTTGCTGCTTTAGCTTTTGCTGCTTTTTCTTCGCGCGCTGCTTTTGCTTTTGCCGCTTTTTCTTCGCGGGCTGCTTTTGCTTTCGCTTTCTTTTCTTCTGCCGCCGCTTTTTTAGCTGCTGCTTTGGTTTCTTTTGTTTCTACAGTTGGTGTAGAAGGTGCTTCTTGTGCCATAACAGGCGCTACGATTGCCGCAGCGATAACGAGCGACAGAATTGTGAACAGTTTTTTCATTTTAATTGTCTCCTGAGAAAAATGAGGATTTAATCCTCTGCAGCATATAACGCTGTACTCCATACTTTCGGACATGAAATTTACTGCAGCCACTTCACCAAATAGGAGTTTTTACCCATGAGCAGCAAAGTACACGCCTTTACAGACGACGCCCTGGGTGAAGACGATGCCACGGCCATCGCAGACCTCATTAAGCATGGCAAGCTGAACCCTCTTGAAGTTACCGAAGCGGCCATCGCGCGCGCGCAAAAGGTCAATGCTGTTCTTAATGCAATCGAAGTCCCGGCGTTCGACGCGGCGCTCTATTCTGCACGCACCCCGGTTAGCCAGGGCATGTTTGCGGGAGTGCCAACCTTCATTAAAGACAACGCCGATCTTGAGGGTTTTCCGACACGCAATGGTTCGCGTGCGTTCACCGCAAAGATCGCCGCGAAACACGGCGACTACACAGAACAATACCTTTCGCTCGGCTTCAACGTACTGGGCAAAAGCGCGCTGCCCGAATTCGGCTTCAATGCGTCGACCGAGTTCGCGGGCGAACACCCGACACGCAACCCGTGGAACACCGACTATTCTGCCGGTGGCTCGTCGGGGGGGTCGGCTGCACTCGTCGCTGCAGGGGTTGTACCAATTGCGCACGCCAACGACGGCGGTGGGTCGATACGTGTGCCCGCGGCGTGCTGCGGGCTTGTGGGCCTTAAGCCTACGCGCAATCGCCACCTCAACAACAGTTCTGCCAACTCAATGCCAATCAATATCGTCAGCGAAGGCGTCGTCACTCGCTCGGTCAGAGACACCGCGCGGTTTCATGCCGCGATGGAGGCGGTCTACCGCAATGATAAGTTGAAACCCATAGGCACTGTCGAAGGTCCATCAAAGAAGAAATTGCGTATAGGTCTAGTGGTTGATTCGATTACAGGCAATGCGACCTGCGCCGAAACCCGCAAGGTCGTTGAAGACACTGCAAAACTCTTGCAGTCGCTTGGGCACAATGTCGAGGCGATGCCGCTGCCTGTACCTAAATCATTCATTGAGGACTTCACGCTCTACTGGTCGATGCTCGCCTTCTTGCTGGGCACATTCGGCAAATTTGTGCTCGCCCCTGATTTTGATGCCGAACGGCTCGACTCTTTCAGCAAGGGCCTCGTAACACATTACAAGAAGAACATTCTTTCGACGCCGATGATGCTCTACCGCCTTTACAAATCGGCAGATCTCTACGCGCAGGTCTTAAAGAACTATGACGCTGTGCTATCCCCCGTATTGGGGCACACAGTACCGAAACTCGGCCACCTGAATCCCGACACACCCTTTGAAACGCTGTTCGAGCGCCTGACGCAGTACGTTGCCTTTACGCCGCTCAATAACGCCGCAGGCAGCCCGGCAATTTCTCTGCCAGTGGGGATGTCAAAAGCAGGTCTGCCGATTGCCGTGCAATTTCAGGCCGCGCACGGCGACGAGCGCACGCTGCTCGAGATTGCGTTTCTGCTTGAGGCAGCTAAGCCGTGGCGCAAAATTGCTGACTGAAGACCGAGAACACAGACGCCCGTTAAGGTGCGGCGAGTACTGTGTAGTCCAGGGATTGCATGAGATGGCCAGTCAGAGCCAGCAAATGCACCAATGAAACCGTAAAATAAGTTTACGGTCTTACGCGCACAAGCCAGAAAGTGTCTTGGCTGCAATGCACGAAAAACTTGTCCAATCCGTCAGCGCATTAGAGGCCTGCGTCGGCAAAACTCCAGGCCCCAGAGATTTGAAAGTCATTGACTTTCTCGACGATGAGGCATTACGCTGGATATCCACCTCGCCCTGCGTTTTCATATCTTCGGCCCGGCTGACCGACAATCTGGTGCAGGCCACTATCGCGGGTGGTGAACCTGGGTTTGTGAAAGCGAGCGCTCATTCCCTGACCGTGCCAAGAAATTCCATCGACCGGCCAGACTCAATTGGCAAAGGCGACGGCTGGGGTTCACTTTTTGTAATCCCCACTCTAAAAGAAAGCCTGCGCGTTAACGGAACCGTGACCGACGTTTCCGACACCGAAGTCACGGTCAACGTTTCTGAATGTTATCTCCACTGCGCCAAGGCGTTCATGCGCTCGAAGCTGTGGCACGAATATGAGCCCGGTTCTGCCGCGAACAGTGAAAGCGAGTTCTGTGAACAGACTCGTTTCATGCTGGTTGCGACCAGTGATCGTGAAAGAAGAGCAGACATGAGCCCTAAGGGTGACCCGGCTGGTATGCTGCTGCAGCTGCGTGACGGCCAGTTCTGGTATTCAGACCGACCGGGTAACAAGAGAGTAGATGGATTTCGAAATATATTGACTCAACCGCAGATTGAAATTCTGGCGATGCTCGCAGGCAGCTCGCAGATTCTGCGCATCAAAGGGGAGGCGGTGATGTATTCTGACCACCCACAAAAAGACCGCTTCATCGTTGCCGAGAAAGATCCATTGTTGGTCATAAGGGTTCAACCCGAACACGTTTCACTCGAGCAGAGCCAGGCATTGACAAGAGCGAAACTCTGGCCGCCGAACGAACCGACCGCAAAATTTAATCCCACAGAAATCTGGAAAACCCATATGAAGCTCAGTAAAGTTAACGGATTAGAGGCGACGCTGGCAAAGGCTGCCGTCTCGATGCCGGGCGTCTTGCAAACGGGGCTTGATTGGGATTACAAGAATAATCTCTATTGACAGCGCTGGGTAATTACCGAAGCTTCTGAAGTTGCTGGGTGCGTTCACGGTCGCGTTGCCGCAGAAACAAATCACGTTCGTCAGTCGGATTTCTAAACGTAAACAACAGTTTTTTCTCTAACGCAGAGAGGTTCGCCGCAGCGTAACCGCGGGAAATCCGTAGAGCACACGAAACACTTCTCGCCCACGGTGCTTGTCTTCAGCAAGAAAATGGAAAGCATCGCCCTTTCGGTAGTAACAATAGAAATAGTCGAATCCCTGGTGGGCAATCAGCAGATGACGGCCTGGCAGCGAAAGGCGCTGCACCGCCGCCTGCACCTCGGCATAGTCGATGCGGTTGATCTGCATGTTATGCAATAGCTGAAAATACGATGTAGCGATGAAACCCGCTGAAAGCGCATAAAAAGAGAAAAATGCCAAACGGCGATGCAGATTCGGTATGCGGTGCTGTAGCAGCGGAAAGACAGCGTCCAAGACAAAGAGATTGCCCCACGTAACGGCATTCAAGCGGGCGCCGTTCTTATATATCAAAAAAACCAGTACCAACGAAAGTATCGTCGCGGCGAGAATCCACATTTTGCGCTGGCGAACCGTCGTGACCTGCCCCCGAATGAAAAAATATGAGAACATCAGTAAAACAAGAGTCGCGATAAATGCAGTTTGTGTGTGGCTAGCCGCACTGCCCAAAAAGCGCTCGGGGTTGAAAGCAACAACATGAGCTCCGGTGACTGCAATGAAACGATCTGGGTTTTTGGCGGCCTGCTCGAAAAATAAGCGGCATTCGATTGCGTCTGGCGTGAAGCCAATTGTCGGCCTCTGCTAGAGTACCTCTCTTGAACTTATGGCGAGCCCTCGGGGGCTCCCGGGCCTTCCATTTTCATTCTCTCTTGTGAAGTAAAGAATTCGAATGTCTCTTTAACCTGATCGAAAGTAGCAACAATTTTCTTATCTGAAATAAATTGAATATGGAGCTTCTTATTTTCGAAATATTTAGCCTGCGGATCATTGTTATCCGTATCGGCATTCTTTCCGATTGTATAGGTCAGAGATTTTGGTGACGAACTAATAAGGGTTAAGGGATATCGTGCTGCCATGGGTAAACAGACCCCCCGGCCACCTACGTTCTTGCAGACACCCGTTGAAATAGACACGAGCAAAATTCTGTTTTGCAAAAAATACAGAACGTCGGAATGCGATTGAGGTACATACCAACCACCTTGGTCATAAGGCCTGGCGGCATCTGCCAACCGCAATGTTTTTTCCAGTAGCGCAGTTTTTACCTTGCTGACTTTCTTGTTTGCAGAGATCGCCGGGGCCGCAAACATTGCAGTGATAATAATTGTTGAAATTGTTTTTATGAACATAGTTCTCATAAGATTATATTTGATGGGTCGCGGATTGCTTCTCGCGAAGACACAGAAAATCACGAATCTCTGAGGCATAAAGCCCTTTTCACAGGACATGCTGCCGTGCGCTCAACAATTCATACATTTCTGTATCGCCGAGGCTCTTGGCATTCTGCACTCCGCGTGAGCGAATTTCGAAGTTGTCGCCGATACTTTTCGCCGTCGCCGCCGACAAGTTGATGTGGCCCACTTCGCCGGCAGATTCCATGCGCGAAGCCACGTTGACTGTGTCACCCCAGATGTCATAGGCAAACTTGTGGTCACCGATGATGCCCGCAACCAGCGGCCCCGTGTGCAGACCAATGCGGATATCCCAATAAGAAGAGCCTTTTTTTTCGGCCTGAGCCTTTTGCTCTCTTGCGATGGCAAGAAAATCGAGCGCCGCCCGCGCAGCGCGTTCAGCGTGATCGTTTACCGGCTCGGGAATACCCGCAGCACACATATAGCTGTCACCAATCGTCTTGAGTTTTTCGAGCCCGTATTTCTGCACGATGCGGTCAAACTGGCTGAAGCAGGTCTCGAGTGACGCGAGCAGATCGTGCGGTGACATCGTGGCGGCGAGTTTTGTGAAACCGACAAAATCAGTAAACAGCACTGTGACCGAATCGTAATGCCGCGGTTCATATTTGCCTTTAGCTTTGAGCTCGTCTGCGACACTGCGCGGCATAATATTGAGCAATAGTTTATCGGCGAGATCACGCTGCGCAATGAACGCATCTTCGGCTCGTGCGCTTTGGTGCGCTATGAAGCGGAATTCGAGAACCATGATCAGAAACAGTGCCGCCGCGGTGAATACCGTAAAGAATAGGCGGGTACCGGGGTGTGGTACGGGCAATATTTCCGGGACGAAATAAGTCCAAACTTTGAGCCCAATGAATGTCCCCAAAGATATCACGGTACCGCTGTGCCGGAGCAATGGCTTTTTGTGAAGAACGAAATTCCCGATTCCGACTATCACTAACACCCAGTATTCGAGCCCGTAAACGCCGCCAAAAATAATTGTGAGTGAAGCAATCAGCGCGGTCATCAAGTGCGCGAACGCTACGATCGGCCCGTAAAAGCGCCGCGTTCTGCCGCGATAGATAAATATGCCCGTGCCGATGACGAGAGCCAGCACGGGTGGAAATCCGCCGAGGTAATAATTGCGGTAAAACGCGAAATCGATCTGCAGCAACCCCACCCAGGCGACGAGCAATGAAGTGCTCATTGCTAGAATTAGAATCAGCGACACCATCATGAGCTGGTTGGCAGACACGTGCAGCTTGCGTTCGTCGGGCGAAGTGCCTTCGGGTATGGCGAACTCAGAAACCCAGTGCCAGAAACTTTGCAGAGCGGGAATCATGAGGGGAGCAACTGTCGCTCAGCGCAAGCGTCAAGCGCATCGTCGCCTGTCATTTGTTGATGCTGATGTGGGCCGCGTAAGGGCGCTCGGCGTTACTGGTCTGCTCCACGCGAATTTCGCGCTCGGGCATTGCAGTCAGGTGAAAAAACACGCGGGTGCCTTCAACGCGTTGCCTTGCGACGCCAAAGGCCATTTGTTCGAAAACGGTGATGGGTTCTGTGATGCCCGGGCCTTTCTCGTGCATCTGCCAGTAGCCGCTGATAGGGTTCGGGCCCGCCGGTGTGTGGTCTGTGCCCGCCGTGGCGATCTGGTAGTGCACTTCGTTGCGGTTGGTATTACGACGGATGAAAAAGAGGTCTTGCTTTGTTTCGCTTGCCATGGCCTCGGGGGATGCACGGCGCAATCTGATTCGCTTTGTGTAAAGTGCAAAACAGCGGCCAGGTCTATAGAGGACGGCCTATGCCAGAAGTCAGAAATGGCGTCGGAGTAGATCCCTTGCAAAAGATTGTCATTCACTCCCCCGGCGGCTACAAAAAGCTGAAGCTCGAAGAATTTCCCGATCCTGTTCCCGGCGTCAGCGAAGTGGTTGTGAGAACCGAAGCCGTCGGCGTCAACTATGCTGACTGTGCTGTGCGCTGGGGCGTCTACGAATCGGCAAAAAAATATTTCGGCTGGCCTATCACCCCGGGTTTCGAATTCGCGGGTGTCGTCACTGCGGCAGGCGCTGCTGCAAAACACGCCGTCGGCAACAGGGTTTTTGGCATCAGCTTCTTCGGCGCGTACGCGACGCATGTGTGTGTGCCCTCGCATCGGGTATATCCACTGCCGACGGGGCTCACCATGCCACAGGCGGCGGGATTTCCCGCAGTGCATATGACGGCATACCATGCGCTGTTTCAGCTCGTGCGCATTCGCGCCGGCGGCAAAGTTCTCATTCATTCAGCGGCAGGCGGTGTCGGGTCTGCACTGTTGCAGTTGAGCAGGATTGCGGGCTTCGAGCCATTCGGCGTCGTGGGTGCCCCGCAAAAGGTCGACTTCGCGCGTGACTTTGGTGCGCAAGAAGTGATCGACAAAAGTCATGAAGACCTTTGGGCGCGCGCGCGCCATTTTGCGCCTGGCGGGTATGACGCGATTTTTGATGCGAATGGCTACACAACCTTCCAGAAAAGTTATGACCATCTGGCGCCGACCGGAAAGTTGATCGTCTACGGGTCACACTCACTGCTACCTAAAGAAGGCGGGCGGATTAACTATTTCAAAGCAGCCTGGGGTCTTATAAGAACACCGCGATTCAATCCGCTCGAAATGCTTAGCACAAATAAGACCGTCAGTGGCTTTAACATCTCATTCCTATTTTCGCGCACAGATCTTCTGGACGCAGCGATGACCGAATTGCTGCTTTGGTTGAAAGAAGAAAAGCTCCGCCCGCCGGCTGTGACGGAAATACCGTTTACGCAGGCCGCTCAAGCGCACCGGCTCATCGAATCGGGCAAATCGGTCGGGAAAATCGTGCTAGTGCATTCCTGACAAACTTCAGTATCTAAGACTTTGCTCCTCACTAAGCCAAGACGACTGGTCGAAGCTACGACG
The DNA here is from genome assembly GCA_942492915.1 of uncultured Leptospiraceae bacterium. Classification (GTDB taxonomy): domain Bacteria; phylum Spirochaetota; class Leptospiria; order Turneriellales; family Turneriellaceae; genus Turneriella. The sequence continues at coordinate 2,634,380 of OW818662.1, forward strand.
TAATGCCTGAACCTGGGTGACGCTATGCGACAGGATACTGATTATGAGAAGTCAAATATCGCCTTAAAGAGCTATATTTAACCTTGCACCGGCTTGTACCGCTAGGGTGCAGAACAGCATTAGTAACAAAAAGTTCATGGCTCGCATGAAACATTGATCGAATCATTAAATAAATTGTCAATAGCCATGCCGTGAAGCCTGCGAGCATTCGTAATGCTCATGCGCTGAATGGGAAACAAAATCATTAGTCGGCCGATTATTTCGAAATTGACGGCGCAGGCCGACGGACGTATGTAAATTATGCGAAACTCAACCCTGCGGCTTTTCTTGGGGTGCAAGACCTTTATTTTGTCTTCTCTAAGAACAGGTTTTACCCCTGAGATATCAGAGGGACTATCAGCCGCAATGGAGAGCAATTTCTAATATATTGAACGTGATATTCGCGTGACGCATCATCTCAGTGATCTGTAGCGCTGCATGCGATTCACGCTTAGCGTCGCCTGTTTTGCCGTGATTCATTGCGGCGGATTCACTTCAACACAGGACCTCATTGATGCAAAATTTGGTGATTTCGTTTCACCTCTTGTATCTTCAGTCACTCCCAGTGCGGGCGCTACCGACATAAGTGATCAAACCACTGTGCAGATTACTTTTAATGAAACCATGGATGCCGACTCGATTAACGCGGGCACCTTAATCGTCGCAAAATCTAATCAAGCCGTTTCGGGTACGGTTTTATACGACGCAGCGGCGCGTACCGCGACATGGACACCTGGGCAACGACTCATAACGAGCAGTGTGTATGAGGTAACAGTTTCGGGCGTGCGTGATCGCGCCGGTAACAAATTAAAACAGATATTCAAATCGACTTTTACAACCGACGCATGCCCCTCACCTGGCCAGACTCGTGTCGGGTTTGATGGCACGATCCGCGCCATAACTCGCGCGGGTTGCATCTATTATGTCGGTGGTGAATTTACGACCGCAGGCACAATGGTTCCCGGTGGTGTCATGCTGGATCGAAATACGGGAACTTTTCCGCTGGGGTTGGCGCGCGAAGAGATTAACGGATATGTTACGATCGCGATCAGCGACGGTGCGGGCGGATTCTATATTTCTGGTGAGTTTACCGCGATTGGCGGTGTCGCACGGGGCCGCCTGGCCCGTATTAGTGCTGACGGCCGATTGCATAGCTTTAATCCACCGACCTTAAACAATTCTGCGTCAGCAATGATTCTGGTCGATTCGACGATATACCTCGGCGGCAGCTTTACCGCGATCGGCGATGTCGCGCGCAATAATTTCGCGGCTATCGATACTGCTGGAAACCTGCTGGCATTTAATCCGAACCCCAATAACGCAGTGAGCGCAATCTTTTACAGCGGCGGCTGGATTTTTTTTGGTGGCACATTTACTACCGTTTCGGGCCAGACCCGAAACCGGCTTGCGGCAGTCGACGCCAGCGGAAATCTCGCTGTTTGGAATCCCTCAATGACAGGTGCCAGCCCAATTATAGTAGCGATCAATCAAGTGGGAAACGATCTTATCGTTGGTGGAAACTTCAACATGGTAAGCGGTACGTCTCGCGCCAACGCTGCCGCTCTGGATATTGGCGCATCTTGCATGAGCAGCTTTGTCGTGGGCACTTGTCTGCTCGCCTGGAATCCTAACTTTACTGGCGGCTGGGTCCAAGCTCTGGCGGTCAACGGCAACACGATCATTGCGGCCGGAGGTTTTAATACAGTGGGCGTTGCTCGCAACGGCCTCGCGGCATTTACTTATCCAGGTGCTGGTGCTCTCAATTGGAACCCAGCCACAACGGGCGGTACAACTACGACGCTCGCAATGGGTAGCGACCGCGTCTATATCGGTGGTGCATTTACGACGGTTGGTGCTGTTAATCGGAGTAAAGCAGCCGCCGTGTTAATAACTTCGGGTTGCCTTTCTGCTTACACCGACACTTGCGTGTCCGGATGGAATCCTAATTTGAACAACCAGGCGCTTACCTTGAGCCTAAATTCAGATACGGTGTTCATAGGTGGAGGTTTCACGGCGATAAACAACGCCACTCGCTCGGGTTTAGCGGCGTTCTCCACAGATGGCACGTTGCTCCCGTGGACGGGAGTTGCTGCTGCCCCGCCGATGGTCTACGCGCTGACCGTCCGAAATGGCGTAGTTTATGTCGGTGGTAGTTTCGCGACCATTAATGGGATCGCCAGGGGTAACATTGCTGCGATTGATTCTGACGCGACGCTGTTGCCTTGGCACCCGAATGTCAATGGTACGGTAAGGGCATTCGCCCTTACCGATGATGGTCTTATTGCTGGCGGGGATTTTACTCTTGCGAACGTTGCGGGCACAAGTTGCGGTTCGGGTGGGCTTACGCGAAACCGCCTAGCCGCCTTCAACTACTCTGATGCCTGCCTGCTCAATTGGGATCCCAATGCGGGTGGTGCAGTCTACGCGCTCCGGGCCAAGGGCAATTCTGTTTACGCAGGCGGCACCTTTACAACCATCGGGGCGCAGCCACGAAACCGTATTGCGAGAATCAGCAGCTCAAATTCATGCCTGTCGACCTACAGTACCGGTGCATGTTTAGAGTCATTCGCTGTAAATGTGGACAATAATGTCGTGCGCGCAATAGCTGTGAGTGATACGCGTGTTTATTTTGGCGGCGATTTCACGACGATTGGCGGTGCAGCCATAGCGCGTGCGGCGTCAGCCGACCTTGCTGGAAATTTAATAAACTGGTCTCCGGGCACAATCGCGACCGGAAACGTTCTTGCGCTGGAAGAAAATCAAGGTATAATCTATGCGGCGGGAGGTTTTAGTAATTATTTTCTCGCCGTGACTGCCGCCGGTGGTGTCACGTTTCCTAGCGGCATCAGTTCACCGGTAAATGCTCTTCACTTGCAATCGACGCGTATCATGGCCGCCGGTGCATTTACGAGCGTCGGTACAAAGCTGCGCGATAAGGTAGCGGGTATCAGTTTGTCGGGCGATTCAGTGGTGTGGTAGATTTGCGCCTGCCATAGGCCAGTGAGAATTTGTTCGGGTTACACCATGTATCTGCACGGGGGGCTCGCGAGACACGCCGACCCGATATTTGCTTATGACGAAGACCCAGAAGACAATACGTCAATTTGGAACTTTACCTAGAACTCAAATCCCATGCGCAAATGTAGCCCTTTAAGCATCAACGACCCATGGTTCGACTCGGCGGTTGGTGAGCTCGCCGAACCACACCACAGGTAACTGGTCATTTTGTCCCATCTAAAATCGGGCGTAATTTCCTATATACTTAAAATATTGATATTTAATGAACAGACGTGTTTATTTTTCGCCCGCGACTCTGGCCGAGCTCAGCAGCGCGTCAATCTGTTCCTTAAGAACGTCATCTGACCGATAGACGAATTCGCCGCGGAATTTTTTTCCATTAGAAAAATGAATTTCGGCAATGCGGATGTGGTAGCGGTGGTCCGCTCCCTTTTTTCCCGCCTCCATCGCCTCGTAGGTCACATCATACAGATAATATTTTCCGCCACCTCCGCCAGAAGATAAGAATTCACGATGTCCTGTGAGTGTGCCGCCAGTCGGTGTCGCACGCACTTTTTTTGCGGCAATTGCCATCGCGTCGTAGTCTCCTGTCGCACCACCTGAGAAAATCTTCGCGCTCGTCGATGCGTCGCGATTCGAAAATACAAGCTGCGACCCGCTGCGTGATTTTTCATCAAATGAAACGGGCATGTCGAATGTCAGGTTGTGCTCAGACCAAGCATAGATTTTTGAAGGCTCCACCTTGGCGCCTTCCGATTCGGGAAAGACAATTGGGGGGATCGGTGCCGTGCTCTGTTTGCCAGGAAATAAGACGGCAATGTAAGCCTTGTCACCTTCTGAGAGACTGGTTCCTGGGTTCATCTCAACCCTACCGCCATAAATATCACCAAGAACGATCTGTTGGTATCCCATTACCGAATTTGGATCAAAGGGTTTTCTATTTTCAGGTGGAACTTTTTTCTTTATTAGCGTTGCATCTGCGGTTTTGCGATTCCAACCCAAATAATCTTGTAACGTCTTGTATAGCTGGTCGTTGACAGTCATGTATCGCAGCGAATCAGGATTTTCAAATTCATGATTCAAGCCCAGCGCATGGCCAAACTCGTGCAGATGCACCGTGCAATCTTCTGCGTCAAATGGAACATAAAGTGAAGCACGTTCGGTGCTATTGGTTCCTGCGCCTACGGAGGACATCCCCATCACTTGGTTGAATTCAACGAAAATTCCGTATGCACCCTGAGTTTTTTTTCCGGATGAAAATGGATGGTAAAATTTCCGTACTGACTCCATTCTTTTACGCAGTTTGCAAAAAAACCGCGCCGTTTTGCGTTACCATTTTTAAAATACACGTGGATCGTGCTCCCCGTTTTCCATCCACCTTTGGCCGCCGAGGGCTTAGTCTGGGGAGACGGTCGCTGGGAAACAGCGCTCAAGGTCATCGTAAGCACGAGAAGGAACAGCGCGGATTTCATTAAAAATCTCGGGCCATTTAGCATGCTAGGATAAAAGTATCGCAAGGCCCTGCGTCAACTGTATAATCACCAAATGACGCTTTACACCCGAAAAATTGGCGATGCCCTAGGCTGAAGATATGAACTACCGTGCACAAAATATCGCGCATAAATGTAGCCCTTTAAGGATCAACTACCCATAGTTCGACTCCGCTCACCACAGGTAACTGGTCATTTTGTCCCATCTAAATCGGGCTTTAGACCTGCGAGATTCCGGGTGTTTTAAGCCTTAATTGGGAGTAATTTCCTATATACTGACAACTAACTTAACCGGCAAATGATCTGAGGCTATGCGTGTCAGCTGATTCTTAATGACCTCATATTTAAGGACAGTGCAACCTTCATTGTAAAATATCTTGTCCAGATTCCAGATGGGCGCGAACGACGGCCACGTCTTGATCTTGCGCTTCATGGCACCAGCGGCGTTGCGAAAACCGGCTAGATTCATGAAGATATCAACGTAGCGCGTGCGTTCATTGCTATCCCCCAGGAGCAGAATAGGCAATGATTTGGTATCCAAGACTTTGCTCCCCACTCAGCCAAGACGACTAGTCGAAGCGACGACGTAAGGCCTGAACCTGGGTGACCCTATGCCACAGGATAGGCGGTTACTAGTGCTGCGAGTCGGGCGATTCGCTTCGAATCGCTTGACTCTCTGCTTTCAGAGTAGCGCAGCGCATCGGAGCATGGGCAAACAATCTGACAACATTGACTGCTTACGGCAGTATTTAGATTTCGTGTAACTATGTCTGTCTACGCCCTCAATCTTTTCACCATCGCCAACCGCCGCGAATACCTGGCCTACCTCACCCGCAGCGGTGACGCCGTCGCGCGCCACAACGGTCGCGTGCATGCCATCGGTAAATATCTCGAAACGCGCGAGGGTGACGTCAGACCACGGCAGGTGATGATCGTCGTCGAGTGGGCATCCAAGGCGGATTTCGAACGATACATGAGTGACCCCGAGCTTCAGGATTTGCACCCACACCGCGAAAAGGGTGCGACTGACTACGTCTGGCAGCTTTTTGAAAAGCAAGACGACTTTCGGGGAATTCTGAAAGCCGCCAAAGCGTGAGCTATAAAAACTATATAGACAATTATAGTTTTCTAATTGACGCAGTGCACAATAGGTGAGGAGTTACGCATGGCGCGCAACCTATACGGCTATTCTCCCGAAACCATCGAAGCTTTTGGCCGCGAAATTGAAGATTTGTACAACCGCACCAAGGCCAAGGTCGGTGTTGAGGATCTCAAAATCATGCAAGATCTCGACCGTTATTCGAGATATTTTGACATCACTGGGCGAGCGCTCATTCACCTGTCACCCGAACCCGTTACCTACATGGCAGGCATTGGCCTCTTGGCCGCGCACTTTGTGATGGAATTCACCAACGGGCACAATATTCTGCACGGCCACTACGACGATATTCCCGGCAACGGCCACATCAACTCGCGCGACTTCCGTTGGGATAACACAATGGATGAAACCGATTGGAAGTTCGAACACCATGTCTGTCATCATCCCTTCACCAACATCGATGGCAAAGACCACGATTACGGATACCTGTTCTATCGTATCAGCGCCCGGCAAGAATGGCAGCCGCGGCATGCGTTCCAGATTGCCGCACTCATGGCGATGCCGGGTATCATGACCTATTACATGCCGGGTTACATCGCCACAGCGCGCGCCTTTTTCGAGAACCGCGCACCAGTCACATGGAAAACCTACGGGCCCGCAGTCATGAGTGTCGCGCAGGCATTAGGGCGCGACTATCTGCTCTATCCGCTTTTGGCGGGCCCGCTGTTTCCCAAAGTTTTTGTGGGCAACATGATGGCACGCGTGCTTGCGGGGGCGCACCTCATGTACATGCTGGTGTTTGAACACCACGGGGCAGATATTCCGCTGGTCGATGAGCCCGAAAATGAATCGAAGTATGAGTTCTATCTGCGCCAGGTCTTGACTTCGCGCAACTACCATGTACCCGAATGGTACGAGCGCCTGCTCATGGGTTCGATCAACACACACATGGAACACCATCTCTATCCCGACCTGCCTTTCAATCGCCTGATGGAAGTTTCAGGTGAAGTGGAAGCAATTTGCAAAAAATATGCTGTGCCCTACAAGAAGACGACCGCATTTGAAGCCTTCACTGATCTGATCAGCGAAGGTCTCAACCAAAGTCTGCCGACAAAGCCCGGCGAGAGCGCCTTGTCTCTGCTTTTGAATCCGGTTGAGCTGATCGGTCGCATCGCCGACGGCGCAAAAAAATCCTGGTTGCCGCTCTTAACGGGCAACAGCAACACCGCATTTTCCGGTGCAATCGTCGAAAAAGTCGCGATGCTTTCGAGCGACGTCGCCTCGATCACTCTCACAAACCCGTGGCCCGACGCGCGTTTTCACCCCGGTCAATATATTTCGGTCAACATGGAATCGCTCGGCCGCAAAGAAACCCGGCAGTACAGCATCACCCGTTTCACGCCGCAAACCATTTCGATTGCGGTGCGAAAAATTGAAGGTGGCAAGGTTTCGCCGCAGATGCATGCGCTGAAGGCCGGTTCGAGGGTCGAGCTCGTCGGTAAAATTAAGGGAGAGTTCACACTCGACGCAGCAGATAAAAAAATCCTGTTTGTCGCAGGCGGTGTGGGACTCACCCCCATTCTCGCGATGCTCGAAAATCTCGAGAGCGATCAAGACGCGGTGTTGATCTATTTCAACCGCGCTGCTGAACATATTCTTTTTAAGGCGGATTTAGAATCGCTCACAAAAGTGAAACGTGTTCGGGTCTTTCACGTACTCGACAGCGACGCCGACGGTCGCTACTCGCTCGCAAACATCCGTCGCCATGCACCTGACTTCGAAAGCAGAGCAATCTACACGTGTGCCCCTCAGGTGATGCTCGAACTCTTTGAAAAAGACCTCGCTTCGGTAAACTTCGATATGCAGCGCTACCATACCGAGCGTTTTGTCGCCAAGCAGGCGGCAAGACTGCCCAAGACGGGCGTAACGCACAAAGTGCGGTTTCTCAATTCACGAAAAGATGTGGAGCTCGATGAGAGCGAGACTCTGCTTTCGGCAATTGAAGCAGCCGGCATCGTCATCCCCACTGGTTGCCGTGCCGGCATGTGCAAGGCATGCAGCGTGCAGCTCGATTCAGGCGCGACCGATAAGCACAAGAAGGGTTTTCAGGGGCTCATCACGACGTGCAATTCGTACCCGCGTTCTGATGTGGATCTTTGGGTTTAGAAAGACGCCAAAAATGCAAACCAGTTGCCTTGCGCAACCCGCTAACTCGCCATTTTTTCCAGATACGCCAGCGCATCGGGGTGCATCGGCTGCTGGCTCGGGTGAAAGCCCGGGCGCATGTAGTCTACCATGCCCTCGATGAATACACGACCGAGCGAGTTCTCTTTCGTAAAAAGATCAACCAGCTGCTGCGGCAATGTCGCCCACGGAAACTCTTTGTCTTTCAGCACCAGATATGACGTGCCGACTGCGACGTACGCCGTAATGATGCCATAGGCAAATGCCATGCCCGACATGCGCATTGCATAGTTGTTACCGCCGACAAGATCAAGCACGTCAAAGGCGAGATCGCGGTGTTCCATCTCTTCTGCTGCGTGCCACGCGTAGAGCTCGCGCACATCGGCGCGCGCAATCTTTTCGAGTTCGCCCGGCTGAAACAGCGACTGCGCGAAACCGGCTGTCATATTTTCGGCTGCTGCAGTGATCGACAGCGCCCACTTGTGCAAAAACTCAAACCCGAGATTTTTGCGCACGAACGGCTCGAGCCATTCGAACGTCGGCACAGTAAAGAGCCACATGAACCAATCCATATTGCCGACGTTTTCGGCGACCGCTTTGTTGAAACGCTCGTGCGCCATGCTGTGTTGCATCTCTTGCCCCACGAACGCTTTGATATCCGCTTGCATCTTCGGGTCTGTCACGCGATCGGCGAAATGCTTCACTGAACGAATGAAGAACGATTCGCCGTCAGGAAACATGAGGCTGAGCGTATTCAGCACATGGCTCTGCAGCGCATCTTTGCCCGCCCAGTGCGCCGGCACGGGTTCGGCGAAGGTGTCTTTGTTTTTTCTGACTGTCATTTGCATAGGCCCCCTACGGGAAAATATGAACAAAGTGTCAACTAATTCTGTAGCAATCGCTACACTATCAACCATTAGGCGCGATAGCTGAGGATTTCCATAGCTTCCGTAATTAATAGTTGTAGCCGAATCCAACCCCAACACGCAACTCGCTCAAATATACCGCACCCGTTTCGACATAATGCAGCTCGCCAAATACATAGCGTAAATGCCCGGTCAAGTGCCACCGCTCGCCGGTTTGCAGATGTAACCCCAAAACCGGAGACATGATGGGATAAATGAATATTCCGTTCGCAGCACCGTTTGCCACCGACGCAAAACCCAGACCGGGTTGAAAGCCGGCAAAAGATCTTAGCGGCCCAGAGCGGGCGAAAGTGTAAACAAGGCCGATCATCGCCTGGTAACTCTGCTGCAGCACACCGGGTTTTGACTTTGCCGCGAGGGCGTAAAGATCAGCGCGCAGAGAAATGTTGGGCTGCTGGAACCATTCAGCCTCGGCGCCGACGGCATATGCAAGCGCGTTCTGCGCAGTCAGATAACCAGCTGAAAATGTGGACGCAAGCCGAACTTCGGCGGATCTCAAATCGCTTGCGGCACATAGCTGCAGAATGAGTATTGCCGGCGTAAAGATTTTTGAGATGGCGGACAATCTAGTAGGTATGCGATTCGTCCGCATGCAAGATACTGTGAAATTCTCGGTCGTCGATATGAGGATGCACATTCGAACGCGGGCCTGTCGCGCAATCTTGATAGATTACCTCTGCCTTTTCATAATACATGCTTATAGTGACGCAACAGAGGCTCATTTGGTCAACAGAATTAAAGGCTAACTCGGAAATTCGGGCCAAAATATTTGTTTTTTGCGAACACGCCTGCCATATCTTGCGTCAAAGGTGCATGCGCGCTTACCTGCTCTGCCTGTTACTCATTTCTTCACCCGTGGTTGCATGCCCGAATGCACAAGAAGCCGCGATTAGTTGGGGTAAAGAAAACCTTGGCGACGATGAAGCAGATCAGGTTGCGGCGCGACCGAAAGTTACACGCATCAATTCAATGGTATGGGCTGCGCAATTCACACTTCCAAAAGGTGACGATGATGACAAGAGCCCGGCGAGAATCATCACGGCACTCTTTGCCGGCAACAACTGCGAATTTTTGCAGCAATGGGACGGCGAAATAGCTGAGGTCGTTGAAAGCGGCAAAACGAAATACATCCTCATCAGAACGGAGAACAACGACGGTGAAGAGAGCAACTCGCAATTTCAATTTGTGACCGCCACCCCTGAAGGCACTGTCGGCAACACGCGCGACCAACACGGCAGCGAGATCGAATTTTCAGAGTCGGCGCAAAACAGGTGCGACGGTAAGCTCGGCAGCCGCACAAGCTGGTCGCGCGACACCAACGACCCGCTGCAAGTGATCGTGCGCGAACGGCGTACCGACCGCGACGAAAAATGCAGACTTACAGAAGACGCGTCGACTTTCAGGTATTATCGGCTGGCGGCAGACCATTGGCACCTGGACGACGGTGCCAATGAAGAGCCTGTGGCAAAAACGTTAACACCCAGCAAGCGCCACGGAAATGATAACTAATTTTGCATTCATTTTATGCTCCCTTAGTCAGCAGAATTCTCGAATCTTCTGTAGCCGATATTTCGTGCTCTTCTCTGGCCGGGATAGCGATAAAATCCCCTGCCTTCATGGTTCCCTTTGAGCCTGCCATCGTAAACTCGATATTGCCCTCCTGTACAAGCAAGAAGGCGGCAGTGGGCGAGCTATGCTGCGCGAGCTTCTGCCCCGCCATGAAGCCCAGCCCAACTACTTTGAACCCGTCAGCAAACAGCACCGTGCTCGATTTTGATTCGAGCTTCAATACGATTTTGTCGTGAATCGATTCTACGTTATTCATTAAGTACTCCTTGATAAATTCTTGATCCTCAATATTGCGAAAGTCATGCCGGCCCAAACGGTAGTTCTCAGCGTCATCGCGGCGACGGTGCGCATTTCAAACATACCACCGAGAAGAATGTGAACACCGAGCCCGGCGAACACACAGGTGGTGGCGATCGTAATGGCCGCCGACATTTTGAAAGCCCACGAACATCTGAAGAAGACCGCTACACCCGCGGCCACGTAAAAGAATCCTGCGATCGTATTCGTCCACAAAACGAAAGGAACGAAATTTCCGGCATTTGCCCGCGCAACCGGATCAAAGAATAGCACCGCACTTCCCTCTTTAATGGTTGCTGTACCGAAAATGATTGCAACCCCCGCCAACAAGTAATGCCAAACTGTGCGATTTTTCATACGTTTCTCCTCTTATGAGATTCTTTTGCCTTTTCCGCGCTCTTCGACTGTGCGCCCGTCCCGAATATTATAGATGCGTTTGAACGTGGGGATAATCTTTTCATCGTGTGTCACCACGATGATAGCCGTCTCGTACTGCTTCGCCATCTGGTTCAAGATCTGGATCACCGCCAGCGCCCGCTCGCTGTCGAGGGGTGCAGTCGGTTCATCGGCAAGAATCACCGGCGGCCGGTTGACGAGCGCGCGCGCAATCGACACGCGTTGCTGCTCACCGCCCGAAAGTTGTGACGGCATCGCTTTCGCGCGGTGTGCCACGTCGAGTGCCTTAAGCAATTCTAACGCGAGCGTGCGCGATTCAGAGTTGGATTTTCCCGCGAGCATCGGCAGGAGTGCGACGTTATCGGTAACGTCGAGAAACGGAATCAGATACGGCGCCTGAAAAACAAAACCAATCTTGTCGCGGCGCAGTGCGCGCAAGTCGGGTATTTTCCAGCCGTCGTCATAGATGGTATGGTGGCCTAGAGTCATGCGGCCACCGCTCGGTTCGATTACCGCACCGAGACACTTGAGCAGCGTACTTTTTCCCGAGCCCGACGGCCCAATGAGCCCGACAACCTCGCCGGGAGCCACCTGCATATCCACGCCCTTGAGCGCGTCAACGGCGGTTTCACCCGAACCATAACGCTTGCGCAGGGAGGAAATTGAAATACCGTTACCCACTGATCGCCTCTGCCGGGTCAACCTTCAGAGCTGCGCGAATCGCAATCAGGCTTGCCAGAATACAGATCACCACAACGGCGATGAAGCCCATGAGCGCATCGCCCGGCTCCATAAGCACGTATTTGGGAAACACCGGCGCCCAGAATGTCGCTGCCGTTTTGCCGACGATAAAGCCGATGATGCCAAGCCCCAGCGCCTGCTGCATGATCATCGACGCGATGGTGATGTTTTTTGTACCGATGAGTTTCAGTACGGCGATCTCGCGGATCTTACCCAGCGTGAGAGTATAGATGATAAAGGCGACGATTGCCGCACTGACGACCGCAAGAATCACCAGAAACATACCGATCTGTTTTGCAGCCGTCGCAATGAGTTTGCCGATCAGAATTTCTTCCATCTGCGCGCGCGTGAAGACCTGTAGCCGTTTCCAGCGCCGAATCGGTGCGGCGACCTCTTCGGGTGAAAAACCGTTTTTGATCTGCACGAGCACCGCATTGACATAGGGATTTATACTTTGCGAGGCGATGACTCCCTGCAGTAAACCCGGCACCCCCAGTCGGTTGAACGCGGGATTCGCCGTGGTGCGGCGGCGTTGCTGACCAATTGCATCATTGTCTTTGAGAAACTGCGCCTCTTGCGCGTCTTTGAGCGGAATAAACAGCATCGGATCACCACCCGAAGAAACCATACGCCGCGTTAAGCCGACGACTTGGTAATGGTTACGGCGAATCTGCACCTGGTCACCGAGTTTGAAACCTGCGGCAATATCGGCGACAGCTTCGTAATGACCGCGCGTTATGTGGCGGCCCGCGATGAGATGGCTTGGCTGCCCAGGTTCGCCGGGGCCGCCTGCGATTGTGCCCACCACCATCACTCTGACATCCGCGTTGCTTGCCTGCACCTGCATGCTGAGATAAGTAATATTGGCTGCGCGCGCCACGCCGCGTATGCTCAAGAGGCCGCGGTACGTGTCGTCGTATATGCTTGAAGGTTCGGCGTAAGGCCCGAGCGTGTCTTTCTGCACAACCCAAAGGTCGGCCCCGCTGTTATCGAGCAGTGTCATCGCATCGTCGACCATGCCGCGGTAAACACCCGCCATAGTCAGCGTGACGCCGATCAGTAGCCCAAGACCCACGCCCGTGAAGACAAACTTGCCCCACGAGTGCAGAATATCGCGACCCGCAAGACTGATCAACGCGGCGCCTCTGTCATTCGTTCGACGATTTTAATGCGGCTGCCCGCTTTGAGCGGGCTCTTACTGTAGACAACCACACGTTCACCGGCATTTAAGCCAGCGTGAATCTGCACGTTACCGTCGAGATCGGCTACTCCGATTTTTAAAGGCACAAAGCGAATCTTATGCGTATTGTTTTCAACAACCCAAACTCCGAGTTCACCCGATAGCCGTGTCAGGGCTGCGTTTGGTATTGTGGGTCTCGCCGGTAATGCCGGCAGGGCAATCGTCACTTCGGCCAATTCGCCCAATGCCGGTAGCGGCACCGGCGATGCATCAAACACGACCTTTGCAATCGTCTCTTCGGTCACCGCATCGGCGATGGGTTCGACACGCAACACATGCCCCGTTGTCGGTGCCGCGCGAGAGCGCAGCACGATCTTGCCACCGAGCCCTGCCTTGAGGCCGGTAGAGCCAACCTGGTCGAAGCGCACGTTGATCCACAAAGTTGTGGGATCTATGACTTCGACGACCGACTGTCCTGCGACGACAGTCGTTCCGGGTTCGGCGCTGCGCGCTATCACGAGACCGCCGAGAGGCGCTACCAATCTCAGATTCGCGCTCGAACGTAAGGGATTTTTTGCGCCGCCAGAAACGCGCGCGAGATCTTGCCGGGCCAGAGCAACGTTGGCCCGCGCCTCGCGTGTTTCGGCTTCGGCTGGCGCAGGCACTCGCGCGAGCAAGTCGCGCAGGTTATTTTCGGCCGTGGCAAGACGCCCCCGCGCATCGAGCTCTTCTTGCGCCAAAGCCTTGCGTATAAAATCGCGTTCTGCGTCTGTATTGCTCAGCACATCGAGGTCAGGTCGCTCCATTTCGGCAAGCAGCTGCCTCGCCTTAACTCGATCGCCGACATTCACCAACACGCGCTTCACGCGCCCCGGCGAATTCGGGCCAATCTTGAAAAGCGACCTGGCTTCAACTGTGCCGACGCCAAAAAGTGCGGGCGATACAGAGATACTTTCGACTGTTGTGACAGTGACTGGTATGGGTGCGAGCGGCCCCGATCTGAGCACGACATAACCAAACAGAATCAATACAGGCAGAAGTACGAGCAGCACTAAGGCAGTGCGACCGCTCACAGGGAGGGGTATCTTGCGTATAACCTCGCGCATCGTGGCTAAAAAGTTTTTTTCCGTGTTCATGAGTTTATTTTCTCTTCTTAAGTACGTTTTTCTTTTTCTTGATCGCAGGTTTCTGCGGCGCTTTGCTTGTTGAGCCATGCAAGCCATACAAGATCACGTGGACCAGATTGGCAATATCCTGCTGTTCGTCTTGCGACTGGTGCAATTCAAAAACTGCCCGACTGAGCACAAAACCCAGAATTTGCGGAATCATAAAGCCCATGAGCTGATCAACGGGCAGAGAGCACAACAGACCTTCTTTTTGAAAACTCACCAACCGTTCTTTAAGCAGCGGCAACGCCTTCTCGGCCAACACCGCAGACATGCGCGTTCTGAGCTCGGGATTCAGCGGCAACTCTTGCAGCAGAATTCGCAGATGTTTTTTATGCCTGCGCGCAAACTGCAGACGCTCTCGCACCAAAGCTTCGAGAAAACTCTCGATCGTGCCATGCGTACCGCCCGTGACTTCCCGCAATCCCCGGATAGCCAAGGGCATGATCGCTTCGGCGATGATAGGAAAAACCACCTGTTTGAGCAAGGTCGCTTTGTTCCTAAAATACTTGAATATCAGCGCTTCAGAGACTCCGGCGCGCTCGGCGATCGCAAGCGTCGAAGAGGCTGCGAACCCTCTTTCAGCAAACTCGTCAACCGACGCCAGAAAAATCTTGCGCTGCCCTGCAGGCATCTTCTGCAACACCGCCTCGATATCGCGACCCTCGGACTCATACGTCATGGCGTATATGTTAGTAAATACTCACTCACCTGACCATTTTTTTTTCAGGTACTGGCCGGCCGGCTATCGGAAGAGGTGCAGCAGGTACCGGCTGCCGATTTGCTTTCTGTTTACACTGCAGCGCTGCGGCGTTTCCAGTAACACCTATGGCGCATCTGTTGTTGTCGGCATCGGCCCTTGCCCAATCGACCACCCGCCGCGTGATCTTCAGCCTGCGCTGGCTCATAATCTCGGCGCTGATTGCTGCGCTCGCCGGCACGGCTTCAGCATGGTTCTTGATTTCGCTCAATTGGGCGACGGGCTTTCGCGAAGCGCACAGCGTTATTATTTGGCTCTTGCCAGCGGCCGGGCTCGCGATTGGCGCGCTCTACCATTTCTGGGGCGGCGCGGCTGAGCAGGGCAATAACCTGCTCATCGATGCGATACACGACCCGGTTATGCGCGTGCCGCTGCGCATGGCGCCGCTGGTCTACGCCGGCACAATCTTGACGCATGCCTTCGGTGGTTCAGCGGGTCGAGAAGGTACCGCGCTGCAGATGGCAGCGTCACTCGCACACCCGCTCGTGGGCCTGTTCAAGATGGACGCGCATGAGAAGCGCATGCTGCTTATCGCTGCGATCAGCGCAGGTTTCGGTTCTGTTTTCGGCACGCCGATCGCGGGGGCAATTTTTGCACTAGAAGTTTTTCTCGTCGGTTCTGTGCGCTACGACGCGATCTTTCCGGCATTTGCAGCAGGTATTCTCGCCGACTACGTCGGCCATCTCTGGCAGGCACCGCATACAATCTATAGAGTGGGATCTATACCGCAAATGGATGCGAACGGCTTCGCTTGGTCATTGGCGGCAGGTCTTGTATTTGGCATCACTGCCTGGGCATTCAGCCACGGCATGCACCGCATGTCAGACACGTTTAAGCGGGTTATCCCCCACCCACTCATGCGACCTGTTGCCGGCGGTATTGTCGTCTCCGTTGCGGTATACTTCATCGGCACGCGCTACATAGGCCTTGGAATTCCGGTGATCGAGCAGGCATTCAGCATGCAGTTCGGCCCGCACGAGTTTGCGCTAAAAATCGCGTTCACAATTCTGACCCTTGCTGCCGGGTTCAAAGGCGGTGAAGTGACTCCCCTCTTTTTTATCGGCGCTGCGCTCGGCAGCGCGCTATCGCTCTTCATGCCGTTGCCGGTGGGGCTCATGGCGGCGATGGGCTTCGTCGCCGTCTTTGCCGGCGCGACAAACACGCCGCTTGCCTGCACGGTGATGGCTATGGAACTTTTCGGCGCCGGCACGGGGGTCTATGCGGCGATCGCATGCGTGATTGCATTTCTCTCTTCGGGCAGTGCGACGATCTACAACAGGCAGCAACGCGCCTGACAGCGCTCAACCGGCGCTTGCCAGAAAATCAACAAGCGGAATCTGCAGCGATTCGTATTTTAGCTGAGCGTCTCTCTGGTAGTTCACGACCGAGACATCAAGTACAACCTGGCCCGCAACTTCGGCAAAAACGACCCGCAGCGCAGAAAGGCCAACATTGGTCAGCCAGCCGTGCGCGAGGTGCTGTGATTTAAAGAATTTTTCTGATACCTGAATCGGTGTTTCTCTTTCGAGAATCCCTTTCGCGAGATCAATCTGCATGAGGCAGCTACCGGTGAAATTCGCGAGCGCTGCCTCACGGTATTCGCGCCCGTCGCGGTTGAGCAGCCAAAGATATTTGTCATTGAAGGCTGCGATTTCGAAGTCACCGGCATACCTGTCGATGCGACCAAATGTTGTGCCATCGTGACCCACAATCGTGATCGATGGGTCGGTGTGCCCGCCGCGCGAATGTTCGTAGAGCTGCACAAAGCCAATGTAGTCGCCCAGATCGAATAGCCAGGTAGCGAGAAACATTCCATAGCCCTGCATGAAACATTTTACGGGCAAGCTCCAGTTTTGCACGCCAGAACTCACGAGAGTATCAACGCCGCCATCGTTAAAATCTTCATGCTGCACCGTGAGAGCGCTACCCCTTATTGCGAGCGTCTTTTGCGCTCTCGCCAGTCTTTTAGCGTTCATCGCCGGGAAGATAGTATCAACTCAAGATCAGACTTGCATATTATCGAGCGCCGTCTCGATCTCGGTAGCCAGTTTCGCCGCTTGGGCTGATCCACCTTTGGCGAATGCCTTGAGCGCATCGCGCAGCGTCTTGACTTCTGCAAACGACAGCTCTTGCGCAGTAAAAGTCTGTTTGTCTTCGTTTTGTGCGAGTTTCATGCCTGAAGATTTCATGCGTACTCACGATGGCAAGCGGTTACAGATAGGCTGAGATATTGAATCGAATTGTTATGGGCTGGTGGCTCCGGTAGCTGTTGGCCCGCTCGCAACCGAAACAAACCGCCCGGCACCATAGGCCACGCTCTTCCAGTTTTGTGAGGCGGGCAACGTGCGTGGTATCCACGTGATACCATCGGCACTCGTTGCCGCAGCATCAGACGGGCCTTGCGCGACAGCGACGAATGTGCCATCGCCATAGGCAATAGAAAACCAGTCGCGCGATGCTGGCATGGCGTGCAGATTCCAGGTGATACCGTCTGCGCTGGTGGCAACGGCAGTCGAGGGGCCATAAGCTACCGCGGCATAGACACCGCCGCCATAGGTGACCGAAACCCAGTTCTGTGAACTCGGCATTGTCCGCGCCGTCCAGTTTACCCCATCGGGGCTCGTTGCCGCTGCTGTTGTGGGACCGTGTGCAACCGCGACAAAGGTCGTGCCACCATAAGTGACCGAATACCAATTCTGCACACTCGGCAATGTCTGCGCCGTCCAGTTGATACCATCGGCGCTCGTCGCGGCGACATTCGTGCTGAAGCTCAACGCGACAAATACACCACCGCCAAAAGTTACCGAGGACCAACTCTGTGAACTTGGCATAGTCCGCGACGTCCATGTTACCCCGTCGGGGCTTGTGGCAGCGACTGTTGTAGGCCCACCGGCCACGGCAACGAATGTACCGCCGCCATAAGTCACAGACTGCCATTGTTGCACACTCGGCATGGCGCGCGTTGTCCAGCTAATGCCATCGGTGCTCGACGCTGCGATCGCTGTACCATAGCTAAGGGCAACGTAAACGCCCCCGCCATATGCAACGGAACCCCAGTCCTGTGAACTCGGCAGACTGCTTGCGCGCCAAACTGAACCCGCGGCCACCGTCGGGGCCGATTTGTCGCCTACGTCCCAGAAACGGCCGTAAGACTGACCGCAGTACAATAGACCCGCAGCGTAGAGCGAGACCAGAACGGCACCTTGACACCTCAACGCCATGGTTAATCAGACACAGATGAGGCAACACGGCAATATTTTTTTGATAGCCCTCGCCTTTTGCAGCGAACACCACTAGAACGGCAAATGCGGCCGACAGCGATAGCGTCGAAAGCGATCGCATAAATGGAGTGTGCTGCCCATTCGCGAGTAAAACTCTGCTCTGATGGAACCCGTTCTGAAACATATCGAAAAAATCGCCGCAAGCATCGGCATGCCCGACGAAGCACTCACGCTTTACGGCAAACACAAAGCAAAAGTCTCACACACACTGTTTGACGCGTCACGCGCTGCGGCCAGCAAACTGATTCTGGTCACTTCAACCACGCCGAACAAAGCCGGCGTCGGCAAGACCACGACCTCGATTGCGCTGGGGCAAGGCCTCAAGCAGCTCGGCAAGAAAGCCGTCGTCGCGCTGCGCGAGCCGTCGCTGGGCCCGGTGTTTGGTATGAAGGGCGGCGCGACCGGCGGCGGCATGTCGCAGATACATCCCACTGCTGATATCAACCTGCACTTTAACGGCGACTTTCATGCGATCACGAGCGCAAACAATCTGATTGCGGCGCTCGCCGACAACCACCGCTATTACGACAAGAGTACCGACCCGCTGAAAAAGATTCTCTGGAAACGCGCGCTCGACATGAACGACCGCGCGCTCAGGCAGATTATCACGGGTCTCGACGGCAATGGCGGCGCGCAAGAGACCGGCTTTGATATCACGGCGGCGTCAGAAATTATGGCGATACTCTGCCTCGCGACTGGCTACGAAGATCTTGCAAGGCGGATTGATAACGTGCTCGTGGGCTACCGCGTATCGGGTCGGCCGCTGTACTTCTCTGAACTGGCATCGACCGGCGCAGTCATGGCGCTGCTCAAAGACGCGATGCAGCCGAACCTCGTGCAATCGAGCGAAGGTGTGCCGGTGTTCGTGCACGGTGGGCCTTTCGCCAATATCGCACATGGCTGCAACAGCATCGCCGCGACACGGCTTGCGATGACCTTTGGTGACTATGCGATTACCGAAGCCGGTTTTGGCGCAGACCTGGGCGCTGAAAAATTTCTGAATATCAAATGCCGTAATGCTGGTCTTGCACCGGCAGCGACCGTGATCGCGACGACGTCGATCTCGCTGAAACTGCACGGTGGCGCGCCCGAGGCCGATATACGCAAACCCAATGCCACTGCGCTCAACCAGGGACTGAGAAATCTCGAACGGCACATAGAGAATCTGCGCGGCTTCGGTCAGGCGGTAATCGTCGGCTATAACCGTTATGACTTTGACGCCGAAGATGAAATACAGTACGTACGCGAATGGTGCGCTGCGCATGGCACGCGTTTCGCCCTGAACGAAGGTTATGCCAGGGGCGGTGAAGGCGCGGTCGACCTCGCTGAGCAGGTCATCGCGGCAATCGACTCGAATGAGTCGACGGCGCTCACGCACACATACGAGCTTCACGAGCCACCGCAAGAAAAACTACAAAAGGTCGTGACGCACATCTATCGCGGACAGTCTGTCTCATTCAGCGCGAAAGCCAACGCGACGCTCAAAAAAATTACAGGTTTGCCAGAAGAGAAATACCCCGTGTGCATCGCGAAGACACAATATTCATTCTCGCAGAATGCCGCCGAAGTCGGGGTCGCCGAAAATTTCAACGTTCACTTCGAAGACATCATCGTCAACCGCGGCGCCGAGTTTCTGGTCGCAGTGGCCGGCGACATGCTGCGCATGCCGGGACTGCCAAAAGTGCCGCAAGCAGGCAATATCAGCGTGCTGAATGGTGAAGTGGGGGGTTTGTTATGAGGGGCGACCGCCGGAATGGTATTTCCGCCACCTGATTCACACACGACACTTGCCCGAGCAGCTGGGCCATTGCCTCTTCAGAATACTCCGCGCCATTGCCCGACTTGCGTAACCTGTAATAGGCCTCAATAATCACTCCGCGCAGGTATTGCCGCAGGTGTTCGGGGTGCGTGTTCATGTCGGCCATGCAGTATTCGAGGTCGGCGGCGAATTTGGCGTCAGCCGCTGTGAGTGGGGCGAGTCGCGGCAGATCTGCCTGCAGTGCCCGAAAAAATCTCGCCTGCCCATCGGGTTCGTAATCGCGCAGAAAAAAAGCCCATGCGTGGCCGAGGTCGTGCAGCGCAAACTCAAACGCGTCGCGTGTGTCGCAGACAGTTGCCCCTGTGAGCGCCGCCCCGGTGTCGATCGTGACGTAACGAAATTTGTCTGCCTGCGCCGCGAGCATCTCTGCCGCAGAAACAGCTCGCGTAGTCAGATGCAGGGGCACACTGCCTGAAACCCAATCGCCCAGAACCTGCCAGATCATGCCCGGCATGCCGAAGGCCTGCAGATTTTTCAGCGCGTCACCGGCTTCGGGCATTTTGATATCCTCATTTTTGAGCCATTGTATTTGTTGCGCGACCGGCCCGGTACGGCGGTGTGAATTTAGTTGAGCGAAACGCACCCTTGACTCGGTGAAAAGCGCAACGAACCAAAAGGCAAACGCCGCATCGTCAATTTCGCGGTGTGCGTGTTTGCGCATCAGGCGTTTCAATGCGGGTGCAAGTTCAGCGGCCTCGGCTGGCAGGTCACCATGCGGCAATAAGAGACGGCGATACTTTCCGTTAAGTTGGCCTGCGATGAGTGGCATCGGCCACGGATGTTGAGGTGAATGTATCACTGCGTCAACCAGATCGAAATGCCGGGGCATATTCTTGTTTTCGCCCTGTCACTCGGCTGCCTTTTACCCGCGTGGCGCAGTCGCTTAAAGAGGTAAAGTCGGGGCTTTCGGCCCTGAAAACGCAGATCGACGAGAGGTTCATTGAACTCAATCTCACCGACGTCGAGGCCGAACTCGGTGACCTGCACAAGAAGATGGAAAACCCAGCGCTGTTCGCCGACGACAGCAAGGTGAATCAGGTGCGCGAACTGCAGACGCGTATTGCAGTGCTCGAACGGAAAATCGGCTCGTGGAACAGCCTGAAGGCCGAAATCGCCGATGCGCTTGAGTACGCAGAAATCGCCGAAATGGAAAACGCAGAGAACATGGCGGCTGAACTCGAAAAGCGCGGCGCCGATGCACGGACCGTTTTTGAAAGGCTCGATCTCGAAAGCCTGCTCAACGGCCCCGACGATATGAACAACGCATTCGTCAACATTCACCCCGGGGCGGGCGGCACCGAATCACAAGACTGGGCAGACATGCTACTGCGTGCTTATATGCGCTACGGCGAACGCTCTGGCTTTGAAGTCGAGATGGTCGACTATCAGGAAGGCGAAGAAGCGGGCATCAAAAACGCGACGCTTTTTATTCGTGGCCCGAATGCATACGGCTTTCTCAAAGCAGAAAACGGCATTCACCGTCTCGTGCGCATTTCGCCGTTCGACTCAAACAAACGCCGGCACACCTCGTTTGCAGCGGTGCACGTTTCGCCCGAAATCTCTGACGACGTCGAAGTTGAAATTCTCGATAAAGACCTGCGCATCGACGTCTACCGTGCAAGCGGCGCCGGTGGCCAGCACGTCAACAAGACTGAATCGGCGGTGCGAATGACGCACTTACCCACAGGTGTTGTCGTCTCAAGCCAGACGCAGCGCAGCCAGATTCAGAACCGCCTCACGTGTATGAAGATGCTCAAGGCACGCCTGTACGAACTCGCGCGCGCAGAAAAAGAAGCAGACATTGAGTCGCGTTCGGGCGAGCGTAAAGATATTTCGTGGGGCAACCAGATTCGCAGCTATGTTTTTCATCCTTATAGCATGGTCAAAGACATGCGCACGGGGCAAGAAACCTCGCAGGTACAAAATGTGATGGATGGCGAATTTGGCCCGTTCATCGACGCCTTTCTTCGCAACCAGAAAAGAAACTAAACCAGGAAACCTATGAAAATCAAGCTCGCGACTTTACTCTTCACCACTGCTGTGCTCTGCGCCTGCCAGAGCTCAAAGGTCGTCGACGAAAAAACGGGCCGCGCTGCGAACGCAAGAGCCGACAACAAAACAGGTTTCTACTACGATGACATGGCGCGCTATCTGGCAGGCTTCGATCTGCCGGGGGATAGTAACCTCAACCAGTACACGACGGCACCTGAATACGCCGTTCACCGCCAGAAAATGGCCCGCTTCTGGGAAAGAGTGCGCTCGCAGAATATAACGCCGGTTACCGAGTGGCGCGAATCAACGCTCAACCGTAACCCGAACGGGGTCGTTTGCCGCGAAAACCGTCCGGCCGTCTACCCGCTGTGCGGCGCAGACATCATCAATCTCTACACCGTCTGCCCGCGGGCCAGCGAATATATCATGATCGCGCTCGAGAAGGCAGGCGACATTCCACACCCTGAGAAACAATCGGCAGCATACTTTCGGGGTCTTAGCACCATGCGCGACGTCATCAACAACATCGCCGATCGCAATTATTTCTCATCGGCGCACATGAAATCGAACATCATCAAGAATGCAGAAATTCCCGGCATCGCGCCCGTGCTGCTCGCATTTGCCGCCGGTATCGGCTGGCACATCGTCGACATGGAGAAAGTTTACCTTTCACCCGATGGTATACCGGTCGCGCTTACCGATGAAAACCTCGATTTCAAACCCCGCGGCGTGCGCATCTGGTTTCGCACCGACGACGACCGCCGCCTGCGTTCGCTGACCTATATTGAGCAGTATCTCGACCGCGAGAGCACGGCAGACACGCATCCGCTCGCGAGATACCTGAAGCAGAAAAAGGGCAGCTTCATGATGCTGAAAGCAGCGGTCTACCTTATGCATAACGACTATTACCGGTCGGTGCGAGAATTGTTCATGACGGTTCCCGATGTACTTGTGCAAGACGACTCGGGCTTTCGTTACATTGACATCAAAGAAGATTTCAACATCGCTGTCTACGGCCATTTCAGAGAGCCCGCAATCAAGATGTCGGTACGTCCAAGAAACCCGCAGCAGCCCGAACTGGCAGCGCTCTACATCGAAAAAAATCCGGTCGAGCTACCCTTCCATTTTGGCTATGGTTCTCTGCGCCGCCCGCCTCGCTCTAACCTGATGGTCGCGCACCGCAAAGGGGCATAACGATGGCAACTCTGACACGCCAGCTCGGCTTTCTGACCGCTGCCTTTACCGTCATCGGCAGCATGATCGGCTCGGGTGTTTTTCGCACGAGCAACGAACTCTTTTTTGACGCGAGACTCTCGCCCGAAACGATTCTGATGCTCTGGGCTGCGGGCGGCCTCATCGCCCTCGCGGGTGCCCTCAGCTATGCTGAACTCGCGGCGGCTTACCCCGAAGCGGGGGGAGAGTTTGCATACCTCAACCGCATCTTCGGCAAATTGCCTGCGTTTCTCACCGGCTTTATTTCGCTGACCGTTGGGTTCTCTGCACCCATCGCCTTTACTTCGCTCGTAATCGTCGACCTCGTGGTACGCGGGTGGTCGCAGCTTGAAGGCAAACAATTGCAGGTTTCTGATTTTCGTCTGCAACTCATCGCGGCGTTTATTCCGGTTATTCTTGCGCTCTTTCACATTGCGCGTGTCAAGGTCGGCGAGGGCATGCAGAATTCGCTCACGGCGATCAAGACTCTGCTGATCTTTGTCATCGCTATTGCGCTCTTTTTCACATCAGCGCCCGCAGCGAATGCCGTGCAGGTTGCGCAGGCCGCTCCGGAATTCTGGAAATGGGGTGGCCTTGTGCTCACGGTCATGTTCGCGTACAGCGGCTGGAACGCCGCGTCTTACCTCGGTGGTGAAGTCAAAGATCCGATCAAGAACCTGCCGCGCGCAATGGTCGCTGGTACGCTCGTTACCTGTGCAATCTACCTTTTGCTGAATTACAACTTTCTCAAATTCGCCGGATTCAACCGCGAAACGACCGATCTCGCCGTGAACGCTTTTGCCGCTCTGCTCGGTAAAGCCGGCGGCGCCGCGCTGTCGTTTCTGATCGCCTTCTTTCTTGTGTCTTCGGTCTCTGCAGAAGTCATGATCGGGCCCCGCGTCTACTATGCGATGGCCGATCAGGGTTTGCTCTTCAAGAAGCTTGCTCAGGTTCAGCCGAAACTCGGCACACCTGCATTTGCCATTATTCTGCAGACTGCGATCAGTGTGCTTTATATACTTTCGTTCGGCTTCGGCGGCACTCTAAACTTGCTGATCTTCATGGGATTCGCGCTCAGCTTTTTCCCCTGGCTCACGGTCTTTGGTCTTGTCTGGTCTCACTATGCCTCGATACGCCCCGCCGGGCTGCTCGGCACAGGCTCAAGGCATAACGCAATCATCGCAAACCGCCCGTACCGCTCGCCGCTGTTTCCATTGTTTCCGGTTTTGTATCTGGTGGCGTCGGGCTTCATGATGATCTCGTCTTTGATGTACAAGACGGAGCAATCGCTCTGGGCAATTGGCGTCACAAGCGTGGGCGCCGTGAGTTTTTACATCTGGCAGAAGCTCAAGAAAGCTTAACCATGATGCAGGCCAGAGGCCTGCATCATGGTCAAACAGTACCTGAAGGATCCCAACAGGTACGTAAGTTTTCATTCATTGAATCAAGCGCCGCCATATCTGCCGCATCGATTTCAAAATCGAAAATCGCAAAATTCTCGGCAATACGCTGCGGCGACACTGATTTTACGAGCACGATGTTGCCTTTCTGAATCGACCATCTTAGCAGAACCTGCGCGACCGATTTGCTGTATTTCGCCGCCAGTGGTTTGAGCGCTTTATCCTCAACTTTTTGGCCATGCGCGAGCGGGCTGTAGGCTTCGATGCGAATGCCGCGCGATTCGCAATATGTCTTGAGTTCGGTTTGGCTGAGCCAGGGGTGCAGTTCGATCTGGTTAACGGCGGGTTTCACGGTCGCTGTCGCCAGCAATTCGTCGAGATGCCGCGGCATGTAGTTACTGACGCCGATCGAGCGCGCCCTGCCCGAAACATGAATTGTCTCAAGATCTTTCCAAGCTGCGGCGCGGCTTTTGGTTACCGGAAAATGTATCAGATACAAATCGATATATTCGAGCCCGAGGCGCGCAAGACTGCCGTCGAACGCCGACGCAGCGCGCGGCTGGTCGCTGTTCCACAGTTTGGTGGTTACAAAAATTTCGCCGCGCGGTATACCGCTGTCGCGAATGGCGCGGCCGACGTCTTCTTCATTGCCGTAAATGCGCGCCGTGTCGATATGCCTGTAGCCGGTTTCAAGCGCCACGCGCACGGCCTTGTAGCACTCGCCTTCGGCGGCTTTCCAGACGCCAAAGCCCAGCTGGGGTATCGTATGCCCGTCATTTAGTTCTATGTGTAAACCCATGTCGCTGAGTGGTGTCGCAGCATGCGGCGTCGAGCAGACTTGCTAACATTTTGGGCCACCCGGCAACAATCGATTTAAACGCGGTTACTGAAATTCTGGTTTGCACAGAGCGCGTTTGCACAGAAGAGTCGCACCAGTGGCCGCCGCGATCGACCTCGAGAATATCGACGAAAAGCAACTTCTGCAGAGCCGGCTGTGCGATCTGCCCATTCGCATCGAGAATACATGGCTGAAAGAGGTTATCGACAAGCTCTACGCTGAACTCGATACACGCGGACTTGCATTCAGACCGCCGTGCTACCTGGGCGACGAGTGGTTTTCGCCCGAAGGTGTGCCAGTCATCGCGCTGCCGTTCTACCTTGCGCACCCGCGGCTTCTGCAGCTCGAGCGCAAGATGATCGGCGAAGCCGAGGGTGAGAACCGCGACGAGGCAATGCGCTTGTTGCGCCACGAATGCGGGCATGCATTCGTACACGCATTCAGACTAACAGCGCGCAAGACCTGGCGCGAGGTATTCGGCCACCCGCGAAAACCCTTCAGCGACTATTACCGTTACCAGCCCTACAGCAAATCGTACGTTAGAAATCTTAAAGACTTCTACGCGCAGAGCCACCCCGAAGAAGACTTCGCCGAGACTTTTGCCGTTTGGCTCAACCCTGAGGTGAACTGGCGCGAACTCTACGCTGACTGGCCTGCGCTGCGCAAACTCGAATACATAGAAAGTCTGGTGCCGTCACTCGGCGGCAAGACCGTGAAAGTGAAGAAGTCGCAGTTCTATTTTCATTTCAGCGCGCAGAAAAAGAAACTCGAAAATCACTACAGGCAGAAGCGCAGGCTCTATATCGAACACGAGGCCGATTTTTTTGACGCCGATCTGCGTTTGGTTTTTCCATCCACCGAAGCTAAACCGCGTATCTCCGCTGCCCGCTTCTTGACGACACACCGCAACGAGCTCGAAAACTCGGTCAGTCGTTGGACAGGTGAAACAAAAGTTATCATCAGAAATATTCTGAACAGATTAAAGAAGCGCTGTGCGGCACTCTCTCTGGAAGTCGAAACGGCAAAATCGGGTGAACGCCTGCTCGCTTTCACGGCGTATCTGACATCACTGGTCAGCAACCATCGTTACACCAATCGCTACAAACCCGCCAAATGAAAGTTCTGGTCGCATTTGATTTTCCCACGGCACTGCCAAAGAACGGCGACTATCGATCGCTCTTGCATGCCGAAGACTGGCGACCAACACGCAATGTCATGGAGGCGATTCAGCGCCTCGGGCACGAGCCGATCTTGCAGGGTGTCTACGATGATATTCTGCCACTGGTTTTTACAATCAAGCGCAAGAAGCCAGATATCGTGTTCAACCTGCTCGAATCTTTCAGACAGAAGCGCCACTATGAGGGCGCGCTCGCGGGATTGTTTGATCTGCTGCAGGTGCCATATACCGGTTGTTCGGCAGAGGCGCTCACAATCTGCCGCAACAAATCATATACAAAGTTGTTGCTCAGGCACACAAAAATCAAGTTTCCCCGATCGGTGGTCTTTCCGCGAGGCAAGACCAACCGCACCATCAAAGACCTGAGGTTTCCTGTGATCGTCAAACCACTTGGCCTCGAGGGTTCAGACGGTATTTCACAGGCATCTTTTGTTGAGGATGAAAAAGCCTGCATCGAGCGCGTCAAGACGCTGCACGAAACATACGCGGTCGACGCGCTCGCCGAAGAATACATTGAAGGCCGCGAAATTTATGCCGGGGTGCTCGGGCTCGAAAAACTCACCGCGCTGCCTCTGCGCGAGATGCTGTTCACGAACTTTCCCGAAGATCGGCCAAAGTTCGCGACGTTTCATGCCAAGTGGAACCCTGAATTTCGGAAAAAATGGGGAATCAAGAACACATTTGCCAAGAACATCGATGAGAAGACGCAGAGCGAAATTGAAAAAATCAGTAAGTCGGCCTTTCGTGCACTCGGCCTATCGGGTTTTGCCCGACTCGATCTGCGCCTTACCGAAAAAAATGAAGTTTTTGTACTCGAGGTAAATCCCAACCCGAACATCGCGAACGACGACGAAATTGCGTATGCCGCCCAGCGGCTGGGCATCTCGTATGACCAGTTGATACAGAAGCTGCTCGACTATGGCAAGCGCCGGCGCGGCTAGATCGATTTACAACCTGTCCCGCGGCCCATAAACTCCGCACATGAAATACGATATCGCGGTACTCGCGGGCGACTACATCGGCCCCGAAGTGATGAAATCAGCACTCGAAGTGCTCGGCAAACTCTCTGACGGTCAGGCAAGTTTTGCGTTTCACGAAGCCTTGGTCGGCGGTTCGGCAATCGACGCAACCGGCAAGGCGCTGCCTGAAGAAACACTGAAGACTGCAGAAGGCGCCCACGCGATTCTGTTCGGCTCGGTTGGTGGCCCCAAATGGGAGCACCTGCCGCCCGCGGAACAGCCTGAGCGCGCGTCGCTCTTGCCCCTGAGAAAGCACTTTTCGCTCTACGCCAACCTACGCCCGGCGATCATCTACAAAGAGCTGCGAGAAGCTTCGCCGCTGCGCGCCGACATTGTCGGTGACGGTCTCGATATTCTGATTTTGCGCGAACTCACGGGCGACGTCTACTTCGGCGAACCTAAACTGCGGCGCGGTGAGGGTGCAAATGAAGAGGCACTCGACACGATGATCTACAAGCGCTATGAAATTGAGCGCATCGCGCACCTCGCGTTTCAATCGGCACGCCTGCGCCGCAAGATTGTGCATTCGATCGATAAAGCAAATGTTCTGACGAGCATGGTTTTCTGGCGTGAGGTTGTGACTCAGGTCGCCAAAGAGTATCCTGATGTGACGCTGCACCACCAGTACGTCGACAATGCGGCGATGCAGCTCATTCGCTGGCCTTCGCAGTTCGACGTCGTGCTCTGCCCGAACATGTTCGGCGACATTCTGTCAGACGAAGCCAGCCAGATCACGGGTTCGATCGGCATGCTGGCATCGGCCTCGTTGGGCGAAACAGGCAGGTGGGGCCGCGACGGCCTACAGTTCGGTCTCTACGAACCCGCAGGCGGCACCGCACCCGACATCGCCGGCAAAGGCATCGCCAACCCCATCGCGCAGATTCTCTCTGCGGCTTTGCTGCTCAGATATTCGCTGAAGCTCGAAGAAAAAGCAGTGAGGATTGAAAACGCGGTCAAGTCGGCAATAGCCGCAGGCGCGCGTACGCGCGACTTAACTGCGGATTCTGCGAAAGCCATTTCTACAGCAGAGATGACGCAAGAAATATTAAGGCGTTGTTGATGGGGCCAGGCCCCATCAACAACGCCGCTAAACCGGAATTACTCTCTCTTACCGAAGCAGAGCTGACCGATATTCTTGTGGCCGACGGCCATAAGAAATTTCGGGCGCAGCAGGTCTTCCAGTGGCTGCACCTGAAGCAGGTTTTCGATCCTGCGAAAATGACAAACCTCAGACCGGAGTTTCATGAATACCTGAGGGAAAGATTCACGCTTCCTGAATTCAGGGTGCTAAACGAGACGAGATCCCCCTCTGATCAGACTGCGAAATACCTGTTCGAATTTGGCACCAAACAGGTCGAGAGCGTCTGGTTGCCGTATGAGAACCGTCAATCAATCTGCATCTCGGTGCAATCGGGATGCTCACTCGATTGTAGTTTTTGTGCAACGGGTAAGATAGCTTTCAAAGGCAATCTCACAGCCGGGCAGATTCTGTCGCAGGTCTATGGTATGCAGCAGCTCTACGACCGCCGCATCAGCAACGTCGTGTTCATGGGCATGGGCGAACCATTCTATAACTATGACAATGCAATCAGGGCTGCGAGCCTCATTGCCGACCAGCACGGCATGAATATCTCGCGCCGCCGCATCACACTCAGCACTTCGGGAGTGCTGCCGGGGATTAAGCGCTTCATCGAAGAGAAACAACCCTACCGGCTCGCGCTTTCATTGCACGCCGTTTTTGCCGATAAACGCCGACAGATCATGGATATCGAAGAAAAGTTCTCTTTCGAAGAGGTTCTCGAATATCTGTTGCAAAAACGAAACGACCTGCAGCAAGGTCAGTTAATGTTCGAATACATCATGATCGATGGCGTGAACATATTTCCCGAAGATGCAAAAGAACTCGCGCGTTGGGCAAAGCTGCTCAAAGCAAAAGTCAACCTGATACCGATGAACACTTCATTCAACGGAATGCATCGCCCGTCTGATGAGAAAATTATCGAATTTTGGCAATCGCTCGTATCGCGCGGCATTGTCGCGGTGAACAGAAAATCGCCGGCGAAAGACATCGATGGAGCTTGTGGCATGCTCGCCGGCCCAACCGTCGAAGGCCGGGCTTCGTAACATAAGAGACTCTGATAATGCAGCCCGAAGAAAACGTCGATAGCGGCCCTGCAAGTGACCTCGAAGGGGAAGCGCTACCGGCAACGGGTACGGTATTTACGTTCAGTTCGCTGAAAGAGTTTCAGAGATTCATCGCCTATGTCGGCGAAGATGTACAGATTGAATTTGCCGAACCCGTACTCGACAGTGCAGGTGCGGCGCTGGTGCAAAAAGGCGTGCATATGCGGCCGACACTGCAAAAAAGTCTGCAACAGTTTTTCGATCGTGGCAACCTGAATGAAAACTTCTCCGTTCTCGATACCAAGGCTCTGCACTCCGCGTTGCGCGACAAAATTTGCCGAAACCTGATGCGCTGCCTCGCCCCGGGCAGATTTCATGTGGTGCAGGCGCTGGTTGATGCTTCGCAGATCAACATTCGGGCGATGCTCGCAAATCTGATCGCGCGCCGTGATGTGCTGCCGGTTTTTCTGAAGCTTGACCAGCAAGACGATCCGATTTTACCGCACCTCGGTGAAGTTTCGTTGGTCGCGGCGGGCCTTGCCGAACAGTACTGCAAATACGCGATGGTGGGCCACAGCACGCGCGAGATCGTACGAAATGCGCTTTTGGCGGGGCTATTGCACGATATTGCCCTGATCGACGACGATGATTTTCTTGAAAAAGATATTGAAAAGATAGTCGAAAGCGGACACGCATCGAAGGGAGCAGCCCTCGCAAAGCAACTGATTCCTGAAATCGGAGTAGAAATTTCTGATATCATCGAACACCACCACCGCTTGAACAGCCCTTACGACCCTACCGCAGAATCTGAATTGAGCCCGCAGGCAATTGCGGGCGAAGCGCTTGCCCTCGGAGAATATATTTTCGTACAACTACGCTCACAATACAAAAAAGACGAAACCATGAACTCGGCCGAGCTACTCTTTTATGATTTGGGTCGCGCCTTTGGTCAGGGACGTTTTCACCCGCAATTCAAGAAGATCGCGGCACGACTCTGGGAAAAACTTTTTGCGACACTGCATTACGGTTATGAAATTGGCGCTGTCGAAAACCGGTGCCCGGCCAAACCATCGGCGATCGCCTACCCGACCCCACGCTGTACTCAGATTATGTGCCACCGGCACGTTACGCATTGCCCGAACTACGACACCCAATTTCCCGTGGAGATCTTGCAGGCGACACGTTTCCCGGGGCGTCCCGGAGTTATGATCGAATCGGGAAAATACGGCAAATGCAGGCTTGCAGAGCAGTTACCGCAGGGTATCAATGAGAACATCACGGCCGAAGCCTGGCTGAAGCAAAACAAAGAGAATCCTGAAAAATCTTAAGCATGCCATTCACGCCAAGCGTGCGCGCAGTTTCAGGTACGGGCCGCCATCGGTCACCTTTACCCACTCTTTGTATCCTTTGCCGCACATACCCAGGCCATTAATGTGCAGGTCGCGGGATATCATTGAGATCGATTGCAGAATTTCAGGCACGTATCCCGTGACGATGACAGGTGAAAAATATTCATCGGTGAGCTGGCCGTTTCGAATACGCCGCGCCACCAGAGCTTCGAGCTGAATTCCCCAACTTTTCGGATCTTCCATGCCGTTTGTGGCACGGTCGACAAAATATCCGTCGCTGACCGATGCGATCATCGCTTCGAGAGTGTCGCTCCCGGGTGTAAAATACGTATTGGTCATACGCGAGTAGATCTTGTGATCAAAGCTCTCGCGGCGTCCGTTGGGAGACCGCAAATAGCCAAGCCTCGATGCGCTCGCATGGTCGGTCATGGGCTGATGCAAGACGCCATTCTCAACAATGCGCGTTTCGCGTGCCGGCATACCTTCGTGGTCAAAATAGTAGCTTGCAGCCGCGCTCTGGAGTAGCGGAGAATCATAGAGTCTGACACCTGGAGCGGCCACGCTCTTGCCAAGATATTCTGTACCGCGTGCGCGCCCCTTCTGCATCGTATCGGCCTCGGTACCATGACCGAAGGCCTCGTGCGCAAGCATACCTGACAGAGAAGGCGCAAATATACATTCGTATTGCCCCGGTTCAAGGCGCGGCGCACCCAGAATTTTTTCCCCGTCGCGCAGCATCGCATCGATGAGATCGAGGTTTTCTCCCATCAGGTTCCATGAACCGCGCTGGCTGAAACCGTCGTAGATCTGGGCTGTCGAATGGGTCTTGTCATCTTTCAGTACGGCAGAATAAATGGCCTCGAATCGCGGCAAACGCTGCTCGAGCGATTTTTCGCGACTGACATAAATTTCACGAGTATTCGTCTGTTTATAACGTGCCGATGCCATCGCGACGAGTGGCTTGCGCGCTTTGATTTCTCGGGCAACGCGTGCAGCAAATTGAGCTTTCTCTGCCTCGCTCAGTTCGTCGGACTGCATTTCGCCGGCCGAAAATCTGGCCGGCTCTTCGGGAGTGAGCACCAGCGAGCCTCGAAGCTTACTCTCGGCAACCGTACGCTCAAGCCCCTTGATAGTTTTGGAAATATCTGCGCGGCTGTGCACTACCGACGCCCCCTCATAGAGCAGGCCGTCTTTGAGTATGCTTACCCACGACGCCACGCTGCGAACTGAGTGGCTCGACGAATGTCTGATTCAGATTGCTGCTGACGCTCAGGCCCGATGTCTCGATAAAGAGCGCGCGGGCAAAATCGTAGCGTCTGGCAAGCGGTGCCACCGCCTCTTCGAGAAGGTCCCTCGAAATTTCAGTACGCATTACTTGAGCGCAGCGAACCTGCCATCGACATAACGCTGCATCGTCTGCATTTGCGCGGGCGTGAGATTATTTTTTTTACCCACGGCGCTGTTATCTATCTCTGAATGGTTGTGCGCAACAGGCACGCCTGCTTTACGCAGTTCTTCAGCGGTCACTTTGACCGATTTGCTGCCACGGTAATACATTACATAGTCGCGATCGTTGACCTCGTCTTTTCCCGTTGCAAGGTTCTTAAATGATATCTTTCCTTCGCAGTGGCAGGTACCTGTGTTATTGCCGTCCGTAAACGTGAAGAATTTTGTTCCCCGGACTCCCGCGACGGTGTTCGGTGTGCGCAGGGTAAACTTGCGGTTGCCTTCGAGCGGCTGCACCGAAGTCCAGGCATTGCCACCCTGCAGGTACACTTGTTTGTCGTCGCCGCTGCGCTCATAGACAAAACGCGTGTTTTGCTGAACTTCCATCGCGGCGCCGGTCACCTGAAAAAGCACAGTGCTGTTTTCACCGGTAACGATTGTGTCACCTGGGAAAACCTGTTCGTTGGTGCGCGCCGGCCTCGTCTTCTTGCTGCCATCGGCAGCGATATGTTCGATGAGCGCGTTACCTTTGACGAGACCAATGAGGCCGTCAGTCGTGAGCGGCTCGCGGTTACAGTGTGCGAAAATGCCCAGCGATGCAAGAGTCAGCAGATATTTCATACATCCGCCTGATGCAAGTCACACCGCTGTCAAGCGATTACAGCATCTTGAAGATGCTCTCGGGAATAAGGTGAGTCCTTTGAGTAATTTCTGCCGGCAGTTGCGGCATCGAGTCTTCTGTCCACAGCCATGGCCCTAGCACGTTGATAATGGGAGACTCTTCGCCGGCAAGTGCAAGCTTGAAGCCGTTTGTAATATCTTCGGGCAACGTGGGCCGAAAAGGCACCCCTTTGCTGTACTGCCGGTACATTTCTTCTTCGTTGGCATAATTCATGTCATAGAAGAACTGCGGAAATTTTTTACCCGATGCTTTCCATTCAGCCCGCCACTGCGGTTGAAAGCCCGGTTCTTTATTAAAGCGGCGTTGCGCCAGAATCGCAATGCCGCGCACCGAGTTACTGAGAAACATACCGATGCGTATAATCTGTAACTTTTCAGGATTGCGGAATGCGAGCTCTTCCATGGCAATTTTGGTAAATGTCATGGCGCCGTAGATTCGGGTGAGGGTCGGCAGGGCCATAAAGCCAGAAAGCGCGATTGTTCTTTTGGGATTCAGCGCCTTCGCGAGCTTAAGATAAGGTATTACCGAATATTCCAGGCTCGGCATAATCATGTCGGCGGTTGATTCGGTCACGTCCATACCCACAGAACCACGCGCGGGTATGTATATAACATAGTCTACGGGTTTTGCCATCAGCACTTTGTCGGCGAGCATCTTGTCTACCGCGTCGGGTCTTTCCAGGTCGATGCCATGAATCGTGTGGTCGGCACCCGAAATATTCTCGTCGCGGCTCGTCGTCGTAATCACCTCTGCCCCCACGGCCTTCGCCGCGACAATCGCCGCGCCGCCTGATACGGCACCTGCACCCACAATAAATACGCGCATGTAAAAACTCCTTACTTTGACAATTCGTGAAATTTTTGTCTAAAAAGACTCTTCAGCGGCGTCATCGCGGCCTCGAGCTCATCGGCCTTGCCACTCGCGAGCATGCACCAAACGATCTGGTCTCCCGTCTTGAGCCAGACAGATCGGCCGCTAACCGCGAATGTTGATTTTTCCGAAACTAACTGTTCAGAAGGTCTTTCAGCAATACTCGCGCGACCTGCAATGGTTGCCTGTTCGCTGCTGCCAAAGATACGCGATTCGCAAAGATATACCCGGCCCGCCAAAGTGAATTTGTATTCTCGCTTTTTAACCTGGGTATCGCCTACAGATTCGGTGCTGTCGCTGCGACTCACATCTTTTGCATTGTCAGGAACCAGTTCGAGCTTCTTACGGCACGCCGTAGCCGCGACGCCCAACAACAGCAGAGCGATGAAAGACCGGGCTGGCACTACTTGATAGCGTCGCGGTAATCGGGTATCGTCGCCACCACAGAGCCATCACGCATGATCTTTGAAGTACCGAGCGCCAACGGCAATGTGTATTTCTTAAGATAGAAATCAAAATCACTCTTTTGTGTGGCATCGACCATCTGCAGGCGCGCATCGACCATCATCAGCTTACCGAATTTTACGTCACCCTGATACAGATAGAGATAATTTTTTACATCTTTCACCGGCATCGGCGGAAAGTTTACCTTCACCTTGCTCGAGAAGAACAGCTGCAGCCCGTCACTCTGCACGCGCATGTCACTAATGAAACCGCCGATCTGCGGTGGCGGAAAAATCTTGAAAGGCTCAACGATAATCTTGTTGCCCGACATTGTAATACCGCGCCCACCCGGGACAGGTAGCAGCTTCTCCATATTGAGGCCCACTGCATCGAGCAGAGTTTTCGTGTACGGATTTCCCAACGACCGAATGCGTTCGGCTTCGATGACCATGAGCGTTTTTTCACGGTCGAGATACATCTTGCCGATCATCTCAAACCCAAGCCACACGACGAGTTTCATATCGCCCGTCAGCCGAAGCTTCTTGACCATTTTGCCACCTTCGTCGTCGTCGAAAAACTCCATTTTCATGTTCTTGAGCGGCGAACCGTCATAGTTGAAGACGAGGTTGTTGAATATGTATTCCATGACGCTCGTGCGTACGAACGCCTCGCCAGAGAGAATATCGATGCGAAACGAATTGACATCGTCGAAGTTAACTGCCCCGCCTTTCGCCTTGGGCACCGCCTCGCCGATCAGCTCTTTCACCTGCATATTGATTTCATCGGTCAGGCGAAAGTGCAGGTTTGCTAATTTCATGTAGGTGCCCGAGCGTGAATGCGTTCTGAAACCTTTCGCATCGCCTCCGAGCTCCATCGGCTTGTGCTCGAGTTTGTAGTGCGAAAGTATGATCTTCAGGGCAAAAACCCCCAAAATGGTCGCAACACCCATGATAATGCTCAAATGGATCAATTTGCCGATCAGCAACTTACGCTGTTTCTTCTTGTCTTCAGCACTGCCTGCATCGGGCGTGCTCGAATTGCCTGCAGAGGCCTTGGTCGAACTGTCTTCCATAGTTCACGATTTTTTCTTTGACGGGTGTGTCAAATTCATAAAGCGAGTCCCTATGGGTCGCAAAGAAAAGCTCTATATAACGCTCGCGGGCTTTTTTGTCACAAACGCGATTCTCGCTGAACTGGTCGGCGGCAAGATTTTCACATTTGAGATTCCGGCAGCGCTGTTTTGGAGCGCAACCACAGCAAACCTTTCGGTCGGCGTGCTCGTTTGGCCGGTTGTCTTTATCATGACCGATGTCATCAATGAATATTACGGGCTGGCGGGGGTGAGGCGCGTGACTCTGCTCACGATCGTGCTCATCTCTTACGTGTTTGTGGCGCTCTATTTCATGGGCAGCACGCATGCAGCGTCATTTTCTGCGATCAACGACGAAAATTTCAACATCGTTTTTGGCACTGGCCAGAGCATTATCATCGGTTCGCTCGTCGCCTTCGCCGTCGGCCAGTTTCTCGACTTCTTTGTTTTTCACCAGCTCAAACTGCGCACAGGCCACCGCCACTTGTGGCTGCGTGCAACGGGCAGTACGGTGGTCAGCCAGCTCGTCGATACGTTCATCGTGCTCTACATCGCCTTCGTACTTCCCGGCAAATGGACCAATGCCGAATTTCTGAAAGTGGCAACTTCAAACTACTTTTACAAACTTCTGATCGCAGTCGGCGTGACGCCGGTCATTTACATCGTACACGTCATGATCGACAACTACCTGCGCGACAAGCCAGCTAAATAATGCGTTGGCTCTGCGTCGCACACGAAAAAGAAATTCCTGACTTTGCGGGCCTAGTTGCATGTGGACTTCAGCCGCACGCGCTGGGAGTCGGGCAATTCAAGTCCCTCGCGCGATTCGCTCAACTAGTTGCTGCCGAAAAGCCAGAGCACGTGGTACTCGCGGGCACCTGCGGTTCGGTGGCCAGCGAAAATGTGATGAAGATATTCCTGTGCCAGCATTTTGTCTACCCGAGCATCGAAGGCGAAGAATTACCCGAATTTATGGATCGTGCCTGTGCGACCGAAACCGCAATGAGCCGCGCAGAACTGCCCGGCGCGACCGTACTGCAGAACCACGGGCTGAGCCTCAACGCAGCGAAATTTGCCGGCAATACGGGGTATATCCCCCCCGATTACCCGCGGCCTGTTCTGGAGAATATGGAAGCAGTATCGCTGGCCTTTTTTTGCCGTGAGCAAAGCATTCCTTTCACCGCAATTCTCTGTGCGACCAATACGATCGGCCCGAACGCTCGCGCAGAATGGAAGGCAAATTTTGTCGAAGCAGGCCAGCGGCTGGCAAAGGTTCTGCGGTCGTCCGCCAGAACCTAATCAGCCCGCCTTCGCTTTGGTAAATCCGAAACTGTAAGTACTGTCGGCTTCTGCGCTGATACGCATGAACGGCGAAAGATCGAGAAAAGTCTTTTTCACGGGCGAATAAAAAACGCAGCGCCCGACAAGATACGATGTTTTATCGAGCAGCTCGGTATACGTCATCGCATTTGCCTGCGTTGGTAATATTATATCACGATGTGAATGATGGCGTTCGACCCCCTGAAAACTCAGCTGGCGGTGCCCGGGTTCGACGATCATATAAAAACCATAATGCCGCAGAAAGTCGAGGTCGATCAGCAATGACTCAAGCAAGTACTGTACGGTGATGCTGTAGGTTTCGAAATCCCCTTCGCGCAGGGCGCCCGAGCGGTACTTTTTCTGAAGCGTGGCAATCTTCTCAAGATTGTCTTTGTGAATATATAACGTCTCGAGCAGGTTGATTGCGAGCGGCTGTGCTTTGATTGCGCGAATTGCGCCCAGCGCCGAAAAAAGCGCCGCCAGTGTTTTTTCTGTGTTCGGAAATGGAAAAGCGATTGCCTTTGGAAAATTAAAGATACGGTAGTTTGCAAGCACAAGACCCGAGAGAAAGAACAGGCACTGCGTAAACAGGTAGAACAACGACTTCAATAGCGCTTCGCTACCGGTGGCGCCCGCCTTGTCTTCGTCAGAGAATATGCGGTGAAACTTTTCGTACGCCTCGGCGATCGGGAAAGGATAGTGCATCATGACATCTTCGGCTTCGAGCATATTGCGCGTGACGTCTGGCAGCAACGAATCTGCGCGAAAGACCGACTGCATCGGGTTGCCCATCAGAAGATAAGATGCCCAGGTGAGATCGTTCAGCGAAAAGTGCTCCCGAGCAAACGAACGGCTTTGCTGCAAAGATTCGCCCAGCGACTTGCCCTGAAAGATATTATCGTAAAACTGCGTGGTAAATTCAAGTGTCGGTTGCCGGTCGGGAAGCTCCCAGTTGGTGCCGACATAACTCGTGCGGCCCGCGCGAATAAAAGCTGCCGCAAACTGCGCATACCACGACGCATCGCTCTCTTGCTGCCCCGAGCGCGCGCTGAGGCACGAGTTACAGAAGATGAGCTTGGGTTGCGCGCCGCTCATCTTGAATTCCCGCGCGTACAGAATCTTGCCGTCGGCAAGCAGCCAGCCGTTTTCATCGGGGTTGCCGCTGTAATGCAGGTGACCTGCAAAGTGGATTATATCTTTGTCTAGTATTGAATTGAGAATGTTGAGTTTTGTAACGGTTTTACCGCCGATCAGCGTCAGGTTAATTTTCTTCGGGCTGACGAATGCGCCAAGGTGCTCGAACAGCATCTCGCCTTCGCGGCGCGCCCAATCGAGATCTTCGCGCGGGTCAGCGATTATAAGCATATTGATAATCTCACGCGGGTGAAAATCACTGAGCGAAATATCTTGCCCCTTGATCGCCTTGCCGACATAAAATTTCTCCCACAGAAAAGCCGAACCGTCGTGTAAAATTT
The DNA here is from genome assembly GCA_942492915.1 of uncultured Leptospiraceae bacterium. GTDB lineage: Bacteria > Spirochaetota > Leptospiria > Turneriellales > Turneriellaceae > Turneriella. The sequence continues at coordinate 2,672,783 of OW818662.1, forward strand.
CCAGAGGCAGCGAGGCAAGCGCTGCGTCGACATGAAAGTAAAGATAACTTTGCTGAGAATCCCTGATGAATTCTTGCAGAGGCAGTGGAAAGAACTGTTTAAACAGCGCTTCACCGATTTCGCGCAGTTTATGGCTGAGATTGAGGTGCTGAAAGATCAGCGCCTGGCTCTCTTCGCTGCCGCGGGGCAAAGACGAGAGCGAGCGCGAAATGTTGGCTATGCGCCCGAGTTCTTCCAGATATTCAGCAATCAGGTCGTCATCGATGACCGACTGCAGGCGCTCGTTTGCCTTCAGAGCCGGATTGCCGACCCCACCATCCTGAACGATATTAAATACGTTGGTGTTACCAACGCGGTCAATGATGATGGAGGTCAGCACGTCGCGGCCGCATCACTTGGCCGATTCGTACATCTCATCGATAAGCTTTTCGTACTTATCGTTCACAATGTGGCGCCGCACTTTCAGGGTGTTGTTGAGTTCATCACCCTGTTCGAAAGGTTTTTTCAGCAACGTGAAGACTCCGACTTTCTCAAAATTCTTGAAGCCATTCTCAGCGTTGACGTATTTGTTGATCTCTGCGCGGTACATCGCGTGAACTTTTGAATCTTTGATCAGGTGGGCAAAATCACCGCTGACGCCGTTTTTCTTCGCCCAATCGCTGAGGTTATCTGCGTTGGGCACAATCAATGCTCCGAGAACCTTCTGGTCTTCACCAAACGCGCGGGAAACGAGCATGACGTGATCGATAAATTCGCTCTCTTTCATCTTTTCTTCGATCGGTGTCGGTTCGACATTTTCGCCACCGACGAGCACGAGCGTGTCTTTTGAACGACCGACAATGCTGATCTCTCCTGAATGATTGAAGACCACAAGGTCACCTGTATTAAACCAGCCGTCTGGCGTCAGAACGTCGGCAGTCTTTTTCGGGTTCTTGTAATAACCCTGCATGATTTGCGGTCCGCGTACGTGCAGCGTGCCTTTCGCCCCCGGAATGCGCGTAACATCGCGGCCCTCGAGATCGATCAGTTTGTATTCTGTGTTTGCAATCAGCGGCCCAACGGTTCCAGGTATCAGGCGCTCCATGCGGCGAACTGACAGCACGGGTGAAGTTTCGGTAAGGCCATAACCTTCAAGAATACGAACGCCGATGGCGCGAAAAAAATCATCAATATACGACGGTAGTGCGCCGCCACCCGAGAGCGATGCCTTGAGGTTGCCACCGGTCGCCGCGAGAACCTTCTTGAATACCAGAATGTCACCGAGTTTTTTCGGAACAAACCAGATAATCACACCGAGCAGGCCGACAATGCGCGCCCCGATCGCTGAGATGATGTTCCGTCGAATCGGGAGCTTCTCTTTACCGGTGAGCATCGACAAGAACTGGTTGTACTTCAGCGCCACGGATTTGAATTTATTAAAGATCGGCTCTTTGCCCGCTTTCTTCACATTGCCGATAATCTTGTTATAAATACCTTCCCAGATGCGCGGCACAGCGGGCACGTACGTGGGTTTAATGCTGCGCATATCGTCACCGATGTGCTTGATATCGGTATAAGTAATTGCAGCGCCGATCGCGATAAACATCATTTCAGTAATCCGTCCGAAAACGTGCCACGGTGGCAGCAGAGTCAGACCGCTGTCCGATGGGCCGATCTTGAGCACCTCTGGTATGGTGCGCATCTGCGATGCGAAGTTACCGTGGCTCAGCATAACGCCCTTAGGTTCGCCCGTGGTGCCTGAGGTATACACGAGGCAAGAAAGATCTGATGGAGCGACTTTACCTGCACGCGATTCGAAATCCGCCAGCGCCTTTCCACCTTTCTTGATCAGCTTTTCACCTTCAGCCTTCAGTTCGGTGAGCGTCATGACATTTGTCGCTTTCGCTGTCTTCTGGTCGTTGAGTACGATATATTTTTTAACTTTGAGTTTGAATTTTTTCAGCGCAGTTTCGATCTTCTTGACCTGTTCGCCATTGTGCACAAAAACAACGTTACTGCCCGAATGATCGAGAATGTAGGCGATCTCGGGACCCGTAGAATCTGTCCCGCGGGGAACATCAGCCGCGCCGTTGATCTGAATCGCTGAATTCGCTGTAATCCAATAATGGCTGACGTCAGCAATAAGACCGACATGGTCTTTGGGCTTTACACCGATTGCAGCAAGGCCCGCGGCAACGAGGTTAACCTCTTTCTCGAGCTGCGCGTACGTGAGCGTCTTGAATTGTTCACCGCCCTCTCGGTAGCGAACGGCTATGCGTGCCGCATTCTTCTTGAAAGATTGCTGAATCGCCTCTACATAAGTTTTAACATTGAGCTTAACATATTCCATATAAGATCCCCTTTCGAAATCGGTCTGAGGCGCGATCTGCAGAAAATGCATGAGCACATTCTGTCACCGGCCGAGCGTTCGGTGCAGACCCAACATAAAACTTTTTGGGTCAAGCAAAAAGCCCCTTTTAGCAGATGACGGATTTAGGCGCGAAACCTGGCCTTTGGCTGTTCGCAATCCCCGGCGGCGGCCCAATTTCAGCTTGCCACGCTGACGCGCGAGCCATCGGAGTTATGTCGCATGAGACGGCCGGCTTATTTCCATTGCGTGCGTCAGATTCTTTTTTATGAATGCCTTTTGCCGATTATCACCTTTGCTGCCGCCTGCAGCCCTAAACCCGCACAGATCACGTATATTGCCCCACTCGAGCGCGTACAAGAAGGCTTCTTAGACCCGGCAACATACCAGGTTGTCTCGTACGGCAGAGCACTCAACCTGGCGCAACCCCTTGATGCCAAGACACATTTTTTCCCTGCCTCAATTGATGAAAATTTTGACCATGAAGAATTTGCTAAATACAGCGCCGAACAGCAAGAGCTGATCAGAGCCCGTAAGCCGCATAACGGCTTTCCGCTCATCGACGTGCTCGCGGCAGAAGCAAACCAGTTGAATCCGCAAGAGATTAATCTCGCAGCGATCGACGAAAAGATTCGGGCACCGATGGAGATCAAACGGGTGCTATTTGATAACGCCTGCACGAACGCGCGCGTCATGGGCCTGTATCGGTGGCTGATCAGCGACGCAGTACAAATGAAACTTTTGCACGGCGCTACGATTCCGCGTGAAGGTATTCAAAAGACCACTCTCGACCCCCGCTACTATCCCCCGCGCGAATATTATGTGGCTGAGTCAGCTGCGATACTCAAAAATCTGGACCAGGCGATGGCAAAGCGCGGCTACAGATATGAGATAGTGCATGAAGTCTTTTCAAAACCAGAACTGCTCGAGTGTAAGATGGCGATACATATTCACAAGAAGAACCTGCAAATCAGCCTGCCTCACCTTGCCCCACTGTAGTTGCGGTGATTGATTTTCGCCACAAAGATATCGGGGTCATGGCCCTTGGCCGCGGTGGCATAGAGACCTGCTATATATTGCCGAATTTTCAACTGGCATTCGACACCGGTCGCTGCCCCGATGCGCTCATCGACATGCCGCGCGTTTTTCTGACACACGGACATCTCGACCACGCGGCGGGCTTACCTTATTTTATCAGCCAGCGCAGCCTTAGGCATCTGCCACCACCCGAAATATACTGCCCCGATGAAATCGTCGCGCCGCTCAGTGAAATTCTGCACCTGTGGCAAAAAATTGAGGGGTTTGAATATCCGATTGCGCTGAAGGGCTTGATACCCGGCGACGTGGTTACAATTCGCAAAGACCTCTATGTACGTGCCCTGAAATCGAGCCACCGCGTGCCATGCCGGGGTTATGCGCTCATACGCAAAAGTCGCAAGCTCAAAGACGAATACCTGAATACCGGCGGCCGTGAAATCAAACGTATGAAAGATCGGGGTGATGCGATCTTCGAAGATCGGGATATCCCGATCTTTGCTTTTTCAGGCGATACGACGATTGAGTTTCTCGCCGACAACGAGGTAGCGCGCGAAGCGACCGTCTTGTTTATCGAATGCACGTACATCGACGACAAACGGCCGGTAGCACGAGCCCGGGAATGGGGACACATTCACCTTGATGAAATCATCGCCAACGCGCATCTCTTCAAGAACGAAAAGATCGTGCTCACGCATTTTTCGAAACGGTATAACCGCCGGTTTATTTTGCAGGTCTTGAACAAGAAGGTCAGCGACCCTGAATTTCTTTCACGTATTTTTGTACTCGCCCATGACGACTGAATCAAGCATATCGTTTGCCGCTGATGCACACGGCGGAGCGTCGCTTTCGGGTGATGCCTTCCATGTCGAGGTCGTACGTTCATCACGCAGACGCAGTACCGCCTCGTTGAAATTCACCCCACAGGGTTCGTTCGTGCTTTCCGTACCGGCCGATTGCCCCGAAAGTTTTATCAGACAATTCATCGAAACCCGCCGTGAATGGATGCAAAAAGTGCGCGCTGGCGAGCGGGCTTTGCAGCGCGTCAGGTCAATTACCCCAGGCTCGTTTGCACGGTATGAACACTACTCGCTACAGGTAGAGCACGACATGCACCTGACGTACCCCGAGTACAGAATCAGTCGTGCAAAGCCCGAACGCGCCTCGACCTTCTGGCTTGCCCCACAGTTTTTCGAACCGGAGAACAGCGCGAAGCTGCATGCGCAGCTCGAAAAGTACCTGCTTGCGCAGCTCGTGCGACACGGATCGGCCGATTTGATTGCCCGAGGGCACGAGTTGGCACAGGTACACCGTATCAAAGTTAAAGAGATCTTTGTGCGGGTTCAAAAATCGCGGCTCGGCTATTGCACGCACGATGACCGTATTATGCTGAACGGAAGACTGCTGTTTGCTCCGAGCGAAATTCGCGACTATGTTATCTGCCACGAACTCGCGCACACGCGCCACCGCAACCACTCGGGTAAATTCTGGCAATACCTCGAAGAACTTTTCCCCGGCGCGCGCAAAATCGACAAACGTTTGCGCGATACACGCATCTACAGTCTGCAGGTACAACCGCCCGAAGGAACTTCGCCGTGACGGTCTACCTCGCAACCGAGAATGCCGGCAAAGTTCACGAGATGAAACGCATCTTTGAAGTGCTGCTGCCGGGTACTGAACTCAAATGCGTCGCCGATTTGCCTGAAGCCGTACGGAGCGCATACTCTGCAGAAGAAACCGGCACCACCTATGCCGAGAACGCCCTCATCAAAGCCCGCGCACTCGCAAAGCTGGTTAAGGGGATCGTCCCGGCCGCCGCAAAGACGCCATCCATGGCGGCGCCGGCCCTGACCCCTCCGTGGGTCTTGTCCGAAGATTCAGGATTCGAAGTTGAAGCTCTCGGCAATGCACCTGGTGTGTATTCTGCCCGCTACGCCAGAACAGACAAAGAGCGCTGCGACAAGATTCTCTCTTCGCTCGCCGCCATTCCTGGGGCAAACCGTGCGGCGCAGTTTGTAGCCTGCGCGGTCGTCATGGAAGACGAGAAACATCCTGCTTATTTTTTTGGGCGGCACAGGGGCTTGGTGGCCGAAATGCGCCGCGGTGAACTTGGTTTTGGTTACGACCCGATCTTTTTACCCGAAAACGAAACGCGCACCTGGGGCGAAGTCCCAGAAGAGACAAAGCTGATGGTGAGCCATCGGGGCCGGGCGCTTGAGCTGGCGATTCAATATATGATTGCCCGCACCGCTCGTTAATGAGTTTCAGCTTCGATTCCTGCTCCTATAGCTCAGATGGATAGAGCAGCGCCCTCCTAAGGCGAAGACCCCAGTTCGACTCCGGGTGGGAGCAAATGAAAATATTGTTTGTGTTGAGGCTTCGCCTCAACTCCAACAAAGAAAATGCCTATGGCAGAACTAAACGAAAACAACCTGCGCTCGATCATATCGACCTTCAAAGCCGTTGAAGAACGCCTGTCTGACCCGCAGGTTACCGCAGACAATAAGCGCCTCACCGAACTCTCGCGTGATCGCGCGCGCATGTCGAAAACTGCCGAATTGGCGATGACCTGGCTGCAGCTGAAAGATCAGATTGCTGAATGCGATAGCGGTTGGCAGAATGAAAAAGACTCTGAAATGAAGTTAGAGCTCGGCCGCGAACTGAAATCCCTCAAAGAACAGTTCACAAACCTCTCTGAAGAACTGCAGCTCGAACTGATACCGAAAGACGCCGATGCCGGCAAGAACGTCTATCTCGAGATACGCGCCGGCACCGGCGGCGACGAAGCCGGGCTATTCGTGCGCGACCTGTTTCGTATGTACACTCGCTATTTCGACAGCGAGGGTATTCGGTATGAAGTGCAAGAATTCACCGAAACCGGGGTCGGTGGCGTGAAAGAAGCGATTATGCTTGTTTTGGGCGAGCGGGCGTATGATCTGCTGCACCTCGAAGCCGGTACGCACCGGGTGCAGCGCATTCCAGCGACCGAGGCCAACGGGCGAATCCATACGTCTGCCGTAACGGTGGCGGTGATACCCGAAGCCGACGAAGATGAGATCAAGATCGACCCAGGTGATCTGCGCATCGACGTTTTTCGTTCATCGGGTTCCGGTGGCCAGCACGTGAACAAAACCGAGTCGGCGGTGCGTATTACACACTTACCGAGCGGCATCGTCGTCGGCTGCCAGGAAGAAAAGTCACAGATCAAGAACCGCGCCAAAGCGATGAAGGCGCTGATGTCAAAACTCGTCGAAAAACAGCGCAGCGAAAGCCAGGAAAAATACGCAACAGAAAAAAAGGCGCAGGTCGGCTCGGGCGACCGCAGTGAAAAAATCAGAACGTATAACTATCCGCAGAATCGGGTCACCGACCACCGCATCAATTTTACAGCGCACAATCTCGATCAGGTGATGGAAGGCCGGCTGGGCGACATCATTGGCGCGCTGGTGCTTGCAGAACGCGAAGCAAAGATGCGCGCAGGGGAAACTGCCGTCGCGGCGGTGGCGCATTGAGACCAGACCGCGTACCGTTTCCCGCCGCGCGGCACAGTTCGCAGATAAATCCCACTGATCTGTTTTTATTCGGGCTTATCATTGCCCTTGTCGTTTTTGGATTGAACATTCTGCTGGCCTCTTCGTCGTTCATGGCCCGCGAACAGTTTAGCGACCCTTATTTCTTTTTGAAAAAGCAGGCATTCGCTGCGTTCATCGGTTTTCTCGGCATGATCGCCATGACGCAGATTGACCTGGAAAAATTCAGGCACTGGGTTTGGCCGCTTTATGCCGCGACGTTGGTCTTGCTCGTGCTGGTATTTGTACCCGGCATTGGCAGGCGCGCCGGCGGGGCCAACCGCTGGATCGTCATCGCAGGCCTTTCGATACAGCCGTCAGACTTTGCAAAAATCGCGCTCATACTGATAATCGCGCGCGTTTATTCGCAAAGCACAGAAGTTGATCTGCGCCTCAGCCTGACGACCTTAGGTCTCATCATAGCACCAGCTTTTCTCATAGCCATCGAGCAAGACCTCGGTACCGCGATACACCTGATTCTGCTCGCGCTGAGCCTACTTTTCTTCACGCGCTACCCGCTGACGATGCAGTTTGCCGCGCTCGCCGCTGCGATTGCGGCTGTAGCATACGTCATTCTCAAGACTCCCTTTCGGCTCGGACGCATTAAAGCGTTTCTTGATCCGTGGGAGGCGCGTTACGACGCAGGTTTTCAGCTCGTCGCTTCGATGAAGGCGTTTCTTGCGGGGGGGCTCACCGGGCGCGGTCTGGGTGAAGAGCTCGTGCGCCACCACCTGCAAGAGCGGCACACGGACTTTATTCTCGCAATCGTGGCTGAAGACCTCGGATCTATCGGCGTAATTCTGCTGATCGGTACTTATTTTGCGATCGGCATCTATGGCCTGGTGCTCGCGTCGCGGCTGCGTGATGATTTTATGCGCCTGATCGCGACAGGCATTCTGCTCAGCCTCATCATTCAGGTGGTAATCAACAGCGGTGTCACAATGGGGCTCTTGCCGACAAAAGGCATCAACTTACCGCTCGTTTCAAACGGCGGAACTTCACTCGTGGTCTATTTGGTAATGTGCGGAATGTTACTCAGCGCACTTCGCAGGGAACAAACTTCGTGAAACATGGCATAGCCATGCAATACGAAATCTGCTCAGTTTAAGAAAGATTCTGTTCGGGCCTGCACAGGTTTCTGCAGGTTCGAAAGCAATTCGGTAGCGTCGATCTTGTAACCCAGGTCTTGGGCTGTATTTGCGTAGAACGCAATCACATGCTTGAGACGCGCTCGCGCCTGCTCGGCGTCGCCACCATACGTGTACACGTCGAGTTCGGGGCACGATGCCACGAATTCTCCGTCTTTTTCATATACGCGTATGCTCAGGTCCACCCTATATTCTCGGTGGAGTTCAATGAGTTACATGAGCAAAAAGCAGTGCCAGAAGAGACATAACTTCTTTGGCCTGCGGCCAGAGAAGTTATGTCAGGCTACGGGTGCGCGGAGACATTTTTTTCGCGAGCCAGTTTGATAGCGTATGAAAGTGCCTTGCCGTGTCGTAGATTTCCGGGTACGCAAGCACATCCTGCTTTGCAAAGAATGCTTTGACCATCTTACGAGCCAATGTCTCGCGATTGCCGACCGGCATGATGCGGGCCGCCAGATTCTCTTCAAGGTTCGCGCGCGCACCGGCCGCGAGTACCGTATCGATCGGACCCGGGTATACAGTGAGAATATGCACGTTCGAACCCTCGACCTCGAGCCCCGTGATCTCTGAAACCTGGCCGATGCCGGCCTTCGACGCGCCATACCAGGCACAGCCGTGCATCAGCGTCTTGCCTGCCATACTTGCAATATTGATAACACCGCCTTTGTCGCGTTCGAGCATACCGGGCAAAACTTCTTTCATGAGGCGCGCCGGCGCCAGCAGGTTAAGGTTGATCGTGAGCATTGCCTTTTCCCAGCTCATGCGCGTAAAATCTTCGACGAGCATCACGCCGGCGTTATTGACCAGCAGCTCAATATCGCCCATCTGTTCGCGTGACCGGTTCACGATGTCGGGTATACCGTCGATGTCGGTCAGGTCGCAGGCAATGCCATGGTTGTGCACTCCGCGGCGCGTGAGGCGCTCGCAGAGCGCCTGCAGTGCGACCTGGTTCTTGTCGGCAATCGTAAACCCCGCCGAGGGCACTTCTTCAAGAAGTGCGTCAATCGTCGCTTCGCCGATTCCCGTCGCCGCGCCCGTGATAAAGACATGCATACTGCGTGGGTTGCGACCTCGTATGCACGGACAAGCGAAATAGTTTGCGTTGTCATCGGCTATATCAAAAATTGCGGCATGCTCCGTTCGCTGACCGATTTGTACAAAGTTATCGCCGCAATCGCCGTCGTCGGCATACACGCGACGAGCCAGTCTGAAATGCGTTTCGCGGCCGAGCACGATATCAATTCGCTCGATTTTCTGAGCGTCGTCGTCAACCAGTGGGCGCGCTTCAGCGTGCCACTCTTCATATATTTTTCTGGCTACGGTCTCTCGATTTCGCAAAAGCAAAATGAGGATATAGGCCTTTTCAAAACCTGGCTCGCTTTTCTCAGCCGGCGCTTACCCACAATTCTCGTGCCCTATCTGTTTTTCTCATGTATTGCTCTGGCGCTGGAATTCCATAGCTACAACGGCCCCGCAGACGCGCTATGGATTTCCATAGCGACGAAGCTACACACCGGCGGGGCTGATTACCACCTCTATTTTCTCGTGATTCTCGCGCAGTGTTATTTGCTTTTTCCCGTGCTGTCTAGATTCTCCCGCCAGAACACGACTACCTTTAACTTTGCAACCTGGCTCGCGCTGGTTCTGGTTTCTGGACTCTTATACAAGGGTAGCTCTGAAATTCTACTCGGCAAGCTCGGCGCAATGCACCCCGGCTGGCATGCTTCGTTCGTGGTCTACTGGCTGCCCTACTTCATGCTCGGGGTATTGCATGCGTTAGAACCACCCCGGCCGGTGCATCGCGTCGCCATCACCATCGCCCTCATTGTCGCGCAGGCAATTGTCTTATTTGAATATATTCATTACTCGTGGCAGGGCACGCCGGTCGATTATTACAACCACTTCTCGCGCCCGAGTGTGATGTTTTATGCACTGGTTGTCATCTGGTGGCTGCATTCTCAGACCGACCGATGGGGTAGACTTAAGTCTACCCCATCGGTCGGGGAAAAACTCGCGCCGCTCACCTTCAGCGTCTATTTGATACACCCGCAGGTGCTGCGGCTGGTGACTAACTATCTACCCGGCCTGCCGACCCTATTCGGCTGGATGCTTGTGGTAGTTACCACATTCGTGCTAGTCTACGAGCTGACTTTATTAACTAATAAAATCTATGAAAAAGGCCCGGGATTTCTCTCCGGGCCTGTGCAGTTTTTGCAACGGTGTTTAGGTTTGCGCTAGCTGGCCACTCCGTGGCCAGCTAGCGTCAAACACGCGTAAATATCGGCGTCAGTTTGTCTTCGTATGCCTTAAACTGCACTTTGTCGCCGATCTTCGCCGTGTTCGCATCGGGCATTTCGACTATCGCGGTGATACGCATTTTGTCGTCGGTCTCGACCACAGCCATACAGTAAGGCGCACGCGCCTTATGCTTGCCCATCGGCACGAACGTGTTCACCGAGTACGTGTAAATCGCACCCGTGCCCTTCGCCTCATAGTCTTCAAGATTCATCGATCCGCAGGCAGGGCACGCGGCGATGCCTTTCGGGTGCGGCGTACCGCAGTCTTTGCATTTTACAGCGGGTATAGAACTCATATGTCACCTCTTCCCAGAATGTGTACTGTTGAAACGGAAGCCGGGCCACCCAGCACGTGAGTGAGCGCGAACTTCGCATCTTTCACCTGGCGTTTGTCTGACTTATCTTGCAGCTGCCATGTCATCTCGACAATCTGGCCGACACCGGTCGCACCGATCGGGTGTCCTTTGGCGGTGAGGCCGCCCGATGTGTTGATGGGGAGTTTACCGCCGAGGCGTGAATGGCCTTCCGCAGCGAAAAATCCGCCTTTGCCTTTTTCAGTGAACCCGAGGTCTTCGACATTCATGATTTCGGTGAAGCTGAAGCAATCGTGGCACTCGGCGACTGAGATGTCGCTCGGCTTGAGGCCCGCCATTTTGTACGCTTCTTTACCGGCGGCGATTGTCGCTTCTGATTCGGTGTGCTTAGCGCGAAATGCAACGCTGAACGAAGCGCCGCCATGGCCTGAGCCCATGACCTTCACGGCATTTTTCTTGCCGAGTGCTTTTGCACGGTCTTTGGTCGTGATGATCACCGCGGCAGCGCCGTCAGTGATAAGCGAAACTTCCTGTGCGCTGAACGGCGTAGCAATCATCGGTGATTTCAGAATTTTTTCGAGCGGTATTTCGCGCTGCTTATAAGCATATGGGTTCAGCGAACCATGATATTTGTTTTTCTCTGCAACCTGTGCGAGCTGCAGGCGTGTCGTGCCGAACTCGTGCATGTGGCGGTGCGCGAACATCGCAAACATGGTCGAACCATTCATGCCCGAACCCGCTTCGTAGAGATAATCTACACCCGAGAGTGCGGCTTTCATCTGGTCTTCATAAGGCAATTCATCAGGGGGGATGTTCATCTTTTCTATGCCCATCACCATAACGGTGTCATACACGCCCGCACCCACGGCAATCATCGCATTGCGAAAGGCAACACCGCCTGACGCACAGGCAGCTTCAAAACGCAGCGACGCTGCGTGCGGCATCGCGAGAGAAGTGGCAGCGAGCGCCGCCATGGTGTTCTGTGCATTGAGGCCGTTGCCGTTGTAGTTGCCGAGATAGAGTGCCTGTATCTCTTTTCGGTCAATACCCGCGTCTTTAATTGCTCCGTTGCCTGCGTCGGCGATCAGATGGCGGAAAGTTTTGTCTTTAAAACTCCCGTGTTCGGTTTCATGCGCACCGATGATGTATACTTCCCTCATGTGTCTCCCCGCGACCCGAGTCGCTCTGTAGCAAATGCTACAGTCATTTTTGCAAACATGAACAACGCGTCGATAATTTTCGACGGGTCTTTTCCTCTCTTCCGGGTACGGGCTTAAGCCCGTACCCGGAAGAGAGGCTAGATCACGCTTTTCGGGGGGCTTTGTTCAATTCCTTCCCCATTGCTATGGGCTTAAGCCCATAGCAATGGGGGTTGTGCTATGCCACTTCTATCCGCTGTAAATCCGACTTCTTCACCACGTCAAAATCATCAAGACGAAACGTGCTCGCCTTGATCACATACTCACCCGCAAAACCCGGGTAGAGCGTCGTGTTGCGGCCTGAATCGGTCAGATACCAGCTCTTGCAGCCAGCTGTCCAGTTCGTGATTTTCATGCGCTCGTCGATGAAGTGCGTGAACTCCGCCTGCTTTTCGGCCTTGACTTCAATGCTCTGAATGCCTTCGGTCAGCATGCGCGAAACCGCAGAGGCGATGTAGCGGTACTGCGGCTCGGTATAGACGAGTACCGAGGTGTGCCCTGGGCCAGTGTTGGGGCCCATGCAGAAAAACAAATTCGGAAAACCGTGCACGTTGATGCCGAGATATGACTCTGCACCCTTAGACCAGTCGTTGTTGAGGTTGTGCCCGCGCGCGCCGTCAACGGGATAAGGGACGCCGGCTTTCGGCACTTCAAAGCCGGTTGCGTAAATTAATACATCCGCATCGAATTTTTTGCCATTCGATTCGACGCCATCAGGATTGATTTTTGTCACAGGAGACGCCACGAGCTCGACATTGTCGCGCACCAGGGCCGGATACCAATCGTTTGAGATGAGCATTCGCTTACAGCCAAAACGGTAATCGGGCGTCACCTTCGCACGCAGCGCCGGATCTTTGATGGTGCGCTCGATATTCCAGCGCGCCGCACTTTCGAGCACCTTGGTCATGGGCGTATTGAAGACGATACCGGCGCCGAAGAGTTCTGTGATCGCATAGATTGTATTTCTACGCAGGGCCTGCACAAACGGCAGCGCGCGGTAGATCGATTTTTCGACCGCGCCGATCTCATAGTCGGGTTTCGGGATAATCCACGAAGGTGTGCGCTGAAAAACGGTGAGCTCTTTTACGTCGGGCGCAATTGCAGGCACGAGCTGAATCGCGCTCGCGCCCCCCCCCACCACCGCTACCTTTTTCCCTTTGAGATTCACGTCTTTCGCCAGCCCTCGGCTGGCCGCAGGCCAGCGCGCGGTATGCAAAATTTCGCCCTTGAATGTCTCGGAGCCCTCGATTTTCGGGATCGACGGGTTTGAGAGAGCGCCCATTGCAGAAACCACAACTCGAGCGGTAATGGTCTTGCCGTCTTTGGTCGTCGCTGTCCAGCTGCCCGATCGCTCGTCGAACTTCATGCCGGTGACGGTGACGCCAAACTCTGCCTTTTCGCGCAGCTTGTGCTTTTCGACGACATCAAGCATGTACGATTCAATCTCGTCAGAGGTGGCGAACATGCGCGACCAGTTGGGGTTGGGTTCGAAAGAAAAGGAATAGAGATGGCTCGGCACATCGCACGCTGCACCGGGGTACTTGTTATCGCGCCATGTGCCGCCGAAATCTTTGCCTTTATCAACGATCTTGAAATTGGTAACGCCCTTTTTCAGCAGATTGATGGCCGCCCCAATTCCACTGAAGCCCGAACCGATGATGAGCACATCCAACTGTTTTTCTATCATGCCGCTGCCTTGCGAACGAGAATCATTGCGTCAACTGCAAACGTGAACAAGTGTTCATTTTGCTAAAGTTGTTAACTAATCGTGCGGCCCGCCCCTGCAAGCGGGTTTGCAAAGCGCTCACGCCTCAACGACTGGAGGAGCCGTCAATTTCTGCACTGCCGACCATTTGGCCTCAAGCTGCACTTTGCTGTATTGCTCGGTGAAAACGGCCTCATTGTAGGCGATCGTTGCATCCTCGGGAAATAACCCCCTGGCGGTGGCAAAAATCTGCGCGGCTTCTTCGTAACGGCCCAACTTATGCGCGTAGATGCCCGCTTCGTTGAGAATTGCGGCATCACGCGGATAGTCAGTGAGCAAAGAACTCATTTCAGCCCACGCCTCATGCAGCATTTCACCCGAATAGAGCGCTCGCGCATAGTAGAGCCTCAGCGCCCGGTCTTTGCGGAAAATACCCAGCGTCGCGAAACACCGCACAGCTTCGGCATGGCGCCCGAACAGGCAGAAAAACTTAAAGTACTGCCGGCGCTCATAGAGCGGCGGCTTTGGCGCTGAATGAAATAACCATTCACGAGGATCTTCCGCATCAAGAAGCCATGCGACCTTACGCTGCGTCTCTTCGTGCAGATCTTCTTTCTCAAACACGTCGGGATTCGCCACAAAAAGAAGCGCGCTGCGCACCGAATCAATAGGCAATTCATTCACCCACACCGCGAAACGCGAAGCCTTATCCGATTGAGCAAGGCGCTGCCACCGTTTCGGATTCAGGTAACGCACGAGCGTCACAAGATTTTGCTGGTACAGCGCCTCAGCGAACAGGGAATTAAGCGGGGCTTCGCGGTACATGAGCCGCGCGGGCGATTTGCGCGCCACTTCGAGGTCATAACACCGCGCGAAGTTCGCGGGCAGTTTTTTCTCCAGTTCAGACCACAGGCTCGGTGAAATTTTCTGTTCTGTATAAAGACGAAATGCCGCCTGAAAACCCTCGTTCGGCCATTCTGCGAGCTGCGGCAGACTGCCGGGCAATATTTTTTGACCGACAACATCCTGAAAAAGAAAGCGAATGAGCGACTTTTGTTCGTCGGCAAGTTGCGCGTGGCTCACGACCTTCAGAGCCATCGCCGCGTATCGCACGTCACCCGCATGCCACAGCAGCAGAGTAGCGTATGCACCGTGCACACCCACGCCCACGGCAGTATTGCAGTACTTCATGGCATTTACTAATTCGGTAGCATCAACAAGGCCCGGGTCTTGCGCACGATGAATTGCACCGGCCTCGTCAAAACCAAACGCCGGCAAGAGCCGCGCAATCTTCGCCTCGGGTGAATGGCGTTCGTAGACGCCCTGCGTCCATGGGCTGGGGGTATCGCCAACCGACAAACGAGCGCGCTTCACACGCGGGGCCATATTGGGCACTTCTGGGCCATTGGTTTCCGCAGGCGTTGATGCCTGCGCCCCGGGTGGTGACGCTTTGCCTCGCAGGCCCGAGGATTTTCTGCCCTTTTTCAGTGCCACGACGATAATCACAATGGCACCAATCAGCAATACCAGAGCAATACCGCCGGCAATCACCAAGGGCTGATACATCGAAATAAACCGTACAAACGCATCAGGCATGGCTCTACGTTTGTATTATCGGCAACTATCAACCTTTTTTCAAGTCCCTGATTTTATGCATTTCTCGTAGGCTTCGTTTCCGGCATTTTCGATTTCGCTGCGTGCAGCATTATTAAACTTGCCAAACTCGAGGTTTATGTTCAGGTACCGTGTCGCCCTAGCCATCGCTTCGGTGCAATCGCGCGTGTCGCCGGGTGGTTTCTTGCGCTGCTGCTTTTCGCATTCACAGCGCGCCCGGCCATAATCCACGGCGTTCGCCTTTGCAGTGGCAAGCTGCTTCTCGTTGCGGCACGCAGGCAGAAACACGAGACATCCGCCCAATAAGAAGAGAAACCAGACCACCGTATGACGCATTAGCATAACTTTGAATGCGCTTCGGGTGGCCGATGTCAACGTGTTTTGCGAAGTGCATTTTGATTTGACAAGGGCGCCGCAAAGGCATCGCGTAGCCGCAGGTAGGCATGCGTTTTTTCGACCTTTTCGCCATCGCTTTCGCCGCCGTCGGGGGCCGCTCAGATGTAGCGGCAGAATCAGCCGTATTCATGGCCCGGCTCTTGCCCTATCGGGAGCGACTGTTTCGCCTTGCTCTTGCGCAGCTGAGAAACACAAGTGATGCCGAAGACGCTGTCCAAGAGGCCCTGATCAAGGCCGGGCGCAATGCGCAGCAATTTCGCAGCGAATCGAGCGAATACACCTGGGTCGTGCGCATCTTGATCAATCACTGCCACGACGTGCAGCGCAAGGTTTCGCGCAGGCAGAAACGCGAAGTTTCGGGTGAAGCCAGCGAAGCCAAAGGGGCGACCATCGCCGACAGCCGCGCCAATACAGAAGAAAATATCGAACTTTCAGAGCTGTCGGGGCATCTAATGGATGCGGTGAATGAACTCGGCCAAAACTATAAACCTTTGATTCTCATGCGCTATTTTGAGAATATGAGCTACGAAGATATTGCTGAGGCATCAGAACTTAACCTGGGCACCGTTAAATCACGCATGAATCAAGCCAAAGCGTTACTCAAGGCCAAGCTCGAAAAACTGGGTATCGGAGAAGAATACCTTGGCTGAAAGACGCAGCAAAAAGACGAAAGGCGCAGGCAAATTCAAGAGCGATGCGCAATTTGAAGAGTTTCTGCAACTGCGCTTCGCTGAGGTGCGCGCCGAACTCGATAAATTCGACCGTCCCGCGGCGTCAAAAGCCGAAGGCCAGCTGCTGCAACTGCCGCAGGCCAGAGCCGCGTCAGATTCTACATTCTGGAAGAAGCTCGATTCATGGCGGTACGCGGTCGCAGCGACGGTGCTGCTCGCTGTAGCGGTACCAGCGGTCATGCAACTCAATCGCGAACAACGCGAAGCGGCAGTGGCGGCAGTAATTCCCGAAGGCAAAACGAAGACTGAGTCCACGGACGAGGCACCTTCGTCTACACGAAGCGCGAGACTGAAGCAAAGTGAACGCGAAGAGGCAGATTTTGATGCGCCGCGCGATCGCACGACCAAAGAATTTCCACAAAAGAAGATCGCGAAGACTACCGAGACAGGTACAAAAGACCGCGGGCTCAACAAAAAAGAAGATGTTGCGGATGTGATGAGTGCCCGGGAAGCACCTGCTGACCTCAAGGCTATGGCGCCCGCGCCTGCCGAAGCGAAAGGCCGAGCGATGCCAGACGAAGCGGCGGGTGCGCCTGCCCCTGAATCAGCCAAAGCGCCCGCTGCCTCGCCCGCGGCACCTGCGCCCTATGCCGCAGAGTCTTCGGCCGACGAAGAACGTACTGCAAGCACGGTGGCTAAGAGGTCTGCACCCATAGCCGATGCTCAGTTCAAACAGAAGCACGAACAAATTGCCGAAGAAGAAAAATTAGAAATGGAAAGGCTCTGGAAAGAATTTGAAAAAGACCCGAAATCTTTTAATCAGGACAAGAAACGTGCAGCCAGATTAAAAGCCCTGCTCGCTCGCCACGACACGCGCAGCCGGGCCAAGAAGGTACGGGCGGCCGAACGGCAATACGCCTATTGAGATTTATTTGAAAATACCAGCAAAAAGAAAAGCCCGCGAATGCGGGCTTTTCTTTTTGCGACTGACCAGCGGCTGAACCGCCGGCCAGAGCAATCAATGAGCTTTTTCTGACTTTATGCGCATTCCGTAGAATGAGCGCCAGACGAAGATCATGCTCGCGACGAAGAACGTGACCGCAAGTACCGCGC
This sequence comes from uncultured Leptospiraceae bacterium, assembly GCA_942492915.1. GTDB lineage: Bacteria > Spirochaetota > Leptospiria > Turneriellales > Turneriellaceae > Turneriella. Next base: position 2,690,191 of record OW818662.1, read on the forward strand.
GCAGCACTGTGGGTGTGCCATCAGGGTTTTTCAGTTCAACCGCAAGCTCAACGGCGAGAAGACCGAAGAGTGTAGTGAATTTAATTACCGGGTTCATCGCCACAGAAGATGTGTCTTTGAACGGGTCACCCACCGTATCGCCCACGACGCAAGCATCGTGCAGCGGTGTGCCCTTCTGCTTCAATTCTACTTCCACGAGTTTCTTTGCATTATCCCATGCGCCACCGGCATTTGCCATAAAGATCGCCTGGTATAGACCAAAGATCGCGATCGAAATCAGGTAGCCGATGAAGAAAAATTCGTTCACGAAGGCAAATGCCAGCGTGCTGAAGAAGATACCGAGAAAGATATTGAACATACCTTTCTGTGCATACTGAGTGCAAATTTCGACCACCCGCTTGCTATCAGCCATCGATGCTTTAGAAGCGCCATCGAGCTTGATGTTCGCTTTAATAAACTCAACCGCACGGTACGCGCCCGTCGAAACGGCCTGCGTTGATGCACCGGTAAACCAATAGATCACAGCACCGCCGGTAATCAAACCGAGCAAGAATGGAGCGTGCAAGAGTGAAAGCTTTCCACTGACCGCGAGTACTGCTGACGGATCTTTAAGGTTACCAATCAGCATCACAATGATCGAGAAGATCATCGCAGTCGCACCCACAACCGCAGTACCGATAAGTACTGGTTTCGCGGTCGCTTTGAAGGTGTTACCAGCGCCGTCGTTGGCTTCAAGAAAGTGTTTAGCTTTTTCAAAGTTGAGGTCAAATCCGAAATCTTTTTTGATTTCTTCTTTGATGCCTTTCTCTTCTTCGATGAGAGAGAGTTCATACACAGACTGTGCGTTGTCAGTTACCGGACCATAAGAGTCAACCGCGATCGTTACCGGGCCCATACCCAGAAAGCCGAAAGCTACCAGACCAAAGGCAAAGACTGCAACAGCCATCGGTTCCATGAGGCCGCCGAGACCAGTCAACGCGACGTAGTACGATGTTGCCATCAGAGCCACAATCGTGATGCCCATCCAGTATGCTGAGAAGTTACCGGCTGTGAGGCCAGAAAGCACGTTGAGCGATGCGCCGCCTTCTTTCGAAGCAGTCACAACTTCATGCACGTGTGCAGATTCTGTAGACGTGAATACTTTTACAAGCTCTGGAATAATCGCACCGGCGAGTGTACCGCAGGTAATGATCGTCGAGAGCTTATACCACAGTGTGCCATCGCCGAGACCTGGAATCAACAGGTAAGAGACCAGGTATGTAAGGCCAACGGAAACAATCGAAGTAATCCAAACCAGCCATGTCAGTGGAGTTTCAAAGTTGAAGCTGTCAGATTTCTTGAAACGTGCACCGGCGATCGCGCTGTTCAGCCAATATGAACCGAGTGACGCGAAAATCATGACGATGCGCATTGCGAAGATCCACACCAACAGTTGGACCTGAAATTGTGGAAAGACTGCGAGCAGAATGAGCGAGATGAGAGCAACACCTGTTACACCATATGTCTCGAAACCATCCGCCGTTGGACCAACTGAGTCACCTGCGTTGTCGCCAGTACAGTCAGCAATCACACCTGGGTTACGAGCGTCGTCTTCTTTGATCTTGAAAACGATCTTCATGAGGTCAGAACCGATATCGGCAATCTTCGTGAAGATACCGCCGGCGATACGCAGCGCTGAAGCACCAAGCGATTCACCGATCGCAAAACCGATAAAGCATGGACCCGCGAAATCCGCAGGAATGAAGAGCAGAATCGCGAGCATCAGCACGAGCTCAACTGAAATGAGCAGCATACCGATCGACATACCAGCACGCAGGGGGATTGCGTAAGTATTGTAAGGTTTGCCTGTCAGTGAAGCAAACGCTGTACGCGAGTTGGCAAATGTGTTGATACGGATACCGAACCATGCCACGCCGTAGCTGCCGGCGATACCAACAACAGAGCATGCGAGAATCGCGAGAACTTTTGCTGCGCCGTAACCATGAATTGCTGCACCAGCGGCATCTTTGCCACCCTGAGCGAGAAATCCGAAATAGTAGATCATGATGGCTGCAATGAAGAGCCACAGGATTGCGAGAAATTTGCCCTGCGTGATCATGTACGTTTTGCACGTTTCATAGATCAGTTCAGACACCTCAAGCATTGTGCGGTGCACAGGCAGTTTTTTGAGACGAACGTACTCAACGAGTCCGAATATCAGTCCGAAAAAGCAGGCACCCAGACCGAGCATCAGCAGCGTGCGGCCGTCGATACCCAAGAAAAGTTGTCCTGACAAATCAGGTATTTTTAGATCGGCTTCAGACGCCATGAGGGGCGTAACAGAAACCGCTAGAAGGCCAAGGCAAAGGCCCGCTATAGAGCGAAGTTTATGCATAGAAATCTCCTGGAATTTTTTCATGCGAAAGCGCTAGTAGACGGCCTGAACACAGGGTTTGACCGACTCTCCAGATACGTCTTGTATCATGAGCGGCTAGGGTCGCCCTAAAAATCAGGGGGTAAAGGAAAAAATACCAAGCGTTGTCACGCCCACTATGTTAAGTCATGTGGCGTACCTGGTCCAATAAAGTATTTCAAGAGGGCTTAGACCTTTCTTGGCTATGATGACTGCTTTTTGAATGTATTTTAGGACTCCAGATTTGTTTTTGATGGTCTCGCATTGGTAGTTAATAAATGCCACGCCGAGCTGCCCGGACCGGGCGAGCGAGCGCCTTCTCCAATAGTCGGTATTTCGGCCTGACCGGTCGCTTCCTGGTTTGGCATTCCTTAGCAATGACTCAAGCAAGCGGGGCAAGTAAAACTTGATTGCAAAATCTACCATGCGGGACACAGATTCCCCCGAATGGATCGCACGGTGCCAAAGCAGCGAATACAGCACCCGATCAACATACCAAGGCCTGACGCAATACGTGCCTTTCCCGATGTTGTAGCGCCTGGCAGTGGCGGATTTAATACCGAAACCGCGCCAACGCCTCAAATACTCTTTTGCCAGCATCGCCAGCAGAACCGACTCAGAAAGTTCAAGGCCGTTTCTGCGCACCACTAGAAGAGCAGCGCGTACACGGCGGCTGTGACAGTTTTGCAATGAGACTGAGGTGTGATGGTATTCAAGCGCATTAATTTTTTGCATCCTACTTATTAAATACCACAAAACGACGAATATTTCTCACCGGAATGACTAAGAATATTTTGTGAACAAAGATTCACTTTTCGCAGTATCTGCGGTTGCCATTTGCATCCATGGAATGGCTTGGAAAGAATGCGGAGTTATTGGGAATTCTGTTTATGCCCGTAACTTACGGATTTATCGGTTGGCTTACAAACGTTGTGGCTCTAAAAATGATGTTCTATCCTTTGACCTTCAAGGGCATCATGCCTCCTTATCTGGGTTGGCAGGGTATCGTACCGCGCAAGTCGACAGGCCTGGCCCTTAAGGTAGTAAATATTCTCAGCGAAAAATTGATTAAGATAGATGACTTCTTCGCCAAAATTCCAACAGACAAACTCGCGGATTCTTACAAACCCTTGCTCAAAGCAAACATACCGAATATGATGCACCGTGTTCTGGAAGCGGTACCAGTTGAACTGAAATCAAAAGTTGCGGCGAATGAGCTAAAGATCATCGCGAAAGCGCTTGCAGAATCGGAGCAGCGCCTCGATCAGATTACCGGTCATTTGCGTGAAGATGTCAGCAAAGTATTCAGCTTCAAGAATATGGTACTGCGCAACCTTACCGGGGAAAACACCCACCTGCTTGTAGACCTTTTCCAGGAAATCGGTAAGAAAGAGTTCAAATTTATAGGCGCTTCGGGATGGTACTTTGGAACTCTGTTTGGGCTCGCGCAAATGGTGATTTGGTGGCTTTACCCAGGTGCGTGGACACTCCCCGTGCAGGGCATTATTGTGGGTTACGTCACGAACTGGCTTGCGCTGATAATGATTTTCCGGCCGATGGTTGAAAAGCGGTATTTGTTTTTTAAATACCAGGGACTCTTTCACCGTCGGCAGCTTGAAGTCTCAGACAAATTCTCTACCATGTTTGCTGATCACGTGTTGAACGGAAAAAATATTCTCGACGAGGTACTTTACCGCCGTATTAGCCGCACCGTCGTTGAAACAATGAACGAAGACATCGTGCAAGAGCTGAAGGCCGATGGAGCAGACGCAGGTGCGATTGAAGCTTTCGAAAAGGCCAGCGACGAGAGCCGCAAACAAGTGGCCGCCGAATTGGCAGACAGCCTTTCGCAGGCGTCGGAAACGATGGAAAAGTTGATCAATCGCTCAATGAATGTGAAACAGACTATTTTTAACCGCATGAAAGATCTGCCAGGCGAAGATTTTGAATCGCTTCTTCGGTCAGCTTTTCAGGAAGACGAATGGATTCTCATCATTTTGGGGGCAGTTTTGGGCGCCGCGGTGGGTCTCGGACAAATGTTCTACATGCTGGCATTTGCCACTGCTTAAAGCCAGGTCTAAGCCAGTCTTTACGCAGGCATATGGAAAAAACCTTGCATCTTTGACTCCCCCCGGCCTGCTGGGCCGTGCTGCGCCTGCGCGTCATTCTTATTGTCTCTTTATTGGGTGCTCTTGGCGCTTGCCGCTCGAACCCGTTTGGTGATACCGACAAGACGATTGAGGAGTTTCAGCTCTACACAACAGATTTCGCTGCGCAGAACGATGGCGGAATGAAATCTGCGCTGCTCGAGGTAATTGAAGGCTCAAAGGTTACGCTCAATTGCGCGTTTTCAGCGCTGACACTCAGCGACGTGACAAATTCGCTCATCAACCGCGCACGGGCCGGTGTACAAGTGAAGATCGCCTTTGACGGCGACGTGCGCACCAACGACCCCGGTTCGCTGTCACTGCAGGCGAGCGGCGCGTTCACAATCGTCACTGTTCCACTTGATGGTAACCAGAGCCAACTGCTCTACGGCAACACTGGTGCCGGTGTCATGCGCCACAACTATTGCCTCGCTGATGAGCGTTATATCTACCTATCCACAGCGCCGCCCGACGCGACACAGATGACCACCACGCCCAATGTCGCCATCAAAGTCGGCACACCACAATTCGGGCTAGCGCGCGATTTCTTGCGTGAGTCGAACATGTTTTCGCAGCTGCTATTCGGCAACGGCAAAGCAAAGACCGACTTCACGACAAAGTTCACCGCGCGTGACCAGGTCATTGGCGCGTTTTGGGGCCCGCAAGAAAGTCCGCTGAATGTTCTGGCCGTCGAACTTTCTGAAGCCACGAGTCGTGTGGATTTCTACTCAACTGCGTTCTTGACCACAAATTCGAGTAATGCCAACCTTGACGTTCCGCAGACGCTCGATCGGCTCGAAGAGGCGAAGGGCCTACCACTCCGAAAATACTTCTCGAGCCAGGCGCTTTTCGACTCGGCGTCAAAAGCATATACGCTGAACAATCCGGCGCAATACGTTAACAGCAATGTGCGCGTCGGCGCCAACATATTCGTCGTCGATAGAGGATTAACCTCTGCCAAAGCCTTCATTTACACTGGCTCGCTACGCTCGCAAGCCAACTCGTCTGACGACAGCGTACTCATCGAACTGCGCGGCAGAAACGTGGCAGACATGGTGGCCGCATACCTCGATCGCATTGGCGCAGTCTCGGTGGTCGCGAACAATACTGGCGATACCTCTGTGGCAGGCGCTGTTGTCATCAACGAGATCAATTGGGCAGGCAGCTACACCAACAGCCAGACAACTGATACCGGCGATGAGTTTCTGGAACTCTATAACACGACAGCGAGCGCTATCAATATCAGCGGTTGGAAGTTTGCCTGCACGACCGACGGAGGCGCAACAGTCAGCTCGTACCTGCAATTGCCGGCTGGCGCAGTGATTCCCCCGGGAGGGTTTTTCACTCTGGCAGCAAGCTCTGCGGGCGCATTTCCCAATGCCACGTTCTTCACGAGCCAGCTGAATGTGACAAACAGTTCACGGGAATGTAAACTGACAAACGGTAAAGCAGCGGCGAGCACATATGCTGGTCAGGCAGGCTTCACAGGAGACATCATTGATACGGCCGGCGATAATGCGACCCCCTTTGATATCTCAGGAAACATATTGGGTACCAACGACAGCACGGGAAAAATCCGCCGCAGTATGGAGCGCAAGTTTCCGATCGCGGCTGGCAATGTGCTTACCAGTTGGCAATCCAACTTCAACGCGACCGCCCAGAACACGCAAATAGACTCGCAGTTCAACCAACGAACCTTCGGCACCCCCGGGGCAGCGACGTCGGTACCTGTGCCATCGGTTACGCTGAACCGTTCACTCTTTTTTACCAATTCTGCGACGCACCCGAACGGTGTCGCGAAAATCACGGCAGTTAATACCGCAGCCAACACCAACATCGCCACTCTGCAGGATATAACCGTCAACGCCAGTTCCACGAGCGACGCCACAGGTATCACGCTCACACTCAGAGAAACGGGAACGAATACGGGCATATTCAGCTCAAACACCTTTGGCACGAACCTCAACTTCACCGCCGGCGCGAGCGCAGGCAACCAGCTGCAGGTAGCGTCGGGCGACACCGTCACGATTACGCTGACGCAATCGGGCAGCACCTACACGGCAACGGCCCGGTGGTACGCACAGAATCTGATGATCAATGAAATCGGGTCAAACTGCGGCGGCGTGACGGCGAATGACTACGTCGAAGTATTGAACCCGAACGCGCAGGCGGTCAGCCTCGACGGCATGACGCTCTACCGAGATTCCGGTTCTTCGGGAACTGCCTGCACCGTCGCCAACCCCGGTGATTATACAACGAGCATAGCGCTTTCGGGCAGTCTGGCGCCAAACAGCTATGCACTCGCAGGTGGCAGCACCTATGCGGCCAGTGGGGCATGCCCGGCGCTCGATTTTATCGCGACGAGTGCGGTCACGATCGATGCCTCCGATTGTGTGGCGCTCGCTGTCAGCGGAGCCGGTCCGGCGACAGCAACGAGCGACGAGGTGATCGACTTTGTCGGTTACGGCAACGCAACGAATCCTCATGAAGGTGCGGCCGTTGCACCCGACAACTCGGGTGGCAGCAACGAATGTATTTCCCGTAACCCCAACGCAACGGACACGAATGTCAACAGCGCCGACTTTGCCGCGCAGGCAACGCTACCCTGCTCTCCGCGCGGCGCGAACGGCAGCCTGAATGTCGTGAGCGCAGCGACAGGTAGCGGAAGCGCGCTTGAAGTCTCATTTAACGGCGCACCCAATACGGTTCAGGCGCAGACCATCGGAAACTATTGCGTGGCGCTAGCAGGCAGCGGCAGCTGTGCGTCGTCTCTTCTGACCATCAGCGCGGCTGTTTTGACCGGCAGCACCGTCAGGCTGACAACGAGTGCGCAGACAGTTTCGACAGCATACACGATTTATGTTACCGGTGTGACGCTTGCCGCGACCGGCGGTGGATTGCTCACAAACACGGCTAATTTTTCCGGAGCGGCGGCTTTACCCAACCTGAAAATAAACGAGATCGGCGTGTCGTCGGCGAGCAACGACTTCGTCGAACTCTTCAACCCGACCGGCTCGGCGATCAGCCTTACCGGCATATACCTGCAGCGCGATTCTGGCTGCACACTTTCGAATGGTATCACTGAAGTGATAGCGCTCACGGGCAGTGTTCCCGCTGGCGGTTATTACGTACTGGCGAACTCGGGGCACTCTCTCGCGAACGTCAATTCGGCAACGCTGGGTAATATTGCCTCGGGCTATTGTATTGCACTTACGACAAATGCCACCGAAGTCGCGTCGGCCTCGGCAACGAACGTGATCGACTGGGTCACTATCGCGGGTAGCGGCGACACCGAAGGTGGCGTGCGCGCGCCCGACACCACAGCAAACGGAGCGATTTCGCGCATGCCGAACGGAACCGACACCAACTCAAATTCGGCGGACTTCGCCCTGCGTACATCCACGCCAGGTGTCTTGAATGGCTCACCGGGCCTGACTTCCAACCCCGCAAATGGCGCCACTGGCGTTGCGATCAGCCAGAATCTTGTGTTGACCTTCACTGAGTCGATGAACACCGGTACGGGAACGGTCTCAGTTTCGGGTTCGGTCTCGGGCGCTCAGAATAGTCTGGCATGCGCCTGGTCGACCACAACTTTTGCCAATGACACCTGTACCATAAACCCGCCATCTGATTTCTCGAACGCCGGCGAGACCGTTACCGTCGCTTTGTCTTCGTTCTCGTCGTTGGCTCTTTCGCTTGCGCCCGCGGTAACGAACTATAGCTTCACCACCGTCAATACAGCGCTACAGCCTACGGTGACTAATGTGGTTGTCGCAAGCACCAACCCAAATAACGGCACGACGGCGTACAATACAGGCACGTCGACCCTTACGATCACCGGAACAAATTTCACCGGCGCAACTGCCGTGAACCTCGACGACCTCAACGGTGCGGCGACGGCCGTGAATACGGCACTGACTTCTGTCACTGTCGATTCTGCCACACAGATCACAGCGACCGTACCTGCCGGCGTGCGTACGAACGGCTCAACCGGCTGGAACGTGCGGGTGACGACTTCAAACGGAACCAACACCACGAGTAGCGTTCGTTTTGTACCACGCGCGGGCATACTCGTGAGCGAAGTCGTGCAAAATGGCGCTACGGGGGCAACGAGCGAATTCGTAGAACTCTACAATGCGACGAACTTACCCATAGATATCGGCGGTACCGGTATCAATCTTCGCCTGCACATGCGGTCGAGCGCGGGGGGTAACACACATAAGACGATGACTGTCATTGATGGCGCCACCCGAGGTGACGGTGGCTGCGCGACCAATGACACGACCATACCCTCGCATGGATTCTATTTTGTGGCAAGCACGGGGGCGAGCGGCGAAACCTGGTGGAACAAGAGAAACGCCACCGTCACGAGTGGAATTACCGGCATCGGCGGAGTCTACATTAGTCTCAGTACAACAACAGACTTGCTGGTAATCGACAAAGTTGGCTGGTCAACCGTGCCTGCGGGTAGTTACGAAGGCACTGCAGCGGGCACGCTCGCAGGCTCGAACAGCATTGAGCGCAAACCCGCTAGCGGAATGGGTCATGCAACAGACACCGATGACAATAGTAGCGATTTTAATCTGCAAACAACGTCGCTGACACCGCGCTACTGTCTTGATGCGGCACAGCCCTAGACCATCCAGTAGTCTGCGGCAAAGCTCCCGGAAAAGCGAAAAGCCTCCGAAGCGGAGACCCGAAGAAGGGTCGCGTCGTTTGCAAAGCCAAACGACTGCTAGCGGTTTCCCATTCGGGAAACCGCTAGAAACTCCGCCCCCAAAAATACGTCAGAAAGATAGCTCCCGCGATAATGCGATAAATCCCGAACACGAAAAAGCCCCGTTTCGATATAAATCCTACAAAAACTCGTACTGCCAACAGCGCGAAGGCAAAAGCCACGACGCTGCCGATTGCGAGCAAGTCGACATGCGCGGCGTTCAGTGCTGCGCGGTTCTTGTAGAGGTCATACCCCGTTGCAACAACCATAGTCGGCACCGCGAGCAGAAACGAAAACTCGACGGCGCGCACGCGGCTTAAGCCCATCACGAGTCCCCCACCGATTGTGGCGGCGGCCCGGGACACCCCTGGCACCAGAGAGAGGGTCTGAAAAACACCAATCATGAACGCGATTTTTGGGGTAATCTGAATCTCATGCTCATGCGCAGCTGAGTGATCGGGGGTCGAACCCTGCTGGTGTTTGACCTGATGCGCGTCAAGGTAGTGTCTGTGACGGTTAGCGATGAGTTTGTCAAAGAAGAGCAGCACGATTCCGCCAACGATCAGCGCGATCGATACCGAAACAGGATTAAAAAGCAGCGCCTTGATGTGTTTATAGACGAGCAGACCGGCGACACCTGTCGGAAAAAAAGCCATTGAGAGTATCAGGTAGAGGCGCGGTTCTTTGAGAAAGCGCCGTACGTATAGAGCAAACACGGCGGCGATAGCGCCTAACTGAATGGCAATCTCAAACGTCTTAACGAAATCGCCCTGAATGCCCATGAGAGAGCTCGCCAGAATCATATGACCCGTCGAAGACACGGGAAGAAATTCGGTTAAACCTTCAATGATGCCGAGTATTGCGGCCTGCCAGGTAGTCATCGGGGTGTCTTCGGTCGCCGTTTCAGCGGGTCAAGACGTTCAGCCGAAGACTTACATTGGCTGTGTAGTTGTAGGCAATGGCGTCGCGGCCGTACCTGTCAGGTGCGTCGCGTAGAAAGCGAGACCGGCTTTGTCTTGAAATACGGTGCTACCCTGAACCAGAGCAAGCGCAATTACTTCACGCACGTGCGAAACAAAGTGAAACTCCATCTGCTGCCTGATGCCCGCGGGAATCTCTTCAAAGTCTTTCTGGTTGTCTTTTGGGCAAATCACGTGGGTTATACCACCGCGAAACGCAGCGAGCACTTTTTCTTTGAGTCCGCCGATCGGTAGCACGTTACCGCGCAGTGTCACCTCACCGGTCATTGCGATGTGGCTCAGAACTCCCCGTTGCGTCAGCGCTGAAACAATTGCCGTGACGAGCGTGATGCCTGCAGACGGGCCGTCTTTAGGTATTGCGCCTTCGGGCACATGAATGAAGATGTCATTTTTTTCAAAGAAATCCGCGCTGAGGCCGAGAAAATGGGCTTGCGAGCGGATAAAACCTAAAGCAGTGCTCGCCGATTCTTTCATCACATCGCCCAGGTTTCCCGTGAGGCTCAGATTGCCTTTGCCATGCGCAAAAGCAACTTCGATGTTCAGAATGTCGCCGCCCGCCGAAGTCCACGCGAGGCCGCTGACTTTACCAACCGGGTTCTCTGCCTCTTTACGCGTGTAGAGGTATTTTGCGGGACCAAGATATTGAATGATTTTTTGTTTGTCGAGTGCGAACGAACTCGAATCCGTTTTTTTCTCCACAACTTCGCGCGCGATCTTGCGGCCGATCTGCGCCAGCTCGCGCTCGAACTGCCTTACTCCCGCTTCTTTTGTGTAGTGCCGAATAATATAGGCCAGAGATTTATTCGTGTATTCGAGCTCAACGCCCTTGATGCCGTTCTCTTCGATCTGGCGGGGAACAAGATACTTGTTCGCGATCTGTATTTTTTCCATCTCGGTATAGCCAGAAAGTTGAATAATTTCGAGTCGATCGAGCAGCGGCTCGGGTATTGAATGCGTGACGTTCGCGGTCGCAACGAACAGCGCCTTCGAAAGATCGAAAGGTATGTCGAGATAATGATCGGTAAATTCTTTGTTCTGTTCGGGGTCGAGCACCTCAAGCAAAGCCGCTGCCGGGTTTCCGCGAAAGTCCGATGAAATTTTGTCGATCTCATCGAGCAAAATCACCGGATTGTTAACCTTCGCCTTTTTTAATGCCGCGATGATGCGACCTGGCATTGACCCGATATACGTTCGGCGATGACCGCGTATCTCGGCCTCGTCACGCACTCCGCCCAGCGCAATGCGCACAAATTTGCGGCCCAGACTGTCGGCGAGAGAACGTGCAAGACTGGTTTTACCTACCCCTGGTGGGCCAGAAAGACAAAGTATCGGGCCACGTGGCTCAGGCGACAGTTGCCGTACGGCAATAAATTCAAGTATGCGGTCTTTGATTTTTTCGAGACCGTAATGGCTTTCTTCGAGAATTGCCTCTGCCTGCGCAATATCAGCATTGTCTGTCGTCGCTTCGCTGAATGGCAGTTCGAGCAGCCAATCGAGATAGTTGCGAATCACGCCTGATTCTGCAGACATGGGTGGCATCTTTTCCAGTTTGCGGATTTCAGATTCAGCGCGCAGCCTGATGTCTTCGGGCCAGGTCTTCGCCTTTGCCCGCTTACGCAACGTCTCAAACTCGTCTGGCTCGGTTTCGCCCATTTCGTCGCGTATGGCTTTGATCTGCTCTTGCAGATAGTACTGGCGCTGCATCTTGTCGAGCTGCGCGCGCACCTTGTCGTGAATCTGGCCTTCGAGCCGCGAAAGCTCGAGTTGATTTTCCATCGCCGCTTTGACTTTTTCGGCGCGCTCCCAAAGGCTGTCGGTGCCGAGTACGTCTTGCTGTTCGACAAACGGTATGCGCAGGCTTTCGGCGACTGCAAAAATAAGGCGTTCAGGCTGGTTCTTGCTTCTCAGCTCACGCCATGCCTCGGCCGAAAGAAACGTCTGGTGTTCATTCAGGCGCTCAAACGCATCAATGAGTTTGACGACCGATTTATCGTAAAGGTGCTGCTCTTTTTCGCCACTCGGTTGCACCGATGCAATCGGCGTCGCGGCCGCGAACTGGCACATTTCGTCTGCATCATCGATGTCAACTAGGCGCACACGCTCAAGCCCTTCTATGAGCACTTTATAGGTGTTGTCGGGCATCTTGAGCAGCTGCAGAATTTCACCTGAAACTGCAGTTTCGTAAAGATCGCTGAGGCCTGGAATTGTGATTTCGGCGTTGCGTTGGGTCGCAAGAATGATGCGACGGTCTGCATCCATCGCCCGGCGCGTTGCTTCCATTGACTTTTCGCGGCCGACAAAAATTGATGTGACGCTGCCGGGAAAAATAACCATATCGCGCAGCGGCAGCAGCGGATAGCGTATTGCTGCAGAGGCGATCACTACGGGCTCTTGCGCCATCAGGCCATTTTCTCCGGTGGTATCAGGTAACTGTCTTCGGCAGCCGCTTCGCTCGCTTTGCCTTTGCGCGTGCGCTCTTTGTCGGTTTCGGCGCGGGTGATGATGCGGGCTTTTTCACCCGATTCAATCATTTCGCGCGTGATGATCACTTCATCGACGCCGATCATCGTCGGAATCTCGAACATGAGGTCCATCATCGCGTCTTCGACAATCGCACGCAGACCGCGTGCTCCGGTTTCGCGTGTCAGAGCTTTTGCCGCGATCGCGTGGATTGCTCCGTCTTCAAAGGTTAACTTAATGCCTTCGAGTTCGAAGATTTTTTTGTACTGTTTTATCAGCGCATTGCGCGGTTCGGTGAGAATTTTCACCATCGAAGGCTCGTCAAGGTTATCGAGCGAGCGAATGATAGGCAAACGCCCGATAAATTCGGGTATCAATCCGTACTTCATCAGGTCATCAGGTGTAACCTGGCGCAGATATTCGCCCGACTGGTCTTTGCGCTTCGGGGCCTGGTAATCAAAGCCCAGCGTCGATTTCTCGACACGGCGAGAGACTACTTTGTCGAGACCTTCAAATGCGCCGCCGCAGATAAAGAGTATATTGCGCGTATCCATCTGGATAAAATCCTGATGGGGGTGCTTACGTCCGCCAACCGGAGGAACGCTAGCCACTGTACCCTCAATAATTTTGAGCAGTGCCTGCTGCACGCCCTCACCCGACACGTCGCGCGTAATCGACGGGTTGTCTGACTTGCGCGCAATCTTGTCGATCTCGTCGATGTAGATTATGCCGGTTTGCGCCTTTTCTACGTTCGCGTCAGAGTTTTGGTAGAGACGTAAGAGAATGTTCTCTACGTCTTCACCGACGTAACCCGCTTCGGTGAGCGCTGTCGCATCGACCAGCGCGCACGGCACCTGCAGAATTCGCGCAAGTGTCTGCGCCAGAAATGTTTTGCCCGAACCCGTCGGGCCGATTAGCAGTATATTTGACTTATCGATTTCTACGCCGGCGTTCTCGCCGGTTGCATGCTTGCGCAAAAATTTGCCGCCGCTCTTACTTGCCTGATCTTTTTCGTATTGCAGCCTTTTGTAATGGTTGTAGACGGCTACCGAAAGCGCGCGCTTGGCGGCATCCTGACCGATTACGTACTCATCGAGTATCTTCTTGATCTCGGCAGGTTTGGGCAACTTTTGAACCGTAGCCGGTGCCGCCTGTTTTTCCAGGTCGTCTGCGAGAATGCCGTTGCACAACTGCACGCATTCGTCGCAGATGTGTACCCCCGGGCCGGCGATTAGTCTGTTGACTTTCGCCTGTTCTTTACCACAAAATGAGCAATGATTGCCCGAATCATAACTGCGACGCTCAGCCATTTGACCTCTTTATTATCGATTAACTTGCGATTTCTTTCGAGGTATTTTCGGTGCGCGCCGAGATCACGTAGTCTATGAGTCCCCATTTCACGGCTTCTTTGCCGTCCATGTAGAGGTCACGTTCGGTCTCTTGCTCGATTTTCTCGAGAGTCTGCCCGGTGTGCTGCTGGTAGAGGCCGTTCAGGGTATCGCGAATGCGTAAAACCTCGCGCGCCTGAATTTCGATGTCAGATGCCTGGCCCGAGGCACCGCCCATGGGCTGGTGCAAAAGAATACGTGAATGTGGCAGCGCCGAACGCTTGCCCTTTGTGCCCGCTGCGAGAATCAGCGCAGCAATATTCGAAGCCTGGCCCGTACAGACGGTGCGCACTTCAGGGCGAATCAGCTGTATGGTATCATAGATCGCGAGCCCCGCAGACACATAGCCACCCGGTGAGTTTATGTACAGGTAGATATCTTTCTCAGGATCTTCAGATTCAAGAAACAGCAGCTGCGCGATAATGACGTTGGCGTAAGCGTCGTCGAGCGGAAAGCCCAGAAAAATAATGCGGTCTTTCAGCAGACGTGAATAAATGTCGTAATGCCTTTCCCCGCGGTTGGTTTGCTCGATGACTATTGGTGCGTATGCCATATTTCCCCTTCTCAGCGATTGTACAGGTCGTCCATCACAGTATGCACAATTTCCCTACTCACGCCCACTCTTTGTCCGAAGTACGATTTCAGCCTTTTAGAGATGGCAGCGCGGGTTTTGCACAAGTTTTCCACAACGCGAGCAAACCCATTAGCGTCGGCTTCCGCGAGAACCTGCACCAGCTCAAGGTTCTGCAATTCGAGCGCTTCGGCAGAATTGGATATCGCTGGTCCCGTCACGATCGGGGCGCCGGCAATAGCCGCTTCGATTACCGAATGCACCGAACCCTGAAATCCACCCCCGACGTAGGCCACATCTGCCAGTGCGTACAGATAGGGCAAGACACCCAAAGCATCAACGATGAGCACATCAAATTGCCCGCGTTTCGCGTCGCTCCATTTGGCGGTATTGAGCCCCAACCCCTCGCACACACCTTCAATCTCAGCAATGCGCTGCGGCTTCACGTGGTGAGGAGCGACAATCGCGGCGAAACTATTTTTCGCAGCGCGCTGCCCCCGGGCAACGAAATCAAGAATCATTTTCTCAGAAGTCGGGTACGTCGAGCCGCCAACAATGACTCTTCGACCCTGCAGCTGGCGCTTCAACACAGCAAGCTGCGACGCATGCCGCGCCCCTTCTTTCAGGCGAAACTGAATGGCGTCGAAGCGCGTGTCACCCGATACAACCACATTCGCAGGGGAAATTTTTCTGAGACGCGCCGCATGCTCTGCGTTGATCGCATAGATGCGCCGCATCGGCACATAGAGTCGCGCAAGAAATTTGACCAACGGAAATTTGTGGCGCCGGGATTTTTCAGGTAACGTGGCACTCACGAGATACACGGGAACACCTGCGCGCCCGCAGGCAAGCACCTGGTTGGGCCACGCATCGTACTTGCCAATGATCAGTGCATCGGGCTTCATGGCGCACACGAGGCGCCGCATTCGCCAGGAAAAATCAAAAGGCAGCGCGAACAAAACATCGGGTATCGAATCGTTCTTCCGCGCCCGGTACGCACTGTCAGAAAAATAGCTGAATGAAAACCAAAAATCGCTTCTGAGTTTGCGCATTTCAACTGCGAGCGCCCTCACCTGTTCGAACTCACCAGCCGACGAGGCGTGAAACCAGATGTGCTTCTTACCGCGAGCTGCCGAAAAATCAGGTACATTCTGGCGCAAGGTAAAGTTCATTCGCAGTCGCGGGTGTACGCGCGAAACCAACCACAGCAACGGATACACGCAGAAAAGAATCAGATTATAAAACAGCATCAGCGGCCTACCTCAAAAGCGGCGGATACCCCGGTCACGTCGGGCAGCTCTTCGATATTGACTACATCCACACGCGCGAGAGCGGGCCCTTTACGCAATTGAGTTTCGTAAGCAGACAATTCGCCTTCGTTGCCTTGTGCTTCGGTCTCAACATCGCCATTCACGAGATTTTTCACCCAGCCAGACAGGCCCAATTTTCTTGCAGCCTCAGCGGCGAACTGCCGGTACCCGACACCTTGAACCCGGCCTTTGACAACGTAGCGGCGACGCACCGGCTTGCCTCAGTGCAGGCCGTTGCCCGCAAAACGAATTTCGTGGCGCGCGGCGAGTTGCAGTGCCCGCCCGAGAATTTCGCGACGGGCTTTGTCGATGCTATCGAGGCGCGTGGTCTTGATCTCAGCCATGGCGCTCGCAATTAATCCGGCTCGCTTGACAGGCAACTTGCTGAGCAGAGCCTTGCGCTGCCCCTGGTCGGTGGCCTTGAGCGCGCGTGCCCAGAGTGTTTCATCGGGCAACGAACTGAAAAGATGCCGAAAATCTTTTGCATTCAGCTGCACCAGATCTTCAAAAGTGTAGCGATTTTTCTCGAGGGTCTTGCCGAGCGAAGCGTCGGCGAGAGTCACTTCGCGCGTAATACGATCTGCTTCTTCAACGCCCAGCAGCTTGAGTATTTCGTTCACATGCCTGACGCCATCGAGCCTGGGCTCTTCGGCCCGCGGCAGAGCCTGCAGGCGCTCGCTGATTTTTTTGCCGATCGCGACCAGAGCCTCGCTGCTGATCTGCCTTTCAGCGGCCATGCTGCGCACCACTTCACCACGGCGCAGATCGGGCACAAGACTCAGAACCCGCGAGGCTTCTTTGCCGGGCAACTGCAACAATACCACCGCGGCTACAGCCGCGCTTTCACCTTCGAGCACGTCTGCCAGCGACCGGGCGGGATACGCACCGAGCTGCGCAAAAAGTTCGCGCACCTGCTTAACTTCTCGCACATGGCGCAGCCGCGCGATTTTTCTCTCGTCTTTTTCGGGCAGAAAATCTTCAGCCTGCCATTCGGGCTCATTGACCTGAGGTGCCGGCGTTTTTGCGGCCGGTGGAGTCAGAAGTTCAAGCAGCCGGGCTTTTTGTTTGTAGTCGAGTCCCGCGAAAAGCTGAGCCCGGGCCGCCTCTGGCATACTATCGTAGATTCTTATAAAATCCGCACGGTTAAGCGCCCGGCCGCTGAACGCGCCCGGCTCAGAATTATGTCTCATCTTTTCGCCCTTGAAAAGGTTTGCAAGCGACGAAAGAAATAACTTCATTGGCAGCCTATTTCAGCGCGTCTTCTTCAGAAGGGTAGATATCAAACATGTCCATGAGTTCGACGACCTCAAAGATTTTTTTAACGGCGACGTTCATGTTGCAGAGTTTCATTTTACGGCCGCGACCTTTCAGGTGTCGCATCAGCGCCACAAGCACGCGCAGGCCGCTCGAAGACATGTATTCAATGCCTTCAAGGTTCAGAACGAAGTCTGAATCAGGGTTTTTTTCGCTGAGCAGCATAAGATCTTTTTCGATCTCGCCGCTGATATGCACGTCGAGCCTGCCCTTGAGGTATGCGACGATAAAGGTGCCAACTTCTTTTGTTCTTAGCATTTTAACCTGATACCTCTTTCACTAACCTTGTAATGTTCAGTCGTCGGCGTGCGCTGTAAACTATTTTATCAACCAGCTTGCGAATCATAAAAACACCGTATCCACCTTTTTTTTCGCCCGCAAGATTCTTGTGGATATCCGGTTTCTCAACCAATTGAGGATCATAACTGCATCCCGAGTCAAAGAAAGTCGCGGTCACCCGATTTTTTTTACACTTCAGGGCCAGAATAAAATGCGGATTATTACCGGTTTGCGGCTGGCCCGGTGCAAAGGCATGCTCGACAATATTTGTAGCAGCCTCGTCACAGGCAAGAACGAGATCGTCCTGTGAGCGGCCGGCCACACCGTTCGCTGCAAGTGTCTCTTTCACAAAATCGTGCACGCTCGGTATCGCGGCCTTTTCAGCTTTAAATTCCCGGCGCACGCGACTGGTCATTTCAGAACCTTTATGATCATGAGAGTAAAATCGTCGTATTGCGCTTCTGATCCTGCAAAATTCTTGACCTCACGGAAAATCTTTTTGACCAGCTGATCTGACGAAAGCAGCATATTGTCGCTTATGAGCCGGCAGAATCGATCAAAGCCAAACTCTTCTTTACGTTCGTTGATGGCCTCAACTACACCGTCGGTATAAAGAACCAACAGATCACCTTCATTCAGAAATGCTCTGCCTTCGCCGAAAACTCCATGCGTGGCAGAATCGACAACACCGAGCGGTCGTCCGCGGGTGCCGAGTTTCTCGAAAGTGCGCGTATCGTGGCGAAAGATCAGCTGCTCGTCGTGACCCGCTGAGGCATAATGCAATTCGTGTTCGGGCGCATTAAACGAGGCATAAAACAGCGTAACGAACATGCCCGACTGACTATCCTGATAGATAAGGTCGTTCGCTTTATACAAGACGTCCGCCGGCGACCTGACTTCCCGCCCATACGTACGTATAATGGAACTGGTGACAGCCATGAAAAGCGCCGCGGGCAGACTTTTGCCGCTCACATCCGCTACGGAAAATACAAACTGATCGCCGTCGAACGAAAGGTAGTCATAAAAATCACCACCCATGAGTTTTGCGGGTTCAGAAATCACTCCCAAATCAAACCATGCCGATTTCTGAAAATGGCTCGGCAAAATGGACTTCTGTATGCTCGAGGTGATTTCGAGCTCTTTTTCATAAGATCGCTTTTGCAACATTTCGTTGAGAAGACGAAAATTTTGAATACTGCGTGTGATCTGGCTGGCAATCGTCGCCACTAGGCGCAGGTCATCGTCGTTAAATTCGCTACCTGTCGGTGCCTGTCTGTCAGAAATATTCAAAACACCGTAGATTTCTTGCCCGTGCATCAGCGGCTGAATGATGCATCCCCCGGTATGGTAACGTTCTGTGTCGCGGTATGACGCATACGGAGATTTCTCCAGAGAATTTGTGTAGATGAGCTTGCGTTCGAGGTAGGCCTTCCCCGCGAGCGAGCGATCGAGCGAAATAAAGGTGCGCTCAAAGGGCGACAGCTCGAGGCCGTAGTGCGAAGCGATCTCAAGCGCGTCGTGATCGGCTGCGTAGATCATAATCGAAACGCGATCAGCCTGCATCTCATCGGCAATGATGCGCACGATCGAATCGAACAAATCTTTTTCGTTGAGCGTCGACATAAGCACTTTTCCGATTTCATGCAGGCTCGAAAGTTCGTGCACCTTTTTCTTGAGTTCGCGGTTGATATCTTTGAGCGAGTCGATCAGTTCGCGATTGTGAATCGCAAGCGCCGCTTGCTCTGAAAAGGTATTAAAAAGCTCAAGATCTTTTTCCGTGAATTCAGTGCGCCCGACCGAATTGATAACTTCAATCACTCCTATGATGCGGTTGCGCACCATCAGAGGTGTCGCTATCAGGTTTTTGGTGACAAAATTTATCTTCTCGTCGGCCTGCTTGTACACCCTTTCGTCGTTTTGGGCATCATTGACAACGAGAGATTTACAGGTTTCGGCGACAATACCAGCGATACCTACGCCTATGGGTATGCGGATTTCTTTCAGGTCACGTTCTTTTTCACCGGATATAATATTAAAAAACAGTTCGTTGGTTTTGCGATCGATCAGCATCAGCGAAGACGCTTCTGCTTTGAGAACAATCTTGGCAGAATCCATGATCGATTCGAGCAGACTGTTTAAGTCTAGCGTCGAATTGATCATCTTCGAGACCTTGATCATCTCAGAGAGAAGAAAATTGTTCTCGATATTTTTTCTGTAGAGATAGAGATTCTCAAAGATCGTAACAAGGTTGCTGCTGAACTTGACCAGTAATGTGGTGTTGTCGGGTGAAGAAATACAGTTTGCCAGCATGCGAGCAAACGTACGCCCGAAAGTAGCGGCAAGACTCATGTCTTCTTCGCTGAAACTCTTTTCGCCAAGCTTGGTCACCCACAACAAGGCGCCGAGAGCTGCCTTACCCTCGGCGAGCAGTGGCGATGCGACGTATGAAGTTTCAGCCTCACCAATCGAGATTTGGGCCTGATTGTAAATCTGCTGACTGCTCTCGATGGCAATAGTCTCGCATTCGACGAGACTCTTCTGCATGATGTTTTTTTCCAGTGATGTCAGAGAACGCTGCGCCATACGGTAGGTCTTCACGCCGTCGCCTGTCCTGAGTGTCAGAAAACAACTTTCGGCGTGCATCAGGCCGCAAGCAGCTTTGAGTATATAGATCGCAGCTTTGTTCAGTTCGGGAGTCGCATCAATATAGAGACGGCCGCCTTTGGTGCGTAGCAGCCGGTCCTTTGGGGCATCTATCTGTGACGGCGCTGAACTCATCGCTAGTTCCGGTATAAATAATACAGCGGCCGTGTCGAGGCTTGCTTGCCTTTAAGAGATTTCAGCGCGCTCTCATAGGCGGCTTCGACTGTCTGCCTGCGTTCTATTACATTCTCGATCATAGTCTGTGCGAAGAGCGCAAAATTGTTATATGATTCTCCGGTAGCGCAAATCAGGTGATAGCCATCGGGCCGTAACTGGCCCAGCGCATCGAGACTAACCGGCTGCGTATAGATATGCAGATCACCCGGCGCTCCGTGAAAAGGAGGTTTAATCTGAACTGTAAGACGCCGATCACCCTTGCGCACCCCGCCCCATCGCGCCTGCAAGGCAGAATAGAGTGTCGTGGACTCGGGGGCGGCGAGAGCGACCGCAACGCGACCTGAAGAGGACTCTTTCTTTTGAGCCAGCGCCGCATCGATGAGTATCGCCTCGCGCGGGGGATTGATCTTTTTTCTGAGAAACAGGTTTCTCTTTGGAGTATGCACGAGGTATTTACGACCACCTTTCACGTTAGCGACGGTCTTTTCATCAAAAGCATCGAGGCGTTCTAACTTAACTTTCATATCGCTATATTGCCAGAGGTAATACTCATCGGTAAAGAGTTCGAGATAACCAAATGCCCCTTCGGGCATGCGGGCGGCTTCTTTCACGCCTTGTAATCGAAGTAGCAGATCGAGTGCTTCGCTGCTCTTGCCTTTCACTATGGCAGACTTTATCAGCAGCGCGCAATTGTCTGTCTGACAATCTGCATTTGCATGACCTTTCAATGCCGCATCAAAGTAGAAATTCAGGTCGGTCTCAATGCGTTTGTCTGCCGCAAACCCCGAAGATACGGGCTTCAAACCCGGGAGACCGCCATCTACCGTCACAGCGTATAGAGAGAGAAGATTCTCCGTAGAGATGACGCCTGTGCTGCGCACTTCGAGCCCGCCGAGGCTGGCAATAACGGACGAGCCACCTTTGCGCACACGGTCGAGCAGACTCAAAATCGTATAAAACCTTGCAGCCTGAAGGTTGCGTGCATTAGGCAGCGCGCGGCTACCGTAATCAGCAAGTAATTTAGCCGCGGTTTCTGAATCCTGCGTATCAAGTTTTCTTTGCGCGAGCACCCTCAGCAGCGAATAAGCGAGCAGATGTTCGGTATTCGTCAGTTTTTGGTTCACGAAGACGCGACGGGCATAGAAGAGTGCATCGGCTGCATACCCGCTCTGGAGCAATGAAATCGCATGGTTAAAATCGAGATCTTCGGCACGCACGTTTATCTTTGCCGCTGGACTTGCCTCGGCGAACCACGAGTGTATGCGCTGCCGATCTGACCTTTCGGCCGCATCTGCATTGCCGTTATCCATGCACGATGCCACGACGAGTTGAAACTCGAGCGACTCGGTTGCCGCAAGGCAGATTTCATTGCGTAGCTCAGGTGATTTGAGGGAAGGTGAAATTGCGCGCAGTGAATTCTCCCGAGGCTTTTGCGCCCGGGGTTCCCAGGGTAAAACGCGGGTTAGGGGTTCAAGGTTTCCCGTATTGAAAGCGGTGAGCTGCGCTACTCCGAGAAACTCAGTTTGGTTTTTAACTGCACTGCCGGTCGCTTCGTCGTCACTGCCCAAATAGCTGATGAGTTCGCGCTCCATGCCGGCGCGCATGAGCACACGGGCATAGGCGCGTCGGTCGGCGAGGGGAGTGCGCTTGTCTATCGCGATTGCCGCGATATGCCTGCGTGCACCGGCATTATCGTGCTGAATCAAATTCAGTTCAGCTGCTAACAGGCGAAGCTGCAAATCGTCAGGGCGAAGCGAAAGCGCATCTTCGCTGTAGCTGATCGCTTCATCGTATTCGCGCTGCCCGCGCGCTTCGGCGATCTTCTTTAAATACCTGTTACGCTGTGCTATCGACGCGTCAGAATCTTCAGTTTTCTGCTCGGTATAGACGTTACCGGTAATCAAGGCACCGGGAGCAGACTTGCCTTGCGTCAAAAAGGTTTCGATCAGGGGTTGCGCCTGTTTTCGTGAAATTCGCGTATGTAAGACTTTGCCTACACCCATAGCAGAGAAGTACAGGTCTGCGGCCGTTGCGTACCGAAATTCGTCAGACACGCTGAGCTGATCCCGTGATTGCAGCGAAGCAATTGCGTAGTTCGGGTTACTCTTCAGCGCGAAAAAACCTGCGGGGTTAAGAAGTGAGTTGTCGATTACAATTGTCTTGCGTGCCAACTCTGCCTCATAATCAATGACGTTGAGATGAATCGGCACCTGCTCCGCTTCGGTGCTGGTATGTACTCGCTGTAAAGCGACAGGGGCTTTATAATCCACTTCGTTATTGCCCCCGAAGCTGAAGAAAGACGTGTTGCGATTGATTTGCAGCAGATTGCGCCGCGCACGATCAGGGTTACGCAGAAAATTGACTGCTGACCTGACCGTAGTCTGCAGCGAAAGGTTGCCGAGTTTTTCATTGCCTGCGACCGCCTGTAACACCTCAGGCGAGAGCACCAAGGTTGCGGGCTTGCGCGTTTCTGCCAATTTCTCGAGCTCAGAAGCGATCTCTTTGCCTTCAGCTGGCTCGAGTAACTCGTACTTTATATTTGCGCCTTTCTTTGACTTTTCTGCCCGCGCATAAAGAAATACGAGCCGCTCCCGCGGCCGCATGACGTAGACAAGCCCTCGTTCTGCGAGCGTATGCAATTCTGCGTTCGTATAGCCCGAAGCAAAAAAGGTTTCGTAGCGGTAGTCGAGCCGGTCTGGCTGCAGCAAGAGGTTTCGTAAACGGCCTGCATCCGCATCGAGCGAAGCAAGTTCTTTTTCTTGTGCCTGCACCGATTGCCTTGCGAGACGCCCGCTTCTGATCAGCCCCGAAAGTATCGTGCGTTTTTGTTCTACAATCAGCAGCTCGTTGAACTTGTCGTCTTTTGCACCATAGAATTTCAGATCGTCGAAATACATCGGCAGTGCAAGTGCCTGCCGTTTAGCATCTTCGAGCTGCATCGCTTCGGCAAAATTTTTCTGCTGCAAAGCCCGTTCAACGAGAATGCTGACAATACGATCAAAAAGATCGGTATTTGGGCGCAAAAAACCGGGATTGTCTCTGAAATAGCTGACGAGCTGACGATAAGGGGCAAGACTTACCTTCTCAGCCTGCCCGGCCTCTTCTTGCACCCTGAAAGCCCGGTACGCGGCGATTGCGTATTCAAGCTGTGCTCTGAATTCCTGGCTACGTTCCTGTATTTCACGTAACTCTGCAGCCGACTCGTCAAAGAGCGCCATCTCTTGCAAAATTTTGGCGCGGTTCATCGCGAGTTTAATTCGCAGCGAATTGTTTTTCAGATCGGGCTCAAATTCGGGAAAAACCTCGGCGAATGATTCGCGCGAATACCCGCGAAAGAACTTGAGCGCATTGGCATGGCGATTGAACGCCGCTTGTTTGCGCGAAAGAAATGCGTCGAATGATTCGGCTGCGGCAGTCATGCGCTCACTGAAATCGGCCATTTCTGCTTCGTGCGCCGCGTAGAGCCCCTTAAAGTAGAGCAGCGGCTGCAGTTCAGTATGCACGGCTGCGCGAATTTTGGTGACATCTGCCTCGCTAAGGTCGGGTCTGTTCGGATCCCCTTTGTCTTTGACCGCGGTTCTTATCGCCTTGACCCGCTCATCGGCCACGTCTTTTTCGTACTCGTTAATTTCTTCAATATACGACCTTACAACCTTAAGCTTCTCTGCGACCGGCTGCACTTCAGATTCGAGGCGCCGCAACTTACAGAGTTGAATATTCTTTCTGAAGGTGAGCGCCGCACCCGCGTTATTGTTCTTCTCTGCCTGTTTCAGGGCAGATTCATAGAGCTTCTGAGCAGAATCCCAGCTGCGCAGAGAAAATTCCAGTTCGGCGCGGCGACTGACCGCCGAGCTAAGCGTTTCGCCGCCGTGTTTCGTCTTGTCTTTCTCTGCGTATTCGACAAGTTTCGCAAGTGAACCCGAGGCCTCTTGCAGCAACCCTTTGCTGCGATAAATTTCTGCCCGTATAGAATAGAGTAACTGGTAGCGATTCACTGTGGGCAGGTCGAATGCCAGATGGTTATCGCCGATAAAAACGCTGTCATAAGGCAACCGATAGATTAAGCCCACAACCCAGGTCCAGGGTTCATAAACCCAGAACCACTTGATGCGTATTTTGAAACGGGGAATCGGTATCTCTTTTTCAGCACCGAGCGCCGCCTCGGCGCGCTGCGTATCTTGTAAAGATGCCGAAAGATCGCCCTGCGCGAGATGCAGCCGCGCGAGCTCGAGATGGGTCATCGAAACGGGGGTTTCTGCCGCAACGGACTGCCGTTCGGCGATGATGGCTTGATGGTATGCGATGGAAGAAGGTATGTTCTGCCCATACTCTGCGTTGAGCGCGAAAGCCTTGTATGCGGTCTCGCGGCGACTCTGATTCAGGCGCTGCATGTCTGCAGGCACCCCCGCGAGAGGATACCGCGCATTGAGGTTATTCTCTACGTACCGCAGGTAACGCGCCGCCGCATCGTATTTACCGGTAAAATAGAGTGTGCGGCCAAGATGGTAGAAAAACATCATCTCTTGTTCGGCTGTCTCGAATTGGTAGTCGGGATTGCCTTTTTTGTCGAGAATTGCCGCGTAATGCTCTTCTGCCTGGCTGTAATTATTCAGCAAGAAGTAGTTATTTGCGATGTTCAAATGGAAGCTGTTGCGAATGCGCGGCGAACCCGCAGAGCCAAACAGGGCCAGCGTCTTCTGGTAAAGTCTGATATTTTTTTCAAAAAGGTAATCGGGAAAATACGAGCGATAGAGCGATTCAAAAACCTCGCGGTCACGTTTGCCTGAGGCCACGTCGAGAACGACCTCACGCTTTTCATCGATAAACTGGTACATCCAGCCGAGCATTATGTACGCGTCGGCGAAACGCGGGTTTGTGAAAAAGCACCAGTTCATGTCGACTTCGGCCTTTCTGAAATAATCGAACACCTTCTTCTTGTCTGATTTTCCGAGACCCTCGCGTTCGGCCTCGAGGTGGCTTTGAATACCCAGTTGGGCGCGCAAGAAACCGCGTCCGAAAATAAACTCGGTGACGAGATAGCGACGGGCCACATCTATGCGCGAGTCATAGAAGGCGACGATATCCTCAAGCAGGTCTTCATCGTTGCGCGAGATGCGCAGCGCAATCTGGTCAAGATTCAGAGCATAGTCGAGAAGCTGACCACGCGCAAGTTCTTTCGTCAAATGGTTGGCGTGGGCCGACAGATAAAGATCAAGCAGCGCCTGGTATTCGTTTGCGGCTGCACGATCTTCACCCGCAGAGCGGTGTTGCTCTGCACGTTCTTTGTAATAGAGTGAAATTTTTTCGATGATCTCGCGAGCATTTTCAGGTGCTTCGTCGTCGCGGTATGTGGCGATTGCCGCCGAATAGATCTGAATTGCGGCAGTCGCACCTGAGCGCACCTCAGCATTTTCTGCAGACACGACCGACGCGTAAAAATGAAAGAGAGATCCCGGTTCGGTTAACTGCCTGACTTTGCTCGCCGCGGCCTCTGCATCATCATAAAGCTCAGACGAAGCGTCGTCTCTCGCTGAAGAGAGCAAGAAGAGCGCGTGTAGCTTGGCGTTCTTTTTCTCCGGGTAGGCAAGCAGAAATTGTTCCTGCGCTTCCTCGTTGTTCAGGGTAAACTGGCGGTCAAAGAAGGCGAGCAAGAAACGTTCGCTCTGCCGCTTGATGTGCGGTCGAACCTGCGGCGCGGTTGTTTTTGCCTTGAGCTCATATTGTTTGAGCACGCTTACATCTGGTTGGTCGGCGACCAGATAGACAAGCTCGGGCGCCGGTAAAGTCGAAGAATCGAGTTTGCCGATTTCGAGCAGCAGCTCATCGAGCGCGAGGTAACCGGGATTCTCGCGCATCATCTTACGCGTGGTCTCGCGCGCTTCTTTCAGCAGACCCTGGCGCAGTAAAAAGAGCGTTTGCTCATGGCGGATAAATGAAAGCAAGGCCAGATATTCGGTGTTTTCATCTTGGTCGCGGTAGTACTGCCAGATTTTCTTTGTGCGAAGAATCTCTTCAAAATACTCGGCGGGTATGGCCCGGTCGGCGAGCGGTTCAAGCGCGACGACCCCCTTGATGTCGGCGTAGTCGGCGCTCATCAGCGACAGGTCATTTAAGAGCCTGTAAATCGCTGCCTCGCCTTCGTCACTCGTCGCAATATATTCGCGCAGGTCTTTGACTGCAGTCGGGTCGCAACTTGCCCGCCGCATACTGCTCAGCGCATCGTAGACGACTATATCAGGCGATGCCTCAAACGCCGACGGAAGCTGCTGCAAGCCCATGCATGTGCGGGCTTTATTCTTACTGCGTTTCGCCAGATCATTCAGGTATTGCTGTTGCTG
The DNA here is from genome assembly GCA_942492915.1 of uncultured Leptospiraceae bacterium. Lineage (GTDB taxonomy): Bacteria > Spirochaetota > Leptospiria > Turneriellales > Turneriellaceae > Turneriella. The sequence goes on from OW818662.1 coordinate 2,716,907, forward strand.
CCTGACATCAATCTTTACGGGAATCGCACCAGAAAGAGGCATGAAGGCAACATTCACGTCGTCGCCCTTCAGCTGCGCGAGCACGACACTGCCACCGACAAAGGTGCTGACGCGAGAATCAAATACATGATCGCTGGGCGAAGTTAATGGAACGTAGTCATCTGCATCGAGCGCCTCATCTTCGTCTGGAAAAATTTTGATGATCTGCCCGGCGTCTTTGCGGTCAACCTGCCCGTCGCCGTTGGTATCGGCTGCGATACGCGTGAGCACAAGGCCCTTGCCATCGGGCATATAGGTCGGGTAAAAATCGAGCGTCTTTCCCGAAGTGATGCGCTGTGTCTTGCCTGTAGCAAGCTCAAGTTCATATACAGATCCCAGCGAGTTTTCATCCTGATAAGAGATGTAGACGATTTTGCTGCCATCGGGAGAAAAGGCCGGCATGACGCCGCCTTTGGTGGTTACCTGACGTTTCAGCGCGGGATCGTCTACCGGCAACACCCAGATATTCTGTATAGCGCCGGCACCTGCACCGAGGTCATCGGCTTCTTTGGCGACCAAATCTGAACTGTATGCAATCCACTTTCCGTCAGGCGACCAGACCGGATTGCCGTCGCGCGCGCGAATACGATTCTTTTCGCTGTTCGTCAGGTTGACCGCGCGCGCAGCAAACCATTCGTCGTCGGGCTGCAGGCGATCGCGAAATAGCTCGATCAGCTTTTTCGGGTTTACTTTCAGCAGAATGATGTCGCCATCTGGATCAAGCTCGTCATCGACATACACCAGGTATTTGCCATTGGGGCTAATCGAAGGTTCACGCTGGTTCGTGACCGTCGACACCACCGGAATTGAAAATACGTCTTGCAGATCGCGCAGATAGATATCATAGTTGCCCGAAGTGTTCGATGAAAAATACAGGTAGCGCTGATCACCGGTAATGCTGCCGCTGTACGATTCGCCGCGTTCGATGGTGATGGGAATTACCCCGCCGTTGCCGCGTTTATATTTATCCTGATACAGATTTTCGTAACTGAATTTTCCGTCTTCACGGGTACTTGCCGACTTGCAATTTACTGCCAGTACAATCGCCGGTAATAAGAATAGCAGGCGAAGCTTAAAGCGTGCTGTAAATCTGTCGGGCGACACGGCGTTGACCCCCGTCACTGAATTCGAAATTCTTGCGATGCAACAACCTCGCCATTCGGCGCCAGAACATGAATGCGAAAGCGCCCGGTGTGATCAAAATTCTCTTTCTGAAACTGCGCGGTAAAATACCGCCAGCTTGATTTCACACTGCCTTCAATCTGCGAAACGGTTTCTTCTTTCATCATGTTACTTGAGTCAGAATAGACCTCGGTGAGGCGTGCGATGATTTTTTCTTGCCCAAGCCGGCCGCCGCTCGAATAGAAGAGGTAGACCGTCTTGTTCTTGGGAAAAGTCAGATTTGTCGTGTTCAGATTTCGTGCGGTATTTTCTTCAATCGCCGTATTCGCCAGATAGATCGTCGGTCGGTTGCCGGGAGTAAAAATCGCCCAATAGAGCAACGACAGCACCAGCAAACCGAGCACACCAAAAACGGCAAATTTTCGCCACCGTGGTGGTTCTTCATCGTCTGCGAAAGCTGCCGGCTGGCTTGGCCCCGCTGTGAGTCTTTTCAGTCGACTTTCCATGGCTGCCATAGTTTTTTTTTCTTCTTTTTGCTCCGGCAAGTCATTTTTGACTTGCTCAGCGCCGCCTCCCTTGCCCGGGATATCTGCCACTGATGAATTTTCATCGGCGGCACGCTTGCGTTTCATATCGCTGACAAAATCACTCAACTCGGTGCTCTCGTCACCTTGTTGGCTTAGGTTATCTGCGATCGCCTTTCTGAAGAGGTCTTTTCTGCTTTTTTTCATGAGCCGGTACCCGCAAAGATGTTCTCAAGTTCAGCCGCCAGCTGCTCGTATGCCACTGCCACCTTATTTTGCGGAGCGTATTCATAAATATCTTTGCGCAGCAAATGCGCCTCTTCGACCGCCACCGATCGGGGTATCGTTGATTTCAGAATCGGGAGTATCTTCTCAACTTCGGGAATCATGGCTTGCGACAGCGTGGTACGGCCGTCATGCAGCGTCAAACAACCCCCGGCTATTTTTATATGCGCATTGTAGCGTCGATTTACGGTTGAAACTGCATCGCGAATATTCTGAATACCATCGATCGAAAATTTTGAAATCTGCAACGGCACGAGTAGATAATCTGCCGCCACCATCGCGTTGATCGTCAGCACCGACAAAGACGGCGGGCAATCAAGAATAATGAAGTCAAATTCGTGCCGAAGTGGCTGCACGGCATCATTCAGACGAAAAAAACCATCGAGTGCCCCGGTGAGCTGTGACTCGACCTCGACAAGATGCAAGTTCGAAGGAATCACGAACAGATTTGCCAGCGCGGTCGTGTGCAGAACCGAACTTTTAGGTTTCTCTTTCTGAAATAGCGCATAAACAGAATCAGAGGGCGCAATCTCGTGTGTCCCGATCAGAATCGAAGTCGCATTGCGCTGCGAATCGAGATCGACCAGCAAGACTTTTTTATCCGCATGGCGGCGCGCAAAAGAATGCGCCAGTGCCAGGGCCGTAGTCGTTTTCGCTACACCGCCTTTTTGATTCGTAATGGAAAGTACTACCGCCATGAAACTTTTTCGCCATAATCTGATTCGCGTCGCAAATCAGATTATGGCATATATATCAATCCCAGTTAAATTTCTTTGCATCGGCGAGAAATTTTTCAAGCCCGCTGTCAGTCAGCGGATGTTTTACCAACTGGCCAAATACGCTGAATGGAATTGTCGCCACATGCGCCCCGATGAGCGCAGCCTGCTTGAGATGAATCGGGTGGCGAATGCTCGCCACGAGAATTTTCGTGGCGAAATCATAATTCTCGTACACCGTCTTGATTTCTTCGATGAGCTCCATGCCGTCCTGGCTGATGTCGTCGAGACGACCGACAAATGGCGAGATATATGTCGCACCGGCTCTTGCCGCGAGCAGCGCCTGATTGGTTGAAAAACACAGCGTCACGTTCGTCTTGATGCCTTCGGCAGAAAAAACCTTCACTGCCTTGAGCCCCTCGGCGATGAGCGGTACTTTCACCACGACATTTTTTGCAAGTTTCGCCAGCTCACGACCTTCTTTGAGGATCGCTTCTTTTTCAGTTGCAACAACCTCTGCAGAAACCGGCCCGTCAACAATCGAGCAAATCTCTTTGACAACCGCCTTAAAGGGTTTGCCAGTCTTAGCTATGAGCGACGGGTTCGTCGTTACGCCGTCGAGAATACCGAGTTCGTGCGCGGCTTTAATTTCGGCCACATCGGCCGTATCGATGAAAAATTCCATGGGTATGACTACCCGAATCGCTGACCTCGTCAAGAAATTGCGAAGTTCAGAAAAACCTCGGGGCGGCCGCTAATCTGCCGACCGCCGTCAGGTTTCGTGATCTGATTTATTTACCGCAGCGGTAAGCCACGCCGGTCGCGTTATACGACTTGCCGAGCTTCTGGTGATTCTGCGAAGTAAGTTGGATATACACCTTCTGCGCGCCCATTTTCTCTGCTTCGTCTATGACGCCCTGCCACGCGATATCGCGCGAGTGGCGGTTAAACAGGTCGCCGATGCGAATTTGTGCCAACTGCTCACAGCCCGCAGGCTTTTCTTCTGTCTTCAGCACCTCTACTGCGCTCAGCGCTGTACTTGAGGCGATTGCCATTGCGATATATAGCTTTTTCATATTGTCCTCCGTAAGTCTCTATAGAGGTAATAACGGCAATTTGAGGACAAACGGCTTCGGGGGCCACGCGGGCAAAACTGCGTAGTACTACGGAGTTTTGCCGGGGGTGGGCGCCTAACAGGCTCCTTTAGAGTAACCTGTTAGGATTCTATTTCATCCACCGAGACTATACCCTGTTTCACGGCAAAGGCCACAAGCTCTTGGACATTCTGTAGGTCGAGCTTGCGCATCAGATTCGAGCGGTGCGACTCGACGGTGCGCACGCTGATGTCGAGTTCATCGCCGATGTCGCGGTTCGATTTGCCCAGAGCCGCCAATCGCAGAATCTCTCGTTCGCGCCGGGTTAGAATTTCTGACGCCAGATCGCCTTTGTCGCTCTTTTCTTTGGCGAGATTTTCGGTGATACGCGGCGAATAGCTTTTGCCGCCCTTAAGTACGGTAATGATCGCAAACTGAAGCTGGTCATAGATGTCTTCTTTTAACACGAAGCCGTCGACGCCGAGCGCCATCGCTTTCTCAAAGATCTGCGCGTCTTTGTGCATCGAAAGAATCAGAATCTTGATTTCAGGCCGGGCCTTTTTAATTTCACGTATAGCATCGAGTCCGTTGACTTTGGGCATCGACAGATCGCAGATCACCAGATCTGCTTCGCGCTGCTTAACGGTATCGATCAGCTTTTGTCCGTTCTCGCATTCGGCGATGATGGTATAGCGCTTGTCGTCTTCAAGCAACCGCCTAAGCCCCTGTAAAATGATCGGGTGATCGTCGGCCGTGATAATGCGATAGACTTCACCGCCCGATGACAAGTTTCACCTCTGTGCCCGAGCCCGACGTCGATTTTATTTGCAAGGTCCCGGGAATGATCGCGGCCCGCTCTTTCATGATTTGTAATCCCTGCCCATGGGCAGCCGCACCAGTATCAAAACCCCGGCCGTCATCGTTTATCGCGAGCGTGTAATTTTGTGCGTTGGTCTTGAAACTCACCTGAATATTCTGCCCGTGAGAATGCTTGACTGCGTTCTGTATCGCCTCTTGGGCAATGCGATAGATCTGCATCGTGGCAGCATCGTGAAATGGAAAATCACCGTCATCAATTTCTGCGGTTACCAGCGGCCAGGTTTTCCCTTGAAACCGCGACTGCTGCGCGGCGTCGGTTGAGACATCATGACGCGACGCATAGAAGTCGACGAGTTTGCGCAATGCTTGCGCGATATTCAGGTGCCTCAGCGAAAACGGAGAAAGCAGGTTTGAAATATTGCGCGTCTGTTCGATGACATCGTTGAAATTGGTCAGCAACTGCTGCTTCAGTTCGCTGTTCCCTTCTGAAGTCTGTGCGAGTTGCTGAACCTGCAGCTTCATGCCAACCAGCGTCGAGCCGAGACCGTCATGCAGATCACGCGAAATTTCTTCGCGTTCCAGGTCTTGAATTTCAAGCAGCCGGCGCGACAGGTCGCGTATCGTGAACTCGGCCTGCTGCTGCCGCGAAAGATCTTGTATCGTGAGCGTACACCATTTGCCCGTGCCATACTCTTGCTTGCTCGCTGAGATCCTCACGGGCAAGAATGACCCATCTTGGCGGCGCCCCTGCGCTTCGTTGAAATCAAGGCTCCCAGACTCGGTGTAGCGCAGAAAATGCGTCAGGCCTTCATTCAGTTCTGCTTCGGGCGGCAGCAGAATGCTCACGTGCCTTCCCTGCAGCGCCTTGGTGCTCCATTGAAACATTTCCCGGCAGGCAGGATTCGCCAGACGAATTTGCCCCTCGCCATCGAGAATTACGAGAGCATCGTGCGCCGTTTCGACGATGGTCGTGTTGAGTACATCTTTCTCTTTGATGCGCGCGATAATCGGGTTTGTCAGGCGAATAATTGCCAAAGCCGCGATGATCAGCAACAAAGCAGCGAAAAGCGCTGACACCGCGCCTGAGATAAGATACGGCTTTCGAAGGCTCCACAAGTCAATGTCGACGACGAGACCAATCTGCAAAGGCGCGATAAACGTAAACGCTGCCAGAATGCCCTCACCGTGCAGCCCCGTAAAGTACCCTGAACCCGACTCCCCTGCGGCGGCACGCCTCACGGGTTCAGGCAAAAACTTCTCATGGGGAACGATCACGTTCTGGTTCTTGTGCCGACCAAAATACCGTAGAAAAATTTCTGTACCTTTACCCGAGTCGCGCACAAACTGTATTTCTTGTGCAGTTTCGAAGTCGATGCGGTCGGCGAATGCGTCGAACAGCTGGCTGAGCGTTGCCGCTGTGGCCTTGTCGCGTTGTTTAAAAGTGTTTCGGTCGAAACGCGCGACGGCGTCGATCAGCGACGAAAGGCTGATTACCTGAGCGTAGAGCAGCTGCTGCTTTTCATGCAGGCTCGCTTCGTACTGGCGATAGGTCGAAAAACCACCGATCAGCGACGCGACGAAAACCAGGATGGAGACGACATACCTGAGGCGGCTGCTTTCAGACACAGGCTCAGCTGGCAGTCAGAGATTGAGGGTAAATAAAAAAGGGGCCGGGGAATAGCTTTGCTTGCTCGCATACGCATTGCGCATGCGAGCAAGCAAAGAAAAAAGGGCCTTTCGGCCCTTTTTGCAAAATCTGCCGGCGAGGCCGGCAGGTTCAGACTAAATCTTAGTAAACGCCTGTGAAAGAAAGCAGAGCAGTAATGTTGTCTTTCTTCGCATCTGCACCAGATGGTCCGAAAGCAGCAGATGTTGCTGAGTCGTACTTCACTTCTGGGCGGATCAGGAAATGCCCGCCGTACATGGCGATTGTTCCTGTCAGAGTGTGACCCATAACTTTGTTTGATGTCACACCAGCAGTAGTGTTCTGAAGCAGACCACGTGCGCCCATGCTGTCATCAAAGTAATCAAGGCGGTAGCTGAGTGTGAAACCATCAACTGGTGTTACGCTCAGGTAACCTGCTGCACCACCCCATCGCTGGGCTGCTGTTTCAGTGTTAACCTTGTTCTCGCCGTAAACAACGTTGACGCCGACTTTGATCATTTTGCTTACTTGATATTGAACAACCAAGTCACCGATGTGGCGCATACCACCTACGTTTGACGTAGCCGCTGTGTACGCACCGGTTTCGTTGCCGCCGGCATAGTTCAAGAAGATTGACAGTGCAGAGGTTGGTTTCAGTGAAATTTGACCGATTACTGTCTTGTTCTTGTTGTTGTCGTACTGCATGTCCCAACCGTTGGTTACGCCGGCCATGAAGCCGACTTTGCCGTCCATGATTGAGTAGTCAAGTTTTGCGCCAGTGTGATAGAATGGACCAAAACCAAACAGGTAGCCGAGCATGTAGTTCGCGTTCTGGTATGACTCAACGACTTCGTAGCCGATGTGCGTACCGAATTGACCAGCTGTCAACTTCAGACCTTTCGCGATATTAGCCGCAATGTAAGCCTGCTTAATAGCGGTTGACGTTGTCGAAGTTGGCCCGCTGGCGCCACCGCGAAAGTTGTTGAAGTTTGTTTGTTCCGCATTTGGTCCATGGATCAAGTCAGCAACCACCTGAAAGTCTTCATTACCAGCTTCAAATTTGGTCTGAATCAGACCCAGTGAAAACTGCTGGCCTGGGCTTTCAAATACGCGGCCTGTGGTGTTTGTTCCAGCACCCAAGTCGCCACCTACATATCCCTGGTAAGGTGAGCTGGTACGAGTGTCGCTGTCGCCACGTGTATGGTATGCATAGTATGCATCAACATAACCGCCGAGCTTCAGAGTGATCTCTTTTCCGTCCGCTGGACCTTTCACCTTTTTTACGAAAAAGCCTTCAACGGGTGCTGGTGCTTCTTCGGCTGCTGCTGCAGGTGCTGCTGTTACCGCCGGTGCCGCAGGGGCTGCTACCGCGGGCGCTGCTGGCTTCGCGGGTGCTTTCTTCTTTGCCTGTGCGCTGAGCGACAGGTTGAAGATAGCTAATGTTGCCAAAATGGCTGAAATTTTAAGTTTCATTGTTAACTCCTTGTTAGTTAGAGACTTTCGTTCTCTTAACCCGCACATAGCAAAGTCTATGCCAAATACACCTGCATGGTACGTTGCTCGGGATTTCCATAGCTATTTTATTAACTACGGATCGGCAAGGTCAGCCTCGGGACGACTATAGATATAAAAGAAGATTCAACCCAGCGGAATTAAGAAAATCTTCTCAAAAAGCTCAAATGCCCGATATGGGCAGATTCAGAGATTTTTGTGCGAGCCGTCGCAGAACAGCTGCGTCTTTGAATGTCCGTATGCAGACCAGAAATAGTTTTTGGCTCGTTCAAGTTCAATTTCCATCGGGCCGGTGCCAGCAGCTTTACCTGTCATACCCTACGCAAACCTCACCGCGCAGCATTTCAAGCCCTGCAGCCGCTCTTCTTTGACATTGACGCAGCGCGACGGCATGCCGATTGAGCATCAGGCAAAACCATTGAGAGCAACCGCAGGAATTTCTTGAGCGCCCGGTCCAATAACAAATTTCCCGAGTTCACAGACTGGTTGCTGACTCGCGCCGCTGCGGTGCAGACTGCGCCTGAACTTTTTGCGGCGTTCAGCGCATGGCTCAATGAAAATGAATTCGCTATTATTCGCGCGAATATTGCGAGCCGGTCTCTGCATCCACAGTATGGCGCAGTTTCGCTGATCTGGTCACCAAACGGCAACGTGCCGGTGCCGCCACCCGCGACGGGCGTACTCGAAGCGCGCAAGATTCAATTTGAGAGCGGCTATGTCGTGCTGAGCCGTCTCGGCAAGGTAGACTTTACCGCCGATGCGTTTGTCAAATCGCCTATGGCTCCGGTGCTGCTCGAAGGGAAGACAGTGCGACAGCGTATACCGAAGTCTATGAGCACATTCCCTTTTCCAATTATCAAAGACCTGCACGATCTCGGGGCAAGCGATTATCTGGCCCTGCCGATGCGTTTTAAGGGTGAGATCGCGGGCTTTTTGAGTTTTTGCTCTGCAGCCGAAGGTGGATTCAACAACGAGCAACTGGCCTTTCTCGAACGCGCGGTGGCTCTCTTTGCAATGGCGCTCGAACCCCGTCTCAAAGACGAACTGCTTGAAACCCTGCTCAAACTCTACCTCGGTGAAACGACCGGCCCGCTCGTGCTCAAGGGCCGAATACAGCGCGGCGACATGGAAAGTTTTGAATCGGTCATCTGGTTTTCTGACATCAGGGGTTTCTCGGCACTGGCCTCAATCATGCAACCCGAAGAGACGATCGAACTGCTCAATAGCTACTATGAGGTCATATTGCCCGTCGTGCGTAACTACGGTGGTGAAGTACTGAAATTTCTCGGCGACGGCCTGCTCGTGATTTTCAGCGCGCAGGCGGGTAAAGAGCGACAGGCAAAATACCATTCCATAATAGCAGCTAACGCTGCCGGCCGCGCGCTGAAAGAATTGAACCGTCGCCGCGTCGCCGAAGACAAGATTCCGCTTGAACACGGCATTGGGTTGCACTATGGCACGATTCAATATGGCAACATCGGTTCGTCAGACAGGCTCGATTTTACGGCGATCGGTTCGGCGGTCAATATCGCCAGCCGTGTCGCGGCGCAATGTGGTGAGCTCGGGCGTACAGTGCTCATCTCTGCCGATCTTGCTAAATTTCTGCGTATTCGGCTCGACTCGCATGGCGCGCTGGATCTCAAGGGCATACCGGTGCCGGTTGGCATCTATTCCCTGCCAAAATCATTGCATTCCCAGGGCAGGTTCTAGCCTGCCCTGGGAATGCATTTTAAAATATGCTTGATGGCCTGTTTTTGCCGTGTTTTTTGCCATGCACATGGTTATCATCGAAACGCTGAGTCATATCAATATTCCAGCAAAAAATCTGCAGAAGGCGGTCGAGTTCTACACGCAGTTTCTTGACTTCGAGGTGGTTGAAGAGAGCGCCACTTTCGCTATCGTTTCATTTGATAACCTGCAATTGCGCCTGGACACAACGCTTGAACCCTACGCAAAAGTACCTGTACTGTCGTTTCTGCTCGACGTCGACGACTTTACCGAGGCGCTGCAAGAAATAGAGCAAAACGAAGTTGAAATCGCAAAAGGCCCTTTTGAAGTCGATGGCGGCGAAAGTGTGCATGTTCTTGACCCGAACGGCAATCTGGTAGAGCTCTATTACCGCGAAGCCTGAGTTAGTTCACGCGTTTTTTTCGGCCCTGCATTGGCTTGGGGCCATTCTCTACATTGGTTCATTCGTATTCTTACTGCTGATCGTACAACCGATCTATCGCAAATACCGCCAGTATAACTACGTCGATAATTTTAGGGCTGAAATGGTCATGCTCTATTGGCGGCTTTTGAACGCCATGGTGATTATTCTGCTCACGAGCGGAGCGGTGCTGACCGGCCTTCGCGGCAAATCGCCGCTTACAGGCGCGTATGGCCTTGCGTTTTCAACCAAACTTGCGTTGTGGCTGATGCAGCTCTATCTCTCGCAGCAGTACCTGCGGCCTTTTACCCCCGAAGCTCCGGCCTTCAGCCGGGACTCGACCAACCCAACAAACCCGCCTGTGCCCGCCTGGCTGCCGGTTGCCCTTTTGTTCTTGATTTTTCTTTGTGCATTTGCGCTCAAGTATTTCTGATGCCGCGCCGCCAGCTAATTCTCGTAACGGTGCTATTGAGCATGCTGCTCTTCGCCTGCAGGCGTGAGACAAATACTTTTCGCTTCTGCCGCGACTTTAACGCAGAAGGCTGCGTGAATGCTCTGGAAGGTAAGGCCAGCTTCGACCTGCAGAAAACTATTCGCAATAAATCGTATCGCGAGTTTTACAATTCAGTCTACTTTCGCGGCGACCGGCTCGCTTTTGCCATCACCAACGCCGACGCCCGAAAAGAAGTAAGCTTTGAATGCCTGCACGGACGCTATTACACAGCCGACCGGTCAGCCGAGCGCTTTGAAATGGAATACATCGAACTGCGCGAAAAAAATGTCTACGGTCTCGCGATGCTCGGTAGCCTCATCGAAAAACATGTCGGTTTGCTTAGCTCTGCGCCCTATCGCGCGCTGCCGCCGTTCAATGTCACCTATGAAATTTTCTGCGGCAAAGATGTGCTGGCAAAAAACTCAATCTCTGTTGAGCTGAAGTAATGTTCAGCCTCTTTGCAGATATTCAGGCGGCAACGAGCGATGGTCGCTACCTGATCAGCAGCGAAGGGCAGACTATCACGTTTTTTACCGCGCGCTCGGGCGAACGTGACCTGAAACAAATTGCTTCGGCGATCGCGAATGTGCAACCTGGAAATATTCCGTTGATTATCGCGCCGTTTGCTGATGCACTGCGGCCGCTGTTTTTGCATCCAGAGAGGTTCATCTTTGTCGCCCCAGCGTCATTTGCGCGTGAGATGCCGGCAGACGAGCGACTGATCGCAGACGACGCTGCACTTCAGCGGTTTATTAATAACGTTGAACCCAAAGATCATTTCGAGATCATTGCTCCCGCGCAGTGGCAGGCATTACAGGTACGCATGATCGAATGCGCACGCGAAATTCTGACCAGGGCGGCCGCGCGGCTGAAAACAATTAACCACTTCGGACGGCTCTGGCCGATCAATTTCACAGCGAACGCAGCGATCGCGCGCGCCTGCGAGGACATCTCGGTACTCAAAGCTGCGAGCGTCCCAACAGCGTTGGTCATGGCGGGGCCTTCTCTCGACAACCACATGGAAGCCCTGAAAGGCCACAACAACATCTGGGCGGCCGACACAGCACTGCCGGCACTGCTGCCCCGCGGTATCTATCCACAGGTGGTGTTCTCGGCAGATGGGGGGTTTGCAAGTCGCGAACACTTTGTGGCAGCGCTGCCTGCTCTGAGAGGGCATCGTGTGACACTCGTGTGCGATATGCTTGTGAATCCCGGGGTTATGCGCCTGCCGTTTGCGCGCACCCTCACCTATTCAAACTCGCACCCGCTGGTGCAACAGTTCTGCGAAACGCTGCGCAGCGACCTGACAGAAATTGCCAACCCTGATGGGGATGTCGGCTCACTCATGAAAGCAGCATTTGCAAAATTTTTTGGCGACATGCCTGTAAAAATTTTTGGGCACGATCGCGGCCATCGCCGCAAGGTCACACATGCCCGGGGCACTGCGTATTTCTCCCGCGTTTACGCGCGGCAGACACGCACATTCAATTCAGAGACATATATGCTGCAGCTCAGCCGGCGGTATGCACCGGTATAGCCGGTGTAGCCAGTTTACGCGCGAGCTCGACAGCCAATTGATCGATCTCAGGCGGCAATGCCGAATCAATCTTACGATTCACAGCATATGCTGCAACAAAATTTCTGAGCAAGAACTGCAACAGATCTTGCTGCGTCACATTCTTATACAGTTCGTCATAGATTGAGCTGTCAGTATACGTTTCGCGGTGCATGAAGTAAAATGCGACCTGCGAGATGAGACTCCAGACGGCGAGCGTCGGGTTATTGCATTCGAGCTCGCCCGCAGCGATGCCGCGCTTGATCACCTCGGTCATGGCAGAAATACGCGGAACCAGATATTTTTGCGCGACGCGCTTCAGGTTGTTCTGGCCCGCTGCGAGTTCCCACGCGAGAATGCAGCGAAAAGAATCGCTCGCCGGGTCGCCGTGCTTTGCGAGAATCACTTTCAGAAAGACATGCACATGCTGCACCGAATTCAAAGGCGCAGAAGTGAGTTTCTGCACCAGCTGCTCGGTTTCGGTCAGCGAACCGTAGAGCGTATCGAGCACGGCATGATAGAGCGTTTCTTTGTCGTGAAAGTAATAGTGCAGCATCGCTTTGTTGACCTTGGCTGCCCGCGCAATGTGCTCGGTGCGCGCGCCGGCAAAGCCATGTTCGGCAAATTCATCGATCGCCGCGCGCAGAATTGCTTCGCGGGTTTTTGCCTCTGGTATGCGTGTTTTTTTTGTGCTGCCTGGCATATCGCCCTACGTATTCAATATACAGCACAGATGAAATCCTACCCAAAAAAATTAACCAAATGGTTAACATTTTCAAATGAGGATTGTACGCCGTCATGAGCCTGGCAATAAAAAAGGCCCCGAAGGGCCTTTCGTGGTTTTGACCGATCTGATGATCAGCCAGCGACCGGATAAACTGAAATTTTCTGGCGGTGCTTGTCGACGCGCTCAAACTTCACGACACCCGGAATCGTCGTGAAAAGCGAATCGTCTTTTGCGCGCAGTACGTTTTTACCAGCGTGAAAAACCGTGCCGTGCTGGCGTACGATGATCGAGCCTGCTTTAACAAACTGGCCACCGGAAGCTTTGAGCCCGAGACGCTGTGAGTTGGAATCGCGGCCGTTTTTCGATGAACCGCCACCTTTCTTGTGTGCCATGCGCCAGTTTTCCGGGACGAAATGGGGTGTAAAGAATGTTCGCGGTTCAGGCCATCACGTCGATCATCGACGCGGCAGACGCATTCGCTTGCTGCATGGCCTTTTCGGCAATTGTCGCCTTCAGCATCTTCTCGGTGAAGCGCAGCTGCAACTGCATCAGATCTGCCGGTAATTCGACCATCTGTGATTGAAGTAAAATGTCTCCACTTATCCTCATGGTTGCATCTCGGTCGAAACCGGCAAAGCCTGAAGCCTTTTTTCAAAAAAATTGTGTACGACCTCTGGCCCTTACCCTGCGCTATGCCCTATGCGTTTATGGGAGCAAAGGTGAACCGAAACCGGGCCATCTGGGAAATTCGAAACGAAAAGAACAAGGCCAGCGTGCGCTGGGTGCTGGTGCTGGGCATCGGCGGCTACCTGAGTTACCTGCTCTTTGCCGGCAAGGCTTCGGCGATTGGCAGCGCTCCCATTTTTAACTCCACCTACATTCTAAGTATACTGTCATTTGCCATCGTATTCAATGGCGCGGTTGCCTGGCATGTGCACCTGGCCTCTGCCCGCGAAAGCATCGGGCGGTCTGTGAAATACATTACGATGGCGGTCGACTTTCTGCTCGTCGCGCTCGTGCTGGTGCCGACCGGCGGTAGCACCAGCTTGCTCTACCCGCTCAACTACGTGATTATCGTCTCGAACGCTTTGCGTTACGGCATGAGCGTCGCCATCGCTGGTACGCTGATCATGAATGTATTCTATCTCGCGGTACTGGCGCTGCAGTATTATCCGCAGACTGAGATTCCCGGTTTTCATCAAGAGGTGCTTAAAATTGCCGGTTTCTGGCTTGTGGGTGTTTACACAGGCTACCTGTCACGGCGCTACGAAATTCTGCGCGGCGAAGTTGAACGCTACCAGGAACTTCTCGCGAACGCGCTCAAGAATAATGCAACCTGAAAAGCGAGAGCCGGTCGAACCGCAGGGTGAATTCGAAGCGCGTGTCGAGCGCAGCCTCAGACGCGGAAACATCAATTTTGATTTTCTAAATCCCGTTCAACTGCGCGACAGTGAAACGCCGATCGAAGCGGATCGCCGATCACTCTCGCGCAGCGGCAAACGCGGCCTGTTCAACCGCGGCCGTAAACCACGCGTGTTCTCTGATTGGTATACGGGCCTCTGGCTCGCTGCGGTAGTCTGCAGCATAGGCGGATTAACCCTCGTGTGGAACTCGGCGCACTTTCTGGCGTTACTCGCCGTGCCCTTCTTACTCAGCACGGCACTCGCTTCGCTCATTATGTTCGGGCTTTTTCTCGCTCGTCCGCGCTAGAGTAGCACCGACCAGTGGGCGGCGCTCAGCGCGAGCGAGAATTCAAAATTTCATTCGCGCGAAAACACAACATGTCGAGTGTCTCTTCAACGTGTTTACTCTGCGCGGCGAGCGCCGCCTCGCTCAGATCAGCCGGCGGATAGATGGGTTCGCCAATCACAAATGCAACCCGCGAGAAGGGCAGCGGCAGAGAAAAATCGTCCCAGTTGGCACCGACGACGCGGCGGGAAAAACTTGCGCCGATCGGCACGACCACGCTGCCCGCCTTCGCTGCCATATAAATAACACCTGGCTTTGCTTCGTAGATTGGGCCGTGCGGGCCGTCGGGAGCAACGATTGCAGGCGTACCGCTTTGTATTTTCTTGATGAAGTTCAACACGCCCGCAGACTGTTTTCCGAGAGAAGCATCAAGAACGTCGAAACCGAGCGCCCGCAGGGTCTTGAGTCCCACCTCGCGAAAGAAGTGTGTCCAGCTGCGCTCGTAAGCCTCGGTACGCGGATGATCAGAGTAGATGCAGAAGTGGCGGTGGTGCAGAGAGAACACCGCAGCGGTGACGAACGTATGCCAGACCGCGACAATGTGGTTCTGCTTTGCCGCCCTGAGCAGCCGCAGGTGGTCTTCGCCTTCGATCTCAAAGCGCAGCGTTGATTCATAGATCGACACCAGTACAGCTGAGAGCGCAGCGATAAAACTCGTCACTGCCCGATAAAAAGTTCGCCTAACGGGATTCTTGGGCAACATGGTTCTGTGCGACAATAATACAAAGGGGTTTGCCAAAGGCAAACAAGTTTCGACTTGCTATTTCAGCCGCGTATCGGAATTTACCCTATGCTCTCGCTCGCAGAACGCATCGATAACGCCATTCAGAAGAACCAA
Source organism: uncultured Leptospiraceae bacterium (assembly GCA_942492915.1). GTDB lineage: Bacteria > Spirochaetota > Leptospiria > Turneriellales > Turneriellaceae > Turneriella. Next base: position 2,732,174 of record OW818662.1, read on the forward strand.
TCGATCAAGGTTCGTGCGTATGCGCTTCTGCCCGAAACAGAAAAAGACCTGAATCTTATTATACTCCGACTGCTCAATAAGTACAACAAGCTCGATATGACCGCGACGCTGTATACCTGCATCAAAGAGCTGGCGGTGAACGGCGCAAAAGCCAATATCAAACGTATCCTTTTCGACGAGGTCAAGATAGACCTTGAAAACGAATCAGACTACCGCCGGGGCCTTGAAATCTTTCGCGACAAGCTGACCGACAAGTTTATCAACGAATACGCGCAAAAGGCGAAAGACCGGGGCCTTTTTGTCGACGTAAAGTTTGAATACGACGACGACAAACTCATCGTAGAAGTGCTGAACAACAGCGCGCTCACAAAGCGCGAAGACGAGCGTGTGCGCGAAAAATTTCGTGACGGCCTCAAATATGACAATATCGGCGAATTGTATATGGACATGCAAGATAACCAAGAAGGCGCCGGCATGGGTATTGCGCTGATTCTCATGATGCTCAAGTCTGAGGGTGTTGATCCGCACTTTTTCACCATCTACAGCGACTACCAGAACAAAACCATAGCCAAAATTACTTTTCCGATGACACAACACTACCAGAGCGACCGCGCCGAATTTAAGAAGTAAGGCGGCCGTGACGCGTTTCTTTTTCGGCTGCCTTTGGGCCGCCGTCGCATTGGCAACCACCGCCTGCGATCGCTACGACGACGCCGTAGCCAAACTGCCCGACGGCATCGCAGCAACGTTCAACGCACCTGCAGGCCATGACAAGAAGCCCGGCCTGCTCTCAGAAGTATTAACCGTCGGCACCATAACCGTACTCAACCAGACAGTTTTACCCGACGAAGACTTTTTCGCACCGCTCGTCAACAATCTGCACTTCACCACAACTAAACAGACGATTCGTGACCAGCTCAACTTTGCCGAAGGCGACAAGATAGAACGCTGGCAACTTTATGACGCAGAGCGTTACGTGCGCATGCTCGACCCGGTGAAGCAGGCAAAGATTATTGAGAAAAAAAACGAACAGACAGGGAAGACCGATCTGACAATTGTAACACGCGATCGCCTGTCTGCCTACGTGCGTGGCGGCGGCTCGGGCACCGGCGGGTACACGAACTTCGGAATGCAGGTCGGTGAGACGAGCCTCTTTGGACGGCTCTACAATATCGGCGCGACATACAGCCGCGAAAACTTTCGCGACTTCATAGGCTTTAGCGCGGGCAAACAACGTATCGCCGGCACGAAATGGGAAATGGGCGTGAGCACAGTCGACGGGTTTTCAGATTCGCGGCACAACTATACAGGCAAAGGCATTTACATCGCGCATCCGTTTGTCGTCGACGGACAGCGCCATGCATTCAGCGCCGGCGCCGGGTTCTCGCAAGGCGTACTCTACGAATACCTGGGTTCGGGAATTCGCACCGGGCTCAACACGGCGAACGGCCGGCAGTTCGGGCTCATCTTTCGTTCGCGCACCGAATCCTTTTCAGCCAACTACCTTTATGGTATTGGAACCAAGAACCGCATTGAGTTTGGCCCTGGCATTCAGCGTTCAGTCAGCCAATCATACTTCATCGCGCCGCAAGACCAATACACGCTCGCCGACACCCCCGAACTGGCAGTCTCTCAGGCATCAAAAACTTTTTATCAGAACGAACAATTTTCGACGCACGCTGTTTCTTTCACGATAAATACGCGCAACGGTGACTTTGTACCCATGTCAAATTTTCGGCGCTACCTGTTTGTCGAAGACCAATTCGAGGGCTTACGTACATCTACCTCGGTCAGCCATGCGAACCCGGCGTTCGGCCTGTCTGACCACTACACGCGGCCCGGCTTTGCCGCAAGCTACCAGAAAAATCTGCTGGCGAAACAGCTGCGCGTCGAAGCGGCAATCGGCCGCTCGGCTGCGTTCTGGCTCAACCGTTACGATGCTCCCCGCGATGATGCCTGGCAGACTGACGGGCGCCTGTTCTGGTTCATGAGCTACGGTACGCTTGCGGTGAGGCAATATACCTCGGCAGGGAACAACCTCAGCATCACGGCGCGCAACCAGATTGCCGGCGAGTTCACGCGCGGCTTTTATTACGGCTCAATCACGCCAAGCGCGGGGTCTCTGAGTTCATTCGAGTACCGGTCACCCGCACTGCGCCTGCCCTACATTCTGCTTGCAGGTGTTGCGTTCTTCGACTTCGCCGGCGTGGGCGCCAATCTGCAGAACCTCACGTTTCACCCGATCGTCGGTCTCGGCCTGCGTTCGATGCTGTACGAATTTGACAACAACGTGTTTCGACTCGATTTCGGCTTCAACCTCAATGACGAAGGCCTGAGTTTCCTGAACGCGATGCAATTTGGCCTGAGTCAGACTTTCTAAGCCTTTCGCAGAGCGAAAGGCGTGAAACGCGTGACGCCCTGCCCCGCACGGTCATCTTTCCCCCGTGTTCTGGTTACGCTCTGCTCTGCTCTACCTCGGTGTCACTGCCCTGATCGGCGGTGCCATCTGGCTCTTCTGGGGCAAAACAATCGAAATGGAATGGAAAAAGGTCACGGCTGCAAATCCGCAGATCAAAAAAAGCCAGGCGGATCTCGAAAAGAAAGCAAAAGCGGCGCTGCCGAAAGAAGTCGCGGCGCCCAAACTACCCCAAAACGCCGCTGCCGAATGGAATAAGGCCAAAAGCGGTGCAGTCAGCCTGATCGACCTGCACGCCAATGAAAACCGGCGTGAAATACAGACGGCGCTGAACGCGCATGATGCGCGCACGGTCGAAATTCTCACGACCCTGCGCATCAAGAGGCCCGCGGCTATCGCGCCCCCAACGGGTGCACCTGAGGCGCCGCCTGTAAAGAAGGCCGAGCCTCCGGTGGTCACGAAGCCACAGAAGAAGGCGCAAGAAAAAAAGCTGCGGCCGATGATCTAGCAGTCTCCTGAAAAAGGAAACTGACAGCAGGCGGAACGACAACTAATTAGTCGGGGGTACCACGACCTTAATCGCCGCAGGCAAAATACTGAACTCTGCGGGGCATTCACCGGGCATTTCGCCGTCAGAATCGATGAGCGCACGGGTAGCAGAACGTATTGTTACGTGTTTCGCCCGGTAGACATTAATATTCTTCTCGAAAATATGCGTACCTTTACGCAGCTTCTGCATTTTCGCGACCATCTCTAACTTACTCATTTGCCCCAGCATCACGACGTCAAAAAGGCCGTCGTCGCACTCGGCGTCGGGGGCGATCTTCATGCCACTGCCAAAATATTTGCCGAGCGCCACAACTATGCCATTGTATTCACCGTCGAATTTCTGCTTCTTGTCGAGCGTGACTTCGAGCTGCTTGTTCTTGTAGCCGACAAGACCACGCAAGGTGGCGATCTGGTAAGAGAGAAAAGCGCCGAGCTTCTTGCCCTGGCGTTCGAGAATATCAACCACTTCACCACCAATACCGACGTCGGCGATATTGATAAACACGCGCTTTGTCTTCTTGCCGTTATTGCCTACAAATTCGATGAGGCCCGCATCGACCGTGCGTGTTTTTTTCGTCTGCAGAATCTGCAACGCAATCGCCGATGCACGCGGAATACCGAGTGTCCTGGCATAGTCGCTGCCAGAACCTGCAGGTAAGATGCCGAGCGCTGGCGCCTGCTTGAGGGGCTTTAAAGCCTTACCATTTGCGTCAAAAAAACCCGCTGCGACTTCGCTGATGGTGCCATCACCACCGACGGCGACGATGAGCTCGGCGCCCGCTTTGACCGCAGCGCGCGAAAGCTCGGTCGCATGCTCTTTGCGCTCGGTATACTGAATCTGTGCATTGCCATAGATCGACGCAATATCGGCCAGTAGCTGCTTGAGTTGTTTTTCTGATTTGCCGCCACCCGCCTGCGGGTTTACAATAAAGACAGCAGAATCAGTACGTTGCTTTCGGCTTGCCATTTAAGGGTTACTTGCGCCTTCTGCAGGTGCTGGCTCAGACGGGGCTACTTCAACCGAAGTTGCAAGAACATTACGCGCCGCGGGTATGAATTGTGATTTGCCGTCGTTGATAATCGTTTCAAGATCTTTTTTGCCCTGCTCTTTTTTCTTTGCGTCTGCATCGAAAAACTTGCGGGCCGCGTTTTCAAATTCAACGCCTTCGCCGATGGCCACGGGGTCATAACTTACTGCATTCAACTGCGCCCATTGTTGGTCGATCCATTTGACGGTCGGATTCGCCTGATCCCATTTTTCGTAGATCTTGTAACCGAAACGAACCTTAGCCCAATCGCCTTTCTCTTCGACGACAAAACCCACGTGGCCTTCTGCCACTGTCGCGAGCTTCTTGCCCGAGACCTGATTGATGTTGTAAATATCGAGTTTACCCGTTACGACAAACGCTTTGCTTTCTATGCGCGTTGCATCGACGTAACCCTGCTTATCGGTGGTTCTTTGTATTTTGGCCCATTCGACCTTTTTCGCAGCGTTTTTAGGATTAGCAACACTCACGGTTTCGAGTACGGTAACCATTTCGGCGCGGTTGAGCCATTCAGAGGCCTTGGCTGCATCGGGCGTGTCGTATAAACCCAATTGATAGACGGCGTAACCGATTCGGGCTTGCTGCGCCGGTGCGCCGTCAGTTTTCTTTTTGCCGCAGGCTAGGGCAGTAATGGTCATCGCCAGTAGCAGCGAAGGCAATAGACGTTTATGTTGCATGGTCGGCGATCGGACCGAGCGCGAGATAATCCGTCAATAAAGAATCACGGATGATTGCCGCGCCGCTCTTGGCGCTTTTAGTTCGTTGGCAAAACGGGCGGAAACCGCAGACCACCCAGAAACAGCGTTCCGCAGACGCCCAAAAAGATCAGGTACAGGTAAAAGACCCACAGCGTCGTGCGGGCGGGAAAGACCAGATTTTCAGCTGGCTCAGTCGCCGCGTAACGTTTGATAGTCGGGTGAACGACGAAGAAGTATGCGCCCAGCGCGATGGCTGTTCCGGCTACAACATCCGCAATAAAATGCTGGCGCAGCGTGGTCGTCGAGATCGCGATGAAGGTCGTGCCAATAGCACCCCAGAGGCCGACGCGTGGCGCGAGTTTTACGCAACAGGCAGTCGCAAAGACGGCATTGGCGACGTGCAGGCTGGGAAAGCAGTTCACCGGCTTGTCGAGAATGTAGTTGAAGGCGACGCCCCAATAGAACAGACTCTCTTGCGTCGGCACGCCGGGACGTGGCATACGCACCGGCATAAAAATAAAGAACGGCAGCGCGATGACGCTGCAGAGCAGAAAACCCATGACCATGCGCAAAAAGATTGGGCGGTGCTTGATCGTAAAAACGGGAAGAAAAATAAACACATAGACGAGCGCATAACCCAGAATCGTCCAGGGCACAAACGGAATCGCCTCGTCGATGAAAGTAGATAGGCTCATGCCGGGACGATCACCGTAAAGAATATTGGGCACGGTATATATCGGCATACCGACCGCCATCGTCATGAGTCCCATTAGAAGATTTTGCCCAAGCAAGGGCAAACGACGAAAAGCTTGAACCATCGAACGTAGACAATTTGCACAGAATACACAGTGTAAACCGAAAACATCATGCGCTGCACCCAAAAAAATGTCGCGAATTGGTGTCACCGCCCGTCTTAATTCTGGACAGGCCATGGGCGTGAGGGCTTGATGCGCTTCAATCTACGACCAACCAGGGAACATAAATGAAAATCAAGAACATACTACTTGTATCCGCAGCGCTTTTGGCAGCGCCTCTTAACTGGGCCGAAGATGCTGAAAAACTACAGGTCATTGAAGTGAAACGCGGTGATACCCTCTCGAAAATTTCGAAACAGTACCTCGAAGACCCGAGCCAATGGCCTGCGCTTTTGAAATATAATAAAGTCGCAAACCCCAATCTGATTCAACCGGGCATGAAACTCAAGGTGCCGGCAAGCCTCGGCAAGAAACCCGCAGCGGTGGTAATATTCAAATCGGGTAAGGCGCAGTACGCGCGCGCTCAAGAGAGCACATGGAAAGAAGTAGCAATCAAACTCGGTCTTTATCCTGAAGATCAGGTACGCACGGGCGCCGCCTCGACCGTGCATCTGCAGCTCAGCAACATGACGGTGCTGCGCCTGCAGCCTGAAAGTTTTATTATCGTGAACAAAGTCGACAAGAATGTCAAAGACACAATTTTTACACTGCAACAAGGCCGCCTGCAGGCGCAGGTCGAGAATATGAGAAAAACCGGCGGCCAGCTCGTCGTGCGCACCCCCACATCGGTTGCTGCCGTGCGTGGCACTGTGTTCGAACTCAACACAACGAGCAGCGAATCTGGGCTCGCATGCCATGAAGGTCAAGTGGATGTATCAGCCCAAAAGGTGACGGTACAGGTTCCGCGTGGCATGGGCACCTATGTCGAGAAGGGTAAGCCGCCGATGAAACCTTTTGCGCTGCCGCAACCCCCGCAAATAACTCCGGCAGATATTTAGCTTAAATCATGTGTCAGCGAAGCTGCCACATGATTTAAGCATTAACCATTTGGTTAATTTTTTGGGCAGTAGCCGCGCCGTAGCGTATTTTGTCCCTTATGAACATAGCTGCGTTTTCGATTAAGCGCCCCATTTTTATTGCCAGTCTCGTCATCTTGATGCTCGCAACGGGGTGGATCTCTCTCAAGCGAATCGGCGTTGACCTCTTTCCCGACGTCAATATCCCCTTTATTACCATTATGACTACCTACCGGGGTGCCGGCCCTGAAGAGATCGAGACTCTGATCTCGAAAAAAATCGAAGAAGAAGTCGCGTCGATATCGGGCCTGAAACGCGTCAGCTCTGACAACATGGAAGGCGTTTCGCTCGTCATGTGCGAATTCTATCTGGGTCAGGACATCAAAGAAGCCGAGCAGCAGGTGCGCAATAAGCTCGGCCGCGCCCGGCGCGACCTGCCCGAAGGTATCGACGAGCCGCTGATCCAGCGCTTCGACCCGGCAGACCAGCCGATCGTGCGCCTGTCGATCGCGGCCGATATGCCTTCGGCGAAACTCTACGACTATGTCGATCAGCGTATCAAACCGCGGTTTGAACAGGTACCAAGCGTCGGCGCGGTACGCATTTCAGGCGGACAAAAACGCGAAATTCAGGTCGAAGTCGACCGCGCACTTCTGAACTCCAACCAAATGACAATGACATGGATTGCGAACAACTTACGTTCGTATGGCGCAAACGTGCCCGTGGGTAAAAAAGAAAGCGGCGACAAAGAAATTGCGTTTAGAACTCTCGGCCGTTTTGAGACTCTCAAACAGATCGAAAACACTGTGGTTTCGTTCGGCGGCGATGCCGGCAGCGCGCTGCTGCTCAAGCGCGTCGCCAAAGTTTCTGACGGCGTCGAAGACCCTAAATCGAAAGCGTTTCTCTACCTGCCGGTCGAAGAAGACCCGCTGGACCTCAACGGTAAGCCAATTGACCAAACGAAAATGGTGCGCGAACGCAAACCGGCGCTGCTCATCGATGTCTATAAACAATCGAACGCAAATACCGTCGCGGTCGCAGACGGCACGCTGAAGCTGGTCGACAAAATCAACGCCGACCTGCGCCCCCCCGCGCTGAAAAATCTGAACGAAATAAAAGACCGCCTGCGCCAAGGCGACAAAGCAGACAAACTCGAACCACTCTTCAAGGCGATAGCCGAAGATCCGCTTGCCAAGGCAGATGTAAAGATCGCCGAAAAGCTGGGTCTGCTACAGGCCCAGATCGCGAAATCGCCCAAAGCGACAGAAACTGCTGACGCTATTCGTGAACTGAAGAGTGAAATCAAGCGGGCTTCGGGGGCGCCTGAAATTGCACTCATTCGCAATACCGCGCACTGGATCAAGATTAACGTAGACGACGTAAAAGAATCGATTATCATTGGCATCTTACTCGCAGTGCTGGTTGTCTATTTGTTTCTCGGCAATTTCCGTTCGACGATCATTACGGGTCTCGCTCTGCCAAACTCACTTCTCGGTGCGTTTATTCTGATGCTCGCGATGGGGTTCACGATCAATGTTATTACTCTGCTTGCGCTCTCCCTTTCCATCGGTCTGCTAGTCGACGATGCGATTGTCGTGCGTGAAAATATTTTTCGTAAAATGGAAGAAGGTGAGCACCCGGTAAAGGCCGCAGAAACAGGCACCACCGAAGTTTTGCTCGCGGTGATCGCGACCACAGCGACGGTAATTGCGGTGTTTCTACCGGTGGGTTTTCTTTCGGGTATGGTCGGCCAATTCTTGCGCCAGTTGGGCATGACGGTCGTCTTTGCAATGATCATTTCACTGTTTGATGCAATCACCGTCGCACCGATGCTTTCTGCTTACTTCGGCGGCCACGTGCACGAAACACCCAACTGGGTGATTCGCAAATTCAACAAATTTCAAGACTGGCTCGAAGCAACGTATGCAACGATCATGCGCTTCACGCTTCGCCGACCGCTCGTGACAGTCGGTATATCTGTCGCGGTGATGCTGGGCAACTGCGCATCTTGTGGTGCAGTTAAGAAGACCTTCTTACCCCCGAACACGCAGCCTGAATTTCTCGTAAGCTTTGAAATGCCGCCTGGAACCAGCCTCGAAGGCTCGAAAAAGATGGCAGAAGAAATTGAGACGCGTATGCGAAAGCTGCCCGAAGTACACCTGATCGCATCGGTCGCCGGCACATACTCAGGGCTCGCGAACAAAGGCGAACTGGGTGTGGTGCTCGTCGACAGAAAATGGCGCAAACGCGAAACCTGGCAGCTCAAAGACGCGGCGCGTGACATGATGAAAGACCTCGCCTACGCAAAAGTATCGGTGAACGACTACAGCGCGGTCGGCGGTGGCGTACAATACCCGTTAAACCTGAACGTCAGCGGTGAGAATCTCGATGAACTCGATAAGTATTCACAGATTGTCATGGCTGAGCTCAAAACAATTAAAGACCTGAGCGACATCTCTGCCGATTTTCAGACGGGAAAACCGGAATACCAGGTACAGCTCGACCCCGAGCGCATGCAACAGGTCGGCGTCGGGCCATCGGCAGCCGGCAACGAACTGCGCCTTCACATCGCAGGCGGGGTCGTCGGCAAATTCTACGACAACGGTCTGGAATACGATATTCGCATGCGCCTCAAAGAGACGCAGCGTGATTTGAAAGGTGCGTTCACTTCAAGCTACGTGCCCAACCTGAGCCAACCGCCACGTCCGATTCCATTGTCGATTCTCGGTAAAGGCGAGATCAAATCAGGGCCGTCGAATATCTCGCGGCAAGACCGCTCTCGGGTAATCAAGATTCACGCAAACCTGGCTCCTGGCGGGGCGATTGGCAACGCCGTCGACGAAGCGAGAAAGATACTCGATACGAAGATACCTCCGCCGCCGGGTGTTCGCTACATCTTCTGGGGGCAGGCAGAAGACCTGAAAGAGCTTATGGAGAATATTGTACTCTCTTTCGGGCTCGCGCTACTTTTTATTTACCTCGTGCTCGCCTCGCTCTATGAATCGTTTATTACCCCGATTACGATCATAACGGCGATTCCCCCGGCGATTTCGGGTGCGTTTGTTTCATTGGCGATCTTTCGCGAACAGCTGAATATCTTCAGCATGATTGGTCTGATCATGCTCATGGGGCTCGTGACGAAGAACTCGATTCTGCTCGTCGACTATGCGTTGCAGCACGTGCGGCGGGGTATGTCGCTGAACGATGCGATCTTTGAAGCGGGCAAAGCGCGCCTGAGGCCCATTCTCATGACCTCTTTCGCGATGATCGCAGGCACTCTGCCGCTCGCATTGGGTCTGGGCGAAGCGGCAAAGCAGCGTACCGCGATGGGTATCGCAATTATCGGTGGGCTCATCTTCTCAACGGTGATGACGCTCTTCTTCGTGCCGGCAGTCTTTGGCTATATCGACCGCCTGCGCGAGGCAATCGAACGCCGCTTCAGGCCTGAGTATGACATGACGCTCGTCGGCAACCATGCCCCTGCGGCGCAGCACCCTGTCGCCGCTGCTGAAGAGACTGCCCCTGAAAAAACGGTGCGTTCGCGTAAGGCAAAGAGTAAGTAGTTATGCACGGCGTATTCATCAAACTGGCGAAATACAACCAGTTAATGAATACGCTGGTCTATGATGCCTGCGAACAGCTCAGCGACGAGCAGCGCAAAGCAGACATGGGCGCTTTTTTCAAATCAATACACGCGACGCTGAACCATATTCTTTGGGCAGACAAAAACTGGCTGCGCCGGTTCATCGTCGCTGGCTACGGCTACGGCAGGCTCACCGCCGGTATTTACGAGAATATTCAAGACCGCATTTCTCAGCACGCCTTTGAAATACACACAGATTTCGCAGCGCTCAGACACGATCGCGCTCTTATCGACACAAAACTGCTCACGTGGGTAACCGAAGCCCTGAACGATGAAAAACTGGGCCAAGTGTTACATTACCGTAATGCAAAAGGCGAAGAATCGTCGCGCACATGCGGCGACGTACTAGCTCATCTTTTTAACCACCAAACGCACCACCGCGGGCAGGTGACCACGTTGCTGACGCAAAAGGAAATCGACGTCGGCGTTACCGATTTTATCGCGCACAGCTCTTCGTGGTGAGTTCAAGGCAAAGATTGCCGGCTTGTCTCCCGGCTCTATTACGCGCCTGCAGTGCTGATCAGAATTTCACCTGCGGGTGACAAGATTTGTTGCCCTGTCTTACGGGCCAGCTCGCGCCGCGTGCCTTGTTCGAGAGTGTAGAGCACAATACGCTGTAACTGCAGCGCGTCCCGTTCGGTGGCAAAACTCTTGTCATCGAGTTTGAAATTTATCGCGAGTTCGTCTTTCGCTGTGTCGATGCGCGTGATAAAACCGCATTCAATTCGAATCGCCGTCTTGGGCGATCGCAGCGTGACCTGAACAGCATCACGAAGATCGAGATGGTGGTAATTATGGCCTTCCATCTTGATGCCCATACCGTTAAGGCTAAGGTTTACCAGCCGGGCAGTCAGTGTAGAATCGCCCGGTCTGCTCAGATTTTTCACGAACACTCTGAACTCCGCGGCTTCTTTTGGCACGACTCGCAGAAAGTGCCGCTCGGGACGTTCGTGGCGGTGAAACAGCGGTATCGCGTGTGTGCGCAAGAATTCAAAGAACGGTTTTTCGTAGGCGAGATCTTTTTGCATGAGCGATACGTCAGCTTTATGAAATACATCTTCGACGCGTGGTGAAAGGGTGCGCGTCACGACGATGCTGTTATGGCTGCAAAAAGTATTGATATAGTCAGCGAGTTTTCGCGCCGCGCTGATCTGTAAAGATTCGCTGTGCGCACGCAGCGTCGGTGCGTAGTGATCGAACGAATAGACGTACGCGGTTGTGCGCCCATTCAATTGCGGAAAAGCCTCAAGGTCGGCGCCCGAAGCAGAATGCAGATATATGTCATGCAACAGCAATCTGAAACGCTGCGCCTCAGAGAGTAGTATGGGTAAACAATACCAACACAACACCTTTGGTGCAATTTGCACCAGTTCATTCTGTAGAGCCATGCGAGCCCCCTGCGACGGTGGCCTGGTCGGTAATTACTGTCGGAAAGCCGGCCGTCTGAATATAGATGCCGTGCCGCAGGCATAAGAGGCCAAAATAACAGAGTACATTTGAGTACAAAGCTGAACAATGCGTCAATTGAAAAGTCATGAGGATTTTTTGACGAGCGGAAAACACGCATGCCTGCTTTTTCTTGACGCGCTTTACACGTATCATCACACGTGCAATCGCAGGTCGCGCAGAGGAAAATATGGCAGCAAAAAAACCGACAACCAAAAAAGCAACGCACACCGAAACAAAATTTGATCCGAAAAAAATCGCTCCGGCGCTGGTTAAGACAGCGCACGTCAAAGGTATGGAGGCATATAAGAAACTCTATAACCAATCGATCAAGAACCCCCTTGCGTTCTGGGGTAAGATCGGCAAAGAGCAGCTGACATGGTTCAAGCCTTTCAAGCAGGTTCTGAAATCGAACTTTGCAAAAGCCGAGAACCAATGGTATGTCGGCGGCAAGACAAATCTCTGCTACAACGCGCTCGACCGTCATCTCACGAGCGAACGCAAGAACAAAGCCGCAATTATCTGGGAAGCCGACGGCCCGTCTCACCCCTCGCGCACTTACACCTACCAGCAGCTTCACTTTGAAGTCTGCCGCATGGCAAACGTCATGCAGGCGAACGGCGTCAAGAAGGGCGACCGCGTCACGATCTATATGCCGATGGTGCCCGAGCTCGCGATGGCAACTCTTGCCTGCGCACGCATCGGGGCGGTGCACTCGATAATCTTCGGCGGCTTTTCTGCCGATTCGATTAAAGACCGCATCATCGACGCTGGTTCAGATTTTGTCATCACCACCGACACGGGTTACCGCGGCGGTAAGGTGATACCCATCAAAGCAAACGTCGACGAAGCGCTCGATAAAATGTCGGGGCATGTGCGCAAGGTGTTGGTCGTGCGCCACACCGGTGATCATGTTAATATGGTGAAGGGCCGCGACATCTGGTGGCATGAAGAAGCTGAGAAGGTGACTGCGCAGCACAAAGCCGCTGAAATGGACAGCGAAGATCCACTTTTTCTTCTTTATACATCGGGTTCAACGGGCAAGCCCAAAGGGGTGCTGCACACCACGGGTGGATATGGCGTTTATGCTTCATTCACGCACAAGATCGTGTTTGATATTCAAGAGAACGACACCTACTGGTGCACTGCAGATTTAGGCTGGGTTACGGGGCATAGCTACATCTTGTACGGGCCACTCATCAACGGGGCAACGTCTCTCATGTTTGAGGGAATTCCCACTTACCCCGATGTCAGTCGCTTCTGGAAAGTCATCGAAAAACACCGCGTTTCGATATTCTACACCGCGCCCACCGCGATACGCGCGCTGATGCGTTTCGGCGACGAGCCGGTGAAGAAACACGACCTGTCGTCGCTGCGTCTTCTGGGCTCAGTCGGCGAGCCGATTAACCCCGAAGCATGGCTGTGGTACCACCGCACTGTCGGCAAAGGCAAGTGCCCGATCGTCGATACGTGGTGGCAGACAGAAACGGGGGGAATCCTCATTTCACCAATACCTGGCGCGACGCCGACCAAACCCGGTTCGGCGACTCTGCCGTTTTTCGGTGTGCAGCCACTGCTCGTCGACAGCGACGGCAAGCCCCTCAAGGGCGAAACCGAAGGTAACCTGTGTATTCAATTTCCGTGGCCGTCGATCATGCGCGGTGTGTATGGCGATAAAGATCGCTTCTACAACACCTACTTCTCGACGTTCAAGGGCTATTATTTCACCGGCGACGGATGCCGCCGTGACAGAGACGGGTATTACTGGATCACTGGTCGCGTTGATGACGTCATGAACGTGAGCGGGCATCGCCTCGGCACGGCAGAGGTTGAATCGGCGCTCGTGCTGCATCACGACGTCGCTGAAGCTGCAGTTGTCGGCTTTCCGCACGACATCAAAGGCCAGGGAATCTATGCGTATGTGATTCTCAAGGAAGGCAGAATACCAAGCGACGACTTGCGTAAAGAACTGATTGCGCAGGTTGCAAAAGAGATTAGCCCGATTGCCAAGCCCGACGTGATTCATTTCACCCCCGGGCTGCCAAAAACGCGCAGCGGCAAAATAATGAGGAGAATCTTGCGCAAGATCGCGGCGGGTGAGATCGATGGCCTCGGCGACACTTCAACGCTCGCCGACTCGGCGGTGGTTGAGATTCTGGTGAAAGATCGGCAAGGCTGATTTATACGGTGCTAAGCACCGTATAAATCTGATAAGATTTTCGACCCCTGCGGCCAGTCGCCCAGATTCGAGTCGGCGTTAATGTGGCCGCGGGGCCCGATATTGACTAAATCCGCCCCCCAGGCCTGCGCAAACTGCCCGGCTCGCGCCAGAGTGACAAAGGGGTCGCTGCTGCTGGCAACGACGGTGCTTCGGAAAGGCAGGCGTTCGAGCGGCATCGGTGCAAAATTACGCACGCTGTCGGGGGTGTGCTCGGCCGAATCGACGTCGCTCGGCGACACGAGCAACGCGGCCCGCACTTTGCTGCTATGGAATTTCACAGCCCAGTGGGCCACCAAAGCCACACCGAGGCTATGCGCGATCAGAATACATTGGCCGGGCGCCCGCTGCACGGTTTTCTCAAGCGCCTGCAACCATTCGTCTTTAGTCGGATTTTCCCAGTCACGCTGCTCGACACGTATCGCATTGGGTAACGTCTTTTGCCAAAGACTCTGCCAGTGCTGAGGCCCCGAATTTCCGAGACCGGGGATAATTATCGGGATGGGGTTCTTCAACGTACTTTGACGCCATCGCGAATCTTTTCACCAGGGAAAAGCACCACGTCTTCGCCTTCGGCCAAACCAGATTCGACGAGCGCGGTGTTGCCGCTGGTCTCGGCGATCTTGACGGTCGTTTTCACCGCGCGCTGTTTCACCACGCGGTAAAGTGCCCACGCGTTACCTTCTCGGAACAGCGCACCGACCGGTAGTGTCAGGCTGTTCTCTTTGCGTTTTGCGATCAGACGACAGCGCACCTGAAATCCCTCGCCCATCTCTTTTGGCCTTTCAAAATCGATCAGCACCCGCACGCGCTGCTCTTCGACGCCAAGCGTCGAAACCTTCGTGAATGCAGCCGGCTCAATCAGGCGGATTTTTCCCGCGAGAGATCCTCCGCCCCAGCCACTGACTGCCACGTCATTGCCCGCTTTCAGGCCCACCACGTCGCGCGTCAGAACCTCAGAAACGATCTCGAGCTTCATTGTATCGCCGATATCCATGATGGGAGATCCCATCTCGATCGGCCCTTCGCTCTCGCGGTGCACCTTGAGCACTGTGCCCGCAACCGGTGATTTCACCGGCCGCATGTAATCAAGCATCACGTGTGTAATGATTTCATTTTTTTTCAGCAAATCACCGGCGTGCTTTTCGACGCGCATCAACACACCCGAGGCGGGCGAATACACGGTGAACTTTTCTTTCACCCGCGTCACACCGTCTTCTTCAATCGACGCCTCGTAGATTCCGCGGCTGACGCGGTAGATCTCGGTCGGTATTGGCGGTTTACGGTAGAATATAACCAATATGACGACGAGCACGGCCAATATTGATCCGTAGCGAATATAGCGGTTTTGCCAGCCCGATTTCACTGTTTCTTTGAGACTCATATTACTCCCTGATTTTTAATACTGACACAAGATCCATCTTACGAATGCGGAAAAACAAGATAACAAAACTCACGGCAGCAGTCGCGAGCGAGGTGAGAATCGCCGTGACGTAAGAGCGGCTGGTGATAATCACCTTAAAATTAAATTCTTCGGTATCGACAGTGCTCATGAGCAGCCACGAAAAGCCATAACCCAACAGGCAACCGGGAATCAGCGAGAGCAACAATGTCGTGCCGAGTTCAGAAGCAATCATCTCAAATACCTCAGCCTTGGTAAAGCCGAGAATGCGCAAAGACCCCAATTCAAAAGTGCGCTCCGAAAGCAAAATCATCGCAGTATTGTATACCATGCCGATCGAGATTGCCGCCGCAAAAAACAGAATAATCGTCACCATTGCGAGCATACTGCGCGACATCATGTCATAATAGGTCTGCAACGTATTCGCGCGCGTGGTCATTGAGCCGATTTGCGAAGAATTCTTCAGTTGGTTCATGATCTGCGCCTCGAATTGGCTATCAACCTTGAGCGCAGCAGTGGTGATACTCGGTGCCTCACCGAGCAAGTGGCTCAGTGCATCGCGGCCCATGTAGCAACCCTGCCCCATGATCTCATCGATCAGTTTCACCACAACGACCGATATTTTGCGGCGGTTGCCTTCGAGCAATTCAAACTGGATTTCGTCGCCGGGGCGAATGCCCATCTTCTTGGCGACCATTGCATTGAGCAGCACGCCAGCGGGGGGAATGGTCACAATTTGTTTATTCTCATCGGCGACTCGGCGCAGAACTGCATCTTCGGGAATACCCGTCACCACCATCTCTTTGGTAAATTGTCCCGAGCGCAGGCGCACCGGAACCTGCCGGTACCCCTCGGCCATCTGCACGCCCATTTGGCTGCGGATCTCGTCGAGCGCCGTCGCCGAGACCGGGCGCAAAAACGACACCGTCATGCTCTCGCGGTTCAGCACGTCGAATTGCAGGCTCAACATCGAGTTAACCGCATCGGTGGAAAACATGCCGAGCACCATGATCATCACCGACGTCGAAAGGCCCAGTACCGTCAGAATGGTTCTCACCGGGCGGCGCAGAAGGTTTCTCAGAAACATCCGTGAAATCGCGGGCATTTTACTGAACCAGCGTTCAACGAAGGTCTGCGTGAACTTTTCCGGTACGGGAGGCCGCATCGCCTGCGCCGGCTGCATCTTGAGTACTCGCTTGACCGAAAACCAGGTGCCGGCGACACCCGCGAGTGTGCCGACGGCAAGTCCTGCGGCCACAATCAAAGGATTGAAAATAGTGCGCAGATCGGGAAAACGATAAAAATCCCCATAGAGACCAGTCATGGCGCCGCCTAGCCACAGACCCACACTGACACCTAGAATTGCCCCACCGCCGCTGATGACCAGCAGCAGTTTTAGATAGTGGCCGGCAATGTCGCGGTGCGCATAGCCGAGCGCCATGAGCGATGCGATCTGTTCGCGCTGCCGCGCAATCATGCGTGTCGCGACAATGTGCAGCAAGAACGCCGCCACACCCAGAAAGATGAGTGGCAGAAAGAAGACGTTGGTGCGTAACTGCTTGAACTCATCGCGCAAGAAAGCATACGACGCAAGCTTGTCGCGATCATAAGCGCCGAGACCGCCATAGGGTTCAAGCACCGCGTCGATGGATTTTAGTACATGCCGATGGTTGGCCCCGGGCGCAAATGTGAACCCGAGATCATTAAATGCCCCGCCAAAATCGAAAAAATTCTCCATCGCTTCGCGTGTCATCCATAGAATGCCGTAATGCTTGTCGTCGGGCATGATGCTGCCAGGACGAAAGATATAGACGAACTCAGGCGAAAGTGCCGTGCCCGAGACTTTTAATACCTGCCGGCGACCGTTCAAGACGGCAACAAGACGGCTTCCGGGCACGAGCCTATTTGCCTGCGCAAAGGATTCACTCAGCATCACTTCATTCTGCGCTGCCGGTAACTTGCCACTGCGGATCGCGAGCCGGCTCAGCACCTGGGGCAGCGAGACGAACCGCCCCGCGGACGGCACCTTTTCTTCGGGAAAATCCAGCGCGGCTTCTTGCGTTACGCGCGGTTCGACGAGCGCCACACCGCTGGTTTCAGAAACTTTTGCGGTGATGTGCCGCGGTGCTTTCTTGAGCGAAACAAAACCTTCGGCAAAAGCGGAGGACGTGTAGAAAAGATCGCGCGCGCGACCTAAAGATTCATACGAGATCAGCGAACCGACAAAGAGCGCGACACCCGCGGCCACAACGATCGCAATGGTCACCGTCTGGCTTTTCATGCCACCGATTTCGCGGAACACTTTGCGATCGATCGTCTTCACCAGCTGAGCTCAGCTATCGATTGGCGTTTGCGGTTACGACGGTCGGTCACAATATTGCCGTCGCGCATTTCAATCACGCGGTCGGCCATACCGGCGATCGAGGCATTGTGCGTAATGACGACGGTTGTTGTACCGAGCGAAAGATTGACATTGCTGATCGCCTCGAGCACGACGCGTCCGGTTTTAAAGTCCAACGCACCAGTCGGTTCATCACACAGAAGCACGTCGGGTTTTTTGGCGATCGCGCGCGCGATCGCGACACGCTGCTGCTCACCGCCCGAAAGCTGCGCGGGAAAATGGTCCATGCGCTCAGAAAGCCCAACGAGGCGCATCGCTTCCAGTGGCGGCATCGGATCGCGCGCAATGTCGGTAACAAGCGCGATGTTCTCGCCGGCGGTGAGACTTGGTATCAGGTTGTAGAATTGAAAGACGAAGCCTATATGGTTACGCCTGAACTGCGTCAGTTCATCTTCGGCCATTTGTGAGATATCTTTGTCGTGAAAGAGCACGCGTCCCGAAGAGGGTGTATCTAACCCACCAAGAATATTCAGCAGCGTTGACTTGCCCGAACCCGAGGCGCCGAGCAGCACCACAAATTCACCTTCATAGAGCGTCAGGTCAATAGATTCAAGCGCGGGAACTTTGACCTCACCCATTTCATAAATTTTCGAAATCGATTCAGCGCTGAAAACAACCTGCTTTCCACGTTTGGGGTTTGGCTTGATAGCTCGATTGAGTCTGCGCATTTCGTTCGTCCTGAGAGATGCCGCACCCTTTAACGTTTCTTGCGGGCCTTGGCTTTCGGCTTGCGGGGTGACGATGTTTTTTTCATACTCGTCTTCGAAGACTTGCCTTTCTTGCTGTCGGCGACCACACGATTGCGGCCGCTATATTTGGCCCCATAGAGCGCTCGGTCTGCTGCTTTGAGCAAATCGTTAATATTGTTTATACCCTCACCGGGAAAACACGCCACGCCGAAACTCGCGGTGACGCGCACGAGGTTGCCGTCGATAGTCAACTGCTGCGCGGCTATCTGTTCACGCAATCTTTCTGCGATGTGCATGGCAATTTCAAGCGTCGTTCCAGGGAGCAGCATAGCAAATTCTTCGCCGCCATACCGACCAACCTCATCGTACGGACGAGCGTTGGCGAGCAACGTCGCCGCGGTCTGCACGAGCACCGCATCACCGGCGGGATGACCGAGCGTATCGTTGATGCGCTTGAAACGATCGATATCGATCATGATGCATGAAATGCCATCTGTTGTGAATCGCTGCGCCCTTGCAAATTCAGTATGGCTGCGCTCGATAAACGAACGGCGGTTTGTGAGGCGCGTGAGGCCGTCGATCGTCGACATTTCACGGTACAGATTCTCACGCTCGACCCAGCGGCGCGTGGCCATAATACCGATGTGCGTAATCACGAGCAATGCGGCGAGCTGCAATGTCTGCACGGCAAACCATCCCGAAATGGCAGAGCCGTCCGGGTTGTACGGTGGCCGGGTGAAGAGTGGTGCGTAGCGCCAGATACCAGCAACTTCAACGAAGCCCAGTGCGATAAAAATCAGAACTGCTGCAATGTATGCCCGGTAGATTTTGCGAATGTCTGCGAGCGCAGAGGTCATGTAGACACCGATCATGAGCAGTAAGACCCCGCTGCCGAAATGCGTACCCGCGAGCCACGACTGCGTGAACGTCACGATCACAAACGAGACAATGATAAAATTCTCGAAGAGCGGCCAACTTGACGAAGTCTTGCGGCGC
This sequence comes from uncultured Leptospiraceae bacterium, assembly GCA_942492915.1. Classification (GTDB taxonomy): domain Bacteria; phylum Spirochaetota; class Leptospiria; order Turneriellales; family Turneriellaceae; genus Turneriella. Next base: position 2,751,449 of record OW818662.1, read on the forward strand.
TTGAATGCACCTGTCAAGAAACCGAGAATCAACGCGAGGTACACCGCATAGACCACGAGCAGCGCGTTAGCCACTGCATGGTTAAGCCATTGCGGCGCCATCAGCAACGTCAATATGAGCGAGGCACCAAAGAACAGCGGAATCAGAATCACCATTCCCGAAAGCAGAATCATGCGATCGATCTGCGCCCAATCAAGCGGATTCGACCACCAGATATGCGATCGCTCGAGAAATTCAGGTCTTCTCTCGCTCATAATGCAACCACTACCACGAAGGTACAGGTTGCCGCAACTGATTTATTGGGGCGGGGCGCTTGGGGCGGGATGAATAGGGGACCACTTCAAGCAACCCCGACTCAAACAGCTGGCTCGGGGCGACCACGGGTTCGTCGAGCGGCACTTTTGCGCCGTAGCGCTCTTTCATTTTCGCTTTGACGACCGGGTGCGAAAGATCGAATTCACGCAGCTGTTTGGTTGGTGCCAGCTCAATTCCTGCGCCGTGCTTATAGATTTTCCAAACGAGCTCTGAGCAATAGATCCGCGTGTCTGACCAGCCAAACGCCCAATCGTATTTCTTGCCGACGAAGGTGCGGCCGACCGACTGCATTTTCGCGAGAACGGCCGGTGTAAGAATGACATCCGCATTTTTTAACCGCTTGACTACGTAGTGCCCGCCGACGCTACGCGCGAGAAATTTTTTAAGCGGCGTTACGCGTACCGGTTCAACGGCTTCGAGCACCATAGCCCGCCGCTTGTCAAACCAGACAAGGCCCACGTGCGAGTAACGTGAGTGCGTCGCCAGCTGAATCGCCTTGCTTTGTGAGGATGCACTCTGTTGAAAAATAATGTCACCGTCTTTCAGCTGCCGCTGAGGGTCTGCTGCGGCGATCGCCGCGCTGCAAATGACTGTCGCAATCAACATCGAGCGACGCATAGCTATGGAATTTCATGACCGCTGCCGTAGTCAACAAAATAGCCCCGCCACGTTCGCCAGCGAATAGCGCCAGAAGCCTGGGAACATACCGTTGACCGACGCGTAAATTGCTAAAGCCACATTGATATATTCTGCCGGTGAGGTGAAGATCCCCGCGGCAAGCGGCAGCCCGACGGCGGAAGGTTTTTTGGGGAACTTATTGCATCGGGTCAATTTGCCGTGAAGCTGCCAAAGTCAACGACTTTGGCAGCTTCACGAAAAATTATGTCTCAGCACAACGGGCGATCCTCACGATAATCTAACATGCTCAGGGGTATTTACACAGGCGCATCAGGCATGACCGCGATGCAGGTCAAAATGGACACGGTCGCGAACAACCTCGCCAACGTCGACAAGACCGCGTTTAAAGAGGATGTCACTATCTTCAAAGCCAACCCCGAAGTTTTGATTCACCGCACCCGTGACGACGGCGTGGGCTGGGTGCCCATGGGCGGCTTCGACGTGTCGCCACTCGTCGGCAAACTCGGTACGGGGTCAGAAGTAAACGAAATCTTCACACGTTTTGATCAGGGCGCGCTGAAACGCACCGAACGCGACCAGGATATTGCGATCAACGGCGATGGATTTTTTGTCGTGCAGTCTCAGGCAGGCCCGCGCCTGACGCGCAGTGGCTCGTTCATTCTTGACCGCAACGGCATGCTGGTGACACCCGACGGTTTTCCGCTGATGGGTGAAAAGGGCCCGATTCAGGTGAACCATAACAACTACATCATCAAAGCCAACGGCGAAGTCTGGATCAACGAGGCAGTCGGCAACGACCCGAAAAACTTCACCAGCAAAGACGTGAACCAGTGGGAAAACCCGGTACTGCTCGACACGCTGCAGATTCGTACCGTCGACCACCCGCGCCACCTCGACAAGGTCGGGCAGTCATTCTACAACACGACCCCCGAATCGGGAGACATGCGCCCGGTCGATCAGGTAAAGGCGCCCGAAATTCTACAGGGTTTTCTCGAAGCATCGAACGTCAATATCGTCACCGAAATGGTGAACATGATCGAAGTGCAGCGCATGTACGAAGCAAACCAGCGCGCGATCACAACGCACGACGGCATGCTCGGCACGCTGATTAATCAGGTGCTGAGGGTTTGACGCGGTAAGCCGCGACAGCCGTGAGCTCAGTGGCCGGGTTTTGTTTGGTCGGGAATAAGAACCGAAAACTCATACCCTGAATCGTGAAACTTTGCAGATATACTGCCGCCGAATGAAGCCGCCTGCTGCTGCAGAAGCAGCAAATCAAAATTCTTTTTCATTTCAGGCGAAATCGATCCCTCGCACTTAAGCAAGAACAGGGTGCCCGCTGGGTTTCGGCCAACTGCCATCGTCAGCAGAATATTCTGCCGAAGCCGCGAAATGCGGTGCAGACAATACTGCACGATACGGTAGAAACCGATATTCCAGTTGTCGGGAAAAACATTCTCGAGATCGCCAAGTGTCAGTTGATAGCGAATGCCGGTCGTCGCCGCAATTTCTTCGACGACATGCTCGATGGCCAGAGGCAAGCCGATGGATTCGAGATGCACCGGGCTCAGAGCCTCGGACATTTGCCTGAGTGACGCGAGAATATTGTCGATCAGATTGCTGTAACCGGGAGACGCTGTCGACTCAGAGCCCGAAAGCGCCTGAAGATTGAGCTTGAGAACCGAGAGATCTTGAGCGATGGATTCGTGCAGCTCTCTTGCCACCCAGGCGCGTTCAGTCTCAGAAATCGTTAACAATCGCTGCGACAGTTTTTCAACTTCTCTTTCATACTTTTTGCGCAGCGTAATATCTTCATGCGCCACAACAAGGTTGCCACTTGAATCGCCGAACCGCGTGACGCGGGCGACAAACCAACGCTCAGCGCCAGGACTGTCACAGGGGTATTCGAGAGAAAATTCGCGCAATACCCCCTGCATGACTTTCGTGAGCCCAGCGTACATCTGCTTTCCGTATATTTCGTCAGACGCCTGAGCGGATTCGCAGACCGAAAGATAATTGCTGCCAATGCCGTAATTATAATCCGGCGCTGCCCCTGAATTAGCTTCGTAAAAGAGCCGCCACGCGGCGTTAACCGCGAGAATTCTGCCTGAAATATCCAGCACGCAGATGTTTGACGTCAGTGCGTCGATGATAGACTGCGCGAACAGACCTGGGTCTTGTGTTTGCTTAACATCGGCATCGACTTTATCACTCAAACGCACGGAAGCCCCTATTTAATATACCTTACATGGTACTGACGGTCAGAAAGCTGATTCCCCGACAACTGCCCTGAGACTGGGGGACAAGATTTATCTGCAAGGGCTGGCTCACTCACGTATTCTCGAATGCCATTTCTGCGGCCAACCCCAAAAATGAGCTGACACTCCGCCCCCGCATAGCCTAACAGGGTAACTTCTAGGTTTTGGAGGCTTTATGTCATCTGTCAAAAACACCAGTTTTCTCGAAGCGGTAGCCGCAGGTATTCAGCACGAAAAAGATTTTTTTGACTTCTGTATGAAGACGCATGACGATCTCGGTGACGGCCCGGTGAAAAATTTCTTTTTCGACCTTGCGGACGACAGCGTCGACCACATCAAGATGATTGAAGGCATCTATGCAAAGTACTCCGGCAGTAACAGCCTTCCCAATCTGAAGCATTTGGGAGAAGTACACAAATTCCATTCGACCGCGATCCAGAAGCTCATCAAGAAGCTCGATCGCAACCTAAACAAGAGCGCACACGGCGACGAACTCGAAGCTCTGCGCCTTGCGCTGCAAGAGGCCGAAGATGCCGCGCAGGCATTTGGCAAGCTCGCCGACAAGTTTTCTGACACCGGTATAAAGATGCTCTTCAGGCAAATTTCACAGTTCAACAAAGAAAGAGCCGTGCTGCTCGAAGGCGCGCTGGTCTACCAGCATCCGCTGAGCGACGAAAGCGCGATGCTTGACTACCAGATGGAAGTCATGAGCGTCAAGATCGAGCCGCGTAAACAAGCGCCAGTGAAACCTGCTGCGAAAAAACCGGTAAAGAAGGCAGTGAAAAAAGCCAAACCCGGTAAAAAATCTGCGCCGAAGGTGAAATCCGCAAAGAAGCCGGCGAAGAAAAACGCGAAACCGGCCAAAAAACCGAAATAAAAACTAAGAAAGTTTCCTTAAGAAGCGGCGACCAGATCGCGGCTTTCAACCATGACGCAGGCGCCGATGATGTACTGAAAGTCATGCATGTCGAGAAACTCGGCGACCGCGGCATCAGCAGCGCCGGGTTGCAGCCACACCTTTTTGTAACCTAATTCTTTTGCCTGTTGCAGGCTCTCAAGAGTAAGCTTGGGAGGTATCACATACACGAGCAAGTCGACCTGCGTCTTCTCTTTCAGCTCTTCAAGACTTTTGAGAGCAGGCACGCCTTCAATCGAAGTCGCCTTCGGGTTAATCGGGTAAACGCTGTAACCTTTCGATTTGAGATCTCTGAAAATAATATTGCCATATTTGCTCGAATCATTGCTGGCGCCGATCAGTGCGACCGGCGGCATCGTGCGAAAGTATTTAACCAGCGAATGCATGCGACATAATCCTTACGGTTATCGACCCGTCAAGTACGGGCAGAATGAAATGCAGACTGACTCGCCTCGGCCGGGTGTTGAAGACCTGAACCACTCCACCTACTTAACCTTTGCCAGAATTTTCTCTACGTCTATGTTGTAGCGTTCGAAAATTTCATTTTTTGACAGATCAAATTGCAGCAGCGCAATGTTGTAGTTCACGAGCGCTTCGAGTTCGCGCTGGCGGCTCGCCACCATGCTCTCGAGCGCCTGCCCGACGAGTTGAAAGTTGAGTTTGCCGGTGCGCGTACGCGCGAGCATACGATTGTAGAACGCCTCTGACTCTTTGCGCGCGGTACGGCTCGTCTGAAAAACCTCGAAATTGAGGCGCACGTTCTCGAGGCGGGTCAGCACATCGTCGCGAATTTCCTGTTCGAGATTCTGTAGTTTGATGCGGCTTTGCGTCAGCTGCATGCCCGCGTTGCGCTGGTTAACCTTGACTTCGTCATCCCAAAGTGGATAGCTCGCCTTCACGCCGACCTGCCACTGTGGGCTCTGCAGCGAACCTGCCGCGGGAAAACCGGGAAACTGGATAAATTGGTTGGTACCCTGTGAAACATAGTTGAAGTAAGCACTCAGACTCGGCAGCGCCTGATTACCATAAAGGTCAGTTTGCATCTCTGCGACTTCGTTTTCGATTTTGGCATTTTTGAAATCCACACGTTTTTCCATCGCGGCCTTCAGCGCCGCATTCGCATCAAGGTTTGGCAGCGTGTCGACAAGGTTGGTGATGCCTTCGACTTTGGTGTCGACGGCCATATTCACCGTACGCAAGAGTTTACGTGTCGCGTTCTTCAGGCTCTGCTCGGTCATTGAAACCTTTGCTGTCGACATCGCCACGCGCGCGTTATAGTTGTTGAGGTCGTAGGTTTCGCCAAGGCCATAGCTGACGTTGCGCGCCACGATCGAACGCACCTGACGGTTTGACTTCTCTTCGAGTCTCGCGTTTTCCAGTGCGGATTTCTGAATCGTCACCTGCCAGTAATCTGTAAGTGCCTGCACGACAAGGCCTGATAAAAGATTCACTGTGTAGGCGCGCTGGCCTTCGGCCTGCTTGTTGGCGATTTTTTCTAACTTGCGGTCAGCATAGCCGAACGAGTTCTTCAGCAACTCTTGCTGAACGTTGATAAAGTAACCGTTAAACGTGCTGGTCGACGCTGGTTGATTAATGGGCAAGCCGAGAAAACCCTGAGATGCTTCGCTATGCAGCTGCTGGTAGCGGTAACCGCCGCCAACGGTGGTACCAGTAGCGAACAGTTTTGAAATCCCGAGGTAGCCGTTATACTGGTAGCCGCGGCTGGCAGAGGCGAGTGGCGAATCGCTGAAGCCGAGATGCTGGCCTTCTGCACTCACGACCGGAGCAAATTTCTTCTCTAACTTGCGCGCATTGGTGTCGCTCATGACAACGTCGTATTTGGCCGATTGCAGCGTCAGGTTCTTTTCGAGCACAATGTTGATGGCGTCTTGAATCGTGAGGTTCACACCACCGATCGTAAAACTGGCCTCGGCCTGTTTTTCAGGCACAGCTGCGGCAGGCGCCGGGGAGCCTACTGCAGGCGCGCCAGATGCAGGCGCGGCTGGCGCGGCTTCTGCGGCAAGGCTAGCTATGGAAATCCATAGCAGAAGAGAAAGGGAAAAGACACGTGTTTTCATAGAGTTTCAGCTTCAAATTACAGCGGCAGGCGGCAAAAGGCGAAAAAAATTAACCAAATGGTTAATCCTCATCTGCGGCGCTATGCCGCATACCAGCGAGCCCAGCCCGGCAAAAAACCTTGTCGCGGTGGCTTCGTACAGCAGCGTCACGCATGACAATGAACAGCAAGCTGCGCAACGCCCTATTCGCGAGTGTCGTCGCGCTGATGGTTCTTTCTGTAGTGCTGGCAATCGTGCACCCTGCAAAGGCGGTGCGCGCAATGCAGCCGGGCCTCAATATGCCGGTCGTCGGCCTCGAACTCGCGTGGTCGACGCGCGAGCTTTGGGACATTCTCGGTGACCCGACGCAAGAAGCCGGGCAAAAATCGCGCGAAGCTTTCTTTCTGGGCACGTGGATGGATTTCGGTTATATCACGGTCTACTCTCTGGCATATCTTTTTCTGAACCTATTGCTGATCCATCGCCACGGCGTCGGCCGCCTTTGGACAGTCGCCACAATAGTCTTCGTCGCCACGACCGCAGTGGGCGACGTTATGGAGAACCAGGCGATCTTCGGCATTCTCGCTGCTGGCAGCGAATCCCTGGCAGAGCAGTATCTGCCGCAACTGATTGTTTTCACCCGAATCAAATGGCTCGCGCTGGGGCTGTGCGGATTGCCCGCTGCGGTGCTGCTGCGCCGCGAAGGTCGGCGTGGTCCTTCTTTTATTCTGACTGCCGCCTTTGCCTTCGGCGCATTGGGCGTGCTGAAACAATACTCGATAGAAATTATGACACTGTTCACCGCATTCTTCTGGGCGTTCTTGCTGATCAAACTTTTACCGCTCAAGAACCGCTGGTTTAGCGACGAAGCCAATTGAGGCCGCGGCCATTGCACACGTCGACGATCAGGTACGCCACGCGGCCTATAAGATCATTTCAGGCAAAGGCGCTACAGCCTTCGGCATCGGGGCGGTTCTGGCACGCCTCGCTGAGACCATACTACGGCGAGAGCGTGCAGTGCATACCGTGAGCGCCTATTCGCCGCTGCATAAAGTTGCGCTGCCGCGTCTCGTCGGCGAAAACGGGATTATCGATACAATCGGCATTGACCTTTCAGCCGAAGAGAATCTGCAGCTTGAAAAGAGCGCCGGTTTGCTGCGTGAATTCACAGCCAAGCTGTAAAGGTAATCAGGCACGCGTATGCATGCGGCAACGGTGAAGGTACTCATTATTGAAGACAGCATGACGATTGCGATGCTGCAAAAGGCTCTGCTGGAAAAATCGGGTTATTCGGTTGAACACGCAGAAACAGGTCTCGAAGGGCTGCAGCTCGCTGAACGCTTGATGCCCGCGGTCGTCGTGCTCGATCTCACGCTGCCCGATACCGACGGCATCACAGTGCTGAAAGCATTGCGTGCAATGCCGCAAATCACCCGGCCTGAAGTTATTGTGCTGTCAGCCGATGATGCATCGGCGATGAAAGCTGCCGCCCTCGACGCCGGCGCGTTCGGTTTCATTTTTAAACCCTTTAGGCACGAAGAATACCTGCGCATCGTCGGCGCCTGCGCAGAACACCGCGCAGGCTTGTAAAGTTACGGAAACTTCTTAAACATCTCTTCTTGTTTCTTCTTCGCGTCTTCGATCGAACCGCCGCCTTTCATGGCATCGATTTTTTTCTGCGTATCAGACTTCATTGAATCGACTTTTTCGGTGTTCTGCTGAACTTTACCTTCGGTCGACGCTTTCATATCTTGAATTTTGGTGTCGGTCTGGCCCTTGAGACCCTCGACCTTTTCTTTTGTCATGTCTTTCTGGTCTTGAATACGCTTGTCGCTGTCATCCATCATGCCCTTGAGCTTGTCGGCGCCGCCGGCTTTGTCGAGCAGCTTCTGCTGGTCGCCCAGAATATTCTGAAAGTTTTGCAGGTCTTGCTCTTTGATTTTTGCGACCGCCGACAGCGCATTGGTTTTAGCTGCGGTCGCTTCGTCCATTTTGCTTTCGACGAGGTTGCCCGTGTCGTTCAGCTGAACCTGCTCGCCCTCGGTGACTTCTTCGGTCTTGCCGGTTTTTGCTGATTCAACGGCGACCTTACCTTCGATGACGGCAACTTTGCCCTGACCCGATTCGTCGGCTTCGGTCATGAACTGGGTGCCGCGCACACCCGCGACAATCGTCGGCGTCTGAATCGCGAATGCTGATTTTTTATCGAGCTTCGCGACCTTTGCAAATACCGTACCCTTCTGCAGCATCAGGCGGTCGGTTTGAATACCGCCTTCACCGAGCCTGAACTCTTTCATTTCGACCGTCGAATTCTGGTCGATGCGAATAAGAATATTGTTGGGCAGCAGCAGGTCTACCTGAGATTTTTTACCTGTCTGCACCTTATCGGCCTCATGCAAGATAGCACCTTTGACCGCCTTGCTCTCACCCTTTGCCGTGAAAATTCGGGCGTCGCTGCCGACAACAAAGACCACGGCCGCAGCGTGCGTTGTTACAGGCTTCGCCTGCTCTTTGCAGGCAACGAAAGCCGTTGCCAAAACAACCATGAGCATATCTAACTTCTTCATAGCTGCATATCCCATGCGCGATATACCCGGTCGAGGGTTTTTGAGCCTCGCGGCCAGGCTGCGGAGAATCATCATGGTTTTGCCTCGAAATCAAGCTGAAAGTCTTCGCCTGCATAGAGACTCAACCGGCGCTCGCTAATTGTGTAGCGATTTATTCTCGCGAACATCGGCTGAAGGTATTGCAAAGTAAATTCAGCTTCACGCTTCTCTGTACACGCCCGTTGAACCACGCTGACGTTGCTGAAGCTCATGCCAGCCTCGCTCGCCGCATAGTCGGCCGAAATTTCATAGCACGGCTGGCTCAGCCTGAGCCGGCGTGTGTCAAACGTCGCCCGGTGCGCCTGAATCATTTCTGAAGTGCCGACCGCCCCAGGTAGCATCGCGGCGCTCAGCATTCTCCATTCGCTGCCGACAAGCGCCGCCCGGGGTGCAGGTACATACGCACGCATGACGAGTTGCTTCCCTTCGGGGGTAATCAGGCGAAGCACACCCGAACCGGCCTCGTATCGGGCGACAGATTGCAGCAGGTTTTCAAATGCCTGCTCGCCGGCCACCGCAGCCTGCGACGGGCAGGGAAGCGACGTTTTCATTTTTTGCCGTATCTTGATGGTGTTGCCAGACACTGAAAAATCTGCCTGCAGATGGTTGCAGCCTGTCCAGCCTGAGACCTGACCGGCATTCAAAGTCAAAGAAGGTTCAAATTTTTCGATTTTGCCGATGCCATCACCTGAACTGTAGAGCCAGCGGTTCGTGAGTGCGTTGCCGCCCGCGTCTCTGATGTCGTGCGCGCGGCAGACTGCACCGGCCAAAACAACCACCATTGTGGTCAGGGTCAGCATTTGCTTCATGAAGTTTAGACGAACCTGGCCGGCGAATGATCAAAAATTTCGTGCAGATGCGGTCGGTGCAGGCATCGAAACCTGCAAAGAAAACTGAACCAATCTGTCGGCTGCAGAGTCGAAAGGTTATGAAAACCGCACGAATATTGCGCGCAGCCCTGGTGGCGGTGCCGCTGCTTTTCATGAATACATCCGCCCCTGCGCATGAGTTTGCCACATGCCGCGACACCTCAGACCAAAGCTGCTGGAGCATCAGCAATAACTCGGCAGAACCTGTGACGCTGACCTGTACGCACCAAGGCCTTGGCGCTGAATTCAGAACCGAACATCTGATGCCGGGCCGCAAGTGGTCTTATCAATATTGCCCGGGCCTCGCAGATGGTATGGGCTTCTCGGCAGGTAGCGTGGAATGTGATCTCAGGCGCAAGTCAGCGGCGACGAAATTTCGCTTCGAATCGAAAACGTTCGGCGACAGGGTGGCGTTCGTGGTCACGCAGCGAGAAGTTGCGACCACCGTATCGTCGTATTGGACAAAAGGCAGCGTGAAAGTGCAGAAGACCCCATTAACCCATGAAGAATAATCAGCAACTTCATTGCGTGGCTGTCACCTGACGCAGCAGTGTCGCTTGAATGCGACTGCGCCCCCGATCGGCTTTCTGTCTGATTATTTTTTCGCTGCTCGCACTGAGAATCGGCGCAGACGAAAAGCAAACCACGATGGTTTTGCCTGGCCTCACACTGATTGAAAACTTTGACACCAACCCGGGCAATCTTGCAATGCAGCTTTATGCGCCGGCAAACGCGCCGCGAAAACGCACCGCGCTGGTTGTGGCGCTGCACGGCTGCTCGGGGTCGGCAAAACAGTTCTCGGCCGCGGGTTTCAACCAGCTCGCCGATCGCTACCGCTTCTATGTTGTGTATCCCGAACAGCGCGCTGAGAATAACCGCAACCTGTGCTTTAACCACCAGATTCAAGGCGCGGCCGACGCCGAGCGCCGCGAAGTTGTGTCGGTCATGCAGATGGTGAACTATATGCTCGCAAATTTTCCGATTGCGCGAAAAGAAGTTTTTGTCACGGGCTTCTCATCGGGTGGCCAGCTCGCGCAGATTCTCGCGGCGACGTATCCGCAGATGTTCGCTGCGGTTTCGGCGATCGGCGCAGGGGGATATCGCTGCGAAACCGACCACTCGGGTATTGCGTATTTTTCTGAATGCCGCGAACGCACACTGGCGCCAGCGGCCAAAAAAGGCAAACGCCCAAAAAGCTGGCCGCGGGCAAGCATATGGCATGGTAAGCTCGATCAGAATGTCGCGTTCAGCCGCATGCAGACAGCCGTAGACCAGTGGAGCCGGGTTCACCGCTTACAGCGGAAGCGCAAACTTCGGGCTTCTTTGCCAGGCAATGTAAAGCGCATGAGAATCAAGAACCACTCAGGGCAGACGGCGGTAGAAGGTTATACGCTGAACACCATGGGGCACACGGTGCCCATAACGGACACCTGCGGTGAACCCGGTGAATACTTTACGCGCGAAAAAATCAGCTTCGCGCTGCGCTCTGTGCAGTTTTTTGGTATTGCGAAGCCTAGGTGAGAGCTACATTTCGCTGAGGCGCTTGACTGCCCCTGATTCGAGCGCCGCGCGTTCGACCGCATTCGTCACAACCTGGTGCACTTCAGTGTTGAGCAAAGCGGGTACCAGCTCTTTACGGTCACTATTGGCAAGCGAGGCGATAGCATACGCGGCTGCAATTTTCATGCGGTTATTGATGCGCGAGGCACGCGCCTGCAGTGCGCCTTTGAAAATGCCGGGAAACGCCAGCGCGTTATTCACCCCTCGCCCATCTGCGGCGAAAGCTGCGCCGGCTTCGAGCGCCGCTTCGGGTTTTATTTCGGGGTCAGGGTTCGACAGCGCGAGAATAATCTGGCGCGGCCTGACCATTTCGGGTTTAATGAGGTTCGGTACGCCAGTTGTGGTAACTACCACCTGAGCTTCGCGCATGAGATCGGCAAGCGGCAGTGGCGAGCCACCCATTTCAGCGAGCCGCGCTTTGGCATCGTCGTTGATATCCGCACCATAGATCTTCTGCACGCCGAAGCTCTTGAGCAACCGCGCAATGCCATTGCCCGCTGCCCCGAGCCCGACAATACCGACGCTGAGCACGCGCAGATCGTCGCCCACATAGCGCGTGGCATTGAGTAACGCGGCGAGCACAACTGTTGCAGTGCCGTGCTGGTCGTCGTGCATGATCGGCATCTCTAGCCTTTTCATGAGCGCTTCTTCGATGGCAAAACATTCGGGGGCACGAAAGTCTTCGAGCTTGATCGCGCCGAACGAAGGTGCGATATTCACAATCGTGTCGATGCAGGTCTGAATATCTTTCGAATCGACAAGAATCGGAATACCGTTGATACCGACAAGTTTTGAGAACAGCACAGCCTTGCCTTCCATCACGGGCATGCCGGCTCGCACGCCGATGTCGCCCAAACCCAAAATTGCGGTACCGTTGGTAATAATTGCGACCGTATTTTTCACATACGTATATTCGTACATAAGATCGGGATCTTGCTGAATCGCGCGGCAGACTGCGGCGACACCTGGCGTATAGATGCGCCTCACATCGCCCGCGCTCTCAACGGGCACAGTGCTGCGCATTTCAATTTTGCCGCCACGGTGCAGGTCAAGTACAGCGTCAGAAACCGAATCAACCTGAATGCCGTCGAGCTCACCGACCGCATGCAGAATATCCTGCATGTGCTGCTGGTCGCGCACATACAGTTCAATTTCACGCAGGTTCGTCAGGCCAGCGCGCTTGATGAGGCGCAGGTCTCCGATGTTGCCACCATGCATGCCAATGGTCGTGAGAAGTTTACCCAGGTATCCCGGTCGGTCGGTGATATAGCAGCGTAGGTTTTTTATGAGATTGTCAGTCGACTTCTCGTAGAGCATAAATCAAGGATATAAAACAGTTCTTGAACAGGTCGCAAAGTGAATTCGGCTCACGAGCCGGCGGCTGGGCCTCAGCTGTATAGAGCTGCGCAGCTAGGCAGCGTCGCTCAATGCGGCAGCGCGCCGACCGCGTTGGCTTTGAAGCATCGCGGGCCGGCCCATCGTCTTAAGGTGCAGATAGTGCCCGCCAAGTACGGCGCCGAAACTCGGGTACTCAAAATAGCGCACTCCGCGTTGGGCGCAGTACTCTTTCACGATGGGCTGAATCAGGCGATAGCGCGTGTGCGAGATTTTCGGAAATATATGGTGTTCTATTTGAAAATTTAATCCGCCAACTATCCACGAAAGAAAGCGGTTGTTCGTCGCGAAGTCAACCGTAGTCGCCAGTTGGTGCAAGGCCCAGTCCGGTTCGCTTTCGGCGCGCGACGCAGGCATCGTCTGCACGTGCGTGAGGTGTGCCATCGCGAAAACCAGAATCAGAGCCACGCTGAGCAGCATCCAATGAATCAGATAGAAGGTTATAGCAAGCTGCCAGCTGCCGGTCACGAGACCGGGTATAATGAGGTAACTGGCAACGTGCCATGTTTTTGCGAGAATCAGCTCTTTCAGCAGCGTCTTGCGTTCAGCGGGACTGACCGGCCAACGGTTGGTTATGTAATCCTTAATGTCATCAAACCAGATCCAGCGGATGCTGTGGCCCATATAAAGAAACCACGCGTAAAGATGCTGATAGCGGTGCGCGCTGTGCTGCGCCTGCGCCGGGTGCAGTCGAATGAGCCCGCCCGATTCGAAGTCCTGATCGTATCCGATGACATTCGTGTTATCGTGGTGCGCGCGCACATGCAGCTGGTGCCACAAGATGGGACTGCCGCCTGCAAATGCGAGACTGTAAGACGCGAGAGAGTTTATGACGCGCGAATTGCTGAAGGCCCCGTGGCTGCCGTCGTGCATGACCGAGAGCACAATGCAAAGCATCGCAAACGCAAGCGGTACGGCAAGCAACAAGGCATACCAACCGTATTGTGCGCCGACGATGAGGTATGCCGCATAAAGAGTGAACCACATCGAATAATTGATGATTGCTTTGCGTAAAAGACCTGGTTCGTCGATCGGATTCAGCGATTTGCCCTTCAGAAAATCAAATACAGCGGCCCTAAGACCGCTGTGGAAACTTGTCGCCGTGCCCGCACTTTCGCGGGCAGTGATTACTGTCATATCCGTAAGATGCATCGCGCACCCTTTGGGTTGCAATAAGCTTCAGGTGACCATGAGGTTATGTTCGACGACGAGCATGCCCGGTGGCTTCAAGGCAACCCTGCGTGCAGTCTGTATGCCAGAGAACGAAGGCACATTTGCGTTGATTTACCCGGCGCGTCGCGATACCTGAGCGCCGAGCAGCGTAATGTCATCGATGTTTCGGTATTGCCGCAGTCGGTCAAAATGGGCAATCGTGTCGGCGAGCACCAGCTCAAGGGAATATTCTGCCTTGGTCGCCAGCAGGTCGGCAAATTCAGCATGGTCGTCGACTAATTCTGATTCCGGATTTTCGTATACCCCGTCGGTGCAGAGAAATAATCTATCACCTTCTTTCATCGCAATGAAAGCAGAAGTGTATCTGCTCTGCGCCGAGAATCCGAGCAACGCAGCGTGTTCGCCGAGACACACAGCTTTCGCATCAGTGACAACAATCGCCTGCGGATGGCCTGCCAACGCAACCTCTACCGACATTTCTATGCCATCATAGATGGCGCAAACTGCGCTGACACATCGGTCGACACCCTGCGCTATGAGTTTCTGGTTCATGGCGCTCAGAATTTCGGCGCAGCTGGCCGCTTCAACCACTGCCGACTGAAAGGCGATATGTACAACCGCAGCGTCGAGCGCGGCGGGTAAACCGTGCCCTGTTACGTCGGCGACGAATAACACAATCTTGTGGTCTCCCAGCTTGAACCAATCGTAGTAATCACCGCCCAGCTCGCTCATCGGTCGATAAACCCGGTGCACGTCAAGACCTGGCATCGCGGGCGGCCCGGCCGGCAGCAGCGTCTCGTGCATCTGGCGCGCCTGTTCAAGGTCTTCTTGCAGCATGAGAAGGTTGACTCGCTGCTTGTTCCGCTCGCGCTCGTGCCTGCTGATATCGCGACCAACGAAGATTGCGAAAAAAATAAATTCGATAAGCATGGAAGTCTGTAATAACACGTTGCGCATCATGTATGACGAGTCGCCGCCGGTATATTGCAGCAACGAAGCAACAATCGGCCAACACCACCCGAGCAGAAACAGAGACGCCTTTGGAATCTGGCTGCGAATCCCCCAGACGAAAACCAAAAGCCCGGGCCCCAGAATAAGCGTTAACCAGTCGCAGAGTTCGCGCGACAGAATGCGCGAATAGAAAGCAACCGGAACCGGAATGAACGCGACATATTGCGCCGTGCGAAGTATGCGGTCGGGCCAGGATGTTTGCCTGAGTTCAAGAAAGGCTCTGGCGAAGCGAATTCCCGTCGCATAGATCAACGCTGGTAATGGGGTAGCGACAACGTTCATAAATTGCGCAAAGTAGAACCCACAAGCCTGATACAAGAGTCCCGTGCGTGCGGCAAAAAACACCGCAGCAGCTAGAAGATACAGAAAATAAGAACCCACAATCAGCGACCGGCGCGACAGGTAGATCGCTCCGTAATAGAGCATCAAAACCAGCAGCGCGCCGAAGAAAAAGCCCTGCAACAGGTAGTTGAAGCCTCCGAATTCGGCAAAAGCCTCTGAACTGACCACAGTGAAATCGGCCGCGAGATCGATTGGATTTTCGATCCACATGAATATCTGCGCTGATTCACCGGCCTCGATCTCGAATGGAAAATACGCGGCGAGATAATGCGGGCGATCGACACGCTTGAGCAGGTCACCGCCGGATGCGGTTATCGATATGCGTCCCTTTCTTATTACAAAAAAGCGAATGCTGTCTGTGCGGGCCTCACCGCTCGCCAGAACGAGCCGCTGGGCAGTATTACGGTGGTTTTCGATCTTCAAGCGCAACCACAACCTATCGCCAGGCGATCGCTCCTGAAGCACGGCAGATTTCAGCGCAGCCCATTCGCCGTTGCCGGCAACTGCAAGCACATCGGAATCCCGGGAGAAGCAGTAATCCATCTGCAGCGTGGTATCTAAGACAACGAAGTCATTTTGGATCTTCAGCGATTTCGCTTCTGCCTCTGCAGCCGAAAGCATCGCGCAGCACAGACTATACGTCAGCAGAATCTTTGCAAGCCTCATGCCCCACTTCCCTGAAAGGACAACGCCACCAGTGTGAGGTCTTCGCGCGCCCGCTTTGCCTTATTTCGTAGCATTCGTGCGGGTCGATTCTGAATTTTCTGAATACGTTCTGCGGGTGAAAGCCGGTCGCGTCGCAGATTCATCCGCCTCGCGAGACCCGCGGTCATAATGACTAACTGATCCCCTGCGGTGAGAGAGATATCAGCTTCGGCATCGGGCATTTGATCTGCCTGCGAAGCGAAAAACTCGACCCGCGTGCCATCGCTCTTCACCAGCAGCGGCGAGGGATTCGCGCGGCAGTACAATTTACCCTGCCCGGTCAGCGTATTCAGAACAACGTAGGTAATGCCCACCGGACGGGCGCGCATCACCGGTACGAGAACTTCAAGCATGCGGCGAACAACCTGCCGGGGTTCAGTTTGATCTGCGAAACTGTTTCTAAATGCCATTCGCACGGCCGAGGCGTCGAGCGCCGAAGCAAGCGAAGAGGTGCGCTGGGCACCAGTATCGGTGACGAGTACACCGATCGTGTGCACCCCGGCAGTAACCACGTCAAAGTAATCACTCCCCACTTCTTTTTCGCTGCGGTACGCTGCGTTGATTTCAACCGCCCCGAATCTCTGTGCGAGGGGCGGCAGCAGACTCTTCTGTATACTGCGAGCAAATGAGAGCTCAGTGTGCACGCGCGACAGTCTCTCGTTGTCGCGGGAACGCGAAATTTCAGAATTCGCC
This sequence comes from uncultured Leptospiraceae bacterium, assembly GCA_942492915.1. Lineage (GTDB taxonomy): Bacteria > Spirochaetota > Leptospiria > Turneriellales > Turneriellaceae > Turneriella. Next base: position 2,767,988 of record OW818662.1, read on the forward strand.
AGCATGCGATAGATCACAAGAGCAAAGAGTAGAAACTCGATTGCCATGGCTGCCGGCAGCATCTCGTTGCGTCCCGCAAAATTAGGCAACAGACCGTTCTCGACCAAATTGTCAAAAATCGCCGCTATGATCGGCATGCTGTAACCAACGACAAAATAGACTGACTGATCGCGATGGCGAAATGCCTGGTAGACCCCGAGTGCGAGCAGGGGCGGCCCGACGATCAGCCCGAAAAGATTCTCGGCAATATACGCCTCACGCCTGCCCATTAACAGTGCGAATACCGGCACCAGAGTCAATACCTGCACGATGAAGACGACGCGATCAGCCCGTGGCCAGGTCGATCTGAGTGAAAAGAATACACGCACGAACGCCACGCCCGTGAAATAACAGGCGCTGACCAAGACCACCCAGATGGCATCGCTCAGCTGCGCATACCGACCGAAGAAAAGTTGTGGCAAGATTCCGCTTCTAAGGGGAATAAACAGCGCGGCAGATATCAGGTAAGCAAGGTAACCCAAGAGCATCGGATCGCGTGTGGCAAAATACAAATTGAGATGAAAGATAATCAACATCAGCGCGATGCCGGTAAAGAGCCCTTGCGCCAGCAGTTCGGCAAACACCCGCGGCGCGAGAGCACTTTCTGTATAGAGCTGCAGTGTGGGCGAAGTGCGCGCGACCGTTGTGATGTTGACGTAGAGTGTCACGCGTTCGCGCGGGGCAATGCCAAATCGAACCAACGGCAAGCGTTCGCTGCGCACCCCCGCGACGGCATCGCCCCCAAGCGCATGCCTGGTCAAATCACCGCTGTCTCGAAGCACGAAAAATTCTACCCGATCGGTCCAGGGAAATTCATGCCGCACGACAACAGCTTCAGTTCTCGTCGCCGCAGACACGATATCGTAGCGCAGCCAGACCGATTCATTTTGCTGCAGAGTAATCTGCGGCGCGGTGCTTGTCACGAATTTTGCAACACGAGCTTCTGCGAGAGAACGCCCGGCCGAAGCGAGCCAAATCTCGGGCTTACTGAGTTCGAGATGCGTGAAACCGTCGCTGATGAGAAATGGGTCAGCGTGAATTTTGCCGGCCAGGAGCCAAATAACAAAAACAATGCGGATATAGCGTTTCAAGGCAGACCATTTCCGCTTCGACAGAGTGTACGACGCTGCCCGACCCGGGACGGGCGTAAAGACCAATTCTGCCCACCACATTTCCTTATGTGTAAAGGCTGCCGTCGGCCCACCGGCCTTCAGGCTCGGTGTCAGCGGGCAGTCAGACCCATTTAACGACACCAGTGTCATTTTTTGGCACCGGGCTGAGCTTTCGGCATATATACTTGTAAAGGGTAGTAGAACTACTTACTGTTTTTCAGCACCCTAACCCAATAAGCCATAAGCAGCGCATTCGTCACGGGAGAATTGCGGATGGAGACCGACCAGTATGAACCGATTGTATATTTGTGCACCATTGCTATTTTGTGTGTTTTCAGCCTGTAAGAATTTCGACTGGAACTCAATCGAAAACAAACTTCAGAATGCGACAACCCCATCTTTGGTTGGTACAACGGGAACCACGTCATACGCCCCGGTGCAGGGTATCTATAATACCAGCCAATCTGTGGGCATTTCATCAGCAACATCGGGCGCAACAATATGCTATTCGACAAATGCGGTCGAGCCGGACTGCAGTCCGGCTTCAGGTTCATGCACTGCTGGCATGACATACGCTGCGCCCGTAGTGATCGCCTCGAATACAACGCTCAAAAGCGTGGCCTGCAAGCAAGGCAGCTACAGGTCATCGGTCACGAATGGCAACTACTCGATTGATACGGTTGCGCCATCCGCCGCGGGTTCGTTTGCGGCAGTTGCCGGTGATACGGAAATTTCGCTGGCATGGGTGAATCCGCCAGATGCCGATTTTGCTGCTACCAGAATTCTGAGAAAGGTGGGCAGTTTCCCCGCAAACAGCTCTGACGGAGTTGTTGTCTACACAGGTGCGGGCACCTCTGCTATTGACACGGGGCTCACAAACGGAACTGCCTATTTTTATGCAGCTTATGCGTATGACCTTGCCGGCAACTTTGCTTTGGCTTCTCAATCCACCGCAACGCCGAACGGCGGCTCGGTGAACGCACCAAGCTTCTCGCCGAGTGAGGGAATATTCAACTCTGCGCAGGTCGTGACGTTATCGTCGACCACCAGCGCAGCGAAAATCTGCTTCACGACAAACGGTTCGGCGCCCGCGTGTGATGCAACGCCAACCTGCGTTGCCGGGAGCGAATTTCTGGCTCCGTTGAATATTGCGGCGAATACAACCGTCAAAGCCGTCGCTTGTAAGAATGGCGCGACGGATTCAGGGATCAGCAGTGCGGTATTCTCCATTGACACTGTGCCTCCGGTTATTTCAGGCATCGCGCCTGCCACCAGTTCAACGGTGAACTCAACTTTGGTCAGCTACACGCTTTCAGAAACCTGCGCAGCAGGCTCAATTACGTGGCTGCGCACCTCAGGCGCGGCCGATGCAACGGTCCATATGCAGCAACTCACTGCAAGCGAACGTCTCATCGGATCTCACATGAATATTTCATTAATCGACAATCCAATTCTGGTTGAAGGTGCCGTTTACAGCATCACGTTTAACTGTGCCGATGCAGCTGGCAATTCAGCCTCACCCGTCACCAGCACGAACATCATGTTTGATGTTTCCCCACCGGCGAATGTGTCGGCGTTGCGCGTCATACCCGGCAATGCCCGCAACACGCTCGTCTGGACAAACCCCGTCGACGCAGACCTCACAGGAATTCGAATCGTGCGCAAGACCGGTTCGTTCCCCGCGAACAGCGCCGACGGCACGGTCATCTTCGATGCAGCGGGCACCAATTTTCTCGATGCAGGGCTCACAAACGGGATCACCTACTATTACGCGGCATTTGCGCATGATCTCGGTAATAACCTCGCATCAGGCGTCACCACCACAGGAATGCCCTTCGTCCCGTGTGGCGGCAGTAGTTGCCGAATATTCGTCACGGCCCTGGCCTTCGACGGCAATCTTGGGGGTGCGGTCGGCGCAGACGCCCTCTGCAATGCAGATTCGGCCAAGCCAAACTCGAGCACGTACAAGGCTCTGATCACTCAAAATTCTGCCCGTCAGGCCTGTTTAACGGGTGACTGCGCTCCGGCTGCGGGCGTTGAAGAATCCAGAGATTGGCCGCTGCATGCGGCAACGAACTATGTCCGTGCTGACGGCACCACCAACATCGGCGCGACTACAACCAAAGCCATATTTTCGGCACCGCTGGCGAACGCCGTCGCCGGTGGAGGAACTCAGGTTTGGACAGGATTAACTGCCGTTTGGACTACGTCACCTGACACGTGCTTCGGCTGGACAGACGCGCTGCCTGCGAGCTCTGGCGCGCGGGGTACGGCGAATGCGATGACGAATTCATCCTGGGCGGCCGGGCAGAACCCATGCAACGTTTCGCGCGCGCTTTACTGCGTTGAACAATAACGCGCTTCTCACGAAATGGATTTCCCGCCTGTTTTGCCCCGGCAACTGGGATACATGACCGCTCCTGAAAGCCCTACCCCGGGCAATGTCGATGTGCCCGACGTGACCCCTGCTGCAATGGGCGACCACGCCGTGCACGACACGGTCAAACGCCGACAGACGCGCACGGTCACGATGGGCGGCGTCAAGATTGGTTCGGGCCATCCCGTGCAGGTCCAGTCGATGACCAAAACCAAGACCGCCGACTGGAAAGCGACGGTCGATCAGATTCTGCGCTACGAAGAAGCTGGCTGCCAGATCGTGCGCTGCACCGCCAACGACGAAGACGCGGCGCATGCATTAAAGAAGATCAAAGAAAACATACATATTCCCCTCGTTGCTGACATACACTTTCAGCACAAGCTTGCGCTCATCGCGGTCAAGAGCGGCGTCGATAAGATTCGCATCAACCCCGGCAACATCGGCAACAAAGAAAAAGTCTCTGAAGTGCTGCGCGCGTGCAAAGACAACGGCATTCCGATTCGTATCGGTGTGAACGCAGGCTCATTAGAGAAAGATATCATGCGCAAAGTGGGATATCCTACATCGACAGGCATGGTCGAGTCAGCGCTGAGGCACATCGCAATCTGCAACGAACATAACTTCGACGACGTGATCGTTTCACTCAAGTCGAGCGACGTCTTTATGATGATGGAAGCTTACCGCAAGCTCGCGAAAATGTGCGACTACCCGTTTCATCTCGGCGTCACCGAAGCGGGCACGAGCTGGCAGGGCACGATCAAGTCGTCGATCGGCATCGGCGGTTTGCTTTCAGAAGGTATTGGCGACACGGTTCGCGTCTCGCTCACAACTGACGGCGCCGAAGAGGTGAAAGTCGGCCGCGAAATTCTGCGCTCGCTCGGCCTCGTGAGTTTCGGCGTAACGCTCATTTCATGCCCGACCTGCGGCCGCCTCGAAGTTGACCTCTTTCGTATCGCGAAAGAAGTCGAAGAAGCCGTCGCGCACATCAAGACGCCGCTCAAAGTCGCAGTGATGGGTTGCCTGGTCAACGGCCCCGGCGAATCAAAAGAGGCGGATATCGGAATTTCAGCGGGTGCAGGCTCGGCGATTCTCTACGTCAAAGGCGAGAGCAAGGGCAAAATCGCCGAATCAGAAATTGTACCGCGCGTGCTCGAAGAGATTGCGATTCTTGAGAAAGCTCTGCAGAAATGAACTTTATCCTGAACGGATGAAGTTTGTTTCTGTGAAATACGCATGTTTGCCCCACTCTTTGAGATCATCACGGTTGGCTTCCCGTTCTGTGCCTTCAAGATTCTTGCAGGCCTGGCACTCGGCCAGATTTGGCTGACGTTCTGGGGTGCGCTCGACCTTGTGATTAATACAGCGAACCTGCTGGCGCTACTTATCAGCCGCCACCGCGCGACCGATGCGTGCGTGTTGTCGCTCATCGTGCGAGCGTTCAAGAAGCCGACGAGCACTGAAAAACCTGTCTGGCAAGAACTGGGTAACTCAGTCGACGTGCTGCTTTCGTTTGTGATCGTCGCGTTCATGCTAGGCGGGGGATTTCTCAAGCTGCTCAAGCCGGCGCCGCTGATGCTGTGGAATATTTCTGTGATTCTGAACGTGCTCGGCGCGGGGTCGATGCGGCTTTCGCAGTCGCTCGCAAACATGAAACAGTAATGCTTGTCAAGCTGCGACGAAGTCTCGCCTTAGTGAGCAGGTCGGGGCGTGAAATACCATGTTGAGCGCCTTCAGACTACTACGCCGATTCTGTAATAACAAGCAGGCGCTCTCAATTGTTTTCGCGACCGCCCTACTCTCGATTCAATGTACGTCGTACCAGCTGATGCTGGGTGGCGTCTCTCACCACTTCACGCGCGAGTTTCGCGGCAAGCCGTATAACGAAATTCACCACACGGTCGGCCTGGGTGGCCGTAACGAATTCGCAAAGGGTTTCGTCGGGTGGAGCGCCCAATATATGAAGAACAGCTTTAACAACGATGCATTCTACTTCACCGGCCAGCTCGGCTTTCGCAATATCACGCTGGGTCGCTTCACAAACTCAACGGGTTTTCTAATGGGTGTTGCGACAGGGTACGCTGACCGCTTCGGCCTGCGCAGCGAAAGCCCAATTTCGCTTGCTGGTTTTGCCAACGACATGTGCCTCTATGACTTTTGTCTGTATCAGGTGTTGTTGCCATCTTACGACGGCATGTCGGGGCTCGTGTTTGTCGGGGCGAAGTATGATTTTAGGTTGTAGTTATCTCGCCGACAGCCTGAAAATCTTGCCACTGCCGAAATCGGCCACATAGACATTACCCGCCGCGTCGCGACCAAAACTCGAAATCAGCACCGGCCACTGCCCGAGCGTGTAAACCTTCTGCACTTTGCCTTGCGCATTGTCGGGCAAGTCGATCGCCCAGATGCGGCCGCTGATAAAATCGGCGAACACATATTTGTTCTTTAGGGCTGAAATTTCTGATGCGGTGTAGACGTTACCACCGGTGAGCGACTGGCCTTCTTTGCGGCCATATTCATAAACAGGTTCGAGCAGGTTCGCCGTCGCACAATTTTCTTTGGGTTCAAAACAATGAAAACCTTCGCGCACTTTCCAGCCGTAGTTGCCGCCTTTCTCGACGATGTCGATTTCTTCATATCTGTCTTGCCCGACGTCGGCAACGATGAGCCGTCCTTTGGGGTCGAAGCTGTAGCGCCAGGGGTTGCGAAACCCTATCGCCCAGGTCTCGGGTACGTAACGCGCATCACCAACATGAGGATTGTCTTTCGGTATCGAGTAAGGGTTGCCGCTTGCGTCTGGCTCGACAGAAATTCTGAGCATGCTGCCGAGCAGCGTCTTCGGGTTTTGCCCATGACCTTTCGGGTCGTCTTTGAAACCACCGTCACCCCAACCGATGTAGAGCATACCATCGGGGCCGAATGCAAGCTGGCCCGCATTGTGATTAGCGTAAGGTTGCACGACGCGCATGAGTATGCGCTCGCTGCCGAGTTTCGCATTCGCGATGTCTGCGGGCTTCGACACCACCCATTCAGACACACGACTCACGTCATTGCCATTTTCATTGGCTACGTAGTTAAGATAGATCTTGCCATTCGTCGCAAACGTCGGGTGAAAAGCCGCGCCGAGCAAACCTTCTTCAGCACCCACCAGTACCGGTATACTTGCCAGAATGCCTGTAGTCTTGGTCTGAAAATTGATCCATTTGAGTGCGCCGGTTTTTTCGCAGATGAGCGCAACGTCTTTTTCAACCGGTGAAAATTGTATGTCGACTGGCTGAACAAAACCCGAGGCTATCTGCACGAGATTCACCGCGATGCGCTCGCGTGCAGCATCTGCGTCGGTGAAGCGCGGCTGCATCGCGTTCGGGTCGCCTTCCACTTTGTAGTTTTCGGCAGCGCCCAGAATATGAATTATTTTACCCTTGATCGATTCGAGACCGAGCACCAACGCCACAGAGAGCGCTAGAACTACCGCGAGTAGAATCTGCCATTTCTTGCCCATGAGCGATTTCTAACGGGTCACGGAGCGGCGCTGTCAATGAGTTCGTGCAAATGACCGCGTCAGTTAACCATCGACATCACACCGCGTCGCACCATCATCACGGCGATTGAAGCAAGCAGCAGGCTCGTTATTTTCGACAATGCCGCTGAACCTTCATCGCCGAGTATTTTGGTCAGCAACGGTCCCTGCAAAAAAAGAATGCCAGCAATAATGATGTTCAGTGAAAGCGAAATGAGCGTCACTGCAAAACCATACTCATTCGCCATCAGCACGCACGTCGTGATGAGCGCCGGGCCGGCCACCATGGGGGTGCCGAGCGGCACAACGCCCATCGCGCCGCTATCGTCGTCGTGGTTATGCCGCGCACCCATAACGTCGAGAATTGCCAAAATGAAAAGTATAACTCCCCCTGCGACCATGAAGTCGAACACGGTGATACCCATAAAGCGAAAAATGGCCTTGCCCATGACAGTGAAGACTGCCGTAAGCAAGAAAGCCGTAATCATCGAGAGCGCCACTATTCGGCGACGCTCGGCAGCCTTGCGCTTGCGCGTCATGCCGACGAAAATGGGCAAAATACCCACCGCGTCCGTCGCCACAAATATGGGTATAAACGTAATGATTATGGCACGTACGAACTCTTCCATATCCACCGGTTCGCTAAAACAGTGTGCTTTGCACACTGTTTTAGCGAACCTATAAAATCATTGCTGACGCGTTTGCTCTATGAAATCGGGAGCCATGTTCATTCGCTTTTGGGGTGTGCGCGGCTCGCTCGCAACCGCCATAACAGCCCGGCAGGTCGAAGACAAGATTCGCAAAGTGCTCGAACTCGCGAGCCCTGCAGACCTGTTGTCACGTGAAGCCATCGAAAACTTCATCGGCAACCTGCCCTTTTCAATACGCGGCACCTACGGTGGCAATACCACGTGCGTTGAAATTCAAACCAGCGAAAACAAGACGGTCGTGATCGATGCAGGCACCGGCCTAAGAGGCCTCGGCAACGCGCTCATGGCACGCGGTAAGATGACCGGCAAAGACGACATGGCATTTTTGTTCACGCATTCGCATTGGGACCACATTCAGGGGCTCATGTTCTTTGTACCAATTTTCATTCCCGGTAACAAACTGAACTTTTACTCGTGCTTTCCCGACATCGAAGAGCGGCTGCGCTACCAAATGATCACGACGCACTTTCCGCTCACCTTTGACGAGCTGCACGCACAGAAAACTTTTCACCATTTTGAAGAAACTGAAAGTGTAAATGTTTATGGCCTCGATGTTTCGGCCAAATCGGTAAGGCACCCGGGCGGATGTTATTCGTATAAGTTTAAACAGCCGAATGGCAAAACTTTTATCTTCTGTTCTGACGCAGAATTTAACCTCGAGACGCTTGAAGATATCGGCCCGTACATCGATTACTTCTTCGGCGCTGACGTGCTGGTGTTCGATACCCAATACACGTTTGAAGAGAGCCTGCAAAAAATTGACTGGGGCCATTCATCCGCGGCCATCGCCACCGACATCGCTATAAAGAGCGAAGTAAAAAAACTCGTGTTGTACCATCACGACCCGTCATATGACGACCAGAAAATGGATAACGTGCTGCTGCAGGCGATCAAGTACAAGAGCATGATGGCGCCGAACCATCCGCTGCAGATCATGGCTGCCTACGAGGGTCTTGAAATAGAATTATGACGCGGTGGATACTACGTATCCTCCTCGTCATAATGATGGGTAGCGTCTTCGCAGATCCGATTGGCTGGGGCGACCCGGTACTCGTCGATCGTCGCGCCGATGAATATTCGACCTGCTGCCATGAAGGCGAGAGCAGACTCTATGCGGCCACCGCTGCGCTCAAGTCACCATTTACCAAGAATGCTCCCACAGAAGTTGTAATCGCGCTCGTCTACAGCGACGCCGGCAAGTTCAGCCGGCGCGTCGTGGCCGAAGTAACCCTGACACAGTCAGAGCAACCGTTTCCGCTGCACCCGACAGTTTCGGTCTTGGGCGACGAGATACTCGTCGTGTGGCAAGAAACGATGCCGCAGGGAGGCGCATCTGGAATTTATTACTCTTACAGCGCGTCAGGCGTCGAAGGGTTTTCTGCAAAACAGATACTACCTTCGACTGCGGGCAAGTTGAATGCAATTCTTCCCGTCGCGAAAATGACCGGCACGGGTAAGCATATCATTCTCTACCAAGAACCAGCAGGCGCGAACAGGTTCAGGCTCACCGCCGCCACGGGGGCTTCAGGGCAATTTTACGGTGCGAGCGCGGTCGCAGAAATCAGCGCCGCCACAAGGGGCGCGCTTTTTCCCGCGGTGTTGCGTCGAGGCAGCAGACTCGACATCTTGTACCAAAACCGTGCTGAATCCACCTTGATTGACGATATCTTTCGTTCTTTCAGCGCCGACGGCGGTGTCACGTGGGCGGGTAGTACGCGCGTCACAGCGAACGGCGCACAGAATTTTTCGGCGCGCATGACGAACACAGACGACAAACTGGTTTTTGTCTGGCAGAGTAATCCCGACAAGGTGTGGTCGATCTTCGCAGCCCCCGAAGGACAAGAACCGATTCGCGTCAGCGAGAACGCCGCACCGAGTTACCTGCCGGCGATTGTGGCGGGTAGCGGTACCAATGCTGGCGGCTCCTCTGCCGTGGTCGCCGCGTGGCAAGACACGCGCAACGGTACGCCACAGATCTATGCCAAATTTCTAGACCGACCCGATAATGCGTTCGTGGGCGTCGATCACCGAGTTACTCGCGATGGCATCGCTGCACGGCCGCTTGAATACGCGCGCATCGGCATAAGGCCATTTCTGTTCTATGGCTGCGGCCCCGCACTGTGCATGCGCGAGACTGACACCACGGCTGACCCCGTCGGAATATTCTCGCGTACACACGCATTGGGCCAGATTTCTAAATCAAGCGATGCAATTTTTCAATGGCCAAAGCCATCAGATATCTCTGGAATCGAAAGTTATGCATGGGTGATCGACGACCAAAAAGAGACGGACCCTGACCTCTATAACCTGAACGCGCGCGCCACGCAGATTACCATACCTGGCCTCAACGGCGGGGCCTATTACCTGCACATCAAATACCGGGACAAAGCGGGCAACGTGTCACCCATCAAGCACTACCCGTTCGTCGTAGATTCAGTGCCACCGAGCAAACCGATTATCACGAGTCCGACGCACGAGAACGGCATTCCCGATTCGCGGCAAGATATCGTTTTGAAATTCAGCGCCGCCGACGACAGCGGCATTCAAACCTACCGGTATGCACTGGGCGAAAAACTGCCTCGCAAGTTTACCGATACGACCAACTCGACCGAACTCTCGTTCAGCAATGTGCCGCCGGGAAAGTATATATTTGCCGTCGAAGCGGTCGATCTCGGCGGTAACATCTCAGAGCGGGCGTTTTACCGCGTTGAAATAGGCGTCAATGAACGCAACGACCTGACGATTCGTCACAATGCAGAGGCCGATGTCATTACGCGACCCGACATTACGTTCACGGTACAAGACAACGGCCAGCGTGGTATTCGCGAAATCTGGTACCAGTCGGGATTTGACATCAGAGACCCGTTCACCGGAAAAAAAGAGAAGCTCGAATCGGTCGAAAATATTTATACAGCCCGCATCAAGAATCTCGAGCGCGGCATCAGCGTCATTTCTTTGGGTGTCGTGTACGCCGACGGCACCCGTGCTGCGCCACGACACTTCTATTTCGATTCAAACGACCCGCGTGCCCGCAAGAAATTTGCCTTCACCGACGTTGAATATGAAAAGGTCGTGCCGGTCAAAGAACGCGACGCAATTCAGGTGGGTGGCAGGGCAGAACTCATCAGTTCGAAATTTGACCGCGGTATTTTAGAAATCCGCCTTGGCTATGACGCCCCGAAAAAGGTAAAGGTAAAAGGTTACGTATGGGAAATCGCAAGCGCAGAGCGTGTGCCGCAGGGTGAGATCAATTTCTCAGCGCCTGTCGAGTTTATCTACTTACAGAAACCCGGAAGCTATTTTCTGAACGCCAAGACCATGTTTCAAGGGCCGGAGCGCCGGCAGTTCGCGTACGACTCGCGCACAATCGAAGTCCCCGACGTGCGCAAAGAATTTCGCCGTCAGGTTTACCAGACGCTCGCGGGTATTCTGGTTTTCACAGCCCTGATGGCGTTGTGGCAACGAAAGCGTATAGCGTTTTATGCCGGAGCCTGGACGTGAGATTTCGTCTGAGCCTGTTGCCTTTGCTCTTGTTGCCGCTGCTACCGATGCGGGCGCAGACCGCCGGCGACTGGCCGATCAGCAACTTGAAACTGATTCGCACGCAGTGGTCTTCATGGGTCACCCGCTTTTTTGCGATCGACGATGAAAATTATCTGGTCTATGGCCGGGTGGTAGATCAGAAAAACTCTCTGCAGCGCGTGACGCGTTTTCGCCGTAAACCCGATGTCTTAAAACACTTTCCGATGGAAGACGGCGATCTCGTTGTCAGTGTTTATAATCTTGAAAAGCTGATTTCTTTCGTCGCGTTCGATTTTACGGGCACCGTGAAGTATTCAAATGAATTTGCGCTCAGGTACAATGTCTACGACCTTGATGCCCGCGTGAACATTGTCGCGGGCAACCCTTCATGCCTTTTCTACGCGTATGGCAATAAGAACTACTCGATCAAGTACTGGAGCGAAAACAGCACGACCGATATTATGGTGAGCCGTGACCCCATTGAACTCATGTTTTTGCAATGGGCCGACGGCGGAGTTCACTACGTCACGTCTTCGCCCTCGGGCTACACCTGGACAACCTGGAAAAACGGCGACTACCGGTCATACCCGCTGCCTTTTCCGGTTAAGCATGCCCGTTTTTACAGGTACCGCAATACCATGCACCTGATCGGCATAGATCTTGAAGGCGGGCTTTGGCAATTTAATATTTCAGGGGGCGAACTTCGACGCAACCTGCTCGTGAAAGACGCAAGACTCACGTACGTCGACAGAGTAATTCCCATCAACTTCAATAAAGAACTCAATATTATTCTGACCGCCGACCACATTTCATCTGCGTACCGCCTCGTGTTTGACGATTTCCCGATTCCGCGCAGAAAGACTCGCCTCGAAGAGCGTCGTCTTTTCTGGCCCGGACATATTTTTCCTCTGATCGACAATACCAACCAGCTCACCTTTCTACTCGAAACCGAAATCAGGCATATCTTTCTCGAAACGTGGAACGCCCCCACAGCGATTATTTCTGACATCGAGTGGCGACTCGACGTTAAACGCAACCCACCGGTGATGCTCGTCAACTGGTCATCACCTAAGGGAAGCGAATATGCGTACCGCTATCTGCTCGACCAGAACCAGGGTAGCGAACCGTTGAATGAGGCGAAGCTGATTCCTTCGAATACCCTGCAGTTCGCAGCGCGCAAAGAAGGCACATATGTGCTTCACCTGCAGGTGCGAAATTTGCGCACAGGTTCTTTCTCCCGCGTCTACCATATACCGATCGTCTGGCAGTACGCTCCGCCAGAACCCGAGGTTTTGCTCAGAAACCAGATTGCTCCCCGCATGGTCACGCCCGGCAAAACGGATTTTCTGATTCAGAACCTTTCGCCGGGTACGTATTACGCCGAAGTCGATGCCAAACCCGATACGATTCCGAAACGTCCCGTGTCGGCAGCTGCGGGCCGAATCTCGTTCAGAACAGGTGCAGCCGGCAGATATTATCTGCATATCGCGCAGCGCGACGACCGCAGCCGGGTACTTGGCCCGGTTCATCACTTTCTTTTTTTTGTCACGCCATTCGATGCAGACAAAGACCCTTCGCTTTCGGCAAACAACAGCCGCATCGAAGAAATCAAACGCATCAAGCGCAAGATCGAAATGGCCAAAGGTGACCCGGCGGGAACCCACCTGTGGATCAACCGACTACAAGAAATCGAAGCCCAGATGAAAAGTGAATAGCCGCGAGTCGATGCGTACTGATATCCCCGATCCGGCACCGGTCGAAGACGAAATTCTCAGGTTCTTCAGCGACCGTAATTTTGAACGCAGCCGCCGGTTCGCTCCCGGCGCCTATGACCCATCAGTGCTGCGCGACTATCTGGCCACCGTGCAGAACCCCCAATACCGTTACCGTACAATCCACATCGCCGGTACCGTCGGCAAGGGTAGCGTCACGAACCATCTTTCGGGCGCGCTTACGGCACTCGGGCTGCGCACCGGTGCGTACCTCTCACCGCATTTTGTGAGTCTAAAAGAGCGCGTGCTCGTGAACGGCGAACCAATTTCCGATCAGCAACTGGCGGATGTCTGGGCGAAACTAAAGCGAACCACTGAACTGAGCCGGCTCTCTTTTTTCGACGCCATGACCGCGTTGGCTTTTGAGACTTTCGCCGAAACAAGCTGCCAATGGGCCGTAGTCGAAACGGGTCTCGGCGGCAGGTCAGATTCGACCAATAACCTGCGCTCAGAGTTTAGCGTGATCACGAAAATTGATCTCGACCACCAGAAAATTCTCGGCTCAACGCTCGCAGAAATTGCGCACGAAAAGGCAGGTATCATCAGGCCCGGCCAACGCGTCTATACCGCCCTACAAGACACCGAGGCGATGCAGGTGCTGCACAAGACCTGCGACGAACTCGGCAGCAGCCTTATCGAGATCTCCCCTAAAGGCTATGACTTTGTCGAAAGAAATCGAAATTTTGCCGAAGAGATCATGAGCCGCGAGTTCGCGCCGAATTCTGACCAGGCCAGCCTTATACGGGCAGCTCTTTTGCAGCCGGTCTTTGGCCGCTTCACGGTGCTGAGAGAAAAACCCCGAATCGTATTCGATTCAGGCCACAATGCGGCAGCAATGCGGGCGCTGGCAGAGATTGTTAATCGACAGCCTGAATCGCGATGCAATTTTTTTCTCAACACGATGCTCGAACGGGATCTCAAAGAGTTCTGCACCATTCTACGCACGGGTATTCGGCAAGATGTGCGCCTGTTTCTATTCCCTATGGCAAATGAGAACTATTACCAAGAGCTGATGCAGAAGCCTGACGACACCGAAATCGAGAGACTTCTGGGCGAAGACGATACGCTCCACATTTTTGCGGGAAGCATGTCGCTTTATCGCGAACTGCGTCTGAGGTTCTCACTGTGAGAAAAAATACCGGCGGCCTGATTGCCGTGGCACTACTTTTGGGCTATATGCCGCTACACGCCAACGCACAGCTCGATGCCGCGATTGCCACAGACGATGCCTCACGCGCGGTCGAGATCTTCACTTCAACACCGCTGGGGGACGAAGAAGCCGACAAGCTCATTGAATATATGGGCAACGCCAAGGAAAAGTATCGTAAAAAGCTTACGCGGGCCATCGCTGAAAAGCAGCGCGTCGATGCTGTAGCGGGTAAGCATATCCACAATGAATTGCTCCGCCTGATCAAAGAGAACAAAGTCGAAGATGATGTCGACTACACAGAGCTCTGCCTCAAGTCCGCTGGGCCGAACAAGAACCCCGACCTCATCTACACTATTGCGCCTTTTCTGGTGCACCCACAGGCATCGCTGCGCGCCGAAGCAAACCGAGCAGTGGCAATTCGCCGCGATGAACGCGTCTACCCCCTCATAGGGCAGCTGCTCGCCGCCGAAAACGCAATCGACAAAATCTACGCGATGGAAACGCTGCTGGCGCTCAAAGATGAACGCGCAGTACCGCTGCTGCTTCTGCAGCTCTCGAATCCTAATAAGAACGTGCGCTATTTTGCATTGAAGACCCTCGAGGCAATTGCTTCAGACAAGGCGCAGTATGGCGTGATTCATCTGGCGCAGAATGAAACCGATGAAGAAGTTCGCCTCAAGGCAGTCGAGATTCTGCGCCAATTCAAGACGGGTCCGGTCTTCTCGGCGTTGCAAAAGCTAATCAGTGACAGCAAACTGCCGATTCGCACCCGGGCGCTGGAATCGGCGCTGGCGCAGAACGACAAACGGTATGCGAATGCAATATCAGAGCAGTTGGTGCGTGAATCCGAGATGGCGCAAAAACACGCTCTTTTGCGCGCGCTGCTTTCACTGGGCTCAGGCGGCGGTATGAACGGAGTGCTCGCTCTGCTCAAAAAGGAATCGGACGCAGACCTGTTGCTCTGGTCTGCGCATGCCTGCATTCGGTTTACCGAACAACGCTGCGCGGAGCCGTTGGCGCACCTGCTCGGCACGAGTAAAGATGAGCCGATCGTGCTTGAGGCGATTGTCGCGCTAGGGGTTTTCAGGCAGAAGAAGCAGTTGCCACAACTGCTTACGGTGCTCGCAGATACCACCCGCGCACAGGTTGTCAGGTCGGCTGCGCTCTCATCGATCATGCAGTTCGACAGCGAAGCCACGATTCAACAGCTTTTTGTAACTTATGATCTTGAAAAAGACCAAACGATTCGCGTACAGGTCAAAATATATCTCGTCGATCTGATGAAGCGCAAACTGCCAAAGCTATGAACGACAGCCGTTTTATCTTATTGCTCGAATACCCGGGCGACGACGAGCTGATACAGGCAATAGCCGCCGTCGAAAAGCATTTGCCGGGTTATGACTATGCCTCACGTCCGCTACCCTTGCCCGCGCAGGGACAAGGGTTTAAATTTCTGGCCTTCAAAGAAATGCGACGCCTCACCACATTTGAAAAGTTCGCGCATAAGGTTTTTTCACTTCAGGGTAAACTCTACGGCATCAAGCTCACACCCGGCTACGTAACGCACACAAACGTAGTCAGTGCTGCCTACTCGCAGTCGCCCGGCGCGATCTATATTGCGGACGAGATGTATTACAAGGTACAGCTGGTTTTGTCGGGCAAGGCGCTCGCCAGCCACACACTGAGTGATGAAATATTCCGCGACCGCCGTGCGGCATTATACCTTAACGATGTCTGGCAGCTGGTGAAGGGCGCGACGAAGTAGCTTTTGTATTTCGGCCAAAGGCCGAAATACAAAAAAGCGCTTAGCGCCCTTTCAGGTACTTCAGTTCTTCGAGATACTTACCCGTGCCTTCGACCACGCAGTTGAGCGGGTTTTCGGCGCGAATTACCGGCACACCGGTTTCTTTTGAAATATGTTTATCCAGACCTTTGAGCAGGCAACCACCGCCGGTCATGACTATGCCGCGCTCGACGATGTCGGCTGCAAGCTCGGGGGGAGTTTTCTCGAGCGCAATTTTTGTCGCTTCGACGATCGCATCGATCGGTTCTTTCAGGGCTTTACGCACTTCGGTCGAGTCGATCACAACCGTACGCGGCAGACCAGTGCCTGCATCGCGGCCTTTGAGCTCAAATGTTTCTGTCTTCTTTTCAGGCATTGCGTTACCGATCGCGAGTTTAATCTCTTCGGCAGTGCGTTCGCCAATTATCAGGTTGTGGTGCAGACGCAGGTGCTTGATTATGGCTTCGTCGAATTCGTCGCCGCCGATACGTATACTGTCGGCAATCACCATGCCACCGAGTGAGATAACGGCGATTTCTGTCGTGCCACCACCGATATCGATGATCATATTACCTGCCGGTTCGTGCACCGGAATTTTTGCGCCGAGCGCGGCCGCAAAGGCTTCGTCGATAAGAAAGATATCGCGCGCACCGGCCTGTTCGGCAGATTCACGCACGGCGCGGCGCTCAACTTCGGTGATGCCCGAAGGTACACCGATGACGATACGGGGCTTTACGAGAGTTGCCCGGTTATGCACTTTATTGATAAAATAGCGGATCATCTTCTCGACGGTCTCGAAGTCAGCGATCACACCGTCTTTCATCGGGCGAATCGCCACGATCTCGCCAGGGGTACGGCCCAGCATGCGCTTCGCCTCTTGCCCGACGGCGAGCACCTTGCCCGTCGAAGCCTGAATCGCCACGACCGAAGGTTCTGAGAGCACAATGCCCTGGCCCTTGACATACACCAGCGTGTTTGCGGTACCGAGGTCGATACCCATGTCGTTTGAAAAAAGAGAGTGAAACCAATCAAATATCATATATACCTTTAATCAGGCTAACCGCCTTCGGGAAACAAGCTGACAACAAAAAAGACTTTCAGAGCGCCATGCCCGCGATTGTGAGCCACGTCACTGAAAACCGCGCAGACGGGTTGCTGCTGCGACGCGCTCAACCGCAAGAAGAAATGCAGCAGTTCTGAGGTCGGTACGTGCATCTTGCGCTCGCGCAAAGACCGTACGGCAGGCTGCGGCCATTTTGAGTTCGAGCTCTGCGTTGACCTTGAGCTCGCTCCATGCGTGCCTGCAGGCGTTTTGAACCCATTCGAAATATGAAACCGTCACCCCACCGGCATTGCAGAGAATATCGGGTATCAGTACGACGCCTTTTTGCCGCAAAATTTCATCGGCTTCGGGTGTCACCGGGTGGTTTGCGGCTTCGGCGATAAAGCGTGCCTTCACCCGAGCCGCGTTTTCTGCGGTGATCACTCCCCCTAACGCTGCGGGTACAAGCACGTCGCAGTCGAGGCTCAGCAGATCGCCGTTGGTGATTGCCTCTCCCATGCCCGCCGGTAAGGATTTTCCACCGGTCTGGTAATGCGCCCAAAGCGCCTCGGCGTCGAAGCCCTTTTGGTTATGGAGACCGTTCTTGCTGTTGCTTACAGCAATGACCCGCCCGCCTTCAGCGGCAATGAGCCTCGCTGCCCACGCGCCGACATTGCCAAAACCCTGCACCGCAAACGTTTTGCCTTCGATTTCACCCGCACCCGAAAGCCGCAGAATCTCGCGGATCGCGAAGAGGGTTCCCCGGCCGGTCGCCGCATCGCGGCCAAGCGAACCGCCGAGTTCGAGCGGCTTACCTGTGACAACGCCCGGCGAGAAGCCGTGCAGGCGTTCGAACTCATCGACAAACCAGCCCATTTCAACTGCCGATGTACCGACGTCAGGCGCCGGAACGTCTTTGTCAGGGCCAATCACTTCATGCAGTGCACGCACCAGCGCGCGCGTCAGGCGTTGCCGCTCGGCAAGAGACAGTTCACCGGGGCGACAGCGAACAGCACCCTTGGCACCACCAAACGGAATATCCACCACGGCTGTTTTCCAGGTCATGAGCGAGGCGAGCGAGCGCACCTCGTCGAGGTTCACTTCATGGTGAAAGCGAATGCCCCCCTTGAACGGGCCGCGCGAGTTGTCGTGCTGCACGCGAAACCCTGTGAAGCTCGCGACGCCGCCGTTGTCAAGCGGCACCACCAGCTCACACTGTATCTCGCGGCTCGGTGCGCGCAGCAGCGCCTCAAATTCTTTGCCAAGACCCGCGAGCGCAAACGCCTTTTCGAGGTAGAAATTTGTCTGCTCGAAAGGAGTCAAGTTTCTTTATTCGCAGACGATTTCAGCCCCAGCGCGGCCAGCTGTTCGTCGAGGCGCGTGAGGTCAGACGGAATGATGACCGTCGCGTCTTTGCGCGCAATACCCGAAAGTTTGCTGAGGTAAGACTCGGTAAGGCGTAGCGCCATGGCCTGATTGCCGCCGGGCTCGCGCACCGCGGCGGCGACCGATTCAATCGCCTGCGCGGTTGCATTGGCGAGCGCTTCGATTTCTTTGGCGCGACCTTCAGCCTCGTTGATGCGGCGCTGTTTTTCACCTTCTGAGCGGTTCACGAGTTCAGTCATGAGACCTTCAGAATTATTGATGTTCGACTGCATGTCACCCTCTGAGCGGGCAATCTGCGCGCGGCGTTCACGCTCGGCTGTCATTTGGCGCTCCATCGCATTCTTGACTGAAACCGGAGGCACGATGTTTTTGATCTCGTAGCGCAGCACGCGTATGCCCCAGGTCTCGCCCACTTCAGAGAGCACGCTGACAATTTTCTGGTTAATCATCTCGCGCTCTTCAAAGGTTCTGTCGAGGTCGAGCGTGCCCATCACTGAACGAATTGTTGTCTGCGCCAGCTGAATCGTCGCCTGGCGAAAATCGGTTACGCCGTAGCTCGCGAGCATCGGATCGGTCACCATCATGTAGATGACGCCGTCGACCTCGACCTTGACGTTATCGTGAGTGAAACAATCTTGCGGCGGCACCGTCATCGCTTCTTCTTTCAGATCTTGATCAAAGGTGACTTTGTCAAAGAAAGGCACCAACACGTGAAAACCGCTAAGCAGCGTTTTGTGGTACTTGCCGAGGCGCTCGACAATGGCCGCTTTTCGGGGTTGAATGATGCGCACCGAGCGCACGAGCTTGAAGAGAAAATAGACGAATATACCGCCCCAGACAATAATATCAAACGGATTCATTTTGCGCTCCTTGGTTGTTGTTGCACCGCTTTGGCGACATCGGCCGTCTGCCCCGTTAGGGTCGAGAGTCCTTGAAAGTAGGTCTGCAGCTCGGCGATGCGGCCCGGCACGACGGAAATTTTTGAGTGCGCGAGCACCTTGCCGAACTCTTCGAGAAACTGCTCAACAATACGCATTTTCACGGCCGACGAACCGCCCGGCTGGCCGATAGCCTGCGCGATGCGCCTGAGGCCATTGGCTGTCGCTTCGGCCACAAGTGTGATTTCTTTACTGCGGCCTTCAGCTTCGTTGATACGCTTCTGCTTTTCACCCGTTGAAACGTTGATGGCAGCCTGCTTTTCGCCCTCAGAAACATTGATGCGCGCCTGCTTTTCGCCCTGCGCGAGCGTAATGTCAGCGCGCTTCTGGCGCTCGGCTTCCATTTGTTTTTCCATGGTGTTCATCATGTTGGCAGACGGTTCAATAGTTCGAATTTCATAGCGTATAAACTTAATACCCCACGGTTCTGAGGCTTTGTCGATTTCCATTACGATCTTGTCGTTGATTTTATCACGCTCGCGAAACGTATCGTCGAGGGCCATTTTGCCGATCTCAGAGCGCATCGTCGTCTGTGCCAGTGAGATGACAGCGGAGTGGTAGTTACCTATACCATAACTTGCCTTCTGCGCATCGACTACCTTGAGGTAGACAACGCCGTCGACATCAACCTCTACGTTATCGCGCGTGATACAGCGCTGCTTGGGTATGTCGATCACCTGCTCACGCGCGTCGTGCACATAAGCGATACGGTCGATAAAGGGCACGATGAAATGAAAGCCCGGCTTCAAGACACCTTTAAAAGCTCCGAGCCTTTCTTTGACGGCCAGCGCGCGCATCGGTATGATGCGAAACATACGCAGTACAAGAAAGAAGACGGCGAGTACAACGATGGTAGCAAGATTTTCCATGAGACTGAATAGCCTACGCCGCGCTCACGTCAAACTGAATGTTACATTGCAACGCTTTATGGCGCCGCAAAATGCATCCACTAGTCGGTCAGAGCGCGCACGACGAGGTTGATGTTGTCCTGCCCGGTGATTTCGACTGCACGACCTGCCGCAATTTCACCCGATTCGCTGCGTGCGGGCCACGTTGTGCCTGAATACTTAACACGTCCCGAATGGTCATGCGGCGACAGCGGGGTCACCGCCTCGGCTCTTTTACCGACAATGAGCGCCTCTTCGTCGGTTTCGACCTTTTCGGTGAGCGACGGATAAAAACGTAAGATAGCCTTCCGCAGCGTCACCAACATCAGTATCGAGCTGACCGTGAAGCAGCCGACGGCGAGCCATGGGTCGCGAATGTACCCGAGGTACAACAGGCCGGCAGCTGCTAGTGCGCCGAGGCCCAGAAAAATGACGACCAGACCCGGAATCAGAAACTCGAGCAGCACGAGAATAGATCCGCCTATGAGCCAGACGAGGTAATTTGCGAGTTGTTCCATATCTTTTAGATGCCTTACGCTTGGTCTTTCGCCTTCTATCTGACGTAAATGCGAATTTTATTTCGCCGTTAAGCCGCGGTTTGTTACACTGAGACCATGCAGAAGTCGATTCATCGGGCGAACACGCGGGGCTTTGCCGACCACGGCTGGCTGAAGAGCAGCCACACCTTTAGCTTCGCTGACTACCACGATCCCGCGCGCATGCACTTCGGGGCGCTGCGCGTGCTGAACGACGACCGCGTGGCGCCGGGCATGGGTTTTGGCACCCACGGTCATTCAGACATGGAGATTGTGTCGATACCGCTTTCGGGTTCGCTCGCGCATAAAGACTCTACCGGCCGCAGCGAAACCATTTTGAGCGGCGACGTGCAAATCATGTCTGCCGGTACCGGCATCATGCATTCAGAATTTAACCCCGACAAGGCGCACGAGGTAAACTTTCTGCAGATCTGGATTCTGCCCGAGAAACGCGGCATGGAACCGCGTTACGGCCAGCTCAGTTTCGATCTCGAAGCCAAGCGCAATGAATTTGTGCGCGTCGTCAGCTGGCAAGAATACAAAGATGTTTTGTGGATTAATCAACGAGCGCAATTCTGGCAAGGTGTGTTTGACCCGAGCGCCAAAGTTGTGCTGAAAACCGAAGGCGAGAATGCCGGCATCTACCTCTTCGTCATCAAAGGTGAGGTCACCGTTGCCGACGAAACGCTGCAGACACGCGACGCGATCGCACTCTCAGGCCTCGACGCCGTTGACATCGAGGTCACAAGCGACGCACGCCTGCTCGCCATCGAAGTGCCGATGTCATAATTTTCTCGTTTGCGCCGACGTCGTGGGGGTAGACTTAAGTCTACCCCCACGACGTCGGCTTATCACACCAACTCGGCGATATGTCGCGTGAACGATTCGAACAGCTTTTCGTCGGTGTGGTTACCGATCGACTCACGGCCTTTGGTTCCGAGGGCTTTCATGTGCGCACGGTCGGTGAAGAGCGTGTCCATTGCCTGCTTAAATGAGCCATAGTCGTGCGCCTTGAAGATCAGGCCGTTTTCTCCGTGCGTCACATAGTCTTTCGGGCCGCCCTTGTCTGACACGACAACGCCGGTGCCCGAGGCCATCGCTTCGAGCACTGTTTTGCCAAGCGTTTCACTGGCCGACGGTAACACATAGAGATCGGCGCTGGCATAGAGTTTTTGCAAAGCTGCGCCGCGCTGCACGCCGAGAAACTTCACGCGGTCGCCCGCGTATTTTTTTTCGTAGAGTTCTTTTTCAGGGCCGCCGCCAATGACTGCGCAGACCGCCTTGTCTGGTTTCTCTTCGGTGAAATAGCGCAACAGAAATTCAATATCTTTCACTTTGGTAATCCGCCCGACAAAAATAACCAAGGTCATATCAGGGTCTATACCGTGCTGCGCCAGTGACGCGCGGTCAGAATTGATTGGGTTCCAGTGGCGCGCGTTGACGCCCGCCGGGTAATAGCGCAGTTTACGCTCGTCGTGCCCCTTCTTTACCATGAGCTCGTAGAACTCGCGCGTGCGCACGAATATCAGATCTGCCTGTTTCTGGTACTGCTTCAAAAAGAAGAGCGCGGGGTTTTTGACGAACGGTTTAACGAGGCGCCCCGAAAGGTCATTCATGTAATAGTCGATATCGGTATGGTAGATATCGACCCAGGGCAGCGACAGGTATTTCGCCGCGGCCATCGCTAACATGCCCATAACACCGGGAGTGTTCGAGACGAGCACGTTGAAATTATTCTTACGCAAGAACTGCACAACACGCAAGAAGTCAGGCACGTACATGCTCGTGCCTTTGTAAAAGCTGCCGGTCGGTACTGGCAGAATCGGGTCAAAAATATGAAAAGGATGTATCGGTTTTTTGTAAGTCGTCACCGGTTGCCAGAAGTATCCCCGCGCCTGAGCGAGTTCATACATCTCTTCGGTGTCAGTAATGATGCCTGAGACCTCATCGAAAATGTCGGCGACCCACGCGACACGCAGTTTTTTGGCGAGCTCGTCTTGCATACCCGCGTACCTTGGCAGGCCGCGCGCGCACCATGTCAAGGTATTGATCGCCGCGCACCTAAACTGATTGACTGCCTGAAAACCGGGTGACATAATAACCCCGTGCAGTCTGACGGTACACTCGAAACGAGAGACCCAAAGCGTTCACAGCAACCCTGGCGCGAGTCCCTGACCGAGGCGAACATACACATTGTCACGGCTGCCGATCCTGGCGGGTTTGACCTGACTGACAAATGGACGCTCATGTCAGGCCTGCAAAACGCGCTGTGCAAACGCGAGAATGTCTCAGCAGAGCTCTGCACCGAAATTGGTCACGAGCTGATTGCGCGCGAGAAGCTCATGAGCACCGGAATCGGCGAACAGATGGCGATACCGCATGCCGTGGTGGGCGGCGCATGCCGACTGATGACCGAATGCGCGATCTTGCCGGACGGCATTGAATTTGACAGTATCGACGGTTCGAAAGCGCATATTGTCGTCTTGCTGGTAGCGCCCAAATCGGCGCTGCAAGAGCACCTCAAGGTCATGGCTTCGATAGCAAGAGTTTTCTATAAGGCAGAGGCCCGAGCCCGGGTTATCGCCGCGCAAAATGCCGCCGCCGCGCTCGAAGCGATCATGAGCGTGCCCGTTGACGCGCCACGCCCCTCCTGAACTTTCATTTACGACCTGACCAAAAGTCAGGTTTCTCCGCCATGTCACGAGAGTCTCTGCCCGCAAACGAACAGGTTTCAGGCGTAAACATCCGCGTTATCGAACCACTGCTTTCACCGGTTGCGCTGTCAAAACTCTACCCTGCAACAGCGGCGATGACGCAGACCGTACTCTCGGCGCGCGAGCGCATTCAAGATATTGTGCTCAGAAAATCAGAACGCTTTCTGGTGATCTGCGGGCCGTGCTCGATTCACGATGAAAAGGCGGCGCTCGAATACGCGGGCAGACTACGCGCGCTGCAGGTTGCGTACGCCGACAAACTCGAAATTGTCATGCGCGTCTATTTTGAAAAACCGCGCACGACCATCGGCTGGAAAGGCCTCATCACCGACCCGCAGATCGACGGCCTCGACGACGTGCAAGAGGGCCTTAAGACGGGCAGGCGCCTGCTTCAAGAAATCGTCGCAATAGGATTACCCACCGCAACCGAATTTCTTGATCCGATTGTGCCCCAATACATCGCAGACCTAGTCTCCTGGGCGGCGATCGGCGCCCGCACCACAGAATCGCAGACGCACCGGCAAATGGCCTCGGGGCTCAGCATGCCGGTTGGTTACAAGAACAGCACCGACGGCAATGTGCAGATCGCGCTCGATGCAATGCAGTCGGCACGCTCGGCGCACAGTTTTCTCGGCATCGACGAAACTGGCAGAACTGCAGTCGTGCGTACGAACGGCAACCCGTGGGGGCACGTGATACTGCGCGGCGGCAACAACATGACGAACTATGAACCCGAACACATCGCGCGCGCAGAAGAGAAACTGCGGGCAGCGGGCGTTGAGCCCGCCATCGTCGTCGACTGCTCGCATGCGAACTCAGAGAAGAAATTTGAACGGCAAGAGAATGTCTGGCGCAGTATTATCGCGCAGCGCCAGGCAGGCAACAAGAGCCTGATCGGCATGATGCTCGAAAGCCACCTGAACGAAGGCAACCAAAAACTACCCGACAAACTTGATGCCTCGGTAAAGACTGCCCTCAAATATGGCGTGTCGATCACCGACGCCTGCGTAAACTTTGCAACAACTGAAAGCTTACTGAAGTTTGCGCATGAGAATTTGTAAAGCGCTCGGCATGTTAGAAAATGCCTAAAGTATCGACACGGCATGGCGAACACGCCTCTTAGGCCTGATGAATCTCTTTGAGGTACTGCGCGGCGAATGGGGCCTCACCCGAGACGCCGATTTTCGCGCCGACCCGTGGTATATCGTTTCGGGCAAGCAGGTTGTCGACTCTGGCTTTGGCAAGGCGCCGAAAGAATTCTTTGCGCGCATGCTGCCCCCGGGTGTCATCGTGCCTGGCTTCGTTAACGCACACAGCCACATTGAACTTTCGTGCATGGCCGCCAAGGTGCCGTATGGCAGCCACATTACCGATATGGGCAGCATTATTCAGTCGCAGCGCGGTCAAATGACCAGCCAGAGTATTCGCCAGGCGGCGGTCGATGCGATTCGTCAGGCTGAAGATCAGGGTACCTTTTTCTTCTGTGACATCTGTAACAGCACTGAGTTTATCCGTTTCTTGCGCGATTTACCGACTTTCAACGGCAACCGTTACCTCGAACTGCTCGGTTTTTCTTCGCCGAGCGATCTGCAGCGCATTGAAAAGGCCAAGGCGCTTCTCGACCTCGATTCGACCTTTTATCCGACGGTGCATTCGGTATACGGATCGTCACCCCTGCAGATGCATTTTGTCCGTGAAAATGCACGGCACACTTCCGTTTCAATACACTTACTCGAAAGCTACGACGAAATCGATTTCCAATACGATCGCGGTGAAATCGTGGCTTTCTTAAAACGCCTGGGCCAGCACGTGAAACACAATGAGATGCAAGGCCGCTCGGCGGTAGATTACCTGCACTCAGTCGGCATGCTTTCTTTCAAGAAATTGTTACTGATTCACCTTTCCGCGGCGCGCGTCGAAGACATCGACAAGCTGACAGAATTTGTGCCGCACGCGGCGTGGGTCATCTGCCACCGCTCAAACAAACATCTGGGCATCGAACGCACCAATTGGGAAACCCTGAAACACGCGCCGCTGAAGATGCTGATCGGTACCGATTCATTGGCAACCAATACCGATCTCTCGGTACTGCAAGAGCTGCGCGCGCTGCAAAAAGAAGAAAAGTTTTCAGAACGCGATCTGCTTCGCGCCGCTACGTGGGACGCGTACGAGTATCTTGAGATTCGCAGCAATCGCATACCCCACTTTCTGTTCGCAGGGGCAAAACCGAACATCACGTCGCTGAGCGAAATCGGACGCGCGACACCACTTGGTGCAGCTTAGGCCAAAATCAAAAATGAAAATGGGCAGAGACGCCCTGGTTTCCCGGCATCGCGCCAATGCGGATCTCATAAGGTTCTGCTTTGGGCCTCTCTTTCAAGACTATGCCCTCATCTGCTGATAGCAGGTGCTGCACGTAAAAATAGATCGAGAGCACCGCGAAAAAGCCGGCGCTGACGGTAAAGGCCGTGGCATAGGTGTCACGAGTTGAATATTCTGCGTTACGCGCTGCAAGAAAGTCGTTATCCGCCTGGGTGTATTGAGATGTCGATTTGCCGCTGAGCCTCCCAAAAATCTGCTCCTGTGCTTCATCACGCCAGACATAGAAAGCGATGCCAGTGCCGAGACACAATGCTGAAGTCGTGAGAGACATATAATACCAGGTCTTGTAAGAGAATCCGAGCAGGCCCGGTTGGTTCTGGCCCGCAAATTCAGTCAGCGATTCAGAAATTTTCATCGAGGGCCTTACGTCGGTCAGCGTCACGGTTTTGTAGACTTCGCCTTTCTCAGGATGTAGCAAATGTACGCGGTAGGTGCCGAGCGTGATATTTTCAAGAGTCTTCGGGGTCTTGCCTTTATAATCCGCATCGAGATAAATCTTCGCATCGGGCGGATTTGTCACCAGTTCAAGCCTGCCGCCGGTTTTGCCGAGCGTCAGCGAAAACGATCGGGACAGCACCTGGCCGTCTGCCGGTTCGATGACGGCATTTTGTGTTTCGTAGCCATCCAATTTCAGAACGATGCGGTATTTTCCGGGAATAAGATAAGAGTAATGAAGCGGCGTTTTACCCAGAAACTGGTCGTCAAGATAGACTGAGGCCCGACCCGGTTCGCTATCGATTTTCAAAGTTGCAAAACTGTCTCCCGTCAGCTTTGCGCGAACCGGGTTCACAAGCCTGCTCACGCCCGCGACGAGTTCTTGTTCATCGACGGTTGTACTCTGCGCATGCAGCACTTCATTGCCCTGGCACAGCGCGAGATGCAGCGTAACTTTGGTGCCCGCAGCCCTGATGCGTGTCATCAACGTATAACGATCATCTTTGCTGCCGGCGCAATCCTGTTTTGTGCCAGTGACCGCAGCGACGCGAACGATTTTGAGGGGCAGCACCTGGGGTTTCGGATATTTTGCAAGCAGCTCGTCACGCTCGTCGCCGGGCAGCGCGTCGTGCGTTGCCTGCAGCGAATACTCGATACTGAGCGGAGAGAGTCTACCCCGCGTGACAGCCGAACGCTGCAACGACAATTCATCTGCGATGAGGTTTTGTGTGACCCCTGAAAGGTAAGCCTTCGAATCGGGGGTCTCGAGCACGGGTCTCGTCAGCTCGAGCACATAAGAGTCACCCCACACGACTCGGCCGCCGTTTCCGTTTGCCGGTGCAGCGGCGGTCAGCAAAGTACTCAGAACTGCGAAGGCAATCGAAAGCAAAGAAAAAGAATTCATGACGCTCTGGCGAGGCGCTTGATCATTTCGATCATCGACGCGAAACCATTGGCGCGCGACATCGACAGGTGTTTAGCGAAACCCAGCTTCTCAATGATCGAGAGGTTCGCCCTCGCAATTTCAACCGTCGACGCCCCTGAGAATAGTCTTACGAGCAGGGCGATCAGGCCACGAGTAATTGCCGAATCGCTGTCAGCGTCAAAAAAAACCGCATCGCCGTCTTTTTTCGCCACCAGCCATACCTGCGATTGGCAACCCTGAACTTTGTTGGCTTCGGTCTTGTAGGCGGCGTCGAGCGCCGGCAACGCTTCGCCCAGTTCGATCAGGTACCGGTAGCGGTCTGCCCAATCGTCGAAAACCTCAAAATCGGCAAGCAGCTCTTCTTCGCGATCTTTGATCGACTTCGTTTCGGTCTCGGCCATCGTCGTCAGGCAGGTGCAGAATTCTTGCGCGAGAGTGCTTCGAGAACACGCTTGACCTTGATGTTATGCGGATCGATCTTGGCCGCAAAATCAATGATCGTGCGCGAACGCGAAAACAGGCCTTGCAGGTAATAGATATCTGCCAGATTGACCAGGTTCTTTACCATGTCATGGTCCCTGAGCCGCAGGCGTTCGCCGAAGTCAGCTGCCCTTTTGAAGTTCTGCAAGACCTTGTGGCAATACGAAGCGATGTATAGAAATTCAGAGTCAGCTGGCTTGATGTGAATGTAGTCTTCGGCAAGATTTGCGGCCTTTTCAAACTGCTTGTCTTTCAGGTATGCCTTGATCAAGTCGCGCATCACCTCTGGCTGCGAGTCGTCGATGCGGTGCGCTTCTTCGAGATCGCCGATCGCTACTTTCAGCTGCCCCGCCTTGACGGCAAGCCTTGCGCGGTTCAGAAGCTGAATAACATGCTGCGTCAGCTGCGTATGGTCGTGGTGCACATCTTCTTTATAGCCGATGCGAATCAGCGACAGGTCGTCTGTCAATTCGCCGTAATTATCAAGAACGTCGCGAATGCGATCAAGCTGGCCGTCGGCTTCTTCGATTACCTTCAGGAAAAGATGCTCGTCTTCATTAATAATGCGCGCGCCATCATTATCGTAACCGAGCAGCAAGTCGTCGCGACCGTCCGAACCGATGAAAATAACGTCTTTGGGTTCAAGCTGCAGGGTACAGACCTCGATGTGGCCAGCAACCCCCTGCGTACCGAGTTTACGCAAGACGAGTTCTTTCTCAATGAATTCGGCCTTGCCCTGACGATACAATACCGACCAGGGGTGCTCGGCATTGATGTAGTACATGAGACCCGATTCGTCGTCGATGAGGCCCATTACGAGTGAGATCAGCATCGAGCCGTCAAACACCTCAAAGACACGATGCAGTTCAACGAACGTATACTTCAGCCAGTGTTCGGGAAACACATCCTGTTCTTTGGGTGACAGTTTCGTGCGCTCAATGACCGAATGGAAGACCGACCCCAGAACGAGAATACCTCCGGCACCTTGCATCGACTTGCCCATCGCGTCGGCATTCAGAAAGATTGTATGCGGTTTGCCTTTTAGTGTGACCGTGCTGGTAATGCACGTATCGCCCCCGATGTCTCGGGCCCATTTACGAAATTCAAATTTTTTCTTTTGTTCCACCAGAACGTCAACGTTGAGGTTGGGGCTTTGGGCCTTGTTCGAGCCGAGGGGGTGCGTTAGCAGACTGGTAAGAAAGTAATCGCCGTCTTGCTGCTTCTTGAGGGCGTTCACCTCTTCAAAGGCTTTCTGCAATTCTGCCGTTCTCTCTTTTACCTTGTCTTCGAGGGTTTCAGCATACTCCTGCAGTTTTTGCTTTGAATCTCTGATCGAATGCACCATGCCGTTAAACGAACGGGAAAGGTAGCCGATTTCGTCTTCGACGTAAATTGGCAGCTCGAGATCGAGGTTGCCGTTATTCACCTGGTTCACCCCGGAAAGCAGGCTATTCAGCGGGGTAACGAGGGCACGACTGAAGAATATCGGGAAGCCGACGATGATGAGAACCATCGCCGCGAATAGCAAGAGAAGAAACTTCAAACCCAATGGGTGCACAAACTTGCGATAATCAAGGTAGTCGAATCCGATTTCAACCACCTTGCCCTTTTTGTAGTCGATACCGACGTATGCCGTATAGTGTGCACCGTTACTCTTATCAGATCGGTAGTGGCGCGCTCCCGGAGGAATCACCTCTTGCGCGTATTGCAGCAACTTTTTCTTGAGATCGGCGCCGTTATCTGTCGTGTTTTCTTTCAGGTAGACGAGCATGGCTTCGCCAAATGTGCCGAAGCCGCGGCTCGCTTTTGTTAAGAACTTCGTCGCCTGTTCGCGAAACTGAAAGTCGGACAATTTTCTGAGCTTGAAATGGCTATGAATCACCGGTCGCTGCAGGCTCCCTATTTTTTTCAGAATAGTCGCCTTGTTGCAGGTATCTTTCTTTTCGAGAAGCGGCAACAGCGCGAGCCGATAACCGGCAAAAGTCGCAGGAGCAGACTGGAGAATTTTCTCCATATTGTCTTTGAAGGCAATATCTTCTTGCAGGTAGTAGATTTTTTGCCAGACGTTTGAAAATTCGTAGCCGTTGATCTGATCGTCGGTATCGACGTCTGACGAGGCGATAGATTTGCTGATCTCGGCTTTCTTCTTTGTCAAATCATAGGTGATGGCGTACCGCATTGCCTCTGGTTCGACACCTGTTTCGCGGAAGCGGCTTGCCTGTTCACTCTTCACGCCGTCATATGCAGTTTCTTTGTCTTGAAATGAAAAATAGGCTATGCCCTGCAGCATCAGTAAGAACACGACGACCGCGACGAGAATAATTTTTGCCATGAATGTGGTCTTGTCGCTCGTGTTGTTCATGTAAATAATGACGATAACGAAAGCGCCTAGAATCGTCGAAAGATCAAAAACCGTCTGAAAAGTCCCGCGATCCATGCCGCCTTCACGGCTGAGGGTGTTCAGATAGGCAGGTACAATGGTTGCCGCGATGATACCGACAAGCAAACCGAGGGTGGTCAAACGATCACGCCCCTTGCACTTGGCGGCGCGCCACAACCCGACACCTATCATGACAAACACATAGGCGAAAATAGCCAGACTGATAACATAGCTGGCGTCATCCGCGTCAAAATCGTAGTAGTGGCCTTCGAAATGGTAGACGTAGGCGACGTCAGATGTCTGGTACATAAACCAGCTGGCGAACCCGATCGCTATAACTGTACTCACACGGGCCAAAATCTTTGCTGTGCGCGTATACATAGGTTCTGGAAATTCAAAGAATATCTGCGTGAGCAATGTCACGGCAAGTAACACAAACCCGACAGTTGACCAGCGATGGTAGGCTGCCAATGGATGATAAAACATCGAAGCAACAATGTAGCTTGAAACAAAGATGCCATAGATAAGTAAACCGTTCGCCAACACTTTGGTCGCGCGGGATTTTTCTTTCACCTGAAAGAAAGCGGCGGCACAGATGAACATGAACAAAACCGGGATAACTGACCCGATGGTAAAGTAGTCCAAATAGACGCTCTGCAAGAAACTCATGGGCAAGCTAAGCAAAGCCCGCCCCGTCTGTCAAGCGGATAGTCTGTGGTTAACTGCCTATAAACCCGGTAAGCGGGGTATTTTTCGCGGCGCTGTTATCACAGTGCAAAAATTACCGTAGGTGAGGATTTTCCTCTCAGACGAACGCTGCCAACCCTGGTCAAACCAACCTGCTCGAGGCCAGCTGCCGCCGCATCGGAGACCAGTATGTCGCGCCCAAGTTTCTTGCCCAAAGATTCTATGCGCGATGCGACGTTCACCGCATCGCCGATCACCGTATACTCCTGCCGATCGTCGCTGCCGATGCGCCCGGCAATCACCGCGCCTGTATGAATACCGATGCGAAAGCCGGGACTTCCATCGGCATGGCTTGCGCGCAGCGTGTCAAAGGCCGCGCGAAAATCAAGAGCCGTCTTTACGGCGGCATGCCGGTGCGCGTCGAGAGGCACAGGCGCGTTGAAGAGTGCCATGAATGCATCGCCGATAAACTTGTTAATGATGCCCCCGTTGGCCCGAACAACCTTCTGCGCAACAGAAAAATATTCGTTCAAAAAGGTCACGACGTTTTCGGGCCGATTTTGCTCTGAGTAGGCCGTGAACCCGGCCAAATCGCAGAAGAGTATCGTCACCTCCCGGGTCTCACCGGTCAGAGAGGCGGCATCTTGAAGCAGAAAGTCTCTTACAGAAGGGTCTACCATCTTGCCGAACATGTCGCGCATCTCTTCGCGTTCTTTGAGACCTTTTGCCATGGCATTGATATCTACCGCAAGCGCCCCGATCTCATCGCCCGAAGTGACGGAGACATGGGCATCGTAATCACCCCGCTGCACCTGACCGGTCGCTGCCTGCATTTCTTTCAGCGGTGCGCTGATGAACTTGCTCTGCAACCAGGTCAGTAATACGCCTATGGTGATGATGATCGCCAGTAGCGCAGCAAAATCACCGCGCGGCAGGTAACCCGAATCGGCCGGCTTCATCGTGTCGAGAAATAGTATGATGCGCGCCAAGATGGCAAGCGGCAGGCCCACTGTTGCGAGCAGATGCAGCGCCAGACGCATGCGCATCGAAAGGTTGAATGTGCCTTTGAGAGAATCGAGATGAAAATTGGCGCTGATATGGGGCAAGATCATGCGGCGATTTATGAACTCCAACAGATAGTACATGATGAGCAGCGCCATCGCGGCAAGCACCCAGGAAAAAATAGTCGAATCAACGACAAACCCGGGGGGAGTGCCCGGCCGCAGATAAGTTATAATATAGCTAAAGCTGAATATGCCTATAACCCAACCGCCGGTTGCCGTAACGGCTGTAAGCAGCGGCAACTGCAGTACGCGCTTCTGCAGAGGCACCGATTTGGCCACCCGATCGTGAAAGTCAGCCTTGAGACAATCGGCAAACCAGTAATAGATCATAGGCATCACCACGAGAAAAGGAAGCACACGCGAGAAAAAAATCACGACCATATCGGTATCGAATCTTTTGCTGAGATGCCTCTCACCCGGCGAGATGAAAAATCCACTGAGCCAGGTGATTGAGGCAACAACCACTGCATTGGCGAGAAAGCTCACGAGAATCATCGCAAGAAAGCGTCTTCGAAATCCGAATTCACGCGCAGGGATCATGGTACATTGCGCACCGCGACAGCCGGTATAGTCAAGCCGTTAGGAAAATTATCTGCGACAGATTTTCAGTACTGCAACGGCGGCAGGTCACGCAGAATATCTGCCCGGGTACGCGTCGAAGGTTTTTCAACCTTTCGCTGACGCGCGGCCGATTCGCCCCCACTCTTCGGCAGAATTTCATCTACCGTCATCATACGCGTAAAGGTCTTCAAAGGATTCTGTGCGCCGATACGTATGTCGGCATCGATCGGCTCTTCAGCGCGCGTATCGACAAAGGTAGACGTAGTGCCGCCGAGCAGAGACTCGAGTGCAACCCTTGGCTGCGTCGACTTTACCTGTTCATTCTCGCCGACATGCTTCGACAAAAACTCAGGCGGATTCTCAATCTTGAGCTCCATCAGCTTCACCTTTTCGCCAACAAGATTGTTGATCTGCTGCTCGGCCGCAATCTTGAGCGGGTTGCGGTACGAACGCTGGCTGTCGATGCCGTCGACCAAGTGGTGCAATTCGTTGATTTCGCGGTCGATCTGCTCAACCCGCTTGATGAGATGAATAACCTTTACCGGCAGCATGGCGAATGCCCGCGCGGGGCATTAGGGGGTCAAGTTAAAACAAATCCGGCTACACTTGTGTTATGTCGCACCCACGCGCCCTTTCGACAGGCTCAGGGTGACGCGGGAGCAAAGTCATTGACCCTATGTCTCAGACGACAAAGAAAACCTGTGCTATTCACTGAATTAAAGCTCTCAGAGCCCATACAAAAGCGGCTCGCCGAGAAGGGCTTTCCCGAACCAACTCCTATTCAGGCGGCAACGGTGCCGCTCGCGATCAACAACCGTGACCTGATCGCCTGCGCGAAGACAGGTTCAGGCAAGACACTCGCTTACCTGCTGCCGATTCTGCAATTTGTTCACGACAAGATTCAAAATGGCGAGACCGCCGGCGAAGACGGGGTGAATCCCCCCGTTGCTCTCGTATTGGCCCCCACTCGCGAACTCGTCGTGCAGATCGCCGACGAGGCGGAGTTTTTTGCTGATGCTGCAGGCCTTAAGCTTGCGACCATTTACGGCGGCGTCGACCATGATAAGCAACGCCGCGAACTCGCGGGTGGTGCGCACCTGATCGTTGCAACACCCGGTCGCCTGCTCGACTTCTTGCGCGGCGGCGAAGC
The DNA here is from genome assembly GCA_942492915.1 of uncultured Leptospiraceae bacterium. Classification (GTDB taxonomy): domain Bacteria; phylum Spirochaetota; class Leptospiria; order Turneriellales; family Turneriellaceae; genus Turneriella. The sequence continues at coordinate 2,801,537 of OW818662.1, forward strand.
CAACCTCTCAAAAGTAGTGAGGATCGTTCTCGATGAAGCAGACCGCATGCTCGACATGGGTTTTATCGACGACGTGCGCAAGATTCTTTCGAAGTGCTCGCCGAACGAGAACGAAGAACGCCAATTCTCGCTGTTTTCGGCAACAATCAACTTCAGCGCACTCTACTCGGTGTGGGAATTCATGCGCGAGCCCGAAGAGATTCTCATCAACCCTGAACTCATCGACCACGCGAACATCGCGCAAGAGATGCTGCACCTCGGGCAAGACGAAAAGCTGCCCTACCTGATTCAGTTTCTCGAAAATAATAAGCTCGAGCCGGTCATTATATTCACCAACAGCCGCCAGTACGTCGACGTGCTGGTCAAGAACCTGAACCACCACAACATCGCTGCTGCGGGCTTATCGAGCATGGTGACGCAGAACAAACGCCTCAAGATTCTTGACGACTTCAAAGACGGCAAGTTTCGCATTCTCGTCGCAACCGACGTCGCGAGCCGCGGCCTGCACATAGAAGATGTGCAGCTCGTGATTAACTATGACATTCCTATGGACCCTGAAACGTATGTACACCGCATCGGCCGCACCGCGCGCGCAGGTAAAACCGGTAAGGCGATCAGCGTCAGCTCAGAATTTGACTATGACTCGCTCGCAAAACTCGAACGCTACCTGAAATACAAGATTCCCGTGGCGCAGCCTGAATCACGCTACCTTGAAAATGTCAGCTTCGTGCGCATCGTGCGTGTCGAGCGCGAAGATGGTGCTGATCACGTACGCGGCGGGCGCAACGAACGCGGCGCGCGTGGCGCAGAACGCGGCGGGCGCGACCGCAAACGGCCCGCAGATCGTCAGGCTCACGCACCACGCGGTCAAGGCGCTGGCCGACCGCCTCGCCGCGACGAATCGCGCCCACCGCGGGCCGAAGGTGCAGGTCGACCGCAACAGACACGACGCAACGAACAGGGCAATCGCCAGAAGCAGATGAGCGACGGGGCATATTATGATTCGCGCCGACCGCAAGGCAATCGCGGGGGGCGCGCTGAAGGCGGCCGACGCGACCAAAAGCAGGGCGGTTCCCAGAAGTTCGCTATTGTTCCTCGTTCACAAGAGAAGGTCGGTATCTTCAAGAAGATAGGCCGCTCGATTGTATCACTCTTCGTACGCAAAAAGAGCGAACCGCAGATCTCTGAGCGCACGCGGCGCATTCTTGAAGAAGAAAACCGCGGCGGTTCGGGTCGCGGCGACGGCCGGGGACCGCGCCGTGGCGCCGGAAAACCTGGCGGCAATCGCAACCGCAATCGTGGCGGCAGCCGCGGAGGCAACCGCTCCCGGCCTCAGCGCGATGGCAAAAACTGAAGCGCGTAAAACCTCGTCGCTGAATCGACTTGGGTTTGTCGGTGCGTTGTTATGCATCGACTTGTTTGCTTATACGCTGGCGTTCGTGCTGGCAGTCAATGCGCGCATTTTTTTGGGGCATACCTTTTCATTGATTCCCGAATTCTCGGGCGACGCCATGCGTTTTGGCGATCTCTATTTTATGCCTGCCCTGTTCGTGCTGGTTTTTGCTTATGAGGGACTATACCACAAGCGATTGCCTTATATAGACGAACTTCGAGATATCGGCAAGGCTATCGTGATGCTGACCGTTTTTCTTTTTGCGTTGATTTCGGTAGGCAAGCTTGCCCATATCGTCAGCCGCATGACCATATTATTGATGGCGCCAATCTCATTGGTGCTGATAGCGACGCTGCGTTACTGGGGCAAAATTACACTCCATCGTCTCGGACTCGGCACACAAAACCTGCTGATTATCGGCGAGTCTGCTGCTTCAGCAAAGATCAAGTCAGAGCTGCTGGCTGAGAAGACTCTCGGCTACCGATTCACAGGTTACATTCCACTTAACGCCAAAGACACGCCGCGATCTAAGTCCGGTGACGCTGACACGCTCAATCGCATCGGCGATCTTCGCGACCTGCCAAAAGTTCTGAAAGAAAATTTCGTCTCGTGTGTACTGATCGCGGCACCATCGTTGACCCGTGAAAAGACGAGCGCGCTTGCCGACAAGGTACATCGCTACGTGCAGCATGTCTTGCTGATACCTGAGATGCGCTCGGGCGCGCTGCTGAACTCAGAACTCTACCATCTGTTTGTCAACCAGCTGTTTCTGATCAAGATGCGCAATAGCCTGCAAGAACGGCCCGCACGCTTTACCAAAATGGCTTTTGACTATATCGTCGTGTTGCTTTCGCTACCGGCAATACTGCCAATACTTTCTGTCATTGCGGTTCTGATACGTTTTACTTCACCGGGGCCGGCGCTGTTCTCACAGATCAGGACGGGCAAGAACGGCAAGCAGATTCGCGTCTATAAATTTCGAAGCATGTACGCCGACGCCGACCAGAGACTACAAGAGCTGCTTGTGAGCAATGCCACCGCTCGCGCCGAATGGAAGAAGACCTTGAAACTCAAGAGCGATCCGCGGGTCACGAAGCTCGGCGCTTTTCTGCGCAAGACCTCTCTCGATGAGTTACCGCAGCTTATTAACGTACTTATGGGCGACATGAGCCTCGTCGGCCCCCGCCCTGTGCCTGAACGCGAACTGCACGAGAAATATGGCGAACGCAGCGATTTCTATCAGCTCGTTCGGCCTGGCATGACAGGCCTGTGGCAGATCAGTGGCCGCAGCGATGTCAGCTATGAGCAGCGTGTCGATATGGACACCTGGTATGTCTTCAACTGGTCACTCTACATTGACTTTGTGATTCTCTACAAGACGATCGGCGTCGTGCTCAAACGGCGCGGAGCTTACTGATGGCGCGCAAGCGCACGCCGCTTGCACCCCCCAAAAGACGGCGGCCTCACTCTCTGCCCTATTCGCTCGTGATACCTGTGCGCAACGGCGGCGACCTGTTGCATCAGTGTGTCGCGGCGGCAGTCTCGCAGACGGCAAAACCCGCCGAAATTATCATCTTTGATACCGAGTCGACCGATGGTGCCTTAGCAGGCGTTAAGAAGCTCGTCGGCAAAATTCCCTTAAGGGTTATCTCAATCCGCAAGAACGAATTTGACCATGGCGGTACCCGTAACGCAGCACTGAAGCTTGCCCGCGAAAACTGGGTGCTCTTTCTGACGCAAGATGCAGTTTGCGCCGACGCGCACGCTGTGGGTCATCTGCTCGCGGTCGCCCAAAGCGAAAGTGTCGCGGCAGTTTATGGGCGCCAGATTGCGCACCTCGATGCAAATGCACTCGCGTCTACCGCACGCCAGATCAATTACGGCGCCGACCGCATTTTGCAGAATTTGCACAGCGCAGGTAAACTGGGCATCAAAGCATGGTTCACATCGAACAGTTTTTGCCTCTGGCACAAACCGTCGCTCATTCGGGCCGGCGGTTTTGCCGAAAAGCTGATTCTCGGCGAAGACATGCATGCAGCGGCGAGGCTGGTGCAGTCTGGTTCTACAGTTGTTTACGAGCCGCTGGCGACAGCACGGCACTCGCACAATTATTCAGCCTGGCAAGAGTTCACCCGCTATTTTGACATTGGCGTCTTTCACGCCCAATACAGCGACCTGTTGTTCAAAGCGGGTAACGCCAACAAAGAAGGATTCAGATTCGTACTGCAACAGGCTGCGCTGCTCTGGAACCGCGCCGCTTTGCTGTCTCTCTTTCGCATGCCTTTTCACGTAGCCGCGAAATTTCTGGGTTACAAGCTGGGCCGAAAATACACGCTGTTCGGCAACGGAGTGTGCGGCATACTCAGCATGCACAAGAACTACTGGCTTAGAAAATGAGGTAAATTCATGCAACGATCTGAGAATACCATCGCCGGAAAGCTCGCCTTTGTGTTTCTCTGTCTGTTTGCGGCGGGCCTCGCTTTTTCGATATCCGTCGCGCAGACGGGGCTCGGCCTGGTCTTTCTTATTTTCATCTTCACACTCGCGGCGCGGCGCGGCCGCGCGACTCTCGATATTTCGGGAGCGGGTACACTCAAGCTCTTTTACGCCGCAACGTTTCTCTGGGTCTTCTGGCGCATCTGGCATATCGCGGTATCGCCAATGCCCGTCGCCGAACTTATCGAAGCCCGCGAAGTATGGCTGATGCTGATACCTGCATTCATCTGGTTCTACGCGAGCAGCCGCAAGCGTCTGTACATTTTGGTCACCTGCTTCATTGCCGGCGCAGCAATTTCTTCAGCGTATGGCGCCTGGCAGATGCGCGATGAATTCTTGAGCTGGGTGCGCGGTCGCGGTATGAGCTCGATGCACCACTTGAATTTTGCGGGGCTTTCGGCGCTCTCTTCAATGCTGGGTCTGGGCTTGTCGCTATCGCTTTATTTTTCGGGAAAAAGATTTCGGGCAGCATTCATGCTGCTTCTGACGCTGTCAGTCATACTCGGCCTTTGGCTGACAAAGTCACGGGCATCGATTGCGGCTTTCGCGATCTTGCTCCCGCTTTTTGTGTACGTGCAACTTTACCATCGCGCCCACCGGTTGATTTTTCTGGCGGTGGTGGCAATCTTCGCGGCGATCCTGGTTCCGCGCATACCCGAAAGTATCGCCGAACAATACCGTTTTCCACCCGCCGACGTGCATGTCGGTTCACAGGCAGAACGCCGTGACCTGTGGCAGGCGGGCCTTTCGATGATCAAAGAACGGCCCTGGACCGGGTTCGGTGAACGCGGGTACAATTCTGCCTACCCTCGTTTTCAGGTACCAGGCGCCGTGGGCGTGGCTGAATACGACAAGAAAGACCAATCGGCGTCGCACATGCATAACGACTTCATCAATACCTGGGTTCTCTACGGGCTGATCGGCCTCGTCATTCAACTGCTCTTTTATTTCGTTGCTGGGTTCACCTACCTACGCGAACGCTTTCGGCTTAGTCGCGAGAGCGACCGCCCGCTGGCGGCTGCTGCGGCGACCACTTTGCTGCTGATGGCACTGATGGGGCTTACGCAGTGCCATTTCACCTCTGAAATTGTGCAGATGAGCTTCTGGCTTTGCGTCGGCACCCTCATTACGCTGCTGGATAGCGATCGTAACGGTTTTAGTTGAGAAACCTCCGAAGCGGTTTCTCAACTAAAATCTGGAAAACTATGTCCGTTAATTGATTGACCACACGTCGTTCGGCCGCGATTCCCCTAAGGCTGTCCTGTGACAGCAGAATATAATGTTTAATCTCGAGGAAAATGTAGTATACCCGATGCATGGCGTCGGCAAGATCGTAGAAATCGCAACCAAGACGATTCTCAATAAAAAGAAAAAATATTACGTCGTTGAGCTCATTAATACCAGAATGCGGGTCATGGTGCCCGTAGACAATGCTGAGACAATCGGTCTCAGGCATATCATGGACAAAAAGCAGATCCCGAAGATCTCCAAACTTCTGCAAGAAGACTATGTCGAGCAAGAAGAAGACTGGAAAATCCGTTACCAAAATAACCTGACGAAAGTGAAGTCGGGTTCTATAACTGCAGTGGCCGAAGTCTGTCGCAACCTGTATAAAAGGGCGCGAGACAAAGAATTATCTGTCATGGAGCGCAAGCTCTATGAATCGGCCTATTCTCTGATGATCAACGAAGTGGCGCTGGCCAAGGGCATCACCGCCGAAGACGCCAGTAATATGATTTCCGATATCTTGTCGAAGTAGGCATCCTTTACGCATTTTTCCCGACCTGATAAAAAGGAGGGAAAATGAAAAATTCCCAATCATTTGCCGGGCAAGCACCCGCAAAAAATCATCTGCCTTACCTGCTCGGCGCACTCGCTGGCATGGTGGCTGCAGGCTCTCTGAATCCATACCTGAAAGAAATGAACGGCATGATCAGTTATGCTGTACTCGCCGTCCTCGTGATTTCGAGTTCCGTGGGTTTTGGCCTGCTTTGGCCCGTACAGGCGAAAGCTCCGGTAGTGGCTCCGCAACCGATACTCGGTCCGCGTGCCGACAAGGCAGTCGCGACTGACGACGGCAAACCCGCCACGGTGACGGAATCGAAAACGAAGATTCTCGATACCTCGATCATCATCGACGGGCGCATCATCGACATCGCCGCAACTGGTTTTCTCGAGCCACCCTTTCTCGTGCCAAATTTTGTATTGCGCGAGATTCAGCTGATTTCTGATTCGCCTGACGCCATCAAGCGCAACCGGGGCCGCCGCGGACTCGACATGCTGAACCAGCTGCAGAAACGCAGCGACCTCGAAGTGAAGATCTCTTACAAAGATTACACAGAGACGCGTGAAGTGGACCAGAAGCTGATTCGGCTGGCGAAAGACACCGGCGGTTATCTCGTGACCAACGACTTCAACCTGAACAAGGTTGCCGAACTGCAGGGTGTGCGCGTGCTTAACATGAACAACCTCGCAAACGCTCTTAAGCCAGTGGTACTTCCCGGCGAAGAAATTGAACTGCAGGTTGTCAAAGAAGGCAAAGACGAAAATCAGGGTATTGCATACCTCGAAGACGGCACAATGGTCGTCATTGAAGGCGGCGGCAAGCTGATCGGCAAGAAAGTAAAGATTAACGTAACGTCGGTCATTCAGACCAATGCCGGCAAAATGGTCTTCACCAAATTGGCGCAGAAGTAGAGACTCGCTAAGGGTAAAATGACCCGTGCGCCAATTTGTGCTTTGGTCAAAAATGCACGCACCGGGCCCGCACGGCCCGGCGGCATTGCGGAGGCAGCGAAGCGCTTTAGCAACCTTTCATGGACGCGGCTCGCGGTCATGAAAGGTGAGGCCTTTGCAATGCCGGTGTGTTTTTGGCCGAAGCCAATATTGTTGATCAAGCAATGAATGTACTCTTGCTACTCATGGGTGGCAGCGGCAGCCGTTTCGGCGGCGGCACCCCAAAACAATTTCTTGAACTTGAGCACGAGGGCGTGAAGCGGCCTCTTTTTGAGGTAACTGCTCGCCGCCTCTTGTCTGCCCTACCCATTGACATCGCGATATTCGTCTCACCCAAGAACACCGCAGGCAGCGCCGAACTTTCTCCGATCATGGAAAGATTGTCCGCTGACTTTCCCGGAAAACCCATGAAATACGCTGCCGCAGGTGCGACGCGCTTTGGCAGTTTTTTATCGGGCCTCAATGCAGTGCGAAAATTCGAAGGTGTCGAACGTATGCTTGTGCACGACGCCAATCGTCCGTATCTGAGCGTCGAATTTCTGCAGCGGGTTAAGGCTCATTTGGCGATGCTATCCCCCCTAACGCCTGCGTTTATTCCCGTCATGCCAGTCGTCGATTCGATTGTCCGCGTCGACGGCAACAACGTGGTTACCTATGAGAACCGCGCTGAGCTCAGCCGTGTGCAGACTCCGCAACTGGTGCATTACGAGACTTTTGAAGAAGCCCAGGTGAAGGCTCTCGGCCGCGGACAAATGACGCTCGACTTCACCGATGAAGGTTCTCTTTGTCTGTCGCTGGGCCTTGCGCTGCGCACGTTTCCCGGCGATGCCGCAAACACCAAGATTACCTACCCCGAAGATTTGAAATAGACCTGATCGCGCCACGCAGGCGATGCGCAGGGTATTACTTCGCGAAAGTAATTCACCCCGTATGTCAACCCGGCAGACGTGACTATGAAGTCCAGATTGACGGGAGTCGCCGGTCTCGTCGCAGCATCGCTGCTTATTCTGCCGGCCGTGTTGGCGCAGAGCTCAAAGTTAACCGTAACACCAGACAACGTCGCGCAGATTCAGAATATCGGTGCGGTCAATACGCCCTACAGCGAATACACGCCGTTTATCACTGCAGATGAGCATTTTCTGTTTTTTCAATCGAATCGCCCCGGAGGCGTCAACGAAGCAGGAGACTTCGATCTTTGGTTTGCAGAGAATGAAGTGACCGAAGGCGCTCCACGATTCAAGGCGCCTGCCAACGTGGGCCTGCCCGTCAACTCGGGCTATTTTGACGGGCACCCAACGCTCAGAAAACTGCCAACGGGTGACTACGAAATGTATTTTGCTTCGTTTGGCGAAGATGACAGACCCGGCCCACAACTCACGAACCTCTATTACACGATTCAAAAAGAAGGCAGGTGGAGCGTTCCCGTTCCCGTGGTTGAGGTGAACACAGACTTTCACGACCGTATGCCATCGATCTCGCAAGACGGGCATTATTTGTTCTTCAGTTCTGATCGGCCGGGTGGCTTTGGCCGGGACGACATTTGGGTTTCAGAATATGATTTTGCCGCCAAACGCTGGGGTAAACCCCGCAACGCCGGGCGCACGATTAACACACCTGCCTCAGAAGTAACGCCGGCGATCCACTCAGACAATATTACGCTGTACTTCTCTTCAGATCGCACCGGCGGTCTGGGCGGATATGACGTCTACGTAACGCAGATGCTGCAAGAACTTTCGGGTTCGGGTAACGACGACGAGTCTAAATGGAAACGGCCGACAAACCTTGGTAAACCCTATAACTCCACATTTGATGATGAATACCCGACTGTCGTGCGCAACGGCAATTTTATGTATTTCGCATCGAACCGTGAAAACGGACAGGGAGGCTTTGACATCTACCGCGCGCGTGTGCCTGATTTTGCGAAGCCAGAAGTTGTGGTGACGATCAAAGGCCGCGTCAAAGAAAAGTTCAGCGAAAAGGGTATCGAAGCGAACATCCGCATTTCTGACATGGACGGCGAACGTAATTTTTCGACGCACCAGCCCGACGGCCTCTACAGCGCCGATCTGATCAACAAGAAACAGTACAAAATGACGGTCACCGCGCCGGGTTACCAGCCGATTGAATACATCGCCGACTTACGCGAGGTCAACACACCCGTCACCATTCAGAAGGATTTCGAAATGGTACGCGCCCTTGCGCTGCCCAACCAGATCAACCTCACGGTACTCTTTGTCGATGAGAAGAATCGTACGCTGAAACCTGCCGCGACGTATACACTTCAGCCTGAGATCAAAGATGAAACGATTCTTCCCTTCAAGAATGGAGCCGGCCGCCTCGGTATACCGGCGATGACGCGCTATAAGAAGCCCGAAGACGCGCTCGCGGCTCTTGAAAAAATGCGACTGACCGTCAGCGCGGCGCTCAAAGGATATGAAGACTTGCGTGAATCGCGCAACGTAGGCGATCTCATTCGGGGCCCGAACGGCGAACTACTCGGTGACGCTGAACTGAAACTCGTCATGAAGGCGAAAGGCCAGGGTGATGTCGAGGTCGTGCCGACCAAAGGCCCCGGCGGGCTCGAAGCGATGGTCTATTTTTCGACAAACGTCGCTAACCGACTCAATAACGAGAAAGCATCGGGACTCAAGAATGTCGTCGAACTCTGGAACAAACAGCCTCACAAGTATGTCTACGTCTATGGCCATGCAGACAGTCGCGGTGGCCCTGCATACAACATGAAACTATCGCGTGCACGGGCAGCTTTCGTCAAGAAGCGTCTGGTGCAGTATGGTATACCCGCAGAGATGGTGATCACAAAATCATTTGGTTCTACGCGACTGGCGAGCAAAGATGAGAGCACTGTTGAAGGGCGCCGTAAGAATCGTCGCGCTGAAATCTATTTCGACGCGAGCAAAGACAAGAACGACGGCGGCGAACCAGAGATGGTAGAGCCCCCGGTTAAAGAGCCGGCGAAAGCCGCGCCTAAGCCCGCAAAACCGGCAAAGAAGCCGGCCAAAAAACCTGCGAAGAAGAAGCCGCTCGCTCCCGAAGAGGTTGAACCGTCGGTAAAGCCGAAACCCTCAGCAGAAGCCGACGAAGAGAAGACGGTACCGGGGGCCGAAACGGGTGTGCTCGAAAAGGCGAAACCGGCTGCGAAGCCCGCAAGCCCTGAACCAGTGCCAACAGCCGAGCCGGCTTCTGGCAAAACGCCACCGAACACCGAAATTCGAATCAAATAGCAAAGCTGATCGCAATGAGCGAGACTGAAAAGCAAGAAGCCGAACGCAGGCAGGGCGGTAATCGTGCAGGTGCCACGGTTGTGCACGAACTCGTGCAAGAAGAGTTTTCGCTCGTGACGCAGCACATGGTGATGTCAGAGCATTTGAATCCCAATCATCACATCTTCGGCGGGCAGTTGCTCGCCTGGCTCGACACCGACGTCTACCTGCACTGCACGAACCGATTGCGCTACAAGTCGATGGTGACTGTCAGCATGAACAACGTCTATTTCAAGGCACCCGGGTATCTGGGCGATATCATACAGATTTTTGCGCGCATCAAAGATGTCAGACGCAGCAGCGTGACGGCCGAGGGCAAAGCCGTCGCTTACGACCCCGAGAAGCAGACGTCGCGTGAAATTATCGCGTGCGAGGTAACGTACGTGGCGCTAGGGCCCAACGGGAAGCCTGTACGGATTTTTGAGAGACCGATAGGCTCATAGTTCAGAGCTATGGGTTCGGTTCGGCTGCGCTCACCGCAGGTAAGCCCGTAGCTGGAAGGTATTATTTCCGCTCTGACAATACCGCGAGTAAGCCCGGTACTGTTTCGCCCGCAGGCAACTTCTGGTGAATCTTTTCGAGCAGACCGGCTAGCAGCAGCTTGACGCTCTTGCTTGCCGCGAGCTTGCTGATCACCTGCGCAAAATCACCTGATGAAAGTTCCATTGCGCTGAAGGCGTCTTGCGAAACCATGACGAAATAGCTGCCAGAAGTCAGACGGTGTTCTGAAATCATCGTATATTCAGAACCAAACTCAGTGCTGCCGAGGTTGATTTCTTCGCAAGTTCCTTCAGGAGCCACTTCGAACAGGTGAACCCCGCCTGCCCTGCAGATATCCATCGTTTTGGCGGTTTCATCGATGCGCGCAAAAAACATTCCCGGAACCAGTTCGCTGTGCGCAAAGAACGCAGTCCAAAGGTTACGCGCGAGTTCGTCTGACGAGAGATTCTCTTTGGCCAGCGCCCAGAAACGTTCTTGCAGCCTGTGTTTAACCACAAGCGCGTTCACTGCATCTGAATCAGTAATGCCGATCAACACGTCGACATGTCCCTGTTCGTACGCGCCCGAAATAAATTCGTGCGTTTCGGGCTTGGGTCGGCGCGGATAAACCGCCAGCTCGTACCTGTCCATACGCGGAAAAGGTTTTTCAAAGAGTTGCGCCTGCAGTGCGGCAAGAATAGAATCTGCCTTCGGCGCTTCGGTCAATGCAGCCGGCGGCAAAGGTGCTCGCGCCATACGAATCTTTTCGTCTACCGCATGAACCAGTTCATGAACCTCAAGATAGTGCGTGTCGATACTCTCTACCCTGATCGAATCGACGTCGATGCCGCGCACAATTTGCGCGAGACTGTGCGCAATCGAATGCCCATAATGGTAGACAAACAGCACGTTGATGCCGACGCCCAGCAGACAAAGCAGAAAGAACGAGGTCGCCAGCGTCAGCATTTTCGGCTTCTGCGCTGTCAGCGCAATGAGGATTGTCGCCTTCTCCTGGACCATTGCGGTATAGTGGGCCTCGCCGACATCGTAAAGCGGAGAAGCGGGCCGGGTGCGTCGGTACGCGAGTACAGTCTGCAGCAGCTTATTCTGCTCTTCGACTTCACGCAATTTCATTTTTGTATCGGTCAGTTGACGGCCGAGCGCATTCGAAATGGCGTCGTCAGTGTGGGCGACGAGCTTGCCTTTCTCGTCAAAAACCGCTATGGCGTCTGAAAATCCGCCATTTTGCAGATTTCGAATATAGGTCATGGTGTTGATCGACTCGCGGGAATGCGCTACCGCGCGCACGATCACCTCTGCGCTTTTTGCTTTTTGTTCAAGCTGTTGGTTTGCCAGCCGGGCAAAAAGCGACACTGACAAGACAAAGTAAATTGCCGAAAAAACGGCACCGACGGCGAGCATAATGAGCCCGAGCGTCATCGTCAATCTGATGGCGAGGGCGGGATGCGGTTTTCCGCTGGCGGGCGCTAAAGACATACGTATCTATATGATCGGCAGACGGGGCGTCAATTTTGAGCCTAATATCATTTACACGACGTCAAAAACTCCCGTGCTGAGTAATGGCTCAACTAGTTTCTGACGGCAAATATGTCTATTTTTTCTCCGCCGGACGCACAGAAGGCGGCGCCGGCGACAAGAAGCTGCTCGGCGGCAAAGGCGCGAACCTTGCCGAAATGACCACCCTCGGCATTCCTGTGCCCCCGGGATTCACGATTTCCACTGAAGTCTGCACCTATTATTACGCGAACGGCAACCAATACCCGTCAGCCCTGCAGCCGCAGATCGATGCGGGCATCGCTGAGCTCGAAGCCGCCATCGGCAAGCAATTTGGCGATAAGTCAAACCCTCTGCTGGTTTCTGTGCGCTCGGGTGCCCCCGTCTCGATGCCCGGCATGATGGACACCATTCTCAATCTGGGTCTCAATGACGAAACGGTCGCGGGCCTGATTGCCAGCACCGGCAATGCACGCTTTGCGTATGACAGCTACCGCCGCTTTATTCAGATGTACAGTAACGTCGTTCTGGGCATGAAGCACCATGACTTCGAGCACATTCTCGACGGTTTAAAAAAATCGAAGGGTGTCACCGAAGACCTTGCGCTCGACGCCGACGACCTGAAGAAACTGATCGTCGACTACAAGGCCGAAGTTAAAGCCAAGATCGGTCGCGACTTTCCGCAGTCACCGAAAGAGCAGCTTTTGGGCGCTATCGACGCCGTCTTCGCCTCGTGGATGAACGACCGCGCGATCACCTACCGCAAACTCAACAACATTTCTGAAGCACTCGGGACCGCCGTCAACGTGCAGTCGATGGTGTTCGGCAACATGGGCGACGACTGCGGCACCGGCGTAGCGTTTACACGCAACCCGGCTAACGGCGAGCGTAAGTTTTACGGCGAGTTCTTGATGAACGCGCAGGGCGAAGACGTCGTCGCGGGCATTCGCACCCCGCTGTCGATCGAGAAGCTCGGCGAAAAGATGCCCGCGGCTCTCAAAGAACTGCACAGCTATGCAGACAAACTCGAGCATCATTACAAAGACATGCAGGATATCGAGTTTACCATCGAACGCTCAAAACTCTATATGCTGCAGACACGGTCAGGCAAGCGCACCGCGTTCGCGGCAATTCGTACCGCAGTCGAGATGGTCGACGAAAAGCTGATCGATGAAAAGGCGGCGCTGAAGCGCATCGACGCGAGCACCTTGCCGTCGTTGCTCGCCAAAATATTTGACGAGAAAGAAAAGAAAGAAGTGCTCGCGAAAGGTCTCGTCGTCGCCACAGGTTTGCCTGCCGGCCCGGGAGCCGCGAGCGGTAAGATCGTACTGACTGCAGAAAAGGCAGTCGAATGGGCTGCGAAAGGCGTGAAGTCAATTCTTGTCCGCGTTGAAACATCGCCCGAAGACATCTCGGGTATGCACAGCTCAGAAGGTATTCTCACCGCACGTGGCGGCATGACCTCGCACGCGGCGGTGGTTGCGCGCGGCATGAACAAGCCCTGCATCGTCGGCTGCAGCGCCCTTGAAGTGAACTACAAGACGGGCGTTGTCGAGTTTAACGCAGGTGCCACAAATGCGGTCAAACTCAAAGAAGGCGACCATGTCTCGATCGATGGCTTTACCGGTCAGGTATTGAACGCCTCGCTGAACACTATACCCAGCGAGCTTGAACAGGTCTTCGTTACGAAAACTCTGCCGATCGAAAAATCACTGCTCGCGCAGCAGTACGCACGCATCATGGAATGGTCTGACAAATACAGCAGACTCAAAGTGCGCACGAATGCAGACACCCCTGAAGACGCAGCGGTCGCACGCAGCTACGGGGCAATGGGCATTGGCCTCTGCCGCACCGAGCACATGTTCTTTGCCGAAGAGCGCATCGCGGCGATGCGCGAGATGATTCTCTCGTCCTCTCTCGAAGAGCGCGAAAAGGCACTGGCAAAACTTCTGCCTTACCAGCGCGCCGACTTTAAAGGAATTTTTTCAGCCATGGAAGGGCTGTCGGTAACCGTTAGGCTGTTAGATCCGCCTTTGCATGAATTTTTGCCGCACGAAGAGGCGCAGATCGAAGAGCTGGCAAAGGCCTTCGGCAAAACTTCGCAGTACGTGCACAAGAAGATGGACGACCTCAAAGAATTCAACCCGATGCTCGGCCACCGCGGTTGCCGCCTCGGCATTACCTACCCTGAAATCACAGCGATGCAGACGCGCGCGATTATCGAAGCAGCTGCTGAGCTTTTGAAAGAAGGTAAGAAGGTATTTCCCGAAATCATGGTACCGCTGGTAGGCCATTACAAAGAGCTTGCGAACCAGGCAAAAGTGATTCGCGAGACAGCCGACGCCGTGATGAAAGAAAAAGGCATCAAGGTGGATTATGCCCTCGGCACGATGATTGAGGTGCCGCGCGCAGCCGTCACGGCAGACGAGATTGCGCAACACGCCGAATTCTTCAGCTTCGGCACGAACGACCTGACGCAGATGACTTCCGGTTTCTCGCGGGACGACTCAGAGCACTATCTGCCCTATTATATCGAGAAGGGTATCTATCCGCAGAATCCGTTTCAGGTATTTGACTGGGAAGGCGTGGGCAAGCTGATTGAAATTGCGATCGAAAAAGGCCGCAAGACCAACCCAAAAATCAAGTTGGGAGTGTGCGGCGAGCACGGTGGTGACCCGGCTTCTATTGGCTATTGCCACCGCGTCGGGCTCGACTACGTCTCGTGTTCACCTTACCGTGTGCCGATCGCGAGGCTTGCGGCTGCGCAGGCAGCTCTGGCCTAAGATCACTCGCCACAGATGCGCGCGCTGGCGCGATCTGCGGCTATCTCGTTACTGGGCAGCGCAGGTCTGGCTGTGCAGTTTGGCAATGTGGCCTTCATAGGCCCACACCGCCGAGCGGAAACGCGGCCAGTTCTTCTGCCTGAGTCCCGTTTGCATCACTCGTGACAGGTTGATCATCTGCTTGTCACCACCCGCCTGCACGAGCGCCGTCACCATTTGTTGATAGGTTGCCAGATCATCACGCTGCCGGCGAAAATCAAATTTTGCAGGCATCGTCGATTTAACGGTAGATAGCGCCGAAGCGAATTCTCCGAGGGCCTGACACTGCTCGTTCTGCTCTGCGGGGGGCGCTGGCTCAGCGGTGTGAATTTCGTGCGTCTGCTCGACGCTTGCCTGCGGCGTCTGTACCGCTTCACCGGTAATCAGTTCATATTGCGGGTCTTGCGTCTTTTGCTGCGCACTGCCGATGTAGATCTGGCGCGTAGCCAGTTTCATGATATTGTCCCAGTTGGCTGATGTGCTTTTGACTTCGGCGCGCACGATGCTCAGAAAGCGGCTCGTGAAAGCCCCGCCTGTTGCATCTTGTCCGAAAGAGAACTGCCCGACAATCGAACCCGATGCGTAGATGCGTCCCGAGAACTCGAGAAAGAGTTTTTTCCAGGCGGCGTCCTGGTCTTCGAGCATCGCGCGTGAGTTGATACCGGCCTGAGGCAGGTCGATATAGTTGTTACACGAGTCGCTGATAGCCAGCACCATGCGGGGTTTTTTGGCGTCGATCGTGTCGACTACCCATTGAAAATCCACACCTTTGGTGCCTGCATCGGGAATATAGAGCAATGGCCAGCGGGTCTTTACCGGCTGCGTGCGAAAACCGTGTCCCGAATAGTAGAAGATAACCACGTCGTCGCTTTCGACCTTCAGGTTCTTCACAGCGTCGGTAATCGTGCGCGACTTGAGCGCCGCGCCTTTGATCGTCTTGATGTCGAGCTGCAGGCCCGTGCGCGCAGCGATCTGCTGTGCAAAGCCTTCAAAATTGGCGAGGTCAGTGACTACCGACTTGCCGATCGAACGGTCGTTCGTATCGCCCACGAGTAAAACTCGCAGCGAGGCTGAAAATGCCGGCGTGATGCCGGCAAAGAACATGGCGGCGAAAACAACGCCGCGAAACTTCAGGCTTGCCATATCAGTTTCCGTCTTTAAGCGCAGCGAGGTTCGGGTCTGCCGGGAAAAGCTCCCGCGCCAGAGACAGCACCTCTTTGCGTGCCGCGTCAAAATCTTCAAGATTGCCCTGCTTGCCGTTTCGCCCATAGCTCACTTCGTTGCAGGTAAAGCAGAAGAGAGCGTGTGACTGTTGGCCCGCCTTTTCAAAAATGAACCCGACGTAAGGGACAAACTGGCAGCGTTTCGCAGATTTGAAATCGTAGGTGTTGACATCAAATACAACCGACTGCAGGCGCTTGACCTGGTCAGCGGTTAACATTTTGCCTTTCTTGACAATCGCGTAACCCTCAAGGTTTTCTTTTTTTGCGCCCGACGCGGGGTCAGAATTGACGATGACCGGTATCACGCGCTGCGCGTCGGCGTAGACTTCTGTGCCAGCGAGCAATTTTTCGACCTGCGGGTCTGTCTGGCCTGTGAACATGAAGCGCTCCTTCGGTGCATCACCCGATTTGCACTGCGCGGCAAAGAGCATGATCGCAACAATTGATGTGAGTTGTAATATTTTCATGACTGCGATTGCGCCATGCGGCCGCGCGGTCAACGAATATCGGCAGAGCCCAGCAGTTTGGTAAGCAGAGCAGCTTTCTCTTCTTCACTGTAACGCTGCATGGCGATGTTGCCCCACGCGGGTTTGGGCCAGGCGGCGTCACTCATAAATCGGCCAATGACATGCACGTGCAGCTGTGGCACCATATTGCCGAGCGCAGCCACGTTGATCTTGTCGGGGTTAAACGCCTGCTTAAGCGACCGGCTTACCTGGCTGATCTCGCGCATTAACTGCTGCTGGTCAAATTCTGAAAGTTCGATAATCTCGCGTATGCCATCAAGACGCGGCACGAGCACAAGCCAAGGCAGGTCGCGGCATTGCATCACGCGCACGGTGCACAGTTTAAGCGCGGTCGCCGCGAACGTATCCTGTTCGAGTTGCGGATGCAGCGTGAACATATCAGGCGTATGCAGCGAGGTCAGAAAATGCTTCGAGCCTCACGGCCCAGGTGGTAATTTCGCCCGCAGGCGCATGGCCATACGCGCACCACGCGAAATCGCAGCCAATCGCCTGTGCTGCCTCGAGGTCGCTCAGGCGGTCGCCCACCATCACAATCTCTTCTTTGATAATGCCAAGCGTGGTGTAGTGCCGCATGATGTCGCTCTTGGTGAATATTTTGACGCCTTCAATATAAGTGGGATGTTCCACGTGCTGCAGCACGCCGGCGTATTTCAAGATTGCCTCGATATAGGGACGCCGACCGTTCGACGCGACCAGTATCTTGCCGCCGCGTGCAACGATGGTATCGATCGTCTTCTTTACGTCGGGATAATATTCACCGGCGCCCGCCGTTATCTTTTCGCAGAGTAGCCGCAGCACTGAATCAGAAAGTATGTCACGGTCATCTTCGCTCAGCTGCGGAAACAGATTCTGAAAGATTTTCTTCACCGGCTTACCGATCTCGAGCATAATACGGTCTTTTTCAGGCGTCGCCAGCTGCACGCCTCGCGACGCAGCCCAGCTCTCAATCGACTCTTTATATACCGGATAAATTATGTCTTCAGACGAAAAGACGGTTCCGTCGATATCGAGCGCAAAGTATTTATACTTTTTCATGAGTCTAGGTCTGATATGCGTTTGCGGCGGCGCCGCAAACAGATTTCGGATATTTAGTGCGTGTAGAGCAGCGGCACGATAATCACATAACCGGCGTTTTCACCCGAAACAACGTGCGGCGGGCAGCGCTTGCTGCCAAATGCCTTGCGGCCCGCGTCGATGAACAATTTTCGCATGCGCGGCAAATTGTCTTCTTCGACTTCTTTGCCGAATTCGACCTCAGTGGGTTTGACTTCGCGCACTTTGCCAAATTTGTCGACCGTCAGGCGCACGGTCACTGTCGCAACCTGAACAAAAGGTTTAGCCTCTGCGGGAAAATTACGAATCACGCACTTAGCGACATTGGGAATATCTTCGCTGTTGGTAAGGTTAACCGGAGGCGCCGTATCAATTTCTTCTTTAACAGGCGCCCCAGCAGGTTGTAGCTCAGCGGCTGCAGGCACGGGCGCCGTTTCGCCCGCCGGCTTCGGATCTGCCGGTTTCTTTTTTAACCTGGCTTTGAGCGCGGGGAGAAATCCCCCTTGCTGGGTTTCGCCCGCTGTCTGCGCCTGACCGCAGGGTTGTAAGAACCAGACAATCGCCGCAACCAATGCCGCGAGCAGCGTCACGACGATTACCCTGTTTCGTGTCATGGGATACTTCACGAAATTGCGATCAGTTAGTCAGCTCATAATTGAGCGGCACTTCGAGGCGGTAACCGGTTGCGACACCGGCTGCATAATATACCGGGCAGCGACGACCTTGCAATGAATTACGCGCAGCGTTCATAAAAAGTTTTTTCATGCGCTCTTTGAGATCGGGCGGCAGGTTCTTTTTGAACTGCACGTAGAGCGGTTTCGCATCGCGCACCAGGCCCGACTTGTCGACGAGCAGGTTCACGAGCACGAGCGCCTCTTCGACATAAGCTTTCGCCTCAGGGGGAAAGTTTCTCACGGCGCAGCGCGCGATATTCGGGGCGCCGCCACCGCTGCCTCCCGAACCTTCAACGTCGAGATCGACGACACCTTCACCGTCGATCGAACCGCCAGCCTCGTTGGCGGGCAGCGTCGTCGCGTCTTTGCGCTCTTTGACGAACTGGTTGCCGAAAACCTCGTCAATTTCTATGACCGGCGCCTTGCGCGCGCGCGGCTTAAAGTCGCCGAGGTCGATCGACGCCGAAGTAAACGGAATCTCACGCGCCTCACCCTGCCAGCTGACAGTAAGGTAGGCCACGAGCTCAATGAACAGAATCGCGCCGATGGCGATAGAAAGGTATTTATTTTTTTTCTTATCGGGGTGCGGGGTAAACGAATTCGTCAGGCCCGAAAAGACCTGTTCACCCGTCGATAGTCTGATGCCGTCGAGCTCCCCCATGTGCCACCACGGCGAGAGGTCAAATCTTGCGGCAAAGCCTTTTCAATAATTCAACTTTGACAGAAAGCTGCCAGAGTAGAATTTATCAGGTCTCACGTCGCGTCAGAACCCGCTTTTCAGGCGGGCAGGTCGTGCATTCGGCGTAGATCGTCAGGTGGTGCTTGCGCATGCGAAAACCGTTCTTCAGAGTAATTTTCTCTTTCAGGTTTTCGAGGCTCGTATCAGAAAATTCGATAATTTTGCCGCAGTCCATGCAGACGATATGGTCGTGGTGCTCGTGCCCCGGCGTGTGCTCGTAGAACTTGTAGTCTTTGCCAAAGTCGTGCTCTTCGATCAGCTTCAGGTCGAGCATCATCTGAATGACGCGGTACGCGGTCGCCTGCGAGACCTTCTTGCCTTTTTCGCGAAAGCTCGCAATCAGCTCTTCGACGGTAAAGTGCTCGTGCGTTCTGAAGACCCAGTCGGCAATTTCATCTCTTTGTGGTGTGGATTTATACTGGTGCTGCAGCATGCGCTCTTTCAGCAATGTCATCTCTTTCGAAATGTTGGCAGCACGCTGTTCCATGAGTTGAATGAGAGAGATAAAATCGCATCGTCAAGCCTAATTGGATTTTGACCCCGCCGGGCATGGTTAATTTGCAGGCTGCTTGTCTGCCCGGCGGGGTTTGCGAGCTTGGCGCATGGCAGCACAACTGAAACCCTGGACGCGATCGGTACTTACAGCCCTGGGCATCGGCATCAGCTATGGCCTTTCGGCACAACTCTTTATGCGCACGCTTTCGCATAAAGACGAGAAGATCTTCAGCTCTGCCAGCTTTATGGTCATGACACTCGGCTTTGTGTTCTTCGTACCCTTTGCGATAGGCATGCTGCATGTCTGGCTCAGGCAGCGCGACGGCATGCGCTCGTACGCGCAGTCAATTTTCGAGCCGATGCTGCCAGCGACGAGCTGCCTGATACTCTCGCTCGTGATCGGCTGGGAAGGCACCATTTGCCTGATTATGGCATTTCCCATCGTCATGGGTTTGTCGGGTCTCGGCGGGCTCGCTATGCGCATCATTCTGAATGTGCGGCAGAAGAACCTCATCTTCGTAGCGTTTATGGTGCTGCCAATGCCGCTCTCTCTTCTCGAACAGCGTATCGAACTGCCACAGGAAAAACGCACCGTGACGAATACGATCCGCATTAAGTCGTCGCCGCAAAAAGTGTGGGACAAAATCGTGCGTGTTGAAAAAATCACTGAACCGCAAGAGAGCGTCTTTTTCATGCTGGGTTTTCCCCGCCCGGTCGAAGCTGTACTTTCGGGTGACGGTGTCGGGCAAACGCGCCTCGCGACATTTGAGCGCGGCCTGCAATTTGTTGAAACCGTGACCGACTGGAAGGTCAACGAAAAACTCGGCTTTATCATCAAGGCTGACCCGAAAATGACACCGCTCACTACGCTCGATGAACACGTCACCGTCGGCGGCGCGTTCTTCGACGTCATGTCGGGCACCTACGAAATTCGCAAAGTGAACGACCGCGAACTTGACCTCGTGCTCTACAGCGAACACCGCATCTCGACGCACTTCAATTTCTATGCGCGCATCTGGAGCAATTTTCTCATGAGCGAGATACAGCAAAATATTCTGAAGGTGATCAAGGGCCGGGCTGAAGGGTAAGGCACAAGTTTCTGAGTTATATACCTTCGGACCGCCGAAAAGGGCGGTCGTAGATCTTTTTTTCTGGACACACACGCATTCATTGTGTAGTTTTCCCTCGCAGCCAACCGCTGCGTCTATGCGCTAACCTGCTCCACCACTGATTTCACGCGACAGTGTTTTCTGTCGCCACCCAACCAGGAGCAGTATGACCTATATAAAACTTCACGGCGTGAGCTTTGGCTACGCGCCCGACAACCTGATTCTTAAAGATATCCACCTTTCGCTATCGCCCGGTGTGTGGGCGATTGCCGGGCCGAACGGTGTGGGCAAGACGACGCTGCTGCGGCTGATCGCGCGCGAGCTTGAGCCCTTGAACGGGCAGGTTTATTTGCCAGACGGCGCAGACTTTGCGTGGCTGCCACAAGGTGTAAGCCTTACCCGTGCGGAGCGACCGTATAGCAGCGGTGAAGCGAAAATGCAAATGCTGCGGCAGGTGCTGCAGCAAGACACCGACATTCTGCTGCTCGACGAACCCGAGACGCACCTCGACGCCGCAAACCGCCTGTGGCTGAAGAGGCACATCGGGGCGAAGCAGCGCGTGGTGCTGATGGTCTCGCACGACGCAGAGCTTCTGAACATGGCGACGCGCATTCTGCATGTCGAGCAGCAGACCGTGCGCGTATTCGATTCGCACTACGATACGTACCGCGAGAAATTGGCGCATGATCTGCAGATTCGGTCTGCAACGGCATCGCGGGCCGAACGCGTGGCAAAGTTCGAACAGCGGCAGATGCAGCGGACGCTCGAACGCCAAGAGCGCCGCAGCCGTAATGCGGCACGCCGTGCACCCGACGCGGGCATACCGCGCGTGGCGCTCGGGCTGATGAAGCGCAACGCTGAAAAAACCGCGGGTAAGCTTGAAGCGCATGCGAGACAGCGCATGCGCGAACTCGGCGCACAAATAGCAGATGCGAGACGTCAGGTATCCCAAAGGCTCGATCTGCAGTTCGCGTTCGCTCATGCGATGCCGACGCGGTCGCAGGTTCGCCTTGAAGTTGCGCACTTGCAGCTCTATACCGAACGCGGGCAACCCATGTGGCGCGACGACGTGAGTTTCGCTGCGAGGGCAGGTGATCGCATTTGCCTCACCGGCAAGAATGGCGCGGGTAAAAGCCTCTTGATGCAGCACCTTTGTGGATTTTCCCCATTACAAAGCCACGGGCGCGTAACGCAGTCTGCACACGAAAGATTGTTTCTTGGCAGGTGTGCCGAATTAGGCCATGGCGCGCAGAGTATTCTGCAAATGGCGCGCAGCAGAATGTCTACACTCAATGATGGCGAACTTAGGCGCATGCTCGGTGGCTTTGGCTATTGGGGCGATCGGGTTTTCGACGAAGCCAACAAGCTGAGCGCCGGCGAAAGAATGAGACTTGATATTTTGCTTTCGACAGTGACAGAGACGCAGCCGGGTTACTGCTTGTTCGACGAGGCAGAAATCGGCCTTGATGCTGGTACACGTTCGGCCGCAGCTAGTTTCTTGCGGGGCTTTGGCGGTGTTGTGCTATTCGCGAGTCACGACGAAGAGTTTGTGCGGCAGATAATGCCGACGCAGGTGATCAGTCTCGAGCGCGCGTGAACCGTGAACTGGCCGGCATCACGACGCCAGCGATTCCCATTCTGCGAGGCGCTCTTCGAGCTGCTTCTGCAGTTTGGCGCGCTCTTCAGTCTTGGCGCGCAGCTCGTCGGGGGCCATCGTCTGCAGGCGGTCGCCATCACCGAACAGGGCATCGAGTTCGTTGATGAGCGATTCGTGCTGCGCAATTTCTTGCTCGAGCTTTTTGACGCGTGTCTGCGCTTTGCCGGCGTCGCTCTTCTGCTTCTTGCGGTCGTTGTAGTTCGAGTTCGTGTCGGCTTCGTGCGCAGCTTCGGCCTTTTGGCGGGCTGTCAGAGGTTTGACTTCTTCGCTGCCGTCCATGCGGTCTAGCGCGCGCACACCGGCGTTCAACTCTTGCAGCGTGCCGTCTTTAAGTTCGAACACACGGTTGCAGACCTTCTTTATGAATGCACGGTCGTGGCTCACCATCAGCACGGTGCCTTCAAACGCGGCGAGCGCATCTTCGAGCGCTTCGATGCCTTCGATGTCAAGGTGGTTCGTGGGTTCGTCGAGTACGAGAAAGTTGGGTTTTTGCAGCATCAGGTCGGCAAAAACGAAACGCGCCATCTCGCCACCCGAAAGTGCAGAAAGTTTTTTCTTCTGTTCGTCGCCCTCAAAGAGCATGAGGCCGAGTGACCCACGCACGTCTTTGACCGCCTTCTGGTGGTGCAGCTGGTGAAGGTGTTCGTGCAATGGCTCGCCGAGTTTGCGCAGCTCTTCGTGCACCTGAGCGTAGTAGCCCATACGCACTTCGTGGCCAAATTGAACGCTACCGGCGACGGGCTGCAGTTCACCGGCGATGATTTTGAGCAGGGTCGTTTTACCGTGACCGTTGGGGCCGACAATTGCGGCTTTATCGCCTTTGCGCAGCAGAAACTCCGCACCTTGGAAAAGCGGTGTGTCTGTAAATTGCATGCCCACGTTGTGCACGTTCAAAACATCACGGCCCGATTCGCGCTCGTAACGAAAGTTGAACGAGGGCTTGCGGCGTGACGAAGGTATTATTTCGGGGACTTCAATCTTTTCAACCTGTTTGACGCGTGACTGCGCCTGGCGCGCCTTTGACGCCTTGGCCTTAAAACGGTCAATAAACTCCGTAAGCTCGGCGATCTTCTTTTTCGCCGCGTCAGCCTCGCGCTCTTTCTGCTCTGCTGCGAGCGTGCGCGCACCGACGAAGCGGTTGTAGTTCATGTTAAAGATGGTGATGGTCTTGTAGTCGACATCAAGAATCTGCTCTGACAGCGCCGACAAGAAACCCCGGTCGTGCGTGATGAGAAGCAGCGTACCCTGAAACTCGTTCAGAATATAATTCTCGAGCCACTTGATACCCGGCATGTCTAAGTGGTTGGTGGGTTCGTCGAGCAGCAGCACTTCGCCTTTGGCAAAGAGCGAACGCGCGAGCAGCGCGCGCATCAGCTGGCCACCCGAAAGTTTGTTCGCTGGTATATTGTGAACTTCGTCGGGTAGGCCAAGGCCCGAGAGCAGGCGTGCAGCCTCTGACTCGGCGCGGTAACCTTCGCGCGACATGATAATTTCTTCGACTTCTCCCGCATGCGCCGGGTCGGCGTTCGGGTTATCGCGCTCAGCAAGCGCCTTTGCGAGAATTTCATCGCCCGCAATCACGATCTGAATCGCAGTCTCGCCCGAATCGAGCGGCAGGTTCTGCTCGAGGTACGCTATACGCGTGCCCTTCTGTATCTCTATTTTACCTTCGCTGGGTTGATCGCGGTTTGCGAGAATTTTCAGCAGCGTTGATTTACCCGAACCGTTCGCCCCGGTGATACCGTAGCGCGTGTTTTCATTGAGTTGCAGCGAAACCCCGGTGAACAGGTCGCGCTCACCGTAAGACATGCCGATATTTTGCAGACTGATCATATTTTAGTAGTGAAACTTCGCTTTGTAATCGGCGACTGCGGCTTCGATCACCTTGCAGGCGACGTCGCGCTCATAAACTTCGCCCATTTCGATCTTGCGTTTCTGGCCGGGAAAATCTTTGTACGTCAGAAAGTAGTGGCGAATACGGTCGATCAGCGATTGTGGAGCGTCTTTGAGCGTTTCAATGCTGCCGTAGATAGGGTCATCGGCCATGACGGCGATAATTTTGTCATCCGCCTCGTGGTCGTCGATCAGCCTCAGGCCACCGATCGTGCGCGCGCGCACGAGAAAACCGTTGCTCGAAATATTGCGTTCAGTAATAACACAGATATCGAGCGGATCATGGTCTCCGCTCGTCACCTTCTTGTCGTTCGCGAGCGCGCGAATGCGTTCGTCGCAGTATGTCTGCGGAATAAAGCCGTAGAGCGCGGGTGGCAGCGACGAATATTTCTGCGGACGGTCGACTTTCATGAGTCCCGACGCTTTGTCGATTTCGTATTTGATCGTATCAGAGGGCACGATCTCGATAAAAGCGGTGACTACGTTCGGCGCGTCTTCACCGATTGCCACACCATGCCAGGGATGCGCGGTAAAATGGCTCAGCTTCATAAGGCATGAACGGTGAGAGAGACACCGCGTAAAGCGGTGTCGGGCCCGGCTACTTCTTCTCGAGCAGCAGCTTGAGGTTCAAAAGACCTGTTTCAAAGTCTTTGCCGATCATGGATTCAAAGTCAACAAAGACGAGCATCAAATTCATCGGAAAAGGCATTTTAGCGTGAAATCCCCAGATTACCTTGGTTTTGGTGGGGTCGACGGCCTCAGCCTTCAAAAACGCTTCGTTCGTCGCCCGAAATGGGCGCAGAAACCGCAGCTCATAGTCGACACGTTCGCCGGGCAGAATCTTCTTTATTTCTTGCTCACCCGCGCCGACGTCGTCTTTTTGGCTGTCCCAGGCTGAAACGAAACCCACGGTGCCATCGGTGCCGCGGTACGACTTCTTCATTTCTTTGTCCATGTTTGCCCAGACGCTAAAATTATCCTGGTTTTTGAGCTGCGCGATGTAGGCAAAAACCTTATCTTTCGGTTGGTTTATGGTCGCCTCGCGCGTGACCGAGTACTCTTTTTTCGCAAAAGCGGCAATTGCCAGCAGCAGCGCGACAGTAGCCGCCAAAATGATGCCGAATGTCTTTAGTATCTTCATGGATCCTCCAAAACCTCTATACCCTGAGGCTTATTTAACCTTCAGGGTGGATTGATAACCGTAATCGGCCTGCAGGCTAAATGGGCCGCAGCAGCGCGTACAGCAGATTTGGCCGGCCCGGGGCGCAACCCGGAATGGCGTGGTAACAATCACTATTGGTTTGACCACATGTCTCGCTACCCCAAAATGTCGGTTATGCAGGCAGTTATTCAAGTCGGGAGCAAGCAATATCGGGTGGCACAAGACACCGTTTTTTTTGCCGAACTCACGGGAACCGAACCCGGTAAAGATCTCACTATCAGCGAAGTGCTCTCTGTCAGCAATAACGGCCAGGTAAAAATCGGCCAGCCATTTCTGTCAGGCGCGTCGGTAACGGCGAAAGTGCTCGAAGAAGTCAAAGGCCCCAAAATCGTCGGCGTCTTCTATCGTACCAAGAAGCACAACCACCGCAAGTGGGGCCACCGCCAGTCGTACCACAAATTACAAGTTACGTCGATTAAAGCTTGATCATTTTGCCCTTCGGGCAAAATGATCAAGCGAATCAAAATTTTCTTTTCTGTGCAAAGTGTAACGGCACCCTGCCGTAGTGCACTACATGCGTCGCTTCTATCAAATCTTCATTCGCGGCAAAATACGCTATTACGTTTTGCTGCTGGGGCTCTACTTCGGCGTGCGCGTGTTTCTCGCGCACAACCGCTGGGTAGACGAAGAAACTGCCGTGATGCAGAAGCTGACGCTTTACAAACAGCAGCTTGACCGTTTGCGCAGCGGCGCCATTTCGCAAGATACCGTCGCCTCTATTGAACCCGGTGCGGTGGCGATACCCTCAAAGGTGTTCGATCGTTATGGCAAACTCATCGGCGAGTTCTACACCGAACGGCGCAGCCTGCTCAATTTTGAAGATTACCCGAAGCATCTCACCGACGCACTGATTGCGAGCGAAGACCGCAAATTTCACGAGCACCACGGTATCGATTACGCGGGCATCTTTCGTGCAATCGTGCGCAACACACTGCGCCTGCGTTTTGCTCAGGGCGGCTCGACGCTCACGCAGCAGCTCGCAAAGGTTCTTTTCACCAATCAGGAAAAGACGCTCGACCGCAAAATGTTTGAATACTTCTGCGCGCAGGCGATTGAAGCGAAGTACAACAAACAAGAGATACTCGAGATGTATCTGAATCTCATCTACATGGGGCATGGCATCTATGGCCTTGAGACTGCTTCGCAGTTCTACTTTAACAAATCGGCGCGGGGGCTCACCGTGGGTGAAGCGGCAAGCCTCGTGGGTATCATTCCCAACCCTAAGGCATATTCGCCGCTGACAGACCTGCCGCGCTTTCTCGAACGGCAGCTCGTCGTGCTGCAATCGCTGTCGGCCGTCGGAAAACTGCAACAGGAAAAGATTCCCAATGAAAGGCGTCGGTTTTTTCAGTCGTGGCGCATCGCGGGCAAAGACAGCAAACAGTCGGGCATTGCAGATTTTCCCGACCGGCTTTCTGGCCGCAATTACGCGCCGTTCTTTCTCGATTACCTGAGGCAAAAACTCACCACTCAGTTTACGCAAGATGCGCTGAACCGCAGCGGTCTGCGCATCCACACGACTCTCGATCTCGGTCGCCAAATCGTCGCGCAGAGATCAGCGAAAGCGGCGGTCGAGCTGCAGAAGAAACATTACGAAAAACTACTCGAGGGCGCCCGCAAGAAAAACAACGCCGCCCGCATACAAGAATACGAACGCGCGCTGGCATCGACGAATGCGGCCTTTGTCAGCATTGAACCCAAAACCGGCTACATCTTGACGATGGTCGGTGGTGCGGAGTTCTCACAGCAAAACCAGTTTAACCGTGCGCTCAAGGCTGACCGCCAGATTGGGTCGACGATCAAGCCCCTGCTTTTTTATCTTGCCCTCTCGAAACAGGTCATTACCCCCGCGACGCTGATCGCCGACGAGCCGCTGCAAGACTTTCAGAACTACGACGGTAAATTTCTCGGCAAGATCACCGTGCGCGATGCACTGAAACTCAGCCGAAACCCTACGGCGATTCGCGTGTTGCAAAAGCTCGACTTCGACGACCTGCGCTCGCTGGTGCATGAGATTCTGCAGATACCATATTCTGACATAGAGAAAAAGATTCCCCGTGAACTTGGGGTTGCTCTAGGTAGCTCGTCGTTTACACCGATACAGCTCGCGCAAATGTACGCGACAATGCTCAACCGGGGACGCCGCGTCGAACCTCGCGATCTGCTGCGCATCGAAGATAACCAGGGGCGCCAGATCTGGGAAGCCCCCGAGCCCACAGAACCGCCACAGGTCATGGACCCTGCCGCCGCCTACGTTGCGATCACTCTGATGCAGGCAGTGGTTGATGGCGGCGGCACCGCCGAGCCTGCCATGAAGGTGCTGCGCAATTCTGAAGGGCGCCTCGCCTTCGACGTCGCCGGCAAGACGGGCACTACCTCAAAGTATGTCGATGCATGGTTCGTCGGTCTCGTCTCTGACGAAGCGACGGTGATGTGGGTCGGCAACGACGCCAATACGACGCTCGGTGCCGGCAGGTCGGGCAGCGGCCTGTGCGCACCGCGCTACGCAGACTATCTCAAATCGACGCGCTATAGCGGCGGCAAACCGCCACCCTTCGCCGAACTGTTTGATCAAAGCCAAATCGTAAGAAAATCTTTCTGCGCGGCAACTGGACTCTTGTCCAAGTTTCCAGGCGCCTGCGAAGATGAAGTATTGGATCAGGCATTCGTGCGCGGCACCGAACCTCAGGAATTTGATCCTTCGGGAACACCCGTCGAACCGGTTCCCGAGGTCTCACCGCCGGCATCGGGTGACCCCACGACAACGCTGCCGGCGGCAAACCCGATACCCGCGCCGCCAACAGCGCCGGCGGCACCCACCACACCCGAGGCACCTGCACCATGAACTTTCTCATCCGTTACAAGATCTCTCTGCTCTTTGGCGGCGCGTTGGCCGTACTCATACTCGCCATTTTCTGGCCTGAAACCAAAAAGTCAGGGGAGCTGCAGAAATACTATACGCGCAAAGCCGACCAATTGATGGCAATATCGTACGCAGGCGAGATGCAGCTCACCGACAAGCGAAAGGTGCGTGTTGCCTATGAAATCCACCGCGAAGAAAACCCGGTGCAGCCGAAAGAGCCGGTATACCGAATCGACATCAAAGAACTGACGACCACCGATGGCACACTGGCGAAACGCGTAGCCGAACTTGCCAACGTAAAAAGATTCTATTCGAGCGCCTTGGTGAAGAGTATCGTGCTCGACTGGGCTGCGCCCGATTATTACTTTATCTTGCCTTATGAAGCACCCTCTGACGGGCAAGCGGCTGATGTAGCAAAAAACCGCGATGCTGAATACGGTTTTAAAGATTGCCCTAACCTTCTGAAACTGCAGTTCAAAGCCGACCAGCAAGAGTTCTGCGTTGGCACGGCGACGCAAGGCGACACGCGCCGCTACCTGCTCGATCGGCTGAAAAACAAGATCTTTATTGGGCCAGATTTTTCCGTGCGGCGCCTGGTGAACAACATCTTTGCGCAGCGCGAAACATCGCTGCATCCGTTTGGCGGCGAAGGCATCGATACTCTCGAATTGAAGATTTCCCCACAGGTGCTGGCAAAATATCCGCTGGTGCGCGAGAAGACCGGCGGCATGCTCAAACTGCGCATGCTCG
The DNA here is from genome assembly GCA_942492915.1 of uncultured Leptospiraceae bacterium. Classification (GTDB taxonomy): domain Bacteria; phylum Spirochaetota; class Leptospiria; order Turneriellales; family Turneriellaceae; genus Turneriella. Next base: position 2,830,465 of record OW818662.1, read on the forward strand.
TCAAAGGTGAAGGTAATAAGAAGACCAATGTATGGCACGTAGAAAATCTGCTGAGTATCAAGCCGTCGCATGCGGCCGAATATGCGCAGCTGCTTCAGGCGATGCGCATCAATGGTTTATTGGCGCTCGATGCTCAAGCCACGGCCGCAGGGACTACTGAGCTCTTGAAAAGTGCAGGTCTTGACCCGAAGCTGATACCTCCACTCGAAGGTACCTTTAGCATCAAACGCACGGACAAACTGGATACTGTTGTCGCGCGTTATGCTTTTTTCCCGCCTGATGTCAGGCCGATCGGCAAGACGACCCTGCAGGGTGAGAATACCCTGGTGCGCCCGCGCGACTCGCTCGCGCTGAGCTCATTTAATGCCGGGTATATCAGCGCAGACTTGTATCCGCGTATGCTCGCAATTTTGCAGAAAATAGAGAACGATCTTCGTGAGGCACAGAAAGTCGGCGAAGAAAGAAAAGCCCAGAAGACTGCAAAAACCAAAACAGAGAAGTAGAAGCATCGTTTTCCGGCGGGCATCGCCGCGGGTTTGACTATATCAGTTTGCGATGGCGCGTTCGCCCCAACCGGCGAAAATTTTCGGTATTCTGAGTCGTGATGCCTTCAACCGGTAAAATTGCATGTTCTGAAAGCCAATAAACAGCCAGGGAGAGAGTTCGCGCAGCCGCTGCTGAATCGCATCGACCTCGGCGGCTGAATACCCCGACCGATCGAGCATCGCATCGAGCTTTTCGTCTTTGACGTGCGCGCGATTGCCACCGATTCCGGCATTGCGAGAATGGAAAAGCGGCATCAGAAAATTTTCTGCATGCGGATAGTCACCCGACCATTTCATCAGGTAGATGCCACGTGTGCCCTTGTTGCTCTCGCGCACCATGCTTGGCAAATCGAGTATGCGAAATTCAAGGCGAATGTTAAACTGGCTGAACACCTGGCGCATGTATTCGGCGATCAGCATACGCTCTTTATCGCTTAGGGTGAAAAGTGTGACAGTTTCCGTTTTTTCAGGCAAGACATAATCGCCTGCGGCGGGAAAAGGCAGCTTCGGCGCCGGCGAAAGCACTGCCGGCACCGGATAGTCGGCGCCCGAGCACGCCCCGAGCAGGGTATTCTGGCAGAGCGAATTGCGATCAAACGCACCGTTGAGTGCCCGGCGCAAACCAGGCTGCGCAAGCGCAGAGGCCGGCCCGGCATTTAGAGCAGCATAGAGCACAACGAGGTCATACATCGTCTGCGGCTCATAGACTGAGGCATCGTACGGTAATTTGCGGTGAATGCCGAGCGCTTCGTACGAATCAAGCCGCGCCTCGCGAAACGCAAAATACCGAGCGGTCTCGTCGGGCATCGCGAGAAATTCGAGTTTCGGCGTCCCGTCGGTAGTTCTGAAAAGTATGCGATCGCCCGTCTGGCTCTCGATGCGGTAGCGTGAGAATGGTACGAAACTCTTACTCTTGCGGTGCTCGGCTGCGTCGAAAATCGCACACTGAGGCAGCGTCAGCTTGATGCGCGCCATCTGCCAGTCGGCGAGCGCCGGTCGCGGCGACGGTGCAAGCTCGATGTCGATCGTCTGGTCATTGACCTTGACCACCGCGCGTATCTGCTCCATCACCCAACTCTGGTTTGCATCTTTTTGCACCCGCTGCAGCGCGTAGACAACGTCGTCGGCAGTCGCGAGTGATCGCCTCAGCCGAATGCGCGCAACGCGTCCGGTGAGCAGCTCGCTTTCTGCGAGGTCAGCGTAAATTTTACCTTCGGTATCATACGCGAAGAGCCGCCGGTGCAGAAAATTAATCACGAGTACCGTCGACTCGTCTACTGCGTGCAAAGGGTCGAGAATCTCTGCACGGTACTTGAGCGGTATCGTGATAACATCCGCAGGCTTATCGTTGCCGCCACACGCCATCAGCAATACAGCGAGAGCCAGAACTGCACTCGCAAAAAGAAACCCGCAAAATGAGGATGTTTTCACGAAACGTCGCAATAGCTGTGAGATCATGATTGCCACACCCACACAAAATTGTGGGGTGTGTTCGCGCAATTCATAAACGAATCTGAATTGAGCGGGAAATGGGACTTGAACCCACGACCCCCTCCTTGGCAAGGAGGTGCTCTACCACTGAGCTATTCCCGCGTGTGGTCTTCTGTGCGAGCGGTCGCCGGTATAGATGGCATCGTGCCAACCGTCGACCCGCGCACGTCCTGTGCGAGCGGAGGGACTTGAACCCCCACGCCTTGCGGCACGGGAACCTAAATCCCGCGTGTCTACCAATTTCACCACGCTCGCTAACGCGTAAACGCTTTTGCACTTTGCAAGAGCGAGTATCGCTTTGGCCCACCGAAGAGCCGCAACCGAAAGCCTCGCAATTTGGCTTTGCCAAATTGCTGCTAAAGCGCTTCGCTGCTTTCGGTTGCGCTTTGCGCAATCTGAAAGATCGCGCTGCGCTCCGATGGGCCATTGGGTGATCGACGGGGCTTGAACCCGCGACATTCAGAATCACAATCTGACGCTCTACCAACTGAGCTACGACCACCATGTCTTATCGTAGGCAGCTGGCGCGCCCGCGAACGGAAGCTCTACCAACTGTGACCGTCTTCGGTCTCCGTCTTCGGTGCTACGACCACCATGTATTTTCTTACAGCGACATCGAAACGCAGCGCGTTTCGATGTCGCTGTAAGTTTACCCTTCGACTGCGCTGTGCGCACGAAGGGAGTCGAACCCCTGACCCACAGCTTAGAAGGCTGTTGCTCTATCCAACTGAGCTACGTGCGCTTAATAGCGTACCGCATCGAACCTTTGTTTGATGCGTTAAAATGTCGGGATGACTGGATTTGAACCAGCGACCCCTTGCTCCCAAAGCAAGTGCGCTACCGCTGCGCTACATCCCGCGGCATCGAGTCTGAAAGCGCTTTTGAGACACCGCGTCAACAGCAATCGCGGGCAAGAACAGTAAGGCAAAGGGGCTCAATATCGTCGAGCGCAGCGTCATCGCCGGTGAGCCGCCAAACATGGACACCACCCTCATAGATGTGAAAAATCCGCCTGGCAACCGCCAATGAATGCCTGTGGGATCCAGCCTTCGGCCCATAGAACTGACGCAAATAGCCGGCGATGGCCTCGATTGTGCCTGCAGCCAGGTGCGCGATGGCACTTGTCAGCACCGGTGCGTCGACGCCGATCTGTGCGCGCAGGTTCGCCATAGGGCAACCGTAGAACACCCCTGACCGGTTCTGCCTTCTGATTAGCCGCACCCAGGCTGCGATAAACAGCTGCGGGGTTTCAGAGCGCTGCATCAGCAGGTGCAGCAGTTCGATGTGCTTCTTGCCGTATGCTGCAAGGTATTCGCGGCCGAGCAGCTCTTTTGACGCGAAATGATCGTAAAATGTTGCCTTTGCCGTCTGCGATTCGGCAATAATCTGGTTAATGCCGGTGGCCTCATACCCCTGCGACTCGAAAAGCCTCGCGGCTGTACGCAGCAGGCGTTCACGGGCGCCGATGGCAGTTGTTTTTTTCGTTGACGCGGTCATCTGCCTTCTTGAACAGACAGACTTGTCTGTCTGGCAACGCAGTGCGTCAAGCCAAAATCAGGCGGAGGGATTATGGAAACCGAGACTGTCGAACTCAAAGAAATCACTGGCCACGCAGCGAGCGTCACCGAGGCAATGAACACCCGGCACAGCATACGCCGCTTCGACACGCGCCCCGTCGAACAGGCAAAACTTGATGCACTCTTCGCTACAAGCCTCAGAACCCCCAGCTGGAAAAATTCACAACCCTGGCAGGTGCATGTCGTCACAGGGGCCAAACGCACACGCCTGGCCGAACTCTTGACGCAGGCGGCGATTGCGGGCCAGCTTGGTCCTGATATTGCCTGGCCGACCATCTACCCGGCAGATGCAAAACGCCGCATGTTTGACCTCGGCATGAAAATTTATGGCGTTGCGGGTATCGACCGCAAAGACAAGGCCGCGCGCGACCAGTTCATGGTTGACAACTTCAAATTCTTTGATGCTCCGGTCGCGGTCTTCATCACGAGCAACTTCGAGACTAACTATTATGTCGGCATCGACATCGGCTGCTACCTGCAGTCTGTAATGCTGCTCGCGCGCGAACTCGGACTCGGCAGTTGCCCACAGGCCGCCCTGTCTGCCGCGCCAGAGGTGGTGCGCGCCGAACTCGGCCTGCCGCCCGAGCAAAAGGTGGTCGTCGGGCTTAGCCTCGGTTATCCGCTGGCAGAACCCGATCTCAACCGCTTTCACACTCCGCGTGAAGAATTGGCTGAGAAGGTGAAGTTTTACCAATAACCAGAGCTGCCTGGCAGAATAATCCCTGAGCGCCGCCGTGCTGAGCCGGACAAGACATAACAAGAGTTTACGCGAGGTTGTCATTTCGTTACTTACCGAAACATATGAGCGACCCGAAATTCTCGTCTGCTCATCACGAGCTCACCGAACCAACGCACTATCGTGGCCCCGTTCTTGACGAAGCTGGCGTCTTCGCCCGCTGGCAGAACGACCTTAACCTTCTCGATTTCGCCCTGCAGCCCATAGTCCATGCTGTTACGGGAGCGACGTACGCGGTCGAGGCACTGGTTCGCGGTTTTGAGGCGATAGGTTATGATTCGCCGCATGCCCTGTTCGATGCGGCATTTCAAGAAAATGTGCTTTTTTTTGTGGATATTCGCCTGCGAGAAAAGGCTATTGCTAAATTTAAGACGCTCCCGTTTAGCGAGAGGTTAATTCTTTTCTATAACTACGATCCGCGCATGCTCGAGATGCCCGACTATCGGCCCGGTGTGACCGAAAGCCTGATGGCAAACTTTGAACTGAGCAGCGATCAGATCTGTTTTGAGATCAATGAAAAATACCAGATTCAGTCAAACCAGACGCTCAACGGATTTGTGCGAAATCTGCAAGACAGGGGTATCAAGATCGCACTCGACGATTTTGGTTCGGGCTATGCTGGTTTTGAGCTATTCTATCATTCAGAGCCAAATCTGCTTAAGTTCGACAGGTTTCTGATTTCGAATATAGAATCCGATGTGCGCAAGCGCAATCTATGCTCGCACATGATCAATCTCTGCAAGGTACAGGGCGTGACAACGGTTGCTGAAGGCGTCGAAACAGCGGCAGAGCTTAATATCTGCCGAACGATTGGATTCGATCTGATACAGGGTTACTTCGTTGCGCGGCCGACAACAGAAGTCGCGGAGTTAAGTCCTACTTACGAATCCGTTGTGCGCGCGCATGACGGGCAAAAGCGTCGTGCAACTGACGATGCCGAGCTCGTCACACGCAGCATATTGCAAATTGAAACAATAAGCATCGACGCCGACGTTCGAACGCTGCTCGACAAGTTTCACGACCAGTTGCAGTATAATTTCTTTCCGATTCTCGATTCAAACGACTATCCGCTCGGTATTGTGCATGAGAGGATGCTCAAGAAATACATCTATTCACCCTTCGGTCGTGAGCTGCTCGCCAATAAATCTGTCACGCGTGGCCTGCGCAATTTTATTTCGCGCAGCCCCGTCGCTGACATCTACACGCCACAGGACAAGATACTCGAAATTTTCGTGAATAATGCAGACTGCGAGGGTGTCATTATCGTCAAAGACCTGAAATACTTCGGGTTTCTCAATGCCAAATCTTTGCTGAGCATCATCAACGAAAAACAACTCGAAGAGGCACGGGACACGAATCCACTCACGGGTCTCCCCGGTAATCGATTGATACACGCTTTTGTTGATAACGTACTAAGCGAAGGCGCGATCCATGCGTGGCTGGTCTATTTTGACTTTGACCACTTCAAGCCGTTTAATGACCATTTTGGGTTCAGACAGGGCGACCGCGCGCTGTCACTTTTCGCACAAATTTTGAAAGAGATCGTACCCACAGATGTCTTCATTGGACATATTGGTGGTGATGATTTTTTTCTGGGCCTCAACTCATCGGCTCATCCCGATATCCACATGATAAACGTCGTCACGCAAATACAGCAGCGCTTCGCGGACGAAATCAGACCATTTTTCACCCCGGAAGAACGCGCCGGTGGGCACTATTCGTCTCTTGATCGAAAAAACCAGAAGGCCGAGTTCCCGCTTCTGGCCGTCAGCGCCGCGATCATCGAAGTGACTGCGGGGTCAATAGCCGTGAGTTTCGAAAAAATTGCGGAGGTTTTGGCCCGACTCAAGAAACAGGCGAAAGCCGACCCTGAACACCTGGCAATTGCAAAATTCTGATTTCGTCATCCCTTAGGGTAATAATTCCGCTTTCAATACGTGCACTGAAAAAGGCTTGTAAACGTGGATGTGACATAATAATGTGACATAATATGCTCGAGTACGCCCTACCGGTAGCGGCATCGGTGTTCTTCACCCTGTTTCTGCGCCGGCTCGACAAATCGAACGTCAATCTGAAGAAAATCAAAGCAATCGCTGAAAGGGCGGAGCGCGAGCTCGCTGAACTTACGCTCAAGAAAAAAGAAGAACTAAAAGACGCGACCGTGCGTTTTGACTCACTGCTCATCACGGCCGACAAATACCTGCTGGGGCTCGGCGAAAAACTCGAACAGGCGCGCGCAGACCTGACTTCAGTCGAGACAACGCGGCAGAGCCTGCGCGTGATGGACGGCGAATTGCAGTCGCTCGACAATACCACACGCTCGGTCAAAGACCAGCTGAAATTTATCAACGAGTCGCTCGATAAGATAGACCAACAGCAGAAAAAGATCAAGAAGCTGCAAGATCATGTGAAGCAGGTCGATGACGAAGCGGCGAACATGATCGATGCATTTCAAGCTGCATTAAAAGACAAATCCGGTGAAATTCTCACAGTGCTCGAGAAGAAGTTTGAAGAAATAACTAACGAGACGCTGCGCATGCAGGGTGATTTACGCGAAGACCTTATGGCGCGCCATGCAGACCTGAAAGGTGAAGTTGAACACAGTTATGAGCAGCTCGAAATCGACCTGAAAAAGAGCGCGCAAGACCTGACGGTCAACATAGAGAATCGTATCAACCTGCAGATTCAATCGGTGACCGACCTGCAAGAACGTATTTTCTCCGCAGAAAAAAACCTCGAAATCACCGTGCCCGACATGATTCGCGATATCAAAAACGATCTGCTGCGCGACATGCACGAACAGGCGCAAAAACTTGAGACGCTGAAACTGACACTCAGCGGCACCGAAGACACGATGCGCAAGAAGCTGCATGTCTTCAGGGAAGAACTCGAACAGCAGCGCTCGTTGCTATTTCACGAGATCGCAGGCGAAGCGGAGCGTATTCGCGACCAGATCTCGAACCTCGACCTCGATGCACTCGCCAAAAAAGACGAGATCATCAAGTCAGCACGCAGCGAAGCACAGAAAATTCAGAAAAATATCGAAGAGTTCAATGACCAGTATGCGCGAGCACGCGAAACACTGTTTCAGGAGGCCTCACGCCGCGAAGCCGAGCTTTCAAACAAACTTGATGAAATCGAAGACGTGAGCAAGAACATCAATGCAACGCTTTCGACCAACCGCTCACGCGGTCTGGAAGAGATGCAGACCGAACTGCACAAAGCCCTCGGAGAAATCAAGACCGCTTCGCGCGAACTCTTCAGCGACATCGAAGATGAAATTTTACGCGAATCGGGCATGCTGCGCGAAAAACTGAGCTCTGTTCAGGCTGAAGTCACTCAGATCGTGCAGCAGACAGAAGAGCGCTGCGAAAACCTGGAAACCAAGGTTGCAGATATCTCGCAGAATACCGAAAAAGAATTTGCTAATTACCTGAAAGAGCTCAAGAAAGCCGCCGAAAAAGGTCTCAACGACTACCGGGAAGAACTTGGCGAGCGGGAGCGTCAGTTTATGCAAAACCTGACCAGCCTCGACAAGGGGCTGCGTGAGAGAATTTCAGACGCTGACCGTCACTTTGAAAGTGCGCAGGCACGCCTCGAAGAGATTGTCAAAGACGCCCGCAACGCACTGCACAAAAATACGCTCGAGATAGAAAAGAATCGCGCAGAGATGATGCGCGATATGGACGCCGAACTCGAAGACCGTCTCAGCCACGCGAAGCATTTTATCGAAGAAGCGCAGGAAAAATCGGCCAACTCTTTCAGCGATACGCTGCAGAAGTTTAAAACGCGCATCGAAGAAAAAGAGAACGAATTCAGCTCGAAAATTGAGCTTAACATCGCCCGTTTCTTTGACATGAAGAAGAGTCTCGAATCTTCACAAGAAAATCTCATAGAAAACCTGCAGAGTGAAAAACGCCGCATCGAAAACGAAATGCGGCAGACGAACGACCAGCAATTAAAGCTGTTTGATCAGGAACTCGGCGAACGCGAAAACCGGCATAAACAGCAGCTGCAGAGTCTGTCGTCAGAATCTGTCAGCGATTTCAAAGGCAAGGTGAACGAACTGATGGACAGGCTCATGGAAATGAAGTCTGACACCAGCGCGACATTCAGAGAATTTCAGGAAAACCAGCAAGAAGTCTACGCAGCAATTGTCGAAGAAACACGCTCAACCGGTCAGGAGATTCGCGATCTTAAAGAAGCCCTGCGTGAACTCAAAGCAGAAGGTCTCAGCATAGAGAAAAGCAAGCAGTCTGCCGAAAACATGCGCACGCTCGTACGCGAGCTTTCACAAAAAATCGAACAGGCAGAAAGCAAGAACCAGGTACTCGGCGAAGTTTACCAGCGCGTTGAAGAACTGAAAGAGATGCGCACCAAACTCGAAACCGAGCTGCTGATGCTTAAAGAAAAGCGGGATAAAGTCGATCGGCTCGAAGAAAGCATCAATTTCGTACTCTCGATGCAGAATGAGATCGAAGGCAAGTCGATTCAGCTGAAGAAGATCCAGACAAACATGGATGAATTCTCAGCGCACTATGCGAAACTCGATGACGAACGCCGCAAGACAGACGTGCTGCTGCAGAACATGATAGACGAAAACCGTCTGATACAGAAGACAATAGACAAGATTGAAGCGCAAGATAAACATATCGATTCTCTCAACGACGGCATCGCACAACTCAATGGCTTTTTCCAGCGGGTCGAACAGCGGTCAGTCTTACTCAAAGACCAGCTCGATACGATCACCGACCAGATGGTGGGCCTGCATAAAAACGAGCAAGAGCTGCAATCAATTCAGGGTCGCTTCATGGAAATCGAAGACCTGATGACCGATATCGAGAAAAAGAAAACACAGATTATTGCCTTCAACAAACAATTCGAAGAGCTGCGTAAAGCTATGGCTTCGAGCGTGCAGCAAATCGAAAAAATTGAGCAGAACGCTGAGTCTAAGGTACGCCAGCTGTCAGAATTCATGAAAGCAATGGATGACGAAACTGCGAACAAAGTCACGATCACCAAAACGCTGTCACCCGCGGGTGTCGGCGACAAAAAAGACATGGTTCGCAAACTCGCGGCTTTCCAGTGGACGGCAGAAGAAATCGCTCAGCGCGTGAATCTTGACATCAATACTGTTGAGACCATTCTGTCGTTACCGGGATAGCGCAAGTCGCTTCGAGCGCCTCAGCGACCAACAAGTTACTTCATTGTCTAGGTCGGCGATTCGAGCATCCGGTCACTGAGGCGCTCGAAGTGACCCGAATGGAACTATGATTTCTCTTTCTGACACCAGCCTCTTCTCTGCGGAGCAGCTCAAGGTTCTGAGCCGTCTCAAAGTCAAAGACGTGCGCGACCTTTTCTACTATCTGCCGCGTAAGTATATCGATCGATCGCAGAAACTTGACCTGCGAAGTTCGCGCGCGGGTGACCTGGTAACCGTCGTTGGCCAGATTCTTCACGCGGAAATGAAGTTCGCCGGACGCCGCCGCTTCACCATCAAGATAGAATCTAATGGCTTCATTATTTACGCGACCTTCTTCAACGCGGGTGCTTACCTGCAGAAGGTCTTAACGGTCGGCACGCAGGTTGCCTGTTGGGGCAAACTCGAAATTTTTCGCGGGCGCATGAGCTTCATGCATCCCGAATGGGAACTGATTACCACCGAAGACGATTCGGGTACTCCCGTTCATACCGGACGAATCGTACCGATCTACCGCATAACCGAAGGCATGCGTGCAGCCTACCTTACTGTGAAATCATTGCGCGAAAAAATAGGTGCATGCCTGGCAAAATACGAGAAGCGCATCACCGATTATGTGCCTGCTGCAACTTTGAATGAATGGCAGATGCCCGGCGTTGCCGAAGCGCTACATAAGATCCACTTTCCCGAGACGATGGAAGAGACGGAATATGCGCGCCGACGCATGGCCTTCGACGAGCTCATGCTCTTTTCAGTGCTCAATGAAGAGAAGAAGGCGGCGATTCGCCTGATCGAAAAGACTTTCAGAATTGAGATTAATCCTGCCTTGAAAAAAGAGATCGAATCACTCGAGAAAGGGCTTCCGTTTGAACTGACGGGTGACCAGAAGAAGGCGATCGCCGGGCTGCTCAAAAACTCTGCTGCTGCGTGGCCGGTAAACCACCTGCTGATGGGCGACGTCGGCAGCGGCAAAACCCTAGTCGCGCTGATTCTTGCTCTCGTCTATATGCGGCACGGCCTGCAGGTCGCGTACCTTGCCCCGACAGAAATTCTTGCACGGCAGCACTACCAGACCTTCTTGAATGTTCTGCCAGGTGGTTCATTCGAAGGTGTAGAGCTTGTACTCGGCAAAGACGCCGCAAAAGAGCGCAAGGCAAAACTCGACCGCCTCGCGCGCGGCGACTCACAGATTGCGATCGGTACGCATGCCCTTATTCAAGACGACGTGAACTTCAAGAACCTTGCGCTCATCATCATCGACGAACAGCACCGCTTCGGCGTCGAGCAGCGCGAGAAGCTGCGGGCGAAGGGCAAGACACCCGATCTGCTATCAATGACCGCGACGCCGATACCGCGCACGCTAACGCTCGCCTATTATGGCGACCTTGAACCCATCTACCTCAGAGAAAAACCCAAGAACCGCCTCAAGGTCGACACACGCCTTTTCAGCGAGTCCGACCTCGACCGCATTTACAAAGCCGTGCGCAAATACGTGAGCGAAGGCAGGCAGGTGTACATCATCTACCCAGTGATCGAAGAGAGCGAAAATTCGGAAATGACACCCGCAGGTGCCGAAGTTCGCGCCGGCGTGGAAACCGGCAAAGCAAGAACTATGGCGTCTCTGATGGGAGAATACGCCGAGCTTGAACGCGATGTCTTTCCCGATTTGCGCCTCGGTCTGTTGCATGGCAGACTGACCAGCGACGAAAAAGACCGGGCAATGCAGAAATTTAAAGAAGGATTGATTCAAGTTCTGGTTTCAACCACCGTGGTCGAAGTCGGCATCGACGTACCCAACGCAAATGTGATCGTAATCAGAAATCCTGACCGGTTTGGATTGTCGCAACTGCACCAGCTGCGCGGCCGGGTGGGACGCGGCGAACACCAGAGTTTCTGCATTTTGGTGGCGCCCGAACGACTGACCGCCGAAGGCCAGCAGCGACTCGATGCAATGGTGCGTACCGAAGACGGATTTGAATTGGCGCAGGTCGACTTTCAATTGCGCGGTGCAGGCGAAATGACCGGTATCAAACAATCCGGGGCGTCAGAATTTCATGTCGCCGACCTTCGTATTCATGGCGAGCTGCTCGAGACCGCGGCCGATTTTCTGAAACAGCACCCTGAAGTGCAGGCGCGTTTCGGTTCGCTTAAGAACATTCGCCAGGCACTGGAAAAAGGCCTGGTCCTGTTCGGAAACTAGACCGGCTGAAGCGGCCTATTTTCCCGCTTTTTCTGCCATAAGTTCTGCGACCTGTTTCTTGAGCTCTTTGAACTCTTTCGCCATATCGCCGAGCTTCTGGTATGCCCCGAAATTCTTCACATATTCACGCATCGGCTGCGAGGGCGACTGTGCATACATGCCCTTCTCTGTTATGTCAGCAATCACGCCCGCGCGGTGAACAAGAACCACATCGTCGCAGATAGATACGTGGTCTTTGACCATTGCGTCGCCGCTCGCGATGACGCGCTTGCCGGTTTTCGATGAGCCGGCCATTTTCCAGCCTGTCAGCAATATGGAGTTTTCGCCGATTTCGCAGTTATGCGCCGTATGGCAGATGTTGTCACAGATCACGTTGTCGTGAAAGACAGTACTGGTGAATGTCGCGCGGTCTATGGCGTTCAGCGCGCCGATCGTTACATCATCACCTAGCACAACATTGCCCGTCTGCGGAATGCGGTAATGGTGAAAATTCTCGTCTTGCGAGTAACCAAAACCTTCTGAACCAATCACGCTGTGTGGCAAGATGAGGCAGTTTTTACCTACGATGCATTGAAAACCGACAATACTGTGATGCTGAATCACTGTGCCTTCACCGATGAACGCTTCAAACTCGACAACCACGTGCGACTGCAAAATACAACCTTTGCCGATCACCGCGCCGCGTTCGATTACTGTATAGGGCCCAATTCTGACGTCGTCGGGAATTTTGACCGTCGCGTGAATCACTGCGGTAGGGTGTACGCGCTCAAAACCATCCTCGGTGTAGTCGCGATCGCTGTATTTCTGGCGCATGAGCGCGTATGAAACGCCTGCGTTCTCGCTGGCGATGACCGCCGTGTCGCTCTGCGGCTCAAGTTTTGCGGCGTCTGTCGCACCCATGACAATGGCAGCGGGTTTGCGTGCGATAATTTCTTTGACTTTCTTGGCGTCGGTGACAAAGACCATGTCGCCGGGTTTGCAGTCTTCGGTGCCGGCAATAGCCCTGACTTCGATCGATCCCCCGCTGATAACTTCTTTCAGCCGGTAGCCGTCTTTACATTCGGCGGCAATCTCGTTAACGGTCTTGTTGATCGTGGTTTTCATGCGCCACTGTTCTGACGCGAGAGGCCCGGTATATTCCAAAGTGTTCGACGCCCTGTGTCGACGGGCTATCGTGCCGCAATGGCCAAAGAAGAGGCAATCTCAGTAAACGGAATTATCAAGAAGGCTCTGCCCAACGCCATGTTTCTTGTTGAACTCGAAAATGGTCACGAAATTCTCGGCCACATTTCAGGTAAGATGCGCAAGCACTACATTCGCATCAACCCCGGCGACAAGGTGTCAATTGAACTCTCGCCCTACGACCTGACGCGCGGTCGCATCACCTATCGAGTCGCGTAAGCACCTCGAAAGGTCTTTGACGAACGTACCGCTTTCGTAGAGCCGCTCAAAGGTCAACCAACCATTTCACAAACTGCGCAGCGTAATCGCTGCTGAGCCCTGCCCCCATAAAGACTGCAGCCGTCTTCACGCTGCCAAACTCAGCTCTAGTTTTGATGAAATCTGACGCTGACGCGACATGCTCAAAGGGGGGATTCTTAAACGTCATGAAAAGTTGCTGCGCTTCTGCGTAGTCGCCTGCCCTGTCGCCCGAAGCGTAAATCGGCAAAGAATACAGCTTATGCTGTTCGGAGTAGGGGAGCAAAGCAGCGGCAAATTCTGCGTGAAAATGGCAAAACCGGCTGAGGCGATGCGGCTCCCAAAAAATCAACAAACGCTGGTATTCGCCGGCGAGCGCGCTGAGCGTTGCCTGCACTTCATGCGGATGGTGCGCGTAGTCGTCGATTACGGTGATGCTGAAACGGTCAAACGTGGCAAGCTTCTGCATGCGCCGGTTGACCCCACCAAATGACCTGAGTGCATCTGCAAGCACGCCATCGTCAACGCCTAGCTTCTTTGCCAGCTGCACAACGAGTGAAGCATTCATCAGATTGTGACGACCTGCGATACCGATGGCATACTTTGCTGCGCCAAGCCCCACTACCCTCTCTTCAGAAACAACCGAAACATCTGACCAGATGCTGCGTTCGAAAGGTTGCTGCAGCGCAACAAAATCTGCCTCGCATTCTTTCGAGACATGCACCCAGCCGCCGCGTGCGACGGCACCATTCACGAACTGGCGAAAGTCGGTTTTGAGATTTTCGAGACTTGCATGCACGTCGGTGTGATCGAGGTCGATGTTCGTCACCATCGCCACGTCGGTTGCGATGCTCAAAAAGCTGCGGTCAGACTCGTCGGCTTCGATGACAAGCAGCGGCTTACCGTTCATCTTTCCCTGGCCTTCGCGGTAATTGGAATTCCATTCAGGCACAGTGCCACCAATGAGCGCTGTCGGGTCAAAACCGGCCTGTTCGAGCAGGCGCGCAACCCAGGCGCTCGTCGTTGTTTTGCCGTGGCAACCGGCGACTGCGATGGTGAAGTATTGCTGCGTAATCAGAGCGAGCAACGCATGGCGCGATTCGCAGGGCAACCCCTGCGCTTCGGCAAAATGCCGCTCAGCATCTTCGGGTTTGATCGCGCTCGAGTAAAAGACGTGCGTGCCATTTTTAATCCTCAGCGGGTCTGAGCCGACCCAGGTTTCGATACCTTTTTCTTGCAGCTTACGCAGGTACGGCGAATCATTCTGGTCTGAGGCTGTAATGCTCGTACCCATGCGCGCAAGCAGCAATGCCAGCCCGCTCATACCGACGCCGCCGGCGCCTATGACATGCACTTTGTCTGGAATGCCTGGCATTCCAGACAAAGTGCTATTGCCTACTGCCATGGATCAAGCACGCAGCCGTACCGATCACCGGTGTAGCGCGCGGTTGTCGAAACAAACAGCCCTTTCACTGTAACGGTGCGCTTCTCTTTATCGAGCGTGAAGCTCTGTATCGGCACCCACTGGCGCGCAAAGTTATGGCACTGTTCGACCGTGCCTTCAGTTACGAAGTAACACGAGCAGAATTCTTTGCTGTAGAACGACGAGATGATACTCGGGAAAGCGGCGCTGTGCTTAAAATTTACCAGTAAGAAAAGCAAACCGCTGATAACGGCGAGACCCAGCGCCTGCAGAGCGCGCTTCAGTATTCGGCGCATCATCGTGGGCTTTCTGCCCTCAGTGGCGCGGCCGTTCTCGATTTTTCCAGGCGTCATGGTGTTTTCTCCAGAATGTTTTTCAGCAGACCCAGATAACGGTTCTTGTCGAAGCTGCCGTCGCGGTCGTCACCGAGGCGCACCGCAATCAGATCGAGCGAGGGTATCACGTAGAGCGACTGGCCCCAATGGCCGAGCGCCGCAAACGTGTCGGCAGGTGCATCAGGCCAGGGCGGCTTCTGCCCGCGTTCGGGAATACCCACGTTGATATACCACTGCGCCCCGGGATTATCTTTCGCATCTTCGGGATTCAGATGCGTCGTGTAGTACGCAGGCGCCATCGTCGTGGTGTAGCGCACCCATTTCTCTGGCAAGAGCCGCCGGCCCTGCCAGACGCCGTCATGCAGGTAGAGATAGCCGAACCGGGCGAGGTCGCGTGCCGTCGTGTACAGGTACGACGAGCCGACCGGGGTACCCGCGCCGTCTCGTTCGAACGTGGTGAAACGCATGCCTATAGTTTTGAAGAGACGGTTAAAAATGAGATCCTCATATTGATTCTGGTAAACATTCCTGAGCAATGACATGAGAATATTGCTGGTGCCGCTTGAATAGTACCAATGCGTTCCCGGCGGGTAATCGAGATCTTGTGACGCGGCAAAATGCGCCATGTCGCTGCGCCCGCGGGTGTAGAGCATCGCCACGACGCTTGATTTCAGCGGCGAACTCTCATAACCTTCTGACCAATAGAGCCCAGAGCTCATGCGCAGCAGGTGGTCGATCTGTATTGCATCTTTGCCGTCGGCAGCGAGCGGCGGATAGTACTGCGCGGCCGAATCATTAATTCTGAACTTACCATCGGCGACCGCCATACCGATAAACGTGTTCGCAAAACTTTTTGTGACCGACCAGGCGAGGTGCTTACGGTTGCGGTGAAACTCGCGTTCGTAGCGCTCAAAAACAACCTTGCCCCCGCGCACGATGACAACAGCGTCGGTGCGGATGCCCTTGCGTTCTGCTTCTTTGCCCGTGGTTGTAAAAAGGTACTGCTCAAGATTCTTCAGCTTCTCGCGGTTAATGCCCGCTTTTTCAGGGGACAGTTCTTCCCATTCGCCGCCGGGATACACACTCGTGCGGGCATTGGTCTCGAAGGTCGCCGGCAGTGCTTCTAAACCTTTGGCTGCGACCAATGGGGGCTTGGTGCAGAAGCTGAACAAACTGATACCGGCGAAACAAAAATACAGAAGGCGCATAGCATCCAGATTGGGTGATTCTCACGCTGCTGCAACGCTAAAACAGGCCTCGCGGCCTATCTCACCATTCAGATTTTCTCAAGATCTTCGATCAGCTGGTCGATCGCACCCCGCTCGCGGGGTTTTGATGCGGCTGCGAGTTGCTGGGCCGCCTGCACCTGCGTCGGGGGCGCAGCGGGCCAGTAAATTTTCTGAATAGCCTTCGCTTTGATGCGCGCGGTGATACCGTAGAGCTGCGCCATCTTCTTTTCAACCGTCGCCGCAATCAGCGTCAGCTCGTTGGCAAAAGTATTATGATCACAGTGCACAAGCAACACCCTGCCGTCGAACGTTGCCGGTAAAGAATGCTGCGCCAAAAGAGCGCTCACGAGCTGGCTCCAGTCTTCGCGCAGTCGCGAAAGCAGGTATTCGCGCTCGACCGTTTCGGCCTGCGCAGGGTGAACCACGCGCAAAATTTCGACCCAGTCGCGATTGCGCACGCGCGCCGCCTCACGTTCGAGCTCGTCGTTCGTCGCAGTGCGGCGAAACAGAGGCCGAAGCGGGCGCAAGGTTTACCCCTTCTTCAGCACGAACTTCTTCGTGTACTGCTTGCCGATGTTGTCTGCTTTCATCGGCAGCGCGACATTTTTGACTTCTGTGAAATGTTTGATCATGTCGTCGTAGTGCTGCGACTCTGCATTGCCCGAAGCACCCATGTGCAGAATCAACTGCGCCGGTTCTTCTGCCGAGAAGTCGACGATGAAGCGCATCGCCGGTATTAGCCAAATGTCATTTGTGTCGCCCCAGAGGTTGCCCGCCTGGTTCAGCGTGTGCAGATCGCCGCCCGCCGCGACCGGCCCGCGGTTGAGATAAGGCCCGAGAAAGCCCGCCTTTTTCGTAAACTGGTGCTTCCACTGGTACTGGTGAATTTTGCCCCAAGCCCAATCACCGCGATTGTCGCCCATCTGCTTCTCGCTGAGCACTATCGCTTCGGCAAGAGCCGCGGCGAACACCATTGCCTTAGTTTCTTTCTCGGCGGTTGCGGTGTTGTCCCAAAAGGGGCTGTCTGCCCGCGCGAGCAGGTGGTCCTGCACGGCGTTGTATGAGCGCTTGTTGATACCCTGAAAGTTTTCCCACAGCGCTGAGCCTTTGCCGCCGAGTTCATCGGCGAATGCCAGCACCGTCATGGCCGAGACAAAGTTCTCGTACACCGCGGCAGCGGCAGAGTCTTTGCCGAGGTCTCCCTGAAAGTCTTTCAAAATAGCCAATGCGTCTTTCGCCCTCAGGTTAGACGATGCGGGCAACTGGTCGATTGCGGCGCTGACCTCGGCGGCAAATGCGGGCGACCGCAACAGGTCGCCGAAAGCTTTCGCGGTGATGGAATGCACGTCACCCTGAAACTTCGCCATGTCGGCTGCGGTGTGCGCTTTGCCCGCAGCGAGCAGGTCTTTGGCGCGGCCTGAGCGGTCAGAGCCGTACCATGAAGACGACACCCAGAGTTCAGTCTCGTCGTTCCAGATCTTGTTGTTGCCGGTGGCAATATAACCTTCTTTAGGATTTACCGCCGCGGGGTTTTCAGACGCCGCATAAAAACCGTTCCATTCATTCTCGCCTGTCCAGCCGATGCGCGGCAAAAGTCCCGTGACACCCTGCCGCGCCGGATACCGACCGGTCGCGAGCCACGCGATATTGTTTGCATCCGCATAGACAATGTTGAGGTAGATGCCGCTGACCTTGTCGAGTGCCGCGCGTGCCGATTTCATGTCGCGCGCCGCAGCCATTTCAAAGATGCCGTCCATGGTTGTCTCGCGCGCGCCGACCGTCGTGCGGTACGCGAGGCCATATTCGCTGCGCAGGTTCAGCGCCAGATGCTTATCAGGAAAAGGATGCAGAAACGCTTCGTTGAGCAAAACTCCATGCCGGGTTTTCACTTTCTTGAAGCTATGTGGTTTTTCACCCCGAATGCCGATCTGTTCATTAACGACGACGGCATTCTCCCATTTGCCTTTGTAGAGGTATTGCGTGACGCCATTTGCTTCGCGCAACTGCTCGAGAAAAATATCCTGGTTGTCGGCCATGACCATCGTCGCGCCCCAGGCAATGGTGCCGTTGGTGCCAAGCGCAACAATCGGGGTTCCGGGCAATGCGACTCCGGCGGCATGGTAATCAGGGCATTCGAGGTTCATCATGTACCACATCGCGGGTACGGTCATTTGCAGGTGCGTGTCATTCGCGAGCAGCGATTTACCACCGGCCGCAAGCTTGGGTGCGACCACCCAATTATTCGAGGCGGGCACAGACGGCGTCAGAGCCTGCCACAGAGACTCCGCTTTCTGCAGACCTGAAACCAGCTTTGGTTCGCTTGCGCTGATCTTTTTCAAATCGATTTCTTTGAGCGCAGCAGCGTCTTCGAACGGCAGGTCGGTATCTGCATAGATAGGGAAAAGCCACGCAGCCTTCTCTAACCCGAGATGCGCCGCGAACTTCAGAAAGGTTACTTCTTCAATGTGGTTTGTTGCGAGCAAAAATGAAAACAATTGGTAGAGCGCCAGCGAATCTTCACCCTTCCATTCTTGCCGATCGAGCCCAAGCAGCAAGAATTCGAATTGGGTCTTCGGATACGCCTTGCGGCCCGCGTTGATGCCGGCCGCATAGGCGGTAAGCATTTTCTGCAGCTTGGGAGAAAGGCGCGTGAAGTTCTGTCTCGCGAGGTCGCCAAGGCCGAGCGAGCGCATATAGATATCGACGCCGAGCGTCTCGCCGCCGAGTACCTCTGACAGGCGCCCGTACGCCATGCGACGCAAGAACTCCATTTGAAAATCGCGGTCAGACACCATCGCAAAACCCGCGCCAAAGGCCATGTCGTCCAGGTTCTGCGCCTTCACATAAGGCACACCATACGCGTCGCGGCGGATTTCTACATCAGCAGAAATCGCGGCCACGGTGATCGATCCCTCTTCGGGAACAAGACTCTGTTTCAGGCGAAACCTGAGCCACGCGTAACCGACGACGACGACCACTACGAGCAGAACTGCGACGTAGCGCCAGATCTTTCGGCGCGGACGTTCGTTTTCACCGGCATCATGCTCGACCTCGGCCATCTCAACCTGAGCCTTGCGCGCGTCGTCGCTTTGGCTCGCTTCGAAAAGTGCACTGAGTTCGGCTTCTGAAGTCGGGTCACCCTCTTTCAGCCTCGCGATCGGCTCGATCGCAGCCTTCAGCAGCGGCAGACGCTTTTTGGTAGAACTCGATTTGTTTTTTTTAGGTGAATTTTTGGGAGATTTTTTGATCGGCTTTTTGCTCGACTTCTTCTGGGCCATAGACGAAGGCCGGGTAAAAAAGTCAGATTGGCAACTCTATTTCCAATGCGACCATTTCTGTGGCTGCAAGGTCGTTGCGATCAAAGTCGGTCAGCGTGGTGCAGCGAATATTGCCGTGGTGCATTTGCACTATTTTCTCCACATAAGTCAGACCAAGGCCGTATTCAAGCGTACTGTACTGCTCATGCACGACGCGCGACACCCGATAAAACGGCTCGAAAATAAAATTGCGCTGCGCTTCGGGAATTCCCAAAACCCCTTCGGCGCCGCTGCCATCGGGCAGGTTGCAAACGGTCACGATCACGCGTGTTTGCAGGTGCTCGATCAGAATTGTTACCGTTGACCCCGCCGGAGAGAATTTCAATGCATTGAGCACGAGTTCGCGCAGCGCCTTGCGCATGAATTCCCAGTTAACTTTGAGCCTGCCGCCGGCGAGGCGGGCAGGCATGTCGCTCAGCACCACAGAATGGCCGCGAATGTCGAGCTGCGGCTTGAGTTCATAGATCAAATTGCGCGCGATCTCGTGCAGCTCACCGATTGTCACATCATGCAGCACGAAGTCCTGCGAGACGAGCAATTGCAGTTCAGAAAACATGTCGATCATGTCGTTGACCGCATTCTGGTTGCTGAAAATCAAATCGAGTATCTCTTTCGGAATCAGGTAGTTCTGGCCATCTTCGGTGGTGGGCGAACCCGCGAGCATCGAGATAAGCGTGGTGAGTGACCCAATACCGCGGCCCTGTGTAAAAGAGGTATGAATATTGCCGAAAAGAGCCCGCGCGAACTTGTCGTTCTGCCGGCGCAGCAATTGCTCGGCGACGCGCCGGCTTGCGAGCTGTTTTTCGATGTGCTTACGCCGTTCACGCTCAGCGGCACGGCCCATTGTTTCGGCCTGCGCGCGGGCGAAAGCGCGCTCAACCACCTGAACCAATTCGATTTGTGGTGATCCCTGGCGAACCGCGGCGTTGGCACCGGGTAGAATAAAGTCGGTCACTCCGATTCGGTGCGCTTCGACAATCAGACCCGCTTTTTCGTTGTCGGCGATCATCAGTACAATCGGCGCAACATCACTTTCGAACAGCCGTTGGCAGACCTGCAGCGCAGTCAGTTCGCCGGCAAGCGCCGAACTGATGAGCACAACTTCATGCTGAATTTTCAGAAATGCCGAAAGGGCGTCTTCTGAACTGG
The DNA here is from genome assembly GCA_942492915.1 of uncultured Leptospiraceae bacterium. GTDB lineage: Bacteria > Spirochaetota > Leptospiria > Turneriellales > Turneriellaceae > Turneriella. The sequence goes on from OW818662.1 coordinate 2,851,086, forward strand.
TGGTCGCGGTCAGCGCGTAGGGTTCGTCGGCGAGCTGCCGCTGCAAGAGCGCGAGCTGCCCCGAATCGCTTTCGAGAATGAGTAGTGGGCGTTTTTTCAGCATGCGTCAACGATTTACCTGTGGCAGTGGTTACTCTGGGTAGCCCAAAAACCTTCGGCGGTCTTTTATTATCGGCCCCGACAGGGGTACTTGTTGAATATTCGCTGGAACGCTGGCGGGAAACCCGTTACACGATGTGAATATCGATGCGCTTGCCAGAAGCCGACCCGGCGTTTTGCAGCTCGATTTCGTATTTACCGATCGCGAGCTGTGAAAACCACGCAAAGTCATCTCTGAGGGGAATCGACTGCAAAAGGCGACCCTGACGACGCAGGTTGATGAACTTCGGACGTGGTCGGTAATTCTGCAATTTTACCGTCAACATCACGGTGTCATTGCCGTCTTTGACGACCTGGTAGAACAGGTCACCCTGCTTAGGTTCGGTAGTCATAAACTGCAAAGCGCCGGTTGCAGGCGTATTGGCGGCGACGGTGGTGTCGCCAGATGAGCGCACCGCTACCATTTCATCGCTGTTGGAAAGATTATACAGATCGCGAATATGGCCGGCGATCAGGCGCAGGCCGTCTTTGAGGCGAATCACAATCGTCGACTCTTCTTCAGCCGGGGCAGTCGCATAGATTCGGTTCATGACGATCTGCTTCAGGTACGCAGGCGTGGGTACCATCGGTCGGTCGCCCCAGGTGAACAAGAAGGCGAGCGTGTCTTGAAAAAGGCCGAAATCCGCAGGGCTCGCCTTGATCGCCTGCCAGGTTTTGCTGCCCTTCAGTTCGTTTTCAATAAGTTTAGGATCTTCAACGTTAAAGAACTTTTCGGCCACTTCGACGATCTGGTACACAGGCAGTTTATAGTCTGCCGCAGGACCGGCGACCTCAAGACGCTTATTGACCGCGACCATCGTCTCGAACTGCACAAGCATTTCGAGAGCAGAGAGGTTTTCACCGGCAAGCTTTAACGCTTGTTTCTGCTTCTTGCCGTCCAGATAAAGCGCCAGCAATTTCGAATAGTCTGCCGGCGACAACTTCTCGAGGCTTTTTCTCTTTTTCGCGTTCTCCACAAATACCTTTACCCCGGGCGTACACGCGACCCCAGGCCTGCAAGAGCAGCCCTGGATTCAACACATCATGCACCCTTTTCTATCCTTTACATACACCCGACGGGCCGGCAAGTCACTTTACGACAACAAAAAAGCATGTCCGGTTTAGCCCCCTTCAGAACTCTACATATGTCGCCGGCGTTAGCCAAAAAAACGCACGCCGGGGGTGGGTCGAGCCGTATTCCATCCGCGAGCCATGCGCCTGATTACGATTTCCATCAGCCATTATGTCGAGAAGGTCAAATGGGCCCTCGAACGGGCAAAACTGCCCTATACTGAAGAAAGCCATATTCCGGGCCTGCACGCCGCGGTCACACTGTGGTATACCCGAGGCCGCCACCGTTCAACCCCAGTGTTGATCGATGGCGGCGAGGTGGTCCCTGATTCTACCGCAATTCTTCAGCATCTCGCCAGCCGCTACGGGCATGCTTGGCTTTATCCGAACGCCGAGGCGCTGCAGCTCGAAGAACAATTCGACGCGCATCTCGGACCGCACACCCGTCGGTTTATCTACCACCACCTGTTTGAGAACGACCTCTCACTGTCCGACCTTTTCACGCAAGACGTTGTGGCCCGTTGGCAGGTAAGGGCGTTGCGGCTCATCGGACCCGCACTCAAGGCGGCGATGGTCAATGACATGGCAATCAACGCGCGGGCAGCGGAGAATTCACGAAAGATTTTCGAGACTGAATTTGAACGCGTAGCCGAACTCTTGCAAGACGGCAGGCAGTACCTCTGCGGCAATGCACCTTCTGCCGCCGATATCACCTTTGCGGCGCTCGCGGCACCGGTCTTGCTGCCCGCGGAATATGGGGCAAAGCTACCCGACCTGAAAGCATTGCGGCCTGACAGCACCATTCACGCTATTGTCGATGGGTACCGCAACACCGTTGCGGGCAGTTTTGCGATGCGTCTTTACGCAAAGCACCGAAACGTGCACCCGTAAAATGCCCTGTTCGCGTGAGACTTAAAACTATTGACAATGCCCGCAAAAAAACAGGCATCACTCATGGCTCGATCAGGCTCAGCACAGATGTCAGACAGTTACTATACCGTCATCAGAGGTAAAAAATACGACCGGCGCATGGTTGAGCTCGCCGAAGGACTCACCAGCGGACGTGGCGACGGTCGCATTTCTATCGCTGATGCTAAAAATTTGCTGCGCGTCGTCAAAGACGCAAACAACTACTCCCCCACCGAAAAACTCACCATGGAGTATATTCGCAAGCACTACAAGTTCACTAAAGAAGGCGATGAGTTTTTTCGCAGTGAAATACGCAAGTGGGCGGCAAGAAAAGGCGCCGGCAAGCCGGCAAAAGCCGCCAAAAGAACCAAGACCTCCGCGAGGGCAGCCGCGCAAACGCCTGCTGCGGCAATTCCCGAAACTGCACCTCAATCCTCACCTACGCTGACACCCCTGATGCCCGATGCAAAACCTGCCAGGTCATCGGCTTTGAAGCAAATTCTGCTCGGACTACTGGTTCTTTTGGCCATCGCCGCACTTTTCTATTTTATAGCCTACAAGAGCAGCTGCGCAAAACCAGCCGAAAGCGCAGCGACGCCGGCTGCGCAGCCTGTCGAACCTGCGGCAGCGCCCGCCCCGGCCGAATTGCCTGCACCGGCAGCCACAGTACCGCAAGGCGTAGCCGCCGCGCCGAGTGTCGCGTTCGGTGAATATGTTGAGAAGATACGCCTGGGCTTTGTGGCCGAAAAATCAGAACTGTCAGCCGAGACGCTGAAGAGTCTCGACGAGCTGGCAGAAAAAATGAAGGCGGAAAACGTAAGCTTACGTATCACAGGCCACACCTGCAGCCTCGGCGACAAAGGCTTCAATAAACAAATTTCAGAAAAGCGCGCGGCTCTCGTGAAAGAAGCTCTGGTTGCACGCGGTATCGCGGCCGAAAGGCTCGAGACACGCGGCGCAGGCGACAGCGAGCCGGCAGGCGACAACAAGACAGTACCGGGCCGGGCGCTCAACCGGCGCGTGACGTTTACTATCATCAAAAAATAAATTTACCAAGGCGGATACCAAATGAAAAAAATTGCAGTTCTGGTTGCATCGCTGTGCCTAATGGGCACCCTTGCAACGCACACCCTGGCGGCCGAAGATGCCACAACCCCAAAAGCGGGGGCCGTTGAAGCTGATGCCGCTCCGGCGCATGCAGCCGCAGCGGGACACGCCATCGACCCGCAGAAAGAACTGGGCAAACAGCTCTCGGTCTACACGGTTATTCCGTTTGTGATTATTCTGCTGGCGATTGCCGTATTGCCATTGGTAATTCCGCATCTTTGGGAATCGAATCTGGTCAAGGCGGTCATCAGCGTTTTTCTTGCGCTGATCATGGGTGCCTATCTGGTGACGCTCGGGCATTTGGGAATCGAAGTGATCGTAGAATCTCTTAAGGAGTACTATGCATTCATCACGCTACTCATTGCGCTCTTCACCATCTCGGGGGGCATTTTCGTCGAGGGTGATCTCAAAGCGACGCCGCTCACCAATACGCTGATTCTGGGGATAGGCGCGGTGCTCGCGAGCATCATTGGTACCACAGGTGCTTCAGTCTTGCTGATTCGTCCGCTGATTCGTACGAACAAAGAACGCCGCAAAACTACGCACATCTTTGTTTTCTTCATACTCGTCGTTTCCAACGTGGGTGGCACCCTGCTCCCGGTTGGTGATCCACCGCTCTTCATGGGATACCTCTACGGCGTTCCCTTTTTCTGGACCCTGATTCATCTGTGGCCGATCTGGTTGACGGCGATTTCGATTCTCTTGCTCGTCTTCTTCGTTTGGGATACGTTCGCGTATAAGTATGAAACAAAAGCCGACATCGTGAAAGATGACCAGAACCAGACGCGCCTTCGGGTTCAAGGCTCGGTCAATTTCTTGCTGATCTTCGGCGTTCTTATGGCGGTCGTCTTTTTGAAAGATTACAAGACCGAACACGGCACGCTCGCCATGGCGTGGCTGCAACAGCCGGTCATGATTGGTCTGGCGCTGCTGTCGTTTGTGATCGACTACACAAGCCGAACGCGCAAACGTAAAGAACACGAAGAACTGATGATCGCGCGCATCGCGGCCGAAGGCCCGACAGAAGCCCATGTGCGCTCGCTTTCGCATTACCATCCGATTACGCCGCGCGACAAAAATCATTTCGGCTTTGCGCCGATTATTGAAGTCGCGGCCCTCTTCATCGGTATTTTCATCACGATGATTCCTGCGCTGTGTATTCTAAAAGCGCGCGGCGCCGAAACGGGCATTACGCAGCCGTGGCAGTTCTACTGGATCACCGGCGGCCTCAGCTCGTTTCTCGACAACGCCCCCTCGTACGCGACTTTCTTCGCCCTCGGCCAGGGACTTACTACCTCTCTGGGTGCCAGCGCCGGCGCAGTCGTACAGGCGACAACCGGGCCGATTGCAGAATCGATACTCGTGGCAATATCGGTCGGTGCCGTGTTCTTTGGAGCGAATACTTATATCGGTAACGCTCCGAATTTTATGGTGAAGGCGATGTGCGAAGAATCGAAGATCAAGATGCCTTCGTTCTTCGGCTATATGGCTTATACCACGGCAATACTGGTGCCGGTGCTTGCGATTGTCGCTTTCGTCTACCTGTAACAGATGTTCGGTATACGCTTCATCAAGTTCGACGCGATGACGTATGTCATCCATTACAAAAAGGGCCGGGTTGCGCGCGAAGGCCGCGGTCTGGCTTTTTATTACTACGAACCTTCGAGCTCGATAGCGGCAATACCGCTCGGCTCGAACGATGTACCGTTCATTTTCAACGAAACAACCCTCGATTACCAGACGATTTCAATTCAGGGACAGGTCTCGTACCGCGTCAGCGATGCGAAAAAGCTCGCCGAAGTGCTCGACTTTACCGTCGACGCGCGCGGTAGTTACAAAAAAGACGAAAGCGAAAAGCTGACCCAGCGTATCAGCAACGAGGCGCAGACCGCAACGGCGGCTCTGGTGCACTCCATGCCCCTCAAAGACACGCTCAGGGCGGCCAAAGCTATCGAAGAGAAAATTTTTGCAGGATTAAAAAACTCGGTCGCGGTCAATGCGCTGGGGCTCGAGGTGCTCGCAGTCAACGTACTGGCAGTGCGCGGCACCCCTGAAATGGAACGTGCGCTTGAAACCGAGACACGCGAAGGGATACAGCAGAACGCCGACCAGGCAATTTATGCCCGCCGTAACTTTGCGGTTGTCGAAGAACGCAGAATCAAAGAGTCAGAACTCAACACAGAAATTGCTGTCGAAGAAAAAAAGAAGCAGATCGTTGAGAAGAAGATGGAAACTGAAATTCTGACGGCAGAGAATAATAAGAAACTGCGCGAAATGAAGATTAAGGCAGATATCGCGGTCGAAACAGAAAGACAAAAACTGGTCGAAACGCGCGTGCTGAATTCGCGCAAAGAGGCCGACGCACAGGGTTATGCCATCGAAACCCTGCTGAAACCCTACCGCAGCATGGACTGGAAAACCCTCGCGGCCATCGGCAAAGACTTCAATTCAAACTCGCAGATCTCGATGGCCTTCAGGATACTCGCCGAGAATGCAGAAAAAATCGGCACTCTGAACATAACACCCGACTTACTGCAGTCATTGACTGAGTCAAAAGATAAATGACCGGCGAGTGAGGCGTGTTCGATTTTGCGATTATTGTCAGAAGCAAGACGCGGCGCGAACTTCTGCAAGACAAATTTCAGACGCACGCGCAGGCGAAGTTTTATGTCGAACGCTCCGGTGGAACGCTCAGTGATATCGACGCCGAACACGACCGTTTCTACCAAAGCCTCGAATCGATCACTTCTCAGCTCGCAGGCCGGCTCAAGTACAAGATCATCGATCGCAGTTTCTTGCCGTCGTTTCTTTTTGCCGAAAACCACCTAATCGTCACCGTCGGGCAAGATGGCCTCGTCGCCAACACGGCGAAATATGCCAAAGGCCAGCCCATCATCGGCGTAAACCCTGACCCGTTGCAATACGACGGGGTTTTGTTAAAGACTCAGGTACCTGCCTTCGCGCACCAGGTCGATGGCGTTCTTCAGGGCAAGAGTAAAATCGCAGAAATCACAATGGCCGAGCTCAAACTCAACGACGGCCAGCGCCTACTGGCATTCAACGATTTTTTCATCGGCCCTGCCTCGCATATTTCGGCGCGATACGTCATTCATCACAGAGACCTGAAAGAAGAACATTCGTCGTCTGGAATTCTGGTCGCCACCGGCGCCGGCAAAACCGGGTGGATGTCATCTGTGCTCAATATGGTTCGCGGTTTTGCAGCGGAAACCAACGTCGAACGCTACCAACAGCTCGCGTGGGATTCGCGCGAGCTGATCTTTGCCGTGCGCGAACCGTTCGTCAGCCGACAGTCTCAGGCGAACCTCGTCTGGGGTACGGTCGACCAGAAGTCGCCGCTGGTGGTTGAATCACGCATGGCGAATGCGGGTGTTATTTTCAGCGACGGCGTCGAACGCGATTTCCTGAATTTCAACTCGGGCGCGATAGCCTCGGTGGGTGTCGCCCCCGAAACGGCTCGGCTTGTGATCGGCTGACTGCGCGTGATGTTTCGCAGAACACGAATCGCCCCGACCCCCAGCGGTTATCTGCATTTGGGAAACGCCTATTCCTTCGCACTGACGGCGAATCTCGCGCACCGATACGGCTCAAAGTTGCTGCTGCGCATCGACGACATGGACAGGCAGCGCGTCGACGTGAACTACATCAACGATATTTTCGAGAGCCTGGAGTTTCTGATGATCGAATACGACGAAGGGCCAAGTGACGCGCTCGAATTCGAGACCAGCTTTACGCAGCGATGCCGGCTGCCGCTGTACCTAGACGCGCTGCAGAAACTGGCGCATTCGGGCCTCGTCTATGCCTGCCGCTGCTCAAGATCGGCTGCCCGCCACGCGGCGGTACCGGGGTGCGCGCAAAATTGCCGGGCCAAAACCTTAGCGCTCGATGAACCGGGGGTTGCGTGGCGACTGCGCACTGACGAGAGGCTGTCGCTCACAATGAAATCCTTATCTGGCGAGAGCTACACCGGCCTGCTGCCCCAAGACATGAAAGATTTTATGGTGCGTAAGAAAGACGGCCTGCCGGCGTACCAACTTTGTTCGCTCGTCGACGACCTGCATTTCGGCGTCGACTTGATCGTGCGTGGCGTCGACCTTTGGTCTTCGAGCCTGGCGCAACTCTATTTGGCCACTCTGCTGCACGAGCCTGGTTTCGCCGAGCGTGTATTTTACCACCATCCACTGCTGGCAGATGAGTCGGGTCATAAACTTTCAAAATCAGCCGGAGATACCTCACTACAGTTTCTGCGAAGGCAAGGCATGACCTGCGCGCAACTGTATGCAGAGCTCGGTAAGCTCTCGGGAGCAGCAGCCCCCGTTAAGTGCGCAGCAGACCTGCAAATAGTTTGAGAGCTTTCACGGCAGCCACGATACTGTTGTCAGCGCCGCCGCAAAAACCGTCATGGCGCGCGACACAAGTCGCGGGGAGAGACCATGGCAAAAGACAACAACCAGAAGAAAGACCAGAAGAAAAAGGCGACAAAAACTCCGAAAGAGAAGAAGGCCGCCAAAGCAGAAAAAAAGAAATCCCGATAATCTTCGGGTTCATTCTTCTTTACGTCTGCTTTCGCAGGGGCACTCCGCCGCATGGACTTCAGGCTTTTCGGACTATCGTATTCCATGTGGACGGAGCAGGCGCGCTGGGCGCTTGACCACCATATCATCAGGTACCGCTATACCGAACACATTCCAATGATTACAACCCCGTTGCTGCGGCTGGCATCTGGTCGTTTCACCGGAAATGTCACAGTGCCGATGCTGATCGCCGACGGCCGCGTCATCGATGACTCGTGGGCCATCGTAGCATTTGCCGACCGCCAGGGCCACCGCGAAAAACTAATTCCCCTCGACATGATCGATGAGATGCGCGGCTGGCATGACCTGTGCGATATCGCCCGCAAAGCAAACCGAATTATTGCCACCGATGCAACGGCTCACAACGAAGAGGCAAAACGCGAAAACCTGCCAGACTTCATTCCTGAATTTGCGCGCAACGTTTTGACCCCGCTCGCCGATATGGGTGTAGCATATCTCGGCATGAAATACGATTTTCGCCATGCGATCATCGCCGAAGAGAAGAAAAAGGTGCGCGAAGTACTTGCGCAGGTGCGTAAGGCGTTGGGGAAAAAGAAATTTATCTTCGACCATTTCACCTACGCCGACATCACCGCTGCGGCAACCCTCGAATTTGTGCGCCCGGTGAGCGATCGGTACATTCCGCTAAAACCGGCGATGCGTGACACCTTCACGCAGAACGATCTTGCAACCGAGTTTGCCGATCTGATCGAATGGCGCGACGGGCTGTACGCCGATAAGCGCGGCGAAAGTTTCGCCGTGTGAAAAGCTACGCCGCATGGTTATTGCTCGCAGCGGCTGCGAATGTTCACGCCGTCAGCGAGATTTACAGCGGCAGCCCGGCGAAACGTAAAGACAAGGTTCATGCTGACCTGAAGCTGAACCACCCGAGGGTGACACCCGAATTCTTGTCGAGCTTCAAACCCACGCAGCTTGATTTCGATATGGAGTGGGTGATAGTCGATGAGAGTGCGCGCAAATACCCCGACAAGATAACCGCGGCCGATCTGCGCAAGACCGACCCGAACAAATTGAATGCCACGGACGAAAAGCGTCCACGTATCACAAACCGCGGCGAGTTTCTCTGGACTGAAGGGCCAAACGATCTCGCGACGTCAAAAAACAACGAAGGCCTGGCGTTCGTACTCGCCAACGATATGGACCGCGCGAGGGAAATTTTCGAAGAACTAAGGCAATTCGAGCCTCAGTTTTTTCCCGGCCGATTTAACCTGGGGCGCGTTTATCTCTACTTCAAGCAACACCGCGAAGCCATCGCAGAATTTGAGAAATGTGCGCAGCTCGTGCCCCAGTACAGCAAGAATTATTACTATCTGGGCAAGAGCTATGAACTTGCCGCCCGGCGCGATGCCGCGGACTATAACTATCTGCGCGCGTATAAATATGACATCTATAGTCTCGATGCGCTGGTTGCGCTGGGCGATTCTTTGCTCGAGCAGAAGCGCGCCGTCGAGGCCTTGAATGCCTTTAAGCACTGCCTGAAACAAGATTCCGGTTTTAACGATGCGCTCATCGGCATGGGAAAAGTTGCGTACACCATGAAAAAATATTACGACGCGACACTCTGGTTTAGATCAGTAGATACCCGCGTGATTTACAAGAAAGAGCTGCATTTCTACTACGGCGAATCCGCTTTTTATTCCCAAGACTACCAAACCGCAGCGCGACAATACCAGACAATGCTGAACTTTCCGCAAGACGCGATCTATTCCAAAATTTCGCTGCTGAGAATGCGGAAACGCCTTGAACAGACAAAGAGACTGCTGAACCAAACGGTTGATCAATGAAAACAATAAAAACAATTCTCATCGCAAATCGCGGCGAAATCGCGCGCCGAATCATGCGCACGGCGCGGCAAATGGGCATTGCCTGCGTCGCGATTTTTGAAGACGAAGACGCCGAATCGCTGTACGTGAAAGAAGCTGACGTTGCCGTGCGGCTGGCGAATGGTTTTCTCGATCAGGCGGATGTATTGCGTATCGCCACCGAACACCGTGTCGACGCTATTCACCCTGGTTATGGCTTTCTTTCTGAAAATGCAGAATTTGTGCACAAGGTAGAAAAGCTCGGTATTGTCTTTATAGGCCCTTCAGCTGCAGCAATGCAGCGCATGGGTGAAAAAACCAACGCGCGCACAGAAGCTAAAGCAGCGAAGGTACCGTTGCTGCCGGGCGAAGAGATCGACGACGCAACCCGGCTCACCGCCGAAGAGCGGCTTGCACTCGTCGACCGTATCGGACTGCCCGTCGTGCTCAAGGCTGCGGCAGGCGGCGGTGGCAAAGCGCAGGCTATTATCCATGACCGCGCCGAGGCTGCAGACGCGTTTGAAAAGGTCATCCGCGAAGCGGAAAAACTCTACCGCAGCAAATCAGTCGTTGTCGAACGTTATCTGGTCAGGGCGCGCCATGTCGAAGTTCAGGTACTGGGTAACGCAGCGGGTAAAAACTTCTCTCTGTTTGACCGCGACTGCAGTGCGCAGCGCAATAACCAGAAAATTATTGAAGAAGCGCCCGCGCCGGGTTTGCCCGACAGCGTGCGTGCCGAATTGCATGCGTCTGCGGTGCGGCTCGCAGACCACGTGGGTTACCGCAATGCGGGCACCATGGAATACCTTTATGACCCGGCACGTAACGAATGCTATTTTCTTGAAATGAACACGCGCCTGCAGGTCGAACATACGGTAACCGAGATGGTAACCGGGCTAGATCTGGTGCGCGAACAGATTCTTATCGCGTCAGAAGTAGCCACCGACTACGGGCAGGTTAAACTGACTGGCCACGCGATACAGGCCAGAATCTGCGCCGAAAAGAGCGACGGCACATACCAACCCTCTACAGGCACGATCGAGCAATATGCCGAGCCGGCCGGTGTACGCATCGACACCGGCATCGGTCAAGGGGCAACTGTTTCGGGTAAATACGACAACATGCTCGCGAAGGTGATTGTGCACGCAGGTAGCCGCACCGAAGCGATTGCGAATCTGGCGCTGCACCTGAAAGAATACGTGATCAACGGCATACACACAAATATTCCGCTGCTGATCAAACTGCTGCAAGACGCGCAATTTGAAAATGTTCAGCACTACACCCGTTATCTGCAGACAGAGTTTGCGCCACCGCGATACGAGCCTGAGATTGCGGCCGCGTTGGCGGCGGTCATGCTTTACGAAGCTGAAAGTACAGCCGGCCAACTGCGCTACGGAAACCTCGCAGGTTTCACCAACACCCCGCAGGCGCTGCGCGAATGAAAACTTTCGGCCCTGAACTGCGTAAGGTGCCTGTCACATTTCTTGCTGCCGGCCTCTTCTTTGCACAGGTCTCATGCGCAAGCCTGGCACGTGGTTTCGCGCAGACAGAATCAGAGCCACTGACAAACGAATACCGGGCTTTCAGAAACCAGCGCCGGCTTTTGTACATTCAGAATTTTGAAAACCGCACTTTTTCACCGCAGCTGACCGGCCGGCTCAAGGACAAACTGCAGATCGCGTATACACGGCTGCGTTCTGTCTCGGTGACACCAGATAAAGACAAGGCGCAGCTTGTGCTATACGGAAAAATTCTGCTCTATGCCGAAGAGCCGGGTGTCTATGATCGATCCGCCGCACCTTTGACCTACAACATTTCGATGGTTGCTTCGATACGCATACGCACGCGCAACACAGAAAAGCAGTCAGACAACGCCGAAGAAGACCTGCAGCCGTACGAACAGCACACCGTTCGTTACGCGACTACGTACACCGTTGGCGAACCTCTGTTTGAATCGCGTTATACGGCCGAAGAGAGGTTGCTCGACGGTCTCGCTGACCGCATTGTCAATGCGACCTACGAACCCGAGGGGCTGAAATGATACTCGCGACACTCTGTTACGTGCGCCACAACGGAAAAACACTCATGATGCACCGAAACAAACGGCCTGACGACGTGCATCTCGGTAAGTATAACGGTCTCGGCGGAAAGTTTGAACCGGGAGAGTCTCCCGATGAATGCGTCGTACGCGAGGTATTGGAAGAAAGCAACCTGAACATTGTGCCCGAGCTGCGCGGTGTCTTGACTTTCCCGCAGTTTGCAAAGGGGCATGACTGGTATTGTTTTCTCTATACAGCATCAAAGTTTACCGGCGAACTCAAGGCCGACTGCCCCGAAGGCGACTTGGTGTGGATTGAAGATGATCGCGTGTTACAATTACCGCTTTGGCCCGGTGATCGCATATTTCTGAATTGGTTGAGCCAGCCAAAATTCTTTTCAGCCAAGTTCAACTACACTGGTGGGCAATTAATCTCGCACGAAGTCAACTTTTATGGCTGAACAGGAAAAACTCACCACGTCGGCTATCGGGCGCTTTCTCAAAATGGGAGCGCTCGCGGGCAGGGTTGGTTTTTCTCTCGTAGGGGAGAAGACTCTCGGTCTCTTTCTCGGTGAAGACTCGCGGGAATTGCGCATGGCCCGGGCCTGGTCGCGCAATGCAGAGAAGATTGCAGAGACGCTGGGTAACCTGAAGGGCGGAGCCATGAAAATTGGCCAAATGCTTTCTGTGCAAGAGGCAATTCTGCCGAAAGAACTCGCGTTCGTTTTGAAGTCGCTTCAGCAGAATGCACCGACCGTTTCTACCAGCGTCATGATGCAGACGCTCGACTCTGACATACCACACTGGCGTAGCCTCATCAGGGAGATCGAAGCCAAACCACTGGCGGCCGCCTCGATCGGACAGGTACACCGCGCAACCATGCACGACGGGCGTGAAGTGGCGGTCAAGATTCAGTATCCGAAGATTGATCAGGCTATTTTTTCCGACCTTAAGAATTTGCGTCGCCTGTTCGAACTGATACTCGAAAGCATGCTCGCCGCCAACCTCGACCATGTGTTCGCAGAAATTGAAGCACGACTGACAGAAGAGGTCGACTACCGCCGCGAGATTGTACGCCTGCACGAATTTCGCGAATTCTACAAAGACGACGAGCGTTTTTGTATTCCGAAACCTGTCGCTGAACTTTCTTCACAGCGGGTGCTCACGACGGAACTTCTGCAGGGTCTGACGATTGAACAGGCGCGTCACCGCGGCGAAAGCGAAAAAAATGCCTGGGGCAAACTGTTGTTTCGCGCTCTTGCCGCGCAGCTACTGGTCTTTCGTAAACTGCAATCGGACCCTAACCCTGCCAACTATGCATTTCTCGAAGGCGGCAAAATTGCGCTCTATGACTTTGGCAGCATCAAAGAACTGCCCGACTGGCTACACGCGGGTTATATTGACACCATCAAGCTCTGCAGAGAAAATCGCTACGAAGAGATTACGGCAGTCGCGGCTTCGATGCAGGTAAAACTCAAATCTGGCGAAGATGTGCCCTTTAAGCACGTTCAACTGTTTCACGACGCGCTCGCCCCGGTTTTTCGTGAACGCCCCTACCGTTTCGCCACAGAGCGTGATCCGATTAAGGTGATTATCAACTATAACCGCGAGAATTTCAACGAACTCAAAGAGATCACATTCCCCGGCGATATTCTTTTTGTCGACCGCGCTATCGCGGGTCTGATCGGTAACCTCACGGCACTCGGTGCCGAAGCCAACTGGACAGACGAGCTTGCTGAAGCCATCGGCGATTAAACACGAAAAAGCCCCGAACTGGCCGCTTACTTCTTCAGATTCTTCTTAAGGTACGTGTAATACTTGACCTCAAGCGTGTTGATGAGGTACCGATAAAACTCTTGTTCAAAATCTTTCAGGTTCGGCTGAAAAATCGCCCGGTACTCTTCGGCAATTTTGTTGCGGGTCTGGTCTGACGAAAAGTCTTTGTAGCTGATGTAGATGGCTGGGGGCACCTTGTTCATGGACTTTTTTACAATGTCCGTCGGTATCACTATGCACACAGATTCTTCGCGCAACGCGTCATAGACCGCCTGCTCCAGAGCCTTACCATCGAGCCCGCCCATTTCAGGTACGTTACGCTTCACTTCGGGCGCGGCTAGTTTCACCTTATCGCGAAACTCAGCCTCGGTCAGAACGCGCTCTGAGTTCTTCTTGGGCATATAGGGAAAAACCATTGCCGAGCCATAACTTGCCACTTTGCCCCGAACAATCGCCTGCTGCTCTGCCATCCGTTTTGCCATATTGTCTTCGGGCGATTCTTCGGCTGCGTTGCCGCTTTTTGCATCTGATTCGCCCTGTGATTTCGCGGGTTTCGCCTGAAAAGTGATACGATAGAACGCAATCACCGAAACCAGGGTCAGCGGAAAGACCAGCCAAAACAGCTGCGTCGAATAGAACATTGCCGCGCCGAAGAGTATTGCTGAAATCAGTGAAACGAGAATACCTTGCGGTATGTTGTAACGGTTCGCACTGCGCTCGAGCTGTTTGCCTTCGGCGTGCTTGTTGACATTGTGAGCGCGCATCTGGGAAAGATTGATACGCTCTTCTGCGCTCAACCCCTGGTCAAGCGCCGGGTCTTTGCGTTTAACAAGTTGTTCGTAAATTTTCGTCGCAATTTCATAACGCTCCGCCGCGCCAGGGTCAGTCTTCATTTGCCGGCTCAAATTTTCGAGCACCGAACTCATGTATTTTTGGTCTACAAAATAAGAAACACCCGAACCGTCGCTCTGCGTCACCTTGTAAGAGCCAAAACGGTTCATGAGCCGTTTTTCAAAATCGTTCTCCATTGACATCGCCTGAGACTCGTCTTTTACCTGACGCAAAATCTCACGACGCAGATCGATCTGAAATATATCAAGGTTCTGTTTGGTGTGCAACTGCACCATGTTTTCGATCTTCTGCAGCAGGTTATCAACGCTCTGCTGCTGTTTACGGTTGACCAGCTTGTCTTTTTTCTCGACCAGAACGCGCAGCCAGCCCATCGTATCGTTCAGCTTTTCACGCAAAGCTGCGTTTTCCCGGTCTTGTATGCGATCAAAAGGATATTCGCCGGCAAGGCGCATCAGCGCATCGACTTTCTCCTTGCTCTGTTTACGCCCCGGCTCGGCAGTGGTTACCTGCGTTCTGCGGTATTCGTCGAGCTGCGCGACATACGCCGACGCCCCGCCCTTCTTTGCTTTATCGTAGAGCACATTCAAGACAAATTTTTCCAACCCGTCAGCGATCACGCGGTAATGACGAATCACTTCTGGTACCCGTGCATAGTTGCCGGTTTCATCGAGCATCAACTGGTCGATGACGATATGGTAGCGATCGCCGATACGATCGACAAGATCACCGCTGCGCGAAAAAAAAGAACGCAGGTCTTCAAAAAAATCAGGAATTTCTATGTAGGGAATCTGCAGCTTGTCGAAACTCTTTTTCAGCAGGCGCCGAAAATCGTATTCGAGCGAAAAGAAATCGGGATAGAACCGGGCACCTTTCCCGTCGAGTTTAATAAGCGATGCCCCGGGATCTTCTTCGTCAATTTCGGTAGGTTTCGATCTTTTTGCCTCGAGCAGCGAACGAATCAACGGCTCAGATTTGGCCATTGCCGCGCGGCGCAGCGGACCTGCGTCGCGCACCGCCGCTTTGTTTTTC
This sequence comes from uncultured Leptospiraceae bacterium, assembly GCA_942492915.1. Lineage (GTDB taxonomy): Bacteria > Spirochaetota > Leptospiria > Turneriellales > Turneriellaceae > Turneriella. Next base: position 2,866,421 of record OW818662.1, read on the forward strand.
GGTGGGTAAAACAAGAAGAGCTGAAATGCCGGCTTCGAGTGGTGCGAAACCAGCATTGGGTAAAGGTAAGCGACACGGTTTTTTCCGCCGTTGGCGAGGTCGGTAACCTTTTTGATAGCAGCTTCAAGCGCGGTTGAATTGGCGACAGAAATATGGTCGAGCGCAAGGTAATAGGTCGGGTCATTGACGCTGACCTTTTTCTGTTCGATGAAGCGCAATTTTTCATCGAGTTTCGCCAGAATTTCCATATCGGCGCTGTTCGGCGCAGTCAACGAAGAACGATCTTGAACGACAATCGCGGTCGAACTGAATTCTGTGGACGAATCTTGCATGGGGTGGGTTAAATCAGCGCAGAGGACTCTCTTCTATCCGGTACATAGGGGGCAAATTTGAAAACCCCTGTCAAGGTGTTTTGAACCGTGAGGGCACAGCTCTTCACTACTCAACCGTCGGGACAATCTCTGGTACTGCGGGCGCAGGTCCGAATGACAGGTTCACGCTGCTGCGCGATGGCTCGCTCTTCTGTATCACGCGCCCGGCCTTGTTCGTCTGTTGCGCGCTGACTTCCCAAACCAGATCGCCCTCGCGATACTTTTTGAAATCAGCGACAGAGAGCGCCGCAGATGAGGTGGTGCGCTTTTCGACCAGCACGAGAGCACCCTTGCGTTTCTGAAACAGTTTCACTTCATAAGAACTGGCCCCGGCGACAGGCTGCCATTTGAGGTTCAACCCGGCAGAACGTGTGATATCCACCTTTTGCTCGTCTTTCGGCGACACCTGCGCCACTGGAGGTAACTTTTCTTCAATCGCAACGCGGTGCGTAACCGTTTCAGCGCGCGCAATATCGCCTTCGAGCGCCAGAACCTTCACAAAATAGACGCGAGGCGCAAGATCGGTGAAGCGGTGTTCGCGCCCGGCAACTGTAGATTTTCTGATAATGCGTTGCATCGCGCCATCTTCTGCGAGCAGCACCTGAAACGCACCGGCTTCAGAAGGCGATCGCCAGACTACGTCGAGCGTGGCGCCCTTTTGTCCGGGAGGCAGATAAATAAGCGTTTCGTTCGCGGGGTTCACCAGCACGACTGAAGTTTTGTCACGAATTTCAATCGGTAGTTGAGACTCTTCTCCCGAGGGGGATTTCAAACGTACTGTGTATTTTCCCGGAGCGAGATTGGCAGGCAATACCACGCTCGCGTTCTTGGTCTCGCCCGCGCGCACGACTTTGCCGTCACCGCGCGCCAGAATTTCATAGGCCGCGCGGTCTGCGCCTTCGAAACCCACAACTGCCGTGCCCGCTTCTACCTGCGCCCGCGAAAATGTAGGCGCGCTCAGACTCAAGAAACCCAACGCTGTTTTTTTCTGCGAGCGCTGCACATCGACGCTGCCGGTCACCGGCGACAGTTGAGATTCCACCCGGCCCGCCTGCGTCGCAGGTGTGAGACGGTAATAATAACGACCTGCTTTCGGCAAATCGATGCTGAGCGATGTGCGCGTAGTGTTCTGCGCATAAACGGGATTTTCAAACTGCGGGTTATCCGCGACTTCGAGCTTCGTCTCACTCACACCGCGTGGTGCCTTGAGATCGAAACGCAGCGTGGGTTTGGCGTCAAAGGTTGTCGTTTCAGCCTCGGGACGCAGAACCTGGTAATTGCCCGAGTTCACGATACGAAAATGGCGCACCGCCGAGATTGCTCCCCCGTCACCTTTGCAGCGCGAATACCAGTCGCCGGCAGCAAGCGTGGTCGAAGCTTTGCCGTTCTCGAGTGAAAGTTGCCGCGCACCTGCCATGTCTGAAGAAGCAGAGACCTCAGCGGTGCGCGCGTTACCGCTGCAGCCAAGAGTAACCTTGCCGGTTTTGCCTGCGGCAAGAATGATTGCGTCTTCCATGAGGCCGGTCAGCTGCAGTGTGATGCGCGCTTTTTTGCCCTCGGCAAGTACCTCATCTTTCGCGACGGTCTGCGTTTTACCGTCTTTGCCGACGACCTCAACCTTACCTTCTTTTACCTCGACGGCTGTCTGGCTGCCGCGGGTACGTATGCTGGCGTCGCCCTGCGTCACGTTGATCGCCTGCCCGTCGGTTGTCGTCACGACCGTCTGCGCACTCTGCGAGCCGGCTGTTTTAATGCCCCCGCCCGAAAGCTTCAGTTTCAGACCATCTTGTTCGAGATCGAGCTCGACGAGGGTATTAGCTTCGAGTTTGAGCTTCAAACCCGAATTCAGAACCAGCTCAGCGTCAGAGTAGTTTCCCGTCATGACGGCATCGAGAGAATAGAGCGCCGAACCGTTCTCGACGTCTTCCCATACCATTCGGTCAGAAAACTTGCGCATCGCCACTTCGCGCTTGAAGAAGACCTTGCCGATTGTTTCACCCTTGCCGGCTGTGCGACGGCTGTTGTGCAAGTAGAGAGCGCCAGACAATAATGCTATGCCCGCAAGCATCGCCGCGGTAAACGCTGCGTCAGCCTTCGAGAATTTCATATTTGACTTCTTCGTCGTCGCCCGATTTTTTGGGCTTGCCCAACATGTCGATGCCGAGCAGTTTGCGCAGTTCTTTTAGGTCTTTGGGGCCGGTTTTGTCGCCTTTCTTTCGCAATACGGCGTAGATTTGCTGTGGCTGCGACTTGCCCTTCACCTTGATCTTCTGCATCGCCTCGCAATCAAAATCATTTTTGACAACGTTGTAAGTATCCTGAGATATCAGAATGTCGGTGCCGAAGGGTTTATTGAGGGTTTCGACGCGCGAAGCCAGGTTCACCGCATCGCCGATGACGGTATAATCCAACCGGTCTTCTGAACCGATTTGCCCTGCGAGCACCGCGCCGGTATTCAGCCCGCAGCCGATTTTGATGATTGGCTTTTTGGCCGAACCACGGCCTTTGTTGAATTCGAGCAGCGCCCGGCGCATTTCAATAGTCGCGTTGACCGCGTTCAGGGCATCATTACCCTTTGACTCGGGAACTCCCCACACGGCCATGATTGCATCTCCGATGAACTTATCGACGATGCCGTTGTGATCGCCGATAATCTTCACCATAATTGTCATGTAGGCATTTAAGAATTCGACGACCTCTTCTGGTTGCAGCTGCTCTGAGATCGCGGTAAACGAACGAATATCAGAAAAGAAGATTGTCGCGGTGCGGCGCTCACCCCCGAGTTTGAGCTCGCCCTTCATCGCCTTTTCGGCGATTTCCGGGTTCACAAACTTACCCAGCGCGCCTTTCAGTTTTTCGCGCTCTTCAAGGCCCACCGCCATCTCGTTGAACGACTGTGTCAGCGCACCGACTTCGTCGCCGCTACGAGGCGTTAACCGCGTGTGGTAATCACCGCTCTTGATTTTTTCAGCCGCGTCGCGCAGCGCGCGAATCGGTTCAGAGATCGTCTTGGCAAAGAAGTAGACCAGAAGCAGGGCGACGAGAATGATAATGCCGGCAATCAGCGCCGCTGTAATGCGCAGACGAATTACCGATTCGAGCGCCTTGTCTTTTTCGAGCTCAACCACGATAGCCGTTGAACCGACATCGAGCTTTGAGTACGCGCCGAAATATTCGTGCTTCGTCGCATTGTTTGCGTAAATGCTGAATCCGGCTTTGGTTTCTTGCCCCTGCAAAAACTGCACGGCCGGGTGGTCTTTGAACGAACGCCCTGCGAGCGTCTCTTTCTTGTCAGTGTGAACGATCACCGCACGGTCGCTATCCACAAAAAACGAAGTGTAAACGCGCGAGGTGAACGCAGAATCAAGAACTTCGCTGCTGAGATACGCAGTAATCACCCGCTCGGCCACCTGGCCCTCGATCACGGGAAATGCCAGAAACCAAACGGGTTTTCCGAACGACTGCGTGCGCGTGAGAATGAGTGACTGGCCTTTGAATACCAGTTTCAGCTTTTCGGCAAGGCGCTGCTCATCGCGCTCGAAAAGATCGGCGCCGATTTCGAGCGATTGCTGCAAAGAACCAATGTCGCGTTTATAGACGCGACTGATACCGGCGTCGCTGTAGGTATACCGACTGACGCGCAAAACTCCGCTGCCGGCCGACATCGCGGCAGCTGGCGCGGCCACGGCTGTGCTCTTTTTGCGCGCAGATTTTTTCTTCGACGTTTCAGGCGAAGCTGCGCGCGACGCATAGCGGTCAAAGACCGTGAGCGCTTCAATTTTCGCCCCGATTTCGGTCTTTAGCCGTTCGGCGATCAGCTTAGCGGTGTCGTTGGTCTGCAGCTTGATGAGGTCGGTCTTATCTTGCGTAAAATAGCGGATTGAGATCACCGACAAGACCACGAGGCTGATGATCACCAGCCCCGAAGTGATCACCATGAGTTTAAAGCGTAATGACAGGTTTTTCAAAATCAGGTTCCTTTTTGGGTATAGCCATGAAAATCCATAGCTATGGTTTTTACCGGCCTTTTGGCCGCAAGCTACATCGCCTTGCTGCGCGAACGCACGTAGTTAATAAACTCGTGCACCAGTGTCGCCATGCGCGCGAGCACGAGGCTCGAAAGCACGTAGTGCACGCTTTCAGCCACGGTGATTTTTGTACCGTAAAAGAAGCGCAGCTGGTCGATTTTTGCGCAGACCCCGAAGGCAGCGATAATCACGAGCGCATTTTTCACTGACCTGAGCAGCGTCGTGTTCAGCAGGTCGTCGATGATGCGTATCGAAAATATCGCAGATACCGCGAGTTCGATAAAAACACCGACAACCAGAAAAAACATCAGGTTGTCCCAAAGTTGAGAGACGGCGATTGGCATTAACCACCGTTACGGCAGCGGCTCGCTATGGAAAGTAAAAAAGACTTACACCTGATACCTATTAGCATCAGTCATTAAAGCCACGTCTTTAAGAAGTCAACCTGCGCCGCCACGACCGTGTCGAAAAGCGGGGGCAGGTATGGGTCGAAATGGTCGCAGTCATATTTTATCAGCGTCGCATTCGGTGCAAGGCGCGCTGCCTTTTCGGCGGGCGCAAGCGGTGTGGTCTGGTCATGAGTCGCCGCCTGAATCAGCCACGGCATCGTCATTTTTTCGGCGAGGCGCTCGGGCGAATAGAGCGGCAGATGCAAAAAGATGCGCGCTGCGATGCGGTTATCAAAACTAAACCCCGAGGGTATCATGCGTGGCCATATCTCGGCGACATTTTCAGACGTCATCGCTGCGAGATCACCCGGGCCACCGGCAATTTTGACATAATGAGGATTCAGGCCAATCAGGCCGCTGGCTGCATCGCGCGCAGCCTCGATGCCGAGTCTTGCGGCCTGCGCACCACCTGCCATGGCCGCCGAGGCGAAACCATCGAGATGCGGCACCTGAGAAATAACACAGCGCACTTTCTGGTCTACGGCTGCGATTTCGACGACATGCCCGCCCGAGAACGAGCTGCCCCAGAGTGCAATGCGATTCGCGTCGATTGCCGAATGGTGGCGCGCAAAAGCAAGCGCTGAGCGCCAGTCTTCGAGCTGAAGTGAAATATCAATCAATTGGCGCGGTTCGCCCTCACTTGAACCAAAATGACGGTAGTCAAACACGAGCACCGCGAGGCCAGCCTCGGCGAATTTCTCTGCGTATGCTTCGAGCCTCAGCTCTTTGACGGCGCCAAAGCCATGCGCCATGATGACGGCCGGCAAACGGATCGCCCCACCTTCGGGCGCATAAAACCAGCCCCGGCAGAGTTCGCCGTTTTTACCCGATGCAAAAGCTATGTCGCTACGCTTGAACACCCGAGCAGCATTGAAACTCAAATTACACCGTAAATGCGGTTTCGATACTGGGTGCCATGCTTAGGTTCATAGCGGCAACGGTTTTGCTCACAGCACCAACGCTCTTCGCAGAGATAAATCCCCGGTATTATGTTGAAATGCAGAAGAAGTCACCTGAGCGCCTGCGCATCATGATCACACAGGTAAAAAATGAACCTTGCGATAACTGCGAGACATTCAAAACAGAGGTGACGGCTGTCGTTACGAAGGTAATCCGCACTAAATCGAAATTGAAAAAAGGGCGCGAAGTCACGTTTAGCTACAGTGTGTTCAGGCCGCGCGCAGGTTGGGCTGGCCCCCGCCCAATGCCGCAGCTCGAGCAGGGTAAAGAATACGATTTTTTTGGCAGCAAGTCGGGCGTCGATGACGACAGACGTGTGAAGCTCGAACCAGGTGCACGCGGCTACAGCTTTGATAGCTTAGTTAATGAAAATTAACGCTGAATAGTCAAGCGCGACGAAACGGCCATGAACTCTGAAACCCGGAAATACAATAGTGCGCAGACCGCACCAGAAAATAGAATCTGCGATTTACTCGCGCGCACCATCGACGCAAACCTCAAAGGTGCTGAAAACAAGATCTGGCACCGACACCCGGTCTGGTTCATCGACGGCAACCCGATTGTCGGCTACAGTAAAGTCAAGGCTGGCATTCGTCTCATGTTCTGGAGCGGCGCCGATTTTAAAGAGAGCGAGCTAAAGCCCGGCAGCGGAAAATTCAAAGACGCTTCGGTCACGTACACGACCCCAGAACAGATCGACACCAAGGCGCTGAAGCGATGGCTCACAAAGTCGCGTAAAATTCAGTGGGATTACAAAAATATCGTCAAACGCAAAGGGCTGCTCATGAAGCTGCCCGCTGAGCCGGCGGCCTTAAAGAAGGGCGGCAGCCACGATGAACGCATGGCAAAGATGAATTTCGCCACAGTTTATCCGCTTTATCTGGCGAAAGTAAAGCGCAAGGGTCGCACGCAGGCAGAACTCGATGCAGTCATCACCTGGCTGACCGGCTTCAGCACGAAGAAGATCCAAACGCTGGTCGCAAAAGACACCACTTTTGCCGATTTTTTTGCCGCAGCGAAACTAAATGCCAAGGCGAAACAGATTACCGGCACCATCTGCGGTGTACGTGTCGAAGAGATAAAAAACCCTCTGACGCAGAAAGTGCGGTACCTCGATAAACTCGTCGATGAACTCTCTGCCGGCAAGGGAATGGAAAAAATTCTTCGGTCTTGAACGATGGCAGAGATCGGCACCGATATCGAAAAAGCCGCAGCGCTGCTCAGCCGTGGCGAACTCGTTGCGATACCGACAGAAACCGTCTATGGCCTTGCCGCGAATGCGCTGAGCAGCGAAGCCGTTTTGAAGGTGTATACTGCGAAAGGCAGGCCGGCCTTTAACCCACTCATCGTGCATGTTGCAAGCGTCGCCGAATTTTCGCGCTATGCCGACGACGTGCCTGAACTTGTTTTTGAGCTTGCGAGCCGTTTCTCTCCCGGCCCGCTTACTTTCGTCTTAAAGAAGAAGGCAATTATTCCCGACGAGACCACCGGCGGCGGTAACAGCGTCGCGCTGCGCGTGCCTGCGCACCCCATCGCGCTCGAACTTCTGCGCAGGCTCGAGTTTCCCCTTGCGGCACCGAGCGCAAACCCCTCGGGCTTCATCAGCCCTGTCACGGCGGCGCATGTCGCCGATCAGCTCGGCGGCAAGATTCCCTATGTGCTCGATGGCGGCCCCTGCAGCGTCGGTCTTGAATCGACAGTGGTCGCTGTGCAAGACAACACCATCAACGTGCTGCGCCTCGGCGGCGTGAAGATCGCAGACCTGCAGGCAGCTGCCCCCCACGCCCATGTCATCAGCTCTGGTACGCCCGCCGCCGCCTCGCCCGGCCAACTGCGTTCGCACTATGCTCCGCATACGCGCCTCGTGCTCGGTGATCTGAGCAAACTCCTACAAGAGCATGCCGGCAAAAAAGTGGCAGTGTTAGCTTTGGCGGATTTTCCCCCGCACGAAAGCATTGTCGCCAGTGCAAGACTTTCACCGACGCACAACCTCGACGAGGCTGCGCACAATCTGTTTGCTTCGCTGCACTACCTCGATGCAGCGGGCGCAGACATCATTCTCGCCGAACGCATGCCTGAAGAGGGTTTTGGCCTGGCGATCAATGATCGGTTAGAGAGGGCGAGCCATCGCTAGACGAGTGATGAATAGGTAAAGGGTTGCGCCGTGGGGCTGATGTGAAAACAAATCCCATGACGGTAAAAATCCGCAAAAGTCTTATCGCCAGCGCGATCGTGCTGGCATTGCAGTATTCGCCCTACGGCAACCAGACCGAGGCCAAATCTCCACCGCAGAAGAGCGTCAATACCATCAAACTGGAAATTGCCAAAAAATATAAACTTCAGCCGAAAGAAATCAGTACAACCGAAAAAGATGCGCTCAGCGGACGATTCAGAGCCCACGTCGGTGAATTAGACCTGAGCGATCGCCAGTCTGCTAAAGGCCTGAAATTGCCAGAAATTGTCTACGGCAAATTGAATCTGAGCGGCCTCAAATCAGCTAAGTTCTTAAATTTGCCAAAGGTCGTGCGCGGTGACTTGTATCTGAGCGATCTGGAATCCGTCGATAGTTTGAAATTGCCAGAAGAGCTGCTGGGTAATTTATACCTGAGTAGTCTGGCATCTGCCAAGGGTTTGCAATTACCCGGAAGCTTTAAGGGTACCTTAGATCTCAGTAGCTTAAAATTGCCTGAAGGTTTGCATTTGCCAGATACCCTATATGGCAGCCTGCACCTGACTGGGCTAAGAACGGCAAACGGCCTGCGGTTTCCCAAGACGCTTCACGGCAGTTTACACCTGAGTGGCCTTGTTTCAGCAAAGGGGGTGGTTCTGCCCGAAACCGTGAATGGCAGCCTGTACCTCCCCGGTCTGTCATCGGCCGAAGGTTTGCAGTTTCCCAAGACCGTCACTGGCGGCATCTATTTGAGCCGCCTCGCAACAGTGCAGGGTCTGGTATTGCCGGCCAATGTTGGCGGCCGCATCGACATCAGTCGCATAAAATCTGCCGAGGGGCTTCGGCTGCCCGCAAGCCTAAAAAAGCAAGTGCTGCTGCCGCGCGGCATAACACCTGAGTGGATTGAGTAAGTCCCGAGAGTCACACTACCATGAACTGGCATTTGCCATTGAGACGGGTTACAACTTTGGCGTCCACGCGACGGGATTGCCCGAACCATCGATACCGTTGGTATCAAATCGCAGCAGTGTTACTCCGGTAACCGTGCCGTTTATAAAGTTTTCTTTGCAGTATGTTTTGCCCCACCAGCGGTACGTCGTGCCTGCCGGGCAATTCACTGTTGGGTTCGTCTCTTCACCCTGGTAGGCGCCGATGTTCGGCGTGAACAGGCACACTTCGTTCGATTCGCAGAGACCGTTCTCATTGCCGACGCCGTCGCCGATAAACTCGGTGGCATTGGGTATGAAAGTGGAAACGCATTTCGCTGCTGACCAGTTACCGGTGGCGCCCGTGCAGGCACTGGCGGTTTTATAACCTGGGTACGAACACACCCCCCCGGTGGCGACGTACGTGGAACCGATCGCCGCGTAGTTATCGCACGAACTTTGTGCCGTGGGAGCAGTTGCTGTGTACCAGGCGTGTGAGTATGCCTGATTGCCATAAGGCAGCGCGTTGACATTGTAAGCCACGGCCGCCCCGCCTGCTCCCGTGTCAGTCGAGAGCAGCCGCAGATCCCAGATGCGGCAAGTGCCGCTCGTGCATGATCCCCGAGTTGCAGTATCGGTGATGTCAGTGCCATCTTTGCCCCAGAGTCGGTAGTCATTGGCAAAGTTCAGCCAATTGTTCCCGGAGGCAAATGGGGCGGCGCCATTCGTGTCAGAAGAATTGACCGTATCGTTGGTAGTCACCCTGCCGACAAACGTGCCGGCCATCGTAATTCCCGCTGTATAAGTTGCATCAGAGGGGCCCGCGTTGGCGCAGGTCGTATCCACAAGGCCGGCAAGCGCCGCTGTGACTGCAGAAGTGTCACAATTCTTTGCGATGTTACTGCCGAACTGCAATAAACCACCCCAGTAATGCGCGGCGGTATTCTGCACCAGAACACCACTCGCCGCCGCGTGCGCCGCGGCTATATTCAGGTGCGAAAATTTCGTGTTTGCCTGCGTTATGCCCGACGAACCGGTTTGCGCACTGAGAAAATTCATCAATACTCCGCCACCATTTGTCGCAGAGCCGGTGAAGCCTGCGCCCGTAAGCAGACCGACAGTTGAATTCAGCACTGTGACATTGATGCCGCTCGTGACAGGTATGCCCTGGCTACCAGCGCCAATACCCAGTGCGTTATGGATTACCGAGCCTGTGCCTCCCGAATCAAAAAGTTTTACGTTTGTGTTCGCGCCACGAATTTTGGTTAGCGTGGCATAATTTGGGCTATCCAATAGATAATTTTCAGAGTTTGGCGAGTATCCCACCGCCGTGTTAAACAACAATACATTATCCGCGCTGGTTTGAATTCTGAAAGACGGCGAACTGAGCCCGCGTGCACTGGCATTTCTCACCACCTGAAATTTACCGCCGACGCGAAAGCAGGCATTACCGCTATTTTGCTGCTCAAATACACCCTCTATCCATGAGAAGTCGGCGCTGCCGCCTCCAACGACGGGGTTGTTCGTCGTATTGGAAACCTTGCTACCTGATTGCACGACCAGAGCGTTTTTTGCAGAGACACTGAAGGTAGCGTCTGTATTGGTCATGATTACGTGAATGGTACCGCTGGTATTGAGTGAAACAGAAATACCGCTCAACACTCGCCTCACGATATTGTTCGCCGCCCAATAACGCGGCGGGGTGATCTTGATTTCATTGCCATTGCGAAAGATGCGCAGCGTCATCTGTTTCCATTTGCACGGTGAAAGATCGGTACCTCCACACGTACCCCAATCGATCAGGTCACTGAGGTTCTTCGTCTCATTTAGTGCTGTCGAGACCATGCGCACCGGGGTGGTGGATGTATCGCACACCCAATTAAATGCATCCAGCGAATCCATCGCCGTGACACCCGTGCAGTCCGTGTTGCCGGTCGGCAGAGACTCTATACGCATCGCTCCGCCATGCAGACATTTGTAATAGCCGCCGGTTTCGCTGCCGGTGCAGGCGGTCGAATTCGCGTTAAATACGGTCGTGCCGTTGTTCCTGATGTAGTCCATCCAGTTGAGGCCGTTAGTCGGGTAAAGAGCCGCAAAGACGCCAGCTGAGGCAGTCAGGTATACCTGAGCATTACCCATCGCATTTGCCGCAGCATCGTAAACCTGGGTTGCGGATGCATTGATTCTGTCGCCGGTTCCGTTGGCATCTGATGCGAGCAGATTCGCGTTGGTACTAAATCTTATCAGACCATCGCAGCCATTTTCATCATCCCACGGCGGTGCGGTAATCGATGCAGCACCCGAACCGTTGTTGGCATAAGTGAAATTGGTGTTCGTGAGAGTTGTCAGGCACCCAACTGCAACGGAGTTATCTACAGCCTCTGAAAAGGTTAGCCAGACCTGGTTTTCACCCACTGTACCTTCGGCGGCGGTGATGATCGGTGCGGCGGTGTCGGCTTCGGTAACTGTCGCAGTAAAGAGCTGCGCGATAGTATTGTTGTTCAGGTCTTTGAGTCCCGATGAGGCAGTTGTTGTTAAATCGGGTTTGGCACCGGTATCGAAGCCATTCGAAAATTCCGCAAATTTCAGGTAAATAACATTGTCGTTGAGTACATCCGTCTGCCCCGCCGGCGCCGTGGTGCCGTGAGCGAGTTGTACGTTGGTGTAGCCTGCAACCAGCCAGGCAGTCGTGACGGTGCCCAGGTTGTTGTTCGCGGTAAAACCCGGGAAAGTAGAATCGAGAACGTTTTCGCTGAACGTAATTTTGTATGCATCAATGCGCCCGTTGCCGTTCGAGTCTAATGTCTGCACGAGGGTAATGGTGGGCCCAACAATATCGCCCGGGTTGAGATTCACAGACGCCGTTACCGTTGATATGGGGGCCGCATTGCCCACGCTGTCAAAAATCTGTGAAGCTGCGGGCCTCACCGTAATCGCCTCGACACCGGTCGCGGTTCCGCTAATCGCGAGATTGCAGCGCACAGTTGTTTCGCCCCCTGTCAAAGCGCTGCCGGTTGTTTTCGTGAGCGATGAAATTGTTACGCCCATCGCACCGCCACCGTTCTGCGTAAAGGTGAGCACCAGGTCAGAGGCGATCAGCGCGCCCGTGCCCGCACTGTTGGTAAAGACACCCTGATCGAAGACCACATCGATATAGTTATTCTGCGCGTGTAAGGTTCTGCCCGTAATTGCCGGGTTTCGTGTGTCGACTGTGACGGTGCGCGTTGCATCGGCGTTCATGACATTGCCCTGCGCATCCTGAAAGGTGCTGATATTGTAGGTACCCGTTGCAGCTTCATTGCTGTCGATGAAAGTGAAACTACCTGTCCACACGGTATTGCCGACCGACCAGGTTGATCCGCTGATTGTGTACGCTGACGCAAGCCCGGTAATTGTCGGCGAAGGGTTCACAGCCGTATTCATCGCCTCGCTGAAAGTAATGCTGACGCTTTTTGATCCGACATCGGCGTCTTTAAGCGTCGCCACCGAAACTGAGCTCACAGTCGGTTTGGCAGTGTCGAAAGTGAAACCCGTCTGCGTGACTGTTGGCGCCGCGTTGCCGTTCGCGTCGCTGCCGTTGAAAGTGATCGTATAGACGGCCCCGCTCACCAGAGTTGGCGGGCTGGCGAGAATACCGCTATGCGGCCCAAGCGTGCGCTCACCGGCGCTGAGGCTGCGAACATGCGGTGAAGCGCCATCGGCCGTGCCGCCTGTCCGTGTCCAGGTGACTGTGCCGGTTTGTAGCGCTTCTGAGAGCGTGTAGCTTACCGTGGTGGTGTTGGCACTTGTCGAGCTTGCAGGGGCAACAGCCGAGAATATGGGGTTTTGCGTGTCGACATTAATCGCGTAGCTTGTGCTGGCCGCGATCACATTGCCGGCAGCATCTTCGAAGCTACTGATATTGTAGGTACCCGTTGCAGTCTCATTGCCGTCGTTGAGGGTAAAGGTGCCTGTCCACACGGTGTTGCCCACTGACCACGCAGAACCGGTGATGGTGTAGGCACTTGCAAGGCCGCTGATCGTTGGCGACGGATTCAGCGTCGTCTTCATTGCCTCGCTGAAAGTGATACTGACGCTGACCGAACCGACGCTGCTGTCTTTGAGCGTTGTGGCCGGCGACACCGGCGTAACGGCAGTAATAGTTGGGATAACCTTGTCATTCAGAGACCTTAACCCCGTCGAAACTGACGCACGCGCCGGGTTGACAGTATCATAGATTGCTGTGCCGTTCGCGACTTGTATGTTGATCGTTTCTTGCCCCGAAGGTGTACCGGTTATTGCCAGAAAGAAGCGGACCGTTGTTTCGCCCCCGGCGAGCGCTGACGCCGCCGCTTCGACAATGTTGTCCGGTCGTTTCGCCGAGATCAGCGAAACCGCCGTCGCCTGCCCGGAGTTCTGTAAGAATGCGAGATTAAAGTCAGCAAGCGTTACCGCGCCGCTACCGAGAGTTGTGAACACGCCCGCGCTAAAGGTCACGTCGATGTAGGCATTGCTGTTCGCCAAAGTGGCTGAGGTAATAATCGGCCCCGCAGTAGATATACCGAATGCCGCATTTGTGGGCGCCTGCGCAGCATTGCCGGCGGAATCGGTCGTGGCGCTGAGACTTACCAAGGCCGTGCCATCTTGAAAAGTCGTTCCGTTATCAGAGACCACCGTATATGCGTAAGTGAACACGAGCGGGTTGCCCGTGGCCGTCATCGCCACATTTGTGACATCGGTAGAGCCAGGTTGGTTGATGCTGATGGTGGGCGTCGTCGTCGGCGCCTCGTCGAAAGTTGCCATGATCGTGAGGCTGCCGACTGCAAACGGGCCCGCAGTGTTGCCGCTCTGGTTATAACTCAGCGCCACGGCCGGCGCAGTCGTGTCAACTGTCACGGCTAAACCCGCAGAGACGGCGCTCAAATTACCTGCGGGGTCAATCCCCCTTGAAGTCAATGTTGTGACACCAGCTGAAAGATTAATGGGGATTGCGTACGAACCTGCACCTGCGGTGCCAGAACCCAGTACGCTCAAACCGTTCAGAATCTGCACGGTGGCGCCGGCATCGGCTGTGCCTTCGATAATCAGGCCTGAAGTGAGATTCGTCAGGTTATCGGTGTTCGTACCGGTATCAGACGCCGCCGCGAGATCGGGCACAGAAGGTACATTCGGCGCAGTCGTGTCAACCGTCAGCGCGAGTATGGGGCTATCGGCAGAGTTGAAACCGGCAGCGTTGGTCGCACGTGCAGCCAGATTGTAGACGCCCTCTGTGAGGTTGACATCAACCTGCCAAAGGCCTGAACCATTCGCCGTTGTTGTGGCAATTTGCGTTGCGCCGTTCACAAGAGTAACGGTCGCATTCGGTTCGGCGCTGCCCGAAATCGTGAGGCCACTTGTCTGGTTGGTGATGTTGTCGCTGTTGCTGCTACCGGTGTCATCAGCAGCGATAAGGTCTGGCATGCCCGGCGCATCGGGCGCACAATCGATGAGTAAACCTGTTCTGTTACCACCCGAAACGGTGCCTGAAGCAGACGTACCCGAAGCCGAAACGACGCAATTCTGCGGCGGGCTCGCAGGCTGGTTCAAGACAGTGATGCTGTAACCCGAGCCGTCGATCTGCGTGGGAAAAGTAAAATTGATATCTGCCCCGGTCGTATTGAGCACAATGTCATTGCCGCCATTGTTCTGCAGCGTCAGCCCATTGCCGGTGAGACCCCGCACCGTGCCGGTTACAGAAAAATAATCTGTGGTGCAGCTGATGTTGACGTTGCTGACAGCTGAAGAAGGCATCGTGCCGAAACCATTCGTGACAACGCAGGTTTGGCTAAGCCCCTTGGGGTTGTTCAGTACCTGCACCGAATAGGTTGCGGCGCCGGGCAGACCATAGGTGAAATTGTAGCTGCCGTTGGTGGCAATCGTCTTGATTTCGGTACCGTTGATCTGTAACGCAAGCCCCTGCCCCGCAAGACCCGTTACCGTACCACCGACCTGATATGCTATCTGGCAATAGCCAAAAATGTTGCCGACGCTGCCGCCGCTGATCACACCGGTACTGTTCAACACCGAACAGAACTGCAATGGGCTCAGCGGCTGGTTCTTGACCGCAACAGAATATGCACTGCCATCGGGTATCAGCCGGGCAAAGTTAAAAAAGCCGTTACCGACATTCATGATCTCGTCGTTGTTTTCATTATTCACGAGCGTCACGGTGCCGCCCGAAAGCCCCGCAATATAGCCAGAAATCTGATATGCCTGCACCGAGCAGATCACCTGAACGTCGCTCACCGCAGCTCCCGAGATCGTGCCCTTGTTGTTCACGACGCCGCAGACTTGCGTCGGCAACGTCGGCTGCGAGAGCACCTGCACATTATACGCCGAGCCATCAGCCATCGCGGGAAAAGCAATCGCCCCGTTCGTACCCACGAGCAGCTCTGAGCCGCCGTTGATTTGCAATGTGAATCCCTGACCCACGAGGCCCGTCACGGTTCCCGAAACCGGATACGACGTTGATCCGCACTGCACCTGCACGTTGGTTATGTTACCGCCCTGCAGAATATTCTGGTTGTTGCTGACGGTGCAGGTCTGCGCCGGGTTGGTGGGTTGCGCCGTGATCTGCACGTTAAAGGCCGAATTGTCGGCGATCACCTGCGGAAAGGTAAAAAACCCCGCCGCTGCAGTGAGATCGGGGCCACCGTTCAGCGAGAGCTTGAGCCCCGAGCCCGTGAGGCCTGCGACAAAACCACCAATGGTGAAATTCTGCGTCGCACAGACGATCGCCACATCGGTCACGTCTTTGCTGCGCACGTTCGCCTTGTTCTTGCTCGCAGAACATGTCTGCGCCGGCGAACCCGGGTTCTGCGTCACCTGCACATTATACGTGGTACCGTCGGGTATAGTCTGCGTGAACTGAAACGTGCCATTGGCGCCGAGCGTCAGCTCTTCGGTGGCATTCAGCTGAATTTTGACAGAGCCCCCGATCAGCCCCAACACCGTGCCACCCACGCGATACGGCGCACTCACACAATTGACATCGACGTTATTAATCGCATCAGATGAGATCACGCCGCTCGCATTTGTGAGCGTACACGTCTGCTTCGGGTTCTGCGGTTGTTGCGATACAGTGATAGTATAGGGGGATCTATCACGTAACGCAACATCGAACTGGTAGCTGCCATTCTGGCTTATCGCGAGAGGGCTGCCGCCGTTGGCGCTGAGTGTCAACCCTTGACCCGCGAGGCCGACCACCGCGCCGCCAAGGCGAAAATTACCGAGCGCGCGCTCGAAGGTTTCGTTAACGGTCGGCAGCTTGGCGCAATGGGTTGCTGAAAGAATGACTGCGAAGGTGAAAAGCCTCACCCCCTCCGCTACGCTCCTCCCCCTCTCCTTAAGGAGAGGGGGTTGGGGGGTGAGGTTCTTCATAATCTATACCCCGCTCCCATGAAAAAACCCAGGGTGAAAAAACTACCGCCGTCGGCGAAGGTCATGTGGTATTCAATGTCAGTAAAGATCTGCACGTTTGATTTTAAGAGCAGTGTGATGTCGGCGCCTGAGATAAAACCCATGCCGGCATAGTTTTTTTTGAGCTCGGTGACTGCGTTGCGGCTGGCGTCATAGACGACAAGCTGTGTTGAAGAGGCATCGACGGTGATTGTGCCGAAGCTGGCCGCAGGGCCGACATAGGGCTGCACGAGAAGAAACCCGAAAAAGGCGAAACGCATGCCGACGGGTGCGCTGAAACGATAGCCCAGATGGTTCGCGGGCAGATTCAGGTCGCTGAGCTCACTCTGGCTCAAGGCATACTTGTTCGAACCAAAATCGACGCTGCCGCGCGCTTCGAGGTAAAGGTTTTCACGATAGACAGAATTGCGGCGGTAGGCGGCGCGAAAGGTCAGGTTGTTAAAATCTTTGGGTGAAAGTTCAGAGCCAGTGTTGATGCCGCCAGACGCGGCAAAAAGAGACGGCGCGAAGCCGAAAGACAGCAGCACCTGGTTTAATCCTCCCTCATAAAAACCGTCGGCCAGCGAGACGCGCGCGAATTCGTCTTTGCTCGGCAGAATTTTTTCCATCTCAATGGCCGACTCGGTCGCAATCTTTTGCAGCGTATTGAAGACCGAACTGTCGACGGCTGCCTTATGGCTGATCGTCTTCAGAATCTTTTTCTCGCCGACGCCGATGATGCGAATGTCGACGGTGATGCTGCGGGCGTTACCGGCATTGCCGCGAAAACTGCCGGTGACGACGATATCTTGCCTGCCCAAAAGCCCCAGCGCGACGGCCGCAGTCTCGGTATCAAAATCTTGCGGAAAGATGTAGTTCTTCTCAGCAAGCGCATTGCGCTGCTCGATCGGCATTTCTGTGAACATGAACCGGTTCTTGAGCTCGGTGCGAATGGCATCAGAGATCGAGGCTTCGAGGTATTTGAGGTTCGGGTCGCCCGAGCGGTTGACGGTCTCGAGCACCATCACCCGCGGCAGGCGGGCGGCGCCGAGGGCTGTCGTGCACAGCGCCAGAACGAGTAGCTTTAAGATCGGAGCCTGCATCGACCGTTCTTTATAGACTGTTTTTGAGCGTTTGTCGCCTCAGATGATCATTCAAGACCTATTTTACGCCGAAATGGCTGCTTTTTGCAGATTTTTTTCGCGGTATTCTTTTGCGGTAACCCCAGTGACGCGCTTGAATTCGGTCGAAAATGCCGCCTTTGATCCAAAGCCGGTGGCGAATGCAATATCGAGCACATTTTCATGCGGATTTTCCACGAGTAGCCGCTGCGCCTCACCCACGCGGTATTCGTTGATAAAGTTAGCAAAGTTCTTCTGAAAGTGGCTGTTCAGAAGTTCAGAAAGCTGCGTGCGGTTGAGGCCCAGCGTCTTCGCGAGATCGGGCAGACGCAGGTCTTCGATCAGATAGATTTTCTCTTCATCCAAAAGAATCTTGAGCCGGGCCAGAGTGCTCTGTATATCGACGTCGGTCAGCGATGACTTGCGGTACTTGGCCTTTGACTCACCGGGCGTTCTGGCAATTAACGCCTGCATCTTTTCATCGAGCTGGCGCAGGCGCTCGCGGTCGGCGAGCCGCTGCTTTTCCCAAGCCGCCATGAAGAAAAAGAGTATATCAACCGGGAAAATAAAAACAGCAGCGTAGACAATCCACCCCGAATACGCAAGTACACTGCGCAGGTAAAGAATATGAAAGACCCCAAAAAAGAAAAGAATGGCCCAGCCAATAATGAACAGCCTCACGTGCAGACCGCTCTTCGGCAAGAGGTAAATGCCAATGCCGAAAAATGCCGGAATCGATACCAGATAGATTAACGAATAGAGCGTCGAGAACCACACGACTGGCAGGTCGAGCAGGCTGATCGGCAGGCTGACCGCGCAAAAAAACGCGAGTACGTTGCAGGCAATATCGGCCCGCGGCAAGTGACGGCGAAAATCGAGCAGGCGGCTCACAAACAACGTCGAAAAAGTGATCTGTGCGCCCACCAGAGTGAACCCGGCCCGGTTCTGCCACCACATCGAGTTCGGCCAAAGCAGATCAAATGCATTGCCGAAGGTGGTGTCGAATGCCAGGGCAATAGAAAGCAGATAGCCGGTGTACAAAAGAAAATTGATGTCTCTCGATACCGCATAGAGAAAAAAAGCAAACGCAATCAGAATGAGAGTAATGGTCGAATAGACAACGATGACCGTGAGTTCGCACTTGAGGTCGTGCAGGTACGCAGCTTCAGTCTTGAGCAGAATCGGAAAGTTCTTGATCGATGTAGATTGCAGGCGAACGAACACCATGCCATTAGACACGTTCCCGGATTGTATTTGCACGGCCGGAAAATGCGTTTCGGGCAGGCTCCATGTTGATTTCGGATACCCGTCGCCGGCAATCTGCTTCTGCGTGATACCTGCTACATCGCGATAAAGCAGCTCGACTGAATCAAGCGCTTTCCAGGCGAATACTGCGTACAATTTCTTCTGCGCCGCAAATGCTGCAAATTTTTTCAGATCGATGCGAAACCAATACGCCGACCGTGAAAACCCGAAATGCGTTGCGGGTTTGCCTATGCGCTGCCACGGTAATGATATCTGCCCCTCAACCTGTTCAAATGCCAGCTGGGCCGATACATCTTCGATATAATCGACATCGGCAGTGATATTGATTTCGCCCGCAGTTTGGCCGGCCCAAAGCTGAGCCGCCGAAATAATAAAGGACACGATACAGATGAAAAGAGTCTGCCTCATAAATCGATCAGGCGACAGTGGCGGTAGATATTCCCGCACGACAATCTTTAATCAGACGGAGACAAAGGCCTAACTGCAGCGACGGCTTTCCCGATTTGCTATACAACACAAACCTACTGAATTCAATAGCTGACCGACGCAACACCAACGAGTAGGTGCACAACTATGAAGCTCCCTATACAGATTATAACCCCCACGCTGCTCGACAGCCTCACCCGGCGCGCGCTCACTTCAGAACGCCAGCGCACGAACCACAACTTTCATGCAACCTTCGAAGAAAACCCCAACCGTTTTCTCAACGTAATGGTCAAGGGTACCTACGTCACTCCTCATCGCCACACGACACCGCCCAAGAGCGAAAGTTTTGTGGTACTGCGCGGGCAGCTGCTCTTTATGACGTTTGATGACAAAGGGGGATTACAAACCGTCACGCGCCTAGGTTCTCAGGACAATTACGGCATCGATATTGCACCGGGCGTGTGGCATAGCATCATTGTTGAAAGCGAAACGGCGATCTGCTTCGAAGTCAAACCCGGGCCTTATGCGCCAGCGAGCGACAAAGATTTTGCACCGTGGGCGCCGCGAGAGGGCGAGGCCGGGTGCGGGGCGTATGCAGAAGAAGTCTACACGAGAGCGCTGAAACATATCACATCGAACTCGCCGACCGTGTAGCGGCTCGGGTATATTCGTAGTTGCGAAAGTTCTTTTCGCGGCAGCACCGCCAGATTCGGGTGGTTCACCGATCTATGTTAACCTACCGCAAATATCCTGGGGCGGGCGCCCGTAGAATTGTTTTATTTTTTTTCTTTGCCACGACCACCTCGACCTTCGCCGCCTGGGACAGCTATCTGGGTGCGGGCGCATCTATCAGCCACTGGCAGATGGGGCTCGCCTCGGGCAAGACGACGCAGCTCTTCGGTCTTGGCTTGCAATCCAACAAGCCTGATCCGCTGCTCTACATGGCAGGCATTTCAGCAAGTCTCGTCTATAACAAGACTTGGGCAATCACCTACCAGGGTGAAGTCGGTACTGCCGGGCCGAACATTTCCCTGAGCTCCGTCAGCTACGATTTTCCCGTCCCCCGCACCAGTACCCTTTCGGCAGAGGCGCAGGTATTGCGCACCGACCAGAGCGTAGCGCTCAGCCGTTCATTGGGAACCAGTGGCCTTAGCGTCTATGCAGGCTTTAAGGTTCAGGCATTTGGTTACCGCCAGAATAGTGGCCGGTACACCGAGGTCGAAATGGGCAGCGGTGATCTGAAAGCTGAAGGTCCATTCTCCATCGAGCAAAATATCATCAACTATGGGCCCGCCGTCGGCGCGACCTACAGCTTTCGAATTTTCCGCAGGGTTTTTGGCGCACTGCAGGCAGGCTTCATCTATTTTCCCGGCGAATACACGGCAGACATGAAATTCACTCCTTCTGCCTTTCTCACCATGAATAACAAAGCCAATGAGGATTTCTACGGTATCGGAGCCACGAGTCTTGCTTCGGTCATTATTCCTCTTTCTGATGGCATTTTGCTGCAGTTGGCAATTCGGGGACAATATTACTACGCCCATACACGTTCAGGCAGCGCCGAGGTGAAGACCACGACGCAGACGCAGCAATCGGCTTCAACGACCATGGATAAGGTACAAGATATTCTAATCGGAACTCAGGCGGCGGTGATATGCAAAATTTTCTGAAATCGATTCGCGGAGCGTTTGTCGCCGGCTGCCTCATCGCATGCAGCTCAGGCACGAAGCGCGTGGCGCCAGAAAATACGCTGGTACGGGTAGCCATCGTCAAACTTGTCAACGTTTCCGGCGCGCCACTCTATGAATACCTGAGCGACTCGCTGACCGAAGCGACGCGCACCTCGATGCAGCGCAAATTTCATTTTTACGATCTGCCGCCTGCAGACACAGAGAAACTTTTTACCCGGCTGACCGCCCACGGTGGCACAATTGATTCAGGCGAACTGCGGGCGTATGCGCTCACCATCGACGCCGATCTGGTGATCTACGGCAGGTACACGACGAGTGCGGCAAAGAAAGGCGATAGCGCTGAAATTGAGTTCAGCGTTTTCCGCACCGACAAGGCCGTCGAAATCTGCCGAGGAAACCGCAAAGCCGTTATCTCGGGCGGCATTTTTAAAGAGATCGACCTTATCGCCGCGAAGGTTGTGTCAGAAATAACGGCCTACCGCGAGCAACAGCTAACCGAACGGGGCGAAGTCGAGAGAAAAAGCACCCCAGACGAAAAAGTCGAACTGACCCGTGAAAGTATCAACATCTATCCGTTCATTCCACCGGTATTTTAGACTCGAACGGTGCACTTCATTGACAGCCCTGTGCCAACTACGGGGTTGAACTATGCGTGCCAACTTTCTGCTCTTGTTGTATTTGATGGTGAGCCTTTCGGCCCTGCATCTATCCGCAGCAGCCGAAAAAGTCTTCTACGCCGAAGCCGGCACCATGAACGGCCTTGGCCTTACTGCCGGGTTCGGCCTGCACAAGATTACGCCTAAGGTGCCGCTGGGTTTCGATTTTTTTCTCGGTTACGTTTTTCAGTCAGACCCCGGCAATGCGATTGAAGCGCGCAAGATCTTTATCAATGACGCGACTGGCGGCAATAACAACATCGTCGAATCAGGGGCTGCGTTTTTCTTTGGGGTCGATATGCTCTACCCGATTGTGCGCCAATCCGTTTTTGACCTCAATCTCGCGGGTGGGCCCAGGTACTCAACTTATGCGGCGTTCTTTGATTATCAGGGCGGCAACGAAGCCTTCAAAGTCTATTCAAATGCCTGGGGGGTTGGTATAGGCCTCAAGGCATTCATCAACATCTCAGAACATTTTCGCATCGGGCTCGATACACAGCTCGAATATTTCTTTAACACACAGCTTAAAGGCCATGGCTTTTTCTACAACAAGAGCGGCACCGACGACAACCCGCGCAATGCATACCGGTACGCAGACGCCGATGCCGCGGTTGACCAGCCTCTGCTCTACCCGCGCATTCAGTTGATTCTGGCATACAAGCTCTAAACGAGAGTCAGCGCCTGCAGCACTGTTGCCGTTCGAGTTCGAAACTAGCCTTTTTCGATGACAAACGCCTTAAACAGGCAACTCGGCTCATCTATGGGGCTGCCAATATGCTCTGCGTGAATCATGACCTTGTCTTTGCTGCCAAGGGTTTCACCGGTCGCAGTATGAATCTTGAGGTCGCCTTCTTGATATGTTTTGGCAAGCTTGTCGATGGCGTTTTTGCCCCCATGCGTGCGCACGCTTACTGTAATCAATTTCCCTTTGCGGTCGGGCGTCTCATACAGGTCGAGATTGATTGTATCGTTCTGCAGCAGCATACCTGATACGCTTAAATAGCCGGGAATCGCAATGCGCTCACCTTCATACAGACCCTTAACTTCTTTAGCCCAGTACTTGCCACCGCACGCTTCGGCGAAGGCGACGGGTTTGCCCTTTGGTTCTTCTTTGCACTGCGACAGAGAGAGCGTAATGAGCAGACAGAATATTTTTCTCATGCGGCCAATGTACATTTATGCCTCATTTTTGCTACCCTTAGCTCGGTTTTGTAACTTGAGAGAGAATTTTCGCCCTTGCCTCTTCGATCGATGCCACAAAAAACATATTGCCTCGCCTATTGCTCTCATAAATAAAATCGCGCAGGCTCTTGCTATCGATATCAGAAAAATCACCCACCACCGCAATGCGCCGGCGGTAGTTCACCAGCTTTTGCACAACCTCACCCGCGATGCCCGTCGAGAGATCAAAAAATTCAGGCACGAAATTTCTTTGGTGCAGAATCAGGTTATCTTCTTCATTGGCATAGATGAGACCCAGAACATCAGAGCCATTCGCAATCAAAATATCGGGTGAATCGATTTCAGCTATTTCGGCTGTTTGCATTACGAAAGAAAGCTGCGATTTTAGAACATCAGCGAAATATTCGCATACACGCGCGAGATTCTCTCGAAAGTATCAATAGAGCTCTTGACCCGGCCCACCCCTCGCTCAATTGCGGCCAGATCGGTTGCCGCGCTACTCGAGGGTCGTTTGAAACTCTCTTTGTACGAAATCGGCATTTCAACCCCACCCTCGAACATGAGATTCTTGTATTTTACGCCGAGATGAATTGAATAACTGTTCTGCGTCAGCTCGCCGTATACGCGGTTACCGCCGTACGATGCTGCACCGCGTTCATATTCATCATCCATAACCATGCCAGCGCGCCAGATATAGCTTGTGCCTGCAAACAGACGCGAATCACCAAAGTTGATCAAATTGGCATTGAGGTATGCGCTCGTCTGCGCAAGAAAACCCAGACTGTTTAGATCGACCAATATATAACCCAGCGAGCCGCGCACCCCACCAAAGACCGGCCAGTTTACATTTGTGCCTAAGCCGGCCCCGAATTGCGGCAGCACCGACCACGGCCCCGAAAGCATCAGAGCATAATTGAAAGTGCGCTTCTTGTCAAGATAGGGTTGCATACCGAAGATCGACCCTTTGGGTTCCTGCCTCGCGTTCTCATCGCCATACCAGACACCACCCTTGCGCCAGGCGGCCACCTTCCGCTTCTCAACATCGTAGCTGGCGCTGCGTGTACGAATCGTCATCGCCGTTTCGTTTTCACCCGTAATAACGCCGATGTACTGCGCATCTTCGGTATCGACGATGACGTCACCCCGCTCGTTGATATAATCGACATAGCCACTGAACCGCGCATGGTCTTCAGCGGTGAGCGCAAGATCAGAATAAAATGCATCGCCCTGACGCGCGCGAAAAACCAGATCGCGGTCGATCTTCACGGCCATTGCGCCCTTCTTGTAAGCCAGCGATGTCTGGTCGATGCTCTGCAGCTCGACATCGGCAATAACCTGATCGTCTTTAAGGCGTAGACTCACCGCCTTGCCCGGGTTCAGCAACCCCAGATTGCGGCCTGCCGGCGAATCGGCGAAAAGTAACGGTGCTGCAGAACAAAACAAGACCGTGAGCAATAAGTAGGATTTCAGAAACATACGGGCCATGCCACCTCATGGCAGACCGGGCTGCCCCGTAAATGGATTTTGGCTTACCGCGTGTTTCGCATGTATATTGAGGCAAATGGTCGAACAGCTTTCAGTACATGATCTAAAGAAGAAACTCGATTCGGGCGAGAAGTTTCTGCTCGTCGACGTGCGCAATAACAACGAGCTCGATATCTGCAAATTTGAGACAGCGCTGCATATTCCGCTGCACCTGTTGACTGTTCGCTATACAGAGCTGCCACAAGACGCAGAAATTGTCTTCACCTGCCATCATGGCGGGCGCTCGATGCAGGCTGCGAATTTTCTGATTAATCAGGGCTATCGCAATGTCTCGAATCTGGTCGGGGGCATCGAAGCCTGGGCGAGCCAAATCGACCCTAACATGGCAAGGTATTGACGAGCCGATGGCCCGCGTTCTCTGCGCCATGTCTGGCGGCGTCGACTCTGCCGTCTCAGCCTACCTCTTAAAAGAGCAGGGCCATGAGGTCATCGGCGCAAACATGCGCTTTTGGGAATATAAAGAACCAGAGGCGTGCGAGACACCCATCGTGACGAAACACAAAATTACTTCATGCTGCTCGCCCGAAGACATGGCCGATGCCGAGCGTTCAGCGCGCGGCATGGGTATACCGTTCTACGCGCTCAAGATGGAAGCCGACTTTCGTGAGAACGTGATTGATCCGTTTATCGCCGACTACCAGAACGGATTAACTCCCAACCCGTGCGTGCACTGCAATACCTACATCAAGTTCGGCGAGTTCTATGAGAAGGCGACTGCTCTCGGTTTTGACCAGATCGCCACAGGGCATTATGCTGACATCGTGCACCTGCCTAACGGCCGTTATGCTGTGGCACCCGCGGCCGACCGCAAGAAGGACCAGAGCTATTATCTCTATGGCATGTCGCAAGAGTCGCTTGCGCGCACGGTCTTTCCACTCGCGAAAATGATCAAAGACGAAGCGCGCCGCATCGCCGAGGCAAACAATATTCCCGTCGCGCGCAAACCCGACTCGCAAGAGATCTGTTTTATTCCCGACAACGACCATAAAGCGTTTCTCAAACGTGAAGGTGCTTCGATGAAACCCGGCTACTTTCGCGACCGACTCGGCGCAATCTTGGGCAAGCACGAAGGTTCGGTTGGTTTGACCATCGGGCAGCGTAAGGGTCTCGGTGTTTCGGGGTCTGCTGCAGCTTTGTTTATCATCGATATTCTGGCCAACGGCGATGTAATACTCGGGCCGCGGGAAGAACTCGAGCGCCGCACGTTCTACATTCGCGATGTCGTGTTTCAAGGTGTGAGTGACGACGACCGCGCATGGTCAGAGGGTGTACCGTGCGATGTGCAGATTCGATACAATGGCGCACCGCTCGCGGCGGTGGCATATCGCGAAGCAGGGGCACAGGGCGAAGTAGGCTCACAAAATCTTGTGCCCCTACTTCGCGTTGAACTACAATCACCCGCGTGGGCGGTGACGCCGGGCCAGGCGGGCGTGCTCTATGACCGCGGGGGTGGGTTCATTATTGCCGGCGGCAAAATTCGGCTGGCACGCGACAACACCTGATTTTTTCGGACATTTCTGGCCTCTGCCGTAAGCCCTAATGTGACGCGGCAGCCCACAAGAAGCCTTCTATCGATTGCGGGTATTTGGGTGGTTTCTTTGACCCTGCATTGCCAGAACTCCAGTCAATCCCCACTACCCGAGGGGCGGGCTTTGGTATTTCAGGGAGGCTCTGCAGCAACCGCAATATTCGACGCACAGGCGCTCACCTTCAATGGCTCAACGGCACTGCCTGAGGCCCTACCTCGTCTTTTAGAATCGGTGCGGGTATAAACAGCGGCAAGGTCATGACGATTCTTGGCAGAACCGATGATAGCTCAGGTAAGACCTACTTGTTCGATGCGACCACCCAGAGTCATACTGCGGGTACCCCCCTTGGCCATGTTATTATGGCAGGCGGTACACATTTTCAGAACCGTGTTTTCCCACATCTGCACCCCTATGCGCAACGCAATGGCCTCATTTTTTCATACGACGCAAACAGCAACAGCTGGCATTTTATCGGGTGGACTGCGCCCACAACAACAAGACCATTGGTAGTGCACTTCAGAGAAAACGCAGAATATTTTACCGCGATAATGACTGATATTGTTGAGGGTGCAATTTACCAGCATGCGCTAAATTACACATTCAGTCGCTTCTTTTTTCCGGCATTTCTACAGAATGGGGCGAACGTCACGATTATCGACTCAGGCGCGAATGCGGGCAAAGGACTTTTTATCTCTGGCGGCGGCCAGATGGCGACGACTATTCTCGCGGCTTCATCGGGTGGCCTTATCCCTACCAGTGGGCCACAGATACAGTCGATGCCTTACCCGAATTTAGGTTCATGGTCGACCGTGATCGAAACAGGTGTGCATGCCGGCAAGATTTCGGTCGTGCACGGGGCGACATCCACCGTCACCTCGATATACAATGCGAACACGAATGCGTTTGAAACCGGCCCTGCTCTCAGCGCAAGCGCGGGCGACGGCGCACACATTGTTGCTATTAGTACCGGACCCCATGCGGGTAAATTTCTGGTGATTCACGGCAACAATTCAGCCACGACTTCTCTCTACGAACCATCTACCGGGCAATTTGCGGTCGGGCCATCACTGCCATTCTCACTTTCAGCTGGCGGTCATTCGGTTTCGATCGATGAATGAGCAGTTTCGATTGCTCGCTCATTGGCGCCCACGCTTTCAGCCTTTATGCAAACTGAACGCCACGATTTTCGATTGGCATCTGCGCTGCCGTGGCAATCTCTCTTTCTCGTCATCAGTGCCGCTGTTCTCTGGTTCAGAACCCCCGCTAACGTCGGCATCGCGCTGCTATTACTCTGCCTGGTATGGAATATTCTCTTTTACATATGGGCGCGGGCTGAAGCATCGCTGCGGCTGAGGCAGATTCTGACCTTCTCGATTATCCTTAGCATTTTTCAGGTATTTCCCGACTGGGTGCTTTCGCGGGTACTCGGCGTACTGGTGTTTCCACCAGATGGGCTCTTAAAATGGGACACCGTCTCTGGCTACATGGCGCTGCTCTGGGCAATACCGGCTTCGACGATACTGGTCACCTACCATTTTGTTAGACAGCAGGCGAACGGCAAGCTGGCCTATCTCGTCGCGCTGGTAGTCGGAGCACTGCTTTTCATCGGATCAGAAGAACTCGTGTGGCTGTTACCTTCGTGGTACGCGGTCAATGTTGTGAAGTGGGGGCACGTCGCGCGCTACATCATTGTGCCCGAGCTGATTCTGACCGCGTTGATCATTTCGGTTTTCGAGCGTGTGCGCGGTAAAAACCTCTGGCACTATGTCTTCTCGGCTATGGGAGTTTCCCTTGTCTACACGGCAGCTGCCGTCACTTTTTATTTTCTTATCGGCTAAGCAGACCGTTTACCAACCTGCATCTGCTTGACGCCGCAAAGCTATGTGCGGCAGCTCGTGTCGCTGCGCAACAGAGGTGCATTGATGCGATTCGATATAAATCCCCAAAGTAAATTTCGATGTGCAGCGTTCATCACTCTGTTCTTGTTGCTGGCCTCGGCAGACTGCAAAAACAGCGTATCAACTGAAGAACTTCTCAAGGCGCAAGGGTTTGACAGCCGCCTGTCTTTAAGTGAAACTTCGGTCGCAATGCCGGTCAATACCACGCGGTCATTCAATATCATTGGCGGCAAAGCGCCGTTTAACGTCAAAGTCCTGGGTTCGGGAACTGCGAGTATCAGCGGTAATAGTCTGAGTTATGCAGCGGGGGCTTTGATTGACAACGTTTCACTCAATGTCACCGACTCACAAAATTTTCTCGCGACTGTCTCCGTTGATGTACAAGGTGTCAGTACAGATCCGACAGCAATCACCGGGGCCGCACTTTGGCTCAAGGCCGACGCGCTAAGCCTCGCTGACAACGCAACTGCAACCTCTTGGCCAGATTCGAGCGGCAATTCGCGCGACTTCGCTGCAGGCACCGGAGGCACATTTCGCACCAATTTTGTGAACGGCAGGCCGGTGCTCAGCTTCAACGGCACAAGCCAATACCTTGAGCGTGCCTATGACGCTGGGCTGAACACCAGCACGATGACGCTCTTCGTCTTACATTACCCAGAAACGATCGCACCCGCTGTTGTAGGCCCACCATTCATGAGCCGGCAGGGAACAGGTCTCGGTGGTTATTATTTCTATCTTGAGAATAACGGCCTTGCCAGTGGATACCATGGTGCAAGTACCACGCCATGGGTGCAATTGGTTACCCAGACGACGTTGACCGCCAATAATTGGTACCTCTGGGAACTTCGCATAGATGGATCGTCTTTCACGTATCACCAGAACGCAGCGCTGCAGGGACAGCTTTCGATGGCGCTGAGGCCCTTCACCGTCAATTCAACAAGGCCACAGTGGATTGCGGCAGGCCCGACCGACGTTGCATTGCCATCGTTTTATTACACGGGTAAAATCGCCGAAATTATTTATTTCAACCGCGCACTAACCACGGGCGAAGGTCAGGGCATACGCTGTTATCTCAAGAATAAATACGGGCTCGGTTATGGTTGCTAACAAAGTGTAACCTGCTTGCCGGCTTAGCCGCTGAAAAGAGCCATGCAGCGCCGTCATGCAACCCCTCAAAGACCAGTTCTTCAGCAAAGTCTACGTAACCACCCTCGCCTCAGAAGTTAAGCACGCGGCTCCCAATTTTGACACGAAAGAATTCGTGAACCGTGTGCTCGACCGCAGCTGGAAAGCCCGCGAACTCAAAGACCGCATGCACCATATCGCTGACTGCCTGCACAAGGCCCTCAGTCGCGATTACAAATCGTGCATCAAACTGCTCACACCCATCGTGCAAAGACGCATCAAAGAAAAGACCAATTCATTCGGCGACATGATTTTTCCCGACTTCGTAGAGCGCTTTGGTGTTGAGGATTTCAAAACTTCTGCAAAAGCCCTCGAAATCTTCACTGCCGCGTGTAGTTCTGAATTTGCCGTCAGGCCGTTTATCGTGCGCTATCCAAAAGAGATGATGCAGGTGATGCTCAAATGGTCGACGCATACGAGCGAGCATGTGCGGCGGCTGGCCTCAGAAGGCTGCCGCCCCCGCCTGCCGTGGGCAATGGCTCTGCCCGAATTTAAGAAAGACCCGCGCCCAGTGCTCAAGATTCTGGAAAATCTGAAATCCGACCCTTCTGAATATGTACGCCGCAGCGTGGCGAATAACCTGAACGATATTTCAAAGGATAATCTTGAGATCGCGCTTCAGACTGCAGAACGCTGGGTTAAAGAGTCGCCGGAGCTCGTGCGCCATGCGCTGCGCAACGAACTCAAAAAGGGCAACCCGCGCGCGCTCAAACTTTTTGCATTAGCGACTAAGACGAAGACGAAAATTCACGGCCTTAAAGCAACGCCGTCAAAAATCAAAATCGGCGAAGCGGTGCGGATCGAGTTCTCTGCTGTCGCGGCGATTGCTGAACGCCTGCGGCTCGAGTACTGGGTCTTCTTTGTGAAAGCCAGCGGAAGCACTTCGAAAAAAGTATTCCAGATTACTGAACGCGAATTTGAAAAGGGCTCGCGCCACAGCTTCAGCAAGAAGCACCGTTTTCAGAATTTTACCACGCGCAGACACTATGCAGGCGCGCACAGGATTGTCGTTGCAGTGAACGGTCAGGAAAAAGCTGAAACGCAGGTGCTGCTGCAATAAGGACATCGATACTCAACAGAGGGCAGATTTGGCTTGATAGTGTCGCGCGCTGCCACAGAAATGGGCATCGCTTTATTTACGGCGGCAGAACCGCGGCTTTAATCTTCGCGATCAAGTCTGGCGAATTCCAATCGATGTCTCCAACTTTTGTATACACGGTTTCACCCTGCGCATTCAGCACATAGACCGTCGGGATCGCGTGGATCCCGTAATTGTCAAAATCACTCAATAGTGCATAGAAATCGAAATTGTACTTCGTCTGCTCCCGGTATTTCACCATTGTCGCCAAATCTTCATCGGTGAGCGCAAAGACTTTTGCGCCCTGTAAGGGGCCCTGTAGCGCCCGCTGCAATTTCGGCAGCTCACGCGCACAGTCGTGGCACCAGCTCGCATAGAACACGACGATCGCGCCGGGGCCGGGTTTCTGCCAGACCTTCACCTTCGCACCCTGCGCATCGAGGGCTTCCAGTTCGGTGAACGCGATTGCGGGCGCAATGCGGTATTTTTTGAATGCATAGGCTGCGACCAGCAAGGCAGTGCTGAGAATGGCCATTAGGGTGATCTTGATCGCCTGCGTGGACATATTCTTTTCGGCAGCTTTTTTTATCCCGTGTCAAACAATTAACACTGCCGCCTGAAAGCTACCGGCCAGATTTCTGTGCCTTTGCTGCTGACAGCCTGAATCAGATCAGGTTTCTCAGCCGACAGATGGATAACCTGACCCACTCGATGACTGCGGCGATCGCCGCGAAATTCGTGCGCACGCCCACTTTGACAAACGACGCGGGCACGAAGCGCACCATCTTCTGGCTGCTCGTCGCGAGCGTTAACTTTCCCGACCTCGACGTGGTGATGGCGCTTTTTCGCGATCCGATTCTGACGATCAAAACCCACAGGTGGATTACCCACTCTGTGCTGGCTGCGCCACTTTTTGCGACGATACCGGCGGCTCTCTTTTACCGGTTCAGCAACCTGAAGAATTTTCGTTTGCTCTGGCTGACCGCCTTATTGGGCATCTATATCCACATTGTTTCTGATTTGGTCACGCCTTATGGCACGATGCTGCTCGCACCATTTTCGAACCACCGCTTCACGCTGAGTTCGCAGTTCATCGTCGACCTGTACTTTACGTTCGGGCTCATCGCGTTTATTCTACTCGGCAGATACGACGCCGCCCGGCGAAAAATCTGGCAAAGGGTCGCGCTCACGTTCATGATTGTTTATCTGATGGCCACGTTCGGCCTGCACCAATACGCCGATTGGCGCGTGCGCCGTGCGGTGAAAGAAAACCAGATCGCGTTCGAGACGATCTCGACATTGCCGCTGCCGCTCAGCATCTTTGACTGGGTCGGGCTCGTGCAGACGAATAGCGGCGTGCGCCGTGCAGAATTCACGGTGTTCGACGACAAACTGGCGTTTGAAGACCTGCGCCACGCGAGCGACGCTTTCGTCGTTCGCGCCCGCCAGCATGCGCAAGCAGAGTGGTATCTGGGGTTCGCGCACCATCCGCTGGTGCATTCGTTTGCGCAAGAAAAGAACCACATCGTCGAGATTCACGATCTGCAATTTTCGGCACCCGCGCGCATCGTGAAAATGTTTGGCATGAAAAAGCCGCGCACGCCTTTCGCGCTGAGGTTCACCTACAATGCGGCGGGTGAGCTTGTGAATAGTTCCTTTAACGACTGAGCACAATCGACACTCGCGGCATTCGATGGCGACCAGCTGGGTGCCGAGTTGATTATCGGTGAACGAAGGTCCAAGTTGCATTTTCCCAGGGCGATCGATGATCGTCCGGAGAATGCGAGGGCCAGACCAAGAACCAAGCTAAAGAAACCTAGCGACTGAATATCCAATAGACAATTCCACCAATGGCCGCTATCGCGAGGCAGTACAGAAGAAGATCCACTCTCTTTCTATAGGCGAGTGCCTGTGAATAGCTCATGTCGTGCCTCTTTGCGTTGGTCATGGCATCCTGATGGAAGACCTTATGCAGTAATACACTCCACAGCGTTTTGAGTTTGCCATAAATTGGAGGATGAAAACTTTTCAGATTAAGTCCGCGGAAACTAATCGTACGAATCGCGTCTGCTTCTGGCTTCCATGTCGCAGAAAACTTCTTGAGCGCCTCGGCGACGATCTTTTCTTTTGGCAATAGATTTGACTTCAACCATTGATCGCCGATACATTGGTCCAGAACAATCGCCATTTCCATGGCGGCGTTTACCCCTTGCCCTACGGGCGGAAAAGGCGATGCTGCGTCGCCCAACAGCACCAACTTGCCTTTATGAAAAGACGAACAAATTTTTGTCCGACCGGTAGAGATGTTTTCCTGCCGGGAAAATTCTTCGATCGCTTTGTCGCTGGCGTAATTCGAAATGGCATTCTTTCCGGAGCTGAGATAGTGTTTCAGAAGAAACGCTTTGGCCTCTTCAAAGGAAGCAAATTTTCTCGACCCTGAAAATCCAATCTGGCAAAACCATAAGGGGTCTGTTGGCCCGTTCTTTCCGTTGATGGCACCGGCGACCGCAAGGTAAGGCGGGATTCCAAATATATACAGATAGCTTGGGTCTAACCCATGTGTGTTTCTGTCGAAGGGCAGCATCATCGAATAGTTATCGTTATCCATGCTGGTAATTTGGAAATCTTCATAAGCTGCTTTCAGAAAATTGCGGACGGTTGAGCCTGCCCCATCACAACCGACAACCAGATCAAATTGCTCTGTCTGTGGTTCGTTTCCATAAGTGACGATGCCATTCTCGGCATCTGTGACAGTGGCCTCTGAATTAAAACGAATCACCACATTGCCAGATGTCTTCTCAATGATCTCTTCCTGGATTGCTTTTACAATATCGCCACGGGAACCCGTCCAGCCATCGCCATGGTAGGTTTCTTCTAGTGTATCGCTGATAATGGGTAGCCGAATCCCTTTGAATAAAATCAAATCTCGATTGAAACGTTCCTTCATATTCAGGTAATTGACCGCTCGCGCCCCGTGTCCGGTAATGTCGATCGTGTAAGAACGCAGCGGATTATAAGATGGCGTGTTTCTATGGTCCGGGGCTTTTTCGAACACGGTAACATGGACATTCTGGCGCTTGGATAGCGCGAAGGCCAACGTTAATCCTGAGGGGCCTGCCCCGATGATGCCCACTCTAAGTACATTGTCCTTCTTCATACTTACGGCCACCGCACGGGGCGAAAGCCCTGGTTGCTGACAACCGGCCCACCCCACGGAAGGCTGCCGCCGCCGCGGAACGAGGTTTTCATTTGCAATGTCGTGTTAGAGTGGCTACCGCCACGTGCTATGCGCCCCCCTGTAGGGCTGCTCGCCGGGCCCCTGCTATCGGCGTCGGTATAGGGAGAAGCGGTCGTGTAGCTGTCTGCCCAGTCCCAGGTAAGTTCCCAAACGTTACCACTCATGTCATAAAGACCCAACGCGTTTGGGAGCTTGCCGCCGACAGCCTGTGATACCGAGAGGGCGTTACCGCTGTACCACCCGACGGCATCATTTTCATTCGTGTCGACGTTCCCATCAGGACCTGGATTATTATCCTGCCAGCCGCTCGGAGCGTCTCCCCGCGTGAACATTCTGCCGTCAATGTAGCGGGCGGCGTACTCCCACTCGGCTTCGGTCGGCAGTCGATAGCCGGTCGCCGACCAGTTGACGTACGGATTATCTTCGCTGCCCGGTGTGCCGTTCGCTGCAGCTGTGGTCGTCGAAGTTTTCAGCGGTGCAGTGAAACCAGCGTCTGTAAAATAGACTGGTGCCAAGCCTTGTTTTTCCGAAGCAGCATTACACCAGACAATCGCATCGCGCCAGTTGATGCAGGTTACAGGATGTTGATCCGACCCTATAGCCGTACCAGGGCAGGCAGCGTTGTCGCCACCTTGGCGTCCGGCATTCCCAAACGTGTAGCCATTCGCCTCGGCCCAGGTCTTTACGGTAAGCCAGTCGGCATACTTCAGCTCGTACTTCGCCATCGCGAAGCCCGTGATGGAGGCGACGGTGTGTTCTGGTATAGATGGCTTTGGACTAGTCACGGCAGTCGATCCCATAAGAAAGCCAGTTGTGTTGCCGGGTATGCAAACCATGCTCAGCAGGTCAGAGGCGACAGCGCCAGGTTTGCAAGCGTAGGTATCCACCATCGACGCTGGTATTTTTAGGGTGCAATTCAGTAGCCAGGTGCTTAGGCCAGTGGCCAAAAGTACTCGCAGTATCAACATTTTACCGATAGCCATATTCTACTCCCAGGCTCACTCGCAGATAACTCAAATTCTGCAAGTTATAGAAAAATCCGCCAGCCATAACTGACAGCATCAACCGCCATTGTTCCTTTTTACCCAACCGAATGTATTGATTAAAGCCGACCTCGGGTACCAATGCCATGGCGTTCAGATAACTCGAACCAAACGATCTGAAGTACCTTTGGTAATGGACATAGAACCCGACCACCGGCGATATGCCATACCAATTGCCGATCATGAAGGGCCGGTCAAAACGCAATCCGCCACCCATCGAAAGAAGGTTAACAGCCGCTGCATCCTGGTGTACTTGCGGAAAATCGCCGCTGCCATAAAAATACTGCATGGCGAGTGACCAATGGATGCCAGCAGGTAACTGAAAACGCGCCGGGGAATACCCCAGCTCCAGGGCAGCAAACCCGCGCATCGCATCCAGCGGCGGGGGTCCATCGGCGACCATCACCGTGGGGTTGGAGTTATTCGGGAACGGCAGACTCTTCATGTAAGGAAAGCCTATGGTAGCCCATATGCGACTCTCGGGTTTTTCTTTCTTCAGTTCAATTTTTTCCTTCGTCTTTTTTTCGTCCGGCAACTTGTCTGTTTCCCGTTCTTTGGCAATTTCAGTGAGCGCTTGCACGATGTCGTCAGCCACCTTATCGGCCAATTTGAAAATTGTCGCGTTGACCAGGTTTCGGCGCTCTTGTAATTTTCTAAATTTGTTCTTGCGGCCCAGAGAAATCGATGTTTGCACGACAATCTCATTGGTCATCGCATCAAAGGTAAAACTGCCAAAAATCAGAATATCGGTCTTGTTTATTTTGCAGAATTCGGCTGCCGTTTCAGGAGTGAAGCCCGCGGCGCCGGGTGTGCGGTATTTGGCGGCTGTAGCCTCAGATTTCGCCGGTTCTTCCCGCACGTAATCGAATCGCGATTGTAACGAAGAGTCGATCGCCTCGGTCAGTGAGCCGGGCATATAGCCAAAATTCTTAACGCCGGTCAGGTCTTGGTAGCTGAGAATTGCGACCCGGGCAAGATCGGCCTTTGGTTTCGTGCCAGATTCAGCACAAATTTGGTGCCACAGATTTAGTCCTGTGGCAGCGTAGAGCAAAAAGGCGAATAGAGTAGTGCACCGAGCGTACACCCACCGGCCGGCGCTCATACAGTCTCCATCTCAAAGATCAAGGCATCAGACATCCGATAGAATAGCCTATTTTAAGGCCATTGTCGACCTGCCTCATAAGGTGAGGCTAAAACACTACGAACCTTTGAAATCTGACGGGGTCTGGCCTGTGAATTGCTTGAAGACCTTGTTGAAGGCAGATTTCGATTGAAAGCCTGATGCGTAGGCAACTTGCAATATGTTGGGCTGCTCTTCAGCCAACAAGAGCTCCTTAGCTTTGTTGACCCGGTGAGTATTCACTAACGTGTAGAAATTTTGCTGCAATTCGGTATTGATGACCATCGAAATCAAATGGGGTGGAATGCCCACTTGCTGCGAAAGTTGTTTTAGGTCAAACGCATCATCGAGATAGGCTTCGTGAGTGGTCAAATAATGTTGAATCTGACCGAGGTATTGCCTTCTGGTAGCCGCGTCTAGATTCTGCATCTTGGCATATTTGGTGCCTGGATTCACGGTGCCGTGATCGCCAGACACGGCAAAGAGAGATGGTTCCCTGATGAGAAAGGTTAGTATCAAATAATTACCGCCCGATAGCAGGATTGCGGTAAACGGATTCGTAGGTGCAGGTACATCGGTTAGCAGGTTGTAGACGACGTTAAGAAATCCTGCCAAGCACAATGCCGCATTGAAACCCAGGAATATCTTCAGCCACCGATGACTGCCGTTCGCTCTCTGGAGTTTGCTTTTTTCGCGTAACAACCGGGCCGATTGCCATAAGAAGATGAAGTTATAGCTTAGCGCGAAAAAAAACAGGGCGGCCGTATAAGACCTGACATAACCTTGCTGCGCGTAAACCATGGTAACATCACGAAACTCTGGGTAGAGCAGGAACATCGCGATTTGAAAGGCCAGGGCCGTGAGAGCGGGTACAAACAGGAATGCTAAGGCAGTGCTGCTGCATAGGGAAAACCCGAGCAATTTTCGTGTGTAGCTGTGTATAATGACACCTTGCAGAAATAGCGCCGGGAAGATGGCAAATGGCAGGTATAGCATGAGCACCGACTTGAGCTCAGCGGTGAGCTGCAGAAGTGAAAACGCTGCCAGTAATACTGTAAACGCAGCCAGGATGCGCGATTCGAGCCGCTTGCTCATTACCAAGATCAACGTCAAGAAAATGCCGGCTGCAGTTGCGATGATAAGTAGTGCCAGCGTGACTGTCACGAAATAAAATCAATATCGTTTGTCGCCAAGTCAAGGGAAAAGAAAGGAATCTTGCACACGATCTGAAGTTCGTTTAACAATTGAGCACAATCCACTTTACACAAGCGTGCCTTTCAGCTCCGTGAATCAATGTCTGGCCATCTGTGGTTACGCAATGTCCATGACTTGATATTTCCCCAAAGGTTCACAGCAAAACAGGCCACGCGCGCGCGATTACTGTTTCTTTTTCAATTGCTTTTCCTGATTTCAGTCTTTTTGTTTATTCTGCCGCTGGCGTTTTCGGCTGAACATTCTGTACGAATGGGATTTCTGATTTTGGCGGGCGCCTGTTTGCTCTGCATTCTCGTACTTTTCTTACTTACGCGTGCCGGCTATCTCAGCACGGCCAGCTGGCTTCAGGTTGGTACTGTCTGGTTCGCGCCATTATTTCACATGTTGACCTCGGGGGGGCTCTACAGCGATGCCTTCATCGGCTGGCCAATGGCGATAGTGCTGGCAGGTTTACTTTTGGGGCGCGGCGGCAGTCTTTTTGTCGCGAGCCTAAGCCTCGCCGGCGGTGTGCTCATCACAGTGCTTTGGCAGCAAGGGAAGATTGGCCCAGCGATCGGCCGGCAGCCTATTGAGCAGCTGGCACTGACCTCTGTGATCATTTCTCTTCTGGCTTTAATGCAATGGTTAGGCAGCAAGCGATCTGAAAATGCGCTCGAAAAACAGACTGAGCGTATGAGATTGATCTTCAAGACGGCGCCCGTATTCATCAGCATCATCGACACAGATGGCAAATTTCAGTTCATCAATCAGGTCGAAGACAGCTATTCGCGCGAGAATATTATCGGCAAGGCAACGATCTATGACTTTTTGCCTGCTGAGTCTCAGGCGGCGTCGCGCGAATATGTGAGCCAGGCGCTGCGCAGCGATACTCCGGTTGTGTATGACCTGCAGGGTTTCGGCAATGACGGCAGCATGGAATGGTATGCCAATCGTCTCACACGCTTTAACGAAGACGGGCAAACAAGATTGCTGCTGATTTCGTCAAATATCACGGCCCGAAAAGCAGCCGAAGCGCGCCTGGTGCAACTGGCGCATGAAGACCCGCTGACGGGCCTGGCAAACCGGCATGCAATTATGCAGTTGGTCAGCAAATCCATTGCGCGTGAAATTCCCTTTGCCCTGCTTTTTATCGATCTCGACCATTTTAAGACCATTAATGACACCCTCGGTCATGATATCGGCGACTTGCTTCTCGTGCATATTGCGACCGAGCTGAAAGAAACTTTAGGCGAAGACAACGTGCTGGCCCGGTTGGGCGGCGATGAATTTCTCGGCCTGATACTCGCCGAGCGTGGTGAGACCGAAGTTGCATTGCGCGGCCGCGTAGAGAGAGTAGCCTCGCGCATGATTGCCCAGGCCGCAACGCCGCATGTAATCCAGAATTCTGAATTGTTTCTTTCAGCCAGCCTCGGTATTTCACTCTATCCCCAAGACGGTGGTGCAACCTCAGAGCTCATTAAGTTCGCGGATCTTGCAATGTACCATGCAAAATCGCGCGGGCGTGCAGATTTCGCTTTTTACGAAAAGAGGTTCAGCGAGGTGCTAGATGAGCGCGTGCGCATTGACCGAATGCTTCGAAGTGCGGTAGAGCGCAATGAGCTGGCTCTGCATTACCAACCGCTCGTCGATGTGAAAGATGGCAAGATCAGAGCAGCAGAAGCATTGTTGCGCTGGAAGCCGGGTGACTCTCAAGCGGTCTCACCGACTGTTTTTATTCCGATAGCCGAAGATACGGGCCTTATCCATTCGATCAGTGAATGGGTCATCGAGAGCGTCTGCGCAAATCTGCGAGATTGGAAAAATCAATACGGTATGGCGCCGCGCGTGGCCATCAATATTTCTGCCCGGCAGCTCGAGCGGGTGCATTTCGCCGATCGCACCCTGGCAACTCTGAAGCGTTATGGGCTGGCCACATCGGACATCGAACTTGAGTTAACCGAAACTTCATTGCTCTCGACGACCGCCGCGACCATGCCCGAAATGGTGCAACTCGCCGAAGCGGGCGTGAAGCTGGTGATTGATGACTTTGGCACGGGTTATAGCTCGCTGTCATACCTGAAAAAACTGCCTGTGCAAAGTCTCAAGATCGACCGGTCGTTCGTTGCAGATATCGGCAAGGACACCAACGATGAAGCGATCATTCGGGCGGTACTGGCGATGGCGTCGAGTCTAGGCTTGACCGTCGTTGCAGAAGGGGTAGAGTTTCAGGCTCAGCTCGATTTTATGACGCACCTCGGTTGCGACACAATTCAGGGGTTCTTCTACAGCGAAGCTTTACCGCCGGCGGAGTTTATCAAGCGCTGGCAAGAATTGTTCGCGTGAGGTCATGCCAGGTCATTCATCCCTAAACGGCGACCGTGCCTCATATTCCGTGGCGGCAAGTCTCGAGACATAGTAGTTGCCGATCGTGCGGTAAAACCAGTTATCTGAATGAAACAGCAGAAAGTAGTCTTCGCGCTCGGCCCCCACGGTTGACTTGATCTCGAGCGCGGTGCGGCCGAGATGTATGGCGGGCAGCTTCTTTTCAATACCTTCGACGACATAGTCGTAGAGCATCCGCTGGTAAAGCTTGTGTTCGGCATTCACACCGCTTTCAAAGCCGACGTAGTGGGCAATGAGCCTATCTGTCGCATCGAGTGAACTGCGAAAACCCACGAGACGGTCATTCAGAAAATAGCCATAGAGCGAGAACTCTTGCATGCCGGCCAGGCGAATAAAATAATCTTCTGAAACCTGCTCGAGGTTGAACTTATCTTGCCTCACAACACTGGCGAGCAGCGCGTTGATCTCGGCCTTATGCACGGCGATCTGCGTCAGGTTGAGCTTCTGCACGGTAATACCCGCACTCTTTTTCATTGTGCTTTGGTAGCGCTGCCGGTATTTTGTGCGCATCGCCGCGACGTAGGCCTCAGACGTCGGCCACACATTCTGCACCACCATGTTCGGGTCGACCTGAAACTTCTTAAACTCAGCGGGTGTTTTTTTCAAGGGGGGATTTATATCTTTAATGATCACCGCATCGAAGTCGATGACATTCTCGAGTTTTCTGAGCGCGGCCACGACCGCGTCGGCTTCATTCAGGTCATCGGGCTTTGAGACAAAGCGAAAATCGCCCGTGAGGTTGGGGCAGCCGTTTACCAGAATCGTGATACGCCGGTTCTGCACGAAAAACGCGATGATCTTACGCACGAGGCTCTTGCCGAGCGACCCTTTGGCCTTGACATAACCCAAAAGCTCTTTTGGCGTCACCGTGATCTTCTGAAAAAGCAGCAGCGCGTCTGAACCGTGCGGGCCGCCGACCTTGACGAAATAACTTTGGCCTTCAAGGCCATAACTCACCTGAGAAATATACGAGGCCAGCCACAGCTGGTCTTGAAAGTATAGATCCACACCCTTAATCTGGTCGAGTTTGGTATAGATGATTGAACCGAGTTTGCGCTGCAGCCGGTTTCGCGCGATCGCGGCTGCAATTTTTTTGCCGGTGACAATTAAGGCGAGCAGCACACTCGACATGCCGAAATAGATCGGTATGTAATAGAGCGGGTTCTTAACGTAGGGGCTGAGGGCCGTCGTGATGAGCGCGATGCTCAGAATGCCCGGCATCAGCCCCAGAAAAGTGCCGAGCGCATAGAGCCGCAGGTTCACCCCGACCGCACCCGCGAGATAGTTCTCAACGGTAAACGGCGCCACAGGCGTGAGGCGAATAATCATGATAGTCGCAAGGCTGGGGTTCTGTAGCGCCTCTTTCAGATCAGAGAGTTTGCGGTTTTCGAGAAAGCGAAACACCTGCCGCTGGCTGAACCAGGCTCCGAAATAATAGTTCAAAACCGACGCCGCCATCGTGCCGGCGAAACAATAGATAATGCCTGGGTTGAGGCCAAAGGTGAGCACTGTACCATAGAGCAAAACGCTGATCGGAAAAACAAACAGGCTCAAAATGCAATAGATCAACACGACAAGAAAAATAGCCCACGGGGTATTCGGAATGCTGCGTATGCTGTTGCTGATCGCGTCAATAAGCGCGGGGTCGAGAAACTTCCATGAAATCGCTAAGGCAAAAAGCAGAATCAGCGGAAAGCTGAGCCGCAGCAGGTCAAAAAAGCGTTTCATTTTCTTTCTGTAGCCCATGAATATAATCATGGGCTACAGCAAAGCGAAAAGACACCATCAATGTGTTGACATCCCATGAGTTGAAGGTGCAGCGTGCCCGACTATGATGCCAAACCTAGCAATA
This sequence comes from uncultured Leptospiraceae bacterium, assembly GCA_942492915.1. Classification (GTDB taxonomy): domain Bacteria; phylum Spirochaetota; class Leptospiria; order Turneriellales; family Turneriellaceae; genus Turneriella. The sequence continues at coordinate 2,907,168 of OW818662.1, forward strand.
ATTGCACTCGCAGCGCTGATTCCCCTCGTCGTGGGGTTTATCTGGTACCACCCTAAAATTCTGGGCACCGCCTGGATGAACGCGGCGGGCCTGACAGACGAAAAACTCAAAGGCGCAAATATGGCGCTGATATTCTTTCTGGTTTTCATTTTTTCGTTTCTGATCGGTCTCGCGATTATTTCGATCGTGATCCACCAGGGTCATGTGTATTCGATACTGGTGAAAACGCCGGGCTTCGGTGTGCCGGGTTCGCCGGTGCAGACGATGCTCGAAAATTTCATGCGCGATTACGGGCAAAACTTTCGCACATTCAAGCACGGTGTCTTTCACGGCGTGCTGTTCACAATTTTCTTCGCGTTTCCGCTGATTGGTATCAACGCCCTGTTTGAGCGCAGAGGCTTCAAATACATCTTTATTCACTCGGGCTATTGGCTCGTGACAATCGCCCTCATGGGCGGCGTCATTAGCCAATATGCCTGATGAAATGAGCCTGCCGACCGTTTGCGCGGTCGGCATTAACGCTAACTACGCGACCTTTCTTTCTGCCAGAATCAACCTCTCTGTCATTACGGCAGCGAGATAACGATTGTCTGTTTCATTCGGGTGAAAATCTGGCTTGAGGTATGGCACGAGCCGCACCGCAACACCACCCAGCAACTTCAGCAACACCGGCGCGGCATTGGCTGCAGCACCGGGTAACGAGGCCATATTCACTTTGTTGTCATGCGCCATGAAATGGAGAAATCCCCCTAAGATAAAATAGTTCAGGTAGAACATACCGAACACGAACCCTGTGATGCGTTCGGCGTAGGTGCCTTTCGCCGCCTGTTGAAAGACATCAAAGGCCACGGCCTTATGTTCAATTTCTTCAACCGCATGCCAGAGAAAAAGGTTTCTCATTTTTTCGGGCATGCCCGCCAAAATCGATTCATCTTTCAGCAGCGTTTCAGCGAGCGATGCTGTGAGATGCTCGAGCGCCGCGGTAAATGACAGCATGGCGCGGTCAGCGGCCCCGGTCGAAAAAAATGGCTTGAGTATCGGCAACCAGAACTCTTCAGAACTGACTTTATTGTCATTCATAAACGCTGTCTCAGCAAACCACCGGGCATAACCGCTCGCGTCGAGCCCCATACGATCGAGGGTCATCAGAAAAATATCATGTTGCTTCGCGTGCTGCATTTCTTGCCCGATAAATGCCTTCACCTGCCCTTCGAGCTCTTTATCTTTACTGATGGCTGCGTCGAAGACCTTGACCGATTTGATAAACTGCCGCTCACCCACGGGAAAGACTGCATGCATTGCATTCATCATGTGAGTCAAGACGGGGTTACCCGCAAACCAGTGGCGCTCGAAATCGGCATTTAAGCCAAAATCAGGGCGGCGTACGGTAATTTCACCCTGATTGTCAGATTTATTCTTTTTCATTTATCCTCCTAAGCTCTGGTTTTGCACAACCATTTAGCGCTTTACAGTATACCGAACGGTATGTATATTGTAAAGTACAATCTGAACACTTGTTCAAGTTTTTCGCAAACGGGGGATCTATGAACGACACGAACCATATCTCTGGCAACAAATCTATCCACCTCGATACGGTTGATGACCTCGAACTTTGGCTTTTGGGCACCGAAACCCGGCCCGAATTCAATGAGTTTGTACTGAAGGTATATAACGATGCGTTTACCGACGGTACGTACAAGATTCCCGCGCATGAAATTTCTGAGCCGACCGCAGAGTATTTTCACAAAGCGCGCGTCTGTGGTGTGCGGCATAAGAGCGGCCAGCTGATCGGCACCTGGGGGTTAATACTGAAAGGGGTGACGGATACGCAATTCAAGCTGCCGATCGAAACACGCTACAATCTACCTGTCGAAAAGATCGTGCGTGACCTGAACTCACCTGAAACGCGCTATGCGTTCAACGGCTGGCGCACGGCAGTCGACAAAGACGCACTCGAAAAATTTCAAATCGACCGCAATAAATCGATCTTTGTTTTCGACTTTCTGATTCGCGGCTTAACCATGGATCTGCCGGGCGATGCAAACGAATATCTCGGCCTTGCCGAAATGGAAAAGCTGGTCTATAAATACCACCGCCGCGTCGGCATTCCATGGCAGATCATCGGTGAGCCAGTGCACTTCTGGAACCGCGACCGCTACCCGTGCGCATTTCAGTTGGGTGAGTTCAAAGACTACATGAAAGCCCACCATGCCGAGCGGTATTCTTTTCTGTATGAGCGGGCCAGACAGATATCAAGACCCGGTGCTCAGGGTGCGGCATGACTTACGCAACCAACAGCCGGGGAAGTTAATGCAAACCGATACGAAACAGAATATTCTTGAGCAGGCAGGTGCGCTATTTTACGTCCAGGGCTTTAACAACACGGGTATTGAACAGATCACGCAGGTCTGCAATATTAAGAAACCGGCCCTCTATTACCATTTCGGCTCTAAAAATGCACTGGGTCTCGCCTATCTTGAATACCGCGCTGAAATGCTGTTCGGTATGCTCGAAAGCCTCATGAACAGGGCCAAAACCTTCGACCAATATCTGCAGAGCTGGGCGACGGCGCTCATGATGCTCACACGCCGGGGCGAATTTTTTGGCTGCCCCTTTACGGCATTCGCCAGCGAACTCGATGCCGAAGAGCGCACGTTTTTCGAAAACAAACTGCGCGCTATTGAAAGCGAATGGCTTGCCATTCAAGAACGAGCTTTCGTGAAACATTACCGCCAGTCGGCGGCAGCGAAGCGAATTGCAGAGAAGATACTCATTGCGCATACGGGCTGTGTCATGCTGTATCGGGCCTCGCGCGACATGAAATACTTAAAGCAGCTGAAGGTGGGCTTTGCCGAAATTGCTGCAGAAGCCGATGCGACCTGCGGATAATGCGACGAAAGCGTTGACAGTCAGCTTCTGGCTGCCTTCTTTGCACCATGAACGTCTACGCATTGCTCACACCGATCGCGATATTTTTTGTGCTGCTTGAAATTGCGGCATGCTTTGTCTTCAAACGCAAATACATTAACTTTCAAGAAGCGATAGCCAACTTCGGCACGGCGCTCGGTAACCAGACGGTCAATCTGCTCGTTGCAGCCGGTGTCTATGAGGTCTATGGTTACCTGCACGCGAACTACCGCATCGCGGGCCCACTCGAAATGAATGTGGTGAATTTTCTGCTGCTGCTGCTCGGTATCGATTTTATCTTTTACTGGGTGCACCGCTGGGGTCACGAGCTGAAAATCATGTGGGCAGCGCATTCGCCTCACCATTCGGCCGAAGAGATGAACTTCTTCGTGGCGCTACGCGCGAGCGTGACGCAGCGCCTGTTTTCTTTTGTATTTTTCTGGCCGCTGACGCTCGTCGGCTTCACGCCATTCGACATCTATACCATGACGGCGCTGCACCTCTTCATATCATTCTTGCACCACACTGAGTTTATTCCGAAATTATGGCGGCCAATCGAGTTTATCTTCACAACCCCATCGCACCACCGCGTGCACCATGGTGCCAACTACCAGTACCTCGACAAAAACTTCGGCGAGTTTCTCATTATCTGGGACCGAATGTTCGGTACCTTTGCCGAAGAAAAAGAGAAGATCGTCTACGGCATGTATAACCACCCACAGTCATTTAACCCGATTAAAATTAATTTTCACTATTACGTCGTGATCTTCAAAGAGATGTTGAAAGCAAAAAGCTGGTGGGATAAACTACGAATCTGGTTCATGCCGCTCAGCTGGTCACCCGAAGGCACAAAGCCGCTGCCGCCCGAGATCACCGTGCAAAACCAGAAACGCTACCAGAGCGTCATGTTTGACGGAGCGAAAACTTATCTTGTGATACACTCGACGCTGACTGCACTACTAATGCTGCTGGTGATATCGCCGAAATCCCCCTTGGCATATGAAATGAAATGGGTGGGAGCTATCTTGTTGTGGCATAGCATCATCAACTGGGCGGGTATTCTCGAATCGAGACGCTGGCTGCTACTTTCAGAAATGTCGCGGCTGGTGCTGACGGTGGCGTTTGTCGTGCAGATCACGCAGCGTGTCGAAGTACTTGCTGCTGTGGGCGGCGTTGCCCTGGCTTCGGCAGCGTGGAGCTTCCGTTATTTCAGATTCGGGCAGTTGCAGACTGCATGATTTTTTTCTGATTGCCCGCATACCCATGTCGGGCTTCGTAGGGTCGAAGCATCTGGCGGGAGATACGAATGATCAAACGGCAATTGGGTTTATTTATCTGTGCAACTATCGCATGTCAGATGCCGGCCTGCCAGACAAACTCGACAGAGTATCTGCTCGGCGGTAGTTTTGTGAAATCACCCCTGCGCATTACACCGACACAGGTGAGCGTACCTGTTTCGCAGACTGTTCAATTTTCTGCTTCGGGGGGCAATCCACCCTATACGTTCAGCGTCTTCAGTGGTAGCGGAACGGTTTCAGGCGCTGCCTATACAGCACCGAGCACGATTGGCACTGCGGTGGTGAATGTGAAAGATGCTTCGGGCACACAATTGGCGGCTCTCATTACCATCGTCACCGATGCGAATTGCCCGACGAACTATGTTCCCGTGCCGCACAATAATGCGGTGGGCACCACAGTGGATTTCTGCGTTGCCAAATATGAAATGAAGTGTAATACGGCGTCAGGTACTGGATGCAGTGGCTCGCCGATCTCACAAGCGGCGAACCAACCATGGGTGAGCATCACTCAGGCGAATGCAAAGGCAGCCTGCGCGGGTATAGGCACGCAGTACCACCTGATAACCAACGCCGAGTGGATGACTATTGCGCGGAACATCGAAGCCACTGCAGCAAACTGGTCGTCGGGCACCGTAAACACGGGTGCGCTGAACCGCGGACATTCAGACAACGGCCCAGCTAATACTTTGGCGGCGGGCACCGATGACAGCCCGTGTTCGGGTACGGGCGATACATGTTCGACGACAGTTTTTCATGACCAGCGGCGCACACATGTTCTCTCAAACGGCCAGGTCGTTTGGGATCTCGCGGGCAATGCCAAAGAGTTTATCGACTGGATTCTGGTGACCGACCGGGCCGGTACGATCTCAAACAACTATGAAGAGATTAACACAACTGCACCGACAACCTCGATGCCGGCAAATACTTTCAAGAGCAATAACGTCGGCTTACTGGAAACGAACGGTGTCGGTGCGTATTGGCGTGATGCCAACGGGAGCAACGGGTACGCTGCCCGCGGTGGCCACTTTGCCAACGGTACGAAATCGGGCGTATACCACTTGGATTTTGAGCCGTCGAGCACCTACACAGACTTAAAGGTCGCCTTTCGTTGCGCGTACCAATGATGATGATTAAGTGAGCAGACCAGACACGCAATGGAGCACTATGAATAGTTTGAAATACGCCAAGGTCACGTTCATTCTGATCGTCGTCAATGTAACCGCATACATCGTGACCGCAATCGCGGGCAATGATCTAATGCAGCCGGGAGGGCGCACTTTGGTCGAATGGGGAGCGAATTTTGCACCGCTCACTCTCGGGCATATGCAAATCTGGCGTCTATTCACGTCTCTGTTTCTGCACGGCAGCCTCATGCACCTCGCCGTCAACATGTACTCGCTCTACTCAGTCGGCAGCATGGTCGAGGCACTCTGCGGCCGAACAAAATATCTGGCGGTCTATCTGCTGTGCGGCCTCGTGGCGAGCGCTGCAAGCCTCGGCTACAACACGCTGCGCTCAAGACCTGCTATCAGCATTGGCGCTTCGGGCGCGATCTTTGCCATATTCGGATTTTTTATCGTTTTGATGTGGCTGCGCAAAGACCTCATTCACCCCTCAGTCAGACGCCAGACCCTGCAGAGCGGCGCCATCTTCATCGCGGCAAATTTGTTTCTCGGCTTCGCCAACTCAGGCATCGACAATGCCGCGCATATCGGCGGGCTCGCCAGCGGATTCTTAGCGGGCATGCTGCTTGCGCCGACAATTCGCCGCGTGCAAGCCTGAATTATTCTGAAGGCGCTAAGATTATGGGCCCTGTAGACCCGAGCATTCGCGCACCCACTCACGAATTTCTTCTGGCAAGTCGGTTTGTGCGAGAAAAGCTTCTGCGGTCTTAGGGCTGAATTCCATGTGACTCGCTTCTTTGCGGTCTGTCTCATAACCATAGACGATGCCGTCGCGGTAGATATAGCCGTGCTCACTCCACTGGTCGGCTTCAATCGTGAAAATGCTTTCAGTCATGAGTATTTGCCTTTGAAAACGATCTTTTTCGCACGAGCCTGCCCGTGCGCCGTCGCACCACCTCTGCCAATGGTTTCATTTAGCACCCGCGATTTTCAGGTTCTTTTTCTCTAGCACCTCTGTATAGCGAGCCCAACGTTCGGCGGCAGCATTCTTACCGAGTGCATCGGTAGCACCTTTTTCGATTTCAAAATGGCAAGTCGGGGCGCCGGCAGGCATCGTCGTCTTGAACATGACGTCGTAAATGTCGTTACGGCCCTTTGAAGCGGCAAAATCACGTGCCGCGTCGATCATCCCCTGAACAAAATAGCGCTGCACACGGCAGTCCATGGCCTGGTACATGTCTTGGTGAGGGCAGTAGTCGATATGGAAGTCGGCGGCAATACGCGCATCGTGCGCGCCGCCGACCTGAGAGCCTCGTGCTCCGTGCTCGGCGGCAATACGCGCATCGTGCGCGCCGCCGACCTGAGAGCCTCGTGCTCCGTGCTCGGCGGCAATACGCGCATCGTGCGCGCCGCCGACGCGGGGTGCCTCTAGCGATGCGTAGGCAATGCGGTTGATCACCGTGGCGTAAAAACTGATCCATTCATCGGTTGAAATTTCGGGATCAATCTCAGTATCTGCGAGTATTTGTGAACCAATGTCATGCCCTATCTTCTTCAGCGCACCGAGCACAAGTTTCTGTCCCTCAGCCCCGAACGTCTTTTCCGCAGTTTTTAGTACCTCAATCAAAGCCATCGCCTGCATCGTACCCCACTGCCAAAGCGTCGCGGCATCGAAATTTGTCTGCGCAAGCACCTGCCTGATGTTTTTCAGACCTTTCGCGTATGGCTGATTGTACTGAAACTTGTTCCAGTTCTTTTCGGGCCGAACCTGCCAGTGCGGGTGTGAATTGTCAGTGTGCATTTCGCGCGATATCATTTTCATAGCGCATTTGGCGGAATGCACCACAGCCCGTCTCGCCAAATGCGCTGATTATTTGGCCACCTGAGCGAATGCGCCGTACCTTGTGCTTACCTGTGCAATACGGATTTAACTTCGACACCACCTACCTCACGTTGCCCGCAATTTTCTACGCAAGCGCAAAACCCGTACCCGTAGCATTGCCGCAACTTATCCTCTTTAATGAATCTTTGGCGCGAGAGCTAGAACTCAATGCAGCGGCGCTCTCCGAGGAATCATCGGCACTCATCTTCGGCGGCAACATGCTACCCGAGGGTGCAACCCCGATCGCGCAGGCGTACGCCGGCCACCAGTTCGGGCATTTCACGATGCTCGGCGACGGCCGCGCGATTCTGCTCGGCGAACAGATCACACCGAACGGCGAGCGCTATGATATCCAGTTGAAGGGCCCGGGCAAGACGCCGTATTCCCGCCGTGGCGACGGCCGCGCTGCGCTTGGGCCGATGCTGCGCGAGTATATCATCAGCGAAGCAATGTTTGCGCTCGGCATACCGACGACGCGCAGTCTTGCGGTCGTAGCGACCGGTGAGCCAGTGTACCGCGAGAATGTTTTGCCGGGCGCCGTGCTCACGCGAGTGGCAGCGAGCCACATCAGAGTCGGCACTTTTGAGTTTGCTGCTGCGCACGGAGGCGCCACAGTCGGCGCTGCCACGGATGGCATCGGTGCGCCGACCGCAGCGCCCGTCAAAGCCCTCGCGGATTACACGATGCGCAGGCACTATGCCGAAACCATAAACGCGGAAAATCCTCACCTGGCTTTTTTTCAGGCAGTCGCCGAGCGGCAGGCGCAGCTCATCGCGAAATGGATGCAGGTGGGTTTTATTCATGGCGTGATGAACACCGACAACATGGCGCTGTCGGGCGAGACTATCGACTATGGCCCGTGCGCGTTCATGGATGTATATGACCCCGCGACCGTGTTCAGCTCGATCGACCAACAAGGGCGTTACGCATTCGCGAACCAACCGCGCATCGCCTCATGGAACCTCGCGCGCCTGGCCGAAGCGATGCTGCCGCTTTTCGCCGACGATGAACAGGCAGCGATTGCGCTGGCGCAGCAGGCGCTTGTCGATTTCGGTGAAAGCTTCAATCGCCACTGGTTGTCGGGTATGCGCAAAAAATTAGGATTGATCAGCGAAGAAGAGACTGACAGCGAACTCGTGACGGCGCTGCTGTCATTGATGCAAAAGCATCAGGCCGATTACACAAATACGTTTCGCCGCCTGAGCGGCAGCGCGTCTGCATCGGCACCTGCTGAGAACCACGGCACGACTGCCAATGCGCTGCCGGGCACCGAGACGCTCTTCGCCTCCGCAGAATTTACCGCCTGGGCGGGCAATTGGTGGGCGCGTGTGAAACGGCAGAATATTTCACCGACTGAGGCTCTGGCCAACATGCGCGCGATCAACCCCGCGGTCATTGCGCGCAACCACAAGGTCGAAGAGGCACTGAAGGCGGCCGAAAACGGCGACATGACGGTGACGCACGCTTTGCTCACCGCAGTGCAACAACCATATCTCGAGACACCTGAAAACGCGGCCTACCGCGAAGGTGCCCCGCAGAGCGCAGAACCATATCGTACTTTTTGTGGTACTTAGGGTGGGGGGGAAATCTGGCTGCAAACGTCAGTTGCGCAGAAGTCGTTTTGAGCGCCATTGTGGAAATATAAAAGACCAATAGACTATGGGCTCTGAAACAACACTCGGGATTGACAAATATGAAATTGAATGGGCCCGAAACGGGCTGATTAGAAATCATTCAGTTCTCTTTTGGGGCGAAAAGGCGCGCAAGATGCCATACTATTATGCTGACAATATTATTGAACCACGCTTAGCACTCTCGAAGAAGTTAGGCGATTTGAAAAACACGTTTGAATTGCTTGGATACACACTGAATAATGTCAAAAAGGAATTTTTGCGGCACTCCAAATGGTTTGAATGGGCAAGCAGTGAAATGTCGGAAATCACATACGAAGTGTTCTTCGAAACATTGACGAATCTCCGAATCGACGGTTTAGAATCAGAATTTCCTGAACAGAAGACTTTAGACTTGTATGGGTTTCTGGGCGCGGTAATCAATAAGACTGCAAACGCAGAAATTTATCCAAAGGGACATTTACAATGGGATTTTTTTGCCGGCTTTGATCCTTATTGCGTCTTGAGAGTTTTGGCTGAAAACCCGGAGAACCTATCAAAAGACATCGTTTGGCGATATTTTGATGTCCTTGAAGGTGGATATGTTCCACCAGGGCAATTCAAACGAAAGCTTGAGCGTAAAGATAAGATTCTGATTGTAACAGAGGGGTCCTCAGACGCGAACATAATTCAAAAATCCCTACAATTATTGAATCCCGATATTTCACACTTTTTTACATTTATCGATATGACAGAAAACTATCCATTTACTGGCATAGGCAACCTGACAAATTTTGTCAAAGGGCTTGCTAAGATTGAGGTTTCGAATCGAATTCTGGTTCTATTCGATAACGACACAGAAGGCCTTGATAAATATAGGTTTATTCGAAACGAGATCCCTTTACCTAGGAATATCCGAATTATTAAATTGCCAGATCTACCAGAGTTTACCAAGTTCAAGGCCCGCGGGCCAAATGGCAACAAACGCCAAAACATCAATGGCAAGGCCGTGTCTATTGAATTATTTTTGGATTTGAACTATCATAATCAGAAAGAACCCGTTGTTCACTGGCGCAATTTCAACCCAAAAGCAGGTAAATATCATGGTGTCCTTGATGATAAGGAGCATCATACTAAAGTATTTCTCAATCTGAAAGCAGAATCCCAACAATACGACCTAATGAAACTTTCGAAGCTGAATCAATTTCTAATTGCTGAGTCTGGAAAATTAAATGAAAAATGCAGTTATCTCTACCACAGAACTAGGCACTAGTACAACGTTTCTCAACAAGATGTACCTACAGCTTTAAATCTATCCGAAGACGGAGTTTACAAACCAGAGACCGCAGGAACGGTCATGTAAATTCGTCGCGCTTGGTCGGCATCAAATAGAATCAAAATTGTATAGAATTGTGTAGCAGAAATCTCCGCTACTCGTCGGTGCTCAAAGTTGGCTTAAATAATACGAGAGCCAGAAAAATCCACGCCACCGCTTGTAGCACAATAGCAACTATCACACCTATTAGCGTTACCATTAGAATGCCACTTACCATATTTAATATGCCGAATGTCCGGAGATTGCCCTGCGAAACATTCGCCCAAGCCATCATGTCTCGGCCAAGTAGAATATATACGACGCCCAAAAGTGCAATTAGAACCCATATAATCGCCAAAGTACCGATCGCAGCTTGGAGACTTTCTGCATTATTGAAAGCTTCTGGCTTTGGCAGCTGATTTGAACCAACAACACCGATAAAGCCTAATACGGCATTAGCAATTATGAACCAGAGAATTACCCCATCAGATTTCTTGGACATGAGCTTTTCATTCAGAAATTGCTTTAATACAAGCATCGCATATATACTCAAAACAATGCCCACGGAGAACAACAAGCCATCTACAATGGTATCGTTTTGCCCGCTTCTGGCAAACCCCACAAATGCAGCCACCAAGTTTAGAAGCGCGGCCGCCAAGGCTGCCGCACCACCCAATTGGTAGGGTTTCTCATTGTTAATGTCACGCGTATCCATATTATTGGCCAATAATTCTTGTTGTACAAATCTGTAAAGCAACGCAGTGAATTGCCGGGTATTAGAGCAGCTGCCAGAGCAAACGCAACTTTACTCCCATCCAGCATTAATACTTGCCGGGGTACCGTTAAAGCGTTAATTTACTTGGTGATTGGTTCTTTTGCGGATGAAACAACCGAAAACATTTATCATGGTGTTCGGTCGAAGAAGGCTGCAAAGCTGCCGCCCGATATTGTCAAAGTCGCGCTTCGAAAATTGGACATGATCAATGCAGCAGCAAAACTTGATGATCTTAAGGTTCCACCGAGCAATCGCTTAGAGAAACTGGGCGGTGATTTGGCAGGTTTTCACAGCATACGAGTCAACAATCAGTTTCGCGTAATATTTCACTGGAATGACGGGGTTGCGACTAAGGTTTCAATAACCGACTACCATTAATGGAGGGCATAATTATGATACCGCGCAATCGAAACGCTACTCACCCAGGTGAAATACTGCTACATGAATTTTTGCAGCCCATGAGCATCAGCCAAATCAAATTGGCTGAGATACTGGGTGTCTCAGTTCAGAGAATAAATGAAATTGTGAAAGGCAAACGTGGCATAACCCCCGAAACAGCATGGCTTTTAGCAGCTTTTTTCAGAGTTTCACCGGAATTTTGGATGAATCTTCAAACTGCGTACGATCTATCTAGGCATAAGCCAGACAGCAAGACAGAGAAACTGATCATTTCTCGAAAAGCCCACGCAGCTATTGCCTAAAATAGTTGGCTTCTGCACTATGAAAAGGGAGACTCAGCCGCAAAGCCCGGCCTAACGACCTCGGCAATCTGACAGCTCGACGCCAGTCACTGCCCTTCATTTCGGCTTACGACGCAAGCCCGACAGTCCCTTGCTCTCGGTATCCGCAGCGACCAGTAAATTGCGCAGATCTTCTGGTATCGGCATGGGTGAAAAAATCGGCACGTTAGCGCCGCCGGTATTGCCAACGGGAATGCGGTTCATCATTGAAGCGAACCCTCCCCCGGCTAAACGAATGAGCTGGCCGAGAAATTCTTTCGCGTCTAAAGTGCGCACGGCAAAGATGAGCATGCGAAAATGGCTGCCCGAATGCGAAACCGGATGGTACTGGCCGATTATGTGCGCACGCTCAAGAAAGCGCCAGGCTTCGGGCAATTGCTTTTGACGCAGAGCCTCTCTGTATTTCGTGAGCTCAATGCGGTAAGCATCTTTGAAGGCCTTTGGCATCTTGAAATTCATATATCCCCCTTTGCGATCAGGCGAGCTGCTGCAGAACCCTATCGAGATGCGCATAGCACTCGGCCATGCCCTCGCTGGCGCCAGAGCCAAGTACCATTTTGCATATTTCGGCTGACGCGTATTTCGCAACATGCGTCATGAGGGTACCACCGTCTTCGCTGGTGAAGGTGCGCGACTCAAACGTAGTATTCGGATCTTCGGGCGCATTCGCATCGAATGCGGACAAATCCATCGCGTAGTTTTCAGAGTTGGCAATAACCTCGGGCCGATTCACTTCGGTAAAATGACCATAGACACCCATCTTGCCGCCATCGGGGCCTGCATACACATTTAAGTATTTGCCACCGACCTTAAGCTCGTGCTCGATCGAGACCGGCCCATTGCCATCGGGCCCGATGAGCCAGCGGCGCATGAGCTCGGGTTTGCTATGGCAGTCATAGACCAGCTCGCGCGGCGCTGCGAAATGGCGCTTCATCACAACTTCGGTTTCACCCCGTAGCTCAAGCTGCAGTTCTTTCTTTTCTGTTTTCATTTTTACTCCATCTGCTTTAATTCTTCGAGTAAGCCATCGAGCGCCTGGTAGCGCTTCTGCCACATTTGCCGGTATTTCTCTATCCACACGACTGCATCGTGAAGCGGCTTAGTTTCGAGCTTGCGCGGCCGCTCTTGCGCACGCACTGTAGTCGAAATAAGGCCCGCCTGCTCTAACACCTTGAGATGCCGCGAAATCGCCGGCTGGCTCATGTTAAAAGGTTTGGCAAGCTGCATCACCGTCGATTCACCTTTCGCCAGGCGCATGAGAATGGCCCGGCGTGTGGGGTCGGCAAGGGCAGCGAAGGTGGCGTCTAGACTATGCATACCAGTTTACTTATATAAGTGCTTGGTTATATACGTGGAGTGTCAACCTTTTTACCGTCGGGATTCTATAGCCAAATGTCAAAACAGCGACTGCCTTTAGCCGACCCCCAAAGTCGGTAGGTCTTGTCCTTCTCCCGATATCCACTTTTACTGTGCGGTACACTGACAATGTCAGATAAAACCTTCAATAGAATCAAGAACAATGCAAAAAGAAGATCTGGGGTGGAGCGCTTTCTTCGAGAATCATTTTCGCAAGTATGAGACTGGGCGCTTTTCTGTTCTGAGAGTTGTGCGCGAAAACAGAGAAAAATACGTTGCACGCGATGCAGTTGGCCAGTTCTTATGCGAAATAGCAGGAAAATTTCGATTTGAAAACAGCCGCAGGGTCGATTTTCCCACCGTGGGCGATTGGGTGGTGGTAAGCATTGTGCCAAATGAAAGAAAAGCACTCATTCATGCGGTGTTACCCCGGAAAAGTATCTTCAGCCGCAAAGTCGCGGGCGAACTTACCGAAGAACAACCAGTTGCTGCGAATATTGATACCATCTTTATTGTCGTGGGGTTAGATGCTAATTTCAACTTACGCAGAATAGAGCGCTATCTCGCTATCGCATGGGAAAGCGGGGCGATTCCCGTGATTCTGCTGAATAAATCTGATTTGTGCGATGAATTTGAACAGCGCCGGCGTGAAGTTCAGGCGATTGCAACAGGCGTCGACGTGATCGCTCTAAGTGCGTATGACACGATGAGTACGGTACCTTTGAACAAATATCTAAAGACCGGTGAAACCATCGCTTTTTTAGGTTCATCCGGTGTGGGTAAATCAACCATCATCAATTCACTGTTAGGTACAAATCGCCTCAAGACAGCAGCAGTGAGTGCGTCAGAAAGCCGTGGGCGTCACACGACTACTTTTCGTGAGCTGGTAATCTTACCCGACGGCGCGATGGTTATTGATACGCCCGGCATGCGTGAGATACAGGTGTGGGGCGAAGAAGAAGGACTCGAACAGGCTTTCAGAGATATCAGCGAGCTAGCGGCAAGCTGCCGTTTCAAAGACTGCGGCCACGTAGCAGAACCCGGCTGTGCGGTTCGGGCAGCGCTCGACAGTGGGGCACTCGACGAAAAGCGGTTTGACAGTTACCTGAAACTGAAAAGTGAATTTGCCTATTTATCTGACAGGCAAACGATGAAGGCGAGCGCAATTGAAAAGGCACGCTGGAAATCCATCAGTAAATACGCGAAAAGTCTGAAAGACGATGAAAATCGCCGATAATGATTCTGCGCACAGCGTCATCACGACGCCCGACTGAACTTACCCGCCTGGTAGTCATCGAACGCCTGCTGAATCTCTTCGGCGGTGTTCATGACGAATGGTCCGTAGCGCGCGACGGGTTCTTTGATCGGTGCGCCCGCGACCACAATCACGCGAAAGTTTTCGCCACCCTTGAGTTCAATGCTGTCGCCGCTCGTCAGAATCGGAAGGTCGCCGCGCACAATCTTTTCGCCAGCAACTTCGCCGGTGCCGGCGACCACAATCACAAACGCAGACTTGTCTGCGGCGACAGGTATCTGGGCACTCTGGCTGTCTTTGACTTCAATGTCAAAGTAGTCGATGTCGTAAAAACCCTTCGCGCCACCCGTGACGCCTTCAAGGGAACCTGAGAGAATTTTTGCCTCATACGCGCCGGTTTGCACACGGGGAATATCCCCCTTTTGCAGATCTTGGTAGTGCGGTTCAGACATCTTGAGACGGCCCGGCAGATTCACCCACAGCTGGTAGCCCCACATCATGCCGTTTTCTTGCCGCGGCATTTCAGAATGAATGATGCCCGAACCCGCACGCATGAACTGCGCGCCGCCGGGTTCGAGCAAACCGCGGTTGCCGCGCGAATCGTTGTGCTCCATTTTGCCCTGAATGAGATACGTCACCGTCTCGAAGCCGCGGTGCGGGTGGTTGGGAAAACCCGCGAGGTATGAATCGGGGTCGTCGCTGTAGAACGCGTCGAGCATCAGAAACGGGTCATGCGCCATGAGGTCGCGAGTGCCGATATAGCGGCGCAGTTTCACGCCCGCGCCGTCAGAGGTCTCTTGCCCCTTCAGAATATGATGAATTTTTCGCGCGTTGCTCACGTGTTGAGTTTAATAAACTTTTGTGCAAACGACCAACAGTTTCCCTTATGGCTTTTTATAGAGGTTTGGCATCAGCTTGCCTGTCCACTTGGCGCGCAGTACGGCATTGCTGTTATTGTTGCCGGGGTTGTTGTCCCAAAAACTGAAGCCGAACTTTTCGCGGTGAAACCAGGGGCCGGTATGCCCGCCCCAAAAACCTTCGGCCCCGAGCGTAGCGCAAAAGGCGCGTGACCATTTGATCGACCAGGGTATGTTAGATTTGGACGCGCTGAAAACTCCTTCTGCGCCTTGTTGCGCTTTGCATCCCGGGTGGCTCTCTGGCAAATAAGGCGACTGGTCTTTGAGGTCGGGCAAAAAGCTCGCACCACAATGCGCGTTCTTGCCACCCTGGCACGGCCCGGCAGCAGAGCCAGTTTTGCCCGGGTATTTGGAATCCCACATTGTGGTGAACTTTCGCTCATCGCCCCACAGCGCGCGCGCAAACATGCAGTGGTCTTTTTTCACCTGGCGATCGGCGCCTGTGTAACCCACAAGTGCACGCACGTGGTTGATGGCAATTCTGTGCCACTCGTCGACCTCCGCGCGCGTCGGGTTTCTGTTGTCGGCGAAAGGTTTGTGTTTGTAAAAGACCTCGCGTAGGCCCCTGATCGCGTCAGGCCCGGGACAAATGGCCGCGGTGAATTGCGCCTTTGTCATCTTTGTCGGATCGTAAACCGTTCCGTTCCATTTGGCCTTATCCCAAGCCTCTTTCTTTATCCAGCCGACGCCATCGGGGTCATGCGCCTTATTTGTACCACCGGCAAATGGCTTTGTTTCGAAAGATTTCCAGTTCGCCTGGTTCGGCGTGAACTGCTCAAGGCTACCACTGTTCGCGCCGGCCGAGAGACCGAGCAACGCGGCGAAGAGCGTGGTGTGTAAGAAGATGCGTTTCATGGGGGATTTCCTTTGTAAACTAAGTCAGAGTCGCATCGAGGTTTCTGCGCGGCAGTACGGTCAAATCATTTGCACCCGGGCGAGGGACATTTTGTGCGGCGGTGTAGCATACGCAATTGACAAAATGATGCGGTCATCGATTCTATTGCATGCGAACCTTGTTTTCCCTATGCGCCTTCGCGTTTCTGCTTTCATGCAGTTCATCAGTCGATAAGCCGGCGACGGCGAAAATTCGTGAAAGCCGTTTTGCCGACGACAATACCATCTTGATCTTCTCACTCGGCAGCGCCGCGGGCATACCCGCAACGAGCCCCGCGAAAGAGCTGCGCGCCCGCGCTGCCAAAAACGCAAAAGACGGCGCTCTCGGTCGCGCACTCGAAATCTGCCGCAACGCCGACCCGCGCGTCTACTTAATGGAGTGCAAACCCGACGCACCGAAGCTTGTCGTTTCTGAAGAAACGCAGCGCATGCAGAAGACGCTGAACGCTGCCAAAAAACTCATCGCCGAGAGCTGCGAAGGCGAAGGCGCGGCGATCATGTGCGAAGCAGACTACGAAATTCGCCTGCCGGGTCTTAGGCAAAAGTGTGTAGAGTTTGCGCAACGCAAAGCGTGTGGTGGCATATGAGCGCGCAGGTTCTCGGCATCGGCGGCATCTTCTTTCGCGCTGAAGACCTCGACGCGTTTTTGAAAGGGCTGGCCGCGAAAAACGTGCGCATCGACGAGCAGCGCATGGATGAGTCTTATGGCAAGTTTGCGTGGGTGTATGACCCTGAGGGCAATAAGATTGAGCTGTGGCAAGAGGTTTAGGTTGGGGGGGTGGTAGGGTAATTGGTGTTGGGCGAAATTAGCACATCAAGGTTTATGACCATCAAATACCTACTAAATAGATTATCGTATTTTGGCATACTTCTAGCGTTTACTTCTGAATTAGCAGCCGAAACGCCGCAACCGAAAATAGTGCAGAATGCCTCAAGACAGAATCAAACTCAAACAAGCCATGTTCTCGACGCGGTAACTTTTGGTATGGGTGCAGATAGCACGATTCTGCCGCTTTCACTCAGGGAACATATAAACTGGGAACCCGGCATATTTTTTATTTTGGGTTGGGACTATCGCTACTTTAGCTATGATGTTTACGTGTCAATGGCTTGGCCTCGCTCTAGAGGTGCATTTGACAGAGAGGGTTTTCTCTGGCCAGAGAATTCAACGTCATTCATTGTTGACATAAGCGGGAATATCGGTTATGGTTTCTGGCCTTTGCCAAAACTCCAGATAAAACCGGCTGTAGGCTTCGGCAATACGCAAGTTGGCCTCTTTGGCAGCTTATTCGCGCTTGCGCTACGCCTTATTCTTCCGGTCAAGCTACGCATACTGGCCTGATATC
The DNA here is from genome assembly GCA_942492915.1 of uncultured Leptospiraceae bacterium. GTDB lineage: Bacteria > Spirochaetota > Leptospiria > Turneriellales > Turneriellaceae > Turneriella. The sequence continues at coordinate 2,924,587 of OW818662.1, forward strand.
AGCCCGCAAGAAATCCTTGGAAATGGCGTTTGGCATACGAGTGCAGGGCTTACAGTTAGCTTCACAAGGCGTGAGATTCAGCCGTAAGATGTGCAGACTTCACACAACAAGATTTATGAGCTGCGCCAGATGCGGTGCCGTAGCTCCACCAAAGACGGAGACTCGAAGACTCATCGCGCGTGCTCTGAAGACGGGTTGCGGCGCTTCGGGCACATTTGGTGACGCAAAATGGCTCTACAGGTTGAAATAATGACACAGGTGTCACTAAACGCCAGGTGGATTCCACGTTGTCTGAAATAATTGCGCCCTTGTACTTTGCCGACCTCTAGTCAACGCCCATATTTATTTTTTTGTCAATTTTTTTGCCTGACTGTATGCGTACTTGCTTTTCTCTTGATTACCAATTTTGTTATAAATTTCGGCAACGGATAGCCAGTCTGCTGCAGTCATTGTAGCTTTATTTTGCAGTAGTTCAGATAGTTGCGAATTTATGTTTCGGTGCTTTCGATATTCCCTTCGGCAAGTTGCACAACGAATGGGCTCACTATCAAGATGAAATTGCAATTTCTCATACCAAAATTTCTGCTCCTTGGCTGAAAATATGAATTCCTTACCACAAGCAGAGCATGTGCATTTTCGCCTAATGAATGCCAAGTACGGGCTGCCTAATCCAAAGACTTGCTTTTTGGGATTAGCAATAACTGCGCCGCCATCTCGAAGACAAAGGTCACAGGCCCAACGTTGAGGATTTGCTTTCAGCCATGCAAAGTCGGTTTGATATGAAGCGTTGAAAAGAACTCTTTTCAATTGTGAAGGCCCGCGTTGTTTCGCGCACCCAGGACAAGATAGTTTATCCTCTTTTTTCAAAGGCACGACTAATTCCCAGTAAGAAACAATACAATTATCAATCATCCCGATGAAAAGCTAGATTTACGGTGCTGTTCAACAAAATCATAGCTCGCAGCGATTTGTGTTTTAGCTGCAATAAACCGACACTGCCGAGTGTTATTCCGTCGTCGCCGAGTCGTCCTTGACCGGGCTCACAGGCGCAATTACTTCAAACAACAAATTTTACGCTCTGCGGTGCCGTAGTTCCACCGAAGAAGGAAATTCGAAGACGGGTCTCGGCCCCACCCGCCCATTCTCTTTGCTATGCCTTGATCGCAGCCCAACTTTCTTCGAAGAGTTGTCTTGGCATAGGCAGAGACTCCGCAGACGGAGACCCACGGATTCGCGTTGCGAATCCTTGTTTGCATCGCTGCAAGTCTTAGCGTATAAGCTGCTCAACACCTTTTCCTGAATTTCTTAAACGGGCCTACCCGAAACATGACTGGAAAAGACCGTAAACTTATGTCCGACCGGGTCTAAAATATAGAATACTTCATGGTCAATTGCCGGCCGCGCTTCAATGGGCGATGGTGACATAGGGGGGTTGGTTTTCCAGTAGCATATGTGACAACTCCAGAATTGCATCGATTGAGCCGCTTCTGTTTCACGGCTTGAGAACCAGCAATAAGCTAGGCTCTATTGCCACGTCGAGCCAAGCCTCAGTTGGTATCTTGAATTAAATATTGGCCACTGCGATCAAGTGAATATACACTGACCAGACAATGCAAGCGAAGACCAAGCCGAATGCGGGTCATGGAGCGCGAACACACACCTGACCACAATGAAACACCATTCACCCGTCATCGACCATTTCACCGCCTCTGCCAAGGTCTACGACGAACGAAACCGGCAACTCGCACCAACCGCCGAAAATATGCACTTTCTGATTCGGCTTATTTTGCAGAACGCGCCGGCTCGTTCGCGCGTGCTGTGCGTCGGTGTCGGTACGGGCGCAGAGATACTTTCTCTGGCAAAATCTTTTCCTGAATTTACCTTCGTCGGCGTCGACCCTTCGGTTGGCATGATCGATGTTTGCCGCGAGAGGCTCGCTGAAGCGGGGGTGCTCGACCGCTGTGAACTTGTTAACGGCTATGTGAACGACATTGCGCGTGGTGAGAATTTTGACGCCGCATTGAGCATTCTCGTCGCGCACTTTGTGAAGCGCGAAGAAAGGGTGGGCTTTTATCGGGCGATGAGCGAGCGTTTACGCACCAACGGTATTCTGATCAATACAGAAATCAGTTTCGATCTGGACTCCGCTGAATTTCCCTCGATGCTCGATAACTGGAAAGCCGTACAATCGCGCATGGGGGCGACCCCCGAATCGCTGGCTAACCTTTCGGTACAACTTCGCGAGATGCTGTCGGTAATCTCACCGGCAGATACTGAAAGTTACCTGAAACAAAGCGGCATCGCAATGCCCGTAAAATTTTTTCAGGCTTTCATGATTGCGGGTTGGTATGGCAGAAAAGGCCAGTGAAATGACTCATGCACCAACAATGGATGATTCGTTTTAAAACTTTGCCCCTCACGATTTGAATGCGCAAATCCATCGCCGTTTATTCGTTTATAAATCCACATTTTTTTTGTAATTACGATCTACTGCAGGCGACCAATGCCCGACGGCGGGGGAGAATATGAAGTATTCAGAAAAAATATACAAAGTTAAGGCCGATATAGAGTTGAATGCTGCTCTGGCAGGGTTCTTTGACAGCGCACAGCCGCAAGATCTGTTCAGAATAAACCTCAAAATTCTGTCGCGCAAGATCGGCCTACCACATGCCGACCTGCTAACCACATTCTTGCTGCTTGTCGATGCGGGTCTCTTCAATCTATCATGGGAATACCACTGCCCTCACTGTAATGCCATTCCCGGGTTCAAACATGATTTCGGCGAGCTGAAATCTGAAGGCGAATGCGGATTGTGTAATCTCAGTTTTCGCAACACCCTCGACAAGAATATCGAAGTGACTTTTACTGCACACCCTACACTTGCCGAGATACCCCCAGAAATTGCGGAGCAGGCAAAAGAACAAATGCTGGCCGCTGTGGCCGAAAAGCGCCTCGCGATGCCCGAGGTATTCCTTTCGGGTCTTGAATGCCTTAATAATGAGACCTTTCGTGAGCTATTCGGTGAACAGGTTTTGTCGACACAAGAAAGCCTTGCGGTAGAGACCGCCACGTTTCTATTCACAGACATCAAGGGTTCTACGCAGATGTATTCTGATATGGGTGACGCCAGATCATACGACATAGTGCGCGAACACTTCAAGATTCTTTTCGCCGCGATCGGGCGCCACAACGGAATCGTTGTCAAAACCATCGGCGACGCGGTGATGGGCAGCTTTCTGAAGCCCATCGACGCCTTCAACGCCGCGCTCGACGCGCACCGTGAATTTGCGTCGCGTGAGCTTAGCCAGGCTGGTTACTTAAGAATCAAAATGGGCATTCACAGTGGAAGTGCGATTGTGGTGAACCTCAATAAGTCTGTCGACTATTTCGGTAATTCAGTCAATCTCGCCGCGCGCGTGCAGAGCTCTGTTGAAAACCACGAAGTAAGCTTCACAAAACGCGTACTCGACGACGAAGCAGTGCATACATTTCTCAGATCAAAACGCGCCCGATTACGACACAAGTCGGCTGTGTTTAAGGGCATAAACGGTAATGTCGACGTTTACACGCTGTCTCCCGAGGTCGTGGCGTCGTGGACCTGATCAGACCTTAGCTGCAGCGAGGCGCCGGCATTACTGGCCAGGAACAGGCGAGAATTTGCTAATACATAAATACTGACGGCCTGAATCGAACGGCAATTTTTACCCCATGCAGAAACCCACCCTTCTCGTGCTCGCCGCCGGCATGGGCAGCCGCTACGGCAGCCTCAAACAGATGGATGGCCTCGGCCCCGGCGGCGAGACCATCATGGACTATTCGGTCTTCGACGCGATTCGCGCCGGCTTCGGCAGGGTCGTGTTCGTCATTCGCAACAGTTTCGCCGACGACTTCAAAGCGGTCTTTTCGCAAACACGCTACAAGAACCAGATCGACGTGGCGTACGTGATGCAAGAGCTCGAGAAAATCCCTGCGGATTTCAAACTCAACCCAGAGCGCACGAAACCCTGGGGAACCAACCACGCCGTCATGATGGCGGCTGGCACCATCAACGAGCCGTTTGCGGTGATTAATGCCGACGACTACTATGGCCGCCACGCGTTTCAGGTGCTCGGCGATTTTCTCAAAGGTGTCAGCGGCAAAACCAATGACTATTGCATGGTCGGCTACCAGCTGGGCAAAACGCTGTCTGAACTCGGCGCCGTCTCGCGCGGTGTCTGCTCGGCAGATGCTGCAGGTTACCTCACGACAGTCGTCGAGCGCACGCACATAGAGCGGATTGATAACTTAATCAAATACAAAGACGAAAACGGTGACATGACGGCAGTCGACGAGAAGGCAATCGTGTCGATGAACATGTGGGGGTTCACTCCTGATTATTTCGCGCACTCTGACAAGATGTTTGCCGATTTCTTGCGCGAGAAGGGCAATGACCCCAAGTCAGAGTTTTTTATACCGCTCGTGGTGAATAACCTTGTGGCAAGCAAGACCGCGAAGCTCAAGGTATTGACGACCGATTCTGAATGGTTTGGCGTCACGTACCAGGGCGACCGGCCGAAAGTTGTTGAAAAGCTGAACGCACTGATTACAAAGGGTGAATACCCTGAGAAACTCTGGGCATAAGCGAGACACATGTGAAACTTTCAAAGAATCTGCCCTTGTTGACTTTGGCTATGGCTTTTGTGATGAGCAGCGCAAACGCGCAGAAAAAACCTGCAGCCGTGAGCGTCGAACAGCTTGCCAAAACCCGTCACGCGGCGGTCTATGACGGTTTCGAGCTGACCGATAACAAGACCAAGATCAAGATACCCAAAGGCAAACCTGAATGGACATTCACCCTGTCAGACTTTGATAGCAACAAATTTGCAAAACTTAAAACCATACTCGGCGACGCCGTTTTTCAAAAAATCATCAAAAAGCAGGGTTACAAAGTGCCGCAGAACGAGTTTCAGTCATTCGCGGGCATCGACAACTTTGGTGTCTACTATTTCACGCGGCCCGATAAACAAAAGGGCGTGACGATTCTTGTCTTAGTCAGTTACGGCGAATACCAGCCCGCACGCTACATCGCGAATATCGAAGGCATCTGGCGGGTTAAGGGCGCCAAATTCTGAGGCAAATCATGCGAAACAAACTCCTTATAATTCTCGTCTTCGTGGTAAGTTACACTCACGCTGGCTTTGCTGCCGAAGCGGCCCCGCAGCAGTACGGCGATAAAGGCACGTTCGATCTTTCACTGGGGTTCAGCGTCGCCAATTCAGAAAACAACACATATTACAAATCTGTAGGGGTCTACCTCGCACCTTACGCGAACCACTTTCTGTTGCACAATTGGTTTGCCCGGTACGAACTGCCTCTGGGTGTTTCGTATCGCTATTCTGGCTGGTCTTCGCGGGAATATTCTGCAGCGCCGGGGCTTGCATTGGGGTATAGCTTTCGGTTTTCAGATGCCTGGCGCCTGAATTTCTCACTGGGCTATGCACGCACTTTTATCTGGTATTCGAGTTCTTTTGGCGGCATGAATGAATACGCTTCGGGTGCGTTTACATTTTTCCCCGAACTCAAATACCTGATCAACCCCCACTGGGCCGCGTCTATTTTGATGCGCGGGGCGATTAACCGTTATGAGTATCAGGGAGAGCAGTCTATCGGGGTGTCGACGGCGACTTATATAGTTCTGTCTTACATTTTCTGAAGTTCTGATCGGCAATCATTTCTCTGCAGGCACTTTCGCCAACACGTAATGGTACTTAGCCTGCGCTGCACGCTTGCCGTCGGGCAACAAAAAATCACAGGTGAAATACAGGTGCCTGCCATCCCGGCGCGTTAGCCTTGCGCGCGCGAGCACTGTCTCACGGTTCACTGGCCTCAAATACCGAATCGAAGCATTCGCCGTCAGCATACGTTCGCTCGCATCTTCGAGGTAGAACAGGCACATCATCGCGGTAATCGTATCACCCACTGTAAAGTATGCCCCGCCGTGTAAGAGGCCATGCAGCGCCCGGTTCGACATCGCAAACGGAATCGAAGCTTCGCAGAGTTCGCCCGTCAAAGACTCGAACCGCATTTTGGTCGAGCCCGGGTGCGCCTGGTCGACGAGGTGCTGCAGCTGCTGCATCAGACTGCCTTCGCGGCTAATATCAAAGAGGTCTTTAGGTACAATATCGAACAGAAAATCTGCGTTGGCCATGGTGGTGCAACCTAGATGCTCGTCGCACCGTCGAGCAAAGCAGACTTGATCGGCATTGACAGAAAGTTTCACATCACCGGGCGATACAACATGTACCTGCAGAGGCAGCACAGCGACGGTTCTTACGCACGCTTCACCGACTACGGCGCACGACTCGTGGCGCTGGGAGTGCCCGACCGTAACGGCAATACCATCGATGTCGTCACGGGTTATGACACGCTCGACGGCTACCTGACCGGCGCGAGGTTTTTCGGCGCCAACGTCGGCCCGTTTGCGAACCGCATCAGAAATGCAAGTTTCACAATCGACGGTGTCGAATATCGTTTCAAGCCCAACGGCGGCGCACACCTGTTGCACAGCGGCGAGCGTGGGCTTGACTCAATGCTATGGAATTGCACCCGTGGTGAGCGCAGTCGAACCATAGCTACTGCCGACGGATTCGAATTCACCTACCACAGCCCCGACGGCGAGTTTGGTTTTCCCGGTCCGGTTGAATATGTTATTAACTATACCTTTACCGCCGGCCCGACTCTGAAGATCGAATACCGTGCGCACCCGACAAAGGCCACGCACCTCAATCTGGCTCACCATTCATATTTCAATCTCGCAGGCCACGAAGCCGGCACCATCGAAGACCACATGGTGCAAATTAATGCCGATGAATATCTCGAAGTCGATGAGGATTTCATACCAACCGGTAACAGGCTCGCAGTTCAAGGCACACCGCTTGACTTACGAGATCCTACCCTGATCGCAGACCGGCTCACTTCAGATTTTGCCCCGTTACGCGCCAGCGGGGGATTTGACCAGTGCTTTGTTATTAACTATGCAGATTCGCCGACCGCCGATGGGCTCAGGCAGTGCGCGAGGATGACCAGCGCGCAGACCGGCATAGCTATGGAAATCCATAGCAGCTACCCGGGGCTTCAGTTCTACACCGCGAACCACGACCTGCCGCCCGTTCTGGGCAAAGGCGGTGCAGTCTATCGCAAACACGGCTCATTCTGCGTCGAGCCACAGTTTTTCCCGAATTCGCCGAACATTGCGCATTTTCCCCCCACACTCGTGCGACCGGGTGAGATCTACCTGCAGGTAGTGGAGTTCAGATTTTCAGTGGTTTGATTACCTGCGGCGTTCGATGGAGGGCATTGGCACAAATGGCAATTGACACTGTGGCAAACGGGCAGCATACAGAATGCGATGAAATCACGTTTAAGCCGCCAGCATTTCTTTGTTTTGCTGCTGTCAGGCGTGGTGCATGTTCAGGCGAAACCTGTGAAACCACAAAAAACCGAAACGAAACGAACCTGCATCGAATCGTGGCACGTCGAACGCGACGATAACCCGTGGTCGGGCCTCACGTCAACCGCCGAAGCCGAAACGCGCACCTATCGCATTAGATCGGCAGCAGCAAAAGGCGACGAGAAGAATCTCATCAAGGCGATCAAGGACCTTGTGCCGGCAAATGAGATTATTTTATTGCGCACGCCAAACGCGGTAGAGGTGACCATAAACAAGAAATACTTCGGCGATCTGACGCGGCAAGACGCGACACGCGGCACGTTCACTGAAGGCGGTCTCATCGGCACCGCAACGCCCCATACCCTGAAAATCTTCACGCCTCGCCAGATTTTCGCTCTGCTGCTGCAATACCAGATCATTTTGACCTACGCGCATATCGAGGCGGATATATGCCTCATACGCGAGCAAACGCAGAACGGTCTGTACTCCGCAACTCTCACGGGAGAGCACACGTATTACACCAACTCGCGTAACGTTTCTTCTTTTGGTTTCGAGTTCACGCTCAATGAAAAGACAGGTGAAATGCGGGTGGCGCGGCCGAAATGAAATTCAGCACTCTTGATTTCGCGATCGTCGGCGCTTATTTTGCGCTGATTCTGGGCGTCGGCCTCTGGGTCTCGCGCAAAAAACCCGGCGCAGAACAGAATGCCGCAGATTATTTTCTCGCAGGCAAAGGCCTCAGCTGGTGGGTAATCGGCGCGTCGCTCATCGCTTCGAACATTTCGGCCGAACAGTTCATCGGCATGTCGGGTTCGGGTTTTGCGATCGGCATGGGCATCGCGAGCTATGAGTTTATGGCGGCGATCACGCTGATTATCGTCGCGGTCTTCTTCATGCCGATCTTTCTCAAGATGGGCATCTACACCATGCCCGAATACCTTGCACGCCGCTATGACGGCCGCGTCAAAACGACGATGGCGGTTTTCTGGCTTTTGGTTTTCGTATTCGTGAATCTTTCGTCGATACTCTACCTCGGCGCTCTCACCATCAAGAATGTGATGTTCGATGGTGCGGATATAGTTCTTTTCGGGCGCGCCGTCGACCCGCTGTTCATCGGCATCGTGTTGCTCGGCGCTTTTTCTGCCGCCTATTCAGTCTATGGCGGCCTCAAGTCGGTTGCCGTGACCGACGTTATACAGGTTGTGTTCTTGATCGGCGGCGGTCTTATCACGACGTATATTGCCTTGCAATACGCGAGCGATAGCCACAACGCGGTCGATGGTCTTGTTAAACTGATGCGTAAAGCGCCCGAGAAGTTCGACATGATTCTCGCGAAAGATAATCCTCAATATAGCAACCTGCCCGGCATTAGCGTACTGATCGGCGGCATGTGGATTGCGAATCTCTATTACTGGGGTTGCAACCAGTACATTATACAGCGCGCGCTTGCGGGCAAAAGCGTTCGTGAGGCACAGACCGGCCTCGCCTTCGCGGGCGTGCTGAAGCTGCTGCTGCCCCTCATTGTCGTGATACCGGGAATCGTCGCGTTCGTGATCACGACCGACCCACAGAGCAAACACTTCGGCGAGATCGCGAAACCCGACGCCGCTTACCCGTGGCTGTTGCACAACTTTCTGCCGAATGGCATCAAGGGTCTCGCGTTCGCGGCGCTGATCGCCGCGATTGTGAGCTCGCTTGCTTCGATGATGAACAGCATCTCAACCATCTTCACGATGGATATCTACCACGGGCATTTCAATAAAGCGGCGACGCAGACGCACCTCGTGCGCGTCGGGCGCATTACGGCGGTCATCGCGCTCGCGATTTCGATACCCGTCGCGATTGCGCTGCAGAACCTCGACCAGGCCTTTCAGTTTATACAAGAATTCACCGGTTTCGTGAGCCCCGGCGCGCTCGCCATTTTTCTGCTCGGCTTTTTCTGGAAACGCGCCACCGCCAACGGTGCGCTGCTCGCGGCTTTCGGCACTTTCGTCTTTTCGCTTCTGCTCAAGGCCGCGCTGCCGCAGATACCGTTTCTTGATCGTATGATGCTCGTGTTCGCTCTCTGCGTGCTGGTCATGGTCGTCAGCGCGCTGATTGAGAAGCGCCCGGCCGATACGCACACGCTTGCTACCGAGCCGGGAATGTTTGCGACGAGCTTTGGGTTCAAGGTGACATCCGCAGTGATCGTCGGCGTGCTTGCGGTCATCTACAGCGTTTGGTGGTAACATGGTCGCGAACGAAATTCTACTAAAGGCCTTCGCAGAACGCTTTGGCGGCGCGACCACGCTGTATGCAGCCCCAGGGCGCGTGAACCTGATCGGCGAACACACCGACTACAATATGGGCTTTGTGTTGCCGGGCGCGATCGACAAGGGCATCAGCGTCGCGATTCGGTTGAACGGCAAGAAGACCTACCGCGTCGCGGCTCTCGATTTTGGCGAAGAGGTGACCTTCGCCGCCGATGGCCAGAAGCTGCCGCAGGCCTGGGCCAACTACATTCTAGGCGTAGTTATGGAATTCCATAGCAGGTGTTTTGCCGTGCCGGGGTTTGACGCTGTGTTCGCGGGCGACGTGCCCGTCGGCGGCGGCATGTCGTCTTCAGCAGCGCTCGAAAGCGCGTTTGCCTTCGCCATCAACGATCTCGGCAACTTCGGCATGGCACGCCGCGAGCTCGCCGAAATCGGCCAGGCCGCCGAACACAAATACGCGGGGGTGCGCTGCGGCATTATGGACCAGTTCGCCTCGCTGCACGGCGCCAAAGACCAGCTGATAAAACTCGACTGCCGTTCGCTCGAATACGAACTCGTGCCCTTTCACCTGCCTGGCTACCGCGTCGTGCTGCTCGACACAAAAGTGAAACACTCGCTCGCATCTTCAGAATATAACACACGCCGCGGCGAATGCGAAGCGGGCGTCAAAGTTCTGCAAAAGTTGAACACACAGGTTCACAGCCTTCGCGATGCGGATCTAGCTATGCTCGAAGCCGCCCGTTCACAAATCGATGCGGCGACCTTCACACGCTGCCAGTACGTCATTGAAGAGAATGCGCGGGTCTTAAATGCCGTCTCTCACCTCAAAGCCGGCGACATTGCCGCATTCGGGCAAGAGATGTACGCGAGCCACGAAGGCCTCTCAAAGAAATACGACGTAAGCTGCGCCGAACTCGATCTGCTCGTCGATGTGGCCAGAGAATGCGGCGTCACCGGGGCACGCATGATGGGCGGCGGGTTTGGTGGATGCACGATTAATGTGGTGGCAGAAGATTCATTCGAAGATTTTTTAGCGAACGTACGGCTGGACTTTTCAGAGAAATTCAGGCGGGAGCCTGTGGTTTATGACGTCGCCATTGCTGATGGCGCGCGCCGGTTCTAAGCCCCGAGCCGCTGCTGAATCGCACTCGCGGTCAGCGGCGGTGAGAAAAAATAACCCTGCGCATGCTTGCAGCCCAGGCTTTCGAGAATACGCACTTGCTGCAAGGTCTCAACACCTTCGGCGATGACATCGATGTCGAGCGCCTGAGCCAGCTCGATGATTGCCTTGCAGATGCGCTCGCTTTCTTTTTTGAGACCGAGCCCTTTTACAAACGAACGATCGATTTTGAGGGCCGCCGGCTGGTACTCTTGCAGGTACTGCAGGCTTGAATAGCCTGTACCAAAATCATCGAGCAAGATACTGAAGCCGCGCGCGGCGCAGTCGCGTATCCAACCGGCAACCTGCTCTGATTGAAACAGGTTGCGTTCAAGCATCTCGAGTTTCACGTGTTTCGGATCGATGCCGTGCCCATCGACAGATTCGGTGAGCCGGGGTAAGAAAGACAGGTTCTCCATCTGGCGGCGCGCCAGATTGAAACTGAGCGTCAGCCCGTCGGCAGCGCTCTTGCGAAATGTCATAAAATCTTTCAGACCGCTTTCAATAACCCACGCGCCAATTGGCACGATGAGCGACGTCGCTTCTGCGAGAGGCATAAATGCCGCCGGCAGAATTTCGCCACGCGTCGGGCTTTTCCAGCGGATGAGAGCTTCGAGCCCAGAGATGCGCTGCGTTTTCAGATCGCAGATCGGCTGGTAGACAAGCCTGAACTCGTTATTGCGCATCGCGGCCTTCAGCTCAGCCTCGAGTTTGATCATTTCAATGGCTTCGGCTATCTTGCGTTGCGCGGTATCGGCAGCGTCTGCCTGCGCGCGCGTGTAAGGACCGTAACCTGCGCGCGAACGCTCAACCTCTGAACGAAAGTGGCGCATGACAACGAACAGCACCATTCTGAGAATCGGATCAGCATCTGCGAGGCGTTCATCGACCTGCTGCTGCGTCACCACGGTGAGCAAGGTGTCGCTAAGCGCCGCGGCAGAAGCTGAGCGGGGTTGGCGATCGACCAGCGCCAGTTCGCCAAACAGAGCACCCGGGCCGAGACGATTGAGCACACGCTTTTCGCCGTCTAATTCAGTGTAGATTTCGACTTCACCCTCTTCGACAATGAAGGCGATGTCTTGCATCTCACCCTCGCTAAAGATGCTTTCGCCTGATTTGAAGATGCGTTTGGCAGAGTGCGGCATAAGACGTTCAATCAGTCGTGAGGCGGACAATCGCCCGACCCATTATACTGTAAACCATATTCGGTCGCACCTCTCAGTTGACGGTTGTGGCGGCAACCGAAGTCAGTACGTATGTTATCAAGAATCACGGGCGTCGGGGCATACATTCCTGAACGGCGGGTGACAAATACCGAACTGACGCAAATCATTGAAACTTCTGACGACTGGATTCAGCAGAATATCGGCGTCAAAACCCGGTCGCTGATTGCACCCGGTGAGACGATCGCCGACATGGGAACAAAGGCCGCGGCAGACGCACTTTTGAAATCCTCACGCAACGACGTCGCTCTTGTTATCTGCGCGACCAACTCACCCGATACCCTTTACCCTGCGACGGCCTGCCGCATCGCGAAAGATCTGAATTTGGGGCACGTCCCGGCATATGATTTACAGGCAGGATGTACCGGTTTTCTGTATGCCATTGCACAGGCGAAGGCGGTCGTCGAAACGCAAGGCAAGTCTGTGCTTGTGGTTGGCAGCGACGCACTCTCAACCGGATTCAACTGGCATGACCGTAACGCGGTGCTGTTCGGCGATGGCGCGGGCGCGGTGGTACTTTCACCTTCTGACGAACCTGGCATTCTCGCGATTGAAATCGGTGCAGAATACTCTGACGGTATTACACTGAAAACCCCGCTCGATTCGTCGCTCAGCTCACCGTTGCATTATCTTGAAGGCGAGCATGACAGGCGACCCGGTGATTGGTACACCAAGATGAACGGGCGAGCCATCATGAAACTCTCGCTCACTCACGTACCACGCGCGATCGATACGGTAATCCACCGCGCTGGTTTGAAACATTCAGAGATCCGTCATTTTTTGCCACACCAAACCAACAGGCACGTGATTCAAAAACTGGCCGACCATATCGGCTTTCCCGTAGGACAAATTCCCGATGTGCTTTCACAGTACGGCTCGCTTTCGACTGCGGTGATCCCGGTCTCGCTGAGCATGGCGCTTGAAGCGGGCAAAATTCAACCGGGCGAAACAGTTCTCACCACCGCGTACGGAGCCGGATTCACCTACGGCGCAATGGTCATGCGCTGGTAAATACCGATTTACACGCCACCGCGTATAGATTACCCTTGACGCTATGCCACAGGCGGCCCCTGATCATGTACAGCCGCGCCGCGTTCTCGTGGTCGACGATTCTGAAGTTGAGAGCATGTACATCGAGGCACTGCTGCGGCCCGAGTTTACCGTCATCGTCGCGAACAACCTCATTGCTTTCTGGGCGCAGATGGCAGAAGAAGCTCCTGATCTCATTCTGATGGATGTGATGCTGAAAGAGATCTCGGGCTTCGAGCTCGCGCAGCAGATCAAACGCAACTCAGAGTACAATCCGATACCGATTATTTTTGTGACGTCGCTCGATCAGGCCAGCGACATCGAACGCGGTTTTGAAATTGGCGGGCACGACTACGTCAAAAAGCCGTTTCTCACACAAGAACTGCGTGCCCGCGTGCGTTCAGCGCTGCGGCTAAAAAATCTGGAACAAGACCTGCGCATGCGTTCGGTGACAGATTATCTTACGGGTGCGTACAATCGCCGCTATTTTTTCGAAGCGGTGACCGGCAATCTGAGCTATGCGCAGCGTATGCGGCGCAACCTCTGCATCGCGGTTCTCGATATCGACTGGTTCAAAAGAATCAACGACGAATACGGTCACGAAGCGGGTGACGCGGTGCTGGTGCACTTCACGCAGACGATACGCGACCAGATTCGCAAGTATGACATTCTTGCGCGTTTCGGGGGCGAAGAATTTGTGATTCAATTCTTTGACTGCACCACGAACAAATGTATCGACATGCTGAGCCGCATACGCAACAAACTGGCCGAGTCGCCGTGCATGACTGCAGGCCGCAGCATTTCATATACATTTAGCGCGGGTCTCTCATCGCTCGATGAAATGTCGCCGGTAGACCCGATAGAGCGCATGATTGAAATTGCCGACAAGCGCCTTTACGAGGCGAAAGCCGCGGGGCGCAATCGTTTCGTCACGGGCAATGCGGATTAACCGCTGAAACCGGGTTGGCCGCCGTGTTGCAGATTCAACGCCACTTTGCCTTTTCAGCCTGTCTCATGACGGCATAACTCCCCCACATGCGCGACATCATTCGCCTCGCGAAAGGCTCGATTATCTTTACTGTTGTCGTGACAGGCTTCACGGGAATGCTCATGGCAAGGCGGTCATTGCCGTCATTTTGGGAAACCTGCTGGGTTCTGCTTTCCCTTACCCTGTCTTCGGGCTCTTCGGCCATTATGAACAATCTACTCGACTACGAGATGGATAAGCACATGCGCCGCACGATTTGGCGCTCTGAAGCGATCGATCGTTTGGGCAAACGCAATCTATGGGTGCTCGCACTCTCGATGTCGGCAATTTCGTTCGTGCCGCTGATACACTATGGCAGGCTCTACGCTGCAGTATTTACGGCACTTGCGATAGCGTCGTACGCGATCTGGTACACATTGTACCTCAAACGCCGCGGCCCATTCGGTGCCATCGTCGGGGGGCTACCCGGTGCACTGCCGGTGCTGATTGGCGCGTATGCGATTTCAGACCGTTTCGCGCCCGATATATGGTTGCTTTTTGCTTTTATGATGCTGTGGCAGCCTGCACACTTCTGGGCGTTGACGCTGAAAATTCAGGGCGAATACGAAAAAGGGGGAGTTCCAGTTTTGCCGTTAGTTTACGGTGATAGCTACACGCGCCTGTATATATTGATCTATGGACTGTCGTTACCGCCACTCGCGCTCGCAATCGGTCTTATCGCCGGCTACGGATATATCTACCACATCGGCAGTGCCTTTGCGTCTATCTATTACGTTGTCCGTACTGTTAAGGGAATCTATCAGCAAGAGCAATACGGCCGCGCGTTCTTTGCGTCGATCATTTACATGCTGGTGATCATGGTTCTTTTGAATCTCGATATTTTGCTTCACCTGCCCATGAATTTATTCATGGGCAGGTGAAATACCCGACATGACTGACTGGAAAGACCAGATACTCCGCAATCTGAACGAGCCGCAACAGCAGGCGGTGCAGACTGTGCGCGGGCCGCTGCTTATTCTTGCGGGCGCTGGCTCAGGTAAAACGCGTACCATTATTCACCGCATGGCCTATATAATCCATGTCGAGAAGGTTCCCGCGCATTATTTGGCGGCGGTGACGTTTACCAATAAAGCCGCGGCCGAGATGCGTACTCGGCTCTTGAACACCGCCGGCCCGATCGGTTCAGAATGCACCGTGCGCACGTTCCATTCGCTCGGCCTCTACCTGCTACGCCGCAACGCGCAATATCTCGAATACCCCGAAAACTTTTCGATCTGGGATGACAGTGACCAGCAACAGGCGCTTTCGGCGATTCTCGAAAAGTTTCCAGGCAAGTTCAACAAAACCCAGTACCGGTTCTTCGCCAATACAATCTCTTCATTCAAAGACAAACTCGTCACCCCGCAGCGTCTGCCCGACGAAATAGACCTCGACGAATATGAGTTCAGCGACATTTTGCAAGAAGTCTACCAGCTCTACGAAGCCCGCAAAACGGCATCGTTCGCCGTCGACTTCGCCGACTTGATCTCTCTACCGTGCCACCTGTTCGAGAAATTTCCCGAACTGTTGACGCGCTGGCAGAACCGCTACCCGTTCTGGTTGATCGACGAATACCAAGATACGAACTTCGCGCAGTACAAGTTCGTTCAGCACGTCGCGGCGCGCGATAAAAACCTGTGCGTCGTCGGTGATGACGACCAGGCAATCTATGGCTGGCGCGGTGCGGATGTTAAGAACATACTCGATTTTGGTACCGACTTCAAAGATGCCACCGTGATTAAACTCGAAGAGAACTACCGTTCGACAAAAGTCATTCTTGATATCGCTAATGCGGTCATCGAAAACAACTACGAGCGCATGGCCAAACACCTCTTCACGAGCCGCGTCGGCGGTGAAACGCCTGTTTTGTATACTGCAGGCGACGATGTACAAGAAGCGGCAAAGATTGTGTCGTTGGTGCGGCAGGCGCTCACCGACACCCCAGCACCCGAAATAGCAGTTCTATACCGCACCAACTCGCAATCACGCCTCATCGAAGAAGCGATGCTCAATGCAAAGATTGCATACCGCGTCTATGGTGGGCTTTCGTTTTTCGCTCGAAAAGAGATCAAAGACGTGGTGGCTTATTTCAAGCTGATCATCAACGGCAAAGACGAAGCAGCTTTCGCACGCATTATCAACACCCCACCGCGAGGCATCGGCGACAAGTCGGTTGAAAAGGTTCTGAGTGCGCGTATCGACTCGGGCATCGGCGATTTCACAGAACTCTTGAGCCAGAGCGATCAGAACGGGCTGACCGGCAAAGCACGGGATGCGGCCGCAAAACTCGCCGAACAGCTGCTCGCGCTGCGCAAGAAGGCCGCCTCAGGCGCTGACCTCGGCTTTTTTCTCGATGAGCTGCTGGAAATGACCGGCCTCGCCAAAGTCTACGAAGAAGAAGATCGCCTGCTCGGCAGCGGGCGCATGGAATACGTGGGCGAACTCAGAAATTCACTGCTGAACTACCAACGCCAGACCAGTCAGGCATCGCTCGGCGATTACCTGCAACAGATTTCACTGATCACTTCGACAGAAGACCATGAGGCTGAAGCAGGGTCTGTGAGCCTCATGACGGTTCACAACGCAAAGGGTCTCGAATTCGAGACGGTCATCATCGCGGGCTTTGAGAAAGATCTTTTCCCGCATTTTTTGGCAGAACGCGACGGCGACATCAGTGAGGAGCGCCGGCTCTTCTACGTCGCCGTCACCCGCGCCAAGTCGCGGCTGTTTCTGACGCAGGCCGACCGCCGCATGCGCCAGGGCTTTTACGAGCAGAGCAAGACATCGCCGTTCTTCAACGAGATTCCGCCGGGGCTCATGCGACTCGAAAAGAGTTACACTATTGGGGAAAGAATGGCACCAGGCCGATCACAGGCCGGCGCGGCTGCGAAACCATTCAAGCAGTCGTTCATACCGCGCGCGCCGGGGGCGACGGCAGCGCAGCCGGCTGCTGCATCGGCGCCTGCATTCGGCACGCATATCGATCCTCATGCTAAGGGCGGTAAGTTCTCAAGCGGCGACAAGATCGTTCACAACAACTTCGGCAAAGGCCGGGTGCTGCGTCTCGAAGGCGAAGGCGATTCGCAGCGAATTCATATTCTGTTTGAAGACGGCAAGACCCGTAAGTTTATCTTGAAATTCACCGTGCTGAATAAAATTTAGCCGCGAACGCAGGTTTGCGTCAGATTTCGAACGTGGCTTTCAGGCCGTAGTGGTCTGAGGCCCAGCTTGAAATGCCGTCACCGAGACTGGCGAGCGGTTGGTCGAAGAACCGGCGCAGCCCCGAACTGATAATGCCTGTGGCGCGCTGCGCTGGCCGCAGGAAAATATAGTCAAGCCGCTGCGCGCTCGCCTGCTTCTCAAATGCGTGCGCAAGCGGATTGCCCTCGGGATGCGGGTGGTACGTCGGCAGATCGCTTTCGGCGCCCAGATCGGTAAAACCATTGAGTGCAGTGACGAGCGTGCGGTATTCACCCGACTCGCGCTCTTCGGCAAGACCTTGAATATTAAAATCGCCACAAATGATAAAAGGGCGCTCCGCTGAGCCGAGCTCATCTATCCAGAGCCTGAGCTCTGCGAGCTGTCCTGCCCGAGCACGCTGCGACGCGCTGCAATACCCAGCCTGCAGGTGCACCGTCATCAGATCGACTTTTTTGCCATCAAACTCGAGTTCTGTATACAGCGCCCCTTTGCGGGCGTATCGATCCCAGCTGAAGCCGCGGCTTTTGAACGGCAAGAATCGCGCCGTAGATTGCTGCTTTGACGGCAAAGGAGTCGACGACAGAACCAAAGGCCTGACCTCACCGTGACCTACGGCCTTCGCGGCAGTTTGGCGCGTGGCAATAATCTGCTGCTCACTCGCTGCGCGCGTGCCGACACCGAGACCGCTGCCGCGCAGCGAAATGAAACCGAAACGATTGTTGTCACGCACTGCAAATGGGAAATATTTTGTCACAAGGCCGTCGAAAAATCGCTGCGAATCACGCGAGAGAAGTTCTTGCACGCAGAGCACGTCGCTGTCGGCGCATTCTTGAATAACTTCGGGGCTCAAAAAGCGCCGCCTGAAAGGCGCGCGCAGGTGCGTGATCACGTCGAGCACGCTTTGCCCCATTCCAAAACAGTTCCATGTCGCGACGCTGAATTTCATTTTTTACTCACTTGCACAGGGGCATGACCATGGGCTGCCGCAGAGCACACACTGGCAAGTCAGACTATGGTTCATTATCGTCTCGCCCTTTGTACATAGACGAGCTTATTTTAGCGGATACCTCAGCGAAACTGCCAAGTCTGCTAAGATTTGGTTGCGGATTGCGGGCCGATGATTAGTTGCGATTCATAATAGCGCCAGATTATTTCATTCTCTTTTGCAATATGCGCGGCCTTGCCTGACTTGAGCCGGTACTCGCCACGGCCGATGCGTTCAAACCAGCCATAATGGTTATGGTAGAGTATTTTTGCGGCGCGCTCTGTACAACCCATCGCCACGAGTTCGGTCGTCTTGAGTCTTTTATGTTTCTTCAAAAAGACGCTAATCTGCACGGCAGCTTCAAGGTAGGCTGTCTGCAGCTTCTTGCCCGTAACGCCGCCGATATTCTGCGAGATGCGGCGACCGTTAAATTCGCGCATCACCTTGCTGCGCTGCTTCGAAGCCGCTTTCGATGTGAACGGCCCTGGCTCGGCAATCACCAGCACGTTCTCACCGTCGATCACGAGAAGCCCTATGTGCAGACGCCGGCACAGACTCTTCATCATTTGCCAGTATGACATCTTCTGGCGAGTTTTGGGTTTGAAAATCACCGCGTAAACCTGCTCGGTGATCGCGAGCCGGCGCACCGCCTGGTAGAGAAGCTTGATGTTAAAAGTGATCTTCAGCTCTGCGACAACAATGGCTTCACCCTTGACTGCGACGAGGTCGCAGCCGCAGACTTCACCTTTTACGCTATAGCCCTGTTCTTCAAAGTAGCGCGCCGCGGTGGGATAGAGATCAGCTTCAAGCGCGGCTTTGGGCTTTGCGGTCTTTGCCCGAAGAGACATAGTGCCGCATCACGCGGCAAGTATGCGGCGTCATGCGGTATTCAATGCAGCAAATGCCGAAAATCGACGAGCTTCAGCGTCTGCGGAAAAATGGAATAGCTGATCGCATCGGTGAACGATTCGAAATCGCCGCCTATCTGCAGCGGCGTCGCCTTCTCATAGGTAATCTTGACTTTTTTCACGAGATAGTCGATGACACCGGTACCACGGTAGCTGCCGTCCCAGAATTGGCGCATTTGGGTGACCAAAGTCATCGGTTTCGCGCGCAGAATGCGCAGGTTCATGTATCCTTCTTTCATTCGCGCGAAGGGAAACGCCCTGATGTTGTAGCCATAGTAGGGTTCGGTGGCGACGCCGACGATCGTCGACGGGCCCTGGTAAAGCAGCGTGTTGCCTGCGGGCACTGCTTCATCGATACCGCGTGAGTGCTTCACGTGAAAGCTCTCGTCGGCGAGTTCAACCTCAACTCGTACCTCGCCCTTGTCGGGCTTCAGCATTGATTCGGGCACGGTCTTGCCGAGACCAGAGCAGAAATAGCCCATAAGTCCTGAGAAGTTTTTGCGCGCCGCCGGCGTGGGAAGCGAGTTCATGAACAGACGGTAGTCGCTGATCACGCGCGCGTCGAAACCGCTGCCGCCAAAATGAAAGATGCGGTCGTTACTCTCGATCAGGTTCATTTCGAGCGTGTCGAGCTCGCGCGAATGCAAGGTTCGCTCAAGCAGCCTCGTGCCGCCGCGCGAGCCAACGAATGTCGAGATGCCGTTGCCCGTGCCGAGCTTCAAGATACCGAATTGCGGTAGCTCGTGCGGCATGGTTGCGGCGCCGTTTTCAGGGGAAGCGTTTCGGTCACGAATGTAATCGCGCGCCAGATTCAGCAGGTTAATAAAGCTGCCGTCGCCGCCGCCCGAAAACACGACCTGGTAGCGGCTGTCGACGATATGTTTAACATAGTCGCGGGCCTCTTCTTGCGTGTGGCTGAGAAACAAGTGCGCTTTGGGCACGATCTTTTCGAGCGAGCGCTTCACCTTGTCGGTGACGAGGCGCGCATTGGCGTTCAGAAGCACGGCGATCGGTCGCGACCCGGCAGATAGACTTATCACGGCTGCCGCCGGAATGTGGTTAGTGACAAGAGTGTCAATTTATTATGCAATCCACCTCGAACTGTGCCTAGTTAGGGAAAGTTTTTTGTTGACGCTTTGTTCAATTTCATTTCTCACTGTGTTATGGTAAACAATAGTTCAGCAATCGACAAGCAACCCAAGATCACCGTGCGCCGCATCCAGTTTGGCCATGAGAACACACTCGTGCGCCATTGGTTTCGCGGCAACCCATTCATGACGCACTTCATGAACTCGATGCATTCTGTATTTCCCGCGGGCGAGCGCTATTTCATACGCAGCGTCAAGTGGTTCGACAAACAAATTCAAGACCCTGAACTCAAAGAACGCGTGAAGGCATTCATTGGGCAAGAAGTGCAGCACGGCATGCAGCACGAGAAATTCTTGAAGACGCTCGACGCCATGGGCCTCGACGGCACTGGCTTTGAAGAATGGTACGCCAAGAACGCGTATGTAAACGACGAAAAACCCAGTCACGAATCGGTTTGGTTTGACCTGCTTGAAAGGGTGGTTGGCAAAGAAAAGCAGCAGCGCATCGGTCTTGCGATTACCGCTGCGCTCGAGCACTACACCGCCTCAATCGCTGAAACTGTACTGAAGCATCGCGACATCAGCGAAGGTATGCCCGAAGACATGCAACAGATGTTCTTGTGGCACGCCGCAGAAGAAATTGAGCATAAGTCTGTGGCGTTCGATGTTTTTAAAGACGTCGCCGGGGGCAGCTATGACGAACGCATGATTGGTTTCGCGTTTGGCACCGGCTATCTGGCTTACTACATCGGCCTCGGCTGGGCGCATTACCTGCTCGCCGATAAAGACATGAGCAAGGTATCCCTGCCGCAGGCAATCGCCGAGTCGGTTCCGACGTATTTTAAGCTCGTGGTCGAAACTGCTAAGAGCGTAATCCCCTACGTTTTGCCCGACTTTCACCCCGACGACTCGGGCAATGACCTTCTGGCGCAGCAGTTCTTTGCCGAATCTGAGCAGTACATAGAAGCGAAGTCGGCGTAGATTCTGCCTACCCTCCCTCTCTATCACACGCGGAGGGGGTAAAACGCCAATTCAGTATGGTGCAGCATTTTGCCGATACTAAAGAAGCGAAACGGCCATGGACCATATCAGGGGCAAATTCACCATTGGCTGCGATATCGTTGAGGCCGAAAAGCTCAGCGAAAAGCTGTCGGCGTTGCTGCCGAACCTTGATACCCGCTCAGCTGGCACGTTGCGGCTGGGGCTCAAAGAAATACTCATCAACGCCATCGAACACGGCAGCCTGGAAATCTCTTTCGACGAAAAGACCGACGAGAGCATCAAGTCAGATTATCTCGAATTTCTGATGCGGCGGCAAAAACTGCCGCAGTACGCGAGCCGCACGGTAACCGTCGACTACCACATTGGGCCCAACAAAGCGACGTTTCGCATTTCAGACCAGGGCAAAGGCTTTGATCACCGCAGCATTATCACGAATGCACTCGGAAGTGACAAGACGCTCGACCTCTCGCACGGGCGGGGCATCAAGATGTCGCTCAGAATCTTTGATCGCATTCGGTACAACACCAAAGGCAACCGTGTGACGGTTTTGAAGAAGTTCCAATGAGCACGTTGAAATTCTCTGCGCTAAATTCACGCATCACCACGTGATTTGGCGTTGCCTACTGTAATTCGAATTTTGTCTTTAGCGCTGCGACCAGTAAATTTTGCGCGCCTGGTTGATTTTTCGCCAGAGCGCGCAGATGTTCCATGACATTCGACTGGGCGAGCATTATATGCAATTCATGTTTGATCGATGGCAGCAGATTCTTCTTGTCTTCGGGGTCATTTCTCACTTCGGTCAGAAACTTTCGGGCGGCCATCGAAACCAGTTTATTGATATTCCATGATGCTGCGATGCGCAGCGTATCTCCCAATAATTCCATCGAAATAGGTTTTTGCAGGTAATATATTGCTCCGAGATCTTGCGCCTGCTCTACTGTTTTCGGTGAAGGATTTCCCGTCATGATAATAACGGCGGTCAACGGTCGTTTCTGTCTTATTGTAGTACCCAATTCTATGCCGTTCATTTTTCCCATTTTTATGTCGGTGAGCACTATATTGAAAGTTCTTCTTTCAAGATGGCGCAGAGCCTCTTCTGCATTTTCACACTGCACTGCCTCATAAGACCACGATTCAGCGAGTGTCTTGATGAGGCTGCAAATCGCCTTGTCGTCATCAACAACCAGAAGATTGGTCCCCTTGTATTTTGTACCGTAAGACATATTGAGCTCCTTTTAGTCAGTCTTGTTTGTGCGCGACGAATCGATCATTTGTTGAATGGACTGCAGTAGCTGCGAAGCAGAGTACGGCTTCTGCAGAAAGCGGACATTAGGGTGATCTTGGAAGCTTGCCGCTTTGGCTGGCGCATCAAGTCCGCTGACGGCGATGATGGGCATCGCCGGAGCCATTTTTAAGATTACGCGTATGGTCGCAGCACCGTCGAGCACCGGCATCATCATGTCGGTAATCACAAGGCCAATCTGTTCTTTGAACTCAGAAAAAACAGCGATCGCTTCGGCTCCATCTTGTGCGGCCTTGGTTTTGTAACCAAACGCGTGCAATGTCTGCTGTGTCACTTCAAGCAGTGTGCTTTCGTCATCAACAACGAGAATCAGTTCACCCCTGCCCCGCGGCAAGTTCGCCTCATCGGTTACAGCTATTCCTGTGTCGGCATTTGGCAGGGCCGGTAAATAAATATGAAATTTGGTGCCGAGGCCAGGTTCACTGTAAACCCGTATGAAGCCGCCGTGTCCCTTGATGATCGCGAGCGAAGTGGATAGTCCAAGGCCTGTACCCTTACCATGTTCTTTCGTCGTGAAGAATGGTTCGTAAATGCGCTCGAGCACTTCGGGCGGCATGCCGGTGCCTGTATCCTGAATTTCTACCAGCGCATATTTTCCCGGCTTCACACCAGCCTGCATGCTTGCGTACTGTGTGTCGAGCTGCGTGTTAACTGCCGACATGGTGAGTTTTCCCCCATCGGGCATTGCATCGCGCGCATTCACCGCAAGATTCATGAATACCTGATGCAACTGAGTGAAGTCAGCCTTAACGGGCCAGAGATCTGGTGCTGAGGTAATCTGCAGGTCGATATTGCGGGGAAAAGTGTCGCGAATAATTGGTTCAAGATCGATCAGCAGGGTGAGCAGCTGCATTGGACGCGGGTCACCTTCTGCGCCGCGGGCAAAAGTAAGCACCTGGCGCACCATTCGCGTGCCATGCCTGACGCTACTTTCAATCATCGCGAGCAGATCGTGCTGTTTTGCGTTGAGCTCATCTGTTTTCAGAATTCCGGTGGCGAGCATAATCGGTGTGAGCACGTTGTTTAGATCATGCGCGATACCACCGGCGAGAGTGCCAATGCTTTCTAACCGCTGCGCCCGCAAGAACTGCAGTTCAAGATTCTTTCGCTCGGTGATATCGGTGTTGATCGCCAGAATAGATTTCGGTTCACCCAGGTCGTTTAGCAAAAGGGTCCAGCGCACCTGCACGATGAGTGCAACACCCTCGCGCGTCACCTGAGTCAATTCACCGGTATACTCGCCTTTGGCCATGACTTCGGCGGTAGCCAGATCGAACGCTTCCATTGACGTATACAACAACGACCTTATAGATTTGCCCAGAACTTCTTCTTGGCTGTGGCCATATAGCCGCTCGGCACCTTTGTTCCAGTACAGTATGCGGTGCTCGAGATCCCGGACAAGAATCGCATCTTGCGCCTTGTCGAGCAGCGTAGCCTGTTCGCGAATTTTCTGATCATCGAGGGCGCGCTGGGTGATATTCTGCACGGTGCCGGCGATACTTTCTGGTTTATCCGCCGAATCGAAGTTCACTTCACCGAGCTCGTGCACGATCTGCACCGAACCGTCGGGTCTTATAATCCGATGCTCTAGTTCAAAATGCGCAGTACCCGAAAAAGCGACACCGATCGCTTCCCTTATTGTCTCGCGATCATCAGCGTGCACAAACCCCAGAAAACTCTCAAGTGTGCCGCCAAACTCTTCGCGGCGGACACCGAAAATGCGGTAAACCTCGGCCGACCAGGTAAGCTTGTTAGAAGCGATCTGCCAGTGCCAGCTGCCGATACCTGCAATTCTTTGTGCAATCGCGAGGTTGCGTTCGCTCTCGAACAGTTTTAGCTCGCTGAGCTTCCGCTCAGTTGTATCACGCACAACAATCATAATTCGGTCTCTGTCGAGCGTCGTGAATGTGGCTTCGTAATAGTGTTGCGCTTCGCCAACCGGCAAGGTGTATTCGATGCGTTCGATTGTGCTTCCGTCGATCAGAGCTGAAATCGCGCCGTGCATTTTTTGCGCGAGAGCTGGCTCGAATATCTCATGGAACGATTTACCAATGAAGAATTCAGGTGTGTACGCAAGCCGCTTGGGCTCAGAGGCATGGTAATCCTCAAAAACCCCTTTTCGCGAAAGCACGAATATCAAATCGGGCAAAGCATTGATAATCAATCTATTCCGTTCTTCGTTTCGTTTGCGCTCCGAAATATCCTGTATTGTCCCGCGCAAACCCAGTATCTGACCGGCTTCATCGGTGATCGGTGACCCCCGTGAAATGATCCAGCCGTGGCTGCCGTCGCGCCTGACAATTTCACATTCTAATTCATAGGCCTCACCAGTTTTGAAGGCTCTCTCTACTGTTGGTGAGAGTGTGGCCCAGCTTTCGAGGGTGAAAAGCCGGCTGACTTCGGCAAAAGGTACCGGTGGTTCACTTGCATCGAGCCCGTAAATCGCGAACATTTCAGGTGACCACACCGGCCGGTCATTTTCGGGATACCATTCCCAACTGCCGACCCGGGCCAATTGCTGAGCCAAGAGCAGTGCCTCACGACTGCGTTCAAGTTCAGATGCCGCTTGCTTCCGCTCTGTAATATCTTGTCTGATGGCAAAATACTGGTATGGTTTTCCATGTTTGTCGACGAAAGGTACAATAGTGCTGTTTACCCAATAGATTGTGCCGTCTTTGGCGCGATTCTTGATCTCAGCAGACCACGTTTCACCATTGCAGATTGTGCGCCAGAGATTCTTCATGAAATCGGCGCTGTGATAACCTGAATTTATGATGCGGTGGTTTTGGCCCAAGAGTTCATCGCGGGAATATTTTGAGACTTCACAGAATTTCTCATTTGCATAGATGATAGTTCCCTCTGCGTCGGTAACTGAAACCAGACTTGAAGCATCGAGCGCTCTCTCGAGGTTGAGAATTTTGCCATAATAGTTCTGTAACAACCTCTCATCGCCGTGGCTTTGTGCTGTGCGCTGAAAAACCAATGCAAGGCAGAAACGCTTACCAATCGTGACCTCGATTGCGATGATTTCAGCGTTAAATTCTTTGCCGCCGGGGGGCTGTAGCGAACAAGTGTAGTTTATGACGCGGTGCGCGCTGACCCACCTTTCATACAGAGTTTCGTAGTCTACGCGATCAAAAAACAAATCGCTCAGGCGCATTCTGTTTTTTGATGCTTCGGAACGCGAAATGCTCAGCCAGCGCTCGGCCGTGTTGTTCATGTCGTAGATCTGCCCCGTTTCAGCATCGGAGACTAAAAATGCCGATGGGCTCGTTTTCAGCAAACGCTCCAGTCGCGCGTTTTGCGTCCTGAGCTTTTTAATCGCCGCAGGCAAAGCTGTTCGTCCGGCACTACTTTTATGGACTTTTATATCTTTTTTTGGGGCGCTCTGTTCATGGAGGTTACGCGATGTTTTTTTGAGTTTGCGTCTCATACCTCTTGCGGTATAGGATATTCTTCCGATAGGCTACTTGAGGACTCGATCTTGAGCTTATGCATTTAGTCTACTGCTTTTCGGGTAAAATTGAGATGAAAGAGTAATCGCTCGATTTTTATAGGGTCAGGCATTCGAAGGCATTAAACACAGTTTACAGGCCGCAATCGCCGAATACGCTGGCCGTCATTTATACGCGGGGGCATATATGAAGCGAATCAAAAAAATATTTTTCTGGGGTCCGGCTGGTATCTGTGCCATCATTTTCGGCGCACTGACAATCATCTATTTCCGCAGCAGCGCGCGCATGAACGCGCGCTTCGACGTCGCTGCCGCCCCGATACCCCGGTTAACTTCGGCGGCAGATATCGCCGAAGGCAAACGCCTCTTTACTGCCCGCGGCTGCACCGATTGCCACGGCAATGACGCCGGCGGTAAGACATTCATCAATGACCCGGCTATCGGGCATATGACTGGTTCGAATCTCACAACCGGCAAAGGCGGTGTCGCGGGGGGGCGCAGCGATGCGGAGCTTGCACGTGCTATCAGGCACGGTGTTGGCAAAGACGGCCGGGCGCTCATTTTCATGCCTTCAACCGATTTTGCGGGCATGACCGATGAAGATACCGGCCGGCTGATTGCCTACCTGCGCACCGTGCCGCCGGTCGATCGTGAGCCACCGAAACTAGTGGCTGGCCCGTTAGGGAGATTCCTTTTTCTAATCGGAGAAATACCGCTACTCGTTTCGGCTGAGAAAATTGATCACCGGGCAAAACCCGTCACGAAGCTGAATCCGACGGTGAGCGTCGACTATGGCAAATACATCGCCGCAACCTGCACGGGCTGCCACCGCGACAATCTGCAGGGCGGCCCGATTCAGGGTGCACCACCCGAATGGCCAACCGCGCAGAACATCACCGGCAAGGCGCTCGCGAAATGGAACGAAGCACAATTCATCACTTCGCTGCGCACCGGCAAACGGCCAGACGGCAGCCTTATCAGGTTTCCGATGCCGTGGCAGAGCCTGGGAAAATTAACCGATACAGAGATGAAGGCGCTGTGGAAGTATCTGACGACGCTTTGATCACATCGCCGTGAGCCCACCATCAACGACAATAATCTGCCCGGTGATATACGCCGCGCCGTCTGACGCGAGCATAATTGCCGGCGCGGCGATGTCTTCAGGCGTGCCGAGACGCTTCAGCGGAATATATTCGAGCATCTTCGCCATCACCGATTCGCGCTTCTTCAACATATCAGTCATGTCGGTGTCGATGAAGCCGGGGCAGATCGCGTTGACGCGAAAACCCGAGTTGGCCCATTCAATCGCGAGCGCTTTGGTCATCGAAATCACCGCGCCCTTGGTACCCGAATAAACCGAAGCGAGCGAAGTGCCGACGATACCGAGCACGCTCGAGATGTTGATGATGTTACCCCCACCACTCTTGCGCTGCATCTTATAATAACTCTGGCAGCAGGTGAAAACGGCTTTGAAATTCGTATCGATAATCTTCGCAATTTCTTCGTCGCCGAGCGCCGATGCGGGAGTGTTCGAGGCCACGCCTGCGTTGTTGATGAGACAGTCGAGCCGGCCGTGTTTGTTTTTGATATCCTGCATGATCTCGGCCATGCGCGGCTGGTCAGCCACATCCGCTTCTTTGAGGATTACCTTCTTTTCTGAAGCCCATTCGCTGTTTGCGAGGTTTCTACCCGTACCGTAAACGATCCAGCCCGCTTCGGCGAATGCGATTGCAACGCCTTTACCGATACCACGCGTTGCGCCGGTGATGAGTACTGTTTTTTGTGCCATGGTTCAGACCTATCTGTGCGCGCACGGGGTAAACGCGCTTTTCGGGTATCGCTTGCCCATGAATAAATTCATGGGCAAGCGATCAAACCAACGTGCGTTCACTGAGCGTCAGGTGTGGCACCATGTTAAACCCGGCGACCTGCCACTGGCTATTCTCATAGAGCAGATGGTGAATCGAGGTATTCGCAATGCGGCGCATGAGGCCGAGCGTGTGCGAAAGATCAAGCCCAAGCGCATGGCCCATCAAGAGCGAAATCGGCCCCCCCGAAGTGACGGCGAGATAGCTCTGTTTTTCCATAGCTAGGGTGGCATAGCTATGGATTTCCATAGCTGCGAGAACCCGCTTCTGAAACGCGGGAAAACTCTCTGCCTCGGTAAACCTATCACCCGCGGCAACCCATGCCTTCAGAATATGGCCCGTGAGCTGCTTGAAGATATCGCCTTTATTGGGCGCATTTTCGTGCCGCGCATGGTTCCACTGCTTGAAAAGCTCAGTAAACTCAGGGTGACCATGCCGCATTGTTGCCGCTACTACGCCCCAAACCCTCAGATCAAACTCGGCGAAGCTGTTGTGGATTTCCATAGCAGGCAAATTTGCGCCGCCCTTGGCAAGCTCGGCGCTGATCGCTTCGAGGGTCTGTTTCTGGCGGTTTAAGCCGCCGTGAAAAAAACGATCAAACTGGTAGCCGTTTGCTGCGAGCCACACCCCGACACGACGCGCCTGCTCTTGGCCCGTTTCGGTCAGCTGGTCATAATTATCACCGGCGCTGTCTGCCTGGCCATGGCGAATGAGAATTAGATCAACCATAGTATTAACGGTCCGCCATGGCGCGCACTCCCCCTTCGACTTCGCTCCGAAGCGGAGACCCGAAGACGGGTCGCAGGGCAGGCGTGGCTCAGGCAGACCACGGGCGTCATTTAGCCCCAAGGGCTGCCAGCATTTTTTCTGGGGCATCGGCGTAGAGCCGCAGGTGCTCGATATTCGTCGCGCTGCTGGTCGCCTCGGGAATAAATTTGATAAACGGCTTTTTACCGTCGAGCTCCGTGGTGATCTTCGTGCGCAGCGCGAGGTAGATCACGTAACCCTTCGCGTATAGCCCCCCTGTCAGCTTCTCAACTTCGGCCGAATCGCCGGCTGCCGAGTCGAGCTTAATCACGTGCGTGATCATATAGCGTTCGCCCAGAAAAACTTTCTGACCAATGACAACGCGTTCGTTCGTGACGATCGCCTCGGCGCGGCGCATGCGTGCGAACGACATCACCATGGCGCGACCGAGATTTGTCACCATATGAAAATCGGCCCCTGCCTCGCGGTGCCTGATCTCTTCGCCCGGTTCGGGTTTGAATTCATCGAGGTAATGCGCCTTCACGCCCTTGATCTTGTTGATGAGCATTGCACCGAGAATAAAACCGGCAATTATGCCGAAGAAGATCATTAGATTCATAGGTAGTTACCTCTTGTGTTTTGAAAATCTAATCAGTACCATATCGCGGGTTCGAAATCTGCAAATTATGTTTCAAGATTTCTTTGACGGTTGCCCACTCTGCGCTGCCCGCAGTCACTTTGTCCGCCCGAATTTTATTCGCGACTTGGCGCGAGAGTTCTTGCGCCTTTTGCCACAGCGCGCGGTCGGCAAATTCGTGAGGATCAATATTCTGGCCCAGCATGTTTGCGAGGGCTGCGGTATCTTGCTCAAGCAACGTGCGGCCACCTTTGAGCTCGCGCGAAACAACGCCGAGCATGTTCCACGAAACGAGAGTCTTGTAGGCGATAGCGTCCTTGTCTTTTACAGCGGGTAGAACCTCTTTAATCAAGAAATCCTGAATGGCATCGAGCAGGTCTGTATGTTCGGGTCTGTATTGCATATGGTTTCCTTGCGACTAATGCGGAGCGCTGCCTTCAATTAGACGCATTGCCTCCAGTTCCATTTCAGCGACGCGGCGTCCGATGGAGGCGAATTCGATGCCTTTGTCTTTGCCTGACAGATGCCGTTCGCCCTGCTGTGCGGCGCCGATTGCCCAGCGAAGGTTGCCCATGACTTCCCAATAGCGAACTTTTTCTCTGTGGATTTTCGTGTGCGCCGCCGCCTCGTAGTGCGGATAAAAATCTTCTGCTGCTGAAAATCCGCCGACTTCATTTTTCACTTTGCCAAAGCGCCAATCGCGCATGCGAATGTAACCGATGTCTTCGTGGCGGTCGCTCCAGTGCGCGAATTCCCAGTCGAGTATTCCCGTCAGGTTGCCACCACCCGCGACATCGACCATGAAGTTGCCGCTGCGAAAGTCACTGTGCGCCAGCACAATCATATCGGTCACCGGCGCATTGGCTTCGGCCCAGTTGAGGCAGAGTTCGATGCCCGGGTAACCACCCGGCAGCTCGTCGAGCAGGCGGCGGCAATCGGCGACCGCAGTGAGCGCCACATCGGTGGTGCCAGGCCGCAACTTGCGATCAAGAAACGGCAGAACCTGCGAACCATATTCGACGCTGTGAATTTTCGCCAAATTGGTTGCTATATCCGCCGCTAATTTTGAAAAATCGATTTTTTTGCTCTTGAGAATTTCGCGCGGGTTTGCGGTGCCTTCGATCTTCTGCATCAGATAGAACGGGTGGCCGACGATCGAGGTATCTTCGCTCAGCCACTTCACGGGGGGCGTCAGCACACCCGCGGCAACGGCGCGTTCTATCACCTGGTATTCTTGCGCGCGCGAAAGGCTGCCGAGCAGCGCGCCACCTTTGTCGGTGCGTAATACACATGTCTCCCGTTCCGATGGCGAACCACCATGAGACATCGCAACGAGGTAGTTATCCTGACAGGCGCCACCCGAGAGCTGGCGAAATTCGTTGATCTCGACCGGCGCGCGGGCCCGCTCGCTCAGATATGCCTTCAACTTGTCGCTCGCCACCATGCGGACAATTTGCCGGGGAACGTCAGTTTGTCGCGTGGTTCGTGGCGATTACGAATGGGGCCACTACTGGCGGCCAACAGGTTCTTCGGTGTACTCTGTGCTAAGTGTTAGCCTCAAACAGAAACGTCTTCATAAGTCCCTTGCCTTTTATCTCGAGTTCGCCGCGCTCAGTGAAATTATGCCTGTTCTTAAGCCGCTCGTAAACTGCTTCCGTCACATGAATCTGACCCGTGACACCGTGCGATTCCATGCGACTGGCGGTATTCACCGTATCGCCCCACAGATCATACGCGAACTTGACTGTCCCGATGACTCCTGCTATGACAGGGCCAGAATGAATGCCGATGCGCAGCTCAAGGCCGTCAAATTTCTTGCTGAATTTTTCTCGCATCAGCCGCTGCATCTCGACGGCCAGGTCAAAGATCGCCTCGCAGTGGTCACTGCGCCGTTCGGGCAAGCCGGCGGCCACCATGTAGGCATCGCCAATGGTTTTGATTTTTTCGAGACCGAGCCGACCAGCCAGGGAGTCAAAGTCACGAAAAACTTCGTCGAGCATCTGCACCACCTGGTCGGGCGGCAGCTTTGATGACAGCACGGTAAAACCAGCAATGTCAGCAAAGAGCACGCTCGACTCTTCGTAGCGCTCGGCGATAACGCCTTCATTTAGTTTGAGCTGTGCTGCGATGGCCGCGGGCAGAACATTGAGCAAAAGTTTCTCTGATTTGCTGCGCTCGGTTTCAATTTCATCGTCAGATTTGCGAATCTCTTGCGAAATATAGAAAGTCAGACCCAACGCAAAGGTCACCATGCCAAAATCGATAGTGTGTCGCAGTAACTTAATGTAGAGCGGGGAAAACTTGATGACGGGTTCCATGAAGGAGCCCATAAATTCGAGAATCACAAAGGATACGAATGAGAGCAAGACTAGAAAATTGCGCAGCCGGGGCATCTCGTATCCACCGGAAAAGTACGCCGTCATGATCACGGTCAGCATAAAGAGGGGAATATTGCTTGCCGCACCGCCAAGAATCGTATAGACCACTATGCCTGCAATGGGTGTCAGCACAAAAGCCAAATAAGACAAAGTATAGAGCCTCTTGCTGTTCAGCGGAATCGTGGAAAACTGTATGAACATCTGCCCGATTAGCAGATAAAAAATCAGCTGTGCCTCATGCCAAAAGTAAATCTGCAGCGGCATATTGCCGATGAGCAAACCACCGACGACAAACGCAAGCCTGTTGCGCAGCCGGATACCTTTGGCCTCACGCCAGGGGGTCTTCGGCGTCACACCCGCATTCGAGATTTTTTCGAACAAGTGCTGCATAGTCGGGTAGGCTACCGCTCAGCGCGCCGATGTAAAGTCGTTAAGCTTTACGGCAACCACGCCTCAAAGCCAACACCCAAACTGCACGACTATCGCTGTGGCGTTCCCCTGCAGATTCTGCGCGAGATCGATGTTTAACGTTGAGCCGCCGAGATTGATGCCAAGACCAAGGGTTAGCTGGTTTGAGATCAGCACCGGGCGAAAACTCGCTGAGTTGCGTACTTCGATCGTGGCTGTGTCGTTAACCTTGAACTCATTAGCGCCCGATGCAGCAGATGCAGTCACGAGCATTGTTCCGTTCGCTCGGTTCGTGAGCGATGAATTTCCGAGGTGCAGCGAAGCGAGCACGCGCAACCTTGCGGTGAAACCGAAAGAAACGGCTTCACGAAAATGAGTCCGCTGGTGAATGAATAGACGTTCCAGTTTAGGCGAAAGTTGTCGGTGTACGTAAAATCTGCCTTCGCAGTGCCCTGCGAGCCATCGCCTGCCGGGTCGAAGCTCACGTCTTTCGCTGTGCCGCTGAACTCTGCCACGGCAGAAGCAGTCTAGGCCTACGGCGACGGTTTTTGCCAGCTATGGCGCGAACGCACTATAATTGACCTGAATTGCAGCAGTCTGGGCGGTGACCCGGTTGCCGATTTTCCCATTGCAGACTAGCCCATTACGTTTCTTCAACCCACTCAGCGAGCCGAATATCGGCAACACGCGCACTCTGGCACTCAGGGCAGGTTGCCTGCGCGTGAAAAGCTTCCTGGCAGTCGAAACACACATAGACCACCGGCACACGGCGGTTTTTCACGAATAAGAAATACATGTAGATCACCGTCGCGCCAAAAATGGCGATGAGCGCCGGGAGCGAGGCATTCAGCAGGCTATACGGTTGATCGGTTTTTATTTCCACGCTGCGGGGGCCGAAATGCTGGTCGAGGTATGCGATGGCAAACAGCCCGCCGATAAAGAGCAGCGTCGCGATGATCGCGGCAACTGATTTGGGCAGCTCTCGCCTCTTCGCAGTCGTAATTTCTTTTGTGCGCTGTTGAATTACTTCTTTCGGTAGAGACTGCCACATCGCAAGAAACCTCTCAGCCAACAGTGACGAGTACTTTGCCCGCGTGGCCGCCATCTTTGAGCGACTGGTACGCTTCACGGGTTTTCGCGAGCGGAAATTTTGCCGCGATCACCGCCTGCAGTTTTTTTTGGGTGAGCAGCTTTTCGATGAGTTCGAAGCCGCTTCTACGCGTGCTGAGATTGGCCATAATAACCCGCGGGCCACCAAAAACAAACGGCAACACTGCTCGTGCGATGGTCAATCCTCGTGGTGTGGTGGTCACGTATTTGCCACCCTTAACCAGAAGGCGTGCCGCGGTGGCATAGGGCACAGAGCCATACGCGTCATAGAAGAGATCAAATTTTTCACCCAAGGTTTCGAGGTTCGTAACCTTGTAGTCGAGGGCGACATCGGCGCCGAGCGACTTCACGAACGCAATATTCTTCTGACTGCACAGCGTCGTGACATGCGCGCCAAAATATTTGCCGAGCTGCAGAGCGAAATGCCCGACGCCGCCACTCGCACCGGCGATGAGCATGCGTTTGCCTTTTGCGTCGCCGCTCAGCGTGTAGCCATTCAATGCAGTCAAAGCGCCGACGCCGATTGCACCCATCGTTTCAAAACTGAACCCTTCGGGAATATGGCGCAGCACCTTCGTATAGGTGACTGCTTTCTCGGCATGCGAACCCGGGCCGCCGAGAAACGACGTTGTGATGCCGTACACCCTATCGCCTTTTTTGAAGCGCGTTACGTTCGCGCCGGTTTCGAGCACCACTCCCGCGAAGTCGCTGCCCGGTATGCGCGGAAACTTACCGCCAAAGAGTTTCAGCCCCTCACCTTCAAGAATTTTGTAATCGACGGGATTGACCGATGCCGCTTTGACAGCGACAACGACCTGCCAGCGCCCAGGTTTGGGGTCGGGCATTTCGCCGAATTGAATCACATCAGGCGCGCCGAGGCGTTCGAAGTAGGCAGCTTGCATGCGTGCATTGAGTGTTCGCGAAGGTAGCCTGTAAAGCTGTCTCCCGATGATTTCAGTTTTGGTGCGCCGGGCCTGAAAGAACTTGACGCCTTCGTCAACTTTGCCAAGGCGAGCGCATGCAAGCCAACAGCAATACCGAGCATAAACTCACTGTACGCAAGGGACCGGCAGAAATACCGCAAGACCCACGCAGCGTCTTTGAGGGCAGCGTTGTGCTGTCGCACTTCTTTAATGCGATGAGCCTCCTGTTTCCGCGCGGTGAAGAGTTCTTCATCGACAGCGTGCGCAAATTTGCCGACCGCACGCCGCCCGAACTCAAGAACGACGTCAAGGCCTTCATCGGGCAAGAGGCGATGCACGGCAAAGTGCACCGCGGTTGGAACGAACACACACAGGCGAGTGGCTACGATGTTTCGGCGGTTGCGAACCTCATGGAAAGCGCGCTCAGCAATTTTGACAGACTCGATTTTATTCACCCGGCGCTTGGCCTTTCTGTGACCGCGGCTCTCGAACACGTCACGGCGACACAGTCTGCGTGGTTTTTGCGCCACCCCGAATTTGTCGGCCGTCTCGAACCGAAGGCGCGCGACATCACACTTTGGCATTCATGCGAAGAGATTGAACACCGCCACGTGGCATTCGATCTTCTGAAAGTTGTCGATGACAGTTACGCACTACGCGTCGGCGGTCACGTTCTGGGCCAGGTGCTCTTGTGGGGCAGTGCGTTTTACGGGTTAGGATTGATTCTGTCACAAGAGAAATCGCTGACCGTTGGCGAGATGCTCGCAGAACTGAGACAAAATCTGCCGGGCCTTGCCGAATTTACGCGCAATAACGTAGAACAGTTCTTTGAATATTTCAGGCCAGACTTTCACCCCGAAGACGACGACAGCCGACCATTAGCGGCTGCGTATCTGGCTGAGAAGAAGATCGCGTAAGTGATCTAAACCTTTGCCTGCGCGCAGCCTTGAGAGTAATCTCCGCCCAGAGCTAGTACCGATCGCCAACAACGCCTTGCTCAATTAACGTCTGCAGGCGGTTCAGATTCTCGGTGCTCAGAGTTATTTTTTGTGCTGCCCAGTTTTCTTGCAAGCGCTCAATTTTTCGTGTTCCTGGAATTGCGGCGAGATTTTCATCGCGTGACAGCAGCCACGCCAATGCGACCTGGGCCGGTGTGGCCCCAATGTCTTTTGCCACTGCATCGACGAGCAGCGCCAATTGGCTGTTCTTTGCCATCGCTTCTTCGCTAAATCGCGGATTCGTGAGCCTCCAGTCTCCGGGCTCTAAATCGCTTTGCGAGCGGATTCCCCCAGATAAAAAACCGCGCCCGAGGGGACTGTAAGCGACAAATCCGATGCCGAGCTTCTGGGTGGTCGGCAAGATTTCGGCCTCGACCTCGCGCGACCATAAAGAGTACTCGGTCTGGAGCGCGCTCACCGGATACACCGCATGCGCGCGGGCAATCGTTTCTGGGTCTGCCTCAGACAATCCGATGTAGCGCACTTTCCCCGCCTTTACAAGCTCTGCCATCGCGCCGACTGTTTCTTCGATCGGTGTATTGGGGTCGAGGCGATGCTGGTAGTAGAGGTCTATGTAATCAGTCTTGAGGCGCTTGAGCGATGCATCACAACTTGCCCTCACATAATCTGCTCCTCCCTTAATACCTTGCCAACTGCCGTCTTCCCCACGGGAAACGCCAAATTTCGTGGCGAGGATAATTTTATCGCGGCGCCCGGTGAGTGCCTTTGACAATAAAATTTCATTGGTGAAAGGGCCATACATGTCTGATGTATCCCAGAACGTACACCCAAGATTTACTGCACGATCGAGCACGGAAAGATTTTGAGCCTCAGAAGAAGAACCGTAAAAATCCGACATCCCCATGCAGCCTAAACCGATTGCAGAGACGCGCAGACCTTGTGTACCGAGGTTTACTTGCTTCATAATTTAATCCCCACGTGCTCAAGAGAGCGTGCCACCAGAGGCTTCGATGCGTTGTGCATTGACCCAGCGCGCATCTTCAGAAAGCAGCGAAGCGACGAGGGGCCCAATATCATCGGGTACGCCGGCGCGGCCAAGATTGGTGATAGAAGAGATCATCTTGTTGAGTTCGGCGTTGTCGCGCACGGCACCGCCGCCAAAGTCAGTTTCGATCGCTCCGGGTGCCAACGTGTTAGCGGTGATACCGCGCGCACCCAATTCTTTTGCCAGGTAGCGTGTGAACACTTCTACGCCGCCTTTCATCGTAGCGTACGCCGCGTAGCCGGGAAAAGTAAAGCGTGTGAGGCCAGTGGAAACATTCAGAATTCTTCCCTTGTCGTTCATCAGCGGCAAAAGTTTCTGCGTCAGAAAGAATGGACCCTTCAGGTGCGTATTCACCATTTGATCGAATTGCTCTTCAGTAGTATCCTGGAACGCCGCGTGGACACCAACGCCGGCGTTATTTACGAGAAAGTCGAATTTCTCCTGACCCCATTTTTGCTTCAAGAGCTTTTGCGCGTCGCCCACGAAATCTGTAAACGAGGCGATGTGCGTCACATCGAGTTTTAATGCCGCTGCTTTACCGCCAGCATTTTCGATTTCAGCCACCACATGCGCCGCGTCGTCGTGCTGCTTGTGGTAA
Organism: uncultured Leptospiraceae bacterium; assembly: GCA_942492915.1. Lineage (GTDB taxonomy): Bacteria > Spirochaetota > Leptospiria > Turneriellales > Turneriellaceae > Turneriella. The sequence continues at coordinate 2,961,320 of OW818662.1, forward strand.
GTCACAATCACGCCGACGCCTCTTTTGCCCGTGTGGATTGCCGCACTTTTGCCTAGACCACGGCTACCACCAGTAATTATTGCTATTTTCATGTTGAATCTCCTATTTTTGCCTATTATATGTAGCTCAATCATAGTTTAACTAATATGAACAAACTAAGCAATTTTAATTCACTATTCAGTTTTAGATAATAATGTGATATGGTCATTCATGGATAAAATCGTCGCCATCAAAACCTTTGTGCGCGTCGCAGAACTCGAAAGTTTCAGCCAGGCCGCACAGAGTCTGAATCTCGCTAAAGCCTCGGTCACCATCATAATTCAGTCACTTGAATCTTTGCTTTCCGTAAAGCTTCTCGAGCGCACCACGCGCCGGGTGCAGCTCACCTCTGAGGGAAAAACTTTTCTTGAGCGCAGCAAAGACATTCTCAGTGATTTGGAAGATATCGAGACGATGTTTGTGAGCGATGGCGCGCAAATTACCGGAAAAATCCGCGTCGACATGACGGGCCCCATGGCGAGAAACACCGTGATTCCCCGGTTGGGTGAATTTTTGCAAAAATTTCCCGGTATCGAAATCGAACTTAGCAGCAGCGAAAGGCGCGTCGATTTGATTCGCGAGGGAATCGACTGCGTGGTGCGGGGTGGAAAGTACAGCGAGCCTGGTCTGGCAGAGCGACCGCTCGGCGAACTGGCGATAGTGAATGTCGCCAGCCCCTCTTACCTCGAGGTACATGGTACCCCTGAGAACCTGGCTGATTTGAATTCGCATAAGCTGATTTTTTTCCAGCCCATTCTGGGGGTGCCACAGCATGGTTTTGAATATTTCGATGGCGAAAAATACCGCGAGATTAAAATGGGGGGATTCATTACAGTAAACAGCGCTGATGCGTACAAGGCGGCCTGCCTTGCAGGCCTCGGCATCTGCCAGACTCCCCGCATTGGGGTGGCCGACGAACTTAAGTCTGGCATGCTCACGGAAATTTTGCCAAATTTCAGGGCTGAACCGATGCTTCTGAAATTGGTTTATCCACAACGGCGCATGCTTGCGAAACGCGTGCGCGTTTTCATCGACTGGTTAGAGCCGGTCATTAAGCAGAGTCTGTGAAGACTAAGCCGGCAGCATGGCGCGATCGTCGGCTGTTGTGAGAATGCTGCCTTCGGCAACATAGCAGGCCTGAACCTCAGTACCAAGATTTTCATCGATCGTCAGCCGCACGTGGTGGTGCAGCTCGCTGCCCTCGTGTTTGAAAATGCGCGGCCAGCGCGCGGCGTTGACGTAGAGAATGCCGTCTTTGCGTGCCCACCACTGTTTCGGCTTTTTGCCGTGCTTTGTCGGGTAGTGCATATGCCCTGCGATAACTGCGAGAGGCGGCTTCTGAATCGATCGCGCATACGTGACAGCTTCGGCCAGATCTGCGTCACCGAAATCGGTTTCTTGCGGTAAAAAATCCGCACCCCACATGTCAGTCGCAAGCTTACCCAAACCAAACGGGCCATGGTGCGCCATGATCAGGTAATGACCATCTATCGCGTCGATGAGGCTCTTCAGCCTGTCGGTACTCTGCGTGAGCGTGCTGACGCCATATCGCCTTTCGAGAAATGGCCTGAAGTTGACCGTGCCGTTCGTGCTGCCCATAGAAAACGGCCGCGCGGTAACAAGCCCCAGATCGGCCGCGAGCTGATGATTCGAGTAGCCGCAGAGCGTGGGCCCCGTGAGTTCAGTCTGCAAGCGCTGCATGCGAGTCACCTGCGAGTCGGCGCCGAAATTTATCAGCATCTCATTCTGCATCAATTCTCCGAGAAGCTGGCGCACACCCGTCGTGTCGTGGTTGCCCGGTATCAGGTACGTCGGTTTGGTGAGAGCGTTCAGCGCCGGCAACAACCGGTACATGCTGTCGGGGTTTTTCGAGGCGAGATCGCCCACAAGAAGCAGCGCGTCATAATCTGAAGCGTTGAAGAACTCGACGTCGAACGCGTCGAACTGCATGTGCATGTCGCCAATAATGGCAACGGTCAAGGTTTTATTTGCCATGATCCCTGCCTTTCTCCGCAACAGATTTTATCATCGCATTGCGTTCTATCAGGAAATTTTTCAAATAACGCGCCAGAAACATCGTTTCCGCTATAGTTCCGAGAATACCCAGAGGAGCGCGAAAAGAAAAGTTGTCGATCATACGCGTACCGCCTGCGGTTTTCGCGAACCGATGCTCGTGCCGCATGCTCTTGAAAATTCCGCGCGTCATCTCGTCGACGAATCGGTACGGTCGGTCGAACTCTGTAATTTTTACCGAGAGAGTCTGCCAAAAGCCGAGGTGCTTTGCACGCCAGGTGACCTCATCACCGAGTTCAAAGAGGCCCGTCGTGCGGCCCGCGATGACGTGCTCGCCGGTTCTCGACGTCGAATCGAGATGCAACTCGACGCTGCGCGATAGGTCAAACACCACTTCAGGTGCCGCGGCAATTTCGGTAACGAGGTGAATGACTGCCATACCTTTAGAGTTCAAAACCCGCTCGCCAATAGGCAACGCCGCGAAAACGTCTGGCTGCCGCGAGTTCATCGAACTGCTGGTAAAGTGAAGCAGCGGGATAATACGCTGGGCCCGGCGCCGTGTCTTTCATGAGACAACCTTCGGATTCGACTGCCTGCCCGCCCAATTTGTCAAACTGCGACCTGCTGATTGCCCTTGTCTTAGCGCCAAAATGGTAGCCATACAGCGGTGCGCCGAGCCAGATATTTTCTGGGGGCAAGGCAGCCAACGCCTCGTGGTTCGCCGCGACCCAGCCAATGTCGCTGACGCAGCCCGGCGGTGTTCCGGGCCGGTGGTGATCGTAGAGCATCACAACCAGACTGACACTTTCTGCAGCAATGTCGGGTAGCTTGTGAAAGGCCGACCAGGCCTCAGGCATGCCGATCGGAGCAAAAACTGCCACTGAAAGTTGAAATCCAGAACCAAGCCTGCCGTGTAGCAGGTGAATATACTCAATGAATGCATCGGCGTAGGCTGGTGAGACGTATTCAAAATCGAGCTGCACCCCGCCGAATTTGCCATGGCGCAAGAGAAACGCGACGAGCCCCGCAATACTTTGGCTGCGCGTCTGGGCGTCAGAAAGAATCTTCACGCCTGCCGCGGCATCTTTTAGCCCGACCAACAGATGGTGCTTCACAGCAGGATCCTTCGGCGAAGGTGTTGGCTGACGCGAGCTCTGGCGAAACCTTCGCGGCGGCGCACGAAAATGCTCCATAGCCGCAAGGGCAGGCCCGGCATTCTGCAATCGCCCCTGCTGGTCGAGTCGAGCGCCTGTCCACACGACATCGCTCACCGTTTGGTTTTGAGGACGCCAATCATACCCTTGGGGTAATGCCTCGGGCACCACGTAGAGCATGCGCTGCAGGTTAACCGGCTGAGGCCGGCATCGAACAAAAATGGCGCAGCAGATCGTGATGAGAAATAATCGCAACTAACTTCCTTTGTAGCGAGCCGGTCGTTTCTCGATAAATGACTGCATCGCCTCTTTAAAATCATTTGTTTGATTGAGCTGGTATTGTTCGTTGAGCTCGAACTGCTGCGATTCAGCGAGTGTCGCTGTTACGCCAAAATTTGCGATACGCTTGTTCAGCGAGACCGCCTGCGGTGGCAGCGCCATAATCTTCTTAATGAGGATATCCACCTCACACGCCAGTTTTTCGCTGGTACAGACTCTGGTTAAAAAACCCATCTGTTGCATTTCGCCCGCAGAAAATTTCTCGCCAAGCATTGCCATACGTTTAGTGTGCGCGAGGCCAATGATGCGCCTTACGCGGCTGAGCCCCATGATGACGCCGATGCTGCGCTGCACTTCGGGCAATGCATAGATTGCCCGGTCACTGCTGATGCGAAAGTCAGCGCAGGCAGAGAGTATCACGCCGGCGCCGATACAAAAACCTTTGATCTCTGCGATGATAGGTTTATGAATTGCTTCAAAAGCATCGATACAGCGCTGGCCTGCCGCGAGGTGTTCGGCATAGGTCTCAAATGGCTGCCCCGCCATCTGTTGAATCACCGCGACATCCATGCCGACGGAGAAGTGTTTGCCTTCGCTTTTCAGTACGACCGCGCGAATACTCTCGTTTTCACGGATACTCTCGCTGATCGCTTTGAGCTCAGCGAGGCATTCAAGGTTGATATTATTGCCGGTGGCGGGACGGTTCAGCGAAACCGTCGCGACACTGTTTTCAATGCGAAACAGCCAATGCTGCAGCGCCATTTTACAGAAGGTTTTCTATATCCGCCGCAAGGTCTTCGGGTTTTGTGTTGGGTGCATAACGTTTCACCGGGTTACCCTCTTTATCGACGAGAAATTTGGTGAAGTTCCATTTGATTGCTTCGATGCCGAGAATACCCGGCTTTTCAGAGGTAAGGTATTTGAACAGCGGATGCGCGCCCGAACCGTTCACGTCGATTTTGCCAAACATGGGAAACTTGACGCCGTAGTTCAGCTGGCAGAATTCTTGAATCTGCTCACTGGTTCCTGGTTCTTGTGCGCCGAACTGGTTGCACGGAAAGCCGAGAATGACCAGACCGCGGTCTTTGTATTTTTCGTAGAGCAACTCGAGGCCCGCGAACTGTGGGGTGAAACCGCACTTGCTGGCGGTGTTCACAATCAGGACAACTTTGCCTTTGTAATCGGCGAGACTGATTTCTTTGCCGGCAATGGTCGCGGCTGTGAATTCGTGTATGGTTTGTGGCATATGCACATGAATCTAAGCATTTGTGGCGGCGTCAGCCAGAATAAGCCCGGCTGTGTGACAGGGGCGCCAGGCGGCGCCTCATCGGAACCTCGTTTACGCACTCATTCGGCTTCTATCCCTAGCCCATGGCTACGGACATTAACTATTCACAGGCCGATGAACTTGCTGCATTGGTAGAAGAACGTTTTCAGCAACTCATCGAAGAAGGCGCATTCGCCGTTCTCGAAGACAAGTTGCTCGCGCTTGCGAAAACCGGCAGCGAAGACCAGGCGGTAACGCTCTCTTTACAATTCAAGCTCTCAGACTCTGAGCGCGAGCGCGAAGTGATCATTGCAGAAACAAGCCGGGCATGGCTGAGCGACGGCGACACCTATGACTTCAACCACAATGATTCGAGTGTGCGCTACCTGTGCGACGGCGAGATCAAGGTCTTTCAGCGCAACGGGTGCCCGCATTGCTGGGGCGAATGGGAAAACAAAATGCAGAATCCGACTTGTCCCGATTGCGGCTATGAACTCGGTAATCAGGTAAAGATTCTGGTCGACGACAATGCCTGCCCGCACTGCCTCGAAGGCCGCGTCTCGCGGCAAGAACCGCGCTGCGATGCATGCGGTGAACAGATAGAAGAACGCTTTGTCAGCTGGGGATAACTCTCATAGAGCGGGCATAATAAAAAGCAAGCGCATATTAAGCACCGCAAGAACGAGACAGACCGGAGTCCATAGCAGGCGTTCGGCGCGACTGCGCGAGATGGCATTCATGAAGGTGCCGAGCACGGCGTAACCGGCTATAACCCACGACACCGCGCGCAAATGAGACTGCGCAACAACTGAAACAAACCCGGCTTGCTGTAGGTTCACAGCGGCAAAGGCCAGCAATAAAAAACACGAGAACACGCTGGCAATGCGCAGCCTGCGCGGCAACACACCCTGGTGCTGGCCGCCGAATGCGTATATACCCCATGGTTTGCCGCTCGCGAGCATTACCTGGAAAACTGCAATCATGATGTGCAGTGTCGCTGAAGCCAATGCGAGAAACACCATCAGACGACACCTGCCTGAAGCAGCATAGCCGAGAAGATTACGATATCAAGGCATGCATGTATGAACCATGCCCAGAAGATGCCGCCCGTCTCTTGCATTGATTTGGCGAGCAGCCAACCCAGAAAGCCAGCCATGAGCACGCCGATAAATCCCCCCGGCGCACCAAAATAATGTGCGCAGCCGAATATCAAACCTGACACCAAGGGGGCAAAGCTTTGCAGTGACCCGTTCTCGAAAGCGGAAACGATGCTATGTCTGAAGATTAGCTCTTCGATCAGTGAATTGGAAAGTGCGAGTACGAAAGCCCAGGGTAGAACCGGGCCGAGTTTGCTCAGGGCAAAGTCCTGTACGGGAATCTGCTGAGAAATGACCACGGTGGTGACAACAACGAGCACCAAGGTGAACTGCCAGCCCTGCATGCGCCAGTTTTCACCTTCTTTGATGAGTAACCAGCGCACGGGCGCCATGGAACCCGAAAACCGATTCAGCCGCAGGTACTTCAGCGCGCTTTCTCTGTGGCCGATTAAGGCAAAAACGAAGACAGGCACTGCTATCGCCCATGCATACATTTGGAAACGCACGAGTCGTTGCAGCGCAGGTTTAACTTCGGCAAGCCCTGCCACCGAAGGCAGAGCCACCAGAAAAAGAGCGGCGGTCACTGAAAGTGCAACGCCTGCATACGACAAATAAGCCTTGCGCATGAGGCCTTATATATCTACTAGATATAGTGTCGACCCATTCACAATTCGTTGCGTTTACCCTACCAATAGCGCAGTGGTAGGTGAAGTTAAGGCAGGTGACCTGTTTGCGACTCTAGATCGCGAAACGGCTGTCGATTCTGTCAAGGCGCAGGCAGAAGCGAAACAGGCAAACAAGATCGAGCTAGAGCGAGGCAATGACGCGCTGTAACTTGTCGCGCACTTCACCCGCGATCTCTGCGAGTGCGGGGTTATTGACCGCAACCATCGACGCCACCGGATCAATTGCCGAAACTTCGACGCCTGAATCCCGCTGCTGCACGATCACGTTACAAGGGAGCATAAGCCCGATAAGGTCTTCGGCCTGCAGGGCTTTCCAGGCGAACGGTGGATTGCAGGCACCAAGAATCTTGTACGCCCTGAAATCCTCATTGAGCTTCTTCTTCATCGTCGCCTGCACGTCAATTTCGGTCAGCACGCCGAAGCCTTCTTTTTGCAGCTCATCGCGCACGCGCTGTTCGGCTTCGGCGAACGGCAGCGTTATCTTTTTGGTAAATGCATAACTCATACCTTCAGTATGCCTTTTTAAATCCAGAACGGCCATTAAAAGTCATATACTATGCAGGGTATACGACTTTTTCCGGGAGTCCATGGAAAGCGAAGGCGCAAATGGTTTTGAGAGTAGAGTGCTGCCTTTTCTTGACCCCTCAACTGCGCCCGGGGCAAGCCCCTAAGCCATGAACCTCGCGATCTCTGACCGGCTGAAGCCGCTACTCAAACAGATTGAGGATTTCGTACGCGACGAACTTTTACCGCTCGAGGCAGAGTTTTTCAGCAAAGAGTTCAGAGACCTCGTGCCGCTGCTCGAGACCAAACGCGAAAAGGTACGGGCACTCGGGTTGTGGGGGCCACAGATACCGACCGAGCTCGGCGGCATGGGGCTTTCGCTCGTCGAACACGGCTATGTATCTGAAGCGCTGGGCCGAAGCCCGCTCGGCCACTATGTGTTTGGCTGCCAGGCCCCCGACGCGGGCAATATCGAAATTCTGCACATGTTCGGCAGCAAGGCGCAGCAAGAAGAATGGCTCGAACCTCTCGCTAAGGGAAAGATGCGCAGTTGTTTTGCAATGACCGAGGTTGCAACAGCCGGTTCAAATCCGACGCTGCTCGAGGCACGCGCGGTGAAAGACGGCGATCACTATATTCTGAACGGACACAAATGGTATACAACAGCCGCCGACGGCGCAGCGTTTGCGATCGCTATGATGGTCACGAACCCCGAAGGGCACGCGGCAATGCGCGCCAGCATGTTCATTGTGCCAACAAACACACCGGGTTTTCGCATTCTGCGCAATATACCCATCATGGGCGAGACGGGCAGCGATTATGCGAGCCACGCGGAAGTTGTCTTCGAGAACTGCCGCATACCCAAAGAGAATCTGCTGGGCCGCGAGGGCGCAGGTTTCAAAATCGCGCAAGAGCGTCTGGGGCCAGGGCGCATTCACCATTGCATGCGCTGGCTTGGTATTAGCAGCCGAGCCTTTGAAATGTTATGCCAGCGCGCGAATAAAAGAAAGATCCACAATGATGGTGGCACGCTCGCCGATAGCGAAATCACGCAACTTTACGTCGCAGAACTTGCCGCTGAACTGCATGGCGCGCGCCTCATGACGCTTTCGGCCGCATGGGCGATCGAGAACCTCGGCATGTCAAAGGCGCGCGACGAAGTGGCGATGATTAAGTTTGTGGTAGCGAACACCATGAACCGCATTATTGACCGCGCGCTGCAGATACACGGCGGCCTCGGCATGGCAGACGACACGATTCTCGCTTACTTTTTCAGGCATGAGCGTGCCGCGCGCATCTACGACGGTGCTGATGAGGTGCATAAAGCGAGTCTGGGCAAGCGCATCTTACGCGATTACAAGAGATAGAGGTAAAGAATGAAAGCAATCAAATGGTTCGTGGTGGTGGTTTTGTGTTTCATGCTCGCTGCGGGAGCAACAATGGCGTCACTTTTCGTGGCAGTCGATCGCAGCCTCGGCAGCACCGAGTTTCTGAGCAACTTCATTCAAGGACAAAGCCTCGGTGAAATTGCCAAAGCGGCTGAAAACTCAGCGAAAGACAGTGGTTCACCGTCGCAGCTTGCCTTGATTGGCAAGCTCGGTTATTCTGTGCTCGAGCCCGAAGTCAAAAAGCAATCAAAATCGATGCTCGACCAGCTCTTCGCTTATCTCAAGGGTAAACAAGACAAACCGACTCTCTCGATGGATCTCAGCAGCTTCAAGCAAGACCCTGGAGTAATCAAGTCGGCCGTTGATGGCCTGATGCAGAATGAAACGATGAAGCGATTGCCCCGGTCATTGGTTGAACCTGCGGCAAAACTGCTCGTACAAAAAGTACCGAATGAATTGAGCTTCACTTCGATGCTGACTGCGCGCGAAAACGATCTTGCCAAGGCGCGCACAATGGTGGGTAGATTCTACACGACGTATTCGCTTGTATTCGCGATTTGTATAGCCCTGTTGGTATTGATCGCCATCGTCTTGCGTAACGCGCGCCAAACGCTCATCGCCGTCGGCTTCACCCTGCTCATCACGGGCTTGCTGTTATTTATGCCCTGGCTTGGCTCGGGCAGCATGGCGCAGAACGTCGTTGCTGGTTATAAAGGTGTGGCCGCCGAAAGCGTTAAAACCATCGGCGCGGCATTCATCAAGAGCTTTTTTGCGGTTTTTGTTCTTGCGCCGCTGGTGCTGACAATCTCAGGTGCGGCGGCTTTTGTTACGGGGCGGTACATGATGAAAAAACCCACCCCTTGATTGCGCACTGCGCAGGGGTAGGGTGTGTGTTAGCCCGCTAACGCGGCCTGATATCGCTCGCGCACCGGCGGATAGCCGGCGTGCAGCGGAATTTCGACACGCGCGACGGTTTCACCCGCTGCTGTCGAGATCGTGAGCAACCTGGGATCAAGCTCTGCCGACCGCATCGTCGTGATGCAAAGCGCGAGGCCTGCACCCGCCCCTTCGGTCTCGTCCATGTGTTCAAGCATGAACTCCACCATATCGGTGCACTCGAGACCGCGCTGCAGCTTTTCGCGCACGCGTCGCTCTTCGTGTGGCGCCATCTGTGAGTTATTGCGAATTTCTACGATCACGCGGTCTTTGTCAAAATCAAAAGAAGTCTCAACGATCAGCTGAGCTTCGCGCGCCTTGCGCCCATAGTCGATAAAAATATTCTCATCGATGGAGTCGCGAAAGCCAGACATACCGCGTTCGTAATGCTCCGGGTCTTCGGGGGTCAGGTTATTTTCGGCAAAATAGATCTTCTTGAAGTTCGCCTTCGCGGCGTTCATAACCAGTTCTTTAACGATAATTTCAACTGCCGGGGCAAGGTCAATTCGATCGAACCGACTCATCACCTTTCTGATAAAACCACGCATGAAATCTTCGGTCGAATGGATCACGCCATAGGCCCTGATCACCAACTTGCGTTCGCCCTCGATAATCTGCTCGGCCGCCCGATATAACGCCTCGGGCAATGTATGTGTTTGTGTCGGCATTGAAATTCCCTTATTAGAACTATATGGTAAACAATAGTTCACTCGGGCCAAAAAAGCAATAGGTAAAGGGGGGAATTTTTACCGCAAGCAGGGGGTTGCCGGCAGTTCAAGATGGCAGGCAATAAAAAGGGCCCCGCAGGGCCCCCTGAAAATCCCCGTTTTTGCGGGGTTTCAATGTGAAAGCCTTATTTTTTCTTGTCTGCTTTCTTCGCTTCTGCCTGAGCCTTCTGGCATGCAGCGCGCTCTTTGCCTTTCAGCTTCTTGCAATCTGTTGGTGTCGCCGGAGGTGTAGACGGGTCAGAATCTTGCGCCATGACAGGCATAGAGAGTGCGATCAGGCTCACGAGTGAGAGAATTGATACTACTTTTTTCATGTTGTCTCCGAAAGTTTGTTTATTTGACTCTTGCGAATCGATGGATATGACGCCCGATCAGGTTGCCCCGGCCATCAAATTTTTCTGGTAGGGGCTTTTCAAGGCAGACTTCGATAGGGTTTAGGCAGCTATGCAGATCCAAGGCAACACTTTTCTGGTAACCGGAGGCAGCTCAGGACTCGGGCTTGCGACAGTGACGCGACTGGCTTCGCTGGGTGGCAATATTGTCATAGCTGATTTGAGTAAGCCCGAAGGACTTACTCAAATCAGCTATGAGTTTTTGAAGACCAGCGTCACGAATGCCGACGAAGTGCAGGCAGCGGTCGATCTGGCATTCAGCCGCTTTGGCGGTCTGCACGGAGTCATCAACTGCGCGGGTGTCGGCAATGTCGTGAAAACGGTTTCGAAAAAGAAATTCGGTGCGCTTGAGGCCGCCCGGCAGATTATCGAGATCAACCTCATGGGTACGTACAATGTTATCAGTATCGCCTCGACCCCGATGAGCAAACAAGACCCGAATTCCGATGGTGAGCGCGGTGTCTTCATTAATACGGCGTCAGTGGCCGCCTATGACGGCAAGGTTGGCCAGGCGCCCTATTCCGCATCGAAAGGCGGGGTCGCGAGCATGACGCTGCCGCTGGCACGCGAAATGGCGCAGTACGGTTTTCGCGTCATGGCGATTGCGCCCGGCGCGTTTGAGACGCCGATGGTCGCGCGCTTGCCGGGCAAAGCCTCAGAAGAGCTGGTTGAAACGATTCCGTTCCCGAACCGTATGGGCCGGCCCGCCGAATTTGCGCACCTAGCTCAGCACATTATCGAGAATACGTACCTCAACGGCGAAGTTATTCGTCTCGACGGCGCGATCAGAATGACATAGCCTCACGATTCCATAACCCAAATACGCGACACTCCCTGGCATTAAATCGCCTTGATCGACCTTTCGGTCGGCCAGATTTGCATTTTTGCTGGCGCTATGATGGAGACTAAAAAACTTTGCTATATGCACCCGCGAATCAAACAAATTCTTCCAGCTCTGATAATGAGCATGGCATTGCAGTTGACTCACTCGCTTGCCGCCAAAAATCACGGCGGAGTCAACCTGAACGCGCAATGTGCACGGCAGGTGTCTGGTTCGCGAGCCGTCATAGTCGATGACGAGGGCAAGGTCACCAAACAAAACAAGGCTCCGAACCGCGCCTATGCCTGGCGTTGCCAGCTCAAAGATGGCTCTTTGCAGTCGATGAATTTAAAAGCTGCCTGCGCGGCGCAGCACGGCAGCACTGTTAAAGCCGAAGTCTTCGACAAAGACGATGCGTACTCATGGAAGTGCGTTTCTCCCGAATCCGCGCCGGCGGCTATTGCTTCGGGCGCGCCGATTGAATACAAGAACTATAAGGGACAGACAGAAAAACTCTACGCTTACCCCGGCGCGCGTTCAGTAGTTTTGCTGCCATATCAGTTGCCTGCGGCGGATGCAGGTGCCGTCACGAAACTCATCGACCAGTGCTCGGCCGTCTACGCTGATCTGAGTGTACGCAACTGGCCTCGCAACAGCCTGCCGCAATTTCCCGGCAAGTCGAGCGTCGCTGTCGTGCAGGCGACCTGCGGGGCCGGCTGCGGCGCGGGCGGCAGGGCAGAAATACAGATCAAAGAATTTACCGACGCAGAGAAGCGTATGGGTAGCTTTGCCAACACTCTCACGTGGCAAGTCGGCTTTTACGAACTCGGTCGCGGCGGCTCAAACCACAAAAACCCTGGCTTTGTATTTTATCCAGCTCTCGACCCAAGTACCGGGCACGACGTCGTCGCCTCGGCTTTTCCCGAATTTGCGATGAGCGTTTGTGTCGATCGCCTCGGCGTGACGCCGGCCGCTTACGAGCAAAGTTACAAAACGGTGGGTTATCCTCGTGGGCCTGGAGTTGTCGAATACGGTCGCCGCTTTCGTGAAACCCAGCGCACCTTTACGCAGGGAATCGAAAAAGACCACAATGGTTACTATCGCGGCTGGGCGCTGAGCAGCATGCTGTTCGACCTCTATCAGAAATTCGGTTATGAAAGCGCGAAAACGTTTATGGCGAACCTCGCAGCGATCGCGCATGAATCGGGACAGGTAAGAAACCATGCAGGCGTGAGCCAGAATCTGCTCGAAGCAGCTAAACGCACAGGCGGCGACGCGATGGTTTCGTATCTGCGAAAAACCTGGCGTATAAATTGAGGCCGCACTATTTTATTTCTTTAGGCGACGGTTGCTGGGTCTGCAAAATCTATTGCGAATAAAGCGGATGCGAGGCCTATGCCTAAGACACTGAACAAAAGTGCAGGTTTCATTGCTCCCGTGACATCTCTATCGCCTCAGAGCGTCAATTGACTCTTACCGCGCGGCGGCCCTTGAGCCTGTAGCGGTGCCGTTCACCGGGTTCACGTAAAAATCCACCGAATGCCCAGCCCGTTTTACCACGGTAGCTGACACGATACCAATGCCCTTCTACCCCGCGAGCGAGGTCTTCGGGCCCGAAGCGGTCAACGATCTGCACTTTCGCGCCATAGGGCATCGCCATGATATATTGGCTCTTGCGCCCTGGCGCGGCCCGCATCGCAAGTTCGCCGATGACAGCGACCTGCATTTCGTCTGCACTTGGCAGAGCGCGCGACACGGGTTCTGCGATTGGTGTCTGCGCGACGGGCGCAGGTGGCGGCTCGATGGGTTTAGGTGGTGCGGATTTACAGTTCACACCGATACAAATGCACAGAGCCAAACCTGCAGCGCAAAAGTAAACGCACCATGATCGCATCGGTGTGAATTACCTATGAACTACTCACGTCAATTTCTTTCGTAAGCAAAGACTACAGCTGTTTCGTCGGCGTTAGCGCGAATTAATATGGTTTTGAACACAGACCCGCATAACAATCTTGACAAAGCGACTCGTGAGCGTGTAACTCGCGCATGTCATCAGAACAGGTTGCGGCGCTCAACAAGATTGTAGCAATGGTCGACTCGAAGGCCGCTGAATTCAAGAATGAGTATATGCGCTGGCCCGAATCGAAGCGCTTCGCCAACCGCAAGCTGATTCTCGATCTGATCGACGACGCTAACACGCTCGGTCACGCGGTGAAGCCGGTGCCGACCGAACTGCTCGAAGACTTAAAGCGTCTGGGTGAGCAGCTGGGTCGACTGCGTTAACGCATCATCTGAAAACAGGCATGCCTTTGCCGAGCAGCGCAGCTTCGCCGGCATTCGCCAGTCTTGATTTGGCCCCTGTGTGCATGGGAAAAGTCACTCTGAGATAGATCTTTTTCCCTGCGACGATAACATAGACCCGTTCGCCCATATTCAGTTTGCGGCCAGAAATCAAGACTTCGCCGTTTTGCAGCGAGTGAATTTTGCCAACCATTGACTTAGAGACGTCTACTTTCACTGCCGGCTTCGCGCTGGTATCGGGATTCACGGTTTTGACGCCCGTCAGAACTTCTTTCAGCAGGCCCGGCGCGTGAAAACTCTTGTCAAAATCTGAAATCGCGACGGCTTCATTGGAGACGACGTAATGCAGCAACCCCAGTGCATCACCTTGACCGTCATAACGGCCATCCGCTGACGCTACCGCCCACGAATCGGGGGGTAGAAAAGCCAGCACGGCCTGTGTCTGCAGGTTGTTCGTCGTTCTGATACGGTAGACACCATTTTGGGTGCGCGTAACGATAAACTTGCCTGTCGTGTCGAACTTGATCTCTTCGATGTTGCCGTTTTCATCGGCAGCTTCGATGATGTTCTGGCAATTTTTGCTCCAGAGCATCAGGTCGGCTTGCTCAGATGCACCCAGCAGATCGTTGGGTGCAAAGTACTCGACTACATGCAGCTTTATCGCATGCACTTTGTGGGCGGCACACTTCTGCTTTTCAGCTCCCGCGAGATCAAAGTTAGCCAACTGGCGATGATATTTTTTGAGTAGCAGGTTTCCCGAATCTGTCAGAGCAAAATCAGTCGTGCTTGTCTTGTTCATTTGAGCAGAGTGCTCATTCCAGATATTGTCGACGGTGAAAGATGAGGTTTCTTTGGGCGAACCGGCTGCATGATCGTAGACAGTGAATTTTCCGCTGCCTTTGCTCATGAATGCTTTACCGACCGTCACAGATTTCTTCAGCGCGGCATTATACTTCGATCGCACCACGTCGCTTGAATTGAAAATCTGCTCTCCCAGCTCGGCTTGCGTTGGCGGAAATACGTCGGGCATAATCCCTGGTATTAGACTGCGGATAGGCGAAGATTCAGCGTGTTTGGTGGTGAGGCGCCCGAAACCCTCACTCGAATCATTTGGCAGACAGAGGCTGTACGCGCCGGTGGCGCCGGCATCTTTGAATTGCGCCCCCTGCGGACAGAATGAGACTTTTCCGTCGGCAGAAAAGCGCGCATTCAGCACCTGGCGCAAACCGCCGGTTTCAACTCGTATCGATTCACCTTGTAAATCGGTCAGGTATGCACGACCGTCGAATTCACTGCTCAGAAGATATTTCGAATCGGGACTAAAAAGCAAAGAGTGAATGTAGCTCTTGTGACCTGAGAAAAAAAGAAAGCCTGATTTTTTATGAACAATCGGTTGGTTATCGCTGAGCCGAACAATAGTTACCGAGCCGACATCATGCGAGCCCGTCATCGCGAGATATTCTGAATTCGGTGAAATGACCGCCTGATTCGGTTGCAGCAGATTTTTATACGGGACCACGCCGGTAGTCGTGTAGCCGGCCTCTTCAGTGTAGCGATAGACGTAGTAGCCGTCTTTGACCGTCATCGCGACGATAATATTGCCATCGCGCGAGATCGCCAGCTCACAGAGATAGGCCGGAACTTTGAACGAGCTGAATATCTGGCCTGTAAACGGGTTGAGTATTTCAAGGGTGTTCTTCTTATCATGGCGATAGACGAGCCGGTCAAAATTTTCACTAATGTCGGGCACGAGACCCGCATACATGGCATCTGTAGGTAATGCACCCGAGATAAGAATTCGGCGCGTCTCAGCGTCACGAATGCTATATCGATTGCGATCAAGCAGGTAGAGAAATTTCTGGTCGGGAGAGACGAGGGCCCTGGTGGGTATAAAATCTATCGGCTGGTTGACGAAAAGTTTTGCGCTTTGGCCGTTAAGCTGCATAGCACAAAATAGCAAAGCAACAATACAGAGACGTTTCATATGATGTTCTCTGGAATATGTTTCAGCGCAGCTTCGCAATGCCGAACGATGCAATAATTTGTTTGGCGTTCGTTGCATTGCTCGGAGAATAGCCTTTCTGAGTTTCAGCAGGTGTTCTGAACGTAATCATATAAGCACGGTAGCTGGTTGTATAGACGGTTACAATCGTCGGTATATCGAGAGCATAAGCCGCCATCGCCCCGGTATCACCGCCTGCCTCTTTTGCGGATGCAGTAATGTCAGCGCCGCCGCGGCGTTTGCTTTGCAGCTTGTTTTCTGATTCAAAACGACTGATGTACTGTTCGGCCGTTCCACCGCTTGCGTTCGGCATCGGATTAACGATAACCGAAGTATATCCGTCGGGAGAACTGATTTGAATAATAGAAGAATTTGCAGGTGCGGGGTTTGTCAATTTCCAGTCTGAAGGATAGTTAAGTTGAAAGCGCGAAGACGCGTTTCGATAAAGCGCGACCTTAACTTCGGCGAAGGTGCCCGAAACCAGCATAAGCCATACGAGAGCAGTGGTTTTTTTCATGATGTCTCCTTGCCCAGGATTCGCAAATGGCAGAAACTCCGCGAACCAAGCCAACCATCGAAGCCCAGGCGGATGTTTTGTCGATTCAAATGCCAGGAGAATCTGATTCGGGTTGACCAGCCAAATAGAACGGCGCATGCCGGTCGGCGAATGAACTGGGGTGCGATGAAATACCTGCCCCCTTACTATATGCATTACCCGCTGCCGGGTAAGCTCGAGATTCGCGTGAAGCCGCGTTACTGGTTTCCGCTACTGGTCGCAGTGTTTTTTTTGCCGCAGACATTTCTCTACTTCTGGTCTTACGATGCGTTCAGCGATTTTTGGCTGACGTTGCTGTCTCCATTGGGTGAGGATTTCGGCCGTGGAAAAATTCGTGATGCCTACAATATATTTCCGCTTCTATTGGGTCTTGCGGGCGTGTTGCTCATAGCTGCGCACCAACTGTACAAGCGCCACGGCCTGATAGAAGTCACGCGCCACGGTGTGCGCCTGGTTGAAAATCCTCATTTTGGCCCCAGGGGCGAGGTTTTTATTCCGCGTGAAGAGATCGCAGAGCTGACCGACGATATCTTCTACGTGCGCACCGAAGAGGCAGGCACAAAATTGATTCTGCGTAAGCCGAGCGGCGTGCAGTTCGAGCTGATCAAGATCTGGGGGCGTGACCGCGGCAGCACGAACGACTACCTGGCGCTGAGCAAAGAGATTCGTAACGTACTTGGGGCTGTAGGTACATGAAACAGATATTCGTTGGTTTGGGCTTCGTCGTCGCTTTTGCGGTTGCGGTGACTGGCCTCGCGACTTTACTCAATGGCCTGTTCGGTTGGCGTATCGCGCTCGAAGGCACTGAGGCACCCGCCGAAACGATGGGCGGTGTCATCTTGTTATGCCTTGCGGTAAGCATTACGCTGTTACTCTTGCCGTTTACCATCGCACGCATCGGCGATCTTCTGCGCCGGCACGCAGTTCTCATTCTGCCCTACGTGCTGGTAATGATCGCAATCACTGCCATACCGGTTTACCATTCGATGCGCACGGCAGCACCGTATTCAGAAGCACACGCCGCGCTATGGAAAGGCGACACCAATTTTTTTGCCGACGCCGAAAACCTGCGCAAACTGAAAGACGGTGAACGTGAGAGGCTTTTCGCCGAAAGTATTCGCCATGAGCACACAGCGATCGCAAAACATCTGGCGGCAACGCTCACGAGCCTTACGGGCACAGCCGAAGCGCCCAACGGATTTCTCGCTGCATACACCGCCAACGCAGAAGTTTTGCAATTGCTCATCGATCGCGAAGCAGACCTCTCGTACCGCGAGCAGCTTACCGGTACGGGAATTGTTCACCAAATCGTCTCTGGCAAAGGTACCCCGCAGAAACAAATACAATGCATTCGCCTGCTGCACCGCCGCAGAATGCTCGACGTCGACCCGAAAGGTGACTTCGGCACAACGCCGCTCATGATCGCCGCTGAGCGCGGGCATACGGGGGTCGTACAGCTGCTGCTCAAGCTCGGCGCACCCGTGCGCTCGCAAGACAATGCCAGATCAACGGCGTTGCACAAGGCCTGTGACAAAACAATAGTTTACCCCGATACAACTGAAATAGCGCGACTCGAAGTCATCGAACTGCTGCTGAAAGCCGGCGCCGATGCCAAAGCAGTAAATGCCACCGGCGACAGCTGCAGATCTTTGGCCGAACGTTCGGCTTTCTCGCGCATAGTGCTGCGGGTATCACCTTAGAGCGAACCGCGAACGCACGGGCAATTCACTCTTGGCAAACCGTCGCGCATTTCGCATTGCGTCTGCTGATGTTACTTAGCCGACCGGAATATTTCGCATGAGCACGCGCCTCGTCACATACCGTGGCGACCTGCAGGGCGTGCGCGCTGTGGCGGTCGTCGCTGTTTTGCTTTTTCATGTCTGGCCCACGGTGTTTCGCGGCGGCTTCGTCGGTGTGGATGTATTTTTTGTCATCTCTGGTTTTCTCATCACCAGCCTTCTCGCAGCCGAAATAGAGCAAAAAGGCAAGGTCGACCTGCTGCAATTCTGGGCGCGCCGGCTGATGCGGCTGCTGCCGGCGGCGACTGTGGTGCTGCTTGCTTCGCTCGCTGGAGCGCTGCTCTTTCTGCCGCGCACCGAATTCATCAACTCGGCGCACCACGTGTTTGCTTCGGCACTCTACGTTGAAAACTGGGCTCTCGTCGCGCAGTCGGTCGACTATTGGGCAACTGGGCAGGCCCCCTCACCGGTGCAGCATTACTGGTCGCTCTCGATTGAAGAGCAATTCTATTTTGTCTGGCCACCGGTTGTCGCGCTAACCGCATTCGTGAGCAGCTTTGGCTGGTTGAGCTTTCGCAAGGCGGCAGCGGCGGTGATCGCGGTCATTCTTGCAGGGTCGCTCGCGCTGTCTGTATTGCCCGGCCTCGACGCGGGTGATGCGTATTTCAAGACGACAACCAGAGCGTGGGAACTCGCGCTCGGCGGGCTCATCGCAATACTTTGGTCGAAAATCAGCATTACCGGCTGGCTGCGCGCGGCGTTGGGTTGGCTTGGGCTCACCCTCGTCACTCTGGCAATTCTCTTTATCAACGAGCAGATGCGCTTTCCCGGACATATTGCGCTCGTACCGACACTCGGCGCTGCGCTGCTGCTCATCAGCGGCGATGCACGTTGGTCGCCGTACCGAATGCTCGCTCTGAAACCTGTCGCTTACGTTGGTGACATCTCTTATGCTGTTTACCTGTGGCATTGGCCGATTGTGATTTTTTCGCGCCCGCTCGGTGAAGACGCCGGCAAGGCGGCAAACCCGTTGTTAATTATGGGACTCACGTTCGCGCTTGCGATTGCGACCAAATACCTCGTCGAAGACCCGTTTCGTCACGGGCGTTTGAGTTTTCATTTGCGCTCGAGCACGCGCGCGCGCGGTATTCTCAAAGCCTTCATCGCGGCGCTACTGATGATCGGTATCACTGCAGGGTTGGCCGCGGCGTTAGAGGTGCGCCAAATACGCATCAACGAAGAACTCTTGCAACAGAATTTTGCATCCTCCATTAAAGACCCCAACTACCCCGGCGCCGCAGCGCTCGACGCGCGCTGGCCTGCGAAGGTGCCACCCGATATGCCACTTAGGCCCAACCCACAGATTGCAGAAACCGACATGCGCTACCGCTACCGTGACTGCATGAACATGGGTAAGGTGTGCGAGTTTGGCAATGCTCAGGGCAAGACGACAGTCGTGCTCGCGGGCGATTCGCATGCGATGCACTACGCACCCGCGCTCGAGACCATCGCCAAAAAGCAGAACTGGAAACTGCTCGTGATGGTAAAGGTGGCGTGCCCGCTCGGCGACTTTCCTCTGTATAGTGAGGGCAAATACAGGGGGGATTGCGACCTGTGGCGCAGCAAATTACTCAAATGGATTGTTGATGCCAAACCAGACTATGTCATTACTTCAGGCGGGCTGCAGGGTGTGTACGGCGGTTTGCCGCCGCTCGAGAAACAGATCGAAGGCTACCGCCGTCTGTGGCAGAAGATTCTCGGCGACAGAGCGCGCATGATCGTGATTCGCGACAATCCGCTGATTAAGCTGAACCCCGGCAAATGGCTCGAAGTACCGCCCTGTTTGTCGTGGCACCCAAAGAATCCCGAACGCTGCAACAAGCCGCGCGAGCTGACGCTCGACAGCATGAAAGACGCAATGGTACTTGCAGCAAAAGGGCAGCCGCGTACGACCACAATCGACCTCACGCCATGGCTGTGCACCAAAGACAGCTGCCCGGCAGTCATCGGAAACGTCGTCGTCTACCGCGACGCGCACCATTTGACCGAGACTTACGTGAATACGCTGGCGCCGTATATTGAGACAGAGCTGTTAAGAGCAGGTCTGCGATAGGCATACCTGCCTATCGCAGACTATAAACACTTGTTTAGTTTTACTTGACCTGTGCGGCGCGTCATGAGACGCAGCGGTAGACGAATTTACGACATCACATCCTGAAAAAATGGATTTACGGTTGTTTTCGTCGGGGGATTACCAAAATGACGCTTGCCGATATAGACTTTAAGACCTTGAAGCTGCCGGTGCACCCGCAGGCGCTCTCTGCGATTCTGCAGCTCGACGACCATACCGACATGAACTTCAAAGAACTCGACAGCATCATTCGCGTCGACCAGGCAATCAGCGCCGGCATCTTGAAGCTGGCAAACTCTTCGTTCTATTCGCGCGGCAACAAGATTACTTCATTGCAAAACGCGATCACGTTACTCGGTTTCAAATTGATACGGTCGATGGTGGTGTTACTGACAACGAAGTCATTATTTGAAGAGGGCAAGTACGAGAAATTTCGCCTGCACGTCTACCGCCACTCGGTCGTCACGGCAATCGTAGCCAAGGGCGTGGCCGCGAGCATCGGTCTGCCGCACCTGCAAGAAGAGGCGTTCGTTGCCGGTCTGCTGCACGATATTGGTAAAGTTGTTCTCAACGTGTACGACCGCACTAAATTTATTGAAACTCTTAATCTTTGTCTCGACAAAGGCATGAGCTCAAACGATGCAGAGATGCAGGTATTTGGCCTGACGCACGGCGCAGTCGGCAAAGCGGCAGCCGAAGCGTGGCGCCTACCCGAATTGCTCGTGCAGATAATTGCAGGCCATGAAGACCGGCGGTATAAAGTAGCCGAAACCACAAACGAAAAGATTGCCCAGATAATTCAATACGCCGATCTGATCGCAAAAAAAGCAGGCTACGGCATATACAACTCACGCGTCGACGAGCAGTGCTCGGCAATCGCGCAGGTGCTGAACCTGTCACAAGCGGTGCGCGACGCGAATGAAAAAGACCAGAAAGCCAGGTTGGATGCAGACCCGTTCTTCAAGTTTTGTACCGGCATGGTCGCATGAGTACCCGAATCACTGTCAACGACCTGGATCCCGTTCTGCACCTGAACAAGGTGTTTCGCGTTCAGTTGTTTGATCTTTTTTCGTCAGAAGAAAAGCAGGTACGCGACGCCATCTACAAGATTACCGATGCTTTCGGCGGACGCAAACTCGCTCCGGTCGTCTACACGATGGTGCGCGAGCTGGCGGTGAATGCACTGAAGGCCGTGTACAAGAAAATCTTCTACGAACGCGTGATCGAAGAACTCGGGATTCCTGAAGTGAGTTATACCGAATGGCTTGAGCTTTTTAAGGCTGAAATTGACGCGCACCGCGCCGAGAATTTTTCACGCATTGCGCGCGAAGAGGGTATTGGCATTTCTGTCTTCATCAGGTTTAATGAAGAGAAATTGAGCATTAAGATCGTAAACCAGGGGCAGCCCAGCGAACTGGAACTCGCGCGCATCAAACAGGCCATAGAGAAAAGTCGTTCTGTTGAAAACATGCGCGCTCTTATGGAAGAGCAAGAGGCACGTGACTCGCATGCCGAAGGTGCGGGCATGGGAATTCCCATGTGCATTCTGACACTGCGGGGTCTGCACATTTCACCCGACAATTTCTCTATTGAGCTCAAAGCAGCTCAGACGATCGCAACGCTCGAGCTGCCGTGGGAGAATCTGCTGCCACCCGCCGCGAAGAAAGAAACCTCTGTGCTCGACGCACCCACCTTCTCGAAGCACGGCTCTGACCTGATTGAAAAACTTGATTTTGCCATTCTCTGTTTTGATAGGTTCGAGAACCTGACGGAAGTTTCGGAAAGTTTTCTCGAAAAGCTGAAGATACCGCGCGAACGCGTCGCAGACGTGAAGGCAGTAATTCCGCAGCGGTTCTTTCGCGATATTTTTCGTGGCGTGCATAACATTCGCGTCGTGCAGCAGTTTGAAAACTATCGTATTCGCCTCTCTCTGCCAGGCGAAACAAAACCCAACGAGGTGCTCTACCACGTGAACGGCTATCTCGACAACGAGGGCGTGCTGCGCACCATGTGGCAGCCTGTGGTGTTGCAAGACATCAAGACTCGCCTCAGCGAGGGCAGTATTCTCGACAGCCTGCGCATTCAGAACATCATTCGCCGTTACATTCCGCAGAATGTGATGCGCAAAGCTGTCGAGATGACCGCCGCCGGGCGTGAAGAATTGCCCAACGAAGTTGTCAACGCGACGGTGCTCTTTGCCGACATCGTAGGGTTTACGCGCCTGTCAGAAAATATGCATCCTCTCGCCGTCATTGAAATGCTCAACCTGGCGCTCGGTATGGTGGCCAATGCCCTTGTGCGCCACGGTGGCACGATCGACAAGTACATGGGCGACGCGGTCTTCGCCCTGTTCGACGACCCCCTGAAGGCGGTTGCTGCAGCGGTAGAAATACAGAACCTGTACATCGAGCTGAACTCAATGCGCGAGCTACACGACCAACCGCCGATTGAAATGCGCATTGGCATTCACAGCGGCAAAGTCATCATGGGCAATATCGGTAACGCCGAACGCCTCGACTGGACTGCGATCGGCGATGTCGTCAACACGGCTTCACGCATAGAACAGAATTCGTCAGGCGGGCAGGTTCTGATCAGCGATTCGACCTATTCGATGATTCACGAGAAAGTCGAATGGCAGCGCGAAATGCAGATCAGCGTTAAGGGCAAGGTCGAGCAACTCAAGGTCTATTTCGTGAAATCGGTGAGTTTTCAGATGCGCGAGAAGACGCAGACGCTCAAGATTCCCGCCCCTCTGGCCGGTTAACAGAGCGGCCGGACGGCCGCTTGCGCAACAAGATACTGTTTTGGCTTTACGTATTGAACACTGTTAGATATACATCCTCTATATCTAACAGTGTTTGTTTTGTAACTAACGCTGTTAGAAAAAGTTGCAACCGAAAGGCGCCACCAGGCATCAAAGGTAGCAGAATCTGAGCCCGGTAGTGGGATTCCGCATGGAACCCCACTACCGGGCCAAGTAAAAGGAGACAAAAATGGCAACAATCCTCATTTTCTTTGCGGCGCACTGGTTTGCGTCTGCATTCGCGCAGACCTTCTTTCTGCACCGCTACGCCTCTCACAGCATGTTCACCATGAACAAAGGCTGGGAAAAATTCTGGCACCTGTTCACAATTATTGCGCAGGGCCCTTCGTACCTGAACCCGCGCGGGTATGCGATTCTGCACCGCATGCACCACCAGTTCAGCGACACCGAAAAAGACCCGCACAGCCCGCACCACGCGAAGAACTTCTTCGACATGATGCTCAAAACCAAGCACACCTATGACGATTACGCGTACGGCAAAGTGCAGGCTTCAGCGGCATTTGTCGAAAACACCCCGTCATGGCCGATCGTTGACAACCTCGGCAAATCGTGGGTTTTCCGTATCGGCGCGGGTGCTCTCTATGCCTTTTTTTACATGGCTTACGTTCCCGAAGGCATGTGGTACCTGTACCTGCTGCTGCCGATGCATTGGCTGATGGGGCCGATTCACGGCGCAATGGTCAACTGGGGCGGGCACATGTACGGCTATGTGAACTTCAATAAAACGAAGGATCAATCAAAGAACACGCTACCTATCGACTTCTTGATCGGCGGTGAGCTGTACCAAAATAACCACCACGCCTTCGGTACTAACCCGAACTTTGCCAAGCGCTGGTTTGAACTCGACACGACGTATCAAGTTATGCGAGTGCTGAACCTATTCCACATCATTCGTCTGAAAAAGCCCGCCAACGAGGCGGTAGAAACGGGCACCATTGCCAAAGCAAGCGAACCACGTCGCACGGGTCGACCGGTCGCAGCCTAAGGCAACAATGCAAGCGCCCGCAATTCTCCGGGGAGATCTTTACCCCATGAAGATCACCCCGGTAGAGCGGGCGGCGCGCATCAAAGTGCTGCGCGAAAAACGCAAACTCGAGGTGCGCGAACGCGCAGAACGGCTGCGCAAAGCCAAAACCCCGGTCGCGGGTCACGGTAACGAAAAAAAATCCACACGACGCGCAAGAGGTTCACTCAGCCGCGATGAAATCGTCAAGGCTGCATTCGACATTATTCGCGTCGACGGCGTCGAAGGCCTCAGCATGCGCCGCATTGCCGACAAGCTCGGTTGCTCGGTCGCGAGCCCCTATGCGCATTTTGAGAATCAAGAAGAGATTTTGCGCATTCTGATCACCAACGGTGAAAAGATTCTGACCCAAGACCTGCGTAAGGCGCAGGCGAGCGCCACCGACGTTTACGATCAGCTCGACGCTATTGCTCACGCCTACTGGAACTTCGCGAGCGAAAACCGCCAGCTGCACCGATTGATGTTCAGCGCGAGCAGCGGTAAACTCTACCGTAAGTCTTTTCCGACACTGCCGACCTCATACCGGGTTTTTCTCGAGACGATTCGCCGGGGCATCAGCTCGGGAGCGATACCTCACCCCCGCAAGAGCTACCCGGCGATCGCCAGCACAATGTGGGCCTGGATGTACGGGCTTATTGTACTTGATCTCAATGAAATGGTGCGCCAGCCAAAAGGCGCCGACCCGGTAAAAGAAGGCATTCAGTATTTCAAGCGCATGCTCAAGGTGCCGCTCGACTAGCACGCTCAAACTCTTTAAACAGCGCATTCTGCCGCTTTTCGAGCCAGGTCAGTACTTCATTCTCACCGGCTTCAGCTTTTGCGGCGGCGCGCCCCTGCAACCGATAGACGGCGTAGTGCGACGCCATCAAAACTAGAAATATGGCCGCCGATTGCAGAGTACCGCGCAGCAAGACGTCCATTGTGCCTAACGCCTTTATATTTGAGAAATACTCCACCGCGACCAGAATAGCGCCGACCACAGAACCGACCCCTGACACAAAGATACCCAGCATCGCCACCGGATGTACAATCAGGGTAAAAAGTTCACCGAGATTGACGATTACCCGCCAACCCCATTGCACCAGTTGCGCGCGAGAAAGCTCAAAGACCAGATAGACCAGTCTAAATTTACCAAGGCGCAGATCTGGCGCTCGGCCCCGAAAGACCATCACCGCGCTGACTATTGAGGCCATTATGAAGAAAAGATCTATGAGAGCTAAAAAGTGTACGATGATCCCACCACCTTCGTTAACGTACCGGCTCGCCGCTTGCCGACTCATACGAATATATAGACTCCCGGGTATTGCCAGCATCAACAAGGAGATCAAAAGAGCCGACAAGGCTGCCATGCTGCTGCTGTGCAAAAACTCGCAACGCTGGCAATTTTTTATTACATTCAAGCGATACAAAAGTAAGGAGATTTCAATTCATGGCTAATGTAACACTTCGCGGCAAAGAGATTCACACGATAGGCACCCTGCCCGCTATCGGCAGCAATGTACCCGACTTTCGCCTCACCAAACAAGACCTGTCTGAAATTAAAGTTGCAGACCTCGCAGGCAAGAAGGTCATCTACAATATTTTCCCGAGCATCGATACCGCAACTTGCGCAACATCGGTGCGTAAGTTCAACGAGCAGGCCGCTGCGGTCGAAAACACTACCATCGTCTGCGTTTCCGCTGACCTGCCATTCGCGCTGAAACGTTTCTGCGGCGCCGAAGGCATCAACAATGTCGTCGCTGCATCTGAACTGCGGGATAAGACGTTTGGCAAGAACTGGGGTCTGACGTTCACCGACGGCCCGCTCGAAGGCCTGCTCTCTCGCGCAGTCGTGGTCACTGACGCAAATGGCAAAGTTGTTTACACTGAGCAGGTCGCAGAAATCGGCAGCGAGCCCGATTACGACAAGGCCCTCGCCGCGGCGAAAGGAGCGTAATTACTCTTCAGACATGGTGCGTCAGGCACCATGTCTGATCTCATAACAGGTGTGAATCCACTTGTTGCGAAAATCTTCTGGTATTGTCTGAGGGCTGATATTTTTCACTACAGCACCCTCTTCTTTTTGATCGAAGCGCAGACTGAACTTGCGAAAGTTAGTTGAGAAATAGAGTACTCCCCCTTTTTGTAGGGCGTTGAGTGAATCACGCACCAGCTGTGGGCTGTCACGCAGCACATCGAAGTCACGGTCTTGTTTTCGGCTTTTCGAAAAAACCGGCGCGTCGCAGATGATGATATCGTAAGAACCCGGTTTCGTATCGGCAAGAAACTCGCGCGCATCGAGACGAAACTGTTCGTGCGGCACTGACGCCAGGTTATTAAGTTTCAAGTTCTCTTCGACGATGCCCAGATAGCGCGCCGAGAGGTCGACGCTGTGCACAAGCGCGGCCTCACCCGCTGCGGCGTAGACGCTGAACGACCCCGTGTAACAAAACAGATTCAAGACCCGTTTGCCCGCCGCCTGTGCTCGCACCGTACCGCGCAGATTGCGGTGATCGAGAAAGAGCCCCGTGTCGAGCCAATTGTCCGGGTAAATCTTAAACTTGAGGCCCGCTTCATTCACAACCATGCCATCGGCTTCTGCTATCTTTTCGTACTGCTCGCCTTCGGCTCGCCTGAACCGCGTTTTGAGGTGAAGATTTTCGGGGTGGATTTCCCACGTGCTGCGAAATATTTCTGTAGCCTGCTTTTTCCAGGCGTCATAGTCACGGCGCGACAGAATGGCTTCGCTCGCCAGTTCGGTGAGAATCATGTGGTCTTCGTAAAGATCAGCAATAAACGGGTATTCGGGGATGTCTTTTTCGTAGAGACGGTAGCAGGTGATATTGCGGCGGCGCGCCCACTTACCGAGGTGCTTTTTCATGCGCGCAAGGCGATTAGCGAGATCTTGCATCGTTTAACGCTCAAACAGCCAACGACGCAGCGACTCTCGCAAGCCGAAAATAGAGACGTCTTCACGCGCCCGCCTGAGCGCTCGAATGCCCAGTTCTATAGCACCCCAAAGAAAGAGTGCCAGCGCAAAAGCAGAGAGCGCCGCCTGCGGCAACTCGATTCGCAAAGCGGTCAGGTCATCGATAAGTGGTTGAAAACCTTTTGCGCCGAAATACAGCGCGACGACAAAACCAATGAGTATAAGAGCTGATGCATAAATAAATACGAAATTTCGCATCTTGTCGAACTTGCTCTTGGCGTTTTCCCACCATCTGCCAATGAGATAGAAGGCGGCGCCAACCAATATCGATTGCCATGGCCAAACCCAACTGGCAATAAGCGCGCCGAAGAATCCGTTGATGAAAATGACCGAAGCGACCGCCAGTATCAGTAGCGTCACGAACCAGAAGAGCATTGTCGATTTGGCCGCAAAGATCCGGTGAATTAAGAGGCTTTGACCAGTTTCTTACCGTTCCACTTGAGTTTGTATTTCTCTTTCTTTACCGACTTGGGGTCATCGTGGTCGCCGTGTTCAGTTTTGACCCCCAAATGGTCTTTTATACCCCCCTTATCCGCAGGGAATACCTGCTCTTCGGTCGCGTAATAGGGGGCGTCGGCTCCGTCGATCGAGCTATGAGCGAAATAGAGTTTTTCACCGTTGAAAAAGATAAACACTTTGTTGTTCTTGCCCGCGCAGTATTCCTGAATATATTTTACAGTAAAGATATTCTGCACGCCTGTGAAACCACGGCCGTCGGTCAGCGTGACTTCTTGTTTCGACTTGAAATCCACACCTTCTTTGATTTCGAGTTTCGCCAGTTCTTTGCCACCCTTGGCGACACGAAACTGCGAAGTGAATTCAGTACCGACAGAAAGATCTTTCTGCTTTCTGCCGGTGCCATACATAAAGATGAGCCCGTCTTTCGATTTGACGGCGCCCTTGGCGATCAGGTTGCCCCAGACAAAACCTTCGATCACCTTACCTTCGTGTTTGACTTTTACTCGGTACCAGGGGGCTTCGACACCGTCGACTGTAGCCGGAAAATTCACCTGCTCGGTAGGCGTTAGTTCGGTGCCGATCGGTAATTCGGCAGCAACCTCCGCGTTGAGGTCTGCCTCGACGCGCACCCTTGCCTTGTTGCCAATCACGTAGTGCGGTTTATTCAAATCGAGATACAAGAAGCCGGGATCGTCGGCGCCGAGACCAAAGGTGAATAATGCAAATATCAGAAAATTCTTCATGAGGTCTACGCGACGGCGAATCTTTGCAGCAGGTCAAGATCAATATGCTCCAGAACAGAGACATGCGTCGCTTCGAGCACCACGCGCGGCGCGGCGTTGGCATTGTACGCTTCTATCCAGCGGGGCATGCAGAGGCACCAGCGATCGCCATCCTTGAGGCCATCAAACTCGTATTGCGGTACAGGGGTTGAAAGGTCGTTACCGACCGACTTGCTGAATTCGAGAAATTCATCGGTAACCTGGCAACAGACCGTGTGCATGCCGTGGTCGTCTGCATTGGTGTTGCAGCAGCCATCACGAAAGAAGCCGGTCAGGGGTTCGAGGCTGCAGGGTGTAAGCTCAGTGCCGAGCACGTTGAGGGCCATGCGTTACGCCCGCTGCGAAAGCTGTCTCGTCAACGGGAAACGCTATGGGCGCAAAATTCCCGAGGTGGCATCGATGATCGCAAGACGGCTTGCCGTAGTGCCGCCGTTGACGGTGGTAAAACTGCCGCCCACGAACACGCTAGTGCCGGCCTTGCCAATCGCCATTACCGACCCATTAAAATTGGGGTGCCAGGTATTTGCTGCACTACCGGTAAAGGTTGTGGCCCCCATGAAGTTACGGGTTGTATTAATAAAAGCATCGGCCGATGTATTGAACATGCCACCGACATAAAGAGTACTGCCCGCTGTGTCAGCAAACAGGCCATAAACGGTATTATTAGCACCCGTGAGAGACCCATTGGCAAAGCCAATCGCACCACCCGTGCTGGCCGATACTGCGCCAAAATTGTAGAAGGTGATGCCACAGGCGCTGTTGAAACTGCCACCGAAATAGACGTTGCCTCCCGAGGCAACGATAGTGTTCACTGGCGCACCTGCACCGGCTGAACACCATGATGAATAAGCACCTCCGGCACCTGTCGATGCATCGACGGCCGCCAAATGGTTGCGCGGATTACCCCCCACTGCCCCGCCGGTAAATGTGCCGCCTATTATCGCGGTAGAACCCGAAATGACAATTGCACCCACTGAGCCTGTCCCGGTGACATTCGGGTCCCATGCTGTGGGCACATTCGAGCCAGTCGCAAATGCGGCCGCCTTGCTGCGGGATGTTGCACCATTGACCAGCGTGAAAGCGCCGCCTGCATAAATTGTACCCGCGTTGACGGCGACTGCACTAACAACCGCGTCGGGCGATGGCGCCCAGCTTGACTTTGCTCCCGTGACAATATTAAACGCCGCGAGATAGGGCGAACCGCCCGAACCAGCGCTGGTAAAGGCTCCACCGACTACAAGTTCATTTCCATTGATAGCTAAAGCATTCACGTTGCTGTTTGTACCAAACGCGGGGGGAGTAAAACCCGCATTCAGCGGAAAACCTGTTGCCAAATCAATCGCCACGAGATTGTTTCGCCCCAAGGCGCCGGTTACCTGTGTAAATGAACCGCCAACAAACAAGGTGTTGCATGAAACCGCCAAAGCGCGCACGTCAGTACCGCTGGTTATCGCCGTTTTCATCAGCGCTTGCTGCGTGGTAAAACTGTGTAGTGCATCGTATTGCGCTGGCAAAGGTACGCCGTACGCGCTTTGGACGGCCGTGAGTATGCGCACTCGTATCGGATAGTTGCCCTCGACGCAAAACGGATTAGAAGGCGTAAATGTCGCGCTCGATAGCGTCGGAAATGCCATCGTGCCGCCGAGGCAAGTAGCGAAGTTGTCGATCGATACCCAAACGGTGCCTGAGCATGCTCCATTGGCACCCTGCGCAATCATGATGCCCGTATTCATGTCTTGATTGAAGTTAAACGTAATCGGGTTCGTTACAGGCCAATTCGTCGCACCGTTTGTCGGCGTGACGCTCGTGACACCGGGCGGTGGATTGACCACGATCGCCTTGCTCGCTGCGAGAGAACCTGCCGCACCGGGAGCCGCTAGAGTCAAATTCGCGTTATTACCCACTGCATCTTGTATCGTACCGCCCGCAAGAGCCGCTGTAGAAACGTAGTCGAGATCGCTCGTCGTATTGCCATTCGCAATGACGTAGTCAAATGTCAGCGTGTTCGTTCCAGTGCCAGAGACGTAATTCACCGGAGTCGTCGCAGGCGAACCTGTTGCCAGAGAAAGTACCGGTGTGCCCGTTACATTCACCGCTTCAGTGAAATTTATCTGTATCGAAATCGTCGCCCCGCTATTGTGTGTGCCGTCGGCAGTCGAAGCGGTGACGCCCGTCACAGTGGGCGCAATGGCGTCGACCGTATAAGCGCCGGCAGTCACTGCCGAGTCAGAGTATGTCAGCTTGCAGCCGATGGCCTTGAGGGTTTGTCCGCCTGAAACGGTGACCGGCCCGCTGTAAGAAGTGCCTGAAGTGCAGATAAGTTTGGTGAGAATATCGCAGGACGGGTCGACACCATTCGTCGAATAGCAGATTGTCGGCGAGGCAGGCGACGCAACCGTAATCGTCACGTTCTGTGAGCTATTATATGTTCCAGCAGGGGGTGAAAAAACAGGATTGCTCACCGTGCCGACGGGTGTGGTCATGGCTGAAATTTCACCCGAGACTGTACTGGTATTGTTTGCCTGATCGCGGGCTCTGATCACGAAGTAATAGGTGGTGCCCCCGGCGAGGCCCGTTGAACTGAAGTTGGTCGCTCCGGCCGCAGTCGTATGCGTGGCCGTGAACGAACCGCAACCGCCGGCTGCCGTTGCGCGGCAAATCTCA
This sequence comes from uncultured Leptospiraceae bacterium, assembly GCA_942492915.1. GTDB lineage: Bacteria > Spirochaetota > Leptospiria > Turneriellales > Turneriellaceae > Turneriella. The sequence continues at coordinate 2,992,073 of OW818662.1, forward strand.
TAGACGATGCTACCGCTTGGCGTCAGGTTATCCGTCGCGGCAGACCAGGTGAGGTCGATCTGCGTCATGCTCACGGGACTCGCGTTGAACGGCGCGGGCGTTGTGGGCAGCACGGTGTCGATGGTGTAAGCTCCCGTTGTGACGGCTGAGTCGAGGTATGTCGGTTTGCAGCCAACAGCTTTAAAAGTCGTCGTCACCGAAACGGCGACAGCCACCGAATAGAGCGTGCCGCTCGAACACGCAAGCTTGGTGCCGTCGCAGACGGGGTCGACGCCGGTCGTCGAATAACAGACCGTAGAGCTGGCGGGTGAAGCCACAGTGGCGCTGACATTCTGCGTAATGTTATAGATGCCAGCGGCGGGCGCGAGCACGGGATTGCTCACACTACCAGCAGGTGTTGTCATCGCAGAAATTTCGCCTGAAATTGCGCTAATGTTATTTGCTTCATCGCGTGCGCGTATTACAAAATAATAGACCGTGCCTGCGGTTAAACCTGTTGAGCTGAAGCTGACGGCGCCTGCGCCGGTCGTGTGCGTAACCGTGAACGCGGTACATCCGCCTGTACCTGTCACCCTGCAAATTTCATAGATCAGATTGGCTGGTACTGAGACGTTGTCCGTCGACGCTGTCCAGGTAAGGTCAATCTGCGTGCCGCTGATCGGTGTCGCGTTGAATGCCGTCGGCGTTGACGGCGGTGTGGTTTCGGCTGTGATCGCAATGTTAATACCGGTGTTCGTGCTGCCAAACGCGTTGGTCGCCGTGATCGTGTAGGCGGCCGACACCTGCGCAGTTGTCGGTATTCCAGTAATCTCACACGTTGTTGCGTTGATGGTGAGTCCCGGTGGTAATGACGGCGCCGAGGCGCAGCTCGTGACGCTGCCCGTGAAAGTCGGAGTCAACGCCGAAATAGAGTTGCCTTGCGCGAAGGTAAAGGGACTGCCGGTATAAACGAGCGCCGCCGGTGGGTTCGCGTTGATTTCGATGCTGATCGTTGTGGTCGCGCTGCCGGCTTTGTTTGTCGCGCTGATATTGTAACCCGTTGATGCCTGCAGAGTTGTCGGCAGACCGCTGAGCGCACAGCTCGACTGGTCGAGCGCAAGACCAGCAGGCAACGCAGGTTCGGCAACGCACGATGTGACATCGCCTTTGAGCTGCGGTTTAGCCGTGGCGATCGGCGTATTCACCGTAAATACGAACGGACTACCGCTGTAAGAAAAACCTGACGGAGGACCTGCCTGAAAATCACCAAAACCACGGCAGCCACCGCCCAAGGCAGCAGCCATCGACAGCACGACTGCCGTCAAAAAATGGAAGAGGGTATTCTTCGGCTTCACCATCTGCAAGACGATATGACGATCATTACCTCAGTCCGGCAACACTATTTCCTGAGTAGCGGGAATCGCTCGAAGGTATCCCAACTTGCCCCATTATGTCTCATGAGACAGAGATCGGTGACGTCGAAGCGGGCGTGAAACTTACGGTGCGCGAATTCGCGCCAGATCGCAGCGTGCTGCTCAGGCGAGACGTCACGGTTGGCAAGTGTCAGGTGAGGAGTGTACCCCGGGTGCAAGGGTGGCGCCTTGATGAAGCCGGCTTCACCCCGCAAGAAATCCCTCAGGTCGTTGTGCAACTCAAGCAGAGCAAGATTGGCCGCAACTTCAATAAAGACGACATCGTCGCGAAAATAGCCGAAGTTCTTTAGGTTGAGCGCAAACACAGATCTTTGCGCCAAAAAACGGGTGAGCTCGCCGACGAGACGATCGCCTTCTCCGTCACCCAGACGGAATGGCGCTTCAACGGTGATATGTGGCGGCAGCCTAAGCGCGCGGCTCGGCCCAAAACGGTCGGCTATTTCTTGCTGCAATGCCCTGACCTGGCTTACGACCTCGTCGGGCAACAAAACGGCAACGAACCAGAGCGATTTTTTCATGGCGGTTATTCGTCGGCCGTGGTGACACGGAATGATTCGATTTCATGCTCGGCTGAGACATACCTGATGCGCAGCGGCCTGCAGCACACTTCGCAATCCTCAATATAGTCTTGAGAGGTCGTGGGGCCGAAGGTTTCGAGCAGCATAGAAACAGGCGCGCCGCAGGCGGGGCAATCGAAGTTTTGCTCGCTCTGAAAATACATAGGTGGGGAAACACTGGCTCAAATTAGGCGTACCGCTGCAACAATTCCCCTGTCCCGGGTGAACGCCCGGCAGACACAGACGCTGTTCTCAGTTGTCACCCTGCCCCGTGGCACGGTACCGGCATAAGGCAATATGAAAACGACACCCCTGTTCGATGAGCACAAGGCGCTGAACGCCAAGTTTACCGAGTTTGCCGGTTACAATATGCCCGTTTCTTACGGCGCCGTCAAAGACGAAGTCACCGCGGTGCGCAATGCCTGCGGCATGTTCGACGTCTCGCACATGCTGCCGATTTTTCTGCGCGCCGAAAGCAACGCAAAACTCACGGATGCGCTCGACCGCGTGTGCGTGAGGCAAACCGGCAAACTAAAACCTGGCAAAGCGCAGTATAATGCGCTCTATACCGACAAGGCTGGTCTCGTCGACGATATCACGCTTTCGTCGATCACCGAAAACCATTTTACGATTGTTGCCAATGCGGGTAACCGCGACGCCGTTGTCGCGCACCTGCAGAAGCATTGCGGCAACGACATTCAAATCGAACCCTGGAGCGACTATACTCTGATCGCGGTTCAGGGCCCGAAGGCTGAGGATTTTCTGGCGAAACGCTTCGGCTTTCTGAACGAACTCTTTTACTATGAAGTGAAACTGGCTGCACCCAAACTTTTTATCGGGCGCATGGGTTACACCGGTGAAGACGGTTTTGAAATTGCCTGCAGCGCGGCAGAAGGCGTAGCCCTGTGGAAAGAGCTCGTGGCGGCTGGCGTTAAACCCTGTGGTCTCGCGGCGCGCGACGTGCTGCGCCTTGAGGCGCTGATGCCGCTCTACGGCCACGAACTTTCTGTCGATCTGCGGCCGCAAGAATCGGGCATCGCATTCATCTACCAGGACCACGATTGTATCGCGCCGCGCGACCTGCGCGAAAAGCCAGTGACACAGACGACCTGCGGCTTTCACCTCACGGGCGAAGGCGTACCGCGTCAGGGGTATAAAGTCGTTACCGAAGACGGTAGCGTCGTCGGTGAAGTCACCAGCGGTACATTTTCTTTCACGAAAAACTACGGCATGGGAATGATGAAAATCGAGATCGCAGCAAAAAGCAAACCGCTCTACATCGACATACGAGGCGAGAAGAAGCCTCTGGCGGTGCTCGAAAAATCACCGCTGCAAAGCAGCGTGCGCAAAAGACCCAAAAAAGTCTGATGAAATTTGACCCCACGGAATGAATCCTCACGAGCGCGCGCAGAATCTAATACGCGAGTTTGTTGAGTACAACGAAAAGTATGGCTCACAGATACCGCTCGCGATACCGAAGGGTACCCTTAAAACGATCGACCACTACCGTGATACGTACTTCAGTTATCTGAAAGATTCGGAATTTAAATCGAACATCTGCTACATGCTGCAGCTTGTTGAATACGAACTCTGGCAGTACCGTCTATTCAAACCCCAGTATTCCCTCGAAAGCGCGCTTTTTTTTCAACTGCTCGTCACGCAGGGAATAATCATTGAAGCTATCATATTCGCCCTTGTGGCGAACCCACTCGTTGTGCCAGACGCAGGTGATCGATCAAAAGGCAGCACTGATCCGCAGTATGCAAACCTTCTCAATGCAGTGCGAAAACGTACATTTGCCGCGCATATTCAGCAGCTGCGCGCAATGGAAATTCTTGACGAAGCGCTCAGCACCGAGCTCGATGTGTTCCGAAGCGAAATTCGTAACCTCGTGCACCTGCAGAACTGGGATGGCCGCCTCTACCGCCAGATACCGCTTGCCGACTATTCAAAGCACCTCGCAGACTTCGACGCTCTTCTGAAGAGGCTCAACGCCGAAATTGCATCGAAGCACGATCTCGAACAGCTGCTCGCCTATTACGGCCTCGATGGCCGCGAGCATCGTGGTACGGTAAAATTTGTAAACCGCAACAGCGGCCGCGGACAAATTGACTGGAAAGGCCCGCATGAATATCTGCCTTTTTTCGCTGACCCTGCAGTAAAACAGGGCATGCCGCGCAAGGGCGATCAGGTCATCTTCAGGCTCGAGGTAAATGAACGAGGTATTCGCGCAGTTCTAGCCTGACGAATGGTTGGTCAGCGACTGGCTGAGCCGTTCGATAATACGGATAAGCTGCACTGACAGAACACCCTGCGTGCTATGGAGCAAATCGCCCAGATCTTTGTAAGGCACCCTGATTGACAGCAGGCTTTTCTTCTGGTGCAGCAGCAGATTTTGTTGTTTTTTCTTCTTCTTCATGAGGCTCTGTATCATGTCGATTACCTGCGGCGGAATCGAAGCCGAGTAGAACTCTTCGCTCCAGCTTTCACGCCGACGATCGATATCGGGGTTCTCACGAAAGAATACCTCGACTTTTGTTTCGAGCACTGAGATTCCCTGAAAGTTGGCCGTAAGTTTTTCTTCGAGTTCGCGCACTTCAACCGACTTTTCGTGCGCGACTTTTTTCAATTCAGTCAGTTGAATGAGTATTTCGCTCTGTGGCTTTTTATGCAGATCACACAGGTATTGCAGCTCATCTGCATCGAGCTCGAAATACCAGGCATAAGCGAGTTTGAACAGAACACGATGCTGCAGCGAAAGCGAAACAAGAGAGGCTTTGAACTGCTCGAACAGCGCCTCTTCAAAAAGATTCTGTTCGCGTGTATCTGAGACAGATTCGATAGCATCTACCATTTTGCCTGAGGCATCGGCTTTTAGGTAGGTTGTGAAGCGCACCTTGTCTTTCTGCGAACGCAGAAAATCAATCGTCAAATTGCGCAGAACTGCATAGAACCAGGTCGTGAACTTCGCTTTTCCCTGAAAGCTCGAGATTTTGCGTCCGTCGCGCAGGTGCTCGAAAGCGTAGAGGTAGAATTCACTCGCCTCATCTTCGTTAAAGCGAAACATCCGCATCGGAAAGTTATAGATGTCATCGGAGAAAATATCAAAGAATTTTGCCAGCGCATCTGGCGTCTGCTTTTGTATCGCGGGCAGCAGAGCGTGAATTTTTTCGTCCCGTTCGTTGCGCGCTTCATGAATTTCAGAAACAACCGAACTAGCGCCCGCGTTACCTGCAGGCCGGCTAACAGGCACGTCTGCGGTGAGCGGGGTCGCTGTTTTCCCGGGCTTTTCGACTGCTTTTGATTTCGCTTCAACCGGTTTCTTTTTCGGGGCCGATTTGGTCGGCTTAGATTTTGGTTTTCCGGTTTTTTGGGCCATTTACTCGACGGTTACAGATTTTGCAAGGTTACGCGGTCGGTCTACGTCGCAGCCACGCGCGACTGCCGTATAATACGCGAGCAACTGCAAGGGTATCGCGACGAGCAGGGGCGAAATACTTTCGAGACAGGGCGGTATTTCGACATAATAATCTGATTCCTTCTTTATCTCTTCGTCACCTTCTGTGATGATCGAGATGATTTTTCCCCCGCGCGACTGGGCCTCTTTCAGATTTGAGATCATTTTCGTGCGGATATCACCTTGCGGGGCAATGATGACCACAGGCACGTTTTGGCTGACCAGCGCCAATGGACCATGCTTAAATTCGCCGCCGGCATAGCCCGATGCGTGGATATATGAAATTTCTTTGAGCTTGAGCGCACCTTCAAGCGCAGAGGGATAGTTATATGTACGCCCCAGAAATATCGTATCATTCTTGTCTTTGAGGTATTCCGCAATTTCTTTGATGCGCTCGTGGCTCTTGAGAATCGAGCGCATTTTCTCTGGCAGCGCGCGAATTTCATCGAGCACTTCACGCCGCTCTTCTGCCGGCAATAGCCATTTGATAGACCCTACATAGAGAGAGAAAAAGAGCAGATTCAATACCTGGGCTGTAAACGCCTTGGTCGAAGCCACGCCAATTTCAGGGCCAGCCATCAGACTGATCATCGCATCAGATTCGCGCGCCATGGTTGAATTGATGTTATTCAAAAAAGACAAAACGCGCATGAACTTCGCCTTGGCTTCACGCAAACCAGCAAGCGTGTCGGCCGTTTCTCCTGATTGACTGATGCCCACGACCAGCGAATCGCCGCTCGCCAGCGGATTACGGTAGCGCCACTCAGACGAATAGTCTGTCTCTGCGCTGATATGCGCGTACTGTTCAAGATACATGCGGCCTATCATGCCGGCATTGAGCGAGGTGCCGCAAGCCTGAATGAGAATTCTACCCACACGCGCGAGGTATTCTTTACCGAATTTCAATTCAGGAAAATGGATGAACGTATCGTCGAGACGCTCTTTCAGAATGCGGTCAAAAACGTCAGGCTGCTCATAGATTTCTTTGAGCATCAGGTATTCGAAGTCACCTTTATCCACATCTTCTTCTTTGAACGCAACAGGCTGCCACTTCGGCACAACAGGTTCGCCGGCAAGCGTGAAGATGAAAACTCCCTTTGCAGTTATATATCCCCACTGCTCTTCATCGAGATAGATGGCTTCATGCGCAATGGGCACGACCGCGGGAATGTCAGACGCGATCAGGTATTCATTGTTTCCCTTGGCGACGATAAGCGGAGACCCCTTGCGTGCAAAAAAGATTTTTTTTTCTTCTTTTTCGCTGATGGCTGCTATGGCATACTGGCCCTCGACCCGCTTGAGCATTCTGACAAAAGCCTCTTCGGTTGAAAAACCCTCTTGCACATATTTTTCCATCAGGTGCGGCGCAACTTCTGTGTCAGTTTCACTGAGAAAGACATGCCCGTCATCTATCAACTCGGCTTTGAGCTTGGCGTAGTTTTCGAAGATGCCGTTATGCACCACCGCGATATCGCGATGGCCGCTGAGGTGCGGGTGCGCGTTAACCATTGATGGTTCGCCGTGTGTCGCCCAGCGCGTGTGCGCGATACCAGCCGTGCCGATAATCGGCTGGTTCTTGAGCTGCTTTTCAAGCTCTACGATCTTGCCGACCGCCTTTCTCGTCGCGAGTTCGTCGCCGTTCAGCACTGCCATGCCCGATGAGTCGTAGCCCCGGTACTCGAGTTTCTGCAGTCCCACGAGTAGAACAGACTCAATGGATTTTGGGCCAATGTAGCCGACGATACCGCACATGCGGCATGTTTGCTGCGCAATGCGCCACGAAAAGGAGAATCGAAGTTCATAAGCATTGAATTTCCATAGCTATGCCCGTGAGCAGGTAAAATTGTCACTTTCGTGAGAAAACCGGAAGGTTTTTCGGTATTTAGTTAATAGAGGCCTTATGAAATGCAATAGACAACCGAATTTTTTGAAAAGTAGGCCAACAATACCACGGACCTATGAGAAGTTCAACTGTCTGCGTGGCAGTGGTGGCCGCCCGCCTTCAGATCGAATAGAACGCGCGCGTGTTGCGCGTACAGGCTTCGGCAATCATCTCAACCGATTCACCGCGCAGCGCGCTCAGAAATTCCAGAGTGTGCCGCACATAGCCTGGCTGATTGATCTTACCGCGATGTGGTATCGGCGCAAGAAAAGGCGCGTCCGTTTCTATAAGCATTCGTTCCAGTGGACACGCTTTCGCGGCCTCTTGCAGCGTTGCAGCATTCTTAAAAGTGACGATTCCTGAGAACGAGATATAGCATCCGAGAGCCACAAACTCTTCCATTTCGGGTCGGCTACCCGTAAAACAGTGTATGAGCTGTGGAATTCCATAGCCCTCGTTCCTGAGAATCTCCACCGTGTCCCGGTGCGCATCGCGCGTGTGAATAGCCACGCCACGGCCCACGCGGCGCGCCGCGTGCAGGTATTCTTTAAACACGCGCTTCTGTACATCCGCCTGATCAGCGTAATAATGATAGTCGAGACCAATCTCACCGACCGCAACAAATTTCTTATCGTCACGATTCTCTTCGATGAACTGCAGGCCGAACTCAAAATCTTCGGTCGCCGCCTCGCCAGGGTGGTGCCCGATCGTGTAATGGACCTCAAACTGTTTCGCCGTATGCGCCAGCGTGCGCGCCCATAGCATTGCTGGTTTGTCGGCGCCAATTTCGACCAGCGCGCCGACGCCATTGTCGATGAGGCACTGCGTGATCTCGTCGACCTTGAGGCCGCGTTCGACTACCATGTCCAGATGGCAATGCGAGTCGATCAGCGAATAGGGTTGGATTTCCATAGCAGGCGAATCCGGCCCGCTATGGCCGGTTGGCTCGCCATCTTCGTTCTGTACCCGTGGCCGGAATCGAACCGGCACGGCATTGCTGCCCCAGGATTTTAAGTCCTGTATGTCTACCAATTCCATCACACGGGCCTATTTACTTTTATCAGACTGAGCACTTCGTGCTCAGTCTGATAAAAGAGATGAGGTGTCGCCCGGATTTGAACCGGGGGTGGAGCTTTTGCAGAGCTCTGCCTTACCACTTGGCTACGACACCAAAATTTTTCACCACCCTGCCGGCTGCGCCGGCTGGGTGGTGAATATAAGTAAGAAAAAGACAGGTCGTCAAGGCTTATGGGGTGAAACATGGCGGGTTTCGGACTGATTTCAAGTTCGTCAGGAAAAGGACATTGCGGCTGCAAAAATTGACGCGATATCTTGCTCGACTTCTTTGTATGAACTCGGATTTTTTGAGCAGCGCCACCAGAACTGAGGGAAACATACCATGCTACCGTACATTGCGATCAGTCAATATGGTCTCCGTCTGCACCAAATGCGTGACGCCGATATAGAAATTGTGCGCGAGGGCAGAAACCAACCGTTCGTAAGGAAAAACCATTTTTTTCAGGAAATTATTACGCCCGAACAACACCGTAGTTGGTACGACGGAATCTGCAAAACCCGAGATTATTACCTGATCGTCTGCAAAGACGATGTTCCATTGGGATTAATTAGCCTGAAAAATATTACACCCGGAATGCATACCGGCCAGCTGGGCATTTTCTTTTGGGAAAAACATGTGCTGCGAACGCGCCTTCCATTGCTCGCCATCATCACCTTCATCGATTTTTTTCTAGTTACGGTAGGCATACAGCATATGGAAGCGATCATTCGCTCAACTAATGCGCCGATGGCGCACATATTTGAATTCTTCGGATTTGATCTTATGTATGACAACGCAAAACAGATACTGAAGACAAGCAGCACCAGAAATCAATACTTGGAAAACCATGACAGACTGATAGATTTTGCACGGCGCCTCAACAAATATCCTGCCTCTTGGCAGTTGCGCATTGAAGGTGCCAAAGACCCGCGCCATCACGCTGAAATGTTGCGTGTTATACCATAGCGGCACGCTACTGCGATTTCTGCTTACGCATTTACACCCGATGCCGCGCGAATTAGCAGCCCAAAGGTCAATTGCCTGGTAAGTTCAGGGAATCACTCAAGGATTGAGGGAAAAAATCTTATATGGACCGATCTGTCTCATGAACACAGGTTGCTTTCCGATGTGGCTGCTGACCATCCCAGTTGCATATAACTCGAAAAAGTATTTTGTAAACGCACGGGTTAAAGGCGAAAGAATCAGGTATTTTATGCCCTGCTTCAGCGCTTCCTCCCTAAACATAGCGTAAGAATCCAATGGGATTCTTGGGTATTCCTTATCGTATCCCCGCAGGCCATAAGCCGCCCATCCTCCGGGATTCCTTGGCATATAAGGTGGGTGCCCAGGATAGTACAGGAATAGATCGTCGGTAAAGGATTCTCGTAAAGAATTGTCTCCGGCAGATTCAGATATATGGTTGAAAATCCCGCTGGATAATGTAAAACCTAAATGCAAACTGCGCATTCTATTCACATCGATGAACAGTGTTAAGCTCATTAACAAGAACATAACCGCGGCGATTGCGACACGCCTTGCAGAATATATACGGCCATTATAGTGCTGTCGAAACCATAATAAGAGGCCGCCCATCGGAACGGCACAAAAAACAGAGATAGCTAGTGGCGATCTTTCGCTTCCGCCGAGAGCCGTGGGCACTGCATAAAGCAGAATTACAAATGCAGAAAATGTGCAGTAACGCACATAACGGGTCTCTTTTGTCAGCTTACGCAGCAAGATTGCGGGTAACGCGTAGATGGCAATGCCGGGCATTCCCTTCAGCCATACGATGATTGTTTTTCCGATATCGCTCGTAAGTATTTCAAAAAGCGACAAGCGAATCTCACTGGGGTGATCTAGAAAATTCAACCCGTGAATAACCCGGTAAACCATAACTTTGAAATCACTTTGAAACGGCAAATTTCCTGCGAGCATGGTAATAATGGATTGGGGTAGGGTTGCGATAAGAAAGCCGCCTATCATCGGGGCGATAATTGCTCCCGATCGCCGGCGCTTTGTTAACAGGAAAAAGAGGAGGGTTATTACAAAGATCGATTGGGTATGATAGCGAAAGAGCGTAGCACCTCCAAAAACCATGCCGGTTGCACCCGCCCGCCAAAATCTACCCTTGTCATCATCAAAAAAATCCCATTTGAACATGAGTGCGGCGGCAATCGCAACGAAGGCCGCTGCCGGGGCATCAGGCGATGGGGTGACAGCATATTTAAAATGGATAGGCAGCAAGAAATAAGAAAAAGCTGCGAGGATAACGGACCAGCGGCCCGTTAAGGCAGGCGAAAGTATTCTGGAAATCTGGAAAATGATGATGGTGACGAAGAGCGCATTTATTATGTGGCACGCGAGTTCGATCTTATCTAAAGGTGCGCCTTTAAGAAGTAAAGCATACCCTATCGGATAGAATTTGTTGTACAAAGAAGAAAGATCTTCGAATGTCATTTTCTGAGCATAGTACAAGATTCCCCAAACGTCGTTGTGTTGCATGTACCACGATATAGACCAGCCAAGACAAAGGATTAGAAATAAAACCAGAATAAGATGGCCGCGCTCAGGTTGTAAGATTGAGTGTTTCCGCATAGTTAGCTCGGCTTAGCGGGTCGCACTCGCATCTGTTCCCTGTCGGCCATGATCGGCAAAAAGACCCGCGATAGCACCCAATACGTGAAGCCGTTGATCCAATTGATCGGCCAGGGGAGCCTTTTCTTGACGTCCATGAAGAGGACCACGCGCGGAGAATCAGAATCGTTCCACACCTCGTGCCAGAACGTGTCATCGAATAGCAGCACCTTGCCCTCTTTCCACGTGCGAACTTCGTCAGCCACCCGAATCCGGCACGGTGTTTCGCCCTTCCGGCCGGGAACCATGAGCGCCAGGTGGCACCGTAAGACGCCGTGAAAGGGACCACGGTGCGGGGGAATGTGCATCCGCGGATGCAGAATCGAAAAGAACGCCGTCGTGATATCCGGAATCCCGGTGATCAGTTGCGTCGTCCGGGGACACAGCTTGCAGTTCTCTTCGATGAAGTGCCCGTAAGCCCGAAACATAAAGACCTTCCAACGCACCTGCCGGAACAGCTCCTCGCCCGGCGCCATGTCGCTGAACGAAGGAAGCTGGTCGGTTTGAAGCCGCAAGACCGCGTCCAGCTCGGAGCGGATCTCGAGCCAATGCTCTTCCAGTCTCGCCGACCAGGGAATCGTTGCCGGATCGTAAAACGGTTTCGCCTCGAAAAAAAGAGACAGAAATGCGCCGTAACCGCGCGAGACCGGCGCGAACACGATCCGAATCAGCTTGGTGACCAGCTTGCTCAATCTACCCCCCTAATTACATGCTCGCCCGCAGCATTCGCCCAATGAACGGCGATCTGCCGATCAGCCAAATCACCCAACGATTGATTGCGGCGAGCGGCTGCGGTAAAGGTAAAACATAGTCAATGAGCAAGGCGACGCGTCGTTCTCGGGTGCGATTCCAAGCCTCATGTTCGATTGTATCGTCGAAAAGCAACGGTTTTCCTACCTGCCAATGGTACACTCTGTCTCCGACGCGAATACCACAGTCGCCATCGGGGACAATCAAAGGAATAGTGCAGCGCAGCACGCCAGCATACACACCGCGATGGGGGGTAATTTGCGTCCCGTGTTCTAAAACAGAGAAAGCGACCGAAGTAATTTCAGGTATCCTGAGACACAGACGCGCCGTCTCTTTTGCCTGGAGGCAATTTTCCCGAAATGTGCGCCCGTAAGCCTTTAGGATGAATATCTTCCAGGAGTTTCCCCCGGTAATGCGACGTTGCTCCGGCGATATCACGCCATATTCGCGAAGATTCTCGTCGAATAACTGAAGAAACTCCGCACGCATTGTGTCGGTATGCGAACAAAGTTTCGCCACCCAGTCGGGTTCACTTATGACCGGACTGGAGTATCTTCGCAAGACATATTCGCTAACTGCGATAAATCGCTGACCACACCAGGATACCATGCGATAAAGTATACCCTGCCCTCTCATTTTCGTATAAAAATAGCCGCTGCCGCCGATAGTGCATTTTTGCGATCGTCCGTCAACAAGGTTAGAGTGGTCGCGCGCCGATTGTTTTCGCCTCTTTGAAAAAAGCTGTACGTAGAGAGGTAAGGGCTTACGCTTGTGGTGGTGTGGAGCAATATCCTTCATGCTAACAGTTCTGAGCAGCTGTGTGCGCAGAAAAAGTTGATCTCTTTATCTAAACCGGTACAGAATTTTTTATAGACATTTAACCGCGGGGGTGTTGTACAATCTTGTATGAAGAAATTAAGATTCTTTATCTTTTGTTGGCTTACCCTAATACTTTTCGTGAATCCCTACGGGGAAATTATGTCAGATGTGACCTTAGGCGCGGCCGTTGGAATCGTCGATCGCGGTTCCCAGGAGCTTTCTCCTCATCAAGGCATTGATCTTGCGCGCATCGACGGAAAGTATTACTCAGGCCTGGGCCCAGGCGCAACGATTTTGGCTTTGCCGGTTTATGCATTTTTTAACAAGTTCATCTCTCTGCTTCCTTCCGGATTAGAAATTAAATGGAAGGATTTTTTTTCTCTACACCCGCCGCATGAGCGGCCACGCGAAGTATATTTCTTGCAGATTTTGATGGTTTGGTTTTTGATGGCGCCTCTTTTTTCGCTTTTTTTGATTCAGGCGTTTCAATATGCGCAAAAGTATTTAAGCCCATCCGATTCTTTCTGGGTTACGATCGCGATGGGTTTTGGCTCTTTGGCCTGGGTTTATTCTGAGATGTACTCCAGGCAGGGTTTGGCTGGACTTATTCTTTGGAACACGCTGTTTTGGCACCTTAATTCGATTGATCAAAGGAAAAAAGTGTCTTTTGTTCAAGGCGCGCTAATTGCTTTTTCTATCGCGATTGAATACCAGGCGGCTTTGTTTTCCGGGCTGACCTTGGCGTATGTCTTATTTACATCGGGGAAAAATAGCGCGAAATGGATGTTGGCCGGATTTACCTCCGTCATAGGGGCTTTGCTGCTTTATCATACTTGGATGTATGGAAGTCCTCTCTTGACCCCGTATCATTTTCGGGCTTGGCTGACTGAGGTCTTCTCAGTGCAGTATAAGGGCGAGCGCATCTATAGCAATAACGTGCTGACAGGATATTTTTTGGGAATTTGGCATCCAACTTGGGATAGCCTCTGGGGACTGACGTTTAGTTTTTTTAAGGGGCTTTTCTTTTTTTGCCCGATCGCATTATTGGGCCTTCTAGGGCACGTTTTTGGCGTAAGTCGTTCTTCTGGACGGGAAAGAACCCTATCCATCTACGTAATGACGCTGTTTTTCGTTCTCTTGATTTTTTCGGCAAGTTTGAAGGGTGAAATCTATTGGAGCGGTTTTCCGTCGTTCTTTGGTCCAAGATATTTGGTTGGGGTTACCCCGGTGCTGGTTTTGGGAATTCTACCGCTATTACGCCATAAAATGAGAGCAGCCATTATCGGCTTAATCCTGGTTTCGATATTTTTCCAATTCCTGGGGGTTATTTACCAAGACATCATGGAGGTTTTGAATATCGATCATCGTTTTTTGCAGTTTCCAATTCTTTATTCATTGTTGACATTGATTTCGCGAGGCCCGAGAGTTCCTATACTCGATATCTACCTAGTCAGCAAATACGTTCAGATGGGTGTATATCTGACTTGGTTTGCTTATTTTTATTGGGTTTTCAGGACGATGAAATTTGGGCAGCCCGATCGGGAGAAGAATGTCTGAAATGGATTCGAATTGCTATTCGGGCGCCATCTGGCCTGTTTTGAGCGGAATCCAATTCATGATGTCTCCGGATCGGTAGGTAGCGACAATATGGAGAATCGACCACACGTGAAAGTTCGGATGCAGAAAAAATACTCCTCCCAAGCCGGTCAGTAACGGAGAAAAAGATGAATGCAAACGGAAGAACATCAAAATACCCATAATCATATTCACCGCAATCACTTCGGCGCAAAACCTGCCCAACAAAGCCCGGCTACTGGTAAATTTCGTTATGTACCGCCAATACCAGTTACCAATGTGGATGAGAATAATGAAGTTTATCGCATTGAGATTGATAGGGCCAGGCAATACTTTGCCCGAAAGCACCAACAGCGATGCTACGAAAAAAATACCGGAAAAGTAAAGACTCCGACTGGAGAAACTGCGCGTCAGAAAAACTTCTCTAAGAATTAGCCAGCCGATGTACGTAGCGGCGATGATGAAGGTGCCCAAAATAAGCCAAGTCGATTTGAGGCTCGTAAAGCGGTAAATCACTTCGGCCACAAGCAACCCAATCGTCGGCAATGCGATGCGCCAGCCGAAAAAATCGGCGTCTTCGCGCAGCAAGTATCGCTCATCATAGAAAAAGTGTACCAGAAAATACGCCGCCGCCACGGGCTCGAAAAGCTTCTCTGCTGATATCAATAAGCACGCAGCGAATAGCACGCTAGCGATAGGAATATAACGCGCAGCGTAGCTTCGATTCATTTTGCCGGCTTTATATTGGTGCCAATACCCCATTATAAAATGGCCCTGCGCGAGAACCGCCATTAATCCGCCGACGCTGTTTAATGGCAGCCAAAACGGTTCTACCCAGCAAAGCGCTGCAACCGCCAGCAAAGTAAGATAACGAATTGGGAAAATCAGGTTGTCCAATGCCATACCGCCTTCACCCACCATGGCCCCATAGGGTCGTCACATCGTAGTTTGTAAAGAAGCTTTTAGCGGTCTCTATTCAGGGCTCGGCCGTCATCCAGATATTCAGCCCCCCCTGGAAACCTCCCACGGCTATACTTTTCTCGCTAAAGCCCGCATCGACTAAAAGTCTTCGTATCCCCCCGCGCCAAAAAAAGCTGCGATGCTCGTCGATTTCCTCCCTGCTCACGAGGCCAATCCGTGACAGAAGGCGCAATAGCCAGTCGGCAAGCGCATGCGGGGTGGTGGCCACGAATTGGCCTTTGGGCTTGAGCACCCGGCGCACCTCGCGCAATAGCATGGGAACAGCTTCGGGATCAAGGTGTTCCAGGAAAGCCAGTGAAACCACGCAGTCGAAAGCGGCATCAGGGAAGGGAAGCGGCTCGGTGCCCAAAGGCAGCCGGAGTACTTCGATTCCGGGCGGCGGAGGGCTGGCCGCTGGCAGTTGATCCAAGCCCACCTTGCGAGCGAAGGGCGCTTGCAGCAGGAAAAGGGGATGGCTGCCGCACCCGATGTCCAGCACTGCCCCCCCGTGAAGTGAAGGCCTGATACGGTGCAGGGCCTGCGCCAAGCGCTGCCGGGCCAAGAACCCTTCAAGCCTTCCGTGGCCGCGGGTGGGCTGGGGCAAGCGCTTCATCACCTTTCAGTAGACGCTGCGCGATATTCTTGTTGATCTCCCCTTACCTTTTCAGCCCGCAGAATTTTGAGATTTAGAATATTGCCGCACACTGAGGCGGGCATAAACGCTTATCTCCCAGCGTACAGCTTGTTTTCAAACGGACAAGATGACTCATTATGGAAGGTTAGGCATTAAGAAGCTGCAATTCATGCGTAATTCTCAAAACAAATCTCGTAGGGAAGCGCCTGGGCATCTAAGCGCGCCAACTCTTCTCTCGACTCAGGCATCGAGACAAATTTATCGGGCGGCCGCCTGTATAAACTGCGGTCATACGTTATATAGTCGCTATGCAAACTACGACGACAACTCAATCTATGAATGCCGTGAATGCTCATTGATGATACGCCAGCCTTTGCCGAATCTTGAAAAGTTGAAAGAAATTTATGGTCCTCATTACTATGAAAATGAGAATCTGATCTCAGAGGATGTAAATTATTGCTACGGTTATCTCGACTATCAATTTGAGTCTGCTATAAACCACAAAGAAAGAATCTCCCTGTTGAAAAAGATCCGAAAATGGCTCAACACTAAACGACCTTCATTGCTTGATTTTGGCTGTGGTTTTGGCGATCTGTTGCGGGACGCCCGAGATCAGGGCTTCGAGACCTATGGTATCGAACTGAGTAGTTTTGCGCTTTCAAAAGCAAGAGCCGTCGGTCTCGATGTCAGGCCCTATAAATCTCTAAAGACTATCGCAACTTTTAAAAAGAAGTTCGATGTGATTATTGGCATGGATGTAGTGGAGCATCTGCTTGATCCACATGCGTTTATGCAACAGGCATACACAAGCCTTACACCCGGCGGAATATTGGCCTTAACCACAATGGACATGAAAAGCCTGATCGCGCGCCTCATGAAAAATCAATTTGAGGACGCGAAACGAATTGACCATCTATACTTTTTCAGCAAAAATAACCTAATAGAGCTTTTACAGAAAGTCGGTTTCGAAATCTTAGAGGTTAAAAGCTGCGGTCGAACTTTTTCGCTACAACTTCTGGCTTCACGAATACAGCCTAATTTTCCAACGCTAAGCAAGCTTGCCAAGGGCTTTCTTGTTATTTTCCCCTTTATAAAATATATGAAGATTAGAGTCAATCCTCTTACCAAGTTTATTGTCTATGCTAGGCGGCCTTAACGGGTTCAAATTCTTTTCTCAGCAGAAATGTGGTAGTTGTCAGTATTGCCAGTGCCAACGCGATAAAAACCTTCAAATCAAAAGAATATAGAAAAACCAGGCTCAGAGCTCCCCCTAAGAGAACGCCAAACAGGTCATACACAAAGATAGAAAGAGTGTATTCGCTATAGTGCAAAAAGAGCATTTTGAAATAAATGCCTGTGATCAACAATGCTGGTACAAGAAAGGCTATGTGCAGCCAACTGAACGCTAAAAACGCACTGCCAGCTAAGGCAAGCTTAAAAGAAGGAACTCTAAATCGATCGTGCAGATAATTTGCAATTAGGGCAAAAAAAGTAAAGGCCAACAATCCATAGAAGAATGCATCCAAAGGGTTATAAGCGATGAAACGGAATTTCTGTACCAACAGATTCTGAATAACAATGAAATTTGCTCCAACCAGCAGGCTGGCAAATTTAAGCCGAAATTTGCCTTCCGTTACCTTTAAGCCATTTTCTACACCAATAAACAAACCCGCGATGATCACCAGGGCCAGAATGATTTGCAGGTTCAACTGTGGAGGGAAAATATAATACAAGATACCTCCGAGATAGAGGTGATCATGATCGATGAGCTGGCCCTCGATGCCTGAAGGGATCGATGAAAAAACCTGCACCCCGTCGTTCTTCATGCGCATTTCCAGTTCGGACAGTTTATTGGATTTCGCGATCGTTTCTTTAAAGCCGAGCAGCAAAAATTGCTTTCCGCGCTCATCAAGGAACCCTCGTACCTGAAACCCCACTTTCTGCATGGTGTAGAGGTAATTGTAAAACATTGAATGCTTTTCATTATCAAACCATGTCATTTTTTTGATTGAGAAAATGCCCCCGTTGTTCAGCTTTGCGTAGATTTCCTGTATGGATTCATAAGTATGTAGCAGCTGTGAAGGTTCAAACATATTGCGAACTACACCAATAACTGATTCGGTATTTGCCGACATGATCAGATCAAATTTCTCTTTCGAATTGAGAATATAATTGCTCCCTTCGGCGCTTATGGCCTTTACACGCGGGTGAAGATAGAGACGATCATTTAGATCGGCGTACTTGCCCGTTAGGTCTTTAATCACATCTGGAATTACTTCTACGGCATGAACCATGCGGGGATTGAAGTCAAGAGCCATCTTAACCTGTAAGCCACCGCCGCTGCCAAGAATAGCCATATTGGCTTCGTCGCGTGCGAGAGCCATGCCCAAATTTTCAAAAGACTGGTCGTTGGTTTTCATACCCCGCATATAGAACCAGTAGGGATAGCCATTGTATGAGCCGAAAGTGAAATTTCTATACGCAGACAATGAATAGTGGCAATATGGATTCCAGCTCTGATTGAATATCTTGATTTCGCGACGATAATTTTTAGGGTTCGTTGATGTCATAACCCTCAGAAGCATCTGATTGTTTTTGACATTATAAGCGTCGGTTTCTGAAAGAGAATGATATAGCAACGGATGTTCGAAGCGTTGAACAAAATAAACTCCAGCTGCGCAAAACAAAAACACGAGGGCAACCAGAGCTGGGGTCTTATTGCGGATTACATATAAGATGAGCAGGGTCAGCAATATGATGAGTGAGCCCAATATTCCAAGATGAGGAAAGAGTAAGAAGTTAAAAAGTATGCTCCCGAAAATCCCAACCAGATTGGTGAAATAGAATAAGGATGGTGTTTCGCTGTGCTCTGTGAAAAGTTTAAAAGCAATGTACTCGATGCGCCCCCAGTAAGCATAAAATGTCAAAAACAAAAGCAAAGACAACAAAAGAAAAATTCCGAGACCAGAAAAAGAGGCATCGAGTACACTGCCAAAAAGATGTGTGTGCCTGAGAAAAACCGGGAAAAGGCATGCGGTAAATACCAACACCAAGGCGAGACCAAGCGCCATTTTTCTTGTGGATGTGTTCTTTTTGTACGGAAAAGCGCGAACTGAAGCGGCGCCAAGGGAAATGAGTAATAGCGAGAACAACAAGAAGAATGGCGCGAGAAAAATGGAGAATGACAGAAGTTTTATGATTAAGAATGAGAAGCTGAAATTTACAAATGATATAAGCAGCAAGAAGATAAAATATTTGCTTACTGGCTTTTCTCTAATCGCGTGTAACATGGGAAGTTCTGCAGTTATCCCTGCATCTATTGGCGTGACCAGTTTTTTTTGCTTTGGCTTTCGTGTTGAATTAGATCGACAGCTATCAATCCCAGAAACGAAACCGAATTATATGAAAGATTGCCGCGAAACCATCCATTATTCCAATTTTTTTTCCTTGTTTTTTGGTGCGACCAGAGTAACTAATGGGGATTTCCAAAATTCTGCGTTTAGTCTTTAAAAGCTTAGCTGTAAACTCAGGTTCGATTCCGAATCTGTCTGACTTTAGCTTAAAACTTTTCAAGTCACGACTATGCATGACTTTATAACAGGTCTCCATATCTGTTAGATTAGCCGCAAAGCATAGGTTAAAGATTTTAGTGAGAAGCCAATTTGCCAGAGTATGGGTCAAGTTACCTGAATAGGTGGATCCTGTCATGAAACGACTACCAAATACTGCTTCAGATTGCTTAACCAGGAGGGGCTTGATCAATACATCAATATCATTTGGATCATACTCCAAGTCGGCATCCTGAATGCATACAAGGGTTGCAGAAACATAGCTCAGACAATGTCGTATGGCGCTACCCTTGCCTTCATTCTTGTTATTTCGTAGTATTAGATTAGCCGATTTAAATGGGTAATTTATCAGGTAATCAAATGAACCATCTGTCGAATGATCATCAATAATAATCAAACGGTGTTTAATGCAAAAAGATGTAGAATCAATCCGTGCAAGAAAAGCTGGTAAAAGTTCGACTTCATTAAATACTGGGATTATGATGTCGAGACTAAATTCCATTGAATATTGGTTAAATTGGAATCTTACGATACTGGCAAGAGTAATTTGAGCTCTATTTGAATTTTCAAAGTTGTCCAGAATGCTTTATCGTGAATCATTCAAGTGTAATTTCAATTATGGATTCAAAACGTAACGCGATTCTTTGAACAACATGACCTCCCCCCAAATTCGGCCGAATATGTACGAATAGATTCTGCGGTCGCCAACTAAAAGAAAATCAATGACAGAGACCCGATTTATGGTAAAACTTATTGTGCAGGCCCTCAATCGCAAGCAGTCTGGGTGAATCCGTCGCGGCAGTGGCCAGAAATCTGCGTGATCGCTGCAGAACCCGATCACAGTTGCGGCCGCTACCGGAGTTAACGAGATTTGCTATATGGACTATTCCTCCGATCCATTCTCAAATTGACCGAAGTGCGCGTATCGGGCTCCGTTCCGAAGGTTAACTGGTCGCAGCACCTCAACACGCGGAAGCCAGAACCTTGAATTATGAACTGAAACTGGCACCGCGGGCTACAAGATTACCATTTTCACACGGGTGCGATTGAAAGCTATCTTTGCAAGAGAAATTGTTGACAGATCGTAGCTTTATTATTACGCTAAGCCGGTGGGAAATATACTATGAAGAAGCATATTACCCTTATTCGCCCACCACTCATCACCTACAAAGCCGCAATGATCTCGACTCCAACTCCGGCTTTGGGGCTTCTCTATTTGTCTTCGTACCTGAAACAGCATAATTTTGAGGTTACGGTGATCGACAGCCTTGCTGAAGGGCTTGAAAATTTTGAGTCGTACACTGGTGAAAACTACATTACTCAGGGCATTTCCAATTCAGAAATACTCAACAAGATTCCCGCCCACACAGACTTCATCGGGATTTCCTGCATGTTTTCAATTGGTTGGCCGAATGATCGCAAAATCATCAGAGCAATACATGAGAGATTTCCTGAGAAGTTGCTCTTTGCAGGTGGCGAGCACATTACCGCTATCCCTGAGTATGTTCTTAACGATCGACCCGAAATTAAATTCTGTATTCTGGGAGAAGGCGAGCTGCCTATTGTTGAAGCTCTAAGCAAACTCGATGATCTCTCCAATATTAAGAGTATTGCCTACCGCGATCATGCCGGTGTGATTCAGAAAAATGATGAAAAATATCGGTTGAAAGAGATCGACGAGTTACCATATCCCGATTGGGATGCGATTCCCGTTGAAAATTATCTTACGAGTCGATTTAAGTGGACTTTGTCTGGCACGAATGAGAACATTCGGGCTATTTCTATGCTGTCTTCACGGGGCTGTGCCTATGCCTGCTCTTTTTGTTCGAATCCTGGTATGTGGGGACAAAAATACATCCGTCGCAATCCGCTTAAACTGGTGGATGAGATTGAATATTACGTTAAACGCTACAACGTTAATATGGTAAATTTCTCAGACTTGAATATGACACTGCCGGCCCAGTGGATCTCTGAATTTGCGGAGGAGCTGAAACGTCGGAGCTTGAAAATTTTCTGGGCCGCACCTCTTGGACTCCGAATCGAAGGGCTAAATGAAGAAATTCTGAAAAAGGTGAAAGATTCAGGGTGCTCATTTATATCGATGCAGCCAGAAAGCGGTTCGTTGCGCACGATCAAGATGATCAACAAGAAATTTCAAAAAGATAAGTTTATGAATATTGTTAAAATTGCCAATCAAATCGGCTTGCGTACAAAAACGAACTTCATTATAGGTTTTCCTGGCGAAAAGCGCAGTGACATCATAAAAACCTTGCTCCACATGTGGCGTTTGGCGTGGAAGGGTGTTGACGATGCCATCGTATTCACCTTTGCACCTTATCCGGGGTCACAGTTGTTTAAAGAGCTGCTTGCGGATGGTACGATTAAGCAGATCGATGAAAATTTCTTCAAGCATGAATTACTGTTCCAAAGTATTGGAGCGAACAGAAGTTACTGCAAAAGTGTTGGTGGGCGTGAGTTGAATTTTTACAGACTTTTCGGTATGGCCCTCTTTTACCTAATAGGCTATCTTAGACATCCCTTTCGGATATTCAGAACTTTTCGTTTCCTTACGTCACGCCAGAAGATACCCACCTCACTATTTGAGGCTCGAGTAGTGGAGCTTTTCAAGCGTCATAAAGTTCTTGCCTCGCAAATAACATAGCTTCGTAGAACTTATCTGTACGAGATTTCCCAAAAATCGTTGCAATCACACCGGGCTGTGCGTCATATGTATTGTGCTTCCTCATACGAAGGTTATTCGGAGCGAAACACTTGATTACGAGCTACTTCCTGGTCCGGCGAATGTAAGTCAGTTTCGCCCCTATTTCATTGGTAAAACGATTGAAAGGGTCTTACTTGTTATGGTGGGTGGCCGGCAAATGGGGCGCAACGACGTTTCTCCGCCTCTAGGCCTGATGTATCTAAGTGCCGCTTTGAAGCAGGCACGTCCTGCTACGCTTACGCAGATACACAACATGAAGCTCGATAACACAAGTTGTTTAGAATTGGCGAAGTTGGCAAAGGATTTCGCACCTGACTTGATTGGCCTGAGCGTTTTGAGTGCCAGCTCGAATGTACTACCAAAAGCAGTCTATGCATTGAAAAATACTCTTCCGGATATTCCGATTGTTTTGGGCGGGCCGCATGCCTCGGCAGTTGGGGTGCAAGCTTTCAACGAAGCCCCAATTGATTTTCTAGTCCAAGGCGAGGGAGAAGAGGCTCTAGTTCAGTTGATAGAGTCGCTTGAAGGCGGAGCGCCACAACTCAGAGACCCATTTGAATTCCAAGCCAGCGACGAAGATCCAATGTTCCCTGTCTTGAAGGATGTTGAAGGCTTGTGTTTTCCATCTGCCGGAGATCTGGTAAAAAAGCCATATGCCAGAAAAATCGAGAACATCGAAGCGTTGCCTTTTCCAGATTGGGATGCGATCGATTTCAGTGAATATGCCAAAAATCAATCAATGGCTCCCATGGGCTATCGCCGTTATGCCAATTTGATGACCAGTCGGGGGTGCCCATTTCGCTGTATCTATTGCCATGACCATTTAGGGAAAAGTTTCAGGGCGCGTAGTCCAGGCCTCGTGGTAGATGAAATCGAAATTTTGTATCGCAAATACAATATCAAACACTTTGAGATCATTGACGACATTTTTAACTTTAATAAGAAGCGAACGATTGAAATATGTAAAGAGATCAAGCGACGCAAGCTGAAAATACGCATCGCCTTTCCAAATGGATTGCGGGGTGATCTGCTTGATGAAGAGGTTATTGATGCCCTTGCCGAAGCGGGAACACACTTTATCAGTTTTGCCGTTGAAACGGCAACACCGCGCTTGCAGAAGCTGGTAAGAAAACACAATCGCCTCGAAATTCTCAAAAAGAACATCGATTATGCAGTGAGCAAGAATATTTTTTCTTACGGCTTTTTTATGCTCGGGTTTCCGACTGAAACCCGTGAAGAAATGGCAGCCACTATTGAGTTTGCCTGTACTTCAAAACTTAATGCCGCGAGCTTTTTCATTGTGACTCCTTTTGGAGGAACAGAACTTTTCCATCGTTTGGCCGATCAGCCCGCCAAGCGTGACGTTCTGTTTGATGACTATGATTTTGAATCAGGTAAAGCGAATTGCTCTGAATTGCCTTATGAAGAGTTAATGTCGATACACAGGCACGCATACCGCCGTTTTTACCTGAGTGCAAGGCGAATCTGGCTTTTTTTCAGGGGCGTATTGGTAAATTGGGACACTTTTCCAGGTTTTCTTCGAATGGTTCTCGGCCGACTTCCTTATATATTGAGCAAGTTTTTAAAATAGGTCTTTACCTGAAAACAATCTTGACCCCCCGTACCTCCGCCGAACTATTCGTATTGCATGCCGATGGATGAAATTTCTTTTTATAGACCGCTGACTTTGACGCAGTACGGTATTCAACTGCGCCGCATGACCGAAGCTGATAAAGAAATGGTTCGTCTGGGTAGAAATAAGGAGTTTGTTCGGAACAATCATGTCTACCGGGAAATCATCACGATCGAAGAGCACGAAGCCTGGTTCCGTGAAGTCTCTTCGCCATTGCACTATATTTTAATAATTCACTACCGTGACCGTGATGTTGGTATTGTCATCGTCAAGGATTTCCTTCCCGATAGAATGATGCCCAGATGCGGCGCGTTCATCTGGGACGAAGATTACATCGGCACCAAGGTTCCGATTCTGAGTATTCTCATTGCGCTGGATTTCTTCTTCCACACCGTAGGAATTTCCGGCACTGAATCCGTAGTACTAAAAGGCAATTCCGCTGCGATCAAGATGAATCGATTTTTTGGATTTGAATTCACTGAGCGAGATGGCGAATCCTATAAAATCAGTATGGACAAAAAGACTTACTTGGCGAATCGAGACCGGCTAAAAGCATTCGCCTGCCGCGCAGCCAAGAAAAAAGAAGAACAGGAGTTACGAATTGGCGGCAATAAGAGTTCGCTCAACCTTACCGAAATAAACGCCCTACTGCCCGATTGATCTTCATCTCCACATTTGGTAAAGTCGCGCTTACAGCCTCACCCGTAAAACGATCTCCCACCCCCCGACCAGGTTCCACCAGCGATCAATCCGACGGGGAGCGATTTTTCCCTCGATATGCGCCGGAAGTTTGAGAATATTGGCTACGAGGGTCCTGATGAAGGCCCTGCGCCATTCCGTTTCCACGATTGAAGGTCGGGAAATAACAATATCCGCATTCAAATGGAAAGTCTCGGTTATCCGGTTCCAGAAAGACGCACCCAGGTCGTGCACATGCGCAGGGTACACAAAGTCGATGAGCGGCGCAACAGCAATAAGGTTACTCATGTACGGGGTTCTGGCGTAGAAGTAGCCGCCGGACTCCAAGATGTCAAATAGCATTTTCAGAACCCCATGCAACTCTGGAATATGCTCCGCAACTGCTGAGGCAAGCACGATATCAAACTTCTGTTCTGGATATTTTTCCTGAACCTCGCTGAGGTGTGTGAAGTGTGCCAACTGCACATGCTCCGGCACGAGCAACGTCCGAGGCTTCTGATAATCAACCACCGTGACTGAAACAGGTCGCTCACCCAGAAATTTCGCAATCTCTAAAGCCAAAGATCCATCGCCACCGCCGTAATCGAGAATACGCACAGGCGAGGTGCCCGCTGCTACAGGCATGGCCCTGATCAGATGCCGGGCGAAACGCTCGATCCCCTGGAATGTCACACAAACGGCCTGGTTTCCCCCCGCCGTCTCACTAGAATCAAAATAGCCGGAATAGTAGTCTTGCAGAACTGCAGGTCTCGGCATCCATGCCGCCGAGCGTCCACCACATGTTGGGCAGTGCAAGAGATGAATTACCGGGTTGGACTGCAACCGAATGCCTTCGGCCCTCTTTCCTGTGTGAAGACAAATTGGACAGCGACCCCGGGCATCATACACATCATTCTCTTCAAGATGCTTGCTGCGGTGATTGCACGTTGCATAACTCACAGCGCTTCGATATGCGTTCTTTTGTAGGCCGCTGCTATTCAATGAGTGCATGCTGAACCTACCGCGCGTCGCGCGTAAAGTTCATTTTTGTGGTCAGCGATGTTTAGGCATTGACTGGCCGGCTTTGAATTGCTTTCGTGCGAATATTGTTTTACCTTCTGTGATTAGCGGCGATTACGAATACGATGCCATACTATGCTCGCTATCTTTTCCCTTTTCGATTTTTTCTGATGACAGTCGGCAAACGAAATACAGAAGGGATTAATTGGAAAAAAGAAATTGATGGCGCATTTCATTGGATTCCTCGGGTTTGACCTGATATTTAATAGCGACAAAGACCCGGCTCCGTGGAATTTGCGCATCGAAGGTGACAAAAACGCTCGCCACCATGCCGAGTTGTTGCGCGTAATACCATGAAATTTAAATATCCACACGCGGCTTCTTTATTGCGCAACCACCTGCCTCTGTCTATTGTCCTGCTGGTAGCATTCGCTATTTATATTTTTTTCCCGCTGCAGCGTCAGTCAACTGAACCATACAAATATGCGGCGGGCATCGAACAATATTACCGAATCTCAATGGGTTTTTCGTTAGCGCAGGGCGATTATCTGCCCGATTTCGGACGCTACCATCCCAATCACCCGTTGGGGCATGTAATCGCCGGGTGGGCCTATGATTGGCTCAAGATTCCCGCACTTAGCTGGATGAGATTTGTCAACACGGTTGCCGCGTTTTTCTTAGCCGTTTTCTTCTATTTGATGCTCTTACGATTACGATTTTCCAACGTACTTGCTGCCCTTGCGGTGGGCTCATTGCTTGCCTCGTATTTCGGTCTTTTTGCCGTACTTTCTGGCGAATGGCATTTACCCGCAATGGCTCTCAGTTTCGCCGGATTCTGGCAGATGATTCCCTACCTTGAGCGGGGTGAAAGAAAGTATTTATTCCGCGCTTCTCTATCCTTTGGGCTTGCCTCCTGTTATCATTTGTCTGCTATCTTCTATTTGATTCCGATTGGATTTGTTCTGCTCTTCGTGCGGCCGTTAAAAGACCGCTGGCGTGAACTTTTCACCGCCGGATCAATGATTTTGCTTTTATTATTAGTCGTATACGTAGCAATCCCTTTTTATCTTTTCAAGTTTCATTCAATGCATGATTTTTATCGAACGTTCTTTGTCTATAAATACATAACTCACATGCAATATTCCGGATTCGACTGGCTTGTCGTAGCTGCGCGCTCTCTTTTTCATACCGTTTTCTATACCCCACTTCAGTTGAAGGGCGCGAGTGTCTACGCAGCAATCTTTTTTCTCATGATCATTTTTGGTCTGTGGAGATATTTACGCAGCACGGTTGCGCGCCCGATCAAAGCATGGATAATGATGGAACATCTTTTTGCGATTGTGGAGTACTGGCTTCTCGGGGCGCGCCCCGATGCACTGCTCGGCTGGCTACTTTTGTTGCCCTTTATCTGCCTGGTAACCGTGAGAGCATTTGCAGACCTGCATCGTCGCGCGGTCATTGGCGTCGCTGCTGTGATCGTACTCATGCTGAGCTGGAACCTGACGCTGGCCATTCTTCCCAATAGCTTATCAAAGCGCGAGAATATTTTTTACTTCAGTCTGCCCCCAAGGACAGCCTTAAACACCCCCATTGCCTTTGTCACAGGCCAATTGCTTTTCATGGAAGCAGAAATTTGGTATGCGGGCAGCGAATTAGGTTACCGCAACCAAATGCACTTCATGCCGTGCTGTGGCGAAAATGACTACTATTCACGTCTGAAACGCTGGGCCAAAGAACATCCGGGCTTTGTCGTGGTAACCGACGATCGTCATGAGGCACTCGAAAACTTCTTTCAAGCTCAGGGGCTTCGCTATAAGCGTTGGTCTGATCGCAAAGGCGATTGGCCGTCATCGCTAATTCCATCGACACTGTATGTCCAACACCTTATTCCAAGGATCTATCCAAGACGACTTACTATTTGGGTCCCGGAAGAGTTGCTGCAATACTGAGGAGAGAAGTGCTGGCTCGCCGATTACAATTACCAATTTCCGAAAACGACGCGGCTCCAGGCAGCAGAGAAGAGCCGCTCTGTATCCATTGACGTCGTGAGTCTTTGACCCAGCATACAATGTTCATGATTTCGGCCGTTCGCGAAAACCTGGGGCTGACATTGGTTCTCTTTGGTGCGCTGTGCTTTTATCTTTGTTTTCCGTTGCAATTTCAAGCTCCGGAGCCTTATAATTATGCGACTGCTATAGAGGGGTATTTTAGAAATTCTGTCGGCTTTGAGCTGGCCCAGGGACAAATGCTGCCGGATTTTGGGCGTTACCATCCTAACCACCCTTTGGGGCACCTGCTGGCTGGTTGGGCGTTTGATTGGCTCAAGGTACCCGCATTGAGTTGGATGCGGTTCGCAAACATATTAGGCGCACTTTTAGCGGGCCTTTTTCTGTATCAAATCTCCAGGCATTTCCAGTTCGCTAAGAATATTTCGGCTCTTGCAGTCGCTCTTTTCTTGTCGACACATATTGGCATGTTTACTGTACTCTCTGGCGAATGGCATATACCGGCGATTGCCCTAAGCCTTGCGGGAATCGGGCAAATATTTTCATACATCGATGCTGGCGAGGTGAAATACCTTCGTCGCGGTAGTCTACTGTTCGCAGTTGCCTCGTGTTATCATTTGTGGGCAATCTTTTACCTGATCCCCATTGGTATGGTTCTGTTATTTGTTCGACCGATTAAAAAATCATGGCGCGAATTGTTGAGCGTCGGATTAATGATTTTTCTGCTTCTATTTGTTGTATACGTTATTGTTCCCTTCGTACTGTTTCGCTTTCGCTCATCAGAAGAATTTCTCCGAACCTTTCTGGTCTACAAATACTTGAATCATGTCCGCTATGATGGTGTCGAGTGGTTAATAATGACAGCCCGCGCCATTCTTCATACGTTCATGTACACTCCGGTGAGGTTCAAAGGAACTGACTCAGTTGTCGTGTTGTTTTTCATTGCGCAGGCATTTACTTTCTGGAAATTCTACAAGAGTGAGCGCCCGGCGCCCAAAAAAGCGATTATCATGCTGATTCCTATTTGGTGGCCCATCATGCAACTAGTCACTGGGGCGCGACCCGACGGATTACTCGGATGGCTATTTGCGTGGCCATTCGTTTCTCTGATTATTATCAAAGCTATTTCAGATCTTCATCGGCGCGCTAAATATTTTTGCGCGGGCTTAACGGTGTTCGTATTCAGCTTTAACTTTGCCTTCGCGTATTATCCGAATAGCCAATCAAAGAGTGAAAATGTTTTCTATTTCAATCTTCCCCAACAGATTCCCGCAACCACCCCGGTAGCATTTGTAATTAGCCAACCACTGCTCATGATGGGCGAAATTTGGTATGCGGGTAGCAAATTAGGTTACCGCAACCAGATGCACTTCATGCCGTGCTGCGGCGAAAACAATTACCTCGGTCATTTGAAGCGTTGGGCAAACGATCATCCAGGATTCGTACTTGTTACTGATGGCCGTCAGGAGGCGCTAGAAAACTTTATTCGTGGTCAAGGGCTCAACTATGAACTTTGGTCCGATCGGCAGGGCGATTGGCCATCATCGCTAATTCAGACCACGCTTTATATCCAGCACAAAGCCCCAGATTTCTATCCGAAAAGGTTAACCATTTGGGTTCCCGAAAATCGTCTTCGTTAGCCATGAGAGATATGTTCGCAGTTTCCCTGGTTGTTCCCGTGTACAACTCCGCGGCCTTCTTGCCGGGCACGATCGCAGCTTTGACGGACTACCTTGCGCGCGAGTTCACACATTACGAGCTCATAATGGTAGATGACAGCAGCGTCGATGATTCTTTGCCGCTCATGCGGGCCGCGGCAGACAAGAACAAGAACATACGCTTGCTAATTCATGAGAATAATTTGGGCCAACAACAATCTCTTGCCGACGGACTTTTTGTCGCAAAGAATGAGATCGTACTTACCGTAGACGCCGATTTGCCTTGCGCACTGACAGACTTAAGAATGATTGCAGAACTTGTGTATAACGGCAAAGAACTGGTATTCACAAGAAGAAGGGCACAAGTTCATAGGGCAATGTGGCGAAGGCTCGGCTCAAAGGTAGCGAATATAATTTTCAGGTTGATATATCCGTTTGAGGTTCAGGACATCGGCTGCGGACTCGTCGCAATGCGGCCAAGTTTAATAGAAAGACTTAAGAAACGGGAGAAACCCATCGGACTGATCAAGCTCGACCTTCTGCTTATGGCGGAAAGTTACATAGAAGTGGATATCCAAAACCATACGCCAGAAACATCGAGTTACTCCTTCTTGAAGTTGCTAAAACTATTTTGGATGATGGTGACCTACCGATTACGACAATAGAGATTGACAGGCAGGAATACCTGCCGGATTTCTCTTCGTATCAATCACCATGGCACCGCAATCCGACAATCATGATACCTATCAACCGCTGACCCTATTGCAGTTTGGCATAGAACTTCGACGCATGGTCGAAACCGACAAAGAAATCGTACGCATGGGACGTAATAAAGATTTTGTCCGTGAAAATCACCTCTACCGCAAGATTATTTCAGAGGCGGAACAAGATAAGTGGTTCGATGAAATGAACCGAAAAGAACACTATGTTTTTGTCGTAGTCCACGACGGAAAGCGCATAGGTGTCGTTTACCTGCGTGATATTCCTGAAGATCGCGCCAGCAGCACCTGTGGCTTGTTTTTTTGGGATGACGATTATATTTCGACGAGAATTCCCGTATTTGCTGCTTTGCTGGCCCTTGATTTTGCAAGCCATTACTGCGAGGTACAGCGTATCGATTCGATTGTGCTTAAGAGCAATACCGCCGGCATCAAAATGTATACATTTTTCGGCTTCGATTTACAGGAAAAAGATGCCGATTCGTATCTCATCACGATTAGCAGGGAGACTTATCTCAAGAAGCGCGATAGCCTGATGAATTTCATCAAGCGTGCGATCAAGAATAAGGCCGAGCACGAACTGCGATTCTCTGGCACACAGGGTTCATTGAACTACGATATTGTAAATAAATTACTGGCCAATTACGCACCGACACCTGCGTAACAGCATTTTCTTAAAATGAAGCAAATCGTACGCGATCACCAGCTTCTGCTTTTGGTGCTTTTGGTGGGCGCTGTTTTGTTTATTGCATTCCCCTTGCAATTGCAATCTATGGAAGCCTACTCTTACGCTGCGAGCATTGAAAAATACTACAATATCGCCGAGACATTTGCCCTGTCACAGGGGGAATACCTGCCCGATTTCGGGCGTTACCACCCAAACCACCCGCTTGGGCATGCCCTCGCAGCCCTGGCCTATGACTGGCTGAAGATTCCCGCTTTAGATTGGATTCGCTTTACAAATATTTTGTCTGCGCTCGCAGCAGCCGTATTCGTTTATCTGCTGTCTTTGCAGATGGGGTTTTCAAGAAGCGTGTCAGCGGCCGCTTCAGCTCTTCTGCTCACCACACATGCATCATTGATGGCTGTTTATTCGGGTGAATGGCACATGCCCTCCCTGGCACTTTCCCTCGCTGGAACGTGGCAGGTTCTTTTTTTTGCACTGAACGGTACGAGGAAACAATTGTACTTCGGAGCGTTCTTATTGTGCGTCGCCGTTTGCTATCACACGGCGGCGCTTTCCTATTCTGTTTGCCTGGTCGTGCTTCTGGCTTATTTCCGTAAAAATGACTGGCGGCAGCTGCTCTTAGTCAGCGCGGCTGCATTATTAGTTATCGTCGCGGTTTATTTTGTGATACCATTTTTTGTACTGCACTTCGAGAAGCCTTCTGATTTTCTGCGTACATTCTTCATGTATGCTTATCTCGATTATAGGCGTTTTGGCGGTTTCGCCTGGCTATTCGCTGCGATGCAGACTCTTTTTCACGGCTTTTTCTTTATGCCGGCAACTATTCCCATGATGAACTGGTTAGCAATTCCCTTCTTCCTTGGTTTCGGTGCGGCGGGTTGGAGATTTTTTCGCAGTAGTGTCGAAACTCCGATCAAAGTTCTGTTCATTTTTATGCTGTTCGGATGGCCGATTGCCCTGGCTATCGCTGGTACACGGGCGAATGCCATATATAGCTGGATCTTTATGTCACCGCTGTTGTGCCTTGTTATGGCATATGCGCTGCACAACCTTCACAAGCGCCTGATCATCATGGCGGCGATAGTACCCCTGTTCATGATGGCGTGGAATTTTCACTATCTGATCTTGCCAAATCACTTTTATAAACGCGAAAATGTACACTTATTTAGACTTCCGGAAAATATTCCAAAGACAACGCCTGTTGCTTTTGTCGTGGGTGAACTGGTTCTGACAATCAGTGAAATCTGGTATGCAGGAAGCGAATTGAATTATCGCAATCAAAACGTGTTTTACCCCTGCTGTGGTGAAGACAGTTATCTGCTTCGATTACGCCGCTGGATGCGAGCAAACCCTGATGCCGTGATCATCAGCGACGGCGCACCCGAACAAATAGAACAGTTTTTGAAGTTTGAGGGATTAAATCATGTGCGTTGGCTCGATAAGCATGTGGCATGGCCGGCTTCGTTGTTACCAGCCACTCTCTATTTCATTCGTGAACCCGATTACAAATATCAGAAAAGACTGATTATGTGGCTGCCCAGGGGTAGAGTGCTATTGCCATGAAATCAGATTTCGGTGTCTCTGTCGTCGTTCCGGTCTATAATAATGCGGATATTCTGCCTTTAACGATTCAGAGACTGGCAGATTATTTCTCACGTGAATTCGCACGCTATGAAATTATTTTTGTCGATGACGGCAGCGACGATGAATCGTGGCAGCTATTGCAGGTTGCAGCCTCACAAAATGGAAAAGTACGACTGCTTAGACATGAGAAGAATCTCGACCAGCAACAAGCTGTTGCCGACGGATCGTTGGCTGCGCGTGAAGATATCATCGTCAATGTCGACGCCCATATTTCCTGCGCTCTCGGCGATCTGAAAAAGGTTGCGCTGATCGCTGCGCAGGGCACTGAGCTCGTCTTTGGCCGGCGCACCGGCGGCCCCCCGCAGGCATGGTGGCGTCGCTGTGGCACCCGCTTTGTCAGTTGGGTGTTCAGATTGTTGTATTCTTATGAAATGAGCGACTTTGGTTGCAGTATCGGCGCGGTGAGGCGCAGTCTGGTAGATCGAATGCGCCAAAATCAGAATTCGGTACGCATTTGGTTGCTTAAGGTTGAATTACTGCGTTATGCCAAAAGTTATGCCGAGGTCGATATCGGGCCCCCCGAAATAAGCAAGCCGCGCAAATCAGGGTATACAATTCTGAAGCTGGCCAAGCGTTTCTGGGCAATTATTTGGTATAAATTTGCGCGGTGAACCTACTCGTTTACCCGCTCGTCAGCAAGACTTAACAGTCCTTTGACCTTGTCTCCCTTTCGTACAAGAGAATTTCCGAGCTTATGGAATTCTTTTTGGTAGCCAATTTTTTTCTCCCAAGCGAGAAGAGCAACGAAGGCTTCTTTCCAATTTTTGCCTAAATCATCGAGTTGTTTTCTTAGGTGAAATCCTATGGCTACTTTTTCTCTCATGATGTATGGATATTTTTCAAAGAGTGCTGTGATTTCAATGAGTATCTGGTCAGACCATTTATCCAGGCGTCGAAGCCCAACATATAAGGTCTCCGGCGAGTTGGTCTGGATTAGTGATGGGAGCACTGCTTCGAATTCGCGGTTCATATTTTCAAGCAGAGTTTTTGACTCTGGCAACCAGACTGGGTCTTTTGCGCAGGCCCCCCACAAGAATAACACGGCGAGAAGGACGGTCTTTCGACTTGTTGCGTTTGCGCGAAACAACCGCATCATGCCGCCTAAAATCCTGCGGTGAATTGTTCGGCCAGGCTAGACGGTTTTTCACTTTCGGGAAAAAAAGTTAGCTTGTGGTCGGGAAACTCGAGAACAATACGTTTCTCGGCGTGAAAAATCGTCAAGATAGCGCCTTGCTCTAGTCTGACACCACCGGGTATCTCTCGTTTAAATACGACCAAATGCGCCGTGCGGCCCTTTGCTGATTCAAGTTTCTTTAACGTACCGGCACTCATGGTGAAATCGCCGCCATCGATGAAATAGAGTTCGTCGCAATTTTGCCCTTCGATGCGCAGAAAGTAGCGGGTATTCTTCGCATCGGCTGGTAAGGGAGTGCCGCTGCGGCTTTTATTCAAATGAGTAGCAAATTCTTTCGCGTCTGCAGACCAAAAGCCATCAAATTTTCCCGGTATCTTGATAGGCGTATTAAAGTAAGCCTTGATGATCTTGGCGCGGTCGGGCGTTTTAGCGGGGATTTCAGAACGCTGCGGTTCTTTTGCGCACGCAATAATGGCGTACACTAAAATCGAAAGCACAGGCAAGAAGCGCATGATCACTCGCAAAGCATGAACATATCGAGTACAGTCAAAATATTTAGCTGCGGCGCACCACGTATGAATGGCACGCCGTAGCTTGTCGAACGGGGATTATGGCCCGACCTTTACCCCAAGCGACGGATCAACGTTACAAGATGGACCCTGGTAATTCTTCTCAGTTTTCCAGCTGCCGTCATTGAAAATGCAGTTTCGCGCGAGGGTCTGCGTTGAGATGGCGCCCGTAATCCCTGGTACATTTTGGCTGGTGCCAGCTGCACAATACGTGCCCCAATAGTAACCGTTACCGGTGTCGCCGGGTCGTAAATCACCAGACTGTAGCCCAACACGCACGCATTGCCAGTTGTTTCCGTTGTTGCCGCTCGCATCGGTGCATATGGTCCCCCCGCCCCTGATGCCAGCTGTGTCATTTTCTGCGTTAGAATAAACACGCGGCGGCGGGAAGCCGACATAACTGCTGTTAGAAGCCATGAGAGACCCGACGATGCCGCCACCGGTGCCCTTCAAGACTGACCACATATCGTCGCAAGTAGTACCAGAGCAACCGCCTTGTCCAATGCCATCGTCGACCGATGAGAAACCGCCCCAAATCATGCTGTCGGTGACTGAATCGCAGATTGATAAGCCTGATCTTTCTGGCATCAGGCTCTGGCAGTTAGCTGCTGTTATACCTTGAGTGCCAGCAGACCATGTCCAGTTGCCATACCTATAGCCCGCCGTCAACTCGCGCGGCCTGATGCACTGAAGAGCGGTAGGCTTAGGATTACCCACATAACTACTGCCAACCTGTTTGTACATGCCGCCAGTACCGCCGTCTTCGGCGCTGCAACTACCTGCATTTTCTCCATCGTCACGCCCCCAACCACAATTCATCGCAGCAGTCGACATGTTCCAGCCCAGATTACTGACCAAGCCCTCAAGGTATGGGCCCGCTTCAAGGTTCATGACTGCCGCCAGACGACGCGGCCCTAGGCCGGTAAATTCAAGGCAGGTCGGTGCAGCGGTCTCTTTACCCTGGGCTACAATGCGCACACCAAAGTGCACCATCGAAGCGAAGGCCTTCGCGGTCGTATCTTCATCATCTTCAAGATTATTTGCAAGGTATACGAGCGAGCGCAAGACCGCTGTAGGGTGCGTATTGTTGACCAAGGCCGCTGTGACCGCGCCCGGAGTCCATTTTACAAACTGGCTGAGAGTGCGGACGCGGCGCACCCCGTTCACCATGTTGATGGTCTTTTGGGTTTCTTGCACATCACCCACGACCGTCGAGAATGCAGTACCGTCAGTCACCCCAAGCATCAGTGCCGCCGTTCTGTTGCGGCCGTCAAAACGATCGCCGTTGGCAAAATAGACACCAGGCGTCTGTGGGCCTGCTGTGGGTTTATCGTATGTTGCGTCGCTGCACGTATTAAATATGCTGCTAGCGGTCATCCAGCATCCATCGGTCAACCATTGACCACCCGCGGTTGTGCAGTTCCCTGAATTGGTGCTGTTGTATTTGGCCTTCCAAAAGAGACCGGCTGCCGTACAGGCTTCTTCATGCTGATAACCTGTCTGAATGACATTGGACCCGTTAACGCAAGTAGGCCCATTCTGTATGCGCTTGTCGTATTGCGGTTTGAGACCGCAATACTGTATCTGATTAATGACCTTCACCACCCGCATCTGCTGGCCCAGACTGCGCGCAGTCGCGCCATTATAGCCCAGCTTATTCACTGTATCCCAGAGAACATACATGTTTCCAACGGCTTTGGAGTTAACGCCGGCACCCAGCAGATTACCTGCATTGACGTTACCCAGATACTCGCTATCGCCGATGTTATTCACGAGCGCCAGCATCTTGGCGCGTTCTGCACCTTCCCATTGATTCACTGGACAGCCAGCCAACGTCGTCTGAGCCGGAGTGGACTTGCATTTGCCAACCCCTGACCATGTGCCGCCGGCGGTCGTACAAGTCGCAGAAGTGTCGGTTACGTCGTTGACACCAGCGACATAGACTGAACATGCATCGGCCCCGTTGAGTATTTTCACAAGTAAGTCGATATTTGTCAGATTGTTCACAATGTCTGTGAGGTATTTGATACGGTTCGCGCTATTGACTAAATAAGATACGTAACCAATATCCGTCACCGTGTTCACAAGTGTCAGAGTGTTTCCAATCGCATAGATATTGTTGATCATCTGAATCAACCGACCCAATTGATCGGTTGTGTTTGTGTCGCAATCAACAGTCGTGCAACCATAGCCCGTGGGCGATGCTCCGTAGAACGCGCCGGCATACGAACCGATTGCGCCTGCGCCATAGGTACCGTTGCCGTGCGTATCAACCAACGTATCGATCGTGCCGATGACTGTACTTGAATCGTTGAGCAACTGAAGCATCAAGTCAACGCTCGTCATCTCTGAAAGCATGCGCGAGAGGTACCGCATACGGTTAATATTCTTCAAGAGAAAAGTGACGCGAGAGCTCATGTAAGCCAACTGCACTTCATTTACCATTCGGGCCGTATTCAGTCCAGCATTGCCACCAGTCATGTCTTTGATGAATGTAGTCAAGCGGCCAAAATCTTCGGCTGTGCTGTTCGAAAGCGGATCGGTATAGTTATTCCCGAAAGTTTGGTTCTTCATTTCAAACAAGACATCCACCATGCGCGTCACGCCATCGTTTCCGCCAGGCCCGGCATTTGGGCGCAGGTTACTGACAATTTCGGCCACTGTGGTAGAGCCAGCTGCAGAATTTGCGATGTCATTCACGAGACGCACCAAATGGTTCTTGATGCAGAAATCATCTTCGTTGTCATTCACGTTACATGTGTTGGCGCTACCGCTACCCTTAGAATTGACCGCATTAAAGAACTGAGCCAGCTTCTGGCCGCCACCGGGGTTCGGCGATTGAAAAAAGGTCTCGTCGCCTGCAAGTGCGGTATGCGTTCCAGAGCCTGCTGCTGTAGAATTTTGCAGCGCAGAGCAACTCAAGTCGGTAGATAGCCGAAAGCTGTTGGCATCGACGATACACGCGTAGTACACGCGCCCCGAGAATAAGCCGGTCGGTAATCGGCCGGTCGTGCTGAAAGAAACCCGCGCGTTTTGCACAAGCCCGTGCCCAGTCCAGGTCACCACGGCTGGCGAGGCGACGGAAATACTCACCCCAGCGGTGGTCGTATTGTAGACGTTGGCTGTCAGCTTTAGTTTGTTGAGAATCTCCGCTACCCGTATCGTATTTGGAACGCCATTCAATAGTCGCGCTGTGTCGAGCACTGGCGCACCATTCGGTGCGTCTGCCAGCACACGAAGCATATTCGACGTGCCACCGGAAGTTAGTGACTTGAGAATATCTGCCGTGCGAACACCAGCTTGGCCGCTTAGTTCATTAATCAGAGTCGGTAAAGTGGCGGGTGTCTGCACAAAATCCATCATAGCGACGAGTTGATTCGTCGAAGCCTGACTATTCATGTTGTTCATGATGTCATACATGATCTGCAGGTTCGAGATAGTATTAACCGTTGTAGCAAGTCGAGGCACACTCGATAGCAGCGCTGGATATTCTACCCGATTCACAGTATGAATAAGGGTATCCAGACCGTTATTCCAGTCTGGCGTACATGTGAGCGGCGTCGCAATGCAGGCGGGCGCTGTGACGTTGCTCAAGATATCGGCCACGTTGGTGATACTTGAGGCGATATAAAGGTTATTGAGCATGATGAAGGTTTTTTCTGCGGCAGTGCGGGCCGCACCTTTATCACCGGGCAAAGCAACGGTATCAATGTAAGCCTGTCCGGTACTATTCAGTCGACGTTGTACATCCCAACGAAAACGGTGAACGCCGGTGGTTACCGCCTGAGTGCGTTGCGCCCATGCAATCGTGCCGGTGTATGAAACCACCTGTACATCATCCACAAAGAAGCGCAAAGTATCGCCCGCATTGAGTTGTGTGCGGTAATAGAACGTCATGTTTCCGGCAGTGGTGATATTGGCGACCAGCTCGGCAGAGAGGGTTTGCGTGAATATCGTTGCGGCTGTCGGGTCGTTACGTAATGCGCAAGCACCCGCCTGGGTAGACAATCCGTCGGTAGCCCACCCCATTCCATTAAAGGGAGCGGATGCCGAGCCGTTGTTTGAAAAACCCCAGTTCAGGCGATTATTGAAATTTCCCGTAGTGCAACTGAAACCGCCCGTAGTGTCGTCAAAATTCGTGTCGTTGCCGAATACCGGCGTGACATCAAGATTGTTCACCATATACGCCAATCTCAACGTACCATTCAATCCAAACGAATCTGCATCGCTACCTACATAGAGCTTGTTAATAGTTGCTACCATAGAGTCTACGCCGTCGAAGACGTTGCCGCCATCACCCGGGTAAGCCGTTGGCAGACCAAGACCCACTGGCAGCGCGACGGTCGGCCATGCCGGCCGCTTACCATCGTTCGTCAGACCATTGACGATCGTGTACATGTTGGGCACATTTGTGATGTTGTTGACGATTACCGGAATTTTCGATGCTTTAGTGCGCCAGTTTGCACCAGCGTTAAAGCAGGCCATGGCGTTTGTGTGCGACGTATTCGAACAAACGCGATCGAGTTCATTAATCATGCGTGTCATGTTCTGTATTCCATCTGGCGTCCAGACACCACCCGCAGCTGTACAAGCAGCGCGGGTGACATGCGGCGAACTGGGCGAGCCAACACTACACATGGTATTGTACCAGGTCGGAGCGGGCGCTACCGGCGCCCCTTCGCACGTTGCTTTGGTTAGGTATTCAGGGCGCGAGCAGTAGATATTGCCTGTCAAGCCGACCATGACCCCAGTAATATTGCTCAAGTTATTAGTTTCGCTGATAATCTTGATCAAATCAACCATGTCTTCCGTGCCGTTAACGAGTCGAATCAGCTTCGCGTTGCCAGAAGCGGAGAATACACCTGACGGTGCTGCAAGGTCAGCTATTAATGTCGTCATGACATCGCTTGCTTCACTGAGGCCACCGATTAATTGCCCGAGTCGGGATACCGCATTCGGCATCGGCGTCAAATTTCGATCAGAAGAATTATCGATAACGCCATGTACGATATTCTTGATGCCTTCCATTCCTGCAACGGTAACGCCATTTATCATTTTGCCAATTTTTTTGACTGTATCGTCACTTGTTGAAGTTGAACTCACGAAATTCGCATTGGAAAGCGCATCGTCTGTCTTGTTTAGCAGATCAAGCACTTCAATTGCGTTTAATTTTCTCGAATTGGGGCCATCTGACATCAGCGCCGGAAGCTTGCCAGGTAATTGAATCTGATTCAATAAATTGGTCATGTTTGAAATACCAATACCATAGGTGAGCAGGTTCAGGTTATCCTGACCGATACCGACGATCAAAGAGTCATAACGATCAGAACCCAGCGCTGCGCGCAATTGTTCTTCGGTGTATGTCTGGCCCGCTTCGGCTTCTTTATTTTTTGCGAATTGGGTAATAGTTCGTTTGGGCGCGCACGCTAACGCATACGCCGCCAGTGCGGTTAAGATCAGTAGTTTCCAACGCATTACGTTCTTCATTTTTCCCTCTATGTCTATATGACGACACATTGTGCGCTTTTACGGCGCATTACATGCCACTCCATCACTGTAATATGCGTCGGTGGATAGTTTAGGGGCCAAAAAATCGTAAATTAGTGAACAAGTGTTGTTGTTGTGCAATGCGCTATGACTTTAGCAATTATGTCACATGATGCGGGAAAAAGATAAAGCGGCCGAAGCCGCTTTCGTGTAACGAAAAGTGAAAAGCTACGGAGTCGTGTATATCCAAACCGTGCCGCGAAGCGGGGCAACTCCCGAGTTTACAGTATTGATCGCGCCACCGAAGAGCACACTTCCGTTAAGGGCTACGGAGAAACCCAACCGATCATACCCGCGGCCATTTGGATCACCCGCCACAGGGAGTGGCTGGTCAAATTTGCTAATTTGATTCCAAGAGCCCCCGGGATCCTTTTGAAAGGTATAGATCGCCCCACGGCCTTGTAATGGGTCAGAGGAGTCCCCGATCCCACCTGACTCGCCTTGCGCGCCGACCGCAATCACATCACCATCGATGGTAACGGCCGCACCAAAATTATCCAAGCTCACGATATCATTGCTGACAAGGGAAGCAGTCGTATTCCATGTTCCACTCTGATCTTTTTCGATAACGTTAACAATACCTGCATTGCCGATGGTCCCGTTCGCCGTCGCATATGGCATCCCCGCCACCAGAACACCTGAAGCTGAAATGGCTAACGACCTGACGTTGGAATAAAAGCCGCCGAAAGTAGCAACCAGTTGCCAGACATTGCCCGAATCGGCCTCGAAGATATCGACCCCGCCAGCCGCTGACCCGACAGCAACTACCTGACCGTTCGTCGCAGCCGCATAGCCGAATTCCGTGGAGGAGCCCGAAACCGCGTTAACCACAGACCAGGTTTCGGACGAGGTAGATTTTTGATAAATCCAAGCCAGGCCTAGGAATGAATTTACACTAGTCGCACCAACAACGAGGACGTTGTTCGATAGTGACAGCGAGGTAGCCGCGGTGACCAAACTCGTAGCTGGATTGATTATTTGAAAACTCGCGGTGTTCGTAAAATTGTCAGAACCATCGTTCTTGTAGATTTGGACGGTCTCACCCGAGTTGCCGGCCAGAAACGCAATATAGGATCCGCTTATGGAGCAAGATTTGCTTCCTACAGTTAACGGTGGGACCCCGGGCCATTGCGCAATTTGATTCCACAAAGTCCCGGTGCGCTTATACAGTGTATAACTGCCAGATGCGCTCATAGAAGAAAGTCGAGCTCCCACCAACAAATAGTCGCCTTGCGTCGCGATACACGCGCCAAACCAATCTTCACCAGAAGTGCCGATGATTTGATTCGTCACGGCCGCCCCTTCTGTAGTAAACCCATTGGGCGAAGTAATTGGATTCGCCAACGGAGCGCCGTTAGCACCCTGTGCTGCCGCAGTGATGCGAATCAGGTACGTCGTGCTGCTGGCGAGTGCTGCAGCGGGTGTCAGGGTCGCTGTGGTGTCTCCGTTCGACATCACGGCCAGAGCAGCATTCATCGCGATGCACGCAGAGAAATTTGCTGCCTGCGTTGAAACCTGAATCGCGCCGGTGCATGCAGTCGTCGTCGAAAGAGTCAGCGTTGCCGGGTTCATCGGCTGCGAAAAACTCAGAGTAATAGCAGTGTTAACTGCATTGCCGGTAGAGCCATCGAGCGGCGTGCCACCAATCACATACGGTGCTGTTTCGTCGTCTTGAATATCTGCAGTAACCTGTTGTACACCGGCTTCGATGCCATTGGCTACAGAGGCTATGTCGACAACCACCGTGCGGTTGCCATCAAAGAGCGCATTATCAATGCCTGTAAGGGTGATGTCGCCCGAAAGCTGGCCTGCAGGTATAATGATCGTGGTCGCGCTCGCGCTGTAACCAACAGGTTGCGCGCTGCCGGAAAAAGCAAGAGTTACCGTTACCGGTGATGCGTATGCCTGGCTCAGGTACGCGGATACCATTGTTGACCCGCTGTTTTCTGAAAAGACAGAACTTGAAAGCCCAAGGGAAACTGTCGGCGGGGCAACAAGTGTTACATTGACATGACCGGCGATATTATCCACAATCGCCATAACTCCACCGCTCTGCCCGTCATTGCCGCTGGCAGTGAAGATGCCGTCGTTATTGGCAATGGCACCCAAAAGCGGGTTCGTCACGATCCAGGCAGGGTAAACAAGGCTATGGTTGCCGAACGCATCAAGACCGCGTGCGTCAAAATCAAACACCGCTCCCGGAGCAAGCGCAATGTTTGTCCCGAGCACAACGCCTGTCGAATCTAAAAGTTGAATCGCAGTTAATCTGCCCGGCCACACATTTACAGCCGCCGAAGCAGAAAGCGAACCGAGGGTGGCAGTGACTGCACCTGTGCGAAAGCCGGTTGTTAAAGGGTCGCCAGAGGTTGTCGCATCGAACACGAGCACACCCTGATTATTAAGCCCTGCGTTGCCGATGCCATTTCCGACGCTAACCTGAGCAAAGTCGATATCACGTGGCG
Source organism: uncultured Leptospiraceae bacterium (assembly GCA_942492915.1). Classification (GTDB taxonomy): domain Bacteria; phylum Spirochaetota; class Leptospiria; order Turneriellales; family Turneriellaceae; genus Turneriella. The sequence goes on from OW818662.1 coordinate 3,033,860, forward strand.
GGCCTGAATCGGGTACCGCCTGTACTGTGAACTGGCGGCTGAAGCCGGCAGCGATGTCGAGCGTCGCTGGTGAAATCGTCAGACCTGTAGCTGTTGCTGTGATCGTACGCGTGCTGGTCGCCGTGATGCGGGCAGCACGAAGATTGTCTATAGCTTCAATGAAATAGGTGATACCTGCAGTCGTAACCTGATTCGCAGGTATTGTGTAAGTAAAGCGGTTGGTTGTAACTGTTGAAGTTGTATCGGGTTGCATCGCAACCTTTTGAAAGGTCGCTGCCCCACCGCAAGTTGTGGTGGGTAAACCAACGCAGTAATGCAGCCAGACAGTTGCAACCTGACCGCGGCCAGCGGCATTGAAATCGGTAATCACCGAGCGGAGCTTTAGGCCAATGCCCGCCATAGGTGTCGAAGGCAGAGTGCTCACTCCGCCAATTACCGGCGCAGTGTTCACTGTCAGAAGCTGCTGCGCTGCGACGAAATAAGTTGAGAAGTGGTGAATCTCTGTCGTAACACAGTGCTTCGTCTTGTCGACGGTGCCGCCATAGCTGATATAGCCAGATGTATCATTGTAATAAATTGCCATCGAATCTTCATTGAGACCGCGGCTCTGCACTTCTGAAGCGGAATAGCACATCTTCAGCAACGCCGGGCGGTGAAACTGCAGACCGTGCTGGCCAAACTTGTAAGCCGAAAGAGGATGCACCCCCGCCGCATCGGCAGGCGCCGTAATCTGCTGCGCAGAAATTTCTACCGATTCATCGAGGGCACCGGCGGGTACGCTGAGAGTCATGTTTGCACCCAACTGCAAAGTGCCGCCGCTACCTGCGTCGATGTACTGGCTGCTGCCAGAAACGCCAGAAGCTGAAGATTTGGAACTTGTGAAAAGTTCAGTTGAGCCGTTGCAGGCAGAGAACATTAAGGAAGAAAGCGCAAAAAGCGCAGTTCGAAAGTTTTTCATAGACCCTCCAAGATAGGTAAACAAATGTTCATCACAGAAAAATTGCACATCTTGTCGAGATATTTTATATTCTTTCGTCTAATGCGCAGCTTATAGACCAAGAGTTCAGCATTTCCCGTGAAAACTGGCAATTTAGCTTGCAGCCCTCAGAACATTCGTTAATCCTACTTTAATATGTGGTCACGAATTAAAACCTATGCTCTTGCACATCTCGTCGGGCTGGCGCTCGTTATCGGTGGCTGGTACCTTTCTATTATGAATACCAGCGCAGACCGCTGGCAGACGGTAAAATTCATGTCGGGGGCAAACCTCGTCGGCCTGATTATGATTATCGTCGGAGCTTACCTGCCCGAAATCTGGATTTCGATAAAAAACCGCGGCAAGGCGTCGTAAAACCGACTCAACTTTCGTCGTTCAGTATATATGTCCGACAAGAAGAAAGTGCTTATCGTTGATGACTCGGGTTACATGCGGCAGGTTATACGCAGGCATTTGGAGTCAAAAGGTTTTGAAGTCACAGGCGAAGCGACCGACGGCAACGAAGTTGTTGCCATGGCGACCGCGCTGCAGCCCGACCTCATTACTATGGATCTCTCGATGAAAAACCTCGGCGGTATCGAAGCCACGAAGCTCGTCAAGCAGGCAGTACCGAACGCGAAAGTTATAGTTGTTTCGGCGCTCGGCGAAAGCCGCTTTATTAAAGAAGCGGTTGCCGCAGGCGCGCACGACTTTATCATTAAACCATTCACCGAAGATCGCCTGATCTCGTCTGTAAAAAGCGCTCTCAAAATGAACTGACGGTGCCGCAAGCCTCGCTCGCCGATACTGTCTTCTTTCTCCACGGGGAATCTGCTTCCGTTACTGAGTCTTTGGCGCGTTATTTCGCCGAACGCGGCGCCGAAACTAATGCGCTTGCGCGTCTTGAAGACTTACGCGCTCGCGAAGACGCAGAGAGCGTTTTGGTTGTGCACTACAGCGGGGCTCCCGGCCTCGTAGAGAAATTGCCAGCGCTGAAGAAAAAATATGCTCCTCTCAAGGTGCTTCTGCTGCACGAATTTGTCGAACGCGGGCGCATCGATCACGCCCTGCTCGGGCATATCGACCACATGCTCGAAAAACCTTTCAGCCGGGCGTCGCTCGACAAGGCAATCGGCCAGTTTCGCTTTCGCCCGCTTTCGGGTAAGAATGTATTTCTATTCTGCCCCGGGGTCGACGCAGGTGAAGCAGCACTGCTGACGAGGCTCGGCGCGAACGTGCTCACCCGGTTGCCCGAATCGGGCATGCGGCTGCCGCTTGAGCTTGCGATTTTGTCTCCCGAGGGTATCAACCCTGAGTTTCGCGATTTTCTGAAAAACTTCCGGGACGCGTATCCCGACGTGCCGAGCTTCATGCTGTACGATCCGCAGGCGACAGGCGTACTCGACGCGGGCATTCTCAACGAAATTGCGTACCTCGTGCAAAAACCCGTATCGCGAGCGACGCTGAGACAAAAGCTGCTCGCCTTCTTTGAGCAGCCGCAGCAAGAGCGGCGCAAAAATCCGCGCAAACAGGGCATAAGCCAGGTGTGGATTTCAGCCTTTAATGTCGAATTGGGTACGACTGAATTGTTTGAGTCCCCTTTTCTGATCGATGTTTCACAGAGCGGCCTCTCGTTTCAGACGTACGTCGATTACGCCGAGAACCAGTTGATGGCGATATGGGTTGTGTCAGAAGAACAACCTGATAAGATCATCGATCTTCGCGGCCATATCCGCTGGAAAAAAGCCGACCCGGCACCCGAAGGCGGCTACGGCAAAGCTTTCAAATATGGGCTTGAATTCATCAAACAAGATTCAGACGAATACCTGAACTTCGCCCGCATGATTGCAATGTTTTGATTGCTTTCGGAAACGCAGGCTTCGCAGTCATTTCCAAAAGCGAAACAGAGATTTCTCCGCCAGACGCGAGACCGAAAAATACAGAGCCCCGATACCCATCAGAATATTTGCCGCATGCGCAGCAAGCCAGGGCGCGAGAATCGGCCTTGAAACAGAAAATGTCTCGGCGGAAAGAAACAAGGCAAAGTACGCGAAGATAAAAATAACCGAAACACCGAGCCCCATACCCTTGCCGCTGCGTCGGTTGACGATAGCGAGCGGAAATCCCACCAGCACAAAGAGTATTACGGAAAACGACAATGCGAACCGCTTGTGAATTTCGAGCTCGGCCTTACGCGTCAGCATTTCTGCTTCGGGGTATTGCTTGATCGTTTCAAAGCCCTGAATAAGCTGCGGCAGCGTCAGAGAACCCATGTCTTCAATGCGCTTGAGTTTCTTGATCTTTTCGGGTTCCTGAATGTTCAGGTCGAACATGCCACCCGAAAAGTCGACGCGCTGGAATGTACCATCAGAACCTGTGCTGAAAAGATAGCCGCGCGTCAGACGTAGCGCTTTCACCCATTCACCCTGCGGGGTTTGCTTAAGAATCTTGCGCCCTTCTTGCGCAATAATGATTTCTGTCAGTTGGCGTATATTGCCGACGGCGCCGATCTTGCGCACCTGAATATTCTGTAAAACTTCGCCACCGTAATCTTTGGTCTTGAGAGATTTCTCGATATAGATTTTGCGCACGAAATTCTCGCGCTTGTCGAGCGTGATGAATTGCCCGGGTTGAATCGTCGCGATGGGGTCGGTCGTCAAAATAAAATTGCGCATGTTCTCCATGTTGTCGGCAAATGCCGGCACTACATAGTTTGAGAACCAGATGAGCGCGAGAAAAAGAACCACGGCCACAGAAACAAACGGCCGCAATATGCGCGGGTACGTGATGCCGCCGGCGCGCATCGCAATAATTTCAGAATCGGAATTTAATCCGCCAACGGTCAGAATCGTCGAGAGCAAGAAGGCCATCGGTATCGTGAGCGTCAACGTCCAACCGAGGGCATACCAACAGAGTTCGAGAATCACCTGAAAGTCGAGATTCTTTTCAACCGCGTGTTTGATCGTTTCTTTCAAAAAGAAAACGAGAACTATGAAAGTGAAGAATCCGCAGGCCACGCCCAGCGAAGGCAGAAAATGCCGCAGAAGGTACGCATCGAGTTTGTAAATGCGCAGGGCACGCATCAGCATTCAGTTTTTCTCTGCGGCGAGGTAGATGCCCTTCAACGTCAGGTTGCGATCAACGACGTCGAAAAAGTCAGGTGCAAAATCGAGTGACTCAGAAATACCGCCGGTCGCGATCACGCGATGCGCTTTGCCCCCTTCGGGAAGGTCGCTTTTAATCTCTGCGAGAATCTCTTTGACGACCCCGCGCCAACCGACGTATGCACCGATTTCAATCGCTTCGCCCGTCGACTTGCCGATCGCGCGCGAGGTGCGATGGAAGGCAATCTTGGGCAACTTTGCGGTGGCGTTAAAAAGAGCCTCTAGCGAAGACATGATTCCGGGTGCAATGACACCGCCCTGAAACACACCAGCTGTCACAACGGAAAAAGTGATCGCAGTACCAAAATCAAGCACAATACAATCATTGCCGAAGTAGTGCACGGCGGCAAGCATATCCGCGACACGGTCGGCGCCCAAAGTCTGCTTTTGTGGATAATTAAAAGTGAAGTTTAGGGGCAGCTCAGCAGACACCCAAGTCACAGACTGCACGCCCAACGCGGCGATTGCATCGCTGACCGCAGCATTCGCCGCTGGTACAACCGACGCCACAGCAGCCTTGTGGATCTTTTCGCCACCGGCCACGCCAATGAGCCATGCTTTGATGAAAAGCAGCCATTCATCTGCTGTACGGCGGCTTTCGGTCGCGAGCCGCAGCGTGTCGACGAGCTTGCCTTCACGCCACAAACCGACAACCGTGTGCGAATTACCGACGTCTGCTGTCAGGGTCATGGAGGGCATCCTTGCCCGACCCTGACCTGACGACTTCGTGTCGTGCTGGTCAGCGTCAAAGAGGCCCTCCGTGGCCGACGCTCACCTGACGACTTCGTGTCGTGCTGGTCAGCGTCACTGCTGTTGCTGCGGGGCTTCGGCGACCTTCACAGATACGGCGACTTCTTTGCCCTGGCGGATTAACTTCACTTCGATATTGGCGCCCACACCTTTTTGCAGCACTGCAGATTTTAATACAGAAAATTTTTCTGCGGGTTTACCGTCGATGTGTGTGATGAAGTCATTCGCCACGATGCCAGCTTTGAACGCGGGCGAACCGATGACGACCTGCGCGACGATGAGGCCGGTCTTGCCAGAGACGCCGAGTAGTTTGAGTTTTTCCTCTGTAACTTCGGGGTCGACGGATACGCCGATGTACCCCTGGCGAATCTTTTTGCCTGCTTTTAGTTTTTCGATCACATGCTTCGCATGGTTTATGGGAATCGCAAAGCCGATGCCGACGCTACCGCCCGATTGCGAGTAGATCATCTGGTTGATACCGATCACTTCACCGCGAACATTCAAGAGCGGTCCGCCTGAGTTTCCGGGATTAATGGATGCGTCGGTCTGTATGCGGCTCACGCCGTCGGCCGAATTGACATCTTGCCCTTTTGATGAGATAATGCCGGTCGTCAGTGTCGATTGCAGACCGAATGGATTGCCGATCGCGAGCGACAGGTCGCCAACTTCAATTTTATCCGAGTCGCCGAGGTGCGCTGTTTTGAGGCCCTTCGCCCCGTCGATCTTGATCAGCGCAATATCAGAATTTGGGTCAGAGCCGACGAGTTTTGCGGTGTATTCTTTTCCGTTCGTGAGTTTAACCGTAATCTTATCAACTTTCTGCACGACGTGATGGTTCGTCACGGCGAAACCGTCGCTTGATATGATAAATCCTGAACCTAAACCTGCGCGTTTTTGCTTCTGCTGCCCCTCAGGCACTTGAAAGAAACGACGAAACATCGGGTCATTAAAGAAGGGATGATTCATCTCGACTGTTTGCTCGGTCTCGATACGTATCACCGCCGGATTTACTTCTTTGTAAATTTCTCTGATCGCCTCTTGAAACTTCAGCACATGTTGTACTGCGTCAGATTTCAGCAGCGGATTATCGGTACCCGCTTCTGCGACCGAACCGCCCCCGCAGGTGCCAGCGAACGGTGAAAATGCCACGCCTATCAGAAACACGAACAGCGTGAAGTTCGCCACGCCTATAGTGGAAAAACGAAACTTGCGTTTATTGAGCTTTCTGAACATATTTTCTCCCAAAAATCAGTAAATTTTCTGTACAGCCGTCACTCCGCTATTGTATAAAAATGCGGAAAAAGCTGCAAAAAAAGTTAATATGATGAGAGAGAGCGCAACACCGATGCGCGCTGAAGGGGCTGTAATACTCGCGGCAGCGTCTGCCGGGCCTTCTGCTTCGCCGAAAAATATCGGCTTCAGAATGCGCAGATACGCATAGACAGAGATACCGCTCGCAAGGCCTGCGATGGCTGCTAGCGTCAGACCTCCTGAAAGAGCCAAACTCTTGAACAGAAAGAACTTACCGAAGAAGCCGGCAAGAGGCGGCATACCCATAAATGAAAGCACCGACAGGCCCAACGCCCAGGCGGCGAGGCGGTCGCGCTGCAAGAGCCCGTTCAAATCAGCCAGCTCCAGATTCACCTTGCCTTCCCGCTGTTCGATAAAGGCAATTGCTGCAAATGCGAGCAGCGACGCCGTTGTATAGCCGACGACATATATAAAAAGGGAAGACCCGGCATCCTGTTTCACGGTTCCTATGATGCCTGGGTCAACAGAACCGGGAACAATTAAAAAGCATAGCATGAAGCCGGCATTCGTAATAGAAGAGTAACCGAGAATGCGCTTAAGGCTGGGGGTCGCAAGCGAAGCAAAAGTGCCGATAAACATCGAGCCAATGGCTGCAAATGTCAAGATTGGCGCGAGGTATTGGCGAAAGCCGTCGTGCATCGCCATTGAAGCTTTGAATAGAAGCAGTGCGCCTGCCGCCTTTGAAATTGAAGCCAGAATAGCGGTGAACGCGGTTGTGCAACCTTCGTATACGTCGGCGATGTAAGCATGCAGAGGGAATGCCGCGAGTTTAAAGAAGAATCCTGCTACGATAAATATTTGCGCCAACACAATTATACGTGTTTTGGTGAAATGCGGGCCTATCTCGCGCAATTCGCGCAGCTTCACAGTGCCTGTGCCTGCATAAAGTAGCGCCAGACCCAGAAGTAAGAATGCCATGGCGAAGGCTGAGAGCAGCAGATACTTCAATGCCGCCTCATTTGCGGCGCGCGAATCACGGTTCATGCCGATGAGAACGAGAACGGGCAGAGACCCGAGTTCGAGCCCGACAAAAAGCGTGATCATGTCTTCTGCACAAATTGCATACGCGTAGCCCGCGAGGCTCATGAGCAACAAAAAATAGTTCTCTGCGAAATCGATGTTCAGCGCAGGTAGCAGGGTGCGCAGAAAGAGCATCGCGACAATTGCCAACGCGACGAGCAACAAGATTCCGTTGCCGCTAAACGCCGAATAACGAAACGAATTGTTTATTGCTGATACGGTATCGGCGCCGAGAAATGCACGGGGCAATACGGTCAGTGAGCCGGTTGCATCGCTCAAACCCGAAATCACGACAGTCGCCGTCGCAAGCAGCGTGATCAGCGTTAGATTCCAGGCGACTCGCGCACCGCCGGTGGTGCGAATCAGAATCTGTGAAACAAGTACACCGAGACCACCGAAGACGAGCAGCAACTGAGGCGCCATCGAGAGCAGTTCATTGATCGAGATTGCCATTAGCGATTCACCCCTGCTCCCGCCGTGATTATTTTAGCGGTACTGCGCGCATTCTCTGCGATAAAACCAGGCTGCACACCAAACCAGATAATCGCGGCGCAGAGCATCGCCAGGCAGGCGCGTTCAAGCACGGTAGGCTGCCATGACGCGTCGGTGCCATTCGCCCTTACCTTATGGTAGAGTCTGAGCATATAGGCCGCGCTCACAACAAGTGTTGTAATGGCTGCAATCGCGAGGGGCCATGATTTGAAAGACAGGCCGAAAAGCATCAGAAACTCCCCGACGAATCCGATGGTGCCGGGAACGCCGATCGCTGAGAAAAGGGCAATGGAGAACGCCAGTTGGTAGAAGAAACTTTTGGGGGCCTGCATTTCGGCAAGGCTGTCTGACTTGCCGCGTGAGAGATGCATCGCGACGAGCACGAAGAGCAGCGCATTTGCAAGGCTGTGTCCGACGTTCTGTACGATCGCACCCGTGATGCCGTATTCGTTATTCGTCAGTGTACCCGCAAACAGCAGGCCCATGTGCGAAAGCGACGAATAAGCGATGATATACCGAAACGATTGCTGCCGGTAAGCTGCAAAGGCTCCGTAGAGCATCGAAAAGATACCGAGCGCGATGAAGAATGTACCCCATTCGGCGATGACCCCTGCAAAGTTGGGCGTCACAAAACGCATTACGCCGTATGAACCGAGCTTCAGAAAAAGCCCCGAAAGCAGAAGCGTGCCGAGCGGTGCCCGCGTGTGCGTCATTGGCAGCCAGGCGTGAAACGGGAAGATCGGCATCTTCACCAGAAAGGCAATGAGAAAAAACAGAAAAATGATCCGTTGCTTCTCAAAATGGATTAACTGTATCTCTGAGGCGAACGTCGTCTTTAGATCAAAATCAGCGCCGACGCGAGGCGTAAAGTACACGAGTGCGGCGAATGCGGCCAACATGAACGCTGAAGAAACAAATGTGTAAATGAAAAATCGCGTCGCCGCAACTTTGCGCTCTTCGAGACCAAAGCGCCAGATCAGAATTGCAATCGGTATCAAAAACAGTTCCCACAGCATGAAAAAGACGACAAAGTTGTAGGCTGCGAAAACGCCGAGCACGATCGACTCGAGCAGCAGCAGCATCGCCCAGAATTGTTTTGTCAAAGGGGCTGCCTGCAGGCGCGATACATTCAGTGAAAAAATCGCAGCAACCAAAAACAGAAACGCCGTCGAGAGAAACAACGGCATTGAAAGGCCGTCGACAGCAAAAGCGATATTGAGACCGGCGCCGGCAAAAGTATACCAGACTTCTTTCAGTTGCGCTTCACCATAACTCGAAGCAAAACGCTTTTGCATCACGATGGCTGCAACGAGTGAGATTGCCGAGAACACGATAACGCCTATCGCGTTTCTATTGCGCAGCCGATCGGTCGCTTTTTCGTCTCGGGCGATGAGAATTACAATTGCGCCGACGAGCGGCGCGAGAATTGCGAGGGCGATCATTACAGTACCCCCATCGCAATCACCAGCATCATGAGTATACCCGCGAAAATCGCGATCGCGTAATGCGCAAGCTCACCGGTCTGCAGGCGTGCAACCGCTGTGCCGATTACCTGCGCGAACGAACCAAGCCCTTCTGACATGGAAGGCAAGATCTTGAATTCCCAATCTGATACTTTCTGCGCAAGGGCCTTGTATGGCGCAACAAAGGTGGATTGATAAATTTCATCGACATACAGCCTGTTCAGACTCAGACGGGCCCAAACATTGCGGTACGCACCCTCGGCCGCAGGTCTGCGACGCATGAAGCCGTACCAGACGATTGCACCGAGAGAACCGCAAAGCGTCGCTGCAATGCCCGCTGCGACGATTTTGATTTCGGCTGCATGATCGAGTGGGTTCTGTATCAACCGCACAAAGTCGTTGAGCGCAACGGGAAAGTTGCGCACAATGTATTCAAAGAAGACAGGTTCGCTGCCTGTAAAGAGCGCCGGTATGCCGACGAAACCAGCGAACGCAGCAGGTATAGCGAGAACGATCAGCGGAAGATAAAAACTAACCTGCGGTTCGTGTTCATTCTCTGCATCGTGACGGTGATCAGGCGCCATTTGGCGAGAACCATGGAAAACGACAATGCCGAGCCTGAACGTATAGAATGCGGTAAGCAGCGATACAGCGACTGTCATGGCACCAATAAATAATCCGCCGGCCTTAAGAGAGAATGCAGCTGCAAGAACATGATCTTTTGAGAAGAAGCCCGAAAGGCCGGGAATACCTGCGAGCGAAGCGAGCGCAAGCCAGAATAACAGACCAAGCACCGGGCGCGATTTGAAGAGGCCCCCCATGCGGCGAATATTCTGTTCGTGGTGCGCGTAGGTGATGATCGCACCAGCAATCAAGAATAGCATTGCTTTGAAGAAGGCGTGCGTAAAAAGATGAAAGAACGCCGCCGCATATGCGCCGCTGCCGACCGCAACGACCATAAGGCCTAACTGTGAGACCGTCGAAAATGCGAGTATTTTCTTTATGTCTGTCTGCCCGGCTGCGACGAAAGCTGCGCCCAGGGCGGTGATGGCGCCGGTCGTCGACACGATCTGCGACGCTTCGGGGGCAACGACAAAGATCGGTTCAAGACGCAGCATGAGAAAAATGCCTGCTGTCACCATCGTCGCAGCATGAATCAGGGCAGATACCGGTGTCGGCCCTGTCATCGCGTCAGGAAGCCAAGTATAAAGAGGAAACTGCGCCGATTTGGCGGCTGCTCCGATGAAAATCATCAGTCCGATAAAATTGGCGTGCGACGCAGCGATGCTACCGCGCGTGAAGGCGAGCGCGATGTCGCGAAAATCAGCCGTATTGGCTGTACGAAAAATGGCGAAGGCGCCGAGCAGCAGCGCCGCGTCACCGATGCGGTTCATGATGAAAGCTTTCTTGCCTGCGCGCTGCGCCGCTTCTTTATCGACGTAGAAAGAAATTAACTTGTATGAAGACAGGCCAACCGCTTCCCAGCCGACAAAAAAGACGAACAGGTTGGCCGCGACAACAAGTAGCAGCATGCTGAACATAAAGAAGCTGAGCAAAGCAAAATAGCGCGCGATATCATGCTTGCGATCGTGCAGGTAGCCTACGCTGAATATCTGCACCATGAGGCCGACAAACAGCACAACCGGCACCATGATCGACGTCAGCGCATCGAATCGCACGGCCCAGTCGAGCCGCAGCGGGTACGTCATCGAAATCCAGTTAATCGGTGAGACAATCGTCGCTGTGCCTTCTCCCGTCAAAGACGGATGCAGGTGCAGTACGGCAAAATGCGCTCCCATGGCAGCGAGCGTCGCTGAGATCGAAATAAGAATGGTCCAGTATTGAATGCGTTGCGACCCGGTTCGATTCGCCCAGCCGAATAGCAGCGCATTGAAAAGCGCTGCGAGCAGAGGCAGCAGCGGCACCGCAACGATGAGGTAGGGTATCAGCTCTTTATTCATGAGTCCTTCAGATTTTGCAGCTCATCGGTCGTGATATGCCGCGAGTTGCGAAAGAATGCAATGACGAGCGCAAGGCCAATCGCCGATTCGGCGGCCGCTATCGCCATGACGAAGAGCACCATCACCTGGCCTGTTGTGTCATTGAAGCCACGCGAGAATGCCACGAACAACAGGTTAACTGCGTTGAGCATAATTTCGATCGACATGAGCACGACGATCAGGTTGCGGCGGGTGATGACACCCATGACGCCGGTGGTGAACAGCACGAAGCCGAGAACCGCGATTGCTTTGACTGACAGAAAATCGTGCATTGCCTGTTACGCCCCGCTTATACCATTGCCACTATTCGTGTATGCGTCGGTTCTTCTTGGCAATCATGATGGCGCCGACTACAGCCACCAGCAACAAAAGCGATATAAGTTCAAACGCGATGAGGTAGTCACGAAACAGACTCACCGAGAGCACCTGCGCGCTGTCTGTCAGCTGCTTACCCGCGGCGAGCGTTGTCGACGGTTGCGCAACGGGATTCAAGTCACCCCTGCCAGAACGAATCTGCAGCAACAAGAGCAGCTGAATAATAAAGGCAATCGCGAGCCCTAACACGACCGAAGTGCGACCGATATTGCTGAGCGGGCTCTCAAAATTCTCTTCGCGCACCGCAATGAGCATGATAACAAACAAGAAAAGCACCATGATGGCACCGACGTATACGAGCACCTGAAGTGTTGCGAGAATCTCAGCGCCTATAAGCGCGTACATCGCAGCGAGACCGACAAAGAAACTCACGAGAAAGAGAGCAGATTTAACGGGATTGCGGTGAAAGACCACGCCGAGCGCTGACCCGGTCAGTACGAAGGCAAAACAGTAGAACAGGGTTTGCCTGAAGCTGATATCCTCCATTTCGTGCTATGTTAAAAAGCCGGGTTCGGCGGAAAGAGAAAAACAGCCCGCTGCGAACGCCTGAAAGATAACCAGTCAGGCAACGGGGGGATTTCAAACCTTAAAAACTGATTTGCACCCTGTGAACACCGTCCCGGTTTACACAGGATAGCCGCCTGGCTTGAGGCGTGTTTCATCGAATCCGCTCCCCTTTATGAATAAAGAAGAAATCAAGAAACTGCTCTGGCTGATCAGCCCCTTTATTGTATTTTTCATATTCGATTTTCGGGAAAGATACTACCAGAACGCGGTGCTCGAAGGCGTTTTGTTAACGCAGGCGTATATTCGCGAACATACGCTGACCTGTCTCGTGCCGGCTCTTTTTATTTCAGGGGGCATCGCGGCGCTTATTTCGCAGGTCTCAATAATTCGCTTCTTTACGCCCGCTGCAAACCAGTACCTCTCGTATGCTGTGGCGTCGGTTTCAGGTACTGTGCTAGCTGTCTGTTCGTGCACGGTGCTGCCCCTGTTTTCGGGCATTTACCGGCGGGGGTCAGGCCTTGGCCCCGCGATTGCCTTTCTCTATTCCGGGCCCGCAATCAACGTTCTGGCAATCGTCATGACCGCACGAATTCTCGGCTGGCAACTGGGTGTGGCACGTGTCGCCTTCTCAATAGCATTTTCCGTGCTGGCGGGCGTTCTGATGCACTACCTGTTTCGTGGCGCTGAGCAGCAGAGGCTTGCACAGGTGGGTCTTACGGCGCCACCTGCAAACAAACCGATGTACAAGAACGTGCTCTTCTTCACCTGGATGGTGGCGATACTTCTTATTGCAACACTGCCAAGACTCGAAACGGGCTCTATGTATACGCTGCTCTACGACAACCGCTACGCCGCGGCGATCGCACTTGCGCTTCTGCTCGCCGGCGCGTCGTTTGTTCTTATGGACCGCGACGAGCGGGTGAATTGGCTGCTCGAAACCTGGGCGAATACTAAGCTCATCGTGCCATGGCTGTTTGCCGGCGTATTTCTGGCAGGTCTCTTGCTCGGGCGACCAGGCGAACAGGGACTCATACCGCAGGTCTATATCGAACGCGCAGTCGGTGGCAACGGCTTCACGGCAGTTCTCGCTGCATCCGTTGCCGGCGCGTTGATGTATTTTGCCACGCTTACCGAAGTTCCCATTCTTCAGGGACTCATGTCTGCCGGCATGGGTAAAGGCCCGACGCTTGCGATGCTGCTCTCGGGCCCTGCACTGAGCCTGCCCGCGCTGTTGGCGCTGCGAAGTATTATGGGCCTTCGGAGAACGCTTACCTATGCGGGAATCGTCATCGGACTTTCCACTGCAGCCGGCTATGCATTCGGAAACTGCATATAAAGAAGAAACACGAGGTTTAATATGAGAATACGAGTCATGGGGCCAGGGTGCGTCAATTGCCAGAGGCTGCACGACCTGACAGAAGAGGCGCTAAAAGAACTGAATCTGCCCGACCAGGTTGAGTACGTGAAAGATCCTGAGATTTTTATGAATTATATAATGACAACGCCTGGGCTCGTGATCGACGAAAAAGTGGTGCACCAGGGCAAACCGACGCCCTCAAAATCTCAAATCAAAGCGATGCTTCAGGCGGGCTGATCTTAATTTAGGCGAGCGCCTGCAAGCGCGCAACTGCTGACGCAGACAACTTAGCCGTGCGCAGTTTGTCACCCGCAGCCGCCACAAAACGTCTGAAAGTCGGGTCATCGAGACCGTCTGCAAAGCGAACCTGCGCTTCAAACGGCAGATCAGCAAAACCACCGATATGCCCAAAGCACCCAGCGGCGCCGCAGAGGCAGTCAAATGAATGCCCGTCACAATCCCAGTCGAAGAGCAGATAGTTGCAGGTGATTTCGTCGCCCGCTTTGATATCTTTCGCAGCGTGCGTGTAGTACTTGTTTATTTCAACATCTCCCGGATACGCTACGGAAATTGTGTTGGCATCACACGAATGATTCATAAACGAATCAAATCCGTAATAGTCTCTCATGCCATCTGCGCGACGCACCGTATGAACCTTGATATCGATCGCGACTTCGCCAAGGGGAGTCACAAGAACTATTTCAGCATCTTCAGCCACGGCGCGAAAAATATGCGAATAGATGTCAGTGCCCTTGGGAAAGTCATATTTGGCAAAGATACCAATGTAGCCGTTTTTGGTGGGCTTCAGTTCTATCTGGTCGGGTATCACCGCGTGTTCAATAACGGGAGTTCTCGTGTTCATGGCGTTCGGGGTTCCTTTCGATGAAGATCGCAATTCTGGGAATCGGTGCGGTGGGCAAATGCTGCCTGCACTTGCTGAATGAGTTTTTGGATATTCATCCACACGACCTTTACTTGGTCGAGCGGAGCAACCAAACTGGCCATTATACAGTAAATGCATTTATTGCGCTCGGAGCGCATTTTATTGAACGCCAGCTCACTTGCGACAACACACTCGCGACGCTGCAGAACGACATCGGCCTTGAACCAGGCGACCTCGTGATCGATCTGACGACCGATGCCGACATGTTTTTTACGGTGAGACTCTGTCTCGAAAACCGCTGGCTTTATTTGAACACGTGCATCGAAAACGCGGCAGATGACCAACTGTTGCACTACCGCAACCACGAGAAGATGGCCGCGCTTGTGGCGCCCTTCGAGGCAGCGCCAGAAATGGCAAGCTGCCTCTTTGATCAGGGCATGAACCCTGGGCTGATTTCTGCATTCGCGAAGCAGGGGTTGCTCGACATTGCAGAGCACGTGCTGGCGTCTCGTGCTGATGCGCCGCTGGAAGGCATGCTGGCAGCGTCAGATTTTTCGGGTCTCGCGCGCCATTTGCATGTGCAGGCGATCCATTGCTCTGAACTCGATACACAGACCGCTACCGGCTTTTCAACCGAAGCTTTCGTCAACACCTGGAGCTGCCCAGGTTTTTTGATTGAGGCGCTCGCCCCCGTGCAGCTCGCGTGGGGCACGCATGAAGTCACCCAGCCCGACGGCATGGTGCTCGTTCGCGAACGAACGGCTGTGATTGAGACACCAGCATGGCAAGCGCGCGCAAGGTCTTACGTACCCCACCGCGAAATTCAAGGCATGCTGATTCCGCATGAAGAGATCTTCACACTGAGAAAGCTGCTCGAACAGCCAGATTATGCCCCGACCATCTGCTTTGTTTATGAGGTGAACGAACACACTAAACATTGCCTACAGGCGGGTCTTAGCGGCGCAGAAACCGGCATTGTTCTGAATCCGGCGGAGCATGCGCTGCAAGGCGACGACAGAGTAGGATTGTTATTTGTACTCGCGGCGAACCCGCTGTCGGGCGAAAGCTCGCCGTGGTGCTGGTGGAGTGGCTCGATCTTGAAAACGAGCGACCCGCTCTACTCGGCGACCGTGATTCAGGTGGCCGCCGGCGTGCTCGCAGGCGCTAAATACCTGATGCAGAACCCGAAACGGGGTGTGCTTTTTCCCGAAGACCTGCCGCACGATACAGTGCTGCGCGATGCGGCCCCGTTTCTGGGCGAAATATTCTCAGGCCCGGTTGATTTTCACCCGGCCGGCACCGGGTTTGAAAACTTCTCTTCGAAGGGGTTAAGGCCTTCAGAGGACTGCTAGTTTGAGCACTCCCACGGTGCTGCCTGCCATTTGCGCTCACCAGCATTTTTCCACTTGCCGCGCAGGTTTGTCGGGCGATTTGTTTTGCGCTCGATCGAAGTCTTGAAGTCGAATGCGCCTTTTGCAGCACCGCCGGCTTCGCTCCATGTGCCGGTGAACCGATTACCCTTGAGCGTGCCGACAATCTTGCCGTCTTCGCCGTATGTGCCCGTGACTTTGTTACCCGATTGGCGCAGCACCACGGCGCCAAATTCACCACAATCCCAGTTACCGTCGATGTCTGACAAAAAGCCGCCGTCGGGCATCGCAAGGGTATCGGGGGGTATCGTCAGATTCTTTTCAGGACGGCTTTCGGCAGCGTTACCTTTAGCCTGCGCCGCCAGCATAGGCACAATCGAAAATACAAGCGCAGCCGAAACTACCAGTTTCATTATTTTCTTCATGGCATCTGTTCAATGAATTTCTTTGTGCCTACCAGCGATTTTTCAGAATCAGGCGCACATAGATGTTGAGTTTTTTCTTGTCGCGCCCGTTTGCAGGTACGTTCACGTGCAGCCTGACATTGTCGAGATCGATGCGTTCGGTTTTGACATCCGCCGAATATGACCTCTCTTTGATTTCGTCGCGCTCGCCGCTCTCTTCTTTGACATCGATGCCGTCGATCACCCACTCTCCGCCGGGGTGTTCAACCATCGTCAGCGGTACTTCGCCGTCTTTGAAATTTTCAACCTGGTAGCGAATCGTCTGGTGAAAATTCTTGACGGGAAGCTTGACGACCTCTTCTTTTCTTTTGACGATCGATCGCTTCACCTTAACTTCTTTTGCCTGCCCGAGCTTCAACTCGAGTTTTTGGCCGGCGCCGGTTTCTTGCGTCCAGTCTTCGCCGAGAAAGGCTTCTGATCCCTGCGAGTCTTCCTGATAGACGCGGGCCTTGCCGTTCGGCAGCATCACCTCGGGTAAACCCGCAGATTTATCGTTGCGCACTTCATAGATCAGCGCAACGTCTTCTGAGCGGGAATGGTCAAAGAAGAACTTCTTGGTGAATTTCACATCAGCCGCCGAAAAGGCTTGAATCTTTTTCGATTCGCCCTGCTGCAGACCGCCGTTGTAGGGTTTGCCAATAACGCTCAAAATTTCAGCGCTTGCAAAATGTTCGCCCGAGGCATTCTGCACCATAGTCTGCGCCTTGAGAATCAGAGACTTCTCGTCTTTTGCCACGACCGCCTCGTATGCGGTTGTACGCTGCAGATTTTGAATCAGGTACGAGATGCGAAACACACCCGGCCCGGCCTTTTCTGAAAAGACTTCCCAAAAAAGTGCATTCTCACCAGGGGGATAGTTCACGTTAATAACGCGCACGGCCCCCGGGGTCTTGATCGGCCGAAACTGAATGCTGTTGATGTCTACCGCAACACCCGAAAACGCATATTCGACCTGATTGGTGCCCTGCTGCAGGTTAACCGTGCGCTCCTCTTCTACAATCGTCTGCCCGGGATTCTTGAGGTCGATGCGCGTGTACTCGCGCTGCGGCATAGTGACTAACTTTGTACGGGCAACTGCGTTGCCCGTACAAATTGTAAGGGCTGCAAGAAAATAAAGCGACTTGTTCATAAATTACTCCTTGTGCTCAATGCGAATCGAATAGGGAATCTTCTTCTTTTCCCGGCCATCGACTTCAGGGAAAAACTTGATCGTTGCCGAATCGACCTTCTCGTATTTGAATGATATTTTTCCCGGTTCAAACGTGCCGGGAAAAGTGCGCTCAATCTCGACGCTCACTGCTCGGTTCAGCGTGTTCTCGAGTTCATGCTCGTAGAAATATTCATCTACCCATTCTTTGACGTAGTGCGACTTATCGTAGCGCGTCTCGGTGATGAACGAACCGCGTTTGAAGTCGCGGGTGAAGGTGCGCAGTACGACCTCGCGAGTTGCCCCGGCATCGAGTTTGACTTTGTCGCCGGTGGCGACGTACTTCATGTAAATGCCACCCTGATACGAGAGATTGTTCTTGTTGTCTTCAGAGAAAATATGTACCGTGCCGTCAGGCAAAGGCGAAACGCCGAGGCTCAGCTTCGGGTCGGCGCCCTTCTCTTTGCTGTTTCGAAACTCATAGAACTTGTGCACCGCTCCGCCAGTCAGCCGGTCTGAAGCCCGGTATATCACTTTGACATCCACGTCTTTGGCGCTGAAAGCTTTTAGGCGCTTCTGCCAGCCGTTCGGTATCTTCTCTTTGCCTTCGACGGTGAAGAGAAAATATTCTGAGAGCCCTTCTTTGACAATCTCTTTCGGCTGCGAAGAACCCGCAGCCGGCGCAG
Organism: uncultured Leptospiraceae bacterium; assembly: GCA_942492915.1. Lineage (GTDB taxonomy): Bacteria > Spirochaetota > Leptospiria > Turneriellales > Turneriellaceae > Turneriella. The sequence continues at coordinate 3,051,825 of OW818662.1, forward strand.
AGGGTTGCGGCATCGCGTCTTCCATCTCCATGGCGGCTTTTGCGGCTTCGGCTTTCTTCATCTTGCGTTTGAAGCCATTGCGCACACGATCACGCTTGTCTTCGTCGAGGTCGGCGTAGCGCCATTTACCCTGCGCGAGGCCCGCGATGTCTTCGACGAGGTTCACTGTGCCGACGACCAACCGAACTTCTGCGTTCGGGTAATCTTCACCCGAATTATTGATAACGCGGATAAATCCGTCGACATTCATTGAGTTTTCTTTGGCGTTTGTGATCGCGGTGTAGTCGGCGTTCCAGGTGATGCCCGACGTGAAATAATTGATCTCGACGCGCGCCGAACCCGAAAGCTCGCTGTCAATGTTCCATTGCAGAGCATCGTTGCGGCCGGGTGGAAACGAAGTGTCCCGCAGCGTCAACTTGTCTTTGCTGCTGAGAAAGGTCAGACGCAAAGAAGTAGGATCAATCAGCGTGCCGGCCCATGAAAACTGTATTGTGTTCAGACCCGGCTTAAACGTCAGTTCACGCGATTCTTTCACCATCGTGATGTCGGCACTGTTATAAATCGTCAGCTGCACCGCCTGGCTCTTGGGCACGGTAACAAGTTCGATGGAGGCTCGCAGAGGCAGATTTAATCCTACCCCTACGAGCAGGTACATAAGACTGCGCTTGACCTGTGTATTCATATAGGTTTTTGACGTCTTAAGATGCATAAGGTTCGATAAAATATTGCGCTGGCGAGGCAAGCGACTTTCTTCTGTACAAAGCTATTCGACCCGAAACGCTGTCACGACGGAATGCACACTCGACGATTTCTGACCGCTATTTTTTTGCTCGCATTGCCCGTTGCCTGCGGCAGCCTGCAGACGCAACAGGTGGATGCCGAATTTCGCACGCTTCTGAAGCGCCTGCAATACCTGCATGAAAATGCGATTGAAGACCAGCCGATGTACGATAGCGTGAGCAAACGCCTGAAGCTTGTGCTCGACGAGACGGCAATCACCTCAAGCTTTGAGAACCAACTCGCGGCGGCAAACTACGTAAGGCAGCTGCTTGCGACCAAATGCGCTTCAGAAATCGTGCAGCCGGCCAACCAGCAGCCGGGAGCGTATCGTTACGCAATCCGTATGTATTGCCCGGCGCTGAGTTCGCCCGCAATCGTAACGCTGCAAAGCGATGGCCTGCAGTTTGCCGGTGGTGACGCTATTATCGCGACGCAAATTACTCCCCTTGGCGACCTTTGGTTTCGCTCAGACTTTGTCGTGCGCGAATTTGACAGGCCGAAGCCGCAGGTGATTGTTGCTGCGCGCTACCGGGCGAGCGAATCGCTGGCGTTATTGAAGCAGGCGTTCGGGCTCAAACACGGTTCGGTAATTCGCATCGAACCGGGAGTTCTCAAAGTACCGACAAAACAGATAACCACGTCGGGGAGATTAGCCGATTCTGGCGCGCTCGAGGTGTTTTTTACACAAGGTTCGTCGGTGCTGTCAAACCAGGCCCGCGCAGCGCTCGACGCTCTCAAGATTCCCGCGGGCGCAAAGGTGCAGATTTTCGGGCACAGCAACAAATCAGAACGCTCAGGTGACGATCTGTCGCGCGAGCGCGCACAGGCTGTTCTGCACTACCTGAAGCAGCGATTTCCGCAGGCGCGCTACCGGTACCGTTCTTTCGGTGCGCGAAAGCCAGGTTACCCACACAAGTCGGCCGACGCAGCAAGGCTCAACCGACGGGTGGCCGTGCGGGTGGTGGTGAAATAGTGAAACGATTTTTCTATGCCCTCTCACAACCCTTGACGCTCTGCTTTCAAATCTGACAAGTATTCATCATGGCACCGTATCTCAATTACTCTCTCATCGTCGCGTTGACCCTGGTATTGCTTTCAGGTATCGTCTGCAATGAGGCAAGGCCCAATCAGGATAAGCACCTCACTTTCGCCACCAACGTGATGCAAGATGTCTTGCCGGGCCTCGTCAAGTCGCTGCAACAAAAGGTGAGCGAGAGCGGCGCTGCGGCGGCGGTATCCTATTGCAACGAGTTTGCACCGCAGTACGGCAAGACGAAAGTTGTCGAGTGGTCGGCAAAGGCACGCTCAGAACTGAATGCGGAGTCATTTCGTTTTCGACGCATCTCGTCTCGCAATCGAAATCCTCAGAACGCGCCGACTGATGCGCAGGCGCGCATACTCGATACGTGGCAGAAGGGCAGTGTTCAGCCGGCGTATTTTGAAGATGCAGGCAAGTTTTACACCATGCACCCAATTAAGCTCAACCAGCCGCTCTGCCTTAGCTGCCACGGCGACTCAGCCACATTAGACAAGAAGTCTGCTGCCGAGATCAAAAGGCTTTACCCGCAGGACAAAGCGACGGGCTATAAACTGGGTGACCTGCGCGGCGCCTTTGTGACCGAAACAAGTTTCGCGAGCCGCTGATTTAAGGGCATCCTTGGGCCTTATGGTCAGGCGTTACAGAAAATCGATTATCATCGCAGCGGTGCTGCTACTGATCAATCTTGTCATCACTCTGTATCTCAATGCGCGCCACCCAAATCCCGTATGGGACTGGGACAGAATCGACACGAACAAGATCACCTTTCCGAAAAGGTTTTTGTGGGGCGCGGCGACGTCGGCCTACCAGATTGAAGGCGATCTCACCAACAATAATTGGTATGTATGGGAGCGGACGAAACAGGCAAACGGCCGGGACCGCATCATGCGCGGTGAGGTCGCTGGCAAAGCGGCCAACCACTACAAGCTATATAAAGAAGATGTGAAGCTGATCGCCGACTTCGGCCTCAACGCCTACCGTTTTTCGATTGAATGGAGCCGCATCGAACCGCAAGAGGGCAAGTTTGACCTCAAGGCAATCGCGCATTACCGCGACCTGATAAGGCGCCTTAAAGCGCGCGGCGTCGAACCCATGATCACGCTGCACCACTTCACAGACCCGTTGTGGTTTGTTGCCAAAGGCGGATTTGAAAAAGAAGAGAATCTGCAATACTGGTTGCGGTATGCGAACCGAATGTTTAACGAATACCAGAGCGAGGTTGTCTACTGGAGCACATTTAACGAATTCAATTTATATCCGCTCAGCGGTTATTTAGAAGGGGGATTTCCCCCAGGGAAAAAGGACTTTAAGCTGAGCTGCGAAGTGACCCGCAACATGCTGCAGGGGCATATTCGCACCTACGACAACTTCAAGAAACTCTCCGTGACCAAAAAACACCAGGTCGGCGCGATTATCGCCGTGCTCGAAGCGAGACCGTTCAATCCGTGGTTTATCATGGATTGGGTCGCCGCGTATTACGAAGAGCGCTTCTGGATGGGCGCGATGCTCGATTTTTTTCAAACCGGCAAATACGAAATCAGTCTGCCGTTTCGCGGGTCGTACAGTTTTACTGACAAAGACGGCGTGCGCGCGATGGATTTTTTCGGCATCAACTACTACACGCGCACCGCGGCGATCTTTAACCCGTTTTCAAGCCCGGTATTCAGCAGACTGCAGATGACCGGTTTTCCGAAAAGTGATATGGGTTGGGCGATTTATCCCGAAGGGCTTTATTACGCTGTGAAGCGCATTTCACCCATTGGCGTTCCCATGATCATCACCGAAAACGGTCTTGCAGATGCCGATGATACCCGGCGCGGACTCTTCATCCGCCAGCACCTCTATGCACTCTCGGCCGTAATTAACGAAGGTTATGATGTGCGCGGCTATTACTTCTGGTCGCTGCTGGATAATTTTGAATGGCTCGAAGGTTATGACAAACGTTTTGGCCTCTACGCGGTTGATTACAAAACCTTCAAACGCACGCTGCGCGAAGGCTCGACGGAATACCAGAATGTTATCAAGAGGTTTCCGGGCAGATGAGAAAGACGCGTGTTTACATGATTTTTTTGGTAATGGGTTTCGGCGACCTGATTGGGCCGCTGGTTTCCTTAGTTAAGGAAAAACTGCAGATTTCGCAGTTCGAGGCGTCTTTCGTGGCATTCGCAGGCTTTATCATGTTCGGCACCCTCTCGATTCCCGTCGGCGTGATGCAGGCACGCCTGGGTAAAAAACCCGTCGCCATCGGGGGATTAATACTTGTACTCGCGGGCGTCACGACTCCGCTGATCGGCCTCACAAGTTATGCAGGTTATCTGACCGCCGTGCTGCTGCTCGGGGCCGGCGTCACGATTTTGCAGGTTGCCGGTGGGCCGCTCTTACAAGAGGTCTCTGCGGCCGGCACTTTTGCGCGCAACCTGACCTTTGGGCAGTTCATCAAAGGCATCGGCACGCTGAGCGCTCCGCTGATTCCTGTTCTGGCTTACCGGTATTTCGATAATCGCTGGGAGCTGGTTTTTCCAGTTTTTGCAGCCGGCACCGCAGTGGCGCTCGTAGCTATGGTTTTCCATAGCGGGAGCCATAGCCAAGGCAAGAGCGCCGCTACTTTCGCGGATTGCCTGGCGCTGCTCGCGAACCGACGTATCGCCCTGCTGGTGCTCGCGATATTCTTGTATGTGGGCGCTGAAGTCTGCATCAGCTCGATGCTGCCGTCGATTCTCGAAAAACAATACGGCTACAAGCTGGCCAACTACGGTATGGCCGGAACCGGCATCTTTTTTCTGACGCTGATGGCGGGGCGCTTTGGCGGTACTCTGGTGCTCTCGCGCATGAAGCCCTCAGCTTTCTTTCTTGTGTCATGCGCCGTCGCACTGGGCGGCCTGGCTTTGCTCGCTGCCGGGTCTGGTGTGCTCGGCTTTGTCGCCGCCGCGCTAATCGGCGTAGGCTTCGCGAACCTTTTTCCGCTCGTTTACGCGATTGCAATGGACGCGCTGCCTGCCAAAGCCAATGAGATTTCAGGTCTGATGGTGACCGCAATCTGCGGTGGAGCATTTGTGCCACCGGTTATGGGATACCTCAGCGAACAGAGCTCACTTTCCGTCGCTCTCGCGGTGCCTACCGCGTGTCTTTTGTATCTAACGGCAATCGCGGTTGCCGAACGCAAACACCATGCAACAACCCCTTGAAAAAGAATCGCGTATTGTTCTCACGCTCGATGCGGGCGGGACCAAGTTTTCATTTTCTGCAATGGCAGGCGGTAAACAGATTGTGCCAGCGATCGAAACCGCTTCGCATGGCGACAATCTTGACCTTTGCCTGACAACCATCGTCACAGGGTTCGCGCACGTCATGAGCCAGCTGCACGACAAACCAGACGCGATCAGTTTCGCGTTTCCCGGTCCCGCCTGGTATAAAGAGGGAATCATTGGCGATCTCGGCAACCTGCCTGCGTTTCGCGGTGGTGTCGCGCTAGGGCCGATGCTCGCCGATAAATTTGGCATTCCGGTTTTCATCAACAATGACGGCGATCTGTTTGCATACGGTGAAGCAATGGGGGGATTTCTCCCCGAAATGAACCGGCACCTGGTACACGCGGGCAGCACGCGACAGTACAAGAACCTGATCGGCTTCACTCTCGGCACGGGTTTCGGTGGCGGCATCACCCGCAATGGGGAGCTCTTTACGGGTGACAATTCGGCGGCAGGTGAAGTCTGGCTGCTCAGAAACCAGAAGTTTCATCAATCCTTCATCGAAGAAAGTATCAGCATTCGCGCGCTGCGCCGTGTCTATAAAGAACATTGCCGTATCGGCCACCGTGACGACCTCACCGCAAGGGACATCTACCGCATCGCTGCCGGTGAAATAGCCGGTGACATCGATGCAGCGAAGGCAGCTTTCATCGAACTCGGCAGCGCACTCGGTGAGGCGATTGCGAACGTGGTGACCGTCGTCGACGGCCTCGTGGTCATCGGAGGTGGATTATCGAACGCCTGGGAATTTTTCGCGCCTGCGATGATGCAGACACTCAGCCAACCGTTCACAAATCTGGCCGGCGACGCTGAGGTGCCGCGACTCGAGATCAAAACCTTCAACGTAGAAGACAAGGCGGGGTACGACAACTTCTTGCGCGGCGAACCGCGAACCGTCGCAGTGCCGGGCACTGAACACAAGATCACCTTCGACGCAATGAAGTGCACGGGCGTCGGCCGCACCCGCTTGGGCACAAGCAGGGCGGTATCGCTGGGGGCGTATATGTACGCGGTGCGGTGTTTGTCAGGTTAGTCAACTAGTCTACCTCAGCTCAGATTGAAAGTCATATGCCACTGGGACATTCTGGATTTAATTCTGCACCGTTGCTATACGGAATCAGTCCAATAACGCCTTCAGTTGTGTTATTGGTCTTCTTTTCAATGGAAATCGGCTTCCAAATCAGACCTGCCTCAACAAGACCGATGACTGCATAAGGATGTCGCTGAGTAGCATCAAATCTCTTGAAGACGAAAACCGCTACCCGATGCCAGATACTCTTGCAATCTTTGGCGTAAACTGCATGAACCTGGTAGGTGGAAAAATCCAGTTCGCACACCAGATTCGGCCAGTATTTTTCCGTCTTGGCGTAGCTTTTTAATTCATATACGGCAGTTTCAACGAGGAAACTCGGATGGATTTCGAAGAGATTTTGCGCGTTAATTGGGAAGGGTTCATACCAGAACTTACTTTTTTCCGGCAACACACATGCGTGTGTATCCCGTAACCAGCCCTCGAATCGATTAGTTCTGACTTTTTGCCATTTGTTTCGTGTCTCTAGCAGCAGCATTTCATCCCCAAAGGCCACATAGCCTAAGGCATGCGCACTTTTCGACGGGCCATCCAATATTGCCGCTCCCTTGAATCGATTAACGCGGAGACGGTTTTCCCGTGTCTCGGTTTGAGGCTCAGGTGGTAACTTGTGCGTACAGTGCAACAATAACAATAAGAAAAACAGTCGACCATGCACAAGTCGCAAGGTCAATTTCCCGTGCTCGTCACCACATTCGGGCTGAGTGGATTGATGATCACTATACGGTCGCGCGGCACGGCTAGAAGGTCCATATCTTCCATCGGTATGGCACCAAGCAGCACCTGATCGCCCAGCACGAGCGCACCGGCAAACACTGTGCGGGTGCCGATTTCAATCTGCCCGAGACCTCCATAGGTACCAGGCGTCGCAGGTATCACGATCATACCGATGGCGCGCTCGAGGTAGTCGGTGGCGGTTGTATCTGACAAATGCTGCATATGACAAAAATAGATATGTGTCACGAATAGTCATTACAAATCGGAATAAGTATTGCTTTCTGTCAAAGCGAATTTTTTAGGCGTTCACTGCTTTTCTTGCCTTTCAAAGTCCAAGATATCGTGTCGCTGGTTCTCTATCAGTCGTTTCTCAAATAGAGTCCGGCACTCGGTCTGCATGATAGGTCCTGAGACTTCAGGTGCTAAATGCACATACTTGTGCTCCCGAATCCACTTGAACGACGTCGCGCCATAAATGACACGCCGAATGCCCACTTCGACGATGGTCTTCTCGCACATCGGGCACGGGAAAAGAGTCGTGTAGAGAGTGCAATCGCTTACGCTTCTGAGCTTCTTGTACCCCTCGCGTATCACGAGCACCTCTGCGTGTGCGGTTGGGTCTACATCGGCCACACAGCGATTACCAGATTTTGCAATGATCTCGCCATCGCGTACCAAGACCGCCCCAACGGGGTATTCACCCCGGTCGAAGGCCTCTTGCGCTTCCGCAAGAGCAATTGTCATGATTTCGATTTCGGTCATCATGCTTCGCGAAAGCGACTGTTGCTTTTAAACATTCGGGTTTCAGACAATACGCAGACTCACGCCGCCTGCCGAAATTTTTCCAATCACCTGGCAGCGATCGGCAATGCCGGCGTCTTGAAAGAGCGTATTGACTGCGCCCAGCGCATCAGGTGCCACCGCAACAAGCAATCCCCCTGAGGTTTGCGGGTCGCAGACAACCGCGCGGCGGTAAGGGTCGTCTATGCCGTCGACGTGCCCGCCGAAGCTTTCGAAGTTACGCGTGGTGCCACCCGGAATAATGCCTGCGGCGACGTAGCCTGCAAGACCCGGCAGAAGCGGCAATGAGCTGAAATCAATTTCCGCTGCGAGTTTTCTGGGGTTAAGCATTTCGAATAGGTGCCCCGCCAGACCAAAGCCAGTGACATCCGTCATTGCATGCACACCTGGCAGCTCGGCCAGTCGGCGCCCGATTGTGTTCAGCATAAGCATTTGAGCGATCGCGAGCCCCTGATGTTCTGCGTTCAGCACACCGCGTTTTGTCGCAGTCGTGTGCATGCCGATGCCGAGTGGCTTTGTGAGAATCAACATGTCACCGGGCTCCGCGGTCGAATTGCGTTTGAGATTTTTTGCTTCAACAAGGCCGTTTACTGAAAGCCCGAAGATAGGCTCGGGTGCATCGATGCTGTGACCGCCCGCGATTGCCATACCGCACGAGGCCGCTACTTCGCGTGCACCCGCAATCACTTCGTTGGCGACCTCGGCGGCAAGTTTGTCGATCGGCCAGCCGAGAATGGCGAGCGCCATGATGGGCCGCCCACCCATTGCATAGATATCAGAAACCGCATTCGCCGCTGCGATGCGGCCGAAATCTTTTGCGTCATCGACAATCGGCATAAAAAAATCTGTCGTCGAAAGCAGCACCTGGCCCTCGCCCAACAGGTAAGCCGCTGCGTCGTCGCGGTCAGAATTGCCGACGATCAGATTCGCTGCTGGTTCAGCCATGTTGTTTTTGAGGATATTCCCCAGTACTGAAGGGGATATTTTGCAGCCGCAGCCGGCTCCGTGGCTGTACTGGGTGAGGCGAACTGTCATGGGTTGACCTCGTCAGCCATGACAGTTCGCAAATAACTATCAGCGTCATCACCGGCCACAAACTCTAAAGTCGCGGGGTCGCGTTTTGACAGACCGAATGCATACGCTCTGTCATAATAGTCGAGGGTGATGCGACAGACTTCGTCGAGATGGCCTTCGTCGAGCGCGAGAAGCGCTCGCTTGTGACGCTCGTCTCCCAGACGCTTGCGAATCGACGCGAGACTTGCCCGCAGTTTTTCTGCAGAATCTCTGTAGCTTTGCAGCAGGTACTCGACCCGCTTTTCCACAGGCCATTCGAGCACGACGACCTTACTCGTTCGCATTTGTCCCCAGAAGGGTTGTGGTATGTGCAGACGCCCGATCAGCATACTCTCGTCTTCAACAAATACTGTCTTCTGATTTTCGCAGCGAAAAAGTTCATGCCCCAGCAGGTTTTCAAAGTGCTCTTGCGTCGGTTGCTCAGATTCATGAAAAGAGCCAAATGCCGAGCCCCGGTGGTTGGCCAGCGCTTCCAGGTCGATCGTATTGGCGCCCTGTGTGTGCAGTTCGGTCAGAATCTGCGTTTTGCGGCTGCCTGTTTTGCCGCCGATGACCAGAAGTTTCCAGGGCGCATTAAAAAGTTCGAGACAGAGTCTGCGATACGATTTATACCCGCCAACAACAGTATCGACATTCAACCCGACGCGCTCGAACAGCCACGCGACCGAAGCCGAGCGCATGCCCCCTCGCCAGCACTGCACGGCGATGCGACCCTCAACGGCGTGTTTTAACCCAGCTTCTGCGAGCGCCCGCATTTTAGGCCCGACAATCTCGAGACCGCGCAGAATCGCCGGCTGCTGGCCCTGCTGCTTGTAGAGCGTGCCGATTTCTGCCCGCTCGGTGTTTGTAAAAAGTGGCAGCGAGATTGCCCCGGGAGTATGGCCGGCTGCGAATTCACCCTCTGACCTGACATCGATTAGCGTAACATGCTGCTGGTTCTTCAACGCCTCCCTGATGCTGATCGGCCGGGGCATTATGGTCAGCGCTTGCCCGCGGCCTGTTCAATACATTCGGCGACCGCTCGATCTTCATTTTTCAGTTCTTTGCGAATATCCGCCGCGAGTTTTTCTGAAGCAGACGCCTCACCTGTAAAGATGCCGTTCAGCAGGCCGGCAAGACGAAGGCCACCGCGATAGAGCTGGCGCTCGACAAGCGCGCGGTGTTTTTCAACGTAGGCGTATTCGAGTTTTACTGTCAATGCGGGGTCATCGCCGAACCCAGTTGTATCGTTGCGGCACTTTTTTGCCTCACTTTTGCAGCAGCCGTCTTTGCCATGGCACGTATAAACATCCGCACGAACCACAGGCGCTTCGTCAGCCCAATCTGCGTAACTGCCGCTTGAGAGTGAAGAACCCGATGGCGAGGCTGCTTTGTCGATGAAGTCGGCAAATTCGGTATAGCTCAGTTCTTGATCGTTGATCATTTCTGAATCCCACACTTTGTGCAGGTTGCTTTTTTTTCCGAACCATAAAACTTCGGTGGAGTTTCCCCCGCGGTCGGCGCTGCGGCCGATGTGCAGCGGCTGGTGCAGATCGCCGACAAGGTGCACCAGCCATTTGAGAGCCATTTGTTTGTTCGATGGTGAGGCTTTGGTGTCGCGCAAGACGGCCTCGAAATAGAGAAGTGCCCGTACAATATCACCTTTGGGATTTTTCACCGAACTGCGGTACGTATCGCCATCGTCGACACTCGCATAATGAAACGGCGCGGCGCAGGCAAAGCGTTCGTCTGAGCGCAGGTGATCGGCCTCGTTCGCCACGCGCGCCAGGGTCTCACCGGCAAGCAGCGCTTCAACCCCCGTACGCGCCTTGTCGTTCAGATGATTTTCTGCAATGCGCGCGGTGACGCGATGACCGCGCAGGCCCCATGCGTAAATATAGCCGGTTGTAAAAAAGACGATAAACAGAATCAACCGCATGCACCACGTAGAGACGTCCATTTTGGGTGTCTCCCCAAAAACGACCCCTTTGTGGCCGCGGTTCTTTTGTCCTGCAGAGACGCAGCGAGCTGCGTCTCTGCAGGACAAAAGAAGGAATCCGTTCTAAATCCACCCCTAATTTATTGACATGACATTGGGGCGCGGCATTCGTAACCATGGCGAATGAACCGCAGAACCCGCAGGACCCCAACGACAAGAGCTGGAAACCGGCTTTCGATAGCATTCCCGATAATCCGGGCCAAAGCAACGGCAACCCGCCAGCCGGCTATGACCGGGTCGAAGAAGCGGGCACGTTTCAAATGCTGTGGGACTGCAAATACTGCAGCACCAAGAAATTGCTTGGCGTAACGCATAAATTCTGCCCGAGCTGCGGCGCCGCGCAAGACCCGAATGCGCGCTACTTTCCCTCAGACGACGAGGCAATAGCGGTAGAAGACCACGAGTATACCGGCGTAGATAAGAAGTGCGGAAACTGTAATACGGCAAACTCGGCCAAAGCCGAATTCTGCACGCAGTGCGGCTCGCCGATGAAAGATGCCAAGACCGTGTCTCTGCGTTCAGAGCAAAGCGTGGCCGAGGGTGGCGCCTTTGCAACAGATTCGAAATCAACCGCAAAGGCTGACTTTGAAGCGCAGAAAGCAGGGCTTACCGGCCCCTCACCTGAGCCAGAAGCGCCCAAATCAAAGAAATGGTATTATATCGGCGGTGCAGTTGGCGTCGGTTTGGTCGCACTTATTTCGAGCTTCTTCATCTCACGAACGATCGAGGTAAAAGTAGACAGTCACAACTGGGAGCGTGTCGTTAAGGTCGAATCGTACAAAGGCCGGTCAGAAACGGCATGGTGCAGCTCGATGCCATTCGACGCCTACCTCGTCGTGCGCAAACGCGAAGTGAGCTCAACCAACCAGGTCGCCGACGGCGAAAGCTGCGATATGGTGCGCGTCGATAAGGGCAATGGCACATTCAAGAAAGAACGGCGGTGTAAGACAAAGTACAAGAGTGTTCCCGTTTACAGCGACAAATGCTATTACCGGGTGAACCGCTGGGGCCATGAACGCGATATCAAAGCGACCGGAGGTCTCGACACTCCTGTCGCATGGCCGGCTGTGAATATACGCACTGGAAGCTGCGTCGGCTGCGAACGTGAGGGCGGTCGCGTTGAAGCCTACAACCTGCTTCTCACCGAGGTGAAGAAGCAAGACAAGAAGCACACGTGCGCTTTTCCTGAGGCACAGTGGCGATCAATACCTGATGGTGCGGTGAAAAAGATCAAGGTACGGCTCGTGGGTGGCGCGAAGTGCGACACATTGCAGTAAGTTTTTATTTTGGCGCGTAGCGCCAAAATAAAATGAAATTTTCTCAGCCGTTCATCTACTCGCCGTTTGCAGACGGCGTGTTTATTCTCGCGGTTCCCTTCATTGTAGTCGCCGTCACCCTGACTTTTCATGATTTTTTTTCGGAGCCTGACTCGATGACGGTTTTGAGCTGGGTTGTGCTCGTCATGGGTGTGGATGTCTCGCATGTCTACAGCAGCTTGTACCGCACGTATCTCGACCCCGAAACGCGCGAACATCACGGTACCATTCTTTTTTTACTTCCGTTTGCTGTGCTGGTCGGTTGCATATTGCTATACAATGCCGGCGCGATGGTATTCTGGCGGGCAATGGCGTACCTCGCCGTTTTCCATTTTGCGAGGCAGCAGTATGGCTTCATGCGCGTCTATTCGCGTTACGAGAGGCAATCGCCTTGGCAACGCCGCATCGATGCACTCGCCATATATACGGCGACGTTCTACCCGATAGCCGACTGGCATCTTGCCGGTCAGAAAAACTTCAACTGGTTCATGAGAGGTGATTTTTATTATCTACCAGATGCAGGATTCAGGGGCGTGCTGTTTATTAGCTACCTGGCGATAGTGACCACTTATCTGGCAAAAGAGTCTCACCTGCTATGGAAATCCATAGCCATGCGCCGCCTGCAGCTCGGGAATTCCAAAGCTACAAACCCCGTGCAAACGCCACTGTTCAACATACCGCGAAACCTGATCATCGCCGGCACATTTCTTTCATGGTATATCGGCATCGTGCACTTCAATTCAGACATCGCTTTCACTGCGATCAATGTTATGTCGCATGGCATACCGTATATGGCGTTGGTCTGGATGTGGGGCAATAAAAGATATAAAGCACCTCGCGTAGGGGTAGGTTTAAACCTACCCCTACGCGAGCGAAGGAATATCTTTCAGCTTCGTTATGTCGCATTATTCGTGGGCTTCTTGCTTCTGCTCGCTTACATAGAAGAAGGCTTTTGGAATGCCTGGGTATGGCATGAGAAAGACCATGCGCCATTTTTTGCCCTGTTTCACGCAGGTTTGGCCGAAATTCGCGCAGGATCGCCGTGGCTGACACTCATTGTACCGCTGCTTTCGGTGCCACAGATCACCCATTACGTTATTGATGGGTTTATCTGGAAGATGCGCAATGACAAATACGGCTGGGCTTCTGTTGTAGGGGTAGGCTTACCTGCCCTGAGCGAAGTCGAAGGGAACCTACCCCTACAACGGAACACGAAATGAATCATTAAAGAACTCCCTTAGGCTTACCGATATTACAAACAGTAAATTAGGCTTTTCAGGCCAAATGCATCGGCGGGAAATACAAGAGCGCCGGGGCGGCTGAAGGCAACAGAGAGATATATGGGGGAACTTATGGTTCGACAGGACTCACCACAAGTGGCAGTCAGTGGTAAAAAGATACTGCTCGTTATGGCAGTGGCTGTAACATTTATCGGAGCAACGCTGATAGCGCAAGACGCCAGCAACACGAAGGGCAACAAGAAGGCCGACGTACAAGATGTGCTGCTGAATGATTTTGAGTCTTCAGAAGACTGGCGCGCATTTTCGACGACGCCTCTTGGCATCACGAAGGTGAGAAAGACAATTCAGCTCGGACCGATTGAAGATGTTTTTAATCCGAAGGAACTGTCAGAAGAAGAGAAGACACGCTTCAAAGACGGCCTTAAAGACCCCAAAACGGCAAACAACGTTCTGGGCGTTAAGACCTTCTTCAAAGAACGTGGCTTTGACCGCGTCGAGATCAAACCCCCTCACGAATACCTGATTAAGGGTCTCGGTCGCCAGTTCTCTGTCTGGGTGCTCGGGCGCAATTTTCGGCACACGCTGTTTGTAAAACTGCGCGACTACCGCGGTAACCTGCATAAGCTGAAACTCGGCAAGCTCGATTACTTCGGCTGGCGCAAGCACACGGTGACTGTGCCTGGCTGGCTGCCGCAGAGCACGCGCCACGCGCTGCTCGACAAGAACCTGCACTTTGTTTCGCTCTACGTCGAATGCGATCCGCACGAAACCTGGGGTGACTTTTATTTCTACATCGATGATCTGCGTGTGAAGACCGATATGAGCGACAGCGAATATCCGGGCAGCAAGATCAAAGACAACTGGTAAGATCAGGGAGGATCAATATGCGTACTGTAATCAAATACTCTGTACTCGCGGCTTTGCCGCTGCTGTACTCTTTTAACGCGATCAATGGCGGCAGCGCGATCAAGACCCTCAACGGCGATGACGTTGATGGTTCAGAACTGCGCTCTGTGCAGATCGAAGGCTTCGAATCTGAAGCATGGTCAGCTGTAGTAACGCCCGGCGACCCCGAAGCGATACCTGCGGTTGTCGAAGCTGACGGCCAGCCACCCAAAGGTGAGAAATGGAATTCTCCTGAAATAGCGATCAGAGGCGAAGGCAACAACCCTTGCCGTCCGCAGAACCTGGCGCACGACGAAACAAACAAGAAGTGTCTCGGTGTGCGTTTCAAGTTCATCTACCCTGGCAACAATGTGGTAGCTTTAACTCCACCTGCTTCAAAAAAAATCTACCGCGTGCTCGACGAACTCGATCACAACAACAAGCCGAAAGTTCAGGATATTCCTGGCCTCAAGCTTCCCGGAAAAGTGAAGGCACTCTCGGTCTGGGTTTTAGGTCGCGGCAGTGACTACACGCTCGAGGCATGGGTGCAGGACTGGAAAGGTTCAACGCACGTGCTCAAGATGGGTTCGGTGAACTTTGTCGGCTGGAGACCTCTGACAGCAAAAGTTGCGGCAAACATCCCGCAGGACATCGACACTTACCCACAGACGAAGAACCTCGTTCTGACAAAACTCGTACTTCGTTCGAAGCCGACCGCCAACACCGAAAAAGTGGTGATCTTCTTTGATTCTGTGAAAGTACTCACGGATATGTATGACGTACACTTCGACGGCGCCGATATCGACTTCGACGAAATGGACAAGAAAGAAAAGCATGAGGCACGCGAATATGCGAAGAGCCTCAAGAAATACGCCGAAGGCGGAAAATAACTTAATTTCGTAGTCGCGCTATGCGCGGCTACGAAATCTGATCTCTATGGCATTCGCCGACCTGCGCAACATCGATTCGCAAGAGCTCAAAAGAAGGGCCTTACAGTTACGCGAGATGGCAGTGGGCATCGGCTCGCGCATACGGTATAGCCGCACCTGGTGGTATGCCGGCGCGGCGGTGATTCTGGGTTTCTCTCTCGCGCGCATCAGTCACTCCATCGCCCTATACGCAGTAAGCAAGGCAACTCCGTTACCGGCAGCGCGGCAGGCGAATGTCGAGAACACCAATAATGAACAACTATTCTCTGACCCGACGATCACGGTCGGTGGAGCGATCTTTCAGCGAGCTGGCGAGGCGGGTCCCGGGGCTGCAGCGGCGGCAGTAGTTGATCAACCCGCCAAACCCTTTAAGCTGACGGGCACGCTCGAGGGCAATGCCGAATTTGCGCGAGCGCTGATCGAAGTTCAGGGTGAAGGTATTCGTGAGTACTGCACGGCTTCGCAGTTTTGCCGGCGTAAAGAATGCGAATGCGCGGTGCAATCTGCGTCAATCATCTCGATCGCGCAAGAACACATTTGGATTCGTATGGGCCAGGGTCGCTACAAGCTGAAGATTGGTCAATCCACAACTGATCTTGCACAGCAACCGGTCACCCCAGACCCGAAAGCCGGCGCCCCCGTAGCAACCGGCGGTGGCACGGTTATTTCGAAAGTCATTTCGCGCGAAGACGTGAACAAGAATATTTTGGGCAATCCCGCGAAAATTTATGAAGGGGCACAGTTTGGCCCGCACCTGGTGAATGGCAAGATTGAGGGCTACAAGATCGCCCGGGTTAACGACGACCATATCTTTGCAAAACTTGGCGCCAAAAGCGGTGACATCATTCGCAAGGTGAACGGTTACGGCCTGAGCGACACCGAACGGATGCTCGACCTATGGAAGGCGATCAAGACAGCCCCCGAAGTCAAGATCGAACTCGAGCGCGACGGCAAAGTTATCACATACGATTTTCAGATACGTAACTGAAATTCCAGAAATGATTCACGGGACCATGCCCATGGCCCAGCGGCTCGGCATTTTCTAATGCACCGGTGAGATAGGTTTTGGCGGCACGACACGCCTCGGGCACGTTGAAACCTCTTGCGAGGTACGCAGCAATCGCAGCAGAGAGCGTACATCCCGTACCATGGGTTGAATTCGTGACAACGCGCGCCGATGTCAGCTCGATAAAGATCTTGCCGTCAAAAAAGACATCCGTCGCATCCGCGCCATCAAGGTGCCCACCCTTGAGCACCACGTTTCTAGCACCGAGAGCACAAAGTTTTCGCGCGGCTTCGCGCATTGAGTCGAGGTCGCCTATGCGCATGCCCGTAAGCACTTCGGCCTCGGGTAAGTTGGGTGTGATGAGGTGTGCGAGTGGTAGCATGACTTCGCGCATCGCCGCTTCGGCTTCGGGGGCGAGCAGTCGATGGCCGCTTTTTGAAACCATCACCGTATCGATCACCAGATTCTGCAGCTGAAAATCAACAGCAGCGCGCGCGACAGCGCGAATAATTTCTGAATTCGCAAGCATTCCCGTTTTTATTGCGGAAACTGGCAGGTCGGTGGCGATGCTCTTAATCTGCGCATAGACGATTTCTGGCGACAAGACCTCTACCGCGTCCACACCGACGGTATTCTGCGCTGTAATGGCGGTGATCGCGGAAGTGCCATAGACGCCACACGCTGCGAACGCTTTGAGGTCTGCCTGAATTCCGGCGCCGGCGCTGGAATCGCTGCCAGCAATGGTCATCGCAATGGGTTTCACTGTTTGCCAACCTTGCCCGTTGGTACGATTTGGTAGATCTTTCCGCTTTGCAGCTCGGCAATCACCAGCTCGCGGCTGCGCAGGCGACCGAAACTCGAAAAGAGACCCGGCGCCTGAATCAGCAATTCGGCTTTTGCGTCTGCGGTGCGGTAATCGAGCGCAAAAATGCGCCCCGAGATCGAATCAGCGAACATATAGTACTGTTTGTATTCAGGTAGTGCGTCACCTGTATAGACATGCCCACCCAGTACCGATTGGCCGATGCCGTGATCGTACTCAAAAAACGGCAATTTCAGATTCTGTTTATTGCAATTCTTTGCCGGCTTGTAGCAGTGCAGACCTTCCATAATGTTCCACCCCATATTGTCGCCGCGAGCGACAAAACTCAGTTCTTCATAGTCATTTTGCCCAACGTCGGCCACAACGAGCCGACCATCGGGCGCAAAACTGAAACGCCACGGATTTCTCAGGCCCCAGGCGAAAATCTCGCGCTTCTCACTGTAAGCGTCGCCACTCGATCTTGAAAAAGGGTTATCACCGGGAATTGTATAGCCGGTTTTTGCACGCACGTCAATCCTCAAAATTTTGCCGAGGTGTGAGCTGAGATTCTGCGCGTATCCCCGCGGGTCGCCGCCCGAACCGCCGTCACCGACGCCGATGTACAAGTAACCGTCGGGCCCGAATTCAAGCATGCCGCCGTTGTGGTTGCTGAAGGGTTGGCGGATTGCCAACAGTTCTGTCACTGTAGTCCCATTCGCGTTCGGCAGGTCTTTTGTCGTGACGCGAGCGAGAATGGTACGTCTGGGCTTCGTCGCCGAGTAATAGACATAGAAGGCGCGTGAGGTTTTGAAATCCGCCGGGAACGCGAGACCCAAGAGTCCTTCTTCGAGCGAACCGTCGTGAACCTGCGCCCTGATATCGAGCAGCACATGGCCGCAGGCGCGTTCGGGACTCTCTAGCCGAATAACTCCGGGCTTTTCAACGATTGCGTATGCGTCGGGGCAATTGGGCACAGTTGCCGGATACGGGGTAACGTAGACAGGCTGCTTGAATGGGCGGTGAAAGACTGGCTTGAGTTCGATCTTTGAGACTTTACTGAAAGGCGCCCCCGCAACGAGTTCAGCGGTAAACGAAAGCACGATAAACATCGACACACGAGCCATTTGCACAATCTAAGAAATTTGCACCGTATAGGCAAGAGATACAGGTACTGCGTGGGGCTTTCCGCAAGAACGGTGCTGCGAAAATCCATAGCTAATGATTCGTGGGGCAAAACACCATGAAAACGCTTGACACATTGTGCGGCGCACAAATATTAGCCTCACACTATTCTTAAGGAGCAACTCATGGAACAACAAATACAACAAATCGTTAATTTCGCAATC
Source organism: uncultured Leptospiraceae bacterium (assembly GCA_942492915.1). Classification (GTDB taxonomy): domain Bacteria; phylum Spirochaetota; class Leptospiria; order Turneriellales; family Turneriellaceae; genus Turneriella. The sequence continues at coordinate 3,070,077 of OW818662.1, forward strand.
GGCACCGTAAAAGGTCTCGGCGACGCTGCAAAAAGCACACTGACAACTCTCGAAGCAGAAGTGAAGACTCTGGTCGACAAAGGCGCAGCAGCGAGCGACGAAAACGCACAGAAAATTCGCACAAACGCCAATGAACTGGTGAGCCGTGTCACTACGATCGTGAACGATGCAGTGAATAACCTCAACGAAGTGACTGCGCAGGCGCAGAAACTCGTTCAAGACACAATCGCTAAAGTAAAACCAGCTGATAAATAAACAAAAATAGAGACGCGCTTGATGCGCGTCTCTATTTTTTCGTTAGCCCCGCTTGTCTGCGGGCACGAAAGGTCTGACGGTATTGCCATTGTAGATCTGGCGAGGTCGACCGATCTTCGCCGACGGATTCTCAATCATCTCTTTCCACTGCGCTATCCATCCGGGCATGCGGCCCAGGGCGAACATGACCGTGAACATCTCGGTCGGAATGCCAATTGCGCGATAGATAATGCCACTGTAAAAATCCACATTCGGATAAAGCTTTCTTTCGACGAAGTAATCGTCTTTAAGCGCGGCCTCTTCAAGTTGCATCGCAATCTCGAGCAGCGAATCTTTTACTCCCAACTTCTGCAACACTTCGTTGCAGGTTTTTTTGATAATCTTCGCACGCGGATCGAAGTTTTTGTAAACACGGTGGCCGAAGCCCATGAGGCGAAACGACGAATTCTTATCTTTCGCCATCTCGACGAACTTCTTGATATTGCCACCCTCAGATTGAATGTGCTGCAGCATTTCGATCACTGCCTGATTTGCACCGCCGTGCAAAGGCCCCCAGAGTGCGTTAACGCCGCTCGAAATCGCAGCGAAGACATTCGCGCGGGATGAACCCACGAGGCGCACGGTGGATGTAGAGCAGTTCTGTTCATGGTCGGCGTGCAGAATCAGCAGCAAATCGAGCGCGCGCTCAACCACAGGATCAACGTCATACTTTTCTGCTGGTACTGAAAACATCATTTGCAGAAAGTTTGCGACGTAGCTCAGCGAGTTCTTCGGGTACATGAACGGGTGACCGATGGATTTTTTATGCGAGAATGCGGCAATCGTCGGCGATTTCGCAAGCAAGCGGTGAATCGATAGTTCGCGCCCAATCGGATCAAGCGGATCGCTAGATTCTTTGGTGTAAAAACCTGAGAGGGTGTTGATCATCGACCCTAATGTCGCCATCGGGTGCGAGTCTTTCGGAAAACCGTCGTAAAGACGCTTCAGATCTTCGTGGATCATCGTATGGCGCGTGATCGATTCCCGAAATGTTTCAAACTCGTGTTTGCGTGGCAGGTCGCCATAGATAAGCAAATAGGCAACTTCAAGAAAGGTAGATTTCTCTGCGAGCTCAGCGATATCATAACCGCGATAGCGCAAAATTCCTTCTTCGCCATCGAGAAACGTGATTGCACTCAGCGTTGAACCGGTGTTGACAAAACCGTCGTCGAGGGTTACGAGGCCCGATTGCGCGCGCAATTTTGAAATATCGATCGCGAGTTCATTCTCGGTGCCCTTCACTACCGGAAGTTCATATTCTTTCCCTTCAAATATAAGTTTCGCTGATTGTCCCATAAAGTCATTACGCAAACAATGCCGAGGGTTTCAAGGAAATGTTGTTTCGCCCTATGCCCGATTTTATTTAGCTTTTCGGGTTTACGCCGTTCAGCAAAGTTGAACAATTGTTCACAATGAAAAAGTTCAGCAACACCCTCGCTTTCGTTGCCGTTCTCGCCCTTACAGCGCAATCTGCTCTGTTCGCGCAGAAAGGCACGGCAAAAGAATCAGCACAACCAGCGGCAACCGTTTCGACACCGGGCCTGCCGCCCCGCAGCGACAAACCGCAAATGGATGCAACCGCCTTCGGTTGGACAGCCGGGCAGTACGGCAGCGCCGGCTTTCTCGGCGGTCACCTGCAGATTGGCGTGGCCGACTGGTTAAGACTGCACGGCGGTATCAACGGCTCTCTGCCCGGCGATCAACCCAGCGGCAACTTCGCCACTTCAAACTATGCGTTTCTCTGGATGTTCACAGGTGGCCTGATGTTTACGGGCGACTATTACAAAAACCTGGCGCGACCTTATGCCATGCTCGACCTGACGTACCAGTACGATGCGCGAGCCAAAGCGGGCGGGCTTAACGGAGGCGTCAGATTCGGCATTGATCTCTACCTGACGCAAGATTGGTCATTCTTCGTCGAAGCCGGCGTCAATCTGGCTTTCATGCGCGAAGTTAACGCTCCGCAAAATGTCGGCGGCATGGTCGGCACCGGCGTCAGATACTTCTTTTAACAGCTAATATTCTTGCATCGGTGGCGGCCAATGGGAGGCCGCCACAGCAATGATAACTCAGTCTGGGCGTTGTCGCGATCTACCTGTCTTTCGTGGCTTCGATGTTCATAGTCTTTAAGGCAGGCGTGCAGCTGCCGCTCGACAAAATAGTGCGCTGAACCTAGACGCGCTGAAAACCGCAGACCTGATTATACAGGTCAATCTGTTTCTTGCGTATTGTCACTTCGCCGCCGTTTACAAGGTCGCGCACAAACTTCTGAATGTCGTTCAGATGGTTCTTGAACGCCAATGTAATTTTATGGTCTTCAATTGCGATGTGAGACAAGAGCCATTCGCGCAGATCGTGTACCAGCTTTATTGCCGCCTGCGTGTCACCTTGCCTGAATTCGAGCGCGCGGCGGGCGACGAATTCACGAAATGCCTGGTGCTGTTTGAGATGAGGTGCAAGACCCGGAAAACGAAATTTCTCCATGATGCGCTCTTCGGTAGCAAAGTGCTCTTGCGCGTATTGCGTCGCCTGCTGCACAATGCGCTGAAAGATTTTCTCGCGCGCGCTGCTCGCCATGTTGCGGCTACGGCTCGCCAGGTCGAGCTCGACCACCATATGTATCAGCCACAGGTGCTGCAGGTCAATGATCGGAATCTGCGTGCTAAGATTGTTCGAGTTCCAGATCTTTATCACGTTACTCGTGATATTCTCATTTACAATCTCATGTACTTCATCAGATTCTGAAACGAGTTTGTATACAGCGACCTGGCCCCGGTCAATCGTCAGCGCATGCTTTTCGATCTGGCTTTGAAAGAATTGCTTCAAATTAGCCCCGTTTTCTTGATAGTAGGCGGCGTAGTGCTTGTCGTCTTTCAGAATATGCATAGTCAGCCAGTCTTTTAGAAACGAGACGAGCGCCTTCAGCGAATCGTGCTTGCCGTTCATGAGCTCATTGGCGCGCTCAGACAAAAACTGCACAAAATGCCTGTGCTTCTCGCCATGTTCCATGCGATCGGGAATGTCAAAGGCCAGAAACAGATCTTCTTCGAGGCTGAAATGTTCGCTGGCAAAGCTGAGCAAATCGCCCATGAGCTTGCGTATTTTTTCAACCGGGAACGCGCCACCTCTAGCGGCGCCCTGATTCGCATTCTCGAGCTCCATGATAAGATAGACCAGCCAGATATGTTGCAGGTCAATAACCGGAATATCGAGCTTGAGTTCGTTCTTGTTCCAGAAGCCCGTTAAACTGTTCTGAAATTCAGCGCCTATGCCGAGCGCGTCGAGTGTCGCGGATGAGCCCATGTTTCAACCGAAAGAGGCAGACAAGAAGTCCAGCATAAACATGATTAATCTATCCCTTATTCTTGTATTGTACCCCCTAAACAGGGGGTCTTGCCGGGGCAATACCGCTCGCTCTGCTCGGTTGCGCCCGAATCGCTGCAATGTGGAAATTTCATTTTTTCGCATCATGGACGAAGCACAGGTCGTCAAAGTTGGTCGCACCCTGTATGAAATACTCGGAGGCCAGGTATTGGCAGAAGCTGAACAAACATTACCTTGGCGGCGCGACGAAAACGCAGGCACATCGGCAGTTTATCAAATCATGCATGGTTATCATATCATGCGCGAAGGCCAGGGTATTTCCATAACAATTACTGAGAACTGGGCCGAGACGCATGCAGACGATCGTCTCATCGCCTCTGCTTTTTCCGTAAAAGCGTGCGATGGTATCGACCTGCACGTTTCTTATAAGAATGGCCGCCTGAGCTGCAAATTCTCGGGCACAAAAGACGCAGAGGCGCTTTGCGCCGAGAGCCTTCACAAACTAGGGGCCTGAAATAAATCTGGTGTACTGAACTATTCAGTTACCGAAATATTCTTTTTCCACATGCCATGCAGATTGCACTTGGCAATCACCGTAGCGCCGGCAATCTTCGAAATGGGGATAGACAACGTCGCGTGAGCCTTTTCGCCGCGTTTGAAAGTCTTCGCCATAAGTTCTCGCTGCGCCGCGTCGTGCACCAGAATGACTTCTGTATAATGCCCCATCTCCGCAACAAAGGATACATCCACCTCGATCTTGCCGCCATTCACTTTCACCTGCGGGTCATGGTCTTTGGCAAAATCTTTCCAGCGGCCAGGATCTTCTTTGGTAAAATAGACCTGGCTGCGCAGGCGCTCGACCTCGGCAGATTCGGTTGCGGGTTGGCCGCATGCAGCGCACAAGGCAAGTAACAGTGAGTACAAGAGCGCACGGAGCATGGGATATGTTTGCAGATCATCGCAGAAAGTAAAACGACAAAGATTTGATACACCCCCTGAATAGGGGGTGGGAATTTTATTTATCGGTTGCCGATGCAAGAACCTGATCGTCTCAAGACCGTGCGCTCGCGCCCATTGCCACTTGTATTGTTTCCTGTAGTGCTGCTTGCTGCTTCTTCCTGTGCGAAGATTGAAGAACTTGGCAGCCGTTTTTTCGCAAAATCGGGCACTGCGACGGTAAAGGGCTCGGTTTCAGGCATGAGCGGCTCTGGCCTCATCATCAGCGTGAATGGGCAGTTGCAGTCTGTGTCGGGAGCGAATGTGCAGTTCGCCTCGTCAATCAAGAACGGCGAACCATACACTCTTGCCGTGGCCGTACAACCCTCGCTGCCAGCGCAAGTTTGCATCTTCACTTCGCCCACAACGGGTGTGGCGTCTGACGGCGCGATTATATTTGCCCTTCAATGCAACGCGCCGCCCGCATGGGGAATTCAAGGCACTACGACGGGCTACGCTGGCAGCGGGTTGCAGGTGCAACTCAACGGCGGTGAAATCGTTACTGTCACTGGATCGAGTTTCAGTTTTGCGACGAATATTTCAGATACACAGCCTTACAACGTCCAGGTGAAAACACAGCCGACCGGTCCCGCGCAAATCTGCACAGCACAACGCAATGTGGGTGTCGTCACCGGCGCTAATGTCACTGACATCTCGATTAACTGCTCAACCGTCACGTTTAGCGTCGGTGGTTTTGTCACCGGCCTTGCAAGCGGTGCTTCGGTAACTGTTCAGGTCAATGGCACGCAGAGCACATCGAGATCGGTAGACGGATTTTTCACTTTCATGAATAAGTTGGCCGACCAAACAGCATTTGACGTCGTTGTACAGACACAACCAACAGGGCAAACATGCTCCGTAAGTCGGGGATCAGGCATTGTCGACGGCCCGGGTTCATACGCAGCACTCATTCAGTGCAGCAGCACGACGCATACTATATCTGGCACTATCTCAGGACTCTCGGGTGGTTACACCACCCTCGTTTCTTCGGGGGGTGAATACTTGCCGGTTACCGCCAACGGAGCCTTTAGTTTCACGAAAAATTTCGCCCTGAATTCCGATTACGTGATCGAGGTATTTAGAAATCCTGCTGCGCCTGCGCAAACCTGCACGGTGGCCAACGCTACCGGAACGATTACGGCGAATGTGACGAACGTGGCTGTCAGTTGCACCACGACCGGCTACAGCATCGGCGGCACGAGTACCATTAGCGGATTGACATCCGCAGGCCTGGTGTTGCGACTCAACGGTTCATCGGACGTCGCTGTCGCAGCGAATTCAACTTCGTTTAACTTTAACGAGACCATCGCTTCTGGAAGCAGCTACAGCGTGGCGATTGCCTCGCAGCCGACCGGGCAAAAATGCACCTTGTCGAATGCCAGTGGCACAGCCGGTGCGACGGTCACGAATGTGACGGTGAATTGTGTCAACGGGTACACCGTCGGCGGCACGGTGACGGGTTATACTGGTAGCAACCTCGTTCTGCGCAATACGATCAACGGCACGCCGTTGGATCTCGTCATTTCTTCGAACACCGCCTTCACCTTTCCCGACTTGCTCGTTGCGGGTGACACGTATTCGGTCGCAGTGGCAAACTTTCCCGAAACGCCGTACCAGAATTGCACGATCGCCAATGCTGCGGGCACGATTGCCGCCGCCAATATCACGAATGTCAACATCACATGCACCAACGTGACCCTCGCCTTTACGGCAGTGTCTTCTACACCTTCAGAGGCCGCGGGGGCACACGGCATCGCACTGAGCCTCGTGGGCACAACCCCGCGCGCGGGCAGCGTGCAGGTCACGATTACCGGGGGTTCGGCGACCGATACGCTCGACTACACCCTCGCTTCGACGACCATCAGCTGGGCAGCGCTCGCCACACCGGGCAATGTCGTCGCCAACATTATCGACGACGCTTTTAATGAGGGAAATGAGACTCTTCAGATATCGCTCTCAAACCCGGTGGGGATTACCCTCGGGGCGCAGACCACGCATACTGTCACCATCACCGATAATGACGCAGCTTCAGCTGTCGGTGCCGTCATCGCGACTGCAGAATATTACGATGCGGACCGCAACGGTAAGATTGATCACGTTAAGGTTACCTTCGACAAGGATGTGAAAGACTCGTCGCAGGTGGGGTGGGTCAATGCGACGACGAACATTGGCGTCTCTAGCCAGTGGCTGATCGCCGGTTACAGCGGGGTGCAATTTGTGCCTCAGGTCTGTATCGATCGTTCTGTACCCGCGAACGGCAACTGCACCGACGGTGGGGATATAACTGACGTTGTGGATAATTCCGTCATTTGGCTAAAATTTACCGAAGGTTCGACGTACGATACCGGAGCTACACCCGACCTCACAGGCGTCGACTTGACTCTTAAGACCGTCGCCACGAGCCCCAATGACTGTTACATCTATACATCCGGCGCAACATGCCAGACCGCGACGTCGGCAGATTTTGCTACAGGGGCTGTCGCCGAGGCCGACAAAGCCGAGCCGATTCTCGTCGCCGCATGGTCAGATCCAATCATCGACGCTTGGCAGCTGCGGCTGCAGTTTTCTGAGGCGGCCGACACGACAAACAATGCCGCGTGCGGCACGGCAATTGTGAACACCGATTTCACGTATAACAACACAAGTGGAGCAGGAGCTTCATCTCTGCGCACCGACTTTGCAGATAGCAACGGCTGCGATCTTACGAGCGGGAACTACTCCATTATTCCGCGCGTGGATAGCCGGTTCGTCTATGGGGATCTTAACTCCGACACGGTGACTATTGCGGCGGCGAAGTTCTATGACACTTTGGGTAACGCGAGTATCGCAACGACAAAGACGGTCACCTATGATCCGAACCTAGAACTCTACTACCCTATGGATGCGGCGGTGGGAGACACAAATTCAATTGTGAAAGATGTTTCGGGTAAGGGTCGTGATGGCACCACGAGCGGTGGACCCGTACTTGCGAAAGACATGGCAGAGCAAGCGAACCAGGCATATAAGCTTGATGGAGTCGACGATGTTATCACAGTTTCGGGTTACAGAGGGGTAACCGGCACAGCATCGCGAACCGTAACTGCTTGGATTCGACCGGATGATAGGGTCAATAATTGCTGCCGCTTTGCCATTTTTGATGCCTATAGTGCGACATCGGGGCAAAGATGGCTTTTCTATTTAGCCCCTCATACGCAAGAACTGTTAATTAATAACCATAACGGCGACAACGCGGTTAGAGACAAGCCGTGGGGTACAGGCTGGCACCATGCCGCAGTGACGTATGATTCCATTGATGGCAATAACATCACCAATGCGAAACTCTATGTTGACGGCGTGCTCATGAGTACAGTCGGAGGCACAAGCCGGGTTATCAACACTAACCCGACGAGTGACATTACGCTTGGGCGTCAATCTACATTATATACAAAAGGCAATCTCGATGAAGTGCGCTATTACTCCCGCGCGCTCTCTGCCGCCGAAATCAAGAAGCTGGCCGTGAAGGTGCCGGGGGGATTAGTGGCACAATGGCCTCTGGATAATGATTCGGCAGATATTGCGGGTAATGGTGCAGATGGCACGCCTTCCGTCGCGCCCACAGCATCGACCGATCGCTACTCAACCGCGAACGGCTCGGTCACATTCGATGGTTCAACGCAGGCGCTAGATGTGCCAGTCGCACGTATGCCGTCAGGCGCAAGTTCCAGGTCGGTGTGCGCATGGTTGTATCCCACGAGCCATCCCAATGGCTGGAATGTGGCTGTCACGTTTGGGAGCGCTTCGAATGGTGACGGTAACGGATTGCAAGTTCTGAGTTCGGGCACGTTACAGTGGTTTGGCTGGAACGACAATGTTGACGGAAATATCGTAACTCTAAATGCCTGGAAACATGTCTGTGGAACCTATGACGGCACCACTGCCATCATTTATGAAAATGGCACGCTCATCAACTCAGCCACGAAGTCTTGGACTACCGGGACGACAGCTGCCTATATCGGCAGGGCGTTGAACGCTGGTAATCGCTGGAACGGTCGCGTTGACGACGTGCGCGTCTATAGCCGCGCGCTCACCGCCGGTGAAGTCAAAGCGCTCGCCGCCGAGCTCGACCGCGGGCTGGTGGCGTATTATCCGCTCGATGAGACCACCAGCGCAACGGTAGCCGACTATAGCGGCAGCGGATTTACGCTGACCGGCTCCGGTGCTGCGGGCGCGCAAAACACTCCGCAATCGACCAGCGACCGCTTTGGCATATCGGCTGGCGCCATGAATTTCGACGGCACCGACGACATGCTCTCGGGCAGTGCGGCGTCGATCTTGCCTTCAGGGTCTGCAACGCGTACAGGCTGTGCCTGGGGTTTAACCACGGTCGACCCCGGCAATGGCAATGCGCAGGGTCTCATGGGCTATGGCACCAACAGCGCGAACCAGACATTCGGAGTCTACCCCTTCCACAGTACCACCGATACTTTTATGTTGGGAGCCTATACAAGCTCGTCGACATTTTTTTACGCGCTGTTGCCTGGCAGCGGGTGGCCCTTGAATCAATGGGCGCATTATTGCATCATCGTAACCGGTGCCACGGCGGTTGAGTATTATATGAACGGCATTAAGATCAACCAATCCGGTACATTTGGTTCGCCCAGTATTAATACTGTCTTGTCGCTCTTACGTATCGGTACCTCGATTAGCGGCGCCAGCAGGTTCACAGGAAAAATCGATGACGTGCGTGTCTACGACCGCGCACTTTCGCTCGCCGAAATCCGCGAGCTCTCGGGGTTTTCACCGGGGCAGATCGACAATAACACGCTGTGGCTCGATGCCGGGCGCGGAGTGTTCAACAATGCCGGCACGGCCCTCGCGACAAATACGCAATCGGTGCAGCAGTGGAACGACGTGAGTGTCACTAACGGCACGTCTAATGCGAAGAATGTTTCTCAGGCCACGAGCGGTCAACGGCCAAGCTGGCAATCGAACGTCATCAACGGCCAACCCGTTCTCCGCCTGGACGGCGTAGACGATCAGCTTGAACTTGCCTCGCTTCTCGGTTCTGATATGTTTGCAGCCGACGAAGCAAATTTTTTCGTAGTTCAAAGACAGAGCGCCACGAAAGATCTTAATGCGACTTTTTACTGGTCGGCAAGCGCTTCAAACAGGGTCGTATTGCACCTTTCTCAAAGCGATTCGCTCGTATTCGATTTTCCATCCACCGGAGGCACTGGCAGGTTGACCGTTGCGCAACCCACAGGCTGGGATGACGCCTTTCACATTACGGAAGCCTTTCGCGCAACTACGCAGGCCGTGGAACTCAAGGTCGACAGCACGCTCGTTGGTTCGGGCACTCGCTCAGGAACGCTAGGTACGGGTAGCACGACCACGCTTTACATTGGTGCATCGAGCGGTGGCTCTTATAATTTTCAGGGTGATATCGCAGAAATTATGGTCTATAAGCGCGGGCTCACGTCAAGCGAGCGCGAGAAGATTACCTGCTACCTGAGCAAGAAGTATGCGATTGCGGTGTCGGGTTTGGTTTGTGAGTAGGCGCGGCACGCCCGTCGCCGCGCTCGTGCCCCTCGACCAGGTTGAAGGGAGCGACCGAGAGACGCAGCGGCAGTTGCTTGCCACTCAGGGAAAAATCGAGTTGCCAGCGATAAAACTGGAGCCCGCGCATTGCCAAAAATTAAGATTACCGGACGGCAGGCGAGTGCGATGATTTTCGAAGACCGTCGCTGACATGCTCTATTAGGGTGTTTATCTGCTCCGATGCTCAGCTCATGCGCGCGGCAGAACGTATGGGCTTTGATATTTTTGATCCGGTGGTCTGATCGCGTCGGGCCCATCTCAAGAGTACACCAGAGACCAAAAGCGCAGCACTCAAGCCACGTTACCCCCTAAACAGGGGGTCGGCGCGACAAATTCACAGTTGCCATTCTGTGAACCGACGCGTCACATTGCCTACGCATGTTGCCTCAGCGAATTGCAATTCTCTCATTATTAACGCTCACCGCGGTTAACTGCGCCCGCATCGACGAACTGGGCAGCAAGTTCTTCAAGAAAGAAGGCGCTGCGAGCGTCAAAGGCCAGATCATCGGCCTTACGGGACAAAACCTGACGCTCAGTGTGAACGGCGAAAGTTATGTGGTCGCAGGCAGCCCCGTAGAATTTACCTCACAGCTCAAGAACGGCGACACGTATACGCTGGCGATTGCCGCGCAGCCGCAGGGGCCGCAGCAGTTGTGCACATTCACCTCGGCAACCACGGGCGTCGCATCAGGTGGGGTGATTCCGTTTGAGCTGACCTGCTCGACGGGTACGTACACCGTCGCCGGCAATGTCACGGGTCTTACCGGCAGCGGTCTGCAGATTCAACTCAATGGCGGCGAGATTGTGCCAGTGAGTGCAGCTTCTTTCAGTTTCACAACGCGCATCACCGACCGCCAGGGTTTTAATGTTCAGGTGAAACAACAGCCATCGTCACCCGTGCAAATCTGCACGCCTGAATTTAACGTCGGCATCATCGCAGGGGCAAACGTTACCGATGTATCGATCTTATGCTCAACCGTGCCCTATAGCGTCGGTGGTTATGTCAATGCGCTGGCGAATGGGGCTTCGGTTACTTTGCAGATCAACGGCGGCCAGAACACGGTGCGCACGAGCGACGGTTTTTTTCTTTTTCCTACACCGCTTGCCGACCAGACAGATTTTGACGTCACGGTGTTGACGCAGCCCACCGGCCAGACCTGCTCGGTGCAGAATGGTTCTGGTGTCATCGACGGGCGCGGCTCTTACGCGACGTACATTCAGTGCAGCAGCACTTCGTATTCGGTTTCGGGTACGGTGAATGGCCTCAGCGGCGGTTATGTGACACTCGTGACGTCTGCGGGCGAATACGCGCCTGTGGTCGCCAATGGCGCGTTTATGCTTTCACGGAAATTTGCTGCCGGCAGCGCGTATGCCGTCGAGGTCTTTAGAAATCCTGCCCTACCTGCGCAAACCTGCACGGTCACCAACGGCACCGGCACCAACATCTCGGGCGATGTCGGCAGTGTGAACGTCATCTGCAGCACGACGGGTTATACTGTCGGCGGCCCGGTGACGGGGCTCACTGGCTCGGGGCTCGTGCTGCGACTGAACGGCACCAGCGATGTTGTGGTACCAGTCGGATCTACCGCTTACACGTTTGCGACTTCTGTGGCGTCGGGCGGCTCGTACTCGGTCGCGGTATTGTCGCAGCCGGCGGCGCTGAAATGCTCTGTCACGCCGCTTACCGCGACGGGCAGTGTTTCGACGGCCAACATCACGAATGTTGCGGTGACCTGCCAGAACGGCTACACGGTGGGCGGTACGGTGACTGGGCTTGCGGGCACGAACCTGGTGCTGAGAAACACGGTGAACGGCGCCACGTCAGATTTTGTTATCTCGGGCAATTCATTCACGTTTCCCGAACTTTTGGTAACGGGCGATACATATTCGACCCAGGTGCTCAACCATCCCGAAAGCCCGTACCAGAGCTGCGGCATGTCAAACAGCGGTGGCACGATCGCCTCTGCGAATATCACCAACATCAGTGTTAGCTGTTCGACCATAACCGTACAATTTGCGGCGGCAACGAGTAATGCCAATGAAGCCAGCGGCACGATCGATATCCCCATTAACATCTCGCCCGCTTCTGCGCGACCGCTCAACCTGACGCTCGCTCTGGCGGCCGGTAGCGCAGCAGCCGGGGTAGACTTCAGTTTTCTGACGCCGACGATTACCGTGCCAGTAGGGGCGACTTCAGTCAATGCGCAAATTCAGGTATTCGGCGATACAGATTTTGAGCCGAGCGAGACAGTCATCATCAATCTGGCAGGTGTCGACAAAGCGGCGCTCGGCACAACGCTCAACCATACACACACCATCACCAACGACGACGGGGTTACGTCGACAAAACTCGTAGTGACAAATTCGGGCAGCAATTTTACTGCGGGTGGCAGCACCACCATCACGGTGCAGGTTCAGGATGCGCTCAATAATGTCGCGACAACAGATAGCTCGACGCAGATTACTTTAACCCCGACGGGGTCGACAGCCATGTTGACTTATGGCGGTACATGTTCTGGGTGCGGCGTAGCGGGAGGAGCGGCTACAGTGACTGTTGTCAACGGTTCTGCCACGGTGACTGTCGCAAACACAAAAGCCGAGACATTTCAGATTTCGGTCAGCGACAGCGGCCCGCTCACCGACCCGTCACCCATCTCACTTACAACTTCACCCGGCCCGGCAACGCAGCTTGTTATCTCGCAGGCCCCCGGCAACACAACCGCAGGCGGCAGCACGAGCATGACCATCGAGGTGCGCGATGCCAATAACAATGTCGTGACGAATGCAACCACGGCGATTACCTTTGACCCGACACTTGCGGGCACCATAACCGGGGTAACTACCGGTTCGGGCGACGGCTCATATGGCGTCGCGGGCGGGGCTGAAACGATCACTGTAGTTGGTGGTGTTGCGACGATTACCCTCGGCAATACCACGGCGCAAACGTACTCTATCGCCATTACCAACAATGGTGGTTTCGCGAATCCCGGTGCGCCGAGCGTCACTGTTTCTGCGGCTGCGGCAAACCAATTGGTGCTCAGTTCACCCGCGCCCGACTTTCTCGCGAGTGCTTCTACCTCGCTGACAGTACAGGTACGCGACACGTATGGCAATGTGGTGGTCACAGACAGCACTACAGAGGTAACTTTCACGCCGAGCGGCAGTGGTCGTATCACCAATCAATCCCCCGGAGCCTTTGTTTCTGGCGATGGCAGCGCCGGCACAGCCCGGGTAGTGCGAGTTGCCAGTGGAGTTGCGACTGTAACAATCGAGAATTCTGTCAGCGAAACCTTCACAGTGAGCTTCGCCGCAGGTGGGTTGTCTGTGCCCTCACCAGACAGCATCACCGCATCAGCTGGGGCAACAAAGATCGCAATCACGCAGGCGGGCGGCAGCTTTTTCGCCGGGGGCACGACCACGCTCACCGTACAGGTGCAGACGACGTCGAATACACTGGTGAATACCGATGGGTCAACGGTGGTCACCTTTGACCCAACCAACTCGGGGACTGTTTCTGGAATTACAACAGGTACGCTGAGCACTGGTTCAACCGGGACGCCGGGTGCACCGGTTGGCGTAATGGTGAATGGCGGGGTAGCTACGATAACTCTGACAAACAGCGTCGTTGAAACCTTTGAGGTTGCGATTACCAATGGCGCCGGCCTTACCAACCCGCCGAATGACAGCATTACTGTAACCGGGGCAACCGGGGCAGTCATCACCAATGCAGAGTATTTCGACATTAACCACAACGGCAAGATAGACCGGGTGAAAATCACCTTTGACAAGAATGTCGATGAAGCGACAATTTCGGGCGATATCACGACGCAGTTTCTGATCGCCGGCTATAGCGGTGTGGCTTTGGTGAGCGGCGCGTGCATCGACGAAAGTTACCCCACCAACGGCAACTGCACAGACCCGGGTGAGGTGAACGATACGGCGACCAACGAAATTTTCTGGCTCAGCTTTACCGAAGGAGCGCTCTATGACACAGGCGCGACCCCCGACCTGACGGGCGTCAACGTCTCATTGCGCACAACGGCAGCGGGCGGCAGCTGCTTCATTCACACTTCAGCCGGCGACTGTAACACGCAGTCGGCCGCTGATTTCGGTACGGCAGCAGTCGCCGAAGCAGACAAAGCGCCTCCTGTTTTTGTCGCGGCGTGGTCTGACCCGATCATCGATGCATGGCAGCTGAAGTTGCAATTTTCAGAGGCGGTGGATCTATCTGCGGGCGTCGCGGCTTGTGCGGGGACTGTGACCAATGCCGCGTTCACATATAATAATATCAGTAGCAGCAATACATCCGCCTTACGCACTGATTTCGCCGATAACAATGGCTGCGACAGCGCGAGTGGTCATTATTATATCATACCGCGAGTCAATGCGCGGTTCGCGCATGGCGATCTAAAGACGGATACCATTGCGCTGGCGGCCACTTTCTATGATTCGCTCGGGCAGAGCACGATAGCGACGACAAAGACTATTGGCTATGACCCGAATCTTGAACTCTATTACCCAGTAGATGCCGCCGCACCGGTGAGTGATACGGACAACAATACGTTGCACGATGTTACGGCTAACAACCGCCATGGCGCGATAACGGGAGCGGTACGTGTGCGCGATATGGGTGAGAATAACTATTCGGCACTGAAATTTGATGGCGATGACTACGTCACGGTTACGGGCTACAAGGGTGTAACCGGCACGGCCGACCGCACAGTGAGCGCCTGGGTGTGGTCTGACCATGGTTTCGATGGCGGTGGTGACCATAATCGGTGCAATATAATGCAATGGGGTGGTGGCAATGCTTTTGGTATGGCATTGAATCACCAGGGTTCAAACCGAGGCGGGCTGGTGCTTCTGGCTGGGTCGAATCTGCAAAATAAGACAAATTTACCAGCTGCGACAGGCGGTTGGATGCATGTGGCGATCACCTGGGCTAATGATGGTACCCCCGATGGCGCAGACGCCATTTTGTACATTAACGGCGTTGCTCAGGCCGTGGCGAATGCGGGCGGGTCGATGAATACCACAAGCAGCAGCGATGTGATTCTCGGCAAAGGCTTTACAGCAACGGACAGTTTGTTTCGCGGCAAAATGGATGAGATGCGGATCTACTCGCGCGCGCTCAGCGCAATCGAAATCAAGAAGTTGGCGGTGAAGGTGCCCAGTGGGCTGGTGGCGCACTACCCGTTGGACAATGACGGCGCGGCAGATTTCACAGGTAATGGTTTGAACGGCTCTGCCAATAATGCGGCTACGGTCACGAACGATCGTTATGGAAGCTCGAACGCTGCATATACATTTAACGGGGCAAGTCAAAGATACCCGGTAGTCGACAATGCATTGCTAAGGCCCGCAGTATTGACAGTAAGCGCTTGGATATGGCATTCCAGTTGGTCAACGTGCATAAGTGAAGATCGGACTGCGATTTCGAAACCTTGGACTGACGCAGGATACTTGATTGAGTGTGACAACACTTCGGGAAAAATTTCTTGGGATGTATACCGAAATGGAACTTTTGCGCGGGTCGGAATATTACCCGCGTTGGTAACAAATGGAACCTGGGTTCATGTTACGGGGACTTACGATGGGCGTTATGCGAAATTTTATGCAAATGGTACCCTTATCGAGACCAATGATGCCGGGGGGACTTTTCCGATTACCCATACCACGCAACCATTCACCATCGGGGGGGGGCCTGTATCTTCTTATTACAACGGCCGAATCGATGATGTGCGTGTATACAACCGTGTTCTCAGCGACGGCGAAGTCAAGGCGCTTGCCACCGAGCCCGACCGCGGGCTGGTGGCGTATTATCCGCTGGATGATGCGGCGGCGACGGCGCGGGATTACAGCGGCTCGGGGAACGATCTGACGGCGGTGAACGGACCGACACAAGCGACGGGTTATAACGGTACGCCGAGTGGGGCTTATAATTTTGTCGCGGCGAGTTCGCAGTATCTTACACACCCGAGCGGATCAAACTTACCTCTGGGGGCTGCAACCCGTACTCTTTGTGCATGGTCAAGGCCAGTATCGCTAGGTAGTGTTCAGGTTATCGCGCGGCATGGTGATTCTATCACAAATCAGGGTAGCGCACTATTCATAAATTCCACGGGCGTGCCTGGTCTAAGTGCTTTTAATAACTTTGCAACCAGCCCCTTGGCAGCAGGCTCAACTTGGCAACATCTTTGTGCTACCTACGATGGTGCAAGAGCTAGCGTTATAATAAATGGCAATATAGAATTGAGTAATCAGACCTTTACGA
This sequence comes from uncultured Leptospiraceae bacterium, assembly GCA_942492915.1. GTDB lineage: Bacteria > Spirochaetota > Leptospiria > Turneriellales > Turneriellaceae > Turneriella. The sequence goes on from OW818662.1 coordinate 3,086,542, forward strand.
TGAATACGACAGGCTTGGCCATGTACGTTGGTTCAGCAGATGGGAATAACTATTTCAATGGGCCAATCGACGATGTACGCATTTACAACCGTGCTCTCTCCCTAGCCGAAATCCGCGAGCTGTCGGGGTTTTATCCGGCGCATGTGGCTAATATGTCTATTTGGTTCGACGCTAGTAGAATCGGCGATACGGGAAATCTTAGCCCGATTGACGGGAGTATTTTCGACAACTGGAAAGACCTAAGCCTGAACGGGTTTGATGCTACGAGGGGAAATCCTTCTGGGAATAAACCGACGTTCTATAATAGCGTCATCAATGGATTACCCGCGATACGCTATGCCGGCGGTCAATGGCTTGAAAACAGTTCATTTGCGCGGAATTTGAATACGACAGCGCATACACAGTTGTCGGTTTTTCGTGCAAGCGGTGGCGGCGCAATCACGGCCCAGAAATCAGGCGGTGGCAGCCATTATCGTTATAATACAGGCCCGGTTTTGCAGTCTGAAATTGGGGGCGTGGCGACCAATTCAAATACGGCATATGTAAACAACACGCCGGTCATCGGCGGGTTGACCTATTCAAACCCAAACGGAGTGTTCTATCGCAATGGCGCTCTCGACGGGAGCTTCAGCCAAACGGCGGCCTCAAAAACGAGTACCTGGACTTTTGGCGGAAGCGATAACGGCACGACTCCGTTTCTTACCGGCGATATCGCCGAGATCGTGATCTACGACCGAGTGCTCATGGCGTCAGAGCTCGAGAAGGTGAATTGTTATTACAATAAGAAGTACGCGATTGCGGTGACGGGGTTGGTTTGTGAGTAGGGGACGTGTTTGTATGTATCAGGGGAGGGTCTCAGACCCTCCCCTGAAAAATGAATGAAATCCAAAACGGCCAAACAATATGAATAAACGTCACATTCGAAAATCCCCACATCGCAAAGAATTCGATTACCGCACACCCGGATTCTATTTCTTCACGAGCGTAACCAGGTTTCGCGAAGAGATTCTTGCAACGGTAAAGAATAACGCGCTCCGTCTCACCGATTTCGGACAGATAGTCCTGGACGCATGGCACGACCTGCCGAACCACTATCCAGATTTGACTTTGGATCAATTTGTGGTAATGCCGAATCACATTCACGGACTCACGCTGATTCAAGATACGCCTGTTACCGAAATTGTGCGGGCACTAAAATCGTTCTCCGCCCGCCGAATCAACGAACTGCGCGAAACGGTAGGCATGCCAGTGTGGCAGCGAAGCTTTCATGAATATTACGTTTACAATGAACGCAGGTTGCGCACATTGCGGCAGTACATTCTGGCGAATCCAGCAAATTGGATACGTGATCGGTATAATGTACGGCAAATCCCGGCGTCAGGAACAGGGCACATCATCGTATCAGGGGAGGGTCTCAGACCCTCCCCTGATACGCGCCCTCCACTGATGCGCATATTTGAATAATGGCAGATTCATTTTGAACCAAAAAACTCCATGAAAAAGAAATTCACACAACTCCTGTTCGCCATCGGCTGTTGCACCGCCCTCTCCGCCCAATCCCTTCCCCGCGTGCTGGTTCTCGATTTCAAAAACAAATCGGGCAACGCCTCGCTGGGTTACCTCGAAGGTTCAATCACCGACGCGGTTAGCACCGAGATGAAGAAGCGGTTCACCTTTGCCGAAACGCCGGCAGAGCAATGGAAAGCGGTCGCGGGTAAGAATTATTTTTTTGAGAACGACCTTTCGACCGACAGCGCGGCGGTGAACCTGGGCCTGTTGACGAGTCAAGACGTGGTCGTCACGGGCAACATTGTCGCGGGCAAGAATGCGAGCCAGGTGACGGTCGTCGTCGGCATTTTCGATATTGGCCAAAAGAAAAAGATCGAAGAGCTGAGTCTGCCCCTCGCGCTTTCGGCCAACATGTTTGCGGATATAGAAAAGATTGCGGTCAAGGTTTCTGATACGGCGGCCGGCATTCTACCCAACAAAGACGAATGGGCTCGTAAGGGTCTCGGTGATTTTACTGCGAAACGGCGGCAGCATGTGGTGTTTACGACATCCTTAGGTTTATTGCCGTTTTCATCGAGCAAAGTGACCGAGCTCACAGAACGTTCTGTCGTTTCGGCTGAAAGTTTCGACCTCAAGGTTAATCTGCAGCTGCACTATGAAATCGACCAGATCTGGAAGCGGTACCTGTTCGTCTGGGGCGGTGGCGGCGTCGAATTCGCATCGCAAAAGTTCAATACCTCGGCGGGCGATAAAGTCAGCGGCTCGCTCTTCAGCTGGGAATTCAGCGGCGGTGCGGGGTTGCGCCTCATTGAACATGTGCGTTGGCGTGTGTCTCTGCTCACGGGCCTCGGTCTCTACATGCAGAGCGTGAAGTATGACTATAGCTCTGACACGGTGTTTGCCCTGAATTCGGCGACACTCGGGCTCGAGAGTGGTAAATCTGCCTCGGCGATGGCGATCACCGCGCCACTCGGCGCAACCTTCAGTTATCGCCTCACACCCGACGTTTCGGTAGTCGCGGGGGCAATTGTGAAAGGGCGATTCTTTCAAAACAGCCAGGGGTTTAGCAGCTATTTCATGCTCGGTGCGGGCTATGACTTCTGACCCCCCAAACAGGGGAGTCGCCGTTTTCAATAACTATTGACCGCTGTTGGCAAAAGTGACATTGAAATTCATGCGTATTGGCATCGTAGAAAATGACTCGGCGTTTCGCGATAACCTTTTACTGGGGTTGCGAAAGATTTTACCCGACGCAGAGATTCAATGGTGGCAGAGCGCTGAAAACCTGCTGAAGATCGATATAGAACAGGTTCCCGAAATTCTTCTGCTCGACGTGATGCTGCCCGGCATGTCGGGTATCGACCTGACGCGCGAGCTGACGCGAAACGGTTACGGTGGCAAAATTGTGATTCTGACGAGCATGAACTCTGACAGCCTTATTTTTGAGGCGATCGAAAACGGCGCCGTGGGTTATGTGCTGAAATCAGACCGACGCGAGCTCAAATCCATCATCGAAACCGTGATCGCGGGCGGTGCAATTCTGACTCCCACCATAGCTCTGCGTGTAATGACGACCCTCAAAGAACGCCGCGCGTCGTCGCCGGGCTTTGGCCTCTCAGACAGATTACAGCAGGTACTTGACCTGATGGTTGCTGGCAAAACAGTCCCACAAGTAGCTAAGGCGCTGCGCCTTAGCCCTCAGACCATTCACGGTTATGTGAAGGATATCTATAAAAAGCTAAATGTGCATAACCGCGCCGAATTGGTAGGCCGGGTAAAGAATTTCGGTTGAAGTTCGCCAGCTGCTTATAAAGCAGGTATGTGCGCCGCCCGAAGCAATTATTTCTTTTGATTGCGCTATTCTTTTTCGTCGGTGCAACCGGCGTACGCGGTGAACCTTCACCACCGGTCGTAAACACGACGAAGATTGTCGGGCTCGATACGCTGCCGTGGCATTTCTACTGGAAGAAATATATTGCACCGTCAGCATTCGTTTCGAACGCTCCTGAACCCGATTTAGTGCTGCAGCCCGTAAATATCTGGAACGATCAGCGGCTTGACGGCAAACCAATACCTTCGTTTGGTTATGCAACCTATCGGTTGCTGTTGCATTATGGCACCGGTGGCCAAAGGCTGGGACTCAGAATTTCTGCCCCGCTGTCGAGCTACCGTCTCTACGTGAACGGCGAAAAACTCATCGAAGAGGGCACGCTGACGCAAAGTGAAGCCGGCTTTAACCCCCGCAGGCGATCTGGGCTTTTCTTTTTTACCCCAGCATCAAAGCAAATTGATATCGTGGTTCACGTCGCGAACTTTGCCGTGTATAAAGGCGGCTTAAGAGCCGGTATTGAGCTGGGACTCGCGAACGACCAGCAGACATATGGAGCCCGCTATCTCGCGATTGATTTATTCTGTGTAGGATTAATCTTTTCTATTATGCTCTATCACTTCCTGATCTTTTTGCTGGGCCGCAAGAATGTATCGACACTGCTCTTTGTTTTGCTTTCGCTTGACTATTTTTTGCTCGCATTCCTGTTCGGAGAGCAATCGATCGTGATTTTCTTGCCTGACTTACCACTGCATTTGCACACGGCCTGGCAGGGCATTTTTTCGTACGTGTTGCCAGCGTTGGTTGTGGAATTCACGGGCCGCTTGTATCCCGAAACAATTTCGCGGCGAGCGACGAACGCCTTCTGGTTTCTGGGCGTCGCCTGCAGCCTTCTGACAGTATTGCCGCAAATCTATCGCACGCAATACAATGTCTATTTCTACGGGGTTGTTGGCGCCCTTGCCGGCGTCGTCACCCTGGCAGGTGCTTTGCGCGCGGCGAAACAAAGACGTCCCGGTGCGCGACTGCTCGTCGCCGGCGTAATGATCCTTTTTGCGCTCACGTTCTATGCGGTCTATTTATTCGCGACACACCAGGTGGCCGGTAGCTTTCTATCAATCGGCTTTTCACTTTTTGCGCTCTTTCAATCGGGTTCGCTCGCGCATGCGCACGCCGGCCTTGAACGCCACAATGAAGAGATGCGTCTGCGCCTCGAACGCGGCCGCAACGCGCTCGAAACCCAGCGCAAGCGCATTGAAGCAAACCTGCACGACAGCCTTGGCGGCAATTTAACCGACATCAAGCTCGGGCTTGAGGCGCTCGAGAAGCAAGCAAAAGCAAAAGGATTCAGCGAAGACATCAGGCGGCTCGACCATCGGGTAACCGGCACAATAGCATCACTACGCACTGAACTGCTGTTTCTCGAAGACATGCACCTGGCGATGAAAGATTTTATATCGGGAATTAACCTCATTCTACTGCGGCGCTACCAGATGGCGAAGCGGCCCGTTGATATTTCGGTCACGCCAATTGCGAGGCAATCGGGCGCCTCTCTCACGCGATCAGGCGCACTGGGTGAAGAAGTTATTCCAGAGCTCTGTCTGATGGTGCAAGAGCTTTGCAGTAATAGCCTAAAATATTCTGCGGGCACAGCCCGCTGGCATATCGATGCCACACCCACAAGCCTGAGCATCGGCGTGACAGCGAGAACCAAACGGCAAAAGACCGCGCGCCATGGCCTCGGAAAAGAAACGCTGCGTGAAAGAGCAACGCGTGTGCGCGCTCGCTTCGAAGAGACGGTTGAAGGCGAAATTTACAGCGCGTTAATTTCTATTCCGTAATCGAGACGACTATACTCGCGCCGGCTGCGCAGACGGCGTTGCTTCCATGACGCCGCCGACTTTAAAAAGCGCGTACTTCTCTTCACCGAGCAATTGGCTGACGTCTTTGAGCAACGCCTTGTCATATTTCACACAGAAACTCGAATGCGCCTTGATCGATTGCAAAGGGCCACCTTCTGCCTCGCGCCAATAGAGATACACCGGATTATTACCGGAATATTTACGCAGCGTTGTCTTCACCTTACCGATCATCGACTCCAGGTCTGCGGATGTCTTGACGTTCAGGTACAGATGCAGCGACTTGTCGACGCGCTCACTGAACTTGTCTTCGCTGAGTACCGCTGCCAGAGCATAGTTCATGGTTGTCACTTCTTCTTCGCGCACTGCCTGCACTCGAATATCAAATATCGCGCAGCTATTTTCGGCCAATTGGTTTTTGACCTGCTCAAACATGTTTTGAAAAATGCGGACTTCGATCTGGCCGGTTTTATCGGTAACCTTAAGCAGATAGAATGCACCACGCTTTGAAGTGACCGTGCGCAACGCATCGACAACACCCAAAACCGATACCCTGCGCTCTTTCGAGACTCCATCATCGAGATCGGCGATTTTTGTCAGTCGCATATGTGTCGCCATTTCATCAAAGCGATCGAGCGGGTGCGACGTCAGGTAGAGGCCAAGGGTCTGCTTTTCTTTAAGCAGCTTTTCTTCTTCTGTGAATTCGGGTGCGTTCTGAATCTGCAGGCGGGCAGCCTCTTCTTCGGTGCCCCCAAACAGCGATACCTGCCCCGATGATTTATCCAGTTGTGCGGATGAAGAAAATTTCAGAATCTCGTCGGCTGCGAGAACAATGGCAGCGCGATTATACCCCAGCGAATCAGTCGCGCCAGAGAATGCCAGGGCGTCGAGCAGACGCCGGTTCAGCGTTTTCGTATCGAGCGACTCGGCGAAATCTGCGAGTGTTTTGAAGCGGCCGCCCAACGTTGCCCTCGCTTCGACTATCGCTTTCGCCGGCGCTTCGCCGAGACCTTTAATACCGAGAAGACCAAAGCGCAGGCGTGTGTTGTCAAGAATGGTAAAGTAGACGTCTGACTCGTTGACGTCGGGTGGCAGAACTTCGATGCCCATTTCTTTGGCGTGGTTTATATAGCCGATGATCTTGTCGGTGTCGCCGATGTCGGCATCCATCGATGCCTTAAGAAATTCGATAGTGTAGTTCGTTTTGAGGTAGGCCGTCTGGTAGGTGATGAGCCCATAGGCGGCGGAGTGCGATTTGTTAAAACCATATTTCGCAAATTCGGCCATGTTATCGAACAGATCGCTCGACCACTTGTCTGTGAAGGATTTGAGTTTTGCGCCTTCAACAAACTTGGCCTTCATCTTCGCCATTTCGTCGGCATTCTTCTTGCCCATCGCTTTTCTGAGCGTATCCGCTTCTGCCAGCGTGAAACCACCGACGATCTGCGATGCTAGCATGATCTGCTCTTGATAGACGAACGTGCCATAGGTATCGCGCAGAATTGGCTCAAGCGAAGCATGCGGGTACTCGAGCTTCATTTCACCGTTCTTTCGCTTCACATAACTTTCAGTCATGCCCGATTCGAGTGGCCCGGGCCGGTAGAGCGCGATGATCGCGACAATGTCTTCAAAAGCCTTAGGCTTGGCCTGCATCAGAAGCTTGGTGATGCCGGTGCTCTCAACCTGAAAGATGCCCCTGGTCTTGCCCTGCGTGAGCAACTGGTATGTTTTCGTATCATCAAGCGGCAGGCGCGACATATCGAGGTGAATATCATGGCGGCGCGCGATTTCTTGCACGCATGTATTGATAACCGTAAGGTTCTTGAGTCCAAGAAAGTCCATCTTGACGAGGCCAACTTTCGGCAAAAGCGTCATGTCGTACTGCGTCACAATTGAATCTGTCTTCGAATCTTTTGCGAGCGGCACAATCTCGTCAAGCGGCTGCGGCGCTATCACGACACCAGCCGCATGTTTTCCCGAGTTGCGCGGCATGCCTTCGAGCGTCTGCGCGATGGCATAGAGCTGCCGCTCTTTATCACCCTGCTCAAAGTATTTCTTGATTTCGGGGGTTGCAGCTACCGCGTCTTTCAGCGAGATGCCAGGGGTGTCGGGCAGGTTCTTTGAGAGTGCGTTGATGATCTGGTAATCTATACCAAGCACGCGCGCAACATCTTTGATCACAGCTTTTGCCGACAGGGTACCAAAAGTGATAATCTGCGAGACATGGTCTTCGCCGTACTTATCGACGACGTAGCGAATCACCTCTTCACGCCGGTCGCGGCAGAAGTCGACGTCGATATCGGGCATTTCTTTGCGCGAAGGGTTCAAGAAGCGTTCGAAGAGCAGGTCGTACTTCAGCGGATCGAGATCGGTAATGCCCAGCGAATATGCAACGAGCGAACCAACGGCAGAACCACGGCCGGGCCCCACCGGAATGCCCTGACGCTTTGCGTAATTGATGAAATCCGCAACGATGAGAAAATAGCCCTCGAAGCCCATATTCTTGATCACATCGAGTTCATACTGTAGGCGCTCGCGGTGCTTTGCGGACACGTTGCCGTCGAAACGCCGAGAAAGACCCGCAATCGTTTCGGCGACCAGGTAGTCGCCCAGCGACATCGCTGGCGATACGCCCTCCGTGGCTTCGCCAGCCAAGGTGCCTCCATGCACCGTTGCAGTCGGAATTTTGAAGTCAGGCAGAAGCGGTGCGCCGAATTCAAATTCAAAATTGCACATGTCTGCGATGAGACCGGTATTGTGAAAGGCTTCAGGCAGCTCGGGGTAAAGCATTGCCATTTCAGCCGGGGATTTCACGTAGAATTCGTCATTGAACCCAAAATCAAGCGGATCGGTGATCTTCTTGTTCATCTGAATGCGCAGCATGACCTCTTGGGCCTTCTGGTCTTTGCGCGTTAAGAAGTGCGAATCGTTGGTCAGCGCGAGCGGAATATTCAGCGCTTTCGAAATTTCAGCGGCGCCCCGCGCAACTTCGATCTGTTCGGGAATGCCGTGGTTCTGAATCTCAAGAAAGAAGTTGCCCTGACCGAAAATTTCATTGAGGCGGCCCGAAAGCTCTTTGGCTTTGGGCATGTCTTGCCGGTAGATGAGCCGGTTCACTTCGCCGGCGAGACACGCAGTGAGACCGACGAGCCCTTCTGAGTGCTGTGCGAGTAATTCGTAATCGATGCGGGGCTTGTAATAGAGGCCTTCGGTATATGCCTTCGATGCCAGCTTGGTCAGGTTTTTGTATCCTGCTTTATTTTTGGCGAGCAAGATGAGATGGTACGCGCGCCCGTCGACGAGGTCTTCCTGGTTGCGTTTTTCAAATCGGCTGCCAGGTGCGACGTAAGCCTCATAGCCGATGATCGGCTTCACGCCTTCTTTTTTGGCAGCTTCGTAGAACTCGATTGCGCCGAACATGTTGCCGTGATCGGTCACAGCAACCGACTTCATGCCGAGCTCTTTAACTTTTTTGACTAGATCGGTCGGGCGAATGGCGCCGTCGAGCAACGAATACGTCGAATGCAGGTGTAGGTGCGTAAAATCTGAATCTGCCATAAAATTGTGAGCTGCATGGGGTTACCAATTGGTGACCCCATGCAGCGATTCCAGAATGGGACATAATGTCAGTTAAAAAACAAAATGCCGCGCTTCTGCTTCAACATGTTGCCAGGAGTAACTTAGCGGGCATTTTCCCTAGTTAGGGAAAAAACGCCGGTCTTTGCCGTCAAAAGGTGGGTAAAATGACACCGAGAGGATTGAAAAACCCTGACCCGTATTTTCGGCCCAGTGCAGACTACCCTTTTCGACCCGCAGCTTGTTTCCCAGACTCAAATTAACCGGCATGCCAGCTACGTGCAGCGTGTTTGAACCCTGTACGAGTTCAACTTCAAAGCTATGGCGATCGTGATAATGAGGCTTTTCACTGCCGTTCATGAGTATAATGTGCGAGCTCTTTTCGTTATCGCGATAGACCTCTTTGATGACGAGTGCGGCCTTTTTTTCTTCTGCGGAAAAGAAGCGTTCGGGTGAGGGTTTGTCGCAATAGCTATGGAAAAACACAGCCAGTGCAAACACCATGGATTTGCGCATGGCCGGTTATCGGGGAATTTATCGTCCCGTCAAGGGTTGCCTAAAAAGTCGCCGTCAGGCGAAAACGCTGCATTTGCCGCAGGCAAATACACGCGAAACGGTCTATTCAAGCCGGTGTCCGCCTGAATGCCGCGACTTTTTAGACGGCCCCGGGAGAGTTAAACCGGCTTCTTGGCGTCGGGGGAAGTCTCGAGGCTCGCTTTACCGCGAAAGATCGTGAAAAAGACGTAATCCCACAGCGGCGAGCTAAGGCCGAAGTTGTACTTGTTTGTCAGAAAGTGGTGGCGCATGTGGTTTTCTTTAATCTTGCGAAACCATGCAGACTTGAAGTTGAAAAAGTGCGTTGAAAAGTGAATAAAATCGTACGCCATATACGCAGTAATGAAGCCCGCGAAAAGCGGTAGATAGTAGGCACCGCCAACGCTTTCAAACAGAAAGTAGAAGAGTATCGCCAACGGAACGCTGGCGCTGGGTGGCATCACAAGGCGAGTCGCGTCATTAGGTGCGTCGTGATGAATGCCATGCGAATAGAAATAGATTGCCTTGAACACGCGGTTAGTCTGCGGAATGTGAAAGAAAAATCGGTGCAGCAGGTATTCCGTCAGGCTCCAGATGAAAACGCCCAGGCCAAAGTAAGCCGGAATCAAGACGGGTTGCAGATTCCCTTGCATGAAAGCATAGTACATCGCAATGACGACTACGGGAATATAGACCACAAACGGCGTCGCCGGGTGCACATGCGACAGACGCTCCATCCAATCCCATTTGAACATGCGGATGGTTTCGCTGGTCGCCATGGCCTCTTTAATTGATTTTTTCGCTGTAGTTTGCATAATGCCTCTTCGCCTTCATGAGAAAGGCGGTGAAGGCTCAGCCGCGGACGTTTGAACACCTCGTCAAGGAGATATGAACTTGCGGTCAGGTGGTTTTCCCAGCAACCTGCCGCCGCCGTACTGGAGTTTTTGGTCGATTTAGCATCAATCTTAGCCGCGCAAAACCGAGGCGGTCACCTCGCCGAATTTCTATCCGCGTGGACAGAGTGCCTCAAATCTGCAGCCTTGCCACAACCATGAACTCGCGCGTGATGCTCGTTGTCTTGCCCTTTGTTTTCGCCCAATGCATCAGCTTCGCGCGCAGCGACCGGTCCCCTGAACAGATCGCTGCCGAACGTGCGCTGCTCAGCAAAAAAACCGCCCTGCTCGAGCGCGAAAACCAGGTGCTGCGCGACGAGAACCTAGAACTCACACGCCTGAACGACCTGCATAAAGCCGAGCAGGCAAAAAAGCAAACCGAGCAGTCTGCCGAACTCGAGCGTAAATCGGCACAGCTGAAATCCGCAGAAACGACGATCACGAATCTGAATGAAAAAATCGGAATTCTCGAATCTGACAGCGGCGGAAGGATTAAGCAACTCAATACCCTGAACGAACAGCTGGCAAAAAAAAGTGCCGAAGACATTCGCAAGCTGCAAGACGATCTCGCCCGCGTGCAGCTGGCGGCCGCTCAGGACAAAGAACGGCTCGGCAAAGAAGCCGCCGAGAAAGATTTTAATATGAACAAAGAGCTGCAAGATATGCGACAGCGGCTCGCTGAGAAAGTGAAAGAGGCCGACGAGCTTCGCCGGCAGATTGCCGAGCTGCGGCTCATCGAAAGCCGGTTGCAACAAGAACTGCAAGACGCTCGCAACAAGACAGTCGCCCCCGTAGCAAAATGAGACGACTGCTGTTTGCACTCGCCCTTGCAGGCCCGGTGCAAGCTGCACCCAGCGAAGTTACAATTTACCTAACCGCAAATCTGGGTGGCAGTTTTCCGCTCAATGGCGACCACGATGACAACCAGCTGCTGCGAACTGCAGCTTACCTGCGCAAGGCGCGCGATGCGAAGCCAGGCTCATACCATTTCGACTTGGGAAATGCCTTTTTTCCGGGCAGGCTCTCGCGCTTCAGCTTCGGCTCGCTGACTGCAGACTACCTGCAGATGCTGCGCCTCGATGCAGGTCTCGTTGCGGCGGGCGACCTCAACATCGGTGCCGAGAGCCTCGACTATATCAGACGCGCGCGCGGCATTCGGCTTCTCTCTGCGAATATTTTTCGCGACACCGCGACGTTCTTCGAGGGATATACGGTTATCGAGCGCTCCGGTCTGCGCATCGCGGCAGTGGGTCTCACTTCAACGCGTTCGCTGGTAAACTACGCTGAAGCGAAATACCTTGATCTGCATCTCGAGCCACCTGGTACATCGGCAGAACCCGCGCTCGTTCAGGCCGCTGCCGCAAAACCCGATCTGCTGGTGGTCTTAAGCGGTCTGCCGATTCGCGACGCAATCACATTGCTCGGCAAATATCCGCAGATCGACGTGATTCTCTGTGGTGGTGACGCCGATACGCGTCTGGGAAAAGAACCCATTCGTATGATCGAACTGCCTGATGGCAGGCGCGCGATCGCGATGCCGAATGGCGCGTCGCTCATGCGCCTCGACCTCACAAAGCGCGGCAGGGTCTGGACACTCAGCGACCGCGAAGTTGTCGATGTCATGGCAGGTGAAGACCCGGTGCAGCTGCCACCCACCTTCGAAAGGCGTCTCGCCCTTTGGCAAAAAGGTTTTAATGCCTTAGAAGACTCTGAGGTAAAGCAGTTGAATTTCGCACCGTTTCGACTAACGCCCCAATTTGCAGCGGCTTCGCTGCGCGATAGTTATGGGTGCGATGTCGCATTCGTCGAAGAGAGCGACATCGACGAAGAGGGTTTTCCTCTTGTATCGCGGGCGAGAGATATTCGTTACGCGGTACAGAACGACTATGATGTATTCACCTACCGCATGTCTGGCGCTGCCCTGCGCGCGCTCTACGCAAAACAGCCGACGCTGGTCTTTTCGGGAATGACCGCCAAGACGGTGATTGGCTACCCGCTGCGCGACGAAGTGAACTACCGTGTTTGTAGCACCCAGAAGGGATTTGAGATTGCGATTCCCCCGGGGGATGCACGCGCCAAACACCGCAACCAATGGCTGGGCATCAGCGACTCAATCACGCGTACCATTGAAGAGGGCATCACCGACCCCGATCACGCAGCCGACCGACGGTTTCGCCTGCTCACAACGCTCAATCTCTCAAATATCTATGAAACAGGGTCTGTGGCAAACACGAGCCGCATCGACACTCCGCCGGGACAGCCGATTGATTCATACTTTAAATGGGGATTAGAAAACGATGTGAACTTCACGCTGTATAACCGCCGGCACTCGTTCTCCTTTAATCCGTACATTTTTTATGTAAGGCAGGTCGACCAGATCGTACGCAACCTGCTGCGCGCCGATGTCACCTACACTTACAACACCGAATGGTTTCTGCGACCATATCAAAAAAACCGTATCGATACCGTCGTCGTACCCGTCAACGGGCTGCGCCCGAGCTTCTTGCGCGAAACCGTTGGCGCAGAATTTAACTGGAAGCTTTTTACCGGCCGGCTTGGTGGCGGTCTTGAAAAAGAAATACTCGACCCGGTAAACGACCCGAACTGGGGTCTTGAAGCGAACATCGGCGCGTTATGGGAATTCTATCCCGGCATCAAGTACAAGCTCGGGTTTGACTCATTCTCGTCACGCACGTACGCCGGCTTCTGGCGGCACCGGGTCGAAATTGCCAATTCTGTCATCTTCACCATCGCGGCGCCGATCACCTTTACGGTGAGCCACCGCTGGTACTATTTCTATCTGGGTTCCGTGGGGGATTTCTATAATTCGTCGATCGTTTTGCTGTCGCTCGACCTGCGCACGACGTGGAAAGAGCCATAGGCATTCATTTGGTGCCGGTTTTGCTTCGCAAAACCGGCACCAAATACAACTATTTCGTTTCTGCAATAATCTGGCCCGATTTCGCCCGGTAATAGGCGATCTGGTCGGCGAGACGCTTGCGGCTCTTAATGGTAATGCTGTCATCGGCGACGATAAGATTTTCGTTCGCCCTGAACGCCTCTTCACTCGTGTCTTTCAGGCGCATGATGCCGCAGAGAATCTTGAGCTCTGGTAGCGTAATGTTGAACTTGTATGACTTATCCAGAGCGCTGTTGTCTTTCGTGCGCAGGTTTTGGTTACGCACGAGGTTATAGAGGTATGCATACATGCGCACCAGCGGATCGCCGATTTTGAAAATTACCAGACGCTGGTGTGAGAACCAGATGCGCCGGGCCATGTTCTCAAAGATCTTCTGCAGCACCCCTTCGGCCACGCTAGACACAAGCTGCTGCGGCGAGATGCGAATGAGTTGAGAATCCTGCGTGGTGACCGCAGTACCCATGCGGGGAGCGTCTTCGATGAACGCCATTTCGCCGAAAAGTTCGCCCGGGCCGAGCACATCGATGATAAATTCTTCACCGCGAACGATCCTCATCAGCTTGACCGAGCCTGAGAGCACGACAAATATTTCTTTGCCCATCTCGCCTTCAGAGAAGAGCATCGTGTCTTGCGGCACGAGAGTTGTTTTACCCGAAAAGTCGAGCTCGCTATGGTGTTCTTTCACATCTTCAAACAGAGCCTGAGCCATTTGCAGATAAACACCCTCGTTCTGTTCTGCCCACGGAATATACGCTTTCAGCGCCCGCGCCGCGTAGTGGGGTTTATCCCACTCAATGTATTTATTGGCGAGGTTATATAAAATGTCGGGCGTAATGTTACGGTCTTCGGGGGCATCGAGTTTCGAGAGGTGCAACTGTATCGTGCGTAATTCACGCGAATAGAGGCGCAGCATCTTAACAGCCAAATCGGACTGTGACTTGAGATAGCTGCCGATCATCGACACGGGAATCTCGGCAACCTGCGCGTCGGTCGTCGCGTAGATGGTCACAAGAAAACGGTGCCCGGTTAGCGCAGAGACGAGGCCAAAGCTGTCGCCCGCCTCGAACCGGGACAGCACCTTGTCGTTCAGGCGGTGTTCGGTATCGATCGCCAATATACCTTTACGCACAAGGTAGAAGATGCCGGGATTAGGTGCATTCTGGATAACAACGGCTGAGCCGGCTTTGTAGTCTTTGATCTTGATGTCTTGCATGGCGACTGTGTTTATTATCGGCAGAGCTCGAAACAGAAGCGACCGGAAAAGGAGACCCCGGGTGACCCGCAGAACGAGAATTCTGAACCCTTAAATCAGGCGACATAACATCTTCGCGATGAAGACTGGCCTTGAACTATAGGCATAGCCTCGATAGTTGATATCAATACCACCATGGCAAAACCAGCAAAAAAACCCGAAAAAAAATCTGCACCCGAGGCGAAACCCGCCGCAGCGAAGGCGAAAGCCCCCGAAGAAGCGCCAATGCACGGGCACGTTTCTGAAGAGTATAATTCCTCGAAGATACAGGTTCTCGAGGGTCTCGAGGCTGTACGCAAACGCCCCGGTATGTACATCGGCTCGACCGACCTGCCAGGCCTGCACCACATGGTCTATGAAATCGTGGACAACTGTATCGATGAAGCGATGGCAGGCCATTGCGACACGATTGATGTCGAGATCTCTAAGGGCAATATCGTGACTGTTTCAGACAATGGTCGCGGTATTCCTGTGGATATTCACCCCAAAGTAGGGGTTTCGACCGTCGAGGTTGTTTTGACCAAACTGCACGCCGGCGGTAAATTCGGCGACGGAGCTTATAAAGTTTCGGGCGGTCTGCACGGTGTCGGTGTGTCGGTCGTCAACGCGCTTTCTGAGTGGGTCGAGGTAGATGTACACCTGAACGGAAAGCAGCACCATATTCATTTTGACCGCGGCAAAACCAGAGCTCCACTCAAGGTGAAGGGGCCAAGCAAGAAAAGGGGCACAACTGTCACATTTATGGCCGACAGCCAGATATTTGATACCCTCGACTACCGTTACGATACTCTATCCTCACGTTTGCGCGAACTGGCATTTCTGAACAAGAACCTGAAAATTACCATTCGTGACACGCGCGAAAAAGAAGTCAAAGAACACGTTTTTCAGTACAAAGGCGGTATCGTCGAGTTCGTTAAGATGCTCACCGAGAAGAAAAACCCGCTGCAGAAAAAACCGATCTATGCCATTCAACAAAAAGACGGCATTCAGGTCGAGCTGGCGATAGAATACTGCGACACTTACTCAGAGCAGATTTTTACGTTTGCCAATGCTATCCACACGCGCGAGGGCGGCACACACCTTGAGGGTTTTCGCACGGCGTTGACACGCGCGATCAATGAGTACAAGAAGAAACTCGGCTACGACAAGAAGGTCGAAGAGCCACTGACCGGCGACGACGTGCGCGAGGGCCTCGTGCTCGTACTTTCTATTCTGATTCCCAATCCGCAGTTCGAAGGCCAAACTAAGATGAAGCTGGGTAACGGCGAGGTGAAGGGCATTGTGACTTCAGTCGTCTACGAAAAACTCTGCGAATATTTTGAAGAGAACCCGCAAGACGCGAAACGCGTGATCGAAAAGTGTATGCAGGCAGCGCTCGCGCGCATCGCGGCGCGCAAGGCGAAAGAACTCGTTCGCCGCAAAAGCGCGCTCGAAGGCGCAGGCCTGCCAGGCAAACTTGCAGACTGCAGTGCGCGCGAACCGAAAGATTGTGAACTTTTTATCGTCGAGGGTGATTCGGCGGGTGGTTCTGCGAAACAGGGCCGCAACCGCCACTTTCAGGCAATTCTGCCTCTCAAAGGTAAAATCACCAACGTCGAAAAGACCAAACTCGACAAGATCTTGGGTGACGGCGAAGTCGCTGCACTTATTTCGGCGATTGGCTGCGGTATCGGCGCTGAGTTTAATATCGACAAATTGCGCTACCATAAGATTGTCATCATGACCGATGCGGATGTCGACGGTGCGCATATTCAGACGCTGCTATTGACTTTCTTCTTTCGCCACATGCCATTGCTGATCGAAAAAGGCGGCCTCTATATCGCACGCCCACCACTCTATCTCGTCTCGCAAGGCAAAGATAAGCACTACGCCTATTCGGACCAGGAGAAAGACAAGACTCTCAAAGGGTTCAAGCCAGAGGCGAAATATGTCATTCAGCGTTACAAAGGTTTGGGTGAAATGAACCCCGAACAGCTGTGGGAAACGACGATGGACCCGGCTCGCCGTGTTCTAATGCAGGTCTCTGTCGATGACGCGGTCATCGCCGATGAAACCTTTATTATTCTGATGGGCGACGAAGTCGAACCCCGCCGCAAATTCATCGAAGAGAACGCGAAAAAAGTCGAAGAACTGGATTTGTAATCCATTTGCCTGCTGCTTCGCAGCAGGCAAATGGAAGTCTCTATTTTATGCCTGCACGCACGTAGTTGCGCAGGTGTGAGCCTACGCCGCCCATATGAATTGTAATGACCTTGTCGAGCTCGGCGAGGGACTTTTGGTTTGCTTCGGCCAAGACATTGCCGTCTGAAAATCCTTTAAGCAGATTCGATTCGTCGATGAGTGTATCAACGCTGTCTGACACTTCGTAACTTTCATCGGTGAGTTTCTTGATGATGTAGTTCGAATCAAAAACGCCGTAGCTCTGGTCTTTCTCTACTGCCGTGACCGCTTTCAGCATTGGGTGCTCGAGGTTGTTTGCCCGGTACGCAGTCGCCAGAACGCTGTAATGGTATTCTTCGATTTGTGTATGGCGAGCCGTGATGCGATCAATCGCGTCATTCTTCGCCCCGTCGAAACCAATCATTGCCTTGGTGTTGATCCACAGCATTCCCATGGTGCCGTAGTTCGGCAGCACGCGGGCATGGTAGGGTTGCGTCAGGTCGCCGACGTAATGCAATCCCCAGCCGAGAAATCGGTATCCCCAATAGGGATGACCGGTCTTGAACGCATGGCGGGCCAGGTTCAGGTATTGATGAACGCGGTATTGTGGATACGTACGCTTCAAAAAGCCCGCAGCCATGAAGATAATGCCGGACTCATGATAATATCCGATGTGAAACGGGGCCTGCGTACCATAGTAGAGTTTAGGATTACCGAACGACTGCTTGCCAAAACCATACTGTTTTCCGAATTCTGAGTCGTTGTCTTCGAAGAGATTGATGTCGAGCCCGAAATCGGGTTCGTCACCCGCTGTTGCAACCACTTCGACGGGCGAAACCAACTGGCCAATTTTCAAGTCATAGAAGTTATATTTGCGCTTCAGGTCTTTCTCGCCGAAAATGCTCACCGTATTCGGGTCAGATTTTTTTCCAGCCAGCGCCTGGCCCGGTACCTGCTGCAAGAAATAGCCGAGCGGTGTGCCGGGATTGACCCGCAATGCGCGCAAGAAATTGGCGCGAATGTTCGACGCATCGCCGCCTTTAAACGCCAGAGCTTCTGGCAAAGGGGCAGCTTTCGGAAAAGCTTCTTTTGCTTCTGCTTCCATCTGCGCCATTGCGATCGCGAGACTCGCCTGCTCTTTGGTCAGAAAATATTCGAGCTTTTCAACTTTGACCTTTGGTGCAGAAGCCAGCTCTGGAAGCACCTCAAGCGCCGCGCGGTTGAACAGGTAGTGGTTTGACCACGCAAACGCCGATTGAGTCACTATGAGAAATGCGGCAGCCATAGCCACCATCGCAGGGATTTGTTTCATGGCTCACCTCTCATCCCGTGAGGCTGGCAGTCAAGAATAACACCGCAGAGTAGAAATAGCTGGCGCGATTTCTATTCTGGATTCATATCAATCCTTTTTCCCGCAGATAGTCGGGAAATTTTACCAGGTTTTCCATGGGCGAAAACCAGCCGTGCTCGGCACCCTCATTGAACCGCACGCCGTAGACTGTCGTGCCCAGTGACCCCTGCGCAAAGCGCACGGAGGCTTCGGGCGTCATTGTCAGAAATAGCGCATTGCCTTCAGGGTCGAGATTTTGGTTACGCGTCGCATATGCCTTTAGTTTGTCGGTATCGGTAAAAACAAGGTACCATACCTTGCCGTCGATCATCTGCGCCGAGGGGGATTTATTGACGAAACTGGTCATTGTCATGAGAAAATACCAATCTGGCTGCTTGAACAGGGCAGACCAGAGCACATCGCCCTTCGCAATATCCACCGTGCCGTCTTCGAGAAAGGTATCACGGGCGAGGGCGACAAAATCGGGGTTTTCCATGGTAAATTATCGACATCGCCTCGCGCGATGTCGATAATTTACCATGACTTCACCACTGGCCGCACAGGGAGAATATTTTGAAAGCCGCCAGTTTGCCGAAGAATCGCACCCGCTGAGAAACGAATTCCAGAGAGACCGAGACCGGGTTGTGCACTCCAAATACTTTCGCCGCCTGGAATATAAGACACAGGTTTTTGTTAACCATCTCGGTGACAATTTTCGCACGCGCCTGACGCATTCGATTGAAGTCGCGCAGATCGCGCGCACGGTCGCCCGGGTGTTGGGCCTGAACGAAGACCTGACCGAAACCGTCGCTCTCGCTCACGACATGGGCCACCCACCCTTCGGTCATGCGGGTGAACGCGCGCTACACGACAAGATGCGCGGCCTCGGCGGCTTTGATCATAACGAACAGACGCTGCGCATTGTAACTACCCTCGAAGAGCGCTATCCGAATTTTTGCGGGCTGAATCTGACGCGCGGCACTCTGGCCAGCCTGCAAAAACACAGCAGCCTGCCCAAAGACGAGACTGGTAACATCTCTCATGGTCACTGCCTCGAAGCGATGATTGTCGATATCTGCGATGAGATAGCGTACAACAATCATGATATCGACGACGGTCTCGAGAGCGGTCACCTGACGTTACAACAGCTAGATGGAGTGAATCTCTGGCGGGAGAGTTTTGAGAGTGTCGGCAGGCAATACCCCGCGATTAAACAGAAAATTCAAATTCGCGCGACGATTCGCCAAATTATCAACAGCATGGTTTCGAATCTGATAGAGACTTCGCAGCAGAATATCGCGGCGTCTGGGCTAAAATCGTTCGAATCCCTTCTGCAATATAATGCCGACAACAATGCCAAACCGCTAGTCGCGTTTTCAGACATCATGGATCAGCAGGTGAAAGATCTCAAACAATTTCTGTTTCGCAATCTCTACCGCCACGCAGACGTGGTGCGCATGAATGAGCGCGCCAATCAGATTATCTCGCGTATTTTTGACTTTGTCGTCAGCGAGCCCAAAATGCTGCCGGCTGATTACCACGACCGCATCGAACAAATGGGCGTAGAACGCGTTGTGGCAGACTTTATCGCCGGCATGACCGACCGCTATGCACTGCATTGGAACAATGAGATTTTAGGTTCGCGCGCGACCTGAATCAGATCAGAAACGCAATCTTGACTGCGGTCGCGCACACGAACAAGATAAACAGAAACAGCAGAATCTTACCAGCATCGAAAGCTGAAGACACCAGAAACGCCACCAGAAGCAACGCAAAAGCCAGCGCGGGCAGTGAAATCTGCAGCGTTCCGGCAAAATCTCTCGCTATAGCTTTGTAATCCCCGCTGCTGGCAATTTTGTAGGCCGTCATCAGCTCTGCAGAATAGAAATACGCAAGCCCAGCGAGAGTGAGCCAACCCATAATCTTGCGGCTGAGCGGCAGGCCGGCGCGAAAAGTGAGAAAGACCAGCGCGAGAGCGCCGAGAGTCAGTGCGGTTGCGATGCCTGTTGCCATGTCAAAGAATGCTCAAATGCAAACCGCAAACTCGCGACTACACCTGTGATGTCTACCTGTTTTGCAGCGGTCTGCGAGAATGCGGTGCCATGGTCGGGTGAAACACGCAGGCGGGGCAAACCGAGCGTTGTATTGACCCCTGCCATTCCCGCGAGCGCTTTGAACGGGATCAATCCCTGGTCATGGTAGTTCGCGAGCACGAGTGAATACTGCGAAAGCACGTGCTTCGTGAAGACGGCATCAGCGGAAACCGGCCCCTCAACCACTGCGCCCTGTTTGGCGAGCGTCTCGATACCGCGCACCACAAATTCTTCTTCGTTGCCGATGCGGCCGTTTTCACCGCAATGAGGATTCACCCCACACCAGGCCGTCTTGCCGGCTGGTTTGAATATCGCCCTGAATTGGCGTAACGCAACGGCCAGCGCAGCGATATCAATCTCATAAAGCTTTCGCGGCACAAGTGACAGTGGAATATGTTCGGTCAGGGGAATTACTGAGAACTTCTTGTGGTACATGCACATGAAGACGCGCTGCCCGAAAGCCTTTGCGAGATCGCCAGTATGGCCGTTGAAATCAATACCGGCCTTCATGATCAGCTCTTTAGAAACCGGCAATGTCACCAGCGATGATGATCCGTGCAATTGATAGAGTTTCAGCGCCTTTTGAAAAGCATGCCATGAGCGCATGGCAACGAGCGAGTTGCTCTTGCCCGGCTCAATAGCTTTAGCTTGAGCGATGGTCAGGAAGAGCGGCTTCTTGACTTTTTTATCAGCCAGCAGGTCGTCAATTGCCTCAGGCTTTGTCGTGAAGGCAGCGACATGAAAGTATTTCTGAATGAAGGGCGCGTCGCTCGCGACAAAATCACCAACAACAACCAGCCGCTTGATGTCGTAACGGTTATTTGCGGTCTTGGGAAATAGCCTTGGATAGCCCGAGATAACTTCTTTTAGGGCAAACCATCCCGCTCCCGCAGCATCACCCTGCGAAACAAAAACGGGCGCCGGTTTGAACAGTGAGGCGATGTGCGAAGAATCCCGAAAGAGGGTTAACGCGCTTCTGCCTTTTCTTTATCGGGCCGGGCGCTTTTCGGAAAAAGCATGTTTTCTGTGAGGTTATCTTTCAGGTACTCTGCTTCGATCACGTCTTTAGCCGAGGCCTTGAGATCGTTGGCGATGACGCAGCGTCCTTCAAGAATCACACCGTTCTGGATAATCAGCTCGGGTGTTTTAATATCACCGAAAATTTTTGCAGTGGGCAGCAACATCACGCGGCTCTTCGCGGCGATGTTGCCGATGATGACGCCTTCGACGAATACAGAATTCGCCGCGACGCTGGTTTTCACCTTGCCGGTTGTGCCGATGTAGAGCTGGTCTGCCTGCAGAGCGCGCCCTTCGAACTTGCCGTCTATCTTGAGGCTGCCGTTGATGTAGAAACGCCCGGTGAAATACGAATTGGTACCAATTGTTGAATTGGTTATTTCTTGTGAGCTTTTAACGAGAGCCATGGGTTAGCCTGAATTTGCGGCGTACGCCGTCATTTAAAAACCCTGATTGATCGGCGCTGCCTTTGGCAGCGCCGATCAATCAGGGAATCTGTACGATTTGACCATGATCGGGCACCATCGCGTGCCAGCCGAACTTATCGATGAGGCGCCGCCGCAGTTCGTCAGAGGCAACCGCTTCACCGTGCGTGACAAAAACCCGCTTCGGGCCGATATTGCACTCTTCAAGCCATTTTAGAATCTCGCCATAATCGGCATGAGCTGAGATATTCTCAAGGACGCGCACCTGTGCGCGTATGGGGACATAATCACCGTGGATTTTGAGTTCTGCAACGCCGCGCTGCAAAGCTTCGCCCCGGGTGCCTGCCGCCTGAAAGCCCGTGAGCAGAATCACGTTGCGTTCATCACCGGCAAAGGCTTTGATGTGGTGCAATACCCGACCGCCCGTCAGCATACCGCTCGCAGAAATAATGAGTATCGGCCCGTGCTGGTCGTTTAACCAGCGTGAGTGCTCGGGAGTTCGCACGTACTTCACGATGTTGCATGTCGCGTCGCAATCCTCAACACTGAGCCGGTGCAATTCGCGGTATTTCATCAGCAGGTCGCTCGCACTTTCTGCCATCGGGCTGTTCAGATACATCGGAAACTCAGGTATGCGCCCGGCTTTTCGCAACTCGGCGAGATGGTACATCAAGATCTGCGCCCGACCGACCGCAAACGCGGGAATTATAATCACGCCGCCCTGCGCATGAGTTTCGCATATGATTTTTTCCAGATCGCTGGCGATGTCGTTATGCAGGTGCAGACGATTACCATAAGTTGACTCGATCACAAGATAGTCTGCACCCGGCAGCTTCGCCGGCGGGTAGAGTAGCGGATCTTGCATGCGACCGATATCACCCGAAAAGGCGATGGTTTTACCGTCGCAGTTCATGATCACCTGCGCAGCGCCAAAGATATGGCCGGCGTATGCAAACTCGAACGAAATGCCGCCCGATAGTTCAACGCGTGTGTTGAACGCAACAGGTTCGAAATACTGCAATGAATCTTCGGCTTCGGCCTGGCTGAAAAGAGGTAATGCGGGGGAATGCTTTGTCTTCTGGCGTTTGTTTAGATACGCCGCCTCTTCTTCCATGAGGTAACCCGAATCGGGTAAAAGTATTTTGCACAGATCAAAAGTCGCATCGGTCGCATAGATTTTGCCGCGGTAACCATCTTTGACAAGGCGCGGAATATACCCTGAATGGTCTACATGCGCGTGGGTGAGCACGACCGCATCGATCTCAGCAACGTTGACCGGCAGCGGATTCCAATTTCTGACGCGCAACGTTTTTAGCCCCTGAAAAAGCCCGCAATCGACGAGTATCTTTTTGCCTGCATGCCGCACCAGATATTTCGAGCCGGTGACGGTGCCCGCGCCACCGAGAAATTCGATACTCGTACTCATTACCGGGATGTTTGCTATTTCTTCACGGGAGGGAAAGAGAAAATGCTGCGATACCAGCCGTGGTATAACCACGATCAACTGGCGCGCCGCACAAGACCAATCGCGACAAATACTGGACACAATGGGCTGCTTCAGAATATATTCGTTGAACCTATGAAAACTCAACCGACCGCGGTAGAACTGACCCTGCAAGAACGCAGCGAATTTTTTCGCGGCCTCTTGCTTATTATGGCTGCCGATGGCGATCTGCACGAAATGGAAGAACGGCTCGTTCGTGACGCAGTCAAACCCTTCGGCTTCAGCAATGAATATATCGACGAGAGTATTCATGGAATTCTCAAGAACCGACATGTCAGCCATACTCCCCCGGTTTTTAGCAGTCGCGAGATGGCGCAGCGCTTCTTAACTGAAGCGCTCGACATTGCTTACGCAGATCACGAACTTCACGAATCTGAAGAGCACTGGCTGAGGCGGGCTGCCGCCGCTAACGGCATTTCAAATTCATGGTTGAACGATGAGATTGTAGGCCGCGAATCGCAAATCAGCTCAAACGAATAGCAGCTGTCTGCATTGACACTCTGCGTGCAACTCATGGCCTGAACCATGAACCCGTTTGCGCAAATTAAAACCGCCGCACCGTACGAGACGATTGCGCAGCTCTGGCAAGAGCGTGCGGTGGCGCATCCAGAAAAAACTTACCTGCACTTTCAAGACAAGTCCCTGACGTACGCCGAGATGCACCGCCTGACTTCGCAGGCCGCGGGTATGCTCAAAGCACTTGGTGCTGAGAGGGGCGAGCACGTGGCGGTATTGATACCGAATTCCCCTGAATTTCTGTTTGTCTGGTTCGGGGCAATGAAAGGGGGATTCACCGCCGTCACGATCAACACGCTGCTCAAAGCCGATGAACTCGAGTACATCATCAACGACTGTGACGCGCGCATTCTCGTCACCACTCCACAGTTTCGTAAGGCACTTCAGCCGGTTTGGGATAAACTCAAGAAGATCGAGCACGTAGTGCTCACAACACCCGATGAGGATTTCAAAAGTGCGCATGACCTGAATGCTACATTAGCCGCGGCTTCTGAATACCGCGCGGCAGACTTGACGGGCAGCGACAAGGCTTCGATGATCTATACATCCGGCACAACGGGACACCCCAAAGGTGTGCTGCTGACGCACGCGAACATACTCTATAATAGTTACGTCACTCACCAGATGATTGATCTGCGCCCCGCCGACACCGCACTGTGTATCATGCCGCTCTTTCACGTCAACGCGCAGATCGCTTCGATGATGGCGACGCTTTGGGCGGGTGCGACAGTGGTGCTCGAAGACGGCTTTAAGCCGCGGTCATTTATCGACACGCTCAAGAAATACCGCTGCACGACGTTTAGCGGCGTTCCGACAATCTACAATTTTCTCAATGAGCTGAAAGAAGCTGAAGGCGAAGACCTCTCATTTCTGAAAGCCTGCATCTGTGGCGCAGCGCCTATGCCCGTCGAGGTTTTCAACAAGTTTGAAGAAAAATTCAAAGGCAAGATTATAGAAGGCTATGGTCTTTCAGAAGGCACCTGCGTTTCTTCGTTGAATCCGCTGCATGGCTTACGTAAGATTGGTTCGATCGGCATTGCGATTGCCGGTCAAGAGATGGGTGTTGTCAACGCAAACATTGAGGGCAAGAATGAATTTCTCGGCGACGGTGAAGTCGGCGAGCTCGTTGTGCGTGGGCCGAACGTGATGCAGGGCTATTACAAACGCGAAGAGGCGAACAAGGCCACGTTGGTCGATGGCTGGCTGCATACGGGTGACCTAGGTTTCCGCGACAGCGAGGGCTATTTCTACATCTCAGGCCGAAAGAAAGAAATGATCATTCAAGGTGGTGAAAACATCTACCCAAAAGAACTCGAAGAGGTGCTCTACAAACACGACGCCATTTCAGAGTGCGCTATCGTCGCCATACCTGATAAGAAATATGGCGAGGTTGTAGGTGCATTCATCATTTTGAAAGAAAGCGCCACACTCTCGGCCAGCGACGTGCGCGCGTACCTGCGCGAGAAGATCGCGAACTACAAGATGCCGAAGGTCATCGAGTTCGTGCAGAATTTCCCGAAGACGGCGACTGGCAAGATTCAGAAGAATAAGATTGTTGAGCGGTACTTACAGCCGCAGGGGTAAGGGCGATGCGATATCGCAATTTCTTGCCTCTGGCAATTCTGCTTCTCGCGGCACTTCCGTTGGGATTAATCTTCTTGTTCGTTTGGGAATCGCAGACGCTGGTACTTTGCGCAATGCAACTCTTGCATTTACTGATCATGTTTCTTACGTACCGGGCAGGTATCAATAGTGCACGCAAGAACTTCGAGCCCCCGCTCGAACTCGGCAAGATTGTCTTTTTGCCGCTTAAGGTTAACCTCGCCCTCTATCTGGTCATCGGGATTCCTGTCGTCTTGACTTACGCGGCGAATTCGGTCGTGCTGATGATCGCTTACTCGATCAGCCTGGCGGGATTTTCGCTCGCTTATCTTTCGGGCGTCACCTACGTCGCGCGGTCTGGGCAATCGCACACAGCTTAGATAGAATACTCTGAATTTTTGATGGCTCTTTTACCGTCGAACGCGCCCGTCTTCAACTTGCGCGCAGCCGAGTCGAACTCGTAGACCGCTCGTAGCATCTGCCCGTTAATATTGCTGCTCTTTACCAGCCTGACGTTGGCACCGTCGTTGACCATCTGGTATGATACGCTGCGAACATCGCCGTTAATCGCGACCATCTTCGTGAAGCTCACCTGGCTATAGACCTGCCCCGGAGCTGCGGATGCAGAAACGTTGCGCAGAAAATTTTCTACCTGGCGATCATTCGTGAACGAGACATCGCAGAAAAAGACAGGCATTGCGCCATTCCCGTTTACCATGCCGGCAAACACAGCCTGCATTTCGTTCTGGTGCATCGCGAGCAACTTTTGCAGATCATTCACGGGACGGCTGCGAGGGCCTGCAGACAGCATTGTGGCAGTGGCAGCCATAATGAAGAGGGATTGAATTAGTCTCATGAAATATCCTCCTGTGATGAAAGGGAAAATATTGAACGCGAGCCGAGGCGGCAAAATTTTTTTATGTAGCCATTGGAGGTGCGCGGCCCCCGTTTTGTGCAGGGCAAAAACCTTCAGAAGTTCAATAAATCCTCATGCGTTTCAGCTTTTGACCGAAGATTAAAATATGAAAACCCAGATTATGTCTCAGGTGCATGGAGGCGCGAGGCCGGCGACCGGCACGATGCCGTCTTTGTCGCCGGCACCGGCGCCGGCACCTGTTGCGGGCGAAGCAACGCTCCCTGACGCTGCAAAGCTCAATGCCAATCTTCCCGTTGGCGATCTGGTCGAAGTTCTGCGCGACCAGCTTGCGGCGCACCACCGCCTGCTGCAGCTCGAGATGTCAAAACGCGAGGCGATCATCGCGCGTGATGGAGAGCTTCTGAAGAAGTCTGCGGGCGAACAGGCCAAAGAACTGCACCGCATTGACCTGCTCGAAAGCCGCCGCAACAAGCTCGTGGGTAAGATTTTGCCCGGCCAGGCCGACGCTGCACTTGCCGAAATTATGGAATCCGGTTCGGTGACCGCTCCCGAGAAACAAGAACTAGGTCGCTATCTTTCTGCGCTGAGGTCGGCGCTGTTCGAGCTCAAGAAGCTGAGCGAAGTTAATGCCCGCATGCTGATCGATAGCCGCGATCTTTTCAAGACGATGATGCTGAGCCTCGCGGGCC
This sequence comes from uncultured Leptospiraceae bacterium, assembly GCA_942492915.1. Lineage (GTDB taxonomy): Bacteria > Spirochaetota > Leptospiria > Turneriellales > Turneriellaceae > Turneriella. The sequence goes on from OW818662.1 coordinate 3,113,126, forward strand.
GAGGCGAAGGCAACGAGCACAAGGTGTCACGCCCTGTGCTGGTGGATGCAAACTGTTAAGGGGGCATGACGCGCGCCGGGTACGCTTCATAGCGAAATAAGGAGACTATATGCCATCTACATTCATGGGAATCGAAATCGCCAAGCGCGGTATCGCAGTACACCAGCAGGCGCTCACCACAACGGGCCACAATATTTCAAACGCCGACAACAAGAACTACGCAAGGCAGCGCGTCGACATGGAGACGATGCACCCGCTTTATGAGCCATCGCTATCCCGACCTTCGGGTGCAGGCCATTTGGGTCAGGGCCCAAAAGCCGGCGCAGTCGAACGCATGCGTGACGAGTTTGTCGACGGACGCATTCATAACGCCGAGCAGACAAAATCTCAGTGGGAAACCCGGGAGAAATATTTGCATCAGGTTGAGGTTATCTACAACGAGCCGTCAGATGACTCACTGCGGGCGCAGCTCGACCGTTTCTGGCAGTCGTGGCACGAGCTGTCGCAGTTTCCCGAAGAGATGAGCCACCGCGAACTTGTACGCACGCGCGGACGCGAAGTGACGTTTCGTATGCGCGATACATTCCAAAAGCTCAGCGACCTGCGTCGCCAGGCTGACTTTGAGTTTGAAGTCACTGTTGGCCGCATCAATGACATGGGTACACAGATTCGTGACCTCAACGACCGCATCATGAAAGCGCAGGCTGTCGGCGATCGCCCGAACGACCTGCTCGACAAACGCGACGCCCTCGTGCAAGAACTCTCAAAACTCGCCGACATCACGCTCGAAAAACAAGACCCCGACGAATTTGTCGTCTACCTCGGCGGCGAAATGCTGGTGCAGGGCCGCGTGCAGCACAAGATTTTGCTGCAGGGTGATGCCGCCAACGAAGGCATGAAAAAAGCCGTGTGGGAACACAACGGCCAAAAGGCGCTGTTTCGGGCCGGTAATGCGCAGGGCCTGCTCGAGATGCGCGACATCACGATTCGTGAGAACATCGAAAAGATGGATTCGCTCGCGATCAACCTGACCGACACTGTCAACGAAGTGCACCGTGACGGTTTTGGTCTCACCAAAGAAACCAACATCAACTTTTTTAGGATAGATCCGCTTTCACGCAACATTCGCGGCAACTACGACCTCTCGGGTGACGGTGTCGATGACACGAGCGCGATTTTCAAGATGGCAGGCAAGAACGCTCTGACGGCCGACCGCCCGATAGGCGTCGCGGGCACCATGTCTTTTGTGAAGAACGACGCCGCGCACACCCCGGTATTCGTGACATACCGGCCCGACATGTCATTGAACGATGTAATTCAGGCGATCAACCGATCTGACGCAGGTGTCGTCGCATACCTCAACCACAACAATAATCTGGTATTGAAGGGACGCGAGGCTTCGGACAATTATCTGACGAACTTCATGGTACGCCATGTCGAAGATTCCGGCGAATTTTTGACCGGCTTCTCTGGACTGTTGCAAAATTCGGGCGCGGCAGGCGCATTTGACTACCGCCGCACCGACGAAATCAACAAACTGCAGGGCACACTCGATCGTATCACGCTCACGTCGATCATTCACCCCGCGGGCGCTATGCAGCTTTCAAATGAAATCGAAGGCAACACTGCGCTGATTGCTGCCGGCCTCGGTAAAGACGTCGGCGGTACAGGCGATGCGAACATGGCGTTCGGCGCCAAAGACGGCGGCAACGCAACGCGTATCGCCCAGGCAATGCGCCACAAGCAGACCATGGTCGGCGAATATCGCAACAGCGACGAGTTCTACAATGCGCTGATTGCCAAAGCCGGTATCGAATCAAAGACCGCGAAAGAACAGGTCGAGAACCAGAAGCTGATTCTGACGAATCTCGAAAACCTGCGCCAATCGGTCATGGGTGTAAACCTCGACGAAGAAATGGCCGCAATGGTTCAGTTTCAGCATGGCTACAACGCGGCTGCGCGCATCATGCAGACAATGAACGAGATGCTGGATAAGTTAATTAATCATCTGTAAGAACCGCTTCTCAGCACTTACAGATGAAAAGGAAAACATATGATAAGAGTCACTAACCTAATGCAAAATAACACGATGCTGTCGACGCTCAATCGGCACCAGGTCGCGTTAGAGCGAACAGAGCGCGAACTCGCAACCGGGTCCCGCATACAACTGCCGTCGTCTGACCCCGTAGGCGCCGCGAACCAGATGCTCTACCGTACACGGCTCACCGAGCTCGACCAATACGATCGCAACATTACCGAAGCAAAAGACCGACTCAACCTGATGGACGGCCAAATCGACCGTGTCGGCGAAATCTTTCAACGCATGCGCTATCTGACGGTACAGGCTGCCAACGGCACCAACAGCGGGTTCGAGCTCAAAGAGGCGGTAGCCAAAGAAATCAACCAACACCTGCTAGCGCTCATCGATATTGCCAATTCGAAGGATGCAACAGGTAGAACTCTTTTTGGCGGTAGCGTGATTGAGCGCGACCCGTTTCTGCCGGTTTATTCGCATTTACAGACTGCGGGCATCGATCAGGGCAATGCAGTCACCGGCGTGCAGTACCAGGGTGACATCCAGGTGCAAAACCGTGAGATTGAACGCAACGAACAGATGGATATCACACTGCCCGGCAATCGCGTATTCTGGGGCACAAACACTTCAATCGCCTCGAACAAAGATTCTGCAGGCTTCGTTGCACAAGGCGACCAGCTAATCGCGATCAACGGCGTACGCGTTCAGGTTTCTGCCGGTGACACAATTAACGACATTATAGACAAGATCAACACCGCGCCTGTCGAAGTGCGCGCAAGTAAGGGCTCGCAAGACGACATCATTCTGACAAGCAAGTCGCCCCACCAGATTTGGCTCGAAGACCTTGAAGGCGGCACCGTGCTACAAGACCTCGGCCTCATCGACGGCACCAACCCCGAACCACCGAACAACTTCGCCACGACCGCAACTGTGTCAGGTCTCTCGATCTTCGAAGTGGTTATTATGCTGCGCGACGACCTTATCAAGGGCGACGTGAAGCTGATCGGCGGCCGTGACCTTGAAGCTCTCGACAGTGCGCTCGAAAATGTGCTGCGCTATCGCTCTGAAGTTGGCGCACGTGTGAACCGACTGGAACAGCACGAGAAGCGGGTCGCCTGGGACAACACCTACACAAAAGAGCTGCTTGCCAAGAACGAAAGCGTTGACGTGACGCAGGCAATTATCGACCTGAAGTGGCTAGAGGCTGTGCATTCATATGCCTTGCGCGTAGGTGCCGGTATGATCAAGCAGACGTTAATGGATTTCTTACGGTAACGCCATGCTTCGACAGTCCCAGTATGACTTAAAGATTTCGCAGTATACATATGCTATTTGAAACCCGCGCACTTGGTTCAGTAGAGATAGATACGGCACAGCAGCTGTTTTTTCCCGAAGGATTGTTTGCTTTTGAAAACTTCAGGCACTTTGGGCTGCTGCCGACGAAATCGGGAAGCACGTTTCACTGGTTGCAATCTTTAGAAGAATCGAGACTTGCCTTTCTCATCACTCTCATAACCGAGCTTACTCCTACCTATAACCCGAGAATTGACGAACAGGCTTTAACCATCATCGAAGCGGCAAACCAGAGCCACGCTGAAATTTGGGGCATCATCACTGTACCCACGGGCAAACCCGAGGCGATGACAATTAACCTGCAAGGCCCGATTCTGATCAACCGACCCAAGAAGCTCGGCGGTCAGTTTGTTTCTGAAGACCTGAATCATCTTGTGCGCACCCCGCTGCTCGACCTGGTCGACCAGGGGAATGCAGCGCGCGGAACAGCAGAGTCGGGAAAAGCCTGATGCTGGTGCTCGCGCGCAGGGTAAACGACTCGATAGTTATCGGCGACAACGTCGAAATCATCGTCGTCGAGATTAAGGGCGATCAGGTAAAGTTAGGTATCAAGGCGCCTAAAGAAGTGAAGGTTTTCCGGGGCGAGATTCACGCTGAAATACAGAAAGAAAACAAAGCGGCTTCTGAATCGCAATTGCCCCCTGATCTCGACCAATTCATCAAAAAGGCCAAGTAGGCCAAATCTCAAATTCTACTTGCCCGCCCCGATTTGAGCGGCGGTTGAACGTATGATCTATTCACTGCGCGGCATTCCCGTGCGCGTCGAACCCTTTTTTGTCGTGATCGAATGTGCCGGCGTGGGTTATGGAGCGAAAATTCCCGGCAATGTCTACCAGGCTATTGTTTCCGGTGGATTTGATACCGCGCGCAAAGATTTCACCCTCGTCACGCGCAGTGTCTATGCCGAAGACTACGCGCAACTTTTTGGTTTTTTGAACGATAGCGAAGCCTCGCTATTTGATTTTATCAGGTCATTGCATGGGTTCGGCCCGCAGGCGGCGATGAATATTATATCCACAATAGGCGCGACCGAACTGATCGAGGCTTTAAGATCGGCGAATGTCAAAACTCTCACGAGTGTGCCCGGCGTCGGCAAGACTAAGGCCGAAAAGCTTTGCTTTGAGGCACAGTCAAAGAAAGCTAAACTCGACAAGCTCGCCGCGGTTCCGGGGGCCCGCGAAACGAAAACTGCGGCCACGTCGCATGATTTGGTGGTGCAGGCGTTGCTTTCACTCGGTTATGCGCAGAAAGAAATTGAAACTGCCGCAGAAAAGCTGCGACGTGCCGGCGAGACGCCTGAAGAAGTTACCCGTGAGAATCTTCAGGACTGGATACGGCTCTATCTGCGCAATATTTGATTTGAGATGAAACTCGCCGGCCATTTGTTACAGCAGCTTTTTCCAGAGCGCTGCGTGCATTGCGGCGAACGACTTGCCGACCGTCATCTGCTCTGCGCAGCGTGTGAAGCGACTTTGCGCAAAGCTCCCGACGATCCCGAGATCATCCGCGGGGGGGCGAGAGCCTACGCGTTGGTTTATGAAGGCGCCGCGAAATCTCTGTTCGCGGCAGGAAAGTTTTCTCACCGGCGACGGGCGCAGCGGCTGCTCGCTGATTTCGCCGCTGAGAGCATGCAGCCCCTGCTTCAGGCTAACGCGTTGTTCATCGAGATGCCTTCGTCGCGTCCATTTGTGCACCGGCTCTTAAAGCGCGTGGTGCCGCAGGGACAACTCGCGCGGGGCATTTTTACCATGGATCGCTTAGGAAAGCTGCGCGCCAACAAGTTACTCAAAGAAGCCGACCGATTTCGTCGCATTGCCGCAACGCTTCGACTCTCGGGTAAACCGATACCTGAGGCGGGCCTTTATGTACTTTGCGATGACGTTCTTACGACTGGTGCGACGTTAGGGCACGCAGCCTGGCTCTTGGCGCAAACTGGAATTGCGCAAAAGAACATTTCAACGTGGACATTGATGTTTCGTGAACGGCAACACGAAGGCGAAGGTTAACATGGGTTCTGATCGTTCACGATCGAATACCGCGCCAATAATCACCCTTACGGGGTTTAAAGTTTTCCTTAACGGTATCGAGCATTGAAACGTAGAATCGGTAGCGAAACTCGGGCAACTCGCCAGCTTCTACAGCCTTTTTGATTTCACAGCCGGGCTCATTGAGGTGCAGGCAGTTCTCAAATCGGCACTGGTATTGCATGAAGTCAGGGTAAGCCTGACGAATCTCTTGCGCGTCGCGGTGGTGCATGCCGAACTCGCGCAGGCCGGGAACGTCGATGAGCACCAGCTGAGAGTTTTCTGGGTCACAATACAGAGCGGGGTTCGTTGTGGTGTGCCTGCCTTTGTTGATGAGGCTGACCTCACCCACCGCCTGCAGCGATTGGCCGAATAACTGGTTTAGCAATGTGCTCTTGCCTGTACCCGACTGGCCGAGCAGTAGCCACGTGCCTGATGAGAATTTTGCACGCAGCGCGGGTGAAAGTCCGTCTTTGAGAGTCTCTCGATAGACGGCAAAGGGAATCTTTTCGTACCAGCCGAGTATCTTTTCCGTTTCTACATCCACCTGATCGACAAGATCAAACTTGTTGACGATGAGCATTACCGACACACCGGAAATCTGAATTTCGGCGAGGCAGCGCTCTACAAACCCCAGATTAAAATCGGGAGACCTGACGCTCGCCATCACTACGACCCCATCGATGTTCGCCGCAAGGCATTGCTGTCGCCCGAACGATGCGCGATGCACCGCGTTGCGGCGCTTCTCTACCGATTCGATGATCCAGGTGTCGGGGTTCTTTGCGTCTTCTGAAATATCGACGATGTCGCCCACCGCAAGCAATGATTCGCGCAGCTTCTGGTAGCCTTCATTTCGCTCACGGTATTCGATGCGCAACTTTCCGCGCGCCTTCGCCTTGAAGCGCTCGGCCCGACTGACAAGCGGGTAAGGCAATACATGGTGGTAAGCGCCGAAGACTCCCGCGACGAGCGCTTTTGACATGTTTAAGCCGAGACGAGGGAGAAAATATTCTCGAAGAACCGGCGCCCATAACGGTGCTTCGAAACAGCCGCGTCGGGTTGATCTTTGAGGGCACGCTCAGGGTGAGGCATGAGTCCAATGACGCGTTTGTTTGCCGAAGCGAGGCCTGCAATATCAAAGATCGAACCATTGGGGTTCTGGGTATACCGCAGCACCGCCTGGCCGTTATCCTGAATTGCCTTGAGCTCTCCTTCTGAGCAAATAAAGTTTCCTTCGCCGTGTGATACCGGCAGCGCATAACCGGGCGGATAGAGCCCTTTCCAGTCACCGTCACCCTGAAGGCCGACCCATTCGCAGATATGCTGCAGGTTCACGTTGCGTATCAAAGCACCCGGCAGAAGTTTCGCTTCGCAAAGAATTTGAAACCCGTTGCAGATGCCAACGAGGGCTTTTCCTTTAGCTGCTGCTTCACGTAACGAACCGAGCGATCGGCTCTGCGCAGCTAACGCTCCAGTGCGCAGATAGTCACCATATGAAAAACCACCGGGAACGAAATAAATGTCGTGCGATACGTCGAAGGCCGATGTATGCCAGAGCAATTCGGCTTCGATCTTGTACTCTTCTTTTAAGGCGGCCACGAGGTCCTGGTCGCAGTTGCTACCTGGAAACGTGAGGACTGCAACCTTCATCCCGGCTTTTCCCCCACGTGAATCTCGCAGGTTTCCATGACATCGTTGAAGAGCATATCTGCAGCGATCTTTTCCATTTTTTGGCGTGCTGCTTCGAGTGTGTCAGCTTCAAGCTCAACTTCGATAAATTTTCCCACACGAACGAGTGAAAACTCGTGAGAACCCTTTTCGGCGAGCGAAAGCTGAATTGCCTTGCCTTGAGGTTCGAGTACTGATTTCTTAAACCGCACCGTGGCGGTCGCTGCAAACTTTTTCATCTTTTCGGTCCTATTTTTAGTATCGTGTCGCGCATTTTGCGGTATTGTGCAACGGTCTTTTCGATCACTTCGGCCGGCAGCTTAGGCGCCGGCGCCTGCTTATTCCAGCCGATACTCTCGACGTAATCCCGTATGATCTGCTTATCCATCGTTGGTATTTCAGCGCCTTCGCCCATAGCCCGGTCGTATGCTTCGATTTCAACGAAGCGCGAAGAGTCTGGCGTAAAAATTTCGTCGATGAGCAGAATTTCGCCGTTCAAGAGCCCGAACTCAAACTTGGTGTCGAGCAGGTAGATGCCACGCGCTTGCAGTGCGTTGAACGCAAAGGTGAATAGCTGAAGACTCTTTTGCTTCAGCGCATCCGCCAGCTCGGGCAGGCGCCGCCTCATTTCGGCAAATGAGATGTTTTCATCGTGTCCGGTATCGTTTTTGACGGCAGGGGTAAACAGTGGCTCGGGCAATCGCGCACCACGGGCAAGACCCGCAGGCAGTCTCTCGCCCGCAAGGGTTTGGGCACTCTGGTATTCTTTGTATCCCGAGCCCATGAGAAAACCGCGCACGACACACTCAAAATCGACACGCTGCGTCTTTTTCACGAGCGACGAGCGGCCGCCAAAATCAGGTGTATTAAAAGGCGCCGGAAACTGCGCAATATCTGAGGATATAAAATGGTGCGGAAAATCGTGAAGCAGGGAGAACCAGTGCGCTGAAATGCTGTTGAGTATCTTGCCCTTTTCGGGAATCGTGTCGCCAAAAACAACATCAAACGCAGATAGCCGGTCTGATGAGACGAGCAGCATGCGCTCACCTAAATCGTAGACATCGCGAACCTTGCCACGATACGTGGGGACTGGTGTGTCTGAGAGCAGGCCATCCGCGCCCGCGCCAACTTTTGAACTTCCGTGTTCCACAGTCGGCGCACCGATGCCATCCGTGCCAGCGCCGACTTTAGAACTTCCGTGTTCCATAATCAATCTACGTTGCGCCGTTTGTATAGCAGGTCTTCGATGAGGTAGTCTTCACCGATGCCTTTCACGGGAAAGTCTTTGCGGAGCGGATGTCCGCGGTAGTTATCGGGAAGTACGATGCGACGCATATTCGGGTGCCCCGCGAATCTTAATCCCATGAGGTCAAAAACTTCCCGCTCGGGCCAATTTGCGGCGGGCCAAATACCCGTGAGCGTCGGGACCTCGTCGCTTTCGTTTACGGGCACGCAGATTCTAATGGTAGCGGTGCGCCGATCGGTTTGCATGGGTCGAAGCAGGTACACGACCTGAAAACGACAGCCTGCATTCTCCGTGGCGTCTTCGGCACGTGGCGAACCCAGAAAATCGATTGCGGTGAGGTCGAGCAAGAAATCATAACCGAAACGGTCATCGGTTCGTAAGAAATCCACAAATTTTATGAGGTTGTCTTTTGCGACAATGAACGTGGGCATATCGACTGCCACGGGCAATACACCGTCTTTGTAGATGGGCGCTTGGGAGGCAGTGGTGGTGGGTGCTGTTTCAGGCCAAGCGGCCCTGATCAGTAATTGGGCGATCGAATGCACTTCGAGCGTAGATTTTTGCCCGGCATAGATCGTGGTATTTTTCGCAGCAATCGACGCAGCTGAAGTGACGGCACCAAATTTAGCCTCGGCCATATATCCAACGACGCAGCGCGACACAGCCGGGAAATAAAAAAGCCCCTTGCGGGGCTTTTATTACTTTCATTGAGTGAGCTGAGCTCACACAATAAAATTGACCTTAAAGGCCGAATGCGTACGAGAAACCGACGTTGAAACGGAGAATTACACCGTAACCCGTTGGGGCGTTCAATGGAATCAGAGCACGAAATTCGGGTTCGAAGTTCACGACATTGAAGCCATTGCCCATTGCAATCTTAAGACCTGTACCAACCTGGCCGTAAAGAACTCCGCCGCCAGCATTAATATCAGCCCAGCGAGCATAGCCACCTGGCTGTGTACCGTCGATTGGGTTTGTTGCCGCAGCAGCAGCGCCAGCCGCAGTCGTTGCATCATACCATTTCAGCTGGCCACCGAGCAGAGCTGCATAGTTAGCACCTGCGCCAATCCACCAGAAACGAGCGAACCACCAGTAGTACTTACCGATGAGGTCGAATGTTACGTAACCGCGTGAGCCCGTACCAGTGAAGGTTGTGCCGAGTTGGCTTGTGTAGGTTGTTACCGGTGTCCAGAGGTAACCGACACCTGCCTGGATACCCCAGCTGGTGTTATAAAGCTCACCATAGAGCCAAAGGCAGCTCAGCGAGCCCTCTTTTGGTGTCAGGTGATAGTCAATTGAGCTGCGCAGACCAATGCTCAGCCATGTGAGCAGACCTTCGCGAACGAGCACTTTTTCAGGTGAAGTTACGGTGGTAACAGTTTCAGGAACTGTGGTCGTTGTAGCGTACCCTTTTTTGGTTGTAATTGTACGAACCACTGGAGTTGACTGCGGGCCTTGTTCTGCCGGTTCGCCTTCAACTACAATTGCTTTTGATTCTTTCGGTTCAGTGCCTGCTGCCTGTGCGAACAGAGCGACGCTTAAGCCTGCCGAAAGAAATATTGCCAGAATTTTTTTCATTCAATACCTCTTAAATTTGTTTTGCGCAAAATCAGGAATGTGCCCTTAAAGTATCGGCATGGCCCATGCCGAAAGTTTACAGCCCTGTCTTAGCATGACTGCGTGTAGTGAAAATATGGCGTCAACACTTTACCAAATAGAATTGACCCCATGTTTTTTTCATCTGATCAGCCGTTAAGTCGCGACTTGTGGTGCGACCCGGTTTCGGGTCTCCGCTGGCGCAGCAACGTCGCAAAATGAAAATTAAACCCCTCAAGAAGAAGCTCAAGCTTTACGGATTCAACAACCTGACGAAGACGCTGAGCTTCAACATGTATGACATCTGTTATGCGTCGAGCCCTAAGAACCAGCGGGCGTATATCGAATATATCGACGAGGTCTACAATGCCGAACGCCTCACGGAAATTCTGACGAATGTAGCGAAGATTATTGGTGCGAACATTCTGAACATCGCTTCACAGGATTATGACCCGCAGGGTGCGTCTGTGACAATGCTCGTCTCTGAAAACCATCTCGAAGTTGAGCAGCGTAACCGTTTCGATACAGACCACGAGATACCCGGCCCCGAATCTGAGGCGGTCGTTGCGCACCTCGACAAGAGCCATATTACCGTGCACACTTACCCTGAAAGCCACCCTGACCACGGCATCAGCACGTTTCGCGCCGATATCGACGTCTCGACCTGCGGACAAATTTCACCGCTGAAAGCACTCAATTACCTGCTGCATTCGTTCAGCCCCGATATTGTGATCAGCGACTATCGTGTACGCGGTTTTACCCGCGACGTTGACGGTAAGAAGTACTTCATCGACCATAAGATCAACTCGATTCAGAACTTCATTTCTGATGACATTCGCCAGATGTACCAAATGGTCGATATCAACATTTATCAGGAAAACACGTTCAACACCAAGATGATTCTGAAAGAGTTCGACCTGGACAACTACCTGTTTGGATCGGCAAAAAAAGACTTCGCACCCGGCGACAAGAAGAAGATCAAGCAGAGCCTCAAGAAAGAGATGAACGAGATTTTCTACGGTCGCAATATACCAAAAATGTGATGGTTCACGGCGCTCAGCCCGGCAGCGCTTTCAGCGTTGGGGTGAGAGGCGCAGTTTTTGAACGGAGCCACAGTTGCCGCAGTTCTTTTCAAAAAAATACGACGATATCTATTTTAACGCAGCCGACCCCGAATCGGAGAAGCAGTTTGTTTTTGTCGAAGCAAATCAGATTCCCAGACGAATCAGAGAGTGCGAAAGTTTCGTCGTGGCAGAGCTTGGCTTCGGCTTTGGTTTGAACTGCGCGCTGACGATGGCCGCGGCAAACAATGCGGATGCAGGCGACAAGCTGAGATATTTTTCCGTCGATGAGGCCTTTCCCGAAACAGATATGATCGATGCTCTGCAATCAAGTCTCAAGATTTGCAGTTCTGAATACCGACAGATCTGGAACCTGAACGTTCACGGTTCGGCGGCATCCGCACAACCCAGACTGCTGTCGGGCTCAGTCTACGTCGGCGCAGTCACAGACTTTCTGAAATCCGCGGCGTTTACAGCAGACGCCTGGTATTTTGACGGATTCTCGCCGGCAAAAAATGCCAGTATGTGGAGCGAAGAAGTTTTTGCGCGGGCATACGCACTCACACACGCGGGTGGCACCTTCTCAACGTATAGCTCAGCGGGTTGGGTAAGGCGCAATTTGTTGAACGCAGGTTTTATCGTCGAGAAGGTTTCAGGGTTCAGATCAAAACGTGAGATGCTGGTGGGTTACCGCGTATGAAGCGCCGCGATCTTTTCGAACGACTTTGGCGTGAAGCGCGGGGCATTTTGAAAACCGCAGACCCGGTTGCGGTGGCAGGCGGCGGGGCAAGCGGTCTGCATCTCGCGCTGGCGCTCGCCCAAAAGGGATTCATCGTCACGGTCTACGAGCCCGCCAAGATTGGCGGGCTGCGGGTGCCGCTTATGCACGCGTGCCATACGACCAAACCCAGACAACCCTTATGGGAAGCAGCGGCTGAGTGGACGCGAAACTGGTATGCTCAGCAGACGTTTTCCAAAGGATCTTTAGAATTTCGGGAGAATACTTTCGGAAAATACTTTGTAATCCACAGCCGGCGCTATCTGCGCGATCTGCGAAACCACCTCTTGCAGCGGGGAGTCACGATTCGTTCAGAAAAGTTTGATACAGCGGTGTCCGCAGATTCAGGTTACCGCGGCATATTTGTCGCGACGGGCGAAGCAGTCGCTTCACGACTCGAAGGCATCTGCGCAGGAGCAACCCAGCTTTTGCCCGGGTTCGAATCGTATTTTGCGAATCAAGGGCTAGACCCAGTGTTCAGCGAGGCCGACACAGAAAGAAATCTCGTAACGACAAATTTTATGGCGTTTGGCAGCCGTGCGGGTTATATCCACCGTAATCGTGAAACTGAACAGGTAGCGTGCAGTATCGCCCGCAGCTTCTATCCGAAGGGGCGAGCGGCTCTGTTCAGGGGCACGCGGCTGACGTCGCGTGATCGCCTGCCCGTGGCAGGGTTTCTACCCGGCACGCGGAATTCAGTCTTCTTGTTCTGCGCCATGGGATACCATGCAATGACCTATGCGCCCTATTTGGCAGAAAAAACTGCCGCATGGCTAATCGGCGAGAACGTCGACGACGGAAATTTGATATGCGGTCTGACACCGGCGCGCTTTTTACCCCGAGACCAAATCAGCAAGACGCGCGTACCGCCTGCTGAGACCAAAAATCCGGCCAGTTAGCAGAATGCGCCACGAAAAACAATCTCACTGCATGTCATTTCACACGCGCGGCGCTGATTTTCGGGCTGTGTTCGTGAGCGCTGCCGATGCCATCAATGCGGCCAAAGAGCAGGTTCAAGTCGAGACCAAGGTACTTTACCAGTTCAGCGAGTTAGTCGTCTGCGCCAATTTGCTATCGGCGCTCTTTCGTGACGTACACGATATTACGCTCGAAGTGACCACGGAACATTTTCTGAAAAGTCTCGTCGTCGAAGCGACGCCACAGGGTATATTTCGCGCTGCCTGCCAGCCTTCTGAAGAAATCAACACAGTCTCAAGACCTGAGGCAATTGACGAAGATATTCTGACGGGGAAATTGATCGTTACGAAGCGATTTCCGCAGGTGGCGGAGCACATGCGCAGTACGATTGGCAGTGAAAGCAATTCAATCCCCAACCTCGTGCAGCAATACCTTCACGAGAGTGAGCAGATTTCGACCCTGATGCTCACGGGAATGCGCATGCGTTCAGAAGAGGGCCGAGGTATTGTAGCCGACAGGTGTTTTGGTCTTTTGATCGAGGCATTGCCCGATGTTTCCGATGCAAAGAAATTCATCATCACCGACAACCTCGAGAGGCTGCAATCGCTTACCGAATATTTTGGCGACGAACCGCAGGCAAACGGCAGCGGCCCGGTCATAAAAGATGTGATGGATCTACTCGACGACATCTACCCCGGCGAACAGTGGATACATACCTCTGAACAAGCGCTCGTGTACCGCTGTCGCTGCAACCGCGAGGGTTATCTTGATCGTCTGGTCGATCTCGCGCGACACGATATTGAAGAGGTGTTCGGCGATCTGACCGAGCTCGAAGTTAAATGCGGCTATTGCGCCAACGTGTTCTATTACCCTCGTTCTGAAATTGAATCAAAATTATAGGCGCCAGTGCGTTAGACGTAGACTTGCGTCTACCCGCTAACGCACTGGCAAAAATCAGAATATCAGCTTAGAACCCAACTGCACGCCCATCGCGTTGTCTGTTCCATAGGGCGTGTCTGTCACGATTCCAGGGGTTGAATAGAACGCGCCTGGCAGAAAAATGCCTGCTTTAAAATAGAGCGTCCAGTATTTGTTCACCGCAAAATCTGTGGTGAAGTTGATCTCTTGCCCCATCATCTTGCCGAGCCTGTCCTGTGCTTTGAGCACCGTGCTGGTAATCGATGAGGTGGTGCCTGCCGCTCGCGCCTGTTCGTAGAGCTGGCTGCTACCGGTATCGATTGCAAGCCAGTAGTCGAGACCGAATCGCAGTTTTTGCCAGAGCGTCGCACCGACACCCACATGCCCGAATGCAGTTGCCGCTTTGCGTTCATAATCGTGAGCGAAGTCTGCGATACCCGCCGAATCGGTATAGCTTGTTGGGCGCACCCCATAAAATTTGCTCATGATGAGGCCGCCAAGACGGCTACCTTTGAAACTCGTAAACCCGTGCGACGTCTGGTTACCATTCTTGTCGTACTTGCTTCCCGATGCGTAAAGGCCATCGAGGTTAAAATCGAGATCGAGAGTAGAAATGACGCGCGGCAGTTCGACGCTGGCTCCGCCACCGAGGCCGTAGCCGTTGGTGTCGACATCCTGACTCTCATTGGCGGCTGTTGGTAGCCTGCGGTCGATGCCCGTCGACATTGCGGCGTCAAAGAATGTCTTGAGCACATAACGCTTGCGGGGCAAACTGAACAAGAATCGGGTTCCGAACATCATGTTGAAGTCATTGTCGGCAAAGTTGCCCGAGGCCCCGAGATTCGATCGGTCAGAACCTCCGCGCGCGACCGCACCGTAACGTGCGCCGAAGGCGTAGATCTTGTTCTGCAGCAGATCGCCCGAAAGGGGCCCTTTCCAGTTGAGCAGGTTGCGTGAATCGTAAACAAACCCGGCCCGCAGCACGTTGGTATCGCCGTCAAAATAGCGGACCCGCTGGTTGTCGTGAGAGAAGAAGCGCACGTAGTTTGCGTGCAACGTTGGGTCGGCGCCGAGTTGAAAAGCGTCGAACGCCATGATACGAAAGCCTCCGATTGCTGAATTCGCATAATTAACCGTGACAGCATCGAGGTAATCTTTGAGAAAGTAATCGTAGACTTCGCCGCCGATCTCGAAAAACTGCCGGCCGATTTTCAGGGAAAGATCGTTACGTTCGTTTTTCCAGACGATATAGTGCAGATACAGTTCGCCGAAATTGAACGGGTCGGCACCCACCGGTGTGGATGACGAACTGTTATTCGAGCTGGCACCCGACAACTGGTCGTGGCCCCAGAAGCCGTTCTTGAAGATATCTACCCGAAAATACAGATCATCAGTCAGCGGAAAAAACATATTCACATAAAAGCGCGAGAACGCAAGAGTCATCTTGTCGTCGGTGTTCTGTATGGTCGCAACAGTCGATTCATCGAGTTTTCTGAGATCAGTGTTGTTAAATCCTGCACCCTCTGAAATGAAGCCAATCTGGTATTCCATGCGCTTCATGATTTCGTCTTTTTCTTTCTTGTCGCCGAAAACATTCTCGCGCTTGTCGATTTGCGGTGCGCCGAAAGGTAGTTCATCAGCTTCTTTTTCGCCGTCTGCTTTGAGCTTCTTTGCCCGCACCATTTCTGGTTGCGCACTGGTGGGTTGTTCACCCGGCGTGGGCTGTACGGGGGTACCGAGTTCGTCGGTTTTGAGAAGTTTGGTTTTTCTCCCCTCGTCTTCGCTGGCCGGTGGTTTGGCCGCATTCGGATTCAAACGCTGCGCAGCCAGAGGCAGAAACGCCGCTACGAACAAACCAAGTGCTGGCTTCAAAGGCAGGCGCAGATTCATCGCAGCGCGGCGCAGATTAACAATAATGATCTGAATATCCTTTAGTCTTCAAGTACCCGACCGCGATACATCAGCCCCGCAAACGCCGCGCCGATGACCGGGGCGACAATAAAGAGCCAGAGCTGTGACATCGCCTGGCCGCCTACAAAGAGAGCCGGCCCAAGACTGCGCGCCGGATTCACCGAAACACCGGTGATACGAATGCCGACGAGATGAATCAGCACGAGAAAAAATCCGATGGCGAGGCCTGCGAATTTTCGAGGTGCCGCAGAACTCGTAGAACCAAGAATCACAACGAGAAACAAGAACGTTGCAACTGCTTCGAAAAGAAATGCGGATTCAAGGTTGTAACCACCCTGGTAACCTGCTCCGAATCCGTTTTGCCCGAGGCCGTTGAGAGCCAGCTTGTAATTCGGGTCGCCCACTGCGATTGCGTAGACCAATGCCGCGCCGATGATTGCCCCAAACGATTGCGCAACAACATAACCGACGAGCTTCTTGCCCGACAGCCGCCCGGCGATGTATGCACCGACGCTGACGGCCGGGTTTATGTGGCAACCGCTGATCGGACCAATCGCATACGCCATGCCAACGATCACAAGACCAAACGACAGCGAGATACCCACGACACCGATTGCAGTGCCCGAAAAAACGGCGCTACCGCAGCCAAAAAGCACAAGCGTTGCTGTGCCCAGTATTTCAGCGATATAAATTTTCATGCGCCGAGCCTCGGTCAGCCGAGGCGAGCGTCAAGGCTTTTGCCGGGAATGGCATTGTTTTCACCTATGAAGAGTTTCGTCGCGACTTCGCCGATTGCTTTGGTCGCGCCGGCATCGACCGCAGCTGCCACAATGCCCCCGGCGACCGGCACCAATTTCATGAAATTTCTGGCGCTGCTGAGACCGAGTTTACCGAGAAGCCTCGCCGCAACACTGGTGGCCATTTTACGCGCCACCAGAGCGGTGATCTTACTAATCGCAGCAACCGTCAGCTTTTGCCCAAGTTGAATTCCCGCGTCTTTTAGAATATCTGATGCCGCTGAACCAAGCAACGTGACGTAGACCAGAGTTTTGACCCTGTCTGAGGTAATGTCATGGCCGCCGAGAATCGCGATCGATGCCACCATACGCAGCTGCAGATAAAGCACGCTCGAGATGTTGGCGGGAATAGCAATCGGCAGCGTCGCCGCGCCACCCAGGTTCGTGACAAAACCGCTCGTCGCGGCTTTAGTCATTTGCCAGCCGATCAGATCAGTCGCGGCGCGGCGCGCGTCACCACCATTTTTTGCCAGGTATTCATGCGCGACAGCTTCAGCCGATGGAAAAAAACCAAAGCCGTTCAAAACCTGCACGTATGCACCGTCGAGCACCTGGAGCATCATGTTCGGTGCTTCTGGCTGCAACGGTGCGAGGGCGTCTGGCGTATCTGTACTCATGCGCGTATCGCCCATTCAGAGTACTGCACTTCGCTTATTCGTCTTCAGACGCTGGTTTCTTGCGTTTGCCTGCCTTCTTCTTTGGCATCTCATCATCGTCATTTTCGTCGCCAGAAGGCCGCATCTTGCCGTGTCCTTTGCCTTTTTTGCCCATCATGCCGTGTGCTTTCATCATTTTTTGATGGTGGGATTTAAACTCGTCATGCGAGATCGCACCATCTTTGTCTGCATCGAGCTCAGCAAATTTTTCGTCATGGTGTGTCTGCCATTCTTGTTTTGAGATTTTGCCGTCTTTGTCGGTATCTATCTTTTCGAGCATCTTGCCGTGCATAGGGCCCTTACCACCTTTGCCGGGGTGCCCCATCTTGTGGTCAGCCGAGAGCATGAATGCGCCGGCAAAGAGTAAAAGAGAGATTATTGTCATTTTTTTCATAATTCCGCAGCTAAACCGATGCCCGCCGGCGGACAAGCTATTTTTTGCTTTTCAGGTCCATGCCCCCATGTAGTCTCACATGGGTACATACCTTGAGTTCGATGAAAATACACGACCTGCACGGCTTCAGAACCTGGCGCTCGCCCGAGGGCATTATTTATACCGAAGCGAAGGCGGGCGTCGACATCGTGCTGAATTTTGCGATTGAAAACAGCCTGGTCGTCAACGAGCTCTGCCGTGGTAGAAAACGCCCGCTATTGATCGATCTCAAGAATCTGAAATCTATCACGCCGCAGGCCCGTTCGTATTTTTCAGCCCGCGACCGGGAAACCGATATCAATGCTTTCGCCTTTATCATCCATTCAAATTTTCAACGAATGGTCGGAAATATCTTCATTCAGTTCAATCGACCCAGGGTGCCAACCCGCCTGTTCAACACAGAAGCCGAAGCAATGGTATGGTTGAAGCCGTTTCTGTTGAAATCCGACACCTGAAACTACCTTCGCCTGATCAGGTTGCCCTGCGAAGCCCAATGAGTTGACAGCGGCGTTCGTATCTGCGGATTCTCGTGTCAGCAATGTTCAATATCGACGGCATCATCAATTCTATTCAGGCAATCCACGAACCATGGAGCTATCTTTTGGTTTTTGGAGTGCTGCTGCTTTGTGGGTTCGGGCTGCCGATTCCCGAAGACATTACGCTGATCGCGGGTGGCCTGATGGCCTATTACGGCAAAGCCGATGTATTCGTAATGATTGCCGTTGGCCTGGTGGGCGTCATGCTCGGAGACGGCGCGATGTTCCAGATCGGCAAACGCTTTGGTTACCGCGTCTTTGAATGGAAATGGATGGCAAAGATCATGCATGCCGAACGCCTCGAGGCTGTCAAAGATAAGCTAAAGAATCACGGCAATAAGGTGATATTCTCGGCGCGCTTTATGCCTGGCCTGCGGTCGCTGGTATTTCTCTCTTCGGGCGCGCTCGGCATTCCGTTTCGCGTCTTTCTGCTTTTTGACGGCATGGCAGCGCTGATTTCAGTACCCGCGATTGTGTACTCATGCTTTTTTTTCGGCGATCAAATCAACAAAGCAGTGGGCATTATCAAGAACGTTGAAAATGGCATTGTGATGGTCATCGCAGCCGTAATCATTTATTTTGTCGTGAAGCACTTTATTAAGAAGAACCGCGAAAAAAGAGAAGCTGCCGGCGACATTTAATCTGCAGCCGTGCTGAATCAGCACTCGACATGCGTCGCGTTTGACCACGGCCCGAATTCATTGCCTAGAATTGCCCTGACGCGGTACGTATTCGTTGCCTTTTTTACGGGCAATAGGTCAATGCACTCGCTGAGTGTCGCGGACCGCGAGACGAAAATCCACTTAGCGTGTTCGTCATCCCAACGGGCTACCTGATAGCCGCTCACGCCGCCGAGATCTTGCCAGTCGACAAGCACCCTGCCGCTTTCGTAAACGGCCTGAAGTTTTGTTATGCGTGCGTCTTCTGCAGCCAGACGCGGCAAGTCACGATCCTCTGAAACGGTCTTCTGGCGCCTCTCTTCAGCCATAGCGTGCACTTGCTGCGCGATCTCGGGAAACTTCTGCAAGACATTGTCAAAAGTAAATTTGTCGAGAGTATAGAGGTCACAATACTCTGCGGCGCGCACGCTCGCGGTTCGTTCACTGCTGAACAGCAGGGCAATTTCGCCAAAAAAGCTGCCATCGCCGAGGGTCGCGAACACCGTCTGGCCGTCTTCTGAGACAATTTCTACCCGGCCGCGGCTGATAAAATACATCTGGTCGCCTATTTCACCTTTGCGAAAGATAAAATCGCCTGGGGTATACAGCACCGGTTTCAGATTGAGTACTATCTGGCGAATGAATTCGTCGGGGGCGCCGCGAAACATAGGTACTTTCTCGATGATGTCTTTGTTGAGGTGCAGCGCGACCTGCACCTTGAGCGACGAAGGCAACTCGTCGAGTACCGCCGATTCGTCAAAACCGCGCCGATTATTCCAAAGGTAGTCATAATAGGTACGTATACTATCCTGCAAGTCACCGGGAACGTCGCGGTACTGCATAAAGGTTTGTATCTTTTCCATCTTGGCGCGAAACTGCGTGCGCGCAAGATCGCTGTTCGCCAGCATGCTCGCTAAATTACCGATGATGTAACCGTACATGCCCGCACCGGTCAGCTGCACAAACATCGTGTAGATAATCTGCCCGTTCGTTGACGGTGTTATATCTCCATAGCCAATCGTCGTAATGGTCGTAATGGTCCAATACAGCGCCTTGAGGTAGTTCGTCTGGTAATCCAGCGCCGCGTCAATTTTGCCCATCGCCAGCCAGCCGCAGGCAACCCAGTGTGCGATGATCAGCACGACAAAGACTGTAAAAAACAGGCGAATCAGACCAGGGTTAAAGAGTTCTTTCTTTCTGGTTTTTTCGAGAAAAGGCAGAATATGGTGCAACCGCACCAGCTGCACCATCAGCAAAATGCGGATATAGCGCGGCGAGAACAGGCGCAGCGAACGCGCAGCATTGCTGAGCTCTGATAGCCAACCCTGTGAAAAAATCAGATCAAACGGTGTTGCCGCGATCAGATCGACAATGAACCAAGAGCGCAGGTAATGGATCGCGATTTTTTTTCGGGATGTAACCTCTTCGCCATCGACGGTAATTGCGCTGAAGAACGTGACGATGATGTCAATTGTGAAAATGATCGGATAGAGAAATCCCAGCATCTCACGCCAGCCAGCCTTGGGGTATTGCAGCGCCAGGTGCAGAGGCACTTCCAGTGCTGCGAACAGTGTAAACGCCAGCAGCAGCGCGTCAAAATAGCGTTTGTAGATGTTGTCTTGTCTAATCATGGCGAATGCAGATATTCTAATGTGATTATCGGCACCGCCAAAGCGCAAATTCAAAGAAAATCGGCCCAAACCGAGGCCGCGCTTAACGTGCCTTCTGAGGCGCAGGCTTTGCCGTTTAAAGGCTAATTGATGATTTCGTGGCGTTCTTTGAGCTCTGCGATCGCATCTTCGCGCAGCTTATCGAGGCGGGCCTGCGCCTTTTTCTTACGCGCTTTCGCCGCAGCTGATTTGTCTTCATCGTCGGTCACGATGAGCATGTCGCGCACCACAGGGGTCAAATGCGCCGAGGCGAGCTGGCGGGGCAAGAATACGTAATCCGCACCATCTTCGTACATCTTTAACGCCGATTGCGGATTTTCAGCCGTCACGATGATTTTCGCGTGCGGCGCAATGCCTTCGATTTGCTTGATCAGTTTGGTGTTGCTGGTACCCACGAGAATCGTATCGGGTATCGTTGAAATGGCGACCTTGGTGTGGTGCAGCCCGACATGGTGCAGTGTGTCGATGTGGCCGATGTCGCCGTAGACTGCGGGCACGCCAAGGCTCTTGAGCTTTGCATGCACCGTCTGGTTGAAGTCTACCACGACGATCTTGTCTTTGAGGCTATCTTTTCCCTTGGTTTCGACAGCATCGATGACGAACGAGCTCGCCACCTTGAAGAAGCCAAGCAGCGCCACTTCTTTCTGCAGTTCTTCTTCGCTAGGCTCAACATACTTTCGCTTGTCCTTAAGTCCAAAAATCTCAAAGAATCGGGTGACGCGCGGCTGAATCTGCTGGTTATACTTGATCATGTAAGGGGCAAAGATCGACGTGATCACAAAGGTAAAGATGATGATCGAAAGAATGTCGGCGCTGATATGCCCTGCGGCGAGACCGAGCGCAGCGATTACCAGCGAAAATTCACTGATGTTCGAGAGGTTCAGGGCGGTCAGAATACTGACGCGATTACCATTCTTGAGGGCAAAAAGAACAGGGTATACTGAAAGAAAGCGCGTGAGAATGACAAAGAGCGCTGCGATGGCCGCGATGCCGACCAGGCTCGCCTGAGCAATCGGGTTGGGTATTTTCATGCCCAGTGACACAAAGAAGATCGTCACGAAAAAGTCGCGCAGCGTGGTGATTTTAGCCACCACATCGAGGTTATACGGGAAGGTAGAGATCGAGACACCGGCAATCAAAGCCCCCATCTCGATTGAGAGGCCCATCCCCAACGCAGCGGCGCACACGGCAAAACACCAGCCGACCGACAGCAGCAAGGTCATCTCGGGAATTTTGGCGATGCGGCTGAAAAGCGCAGGCAAAACGTATTTGCTGAGCGCCATGCTCACCGCGACGAGAGCACCCGCTTTTGCAAATGACAGAAGAATCTGCAATACCTGCGGGTCGGCGAGATTTGGCTGCACGCCCAGAATCACAATCGCCCAGATATCCTGAAAGACGAGCGTGCCGAGCGTGAAACGGCCGGCGAGAGTATCGAGCTCAAATTTGCCGTAGAGTAACTTAACGACGATAGCAGTCGAAGAAATGCCGCAGGCAACTGCCAGATAGAATGCGTCGTATTTACCGCCGCCGAGCGCAAAACCTATGAGCTGAAAGAACATGATGCCGAGCCCGGCACAGATCGCAAACTGCGTGATACCGGTGACAATCAGAGATTTGCCTGACGCCTTAATTTTCTTCAGGTCGATCTCCATGCCGATCATGAAGAGCAGCAAGACCAAGCCAAGCTCTGAGATTGTTGAGATATCCTTCTCGCTCTTGATGAGACCAAAACCAAAATTCGGCCCGATAATTGCGCCCGCCGCGAGGTACGCCAGAATCAGCGGTTGTTTGGCAAAATTACCCAGATAGGCGACGATCGTCGCTACTAAAATGGTGAGGCCGATATGCATCAAAAGGTCGTGTACGGGGTCATGCGCATCGCCAGAGGCAAAGGCCGGGGCACAGGCGAGGGCCATGACAAACAGGGTTTTCAGAAATCGTATCATTCTATATCCTCAAAAAATAATGACGCATTGGTTGCCTTCACGGGAAGAGTGAACGCACGTGTGCTCAAATGATTATCGGCATTCATTAGTACTTTTTTAACAGTGACGGCGAAGAACCGGCTGGTTCGGGCATTTCTACCCGTTCGAGCTGGCTCCAGCTAATCAACCCGGTAGCTTGGTGCCCTGAAAACCCTCGGCTTTCCCATGAAAATCGAGGTAGGCTTTCAAAACAGGGTCTTCGTTCACCGGATACATTTCGCGAAACCGCAGCCAGTCGAGAATACAATACAGGGTCAGTTCTGACAGGCCAAGCTTGCGCTCGTCGGTAAAATAGTTATCTTTTAGCTGCGACTTCAGCCAGGTGAGGATAGATTCAACACGCGCGCGCTGCTTAACCAGGTAATTCACCTCGCTCACTGCAACGCCGTCTTTTTTCAGGTAGAAGACATTTATCGCCGATTCGACGCAGCCATCAGCTGCGGTCACCAGATTGCGCTCACGCCAGCGCTCGTCGCCGACGGGCTTTCTGAGGCCGTTGGGGTTATCAGCGTATTTTTCGCTGAGGTATTCAATGATCGTATGGCTGTCCCAGATGACAAGGTCGTCGATCTCAATGCAGGGCACTTTCCAGATCGGGTTCTTTGACCGCATCGCGGTTTGACCGGCTTCCGTCAAAGAATCGACGAGCTCAAAGGGCTGGCCAACTTCATGGCACAGGTAGCGCACGCGGCGCACGAAGGGTGAGGTTATGCTTCCGTAAAGTTTCACTTTTTTTACTCCGCCCCGATAATCGGCTTTTTATAAGAGTATAGCCCGTGCACCCCGCCCTGAGCCTGCGCGGCCAGCGAGCGTGGCTCGAAACGTAGCTTGCTGGCGTGCAGGGCTTTGTGCAGCGACGGTATGTCGCGGTAGCCCATGTCTTGCAGGGCATGCCGCACACCCTGCATCAGATAAGGAATAAATTCAAAAAGTGAACCCTTGTCGACGACTGCGCCCGAAACACCCTGTGCGACCTTAATCTTCTGGTCTTCGACATTGTACCGTTTTGCACCGCCGCCGCCCTCCATCGCTTCGATCGAGGCCATGCCACGGAATTTCTTGAGGCGAACGCCGTTCTCATAAAAGTATTCGCCCGGCGCTTCTTTGCTACCGGCGAGCAGCGACCCGACCATGACCGCGCTGCCGCCCACCGCGAGCGCCTTTGCGATGTCGCCGATGTTAGCAATGCCGCCGTCGGCAACCACCGGAATCTTGTTCCTAGCCGCCATCTGCGCCGTGTAATAGACTGCTGTCGCCTGCGAGCGGCCGCACGCCATCGTGTCTTGCGTGATGCAGATTGAGCCCGGCCCCATGCCGATGCGCAGGCCATCGGCGCCGGCGCGAATCAGCGCATCGCCCTGCTCGCGGGTGACCACGTTACCGGCCATGACGTCGACGTTAGGGTATTTCTTTTTCAGCTCTTTAAGAAGATCGATCTGAAACTT
The DNA here is from genome assembly GCA_942492915.1 of uncultured Leptospiraceae bacterium. Lineage (GTDB taxonomy): Bacteria > Spirochaetota > Leptospiria > Turneriellales > Turneriellaceae > Turneriella. The sequence continues at coordinate 3,136,818 of OW818662.1, forward strand.
CGAATAACCCTGCGCTGAATCGACGACCAGCAGATCTACCCCGCGCGCGACCAGCATGTCGATGCGCTCACGGTCATGCGGGTGCGTCGAAACGGCTGCACCGACGCGCAGACGCTTCTGTTCATCTTTCGTCGCGAGCGGATATTCGCGGTTCTTGACGAGGTCTGAACGGCTCATCAGGGCCACCAAACGCCCTTCTTTGTCGACAATGGGCAACTTGCCTTTTTTCGATTTGCGCAGAATTTCGTTAGCCTGAACCAATGATATGCCTTTGGGCGCAGTGATGAGGTCGGTCGTCATGACCTTCGCCAGCGGTATGGTTCGGTCACGTTCGAAATCCACATCGCGGTTGGCGACAATGCCCACCAGGCGCGAACGCAATGTACCGTCTTCGGTGATTGGCACACCGCTGAAGCCATAACGCTCAGAAATGCTGTCAATGTCGGCGATGGTGTTTTTGGGCGAAAGCACGATCGGTTCGGTGATGAAGCCGTTTTCGTAGCGCTTCACGCGCTCGACCTGCGCCGCCTGGTCTTCGATCGAGAGGTTGTTGTGAATAATGCCGATACCGCCCAAGAGGGCCATGGTGATCGCCATGCGGCTTTCGGTCACCGTATCCATCGGAGAGCTGATGAGGGGTAGCTTGATCTTGACGTTGCGCGTGATGCGCGTTTCAAGATTCACGTCTTGTGGGGCGAAGTCGATGTACCCCGGCAATATCAGAAAGTCTTTATAGGTGATACCCTGGTCTTTTTCGAAAATGGTAGAGGCCGAGAAGCCGTCTTGAAGAGACTTGCCCGATTTTGCTGAAGTGCTGCGCGCCATGTGATAGTTTCGGGAAGAAAATCAGGATGTCAAGTTCAATGGTTGTTCGTGGCTAGGGGTGGGTTTGGTTCGGCGAGCTCACCAGAAGCAAACCTACCCCTAAGCCTCGCCTTACTTTTTCTGGACAGAGTACTTTATGGTGCCTATATTCCAGAAAAAGTAAGGAACCCCGCTTTATGCCTATTCTCTCTATGCCTGCAACGATGACCCACATCTCTTCGAAAGCGCAAATCACCGTGCCTTCTGCAATGCGCCAAATCGCTGACATGCACGACGGCGATGCCGTGCTCTTCGTAGCGCACGGCAACGAACTGGTGCTGCGCAAATATACACCAGAAGACGACGCTTGGTACAAATACGCCGAAACCGGCTTCGCCGAATGGGATAACGAAGAAGATGAAGTCTATAATTCGTTATGACGCGTTCGACAAGGGCGACATTGTTCTTTTGCCGTTTCCGTTCAACAATCTAAAGACCACAAAACGTCGACCGGGGCTCGTCATCTCGCCCAAGGTTTTTAACAAGGCTGGCGATACGACAATTCTTTTCATGACTTCGAATACCGCGATATTACCCCGCGAGGGTGATGTGTTCGTGCAGAAGTTCAAAGAGGCCGGGCTGCCGAAGCCAGCACTCGTGCGCATGAAATTTGTCACCATCGCCAACGCGCTTATTCTGAAGAAAATCGGCAAATTGCCGGCGGCTGACATGAAGCGTGTGAAGGGGCAGGTCATGCGGTTTTTTGGTATGGCCGATTAGCCATTTCCCGCTATGACCCTCACCGAAGCACAAATCGACACCCTGCAAAAGATCGTCGCCAGCCTGCCGATTGCGACGCACCGCCGCGCCGTAGACTACATGCGGTCGGGGCATGTCGCTCCGATTAATTTTTCGTCGGGCAGGGCCACCGCGCAGGTGTATGGCACCGAAGTGTACCAGGCGTCGATAGGTTTCGACAAGGGCACGGGCGTATGCACCTGCCCGGCAGACAAGCCCTGCAAACACATCGCGGCGATCGCGTTAGTTTTGTTGCGCGATGCGGCGGGTACGCCGACGAGCGGCGTTGAGACGGCACCCGATGAAGAGTATGTTCTCACGGTGCGCTTCATGCAGACCTTCACGGTGCTTTTGAATGCGCAGTCACCCACCGGGAAATTGATTCCGGTGACGCGCAACAATTTTCGTTATCTGAAGCCTGCGCACCGCGACCTGCTGAACCACATCGGCTCGTATGTCGCGCACGTTGCACAGCGCGGTATGCCCTACCGCGACTTTGCGTACGTGCTGCTTGAGAAGGTCATCAAAGACGCCGACGTGCTTTTCTTCTTTGATAGCGAAGAAGAGCCCTGCCGCCTCGCAGGGCTGGTGAAGCCGCAGTCAGAAATTCACGAAGTGGCCGACCAGGGCGACGAGGCGCATTACGAAAAGTTCGGCTACCGCCGGGTGCGGTTTGAGCGCAGCCACACGGTTTTCGACCCTGTGACGGGCGAGCCGTACACCTTTCAATATAACATGTACTACCCCAGCGTAAAGCGCGCCGAGAGTGGCGCATATTTTTATGTGATGTCGGTGCCACACGACATTGCGACAACGCTCAGGCCCTATTTTCTTGAAAATATCGAGCGCATGAAAGGCAGCGAGATTCGCCGCAAATGGCAGCACGGTTTTGAAACGATGGCGGCGGCCGGCCCGAAACTGATGCTCTCTGTCATGGGCGTTGAAAATGCTAAAACGAAGAAGATGGTGCTTGAGGGCAAACTCGAATTTGCTTATGCGCGCGATGCCCGCCACCTCAAGAGCAACGATGCGGGCGGCGAAATCGCCGATGGAGCGAAACCGATCTACGGCATTTCGGTCAGCCTGCAAAAGCCGCAGGGTAAACCCGCGAATGAAATCGTACAGCATAAGACTGGCGTATTGATTCAGCGACGTGGCAGAGAAGAAGAGGTTCTGCTCAACTTTAATATCCCTTTTAAGTACACGAGCGTTGGGCGCGTGCGGGTAGCCAAGAAGCGTTATGTGGATTTTATGACGCAAGAAATTCCGAAGGCTAAAGAAGCCGGCATCATCGTGCGCATCAATGACAACATACTGGGCCTGCTCGTGAAGTCTGCCGTGAGCGTCGACGTCAAAGGAGCCTCGGGCATTAATTGGTTCGAGGGCGTCATTCACGTCGAAGGTCTGGCACCCGGCCAACTGCGCGAGGTGATCAAAGCCTACCGCCAAAAAGAAGAACTCGTCAAACTCAAGAACGGCAACTGGCTCTCGGTACAGGGCTCTGGCATCGCCGACGTGCTGAAGTCGCTCGAGCGCCTGGGCATCACCACCGACGCCGACGGGACAATCAGCCGCATGAGCTTCGCACAGCTCGCAAGCCTCGAGGCCGAGCAGCAAGCGCAGCTGCGCACCGAAGAAGGCGCCAAGGTCGCACTCGATAAGATACAGCGACTATTGAAAGTGGTTGATTCGACGGCAAAACCAGACAAGAGCCTAAAGGCAAAATTGCGACAGTACCAGCTCGACGGCTTTCACTTTTTGCTGCACCTCTACCACGCCGAGGTCGGCGGCATACTGGCCGACGACATGGGTCTGGGCAAGACAGTACAGGCCATTGCAGCAATGAATTCGATAGCGTTTGGTGCAGGTGGCACGAAACGATATCGATTTTTAGTGGTTTGCCCGCTTGCCGCCCTGGGTGTATGGGAATCAGAGATACAGAAATTCTCCCCCAACCTATCCGTTTACCGTTGGCACGGCGCTAACCGGTCGCTCAAAGAAGCTGCTGCGCGCGATGTGGTGGTGACCACCTTTACCACGTTCACGCTCGATGCTGACAAGTTCGCGGATACTCAGTGGCACATCGCCTTCATCGACGAAGCGCAGTTTGTGAAGAATTTTCGCAGCAAGGCGGCGCGCGCTCTGCGCAAGATCAACACACGCTCAATGGTGTGTCTCACCGGTACCCCCCTTGAAAATTATCTCGAAGACCTGTGGGCGCTCTTCGATCTCATTTTTCCCGGTTATCTCGGCACGGCGCAGAGTTTCAAAGACGGTTACGGCGGCCATCTTGAGGTGCTCGACCGCGAAGGGCTGCTCAGAAAAATCCGCCCGTTTATGCTGAGACGCCGCAAATCTGAGGTGCTGCAAGAACTGCCGCCTAAAACCGAAACGCTCGTGAAGATACCCATGACGCGCGAGCAGGCAAAGGTTTACGAAGCGGCGCGCATTCGGGCGCTGAGTGACGCCGGCAAGACGGGTTCGCCGCTCTTTGATCTGCTAAGGCACCTGACGAACCTGCGCCGTATCGCCTGCCACCCCTACCTTGAGGATGAAATGACCGATCCGTTTCTTTCGGGCAAGTTCGAATATCTCGACAGCGTGCTCGTCGAGCTCTCGGTTTCTGCGGAAGGTGTTTTGATTTTCAGCCAGTACACCTCGGTGCTGCGCGTTCTGAAAACGCTGCTCAAGAAGCGTGGTTTTGAGTACCTTTACCTCGACGGGAAAACCAGCGAAAAATCGCGGCGCACTCTGGTGTCACAGTTTCAAGAAGGGGGAGTGAAATTTTTCCTGATCAGTCTGAAGGCTGGTGGTACGGCGCTCACCCTCACACGCGCCGACACGGTGATTCATCTCGACCCCTGGTGGAACCCGGCGGTCGAAAACCAGGCTACCGACCGGGCGCACCGTATCGGGCAGAACAAGCACGTGATGGTGTATAAGCTCATCAGCGAGGGCAGCGTTGAAGAAAAGGTACTGAGCCTGCAGGGCAAAAAGCGGGAGCTCTTCAACGAACTGATCGACGGCGAGGCCTCATCGGGTGCGAAGATCACCCGCGAAGATATTGCCGCACTGCTCGAAGGATGATGAGCATTCGCACCTTCGGTGCGAATGCTCAAGAAAGACGTTGACTGGCCAGATGCACGGGTAATCTCACGCCATGATTAAGAAAATATTCGTGGCAATGGCGTGCGTCATTGCCTTTGCACAATGTTCGACTTCAAAGATTTCTATCCGCAAAGAGGCGCTGAAAGACGTCAAAACGGTCGCCGTGATGCCATTCGTTTCATCGGTCGCCGATTCAAAGGCTTCGCGCGAAAGTACCGAAATGTTTCGCGGGGCGATGGTTGCGGCGGGTTTTAAGGTAGTTGAGCGCGAAAAAATCAACAAAATTCTGAAAGAGAAAGAACTCGCGCAGACGGGTTTGGTCGAAAACAAGGCGCTCGAAACGGGCGCATTTTTGGGCGCTGAAGCGACGATGCTGGGCGAAATCGTCGCACACGAAATGAAATCCGAAACCTTTGAGCATGAACTATCGACCGACGGCCCGGGCAAATACGACCCGAAACTCGACAAGGGCGACGGCGTCTTTATCAAACGCGGCGACAAATGGTTCAAAAAAGACAAACGTGATACTTTTCAGTTTCAGGTGGTCGTGCGTCTGATCTCAAACGTCGACTCGCAGACGATTCTGACGCTACAGAATGAATACCCGGTTCGCACGTTTACAGCAGATAGCGGCGGCTTAAGGCCTGCGAACCTCGACCAGTTTCGTTCGCAGGTGCTCGCGCAAATGGCGAAAGACATCGAAAAGGCAATTGCCGAAGCGCGTAAGTAGGCGCGTATTCCCGCTGGAGCGGGAATTAGCGTTTCGAGAATGAAGCAGAACGAGGCATGAAAACCCTTCTGATAGGTTTAACCCTCGTGACGGTGGCGTGCAGCCACACGCAGCCCTATACCCGCGCTCGCGTGGTGAATCCTCATCCTGCTGCCATCGAGCAGCGCGTTATCTTTGTGGGTGATGCGGGCAAGGCGACGCCGGGTGATGCGGTCTGGGCAAAACTTGATCGCTACCTCACGAAAGATGCGCTCGTCGTGTTTCTGGGCGACAACGTCTATGAATATGGCCTGCCCGACGTGAGCGAAAACGACGGCTCTTATGAACTCTATGCCGCACGCTTAAGCGCGCAGATTAACGCCGCGAAAAAGGCGCGCAAGACGATTTTTATTCCCGGCAACCACGACTGGAACAGTTCGCGCAGCAACGGGCGCAAAAGAATTCTAGCGCAGCAGCGCTTTGTAACCGAGCGGGGGGCGCACTTTGCGCCGCAGAATGGCTGCGCGGGTATCGCCGCCGAGCCGGTGGGCAAAGGCAGCGTGATGGTCTTCATCGACTCGCAGGCTGTAATCGATCTGCCCGACGACGAGGCCTCCGCAGCGAAGGCCCCGGCGAGCGATTGCGCGATTAAACACAAACGCCAGTTCGAAAGTTTCGCGAGCGACTACCTGCAGAAAAATATCAAACCCGGCACGCGCATTATTCTCGCCGCGCACCACCCGCTCGTCAGCGAAGGTTCGCACGGCGGCTTCTTCGACTGGCCGCACCATATTTTCCCGGTCTATAACTATAACAAATATTTTCCGTTGCCCGTGGTGGCTTCGCTCGTCGTGTTCACCCGCCAATGGGGATGGATCACTTCAACAGATATTTCGCACTCGAAATACCGCAAGTACCTGAACTCAATGCAGACAATTCTAAAAGACCGCGAGGTCTTTCTCTACGCCGCCGGCCACGACCACAACCTGCAGCTCTTCTCTGGCACCGGCCCCGTGAAATACCACCTCATCTCAGGCTCGGGCAGCAAACGCGACGCGGTCACGCACAACGACCAGACGCTGCTCGCGTGGGAGAAGAACGGCTTTTTTGTGGTGGATATCTATCCAGACGCATCGGCCCGCGCGACGGCTGTGGGGGATAGTGTTGAAGAGGAGTTGGCTTTTGAGTTGAGGTAGGGGGGGATTAGTGTTGGGTGCCATAGCCACAGAGATATTTCCCATGGAGGTTCGATGTTAATTGAAATATTTGTTCTTGCAGGGCTCTGCCTGATAATCGAGAGGCTGATTCCTGGTTGGTCTTTACCGAAAGTAAAGACATGGCCAATTCGCGTTATTGCGATTAACCTCGTACAGCTCGGTGTTGTGATCCTAGCTGGTTTCACCTGGGAAAAATGGTTAGGGCGCGCATCCTTATTTAAAACTACGGAAACTCTAGGCATTATCGGCGGTGGCATATTTGCTTACTTTATCGCGACTTTCATATTCTACTGGTGGCACAGATGGCGTCACACAGTTAACATTCTCTGGTTAGGCTTTCATCAGATTCATCATTCGCCTCAGCGAATAGAGCTTATTACATCCTTCTACAAACACCCCATTGAGATGATAGTGAATTCAATCCTTGGTAGCTTGCTTGTTTATGCGCTCTTAGGGCTCTCAATCCAATCTGGAGCCGTCTATACATTCTGCACGGCCGCAGGCGAGTTCTTTTACCACACAAATATCAAGACACCGAGGTGGATTGGGTACTTCTTTCAACGACCAGAAATGCACCGTATTCACCACCAATTTAACCGCCACAAGAATAACTACGGGGATATCGTATGGTGGGACATGATATTTGGCACTTATGAAAACCCAAAGACATTTGATTACACGTGCGGCTTTGATCCTGAGAAAGAAGAGCAGCTATTGCCAATGCTTGCTTATAAAGATGTACACAAATAGACTCTAACCGATGGCTAGGACATATTAATTGCATTAGGTGCCGCTTGAATTAGTTGAGACAGTGCCTGCTCATTACTACCAAATTTCTTCAGCTGCTTGCGTGCAGCCATCATTTGGGCGATATGCTGGCGGCGGGCGCTTCTATCAGCCAAGCGTTCAAGACCTCTCACCGACAAAGACTGACCGCCCAATCTACACCGTCACAGCCGACGTCATGTTCGGCAAAAATGTAACCCGTAACAGCTGGCTCTTGGTTGGTGGTGGTGTCAGCGCCACAGGGGGGGGGCGCGAGCGCCTGAGAGATTCGTGTTCTTATGGCTTTTGATGTCGTAAACGTTTAAATATGCTAATCGTCAGGAATCATGAAACCAAGCTTGTTTGGGCTGAGCGGCGCAACCTTTTCTGTTTGACACGACCTGCTTTGTCAAAGAGGTTCGTCATACTATGAAAAAACTTATCCTTACCCTCACACTGCTCACAGCGATCGGACTTTTCGCCAAGGACAAAGGTGATAAATGCTTCCATGATGCTGAATGTGGTGGCATGCTTGAATGCAAGAGTAATGTTTGCGTTAAAAAGGAAGCATTCGACCACGGCTCTAAACAAAGCGGGAAATCTTGCTCTGTTGACAGCCAATGCATTGGTGCTGGCAAATGCCAGAAGAACATCCACGGCCAAGGAGTCTGCACGGGTAACTAATTCTTTCTGATTCTGGCCTACTTAATGTAGGCCAGAAGAATGTTTTTAATGACGAAAGCACACGAAAACATTGTGCGCGTGCAATACCTCCGCTAGACAGCGCAAAATATAGCTCTTCAAGGGCCGACTAATCATGACCACAGCGCACACGCTGTAACCCATCAGTCGAAATTTCGGTGAGCGCTGCCAATTATGGCGATAGTGATCTATGCCGTAGCCTATCTTTCTACCATTGTGTTTTCTGCCGGCGAAGGGCGCTTCGGGCATACTAAAGCTATGAAGCGGGGTTAATTTATCCGCGTGAACCAAAAATAACCCGGCACGCCGAGCAGAATCACGCCCAAGCCAATTGCCGTGAGATAAGGCATTGCAATCGCCGCGTACACGATGAAGCCCGCAGAACAGAACAAGAAGGCAATCGGCAAAGCCGGATACAGCGGCGTTCTGAATGTGCCCGCCGGGGCAGGGCTCTTGCTGAAACCCCTGACCTTGAAGAGCGCGCCTGCTGTCAGACCATAAAAGATCCACGAGGCAAAGACGACTGAATCGGTGAGTTCATCGAACGTGCCTGACATCGCGAGCAGCCCGGCGATACACCCCTGCGCAATCGTTGATAATACAGGAATCGCATTCTTGCGCGATAACTTTGCGAGCGGTTTGAAGAACACGCCGTCATGCGCCATCGCATAAGGCACACGCGCGCTCGCGAGAATAGAACCATTCATCGCGCCGAGCGCAGATATGACCATGAGCACTGCGACGACTTTGACGCTCAGATCAGAGATCACCTTGTGCATCGCTGCAGTCGCGACCGGTTCAGCGGATGCATTCACCGAGGGGTTCGCCGCGAGTACCTCGCTGAAGTCGAGCACCCTGAAGAACGCAATGTTCACGAGCAGATAGACAGCAATCACCACTGCAAGACCAATCGCTAGCGCGAGCGGCAGATTCCGCTGCGCATTTTTGACTTCGCCCCCCAGCATCGGCAAGTTGTTCCAGCCGTCGTACGCCCAGAGCGCGGCCATGAGCGCAGCCGAAAATGACACCATGCCTGGCCAGACCACGGGTGGGCTCGGGGCAGTGGCTGCGGGCGCGACAAAAAACAGGGTGCCCACGAGTACAGCGAGACTGAGAATCTTGACTGCCGTGAGCGTTACCTGCACCGATGAACTCACGATCAACGTGAGGCTGTTGACAAGGGTGAAGAGAGCAATGAACACCACGGCCATCTGCCAGATCTTGAACCCCGAATGCGAATAGGGAAAAACAACGTGCAGAAAAGCGGCTGCCCCCACCGCGTACGAAGCTGCGCTGCCTGGTGCTCCGATTGTGAAGCGCATCCAGCCGTACATGTATGCCGGAAACCTGCCATAGACCTCACGCAGAATCGCGTATTCACCGCCTGCCGCAGGCATGCGCGAGCAGAGTTCTGCATACGTGAGCGCGCCGGCATACGAAAGCAGGCCTGCGACGAGCCACGCGAGCAGCACGACGGGTACACTGCCGGCGTGCTGCGCCATGATCGCGGGCTTCAGAAAAACGCCGGTCCCGATCATGCAACCAGCGACAAGGCTGATCGCGGTGGTGAGCCCAATGACCCGGCGCTGCGTGGCCAGATTAGTTTCGCTCAGAAATCCACCTGAATACCTGAGGTTTTAAACTGCTGAGTCGCCTGGGGAAACCTGGCCGCGAACTTTTGCTTACGTTTCAGCCAGCCACCAGCTTCGCGAAGGCCCTGCGCGAGCGTCTTCTGCTCGTCTGCGGCAAGACCCTTGAGCGCCTGCGCCAGCTTTTGGTCGCCCGCAATCTCGGCGGCTTCATAGATGTGAAAAAAATGAAAGTATGCGCCCGAGGTATCAAGTTTTTTCCATAGTAGGATGAATTCTTGCAGGTGGGCCGGCTTGCCATCGAGGGCGGCGTCGAGCATACGTTCATAGGGTATACCCTCGTCGCGCGCCTGCACGCGTGTCTCATCGGCAATTTTGACGCGGTTGCTATACGGGCGGGCGCATAGGCTTAGGGCAGTGGCCAGCAGAAGAAATATGCCAGAAATACGCATGGGGCTGCGTGCGGGCCGATTCACAGGGGGAAAACTAAAAAGCCCATTCTGTTCTTCACCTTGCCAAGGCATCTGCCGATAATTAAGATGGATAGTATACCCGGCTTATGTTTCAGATCGCCAATTTTCAGCAAAACGCCTTCGTCATTGTAGAAGGCAAGGCCGCACCCGGCTTTTATATTGTTCGGCAGGGCAAAGTTCGCCTGACCGCCGAAATGCCAATTCCCGGCGAAGAAGCAAACCTTATGCTGAATCCCGGCGATTTCTTCGGCGTGGTCTCAGCCATGAGCGGGCATCCGCATATTGAAACCGCGCAGTGCCTCGCGAACACATCGATGATCAATGTAGGCCGCGACCAGTTCGGCGTGTTGATTCAGAAGAACGCACCGATCGCGATGAAGATTATTCGCTATTTTTCTCAGCGCCTGCGTATCATCGACCGCGCAATTACCAAGCTGACCTTTCACAGTACGGTCGAAGAAGACCCGCAGATGATGTTCAATATCGCGCAGTTTTACTATGCGAAACAAGAATTGAAGCACGCTGCGTACGCTTACCAGCGTTACGTACAATTCTACCCTAACGGCCCTCACGCTGCGCAGGCCAAAATGGCACTACAGAACATGAGCGCGCCGATGTCGGTCCCGGCGCCTGCCGGCAATGCACTGGCGCGATCGTTCGCTGACGGGCAAATGATCTTCATCGAGCACGAGCCAGGCAACGAACTCTATATCATTCAGGGCGGCAAAGTCAAGATCACGAAAGTTGTGAACGACAATGAAGTTCTGCTCGCGGTTCTGAACCCCGGGGATATTTTCGGCGAAATGGCCCTGCTCGAAAACAAACCACGCTCAGCTTCGGCGGCCGCGTTCGGCAATGTGACGACATTGGCGATCAACAAACAGAACTTCGAAGGCATGGTACAAGCTCAGCCGCAGCTCGCGACGAAACTCATCACGCTGCTCAGTGAGCGCATCTGGCTTGCATACCGCCAGCTCGCAAACCTGCTGATTTCCGACCCGGTGGGCCGCATGTACGATACACTGCTCACGCAGGTTCAGAAAAAGAAAGTTGCGATTCAACCCAAGACAAGCTACGTATTCGATATCGGCTCGCAAGAGATACTCAAGATGCTTGGTTATCCGCCTGAGAAGGGTGAAGAATATCTCATCACGATGCTCAGCGATAAGAACCTGCGCCTCGACCAGGGCAAGTTCATCTGCAAAGACCTTGCGGAGCTCGAAAAGCAGGTGAGCTTCATACGTAAGCGGGCCGCAGCAGAACGCCAGCGCGAAGCCGCGAAAATGGGTTAGGGACAGGATGTCCAGAACCCGGCGCGCGCACGGAAGCGCTCCAGGCGACGGGCTAGAGCGTTCTTAACGCTTCAGGCGGCGGCCTAAATCACGTCCGACGCGGACATTACCCCAAGAAATTTAGCGATTTCGTCATCGAGCGCATTCTTAAGAAATTGTAGTGACTGCATCGCCGATTCAAACGCGCCGCGACGATCATAGTTTAGCCTCTCGGGTCGTGCGTCGACGGTAAACTTTTCGACCATCTCAATAAGTTCGCCGCAGCCTTTGAATACGCTGAACATTTCGCCCGAAAGCAGGTAGGTCATGCAGTATTTCTTTTGCTTCTCGATTTCGAGCTTTTCCACATACTTTTTGCAATTGCGGTCGATCTGTCCGAGGTAGCTTGCCAGCGGCTTCGGAAATCGCAAGAACTCCACGACCATTGCCTGTACGCGTGAGGCATGTGCCTGAATATCCCGCTCATAGACGTTGGTTAGACCCAGAATTGCGTCGTGCTGGTTGTTATCTTTGGCGTCTTCGAGTATAGAAGACATTTTGAGGCTCTGTATGAGACCGCGATAGCGTTCGCCGTTGCGTTGCATTTCGCGCTCCGCCTCGACCAGAAAGCCGTGCAGATCAGACTGTGACATGTCGGGCTCAACCTTGAGTTCGGCGACCCACTGCGGCAGTTTCATGGGCATCGGGTGAACGCGCCGTTGCGCTTGTCCGTCAGAACCCAGCAATTCGTCACCCGTACCCGAAGCGGCGATCAGACGCCGCGCGAGCAGAGCCTCTTCGCGCCCGAGCGCAATCGGTACGATCTCAATGCGGTGCGTGCGCAGATTGAAGCGGGTGGCGAACCTTCGCCCCTGCTCGTCGACGTAACGGTTCTCAATACTGCGCAGTGTAATGCGCGCAGTGTCTATATCGGCGATCGAATTGATGCGGATATAGTGCTGGCGCATGTTATGCCGGTAGTTCGTCTCTCAGGCGTCGTGCCCGGGCATTCAATGGATCGACTGTTAATATCTCGTCGAGCACCGCATTCGCTTTTACCGTTTCTTGCATTGAAATATAGATCTCTGCCAGTAAATTGAGGTTCATAATGTTGGTGTTGGGGTCTGAAGCCCGAATGTGTTCCGCAAGCTTGAGAGCTTTTTCGGCGTGGTTAAGTTTGCGCTCTGCAAAAGCGGCCAGGTACATCACTTCAAAATCGTCGTCTTGCAGACCGAGCAGCTTCTCTGCGATACTTACCGAAAGGCTGTATTCTTTGATCTGCATTGCGAGATTCAGCGCAGCGCGCAGGGCGCGCGGTCCGGCGGTAGAAGAGTTATTGGCTCGCCGCAAAAGTTGCGCGGCTTCATCGTGCTTGCCGCTGTCGACGAGTTGTTTTGCATCGCGCAGTAACACCGAGGCAGTCTGCTTTTCTTTCGATACTCGCTGGTCTTTTTGCGCATGATACTGCACACGTACCAATGAAAAGTCATCGGTAATCTCACCCGAAGCAGCCACTAATTCATAAATTTCGTTTAGTCTGCCGTCTGCCGTTTCGACATATTTCAAGAACAGGCTCTCGTCTTCATTGATCACACGCATGCCCGCGTCATGTCCGGGCAGGGCGACATCATCGCGACCGTCTGAACCCAGCAGAACTACGTCATTTATCTTGAGCTGAATGTGATCGATGGAGATTTCGTCTTGCAGGCCCGGCGTACCGAGCTTGCGGTAATAGCTGCGGTTCTGCAGAAACACGGCCTTGCCGTCACGATAGAGCACTCCCCAAGGATGCTCTGCATTCAGATAGTAGAGCATACCCGAGCTGTTTTCGAGTACGGCGATGTAGATCGAGACCAGCATCGAACAATCGAAACTTTCAAAAACTTTTTGCAGCTCGAGAAACGTGTCTTTGAGCCATGACTCAGGGTCGACGCTTGCCTGCAGGCGTGTGCGCTCGACAATCGATTGAAAGACCGCCCCGAGTACGAGAGAACCTCCGGCGCCTTGCATTGATTTGCCCATCGCGTCGGCGTTCAGAAACACGGTCGCGGGACCGCTCGAGAATTGCAGGGTATGCGCGATCGAAATATCGCCGCCAATGGTTTTCTTCTGGTTTTTAAATTCAAAATTCTTTTTCTGTTTTGTGAAGAAATCGACATCGACATTGAGACCCTCGTCGACTGCGTTCACACCGAGCGGGTTGAGCAGCAGCGACGTCAGATAATAATCTCCGTCTTGTTGTGTCTTGAGTTCGTTGACGAGATCTAGACTTTTCTTGAGTTGCTTCGACGCGGTGATGACCTGTTCTTTCTCTTCGAGCAGACTCAGTTCTGAACGAATCAGTTCTACACGGCGTTCATAATCCTTGAGGCAGAGAAACGTGAGCACGCCGAGGTAGGGTAATACCATGCCACCGAGAGCGATCGAACCGATATCTGAGGCGCCGAAGAAAAAATAGAGCGTGATCGGCAAAAGCCAGGGCACGGCAAAAAGAATGAATGTGAAGCGGTTGCAGGCAAAAGTGAAGGCTGCCGCGCCTGTTACGCCGATGATGAGGGCAAACGAAGTCAGCTTAATGCTCGGGTTCTTGATCGCCGGAAGTTGAAAATAAAACCCCAGACCAATCAGGGCAGCGATCGCAAACGCCTGCCCATTGGCGACAAGCGAACGCTTGTGCATGTCTTTGATCCAGTTTTCACCAAAAAAGTAGAAGAGCAAAATGGGAACCGCAGCAACCATTTCGACGATGAACCATGTAAGGTGGGCTTCTACCCCGGCATCGACCATGAGCATCGCATAGTAGAGCAGCATCGCCAGCACCAGACCGACGATGGCCAGGCGCACATTCCAGAACATCTCACGGGTGAGGGTGTCGTGCACGTGCTCGACAAATTCCTGTTTAACTAGTTTGTTGATGGGACGCGCGAAAATTGCCATGAGTGCTCCTGATTCTGATTATCGGCATTTGCCAGAGCAAATCGTAAGGTCAAGAGCGAAGTTCAAACCGTAAAGCAAATAAATGAACAGTTGTTCACTTATTTGCAGATTCAAAGCATCAGGCGACGGGTTTCTTTTTGTGGTCAGTTTCGGTCACAACCTTAATGGTCTTCTTGAAGTTCCATTTTCGGTACACCGAGAGTGCGTCAATGCGCGCATTCGGCAGAAAAAAGAAATTTGAACCGTACTGAACGATGGCGCCCTTATAATCGGAGTGTTTGCCACGGAAATCGACTTTACCAATTTCTTTGACCTGATTCCAATTTTCCACGTTTTTCAGGACAGGCACCTGATAGAGATGCAATTCACGAATGCTGCCTTCTTGCAGGCTACGCACCATTATCTGTGACCAATCCATTGTTATATTTTCGGAGTCGCTGAACATGAAGTCAAGTTTTTTAAGGCTTTTGCAGCCGAGTCCGGCCAAAAACCTACCACATCGGAATTGCGGTATGGACCGCAGGGGTTCAGAATGTCAGGCTGCCCGCAAGTCGCAGGTAAAAACCAAATCGTTCACGTTCCCTGCGGTCTTCAGAATAGGTCATCGCCACGAAGCCCTGAACCGCTGCAGTATTGACCAGCGCCATGACTTTGAACCCATTATCTTTGATGCGCATCGATGAGGATTGCAAAAGAATCGAAGAGTACCACTCCGAAGGGAAAATAACCGGCTCCAGAGGTTGGTCAGAATAGAGAGTATAGTGGCCGCCGCCGAGAAAGAGAAAATCCGCATAGCCTAGACCCGCCAGAGTCTGCAACGAACTGTCTGCTGAGACCGTGGCGCCGCTGCGCAAGTGAAAGCCCGCCTCTGAATTGCGGACCGAAAAACCCGCAAGCTGGTTGCGCTGCTCGTAGACAGCGACACCGGTCAGGTACGAGCCGGCATAACGCAGCATGCCGAAGCGCGAATCGGTAGAGAAATACTGCGCGAACCAGTTGTCCGAGAAAAATTGTGCGACAAGACCCTGATGCGATTCGAAAACACCGCTTGCGAGTGCATGGGGTTCATTGCGCTTAAACGCCAGCGCACGCAATGTGTAACCGTTTTCGTAACGAAGGTGACCGAGCAGGTTTTCTGCACCCGCGTATTCGACACCGGAGGTAAATCCATCTCGTGTATCCAGCGCACCTACCTGCAATGAACCCACCGGGAAAGGCTCAGCAGTCTGGTGCATGTCGCGCGCTGCGATGCCACCGCTGATACGCAGCCAATCTGTCGGCAGTAGACCGATGCGCGCTGTGCCGGCATTGCTCTGCTCGAGCTGGTAATACTGTGTGTCGATTGCAACGTATTTGGTCTGGTAACCAACGCGCAACCCCGCTGGCTCCGCAAAAGCAAAATTTCGCGTCCAGGGCAGGTAAGCCCCGTTGCTGATGATAAAACCATGATCGAGCGAGCGTTCGCGTTGGCCGACTTCAAGTATGAACGGCGAGCGTGTCGAAGAATACGATGCGACGACGCCCCGCGAAGCGGGCGCCATGTAAGCACCGAGCCGATATTCTTTGTGACGATAGACGGCGCCGCCAAAATCTGCGGAGGGGGCGATGTCTTGTTTGAGGCGTCCGATTTGAAACTGCACCTGGTGCGAGAGCGCGCGGCCGCACACCCCGCAGAGCAGTGTTGCCGCGAGAATTTTACGTAGCATCGCGGCATCCCCAATTCTTGCGTGCAAGAGAAGCGCGCGCCGACTCGCTCAGAGCACAGGCGTCCTTTTCCCGTGTAAAGCGCAATGCCTCAACCGGGGTTAATCCCCATTTGATCAATGTTGCAAAGGCCGGCACTTTTTGCGGCAGACGCCGCGGTTTCGGCACGTACCGTTTACGAGGTTCACTGGTGTCTACCTGCTCGATCGATGCGGCGCCAGAGGCAGATTCAATCGAATACGTGAGAGAGAATTCGAGATAGGTTTCATTCGCGCCACCGAAGCGGGCGACCGTGCGCAATTTAAGCGAATCAAACGGTGACAGCCAGAGACCCGCGCGCGGACTTTGTGAGAGAGGTTCGTAGCCTAAAATTAATCCGCCATACGAAGAGACAAAAGCATATGCCTGCGTAACCCATCGATACGGTTGCGAGAAGAGGTATTCAAATTCACTGTTGAATTCAACGGGAACACCTAACTGAAGCAGAACCGAAGTTGAGGCGCGGGTTGCAAATTCTGACCCGGCAACGTCGGCGCGAAATTGTGCAGTCGACCAGGTGAACCCCAGCGCGGGGTAAAAAGAACCGGGCAAAACTTCCCGCGCAGCCAGCATTTGCTGTCGATAGTGTGAACCGAGCGAGAAAACGAAGCGGTGCCCCTCTACATTCAAACCCGCACCGGCTAATGCGAGCACATTGGTGAGATTTCGATCGGCGGCAAAGGCATCGCGTCTCGCGAAAACGTTCAGTGTCACCAATTCGGCATTGTTCTCAAGTTCGAGACTTTCGCTCGCTGCCCGCCTGCTCGCATTGGCGTTGCCGGTTTCGTGCGCAAGGCGAGCCACGATCGCACCGACGGAATTCGGCAGCAACAGAAGCGCCACCGCCATCAGGGGGAGAAATCCCTTATACATATTTGCTCCACACAAAGAGTTGGGCCCGCCGCTGACGGCTAATTGCCCTCTATAGATTAAATACCGGAAAACGGGCGAATTTTCTCACCGAACGGGAAAAAAGTGGATTTTTCTGACCGTATCTTGCACTGTTTCGTTGCTCAGGCGTGATTCGACAAGCTCTGAGACAGAGACTCGGCTGTGCCTCGTCGCACCACGAGCAAACCTACCACTGCGCTCAGGCGCATTCTCCTTGACAGAGGCTTAGACCGGGGTCGCTTAGCTGCGTGGTCAAGAAGCTGCGACTTGAAGTGCCTGCTGAACGAGTGAAAGAGCCGTTTATGTACCGCATGGTCACGAGCTACAATTTGCAGCCCAACATACTCGAAGCGAACCTCAGCCCCGATCGCTGCGGTTCTATGGTGATAGAAGTTTCTGGCAGACCGCAAGATATCGAAAGCGGAATTCTATTTCTGCGCGAAGCAGATATTGAAGTCGAAGAGATTTAGAAGTTCTTAGATCGCAGCGATGCCGAGTTTTGCCGCAAGAAAACTCATGAGACTCACACCCACAAAAGCCGTCAGCGCGAGCAAGAGCCACACGAGAACGTGGCTCAGGCGATAGGTGCGATAGCTGCTGTCGCTGATATTCAGCACCTGGCGCGCGCCCGCAAAAAGCTGGCGGTAGTGCCAGACGATCGCAACAACCAGCAGGGGCGTACCCACAACCGGCAGAAATGCCAATACCGAAAAGCAGCTGACGATCAGCGTAGAGAAAAGCGCAATGCGCATTCCACTCTGCGGCGAGAAGCGACCGCCTGAATGTTCTGCGGTCTCTTCGGCGATGACACCGAGAACAAATATGTAGCCTGCATAGATTGCCACACCGAGCGGCAGCAGAATGAAACAATGCCTGAGCAACAAGGCGACATTGACGAAGCGAACGAGCTCACGCACGACGAAAAATACGAAGAATGGAAGCAGCAGCGGCAGGTGGTATTTTCGAAATACCGACCAGAAAGACCCGGCCTCTTCGCGGTCAATTTCTTCCCACGCCTGCGCATTGCCGAGAAGCAGCTGCCTGATGCGGTAAGATATCAGCTCAAACCCAGCCTTGTGCTCGAGGGGTATGCCGCCCAGCCGCATGCGCGCCGCCGGTGCAGGTTGAAACTCCGCCACCTTTTTTTCAGGAGCAGTAAAGAATTGCCGGCCGCTGGCCGTGACTGACGATTTGCGGGCGGTGCTCGATTTCTTTTGCGGCGGATTTTTCATCAGTCTTCAGTTTGCCTGCGTTTCTTTTTCTTCTTTTTTATACGCTTCTTCTTGCCGGACAGTTTTTTTTCTACGGGCGCTGCCGCATTCGCAATCATTGTCCGTTTGTGGTTGAAGAGCGCATTGGCACGGTATTCAATGCCGCCTTCTTTGTAAAGAATTTCGAGCACGCTGAGGCGCTTCTTCGAAGGCGAAACGGTGACGCTCAGCTCTCCGTTCGATTTGTTGTATTCAAAACTCTGCGCGGTCGAAAAGACACGCACTTTGAAATTTTCTTTGGCAAGGCCGGCTGGTACGCCAAAACGTATAGAAGTCGTGGCTTCGATGACTGCGCCGGGTTCGCTGTTCAGGTACCGCAGGGGCAGCGAGCGCGCGAGCGTCTTCTGTGCAAATTGCTTCTCGCCGTCGCCCTTGACGATCAAGAACCGGCGCAGCAAATACGGGTCTTCACCGACCTGGTTTGCGCCGTGAAACGTAGTGCCGGCGGTCTGGTAACCGAGTTCTTTGAGTAGCCGCAAACTTGAGGATGTATAAATGCCGAAGGGGTATGCGAGGTGTTTCACGTCGGCGCCCCCCTTTTCGTTCAGAATGCGTTTCGAGTCGGCAAACTGCGCGCGCTGTTCTTTATCGGTCATCGTGCTGAGCATCGGGTGCCACATCGTGTGGCTTTCAATCGCGTGGCCGGCCTTGCGTATCGATTGAATCTGCTGCCATGTCAAAGAACGCTCTTTGCGCGCCATAATGTAAGTGGGGTAGATATAGAGCACGCTCTTGAAGTTATGCTGATCAAGAATCTTCTGCGCGTGGTTGACGAAGTCATTGTTGCCGTCATCGAAAGTGATCATGATCGGGCGTTTACCGTTAGCAAAATCAAGCTTCTTTTCGCCGCGAATATAAAGAAGCAAATCATTGGGCAAGATCGCATAAAAATTCTTGTCGGCGAGCCACTGCATCTGCTCGCGAAACTGCTTCGCGGTGACGGCATAAGGCGTCGGCCGCTCGCGGTATTGTTCTTCGGTTACAATCTGGTGGTAGCACAGAATCGGCACACCCAGATCACTTCGCCAGTTGGCAGGTATTTCCGCAGGCTGAGGTTGAGCAATCGGCTGCGCTGCGGCAGGCGCAACTTCGGCGACCGGTTGCGCGGGCGGCGCTTCAGCCAGGTCTGCGGCAGCCCCCGCAGGCTGAGCCTCAGGCCCCGGCGTTTCGGGAATATTGGCAGAACGGTTCTGGAACCAAACCGTGGCGCCGAAAACGGCGAATGCGAGAACCGTTAAGAAGACGAACGCTTTGTAGCGTGAATACATGCGACATAATTGTCAGGCAAGACAGGGGGGAAAGAAATGCGTAGTTTAAGGTAGAGACGCCCTAAAAGGGCGTCTCTACGGAAGATACTTCAACCGGTCAGCTTGAACGTACCCAAAAACTCAGGCAGATTATTCATGTCAAAATGCGTGATCGATTTTGAGATGACCTTGCCCGTGCGCAGGTTCTTCACTTCGCCGAAGCATGTGGTGTGTGAATAAGGCAGGTTCCATGGATAGATCTGCTGTTTTTCACCCACGTACTGGTAGGGCTCGCCGTCGACGCTGAAGTCGAATGTGTAGCGAATCTTTTGGTCTTGAAAGTAGCGCAGCTGCAGCGTGCCGTAGACCGGCATGTTCTCGCACATGCCACCAATCGTCACGGTGCCCGCAAGCTCGCTCAGCATGAACTTGTCTTGACCGGGGTTGACGAAATCGACGAGGTTCTTCGGGCCCCAATCGGCCTTGAATTCGAACTTATGCTTGCCCGCGGGGCCGAAGCCGTCGACGAACTCGTGCTCACCTGACATAACCTCGTGAATCTGAAATCCCTTTTCTGGTACACCTTTCTTTGCGGTGTCCATGATCGAATTGAGGATTGACCCCAGCTTATCGACGATGCCGCCGAGGCCCAACGTCTCTTGCTGTTGCTTAGACATGAAAGTGTGCGTGGTTTTATCCATCACGCCCGCAGCCGTGGGTAAAACGCGTATGTATTTGAAGAACTGGTTCAGAATGCTGACCATTTCTACATCCTTCTCTTCGCGCACCGAATCAAAGATCATGCGCGCTACCGTTTCAGGTTTGTCTGAATAGAGCGGCATGAACATGAAGAAGAGCTGCTCGCCGATCGAGTTAGCGGTCGCGGTGTCGTAAAAGCCCGTGTTCACCAGAAATGGATAAACGGTCGTCACTTTGATGTTGTCGCGCGCGACTTCGACATTCATGATCTCTGACATCGCACCCACGGCGAGTTTGGTGACCGAATACGCGCCCCAGGTCGGCGCGCGAAAGTACGCCTGGCCACTCGAGACGTTCACGATATGGCCCGACTTCTTTTCTTTCATGAGCGGCAGAAACGTCTGAATGTGGTAAAGCGGCGCCCAGAAGTTGATGTTCATCAGCTGCTGCCACTTGCTGAGAGGCGTATCGGCGATCTCGGCGTTATAGCCGATGCCAGCGTTGTTGATGAGCACGTCGAGCTTGCCGAATTTTTTCACGACATCGTCGCGCAGGCTTTCGACGGCCTTGAGGTCTGTGACATCGACAACCTTGGTGAGAATGTCGACGCCGTGCTTCGCGAGCCGCTGTTTCGCATTTTCAAGCGCCATTTCGTTGATGTCGGTCAGAACGAGACGGCAGCCCGCTTCGGCGAAGAAGCCGGCAGTGTTGAGGCCGATGCCACCGGCAGCGCCGGTAATGAGTACCACTTTATCCCTAAGTTCTTTCATAGGGCTAATCTACACAAAGGCGAACAGGCCGTCAATATAAAATGACATTTGTGTCATTAGTTATGCTTAAGTCACTGCGCCGAGATTCGCGAATCATCAAAAAACCGAAGATTTGAATTTAGCCGATCAGAGGGGTCAACTCGATTCTGTTCTGCATAGTTTCTGGCTCAGGAAGAGACTTTTTCCGTCTCTGTCGTTTCTTATTGACGGGCCAAGGAAATACAATTGCGTTTTTTCCGGTGACTGATCAGGGGCTCAGAGAACTCGCGGGCAGAACTTTGCTGAAAGTATTGGTATTGGTGGCAATATGGGTTTAAGGGTTGATGCAGGCACCGCCGCTTTACTCACAGCAATAGGTTCTTTCGGCGCCGCGTATTGGTTGCTTTCAGCGCGTTTGGCGCACCGCCTTGTGGGTCTGGGTACTAAGGCATGGGGTATTTCGTTATTGCTGCAAGGTCTCGGCTGGGTTCTGCTGGGGCTGCGCCCGAACTTTCCCGTCGAATATACCGCAATTCCCGGGACTCTGTTTATCATGATCGCGTCGGTACTGCAGTTGCGGGCCTTTGCGGCGCTCCGCGGCAAATCCTTTAAGCCAAAAACAACTTATGTATTGTTAGGACTAACGGCCGCCGTACATTTGTTCTTTGGCTATTTTCAGCCCAACGGTCCGGTGCGTGTTGTAGCCACTTCACTGTTCACTGCTGCGGTCGCGGGGCAAACGATTTCGGTGATCGTTCGCGGAAGGGTGCGTGTCGCCAGAAGTATCATTGCGTCGCTCACGGGTCTGTATGGTTTGATCTTTGTCGTACTTGCTGCTCGTGCGATTATTTTCTGCGCCCGATTTTCAGAACCCAACTTCGAAGTTTATGGTGATTCGCCGGCGAACCAGATCGGCTATGCGGTTTTTTTCCTGACGGCGTTCTTGCCATCGCTTGGGTTTTTCAGCCTCTGCAACGATTATTATGACCAGCAGCAGCAGAACCATGATGGCGAAATGGCAAAAATCTCCGGTGAGCTCATCGAGCGCTACCGCGTCGAAGACCAGCTGCTGCTCGGGCTTGCCGGGTTTGTCTATCGTTGCCGCAATGATGCTGACTGGACTATTACATATATGAGCAGCGGGGCATACGAAATCACCGGCTACCCCGAAAGTGATTTTGTCGAGAGCTCGGTGCGATCGTTTGGCAGTATCATGCACCCCGATGATGTCGACCGCGTCTGGAAATCATGCCAGGCAAATATCGCTGCGCGCAACAATTGTAGCAACGAATACCGCATCATAAGGCCAAGCGGCCAAGTTCGCTGGGTCTGGGATCAGGCCCATGGCGTCCATGATGCCGCTGGCGCATTGCAATACATTGAAGGTTTGATCACGGATGTCACCGAGCGCAAAGTGGCAGAAGAGCGCCTAAAAAACAGTGAAGCGCGTTACCGGGGTTTGGTTCATGCTATCCCCGAATATGTGATGGAGATCGATCGAAGTTTTAACTTTGTTTACTTAAATAAAGTACAGCCAGGATTCACGCTCGAAGATTTTATCGGCAAGAGCATATGGAATGGCGTACCAGAAACTGACCAATCTGAATTAAGAAAGCGTTATGAGCAAATTCTTGCGACGGGTATTCCAGATTCGTGGGAGATGAGGGCAGTTGTCGCTCCCGACCAAATGGGTTGGTATCGGATTCACGCGAACCGGTTAGTCGCAGCAGATGGTAAAGTTTCGATTCTGAGTGTTGGCTCAGACATAACCGAACGCCGGCAGACAGAAGAGGCAGTGCGCGAAAATCAAGCAAGGCTTGAAATGGCTCTGATCGCCGGAAATCAGGGTGCCTGGTTGGTAGATTGGCAAAAGAAATCGAATAATGTAGATGACCGTTGGGCAGCCATGCTCGGGTATACGATAGAAGAAGTTGGCCAAAAACTCGACTTCTGGGAAAGCAGAGTGCACCCAGATGATCTCAAGCAGCTTTACGCCGCTTTTGAACGGCATGAGCGCGGCGAAATCCCCATGATTGACGTGGAAGTTCGTGCGCGCACAAAAGGCGGAGAATGGAAATGGATCTCTGACCGCGCACAAATTCTAAAGCGAACACCCACCGGCGAACCGTGGATCATGGCGGGTATCCATACTGATATCACCGAGCGTAAGCTGGCCGAAGAACTGGCCCGACAAACCGCCGTGCGTTTAGACCTCGCCACAAGAGCCGCCAATGTGGCAGTTTGGGAGTATGATATAGTACACAATGAACTCATCTGGGATGATCAATCGTTTCGTCTGTATGGCATCACCCGCGAAACTTTTTCAGGTGTATATGAGGCGTGGCGTTCGGGTCTGCATCCCGATGACATCGAAAGGGGAGACAAAGAAATTCAGCAGGCTATCAACGGCGAGAGAGAGTTTAACACAGAATTCAGAGTCGTCTGGCCCGATAAGTCTATCCATTATATTCGGGCATTGGCTACGGTAGTGCGAGATGCTGAGGGAAAAGCCCTGCGCATGATCGGCACCAACTGGGACATTACAACCGAGAAACTTCATGAAGCAGAATTGCTCGAAAAAGAGCTCATTCTTGAAGAACGCGTAGCCGAGCGGACCCGCGAGCTGACCGAAGTGAATACCGAACTCGAAGCTTTCAGCTATTCGGTGTCGCATGACCTGCGCGCACCCATCACGCGCATCGAGGGCTGGGTCAACGTGTTCGCTGCTGATTTGGGCAATCAGCTTTCAGAAAAAAACAACGAATACTTAGCGCGTATCAGGGTCGAAACAAAACGGATGACGCGTATGATCAAGCACCTCATCGCAATGGCCAAAACTGCAACCATGGTAATGGAGAAGCAGAAAGTCAACATGACCGCGTTGGCACATCGTCTCATCGAAGAACTCAGTTTAGAATTTCCTGAGCTGAAAATATCGGCGAATGTCGCCGAGCACCTGCAGGTCACCGCTGACCCGACGTTGTTGGAAATGTTATTGCAAAACTTGCTTCACAATGCAGTAAAATTCAGCGCCAAAAAGGATATCGTTCGTATTGAATTCGGCCGCTCTATCTCAGAATCGACCTCAGCCTCGGCTGCAAACCGGGAGGTTTTCTTTGTCCGCGACAATGGCGCAGGCTTCAACACGGCCTACGCAGATAAATTATTCGCGCCGTTTCAACGCATGCACAGCGAGGCAGAGTTTACGGGCACGGGCATTGGCCTCGCTACGGTACGGCGCATTTTGAGCCGCCACGGCGGCAAAATCTGGGTTGAGTCGGCGCGCGACGCGGGCTCGACATTCTTTTTCACTATCCCTCAGCCTGAAAATTACTCAGAGAATCAAGGCCCTGTAAGGCCGTAGCATTTATGACAGCGCTCAGCGCCTCAAACTCCACCAGCTCGGCAGTCGACTATCGCATCAGCTCATCCCTTTTCTCGCCTTAGGGGGCAATTAATAAAGCCCGTTGGCTCGCTTGACCTGCGTCAATGACACGGGCTTTTTCGTGATATAGATTGATATCAAGAAAGTGACAGATTTGAGGAGCTCATGAGGAACAAAAAGAAGTGGATTGCGATAGTTCTGGCCTTGGCTTTCGTGGCGTCAGTCTTTATCTTCCGCAAACTTTCATACCACCTGGGCGGATTTTTTCTGCATACGGGATACGTCATTCAGGATTGGGCTGAAGCTTTCCACCATGAAAAGAGCGACCAAGACCAGGTGCATCCCAATGAAATATTCAAGACGATCATTGCCCAAAATACTCTGATGGCCAAAATCTGGAATGTGACGCCGGAGCTTAAAGACCGCAAACCGAAGGCATTATTGATTATGTGTATCGACCCGCGTCTCGATGATAATCGTATTCTCGGCGATTCGCGAGGTTATTATGATATCATCCGCATACCGGGGTCGGTCATAACCGCTGAAGTCGCCGAAGCCGTCGAGCTCGCGGTCGTCAAACATTCGGTGAATCTGGTGATGGTGGTGACGCATACCGACTGCGCCATGGAAAAACTGGCCGCTTCAGATGCTGGGCGCCACCACTATCCTCTGCTTTCCGAAGGCATCAATAATCACTCGAAACGCCTGCAATCGCTGTCTCATCGCCCGCCTATTCTGGAGCGCCTGCAGAAACAGCAGGTGTGGGTGATTGAAAGGCGGCTCGATACCAGAACCGGCAAATTTCTGTGAGCGATTCTCGGGTGCGTTTTAGACACTTCTGGTTGTCAGCCTAACGAAGCGAAAAAACCAAGAATCATGATTAGACAGATCGCAATTCTTTTGATAGTCGCGACCACATTCGCGCTGGCCCCAGGCTGCCGCACCACCGACAAGGCGATGGCGATCTGCGAAGAGAACAACCGCACGTGCCACCGGGGTTGCACCAATAACAATGCAAACTTTGAAAATTCCAAAACGGCGCACCAAATTATCAGCCAGTGTGACATTCGCTGCGATAGAAACTACCAGGCCTGCCTGAAGCGCCAGCAAGATAAGAATGTTCCGATTATTGATGATAAGCCAGCCGATTGAAATCACAAGTTATTAGACGGGCTCGGCCTGTGCTAAATCTTGTTGAACTCTGCCGGCGCCGGCGATTGAAACGTTAATGGCTTTTCGGTCACCGGGTGCGTGAACGCGAGCACGTGCGCGTGCAGGCCAAGACGGCCGAGTTTGTCACCTGTTGCTCCATATTTGCTGTCGCCAGCGACCGGGTGGCCGATATCTTGCATGTGCACGCGAATCTGGTTTTTGCGCCCTGTTTCGAGTTCGACTTCGAGCAGCGTGTGGTCTGAGCCGCGCTTGAGAACTTTGTATCGCGAAACCGCTTTTTGACCGCCCTTGGCTTCTTTAGACGAATAGCTGCGCAGCGAATCGGTGCCGTGCAGCCATGACTCAATGACACCGCTGTCTTTTTCAACCACACCCTCGACCACAACAAGGTAGCTGCGCGTCTCGATGCTCTGCTGCCAGTTCTGCCGCAGGTGGCGCTGCAGGTCTTTGTCTTTAACGAACATCATGACGCCCGAGGTGTCACGGTCGAGTCGGTGAACGACAAGCACTTTTGTTTTAGGATTTCTTCTTTTGACGTAAGCGCTCACCAATCCGTGCGCTGTGCGCTCTTTACCGAGGTCGGTCGAGACCGAAAGCAAACCTGCTTCTTTGTCGATCACAATCACTGCCTCATCTTCGTAGATGATCTTGAGACCGCGCAGTGCCGTTGGTTTGCCCTGAGCCTTTTTGCCGATGCCGACAAGCTGCCCTTCGACGAGCGGGAAATCAAATTTGGTCGTCATTTGGCCATCGACGGTGACTACCTTTTTCGCGAGCAGCGATTTAATGCCGGTGCGGCTTTTGCCATGCAGCGACTGCATGAGAAATTCCATCAGGGGGCCGGGCGTCTTGACCGTGAACTGCATTTATGCAGCCCGCACAAATTTGAGAATTTTCTGCCACGCCGCAGCGTCGAGGCGACTGCCTAAGTCGTTATGGTCTGCATGTGGCACAGTGATCAGTTCTGCTGCGCGAAACAGGCTGACCAGCTCTTGTGCCATGCGGTACGGAATCACACTGTCGTCGGTACCGTGAACAATCAGCGTGGCTGCTTCAACCAGCGGAGCTTTGCTCTTGTTATCGAAAACATCCACCACAAGATGGCGAGCCAACGAAAAGAAGTGGTGCGCTGCCGTGTCGGGAGCTGAAGTGAAAGGCGCCATGAGAATTAATCTCTGCGCGAGTTTCTGCGCGGCCATTTCAGTGGCGACGCCGGTACCGAGCGAAAAGCCCCAGAGAATTGTGTCGGCCGCCGAATGCCCGTAGGCATCTCGCATAAGCTTGAGCAGCGCGGCGGTGTCTTGGTAGATATTCTTCTCGCTCACCGCATATTCGGCGGCAAAACCATAACCGGGGTATTCTGTCATCAGCACACTCAACCCTTCTCTGAGCAGCAGCTGAGCAATATCTTGCATCGAGCCCATCACCTCTCCGTTGCCGTGAAAGAGCACAACAAGCTTCGGCCCGGCTTTCGCGTAATAGCCGTACGCGGTTCGTTGGGTTTTCGCAGTCACGATTTTGCCCCCTGGCAGCGTGGGCGTAAAACGGTAGTTCGGTGCGGGAAACAGCAGAGGCCTCGTGAGTGTACCGCGGAGCGAAAAGGCCATTGCAGATACGCCAAACAGAGCGATGGTCGTGACAATGAGTTTTCGGCGCGGTAAGGGCTTCATGCTCCGAATCTCGGGTCGCGCCAGATGACCTCCCACAGGTGGTTGTCGGGGTCTTGAAAATATGAGGCTAGGCCCCACGGGTACGGCACTGCCTGCGCTGAGGGTTTGCCGCCGGCCTCGGCCGCGAGCTTCAGCACGCCATAAGCTTCGTCGCGCGTCGCGACCGTGATACTGAGCAGCGCCGCGTTGAGGCCTGAGCCCACCTGTGCTTCGATAGCGGCGGGTTTGAGCAAATGGTTAAATTCGTCGGTTTCTATAAAGAAGATTTGAGTACTGGGTAGATAGACTGTGACGACTCTTTCATCCACCTCACATGCGTCGGTACCGAACACGGCGCGATAGAACGCATGGGTTATTTTGGCGTCAGCGATCGGAAACGAAAATGCAGCCTGCAGTACGTTCATAGTGCAGGCAAACGCATCGGGTGCAGGTGTAAACCTTGAAAAACACCTTACCTCCTGTTATGGAAATCCATAGCTACGCATGACCGCGCCCGAAAAAGCGTCAAGGCCTGCCTTCAGCGGCTATGAAAAGTTTCTGATCGCAATGCTCACTGTTCTGCAGTTCACCGTGATTCTTGACTTCATGGTGCTTTCACCGCTCGGCGCGATTCTGATGCCCGCACTCTCGATTGACCCGCAGCAGTTCGGCTGGGTGGTTTCGGCGTATGCGTTCAGTGCAGGCGCCTCGGGCCTCTTGGCTGCAGGTTTTGCCGACCGCTTCGACCGCAAGCGCATGCTGCTTGTGTTCTATGCGGGGTTTCTTGGCGGTACGCTGCTTTGCGGCCTCGCGCCTGACTATCATCTGCTGCTCGGTGCGCGCATCATCACCGGCATCTTTGGCGGTGTAATCAGCTCGATCTGTTTCGCGATCGTTACCGATATGTTCGCAATGCACCTGCGCGGCCGCGTGATGGGCTTTCTGCAAATGGCGTTTGCGTCGAGCCAGGTACTTGGTATTCCGGTCGGGCTCTACGCCGCGAATAAGTTAGGTTGGCACTCACCGTTTTTGATTATTGTCGCCCTCGGTTTACCAGTCGGATTAATCATCGTTCTGAAAATGCGACCGGTCGACGGCCATTTAAAACTCAAGATCGACAGGCACCCGCTGCACCATCTGTACGCGACCGTTACGAAGCCGCGTTACCTGCGGGGTTTTGCCGCTACCACGCTGCTCGCAACGGGTGGCTTCATGCTGATGCCTTTCGGCAGCGCGTTTGGCACGGGTAACCTGGGTCTCAGCACCGACGACCTGCCGACGCTATACATGGTGACCGGCATTACCGCGATGATCGCTGGGCCGATCGCTGGCAGACTCAGTGACCAGATCGGCAAATACAAGGTATTTGTGGCAGGCTCAACGCTTGGCATGTTACTCGTTTTGATTTACACGAATCTCGGCGCAAGCCCGCTGTGGCTCGTGACTTTACTTACGGCTGCGCTATTTGCTTCGATTACCGCGCGCATTGTCGGTGCTTCAACACTCATGAGCGGTGTACCCGCACCTCAAGACCGGGGCGCATTCATGGGTGTGAGCTCTGCGTTTCAGCAGATTTCGGGTGGCATTGCCTCGGCAGTTGCGGGGGCGATTGTTGTTAAAATGCCGTCAGGCGCACTTGCGCACTACGATGTGCTCGGGTTTGTGGTGGTTGGCGCAATGGCGGTAACGATTGTGATGATGTACACAATCCATCGCATGGTAATGCATCAGGATCATAAGGGTTAAATGAATTCTGAAGCAAGAGATGCGGCGCGCATGCCGGGAATCGACGTGCTGCGCGGGTTCGCGCTGTGGGGAATCTGCATCGTCAACCTTCCATTGATCGCACGCAGTTGGGAATCTTACCGCCAGATTCCGGAGACAGGTAGCGCTCGCGCGGCGCTTTTTATCAATTCACTATTCTTCGAGGCCAAATTCTTCACGCTTTTCTCGTTTCTCTACGGCATCGGTCTACATATACTGCATAAGCGCGAAGACGCAGGGTTTCTGTTGCGCCGCTTTCTCGGTCTTATACTGCTCGGCTTTCTGCATGCGGTTTTCTTTTTTCCCGGCGACATCTTGCTCAGCTATGGGCTGCTCGGCCTCTTCTTCTTGCCAATGCGGCGTATGCACAACCGGGCGCTTGCGGTGTCGGCCGCCTTCTTGCTTCTAATGTCAGGCGCGACGTATGCGTTTTTGGGATTCATGGGCCAGGCAAACCCGCAATTTCCGGTGACCCACTACACAGGTGGGTTCGGTGCGGTTGTGATGAGCAACCTGCACCTCTACCCGATTTCATTGGGCTACGTGATGCTCTTCAATTGGCCAGGTGCACTTGCGATGATTTGTCTGGGTTACCTCGCTGCACGCAGCAACTGGATAAGCCGCATTCGCCTAACGCCTGTTTCTACCTTGATTGTTCTCACGGGTGTCGGCGGCAGCATGCTCTACGCTACCGTTGCAGTTTGGCAGTTGAAACAGTATTTGCCGATGGCGATGTTGCTGATGGCACTTACCGCCCCTGCCCTTTCGCTGTTCTACGCGCAGAGCATCTTCAGCCTCAATGCCAGCCAGCGCCTGAAACGGGCGCTGCATCCTCTCGCCGCGGCGGGACGTATGTCTCTGACCAACTATGTGCTGCAGTCGGTTTTGGCGGGTACTCTCTTTTACGGCTACGGCTTCGGCCTCTACAATAGGCTCAGCTATGACGGATTGTTTCTTGTGGCTACGGGTATTTTCTTATCGGGTATAACACTCTCTCTGATATGGCTGAAGTACTTTCAAACCGGCCCGCTCGAATGGTTGCTACGGTCGTTATCTCATCTTGAGGTGATGCAATTGCGCAGATCAATCGGGTGAACATCCAGGCATTTTGCATGTGTATCCGGGTGCGCATCTTAAACCCCACCGAATAATACTTGTTCGGCCTGAAGGGTAATGAGTCTCAGCACGATGCTGAAATATCTGCGCACGCTCGTGTTCATCGTTTTTATGCTTTCGGTCGGATTTACCTGGCGTTATGAATACTGGCTGCTGTACCATCTTTCTTACGGAGTGCTTTTTGTGCTCGCGCTGTTCATCGCCTTCACGTTTTTCGTCGGGTTTTATCTGAAAGACTCGCAGAGCGCCGGGCTGCGCGCCATAGGCGAAGTCTACGAAAAACTCTTTCAATACACAGCACTCGCGCAAGGTGTATTTTACACGACGCTGGTATTTTACGTCGTCGGCACAGCAGTAAACAGTGAAATACCGCTGCCTGATTTTGACCGGCAGTTCATGTTCGAGTGGATATTCGGCTCAAACTATGCCACATTGCTCGTATACGGGGCATTGCTCTGTATGCTACTGCTTTTTCAGCGGCTGAGTACGGCAGGCTATCTATTGGCGTTGGCTATTGCCGCGTTGGGCGTGGGTATACCTGTACTGTTTTTTGCGGCCGAAGCACGTATGAGGCTGATCTACGAAAACCAGATCAAGATCTTTGCCTGGGCATTTATCTTCTCACAGCTGGCACTCTCAGCCGCGGGCATGTACTCTATGGTGCTGCTGGGTAAATTGAAACCGACAAGAGACAAGAAGAGCTAAAAGGGCTGAACCGGCCAGCCGGGATTATTTCTTCTCTGTCGCCTCGGGCACCGGGTCATAACCACTCTTCGCAAACGGCTGGCAGCGCAGTATGCGCCAGAGCGTAAGATAGAACGCGCGCCACATAGGTAGCTTCTCGAATGCCTCTACCGCATACTCTGAACACGTCGGGTGAAAGCGGCATTGTCCGCCCAGAAATGCGGCAAAAGTGTATTGGTAAAAGCGAATGAGTAATATAAAGAGGCGACGCATCAGCCTAGAACCTTCTCGTAATGCTCAACCGTGGGAAACGGCTCGTAAAAATGGTGCAGCAGCTTTTTCCATTCCGCATATTCTGGCGATTCACGAAAGCCGACGGTGTGCGCCTCGAGCGTCTGCCAGTTGACGAGCAAGACGTAGCGGCCCGGCTTTTCGATGCATTTTTGTAGTGAGTGGGATTTATAACCTTCTATGGCCATTATAAACTTCTGGGCCTCTTCGAAGGCCGCGACGAATTCGGCTTCGGTGCCGGGTTTAACGTCGAGAATCGCGAGTTCGAGAATCACAGTGAGCTAATCAACTTGGCCATTGCGAGCGTCGAGCAATTACGGCGAGCCTCACCCCCCAGCCCCCTCCCCACGAAGTGGGGAGGGGGAAGAACCCCTCCGTCACCGAAAAAAATTGACGAAACAGAAAATCTCCCATATCGCTCTTAAAACAACCCCATGGAAATCGCCCTCATCACGATTGTCGCCCTCGCCGCCTCGGTGCTGACGTTTTTCTCGGGTTTCGGCCTTGGCACAATTCTGACGCCGTTTATGGCGGTATTTTTCCCGGTTGAAACGGCGATTGCGCTCACGGGCATTGTGCACCTGCTGAATAATCTCTTCAAACTTGTGCACGTGCGCCGGCATGTTGATTGGCCGGTTGTGTTGCGTTTTGGTGTGACAGCGATTGCCGGCGCGGCCTTTGGCGCGCTGTTGCTTGGCACCATACCGAACCAGACTGCACTTTTCGTCTGGCAGGCCGGCCCGAAGTTGTTTGAAATCCGCCTGCTGAAACTCATTGTTGCTGCGCTGATGATTGTGTTTGTGCTGTTCGAGCTTTTACCGCGCCTGCGCGCCCTGCAGTTCGATAGAAATAAACTGATGCTCGGCGGGGCGCTGAGTGGTTTTTTTGGCGGCCTCACCGGGCACCAAGGCGCGCTGCGCAGTGCATTTCTTATTAAATGCGGATTGAGTAAAGAAGCGTTTGTAGCGACCGGAGTGGTGATTGCGAGCACAATCGACATTACGCGGCTCGGCATCTATTCAACCCGGCTCAGCGTCAGCCTCGTCGAAAAAAACAGGTTGCTGCTGCTTTCGGCGATTTTGGCTGCGTTCGCCGGTGCCTGGCTCGGTAGCCAGCTGCTGAAAAGAGTTACGCTTGCCTTTGTGCAATACACCGTTTCAGCGCTGGTGTTCGCCCTCGCGCTCGCTCTGGGCTTCGGATTGATCTAAGATTTGGGTGTCGTAGAGACTTACGCAACTCGCTGCTTGAGAAAGACACGCAGTTCGTCAATGGTCAGAGGTTTCGCGTACAGAAAGCCCTGCAGGTAGTCGACCCCTTCATGTTCAAGCCAGACCGATTGGCCATTGTTTTCAACCCCCTCTGCGACCAGATCGAGCTGCAGCGCCCGACCTAGCGCTATGATCGAACGGACGATTGACGCATCGTTACGCGAGTGCGGCAGACCATCGA
Source organism: uncultured Leptospiraceae bacterium (assembly GCA_942492915.1). Classification (GTDB taxonomy): domain Bacteria; phylum Spirochaetota; class Leptospiria; order Turneriellales; family Turneriellaceae; genus Turneriella. The sequence continues at coordinate 3,169,302 of OW818662.1, forward strand.
TGAAAGATTTATCGATCTTGATCTTTTCAACAGGCAACAGCTTGAGTCGTGAAAGCGACGAATAGCCGGTACCAAAATCGTCGACGCTGATACCGATGCCAGCTTCTCTGAGGCTGCTCAGCTGTGCGCTCACAAGTTCAAAATCGTGACTGATAACTTCTTCGATAACTTCAAGCTCAAGATGCGCACCCGGGAGGCTATGCTGCTGCAGAAGGTCTTCGATTTCTGCGACGAGCTGGTTGTTGTACAGCTGCTCGGCAGAGAGGTTTACTGAAACGCGGCCAACGTCAAGGCCCTCACTGAGCAGCGTCGCCGCGTCAGAACACGACTGTGCGAGCATGAAATGCCCCAGATCGCGCGACCTGCCGATTTCAGCAACCAGAGGTAAAAAGCGCGCGGGTGGCAACAGACCAAATTCGGGATGCTGCCAGCGCACGAGCGCCTCGACGCCCGTGTAGAGTTTGCTGCGCGCGTCAAAGATTGGCTGGTACCAGGCAGAAAACTGCCCCTGATCGAGCGCGCTCTGTATGTCGTCTACAAGGCGGCTTTTGTCTTGCAGCTGGCGGTAGCCGCCCTCGGTAAAAATGCCGACGCCGCCCTTGTTGTCGCGTTTGGTATTTTTGAGCACAATTTCGGCGGCGAGTATCGGGTCGGGCACAGCCTCTTGTTCGGGAAGGTGAAAATAGACGCCCGTCGTGCCGGTGATCGCAACGTTCGTGCCATAATCGGTGACAATCGGTGCTGCCACGATCGCGCGCACGTCGGCGAGAAATAGATCGATCTGGTTCTGGTTCTGCGCGCGCGGCAGCCAGAAACCCAGCGTGTCTCCGCTGACGCGGCCCGAAAGACAACCGTGAACCGCGCAGAGGCGGAGCGCTCTTTCTCCCAGAAGTTTCAGCGCATTATTGGCAACCATCTGCCCGTACTTGTCGTTGACAGCGGTAAACCCGTCGAGACCCAACAGGACGAGAACATGCCGCACGTTATCGGCCCGAGCTATATCTTGAAATATATGCCGCTGAAACGAACGGCGGTTGATGAGACCGGTGAGGCTATCAAACTGCTCAAGAATATTCGTGTATCGGCGTTCTTCTTCCCACAGGTTTTGCTCGTTAATTGCTGAAACGGCGTCGGCTGCCGCTGCCGCGAATGAAATGTCGAGCATCGACCACTGCCTGATCGTACCTTCGACTTCGATGCAGAGCACACCCGCAAATTTGCCGCCTGCAAAGATCGGGCAGTCGAGCAGCGAGGCAATCTGCAGCGGTCGCAGGTATTTTTCACTCAGTTCTGAAGTTCGACTGTCGTTTTGCGCGTCGCTCGCGTCGATGATACGGTCGTTGCGCAGCGCCGCAAAATAGCGCGGCAAATCGCGCTCGCTGAGCTCTGGCCCCGTACCGTAATGGTGCCTGCCACGTTCGTATTGCAATATGCACGCAATGGCATTGCCCCCGGTGTTCAGTCGCCACAGGCCGGCCCGCGCGACATTCATTTCATCGGCGCAGAACCGCAGAATGCGACGCAACTTTTCGTCGGTGCCGATGCCGACACTTTCTGCCCCATAGCGTATCTGCATGAGGCGTTGATGCCGTGCCGCGAGTGTCGTCAGATTTACCGGGTCAAAGGGCATGCGTGGCTTTGATGGTCCACCGGCGTTGTCTCGTAAACAGATATCTGTGGTAAGCTGCCCGAGCAGGGCTCTATGGACGCAATGCAGGCTGCTGCTTTGGCAATCGTTTGAGAGCCGCCTGCAAATCAGCGCCCAGCTCAGCAAAGTCGAGATCCGCAACTTCTTTTTTGGGTACGATCGCGAGTTCAAAGCCCGATTGTTTCACTTTGCCTTCTTTAAGGAGTATAAACAGCGCCTCGCGTAACCGGCGCTTAATTCGGTTGCGCACGTGCGCGTCACCGAGCTTGCGGCTCACGGCGAAGACGACCTGAAAAGGGGGATTAACCTCGTTACTGCGTTCAAATCGCAGCATGAGATATTTGCCGAAAGCTTTGCCACCGCTCTTAAAGAGGTGGTCTATACTTTTCTTGAGTTTTAAACTGGTGAAGTAGTGAGAACGCTTGGGTATAATTGGTGTCGCAGACACCAATTATCTTTTGACGATATCCCAGCGGCGGCGTTCGTCAGAAACTGTGAGTTTCCAACGGCCTTTCTGGCGGCGGCGACGCAGAACGTCACGACCTGCGGCAGTCTCATTGCGCGCACGAAAACCGTGTGTGCGGTTGCGTTTCTTGTTTGCGGGCTGCCATGTCCGTTTCATGGATGCAAATTTGCAGCGCGCGACAGGGTGTAAAGTATTATGAGAGCAGAAGGGTGCTGCGGCTCGGGAATTCCATAGCTATGGCGGGCAGACAGGCCGCCAAGCCAAAAGTGCATTATGTCACATTAGGGACCAATATCCCCCTTTGGCGAATTCGCTCGACGCCCCGGCCAGCCACTGCAGAATTTTGCATGGAGCAGGAATATTTTTTTCTTTTGCCAATTCTCGTTCTGGTCGCGGTCATCGCAATTTTCGGCTGGCTGTTCAAGCGCAAAGACCGGCTGCATGCAGCCGAAGCCGGCAAACGGCCAGCGTTCACTGAGAGTTGTGCCGGCGTTATCAGCTGGGTAACGTTCAAAGGGCCATTTATCAGAGTGGCGGTTTACGACAGCTTCATAGTCGTGAGCTGCGACCGCCAGTACTATCTGCCGTTCAGTCAAATTATGCGCATTGAACCATGCAGCTTTTTGTTTACTAAGGGCTACCGCATTCACCACAACATTGCCGAATACCCAAAGCGCATCGAGGTTTGGCTGACAGGCCGTGATCGGTTTGAAGCAGCGCTTGTGGGCAAGGTAAATCTCGCATGAAATTCCGAATTTTCTTAGTCATATTTTTTGGTCTCTCGATAATCTTTGCCGCAAACCTGACGGCAGAAAAGGCGGGCAGCGACGATAACGCAAGAAAGCCCTTACTCGGCGTCGTGCACACGGAGGCGGCGCGTGGCGTGGTTATACAAAAGATCATGCCCGACTCAGCTGCTGAGCGAGCAGGCCTCAAGCCTGGCGATGTCATCTTGTCAGTAAACAAGATCGAGATTCTCACAACGCGCCAACTCTTCAGCGAGATTCAGAAATACAGCGCTGGCACGGTCGTGGCTGTCGAATACGTGCGGGGCACGCGCACAGCGACACTTCAGGTCGCGCTCGGCGAACGCCTCGATTCCGGTTCGCTGATAAACCAACGGGCACCTGAGTTCACGCTACCGCTTGCGAATGGTAAATCGACATGGACATTGCCAGAGGGCAAAGTGGTCATTCTCGACTTCTGGGCGACGTGGTGCAGCCCGTGCGAAGGCGTGCGTCACGCCCTTGAGGATTTCAAAGCGCGACACAAAACCGCCGCTATTGAAATTGCAGGCATCACGAACGAAGACATGGCGACAGTCAAAACCTTCTACCGAAACAGAAATGCGCCATATTCGATTTTGATCGATACTACCAATGATATCACGTTGAAATACCGTGTCGCGGGTTACCCGACGCTCGTTGTGGTCGACGGAAAGGGAATTGTGCGGTTCGCGGGTTTTGCCTCGGGCGGTGGCCTCGAAGCCGCATTAAAAATGGCGCTTGAATTTGCGCCAGAGCGCCCGGGCAAAGGGAAATAATTTGCCTTTTGCGCTCTCATTTGCCTGGCAATCCCGATATCACGACCGGATCATTCGAGACGACAAATCTTTGCGAAAAATACGTCTGTATATTTCATACAATCCGGTGAATTGGGAAAAAGACCGATTAAACGAACCGCGGCGATGAAACAATGGCGCCGCGTCGTTCATGATATATCATCGCGTGGGTTCGTAATTTTGCCGTAGAGACGCAGCATGCTGCGTCTCTACCACGGAAGCCCGACATACCGCCTAAATTATGAAAACGCGTGACGGGGTGGGCCGCGCCATGGTATATTGTGAGAAACAAATGATTCGGTCGTTTGAAAAAATTTGGTTAATGTTGCCTGCAGCCGTCTTGGCGGTGCATTGCTCATATAACCAACGCGTCAATGCGCAAGATACGCCAGAGGCTGCGGGCACGCCCTACACTCCGCCTGCGCCGATCGTTGACACGACGCCACCGGCAAATGTGACCTCGGTATTGCTGACACCGGGCAATCAGAATATCCGTATCAGTTGGGAGGCACCGCCGCAGGGAGATTATAAAGCCACACGAATCTATAGGGCAGCCTCGGCTGCTGATTTGAACAATGCCGGCACACGAATCGTATTGTGCGACAATTGCAGCGACCCAGTAACAGACGCGTCGCTCACAAATGGGCAGACGTACTGGTATAGGCTAATCTCGTATGATCAGACGGGCAATGCAGCGAGCGGCACAACAGTCTCATCAACGCCGGTGAACGCAGCCATTGCCTGTGACAACACAACAGATGCCGATTGCTTGCAGATAGCGACCTTCAATTTGGAATATTTCACCAGCGGCTTCGACGGCAACAATTCTACCACCCAACAGACGGCGAAACAGACGGGCGTCGCAAATGTTATTCTGAACAACGGTCTCGATATCGTTGCCGTGCAAGAAATTAAGGACTACGGGGTTTTCACCGCATGGGTCGCAAGCCATCTGGGCGACGACTGGGCATATCTCGTGGCGTCATCGGGGTGCAGCGCACGCCTTGGCTATGTCTACAAGCGCTCGCTGGTGAAGCTGGTATCGCAAGAAGAACTCTCGTCGTCGCCCTTCAACAACGGTGATTGGGATGGCTGCCTGAGGCGGCCGCTGCAGGCCGTGTTTCAGGCGAAACATTCAGACCGGCAGTTCAGGCTCGTGAATGTGCACCTGAAGGCGCTGACAGATTCTGCGGCATGTGCAACACGGCAGGCGCAGGCCGACGATCTGAGCGCTTACCTCTCAGCGACGAACACGACGCCAACTCTGCTGCTGGGCGACCTCAACGATGAAGTTAAGACGGGCGTCGGCATCTGCACAACAGCAAGTATCGATACGCTGAACGCGATTGAAACCAACACAAACCTGAAAATTCTGACGCAATCACCGACGCTTGACACGACACGCTTCACAAACATTCCTTATAGCTCGACGATTGATCACCTCGTGGTGAACACCACCTTCGAAGCCTGGCTGCACTTTGCGCGCTCGAGCTGGGTTGCCGATATTATTGTGCACAATGACCAGACGATCTCAGACCATCAGCCGGCACTGTTGTGGTTGAAGTTACGCTAGCCGCGACTGCCAGACTTGTACTGATTTCCATTCTCAATCAGCACCTGCGTTTCTTTTTGACGCCGTGAACGAACTTGCATATTCTGCGAATGTAGATGCGGCGCTTCGCGACAATCAATCTTGTGTATCTTGCATTTGTTGCGGGCTCTGCGCTGTCGAGCGTACACATTGATCACGAGGGCAGCCACCGCGAACCATGCGCCGGCAACGAAATCAGCGCCTCATGCCACGCTGACGTACCGCATGAACATGATGCCACGCACGCTGGGCAAGAATCTCTCTTCGAGCACACCTTTGAAAACGGTAACTATGAGAATTCGGCAGTACTGGTCGCACCGGCCTTTGTCGCTATCACTATTCCCCCTGCAATTGACCCGGTTTTGTTTCGCAGCACAAGCTTGCTCAAAGTGTGGATTTCTGACGATACCGTTCTTTTACCTCAGCTACATTCGTCTCCCCAATCTTCCCGGGCACCGCCTGCTGCCTGAAGCCCAAGGCTTCAGGCATACGCAGGTCGCTGAAACCTGAATTCAGCAATTTCTGACTCTGGGGAGATATATGTTAAAAAAAATTCTGGAAATCGCACTCGCGAACCGCGGCACAGTGGTACTAGCCATGGCTGGCACGCTTGCGCTCGCGCTGACGTTTGCGCTCAGGCTGCCTGTAGACGCCGTGCCCGACATCACCAATGTACAGGTGATCGTCAATGCGAAAACAGGCGGGCTCGACCCGCAGCAGGTTGAAAAATCCGTTACCTATTTTGTCGAAACAGAGATGGCAGGTCTGCCCAATGTGAAAGAGGTCAGGTCGCTCTCGCGGTTCGGGCTCTCGCAGACCGTCGTGATTTTTCACGACGACACCAACATCTATTGGGCGAGGCAGCAGATCGCAGAGAAAATCATCAAAGCGTCTGCTAGCTTGCCCGCCGGGGTAGTGCTCGATATGGCGCCGATTACGACGGGCCTCGGTGAAGTGTTCATGTACGCGGTTCTGCCGAAGAGCGGTAGCGCACTCTCTAAGAAATCCGAAAAAGAGCAATTGGTTTACCTGCGCACCATTCAGCATTTTATCATCAGACCTTACCTCAAATCGAACATTTCGGGTGTCGCCGAAGTCGATTCGCTCGGCGGCTATGAGCGGCAGGTGCACATCGAAAGTGACCCGGTTAAAATGGAACAATTCGGCGTAACGTTTAACCTGATCACTGAGACGCTCAAGAGTCTGGGCGACAATTATGGCGGCGGCTACATCGAACGTGACAGCCAGCAATTCATCGTCAGCACCTATGCGGGCTTCAATCTAGAGCAGATCAAAGAACTGCCGCTGCGCATGAACTGGACGGGCGCGCCGATTCGTCTGAAGCAGGTTGCCTACATCGGTAACTACCATTCGCAGCGTATCGGCGCGGCCACATTTAACGGAAAAGAAACCGTGCTCGGTACCGTGCTCATGCTTTCGGGACAAAACAGCCGCGATGTCGCGCTGCAGGCTGAAGAGGCGCTAAAGCATGTACCCCTGCCCGACGACGTAACAACCGAAGTTTTGTATTCGCGCAGTTTTCTCGTCAATGCAACAGTAAAGACGATTGTGAAAAATCTCGCCGAGGGTGCCGGCATCGTCGTTTTGATACTCTTTCTTTTTTTGGGAAACCTTCGCGCGGCTTTTTTTGTCGCGCTGGCGATTCCCGTGTCGATGGCGGTGGCGCTGATCGGCATGAAGGTCTTTGGTATTTCGGCGAATCTTATGAGTCTGGGTGCGCTCGATTTTGGTCTCATTGTCGATGGCTCCATTGTAATGATGGAAAACCTGCTGACCCGAATGGAGCACCACCAGCCCAAAAATCTGAAAGAAAGGCTCGAAATGGCCACGGATGCCACCCTGCAGATCATGGCGCCGATGACTACCGGCATGGTGATCATCATGTCGGTGTATATACCCATTTTGACGCTTGAAGGCATCGAGGGTAAACTCTACTACCCCATGGCGGTCACGGTGCTTTTCGCATTAGGTGGAGCGCTCGTGGTAGCCGTGCTGGTGATGCCGGTTTTGGGTGTTTATCTGACGACCAAGTCGAAGCCGCATAAGACAAAGATGTTCACGGCCATATCTGCCGCGTATGAACCGATTTTGAATTTTCCTCTGAAGCACGCGAAACGGTTTGTTCTACCGATAGTTGCGTTCTTTGTCGTCTGTGCATTTCTCTTCACGCGACTTGGCGCCGACTTCATGCCACCGCTCAACGAAGGCGACATGACGCTGAACCTGCTGCACGACGCGCGCATGTCGCTTACTGAATCCATCGACCGGGAGCGCAAGGCAGAGGCGATCATCGCTGCGTACCCAGAGGTTGAAAAGGTGTTTGGCCGCATCGGCACGAGTGAAGCGGCGACCGACCCGATGGGCGTCAACCTGACCGATCTGTTTGTTATCCTCAAAAAAGACACCAAGAGCTGGCGCAAAGGCGCGAGCGGCAAGACGCTGACACCCGACGAACTTTTTGCGCTGATGCAGCGCGACCTGCAACCGGTACTCGCCAAGACCAACCGGCTCGCCGAATCAGAGCTCGCGCAGACACAACCGATTGCTATGCGGTTTAATGAGATACTTGAAGGCAGCCGGGCCGATGTCTCGCTCAGAATTTATGGCAAAGACCTCGAGACGCTTTTCGCACTGCAAGAAAAAGCCGTGACGATTATGGAGAGCATCAAGGGCGCAAAGGCCGTCTCGCTCGATGCCCTGACGGCCCTCAGGCGCAGTTCGGTCATTCAGCTCAAACTCAAATATGACAAGATCAATTTTTATGGGCTGTCGGTGGCGAATGTGAATGAAGGCTTTCAGGCAGCGATGGTCGGGCTACCGATTGGCAGTTACTACGAACACGACTGGCGGTTTCCGATTGTGGTGAAGCTCGACGATGAGAGCCGAAGAAATGTCGGTTTGATCAAGCGATTGCCGATCGCGCTGCCCGCTGGCGGCACCATCGCGCTCGGCGAGCTCGCCGACTTTCAGGAACGCACGACGATCACTTCGATCTCGCGTAGCGGGCTCAACCGCTATGCAGGCATCGCGATCTACCTCGGCGATCGCGACACGCTCTCTTTTGTGCAAGAAGCACAGGCCCGCATTAAGGCCGATTTGGGCCTGCCCACAGACTTCAGGCTGCAATGGGGTGGGCAGTTCAAGAACCTTGAACGTGCCCGCCTGCGGCTGATCATTGTCGTGCCGCTGATACTCGCGGCCATCTTCTATCTGGTGTGGCGAACTTTCGCATCGATTCGGCAGACCGTATTGATTTTTTTGACGATCCCTTTCGCGTGGACGGGCGGTATTTTGTCGCTGTATTTTGCAAACATGACATTCTCTGTCTCGGCGGCGATCGGCTTCATTGCACTTTCGGGACTTGCGGTGCTAAACGGCCTCGTGAAGGTTAAATACCTGAACGACCTGGTCGCCGAAGGGCATAGCGTCGCCGAAGCGGTAAAGCTCGGGGCGCTCGGTCGCCTGAGGCCCGTGCTCATGACGGCGCTCGTCGCCAGCTTTGGTTTTTTGCCGATGGTGCTCAACACCGGAATCGGCGCCGAAGTGCAACGCCCACTCGCGCTCGTGGTTTTGGGTGGCCTTGTCAGCGCGACATTAATGACGCTGCTATTCTTGCCTTCATTCTACAAGATGCTCGAAGAGCGAAACGAAAAGCAATGACAGCCGGCGCGTCAGTAGCCAAATTCTTTGAGAATCGCGTCGGGAGCGATATCGCGACCGACGTTGATCACGCGAATGGAGGATCGCGTGAAGTGCGCGACGGTGATGCTGTTTTCGGGGCACACATCGAGGCATGACACATCGACTGTACGGACCTGCTTCTTGATGCCGCGCAGCCCGGTTAGAGCCTTGAGCGCAACGCGCAGGCGAGTCTTGTCGCCATCCATAGCGTGAACCTTGCGCGCGCATTTGCTGCACACGCCGATACAGTTCTGCCACGGCGCGGCGCCTTCTACCAGACTGTCATGAATTTTTTTTGTGCGGCGTTTAAAAAGCATGGGAAAATGGCGTCGTTTCGTTATGCATCCTACTCTATTTTTTGGCCGCTGGCCACAAAACCGGACAAAACCCGCCGCGCTTCGTGTCTTTCGCCAGTGGCTGAGACTGCCGGGCAAGGTATGAAAATCGCCCAATATTAGCAGGATTGTTTTTATTGACGGTCATGTCTGCCGAAACTATTATATCCGCATGTTCGACTTCACCAACCGCGTTAAGAAGATAATTAACGAATACGCGCCCCGCGAGGCAAAACGCCTCGGCCACGAGTTTCTCGGGCCCGAGCACATTCTGCTGGGGCTGCTGAAAGCCCAGGATTCGGTGGCGGTGAAGATGCTGATGAATCTAGGTATCGATTTGGGTGAGCTCAAGAAAGAGATCGAAAAACGCGCCGAACAAGACAGCACGACCATGGTGATCGACCCAACAACCAAAGACAAGGTGCAACGAATTCTCGAGCTATCGCGCGATGAGGCCCGCAAGATGCGCCACAGCTATATCGGTTCAGAGCACGTGCTGCTCGCGCTGCTGCGCGACACGAACGGTATCGTGGCAAACGCGCTGCAATCATTTCAGATTAATTATCAGGTCATACGCAACGAACTGAACGCGACACTCGGTCTGCCGCAGGCGACGACAACGCAGAAAACGGCGACCGCGCAACCGAAGAAAGAGGCATCGAAAACCCCGATGCTCGATGAATTTGCCCGCAACCTGTCTCGTATGGCAGAAGAGAAGCTGACCGACCCGGTTATCGGCCGTGACCATGAAATCGAGCGCGTGATTCAGATTCTCTCGCGCAAAACGAAGAACAACCCGATTCTGATCGGTGAAGCCGGCGTCGGTAAAACGGCCATCGCCGAAGGCCTTGCACAGCGTATCGCACAGAAGGTCGTGCCCGAGCCGATGTTTAATCGCCAGGTTTATTCACTTGATGTCGCTGCGCTGATCGCCGGCACGAAGTACCGCGGAGAATTTGAAGATCGTATCAAGAAAATCATGAAAGAGATTCGCACGAACAAAGATGTGATACTCTTTATTGATGAAGTGCATACCATCATCGGCGCCGGTGCCGCTGAGGGCGCTGTCGACGCAGCCAATATTCTGAAGCCTGCGCTTGCACGCGGTGAAATACAGTGCATCGGCGCAACGACCCTCAGAGAATATAAGCGCTACATCGAACGTGACTCTGCGCTCGAACGGCGTTTTCAATCTGTCATGGTCGAAGAGCCTTCGGTTGAAGATGCAATCCGCATTCTCGCGGGTCTGCGCCATGCCTATGAGAAGCACCACGCGGTATCGTTCAGCAAAGAGGCGATCATTGCGGCGGTAAAACTTTCAGACCGCTACATCAAAGATCGCTTCTTACCAGACAAGGCAATAGACATCATCGACGAAGCGGGCTCACACGCCCGCCTGAAATCTGCGGTCATACCAGACGAGATTAAAGACATTGAGCGTGAGGTTGTGCAGCTGACGCGCGATAAGAACGAAATGGTGCGCCAGCAAGAATATGAAAAAGCGGCGAAGCTGCGCGACCAGATCGGTGACGCGAACCAGCGCCTCGCAGACGCGATGACGTCATGGCGTCGCGGCCAAAAAGAAGCACGTGTTGAAATCGGTGCCGAAGATATTTCGCGCGTGATTTCAGACTGGACGGGCATTCCCCTGCAGCAACTTGAAGAAAGCGAGAACGAACGCCTCATCAAGATGCACGAAGAGCTCGCAGAACGCGTCGTCGGGCAGAAAGCTGCGATTGAGCAGATTTCGCGCGCGGTGCGTCGTGCCCGCATGGGTCTAAAATCTACTCGCCGCCCGATCGGCAGCTTCGTGTTTCTCGGCCCCACGGGCGTAGGCAAGACCGAACTCGCAAAGGCTCTCGCTGAATTCATGTTTGGCGACGAAGAGGCGTTAATTCGTTTTGACATGAGCGAATACATGGAAATGCATTCCGTATCTAAATTTATCGGCTCGCCTCCGGGTTATGTCGGTCATGAAGACGGCGGACAACTGACCGAGGCGATTCGTCGGCACCCGCATTCGGTGCTCCTGTTCGACGAAATCGAGAAGGCCCACGCTGAGATTCAGAACATTCTGCTCCAGGTGCTCGACGAGGGTGAGCTGACCGACAATTCAGGCCACCATGTGGATTTCAAAGAGACCATCATTATTCTCACGTCAAATATCGGCGCGCGATTTCTGCAGAAGGGCGGCAAGCTGGGCTTCACCGGCGACGCAGAAAATAAGCAGGATCAAAAACGCGAGCAGGTGCTCGAAGAGCTGCGAAAACACTTCTCGCCCGAATTCTTGAACCGCATCGACGATGTGATCATCTTTGATCCGCTCAGCAAAGAAGAAATTCAGGAAATTGTTTCTCTGACAATTGACGAGATCAATTACAACGCACTGCAGAAGAATATTTACCTGACGCTCAATGACGAGGCGAAAGCATACCTTGCCGATAAGGGCTACAGCGAAAAATACGGGGCACGTCCGCTGAAAAGACTGGTGCAGCGTGAAATCGAAGATGAACTCGCGATGATGCTGCTCGAGAAAAAGATCACGCAGCCAGTTGAAATAAGCATTGGCACAGAGGAGAAGGAAGGCGCTAAAAAGCTTTCGTTCACTTTTGACAACCTGAGCGCTGAGAAGTTTCTTGAGATCAAAGGCGAATACTTTGAAGACCAGGCAACGATCGACGAAATCTGGGAAAACTCACTGATCGAGCACGACGAAGAAGGCGAGGCAGAGTCTCACGCCGAATCTGAGGTAACGCAGAAATAGAGACAGACAAAAAACCGTTTCACCACAGCATTTTGACAGATGCCGTGGTGCAGGCGGCAGGCTGCATTCAAAGTTTCCCGGCAGCGGAGCAGCGGGTCTGGGACGGCACGACCGGGCTCGCTGGACACCTGCTAGCGCTCAGCGACCGGTACCCCAGCGCGCAACTCTACGCATCGGATGCCGATGAAGCCATGCTGGCACTCGCTCGCGAGCGGGCGGGCGGGCGTATTGCCGAATACAGGCAGGCAAATTTTGACCAGAACCCGTTTGCCGATAAGGCCCCTTTTGCTTTTATTTTTCTCGACCTGGGTATATCATCTGCCCATTTCGATTTTTTCGAACGCGGGTTTAGCTTTCGTTTTGACCAGCCGCTCGACATGCGGATGAATACAAACGCGGGTATTTCTGCCGCGCAACTTCTGGCAAAAGCCGAAGAGAAAGAGCTCGCGCGTATTTTCTTTGAATATGGCGAAGAGAAACTTTCACGGCGTATCGCGCGACAGATTGTCGAGCGCCGCAATACCAACCCTGTCACAACCACACGCGAACTGGCAGAAATTTGCGAGAAGGTTTATCCGCCACGGCATAAAGCAAAAGGACACGCCGACCGGTACCCTGCCACTCGAGTTTTTCAGGCATTGCGTATTGCTGTGAATGCAGAACTCGACGCTTTGAAATTGGTGTTGCAGTTTGCGCCCGACAATCTTGTGATCGGCGGCAGGCTCGCCGTGCTGAGCTTTCACTCGCTCGAAGACCGACTGGTGAAGCATGCATTTCGCAGTCGTGCATTTATTCAGGAAACTGACCCGACTGCGAAGAGCAATTTTTCACCGGGAAATTTCAAACTGATTGAGCCTGGTGGCATAGTGGCAGATTCAAGGGAAATTGCCGAGAACCCACGGGCGCGATCTGCACGCCTGCGAATTCTGGAACGGTTGCGTTAAGCTGGCGGTTGCAGCTCTTTGTAGAGCGTAACCGAATTACCTTTTTCGTTGTAAGTGACGCTGGTCATGTTGACGCGCGAGATGAAGATGCCGCGGCCGTTGAGGCGCTCGAGGTTTTCGGTAGCGTGCGGATTCGGGACTTTGCTCACGTCGAAACCTTTGCCCTCGTCAGTGATGGTGAACGCGATAGACCTGGTATCGAACTTGTATGAAACCAGCACTTTGCGGTCTTTGTAAGGCGCTTCATTCGCCCGCTCAGTCAGGTAACGCTGGTAGTCCATAATTTCTTCGAGCAGATTCTTTTTCATCTCGTAATTGATTTCGAGATTGCCATGTTCCATCGCGTTGACGAGCATTTCGTAAAGCGACAGTCGAATCGTCAGCGTGGTCTTCTTATCGATACCGGCAAAGCGCGAAATAATATGCATGATTTCTGACATGAATGTCGACACGATCGAAAAATCCGTTGCAAGCTCAAACATGCGCGATTCTTCAATGATACTGGAATAGATATCATAATCCGCTTCCCGATTGGCAGTCAGCGAAAAGAATTTCTCAACAATACGTGCGATGTCGTCGATCTCGAACGGCTTCTTTAAAAAATCGAGGGCTCCGTGGCGAAGCGCGGTTACCGCGTTTTCAACGGTAGCGTTGTCTGTTATGACAATGAACTGCGTGTTAGACTTGCTGCGTTTTGAACGTTCAATGAACTCAATGGCGTCTTCATTCTTGAGAACCAATTCGATAAAGATCAAATGCGGATCTTCACCTTGCATGATCGTCTGGCTCTCGGCAATACTGTTCGCCAAAAAGATGCGGAAACGATTCTTAAGAATCTCCCCGAGAATCTCTTGCAATGCGAGATCGGGATCAATAATGAGAACAGGGGGTTTCTGCATGAAACTGTCAGCAAATATCGGGTTAAAGAGAGCCTGTCAAGAGAAAGGGCCTTGTACTGTGGCAGCATCCGGCAAAACCGGATGCTGCTACGAGAGTTATCAGCCTTTGAGGCCTTTGATCTTGTTGAGTGCTTCCATTACTTCTGGTTTTGAACCGTGCTTCTTCACGGCTTCAATCAATGAACCCGAAAAGACGTTCTTGACAGCTGCCTGAAATGCTTCGCTCTTCAGTTTCAGTTCTGGTGGCATTTCGCCTTTGGCGCGCATACCGTGTTTTTTCTCAAGTTCTTCGCCTTTTGCTTTCATTGCGACCATAGTGTCATAAATTTTGTTGAGACCAGCCGCGACTTCTTTTGAGTCTTTCGCCGCTTTGAGGTCTGCGCCGATTGCCGTCAGATCTTTTGTGGCGCCGTCGAAAAGGTCACCGAAGTCTTTTACTGCAGCATTCTTGCCGCCGCATGCTGCCAGCATAAAAACTGCCGCAACTAATGCCATACCTGTTTTTTTCATTTTTATCTCCTGATTTTTCCCGCATTTGCGGCCTGATACAATGTGCCATCGGGCGCCGTGGGTCGGCAATGAATGCAAAACCAAGACGGATGTCAAGCGGTTAGTCTGCCGCAGGGGGCAGAACGCGGCATGAGCCCTTGCTCACCGTCTCGCCGCGCTGGTTTGACCAGAGAATCTGCATCTCGACGATTTTCATGCGCTCGATTTTTTTCGAGATCGTCACGGCGCAGGTGACCGTATCGCCAAAATAGACTGGGTTACGAAATTTCTGCGTGACTTCGAGTGCTATGGTGCCCAGGCCCGGCAGCTTCATACCGAGCACATTGGCCAAAAGCGAAGCGGCGAGACCGCCGTGTGCGATGCGGGTTTTGAAGGGGGATTGTTTTGCGTACTCTTCATTGACGTGTAGCGGATTAAAATCACCGCTGATACCCGCAAACAGGTAGACATCAGTTTCGGTGATCGTCTTTGAAAAACTGGCGGTGTCGCCGATTTGAATCTGCTCAAAAGTTCTGCCTTTTTCGTACATAGGGTTACCTCTCACACCGTGATGCTACGTCTATCAGATGCACTTATCTTTCTTGAGCTGTTCCAATTCGGCATCGGTGAAGCCTGCAGCTTTAAGCACCTTTTCGGTGTGCGCACCCTGCTCGGGCGGTGCTTGGCGATATGTGACCGGCGTCTCAGAAAAATGGAACGGTGAACCAATCACGGACACCTTGCCGAGTTTCGGGTGATCAATTTCACGAATCATGCCGCGGTCACGCAGGTGACCATCTGTGAGTACTTCGGCCAATGAACTGAGCCCCGAGAAACAACTGTCTTCGTTCTCAAAGAGCGGTGCCCATTCTTCGTAGGTCTTACTTTTGAAGATGACTTCCATTTCTTTAATCGCAGCTGCGAAACCCGACGCGTCGCGCGGCATGTTTTTCAGAATATCTTCTCTGTCGATCTGGCGCAGAAAAGTCTGAAAGAATTTTTCTTCGAGTGCTGCGAGCATCACGTACTTGCCGTCTTTGGTTTCGTAGACCCGATAGTTTGGCAGCATACCTGATAGCATATCATTACCGCGCTCAGGCTCTTTACCCGTCGCGATATATTCGCCGAGGGTGAGCGAAAGAAACGGTACAGCGCCATCTTGCATCGAAACATCGACGAACTGGCCTTTGCCGGTTTTTTCCCTTGCATAAAGAGCGGCGAGAATGCCCGCAACCGCTGTTAATGTTCCACCTGCTATATCCGCAACCTGAAAACCTGGCACAACCGGCGGCCCGCTCTTCACACCGTTCAGCGAAAGAAGACCAGCGCGCGCGATGTAGTTGGCGTCGTGGCCCGCATGCTCTTTGTAACGGCCGGTTGCACCATAACCCGAGATTGCACAGTAGATCAGCCGCGGAAATTTTTCTTTGAGCTGCTCATAGCCGATGCCGAGCTCGTTCAGTGTATCGGGACGAAAACCTTCGAGCAAAATATCGCAGTCTTCGAGCAGCCGCATAATGACATCACGGCCCCCTTCACGCTTGATGTTAACGGTGATCGACGACTTGTTGCGGTTGAGTTGAAGAAAAATACCCGACTCAGCAAAATCACCCTTCGTCACCTTGGTGCTCATGTAGCGGGTGAGGTCGCCCATACGGGGATTTTCAACCTTAATGACTTCGGCGCCCATATCGGCGAGATGCTGCGAACACAGCGGCCCGGGCAGCAGCAGCGACAGATCGAGAACCTTCACGCCCGTGAGCGGACCGTTTTGCATTTTCATACCGCACGCCTGAATTTCAGCGACTCGGCGCAAAGTTTTATTCACTGTAGCAAACGCTACAGAGACTCTATTAGATAGATCTGAGCGACAAAGAGAGTGAGTGTAATGTCAATCTCAAGTCTTCAAGATCGTCGGCCCGATCATGACTCTCGAGTTCACGCACGATACGCGTGAAGTCTTTGGCTCGGTCAAGATCCGCAACTTTACCTGAGATTACAACCGGTACGCCCGCGCGCTGCAGCGCGCGCACCTGGTCCCGACCGGCATTCACCGTACTCCAGCGAATGCTTTCGAAAACCGCAGGCGTGAAATGCTGCCTGGCGATCGACAGAAACGCATAGCCGCCGTCGCGAGCAAGCGTGATGACGCTCTGCGGAAAGAGTGCGGCGCTCTGCGAAAAAATGTGTTTTGGCAACGTGGGTATATCGGCGCCCCAGATGAGAGCCACATCGTGACGCGCGAGCACTTCGCTTACGGCGGCCGACAGTCGCGCACCGAGATCTCCGCCTGATTGTGGTCTGAAACTCAGGCCCAGGCCTTTGAGGTGCGGGTGAAATTTGGCGCGCGCGCTGATGCGGTTTACCTCAGGCGCATAATAGATATACGTCGAAACTTTGTGGTCTTCGGGCACGTCGCGCGAGATCGCGCGCGCCTGCACGCGGAGCAGCCACAGGTAGAGTTCGTACGCGCTGTTCTCGTCAAGGTCTTCGGCGAGACGCGTCTTAACCTTGCCTCTTTCAGGCAGGCGCGCAAACAGCACGCGCGCGACGCTTAGCCGTTTAGGTTTCTGCAGCTTTGAGGCCCTTGCTGTCGGCGAGCTGCAGGTAAGCCTTCTCGACGATCGCGCGAATTCCCGCGAGTTTCTCTTTCTCTGTCAGCTTGCTTGCTTCATTGGCAGGATGTAGTTCGTTATCGACAGTGATCGGGTCGAGCGCCTGTATCGCAATACGGTGCGGAAACAAAAGCACGTTGCTGTGCATCGGGCGCGTTTCTTGCGTGCCATAGAGCACAATCGGAAAGATCGGAAACCTGCCCTTTTCGGCAACCTGAAAAGCGCCGGCTTTGAACGGCAGAAGTTTACGCGCGTCTTTGCTGCGCGTGCCTTCGGGGTAGATAAGCACGCGGTTATTTTCGCGCACCTTCGCTGCAACCTCATCGAGAGACCGCGACGCCTGGCGCGCATTCGAGCGGTTCACAGAAATATAACCGAGCTTGCGCATCGCAGTACCGACCAGCGGAATCTGGAACACTTCTTTTTTTGCGAGAAAGAGAAAGTCAACAGGGTAAAATCCCAGACCCGCAAGAATGTCAAAGAGGGATTGATGGTTGCTGATGATGATGCCCGGCTGGTCGTGTATCTTGTCTTTGCCATAAACATACACAGGGCAAAAAACTATCCGAATACCAATCCACCCCCAGGCTTTGGGAAAGATGCGCATCGCCCGGCTGTACTTCTTCGGCCACACCGGCGCGAGAATCATCACCGTGATGGCGAAAAAAATCGTGATCGGTATGAAAAGGACGAGGTACCACAGGTAAAAAACAAACCCGAATGGTATGAGAGCGTAACGCATAGTGGGCGCTGCGTTTTTTGTTCAGTCCGTCAATGGTTTTAACTGCTGACGTTTTCGAGGTGTTTTGTCAAAAGTTGGTTGCGGGGGTGGGGAGAGTTTGCGAATTTTTTAGTGCATCGCATAATTCTATTGTATATTGCAGGTGCAGGTGCACAACCAATCCGCCTGCGAATGGAGTAAGAAAATGAGAACCTATAAGATCGACGGCGCAAAGTTCGAAAGTATGGAAGAACTCCGTGGTGCAATGTGGACCCTTTACCGGGAAAAAATGAGTCCAGTCGCATTCGAAGCCTATTTGATCGCAAATGTCGAAGAAATATCTGCACGTAAAATAGCTTCTTAAGACTGCGAATCAGTTGCGCGCTCGTTAAGGCGCAGCTGAATGGACTCATGTGCGGCCGCCTTGTGCTCATCAAATATGCCAATGTCGATGGTAGCATTGCGTACTACCGCATGTGGACCGGCAAAGGCGCGCTCGACGATATCGAGCAGCTGAAGAAAGTTTTTTTGGGACAGTCGCGGTTTGACATTCGCCCGACGCAGATCATCGACGTCTTCACGGTGAACCCCGCAACCGGCAAACACGAAACCACGGGAATGAAATGGGGTTGGCAACCCGAATGGACGAACGGCAAACCCATCATCAATACGCGCAAAGAAGGTGCCGCGCAGAACCGCATGTGGGGCAAGGCGTTTCGCGAGCGGCGCTGCGTCGTTGCCGCCAGCCACTTCTATGAATGGCAGCGGCGCGAAGATGCGCACCGCAATGTGCCCTGGATCATCAAACGCACGGGCCACGACTACATGTACTTTGCAGGCCTCTACGTGAAGCGCCAGCTAGCTTCGGGCGACGAGGTCGCTGAGGTTTCGATTTTAACCGAACCTGGCAACAAACTGATGACCGAGATTCACAACCACGGCGGTAACGCGGGCAGGCAGCCGGTCTTCATCGATGAGGAACTAATACCTGAATGGTTAAACCCGCAACTTCAAGACTCGGACAAAATAATGACGCTGCTGCGCCCGATCGAAGACGGCGAATTTGAAGCCGAGATGCTTGAAGAGATCGGCAACGATAAAACACATACGCCGCCGCAGCCGCGGCAGCAAAATTTATTCTGATTTGCTCATTTGCAGCTTTGCTGCAAATGAGCAAATCGGTTACTTAGGTGGTAACAGAACCAGCGACGACGTGCGCTTCTTGTAAGCTTCGTAATCAGCTTGGCCGCCCCATTTCTTGTCGGCCGCTTCTTCGAGCAGCGGTATGCCACTGATTTTGGTTAAGAGCAGAGTCACAAAGAAAGGCGAAACGAGTGTCGCGTATTGCCAGCCCTGCAGCACGGGAAATGCCATGACCGCAATGCCAAACCACAGCACGATCTCGCCGAAATAGTTTGGGTGGCGTGACCATGACCAGAGCCCCGTCGAAATAAAGCGGCCCTTATTCGCGGCGTCACGGCGAAAGACATTCTTCTGGTGGTCAGCCATAGCTTCGATGGCGAATCCTGCTAACCAGAGAACGGCACCTGCGTACGCAAAGACATCCATCGCGATCGGTCGCGACGTGATTGCCGTAAGGCCCGCAGCGAGCGAGAACGTGACCCAAAGACCCTGCAGAGTCCAGGCCATCAGAAAACGCCAGAAACGGCCGCGCACGTTCGCGAAGCGCGTGTCTTCGCCCGCGCGTACAATGCGAATGAAAAGAAAACTGCCGAGACGAATAGCCCAGATACAGATGAACGTGCCAATCAGTTTTGAGCGCAGGTCGCTGTGTGGATTCAGAGAAATCGCGCCGAGCGTGATGCTGAGGTACGTGAGGCTGCCAGTGAGGTCGTAGAACTTTTCGGTCTTGAAGATGAACGCGGGTATGAAAACGAGCCACTGTATGCCGAACGCCGCGGCGACGCACCAATACATCACAGGAAAATCCCGCAGAATCCAGCCGTGCTGCGCGCCGGCCCAGGCGAGACCGCAACCGATGGCCAGGGCGATAGTGATGGCAAATATTGCCTGAATGTCATCTTTTTTCATGGGGTTTTCCTTAACTAAGCAGGCGCGGCTTACGTGCAGAGCCTTCGCGCTGTGTCACGAATATGACAGCCGTCAGACAATGGCCGTCAAGCCGAATGAACACCCGACCTGCACCAGCTGTGAAATTCCATAGCTATGATCATTTGGGATAAAAGGGAGCCGGGTCAGGCATAGCTATGGAAAAACATGGCTACAGAATTGCGCATCGGTCGGCATAAAAAAATTTGCCGCATTCGGGTCTTGTGACTATATTGGCACTGTGATTGGTAGAGTGCTATCAGTCAATCAGTTGGTTCGCCAATAGATTCAAGATTGAATGGCGAAGCCAAATTTTTAGGGGGAAACATGTTAGTAAAAACTCATTCCATACTTCAACCGGGCCTTGCTCAAACCTGGAGCGATCTTGCCGAAGTGCAGAACCAATTTGACCGAATCTTTCGCTGGGGTCTGAACGAAGGCGCGAACGGCTATTATCCGCCGGCCAATGTGTCCGAGACAGACGATGCGTACCTCGTTGAAGCGCGTGTACCGGGCCTGGCGAAAGAAGACATCACACTCGAACTCGAAGGCCGAGTGCTGACGATTCGCGGTGAGCATAAGCGCGAAGCGGCGCAGTTTTCGCGCCAGGAGCGTGCGTCAGGCCGGTTTGAGCGCAAAGTTACGTTCAAGCATGCGCTCACGACTGACGCAATCAAGGCAGAGGTTAAAGACGGAATTCTCGTCGTAACGCTGCCCAAGGCTGAAGAAGCCAAGCCACGAAAAATCGAGATTCAAGCTCGTTAAAAGAAGGAGTAAACACTATGTTCGGATTACAAAAACAACAAGCGCCCGAGGCGCAGGCCGAAAAAACAGCAGAGCGTTCGGCAACCTATTTGCCAGCGGTCGACGTAACCGAAGATGAAAGCGGTTATACGATCTATGCAGACATGCCGGGCGCAAGCAAAGACACCGTCAACGTGTCTTATGAAGACGGCGTCGTGACGCTGAGCGCCACAAGCGCGCGGTCGAATGCTGACGCGAAGGCAATCCACCGTGAATTCAAACTCGCATCTTACGAGCGTGCATTCAAAGTCGGTGAGGATGTCAACGTCGAGGCAATCGGCGCCGAAATTTCCAATGGTGTTCTGAAAGTAACTCTGCCCCGCAAGGCAAGCGTCAAAAAGACCATCACTGTCGCGGCAAAGTAGCCGCCAACAGAACCCCCGGTGGATTTTCCATCGGGGGTTTTTTATTTCTCTGACAAGCCCACGCTTTACCGAATTCATTTTACGCACCCTGCCTTTTTCCCGATGGGGTAGAGGGATGCAAAACAAAACACGATTCGCTTTTTATCTGATCTGGGCCATGCTCTTCTCGACAGTTGTCTGCTCGAGCGTTGAGCGCTACCCCGATGCAAAGACAAAATTTCGATTTAAAAACAAGAGCGTGCTCGTTGCGGCGCAAGACCGTGTATCGGGTGTACCAGCCGTCGAAGCGCTCTACCGCACCGCCGCCGCGGACAAATCAGGCTCAATACACGTGCTGCCGCTCATGCCGGCGCCTGCGCTCGAACTGCCTGTGACGGCGGCGAGACTCGGGCTCGACAAGAAAGGAACGAAAGACCTCGACCCGATGGCACAGCTGGCGCTGAATGCGGTAATGAAGGCTGGCGGCAAATTTGGGGTGAAGTTTGATTATGTCATCTTTGTTACAGCTGAAAAAGCGGGCGCCGTCGGGCCGGTCACCAATGTCGACCACTACGCCGCTCTCTATCAGATCTCCACTAAACGCGTGATCGCCGCAGCCCGGGAAACCGGTACGACCACTGCCGAAACCGCCGCAGAACAATTACCGCTCGGTGCCCGCAAAGTCGTGGCCGTCTTGCTCGATGGGGAATATTGAACTACAACCGATAGCCCACGCCCAGGTGCAAAGCAACGCTCCAGGGCACAAGTGACAGCGTCGCGCTGCTCACAGTCTGGCCGGTCTCGCTGAGTTGTGTCGGCACGTCTCCGCGCACGGCCGAACCCAGGCCATGGTCGAGACGAACAAATGAGAGAAATGAAAGTTTCTCATCGATGGGCAGCGAGATGCCTGCAGCAAGATAGAAAGCGCCGTACGATTTCTGTGCGATCAGCGGCGTTGCGGGTGTGTACGTTGAGACAGTCGTGACGTGTTCGGCCTGAGCATTGCCCAGGTGCGTGGCGTATAAAAACCCGAACTCCGCAAAACCAAGCCCGCTGCTCAGCCGATAGCCTAACCGGGCATCGAGAAATTGCATTGGCCATGTCGTATTGCCGCGAATACCGTCGAGTGTGATACCGGCGGCCGTCAGATTGCGCTTTGCGTACCCGAGTGTTGCGACCAGTGCATCGCTCTGCGTGAAGCTGTAAACGCCGGCTGCTTCCACTTCGTATTGAAAGTGGTAATCTGGGCCGCTGCCGACGTGAAAGCTGCTAAAGACCGAACTCGGGCTTGAAATGCCGAAGCCCGAATGCAGCTCGGCGCTGAAAGTTCTTTTGACGCCAATTTCAGCTACGGCTGTGGTGGTCTCTTTTGGCGCGTCACTTGCGACGATGTCAGGGTTCTGCCACAAGGCCTGACCTGCGTCGTCATAGATAATGAGGATGTCTAACCTCTTGATCGTTTGTGTCGAACCCGATTCGGCGCCCACCGTTACGGCTTCTGCATTCTCGGCGAGAATCTTACCGTGCACGGGGCCATTCTTGGTCATGACGCTGGCGGCATGCATAACCCCTGAAAGCATCACAATCAAGATTGCACCAGATATAAGAGCGGCCCGCAGCATAGTTCGGTGAATCGGGTGGCGCTCGTACACACGCTGTCAATTCGTAGCGCGCATAACGCTCCAACCCCTCTGTCGCAGGAAAGTTGTAGAAAACCCATATGTATGAGCCATTACTCTTATTATTCGTAATAGAAAAATTCGCGTCGTTTCGGCGCGGGATATGTCGGCAAGAGAGAAGAGACGCAAGAGATGAAGATAGACTCATACCTGCAGATCGAGTGAGTGATGAGCAAACGATGCACGAACTCACAACCTATTAGACCTTGACAGAATGCTATCACGATGAATGCTCGGTGGATGAACAAGAAAACGCTGATTATTATTACTATTGTATTGGCGGTGGCTACGGCCTTCACGGCGTTAGGGCCGAGTCTGTCTGATGGGCATATGAGCGTCCGGGAGGCCAGGCCGTTCTTAATCGGATTCGGAGTAGCCACTCTGGTTTCTCTGGTCGCTGCGGCCGTTAAGAAATCTTAAGCGTTGCGATTTAGCAGCGTGGCAAGAATGCGGGCAACTTCTGCCTGCGGCTAGCGCAAACCTTGAACGTGCATGCGCATTGCATGAAACATCGTGATAACCAGAAAACCGAGGCACAGAGCTACATACAGCGCATAACTCATGTCGACACTCGCCCTGAGTAAATACTTCAACACAACTGCGACCGGCAATCGGGGCCGCGGGCTGCCGCAGGCAGCGCAATTGCCTGTCAGCAGTGCATTGGTGGCCCCACAGTTCTGGCATTCATACTGAACGCGATCGAGTGACGAACGCACCTCGCTGCTGACGCCATGCGCCATTGCAAGCGGGTGAAGATAGCGGCGCATAGCGGTGCGAACCGACTGCCACGTCAGTTCGGTTTTGAGAGCATTCGTTTCTTTGGCCGCATAGCGCAAGACATGTATCTGCCCCGTAACCTGAGGCGGCGCAAGCCGATAGTTCTGAAACGGATATTTTAGATCTTCATAAGAGTTTGCAGTGAAAGTATTCACCAGCATGCAGAAAATTTCGTCTGGGGCTGCCGCGAGAACATCGGCAATGACTTCGCGTGAGATTTCTGCATTGGCTCTCGTGCCACTCGCCGCATAATAGACCTCATGGCCCGGCCCGGCTTGTGCTGCAGTGTCATCATGCCATGCCGTCGACTCGGTGACACCTCGGCCTTTCGACCAGGTCACCACGCCAAAATGCGCAGAGTTCAGCCTGATAGCTTCGATTTGAAATTCTGGCGTAACATAAAGCGTTGCTGCGCGGGAGCAATACCCTGGCCGCGAATATTCTTCAAAGGCATATTTGCGCAGATTTCCATGGCGTGTAATGCGCGTCAGCTGCAGCATGAGTCGAAAGACACGAGACGCGCTTTTCTAAGTCTGTTAGACGGCAGGCGGTTATGAAAAACTACAATTTTTCACCGCAATATTTACAGTGCTTCGCGTCTTTGTCGTGCCCTTCGGCGCTGCAGGCGCGGCACGCCTGCGTGGAAACGGGTTTGGGGTCGCCATTCGCCTGCGTCAGCTCAGCGGTCACGATGCCCGTCGGTACCGCGATAATGCCATAACCCATAATCATGACGATTGCCGCGAGCGACTGCCCGAGCGCGGTCTTGGGGGCGATGTCGCCATACCCGACGGTAGTCAGAGTGACAATTGCCCAATAGACGCCCGTCGGTATGCTCGTGAAACCGTTCTGTTCACCTTCGATCACGTAGACGAGGGTGCCGATGATCACAACGAGAGTCATGACTGTAAGCAAGAACACAATAATTTTGCGGCGGCTGTTGACGAGTGCTCGCTTGAGAATCTCGGCCTGCGACAGATAGTTCGCGAGTTTCAGAATGCGGAAAATTCTAAGCAGGCGCAGCACGCGCACCGATAGCAGATACTGGCTGCCGGGAAAAAAGAAACTCACCCAGGTCGGCAACACCGCTATCAAATCGACGAGGCCAAAAAAGCTCGTCGCGTATTTCAGTGGCCTGGTCACCGAATAAAGCCGCAGCGCGTATTCGAGACTAAAAAAAATCGTGAACATCCACTCGAGGGTTTTGAGCTGCCAGCGCCATGCTTCTTCGATCGGGCGCACGCTCTCGAGCATCAGCACCAGCACGCTTGCGAAAATGGCAAAGACCAGCGTTACATCGAAGGCCTTGCCTGCGGGGGTATCGGCTTCGTAGACTATCTCGTGCACGCGTGCGCGCCAGCCACGCAGGTTAACTTTGTCAGCATCTTCTTGATAGTCTTGTTCTGAAGTCTTGGCTTGCGTGCGCGCAGACCTGGTGCGCCGAGGGGGATTTCTTTTCTTTATGCGTTTGGCCATATAGTGTCACCGGCTCGTGAAGAGACCGGGCTAGAGTTTTGCCGGGGCGCGTAAAGCGCATGCCCCAGAAGCATAGGGGGCCGATTCGGCCAAGCGGTCGGCTTTGAGCACGGGGGAAATCCTCACGGTTCGCCGGGGTCACGCGCACAGCACCCCGAAATATTACAATGAGACATAATGCTGGACGCGGTACCTGCCATATGACAGCAGCCCTCTCAGTCGCAATTTGCTCGACGCTCTATCTGAACTTCCTTTTCTGGCGCGATGGATCCTCTCAAAGGGCAGCGTACGCATTTTCCCAAGCGCGCCGAATTAACACACAAATGGGTCGTCGTTGACGCGAAAGACCTGATTTTAGGTCGCGTGAGCACCAAGATTGCTTCATTATTGATGGGCAAGAACAAGACTAACTACCAGCCGGGCCAATTGGTAGGTGACCATGTCGTCGTCATCAATGCTTCACAGGTGAAAGTTTCAGGCAACAAAGACGTGCAGAAAGAATATATCTGGCACAGCCGCTACTACGGTGGCATGAAAACCCGATCGTACAAAAAGCAAATGGAAATTGCTCCTGATCAGGCAGTACTGCTGACTGTTAAGGGAATGCTTCCAAAGACTAAATATGGCCGCAAACTGCTGACGCGCGTGCGCGTTTTCGCAGGTGCTGAGCACAATCTGCAGGGCCAACAGCCCGCAGCGAAATAAGTTAAGGTAACACATGGAAAAACCACAAGAACGCCGTCCCGCGACCGCAACCCCGACTCTCGCTGAGTCGATGACAAAACGCAAGGCGAGTATCAAACCGACGCCTGAGGCGCAGGTTAGGCGCGAGCGCAAGACAACAGACCAGTTTGTGGGTCGCCGCAAAACCTCGGTCGCGCGCGTTTCTCTGAAACCAGGCTCGGGCAAAATCACAATCAATAACCGTGACGTAAAAGAATACTTTCCACGTGCCGACCTGCAGGCGGCTGTTTTGGCACCGTTTGTCGTAACAGAGCGCGTAGGCCAGTTCGACGTGAATGTGAATGTGTATGGTGGCGGCGTAGCCGGTCAGGCACAGGCTGTGTCGCTGGGCATTGCGCGCAGCATCGACAGTGCTGACAAGACTCAACACACCAAGCTGAAAGTAGCTGGTTTGCTGCGTCGCGATCCGCGAATGGTTGAACGTAAGAAATACGGCTTGCACAAAGCTCGCCGCGCTTCACAGTTCAGCAAGCGCTGATTCAAGCAAGGCAATTGCTTGCGAAGAAGCCGCAGCCAGAAATGGCATGCGGCTTTTTTTTTGGCTGGTGGTTTCCTTTTTCGGGAAGCGGTTACAGGGTTCTGATCAGACGATCGTTATAGCGAAAGCGAAGGCGATCGCGCGAATCTTTTACGTCGGTCTCATAAATGGCATTGAGCATTTTGGTTCTGAGATCGTTCTCGACCTTCCAGATAACGTCTTGCAGCTGCACTTTCTCGAGCGTGCGCTTCACTTTATAGATCTGAACGATCACTATACCATCTTTGCCCAGGTAAGGCTCGGGCTTTGTAACGTCGCGGCTCGCCATGTCTATGACCAAGCGGTCGTAATATTCACGTTTGTCGCGCGCATCGACGCCCTGTTTACGATCGTATCCCATGATCTTCGTGGGCACGGCCGTACGAATGAACTTGGGCGCGATGGCGTATTTGGGGGCGAGTTCTGCCAATTTGCCGCCCTTATCGAGTTTCGCGCTGAGATCTTCAGCCTGGTGGTCTTCTGCCACCACCGTATACGCGGCATTGACCCACACGACGTCGGCGAGCGTGTTTTGCAGTTTGTGAAAGTGATCGTAAATTTCTGTGGGTGTCAGCGCAATCTTGTCCATCGCGCCGGGATAAATCCCCTTACCGGCCTTGCCGTAACGAACCTTAAGGTACAGCGTCGCCACGCGATTGTGGTCAAAACGCCTCAGTTCAGCTTCGTCGGCACTCATCGACCACGCGACTCGATCATGAATTTGTTTTTCGAGCCAGGCCTTGAGCACATCGCGCATGCCTGAGAGCATCGCCGCCTCATTGAGCTGTGGCAATTGCGCATAATCAGAGATCGACATCACCTTGCGCAGGTTCTCGTAATATACCGGTTTGCCTTCAAAATGGGCAACAAGCAGCTTTTCGACCGGTTGATTGCTGCGTACTGCCGTTGCCAGAGAGCGCGCAAACTGCTTCTCGTCGTAACTCAGATTCTCCGCTTTAAAGAGCATCTGCCAGTTGAATTTTTCTTTGTACTTCTGCTGCCAGAAATAGATCGCCGCTTTGCCGTGGCGCGAGCGCTCTTGCCTGAACATATATTCGGCGTACGAAGGGTCTTCGAGTATACCCTTCTGCGTCGCCAGTGCGCCCAGGCCTTCGACATTTGCCATATCGTCGACGATCGCCTGGTTGCGCTTCGCGGGGGTCTCTTCTTCTTCAAACTGGCCCTGGTAATAGATGTTCTTCATGAAGAGAAATGTGCCACGCGACAGCCGGCCCCCGTTGTGCTCATAGACAAACTTCGAGCAAGAAATCGTACTGGCAGCAACCACAAGAATTGCAATGGCGCGCCGCATAGGGCGGATCTTTCCCGTGGCAGTCTTATTAACCACTGCAACGACCCCGCGCAATTTCTGTAACATACCAAGATCGCTCAGCCTTCTTAAGTTTAAAGTGCCAATCTTCGCAGTGCATCGTCTTGCCGTTGGATATGACGCTGAACTCGCTCGCATAGCGGTATGAATCGGCAAGAGTATCGGGCTCACTGAGCAGTACATTCTCGATTTTCGATCCGCTGAATTTTTCAGCTAGCAGCGCATGGACATAAAGTTCAGTGACCAGCCGGTTTTCGGGTGGATTTTCAATTGCGGGCAATTCAGCCGCCATGAGCATCAAAGACAGAGACATCAAAAACTTGACCATTAGTGCCGGCGTTGCGTCGGTTCAGGCATTGGCAAGTGATTTTGGCTATTAGAGCACAAAACTGAATTTTGATTGAATGGCTGCTGAGTGGCTGTGGAATGGTTTATGGAATTTGTCGCGTCGCTTCTGGTGATCGCCGTTATGGGGGCACTGGTATTGTTACTCAACTACTACCGGCGGCTGCTCAATGACGGGCGGCGTGAATATCCGCGCGATGAGCTTATTTACGCGCACAACTTTATCGTCAACGAATGGCAACGCATTGTGAGTGTCGACCCTGCGACGAGCTATGCAGGTGTTTTTGCTGGTGTGCTGCTGGGTTATATGCTGAGCTATACGGGTGGTGTCTACGGTGAACACTACGAGAGTGCCTTTTTTCACTCCGCCGTGCTACCAGGCCTGTGGTTCATCGGCCAACCCTACCTGAAAGACAAAGCCGATGAAATGCAATGGCCTTCGATGGTACGTAAGTTTATTGAAAATGATACGACATTCTTCTTCGGGCTAAGCGCAACCATTGCTGCGCAGTCGCTGGTCGCGTATGGCTTTTATCACGCCTTAAGTTTTCTTTGGGTATTCTTCAATTCAATTGTTGCTATCGGTCTGGTACTCTATTATTTCTACAAACGCGACAATAAAGAGAAGGGTGGTCTGCCCGACGCAAGCAGACGCGAAAACCGCATTTGATGCAGACGAACGGTGCACAGAACCAATTCGTTCTGTTCAAAATTGGACCAGAAACTTACGCCGTAGACATAGCAGAAACCCAAGAAGTGCTGCGCTACCGTGAGCCGAAGAAAATTCCGCACGCGCCACGGCACGTGCTCGGTGTCATCAACCTGCGCGGGCAAATTATACCAATAGTGGGCCTCCGCGAACGTTTCTCGGTTGAATCTGCAGAAGCGGGGGCAGAAACGCGCATTATTGTCACGCACAATAGCGGCAGACTCACAGGCATCGTCTGCGATTCGGTCGAACGGGTAGTTTTTATTCCCGCGAAAAATATCGAAGAGAATCCCGATTTTGCTCAGAACGCGACGCAGAGTGCAATTCGCGGCGTGGCGCATCTGGACGACGACGACAGCGTCATCTTCTTGCTAAACCTCGCGATTGTAGCGCAAGACGACGAAGCGCGCGAAACGAACACGTGACCCAGGCGACAGACCTGAACTTCATGCGCCTCGCGTACGAAGAGGCACTGAAAGCAACAGGCAATTCTGACCCTAACCCCGCCGTAGGTGCAATAGTTGTCTCTGAAAGTGGCGTTATTCTGGCGCGGGGTTTCACGCAGCGGACAGGCTATGCGCATGCCGAGCGCGCAGCTCTTGCCAGTCTGGGCGCAACTGATCTGCGGACGGCCACACTTTACGTTACTCTGGAGCCATGCTGCCATCATGGTCGAACGCCGCCATGTACTGAGATTATTCTTGAAAAGAGTGTAGGCCGCGTCGTGATTGCTGAGCGCGATCTTGCCGCGGAAGTCATGGGCAGGTCAGTCGAACTGCTCAGTGCGAAGAATGTCGAGGTTGAATTGCTGCCCGAACAGATTTTTGTCGAGGAGAAACTCCTCACGACCGGGCCATTTTTTCATGCCCGCAAACAGAACCGGCCACGGGTGGTATTAAAATGGGCACAGACATCAGACGGGGCGCTCGCCCCGGCAAGCGGCTCATCAGGAAAAATCAGCGGTCCAAAGGCAGCGGCCGTAACCGCTGCACTGCGCAACTACTGCAAATTCACACTGGCTACGCCCGGGACGGTCTTGGTTGACAGCCCCCGGCTCGGTGTGCGGTATCCCAATAGTGAGATCGATTGGACAAATTCGGGTTTGACCCATTTCTTTGCGCGACTACTCAGCGAACAGTTGCGAATGCAGGGCCGTGACGCAGCGGGCACAGAATTTCGCGTTCCTGGCCGGGGGTACCTGATCACAGAGGCCAAGAGCGACGAACGTCTAGCGATGCTGAATTTTCAAGAAGGTATTGGTGAGGGTTTTGAACTCTTCGAAAAGCCGCGCTCGGCCCTGCATGCAGAATTTGCCAAAACGATGAATTCAGTATTGGATGAAATACTGCGCAAGGGCCACAACACTGTACTAATTGAGGCGGGGCCCGGCTTTTCCCAGAGCCTGATCGACGCAGGTTTCGTTGACCTGATCGCCGTTTACCAATCTAAGCTTCACACTGCTACGACGCTTTGGCGAAACCCGGGGCGCGGCAATTCTCTTAGCAAATTAATTGCAAATCAGAACGGCACCGGGAGCCCGCAAATGCCGGGATACGTATTGCTCGAAGCCGGCGATCTCGACGAAGATAATTTCTTTCTATTTCAGCGCCAGACCAATGGCTGAGAATCTCGTCGATGTTATTATACCGGCCTATGAGAGGCCCCAACTTCTGCGGGAGGCTATCGATTCTGTTTTCGCCCAGACGCTCACATCTCTGCGTCTGATCATTGTCGATGACGCCTCGCCTTTGCCGCTGGCAGAGCAAATACATTTGGAAGATAATCGGGTCACGTTTTTGCGGCTTGCCCGAAACACCGGCCCGGGTGGCGCCCGCAACGCCGGGGTCGCGGCCGGTCACGCACCGTTTGTCGCGTTTTTGGACAGCGATGACCTGTGGGTGAGCACCAAGCTTCAAAAGCAAATTGCGCAATTCTCGGGTGATCCCGCGTTGCAGTGGGTGCACGCGAACGAAGAATGGCAACGCCATGGTAAAACCATCTTGCAGCGCTCAGAACATCGCAAACAAGGTGGAGCTTTTCTCGAACGCGCATTTGGCCGCTGCCTGATTGCGAACTCAGCAGTCATGTTTCGGCGCAGCTTTTACGAAAAGCACGCCGGCTTTAATGCACATTTTCCGGTGTGCAGCGATTTTGAACTTTGGCTGCGCATGCTCGCAGACACGCCTGTAGGGTTTATGGATGAAGCGCTCGTCATCAAGCGCGCCGGTGACTGGCAGCAGGTCAGTAGCACACCCGAAACTGATCGCTATCGGGTATTGGCTCTGCACAGGTTCTACCGGCAACACAAGAATATACCGCGCTTTGAAAAGCTGGCGAGCACTCTTTTCGACGAAGCGATCTACAAATGCCAGATTCTGCTCAAAGGTGCTGTCAAGTACGGCCGGCCAGACCGCGCGCGCAAATATCAGGCCTGGTTAACTTTGCTCAGCGCGCGCCGCACCCGGCCCATCCGCTGATCTTCATGCGCAGTTTCGAGGTATTGGCCGGCATAACGCGCCACAATCTCTTTTAGTACCTGACGACGATTGTTGTCTGCAGAATCCCACAGAAGGTCGCAGAGATCGATGATTTCAAATCCGGCTTCGCTGTGCCGGTCTTTCTTGAGGGCGATTTCAAAATGCGTGATCGCCGCGTCGACGTAGGCTCTATCCCATTTTTTGCGCGGTAATGCGAGCACGCGCTCTCGCGCGACCCGCGTCTCAATTGGCGCATAAAGCGCATCACGCTCGGCAAAACTCAGCATATTGCTGATCGCTTCGGGTGAATATTCTGCGAGGTTAGCGGCGATACGCCTCAGCAAGACTCCATAGCTAAGGTGATAAGAAGCCGAGAAGCGGCTGTAACGTTGGCGAAAGCTCGCCGATTTTGGTGGGGTCAGATCTTTGCCGAACTGGCCCAGATCTTTTTCAAATTGTCGCATGACGGTCAAAAGAGCCGCCGCCGATTTCAACAAATCTTTTGATTGAGAGGGCAATCCTCGCACCTGCGACGACAGATAGAGCGCCCCAAGCGCCAGGTATTCGTTGACGTCTTCGAGCCGCCGGCGTTCAACAAACGCCTTCTGCAGAGCGGCCGATGCTTTTTCTTCGGCGCCATTCTGCAGAGCGAGCTGCGCATACCGCAGGTTCACCAGAGGATTATTGGGTTCGAGTTCGCGCGCGTGCTGCAATTTTTGCGCGGCGCGTGCATAATCATGCTCGTGGCGGTGGCGTTCTGCCTCGACCAGATATTCCTGTGCGTCTTTGCGATCGCCGCCCGCGCCGCTACGCACCGCTGTCGCCTGCGGTATCGCCACAAAGTGCTGGCGTGAGACCATAGAGAACTGGCCACGAATCTGTGCGACACGACCCGAGAACACAGTGTCGGTGAGTGAATCAATCTCACCCTCGGCGACAATCAGCGCGGCTTTGTTCTTCTGGTGGTCGCGCTCGCGCTTCACCACGTAGACTTTCATTCCGGGGTAAACTTTTGCTGCGTTGTCGATTGAAGCGCTCACGACAGACATGCGCGCGTCATAGCCAAGAACCTGCCGCGGCGCCACCGAGTTGTCGGTACCCTTGGTGTTGATGCGACCGATCAGCAAGCCAGGGCGTGGCTCATGGTCTTCGTACTGGCGAAACAGTGACAATGGGTACACCTCGGCCAATAATGAGGATGTGACAGTTAATGAAAAAATGACGAGATAAAGCGGGCGCATGGCTACCTAAAGAATATCGACCTGAATTGGCGGGACGCTGAGCACTATACGACATAATTCCGGGCAAAACCCAGCTATGGAAATCCACAGCAGGGGCATCGATGCAGCCAAAAGATTTACGCCGCGTCGCAATTGCCCGATCGGTCACTGCAGTAGCTGTAACAGTTGCTACAATGGTGAATGGCCACCGGTTTATGGGAAACTCATAGACACCGGCGAAAGGGCCCCGCCGCGGTACTAAAGGAGAAACAAATGACCAAGAGACTACCAAGATTGCTTCCTTTCACAGAAGAGCACGACCGTTTTCGCGAAATGGTCGCGGACTTTATCGCCAAAGAATGCGTACCGCGCCACGAAGAATGGGAGAAGGCCGGTGAAGTTACCCGCGACGTCTGGGAAAAAGCAGGCCAACTCGGGATGATTTGCCCTAACTTTCCCGAAGAGTACGGCGGCATGGGCCTCGATTTTCTCTACAACGTCATTGTGATCGAAGAGCTCGCCAAAGCGGCATCTTCTGGTTTTTTTATCTCACTGCACGCCGACGTGATTGCGCCCTACGTTCTGCATTATGCGAACGAAGAACAGAAGAAACGCTGGTTACCGGGGATTATCAACGGAACCAAAATTCTTTCAATCGGCATGACCGAACCCGGCACAGGGTCAGACCTCGCGGCTGTCACAACTCGCGCCGTCGACAAGGGCGACCACTACCTGCTGAACGGTTCGAAGACATTTATCTCTAACGGCTACCTGTCAGACCTCTGCATCGTCGTCGCACGTACTGGTGAAGGCCAGGGCGGCATATCGTTGCTCATGGTCGAACGCGGTATGCCAGGCTTCGAACGCGGGCGCAAGCTCAAGAAAATCGGCCTGCACGCGCAAGATACTTCTGAGCTGCACTTCAACGACGTTAAGGTTCCGAAAGAAAACCTGATCGGCAAGCTCAATGCGGGCTTTCGTTACCTCATGATGTCTCTGGCGCAAGAACGCCTGGTTCTCGCGGTATCAAACATTGCTTCTGCCGAAGTTGTGCTCGATCAGACCGTGAAATATTGCAACGAACGCAAAGTTTTTGGCAAACCGGTTGGCGCTTTTCAGAACACACGCTTCAGTCTCGTCGACATGTACGTCGAACAAGAGGCGGCGCGCTCATACCTCGATCGCGTTGTGATGGCATTTATGGCAGGTGAAAAAGTCACCGCCGAAGCGTCGGCTGTAAAGCTGCAATGCTCAGAAATGCTGCAAACGCATGTCAGCAAATGCCTGCAGTTCTTCGGCGGCTACGGCTTCATGATGGAGTACCCCATCGCGAAGGCGTACCTCGATTGCCGCGTGCAGACAATCTACGCGGGCACGTCTGAGATCATGCGCGAGATTGTTTCGAAGAATCTCGGTCTCGCGACAACTTAAGTCGGCGTTGACAATGGGGGCCGCATGAGCGTGAGAGTATCGCGCACCATGCCGGCCCTTTTTTTTAGCCTACTTCTGCTTTTCGTCGGATGTTCTTCTGCCTACAATACAGTACGCCTGAAGCAGATGAATGCCGGCCAGAAATTTTCACTCGTAACCCAACACTACCTGCAGACTGACCACGACCATGTCGCTGAGCTCGACCGCGGCGAACGCCGCGTGCAGTTCGACCTCGAGCGCACGCAGCCCCTGCAAGGTGAGCCAGTCACGGCCATCAAGGTCACACTGCAACTTTACCATGACGATCCACCACCTTCGGCTGAAGGCATAATGAGGATAGATGAGCGAAATGTTCCGTTCACGCTACAGCAAATCACTGCCCGGGAAAGCAGCGAGAAGGTAACCGTGCTCGACACCGGCCAGCGCAGCGGTTCAAACCCTGCACTGGTGAGCGAAGTGCAGGCGCAGACCGGATACATCACCTTCGGCAAACCTACGGCTGCGGGTTCCGTTGAACGCCACTGGCGCACCTATACAGGCTACTTGAATGAAAGCGAAGCAATACTCCATGCATTTAGCACGGCGCGCAACCTGGATTTCAGATTTCAGGCCGGTGGCAAACCAGCATTGATTCTCTTTAAACCTGCACAACTCGAAGCCTGGCGGCGATTCGCGTTGAACCAGGCCGACGAGACAGCAGAGCGATAAATCTTTTTCGCGCTGTCTCAAAATTCCCTCATGGATCATGGCGGCAGCGAAAAAGAAGTCGGTACAGCGCCGTAAAGCTGCGCCCAAAAAGGCCGCAGCAGCGAAGAAGCCGGGTAGACCAGCGGAGCGAAAGACCACCTCGAAGCGGCCGCAGCGCGCACACGAATATTCATCCGCATTGCAGGTTGCAAAACCTCAACTGGCTGCAGGGCAAGCTTCAGGCAAACGATCGCCGGTCTTTACGCGTCAGCAGTGGGGTGTGCTAGCGATTCTGGCCGCGATTCAATTCATGCACATCGTTGATTTCATGGTCATCATGCCGCTCGCCAAGAAATTTGAAGAGCTTTTTGACATTACGACCAACCAGTTCGGTTGGCTGGTTTCGAGCTACACGCTGGCCGCCTTCGTTTCAGGTATCGCGGCGACATTTTTTATCGACCGCATCTCGCGCAAAGCGTCGCTCATGATTGGGTTCATGGGATTTATTGTCGGTAACCTGCTCTGCGCCGTGGCGCCCGGCTTTTACACATTTCTCGCGGCACGCGTCGTGACCGGGGCATTTGGCGGCCTGTTATCAGGCGTAACCTTTTCGATTATCGGCGACCTGATCGAGCCTGCGAAGCGAGGCCGCGCTACCGGAATTCTGATGATGGCATTTTCAGTGGCAGCGGTGATGGGCGTACCTGCAGGTATCTGGCTGGCTAACAGTTATTTCTTGCAGCTACCGTATTATCTGATTGCAGTGGGGTCGATGTTGATTCTCGTGTTCGCCTGGGTGAAAATGCCTGCTCTGCGCGATCACCTTTTCGGGCCGCGCATGAACGTTGTCAGACAGATTCAGGCAGTCTTGTCAGATAAGAAGCACCAGAGACTGTACCTGATGATGGTCTTTCACTTTGTCGCGGGTTTCAGCATCATACCGTATATCGCGGGCTTTATGCAGAAGAACAACGGCGTTACAGATTCGCAATTGCCTGTAATTTACCTCAGTGGCGGCATTGCGACGATTATCAGCTCGCCGATCGTAGGCTGGCTGAGCGACCGTTACGGAAACGTGCGCATCTACAGCTTCATTTCGCTGCTTGCGTCGATACCATTCATGCTGGTTACATACGAATGGACACGGGTATTTCCCGTGCTCATGACTTTTACTGTGCTGTTCTTTGTCTTTGTCTCAGGACGCATGGTACCAGCAATGGCGCTGCTCAATAATACCGTGTCTCCGGCTCACCGGGGCACTTTTATGAGTCTCAATGGTTCAGTGCAGCAGCTCGCGATGTCACTGGGGGCGATCGCCGCGTCGTTTATCCTCTATGCACCTGCGGGTAAACCTATCCAAAACTATGCATGGGTCGGAATCTTTGGTATTATCTTCAACATTGCGGCAATCTTTGTCGCCAACACATTCAAGAGCAGGTAACATGAAAGAAAAATTGCAGAATCTTTTGGCGAAAGTGCAGAACCCGCTGACGCACAAATCAGTCATGGACGACAAGTTGTTTGTGGCCATTCAAGACGGCGAGAAGCCGGTGATTGAATTAAAGGCAAACGGTGACAAAAAGTGGCAACTCGCAATCGAAGCACAGGTTCGCACTCTGGCGAGTAAAGAGGGTATTGCGCCTGACGGTTTCAAATTTAAATGGTCGGATGCGAAACCTGAAGTGACCAAACAAGGCCCGGTAGCCCGACCACAGCGCAGTATCCCCGGGGTAAAGCACGTGATAGCAATTGCGTCTGGCAAAGGTGGTGTCGGCAAATCAACGGTATCAGTGAATCTTGCCTCGACGCTGCAGCAAATGGGCAAGAAAGTAGGATTAATGGACGCGGACATCTACGGCCCGTCTGTCGGCAAGATGCTCGGCCTCAGCGGTCGACAGCAGATGGATGTAAAGAACGACCGTATCACGCCTGTAGAGAAATACGGCCTCAAACTCATGAGTTTCTCGTTTCTGGTAGATGACAACCAGCCGATCGTGTGGCGCGGCCCGATGCTGGGCAAAGCAGTGGAGCAGTTTCTTTATGACATGAACTGGGGCGAGCTCGACTACCTGATCATCGACCTGCCGCCGGGCACCGGCGATACGCAGCTGTCATTGGCACAGCTCGTACAGACCGATGGCGCTATCATCGTCACGACACCACAATCGGTCGCTCTGCTCGATGCGGGCCGGGCTGTCGCGATGTTTGAACAGGTGAATATTCCCATTTTGGGAGTCGTCGAGAACATGAGTGAGTTTATCTGCAGCCACTGCGGCAAGCCAAGCCATATCTTTTCGCGAGGCGGCGGGTCAAGGCTCGCAGCCAGCTCAGAAAGTCTGCTGCTCGGCCAGGTTCCGCTCGTTGAAGACTGCATGGCTGCTGCAGAGAGAGGCGAGATTCCGGTGTACAAAAACAAGAATAAGAACATTCAACCCGTTGTGGACGCCTTCGAGCACATTGCGCGCAATCTTGTTTCGGTTATGGAGAGAGCATGATTCTTTCTGGTATTGAAATCAAAAAGCGCCTCGGTGCAGACATCATCATCGAACCATACGATGAAAAGTATCTGAATCCCAATTCATACAATCTGACGCTGCACGACGAGTTGCTTGTCTACAAAGACGCCGTCCTCGACATGAAGAAGCCAAATGAGACACAATTGCTGAAAATTCCGGAATCGGGCTTTGTGATCGAACCGGGCAGACTCTACCTTGGCCGAACGCGTGAACTCACCGAAACCCGCAATCTTGTGCCAATGCTTGAAGGTCGCAGCAGTATCGGCCGCCTCGGTCTCTTCGTGCACATTACCGCTGGATTTGGCGACATCGGCTTTCGCGGATTCTGGACGCTTGAAATCTCGAGCATTCAGCCCGTGCGTATTTATCCCGGTGTGCAGATCTGCCAGATCTTTTACCACACCGTCGAGGGCGAGTTCACCGAGTACAAAAGCGGCAAATACCAGGGCAATACGGGCATACAGCCAAGCCTGATCTATAAGGATTTCGAAAAGTAGCGAATCTAATTTGTTTATTTTCGCGGCGTGGCCGCGAAAATAAACAATCCCATGTTGAAAACATTCGGGCACTGGCTCGGCGTGACCTTGCTCAAATGGCTCATGGAGTTCATCTACATGACGTGTAGGGTTACATACGTCGAAGGCAAAGAGATTCGTGACGATATCTTGAGCCGCCGACGACCGGTAATCTTTCTCTTCTGGCACAACCGCATCTTCATGGCGGCCATCTATCTGAAGCGCACCTTCTTTGACAAGGGAGTGCACCTGACGGTACTGATCAGCCAGTCGAACGACGGCGAGGCCATAGCAAATGTCGTCGAACGCTGGGGTGGCGAGGTTGCCCGCGGCTCGTCGTCTCGCGGCGGCAAAGAAGCACTTACGATGCTGAGCCACGCACTCGGGCGCCGCAAGAGCTCTGTTGTTATGACACCCGATGGCCCGCGCGGTCCGATGTACGTCTTTCAGGCTGGTGCAATTGTCGCTTCTCAATTGACACAAACCGAGCTCGTACCCGTGTGTGTTGCGCCTAGAAAATTCTGGCGGCTCAATAGTTGGGATGGATTTCTGATCCCCAAACCTTTTACCGAACTTCTGGTTTCTCTGAGGCCGTCTGAAACTGAACCGCGCAAACAGAACGAAGAAGAACGCGAAGCTCGCCGGGTGATTCATGAAAAGCGCATGCTCGATCAGCGGGAGCATTTAGATAGACTTGCGGGCGTTCCCGAATATGCTGGAAAGCGCAAGAAAGCCGGCTAAGCCGAAGTTTCCTTAACTAAGGAAAGCAAGGTGGAATGGCTATTTAACTCCGGGGTGTGCAAAACTCTCTGGAGCAGCCGTTCAAGCGCCTCACCGACGGCGCGGCCATTGATACCCAGCGCCTGAATATCCGTTCCCGAGACAGCCAAATCGCTGATATCCATGGGTTCGCCTGAACGGCGAATTGAACCATAGAGGGTTGCGGCGCGCTCCCTGAAGAGCCTCACCGGCCCTGGTAGCTCACCGCGAGTTGCCAGGGAAGCGGCACGCATTGCGACAAAAAACCGTATATGCGCAAGCCTATCGCGCCGCGTCACCTGCGCGAGGGCCATCTTCAAGGCAGGTCTGTCAAATTCATCAGACAGACTCTGCAATGGGGATTCAAGCAACGCCAGGCAGAGTTTCATTTCTGCGGTAGGGAACTTCGTGCCGCGCAACGTGGCCTCAATCTTTGATTTTTGCCTTATTTGCAGTAGCGAGAAAACACTCGCTGCATAGTCTCCCATCGACCGCAGGTGCAGATGATCGGCTTCGCGCAAGAACTGGTCACGCGCCTCACCGACAAATGCTTCTGCGATGTGTGGCAGAAATGCCGGTAGGATATGCGCTTCGAGCAGGTGGTGCCAGTACGAGCGCCGATTCTTCATGCGCAGCGTCTTGCGCCACTCGTCATAAAACCTTTCGGGGGCGACTTTGGCGGTGACCGGCAGGCATTGGCGCATAGCAGCGAGAGTTGCAGATTCAATCTCGAAACCGAGTTTCGCCGCGATTCTGCATCCACGTATTGGCCGCAGACCGTCTTCGGTAAAACGCTGCATCGGTTCACCGATGGTGCGCAAAATTTTTTGATTCAGATCATCGACGCCACCGCAGTGATCGGCCAGTTGCTTACGAGTGACCGAATACGCAAGGCCATTGATGGTAAAATCGCGCCGGCGGATGTCAACCTCGAGCTGCTGCGCATACTCAACTGACGAAGGCCTGCGACCGTCATGGTAGTCTGCGTCTGCGCGGTACGTCGTCACCTCGACCTTTTGCCCACGGTATAAGACAAGCACCGTGCCGAATTTTATACCGACGGGAACCGTTCGGGGAAAAATCTTCTGCACCTGCTCAGGATGCGCATTGGTAGTGTAGTCGAGGTCGCTAAGGCGGCCCGCTATCAGCAGATCACGGACGCTGCCGCCCACGAGCCAGGCCTCGTAACCGTGCTTTGCCAGTGTCTCTTCAACGTAACGGCAAACGGTATAATACGGTTCTGCGATGAAGATCTGTTTCAGGTGAAAATCCTCATGCGCACGCTATTGCAACTGCGGGCTGATAATTTGTTAACGCGCCCGCACCTGCGTGTCATCACCGACAACGATTGTACCCGTGATGTTCTCGAGTACTGCATTGCGACCAACCAGTGAGTTTTCGAGCTTGCAGTTTTTGATTACAGAGCCGCGATCGACAATGCAGTTTACTAAGGTGGAATTTTCAATCTGTGCACCCGCGGAGATGCTCGCGTATTGATCAATATTTGCATTGGCTATTTTTGCGTCCGCTGCAACCGCAAACATTTTGCCGGCGCCGCGGCGACCCAGTATAATCTTGTTCGTGTCGAGAATCGCCTCGAGAGTGCCGGCGTCATCCCAAGCGGTGAGAATTTGCCAGGTGAAGGTCGTCTTTTTCTCTTTGAGCATGTACTGAAAGGCGTCGGTCGCCTGGTATTCATTTTTTGTGCGGATGTTATTCGAAACTATATGCTCAAGGGCTGCAAAAAGTTCTGCTGAACTCGGAAAGAAGTTCACTCCCGGTATCGCGAGATTTGATACGAACTTCTCGGGCTTTTCGACAAGGTTGGTAATGGTTTGGCCAGGTCCCTTCTCGATGACGCCAAAGCGTTTCGGATCAGGTACTTCAAAAACGCCAATTACGGGATTCGCGGCCTTCATCATGCTTTCGATATCACCCTCGAAAAGCGTGTCGCCGTAGATGAGCAGCATGGCGTCAGCTGCAGAGAACTTTTCCCGCGCCATATAGATCGCGTGGCCCAGGCCTAATTGTTCTTTCTGCTCCACGAATTGAATTTTAAGCTTCGGGTAGGCAGCGAGAATCTCGCTCTCCATAAGTTCACGCAAATACCCCGTGATGATGACAAAGTCTTCCACGCCGGCCTGCGCGGCGCGGTCGATAATGTGAAATATCGAGGGCTTGCCAGCCACTGGCAGCATCGCCTTCGGCAGAGTATGCGTCAAAGGGCGCATGCGCGTGCCTTTACCGGCGGCGGGAATCAGACATTTAGCGGGCATATGCCCGATTGCATAATATTCGCAGTCCTGCAAGCATAACTATACGTGCGCCTTCATTCTGAACCACTGGGTGCGCTTGTCGATATCTTCTTGCTGCGCGAGCATGAGCTCGTCTATATCTGTCCCTTTCTTTTCTTCTGACGCTATAATTTTCTGACGTTCTTGAATGCGCTTTTCGAGCGCTTGAATTGCCAGCGCACGCACCAACTGGCCCAGGTTACGTTTCGCCTCCGCTGGCGTGAGGCTTTCAGCCTGATCAAAAGCGGCTTCATAGTCCATCATGATTTCGGCAAGCAGCGACGAGAGGTTATCGGGCAAAAATTGCATCGCCGAGTTCAGATTCTGCCACGTGTAGGCCTCACCTGTGCTCAGCCGGTCATGAAAAAATGAATAGAGCAGATAGGCCGGTTCGCTTTCCCATGGGATTTCAGAGAGCAGCATCTGCTCATCGCCGAGGTCGGGAAATTTGATCAGCATCGCTATGATTTCTTTTTCTTGCTTACTTACGGGTTTGGGCTTTGCCGCCACGGTGGTCTGACGCACAGTTGCAGGCTCTACAGGATTCAACCACGCGCCCGCGGTCTTACCCCCCTGTACTGGAGTCAAAAAGTCTTTGCGAAGAATCTGTACGTCGACCTGCAATGCGCCCGCCGCGGCTTTGAGAAACTCATCGCGCTCGAGTTCGGTTTCGAGCAGGCGCACGTATTCGTAGAATTCAACCAGCGCCTGCTTCTTTTGCGACAAATCGCCGACGTCGTGTTTGAACTGAAAGAAATACCAGCTGAGAAATCTGACTTCGCTGTGCGCCTGCTGCACGAGAAAGCGCATTTCTTCTGGCGACAGCTTGCGGCTCAGGTCAAAAGGATCTTGCTTGTCACCCGCCGCCAGAGGATGCACCACTTTGATCGCGAGATTGGCTTTGCGCGCAATTCGCAGCGACTTAAAGGCAGCTTCGGTGCCCGCGTTGTCGTTATCGAGAAAGAACACGACGTTGTCGGCGAAACGTTTGATTTGTTTTGCCTGTTCACCGGTAAATGCCGTACCGAGCGGGGCCACTGCATTCTCAAGCCCGGCCTCAAAAAGACCGAGCACATCGAGATAACCCTCGCACACAATCACAAAACCCTCTTTGCGAATAGCCTGCGCCGCCTCGCCGAGCCGGTAGACAGTGTTCGACTTATTGAAGAGCGGAGTTTCCGGCGAGTTGATGTATTTGCCCGCGTTCTCTTTCTCGCGCACGAGCCGTCCGCCAAAGGCGATAACCTGTCCACGCAGGTCCTTAATGGGAAATATTAGCCGATCGCGAAAACGATTATAAGAGTCGCTGTCGTTGCGTCCCGTAAGCCCTATCACGGTCAGGTTTTCGATGGCTTTAGCCAAAAGCTGGGGCTCGTTACGGTACCGCTCATTGAGCTTAGTCTCCAGATATCTGGTCTGGTCGGGTGCATAACCGAGTTC
The DNA here is from genome assembly GCA_942492915.1 of uncultured Leptospiraceae bacterium. Classification (GTDB taxonomy): domain Bacteria; phylum Spirochaetota; class Leptospiria; order Turneriellales; family Turneriellaceae; genus Turneriella. The sequence continues at coordinate 3,211,171 of OW818662.1, forward strand.
AAAAGCCAAAACTGCGCGTTGATCAATCCGCCTGCCGTTTATGTACCGTTCCGCGTCAGACCCGCTGAACTGCGTCTGGTAGAGTTTGTGCGCCCACAAATGCAATTCTATGAGTGCGCGCTTGCGGTCGTCTTCACCCGGCCGATGCGGCTGATGAGAGAGTTCGATACCTGCGAAATCGGCAAGCGTCTTCAGAGCTTCGGGAAACGAAAGTTTATGAAACTCTTTCGCGAATGTGATGACGTTGCCGCCGACGCCACACCCAAAACATTTATAAATGCCTTTTTGCGGGGCTACAGAGAATGAAGGAGTTTTTTCACCATGGAAAGGACACAGGCCCCAGAGGTTATTCCCCTTGCGCTTGAGCACCACGAAGCGCCCGAGATAACTTTCAATGGGAATCGCGGCGATAATTCGGTCGGCGTCAGATGCCATGTAACCGAATGTGTACGGCACTCACAGGAGCGCCGTACAGTATTTTATGCTTCGTTGTAGATGTTACGCTTGCGAAAACGCTTGCGTTCAGCCTGGTCTTTTTCGCGTTTCTTGATCACGCTCGGCTTTTCGAAATATTCGCGCTTTTTCAGCTCAGTCAAAATGCCTGAGTTCGCTACTTCGCGCTTGAATTTCTTGATCGCGCCTTCTACGGGCTCATTGTCACGCAACTCGATACCGTTGCTGAAATGTTGTGATATATCTGCTAGTTTTTGCACTAATTCTCCTGACCGGATAGAATATCGCTCCGAGACAACGCGTCAATGATTTGGAAATGGCGGAAGCCATGGTTGGGGAAATTTCCTTAACTAGGGAAAGTCGCAGTGAGCGTTATTATGTCGCATGAAATTATACAATCCTAATGAGAAAAAAGCTCACCTTTTTGGTATTTAATAATTAGAAGGATCGTTTGAGTGAGAGAATCTGGCGCGCGCAAGAAGACTTCAATTTCCCTGCCCAGGAGTTCTGCGACTCAATGGGGTGGCAAACGCTTGCTTATCGAAACAAACCTTGCGGTGTTGCTGAATCGGTTGGACCTCGGGAGCCCGGAGAGAGAGACCTTCGTCGCCTACACACGAGGTAGGGAGCCATGCCAGATTATCAGCGTCTATTGGCCTTTGAGCACCTACAACCAGCTCCACACGCTTTCCGCCGCCACAAGGATAAGTGTTTCCCGAATAATATACCTAATACTTAGAAGCTTAGAAAAAGTAGGACGGCCATATGCTGAAAGCTTCCTTAACTACGGATTCACCGTAGTCGAGTGGTCAGACAAAACCAAACAAATCCTGGAAACCCTATCGTTTTCAGACAGGGCACCACCTCTTACTCCTTGACGCCCTCTTTTCTGTTTGAACTCAAACTCTATGGCAGTTCTCATTACAGAAAAGACCCGCATCATCGTGCAGGGTATTACGGGCAAAGAAGGCTCGTTTCACACCGGGCAAATGCTCGAGTACAATACGACCGCTAAAGTGGTCGGCGGCGTAACCCCCGGCAAAGGTGGCCAAAAATCTGAACACGGCCTGCCGATATTCAACAGCGTAAAGGACGCAGTCGAAAAAGAAGCAGCCAATGCGGCAGTCATTTTTGTGCCCCCGCCATTCGCAGCCGATGCGATTCTTGAAGGCATCACGGCGGGCCTTGATCTCGTGATTTGTATAACGGAAGGCATTCCGGTGCGTGACATGTCGCGCATTGTGGATTTTATCCGCAATAGCAAAACCGTCGTAGTTGGGCCAAACTGCCCCGGCGTCATCACGCCGGGCGTAGGTAAGATGGGTATCATGCCCGGGTTTATTCACAAGCCCGGTACGATCGGTGTAGTCTCACGTTCTGGAACACTTACTTACGAATCGGTGCACCAGCTGAGCCAAGTGGGCCTGGGACAAAGCACGTGCATCGGCATCGGAGGTGACCCCATAATTGGCCTGCCGCACCTTAAGGCGGTAAAACTACTTGCGGATGACCCCGGTACAGAGGGCATCGTAATGATCGGTGAGATCGGCGGCAGCGCTGAAGAAGAGGCTGCAGAGTACATCAAACAGCATGTCAAGAAGCCGGTCGTCGGCTTTATCGCCGGCCAAACAGCACCCCCTGGACGCCGTATGGGTCACGCCGGGGCTATCATTTCAGGCTCTGCAGGCACAGCTCAGACGAAAATGAAGGCGATGAAAGACGCTGGAATCCACGTTTGCGAATCACCTGCTGAAATCGGCGAGACGATGAAGAAGGCATTGGGCAGATAATCCCTCTATACTGAGAGATTCTCATGAAGGTCGGCCTTGCCGGCCTTTTTTTTTGAAAGTTGGTGTTTTTTCCTTAACTAGGGACAGTTATCAATTGGGCTGATACTTATTTTCGCCCTGTCTCGAATTTCAGTTTAAGTTAATACCGTGGCTGTGAAACCAGTACTCACCATTCAAGACGACCGCCTGTACAAGGTATCTGAACGTATTACCAAATTCGATCGCGATCTGCGCAATCTCGTGCGTGACATGTTCGATTCGATGGCCGCTGAAGGCGGCGTCGGGCTTGCTGCCGTACAGATCGGAGTGCTAAAGCGAGTGCTCGTTATCGACCTGGTCGAGAAGGGTTTTATCAAAGGCGCATTTATCAATCCTCAACTGCTTGAGGCATCTAAAGAGATGCAAGACGGTGAAGAGGGATGTCTGTCTGTTCCGGGCCTCTCAGCCGAATTAAAGCGACCACGCTGGGTGAAGATCGGCTATCAGGACATGAGCGGGAATGAGAAGATCGTTGAAGGTGAGATGCTGTTGGCCCGCGCATTCTTGCACGAGATGGACCATCTGGACGGAAAAGTGTTTGTCGATCAACTTGAACCAGCAATTCATAAGATACTGGCCGGCGATGTAAACCGCATCAAACACGGGCTGCCTGTAGAGCACGCCGAAGAACCCAAATACCGTAATCGCAAAAAGTCTGCCTGATTTTTCCTTAGTTAAGGAAAAAATCCGTGTTAGACTAATTCACAAGCTCTGTAGCAGCAGCTACAATGCGCGCAACATTGGGCAGCACCTGCGGCTCGAGAGAAAAAGTATACGGCATGGGCACATCGTCTGACGACAAGACCGTAACAGGTGCATCGAGCTCATCGAAAGCAATCTGCTGAATATAGTAAGCCAGCCAGCTTCCGTAAGATGCCACCGGCGTCGCTTCTTGCACAATGAGTACTCGGTGCGTCTTTTGCACGGCTTCTGCGAGAGCGTCTGAATCCACAGGCTTTAGAGATCGTAAATCGAGAACATCCACCTCGATACCTGTCTGTTGCAACTGCTCAGCAGCCCGCAGCACTGCTTGCAGCGCGAAAGACCAGCACACAATCGTTAGCTGCGCATCAGCATGTTCGCGCACCAGGCGCGCTTTTCCAAAAGGAATCAGATAGTCGGCATTATTGGCTTCGTCGAGCCCACCCTTCACGGCGTATATTTTTTCATGCTCCAGAAAGATTACGGGGTTGTCGCTACGCACGGCCGTCTTCAGCATGCCACGCATATCACCGGGTGTCGCCGGGGAAACAACGATAAGCCCCGGCGTATAGGTGTAAAAACTTTCCAAAGTAGATGAATGCTGCGCGCTGAGGCTGCCGCCGGCGCCCTGCGGGGCGCGAAATACAATCGGCATGTTGAACTGGCCACCCGACATCAGGTGCATCTTGGCTGCGTTATTGAGAATCTGATCGATTGCGACGAGAGAAAAATTCCAGGTCATAAACTCGACGATGGGCCTGAGGCCCGCCATCGCAGCGCCTATCGCGAGCCCTGCGAAACCTGCCTCAGCAATAGGAGTGTCAATGACACGGTCGTCACCGAATCTTGCCATCAGACCCTGAGAAACTTTGTAGGCACCGTTGTAGTGCCCTACTTCTTCGCCGATCAGAAACACATTGTTGTCACGCGCCAGCTCTTCAGCGAGCGCCTGGTTCAACGCCTCTCTGACGGTGACTTCGGCCATGGCGATTGCTGTGCGTTGCCGCGCCATGCGTCAAGTTAGAAACAGATTACTTGCGCAGACACATAGTAGAGATCAAATTGTCGGATTGCGTTTTTCCATGCGTACGAATTCACCCGAAGGCAAATCACCCAGCTGGTAGGGACCAAGCTCGAGGCGCACCAATTTTCGAATAAACACGCCCAGCTTTTCAATCACGCGCCGGATTTCCCGATTCTTGCCTTCTCTTAGCCAGACTTCGTATTGAGCCGTGATAGCCCCCGGTTCCATTTTCTCAAATTTGAGTTTCTCGCCTTTATCGTAGATCCCTTTGAGACAACGTGAAATCTCCGCTGGAGACAAGGGCCTCGTCGTCTGCACGCGATATTTTTTCAGCACGCGCTGCGAGGGATGGCTCAGTGCATAAATATGGTCACCGTCGTTCGAGAGCACCATAAGCCCTTCTGAGTTGACATCGAGCCTGCCGGCAAAGAACCACGAAGCGAATTCCCGCGGCAACGCGTCGAATATAGTACGCAGGTCTTTCCCGCGTTCTTTCTGGTGTTTATGCGAACAGACCAAACCTCGCGGCTTATTGAAGAGCACCACTTCGTCGTCGCCGCGCAGAAAGACTTTCTTACCGTCCACTGTTAGTGTGATTGCAGGCAGCTGGTCGGCAGCGATGGAATAGTTAAGGTCAACAATCCGCACGCCTTCGATTGTGACAACGTGCTCTTCGAGAAAATCTGCAGCACCGCGTCGCGAGACCAATCCGGCCCTCGCGAGCAACTTACCGATGCGGATTTTTCCCGTATTTTCACCCCCCGCTTCGTGCGGGGTGACAGGCCTTGTCATGGCGAGCCGGGTGCGCCGTTGCCGACAACCGGTGCACCGGCTGCCGTTTTCTTCTTTTCCTGATCACGAAAGAGTTCGGGGTCTTTCTCTGAGAGGTTGAGTTTGTATTCACCTCCGTTGAGTGTCGCCGTAAAGACGAGCGTATCGCCGACGATTTTCGCTTTGAGATCGGTCATCAGGGGCTTTTGGATTTCTGTGACGTTAACCACTGCGGTTCCATCAGCGAGCACAATCTCGTATTTGCCGTATTGCAATCCTTTTCGATTATTACCGAATTCAATTTGCCCGTCAGGCGTCAGTGTCACAAAAAATGCGGTGAGCGCACCAGTAATCTTTGCTGCGTCCCAGCGCCCGAGCAAAGCCGTTTTGAGTTTCTTCTCGGCCTGTTCCATGGCGCTCTTTGCGTCGCCATCATTTGATTCAACAGCGAGGTGCGCGCCATAAACCCATCCTGTAAGGCCGGCCGCGTTTGTCACCTTGTACCAGTGCGCATTAAGCTTACCAACTTGCACGCTGTCTGCGCTGCGCTGCACGATGCGCACCTGTTCACCGCGTGTGAGGCGCGCGATCTCAACGGCTGTGGTGTTCGGGGCGATGCGCATCTTCAGATCTGCTGAGGTAACGATGGTCGTCGCAGGTATCGCGTCGCCCGATGCGGCGCCCTCGCCCTTCTTGTTGCATGCTGCTGCAACTATCAGCGAGGCCACCAGCAGCAGAGGTGCCCAAATTGCTTTTCGCATAACGTCGGGTTTATTATCGAGCAGGTGGGTCAACTCATTTGAAAATTGCAAGATTGCCATGCGAATAGAATCCCGGCAGATCGTGGTACACGAAGCCGACCACGGCAAACGGCTCGATGTGTATCTTGCCAAGCGCTATGACCAGTTCTCTCGCAACGAATGGCAAAACCGCATCGAAAACCGCCATGTCACGGTGAATGGCCTGCCGGCGCGCTCGTCTCGCAAACTGCAGGCGGCCGAGACCATTCGGTTTGATTACCCGCTGCGCGACGAGCCTGAAGTCAATTCAGAGATTGCTACGCTTTTTGAAGACGAAAACTTTCTCGCGGTCAACAAGCCTCCCGGGTTGCCGGTGCATCCCTCGGGTATATACAGAGATCAAACGCTGACTGCGTTATTGGTCGCGCGCGGTATACTTCAGACGCCGCACCTTCTGCACCGCCTGGACCGTGAGACGAGCGGTGTGCTCTTGCTCGCAAAGAGCCGCGGCGCAGCAGCGATATTCCAGAAAACATTGCGATCCGGCAATATCGACAAGCGATACCTCGTTGCCGTTGAAGGCGCCTGGCCCGGCGTAATCGACGCCAGTGGCTACCTATATCGGCTGCCCGGGTCACTTTTACCCCGTCAGCGCTTCTTTTCCCGCGAGTATCCGCCCGTTCACGCGCGAGACATCCAGACATCGCGAACTGCTTTTGAGATCGTTCAGCGGGCACCCGGCCTTACGCTGCTCGGTGCGCGGCTATTTACCGGCCGTATGCACCAAATCAGGGCAACAGTGCATTCGCTGGGCTACCCGGTGGTCGGCGATAAACTCTATGGCGTGGATGCACAACTGTACTTCAAGTTCGTTGATGATTTGATGGCCCCCGCAGACTGGCAAACGCTGCGGATCGACCGTTCTGCCCTGCACTGCAGCAGTATGTCGCTGCAACACCCGTACACCAAAGAGAGCTGGCACATTGCGGCGCCTTTGCCTGCTGATATCTCCGGTCTGTTTCCCCTTTAGTTGTCCACATTTGTGGAAAACAGTGTGGATTGACCGCCGGTTTATGTCACTTTCTGATACACGAATTATTTTCACATTAGCATGAATGCTTGAGTGAAAATTTCAGTTGAGGGTACCCGCAGGCCGAAAATCCGCTTCAGCAATTTCGTTTGTACCCGATATATCTGAGTACAGATGCTTTCTCTGAATTCATTACCCGACAACAAGTCCATCGCGCGCGAAATGCAATCGCCGCGCCCAAAGACCCCTTATACCGACGCACTTGAGCTTCGTTCTGACTTTCAATCGGTCTTGATGGCCGCCGTGCAACCGGCAAAGGCTGAGCCGGTGGCAGCGGCTGCAAAAGAAATTACGGAAAACAAGGCTACACCCACACCAAAGCCTGAGCCAATAGTAAACGCGCAACAGAACCAGGCGAGCACTGAAACAAGAACAGAGGCTGTGCCTGCGCAAAAAACGGGCCACGAAACCAAAGATACCGATAGCACCGATCTCGCAGGCACTGAAAAACAAGAAGCGCCAAGCAAAGCATCTGAAGGTGCCGCGAAGAGTGCCGCTCGGCCGCAAAATGAATTACTGCAGGCCCTGGGCCTGGCAACCACGACAGCCCGCATGTCGACAGCAATAGCTTCCCGTGAAGCGCAGAAGCCGAATGCAGACAAGAAATCTGCATCACCCCTGGCCACTACACAGAACCAAACCGCGCGCACGCAGACGGCCACTTCGACGCTCAACCTTTTGCAGAAAGCTCCTGATGCAGTACTCTCGCAGGCCGATGGACTCAAGCGCCTCAGTGAAAAGCTTGGTACCGGGTTTCTCGCAAAATTCGCAGAAAAGCTCAACGAGAAGCCGGGTCGACAGCATTCTACAGAAACGGGACGCATTGAAGCAGGCCGCAACAATTCTAATCAAACGAGCGTGCAACAACCGAACAAAGCCGGGCACGGCAGCGCCCGAAGCGACAACGAAGCGGATGCGCGCAGCGGTCAACGCGGCACACGCAACGCATCTGCGCGCGGCGTTTCACGTGAAACACCGATCGCAGAGAATCCTGCCCCCCTTCAGCAACCGCAGGCTGAAAATACAACATTGGTCAACCCCACAAACCATGATACAACCATGCGCAGTCAGCAAACCAGCACCCAGGATATCAGACTCTCTGACGTAGCTAACAACCTGCGTGAAGTACAGAATGCGCGTGCCAGCGTTGAAACTCCGCTCGCTCGCCCCGATCTGGTTCGCCAGTTCAACGAAATCATGACACGCGCGCAGGTACTCGTCACTGACACGCAGAATGCGCGCTTTTCTGTGAAACTTTTTCCGAGAGAGATCGGCCGAATGGAAATTGATCTGAAGCTTGTCGATGGCGAGATGAAAGGCAAGATTATCGTAGAGAACGAAGACGTGAAGAACGAAATGCAGAACTTTCTGCAGAATAAAGAAAACCACAGCGACGGCGAGGCAGTCGACCTGAACAAAATCGACATCGAAGTTCGCAGCGAAAGCCAGAACACCCAGAACTCTGAAAGAACTCCCGAAGACACCGAGTTGCTGCAGAATCTCGTAACGCGTACGGCTTCAGTGCTCTACGAGGCGGTCGACGTACCCGCACAAAAAGGAAACGCTCTCTATGCCTGATTTTTCGACAGGTTCAGGTCAGGTTAGCGGATTATCGGCCGGCGAGACGCCGCCGCTGACCGAAATGCTACGCAACAAGCGCAAGATGCCTGTTGACCGCAAGGGTGCACCTTTACCGGTACGAAAGAGCGGCTACGATGCGCTCGATAAGAATAGCTTCTTGAAACTGCTGGTGACACAGCTCTCAAAGCAAGACCCAACGAACCCAATGAACGACCGGGAATTTATTTCGCAAATGGCGCAATTTTCCTCACTTGAGCAGATGAACAACGTCGCGAATTCAATGAACAAGCTGCGCAGCTCTCAGGCGAACCAGCTGATCGGTAAGATGGTCGAAGGCAAAGACTTCGTGACAGAAAAGCCCATTCAGGGTATCGTTACCACAGCACTCTACCAACCCAATGGTGAAGTTTTGCTCAAAGTCGATGGCAGATTTACCAAACTCGACGACATTACCTCGGTAACAGAAGTAACGCCAGCCCAGCCTCCCGTACAGTATACACAGCCGCAGAATGTTTCACGTGAAACAATATCTGAACCGCGCGTAAATGCCGGCCCGGCAGCTTCTGCCGCCGCTGCGCAGCCTATTGTCAAACAGGTGACAGCGGTACAGGCAGCGCAGGCGTACGAGGCCAACCAGAAGGTGCAGAATGTTTCACGTGAAACACCCGCCGCACCCCACAAACAACAGACTAAAATAGAAGTTCCAAAGGGAGAATAAGACTATGATGAGAACACTGTATTCCGGCGTATCCGGACTCAAAAACCACCAGGTGCGAATGGATGTAATCGGAAACAACATCTCGAACGTGAACACGAACGGCTTCAAGAGTGAGCGTGTGAATTTTCAGGATATGATTTCGCAACTCGTTTCGGGAGCTTCAGAACCCCGCGACAATGTCGGCGGCGTGAACCCAAAACAGGTGGGTTTAGGCTCGATGGTAGCCTCAGTCGACAAACTGATGCACCAGGGTGCGCTGCAGACCACGTCAAAAAACACCGACCTCGCGATTTCGGGCGAAGGCTTCTTCGTGCTCGCCGACGGTAGCAAGAAGTTCTATACTCGTAACGGTAACTTTGACGTCGACAAAGAAGGTTGGCTTGTGAACCCCGCCAACGGTATGCGCCTGCAAGGCTGGAACGCCGTCAAATCTGCCGACGGTAAGCCGAACGTCAACACGGCGTCTGACACCGAAAACCTCAAAGTGCCCCTCTACCAGAAAGAACCGGCAAAAGAGACGAGTTTTGTGCGCTTCAAAAGTAACCTGAACTCTTCAGTGCAGGCGATTCCCGCCGGCGTCGCCGATGCAGACCGCGTAAAGATGATCATGGACGCTGACCCGGCAAAGCGCCGTGGCCACATCACCAGCATGAACGTCTTCGACGACCAGGGTGTTGAACACACACTCAAAGTCTACATGTGGAAGTCTGATACAAACAAATGGACTGCCTCAGTTGCCATGCAGGGCGCAGAACAGCTTTCTGTCGATGTCACCGGCTCAAACGGCCAGAACACGCAGGTGGCGGGAAACACGCGCCTTACGCTCGGGTTTTCACCCGACGGTCGCCTCACGTCAGTTTCTGACGGTGCAGACATGCGCAATCAGGATAAACTCAACGCGACGGTTAGCTTTCGCCTCGCTGGCAACCCGGCGGTGAAAAATCTTGAGCTGCGATTAGGCGAAGCAGGCCAGGTTGATGGTATTACCCAGTTCTCGTCTGCATTCACCACGAAAGCGGTAGAACAAGACGGCTACAGTATGGGCTACATGGAAGCCTTCGAGATCAACGACACCGGCATGATCACGGGCGTGTATTCAAACGGCGCACGCAACATTCTGGGTCAGGTCGCTCTGGCAAACTTCACAAATCCTGAAGGTCTCACCAAATCAGGGCAGAACAACTTCACCGAGTCTATTAACTCAGGCAACGCGATTATCGGTACCTCAGGTATTCAGGGACTCGGCGGTATAAACGCCGGCTTTCTTGAAATGTCTAACGTCGACCTCGCCGACCAGTTTACCGACATGATCGTAACGCAGCGTGGGTTTCAGGCAAACTCGCGTAGCATTACCACTGCAGACCAAATGCTGCAAGAACTGCTTGGCCTGAAGAGGTAAAATTTAGTTAGTCTGTCTGCCGAAGGCAGACAGACTAACTAAACACTTTAGTTTGTGAACATCTGCGCACGATAATTACCGTATGGTCGAAGCTGCGCTCGTCGAAAAAACTGTTCATCGCCTTACACACCGAAAACCGGCTCGCTTTCAGATCAATGCGCTGACCAAAGTCGGCCGCAAACAGCTCCAGGATGTGCTGACGGAATTTTTCAGACAAGAAAATCTGGATAGGGTTCATGTTTTACCCATTCATTACGCAATCGTAGAGGTTGTCTTCAACGCGCTGAAGGCTAATATCAAATTCGTAGCCTTTCGCGAAGAAATTCGCAAACAGCTGAACCGCTTCAAAATATCTGAAATCGAAGACCTGCTACAGGTGATTATTGAAGAGCGCACCTTGCGCGAATTCATGGCGCACCGCGTGCTGCCTGAAGTACTGCGCAGACAGGTCAGCAAGATTTTTGACCTCGAAGAGAAGTACCGCGCCGGAATGGGCAAAAAACTTTCCCAGGAGCAGGTTGATCTCATCAAACGATTTCGGTTGCTGATTCGCAGCATCGATGCCGAAGTGACACTGGTGATACAATCTTCTGACGAATTTATTACCATCTCTTGCACTAACAATGTGCCAATGCTCGGCCGCGACCTCGAGCGCATTGAAAACAGCAGACGCCACCACCAGAAGCTGCATATAGAAGGCCGACCCGGTGAATTTTTCGAGTATGACAATCTCGACACCACCGAATCGGCGGGCTTCGGAATCGCCATGGTAGACCAGGGTTTTTATCGACTGGGTTTAGACCCTTTTGACCATATGCGGATCGAATCGCGGAATAGAGAGACTTTCGTAACGCTGAGCTATCCGCGCAGCGTCTTGCATAACAAATGATTTAACGGCGCTGCAGGTGCAGTGCGCGCTAACGCCCAGCCGGGAATCGGCCGCGTTTTGCGCTCTATTTTGACAGCGCTTCGGCCTGCGCGTCTTTCGCACCCCGGGTAAACGAAAGAAAGAAGATTAACGCGGCCAACAATACGTATGCACCTGTGATTGCATACGGTGTCGGACCTGCAACGGTAACAACCCGCCACGGCAAATACATACCCCCGCCGATCTGTACCGAGTGCATTAGGCCGAAGAATGAGAACAGCGCGCCGATCATGATAAACACACTTGCCTGTCGAAATTTGCGGTCGATCAGCATCGCGGTGAACGCTCCCCAGATCATTGCAGTCAAGATGAAGCCGTTGCCGACAGCGTTGATGGCAAGCCAGCCTTCCTGGTAATGCGGTTCGAAATACGCGAAGCTCGAATGCATCTTTGCCGCCCATTCGCCTGAACTCGCTTTCAGACTGGCGTAGAATCTTTCGATGTCACCGATCATCGGCCCGAGTTTCATCTGCACCAAAGCCGGAATAGCCGGAATAATCGCCATCGTGACGGCAGTCGCGTGCCTCTTGGGTGTTGAGTGGTAAGACTGCTCAACGATATCGAGTCCGACAAATATGAAGATGGGCGCAAGCGCTGCGGCGGGCAGAAGTTCTGCCATGAAACCGAGGTAACCAAAGATGCCACCGAGGCCCACGAAGATACCCGTCGCGAGAGTATACCCCGCGCGCCCGCCCATCGCCTTGTAGGCAGGGTGGCCAATGTACGGGGTCGACTGCGCGACGCCACCGAAGAGTGAAGCCCCGAGCGTCGCCACAGCCTCGGTCAGCAGAATGCTGCGCGTCTTGTAAGCATCACCCGCAAGGCGTGCGCTGGCGGTCACGTTGATGCCGCCTATGACCGTAAGCAGACCAAACGGAATCGCAATCGGCAGGTAATCTAAAGCCGTCTTGAGCCCTGACAAGAATTCAAGAGTTGGAATCGGTGGTGCAAAGCGCAGCGACATATCAATGGTGTGCGCAGGAATCACCTTCGCGGCGAGTAGCGCATAGTAGAGCAACGCACCCACAACCACCGACAGAAAGACGCTCGGCACATTGTAAGGGAGTTTCACGCGCGCGACGAGTGCGTAGAGAATAATGCCAAACGCAATCATGCCAACGATCGGCAGGCCGAACATATGCTCGAGCGGCACGAGCGCGAGAAACGTGATACCGACGCCCGCGAGCGAACCCAGAAGCCCTGCTTCGGGGACGACCCGCGCCACCCAGTCACCAAAGAACGAAAAGAAGAGTTTCACAATACCGATAAGAAACAGCGTCGCCATACCGACCTGCCATGCGACAATACCCGCGTCGTACATCTGCTGCTGCGTCGGGTTCGGCGTATTGCGCAAAGCCGCGAGAAAAGCCGGCCCGATCACCATGAGAGCGATACCCACTGTCGAAGGCGAGTCCAGACCCAACGGCATCGCCGTCACCTGAGGGTTTTGCGTGCGCTTCGCCAGACGAAACGCCATCCATGTGTAGATGACATCCCCAATCAGCACGCCGATCGCCGTGCCGGGAAACATTTTCATGTAAACAATCTCTGCGGGAATCTTGAACACGCCGGTCAGCAGCAGACCAAACAGCGCAAGGTTGGCGACGTTATCGAACATCAGCGCGAAAAACGCGTTGAGGTCGCCAATCGCAAACCATCGGTATCGAAACTGTGAAGAATTGTTCGCTTGCATAGGATAGCAAGCGGCAGGCTCAGGCGAGGGTCAACAAAATTTGAGCGGCAGCGCTGCCCAAGGCACGCGCCACCGCGAACGGCGCTATGCGGCCGATGAACCAGCCTTAAACCGCGTGATCGCCGCCTTTAAATCGGTAAGCGAGACGTTCCGGCGCGTGTAAGCATAATCAACCGTATAGACGGACATGTTCTCGTTCTTCCCTTTCGCCTGGTAGAGCCCGAGTTTCTTTAGCGCGCTCGGCCTGTCGATGTGCTTGAGCACCGATTCATCAAAAACCACGAGCGAGTCGACCTTGCGCGTTACACCCTCGAGGCGCGCCGCCGAATTGACCGAATCGCCAAGCAGAGTGTAGTCATATTTAGCCGCTGAACCGACATTGCCCTCACGCACCTGCCCTGAACAAAGCCCCACGCCTGCGTACAGGTAGTGCGCAGGGTCTGAAACCGGCGCGCTCGATCTGACATCCTCAAGGCGGCGGCAGATTTCGATGGCGGCGTCGAGCGCATGCACTGTGTCATTTGCCTTAAAATAAGCCATCAAACCGTCGCCGGTCAGTTTTGAGACCGTGCCGCCGTTTTCGATGACCGATCGGTTGGCCACGTCGTAGTAGATGCCGAGCAACCGCTCAAACTCAGAGCTCGACAGACTTTCTGCAAAGGTCGTCGAAGAAAAAATATCAGAAAACAGAATCGTCTTGTCGCTGGTCTTGAGCACCCATGCAAGAGGATCTTCGCCCTTCTGTAAACCCTGTAGAACTTCTGAAGGCGAATAGCGCTCGAGCACGTAGTGCGTACGGGCGAGCGAGTTGAGCATCGTGCGTATCGGGCGGATGAGAGAATCATTCGATTCATCGAGCCGTACGGTTTTCATCGCCCAATCGCCGAACTGCCTGACCGTGATGTTGTTTTCTACTTCGAGACAGAAAATATCTTTGTGGCGGCTGTCTTTGAGAATGCGCGCGTAACAACGATTCAGGGCATCCTCTGGCCCTTCGAGAATCTGGTAGAAGATGTTGTTGAAGCAAAAAAGAACTCCGGTGAGTCCATCGCGGGTGTTGTTTTTCACTGAGCGTTCGCCGATCTCTTCAACCTCGCTGGCCATGAGCGGACGGGTGAAACTACTGATATACGTTAATCTCTTCATGAAGACATTATACACCTGCTTGCTGACTTTGTCCAAGTTTATTTGCAACCTTGGACAAAGTGTATCTACGTTATGTCTCTTCGTAATGCCGGTGACTAATCTTAGCGGCGACCATGAAAACGGCTTCATCGGCGGTGAGAATGTCTTGACCCCCACGCGGGAAAAGGCACTCGCGATAATGTTATCTTTTCGGTTTGCGATCCCCCTCTTGATCGCAATTGGCGGTTTTGCGGCCCTCGAGGCGCAGAAGCTGCCCAATTTCTACAATGAAACCATGAACTTTCGCATCGAATGGAAAGGTATACGCGCCGGCGACGTCACCATGCGCACGCGCACCGAAGGCGATAAACACATCACCGTCAATGCGCGCGTCAATTCACTGCAGACCGTACACGGAATTTACTACGTGCAGGGTGCATTCGCCACTAAATGGAACCACGTGTCACGCGTGCCGGTAATTGCCTTTGAAGAATCGTACCAGGGCGATGCCTACCAGCGCCGCAAGTTTCGTTTTGGCAACGGTAAGGTTAACGTCGACAAGAATGAAAAGAAGTTTCAAGAGCACAGCTACCCGCATTCATCGGTACTGAAGGGCGAATGGAAGGAAAACTATGACGTGAGCACCAAGGGTGGTTATCAGGATCTTCTGGGCGCTTTCTACTATGTACGCAGCACAGGGCGCGTACCGCGGGTGGGTGAAGTATTGCGCGTGCCCGTGTTGCCTGCAGGCGCACGACGCAGCCTCGTTCTGAAGGTTTTGGGTCGCGAAACACGCAGCGACGTGCCGTTCTTCGGTACACGCGAAATTATTCACGTGCGTTCTGCGCTCGTCGACGATGTGAACAACAAAACGCAGGCAGGCAGCAACATGTTCTTCAATACCCAGACGCAAATAGAAATGTGGATTACTGCCGATGCAGATTTTGTTCCCGTGAAAATATGGACCGATGTGCCCTACCTCGGAACTGCGTACATTCTACTCGAGAACTACACACAACCATAAGTCAGGGCTGAATGCGTTTTTTTTCACTGTTTCTGATCACTACGTTCGCGATCGTAGCCGATGGATGGAAATTCGCGAAGGCGACTGATGGGGTGACGGCCTACACTCGCGTCGTCTCGTCGTCGAACTTCAAAGAATACAAAGTCGAAACCGAAGTCGACGCAACACTGACACAGGTGGTAGCCGTACTCATGTCAGTGCCCGATATGCCGCAGTGGGTTGACCGCTGCTCAGAGGCAAGAATTCTTAAAGAAATCAGCCCGACAGAATCTATCACGCGTTCGGTCACCTCATCGCCTTTTCCGCTGAAAAACCGCGAGGCTATTTCGTATGGTAAGCTCTACCAAGATCCGAAAACCAAGGTTGTGACCATGGTGGCTACCGGCCGTCCCGATTTTCTACCGGTCAATTCGCAGTACGAGCGCGTGAAGGAAACCCGCGGTCGCTGGGTGCTCACACCAAAACCGGGAGGCAAAGTTCACATTCAGATGATCGGCCATACCGACCCGGGGGGAATTATTCCCGCTGCAGTTGCCAACCAGTTTGTGGTGATGATTCCGCTCAATAGCATTAAAAACTTGCGCACGCAGATAAAGAAAGAAAAGTATGTCAAGGCCAAGTTGAATTACATAAAGGAATAGAGGGGGCACACATGTCAGTAACCAATCGCAAAGGAATCATTCTCTGTGTCGATGACGAGCCAGGTGTACTCTCAACGCTGAAAGAACAGTTGCTGGCCGACTTCATTGCGACGCATGAAGTTGTTACTGCGACCTCGGGCGAAGAAGCCCTGGCCTTCGTTGAAGCGGCACGCTCTGAAAACGAAATTATCGAGCTTATTATTACCGACCAGATGATGCCCACAATGAAAGGCGATGAATTCTTGAAACGCGTGCACGGCGTACTGCCCGAAACCATGAAAATTCTGCTCACGGGCCACGCAGGCCTCGATTCGGCCATTAAGGCAATTAACGAAGGCGGATTGAACCGTTACATAGAAAAACCCTGGAATGCCGAAGCCATGCGTGACGATATCAAGGGCCTCATCGGAAAATTCAGACAGAACCTCGAAAACCAGTATCTGCTCAATAACCTCGAAGCGCGCATACGCGAACTCAGCCAGGCATAATGTCTTTTAGCAAACCTAAGCGCTCCATTACCCTTCTGCTCACCGGCACACTGGTAATCTTAACGCTCTTTGCTTTTTCTGAAACGCCAAATGCAGCAAGCCATAAGCAGCTCTCGCAGATCTTTGATGTCACGCAACCCTATTCGGTGATCGGCGTTTTGCCCGACGCCCCGGCCTTTCTTGACAAATTGCGCGAGGGCAAGGCAATGCGCAGCTTCTTCGATTCTCCGCTGGGTTTGCATTTTCTTCGCTCGGCGCCACTTAGAGGTGCGGCGCACCTGCACCGGTTGATTTCGGTCGCGCCACGTTCGTGGCAGTGGAATCTCTACACACTGATTACCGACGGTCCCGTGTATTACCGCTCGCAGGGTAAAACTTTCGCACTCGTTGTTGCCCTGAATAAAAAGGGACAGGTCATGACTTCGCTGCTCAAAGACGCCCACGCCGCGCGCAGCGGTGATCTGCTGGTAATCGCGTCAGATGCGGCCACACTCTCTGCACAACTGAACTACCTCAAATCTCCAAAGCCCGAAGGTTCGTCGCTAGACGCGGCACTCAGCCGCACAGGCGCACTCACACTCGCCTGGGGTTCGGCAACACAAGGCGCAAAACAGCGCAGCCTTTTCAGATCCCTTATCACCGAAGCATTCGGCATGAATGGCGTCTCAGGCTGTTCGCTCATCTTGACTCCGGCGGGAGAAAGTATTTCAGCAGACGGTGAATGTAATCAAGATGATGCGCAGAACCCCTTAACTGCACAGGCAGAAGAATTCTCTGTGCCTGATTATGCGGCGCTCGTCTATTTCAGAAAACCCCGTAACGCGTCGGTTCACGTTCTCGCCCTAAACAGCTTGCAGTCAGAATTCGGGTATTTGATTCCGCAGTTGTTTCTTTCGGGACCTACGGCCGATCAAAAAAGCATCGAATTTCTCAGCCAGGCATTCAAAACACGGCGACACATGCTCGAATCAAAAGACGGAGCAATACAGGTTCGTTATCCTCATCCGTATGCTGCCAAGAAATTTGAGCTTTTCGCTCCGCACCTCACGGCTAACAAGAACCGCTTTTTCTGGAACAGCTTTCTACCACAACCTAAAACGCCCGGTAAAACAATCACGACGAACGCCGCGCACAATTTTTATGCTGAAATCAAAGTCTACTCTTTGCTCAAGAACTCTGAAGCTGCGATTAAACAATTCGACGCGCTGTATTCACCGGGGCATTTTAATGAGTTTCGCGATGCGCTGTTCAAGTCGCTGCCGTCTCTGCAACACAGCACAATGAAACTTATTACAGAACGTAAAAGCAAGAAACTGCGCATCGCCGGCGTCTTCTCATTCGCCGATGCCTGATGATGCGCTTCCCGCATATCGCAAAAACATTCCTGCTACTATTTTGGATGCCGATTGCCGGCCATCTATCAGCGATTGAAATCGAAGGGCGATTGCCGGGTAGTCAATTTCGTGAAGACAACCCACCACGATTTGGGGCGGTGATGAGTTTCGTTTCACGGGCCGATTCAATCGTAGTTTTACATGTAATCGTCAACAAACCATCGCTCACGATTGCTGACCAATTGAAAAAAATCGCGAAGGGATTCAAAGTGAGCCCCAGCGCACTGGCAAAACTTCAGCTCGTTGACGGTAACAACCGCTGGCTGCAGTATTCTTTTCGCAAAAAGAACGGCGGGGGATTTATCTACATTACACGAATCAACGACGACATTGTCTATCTGGTCATTTTCAATCTGCTCTTTGACGCGCTTGCAAATGACCTGCCCTATGTTGACCGCTATATTCAACAACTAAGTCTCAAGGGCTCTGAACCTCCGTAAGCTTAACTGACTTTCTTCTTATAGGCGAGGTTCGCGGTTATGCTGTCCCAGAGCGAATGCAATTCGACGACCGGGCTCGAAATCGTACAGAAATTTACCTGGTAGGCCAGTAGCAAGCTTTTCGCATGAAAATATGCATTGGCAAAGCGCTTGCGCATGACCTCTTCTTCGCAATTTAACGAAACGATCAGAATCTCACGCGTCGAAAGCACCACACTGCGATCGGGCTCTTTCAAAACCCGATGCACGTCTTTCTGCAGTTCATCAATCAACTCTTGTGCGAAATACTCCCCGGTCAAACCGACATACTTGGTGAGGGATTCGAAATAGAGATAGGTAAAGGTTACAGGCTGTTTTTTTGCCAATGTCGGATTTATCCAGCCGGTTATCATGCTTTCGGTATGGGTAAAAAGCGGTACAACCCGCTCATCGCGTGAAAAACCCGACGGCAGATAGAAACGTTCAAACACGTACTTCAGACGTCTCAGGTTTTCAATGATTGCCACGTCTTTGAGCGCCAGCGCTGCGATGGTGTAATCTTGTTCGTGATACCCGCTACGCAGAAAATGCAGAGCATAGTTGCGCCCGTTGTGCTCGAAATCAATGACCCCGGCGTCTTCTTGCGACGGCACTGCCGTGATGGCAGCATAAACAGCTGGGCTGAGCGCGGGAAAAATGCCATAGCTGTGGCCGACCGTACCCGTTTTCATATCATAAACAAAAACCGACAGAAACAGTGCGCGAAGCGCTTCGAAAAATAGATAATATTCCATATAACGCGAATAGATCGCGTCATTGGAGTCTTCGATGCGCCGCTGCCAGTAAGCCAGAAGACTGCGAGCCACCTGACCATCGATGCGGTTCTCGCTCACCATCGCCTTCATGTGCGTGAGGTCGATATTGTGAAAATCCCGATAGAGACCTTCTTTTTCAGCCACTCTGCCTCTTTTTAAGCTCGGCGTTCAGCTTCGCCAGTGTATCACGAGCCATGTAACTGCTGCGTACAAACGGCCCCACTTCCCAGGCAAGAAACTCACGACTGCGTACCGATTCTTCCAGGCGCTCAAATTCATGAGGATCTAAAATCCTCACGACTTCTGCCTGCTCAGAAGAAGGGCGCAGGTACTGGCCAATGGATACGATATCGATTCCCCCTGTTTTCATGTCATCGAGCAATCGCTGTACTTCGTCATCGCTTTCACCGAGGCCCAGCATGAAGGCACTCTTGCGAATAATTCCCGGATACTTTGCGCGCATGTGCGCAAAGAGGTCAAGCGACCGTCTGTACGACGCCTGTGGACGAATCGAGGGAGAAAGCCGCTCAATAGTCTCCATGTTATGCGCGATCACCGCGGGGCCAGCCTCAGCAATAACCTGCAAATGTTCGGCGCGATTATGAAAATCGGGAATCAAAAGTTCGACGGTTATTCCCTCAGTTTTTAGGCTGCGGGTGATGCGGGCAAAATGCGCCGCCAGGCCCGCTTCGTCATCGTCTCGGGCCACCGAGGTGATAACAAGATAATCGTATTTGCCTTCAACCGCGGCGCGCAGAATGTCATCGTGTTCTTTGTCGACCAGCGTCGCAAGAGGTACAGGCTTCGCTGTCGCGATGTGGCAAAATTTGCAGGCCCTCGTGCATTCACGGCCGCCGATAAGAAACGTCGCAATACCCAGCGACGAACACTCGTGGCGGTTCGGACAACGAGACTCTTCGCAGACCGTGTGAACGTTCTTATATTTCAGCAGCTCCGTTTCGCTGTCAAAGTTCCACGACAGGCGTTTCGCAACTTGACGGGGAGCTTCAGCGGGCGCGTACGTCATGAAGTGAGAGACCTCGCGTACATGTACGCAGATTCTACCTGGTCTGCCAAACCTATTCCCGAAAACGCCCAGCCGGCAAGATGCAAGTGCGGGTACTTCTCCATCTGTGCCAAAACTTCGCGTTTCCATTCTCCGTAACCGGGCGCATAGCGTGGAATTCCGGGTGTATGGCGGTATACCCGGCTCCAGCGGGGTTTGGCGCGCACTTTCATGATGCGCGTCAGTGATTCTTCGGCGAGCGCCGAAAGTTCTGTGTCATTGAACAGATCGCTTTCACCCGAAATCATGGTTTTGGTTAAAAATGTGTCTTCACTCGCACGTCCAGGAAACACATTGCTCGCAAATATGCTACCCAGAATTGCCGAACGTTCTTTGCGCGGAACCAGAAAACCGTAGCCGCCATAGGAGAACTCTTTTCGGCTCCATGCGCTGTAGACGACGTTGATGGGTGAATGTTTAAGCTCCCCCACTTTTTTGGAAACCTCTTTATCGAGGTCACGCATTACGTATGAAAGATCGGCCGCGCCAACCGTAAAGACTACTTTGTTAAAGGCATCATAACTGCGCTGCTTTGAACTCAGCTGCATTTGCTCAGACCCCGAACGCTGCACGCGCGATATCTTTTCATTGACGATTTCAACACCCATTGCCGTCAATTTCGCAACATATGCGTCGATCCATGTGATCATTCCGCCTTTAAAGCTGTAGATACCTTTGTTGAATTCTGCGGTACCTAGTTCGCTCTGCCAAAAACCTTTGCGTTCGAGCATGTATTCTTTGAGCGCGTTCTTGAGCCGCGGGGCAGCCACAATCTTGCCAAACAGCTGTGGAAATATGGATGAAAATTCCAGATCTTCGGCCTCGCTGCCGTACACGCCGCGGGCAAATGGCGACGCAAGATATTCAGCCGCGCTGAACCCCAACACATTGCGCGCTGCATCAAAGAGCGTGATTGTAGGCCACAAAGAAAACTTTCGGCGCATTGCCAGAAAAATACGAATCTTCTCGGGAAAAAAAAGCAGCGAGGTCGTGATTAGGCCACCTGGCGATTTGGGCGCATTCACCAGATAACCGTCTTTCAAGATATAGCGCTTCGCACTTTTCTTGTCTTCGAAAATCACCTTGTCTTTCAGGCCCAGTTCTGTCACGAGCTGGTTAAAGAGTCCTGTGCGATCGAGATACGAATCAGGGCCAGGTTCGAGCGTCGCGCCCTCGAAGGTTTCAGTGGCAACATTACCCCCCGGCTTCTGGCCGTTAAACAGCACCACATGGCTGTCAGGAAACCTCTTCTTTATGTAATAGGCGTGGCTCAGGCCGGAAATTCCGGCGCCCACAACCGCGATTCGCTGCATAAGGTTGCCTCGGATTTTTGAATAGCGTGACAATTAAAAAGCCATCGAAAAGCAAAAATAGCTTTACAGAAACAAAATTGTTTTAGGGTTTCAAGAATGCTGCCCGCTGCCGTCCGCGAGATCGCTATCACCCCAATGGGGTATGCCGTCGTGGTCACACCCGAGTTTAAAGACAAGATTATCCCCATCTTTATCGGACCGTCAGAGGCCTATGCAATCTCAACCGTGCTGCAAAACGAGAAACTCGAGCGCCCGGTCGGCGCCGACCTGCTGCGTTCCGTTATTGAAGCAGCTGGCGGACAACTCACTAAAGTCTTCATCAACGACTTTCATAATGGTACTTTTTTCGCGCGCATCTATGTGACAGGCAGCCACTTCGACAATAACCTACTTGAACTCGATGCACGCCCCTCTGACGCGATCGCACTGGCCGTGCGCTTTAAGGCACCCATCTATGTGGCTGAGCACGTCTACGACCGAACGGCCATTGACGCGGCAACACTGCGCGAAGCCGATGCCGATGCCTTGCGCACCGCCAGTGAAAGCAATATAGATGAACTTTTAACAGCCGACGAGCGCGAAGATTTCTTTGAAGCGATACTCGAAGAATTTGGTGAAAAAAAGAAAAAGAACCTGAAAGACACGGCGAAAGAAACAACCCTCGAAAAAGTCAAATTTCTCTCGCGTACCGAAGTGCTGCAGCAGATGCTCAAAGCAGCGCTTGGCCGCGAGAACTACGAAGAAGCAGCTCGCCTGCGCGACGAGCTGCGCATCGAATCGCATAACTGATGCGCGCCGGCACGCGCGAATCAGAGCCGCAGTGGAAACGGCTCGCCTACTTTTGTACGTGACTCTTGTCGGTGAATTTATCGAAGAAAATATCGTTCTTGCCGATTCCGTTTTCACCTAAGACCGCAATGGCGGCATCGATCATGCCCGGGGGGCCGCACAAGAATGCTGCAGTGTCAGAAAAGTCAAGATTCTGTTTGCTTATAAATTCGGTAACGAGGCCGCGCGCACCTTTCCAATCAGAACCAGGTTCTTCATGAGACAGCACCGGGATAAATTCAAAGCTTGAACCCATCTGCTTCTTGAATTTTTCCATGTCGTCGAGCGCGTAGAGATCTTTCTGCGTACGTGCCCCGAAGAGGTAGACAATCCGCCTTTGCATCTTCTTCTGCGCCGCATCTTCGAGCATCGCCCGTATCGGCGCCATACCGCTGCCGCCAGCAATGCAAAGCAGATTGCTTTTCGCATCACGCCAGCCAAAACTGCCACGCGGTCCACGCAGCTTTATCTTTTCGCCGGTGCGATCTTGCGCGTGAAACCAAGTAGTCATTTCGCCGTTCGGCACCAGGCGCAGGTGAAACGCGACCTCAACATTACCACCGCCAGCACCGGGCGCCGAAGCGAAAGAATAGGATCGCGAACCCTTCACACCGGCAACAGCCATGTCGGCGTACTGGCCGGCAAAATATCGAATCTTTTCGCTGAGCTTGATCTTGATTTCAATAATATCATGCGTCAGTTTGCGGTAACCGCTGACTTCGCCCGAATATTCTTTCGATTCGTCGGCCTCGAGCGTCACTACCATGTCTGATTTCGGAATCGCCTGGCATGCGAGAATATATCCCTTCTTTAAATCGTCTTCTGTCAGCACAAGAGACATGTCAGACAGGTCTTTGTATTCCCCTTGAATGAGTTTCGTCTTGCAGGTGGTACAGCTTCCCGCGCCGCAGCTGAAGGGGTAGTCTAGGCCCGCTTCGAGAGCGGCCTCAAGCAGCGTCTGGCGGTGCTTCACCGTCACTGTTTTGTCCATACTGCGGATATACGCGGAGTATGTCGGTTTTTCCTTTTTCTTAAATAGAGAGAGCATTTGGCTCGTTGAAAGTTCGAAATGGCAAGGCAAACACAATTGAACTTTGCCGTAACCCTTCAAACCTGGCTAACCCCGGGAAAGGAAACCGAAAAGCCGGCGATTTGTCGCAATCGCCTTGATTTCATCCATTCGCTCAAGCGTCGAATCATAGCCCATACGTATAAATTCATCCGCTGCCGAATAATCGGCCCAATGGTAGTTGCCCTTGATCGGCCGAATCACCAGATCGGCGTGCTGCAATTGTATCTTGCGCCGGTGTTCTGAGGCAATCTCTTCGGTCTTGAGCATCACATCAAAGCCACTGCGCGGCACGGTATCGGGTAGCTTTTCGTCAGAAACATCTATCACAATGAAACGAGAAGCCCCGATGTGTTGTGCGGTTTCAATACCGAGTTTGTCGAGCACGCCTCCGTCGACAAACCACTCCCGGCCAATACGCTCGGGCGGGAATATCAGTGGCATAGATGCCGAAGCCACTACCGCATCGCGCAGCTTGTCAGATCCCTGAAAAACGCGCAACTCACCCGTGCGTATATTCACCGCTGCCGTAGCAAAAGGTATCTCGGTCGCACTCATTGGAATATCTGCAAGAAAAGGATACATGACTCCCTGAACATCACCTGGGGTCAGCACACCGGGGGCGGTAAAAATGCGCCGCAGTATGTTTGTGCCGGCAAAGATCTTCTGCGCGCGATGGACAAAACCGCGCGATGTCGGTTCTTGATTTGACGACCAGGATCCGACGACCGAGTTTCTGAACGCTTCAAATGAAATGAGTTGCTTGAGCCGTTTCTCAAGAAAATCCACATCGGGCATGACGCTGTAGATGCCACCGCAGATAGAACCCATAGAAATGCCGACGAGGTAATCGAAATGCACGCCGTGCTCAACCAGTGCGCGAATCGCGCCCACGTGCGCAAACCCACGCGCTGCACCTCCGCCAAGATTGAGTGAAATCTTACCCGGCATAGTTATCTGCTAATGGTTTGACGCGGCGGTCGAAATACAGCATTTCGCGCCAGTGATTCGCAAAGCCGAATATTATCGCGCATCGGGCAAAGCTTCAAGTAAAAAATGGCGGCGCGTGTTGCTGGCATCGGTAATTGTAGTCGTTATAGCAATTCTGATTCAACTCGTCTTGCGCCAATTGTTTTTCTACCCTCTGCGCGTCACGAGCGATGCGATGTTACCTGAGATAAAGCCAGGTGAAAAGCGCTACTTTGTTTACCCGAAATTGACCACTGCATCAACGGGCGACGTGGTGTTGGTTCAGTCGGCAAAAGCAGACATTCAGATGCTGTGCAGAATTGTCGCTGCGGATGGCGATCGTGTACAGATCTCGCAGGGCAAACTGCTGCTCAACGGCTCCCAGTCGCGGGAACTTTCTGCCAGAACAACAGACAATCGTGATCTGAGCTACAACATGCCTGAAGTTCAGGTTCGTCCGAATTTTTTCTTTTGCATGAATGACAACCATCTCAATACAAATGACTCGCGGGCGCACGGTATCTTCTCGCGTAGCCAAATCGTGGCCAAAGCATATAAACCGGCCCTGATGTTCTGATGCAGGCGCAGAGCCCAACAGCGCACGAGCTTCTTTCTGAGCGCTTCAGGCAGCGCATCTCTCCCTATATCGTTCATCTTGCCGCCCAACTGGCACCAGCAGATTCTGAAGCTCTGCTCAGGCAGTTTACACCTGACGAGCAAGAACTCACTGACCCACCGGGTTTCAATGAAGACCCTCTGCACGAAGACGACGCCGATATACACCCGTTTGCCGACGTCGTTCACAAATATCCGAACAAACTTCTCTACCTGACAACAGACGAGTGTCCTGTATATTGTCGGTACTGCACCCGCAAACGCAAGACCTTGCTCTCCGCCGGGCACTCTGCCACAGACCCCCAACAGATCGCCGCCTACCTCGAATCGCACCCAACCATAAATGAAGTCATCTTTTCTGGTGGTGATCCTTTGATGATGCCGGCGCCGCTCTTTGCCGAAAGAGCGAGAATTTTTCTTTCTCTTCAATCCATTCACTACCTGCGACTGCACACACGCGCGCTCACGACGTCTCCCAAATTGCTGAGCAGCCGTTTTCTATCTCTTTTGGGCGATCTGCGTAGAGACTTCCCTGAAAAACAAATCACTTTTGTGCTGCACGTCAACACCGCAGCGGAATTGAGCACTGAGACGCGCACTCTGGTTGAAACCCTGCGCACCATGGGAATACCCTGTTATGCACAAACGGTCTTGCTGCGAGGCGTCAATGCCGATGCAAACAAGCTCGCCGAACTGTGCCAAAAACTGGTGAAAAACGGAATTCAGCCGTACTACCTGCACCAGCTCGACCGTGTTACAGGTTCAGCACATTTTGAAATCGCCGATGAGGATGCGCTAAGAATCTACAACGGTTTGAAAATGGCTGTGCCGCGATACATGCTGCCGCAACTCGTTAGAGATACAAAACAGGGAAAGTATTCCCTTTAGGGCAATCAACGCACTTCGGGCTCAGTCGCAGCACGCAACCAGGCTTCAAAATCGGGCTCTCGACGCAAAGGCTCATAGAGTCTCATGCTGCGAAAATTTTTTACCAACTTCTCACGCGCGCGGCTGTCGCGCAAATACGCAGAACCTTTGCTCTTGATGCCGGCGAGGTCACCCATATGCGCCATGGCCATCAGATGCAGATTCATTTGTGACGGTGTGGGTTTCTTCACCTTGTCAAACTCGACCAGAGCAGAGCCATATTCTTTGAGGGCAAAATGCGACACTGCGCGCCAGCCCTGTATATCTTTGTTCTCCGCAAGCTCGCCGCGAAATTTGGCCGTGAGGTCGAGAACCGCACGGTATTTTTCTGCACGAAACAGCACGCTGATTGCAAGCGGCAGATCTGACATGGCATATGCAGGCAAACTCAAACCCGAATCTTCTTCATCGACGGTGTCGCCCGAATAGATTTGCATCGCGAACTGCGCCGCCTTTTCCTGGTGCTTTTCGGCAAGGGCGCGTTTCATCGCATAAAGATTCAAGAACATCTGATTTTCAGACTTCTTTTGGAAACGACAGTAATCATCATCGATCTCAGCTTTGGAAATTTTTGCAAGGCAATATAGGCGTCGCAGCGACTGCGCTGTTTTCTTCTTCAGCTCGAGTTCACTCGAAAGCCGGCGCGCAGGTTTTGCGTGCGCAAAGGCTTCGGCATAATTCCCCAGTGCGTAATGAGACTGCGCGGCGTTATAATGAATATAGAACCGCATTTGAATATCTTCGGGCGGATTCTCGAGCGCACCACCAAAATACTTCAGCGCCTTTCGGTAGTCTTTTCGCTTACGCGCAAAATAGCCAAGCTTATATGCCGCTCCGGCGTCTTTGCTATCTTCCCAAATTTGCGAATAGACCTGTTCAGCCTCATTTTGGCGCTTCGTCTTCTCATGGTAGAAGGCGATTTTCCAGCGGTACTCTTTCCAGCGTGCATCGGCAGCGATGGCAGCTGCATACGATAAAATGATCGCATCGGCGATGTCTCGCAGCTCGGCACTTTCGGCACCGGCTGCGGATTTCTCTTTGTACTGTTTTTCGAGCGCTGTCGCTTTGCGAACGTCTGCGTAACCTTTTGTGCTGGCCCCACCGTGATGGCCCTCGGCTTCCATGCGAATCTTCTCAAACAGATCGCTCTTTTCACCAATTTCTTCGAGGCGCTCGACGTAACGCAGTGATTCCGGGTAGAGTTTCGCCTGGCGATAGAGTATCGCGAGCTTCCAATATGCCACCTTTTTGAATTTTTTCTGCATTGGCCTTTCGGCAGCCGCGCGAAAATACGGAAGACTCTCAGCATATTGGCGCCGCGCTTCGAGTATCAGGCCGATATAGAGGCGCGGGTCGCCGCTTTCGTCACCGTTTTCTATCGCCTGTTCGAAATGGTCTTTCGCAGCATCATACGCTCCGCGCGAATATGCCTTTTCACCGAGAACCACCTCTTTGCTTTTTGCAACAACAGAAGCGCTGCCGATCGTAAGCAGCGCGCAAATAGATATAATTATTCTTGCCATGTCTTGAGTGTTGACTGGTCTCCGATCTCCATCGCCAGCCGGGCCGCAGCGCTGCAAAGATTGAACTCCGCCTCGGCGACCTCTTTCTCTGTAATGAGCAGAGCCCCAAGCGCCTCGATTAGGTCTTTTGCCGCGCCCGTGCCGGCAGTATACGCCGTCATTTCAGAGAGCGACCATTTATTCGCTTCTTTGAATTTGTTCTGGCTGATCTCGAGCTGCACCTTGTACTTCTCGAATTCCCACATCGCCATCGCGATCTTCAGCGGAATACCGGTTTCCGCTTCGCCCTGTTTGGCCCGCATTTTCTCGAGTTCAGCTTCGGCTTTCTGTATCTTGGCTTTTGTGTTCCCAAAATCGAGATCCCATTTGGCTCCAAAAACGACGGCAAAAATATTACGGTTAAACGGGTCGTTGGCATACGTGCTTTGCTGGTAATCGCGCATCGCTGTATAATTCATGTCGGCGCGACCGGCAACGAAGAGCACGGGCAAATTTCCGCCCTTTTCCATATCTACCTGATGGCGTCTTGCCTGCATTCCTTCAGCGACAGCTTTCAGATCGGGATTCGTAAGGTGTGCCTCTGCCACAAGCTGTTCTAAAGCGCGCGTAGAATCTTCAATGCGCGGAAAATCTTGTTCAAGCACAAGCAGCGACTCTTTCTCGCCGAGAAAGTGCGCGAGAGCGAGACCAGACGATTTTTTGTTCGCGATCCACTCTGCGTTAAAGCGCTGCAACTCGAGCGCAAACAGGTTAAGGCGCGTCAGGTCTTTTCGTTGTACCTCGCCAGTGCCTTTTTTGTATAGCTTATTCGCATGGCCGAGAATGGTCTTCATTTTGTCGCCCGCATCATCGAGTACCGATTTCAAACGATGCAGCAGAATCATTTGCAGGTAAAGCTGCTTGTATTCGAAAATACTCTTGTTGATCTGGCTTTCGTGCAGCAGTCTGCCGCCTTCAACGGCATGCGCGGCGGCGCTTTTGCCGCTCTTAATGCGACCAAAACTGAACACCGGATATACAACCTGCAGTTCGCCGTGTACAAAAGGACCCCATTTAGAAAAATTATCGTACGACCGCGTCGCGTCACCGCGCACCTCATAGATCGGCGCGATATACGTCAGCAAAGAAAATGTCGGCAGATCGTTTGCCCCGGCTTCGGTGCGAATCGCTTCAAAACTCAGAACCTGCGCCTTGCTCTCTAGAATTTTTGCATTGTTTTGCAGAAGGCGAGTGAGTCCTTCAGAGAACCGTATCGGCTTCTCTGCGCTGAGCGGTGATGCAAAACCCGCAAGCCACAGCAAAGTCGCCGTGGCGCAGAATCTACTTATTGATGCGCTGAATACGTTCACGCAGTAACTTTACGAGATGCTTATATCCCTTCTTTTTGATGATGGATGAAAACTGGTTACGAAAGTCGAGCAGCGTAGACGCCTCGTCGATATGGACGTCGTAGAGCTTCAGGCCGTCTTCAGCCCGGTAAAGATAGAATTCAACCTTGAAGCTCTGCTTACGGTGCGGCACCCGTGTATTCACAATCAGGGCCTCTTTGCCGAATGTGTCATCGGTTTCAACACGTTCTGATATAATTTCAATGGGGATTTTTCCCGTTATGACCTTCTGCGACGGAATGTTGGCTTCGACCACGCGGTTTGCCATGAGTTCGTGAAAAAGACCCAAAAAGTCTTCTTGTTGCTTCGCGTTCAGTTTGCCAAAATACGAACCGAGCGCAAGTTTGCCGATTTCTTTAATGTCAAGAATCTGCAGGGCCAGCTCGCGTGCCCGCCCGGAAACGTCTTTGCGCTTCTCTGCGGAAAAGTCTTCGGCAAGTTCACCACGCAACTGTTCGAAGTTGTTGATGATATTCTGCATGTATTCGAGACCTTCGCCCGCAAAGAGGGCAGCGGTCACCAATAACGAACAGAACAGTATGCGCACAGAACGGGCCATTGAATTTGAGGAGCTATTTTTTCTTACGAAAATAGGCAATGATAATTATAATTGCGACCAGTACAAGAACTATCTTCGCAATCTGCCAAACTGTCCCGACAAGAAACGGAATTGTTCCGCTCGGCAGAAAAAGAGCCAAAACGACAATAGCCAGAATCAGCAGCAGCGTATTTGGTTTTTGCATACCCGGATTTTCCGCAAACGAACGCTTGCCGTCAAGTGAAATGCGGGCATTGCTGCGCGACCCACCCGGTATCAGTTGACGCGAGGTTTAGAGCCTCGTTTGAGACGGTTGTACTTGTATGTTGCGCCTGTCTCCCATGCGAATCTGTATCCCCCTTTTTTTCTCTATCGCTCTGGTATCGGGGGCGGTATTCGCCCAAGTCGAAAGCGAACAGTGGCGCTTCAAGCCACAACTCGGTATCTGGTTCGGCCCGGTAACGCCTGTACCTGGCACCCGCATTGCCGATGTGCTCACCACGAGCCTCGGCGGCGGCATGTTTTTTCGCGGCAACCTGCCATCGAACACTTTGCGCACAGAAATTGGCTTTTCGTACAGCTACTACACTTCGCGTTCAGTTGCGCGCCTGCATTCGATACCGGTCTATGGCGCGTTTGTTTACACGCTCCCTATTAACCTACCTCTCTCTTTCTACGTCAAAGCGGGGGCTGGCGGCAACTTTCTGCGCAACTACCCTGAAGGCGCTAAGAACTGGCTGCCTGCAGGCTATTTGGGTTTTGAAACTTCATTTCCCGCGGGTCGGCTCATCAACATCGGCGTGCGCGCCGATTATTTCTTCGTCTACGAGCAGCACCTGAGCCCTCCGCCCAATAACCCGAACTACCAACTGCACAACGCGCATTTTTTCAACTTCGGCCTCATGGTTAACTTCAACCTCAGCAGATAATGCAGCACCAAATGAATCTGAAATACAAAAAACAATCCACACGCAAATTGACCGGCGGATTGATCTGCGTTCTGTCTCTTTTTGCTCTTGCCAACTGCACGGGCGAGTTACCGATCTCTGACCTGATCAACAACACGATCACGCTGAAAGTAATGGGCACGTATGAGAGTAATAACCCGTATCCGTTGGGCATCACCGATGCGAGCCTGGCAGCGAACCTCCCGAAAGACGATGTGATCACCGGGACATCGATCACCGGTGCTGATCCTGCGCTCACCGGAACACCAGCACTTGTGACCTTTGCAAATACAATAAAACCCTCAGATATTAAATACTACATTGACATCGCTGAAATTCGCCTCGCCCGCGGTCAGGGAAAATCATCGAGCCAGACGATTTCTGACTACTGGTCCCAATTCGCAATTACACGGCAGTTAATGTGTTCTGATTATGATGCAGCCGATGGCCGTTCATACGCGAATTGCCGCGATCAAAATGGCCAGGGTCGTCTCGCTGAATTCTTCAACGGCGGCTTCACGTATCCGGCTGTCGATGTGCCTTACGGTAACTTCAATCACCTCGGCATCTATTTCAGAAGATTCGCAACTTCCCCGTCCGCCCTGTTCGATGGGCTCGGCCAAAACCAGCAAAATATCTCGACGACGTTTGATAACCGCACGCTATTCGGCTTCGATGTTGAAAGTGTACTACAAAACCCGTATGGTTCAACCTCGACAGAGCCCCTGATGTTTCCGCTGCAGCGCAAAGATTTGTCTCTGAACATCGTGCACGATAACGAACCGTACGTTATGGAAGTGCGCGTCTTCATCCATAACCTGAATATGGTGCACGTACTGCAATTGACCGGCGATGCGGCAACACCTTCGAGCGCGTTTAATTCAGCCGCTGTCTTCGTCGGCCCGGCTGACTGGAATATCGATCATGCGTTTAAAGACGCCACCAACCGCACGCGCATGGGTGGCTCAGTGATAATGACTGCACGCACGTACCAGCCGGCCAAGGTGGGGGCGCTGCAAATGAATGCCACATTTACTCCAACGACTAATGCGAGCTATTTCGTCGCCGTACCTTCTGGCTCAACATTTAGTCCGAAGACAGCCCTACCGCTCTTGGCGACCGCTGCGACGAATAATACCATCAGCAATGTACAACCCGGCGCCTACGACGTTTACCGCACCTGCGACGTCACAAAATGCGTCACTACATCCACCGCCGGTACTTGCGATGCAACCTCAAATACCCCTGACGGATTTCCCGAAACACCCCAACTCTGCCAGGCAGGCGTAACGGTATCTACTGGTACAACCACAGGCGTCACTACTGCAGCCTGCGCCGTTATTGCTAATTGCAATTAGGCACCCTTGCCACCGAATTAATTCGGCGGCAAGTTAAGCTGGACTAAACAAGCCTTATTCTTGACCCACTGTTTCCTTACTGTGGTCAATCCGCCATGAAGATTCACGAATATCAGGGCAAAGAAATTTTTCGCAAATATAATATCGCGGTGCCGAACGGCGTCGTGACGACGACCGCAGACGAAGCAGGCGCGATTTATACAAAACTGGGTAAATCCGTCGCTGTTGTGAAAGCACAGATTCACGCAGGTGGCCGTGGCAAAGGTGGCGGCGTCAAGCTCGCAAAATCAGCCGATGAGGCGAAAGCACACGCGAAGGCAATTCTCGGCATGATGCTGAAGACCCCACAAACCGGCCCTGAAGGCCAGCTCGTGAAAACGATTCTCGTCGAAGAAGGCTCTGACATTCTGCACGAATATTATGTCGGCATCACGCTCGACCGCCGGCTCTCAAAACCCGTCATGATGGTTTCAACCGAAGGCGGCATGGACATCGAAGAAGTCGCAGAGAAGCACCCTGAAAAAATTCTGAAAGAAACCATCGAACCCGCGCTCGGCCTGCAGCGCTTTCAGGCCTCGCGCCTCGCATACGGCCTCGGTTTCGAAGGCGACATGGCGAAGCAGGCAATATCGATTCTTATCAACCTGTGGAACTGCTACGACGGCGAAGACTGCTCACTCATGGAAATCAATCCGCTGATCTCAACGAAAGACGGCAAGGTGATGGCACTCGACGCGAAAGTGAACTTTGACGACAACGCTACTTACCGCCATGCAGACCAGGTTGGCCTGCGCGACGAAGCAGAAGAAGACCCGCTCGAAGTTGAAGCCTCAAAGTTTAACCTCAACTACGTGCGTCTCGACGGTACAGTCGGTTGCATGGTGAACGGCGCGGGCCTCGCGATGGGCACGATGGACATCATCAAGTACGCCGGCGCATCACCGGCAAACTTTCTCGACGTCGGCGGCGGAGCCAACGTCACCACAGTAACAAACGGCTTTAAGATCATTCTCTCTGACCCGAACGTGAAGGCAATCTTCGTCAACATCTTCGGTGGCATCGTGCGCTGCGACCGCATCGCGAACGGCATCATCGAAGCGGCAAAAAACGTGAAGATCACGGTTCCCCTGGTGGTTCGCCTCGCCGGCACGAACGCAGAAGAGGCGAAAGAAATTCTGCTGAAAAGCGGCATTCCGCTTCAGGTTGCCGACGGCCTCAAAGACGGCGCTGAAAAGGTCGTAAAGGCAATCGGGAAGTAAACCCACCCCACCCCCCAGCCCCTCCCCGCGAGCGGAGAGGGGGGCGTTCAAATGCAAAGCCCCGTCAAAGAATGGTTATCTTACGGTGGCCATTTTTCTTTCAATGGCCACCGCATCTACTACCGCCAATCTCTGAAACGCGGCAAACCTGCCGTATTGCTCATTCACGGTTTT
Organism: uncultured Leptospiraceae bacterium; assembly: GCA_942492915.1. Lineage (GTDB taxonomy): Bacteria > Spirochaetota > Leptospiria > Turneriellales > Turneriellaceae > Turneriella. Next base: position 3,243,979 of record OW818662.1, read on the forward strand.
CCAACGTCGTCTTATGATTTCGCACCCATCTGGGGTGAGCTCGCGAAGAAATACACGGTCATCACCGCCGACATGCTTGGCTTTGGCTTTTCCGCAAAGCCGTTACCCCACAACTATTCTATCATAGAACAGGCCGATCTGTTCGAAGCATTGCTGAAGCAACTCAAGGTAAAAGATTACCATGTACTCGCGCACGATTACGGCGTCTCCGTTGCGCAAGAGCTGCTCGCACGCCAGGTTGGCAAAAAGAAGCCGGTGCTTTCAGTTAGCTTTCTGAACGGCGGCCTCTACCCAGAATTTCACAAACCTTTGCTCATTCAGAAACTGATGCTGACGCGACTCGGCCCGTTGCTTGCGCGGTTTTTCTCACAGAAGAAGTTACGCAAAACGTTCGATGCAATCTTCGGCGACAATAAAGCAAGCAATGAGGATCTCGAATGCTTCTGGCAGTTGATTGAAATGGGCGGCGGCCGCCATGCGATACCGAGTCTGCTGCGCTACATGATCGATCGCCGCACACACCGCGAACGCTGGGTAAATGCAATGGAAAGCACCCAGATACCTGTACAGATGATCAATGGCCCGCTTGATCCGATATCCGGTGCGCACCTGGCCGAAGCCTTTGCGAAACGCAACCCGAGCGCAGAAGTTCATTCATTACCGGGCGTGGGCCACTACCCGCAGGTCGAAGCACCTGCAGAAGTTGTGAAACTCTATCTCTCCTTTCTTGCGCGAGGCAAAGCCTCGCGCAAGAAAAGTTAATTCAGCTCTTTGACTTGTGGAATTTTCGCCGTCTGGTACTTCTCTTGCTTGATGATTTTGTGCATGTTCAACAGCGTGTGGTAGGGAATATCCGTCGCCGTCGAATTTGCCAGTGCATCGGGAATCGATCCGCCCGGCTCTGAGTGCAGCTGATAAATAATCGTTACGTATCCGCTCTTATTCGGAATGAACTGCCAAAAACCTTTCATTGTCGGTACACGTACCTTGCCGCCCTGTTTCGGGTATTTGTCGGCCATTCCTTTGAGGTAAATAGTGATGATTTTGCTCTTTGGGTCTTGCACAATTTTGCTGTAAGAAACGGTATCGCGATCAGATACCGGCCAAGGAGCTTTGACGACAGTATACGTAATGCGTTCGTAATAGTTCATGCTTTGTACTAATTTGGCTTCGCCGCAATTGTGCAGCCACTTTGGCAGCGCGTCGGTATCGTCCATCAGAGCAACAAGGCTGGTGAGCGATGTTTTGATCGCTGTCACGCCCTTAAATTCTTTAAGCGATGAGCCTTCGATCTTACGCGTATAGACTTTGATGCCGTTCTTGTCTTTGTCGAGTGCGAAATCCGCGGGGGCTTCTGCCCAGACGCCGGCAACAAGCCATGCAGCGGCTAAATAGAGAGGTAGTTTTTTGATGTGTTTCATGGCCAAGAGTCCAGAGCGCATGGCGGATGTCAAAACCAATCGTGAATTGACGGCATGTCTCAAAGTCCAATTTAAACCTATGTTCCAAAAAGAATTTACCCTCATTATGATTAAGCCCGACGGTGTCCGTTCAGGCGACAGCGGCAAGATTCTTGCCCGCATCGAGCAAGAAGGTTTTACCATTCGCGCAATGAAGCGCGTTCGCCTCAGCCTCGAACAGGCGCAGCAGTTCTACAGCGTGCACGCAGCGCGGCCTTTCTACGGCGAACTTTGCTCTTTCATGGCCTCTGGCCCGGTCGTCGCAGCGATTCTCGAGCGCGACCAAGCGGTACAACACTGGCGCGATGTTATTGGCGCTACCGACCCGGCTGAAGCGGCGCCCAATACGATTCGTAAGCTCTATGCAAAGTCAAAGGGCGAAAACGCCGTTCACGGTTCTGACTCGGTCGAAAACGCCAAGATCGAAGCTGCTTTTTTCTTCAGCGGCCTCGAACTCGCTGGTCAATAAGAGACATTCCGTAGGTTCGGGCGCAGATGCGCCCGGCCATCGACAACCTTATGCAGCAGGCCTTGCAAGAACAGAAATCCCGCTTTGAGCGGGATTTTTTTTTACGCCTCAAAAAGACATCCCTCAAATCTGCCCCACAACAATTGCGCGATGCGACGCTTTACGCACTCAGCGGTGCAAACAAGCGCATACGTCCGATTCTCACGCTCGAATCTGCCAAAATCGCCGGGCTGCATGAAGATACCGCACTGCCTGTAGCAGCGGCTTTCGAATGCCTGCACAGCTATTCTCTAGTCCACGACGATCTGCCTGCAATGGACAACGACGATATGCGGCGCGGGCAGCTGTCTAATCATAAGAAGTTTGGCGAGGCTACCGCGATACTCGTAGGCGACCTGTTGCAATCATTGAGTTTCGAATTGCTGACACAGGCGAACTTAAGCCCGGTCGCCTTTCGCTATTTCGCGCGCGCAATCGGTGCGCAGGGTATGGTATCGGGCCAGTACCTTGATATGGAAAATCACAACACGACACTCAAACGTTTACACCGGCTAAAAACCGGTCGCCTCATTGAAGCGGCGATAAATCTGCCGCTGCTCATCGCGAAAAATCAACTCACACTTCCCGCAATTCGCTGGGGCCGCGGCCTGGGTTTGCTCTTTCAAATCACTGACGATATCATCGATGCAACGTCTGATTCGGCAACCCTCGGCAAAACTGCCGGGAAAGACATCGAACAAAATAAAAAAACCTTCGTGCGCGAACTGGGCCTTGAACCCGCCAGAACAGCAGCCAAACAGCTTGCGGAAAAGCTCAATCAAGAAGCCAGCAAGCTGTTCGCCAAATCTATAGTGCTGCAGCAATTGCCTGCATACCTGCTGGCACGCCGCAACTGACGCCATGAGACTGCTCGAAGCGGTTCTCGTGACTCACCCTGAGCTCTCAGAAAAAGAAGCTATGGGCCTGATTCTCGCCGGCAAGGTACTGCTCGGTGACATTCCGGTGACTAAACCCGGACAGCCCATCACTGACCTGGAGAATCTTCGCCTGCGTGGATTGCAGAAATATGTTTCACGATCGGGCGAAAAACTAGCAGGTGCACTCGAAGCGCTCGATTTTCCCGTGGCGGGCCGCAGTTTCATGGATATCGGCGCATCGACGGGTGGCTTCACAGATTGTCTGCTGCAGCGCGGCGCGGCCTTCGTCGCGGCTATCGATGTCGGCAAGGGTCTATTGCACCAGCGTTTGCGCACAGACCCGAGAGTTCAGGTGCTTGAAGGTATTGATTTCAAGAAACTCTCCGCAACGCAAATCACTCAAAGCGTCGAAGCCTTCGTCGCAGATGTTTCATTTACTTCGCTGGAAGCACTCTTGGGCAATGCGTTCGCTATCATGGAACCCAAAGATCGCCCTGCGGAAGGTCTGGTTCTCTTCAAGCCTCAGTTTGAACTCCCCAGGTCTGAACGCGCACTGCTTGAAAAGGGCGTACTGCATGATACCGCCAAAGCCAACGAGTTGATTGCAGCCTTCTCTGCACGCGTTGCCGAAAAGGGCGTGATCGTCAGAACAATACAGCCCGCAAGTCTGACAGGCCGGCGCGGCAACCAGGAATACCTGCTGCACCTCGTTTTGCGGTGAATCTGGTTTACTCTTTGAGTTCAAGCCGCAGTCTGCTACATGCCCGAAGCGGCTGACCATTCAGTGAACGGCCTCTTTCTGCAATACAGGGGGCAGCTACTCAAATACCTGCGCAACTTTGTCGGCGAAGACGAGGCGCATGATGTGTTACAAGATGTTTTCATTTCGTTTCTGAAACAGAAGCGCGATGAAAAAATACGTACGCAAGACGAGCAGGCATGGCTCTACCGGTCATGCCATAACCGGGCGATTGACTATATACGAAAGGGCAAAAAGCTCACAAACTTCACCGAAGAAAAATTCGACCGAATCGAAGCACCGGCCGAAAATGCGAACACGCGAGCCTGGCACGAACTGCGGGGCACGCTCAAAGAGCTTGCTATCCGCTTTGATAAGAAGGGTGACGGCATTCTCTTGCTGCACATGCTCGAGGAGGGCAAACCCAAACTACTGATCGCCGAGACGCTCGACATATCTGACCGCCACCTTCGCCGGCGCATCGCACAGCTGTTCCAGTTTTTTCAGCAAGAGCTAAAAAAACTCGGCATTGAGAACATCGAGTTGGATTGATGCCTGTACTATGCGACATAATACATCAACGCAGAATTTCTGCTTCTGTTTTTATGTCCGTAGTTGCCGATAATTGCGTATCATCATCAGCAGGGGTCGGGCAACTACCGGCACTCTGCTAAATAAGACAATATGGCGCGCCACAGCAAAACTACCTCGGCCAAAAACGCGAAGAAAGCGCACGCCATCTCTCTCGCCGACCAATTGTTTGCTATCGCCACACGCGGTGCGGTAAATGCCGGGGCGCAGCTCTTACCCGAAGAGAACACAGCTCGAAACGAAACGATTCAGCGCTTTCAAACAGAAAATGCCGCAAAGATTGCAGCGCTGCAGCCAATCACCTCTGTCGTACCGGATAAAACGCGTTTGCTGACTCCGGTTGTTGCCGCCTGGCGCAGTGTCACTTCTGTAAAATATTTCTCCACCGCAGCAGCGATGCTTATTGCTGCCGGCACCAGCGTGTTGTTGCTGAGCCCCTTCGCGGAAGACTCCATACTCATCGAAGATGAAAGCGGAAAAAGCGCGCTGCACAGCGAATTCAACGCAAACGACAAGAGTCTTTCTTTGCGTGTGATGCGTAAGCGCAAAAAAATTGGCGAAATCACGATGGCGCAAGGTTCGCGTCTGCGTGTCGTGAAAACGAGCAACGGTGAATCTTTCAGGTCTGAAATGGCTTTCGCCGGTACCGAAGCCGATTTCAAATTGCAATACAAAGGCAAAGCTTCGGTGATCGTCAACAATGGTCCCTTCAAAGCCAAGGTGCGCATGGCACAGGGTGGCGACCACGATGTTCACTTAAGGTTCAAAGAAATGGGTTCACCGCGCCCCGTGGGTGAACCTCAGTTTGAAATTGAAGTCATTAAAGGTGATGTACAAATTGCCGAGATCGATGACGAAGACGATTTCGAACAATACAAGGCTGGCGAAAAAGCAATCTTCAGCCTGACCGATTCTGACAGCGAAAGCCTGTAATAATTATGCGAATGTAGTTTTCGCGACGCGAAAACTCCATTCACTGCCCTATGGTAACCACCATTGACTGTCACTACGTGATGCCGCAGGTGGCCGCAGCCTACCTTTTGCACTGCGGTGAAAAGGTCTGTTTCGTCGACAACAACACAAATCATGCAGTGCCGCATTTGCTAAAGGCGCTCGACGATGCCGGTTATACCACGGATGACGTTGCGCACATCATTATCACCCACGTTCATCTCGACCATGCCGGGGCAACGGGTCTTTTACTTTCTCATTGCCCCAATGCAACCGTCGTCGCGCATCCGCGCGCAGCGCCGCACGTGATTGATCCGGCGCGGCTCGTACAAAGCGCGCGCTCGGTTTACGGCGACGCGGAGTTTCAAAAACTCTACGGCGATATCAAGCCTGTGCCAGAGTCGCGCGTCTATGTACCGGCAGATGGCGAGGTCATGCCGGTCGGTGACACCGAACTTAAGTTCATCTACACGCGGGGTCACGCGAACCACCACTTCGTCATACACGATCGCAAGACCAACAGCGTCTTCACCGGCGATTCATTCGGCATTGCATACCCGATGCTGCAGCGCGGCAGCCGGCCGTTTCTGTTTGCTTCGACCTCGCCCACCGACTTTGACGCCGCTGAAGCGCGAATCTCTTATGACAAGATCATCGCAACGGGCGCGACGCAAGCCTACCCGACACATTTCGGGGTGTGGAGCGATATGCGTGCCGGCCATGCAATGCTCAGCGAGCACATGGCGCAGATCGAACAAATCTTCGGCGCACTCAAAAACGGCAAAACCGGCGGGAAAGAGCCTTATGCATTCGCGCGCGCGGCGATCGAAGCCTGGTTTGCCAGTGAGTTAACCGCGCGGGGCATTACGCTGACAGAACCAGAGCGCCAAATGCTCGAGATGGATATCGATCTCAATGCGCAGGGCCTGGCATTTGCAGCTGCCCGAGCGCGCAAGAAGGCAGTTACATGAACACAGCAAAACTCGAAATCTGCGAGGTTGGACCGCGCGACGGTTTGCAATCCGCATCACAAATACTGAGCGTCGACGAGCGTGTGCAGTTCGTGCGCCAGCTGGCCGCCGCCGGCCTCACCAAAATTGAAGTAGGTTCGCTGGTGAATCCGAAACTGGTGCCGACGATGGCTGATTCTGACGTCGTCTTCGAACGATTGCAGGCTGACACCACAAAACCCACAGCGGAGTATTCGCTACTGGTGCCAAATACACGCGGGCTCGAACGCGCCATCGCGATCGGGTGTAAATCGATCGCGCTCTTTTCGGCCACATCAGAGACTTTCAACCTGAAGAACATCAACCGCAGCGTACACGAATCAATCGCCGAACTCGTGCCGATGATCGCCTCAGCGCGGCAGGCCGGCATGCGCATTCGCCTCTACATCTCGACAGTCTTTGACTGCGCGTACGAAGGCACCATGGACCCGACCAACGAACTCAAACGTTTCATACCTCTGTTTCAAGAAGCCGACGAGATTTCACTCGGTGATACGACCGGCCGCGCAACGCAGAAACAGGTCAGCGATCTGGTCGCTTCGGGTATACTCACCGATTACCGTGACAAAGTCTGGTGGCACTTTCACGACACGTTTCAACTTGCAGGCGCGAATGTGGCCTGGTGCATGCAGCAGGGTTTTCGTAAGTTTGATTCTTCAGCGGGAGGCATCGGTGGTTGCCCGTTTTCGCCTGGGGCAAAGGGCAATATCGCGACAGAAAAATTGGTAGCGCTTGCCAACGAGCAGCATATTGAGCATAATATTCGGCTGCCGCTTGCACTACCTGGCGTGATTTAGCACGGTTTCAAATGCCGGTGAAAGCCGGCGTTTTCCATTGACATTACGTTGCGCCTGAGCCTGGTTGGCGCGTGCTGGACAAAAAGCATATAAAATTTTCACCGATGAAACTATTCTTGTTGCTGTCTATACTCTCACTCTGTGCTGCCTGTAGCAACGCTACCGAGAGCGCTACACCGTCCACTGGCGCTGCCGCGCAAACATGCCGGCGATATCCAACTAGCCTCACAGATACTACGAATTCAATAAACTACACTTGCACGTTTAATGGATCAACAACCGTTTCTTGCACAAACGGCGGAACAGAAACCATTACCTATACTTACCCGAGCCTGCAGAAATTCGTCGACGAAGCGGTCACACCGGTTTCGGTCTTCAATAAATATACGTTCACATCCCTCGTGTTCGGCAGTGCTACCGCGAGTAATCAATATAACTTCACTCTTACGTACAACGGCAGCGGCCAGCATACCGGATTGACTGTCGTGAATAATGGAGTAACGGCAGTCTCTGCGTACAGTTCATGGGATACTCATGGAAGACCAACTGCAGGTACCGCGCAATTTACTGCTGGGGCCACCTGCACGGGCAGAAACCTATCCATAGTGTATGTAGACGGCACCACGCGCAGCAGAACGACGACTGCCAGTAGCGGCACAGGAGGCAATTGTGCGTTGCTGACCGAGGGCACGAATATCACCGACGCGAACGGCATTGCCAGTCTCGCCGTCGGGAATAATTTTACGATCAATGCGACATCTCAGCAGTGCTATTGACGATCGCTTTATAATCCACACTCTGTTGCGCGCTTCCAATTCGGTCGAATGCAAACACTCTACGACCACAAACAACTCAAGGCCACGCTCGACACCGAAGGTGTCTGCCGCGTCACACTCAACAACCCGAGCCAGCTGAACGCGCTCAACACCACGATGGCCGCGGGCGCCGTTGAGCTCGCTGCAATCATACAGAAATCTGATGCGCGAGTTGTTGTCTTTTCGGGAGCCGGTCGGGCATTTTCTGCGGGCGGCGATCTCACATACCTAATCGAACTGACCCAACTGCCCGCGGGCGAATCTGCTGCGGCAATGCTCCATTTCTACAAATCATACCTCGCGCTCTTTACGTTACCTCTGCCCACGATCGCGCATATCAACGGGCCGTGCGTCGGCGCAGGCTTCTGCCTCGCGCTCGCCTGCGATATGCGTTTTGCCGTTTCAAACAGCAAAGTCGGTATGAACTTTGTGCGCATCGGTCTCAATCCCGGCATGGCGGCAGAACACTGGGCGCACCTCGGCCACACGCCGCTGCTGAACGAAATGCTGCTCACAGGAAAAATTTACAATTCGTCTGATATCCACCTTAAACAACTTTTCAATCGCGTAGCAGCCCCAGAAGAAATTGAGGATGCAGTGACGTCATGCGCCCGCGCGATTGCCTCTGCCTCGCCGCAATCGATCAGATTATCACTGCCGATGCTGCGTAACCATACCCTGAGCCGCGAAGAGGTGATGCAGGCCGAAGCCACGGGCCAGGGCCAGTGCATGAGCACGGGTGAGATCGCCGAATCGGTTGCGGCGCAGCGAGAGAACCGAAACTTTCGCTTCAGCCGATAACGCATCGGTGGTGTTCGCAGTGATGAATTTTACTTAACCAGGGAAAATTGTCGCCAATCTGTTGCCTGTATCGTCCCATAGGTAATGAAGAAGAGAAACCGAACCTTAACCTTTGCCTTATCTGGCTTTGTAGTTATGTCGCTTCTCGCCTGCAACAACCTGGGCCTGCTCGACCAGCTGGAAAACCCTGGTACGGCAACTTCGGCCAGTTCAAAAATGTCTACTTTGTTTCTGTTTTCGACAACCAACAGTTTCAACGGAAACATTCGCGGTGGTATTGCAACCGCGCGACTCGCTGCAGACGGGCAATGCGCAACAACAAGGGGAACTCTCACGTTTCCCGATAACTCGTGTACTCAGGTGCGCGCTGTTATCTCCTTTGATGCTGCCGATTCGATCGCAAATATGCCCGGTAACTACAGCATTCCCGTAAATCGCAGCATCAATGGACCGAATAACTTCGTGATCGCGAGCGATTGGGGCACCTTGATTGCTGGCACTTCGGGAAACAATCTTGCAGCTGGCAACGTCATGGCACCATCTACACAGTGGTGGTCATTTTCAACTCTCGGTGGAAACTTTGACAATACAAACAATTGCGCAGGTGGCAACGACGGCACTACTGGCAACGGAGTGATCGGAAACTCCAGCACGGCAGGAAATACCTGGGTATCCGGTGGCCCGGTTAGCTGTCCAGGGCCCGCAAAACTGCTGTGTATTTGCTACTGATCGTTAGAAGCGAAACTGCTGCCCATCATAAGCCGGCTCGGCGAGACCTTGCCATTTTTCGAGCAGCTCCGTGTGCAAGTACTGGTGCGACAAGTGGCCAATAAAACCCTTTGTTGGTTTATATTTTTCAATCAGCGCCAATGCCTCCGCATGGTTAATATGCGACATGTGGGGTTTGTCGATCGGTGACCCCAGATACAAAACTTCAAGCCCATACAAGAACTTCTCATCTTGGACATTGATCTCTTTGAAATCTGTCAGATAACCAAACTTACCGTTCACGACAAAACCCGTACTCAACACACCTGCCTTAGGAATATGCACGAGACGAATGGGCCTAATCGACATGCTTGCGATTTGAAGCGCATCGTAACCGTCTTCTTCATTGCCGGGGAATATTTTTAGACTGAGGTGAGGCACGTTGCTGTAGACTGCACGCTCGCGAATGTATGGGTAACGGCTCAAGATCACTTCGTGCGTCTGCGGGTTTGCGTAACAGGTAAGTTCCGCTTGCACATCAAACGTGAATGGCCGCAGATCGGGCAAGCCGTCGAGATGATCGTAATGAAAATGCGTGTAAAGCACCGCCGTAAGCGATTTCACATTATGCTGCAGCATCTGGTAGCGCAGATCGGGCCCCGTGTCGATGAGTACTTGCCCTTCAGCCTCTAGAAGAATCGAGGCTCGGTGGCGCTGATTTCGCTCATCGTCTGAAGTGCAAACCTTGCACCCACACCCGACGATGGGTACCCCCGTTGAAGTGCCGCTGCCTAAGACGGTAACTTTCAAGAATTCAAAAGCTTATCAATCACCGCTTTCATACCCTCGTATGAACGCTCTTGCTGGTAGAGCACGCCATTGATAAAAATGGTCGGAGTTCCCCTGACACCAATCTTCTGACCGTAACGCATGTCGGCTTCGATCTCTTCACGCTGCTTGCCGTCTTTGTCAGCAATGCACTGTGCGTAAGCAGGCATGTTGAGCCCGATGCTCTGCGCAATGCGATCGAGCTGGCCGGTCGACATGTCGAGCTGGCGACCGTTGTAAGGAATCGAAAAAACTTTCGTTTGAAATTCAAAGTACTTCTCTTGTTTGCCGGCACAGCGCGCTGCGATGTGCGATGGCATCGCCTGCGGATGAAAATCGAGTGGGAAATTGCGAAAGACCCACTTGATCTTGTTACCGTACTCTGCCTTGATGCGCTGCACGTCAGGCTGCATCTGGCGGCAATAAGGGCATTCAAAATCTGAAAATTCGGTAATTACGACCTTCGCGTCGGCTTTGCCCCAGTACGGATGGCCGTCGTTCACAATATTCAGTGTTGGCGCGGAAGGTTCGGTCAGTAAAAACTTGAAATTGTATTGCTTAAAAAGTTCAGAAGTTAATCCATCGCGTGCGCCTTTCTCTGAATTGTTGATCAATTGCTGGCGAATACGGTCGCGCACGATGGCAAACGGCTGATTAATACGCTGTTTGTTGTTTTCATAGAACTGGCGAACCATTTCATCACTGACTGAGCCGCGGCGTTTGGCGAGTTCGGCTTCCACAAACTTATCCACAGGCAGGTTTCGCTTTTTTGCTTCGGCTTCGAAGATCTTTTCGCGTGCCGTTTCAAACGCAGCCTGCTGGCGAATCTGGTATTCTTTCTGTCTGATCTCGTAGAACTCTTGTTCGTTGTTCTTCTCGACATCTTTCGCGCTGACGCTGCCGCCATCGAATGTTGCGAGCGTTTCGTTCGACCCGCCGCACAGTGTCGAAGTCAAGACGCCCAATACCAGCGCCAAAGCCGTCAGAAATTTCTTCATACAATCAGCGCATGGAGCGCTTGAGCCGGCGGAAAGCATTTTTGCATTTTACGGGCTTCTACCCTATCAAAGACTAATCCACATTAATGCCTTAGTCTTCCACAGTTCTGCACAATTCATGAATAACGAAATGCCCGTATCCGCAGGTTGTCAAAAACTGTTCGGTAGTCCACAGGCAGAAAAATGAGGAGACATAATGTTTACGGGCCTCATTCGGGTTTTCCACATTTCCACAGCATTATTGTTATTATAAACTATAAGATATATATTATACTATATAAATAACAGTGCCGGTAATCTCGTCTCCATACAAAAGTCCCCGTTGGTTTAGAAATGCTCATCTGCACACCGTTGCATGCGCCTTGTTTCGTCGCAGACCAAAAATAACATTTTATCGCGAGCGCCTCGAACTCAGCGACGGTGACTTTGTCGACCTGGATTGGTCGCTGGCAGACAGGCGCGATTACGGTATGCGCACCACCAAATCTCACTCGAAGCTGCTCGTGCTCACGCATGGAATGGAGGGTTCGAGCCACAGCAAATATATTCTGCACACGACCGCCGCTGCAAACGCCGCCGGTGTTTCTGTCGTCGCCTGGAACATGCGTGGCTGTTCAGGTGAACCTAATCGTGCGCTGCACTTCTACCATAGCGGCCGTACCGAAGATCTCGCCGCGGTTGTTCAACATGCTCTTAAACATGGTTATAAAAAAATTTTTCTAGCGGGTTTCAGCCTTGGCGGTAACCTCACGTTACTCTACGCCGCGCGCGAAGGGCGAAATATCAACAAGGCTATACGGTCTGTTGCCGCAATCTGTGCCCCGGTTGACCTTGTGAGTTCACAGGCACAGATTGAAGCGAAAGAAAATCGTTTGTATCTCAAAAGATTTCTTCGCGATTTTCACGGAAAATTCAATTTAAAAAGTCAGCGCCGGGGCTATCGTATTGACACGAAAAAATATCATCGTCATATTCGCACCTTGGGGCAACTCGACGCGCATTTTACCGCTCCATGGAATGGTTTTCCCGACGAAAAGGTATATTACCAGCAATGCAGTTCGTTGCCGGTGTTGCAGCAAATCGGCATACCTGCTTTGCTCTTAAACCCCGTAGACGATCCGTTTTTGAGCCGCGAGTGCTATCCGCATCGGTTCGCTGTTTCAAGTAAAAATTTCACTCTCGAGATGCCTGAAACCGGCGGCCACTGCGCGATGCTGAGCGATCACACCTTCAACGGCTCGTACATGGAAAACAGAATTGTTCAGTATTTCAGGTTTGGCGAAAAATGAAAAACTCGTTTCGCCGTGAGAGGCTTAGTAAGCGTGCCGAATTCATATGTTGAGTAAAATCCACCTTACGCTTATCTTACTTCTCGGCGCATTGAATCTATATGCAGATTTACCGCCGGTCGGGAAACGCGACGTCTCCGTGCCGACGGCACCTGGGAGAGCGTTGCCTCCGGTCGTGAGACACGACGTCTCCGAGCCGGCGGCGCCAGGGAGGGCGCTACCGCCGGCCGACGACACCATCGCTAAAACACCCCCACCGGCTGAAGTTACGATCGAAGAGCAGATTGGGGGTGACCTTTCAAAACTCACTCTCATCGACGAAAATGGCAAAAATATTACGCTCGCGCAGCTCGCGGATGCCAAACGTCCTGTTATTTTGGCGCCAGTTTACTACAATTGCCCTCACCTCTGTACATTAACGCTGAATGGTCTTATGCAGGCAATTGAAAAAGAAAAACGTTACGCTTTGGGTAAAGACTATCTGGTTGTCGCGTACAGTTTTCATCCCGATGAAAAACACCAACTGGCGCAAATGAAGCAGAAAAACTACCTGCGTAAACTTGGCCAGGTGACAGACGAAAACCTGCAGGGTTATTTATCCCACTGGCGCTTTTTTACCGGCAGCGTCGATAATATCGCCGCGATCTCACGTGCGATCGGTTTTCGCTATCTGAAAGAGACCTCGACGAACCCGCGCAAGAAAGACGTCGAATACGTACACCCTGCGGCGCTGATTGTCACAACACCCGATTTGAAAGTTTCAAGGTATCTCTACGGGGTTGAATATGCGGCTACCGACTTTCGGCTCGCTCTGCTCGAAGCTGCTGACGGCAAGGTGTCGAAAACAATCGGCGATCGGCTGATGCTCACGTGTTATAGTTTTGACCCTGTGAAGCGAAAATACAGTTTGGTGGCTTGGCGCGTCATGCGTCTCGGCGGTATTGCCACCTTAATTCTGGTGGTTTTGCTGTTGGGTGCGCTTTGGTACCGCGAAAGACTCAAGCGCGCGTAAAGCGTAGCAACGAATGAGGGGAAAGTAATGATGAGTTTTATCCATGCAGCACTGGGTTTTATTACCCATGCACCCACGGCATCGACCGTTGCCTCTGAAGTGAAATTTGCCGCCGACCTGATTAACGGCATCAGTCTCATCGCCTTCATTCTCGTCGAAGGCGTGCTGATCTATTTTGTTATCAAATACCGCCGCCGTAAGGGTGAAGCAAACAAACAGACGCTTTACCTGACGCACCACACGACAGCTGAAATCATCTGGACAGTACTGCCCACTCTGATTCTCGGCGTGATATTTTATTACGGAGTTGCTTCGTTTATCAAGCTGCGGAACATGCCGAAAGACGGCGAGATCATTCAGTTGACCGGCCGCCAGTGGATCTGGGATATTAAATATCCGTATTGCGTCAAAAACGCGAAAACCAACGCAGAAAAATGCATTAAACTCACTTCCAAAAACGTTAACCCCACGGCCGAAGCGCCCAATCGCCTGCAAGACGCGGCACAGAAAGAGCAGACCCGCTTTGTGGTCGCTAAAGGCCGTAAGTACGTAATGCAGATGACGTCAACTGACGTTATTCATAGCTTCACGATTCCCGCATTTTATGTAAAACAAGACGTCGTTCCAGGCCTGACTTCACGCCTGTGGTTCGAACCAACGACAGTCGGCGAATTTGTTATTACCTGCAACGAATACTGCGGCGACAAACACTCGGGCATGCTCGGCGTGGTTCAGGTAATGGAGCCCGCTGATTTTGATAAGTGGAAAAACGACCAGCTCGCTCTGCTGCAGAAAGAACTCGACCAGGATGCTTCAGGCGGACCGGTTGACGAAACGGCACTCATTGCCAAAGGCAAAGAACTTTATGGAGCGAAGGGTTGCCTTGCCTGCCATAACGTCAGCGGTGCAGCTGGTGGCGCTGCGCCATCGTTCAAGGGCCTCTATGGCAAAGAAGAAGTACTCACTACCGGCAAAGTCAAAGTTGACGATGCCTATCTGAAAGAATCGATGCTGAAACCTGCGGCCAAAGTCGTTAAAGGTTTTGCGCCTATGCCTAACATGGGCGTAGAAGAGGGCGACGTGAAGTACCTCGTTGCCTTCATAAAGTCATTGAAATAACAAGGGGAGAACGATGTCATCTATAGCACACACTGCAGATCACGCGCACGGCGATCACCATGAGAACTTTCTCAGCAAGAAAGGCATCATGTCATGGCTTTCAAGCGTCGACCACAAGCGCATCGGCCTTCTTTACCTCTACACGGGACTCGCGGCGTTTCTCGTAGGCGGAGTTTTTGCCCTGCTGCTCAGAACCGAGCTGATGTTCCCAGGCAAAACTTTCGTCGATGAAAAGACGTACAACGTGCTTTTTACGCTGCACGGCTCGCTGATGATCTTCGTGTTCATCGTACCGGGTATCGTCGCTTCGTTTGGTAACATCTTCATGCCGATCATGATCGGCGCGCGCGATGTGGCTTTTCCGATTCTGAACCGTTTTAGCTACCAGGTTTACCTGTTCGGTATCGCTACGATTCTCGTAGGCCTCGTTGACCCATTCAACTGGTTTGGTGGCCCGGCTGACACCGGCTGGACATTTTACACTCCTTATAGTACGAAATCAAATACCAGTGTGATCACCATGACGCTTGGTGCGTTTACCCTAGGATTCTCGTCAATTCTGACGGGCCTCAACTTTGTGGTCACAATCCACAAAATGCGCGCGCCAGGCATGACCTGGACGCGCATGCCGCTCTTCTGCTGGGCGATCTATTCAACATCGCTCATTCAGGTGCTCGCGACTCCCGTGATCGGTATCACGCTGTTTCTTCTGATCGCAGAACGCTTCTTTGGTATCGGCTTCTTTGACCCTGCATTGGGCGGTGACCCGGTGCTCTTTCAGCACTTCTTCTGGTTCTACTCGCACCCGGTTGTTTATATCATGATTCTGCCCGCGATGGGTGTCGTCTCAGAGATTCTGCCGGTTTTCTCGCGCAAGCCGATCTTCGGTTATAAGGCGATTGCGTATTCATCGCTCGCGATTGCGGGTGTGAGCTTCATCGTCTGGGCGCATCACCTTTTCGTGAGCACGCTCTCGTCTTCGGTTGCTATCTTCTTCTCGTTTCTGACGTACCTCGTTGCTATTCCCACTGCGATCAAGGTCTTCAACTGGATCACCACGCTCTATGGCGGGCAGATTGACCTGAAAACGCCTATGCTCTATGCTCTGGCTTTCGTGTTTCTGTTCGCAATCGGCGGTCTGACTGGTTTGCCGCTCGCGGCACCTGCGGTGGATGTCAGCTATCACGATACCTATTTCGTGATCGCGCACTTTCACTACACAATTCAGGGTGGTACCGTAATCTCGCTGATGGCCGCGCTCTACTACTGGATGCCGAAAATATCTGGTCGTATGTACAATGAGAAATTTGGCGTTGCGAGCTTTATCTTCGTCTTCATCGGTTTTAACCTCACGTTTATCCCACAGTTTCTGATGGGTACACAGGGCATGCCGCGCCGCTATTACGACTACGAGCCCATGTTCCAGACATACCACATGCTCTCGACCATCGGTGCATATGCGCTCGGTATCGGTTACTTCACAGCGATCTTGAACATCATCGTTTCAAGCTTCAAAGGCAAACCTTGCGGTCCAAACCCATGGAACGCCAACACGCTCGAATGGCAGATTCCATCACCAATGCCTGAGCACAACTTTCACGAAATACCAACCGTAACTGAGTGGCCATACGAATATGGCCGGGACGGTGAGCCGACAAAATATTCGGCTAAGAAGGGAGACCACTAATGGGCTCGAATCAAGCTGGTTACACAACCTACGAAGGCCGCACGGTACGTGACGGCAGCCTGTGGGGCAACCCGGCGGCGCTCGTTTATTCGATGTCGCGCTTCGGCATGTGGCTCTTCTTAGCCACTGAAATTCTGCTCTTCGGCATTTTGTTCACGGCTTACGCGATTGCGTATTACCGTGACGGCGAAGCGTTTCACGCTTCGGCAAAAGAACTCAGCGTCGCATTCGGCGCAGCGAATACGGTGATACTCCTCTTTAGCTCTTTTACCGTTGCATGGGGTATCGAAGCAGTAAAGCGCGGCAATAACCGCCTGATGCTCATTCTGTTTGGTATCACGATCGCCTGCGGCGCAGGGTTCTTGGTGAACAAGTACTTTGAATACGGTCATAAAGTACACGAAGTTGAACTCGCGAAAGCGGCGATCGCGCCCGAGCTCTACCAGGTACTGAAGAGCGAAAACAAGTGCGAAGATACTTTTGATAAGCACCACGGTGAAGACATCATGGTCGAAAAGTGTAAAGTTGTACCATTCAACCTGCACAATATTGGCAGCACTGATAAGTCAAAGCCTGCGTTTGCAAGCATGTTCTTCTTTCTCTACTTCATCATGACGGGAATTCATGGTCTGCACATTATCATCGGCCTTTCGCTACTTGGCTGGGTTATGTACAAAGGCATCAAAGGCCAGTTTCACCCGGGCTGGTACACTCCGGTTGAAGTTTCGGGCCTTTACTGGCACCTTGTCGACTTGATCTGGATCTACCTGTTTCCGCTGCTCTATCTTGTCGCATAAGGAGAATCAAATGGGACACACAGACACCGCTCACGCACCACATTCACACATGAAAGAGCTCACGCTCACTTTCGTGGCGCTCATTGTTCTCACCATCGTGACCGTAAAAATCGCGAAGGTAGACTTCGGTTCAGTCGCGATCAACATTTCCATCGCGATGTTCATCGCTTCGATTAAGGCATTTCTCGTTGCCCTTTACTTCATGCACCTGAAGTGGGAAGAGAAGCTGATCATTTTCTTCGCAGTGCTCTCGATTCCGTTTCTGATCATCATGATCGGGACAATGGTTTGGGACGTCGCAGAAAAGACGGCGGCATTGAACTACGTAAAGTAGAGCAAATAGATACGATACAAAAAGGCCCACGCTTGCGTGGGCTTTTTTGTTTATAGGTATTCATGCAAAAGCCAAAAAAAGACAAAATCTCATATCTCTGCAGCGAATGCGGCGATTCTTTCGGCAAGTGGTTCGGGCAGTGCCCGTCGTGCAAGGCCTGGAACAGCCTCAGTGAAAATCGCTTCGCGGATGCAGCGCCGTCAAGTGCACCTGAAGCAAAACTCATCACTGGTCAGGGTGCGAACGAGCCTCTGCTCAAAACCGGCCTGAAACAGTTCGATCAGATACTGGGCGGCGGCGTGATGGCGGGCGCTGTGATACTGATCGGTGGCGAACCCGGTATCGGCAAGTCGACGCTGCTGCTCGAGGTGCTGCGCAGCGCACCCGGCGTCTACGTCACCGGCGAAGAGAGTCTCGCGCAGGTGCACGCGCGCGCGGTCAGGTTGGGACTCAAAGACAATCTCGATATTGTACAGGGCAACAGCCTCGCGCAGATCTTCGAATATGTCACAGCCAAAAAAGCAAAACTCGTTCTGATCGATTCGATTCAGACGACGTACACCGACCAGCGTACAGGCTTCGCGGGTTCGCCTGCGCAGATACGCGAGGTGACGCAGCGCATTGTCGAATACGCGAAGGCGCACCAGGTGGCGTTTCTGATCGCCGGGCACATTACCAAAGACGGCCAGATTGCTGGGCCCAAGCTGCTCGAGCACGCGGTCGATACGGTCATCTATTTTGAGCAGAATCCAACGAGCCGCTATCGCTTTCTGCGCGCAGTCAAAAACCGTTTTGGCGCTACCGGCGATGTTGCCATTTTTGAGATGACTGCCACGGGTTTTCGCGAAATCGAAAACGCCGATTCGCTGCTGCCCGTGCAAGAGATCGGCGGCATCGGCAGCTGTCTTTTTCCGCAGCTCGAGGGCACGCGTGTGATGCCGCTCGAAATTCAGGTGCTAGTGACGCCCACTGGTTTCGCCAACGGTCGCCGCATCGGCGAGAACATCGAACTCTCGCGCATTCACCTGATAGCGGCAATTCTCGAAAAGTTCTGCGCGCTCAAGCTCTCGCAGTGTGACATCTTCGTGCGCGTCAACGGCGGCACACAGCTCGTCGAACCCGCAGGCGACCTGGCGCTGCTTTTTGCCATGGCTTCGAGTTACCTCGAAAAACCGCTGCAGAAAGGCCGCGCTGTCGCCGGCCAGGTGTCTCTCACAGGCGAAATCAGGGCTCCAGGCGGGCTCGAAGAGCGCCGCCGGGCCGTAGACGCCTGGCGCCTCTCCAGCGCCGTCTGGGGCGGCGTGGCTGCGGTTAGCGAAATGCGCAAGGGCGAGACGTTCTTGCAATTGATCGAACGCGAATTGCCTTTTCTGTAGTGGCAGTCTGCAGCACAATCTGCTGGTACAGAAATGGTATTTACGTACGAAAACTGTTATGCATCTTGCGCGCATGCATGCATTAGTCAAAAGAACCAGAACTTTCGCAATCCTCATTATTGCGAGTCTCGCGATCGGCTGTAAATCGGGCGACAAAAAAGACAACAACCCCGAAACAAATGGAGGATGGGTGACCGTAACCGGTATCGCCGCAATACAAAATGGCAACCTTGGCCTCGCGAAAGACGAGGCGCTGAAAGACGCGAAACGCCTGGCGGTGCAAGAGGTTTTGGGCAGCATGGTGTCTGCGCGCACCGACGTGAAAAATTTTCAACTCGTGAGCCAGAAGGTCACGAGCAAATCAGAAGGCATGATCGAGACCTTCGAAATACTTTCTTCGTCTGCGGTGTCACCGCAAGAGTACCAGGTGAAGATCAAGGCAAAGGTCAGTGAAGCGATGATCAACCAGGCGATCGAAGAGGTTGTCGCATCGCAGGGCAAACCGCGCATGATGGTGATCATCGACGAATCGTTCAATGGCAAAAGCGATGCGAACAAAGTTGCGCAGACAGAACTTGAGGCGCAATTTATCGCGCAGGGTTTTCCGTTTGTCGACAAGGGTACCGTTGAAAAAATCGTCGCGAAAAATCGCCGCAAGATCGCCTCGGCGCTCAGCGGCGATAACTCTGCCGCGCGTTCTATCGGTGTCGATGCCGGCGCCGAAATCATTCTCGTCGGTTCAAGCCGCGTGAAAGAGGCGGGCAAGATCGCGGGCTCAAGCCTCATCTCGGTTCAGGCCGACCTCAACGTGCGCGTGATCGATATCAACACGGGTAAAATTCTCACCGCGGGCCAGGACCATGGCGCATACCCACACATCAACGCAGAAAGCGGTGGAGTGATGGCCGTGCGCAAAGCCGTTACCCCGCTCAGAGAAAAACTCGTCACCGACATCGTCAAACTCTGGGACATCAATCGCGGCAACACGATCACGCTGCTGATCACGGGTCTCGACTATGAAAAGCTCATGGTGCTACGCGGCGAACTCACCGAAAAAGTGCGCGGCGTTAAAGCTGTGAACCCCAAAGGCTCTGCCGGCAAAGCGGCCAAACTTGAGGTGGAGTTCGAAGGGTCATCGTTTGACCTCGCCGATCGCCTGCTCACCTCTGGCCTGAGCATCAAACTCAAGATCGGCGACGTCAAACCGAACGCCCTCGACGCCAGCGCGAAGTAGGTTGCGGGGGCTCCGCCCCCCAATTCGCCCCTTTTGGGGTATCTTCTTTTCCCCTTCGAATCGATTTTTCATGGGGTGGTCTGAAAACAACGCGGCTTTGCCATTTATTCGCAGAAGCCGCGAGCTGCCGGCAATCAATGCAACTAGTTCGATTTCAGGCTTATAGATGAGATTGCGAAAACCCTCTACCCTGCATGATCAATTGTTTCCAAAGGAATATGTAACCGGGTCGCCTCCGTTGTGACAAAACCAGCAGGACCGCCAGAAATCAAGTGTAAAGTTGTGCGCACGAACCTTCCCGTGCGTAAAGTCTGTTTTCTTCTCAGAGAATTATTCCTCACTGCAGGGAAACAATATCTCGATTAACAGCACGAGTCGCAGTGACAAAATCGTTCCGGACACCCATGCCCATGCCGCTGTTGCCCTACCCATGAACCCAAAATTACAGAACTTTGATGCCGCGCGCTTTATGCGCTTGCATTGGCAACAGAAACCGATGTTTATCAAAGCTGGGTTACCTGTCGATTTTTTGAAGCTAAAGCCTGTTGAACTCTTTAAACTCGCGGCCAATGCCGAAGTCGAATCACGCCTGATCAACCGCAAGATGGCCGGCAAACATTGGCGCTATCGCGCCGAAGACGGACCGTTCGAAGCTGCAAGGATCAGCAAGCTCAAGCACAAAGGGCACTGGACCTTGCTGGTGCAGCGTGTGAACGAATGGTTACCGCGCGTTGACCTGCTGC
Source organism: uncultured Leptospiraceae bacterium (assembly GCA_942492915.1). Lineage (GTDB taxonomy): Bacteria > Spirochaetota > Leptospiria > Turneriellales > Turneriellaceae > Turneriella. The sequence goes on from OW818662.1 coordinate 3,264,654, forward strand.
TCGAATATTTTCAATTTATCGCCAATTGGCGTGTCGATGATATCATGGTCAGCTACGCAAGCCCGGGAGGCACAGTTGGTGCGCACATGGACAACTACGACGTGTTCCTCTGCCAACTTCAAGGGCAGCGTACGTGGCAATTCAGCACGCACCCTTCGCACATTGAGCAGCTTGAAGCCAATCAACCCGTACGCCTGCTCACGGATTTTGTCGCCAATAAGACTATCGTCACCGAGCCGGGAGACATACTCTACATACCACCGCGCTTTGCACACTATGGCGTCGCCGATACAGAATGCATCACGGTCTCTGTCGGTTTTCGAGCTCCCCGTATTGAACGGCTGATGGGAATCTTTTTTGACGAGATGGTTTCAAAGGTCGGCGATACCTTCTACACAGACAAAGGCACCCGCGTGCAGCAGAAAAGCGGCATGTTTTCAGAGTCAGCGATCAAAAACCTCACGCGGCAAGCGAAAGCGGGATTTCAGCTTCTCAGCAGACTCGAAGAAGACGAGTCTCTGACCGATGCGATGCTGCAAAATCTTTCGATAACTCCGAATGCACAAATTCAATCGCGTAGCGGCGTTTCGGTCGGTACTTTCAAAGAACGCTGGAAAAGGCAGGCATTACAGCGCAACCCGCGCAATCAGTATTTCTATCGCGAGCACGCGGGTTCGGTGACCCTTTACGCGGCAGGCGAAAGTTTTACCCTACCGGCCAGGCAGAGGTATTTGATTGAGGATCTGTGCAATCACCGCGTCTTTCTCCGTGAGGCGAAGCGCCTTCGGCCACTCGCTCTCGAGTTTTGGTACGAAATGTTCAGGCTGGGTTTTGTCTTTTTTCCCAAATGAATTCACGCCTCTTTCGCACTGCCTGGAACGAAGAGGGCAATCGCCTCGGCGCATTGAGGCGCGAAGTGTTTGTGCTCGAGCAGAAAGTGCCCGAAGAATTGGAATGGGATGAACACGATGCAGACGCCGTGCATTTTGCATGCGAAGATCTTGAAAACGGAGAGATCATTGCCACGGCGCGCCTGGTCGTCGATTCACAGCGGGGCATAATCGGAAGGCTTTGCGTGGCTAAACCTTTTCGCCAGAGAAAAATCGCCACGCACATGATGCAGAAAATATTGGCTTGCTGCACTGAGCTGCAGTTACGGGAAATAGAACTGCATGCACAACTTTATCTGCAAGAATTCTACGAACGTTGTGGATTCACCGCACAGGGTGAAACTTACATCGAAGCGGGCATTCCGCACGTTACGATGCTGCGTTCGCAGACGAAAGATATGCTTTAACGAAACCAGATTGTGTCAGCGAACCATTCGCCGTCAATTTCAACGAGCGTGGTGAGTGTGCGGCCATTCTTCATTTTTATCTTAATTGTCTTTTGGCCCTGGTATTCACCCTCTTCCGCAGATTCGACCAGATCGGCCAGGGTATACTGTTTCAACTCACGCTGAGCCTTTTTGACCACCGCAGCAGTCACGCGTTCGCGCTGGCGTTCGGTTAGGCGTGCCCGCAGCCCCTTAACGTTGCCCTTCTTGAGCAGCGTCGATTGCCGGCCGATCTCAGCGCGGGCAATTTCCATTGCATCGGCGAACAGGCCCGTTACGGCAAACAAAAGTATTGAAGCCAACGTAGATAGTTTCATTCTATCATTTTGAACGACCATAGCGGCCGGTCAAGATTTTATCACTTAGCTGTTGATTGCCAGCCGCGCGCAGGCTTTCAGAATTATCTCATGGTCTTTGATAAGGGCATCCCGATGAGAATCAGCGATGGCCTTGGCCACCGTTGAGCCAACGATCGGAATATTCACATGCACGTGCACCTCGTATTCTCTGACGGTCAGCGTATCGCTCACGGCAATATAAGGGCAGGTCGCGCTGATCTTGATCTTCTCAGGTGCGAATTCTGAATGCATGGTGAATTGGCTCAGGTAGGTCTCAGTGTTGAAATGGTTCGTATCAATCATCTCGAGCATTTTTGCGGGAACCATCTTCTTGACAATGTCGGGAATCGCGGTGCCAAAACGAAATAATCGGCGAGTCACGACTACAGGCCCCTGATGTTCGATCCCTAGCAATTCTTGAGATTTGAGACCCGGTTGGTTGTCTATGTCTTCGTAGCGCAGCTCGCGGGCGGCGATCACAGTTTTGATCGCATACGGGAATTCTTGCCGCAACACAAAACGCATAGTTCATATTGTTTTTGACCGACACGCTGTCTTTCGCAAAGACACCACGTGCAAAGAGCGACCCTCGACCATCGGTTTCCCTTCTCTTTTGAAAAACTGGTGCAGATACGCGAAGAGCGTTACCAGAACCTGCATATCTGGGATATGTTTTCGGCGGCTGTCTTGCTCAAAGAGGAGATCAAGGGCCCGATCAGAACCCGCGAATATAAATTACTGATACGCACCGCTTTGCCGCTGTTTGCGCAGAAGCTGCTTGCGAATGGCGAGCCGCTGGCCTGCTATGAGATCACCACGCTCGACAGCGAAAAGCAGGAATACCGTTCAGATACCCAGCTGCGCATCGTGAATTCAGCGGTGAATTTTAAAGAGCTTTCACTCTATACCGCCGACGGAATCGAACGCAGTAAGCGCCAGATTGATATTGAAGCCAACGTGAAAATTCCTGCTATTGGCAAAGCGATCGAAAAGCTTATCGTGCACGAATTTCGTGAACAGAGCGGTGTGGATTGCGAGCGTATTCTCAAATTCTTCGCTGACAACTACGCGGCTCGCTGAAAGGCAGAGCCCGCAGTTTCTTTTTTCAGGAAACCGTTAGTCTTTCTTAACCAGAGCCAGAGTTCGCCGTCCCAAAACCACAGCGCCGGGTATCACAGATGCAAGCGCGCTGATTGAAATTGCCAAACCGTACACGAGCGCATGCTGCGCGGCACTCAGTTCAAACTTAATTGCTGATAGGTCGGTTCCCGAGATTTTTGTCAGCCAGGGCAGATCGGCAATATGCTGCTGCAGAAACTGCAGGGCCGGCTGCGAAAGCGCCAAGGCCAGCGCTGAATGTATGAATCCCCATAGAGCACCCTCGATCGCGAGCAGAAACCAGAGAAAGAACATAGAAGAACCAAAGACCAGATACAGACCAAACTCGTAGCGGTTCTGTACCGCCAGTAGGGCAAACGAATTAGCGAGCGCGATTGCGGCCAGCGCCCCGAGCACGAGCGCGACGATCATGAAGATCATGTCGATCTTTTCGATGGATTTTAAAATCGAATCAAACTTTTTGCTCTGCTCGGGCACACGCAGTCTTTCTGACTTCGCGGCCTTCAGAATATCAGGCAGAACTTTTTCGTTCGCCACTTCGACAAAGATCTGGTCATAGCTCATACCGGCATTCTTTTGATTGCGTTCACGGTGTTTGCGCTGAACCCAGTCGAGAGGAACTCCCAGTGCAGAAATAATTCCGGGCGGGGCAAATCCGCAGACGATGAGCACGGCTTCTTCTGTGCGCGCCCATTTTGTGCCGACGATACTCTGGCCGAGCAGAGCGCGCAGGCGCATGCCAATGACTGTATTGGCAGTGATGTTCGGCAGGCCGTTGATCATGGTATACGCGTACATGATCTCAAGATAACTTTCGGGCACAATCACAGGAATTTCGTCGATCACCTTATCCTTTTCGGTCGTCTGCGTGCCCGCGTAAGGAGCCTTACAGCGCATCATCGGTTTAAACGCAGCCTGGGGCACTCCCTGTAGCACGAGGTCGAAGCTGAAACCCAGTTGAGACAGAATCGGGTCTTCAAAGCGACCAATTGCGGGTTGCTGCAATAGCTGTGTTGCCGAAACGGATTTTACGTCGCCCTTTTTGCCCCAGTTGCGCGCGCGATCGAGCGTGCGTGACGTGATATGCATCAGGTTGTCTTGCTCTTTGCGAAAGTTGCTCCAGTTCGCACCGCCGCGCCCCATGACCGAGAGGTCGGGTACCAGACGCAGTGTCTGAGGCGGAAGGCTCGATTCCATTTTATCACGAATCAGTTTCTTCACAGGTTCGAGTACGCCAAGAATTGTGATCACGACGAGCAACGAGAGAAAAAGTCCGACCGAAGAAAGCGCATTACGGACAAAATGTTTGCGCGCAATAAAAAGAATCAAAAAGGCGCGCCGCATTACAAAACGTATGAAATCCATCTATTTCGCCTGCTTCTTTGACCGGCCTGAAGTCGTCTTCGGTTTCTCTTGGTGCAGTTTGCCGTCGATCAGCCTTAAGACCACGTCGGCCTTCTGCATTATATAGCTGCTGTGAGAGACGCACACGAGAGTCAGGCCCTTGGCTTTCAGGTCGCTGAGCACATTCACGATCGCTGCCTCGGTTGTGCTGTCGAGATTTCCCGTGGGTTCATCGAGCAATAACAAAGGAGGATTCATCAAGAGCGCGCGCGCTAACGCCGTGCGCTGGGCCTCGCCGCCTGAAATAGAATTTGGGTGTGCTTTGGCCCGGTGCGAGATGCCCAAATTTTCCATCTGAGTTTTCAGTTGATCTTTTTCAAGTTTTTTGCCCGAAAACAATGCGGGAAAACGAATATTCTGTTCGACGCTCAAAAACGGAAGCAAGCGAAAATCCTGAAACAAGAAGCCGATGTGCTTCTTGCGAAACCGACCTAGCCCAAATTCGCCAAAACGGCCGTAAACTTTGCGATCCGCAAATAAATACGAACCTGAATCGGGTCTCAAGAAACCACCAAGAATATAGAGCAGCGTGCTTTTGCCGCTACCCGATTCGCCGGCGATCACGGTAAATGAACCCGGGGTAATCTGCAGATCGATGCCATCAAGAATTCTGCGTTTGCCATAGCTGAGAGAAATATTTGCCAAAGCAAGCAGGGGCGGTTGGGTTTCAGTCATGCTTATCAGCACCTTCGATCTCGTAGATTGAGATGTTTTTGTACGCCTGCGCCGCAGTTGTGTTATAAAAGCAGATGACTTCGGTTCGACGGTTGCGTTCGATGTTGAACACCAGCGACGAGAGTTGCTCGCGCAGCAAGAATATGCCGCGGCCGTGCGAGTCGTGCAACCCTGCGGGCAAGCCCGTATTTCCGTCGGTCGTCAGGTGCCGGTGCAGGCGATAGAGTATCTCTTTTTGCGTCAGGCGCCCGTGCGGGTCGAGGCAACTCATGATAATCCAGTCTTCGTTGATGCCAAACTGCAATGTGAACTGGTCTTCTTCATCGAGCACAATGTCTTGATGAGTCAGTAAAATATCGTGTTCTGAATGTTTCGTCTGGTATTTATATTCGCCCGAATCGTTTATGGGCGCCCGAAAGAGTGCATTTGACGTAATTTCATCGAGCACGAGCTTGATGATCGCCTCGGGGGCGCGCTTCTGTGACTTTAATTGTGTCGCAATCTTGTCGGTCAGTTCGCCTCGTTCATGCAGCGATCGCACTCTCGTGGTGTACAGGCAGCCATCGGCAAAAGGTTTGGGAAAATTGCGGAGTGTAACCTCTGTTAGCCGCATCTGCGGGAAATATTTCTGCACGCCGAAGATATCGCCAGAAAGCATCTTCTCAATCGTCACTTCGATCTCTTTTAGGCTCATGCGGCCGTGTTTGGTGATGACCTGTGCGAAGCTGTGTTCGCGAATAATATCAATAAATTCATTCACATCATACGAAGTGATTACGATGATCTTGATGTCAGGGCGCAGTTTTCGGGCCAGCCGTCCCAGTTCAAAACCATTCATCTCGGGAAGTTTGATATCAGTAATCAGTAGGTCGATATCGGGCGCCATGGCCAGCGTCATCAGCGCCTGTTCTGCTGTGCCGGCGACCTGGATATCGTACCTTGCGAAGAGAAAGTCGCGTATCGCGAGCTGAATCGAGTCGACATCTTCTACGAGCAAAATTTTACTCGCGCGCTTTTTGCCGTCAATTTCAAGGTCGAGAAACGGTGTAGCTTGTGTTGTACTCATTTGATTAAAGGCAAATCAATGGTCACGCGCATGGTCGGCTTTTTTGATGCGAGGCGCATGTTACCATGGTGTTCGACGACAATTTTGCGAGCGATAAAGAGACCCAGACCGCGGTTCTTTTCACCTTTGGTTGTATAAAAAGGTTCAAACAGACGCGCAAGCCGGGCACGGTCTATACCTCCGCCATTGTCTGAGAATCGAATGCGCGCAAATTTACCAGAACGTTTCATGCTGATCTTGAGAGTTACACGGTCGGGAGTTTTGCGCGATTCTGCAGCATCGATCGTATTGCGAATAATGTTCTGCCAGGCGCGTCGCAGACGCGAAATGTCGCCTGCGACGGCCAGCTTCTCGCTGGAACCGGCAACATCAATAAGAATTGGAATTCGCGGGTTCGATTGTATCTGGTCGATCAAAGACTGCATTTCACTCACGAGATCGACCCGCTGCATGCGAAACGTTTCGCGGCGGTTGAGTGATTTGAGCTCTTCGAGAAGGTCGGACGCCGAGGTCAGATCGTGCCCCAAAGCATCCAGCAGTTTGAGCATTGCGGGCGTGTCCGCGAGTTTGCGGCACGCCTGCAATGTGAGGTTCATGCCCGTAAGCGGACCGTTGAGGTCGTGCGCGATAACGCGTACAAACAGCTCAAGCGATTGAAATTTGTTTTGAAATTGCTGCTCTTGTCGGCTCGAAATTCGAGCCGACCCGTAGGGCGAACCTGAGCCGGTGGGCGTAATGCCTTCCGTTCGGTTTGCCTCAGTAGCGCAGTGAGTGCTTCAGGCGCTGGATTGTTTCCACGTCGCCGTTAGAAGCGCCGCGCTTCTGGAACTCGAAAGTGAAGCGGAACAGTTTCTCGAAATAGATCAGGTTTTCGATATAGAAGTCACGCTTGAATTTGATGCGGTTCGGGTTTGTCGGATCATTCTCAACATCTGCCAGTTTCACCTGATAGTCGGGTGATTTTTCTGCTACCTCTGTGGTCTTGTTGAAAGACGTTGCCAGCTGAATGTCATTCGGGTTGCCTTTTACCGGGCCCGGGTGAAGAGCCTTGGTATAATACTTGTACTGTTCGTAAAAGTTCTGGTCATCAACGATCGTCTTGATTTTTGAAAGGTCTTTGCCGGCAAAATACAGACGCATCGTTTTTGCGGCTGTGCCAACCGGGCGACCGTAGTTGTAAGACTGTGGGTTAAACGTGTATGCGACGAGTTCGATGTATTCACCGTCTTCATCTTTGCCCATAGAGAAAATGGTTTGTGTCGGGCTCTGCTTTACCTTCGGACCGATGTCACGCAACGTGTACATCGCCTGCAGGCGCTCGCTGAGCTGACGAATCTGGTCGTCGAGGCGCTTCTCAGTTTCTGCAAGATCAGTCGCTTTCTGGCTGTCTTTGCCGGCCTTGAATGCCTCTTCAATCGCCGAGGCTGATGTGGTGATCGCTACCAATGCAAGAGTGGCCAGCGCTGTATTTAATTTCTTAAGCATTTCCGTATGCTCCCCTTAAGTGAGAATGTTCCCCTCTCTCTATCGACGTCTGAACGCGTAAACTGAAATAAGGGGAAGAGTTTCTTGAGTCTTTTTTTTTATGTCGTATAAAGGTGCCAGTATTCGTCCCGGCGGTTATTCAGCCTCAGACAAGACGAGGTTTCGCTTCGAGCCTGCAGGTACCGGCAGCGTATCACCTTTGCGGATCGGCTGCTGTTCTGTCTTTATCATTTCACGTACGTAGTTTGGCAGCGCGAACAGCGAATGGTGCGTGTCTTCATTATAGAACTGAAGCTGCGGCAGATTGTGTTTCGCAATGCGCTCAGACAGAATCTTTTTGTCAACGCTTGTCGGATCTTGTGATTTGCTCGCGAGAGCAAAACCCCACAGGGTACCGTACAATGGGACATAATTGGTCATCGGTTTGACGATCGGGAAAACCGATTTTAATGTCCAGTAGAGCTTGCTGAAGAGTTCGGGGCGCGTAATCGGTGACTCGATGTGCAGACTCAGAATACCGCGGTCGGTCATGATCTTCGAAATCTGCGCATAGAACTCGTGCGTGTAGAGCTCGATCGACGGGCCAAACGGGTCTGTCAGGTCGAGCAAGACCTGGTCGAACCTTTCATTGGTTTCGAACACGTATTTGATGCCGTCTTCAATGCGCAGGTCAAGTTTGGGGCTTTTGAACGCGTCACCGCAGATACCGGGGATATATTCTTTACATGCGTCTACCACACCGCCGTCAAGTTCTACCATCACAACTTTTTCGATAGTCTTGTATTTCAAAAATTCTTCAGCTGCACCACCGTCGCCGCCGCCGATCACGAGCGCAGTCTTGGGGCCGTCGATCGTCATGCCGCCGACGTGGGCCAGCGGTTCGTGGTAAAGAAACTCGTCACGGTCAGACGTTTGAAAAACGCCATCGAGGCGCAGCATGCGCCCGTGGCGCGGTAATTCATGAATTTCGAGGTCTTGAAATTTCGTGCGTGTTTCGTAAAGTTTCTTGCTCGTACGAAAGAAATACCCCATGTCGGGGTTGAGGGTTTCGACCAACAGGTCTTCGCGTTTTTTGTCTGCCATGGACTATTTTTGCGAGGTGAGACCTGCCGGAAATCGCATTGTGCCTTGACTGTTTGCATGGGTTTGAGACGCTTGTGCTAATCAGGCGAAGCGGGGGAAAAATGACAAGAAACAGAATAGGCATCTTATTTTTTACGGTCACTTTAGTCGGTACGCCGATCTTACCTCAAGATGCCGAAGCAGAAGCGAGCACACCGGTAGATCCACCGCGTTCGGTATCGGCGATGTGGACAAACGGCGTCTATTATGAAGGCAAAGTCGTTGCCGAAAAAGAAGGCCAAAGTCTTGTTAAGTGGGCCGATGGCTCGGGCGAGATGTGGATAGCAAACGACAAGATTAAAGAAAGCGTGGCAGGCAAAAAAGCGCCTGCAAACGCGCGCAAAGTATACGCGCAATGGCAAAACGGTTACTATTACAAGGGCCTAGTCATTGAGTCAAAAGATGGCATGACCCTTGTTCAATGGGAGGCTCAGGGCGACCCAACATGGATAGAGAATAAGCATGTACATCCCCGCACTGGCCACAAGCTGGCTGCCAAGCTCATCGGTGACCGTGAACTTACGGCAGCCGAAAAGAAGGCCGAGGCTAAACGAAAGACCGCATCGAAACAAGAAGACTTAATTAAATACACAGCGAGTTGTTCACAGTTGCGAACCAACCTCGATTGCATGCGTACATATGACCCATGCACATGGCGCAATAACCGCTGCCAGTACCGCGGGCACTAGGCTGACCCGCTACACCCGCTCGTACAGCGGCAGAGTCAGAAATTCAGCAAAATTCTCAGAGGTTGACATGTCGACAAAAATGCGCGCAGCCTGGTCGTAGGTCGTTCCACCGCCGGTGATTTCTTTTACCTTTTCGAGTTCGTCGGGAATCATGGCACGCACGAGATCTTCAGTAATTTTACGACCGTCGTCGAGTACACCCTTGGTAGATCGAATCCACTGCCATACCTGCGAGCGTGAAATTTCAGCCGTCGCCGCATCTTCCATGAGGTTGTGAATCGGCACGCAGCCATTGCCCGAAAGCCATGAGCCGAGATAGTGTATACCGACGTTGATATTGTACCTGAGGCCTTGTTCGGTGATCGGGCCTTCGGGTTGAAAATTCAGCAGATCAGCGGCAACGACGTTCACATCATCGCGCTGCTTGTCGATCTGGTTGGGCTTCGTGCCCAGCACTTTTTTCCATTCTTGCATCGCGAGGTCGACAAGACCGGGGTGTGCAACCCAGCCACCGTCGTAACCGTCACCGGCGTCGCGTGCTTTATCGGCCTTAACCCCTGCGAGTGCCTTGTCATTCGCCGAGGCGTTGTTCTTGATAGGTATCAGGGCGCTCATGCCGCCGATCGCAGGTGCCTTGCGTTTGTGACAGGTCTTGAGCAGCAGTAGCGCATAACTGCGCATAAAGGGGGATGTCATCGTTACCAGCGAGCGGTTCGCCAGGCAGAAGTTTTTGTCATTTTTGAATTTTTTGATGCATGAGAAAATATAGTCCCAGCGCCCAGCGTTGAGCCCGGCGCTGTGGTCTCTAAGTTCGTACAGAATTTCATCCATCTCGAATGCCGCGAGAATTGTTTCTATAAGTACCGTCGCGCGTATGGTCCCGTTAGGTATGCCGAGTTCTTTCTGCGCTAGAACAAACACGTCGTTCCACAGACGCGCCTCAAGGTGCGATTCCATTTTGGGCAGATAGAAATATGGGCCGCTGCCACGAGCAATCAGTTCTTTTGCGTTGTGAAAGAAAAAGAGGCCAAAATCGAAGAGGCCACCCGAGATGCGCTTGCCGTCGATCTGAATATGTTTTTCGTCGAGATGCCAGCCGCGCGGACGCACGAGCAACGTTGCTGTTCTTGCCTTGAGCTTGTATTCTTTGCCACCCGATTCAAAATCAATTTCCCGGCGAATCGCGTCGCGCAGGTTGATCTGGCCGTTGATCTGGTTTTGCCAGTTGGGCGTATTCGAATCTTCAAAATCGGTCATGTAACTGTCGGCGCCTGAGTTCAGCGCGTTAATAACCATCTTGCGATCGACCGGGCCGGTGATTTCAACGCGCCGGCATTCGAGATCTTTTGGAAGCGGAGTGATTGTCCAATTACCGTTGCGTATTTTTGCAGTGCTTTTCAAGAAATCGGGTTTGTCGCCGGCTTCGAGCGCCTTGGCGCGTTTCACCCGGGCCGCGAGCAACTCTTGGCGGCGCGGCTCAAACGCGCGCACCAGTTTCGCAACAAATTCGAGCGCTTCGCTGGTCAGAATTTCACCGAACTTCGCGTCGGTCTTTTGCAGCGCGTCGCCGGTAATCGTGACGCCGGCAGGTAGTTTCAACATAGCGGATTCTGATGCATTGCCAAAGACACCCACAAGCGTTTTTTAAGGTGTCCCACCGCATTTAGCACGGAGTGCTAAATGCGGTGGGACACCAGTTCTGGATCTGCCGCGCAACGCAGCTGAAATTCAACGATTTGGTCAAGTGTCTGCATGAGGGCGTTATGCCTGCCCTGTAGATGTTCAAAACCCGATTTTTCGAGCGCATCGAGAGTCCGGTACGCGGCTTCGATTGTCGAAAGACAGAAGTCGCGTGGCTGGTGTTTGATTGCAAAGCGTGACGTCGCGGTTAGCGCAAAGCTGACTCGGGGCAGTGCCGCGAGGTTCGGGCTCGACCGCAACATTTTGCGCGCACTTGCCCAGGTTGCATCGAGTAATATGACCAGCGGAATCTTATCGCCAACTGCCTGTCGAAATGCTTCTGAATCTGCATTCAGAGTATTTTCACCGGGATAAAGCAGCATGGGTAAATGCGTGGCCGATTGCAGAATCGGGGTGAGCCTTTCGTGCTGTGAGAAATCCACACCCACGAGAATTTCTGAATTGATCAGAGAGAGTCTTGTGACTCTTCCCGTGCCTGTACGTTGCCGCTTAAATTCGCGCGGGTGCATGAGTATAAGAAACCGTGTGCGTGTCTCGAAAGGCTCTGTGTACTTGCAGAAGCAGGTTGCCTGCGAGCGGTTGCAAGTGAGGCAGAGACTTCGTTGCCGTGGCTCGGTCATGCCTGTCTTCTCAGTCGCGCATACATTCGCGGCGCATAATAGAGTATCAAACCTGCGATCGTGCCGGCCAAAAAACCGTGCGGAGCAAGGTAGCAGGTCATGCCCACCGCTACCGTGATAAATAGGTGCCAGTGTGTTGTTCGGGTATCGTGCACCAGGCGCATCAGACCAAATGCTTCAAATGCAAGCACGACCCCGAGTATCGCCAGCGGAAATACAGCGATTAGCGCACCAGCAGCGTGACTGAACCAGAGGCCGGCTATAAGATAGAACGAGCCGTAAATAATAACCGAACCTCCCGTGCGCGCACCGAACGCATAATGGCCTACCAGACCGCCGCAACCATGGCAAACCGGAACGCCGCCGAAAAGCGCAGAGACCAGATTGCCCAGCGCATACGTGACACCGATCTTGCGTGCTGTGACCTTCGCCTCGGGAAAGAGGTCTTCGCAGGTTTGTCTGGTAGCGATAACCGAATTAGCGAGCGACAATGGTAGCTGCGGCAGCGCCAGCAAAACCAAACCCGTAAGCAGCTCTGTCGCGGTAGGCCCGGCCAGTGTCGGTAAATGTAGCGCCGGGCCGGTTAGAACACGTGTCGCACCGTGCATACACAGCGCATATATAGCTCCCGCCCCCATAAGAAGAATACCAGCGGGGAATCGGCGATTTCCGTGAAACATAGCGAGCAACAAAAACCCCCCACTCGCGAGATACCAGGCTTCAATGCCCTGCGCAAAAATGTATTTTTGAAGCGCGAGCGCAGCCAGCGATATACCGAGACCGAGCTGAATTCCCCTGACAACACAGAGCGGCATCCAAGACGATAGTCTCGACAACGCTCCGCTCATAGCCAGTACCAGCATGATGAGACCGATCGCCATGCCTCCGCCGTAGAGCACACCCGGCGAAATTTTCTCTGAAATCACAATCACAGCCATCGCCTTCAGAGGCTGCAGCGGCATGGGCAGCCGGTAGAAGATACCGGAAGCAATCTGTAATAGTCCGAACAGTACGAATACCGTGGCCGAGTCAAGACCCACAGCGGCGATCATGCCGACGATCAATGGTAAATCGGTGCCGATATCTCCGAAGCTGCCGGCAAATTCATTGCGGTCAAATCGAAGGTAACGCCGGGCGTCTCGACTCATCTGCTGAAATCTCTCAGGCGATTGCGCCGCATAATAAAAAATGACTCACTGCGCGAAAATCTTTCTCGACAACACGATCGGTCGACAGCGACAGTAAGTCAGTGCTGAAGGCTGCATTCCAGAAAGCACCATTTCGTATTAGCAGGATCTCAAAATGTGCATGACCAAACCGGCAATTCTTTTCGCGCCGCTGCTTTTCGTGTTAAACCCGCTTTTCGCGCAGCCTCCCATCGCCTGGGACTCGCCTTCTGAACGAATAGAAATCGGCAGCCAGGTGCAATTCTATGAAGACGCCGCTAAAAATAAGACAATCACGCAGGTCGCCGCGCCTGAGTTTCAGACAAAGTTTGTTCAATCGAATGCCGATACGCTCAACTTCGGCCAGACAAACCATGACTATTGGCTGAAGCTCACCTTCGAGCGTAAGAGCGATACGCCACGAACACGCGTGCTCGAGATCGACCAGAGCAACATTGACATCGTCGAGTTCTATTCGCCGGTTGCAGCTGGCAAATTTGAGGTACAGGCTGCGGGCATGCTCTACCCGTTTGATGCGCGCCAGATCAAAAACCGCAATTTTGTCTTCGCTATCGAGCTTGCGCCTGCAGAAAAAAAGACATTTTATATCAGGGCGCGAACCTGCGGTGGCCTGATTTTACCCCTCGTCTTGTGGGATAAAGAATCGTTCGTCGAATATAACGCAAACGTGCAGCACGGGCTCGGAGTCTATTACGGGATCATGCTCGTCATGATTCTGTATAACCTCTTCATCTACTTCTCTGTCAAAGACATCAGCTACTTCTACTATGTGTGCTATATCACCGGGCTGCTCTGGTTGCAGCTGGTGCTGACAGGGCATGGCTTTCAATACATTTGGGCAAACGGCCCCTGGCTGCAGCGGAATTCATATATTTTGTCATCGAATTTCATGCTCGCGTCGGTGCTGATGTTTGCAAAGCGTTTCTTGAATACCAAAACTCTGGTTCCGCGGCTCGACCTGACAATAAAGATATTCATCGGAATTCTCAGTTTCTTGTTTCTTATGCCACTGGTCTTGCCACCCGAAATTACCACCAAGGCGACTCTCGCGGTTACCATACCGCCGCTGATTCTCGTCATGGCCGCTGCGGTCATTGCCTTCGTGAAAAAGTACAGGCCAGCCCGCTTCTTTCTGCTTGCGTTCACCGTCTTGCAGCTGGCAGGCATCGTGGTGGTGCTGAAGTTCACCAATGTACTGGGTTCAAATGTCTTCACAGATTACGGCCTGTATTTTGGTTCGGCGCTTGAGGTGGTGCTGCTTTCGATCGCTCTTGCCGATCGCATCAATATCATGAAAAAAGAAAAGGACGAAGCACAGAAAAAGACCCTCGAAATGCAGAAGATCCTCACGGAATCTTATGCACGTTTTGTACCGCGCGACTTTCTCGCGAGTCTCGGCAAAGAATCGATTCTCGACGTGAAACTGGGCGACCAGATTCAGAAAAATATGGCGATCCTTTTCAGCGACATTCGCTCTTTCACAACTTTGTCTGAGCATATGACACCCGAAGAGAACTTTAACTTTATCAATTCATATTTGGGTCGTATGAGTCCCATTATACAGCGCCACGGCGGTTTTATCGATAAGTTCATCGGCGATGCCATCATGGCTTTATTTCAACGATCAGTCATGGATGCGGTTGCCTCAGGGGTTGAGATGCAGCTTTACCTCAAAGAATATAATGAATATCGATCAAATAAAGGGTACACACCCATCGAAATCGGCATCGGTGTGCACACGGGGTCTTTAATGCTCGGCACGATCGGCGCAGAAGACCGTCTTGAAGGTACCGTCATCTCAGATACCGTCAATCTCGCTTCACGCATTGAAACTCTTACCAAAATCTACGGTTCACGCATTGCGGTGAGCGAAACGACCATTCTTGAGATAAAACCCGAACAGAAGTTTCACTTTCGCTTTCTCGACCGGGTCACGGTTAAGGGCAAAACCAAACCGGTTGGTATTTACGAGATTATCGACGGCGATGAACCAAAAACACGCGATTTGAAGCTCAACACGATGGAAGATTACATGAGCGCGGTCAAAGCATTCCATGAAAAGCGGTATGCCGATTCAAGAAATGCATTCGAGCGTGTTCTGAAAAAAAATCCGACAGACAAACCATCTCTTATATACAAGAGCCGTCTTGCCGAAGCGTTGCCCTAGAGTTGCAAAAACAAATTCAAATTCAGATTCGGTAGGGTGCCGGGTTCTCTATCGGTGCTCGCCTGCCAGTTCACTGAAATTCAAATAGCATTTGAATCCGGCGAGTACAAGGTTGTCTGCGTTGGCAGCGAAGTTCATCTGATGGCCGGCAAAAATCTCGGGTGTCAGGTAAGAGCCACTCAAAAATGCGGATATGCCCCAGTAGATGCCGGCGGAATTCTGTGCTCCGGTCTGCATCGTGACATCGAAATTTAACAGAAACATGATGAACCCGGCGCCGACACCTGCCCGAAAAAAAGTCGTATCGTCTGAAAAGCGATGCGACACGGTGGCCCTCGCCTGGTAGCTTAGTACGCCGAAATTCGCCAAAAGCAAACCTGCCGATGGCACCGGATTCGCGCCCGAAGATTGCAGATCGACCCCCAAACCGAGACCTGTGACCCGCTCATTGCCGCCCCCATGCGCCAGGGAAGGAAGCGTGATGAGCACGTTAGCCAGCAAAACAAGAATCCACCGGCGAGGCAGGGCCTTGCGCATTTCAGCTGCCGCGGTAGGTCGAATAGCCGTGTGCACTGAGCAGCAGCGGTACATGGTAGTGTTGCGCTGCGTCGTTTACGAGAAATACAATCTCTACATACGGATAAAAATACGTTTCTTTGTGGTTCTCAAAGTACGCCGCGATCTCAAATCGAATTCGCCACGTACCTTCTGTCATTTCAAATTTCCAGTCACGCACGCGCCCGTCTGCATCGGTGGTACCTTCAGCCGCGCTCTTAAATTCACCATCGACAAGGTGGTCGAGCCGTACGTGCACGCCCTGTGCGGGTTTGCCCCGGGCAACATCGAGAATGTGTGTGCTGATCGATTTCATGTTCTTTTGTATTTGCGGGGCATAGCCTGCCAAATACAATACCGGTAAGACTTGACAGAGCCGGCAACCCGGGCACGGTGTGCAAATTTCACAAACAGGAGACAACTATGAAAAAAATCGCTTTGACTTTCATTCTGGCCACAGGCCTCGCAGGCGCTATTCACGCTGGTGACGCGCTGATCTGTACTTCAAGCAGCACGGGCGCCTGTTCAGGCAAGCAATACTGCTGCTATTCAGGCAGTAACTCAGACGGGGATAAATTCTGCAAGCAACTAGGTTGCGTTCGCGGCGGCACGTCGTCATGCCCAACTGCGGCAAATGTAAAGAGCTGCGGAACTAGAAATAAGTAGCTATTTTTTGTTTCAGTTGCCGGGCACGCTTGCGCGAGCCCGGCAACTGAAACCTGTGTATTCAATTAAACAACTTATCTATTCTAAGCAACGTAATCTTTAACTGTTCTGCCGCCGCATTCTTGATTTCTTCTTCTCGCGAATTACCTATTCGCGCCTTCAGCAGCGCCAGCATTTCAGCCGCCGATTTTCCCGTTGCAAATACAATAAAAATGAAGCCGAATTTTTCGAGATAGCCTTTGTTCAGGGCCGAAAGCTCTGAGAGTGTCCGTTCATCGGCCGATGCCGCGCCCGATTGTTCGCCCGAGGCCATCGCCTTGGTCGCCGCATATTTCTTGCGCAGTGAATCAACATCACCGATCATCGGGTGTGCTTCGAAAGCCTGCAGATAGTCGGGTTCGGTCAGATTCGCCCAGACGTTTTCTGCGAACTCCTTGAGTACCTTGATATCTTGAAACGGGCGAGCCGCGGCGACATGAGAGAACCAGGTCTCTGAGGCATTACAATCCGCAAGCAGTCGTTCTGCGTCGCGTGAAGTCAAAGTATTGAAAGTCGAAAAATCCATAGACTCGCGTAACGAGCCATAGTTTGATGCTTGGGTAAAGTCAAAAAATCCCCGCTGCTAGGAGCAGCGGGGATTACACCGTCATCACTTACTGCACTTATACGCAACAGCAGTTGCAGTGTATTGCTTGCCCAGTTTGCCGTGGTTGTGGGCGACGACACTTACCGCAACTTTGTCTGCGTTCAGCGCCTGTGCTTTTTCTTTCACGGCCTCAGTCGCCGTATCGCGGTCGAGCTTCCAGAACATGTCGCCCGCTGCGACATCGCCGATTTTTTCGCAGCCTTGAACGGCTGCGCCTTCGTTAACGACCTGTACGGCGCCCAGCGCAGCGACGAACGCGAGTGATGTGATTGTCAGAATTGTCTTTTTCATGTTATCCCCCATTTTTTTCCGTCGTTTCGGCGGGGCTTTCACCTTGCCTTGACGATCAGTGCTTTTGGTACTCTGAATATCGCACACTTCGTTACAAAAATCATCAGCACCGATACGGGAGAAATTGCGTAGTACTACTGAAATATAGGGCCGAAAGGCCCCATATTTCAGCAGTTACACTAACGGAGGCCTATTCATATCCTTATAGTAGATATATTTTGTGTTTTGTTTACCTGACGCGACGAACCATTGCAGGCAGAAAGGTGCCATCCAGATCGCGTCGTCTTTTTGCACAGGGTACCAGCTTTCTGACAGGCGGTACACGCCCTGGCCCTGCAGCACGTAAAGGCCGTGTTCCATGTAGTGGTTCTCGACATTCGGCAGCGTGCCACCGGGAGCGAATTCGAAAATATTCACTCCCATGTCGAACTCCGCACCCATCGGCATCAAGACCTGCAACAGAGCACCGGGGTCGCCCAAGAACGGTTCTTTGACGACTTTGCTTTCGTGCGAAATTATTGCAGAAGGTGGATTTACCCCCGCGAGGGGTTCATACATCTTTTCAAAAAACAGCACGCGGCTTTGCTTCTTCGCCTTGACCGTAAATTCGGTATTCGGCGGCAGAAAAAAGAAAGAGCCTTCTTTAAGCGAAGAATTTTGGGGCATTGCTAGATCCCCCTCGCCTTCGAGCACATAACCCAGAATTTCGTTATCGCCGAGGTTACGTTTCATCGAACCGCCGGCTTCGAACGTGCCTATGAACATGGTGAAGTTGGCGCCCATCTGCGGCGAGATAAAATAGACGACGGTCGCTTTGTCCCAGCCCGGGGGCGAAAGCTGCACATGGCTTTCGGGTGTGATAAGCGCATGGTCGTTGGTGATGCGGCTGCGGGTAAGTGCGGTGTGGAGCGGTATAGACATGGGTGACGGTGCCTAGTTGCGGTGCTGCGTCGAGCAACAAAAGGGCGATGCGCGCAGTTTTAGCTCGCGAGCCGATTCACCGGACGCGTTTTCTCGCGCCAGTAAGTCGTTTTAATTGACACGCGGCCTAACTAAGAGATTCGCTGGGTGATATGAAAAAGATTCTCTGGGTTTTCGTGCCCGCACTGATCACCATACCTATTGCTGCGTTCTTTTTCTTTAAAAAGAATGATTTTTACGAAGAGCGCATCGTAGAAATTCGGCGCAGCCGCGCCGATTGTTTTGCGTATGCGATAGATTTCAATAACCAGCCGGCATTTAACTATTACAACCGCTCGCTGCCGACTGTAAATTTCAGCTCAGCGCCCAAATCGGCAAACTGGGCGCACCAGAGCAAAGAGCTCAATTCAGAGGTACGTGTGAATGCACAATGGACTGAAATCAAGAAATCGGAAAAGCTTGCGTTTGCCATTCGCGTTAATCTGGGCCTGCCGCCTTTGGGGGATTTTCCCCTTTCAGGTTCGTGTGACTTCATAACAATTGAACCGCAGCTGACGAAGATCAGGTGTGACCTGAAAGGAAATCTTGCCTTCTACCATAGTTTCTATCTGCCCAAATTCAACTCAGATGATAATAACGCCGACCCATTTCGCGACACGCTGACGAATTTGAAGTTGGCGCTCGAGGCGGGGCGTTAAACCCTACGACAAACCCCTCAGTAACAACCCCGCAAGTGCCGCACCTGCCAGCGGCGCGACCACCGGCACCCACGCATAACGCCAGTCAGACGAACCTTTGCCAGCAATCGGCAACAGTGCGTGCGCCAGCCGGGGCCCCAGATCGCGCGCCGGATTGATCGCGTAACCAGTTGTGCCGCCCATCGAGAGGCCAATCGCCCACACGAGAATGCCGACGAGAAACGGCCCCATGCCTGCACTTATGCCACCGGTGCCGCGTGAGAAAATGGCGTAGATACCGACGATGAGTACAAACGTGCCCAAGATTTCGCTGATGACGTTACCAAGAGGGTGCCGAATTGCCGGGCTCGTCGAGAACACAGCAAGTTTGAGATCCGCATTTTTTGTTTCACCCCAATGCGGTAAATATTGCAGCCAGGTGATGATTGCACCCGCAAATGCGCCGGCGAACTGCGCGCCAAAGTAGGGCAGCACGTTATGCCATGAGTCGGATTTAATCGCGAACGCGAGAGTGACCGCCGGGTTGAGGTGCGCGTCTGCACTGCCAAAGGCTTTTGCCGTGAAGACGCCGAGCGTCACCGCAAATGCCCAGCCGGCGGTGATGACTATCCACCCAGCATTCTGCGCTTTTGATTTTTCGAGCAGCACACCAGCAACTACTCCGCTGCCGAGAATGATAAGCACCATGGTGCCAAAGAATTCGCCCCAGAATGGTGATTGCATAATCTACTCCAAAATTTGTTCGAGAATCATGGTTCCGAGCGGGGTTTTGAATTGCATGTGGTGCCTGTAGAGGCCCGCGTCGGCGGTTGGCTGGTAGCCGAGTATTTGCCCTTCGAGCACCAGCTTCGCATCGGGAATCTCCATCGTGACGTTGCCTTTGTTCATCATCGTATCGACGATGAATGAAATACCACCTTCGCCGATATCAACGGTAAACCCCTTGACCGCGCGCTTTGCGACAACGACCTGCATTGGTTTCACAAATTTGTAGCGCGGTTGGCCGCGCCGTTCGTCGTGTGGTAAAATCTCTGCCATGTTTGCTCTGGTTGATGCGTTGAGCTGAGGCTCTGTTGCGAAAAGCGGTCTTTGTCGCAGCGCGTACACAAATTTTATTAGGTAAATAACCAGACTAATCTTTGCACTCTCGATTGATTTTACGATTGCCGCCGCATACAGAGCCCGTGGGTTTAACATATGAAATACGGCGAACCCATAACACTTGCAGAAGCAAAAGAAATCGTAGAAGCGGCGCAGGCCGAAGCTGCAACGAATGGTTGGAATATGGCGATCGCGATTTTTGATTCGGGGGCAAACCTCGTGCTACTCGAAAAGATGGATAACACGCAGCTAGGCTCTATCGAAATTTGCCAGCAGAAGGCGCTTACGGCCGTAAAGTTCAGGCGCGCTACGAAGTCCTTTGAAGAGGCGATTGAGAAGGGCGGTATGAACCTCAAGATTCTGAGCATGTCGAATGTCATACCCGTTGAAGGCGGCGAAATCATCGTGAAGGACGACAAGATCATCGGCTCAATCGGCGTCTCGGGCGCTCTTTCGGCGCAGGATACTCAGGTGGCGAAAGCGGGACTCGCTACCCTTTAAGCAAACTCGACTCGATCAGTTATTCGCGCAAACCCTTCGACCAAGCTTCCAAGGCGTCGACACGAAGCGGGGCGCAGGACGAAAGCGGGAATCTAACCGCATGTGTGCACAGTCAAGATTCCCGGTTCCGCGGGAATGGCGCATCGCTACGTCGTTTGCGCGCAGAGGTCACTGTGACCGGTACTGCCAGCCATACAACTCCGTTTGAGGGGGATATGCTGGCGACAGCCTCCACTCTTCTTGCCCAATCAATCTTTTTCATAAGCACCAATACTAAAACCACCAGGTACCGCCGCGGTTGCGCCACCTGATCCGTTTGGCACAGAGTTGTTGTTGGCTAGCCCGGCATTTGCCGTAGTGCGCGTAATATTCGCCCGGTCGGTCGTAACGGCGTTGCAGCTTTCGCCACCTGCTCCCGTTGCGGGGCCGCCTGAAGGCGCACCACAGTTATTTCCCGAAGTATCTTTGCCACCGTAGCGGAGATTATTGTAGTCTTGCAGCGGTAGTAAATTCTGTTGCAGCTGAAAATCGAGAACGTATTGCGATCCCCCTGATGATTTGGTGCCCCAGTAGCGTACTTCAACGCGGGCGAGGTTGTTGTTAGAGTCAGTTATAGGGGGCGTGATGGTCACTTCATCGGGGTTGGTTGCACCGTTGCAGGTGATTTGTCGCGCAATGCCATCGCCATTCCATTCAATGTATTCGCCGTTGACATAGGGGCCCGCTGCACAGCGGCCGTCGCCAATGCGCAGAATTGTCGTCGAACCAGAATTCGATGCTGATGTCGCATCAATGAACACGGGGAAATTGACAAACGGATTTCCCGTTGCGCCTGCGGTTAACAATACATTTCCGCGTGCTTTGTCTGCGCCGCCGTTCCAGTCTGTCAGCGCCTCGATTGCCGCAATTGTATTTATTGAAGTTGCGCCCTCGTTTAGATAAAGGGTGTTTCCCGCGCCACCCCAAGCGTCCCACAGTGCATTGTTTTCGAACGACCTGGGGTCTGGCGCGGCGTCGCTCTCACGCAAGTGAGACCGATTTTGCCCACCCATGACGAATAGGTTATTGGTGATGCGGCTTGTAGAGCTTGAGATCGATATTCGGATACCGTCAGAAGTGCTGTAACCACTGCCAATAATCACATTATTCGTCATCGTGGGTGCCGATGTACCGTTAAAGATTGCAAAGCTGTTACTGCCACCACCGCTGAAAATGATATTATTAGTAATCGGCGGCGAAGAAATCTGGTTGTATATGCCGTACGACGATGTCGCAGTGCCGCCGTGAATGAAGTTTCCGGTGATTTCAGCGGGAGTGGCCGAGCTGTTATTTATAGCATAACTGTTGCTGCTACCGCCTCCGCCACGAATTGTGTTACCGATAATTGTCGCGGTCGCACCTGAAGTGGTGCTGATGCCATTCGTATTGAATGCTGTGCCGCCGGTTATTGTGTTGCCCGTAATTCTCGGTGACCCTGCGATACAGTGGATGCCGTATGCTGAGGCACCTAATGTAGGTGTGCTGCCGCCACTTATGGTATTCTGTGAAATTACTGGTGAAGAACTATCGCTTCTGATGCCATAGGGAGTGCCCCCGGTACCGCCGCTGATATTGTTACCAGAGATGGTGGGATTACTCGATGTCAGATAGACGCCCGCGTTCAAGACGCCGACGACGGACCCTCCGACAATCGTGAATCCATCGAGCACCGTCGTCGCGGTGTAAGCCGCCGTGATGTTCGACAAACCCTGAACGGCAATCATTGTCGGCGCCTGAATTGTCGTCACTAGAGTCGCGGTGTTACGCGTCGCGAATTCATTGCCGGTACTGTAGCCGCCGTAAATGCTGATTCCTGGTTTAAGCGTTATGCTTTCGTTGTAAGTGCCCTGCGCGACGAAGATGCGGCGGGTGATCGCAGGGTCTCCGTTACGAATGCTATCCACATATTCTATCGCACCCTGAATTGTTTTCATAGGTGAAGATAAATTACCTGTTTGTACACCTGCCAGTGACCCAGCATCGACATAAATAATGTCGTCGGCTAATACCTGAATCGAGCCCGTGTTGCTAAGTAGGCTCGTTGCGACTTTGGCAGCGCTAACACGCCAGTAATAACGCACTGATCTTAACACCTGACCCGGTGCCATATCTGCGGGCACGAGCTTGTACGAACCGCCCGAAACCTCTTTGCTGAGAGCCAGAGTCGAAAAATTGGCCGCAGCTGACATTTCCAATCGATACAGAGAAATGCCCGGCTTGACGCTCCACAAGAACAGGGGATTCGCGTCGACCGCTGCGCCATCTTTTGGCGACAAAAGGTCAATCGCTGCCTGACCGCGTGCCAGAAATTCACCCGACAAAAGTTCACCTGTCGAGGTACCATTGCAACGAGAAATCGCGCCGGCTGCGAAGGCGAGTAGAAAGAAAAGACTGCAAATACGATTGTTACACATATTCAGAAAGTTACGCCTATTTGGGCCAGAGAGCTCTTAAATCTCTCTGACGTAAAGCCTGTTTTCTGCGGGTATGAGGACAAGTTGCTGGTAATGATCTCGTGACTTATCCGCAGCGAAGCCGACTACCGCAGCGACAGCTCAGCCATCGTCTGCGCTAGAATTTCAACGCCGCGCGCTATCTCTTCGGGCGAAGTGTATTCGTCGCTGCGGTGGCTGTAGCCGCTTTTAGACGGCACGAAGATCATTCCCATCGGTACAATGCGCGCGATGAAGAGCGAGTCATGGTATGCGCGGCTTGGCAGGCGCATGTGTGAATAACCATACGCTTCGGTCGCCGCTTCGGCGGCCTTCAAGATTGTCTGATCTGAAACTGCCGGCGGGTCAGAGTTGATATCTTCGATTTCGACTTTTAATCCTCGCTCATCGGCGAGTCGTTTTGCCAGGGTCTTCACTGCCGTGACCACTGCATCGCGTGTCTCGAGCCGAATGTCGCGAATGTCGAACTCCACCGTTGCCTTTGCCGGTATGCTATTGATCGCGCCGGGGTGAACCTTGACGACGCCGACCGTCGCAACAGTGTCAGGGCTCGCACTCGTTTTCGCAAGCCGCTCGGCTTCTTGAATGAGAATCGCGCAGGGCACCAGCGCATCTTTGCGCGCAGGCATCAGCACACCACCCGCATGGCCGCCTTCGCCGGTGAAATGAATGCGAAACGACGCCGGCGCCGCGATGCCCGTGACGATGCCAATCTGCTTTTTTTCGCGCTCGAGCACGGGGCCTTGTTCTATATGCAGCTCGACAAAATAATCATAGTAGCCCTTGGGTAGGATTGCACTCTCTACTGTTCCCTTATACCCTGCGGAATCACGCGCCTCGTCGAAACTCAGCCCGTCTTTATCACGCAACGCCGCAACCTTCTCTAATGCAATTGTATTCGACATGATGCGGCTGCCGATACACCCGATGCCGAAACGTGTAGGTTCTTCAGACGTGAAAAATACAACTTCAATCGGACGCTTCGGCTGAAAGCCTGCAGCCTTCAGCGAGCGCAGAGCCTCGAGCCCGCCGAAGACTCCCACTGTGCCGTCGAAGCGCCCGGCGTGAGGCACTGCGTCACAGTGCGAACCCGTGCCAACGGCGCCGAGCGCCTTTTCGTCACCCAGGCGCACGAAAATATTGCCGATCGCATCTTCGCGCACAAACAGCCCGGCCTCGCGTGCGAGCGATTTGAAATAGTCGCGCGCCTTGAGGTCGTTTTCCGTGAAAATTATGCGCGTCACCGCGGGGTATTCATGGTCAGAGAAGCGCGCGAGCTTTTCGAGTTCGTCGCTGACGCGTTTGGCGTTGACGGTGATTTTAGGCGCTTGCGGCATTTCACTTTTTGAAGAGAAGCTTTCGAACCGGCAAGAAATTTTCCAATTCGTAGAGACGCGCTACAGCGCGTCTCTACAATAACCCATGGCTAAACAAGAATTCGACGTCATTGTCTATGGCGCAACAGGCTTCACCGGTCGTCTGGTCGCAGAATATCTGACCGAAAATAATACTGACCGCTGGGCGATGGCGGGCCGCAACAAAGCGAAACTCGCCGAGGTGCGCGATCTGATCGGCGCGCCGAAAGATATCCCTCTTATTGAGGCTGATGCCGCAAACCCCGCGTCGCTGGCTGCGATGTGCAAGCGCACCAAGGTGGTGCTCACCACTGTCGGCCCTTACCAGCTCTATGGCACACCGCTCGTCGCAGCCTGCGCAGCGGCAGGCACCGACTATGTTGACCTCTGTGGCGAACCCAACTGGATTCGCGAGATGATTCTTAGCCACGAGGCGGCCGCAAAAAAGAGCGGTGCGCGCATTGTAATTTCTGCAGGCTTCGATTCAATACCTTCAGACCTCGGCGTCTGGTTCTTGCAGCAAGAAGCCATCAAGAAATTTGGGTCTCCGGCGCCGCGTGTCAAAGGCCGTGTGCGCAAGATGCAGGGCGGTGCTTCGGGTGGCACGCTCGCCAGTATGAAAGAGGTGCTGCGCGCAACCTTCAAAGACCCCAGTCTCGCCAAGATTCTGAGCAGCTCGTTTGCGCTAACTCCCGGTTTTGAGGGCCCAAGCCAACCATCAGGCATGATGCCCGAATACGACAAATCAGCCGGTGTCTGGGTCGTGCCGTTCGTCATGGCGCCTATCAATACCAAGAACGTCCACCGCACGAACTTCTTACTCAAGCACGCGTATGGTCAAGATTTCGTCTATGACGAGATGATGTACACAACCCTCGGCGAAGCCGCGCGCGCGCTCGTCGACGCGGCAGCCAAAGCCAACCCGTTTACAGGCAAAGGCCTTAAGCCCGGGGAAGGCCCTTCAAAAGAAGAGCGTGAAAATGGTTTCTACGACATTGCTTTCTTCGGCGAATACCCCAACGGTGATCGCATCGTGACTTCGGTCAAAGGCGACCGCGACCCGGGTTACGGTTCGACGAGCAAAATGATTTCTGAGGCAGCACTAACGCTCAAAGACGTTGAATCTCCTGGCGGTGTTTTTACGCCGGGTGGAGTTATGGCCGCACCGCTGGTTGAACGCCTGCAGAAATATGCGGGGCTGACTTTCAAAGTTGAATAGAGCCGTTGAGACGCCCTTCACGGGCGTCCCCATCACAAAGATTTCAAAAACGTCACAAACACCTCAATCGCCGCCGCGACGTCTTCGACCGTCACGGTTTCAATCGGGTTGTGGCTGATGCCGCCGGGGCTGCGAATAAACAGCATAGCGGTATTGGTCACCTTCGACATGATTGCGGTGTCGTGGCCCGCTCCGCTTGCCAGACGAAATGGCTTATGGCTATGGAATTGCATAGCAGACGCCATTTTATTCACTAATGCAGCCTCGCATTTGACCACTGCCTGCGCCTCTTGGGTCTCAATTTGCATGTCGATATCACGGCGCTTGGCGATGGCCGCCGCTTCACCCAAGATTACCTCGGTCGCACGATCGAGCACCGGTTGGTCGCCATGGCGGATGTCTAAACTGAAATAGACCTCTCCCGGTATTACATTGGCGCCGCCGGGTCGAACCTGAGCCATGCCGACTGTCGCAACGAGATTCGGTATCGAGAGACCATATTTTTCGACAAAAACATTGAGTTCGCTGAGCGCTGCGAACGCGTCACGCCGGCCGCGCATGGGAGTGGTGCCCGCATGGCTTGCGAGGCCGTGGTAGAATAGTCTTATGCGTGATTGTCCCACGAGGCCGGTGACGGCACCCAGTGCGAGATTTTCAGATTCAAGCACGGGTCCTTGTTCGATATGTACTTCGGCAAAACCCGCGACATCGGAAAAATTGTAGGCAGCACTTCTGAAATCCGCCGGATTAAGACCAAAGTTGCGAATTGCGTCTGCCATCGTGATGCCGTTCTCATCGATGCGTGCGAGATACTCTTCTTTAAATTGACCAGCCACAGCGAGCGAACCGAGGTACGGCATTTTGTAACGCACGCCTTCTTCATCGCTGAAGCCGATCGTATCGAAGTGGTGTGCGAGGTTCTGCGCGCCGATCGCCTGCGCCGCTGCGATGCCGATCAACACACCGAGCATGCCATCGTATTTACCGGCATCGGGCACTGTATCGAGGTGACTGCCCGTGAGAAAAGTTTTGGGGCCTTGCCCCTCAAGGCGGCCGATGATGTTGCCGAGCGCATCAACGCGCACCTGCATGCCGGCGCCCTGCATATACCTGCGCACGAGGGCGTGCGCGCGTTGCATCGGCTCTGACATGAAGGTGCGTTTCAGAATATCGGGGCTTTCAGTGCAGGCGGCGAGTTCATCGGCGCGCCTGAGGCATTCGTGGGCGAGTTGGGTGTAGTTCATCGTTTAGCCAAACGTATCACACGCCTGCAGATCACCGCTCTGCATGCCCGTCTTGAACCAGCGAACGCGCTCTGCAGCGCTACCGTGCGTGAATGACTCGGGTGATACGCTCTGCCCGGCGCGTCTCTGCAGCGTGTCGTCGCCAATGGCTGAAGCTGCGCCCAGCGCTTCTTCAACGTCACCTTCCTGGATAATCTGCCGTGCTTTGTGCGCATGGTGCGCCCAGACGCCCGCGTAACAGTCTGCCTGAAGTTCCATTTTGACGGAGAGCGCATTTGCGGTGGTTTCCGAAGCGCCCTCTTGTTGTTGTCTGACCTTGCGCATCGTGCCGAGCATATTCTGCACGTGGTGGCCGACCTCGTGACCAATCACGTAGGCCTGCGCGAAATCACCGGGCGCCTTGTAAGAGGTTTTCATCTCTTGATAGAATGTCAGGTCGATATAGACCTTCTGGTCGGCCGGGCAATAGAACGGCCCCATTGCCGACTTGCCCTTACCACATGGAGTCGGCGTCGAACCGCGAAACAGCACGAGTTTCGGATCACGGTACTGTTTGCCCATCGTCTGAAACCGTTCACGCCACACGTCTTCGGTGTCTGCCAGCACGACGGACACGAATTTCGCCAGCTTGTCACCCGCGGGTATTTGCTGCGCAGGGGTCGATGATTCTGTCACAGTGCTTTCGCCGCTGTTCAAGAGGCGCATGATCAGAGCAGGATCGATATCGAAAAAGTAAGCCGCCGCTGCGGCCACAATAATCGCCACGATACCTTTGCCGCGCAGACCGCCGAGTAACAAGCCTACGATGCCGCCTCCGCTGCTATTGCCGCCCCCCCCACCCCGGCGGTCTTCGACGTTATTGCTTTCTCTGCCATCATCACGCATACGTGTCAAGAGTGCAGGCGGGTGTTACATCGAGCGTCAATTCATTCTCTAAGCAACTCACCCTTAACAGCGACGATTTCACACCGGTTTCCCGATTGACCGACGCGGAGCGCTAAATATTGCAGACCTCTGTAATCTCAAGTCGACGGTGGGGAAACAATTGCAAACATGAATACGCTGCAACAATACTTCAAGAAGAATACCAAAAGGTTGATCCACAAGTACGATCACTATTTCGAGATCTATGAGCGCCATTTTCAGAAATATCGCAATAAACCCGTCGTGATTCTTGAAATCGGAATTTTTCAGGGTGGCAGCCTGCAGATGTGGAAGAACTACTTTGGCAGTAAGGCGATGATCTACGGTATCGATATCAATCCCAAATGCAAAGAATTTGAAGAAAAGAATGTCAAGATCTTCATCGGCTCGCAGTCAGATCGCAAATTTCTTCGCAGCATCAAGCAGCAGATTCCGAAGGTTGACATATTGATCGATGATGGCGGGCATTTCATGAAACAGCAGATCGTCACCTTTGAAGAAATGTATGACCATGTGAAAGATGACGGCATCTTCTTGTGCGAAGACCTGCACACTTCATATTGGTTGCGTTATGGCGGCGGCCATAAGCGCCGCGGTACCTTTATCGAGTATAGCAAGAATTTCGTAGATTCGATCAATGCATACCACTCAGAAGAGAGATCGCTCAAGGTTGATAATTTTACCAAAACGACGCATTCACTGCATTTTTACGACAGTATTCTTGTGATTGAAAAATCGCCGCGCAAACCGCCAACCGACAGCTCTACCGGCAAGTTCAGTTACAGTGTCGAAACGGCACCGAGAAACTTCTGGTACGTTCTGAAGATTGGCACGCTGCACGTTATTGATTACGTGTTGCGTCTCTTCAGGCTTCCCGGTCTGATGCGATAGCTTTTCCGGGGCCGTTCGGTTATGAGCTGGAAATTCACCGAAGCTCTCGAAGATGGCCGCAGTTTTGTCGTCACGGATGCGCTGCTGAATAAAACCGCGGCAAACAATGAGCTCTCCGTTGGGGCTGGTACGGCGCGCGACGGGGCAGAGACCAGTTCAAGACCTGCATACATTAAGATTGAAAATTATGACCTGCCTGACTGGCGACCGCTGACTGCCAGATCAGAGGTGCCGTTCACTTTGAAGTTGAAAACAGGTGGAAATTTTGCACAGACAGAGACGCGTATCGTCTATTTTATTAATTGCTACATAAACAAAAATTTCTTGTTTCTCTTCAGGTCGCAAATGCGCGAACTTGCTGCAACCGGACTTTTGCATGAAACCGCGGCCGTGCTCTATATTGTATCGTCGGGTACAGAACAAGACCGGGCCGCGTTAGTAGATGAGGCTCACAGCATTTTCGCGCCAGGCGTAGATGTGCGCCATGTTCACCACACCGAAAATGCGTACGAATACCCGGGCATAAGAAAAGTATGGGAACTCGGCAAAGAAAACACCCAGGCGCTGATTCTGTATTTTCACGCCCGCGGCATCAGCCGCATCAAACTCGGCAAATTTCGTCGCAACCGACAATTTACCGAAAGGGGACTTTTTAAAAAAGTTATCGGCGAATGGCGCGAAAATCTGACCTGGCTAAAGTACATACAATCTGCAGAAAAACTCGGCATCAATTGCGGCGGTAACGGCTGGTTGTGGTTTAACTTTTGGTGGGTACGCGCGTCGTACGTGGCGCATCTTGAAGAGCCGGTGAAAACCGATCGCCGGCACTACTACGAAGACTGGATTGCACGGGATATCAGCAACGGATCGGCTGGCGGGTACCCTAACTCATTGGACAAATGCCTGAGCATCGCGTCTTCGCCGGGCCTGAAAAAATTTAATCTCGGCTCTGATTTTCATCCGCTGAAGGGCGAAACGAATCTTGGGCTGCCTCTCGGTCGGCTGCGGTACCATATTGCGCGGATAGCGGCCCGGCTTAAGCGAGCATTGGGCAGAAAAATCTAGCGGCCAGTACCGCGCAAGATCGGCCGGCCGGCCGGTGACAGAGATTTCTCCCCATCGTAAATCTGCTGCCCCCGCAGCCAGGTCGCCTTCACGAGCCCAGTGAGCTCCATGCCGATGTAGGGTGAAACGTCATGGCGGTGTGCGATCATGCCTGGCTCGACGCGAAATTTTGTCTCGGTATCGAATACTGCAAAGTCGGCATCTTTGCCAACCGCGATGCTTCCCTTTTGTTTGAGGCCAACGAACGCAGCGGGGGATGTAGCAAGCGCGCGACCGACGCCTGCCAGGTCAAGGCCGCGCGCTATTGCACCGGAATAAAAAACGGAAAGGCTAAACTGCAGTCCAGCAATGCCCCCCCAGGCTTTCATGAAATCACCCGAATGGCGCTCTTTTAGGTTCGGTGTGCAGGGCGAGTGGTCTGACACGGCAAAATCAATCGTGCCATCAGCTATGGATTTCCATAGCTGCTCGCGGTTCTCGCGCTCGCGTATCGGCGGCGCGCACTTGTACTCGGTATGCCCGTCAGGTATTTCTTCGGCGCAGTACGTCAGATAGTGGTGGCAGGTTTCGACGGTGATCGGGACGCCGCGCTTACGCGTTGAAGCTAGCGTCGCGAGCGCATCGGATGACGACAGATGGACGACGTGCAGGTGCGCATTGGTTTCACCCGCCAGACGTGCCATCAGCTCGACCGCGTCATTTTCCCATTTGCGCGGGCGCGAGGCGAGGTAGGTTGAATATAACCTGTGATTAGCGGCAGCGTAGCTGCCGCTAATCACAGGTGATTCTAACTCGGCATGCATGAGATACGGAACTCCACCTTTTTTTAATATCGGTATCGCAGCGCGAATGTCGGCTTCGGCGACGTGCGGAAACTCATGGATACCCGAGTGGATCAGAAAACTTTTAAATCCCAGTACACCTGCATCGATTAGCGGATCGAGGTCGGCCAAGTTACCGGGAATCACGCCGCCATAGAAACCGCAGTCGACGTGCAGCAGGTTCGAGCAGGCACTGAGTTTGCTCTTGAGCGCGGGGACCGTTGTCGTCACTGGGTCGCAGTTGAGCGGCATGTCGACGAGTGTCGTGATGCCGCCTTTCGCGGCGGCAGCAGTGGCAGTCGAGAAACCTTCCCATTCGGTACGGCCGGGTTCGTTGATGTGCACGTGCGTATCGACAACACCCGGCATCAGCGCGAGGTCGCCATAGTCGATAATGCGGATGTCAGAAGAACCGATATCTGCATCGTAAGGGAGAATCTCACGAATCTTTTCGCCGTCAATCAGTACGGCCGCGGGGCGAATGCCGTCGGGAAAAACCGTTCGCTTGCTGCGGAGTAGAATCATAGCCCCAACCACAGGCGCAGCGACCTGTCAAGGTCACGCATGAGCAATGCGCTGAGTGAGCCGACCTTTTGTTTAATTCTTTCTGGTTTCACGCTCATCACCTTGTCTGCCATAATCTGGGCCGGCTCTTTTAGACCGTTCTTAGCCGTTGGCACGACAGTCACGCGAATCATGGGCGTTTCGCGCAGCTCGGTTGTGAACAGGCAAACAGTGTAACTGGGAGCCTCATCGTTGAATGCGTCGGCCTGAATAATGACCGCTGGCCTCGGCTTGCCGAAATCACCCGGCGCGACCAATATGACAATATCGCCCCGCTGGTAGTTCATGGCATTTCAAAATGATTTTCCCAATCATCTTGCTCGCCCTTTAAAAGCTGTGCCTGCCTTTTTGCCTCAGCCAAAATGTCATTCGATTCGAGCTCCGCGAGGTACTTCGATAGCGCAACATTGACTATCCAGTTGGGTTTTCTGTCGATGCGCTTGGCGACCTTCTTGAGTTCGCTAGCGACCTGCTTTTCAAGCCTAAAGGTCTTGACTTCAGTCATATTGCAAAGTATTACAATGTAAGTTAATGGTCAAGCATTTCACTTCAATCGACTTTTGCACCCGCATCTATCCACCTGCCGAGCAGGTCGCGTTCGACCTGCGTCATGTTTGTCTTGTTGCCAAAGGGCATTGAGTTGGTTTCAACAGCCCTTTGCCTGATCTTAACGGCCATTGCGCTGATCTGCTGAGGGGTGTCGTATTTGACGCCGTTGGGGGCAATCTTGAAAACCGCGTCGGTCGGCGCGGCTGCATGGCATCCGCGGCAGTGCTTGCCGATGATGGCGTCGACCTCGGCGAAGGTGACGCGGACTGCGTCGCCCTTCGACAGGCTCCCAAGAGGGAGACCCGAAGCGGGTCGCAGGGTGACAACTTTCTTAGGGGCCGTTAGCCAAATGGTTGCTACAAATATGGCGACGACTGCGACCCATAACCATAGTGCGGATTTACCCTGTCGATGGTGCACGGAGGCACCGTCGTTCGCGCTGGCATGGATGCCATCTTTGTGCGAACCACGTAAGTTAAACCAGTGGCGAATCAGCGCGCCGCCTAATGAGATGGCACCCAGAATCGCCCAGTTGTACTCGTGAGAGAATGTCATGGGGTAGTGGTTGCTGATCATGATAAAGAGCACGGGTAGCGTGATATAGTTATTGTGTAGCGAGCGGTTCTTGGCGGCTTCGGCGAACTTCTTGTTGGGCAACCGGCCTTCGTTTTTCGCGTTCACGAGTTCGCGCTGCGAAGGTATGATGGTGAAGAACACATTGCCGACCATGATCGTGCCGAGCATCGCGCCGATGTGCAGATAGGCCGCGCGCCCGCCGAACGTATGGCAGAGATAATGGCTCGCGGCGATCACGAGCGCGAAAAAGACTGCGCCGAAAACGAGTTGGCTTTTGCCGAGTGGCGAGCGTTGCAGCAGATCGTAAACAATCCACCCTGCGATGAGAAATCCTACACCGATGCCAATGGCTGCCCAGCTGTCGAGCTTGGCCACATTTGCGTCGACGAGGTAGACCTGCGGGTTCAGGTAATAGACGAGCACGAGCAGCGAGATGCCCGAAAGCCAGGTGGTATAGGCCTCCCATTTGAACCAGTGCAGGTCGTGTGGCAACTCTTTGGGCGCAAGAGCGTAGCGCTGCACGCGGTAGAAGCCCCCGCCATGGATTGCGTGCAATTCGCCATCGAAAGATTCCGATTCTGATGGAACCCTTTGGTCTCCATCAGAATCGGGTTTTCTGACATTATTATTCAGCCAGACGAAATAAAACGACGCGCCTATCCAGGCGATGCCGGCGATCATGTGCAGCCAGCGCACGCCGAGTTGCAGCCATTCTAGCAGGTATGATTCCATGAGAGAGTGCTTCGGTCATGCACTCATGACAAGTCAAGGATTTTGACCTTCGCTTCTGCTCCGCAGGTCGGAAGAAAGCACATAGAGGAGTGGGTATGTAGACCGGTTCGTTTTATGTCACCCGCAGCGGCGCTGCGAGCAGGCCATGTAGTTGACGCTCTGCCATCTAAAGTTTACGCAGCTGCATGAGGGCAACGTGCACCCAGTCGCGCGGATTGCTTCGTTTGGTCTTGGGTCTGTCTATCTCTGCCCAACTTTTGCTGCCGATGGCGTGCCAAAAGTTTGCGTGGCCAGATGAAAATCTGAAAGTGAAAGATTTGACGGTGGCAGATACACTGCCTCCCGGCCCCGTTACGTCATTCGTCGCCACCGCCGGTGATACGCAAGTGAGTTTCACGTGGGTGAATCCCCCCGATGCTGATCTTGCAGGCGTGAGGATTGTTCGCAGTACGACGGCTTTTCCCGTTGACAAAGATGACGGGACGACAGTGAGTACAGCAGCCGGTACTGCATTTACCGATACGGGGCTCACCAACGGCACTCTTTACTATTACTCTGCTTTCGCATACGATGCCGCAAATAACCACTCTGTCGCAGCGACGGGTTCAGCAACACCGCTTGGGACCATCGTGAACATACCCGTGCTCGCGCCCGCAGGCGGGTTATACAATGCCACGCAGAACGTAAGCATGACGAGTACTTCGACTCCCGACGTTATTTGCTTCACGACCGATGGTGTGACAAACCCAGATTGTACAACAACGACTTGTACGACCGGCACCACCTACGGGACGGCAGTGAGTGTAACCATCTCGCAGACTCTCAAAGCGAAGGCCTGTAAGACAGGTTTTGTGCCCTCGGGCATTACGACCGAGGTCTATCAGATCGATATGGTGCCCCCCGGTAACGTCGCGGGTGTGAGCCCAACGGCCGGTAACGCGCAGGTGACTCTTAACTGGACAAACCCGGTTGACGGCGATTTTGCCGGAGTTCGCATTCTGCGCAAGACGGGCAGTGCGCCCGCAAACAACAGCGATGGTACCATTATCTATACATCGAACGGCACCAGCTTCATCGACACAGGACTCACGAACGCGACGCAATATTATTATGGGCTATACGCCTATGACACGGCGGGCAACTTTGCCTCGGGTGTGCAGACTTCGTCAACTCCGGTTGCGGGCATTGTCAATGACCCGAATTTTACCCCCGCGCCGGGAACGTATGGGCCTGGCCTCAACGTGACAATTACCCTGGTGCCGGCGCCAGACGCCATATGCTACACCACGAACGGCACAAACCCGAGTTGTTTGCTCGGTGGTTGTTTGACCGGTACATCGTATTCGGGCCCCGTCGCGATACCGGCTTCGCTGACCTTAAAGGCTATTGGTTGCAAGAATTTGTTTTCTGATTCGAACATCGTGACGGGAAACTACACAATCGATTCGACCCCGACGGCTGCGGTAAGCGCATTTGTCGCGACGCCCGGCAATGCCCAGGTTGCGCTCAGCTGGACTAACCCCGTCGATGGTGACTACACGATCACGACAATTCTGCGAAAAACCGGCTCACCGCCTGCAAACGCCAGTGACGGCACCGTTATATACAATTCAACCGGTACTTCGTTTAGCGATACGGGCCTCGTGAATGGCACCCTTTATTACTACGCAGCGTTTGCCTATGATGCCGTGAACAACGTTTCTGCCGCAGCTCAACAGACTGCCATGCCGAGTATGCCGGCGTGGTACACGTTTCTCGGCAGTGGCAACGACGAACGCGCAGACGCGGTTGCGAGTACGAGCGATGGCGGGGTTATCATTGTGGGTAGTGCCAGTGCACAGTTTACTCCATTGGGTGGCCAGGCCCCGATTCTGCCGCATGGCGGTGGCTCGAATGATTTTCTCGTGGTGAAGCTCAGCGTCAGCGGCGCCGTTCAATGGTACACCTTTCTTGGTGGTACTGGCAATGACAAATCATTTGGTGTTGCGCAAACGAACGACGGCGGTTTTGTCGTCGTGGGCAATCTCGGTGCGGCAATCACTCCGAACCTGAACGGAGTGACGCCTTTGATCGGCCCGCTTGGTGGGTCCGAAGGTGTCGCGATTAAGTTGAATTCAAGCGGTGTGGTGGTTTGGTACACTTATCTGGGCTCAACGGCCGGCGACACGATGCATGCAGTAGCGGCAACTCCTGATGGTGGGGTCGTCATCAGTGGTACAGCCGGGGCTGCCAACACGAATCTCGGTGGTATCGGTGTGCCGCGCAATGGCTATTCCGCGAGCACTGACATGTTTGCCGCTAAACTATCGGCGGCAGGTGCGCTGCAATGGTATACGTTTCTCGGGGGCACTGGCGGCGACCAGGGTTATGCCGTTTCAACCACAAGCGACGGTGGGTATGTCGTAGGCGGTTATACCGGAGCGGCAATCGCGACTTTGCAGGGTGCGCCTGTGAATGGCACCTATGCCTATCAGGGTCTTGATGATTGGCTTGTCGTTAAACTCAATAATACGGGTGATGTGCAGTGGTTCAGAATCATGGGCAATGCATCAGACAACGATAACGTCAAGGCAATCGCCCAACTCAACGATGGCAACCTGATCGTTGCTGGTTATGCGCGTCCGGTCGCAACCCTGAATGCGATGGCGCCGTTGCAGGCAAATGCCGGTGGTGCAGATTTTTGGATGATAAAAATGAACAATGCCGGTGACGCGCTTTGGCATCGCTTCGCAGGCTCGACGGGCATCGACATAGGCACAGGCGTTGCAGCAACCGGCGATGGTGGGTTTGTCATTGGCGGTGAAGTTGCGGGTGCAACGAGTATACCCGGCCCGCCGCCTTATCTCGCATTCTCAGGTGTGGCCAATGATGCCTTAGTCGCAAAATATACGACAGCGGGTGCAATGGAATGGTACACGCATGCCGGGGCAGCGGGAAGTGAATCTGCTTTCGGTATTGCGGTTACTCAGGATCAGGGGGTTGTAATCGCTGGTCTTGCGAACACGGGCTTTGCGACTCTCGGGAGCCTCAGCAACTTAATACCCTACGCTGCCAGTAGTGATATGCTCGTTATCAAGGTACGCCCTGGCGGTACACTCGATTAACAGCCAGCTCTACTGCGCGTAGTTTGAATAGTGGTTTACCGTTTTGCGGTTGAGCTTCACCGCCTCTTGCTGGTGCATCTCGAGAGTGCGGCGCATGATATAGGCTGTGTTTCTCAGGTGTGGCAGGTAATAGTCGCGTTTAAACGCGATGCGCATCGGCTGCGTGAAGGTATTTTGCAGGTCGCCAACGCGCAAAGTGTCTTTTGAGAGTTCGTTGAACTCTGTGGAGAGCACAATGTCATTTACAGCCGATTTTGCCGGGTCGCGGTGTATGAGGCTATTCACGGTCTTTTCCCGTTTAGTCTGAGAAACGGCCGTAAACGCCGATTCGATGCGCGTTAGTTTCGTATTTTCATAACAAAGTTGAATATTCTGCGATTTGTAGTCGATGGGTGCCGATTTGACAACACGCATCTCGTGGTTCTCTGCGTGCGCATCGACGATAATGCACTGCCCGGGAGTCTGTACCCGAACCTTTGTCTGTTGCGGTGACATGTGTAGGCTCGACAAGTTCTTCAGTTCGTGCAGTTTCTCAATTTCGAGTATTGTTTTTTGAATCTCTGAATCGAGAGCCTTGTCTTCTTCAATTAGCTGAATTTCCGGTGCGCTGCGGTATGCGCTGTCAATGGCCGTCAGCGTTGCGCCGGTCATTGCGACACCCAGCACTGCCAGCGTGATTTCGAGTTTAAACTTGCCCATAATCATGTCTCGGCAGATAAGCGCTTGAGCACGATAACTTTTTTCTGCGTTTTAGATTCCCGCTTTCGCGTGAATGGTGGCGCGTAAGAATCGGCGCGGTCACCAGCGAACCAATTTAGATTGGCACAGAAGCTGCTGAATGCAAAGCGTCAACAGTCAGCTATGTCTCAGACCCGCGAAAAAATCGTATTCTATCTGAATCACCAGCGTATTGAAATCGCCGGTGGTGACGCGTTTATGCCCCTGTCGACCTGGCTCAGATACCGCAAGGGCATGACGGGCACTAAAATCGTGTGCAGCGAGGGGGATTGCGGGGCGTGTACAGTCATGCTCGGCTGGCTGGGTGCCGACGGCAAACTCGAATACCGCATTATCGACTCATGCATTCAGTTTCTCTTTCAGCTCGATCTATGCCATGTGATTACGGTCGAAGGCATTTCTGAACAGAGTCAATTGCACCCGGCGCAGACTGCAATGGTTGAATGCTTTGGCTCACAGTGTGGGTTTTGCACACCGGGGTTTGTCATGGCGCTCGCCGATCTCTCAGAAAAAGAGAGAATCCACACCACGACGACAATCAAAGACAAACTTGCAGGCAACCTTTGCCGCTGTACTGGCTATGAGGCGATCGTCAAAGCTGGTCTCGCGCTGAATGGTGTACCTTCGCCTAAATTGCTTGAGCGCTTCGATCGCAAGGCAATGGAAAAAGAGTTTAACGCGCTTGCCACACAATCAGTCAAGATCGCAGGCGCCAATGGTGAGTTGTTTTTTAAACCACAGAACCTTGATGAAGCGGTGAAGCTGCGCGCGGCTCTGCCACAGCTAAAAATTGTCGCGGGTGGCACCGACCTGGGCGTTCAGCACAATAAAGGCAAATCTCTGCTGACTCAGGTGATGTTTATCGCACACCTGCATGAAATCTCTCAGGTAAAACAGGTGGGCAAAACCATAGAAATCGGTGCCGCGGCCAATTGGTCAGACGTGCTGGCTGCAACAGAGAAGGCCCTGCCAGAACTTCATCATATCCTCAAAATTTTTGCGGCTGAGCAGATTCGTAACGCCGCGACGATTGGCGGCAACATCATCAACGCGTCACCGATCGCCGATTCGCTGCCCTGCCTCTACGTTCTCGGCGCGAGGTTGGTGCTGACTTCGATTGCCGGTTCGCGCGAGGTGGATATCAATGCCTTCTATACCGGCTATAAACGTTTTGACCTTCAACCCAACGAGATATTGACAAAGGTGATTCTGCCGCTGCCCGCAGCCGATGCAACCGTCGGTCTGTACAAAGTCTCGAAGCGGCGCGACCTCGACATTTCGACGGTGACGTTGGGGTTGCACCTGAAGTCCAAAGCAGGAAAAATAACCGAGGCGCGCCTCGCGGCGGGAGGTGTAGCGGCGACGATCGTGCGGCTGCGCTCAACCGAGAAGGCGCTTGTCGGCAGAGACTGGTCAGAGGCTACGTTTGCCGATGCAGGGCTGATCGCGACGTCTGAAATTTCGCCGCTCAGCGACGTGCGAGGTTCGGCTGAATTTCGAAAGCTATTAATCAGAAATCTTTTCCAGAAATTTCATGCAGAAGTTCGGGTGGGTTCATGACCGCTGTCGGCACTTCGCACCCGCATGAATCGGCGGTTGGGCACGTTACCGGCCAGGCGCATTATATCGACGACATGCCGCGCATGGCGGGTGAGCTGATTGTTGATTTTGTTGGCAGCACTTTCGCGCATGCCGAAATTCTCAGCGTTGATATTGTGGCGGCGTCTAAGATGCCGGGAGTTTTCGTCTATACATACAAAGATATCGGCGGCGTGAACGTGTTTGGGCCGATTATTCAAGACGAAGTGTTTCTTGCAGAGACGCACGCTCACTTCATTGGCGAGCCGATTGTGGTGGTGGCGGCAGAAACGCATGAGCTAGTCGCACGGGCAAAGCAGGCGATAAAAATTGAGCTGCGTGAATTGCCGGCGATACTTTCGATCGATGCTGCGATTGAGAAAAAGAAATATCTAACCACACCGATCAAGATGGAACAGGGTGACGTGGATACAGAACTTGCGAAATCCTCACACCGTCTGAATGGCACATTCATCATCGGCGGGCAGGAACAGTTCTATCTTGAATCACAGGCCGCTTACGCAATACCGGGTGAAGGCAATGACCTGACGGTGTATTCGTCGACGCAGAACACAACCGAAGTGCAGAAAGTGGTCGCCGAAGTTCTGGGTCTGAAGCACAGCGAGGTCGTCTGCATCTGTAAGCGAATGGGTGGTGGATTTGGCGGCAAAGAAACGCAGGCGGTGATGCCGGCGCTTATGGCGGCGATCGTTGCGCAGAAAACGCGGCGGCCGGCGCGCTGCCAGTTCAGCAAAGATCTCGACATGATGGTGACCGGCAAGCGCCACCCATACAAAGCATTTTATGATGTGGGCTTTACGGCTGAGGGCCGCGTGACGGCGCTCAAGGTTGATTATTATTCAGACGGTGGCTGCACCGCCGATCTTTCGACGTCGATTCTGTCGCGTACACTCTTTCACACAGACAACTGCTACGATATACCCAACCTGCGAGCGACCGGCACGATCTGCAAGACGAATCTGCCGTCGAATACCGCGTTTCGCGGGTTCGGCGGGCCGCAGGGTGTTGCGCTTATCGAGAACGTGCTTGAGGATGTCTCAGCGAAACTCGGGCTCGACGCGTACGACGTACGGCGCCGCAATTTATACCAGGGCGAAACCGGTGTCACGCATTACGGGCAGAGCGTGAAGAACAACGTGCTGCCCGAACTGTTTGCTCAGCTGTATGAGAGTTCTGGGTATGCACAGAGGCGCGATTTTATTTCCAAGGGGGCCGCTGGCTCCCTTGGAAATAAAATCAAAGGCCTCGCCATGACGGGCGTCAAATTCGGCATATCATTCACGACCAAATTCTTGAACCAGGGCAACGCTCTGGTGAACGTCTACACCGATGGCACGGTGCAGGTGTCGACCGGTGGCACCGAGATGGGGCAAGGTCTCTACACCAAGATACAACAGATTGTCGCCGATGAGCTCGGGGTGCGCTTTGAAGATGTGCGCGTGATGGCGACTTCGAGCGAGAAGTCGAACAACACCGCGCCGACCGCTGCGTCGGCGGGCACCGACCTCAATGGCAATGCGGCTGCGGTAGCGTGCCGCAAGATTCGTGCGCGGCTGGCGGAATATATCGCGCGGCTGTGGGGAGTGAACACGGAATCTGTGCAATTCCGCGAAGGTCGTGTGCTCAGCGAAGGGCATGAAATGCCCTTCGCTGAGCTCACGCAAAAAGCCTGGCGCGAGCGTATCTCGATGGGCGAGCGTGGCTTCTATGCGACGCCCGGTCTTGATTTTGATTACGCAACCGGCAAAGGCAGCCCATTCTATTATTTCACCAACGGGGCCTGCGTCGCCGAGGTCACGATCGACCGGTTCACGGGCGCGCTCACGATTGATCGCCTCGATGTACTTATGGATATCGGCAAATCGATCAACCCCGGCATTGACCGCGGGCAACTGATTGGCGGGCTCGTGCAGGGCATTGGCTGGGTAACAGCTGAGCAGCTCAAATACAATGATAAAGGCGCGCTATTGTCTCACTCCCCCACCACATACAAGATACCCAACATACAGGATATTCCCGACGATCTGAGGCTTGAGTTCTTCGAGAACAAGCTGCATGATTTTAACATTCGTTCGTCGAAGGCCGTTGCCGAGCCGCCTCTGATGTTGGGTCTCGCGGTTTTCTGTGCATTGAAAAATGCGCTTTCGTACCTAAGGCCGGGTGAAGTAGTTGATCTGAATCTGCCGGCTACGCATGAAGAGATTTTAATGTGTATGGAGGCACTAAAGTTCGCCGCCGGCACGGATGCCGTCTAAGCGGCGAACTAATGTGCATGGAGGCGTAGCGAGCGCTCATGCAATTATGTTCTGGTTGAAGCACAATGAACTCATCACGTCGGGCCGGCCATTTGTTTTAGTCGTGCTCACCGACGCGCTCGGCTCTGCACCGCAAGAGCCCGGTGCGAAAATGCTCTGTGACGAAAATGGCCTCATCTTCGGTACCGTCGGCGGCGGCAAAGTTGAGGCCTTGGCGCTGAAAACCGCCGCCGAGTTATTAGTTAATAAATCTGCCACTGCATTCGCAGACTGGCACCTCGAAAGAGACGTGGGCATGACCTGCGGCGGCCGGGTGAAACTCTATTTTGAAACCTACCGGGCCGCTGATTGGCAGATCGCGGTTTTCGGCGCGGGCCATGTAGCGCAGGCAGTGGTGGCTGCACTCTTGCCCTTGCAATGCCGAATCATCTGCATTGATACGCGCGCCGATTGGCTTGATTTGCTGCCTGAGTCACCGAAGCTGGAAAAGCGCCACCGTGACGTCCCAGCTATGGAAATTCATAGCTTAAGCCCCGACGCGTTTGTCTTAATGATGACGCAGGGCCACGCGACAGATTTCCCGGTTTTGCTCGAATGCCTTAAGTGCGAGCAACCTTTTCGTTATGTTGGCGTGATTGGCAGCAAAAGCAAGCGCGCCGTGCTTATCAGAGATCTCATTGCAACGGGCATCGACCGCGCTCAGGCGGAGCGTTTCTTTTGCCCGATTGGCCTGCCGATCGGCAAGAGTGAACCCGCCGAGATTGCCGTGAGTGTTGTCGCACAGCTGCTCCAAGTTCGCGATGGAGCGAAATTATAGCGCTCTTTCGAGATTCTTGCCTAGAGTCGGTCAAACGGACTGAAATCGGCGACTACGGGCGGTTCTGTCGATGCGAGGTACCCGAGGGTGGTGCTCAGGTAGCGGTGCCCTAGCAAACGCTGTACAGAAAAAACGGACATCGCATATTCGACCAGGTGCGTCGCAAAGGAATGGCGCAGCGAGTGAATCGTGACTTTGCCTGCAAGGCTCATGCGCTCACGTGTCTGTTCGAACTCCCGATGCGCCGAGCGCGAAGATAACGGCCCGCAAGCCATTTCAATCGGAAAGAGCGTATCTGCGGCATAAATTCTGCGCGACGATGGAAAAAGCCAGTCGCGCGGCCTGCGGTCGGCCAGGTAAGCCTTGAGGTCTGCGGCAAGTCGCCCAGAAAGTACTGTTTCGCGATGGCGGCCACCCTTGCCGTCACGGATATAGATTTTGTAGCTATGGAAATCCACGTCTGCTATCTTGAGGTTGCATGCCTCGCTGACCCTTAGGCCACTGCCGTAGATAACCGCAAACAGCAGGCGATACCGTCGCGATCTGGTGCGATCGAGTAATTCACAGATTTCGGCCCGCGTCAGCGGGCGCGAGCGGCGCTTGCGGTGGCGCAGCACCCGGGGAAACGTCGTCAGGTTCCACGGTTTCTTCAGGCAGCGGGATACGTAAAACTTCAGCGCGACGCACGTCGTGGCAATATTGATATTCGAAAGCCCGCGCTGCGCCGCCTGTTCGATGAAATCGGCCGCATCGCCGCAGCTCAA
This sequence comes from uncultured Leptospiraceae bacterium, assembly GCA_942492915.1. Classification (GTDB taxonomy): domain Bacteria; phylum Spirochaetota; class Leptospiria; order Turneriellales; family Turneriellaceae; genus Turneriella. The sequence goes on from OW818662.1 coordinate 3,306,651, forward strand.
TTCAGTCGCCGCTTTACCCATAGACGAGGCGACAACGTTCACGCGGCGCGCATAATTGTTGATCGTTACCGGGCGAAGGCCCGTTAGGCGCATCAGCGCAACGAAAGCGGCTCCGCTTTCGCTGGCGAGAAATTCTGCTTTCGTCATCTATCCGCACCCCGCGAAAATAATTTCAGACGGTGCAGATTCAGAGGGGCAACGCAGCACCCCTCTGGCCTTTACTGCTATTTGAAATCGAGTAGCTCAACTTCGAAGTTGAGCACTGAATTTGCGGGAATCTGGCCGCTGTCACGGCCACCGTAAGCAAGCTCGCTAGGAATCGTCAGTTGGTACTTTGCGCCTTTCTTCATCAACTGCAGCGCCTCTGTCCAGCCTTTGACGACCTGGCCCACAGCGAATTCGGCGGGTTGGCCCCGCTTGTACGAGCTGTCAAACTCAGTGCCGTCAATCAGTGTACCCCGGTAGTGAACTTTAACAGTACTCGTTACTTTTGGTGATGCCCCGCTGCCAGCGTTGATGACCTTGTATTGCAGACCAGAGGCAGTAACTTGTACGCCGGGTTTGGATTTATTTGCTTCAAGGTATTCTTTACCCTTTGCCGCATTCGCTGCCGCCGCTGCCGGATCACCACCTGAACCCTTTTGTGCTGAAAGGTTCTGTATGGCTTCACGCATTTCAGCCTCGTTCATGCGTAATTCTTTGCCAGCCATCGTTTCGGTGATGGCGGCCGAAAGCGTTGCCACATCAATTTCGATGCCCTGCGCCTTCATCGCTCTGCCGACCTGGTAGCCGATCGCATAACTTGCTTTGCCTTTCGGGGATGTCACATCAGGTTTGCCGCATGCAGGCAAAGTCAAGATCGCGACGGTGGATGCGAGAAACAGAATTCTCGCTGGTAGAAGCTTATTCATTTAACGGGTAAGCAGGGCCGCCGCGAAGGGCGTAAAGCAGGATTCAACGAGAGTTTACGGTATGAGCGAAACGCCGCTGCCCTTCACCAGGCGGCCCATGACCGCCGCGTCGGGATAGTGCTGCCTGATTGCCGGCAGTTCAGATTCTGTAGCAATGAGGATCAGCCCCGTGCCCATATTAAACGTGTGGAAGAGCTTCTCGCGCTCCACAAACTTTTCCAGGACTTCCATTGCAGCCAAACGAAACGGTTCGGCCTGGTCGATCTGAGCACCCAGACCTGGAGCAATGGCCCGGGGCAAATTTTCGTGAATGCCGCCGCCCGTGATGTGCGCGATGCCCTTGATGGTCGCCGATTTGAGCAGTGCAGGTATTTCGGAGTAGATGCGTGTCGGCGTGAGCCAGGTCGCGATTAACTGTTCACGGTCTGCGGTGATGGCGGTGAACTCGTTCGGGCTCTGTTTTTCCATAGCTGCAAATACCGTGCGCACCAGAGAAAAGCCATTTGAGTGCAGGCCGCTTGAAGGCAACCCAATAAGCACGTCACCATCGCGTTGCATTTCAGGATTGGGGAGCCGGTTGCTTTTCGGTATAAATCCCACGGCGAAGCCCGCGAGATCAAAGTCGTCGTCGGGCATGACACCCGGGTGTTCTGCGGTTTCACCGCCCATAAGCGCCATGGGCGTCGCTGCGCAGGCAGCCGTAATGCTACCCAAAACCCGGTCGTACCAGGTTTCATTGAGCTTTCCACAGGCGATGTAGTCGAGAAAAAACGCAGGCGTTGCGCCGGAGCAATAAAGGTCATTGACGCACATGCCCACGAGGTCTTGCCCGATACCGTCGAGGTAATCGAATCTGCGCAGCAGTTGGGTTTTTGTCCCGACGCCATCGGTGGTTGCGACAACGTCAAAGCCCGGAATCTCAATCGAAGCAAATCGCCCGGCAAAACCGCCGTATTGACCGACGACTTCGCCTACACTAGGTACCCTGTGCGTGGCGGATATTCGGTCTTTCAGGTTATGGATCAGCTTGTGCGCGTATTGTGTGTCGACGCCCGCGGTTTTGTAATCCATGCGTTTTACTTTATAGTTCAGACAGGGCGAAAATTCAATTTTACCGCTTCAGCCCAGACGAATGGTGGCCCCGCGCGGGACTGCAACCGCAGCTCTTTCCGGTGCTTGCTGCCTAGTAACCGCCGACGCTCGTCGGGGTCGTGCCGGTTGCATAACTGCCGACCAGGGTCAGGCTTCCACTGCCGGCAGCGTAGGCGTTGATCTTATTTTCACCGTTGCAAACCACGTAGGCAAAATTGGACGAGTTCACAAGAATCTGCGCAGGGTTGGTGCAAGCCGTGACCGTGCCTGTTGGCGTTAAGGCGCCATTGCTTACCGAATATAACGAGACTGTGCCTGCGCCGTTATTTGAAACAAACGCCTGTGTAGATGCAGAATTGAGCGCGAGGTATGCAGGTGTTGTACCCGCAGCGACTGCTGCAGCTGGTGTTGCCCAGCTCGCGATCGGAACCCGCTCAACTGTGCCATTCACGCAAGGGGCATAGATATGGCCTGTGCCCGCTGTAGAAATCGTAACACTCAGGGGGTTTGCTCCGGCGGTCAGTGTCGCGGTTGGCGCCCCACCATTTGCGGCGATTGCTCCGGTGCTCGCAGTAATATCGAACAGCATCAGCTGGTTGGTGTCTGATCGTGCAACCACCGCGAAATTCGTATACGTGGCAATTGCGACCGGTGTGCCTGCCGCAGCCGTCGTCGCGCCCAGCGAACTGAGAGCACCGGTCGTTGAATCGATGAAGAATTTTGAAATATCAGCTGATCCCTGGTTGATAACGTAAGCATATTGTCCGCTCTGGTGCAACGCGATCATGCGCGGTGTGGTTCCTGCAGCGACCGAATTCACAAATGTCAGCCGGCGCGTTTTTTTGTTAATTGAATAAGCGTACACGTCGTTGCTGCCGCTGTTGACGACGTAAGCAAATGTGCCTGCTGAGTTCACAGCCACGTATACCGGAGTCGTGCCAGCGGCGATGGTACCCAGGTCGTTCAGAATGCCAGATTTGGGGTCGGCGGCAAATTGCGACACGGTGTTCGAGGCGGAGTTTGTAACGTAAAGCCCGGTGCTATCGAGGTTGCGGTTGAATGCATCTTCATATGAAGTACAGGCTGTGAGCAATACGGCGGTTGCCGTGAGTACAGTATAGATCCGCATGTTTGGCATCAGAACCTCCAGAGTGCACCGGCACTCGCTGCTGCAGATGAAATTTGCGTCGTGCCAGCTACCTGCAATACGTAGCGAGGCTCGACGGTGATGGAAAATCGTTTGTTGATGTCAAACACGGCTCGGGTGCCTGCCATAAAGACACCGTATCCGTAGTTGATGGATTCCACTGCGCCGTTCAACCGACCGAATTGATAACCACCGTAAAGCATCAGTTGAAAGTGCATCTTGTCGTAGGTAAGAAACTCGTAACCGGCGGCACCGTAGGCTGCCAGGCCGTAGAGGCTGTTAAAAGTTTCATCTTTTGGAAAATAATACAGATATTCAAGATTGGCCGCAAGAATGAGATCGTTTCCGCCAAAGCCTTTGTAACCAAATTCACCGCTGCCCCCCGTTGCGATGTTGAAGCCATTCTTCAGAAAACCGAAGGGCATCAGCGTTACTGTACTCGCGAGAGCATAGGCACCTTTGCTCTTGGCCCTGGGTTCTTCTTTCGGGGCAGGCTTCGCGGCCACGACCGGTGCTGCGGTCACGAAAAAGCTTACGAACGAATCACCGACGGTTTCGAGAAAGCCAAGTGCGGCATCGCGTTCGACCGCGGTATCGACTTTGCGCAAGTTCTCACCGGACTCGACTGCGGCCATGCGCACAAGAAAAGAAACTTTGCTGCCTTCTTTCGCGATGCGACCAAAAACAACGCAGTCTGCACTTTGTTTTGCTGCGTAAGACAAGGTCTCTTCGAGGTATTTCTCAGCCTTGAGCTTCTTCGCGCTGAGCAATGGCTTCATCTGTTCGTTGATCATGCTGCGCGAGATAACTTCGAGCCTGCCGTCAGATTCAAATTTCTCGGCGATGTAGTCGCCGATTGCTTTGCCCATGTCTTTTTTGCCGTAGGTAACATAGAAGTTAGCGATATAGATTTTTGGGCGATTGCCTTTAAGTTCGGCTTTGCATCCCCGGGGGGGATTAAGATCCGTCACGTTTGCATTTACCGTGCTGGTTCCGGGCGGCAGCATTTGCGCGTGTACCGCCGCTGGCAGCATGAGGCCAATAAAGCACAGCACAATCTTTTGAATTCTGTTCATTCGCGTTTTTTGGTTATCCAGGGTTTAGAATAAGCGACGACACTTCGCCGCGTCTTGTCGTAATGAGACGGGCGCGTATAGTAAATTACGACGTTTAGTCATCTGCTATTGCTTCGCGCGCCATTGCCGCTGCCGCAATGCATACCTCATAGTCGAACAATGCCCGACCGGTCTTGAGAGCAGTACCCATACGTTCAACCCTTACCTGGTAACCGGGTCGCTTCTTTTCGATGACGATCTGGAAATCTCCATCACCTTTTTCGGGAATAACCAGCGGCCTCTGCCGGTACCGATTGATAGACTTGAGGCAATTGGCGATTTGGCGCTCGTCTCTGAGGCCTTGTATTGTTATTTTTACGGGTTCTTTGCCGCCTGCAGTCGTGCCTGCCTTGTCGCCGCTATTGGCGTGCAGCAGCGGTGCTGAGGTGATAAGAAAGATCAAAAATCTTGAGCGAGCCGACCGCATCATCTTTTTCGTAATACCGGTCATAGATGATTATAACTTCGGTTGAATTGCCGGGGTCAATTATGAAATAATACTCCCCTGAAAGCTGTCGTATAAGATCAAGACCCCGGCCACGGTCCAGCACAATTTGAGAGATGTCTTCACCCGTTTCGGCTGCTTTAACGATCAGGCGCTGCTGTTCAATCGTCTGGTTAAGGGCTTCGATAATGATGCGCGGCGTGAGGGTTCCCATGTTGTCGCGCACGGCAATACCAAACGCGTGTTCGCTCGCCCCGTAGTTGACTTCGACCTCGTACGGGTCGGGCAGTTCAATGGCGACGCGATCTTTTTTCTGTTGCGTATAGCCGTGCGCATGGTATACGGCATTGATGAGTATTTCTTGCCAGACAAGATCCATTTCTGTTTCCTGAGAGAAGTTAAACCCCCAGGCACGCATTTCGGTGAGCACGGTCTTGATGCAAGTGCGTACCTGAGTAGAACGTTTCAACGTAATTTTGCGAAGTTTGCGCAGGTCGGGTATGTAGTTGTGAATACCAAACCACACCCTTGGGTCTACGCTCAGCAAATTATCGAGCACGCGCGCGAGCTCGGCGCTTTTGAGAGGCTTCGGCAGAATAATCGTGATATTCTTACTGTTGAGCGCCGTCATGTAGTCGTCGACATTTTCGTCGGTGGTCAGCAATATGGGCGCTTTGCTGAGTACTTTAAGATCAGCAAGCAGGCGAAAGTCATGCGGTTTCGCCGCCTTGGTGTCGACGATAATGATCTCGGGCCGAACCTCGTCGACAGTCACTTTGCATTCAGCTGAGTTCTCAACGAAGTACGGCTGGTAGTTATTCTTCAACAGAATATTTTCGATGATGGTCCGGTAGATGCCATCGGGTTCGAATACAACGATCTTGGTAGCCATGAGCCCGCTTTCGATTATCGGTACAACAAGGCTACCGGGCACAGCGAAAATATTTGTACAGCCGAATTGTCGGAGATTCGATCAGAAATCCTCATGTGAAATCTCTTCAGATCTCGAAGAGGCCGTGCTGCTGAATCTTCTTGTCGAGTGTGACGCGATTGACTCCCAGAGCTTCAGAAGTTTTCTTTTTATTAAACTGGTTTTGGTTCAGCAAGATGCGGATTAATTCTTTTTCTACGCTATTGACCACAGTTTCGAAGATCTGCCCCACCGGAGCGTTGGCTGCCTGCTCTTTGAGGTATGCCCGCAGGTCAAACGGGGCCGATTCGCCAGAGGGTGCGGTCTGAGCCGGTGCAGCGGCAAGCCCGTCGCCGAGCTGAATATCTGAAGCGTCGATCTCTTTCTTGCTGTTGAGTACAACTGCCCTTTCGAGCAGGTTTTCGAGCTCACGAATGTTGCCGGGAAATGCGTACGATTGCAGGCGCACGAGTGCTGACTCGTTCAGCCCCATCATCGGCTTGTTATTGCGTTCGCAGATCTTTTCGAGCAGGTGCTGAATCAGCAGCGGCAAATCTGAAAGTCTTTCGCGAAGTGGTGGTATCGAAAGGCGAACCACGTTCAAACGGTAGAAGAGATCTTCGCGAAAGGTCTTATCTTTTACTGCTTGCTCGAGGTTGGCGTTGGTCGCGGCGATAATACGCACATCAACCTTGATGACTTTGTTGCTGCCGAGAGGTGAAAATTCTTTTTCTTGTAGAACCCGCAAAAGTTTTGCCTGAAGCTTCAGGTCGAGTTCGCCGATTTCGTCGAGAAACAGGCTGCCTTTATGCGCTGACAAGACCTTGCCCTTGTAATCGTCGACGGCGCCCGTGAATGCACCTCGGGCGTAACCAAAGAGTTCGCTCTCGAGCAGGTCAGCCGGAATCGCGGCGCAGTTAATTTTCACCAGTGCGTTGGTTGAACGCATGCTGTTCTGGTGCAGAGCACTGGCAATCAGTTCTTTTCCCGTACCCGATTCGCCGGTAATCAGAACTGCACTCGCCGAGTCGGCGGCCATTTTCATACGCGCGAACAATTCTGCCATGCGTGGGTGGGCGCCGACAATGCTTTCGAACTCGAAAGTACTCTTCAGCTGCCGGCGAAGTATGATGTTTTCTTCTTTCGTTTCCCTCGAGCTTTGCTGAACCAATTTCTCGATCTGAAGCGCCTGGCCGAATAGGGAAGAAAGAATTTGTGCGAGAAACGAATGGTCTTCAAAGCGGCTTTGCGACTGAAACTTGATTTCCATGTCGAATACGCCGCGCGGTTCGCCGCCCTCGAAGAAAGGCGCTGCGAAGAAGCTGACGATCTCGTCTCGCTGGTGGCCGGTTTTGTTCAGAAACTGGTTGTCTTGTGAAATATCAGAAATCGCGATCGCCTTGCGCTGCTTGAAGGCTTTTCCTGTTACGCCCTCACCGGGAGTATAACGACCGCGTTCGATCTCTTCAGCACTGTAGTTCAGCGACGCTGAAACAGAAAGTTCATTGGTTACCGAATCATACAGGTATATCGCAGCACGCCGCACGCCGAGCTTCTCGGCGAGAATGCGTATCACCTCTTCGAAGAAGAGTCTGACATCCGCATATTTGCCGAGCACGCCGCTGATCTGCAACAGCACCTCTTGCAGATGCGTACGGTGGCTGAGCGATTCTACTGAGGTTGTGGTGGTGAAAATCTGTGCCGCATAGTCGGCCAGCATCTGCAGGTATTCTTCGTGTTCTGAGTTAAATGCCTCCAGGCGCTTAGAATCGACTGAGATGACGCCAAAGTTTTTGTTCCCGACCTTGAGCGGTACGGCCAGCTCTGACCGAATGTCTTGCCTGACAGCGATATAATACTTGTCCTGCGCAGTATCCCCTACGTTGCGCAGTTTGCCGGTGACGATGCAGCGACCGGTAACCCCTTCGCCGATCTTGAGGCGCACGGTTTTCGGCAGATCTTGTTCAAAGCCGCGAAAGGCCTTGATCTCGAGAAACTTGCGGGATTCGTCCAGAATTGAAATTGTACCCGAATCAGCCCCTGTAAACTCAACTGCCCGATCGAGCAGGGCGTTCAGCAGTTGGTCGCTCGAGTCTTGCGTGAGCAACGAAAGGGTCACTTCATGCAAGGCGACGAGAGGGTTTGTGAAAGCATTCTGCACTGAGCACCCAGCACAGGGGTGTGAGACAGCCTGAAAAGTTTTTGCCAGAACTTCTGTTTTGATTTACGTTGCCCGGCGCCCGCCTGATGCGCTGTCTGTGCACCTCTTTGGATGTCGTATTCTGCTGGTCGGTCTTGTGTTCACGTTGTGGCAATGCTCGAGTTCAGACAAGAGAAAATCTGCAAACGAGGCCCCGGCGGCCGAAAAACCTGCCGAAGCCACGGTTGCCGCGGCGGATGAAGATTCGGAAGACGAGGCGGAGCTCGTCGTGCATGACCCTTACGAGGGATATAACCGAAAAATTCATGCATTCAATGACTTTTTCTTCCACTACGGCATTTATCCGCTGGCCAGTGGCTGGAACTTCATCACGCCGCGTTTCTTACGCACCGGTCTGGATAATTTCATCACCTGGGCGTACACTCCCGGGCGCCTAGTCAACAATCTGCTGCAGGCAAAAGTGAAGGGTGCGGGCATTGAAACGCTTAGTTTTATCATCAACGGAACGCTCGGCGGGCTAGGTACATATGATGCCTCGCGCGAAATTTTCTCCCTGGAGCAAACCGTCGAAGACAGCGACCAGACACTCGGTAAATGGGGGCTGCCCGAAGGGGCGTACATCGTCTGGCCGTTCATTGGCCCTCGTACCGTGCGTGGTACTTTCGGCTTTGCGGGCGACCTCATGCTGCAACCGCAGACGGTGATTGTGCCGGTGTATATTCAACCTGAGAATATCTGGGTTCAGGGCGCAATTATCGCCGGCACGTATTCGGTGCGGGCGATCAACCAAACGTCGCTTGACCCCGATGCGTACGATAACCTGATGAAAGACTCGATCGACCCGTACGCGTTTCTTCGCGATATTTATTTACAGAACACTCGCAAGAACGTAGCAGACTAGATGAAGCATTTGTTCAAAGCAGCATTTTTCTCACTCACGATTCTCGTTGGCTGGCAGCCCGTCACCGCAGGCACCCCAAAACAAGACCTCAAAAAAGCAGTCAGCGAAGTGTTGCAGATTCTTGAAAGCAAAAAGGCAAAAAAAGAAAAGCGCGCCGCGATCGCGGTTATCTACGATGCGAACTTCGACTTCGACAAAATGGGTTCTAACACTTTAAAAAGCGACTACAAAAAACTCAGCGAAGAGCAGAAAAAATCTTTCAATGAGAGGTTCAGCCGCTTCGTGCTCGAATTCTACCTCGACAAGATAGACAAGTACAACCGTAACAAGATCGAGTTCGAAGGCGAAGAAATCAAAGGACAGCGGGCTACCGTATTCACTCTGCTCGAATACCAGGGAAAAATGGCCAAGGTCAACTATTCAATGACCCCCAAGGGTGACAAATGGCTGGTATACGATTTTGAAGTCGAAGGTGTTCGCCTTTCGAGTACCTACCGCTCACAGTTTGCAAAAGTTTTTAAAGAAAAAGGGTTTGAAGGTCTGATGGGTGAACTTAATAGGTTACTCAATAAGTATAAAAAGTAAAGCAGACCTGCGGTAGTCCAGAAACTCCGGGGCCTGCCCGGAGGCTCAATGGATCCATTTTCACAAGACACGTATTTCGCGAAGATGAAGTTCTTCAAGCTTTTCGGAAATACAATTCGTATTTTCGACGAGACGAAAGAACACCTGTTACTGTTTGTTCAGCAGAAAGCGTTCAAACTTAAAGAAGACATCACGATTTTCGCCGATGAGGCCCAAACGCGCCCATTACTGAAAATCAACGCGCGCAGTATTCTCGATTTCAGCGCCGCCTATGACGTGACCGACGTCGCCACTGGTACGAAAGTCGGCGCGCTTCGCCGTAAGGGAATGATGTCGTCGTTTGTTATGGACGCATGGGAAATTCTCGACAGCAACGATGCCGTCATCGGCAAGATTCAAGAAGACAGCTGGATGCTCGCACTCGTGCGCAGGTATCTTGCCAATATTATTCCTCAAAAGTTTATGTTCACGCTGGGCGAAACAGCGGTCGGGCACGTAAAGCAGACTTGGAATCCGTTTCTGCCGCAGATGCGCGTCGATTTTTCTGAAGATGCGGGAAAAAAACTGGACCGTAAGCTTGGCCTTGCAGCCGTCGTTGTGCTTCAGGTTATCGAAGGCCGGCAGAGGTAACAGGTTTCTGAAAACAGAGACTGCGGTCAGGGCTCAGATTCGCCGCGAGGTGTCGCTGAGTACTGGCCGACAAGTCCGGTTTCGAGCATGCGCAGCAGTGCCTGTGTGCGTTTTTCAATCTGTTGCGCTTCAGCTGGTGCCACCTGAATTCCGCGGCGCGCCTGAAATAGTTCGTCGGCAATATTCAGAGCGGTCAAGAGCAGCATTTTCGTCTGGTCGGCTGCGGTTAATTTCTTCATTTCAAGAATCTTAGTGTTGACGTAGCTCGCCACGTTCGCCATATATTCTGGGTCAGCATCGCCCTTGATGGTGAACGTTTTGCCCATCAGTTCGACATTTACCCGGCGTTCTGCGTCTTGTTGCATCAGTCTACTCTTTTGCGGCCCACGCGCCGTCGTCACCCTGCAGAATTTCGCCCTTCAGCGCTGAATTCTGGTATTTGTCTTTCTGCGCAGCGAGCACTTCTTTTTCCGTTGCTTTGAACTCTTTATTGGCGCGCTTCTGGCTTTCGATATAACCGCGCGCCGCGAGCACCCGAGCTTCGTTTATTTCTTTCACCGTCTGTACGAGCGTGCGATACGGTCTGCCGAGATCAGGTTCATCTGCCAGCTCGGGGTCATATTTCTTCTTAACCTCATCGGCCAGAGTGACCTTCTCAAGCATAAGGTTTGATACGAACCCCTTGTTGTTTTCACCTACGACCCGGTCTTTTTTGAGCTGCGCCAAATGCGCTGAGAAAAGATCGAATTTAAGAAACGCCCGATAGGTATTTGCATTCTCTTGTTCCATGCTCGTGCGCACCTCTTTGGGTTTCGCATCGAGCGCGGCGTGTTCAGATGTCTTGGCAGATGAGATCATCCAGACGTCTTTCTCCAGTTCTGTCTGTTCGCCGATAATCTGGCGTTCAGTGGCCGTCTTTTGTCCGGTGATAGTCACTGGCGGCACGACTATTGTGCCAAAACAACCTGCGAAAAGCGGCGCGACGGCGAGAAGAACGACGTTACTTTTCGAGATCGCCATGATCGTTAATCGATGCCGAGCAGCTCGACATCAAAAATTAAGTCAGCATTAGGTGGAATAACTCCGCCCGCTCCGCGTGAGCCATAACCCATATCAGCGGGAATATACAACGTGCGCTTTTCGCCGACTTTCATGCCCGCAACGCCTTCATCCCACCCGCGGATCACCTGGCCCTGGCCGAGTGCAAACGTGAACGGACTGCCACGGTCTACAGACGAATCGAATTTTGTTCCCTTTTCGCCTGAGCTATTCAGCCAGCCTGTATAGTGCACGCGTACCTGGTGGCCCTTGGCGGCCACTGCGCCGTTGCCTTCTTTGGTTATTTCTGTTTTTAACATATATTTGCTTTCTTGAGGTTCTTGCGACTATTCGGCGTCGAGCAACTCAACATCGAAGATCAAATCTGCATTTGGTGGAATCGCTGAGCCGGCACCGCGGGGCCCATAACCCAGACCAGAAGGAATGTAGAGCGTACGTTTCTCGCCAATTTTCATGCCTGCCACGCCTTCATCCCAACCACGGATCACCTGACCTTGACCCAGACCAAACACAAACGGTTTGCGACGGTCAACCGACGAATCAAACTTCTTGCCCTTCTTGCCGCCTTCGTTCAGCCATCCCGTGTAGTGTACCTGCACGCGCTGGCCTGATTCGGCAACTTTGCCTTTGCCCACCTTTACTACCTCGTACTGCAGGCCTTCGCCTTTGGTGATGCGCCCTTTGGCAAACGCCGGAGCAGTAGTGATGGCGCAAGCTGCTATCCATAACAAATATTTCATGAATACAAGCACACAATTGAAATGTCGCCGTCGACAAAAAAACGCCACCCGATATTGAGGATATTATGCCGTGCTAAAGATCAATGATGATGAAGGTTACATCATCGAGAAAAGTATCGCCCTCTGAGAAATTTCGCATTTCAGCCAGCAGGCGCTCGCGCACTTCGCTGATCGGGTTTTCCCGCATTTCTTCCAGTAAGTCAACTAGGCGGGTTTCTTCAAAAAACTCGCCGCTTCTGTTGGCTAACTCTATCACGCCGTCGGTATAAAGCACGAGCCTTGTTTTCGGCAGAAAATGCTGCATCTCGACGGTAATCGCCGCCGCTTTTCTAACCCCCAATACACCGCCCGGTGGGTGAACGCGCTTCACGGTCTTCTTGCCCGGCTCTTGCAGCAATAGGGGTAAATGACCGGCATTCGCGTGCAACAGGCGGCGGTTTTTGAAATCCACCATTGTATAGGCGCAACTGATGAAGGTGCGTTCACCCCGCTCAACCATAACATCGTTCAGATTCTTGAGTAATTTCTCTGGAAACCGCGCCTGGTCGCGCAGATTGTGTAGTGCGATTTTGAGCATCGCCGCATAGAGCGCCGCGGGAATTCCATGGCCAGCGACGTCTGCGATGAGAATGCCCACGAAACCTTCTTCTTCAATGAAATCATAAAAGTCACAGCCGATGCTGCGTGCAGGCAGACAGACAGCTTCGATCTTGTAATTTTTCGTGTCGGGGTTTGCGCGGGGTAAAATGGATTCTTGAATCGAACGTGCAATTTCGAGTTCACGGTTCAACGCCCGGTAGTTTTCGCGCGCGAGACTTGCCTCTCGCTGCAAGAGTACATTCTTGACACGCGCCAATACCTCTGCTTTTTCAAAGGGGCGGCGGACCAGATCATTGACGCCCGCAGAAAATGCGCTCGCTGCGACTCCTGCCTGGTTGTTGTCAATGATGAGTATAATGGGCAGAATTCCGATGTCGAAGTGCGCACGTATATTCATCGCCAGCTCAATACCCGAAACATCAGATAACAAGACATCGCTGATCACGAGCGCGATATCTTCGCGACCCTGCAGTTGAAGCATCGCCTCGGCACCATTCTTTGTTATTACGTTCTCTTTGCCAAGCGATGCGAGCTGGTCTTGCAACAATCGGTTCTGGCTCGCGTTGTCGCCGATGATCAGAACAACGCCACCAGAGGTTGTGTTTGCGTCGGCAAGTCGCTCTTTAGGTTCTGTCGTCTGGTCTTCGTCGGTCTTGCGGTATTCAGTGCGCGTGTGTGTGTTTTCGAGCAGCGCCTCGAGTGCGGTCATTTGCTGGTATGGCAGCGTGATCGTGAGCGAATGGTGAGACTCTGCGAGTTTTCGATAGTAATATTTGCCGCCCATCAATTGTGCGAGCTTTTGCGTTACCAGCGGACCTACCTCTTCATGCGGCATGTCTGATATCTCTGAGAAACGGGCATCGGGATCGCTGCCAAAATAGAGCACGCTGATTGCCAGCTGGCCATTTAGCGAACCCAACTTCACCGTAATTGCCGGGGAATGGGAATATCGAATTGCAGTGCTGACGAGATTCAATAATATCTGTTGCAGTCTCGCGGGATCTGTCTGAATATCCTGCAGGCCATCGGGTATTTCATCGATGAGCGCGAACTGTTTGTTTGCAGAAAGACCCAGACAAAGTTTAAGAATCGGGTGAACGACCTTCTTCAGCGCTACGGTCTGAATATTAAGGCGAATATCGCTGTGCTTGAGCCTTACAAAGTCGGTGAGGTCATCAATCAGGTACATCAGGCGTCGCCCATTTTCTTCGATAACCGCAAGCGTCCGCTGTACCTGTTCGCCTACTGCTCCGGCGACGCCGCGCCGAACATTTTCGACGGTCTGTACCATTGCCTGAACCGGTGTGCGCAGTTCGTGCGATGTTTGCGTCAGAAATTCATCGCGCAATTTGTCAGACCGCAGTAGTTTCTGCGAGAGTTCTGCATTCTCGTGAAACAGGCGCAGAGATTTGCCTGAAATCAAAATCGCCTGCATGAAAGTGAAGCCTAGCGTTGCATACGAAAAGAGTAACGGACCCGAATGAAACTCCGCACGCCTGAGAGCGTCGTTAATGAAGGTGTATCCGAGTACCATTATACCCAAGACCAGAAGGCGCGCGCCATAGACATTGCGCCATGCAAGTTTGCCCAATAGCAACAATCCGAACGGTAGAAATACTCCCAGCGCGATTTGGAATGGTTCGCGCAGGTCGCGTACAAGACCGAACGGCAGTACGCTGGCTGCGACGCCAAATACTGCCGGCAGAATGACCATGCCGAGTATCAGCCGGCTGCGACGAAAATCGGGAAAGAAATTCTTGATATAGAGAGTGAAAAATGCTGCGTCGAAGAAATTGATTGCATATTCAAACCGCACTCTTTGGGTCCATTGAAGCGAAGGAAAAACGTCCGCGACGATAGTTTCACCCGAGAAAAGCCTGCTGATACCGACCAGAAGGCAGAATAGTCCGTAGTAGACCGAAGAACCTTCGGGATGCCCCAGAGAAAAAAGCAGCAGGTGGTATAAGGCAAAAGTGATCAGCGCGACGCTTACCACCACATCGCGTACCAGGGCATCCAGACGGTACCGCTCCATGCTGGCAGCGCTTGCGATGCTGATTGGCTGTGATATGCCGCCGCGATTGAATACGCCGTTGGCAACCTGAATCAACACTTCGGTGCGGCCTGCCAGAGGTAGCTGCAGGTAGCGCATGCGTGTCGCGGCTTGAACTTCAGACGTATTTTCAGAGACCTTTCCGTTTTCAGCCTCGAGATGACCGTTTACATAAATACGGGACGCAGTCTGCAAGGGCGGAACCCGCAGTGTATAGTTGGCTATCTGGGGTGGCAGCAATATGGCGACCCGATAGGTCGCGCTCGCGGCAGCGGGCAGGCGCAGTTTTTCATCTGAGTACAGATTGAAACTGTGTGGTACGGGCGCATACTTGGCCGCTGCAATCTTTTTTGAAAGCTCTGCTGGTTCAACAATACGATTGGGAAAATACTCCCAGCTACCGTTCAAATCGAAGACCTTATTTTCGGCAAAGTTCGATTGGGAAAGATCAATGTAACCCTGCTGCGCCAACAACGCCTCGTGGTCATCGGTACAACCCGGTAATGCCAGAAAAACCAGCAATAGTGGTCTGATGAATCGGCGAATCATTATTGCAATTTCTTATTGAGATGTTGAGTGATACGGTCATCGGCATTGGCTTTGGTCAGCCTGCTCACCAGATTCGCTGCGCGCGAACGGTTACCCGTCTTGATCGCGATCGCGGCCAGCAGCTGTGTCGCGCGCACATCGCCGGGATTCTTTTCGAGATGCAGCTTCACATGCTTTTCAGCCATATCATACTCGTGCAATTGATAATATATTCTTGCGGATAAAAAAGGTAACGCAGGAAATTCCGGATACATTTTCCACAATTCTTCGAGTAAACGCGAAGAATCATCGATCATGCGTTTTTTCATCGCCTGCACCGTCTCGTTGAATTTTTCAATAAATTGCCTGTACTGAGGGTGTACGCTCACCACGAGCATCGAGACGTCGTCTTTTATGCGCGAACCACCGGCAAAGCTCAACAGTTCTTCGCGCACCGCATCTGCAATCTGCTGCCCTGATCGGTCGTGGTGCTGCATGATGAGTTCTTGCAGTCTCTCGAGCCCAAACTCTTCACCCGCCGGGTTCACTTGTTCAGTGATGCCATCGGTGAAGAGAACGAGCATGTCACCATATTCAAGACGAGAAAATTTCTCTTCGTACGTATCGGTCGCATCTGGCATAGCCCCAATAAATAGACCGTTTGTATCGTATGATTCGATCGTGTTGCGTTTACGGCGGTAATGGAGTGCCTTTTGATGCGATGCGTTCGCATAGGTCATGCGTAACTTTTCATCGATACGTACCAGAAATGCCGTCAGATAGTCCTGGGTTTTGATCTGTTCGCTGAGTAAAGTGTTGACCTCCCTGAAGACGGCCGCCGGTGAATCAGTGTGTCGAATCGCCGCGCCGAACGTGTCATTGGCTGCCATTGTAATCAACGCGGCGGGAACTCCGTGACCTGAGACATCGGCAAGCAATACAAAGATAGCCTTATCTTTCTTGTAGATATTCAGAAAATCACCCGAAACCTTTTGCATCGGTTCATAAATGATACCGAACTGCAGCGCATGCCACGGGGCGTGCGTATGCGGAATCATATCTTTCTGAATCTCGGCCGCAAAATCGAGTTCGGTCTGAATCTCTTTGTCTTTTTGTTGTAGCTCGGCATTCGCCTCGCTCAGGTGCGCTGTCGCTTCGCGTATCTGGTGTTCGAGATCGCGCCGGTAGTTCAGAACCTTCTGTGCGGCATGAAAAAAGCCTGAAGAAAGCGTTGCGAGTTCCTGGTCAGAAGTCTGCGAATAAAAATCGGGATCGTGACCCTCTTGCAGGCTCATCGCGGCCAGCTGCAGCTCTTTGATCGATGCGAAAATGCTCGAAAAGAAAAGAACCGTTAGAACCATAAGTAATGCGAGGGAGAATGCCGAGAAACCTATTATATAGGTATATCCACCGTCTGATTTTGCGACTTCGCTGCGCAGCAACGAGATGAGAATATAGTCGCTTAAGGCAATGACGAAAAGAATGCTGGCAAATTTGAGCTTAAGTGAAATTGAATATTCGTTCGGTGGTTCGTGGCCCATGAAGAAAAGTTGCCGCTTCACGAGTGATCGATAACGGCCCATGTGCAGGTCAGCCGTTACGTAGACAAAGAGTACATGAATCGGTAGCGTGACCACCGCAGTCTGCAGGTATAGATCCGCATGACCGGTTTTAATGAAGAAATATTCGGCGACGAGTACCGTACCAATAACAACACCGACATGAAACGGGCCGTACAGCGCGCGGTTCTTGCCGAAATCTGTCAGATAGTTCAGAAGCCTTTCGTATTCGGCGACGGTGCGATCAATTTTCAGACGTCCGTCCTCAAACATGCTGTTTACAAATCGTACACGCGGTATAAATGTGCGCAGACCCAGGCGGTGAAAACCGTCGTTGAGGTAGACTTCAATAACAATAATAATCACAAGCCCGAGCAGCAGCGACTCGGTAATGTACACATTGAGTTCAGGCAAATGCCCGCGCGCAAAGCCGTAGGCGAATCCAGCTGCCGCGATAACACTTGTGAAAACGACATGCAGCAGTGGTGCCGCATAGAAGCCGACTACCCAGGTCGCCAGGCGTGTGATCTGGCGATACCCATGCAGCAAGGTTGCGATCATCGTCGCCACCTGGACGCACGTCGTGTGCGGTGTCGACCGGATACCTCGTGTATCATCGTCGCCACCTGGACGCACGTCGTGTGCGGTGTCGACCGGATACCTCGTGTATCATCGTCGCCACCTGGACGCACATCGTGTGTGGTGTCGACCGAATACCTCGTGTATCATCGCTGCCTCAGCATCGCGAGCAGTTCATTTATGCGCGCCTCTATATCAGAAGCGGCCATACCTCGGTATTTTTCGGGAACCATGTCCTGGTGAGTGCACTCCCGCACGGCGACCAAAGTCTGCAGCTCTATCGCGAGCGGATATTCGGGACTGCGAAAGTTTGTTATCGTTTCTTTCATTATTTCTGCATTCAGGTCGGCCTTGTGTTTTACCGTAGCCGAAAGCGCAGCGCGAGTCATCATAGCCTCAATATCTGCGCCTGAATAAGAGCGCTTTTTGTCGAGCAGAGTATGAAGTTCAGGCAGCGGTGTCGCAATCTTGAGTCTTCTACATACGCTTTGGTAGAGTGCGTCAACTTCAGCGCTGCTCTGCGGGTGAAATAGCGCAAGGTGCTCCTCTGCGCGGCCCTGCCGCTTCATGTCGACTGGCAACAGATCAGGTCGCGAGGTCATTAAGAACCAGATGATCTTGCCGCGGTAACTCGTGTCACTCATGAGCGATGCGAGTGATGCAAACACGCGCATCGACACGCCGCTGTCGCCTTGCGCATCGCGATTACCGAGAAACGCGTCGGCTTCGTCTATCATGACGGCAACCGGGTAGATGGATTTCAAAATGTTAAATATTTTCTCGAGATTCGCTTCAGTCTCACCCTGCCACTGCGAGCGAAAATTCAGAAACTTAACAACCGGCAATGCTGCGTCGTGCGCAAAACACTCAGTGATAAATGTTTTTCCCGTACCAACGGGGCCGCAGATCAGAAAACCCATCGGCAGATATTGTGTCTTGCCGAGCTTGATTGCCTCTGCTGTCAGCGATAATATCTCTTTTACCTTGTCGTGTCCCGCCACGACGGACAGCGAATGCTTCGGCTCGACAATTTCGAGCAGCCCACGACACTCGGCGCTGATCAGTTCTTTCTTGATCGTGCGCAGCTGAATTTCGTCGGTCTGCTTCTTGCTAAGTACTTCAAGCACCTGGCGGTTGGTGAGACCCGCCGTGAGTTCAGCGAGCTTTTGAATATCTCCATCACTGCCAGCCCCAGAGGGGCTGGCAGTGATGGTTTGGCGCCGTTCTTCAAGACCCGGCCGTGCGATGGTCACATGTTCAATAAACGCATTCTTTGCAATAAAACTCTCGAGCCGCGCGACCTCGGGCGCGATCAGCACGAACCGAATCTTGTTTCGTCTGAAATCCGGATTCTGCGCCCACTTATCGAGCGCAATAACCAAATAGCGCAGCTCGTTATTATTATTCAGCCCCGTCGGAATAATCTGGTCGAGGTAGTGTATGACTACGCAAAAAGATTTCTTATCGAGCAGGTGCAGCCGGGCGAAATTATCGAGAATCGAAAATGCCTGCACCGGGTCTTTTGGTGGGTTTTGCGCAAAGGTCGTCTTGTGGTACGCGTCGTAACCGCCGAGCGAGCGCAAATAGTTCTCCCGCTGCTTCGCGTCGGCAAACTGAATACCACCCTGAGGATCGTACTCCGCCACGGTATCGTAACCCGAAAAAACCTGGCTCCGCAGCAGTTCTGTCAGTGTGCCGAACTTGCCGTCGAACGCGTATACATCGCGTACATTGCCCGTGAGCATAACGGCAGATGTGTCGCCCGAAGCCACCAGCTCGCGCACAGTTTCGAGAAACATGACACAACAGTCAGGAAAGGTGCGGTGAGTCGTCAACAAAGAGGACGTTTGCGGTTTTTCCTCTTAGTGCTATGGGCTTAAGCCCATAGCACTAAGAGGTTGAAACAGCTCCAATCACAAAAATTGGCTGCATTTTGAACCTAAACGTGGCCAATGGTCGTCCCTTCTTATTAGCTACGGGCTTAAGCCCGTAGCTAATAAGACATAAAAAAAGCCCCCGTTACCGGGGGCCTTTCTTTCGCTCGGGGCTTACGCCCCTCGCGGACTGTGGTTCTTTTTCTAACGAATTAGAAGCGGAAGCCCACGGATACAGCTGCACTTACGTCAGTAATACCTTCAGATGCAAACGCTGTCTTTCCGGCTGCTTGCGTTGAAGAATATTCTGTCGTAGTTTCAGAGGCTACCGTTACGCCACCTTCTGTCACGACGCCATCTGCCGATTTCTTAACCACCGTATCTTTCTTGCCGTCATTGTTCGCGGTTGCAACCAAAGCGCGTATTCCGATACCAACATACAGGTTCGAAGTAACATTGTATTGGTAGCCTAATTCAGCATATGCGCCCATACCAGCATTCCAAGCAGCAGTCGTCTTTTTTTCTGTTGTATCAAACACGGCCGTGTTTGTTTGGTTTGTGTAGGTTACTGTTGTGACCCCTTCATATGGGAGTACATAGGCAAAGCCTGCACCAGCGTATACTACGCCACCAAGTGCATTAACGCTTGGTCGGAGACCCAAACCAATCACCATTGTGTTTGTAACTTTCTGAGCTGACGCGTCAGTTGTTGCACCACCACCAACGGCATTTTTTGTAGTTTCCCACTTGCGGCTTGAAATTGAACGGTAGTCAAATGATGCTACCAATCCAAGACCTTGCGCAATGTCATAACCAATAGATGCCCCACCGCCAAATCCTGAAGTATTGGCGAGTTTATAATCATAGCCTGTAGTTGATTGATCACCGACATTCTGAGATGTGCTGGTGCCTTGACCGAGGGTAAATGTACCACGGCCTTCTACGAACAGGCCCATGCCTTTGCCTGCCATTTCTGCGCTTGGCATTGCTGGTGCTGCTACCACTGGTGCTGCTG
Source organism: uncultured Leptospiraceae bacterium (assembly GCA_942492915.1). Taxonomy (GTDB): domain Bacteria; phylum Spirochaetota; class Leptospiria; order Turneriellales; family Turneriellaceae; genus Turneriella. The sequence goes on from OW818662.1 coordinate 3,326,555, forward strand.
GTGCCTTAACGGCTGGTGCAGCGGGTGCCGCTGGTGCTGCTGGTGCCTTAGCTGCAGGTTTTTTCTTCTGTGCAGCCAGTGAACCAACAAGTGCCAGAGCGGCGAAAATACTAATAAGTTTTTTCATGTTGTCTCCTGAAAATTTTGTTTTTTCGCCTGCCGTGGCCTGTAGCGTTAAGCCACAGCTCCCGGACAGACATGAGTTACGACGCCCGAAGGTACTCAATGCGGCAAGTTTTTTTTACAAAAGGGGGGTGTTAGCGAACAGGGTGTTTATCGATTAACTCTGCGCTTGTGCGCAGAGTTAATCGATAAGGTTGAAAAGCTCGACCGGATTCTTAATTTCATCGACAAAGACCATCTTTGGGCCCAGAAAGCCGTTGAAATCAGAGGCATACACCGAGGTGTATGCGCCGGCACTCAGGAACAGCACGGCGTCGCCGGGTTTGGCTTTGGGAATCTGCGCTTCGTACATCTTGTCGACCGAGTCGCAGCTTGGGCCGCAGAGCATTGCGGTCTCTTTTTCGGCGGTCGATGAGAACAGCATTGGGTAGCTGATACCGTCGATGGTTTCCATCATGCCGGTGAAGACGCCGCAGTCGAGAAACGCCCAGGTCTTTTCGCGGCGGGCCACGCCGACGACGCGCGTGGCAAGCACCCCTGCCGAGCCCGAGATGAAGCGTCCCGGTTCGACGATGAGGTCTGCCGGTTTGAAGCCTTTTTTCTCCCACTCTTTGAGGTGGCGCATGATGACTTTGCCGATTGCAGTCGGTGTTGGTATTTTGCGCCCCAGGTCGACGGGAAAGCCACCGCCGATGTTGATCGTGGTGGGGTTGAGTCCGTACTCGCGTGCAATTTCAATACAGCGCCAGGTTAAGTACATTGCGCTATCCCACCCGGCGATGGTCTCGCACTGCGAGCCGGGGTGAAACGTAACACCGTCGAGCGGAATTTCATTCTCTTTCATATACTGAAAGATCGCCGGCCAGAGTTCTTCGTCGGCGCCGAACTTGCCCGACAGCGGCCACATCGAACCTTCATTGGGCACGACGATGCGCAGCTGTGGTCTGATGCGGTGCGCGACCGCAGTCGAGGCCCCGGCGTAAGGCAAAAATTTCTCGAGCTCTTCGACGGAGTCAAAACTCTGAATAGTCACGCCGTGCTCGAGCGCACGGCGGATTGCGTTCGGTGCTTTGACCGGGTTTGAAAGTACAATCTCTTCGGCCTTGATACCAAGAGCGAGCAGCTTTTCAATTTCGGCGATAGACGCAGTTTCGAAATGCGATCCTTCTTTTTTGAGGATCTCGATAATTTCAGGGTGTGAATTCGATTTGATTGCGTACGCAATGCGAAATGGTGGCAGCGCCTTTTTCAAATCATGATAATTCTGCCGAATGCGGCTGCGGTCGATGAAAAGCGCGGGTGTTTCGTGTTTCATGTGATTAAGGTATCGAGTTGCAGTTGATTCGCCAGGCGGACTAGATTCTTATCCAGACTCCAGGTGCGCGCACCGACAGTCATTGCTGACATAATCAACATGACATCAACAAAAGAGACACCTTTTGCAAACAGCTTTTTCGTTTCGATGAATTGTTTTGTGCAGGTCGTTGTCCTGAAACGGCATAAAAAAATCCGGGGTCAACCCGGATTCTTTGCGCCCACTTTCGTGAGGTATTTGCGCCTGGCTTACAGCCCAGCGTCTTTCATCATCGATGCGAGACCCTTTTTCTGCAGGGTGCGCAGCGCGCGGGTTGAGAGGTTCAACGTGATGAAGCGGTTCTCTTCTGGAAGAAAGACTCGTTTCTTATGCACGTTTGACTTGAACGTGCGGCGGGTCTTGCGATGTGAGTGGCTCACGTTGTTGCCGAAGCGGGTTCCTTGTCCTGTTAAGTCGCACTTTCTTGCCATGGTTTCTCCTGAATGAAGAGACACGATAAGCCCGCCCGACATCGCGTAAATAGAAATCCGGCCTATTGGGTGTGCGCCAGCACGCCCAATAGGCCGTTATCTAAAATTCCCTTTATTTTCGCACTTTTCACTTTACAGCACGGATACACAAAGCCATTATGTCTCATCATGGCAGATAAAAAACCCCTCTCTAAGAGCGCGCTTCTCTCGGCGCTGTCAGAGAAAACCAACCTCACGAAAAAAGACGTAGACGCATTTCTTGAAGCGCTCACAGAGATTGCATATAAAGAAGCAAAATCTATCGGCAAATTCACACTCCCCGGTTTTGGCATTCTGAAACTCGTACAGCGCGCAGCGCGTATGGGCCGCAACCCTGCAACTGGCGAGCAGATCAAGATTCCCGCAAAAACAGTCGTTAAGTTCAGCGTCAGCAAAGCCGCTAAAGAAGCGATTGCCGGCAAACCAAAGAAATAGCGGTTCGACAGGCACGCCGCAGGCGGGTAGACATGCGTAATGTCGCCCATTTGCGGTCGCACTTTAGCTTGTACGAATTGCGAGCAAACTCCTTATTTTCTATCTAATTGACAAATCACCCGGGCCGACCACGCGCTCGGCGGTTCGCAATATTCTGAGTGTAAGGGGGCGGGGCTTTGGGGTCGAGGGAATTCTCGACCCATTTGCTTCTGGCCTGCTCATCACCGCGACCGGTGATTCTACCCGCTTTCTAGAATACTTTCTCGCATACCCCAAAACATACAGTGCCGCGATCCAGCTCGGTACAGAGACGGATACTCTAGACCCTACCGGTTGCTTAGTTAAGGAAAAAGCCGTACCGCGCGTTACAAAGGCGGATTTATTAGCTATACAGGGCCGGTTCACCGGAAAGATTCTGCAATCCCCCCCCGCGTATTCAAACGTCAGGGTCGAGGGCGTGCGCGCACACGAACGTGCGCGCGGTGGCGCTGGCGCAGAACCTTCGGCCCGCGAAGTGACAGTGCATGCGCTCACCCTCGAAGTCGCTGCGGGCGATACGCTGATTATGCACTGCACAACTTCATCGGGTACGTATATTCGCTCGCTCGCGCGCGATATCGCTGAAGCGCTTGGCACATGCGGTCATCTGACGGTGCTGCGGCGCCTCAGCATTGGCCCGTGGTCAGTGGCTGAGAACGCGGGCGCCGTCGAATGGGGTCGTATTCTGCATTCATACTGGGATTTCGAGATGCTCGATTTCTTTCCGCTCGCAAGGATCACGCATCTCGAAGAGCACATGTTTGTGCACGGTAACCCCTTTTCGCCTAAGTCAAAGCCTGAGGTGACTGGCCTGCTGCGCATCGCAGCGCCCGAGCACTTTCTGGGCATCGGCCATTACGATGGTGAGAAGATAACCGTTGCAAAGGTTTACCCGACCGTGCCGGGGGCAACCTACCCCAGGTGGGACCAGGGTTATTTGCCGATCCCGAAATGATATCCGGCTCGACGAGGCGTCCCAAGCCCAAGAATTAGAAATCCGGCACAGCTTCTTTCGCGGGGTGCAGGGGGCGCGCAGCGTCCCTGCGATATCACACCCCCAAAGGGGGTTGTGATATCGCAGGGAGAGGTGTCAGAGTGGTCTAATGTGCATGCTTGGAAAGCATGTGTAGGGAAACCTACCGGGGGTTCGAATCCCCCCCTCTCCGAAACGCATGGATGCGTAAGGGGCGCGACCGGCACGATGCCGTCTTCGTCGCGACCCGAAGGACAGGATGTCCAAGGTTCGCACCGCGCACTAGGCGCGTCTTTGTGCGAACCGAAGGGTTGAATAGTTAATCACTCTTTACGCTATATTGCAATATTGCGATATAGCGTAAAATTGCCCCATGGGAATCATCCGCAAAGAAATTCACCCTGACGCGCTCAATCACATCGCAGACAAGCTGCGCGTTCTCGCCCACCCGGCGCGGCTGGCGATTCTGCAGCACATCGCGGCACAGTCGGGCTGCATCTGCACCGACCTTTCGCGCGACATCGGCCTCGCGCAGGCCACCGTCTCGCAGCACCTGCGCGTGCTCAAAGACGCGGGCATCATCAAGGGTAGTGTGGATGGCAATTCGATCTGTTACTGCATCGATAACGAAGTTCTGCGCCAATTGCGCGGTGACTTTCTCGAGCTGGTGGGTGGGCTCGACACGGGCGCTGACAAGCAATGTTAAAGAGGCATATGCAAACTAAACAAGACACACCCCCTAAGAAACTTTCTTTCACCGATCGTTACCTGACACTCTGGATCTTTCTCGCGATGTTCGTGGGGCTGGGGATTGCCAACCTCTTCAAAGGTTTCGGCAGTTTCATCAACTCGCTCTCTTACGGCACACTCAATATACCGATCGCTTTGGGTCTCATTGTTATGATGTACCCCCCGCTCGCAAAGGTCAAATACGAAGAGCTCGGCAAAGTGTTTCGCAACGTGCGCGTGCTGTTGCTCTCGCTTTTTCTCAACTGGGTCGTCGGGCCGTTTCTGATGTTCTTTCTCGCGTTGGCATTCTTGCACGACAAACCCGAATACATGAGTGGTCTGATTCTGATAGGCCTTGCGCGCTGCATCGCAATGGTCATCGTGTGGAACGAGCTCGCTGATGGCAGTCGCGAATACGCTGCCGGCCTTGTGGCGCTCAATTCGATTTTTCAGGTTTTCACGTATGGCCCGCTGGCGTGGTTTTTTATCAGGTATCTGCCGCCGCTCTTTGGTGTCGAAGGCAAACAGATCGAGATCACGATCGGCGAGGTGGCATCGAGCAGCCTTATCTATCTGGGCATTCCGTTTGCGCTGGGTATTCTCTCGCGAGTCGTTCTGCTTCGCCTAAAAGGGAAAGATTGGTATGAACAAAAATTCATACCACGCATTTCACCGCTCACACTCATCGCGTTACTCTTCACGATCATCATCATGTTTTCGTTGCAGGCCGAAAAAATCGTGGCTTCGCCGTTCGACGTACTCTATATCGCGCTACCGCTGACGGTCTATTTCATTGTCATGTTTTTCACCGCGTTTGTCGCGGGCAAGAAGCTCGGGGCGACGTATCCCGTGGCTGCTGCGGTCTCGTTCACCGCAACGGGTAACAACTTCGAGCTCGCGATCGCGGTCGCGATTGCTGTTTTTGGTATTACCTCGGGCCAGGCCTTCGCGGGAGTCATTGGCCCTTTGATTGAAGTGCCCGCGCTCATTCTTCTGGTGCAGGCGGCGTTCTGGTTCAGGCGCCGTTTCACGACAACTCATGAGGTTTAGATGAAAGATTACACAGAACTCGCCCAATACCTGCTCAAGCAGGCTGCGGATTTTCAACCGCCAGAGAACCATTTGCAGACCCTCGAGACTCTCGCAGAGTACATACGTTTGAACAACGCAGCCGGCAAAACTTCACGCCTCAACTTCATCTGCACACACAACTCGCGCCGCTCGCACTTCGGCCAGGTGATGGCGCAGGTGCTTGCCGCCCATTTGGGCTTCCCTGTAGAAACCTATTCAGGTGGCACCGAAGCCACCGCGTTTCACCCGAATGCCGTAACGGCGTTGCGCGAACTGGGTGTGGCGGTTGAAAGGCTCGATGACGGGGTAAATCCGCACTATCGCATTGTGACAGGGGCCCTTGTGTCAGAGACTTTTTCAAAAGTTTTTTCGGCTCAGCCGAACCCGCAGCGCGAATTCGCCGCGATTATGGTGTGTTCATCTGCCGATGCGGGTTGCCCGTTTGTGCCTGGTGCTGAGCAGAGAATTTCGTTACCGTTTGAAGACCCGAAAACATCGGATGGTAGAGCCGAGCAGGCAGCGACCTACCGTGCGCGAGCTCTTGAGATCGGCGTAGAGCTCGCGTGGGCGTTCAAGCGCGCTGCCTGATCGGCAGCAAAATCAATAACGAGTACACGCGCGGTCTCTACCCCTCAAATCGGCTTGAATGCCTTATTTTGATAGCGGCAAAACTTCGATCTATTTTCGTGAATCTGGTAAGGGCAGTACAGCGCTGGTGTTCATTCATGGCTGGTACCAGACTGGTTCTGAAGCATGGGCGGCGCTCGCAGCGCAATTGAAACCCGGCTTCAGGTATTTCATGCCCGATCTGCCAGGGCATGGACTGAGCGACGACACGGGTAAGAACTTCTCTGTCGCGAGCAACGCCGAGCTGATTGAACAGTTCGTGGCCCACGTGCGCAAGGCTTACCGAATCAAGAAGTTGGTGCTGATCGGGCATTCTTATGGTGCCTTTGCAACCCTCGATATCGTCGCGCGGCAGAATGCCAAACTCGATGCCGTGGTTGCCATTTCGGCGGTCGACGACTATGCGCCTTATGTGAGGCGCCTTAAGCAGGTGCTGCGCGTGCCGCAATTTCTTTTGGGCCTTTATTACCGTCTGCAGGCGGCGCTCGCGTTATTTCCCTATGGCGATCGGCTGCATCTCTATGGTGCATTGCCTGATGCGCTGGTTCCAGGGCGCATGGCTTACGCCAAAATCAAGAACCATACACTCAGCATCGCGAATTCACGTGCCTACATGCAGGCATTTCTTTCGGGAAAGGTTGTCTGGCCGAAGGCGGCGAGCAGGGTACCGTTGCTACTCGTTTATGGCGAACGTGATGTATTGACGCCCGCCAGTCACGCCACGGCGATAAATCCTCATTTTCAGACGGCACAGCTCGTCGTGTTGCCCAAAAGCGGCCACAACGTGCAAATTTCAGCAGCAGAGGCATTGGCAAAGCTTCTGGCAGGCTTTATTGAAAAAAGTTTGCGTCACGCCGTCACCGGCAAAGATGGCAGCCATGTTCGCAGACATTAATTACCTAAAGGCCAGCGGCGCCCACAAGATCAGGGGGATATCCGCATGTTCTGCGCACATGACGCTTGCGGTGATTGTCGCCGCAACGTTTCTGGGACCAGTCGCCTGCAAAAAAACTGAAGCACCGTGGGCTGAGCTTTACAAACGCTCAGCGCGCAGCGATATTGACCTCTACCTGGTGCCCAAGAAATACGCACTGCTCGAATCAAGCTGGATGAAAAAGACCGCCACTGCGCGTTTCAACAAAGACCAGCTTGTGGGCGAGCTGGCCCGATATGGCCGCACGCTCGCCGATGTGCAGAATAACGCTGCTTACGAATACAAAGAAGAGAACGGCGAAGTAAAAATGCGCGTCGGGCGCATCTCGCATTCGACTGCATACAGCTATGACACGGCAATTCCACTCGTTTTCTACGGTAAAGGTATCGAAGCGCGCGACTACGGGCAGCGTGTGCACCAGCAGCACATCGCACCGACGCTCGCTTCGCTCTTACAGATTCGCAACCCCAACGGGGTCGCTACGCCCGCTTTGCCAATAGTGAAACCGCAGCCGCAAAAACCATCGATCGTCTTCGTCGCAGTCATCGACCAGGGCGGCATGAACCTCTTGCGCCTGCACAAAGAGGTGGCGCCCAATATTTATAGATTGATGGCAAAGTCGGCGAACTTCAGCGACGCGCATGTGGGCCATCTAGACGCGCACACAGCGGTCGGTCATATGGCAATCGGTACGGGTGCGTTTCCGGTAAAGAGTACGGTTATCGGCAATACGTTCTTCTCGATGCAGAAAAAGGACGGTGTAGAAAAACTCAACAAGGCAGAAATCTATTCGACCAAAGACGAGACAAAAGTTTCGACGCTCGAGCTCAAGAGCGAATCGCTCGCCGATGTCTTGAACGTTACGAACGGTGGCAAGAGCGTGATTGTCGCCCAATCGTACGCTCTGCGCGCGGCGGTTGGTATGGCAGGGCACGGCGGCGAATGGCTTGCGGCCAACGGCACTACCGCAAACGGCAACGGTCTTACCGCCGCAGTTCGCCAGAGTAACTATGTGTATTGGCTCGATGCCGCCAAATCGCGCTGGATAACCGACGCACGCTATTTTTCGCTGCCTAAAGTTGTCCAGGCAAGCGATGTGCTTCTGAACTATGCGAAATACTACCCGCAGGGTTTTCAGGGATACAAAATTCGCGACGCGAAGGCTGCTTTCGAGAACTGGGGTGTCATGATGTCGACCCCCGCCGAGACACAACTCGAGGGTGAATTGGTTCGAGCCGTCGTCAATGAGCAGATTGTCGGTACAAAACGAAACAAAGACGGTTTCACTGATTTAGTCTACGTCTCTTTCAAATCTGCAGACGCAGTCGGGCATCATTTCGGCTTTGAGTCGCTTGAAGCGCGGGAGACCTTGAAAGAAATCGATACGCAGATCGGCAAAACTCTGGAATACCTCGAGAAGCAATATGGCGATGATTTTGTGTTCGTATTGAGCGCAGACCACGGAGTCGCGCCTCTTTCAGAAATATCCGGTGGGTTGCGTCTCACTGTTGAAGAAGTGATCGCCCAAATCGACAAGCTGTTGCCACCCGAAGTTGCCCAAAATGATTCGCTCGTGCATTTTATGACGGTTGGGCAAATTTCCCTCAACAAGAAGTTGATGCAACAGCACAACATTCCGCTGGATGCCGTGCGCGGGGTGCTTCGCGACATGCGCGTGAACGATACGCCATTTTTCGAAAACATATTCACGCGCAAGGACCTCAGGCTTGACGGCTGAGGTCTTAACGCGCGATAAACGATTCATCGCCGGGCTGCTCTTTACGGTTATTGGGGCAGCCGGTTTTTCCGCGAAGGCGATACTTGCAAAGCTTGCGTATCGTTACGGTGTCACAGGATTTGCAACGCTGACGCTGCGCATGGTCTTCGCGCTGCCGATATACACCGCTATCTTTTTATGGTATTTTCGCGGTCAGACGGCAGAACAAAAACGAGGATTTCGAAAAGATTGGTTTGCGATCGGCATCGTGGGCCTGTTCGGCTATTACCTCGCAAGCTGGTTCGATTTTGTGGGGCTCGAATATGTCTCGGCGAGTTTTGAGCGGCTCTTGCTCTTTATCTATCCCACTTTGGTTTTGATCATATCGCTCGTCTGGCTCAAGAATCACGCAGGCAGACGCGAGATTGCCGCACTAATAATTACCTATATCGGCATCGGCATCTCTTACCACGGCGAAGCGACGCTCGCGGGCAATAGGGTGCAAATCGGCGCGACGTACATTGTGTTCGCGGCTATCACCTATGCTGTCTACCTGGTTGCGACCGAAAAACTTGCGCGCCATTATTCGCCGTTGGTGTTCACAAGTTTTGCGATCATCATGTCGGCGCTGGCAATCATTACCCATGGCGCCATTGCCGGTGAAAAACTGCTGGGTTACCCGTCCGAGGTGTATTTTCTCACCGCCGCCATGGCGGTCTTCTGTACGGTATTGCCGTCACTTTTTGTCGCACAGGGAATCGCGCTCATCGGCTCAAACCGCGCTGCCATTGTCAGCACGCTGGGTCCGGTGATGACGATCTACCTGGCATACACGGTGCTCGGCGAAGTGATCTCGACTTCACAAACGATCGGTACGGTGCTCGTGATAGCCGGCGTCGGCCTGTTGACGCTCAAGCGCCGCAAGGTGGTCGCTGATGTCTGACCTGCTGGCAGCCGCACGGGCGGGCGATACCTTCTCGATCGCAAAACTCATTTCATATTTTGAATCTGCCAAACGCGAAGACCAGATTTCTTGCGTTGAAATGGAGAGCCGACTAAATGAAAAGGAGTCATCGCAGGGACTGCTCGTTGGGCTTACCGGAGCACCCGGCGCGGGAAAATCAACGCTTATTCAGTACCTCGTTGAAGCGCTGCTCGCTTTGAAACCTGGCTGGCGTATCGCAGTGGTCGCCGTTGATCCATCGAGCCCGGTCTCAGGTGGTTCGCTGCTCGGCGACCGCACACGTGTGAACTTCGGCGATGATGAGCGAACCTATTTTCGCTCTCAGGCATCAGATCTCGACCTCGGCGGTATCGGCCGTAATACCTACCGGGTGTGCCGGGTGCTACGTACTCTCTTCGATCTCGTGCTCATTGAGTCGGTCGGCGTGGGCCAGAGCGAAATTGAAATAGCGCGCCTCGCCGATGTCACGCTGCTTGCATTACAACCTTTCAGCGGCGACCAAATTCAGTTCATGAAATCGGGCATTATGGAAGTTCCTCAGGCGTTTGTCATAACCAAATGCGACGCCGAAGATCTGGCGAAACGCAGCCTCTACCAGCTGCAATCGAGTCTTGATTTTGTGCAGAAGGTCGACGGCCAGCTTAGCCCCCCCGAGATCTTTCAGACAAGCTCTGTGCGCAAAACCGGATTTGCCGATCTGGCGAATTTTGTCGCTGCATCTGAGGCATTGACTCGTGCGGGTGAACTTGATCGTGAAAACTATTTCTTACGCAAAGAATTGCGCTACTACTTCGGCGAATTTGGCATAAAAACGCTCGCCGGCATGATCGAGAATAATGCTTCGCAGGGATTCGAGAAACGGCGGCTTCAGCTCGTCGAAACTCTGCAACAGAAGTTCGGGGCGCTTTGAACAACTCTACCCGGCAATCCGCATCGCCCCTTGTGAAATACGAAGGTCTTGGCCGCCGTTACGGCGCACACTGGGCTCTCGACGGAGTCGATGGCTCACTCGCAGCAGGGGAAATTGTCGCCCTGCTCGGCGAAAATGGTTCTGGCAAGTCGACACTGCTTTTGACTCTCGCGCAAATTCTGAAACCGCACCGCGGCAAACTTGAATTTGCGCCCGGGGCATCGGGCCACCTCATTGCACACCACCCGATGGCTTACCTGAAACTGTCGGTCGCACACAACCTGCAGCTCGCTGCAACGCTGCATAAGAGCAGCGGCGAACACATCGCATCTGCCTTGCGCTATTGGCAGATCGAACACCTGGGGCACAAACACCTCGACACGCTCTCGCGCGGCCAAATGCAGCGATTCTTGCTCGCGCGTGCGATGCTCGCGCGACCGCAGATTCTGCTGCTCGATGAGCCTTTTACAGGGTTAGATACGCGCAGCGAACAATTGCTGGTCGATTTCATACGCCACGAATCAGCGCGCGGTTCGGCCGTGCTTCTCTCAGAGCACGACCCTTCGCGGGCGCGCCGTTTGGCAGATAGATCCTACTTATTGCAAAAAGGCAAACTCAAATGAAAATCTGGTGGGCCTTGGTGAAAAATGAGCTGATGCTCTACCGCGCTCAGCGCGGGGTGCAGCTCGCCTTTGTATTGACGCTTGCCCTGCTGGCGATGTTTCGCTTCGGCCTCAGCAACGAGGCCAGCAGCAACGAAGCGCTCGAGGTCTTTCCGGTGGTGGCGTACTGCATTGCTAACCTGCAGCTGTTGCTCATGGCGATCGATTGGGAGAGCGACGGTCTCGCGTACCGCTATTTCAGCATGCACCGCGTCTCTCTGAGCAGCCTTTTTTTTGCGAAGACCACCGTTTCGTTTCTCGTGCAGATTCCGTTGTGGATCTTCAGCGTCACAGGTTACTTTCTCCTTTTTCCGACCGCGGCACCCGATCTGCAGACCGGGCTCGCGATCGCTGTGACCTGCCTGCCACTCGGGCTCGCCCTTGCTCCGGCCGGACAGCTGATTGCCGCAATTGCCCAGCACAGCACGCAAAAAAACTTTCTCGCCATCGCCCTCTTTTTGCCACTTTGCCTGCCCGTCTTTATTGCTGCCACTGGCCGTGTGGGCGCGCTGCTCGCCGGTCTGGAAACGCTGCGCTACGACGCGCTCATGGCCGCTGCCGCTTTGGTCTTTATCGGCGCTGGCAACCTGCTTTTTGATTATCTGTTTGAAGAATAGGTTCGACAATGAAGGGTGAAGGTACTCTTCATTGCCGTCGTCTGCATCTCAGTATCTATCTGGCCAGAGCGCACCAGCTCGAAAGAAGAATACCAGTACTATCGCGATGAATTCGCGGCCGGGTACAAGTATCCCATCTACGACACGCTGTTTGAGAAAATAGTCTGGGAGCGTAAAGTTTCTCACCTCGTCATGGAATTCCATGGTTCCCAAGCGGCCTCGAGAGATGGGGATGAATACCGGGTGACACTGCTCATGATGGAAGAATATCCTTATAACTACAAGGGGCAGAACTACCCGATACACTTCGCGTTCAAGACTTTCGGCGAGGCCAGTAAGAAGTTCGAAGCCATGAACCATTTTCTGCGCAACAATGGAGTGATGGCGGTCGGCCTCAATGGCAAGAGGATTGTGAAAGAGAGGGTACTCGTTGAGCCAGTGGGTAATATCCCGCCAAGACCGAGACTTGAAGACTGGCCGGGCGATAAGAGCACCGACCCGATTTTGACGAGAGAGGCGCTGCCGAGAAGGCTGCCGCTGAGAATGCATCATTAGCTATGGGCTTAAGCCCGTAGCAGAAAGATGGTATCACGCTACTTCTTCAGTTGCCGCTGCAGTTTTACCGCCTTTTGGCAGTTTCTCTTTCTCTGCTTGCAGCTTTTTGGCAGTGCCATCGGCGTGCGCCTGTCGCACTTTTGCTTCAATCTCGTCGGTCATTTTCGGGTTCTCGACCAGAAACTGGCGTACGTTTTCTTTGCCCTGACCGAGGCGGTTGTCGTTGTACGAGAACCAGGTGCCTGACTTCTGCAGTACGCCAACGTTTACGGCCTCTTCGATGATCGAAGACTCGCGCGAAATACCATGGTTGAAGAAAATATCGAATTCGGCCTTACGGAAAGGCGGCGCTACTTTGTTCTTCACAACCTTGACGCGCACGTGGTTGCCGATGGTTTCTTCGCCTTTGGTGATCGATTCAACGCGGCGAATATCCATACGCACGCTCGCGTAGAACTTCAGCGCGTTGCCTCCGGTAGTCGTTTCGGGCGAACCGAACATGACACCGATCTTCATACGAATCTGGTTGATGAAGATGACCACTGTATTGGTCTTGTGAATTGTGCCCGTGAGTTTACGTAGCGCCTGGCTCATGAGGCGGGCTTGCACGCCCATGGTGGCCTGTCCCATATCGCCTTCAATCTCTGATTTAGGCACAAGTGCTGCAACCGAGTCAATTACGATTACATCGAGAGCGTTCGAACGCACCAACGCTTCGGCAATCTCGAGCGCCTGTTCGCCGTTATCGGGCTGTGACACCAATAGTTCGTCTATATTCACGCCGAGGCGTTTGGCGTAAGATGGGTCGAGCGCGTGTTCGGCGTCAATGAACGCAGCCATGCCACCAAGCTTTTGCGCTTCGGCAATAATGTGCAGCGTCAGGGTCGTTTTGCCCGAAGATTCAGGGCCATAGATTTCAATCACGCGGCCGCGTGGCACACCGCCGACGCCGAGGGCGAGGTCGAGCGACAGCGCACCGGTTGAAATCACCGGTATCTCTTTCATCGCGTCGGCGTTCAGCTTCATTACTGCGCCTTTGCCGAATTGTTTTTCAATCTGTACTAGCGCCGAATCGAGCGCTTTTGCTTTTTCTGCAGCCTCCGCTTTTGAAGCCGCTGTCTCTTTTGTCTCTGCCATTATGGGTGTGAGCACGCCATTTTTTCCCGTTGTGTCAATCATTATTATGTCTCCTTGTGTACAATTTTTGTTCTAGTAGCTTCCCGTAAGGGAAGCTACAGGCAGGCTCGCGGAACCGAAAAAATGAAAAGCAGCGAAGCGCTTTAGTCGCCGACCAAGAGGACCACGACCTATTGGCAGGCGTTTGGCTATGCAAACGCCGAGGCTTTTCATTTTTTCGGTTGTTTTCCGGAGCCTGCCGCGAATGAGGTTTCTCTGTCTCTAAGTTTATAGAAAGAATCTCCATCCGCCCTCTACATATTAAATACCAGAAAAGACCATTTTTTTCTCACGGAGTCGGAAAAAAATGATACTCTACCTGCATGGCCGCTGTAACCGACGTTCACATGATCTTGCGGCAGGCGCGCGACGGGCGCATGGCGCGCTCGAAACTGATTGAGGTGATCGTCGCGCGTGAAGGTGTTGCACAGCGCGAGGCTACCACGGCCGCGGTTGAGAAGGTGATCGCCTTTCAGATTGAGAAAGGGCGCATTGCTTCAGAGATGAAGAATGGTGTCGAGATTTTGACGGTTATAAGATAATCAAACCGCTTTTCGTCAGGTTTGTAATTCGAGACTGTTCGCAACACATTCGCCGAACCATGTCGCTCATTTATCCTCATCGTTTTGCAACCCTGCTGATCGCGGCGATATTCGTAACTTCGCTCACGGCTCAGGCTCAAACGCAACCCGTCGAACCAGCAAAGAAAGAAGCGACCTGGGGCATGTTTCCGCTCATTGTGCCGTTGTATACGCCCGAAACGCGCTGGATGATTGCAGGCGGCGGAATCTTTTGGTATAATCCGTGGCCCGATGCACCGCGCAAGCGTATCAGCGAGCTGACGACTTTTTTTACCGCGTCGCAGAACAAGCAATACAGTCTCGGCGTGATCTTCGAGGCGTACTTTTTGCGGCACCGGCTGAAAGTGATGCAGAACCTCGATGCGTACAAGCAACCAAACCTCACCTGGGGCATCGGCGCACACACGCCTGCAGCGCAAGAAGACAAGTTTGAAGCGCAGGGGTTTGCGAACCGTACGAGTGTGTTTTGGCTCATCGCTGAAGACGTGTATCTCGGCGGCATGTGGCAGAGCCAGTTCGACGCCATCTCGTCGGTTAACGCTAGCGGGTATCTTTCAACTATCCGCCCTTTCGGGCATAACGAGACAAAAGCGAACGGGCCTGGCATACACCTTCTGATCGACACGCGCGATAATGCCTTTTCACCCGAACGCGGGTATTGGTTCGAAGCGAGGATAGCCTTCAGTAACGCAGCGTTGGGCGCAAACGGAGATTTCACGCAATCGACCGTCGACTACCGCTGGTTTAGAAGGCTTTGGTTCGGGCACGTGCTCGCACTGAATGCACTCGTGACCTCGACGCACGGCGATGTCGGCTGGTACGCGATGCCGCGGCTCGGCGGGCAGTTTCAGATGCGTGGCTACTTCAGCGGCCGATACATTGACCGGCATCTGTGGGTCGCGCAGGCGGACTACCGCCTGCCTGTCTGGTGGCGCTTTGGATTTGTGCTCTTTACCGGTGTCGGCGACGTGACGAACGACCTTGCGAAACCGCTGTCGTCGAACTACAAGATCTCATATGGCACGGGCCTCAGAATTCTTGTCGACAACGAACAGAAGATCAACATGCGCCTCGACCTCGGCTTCACGAACCACGGCGATACGAACTTCTATTTCACGTTCAAAGAAGCGTTTTGACTAATTTCAATTTACCCAGTCGCGCGATCAGACCGGCGTTCAGTCGTCGCTGCCAGGGTGCACCTCGATGTCCCTTGAACCATGATGGGGCATAGCCCCATCATGGTTCAAAGCTTCGTCGCCAGCGCGTGGTTGATTTTCTGCAGCGCGTCAATGACGTACGTACGCGTCTTCGCCGGCCAGGCTTTCGAGAGCCTAATAATCTTGTCCTCGTCTTTCATGTGCAACCCAACCTGAAAGATCGCGTTGTCGTCGTTGATCTTCAGCATCACATTCTTGAGGTGGTTCTCGTTCAAGATGTCGGCGATTTCACCGAGCTTCAAGAAGAACGAATGCTTGACCATTTCACGCACGACGTTGACGATGATGTCGACTTCGACACAATCACCGATGCGCGCGGTAACCTTTGGGTCGCCGTTTACCGCGACCTGGCCCATATAGTCGACGCGCAGCGACTTGGCGATTTTCGCCGCCGCTTTAGGGTCCATGTATTCGCAAACCTGCGCAACGATGTACGGGGTGAAATAGTCATGCGCGAGTTTTGCGATGATGAAGTTGGGTATGAACGTCGTCGAAATCGCGATCGCTTTGAAGACGGGGCGCTGGTTTTCGTCGAGGCGTTTCATGTATGTTTGCAGGTCGGTGTAGAGTTGCTGCAGCGGCTTGTCGGGCAATTCGGCGAGGTAGCTCATGTCGGTTTCAGAGACGAGCAGTTCTTTGATGCTTTCGGCGATTTCTTGTTTTTCCATGGTCGGCAAGGCCAAATAAAGTTGAACAAATCGTCAAGATTATTTAATCAGCGTGGCTATGGATTTCCATAGCCACGCTGACTAGAATGGTTTTCGGGGTTTACCCATGCTGATCTGGTTTTACCTCAACTCTTTTCTCACACTGCTCATCGGCAACATGTTTGCCTACGCGATGATCATCTATTCGCGCGCCGTCACCGGCTCTGATGCGGTAACCGGTCTCGTCTATGCGGGCAACCTCGTGCCGCCGCTCGTGCTCGGCATGTATGCCGGCACGGTGATCGACCGCTTCACGCGCAAGCGAGTTGTCATGATTGCGCAGACGACATTCATCTACACCAGCGCCGCCATGGTTTTTCTCACCACGCAGCAGTTCTTTGTGGTGGGGGATATAATGCTCATCGCGGTCATGCTCGCCAACGGCATCGGCCTCAGTTTCATTATACCGGGCCGCATGGCGCTGCTTGGCGATCTCTTCGACCAAGAACACATACCGCGCGAGAGCATGAAGGTGCAGATCATGATCATGGTCGGCTTCGGCCTTGCGCCCTTTGTCGTCGGTTTCTTGCGCAAATATTTCGACTGGTACATCGTGTTCGCCACAATCGGCGTCATGTATGCTCTTGCCATGCTGCTGCTTTTGCCGCTCAAAACCCGCCCCAAACAGCTTCGCGGTGACAAAGAATCGGCCTGGCACAGCCTCAAGGCAGGTTTGCGCTATGTGCGCCGCGAGCCACTGATCTTGTCGCTGCTCGCAGCCACGTTCGTGGGGCTCTTTCTGGTCGGGCCATTACAAGTTCTATTGCCGGAGTTTTCAAAGACACGCCTTGGCCTCGGTGAAGCCGAACGCGGCTCGCTCATGACGATTCTGGGCGTCGGCCTCCTGGCAGGCGGCGGCCTTGCACAGGCACTCTCACACAAAATGCCGCGCGGCCTCATGATCATCGCGGGTGCGCTCGCCGCCGGCCTATCGATGCTGATGATCCCCTGGCTCGCGGCTCCCGTACCGGTCGCGATCAGCCTCGGCCT
This sequence comes from uncultured Leptospiraceae bacterium, assembly GCA_942492915.1. GTDB lineage: Bacteria > Spirochaetota > Leptospiria > Turneriellales > Turneriellaceae > Turneriella. The sequence continues at coordinate 3,343,406 of OW818662.1, forward strand.
TTCAGGCATTTTCGGCGGCCTCATGAGCACGCTCATACCCGCCGCGATTCAGCAGGCGACGGTCGATGCGGCGCGCGGGCGCGTGATGAGCATCTACAACATCGTGTTTCAGACATCGGTTGCAACGGCCGCTGTCGGCCTGTCGAGCCTGTCAAAACATACAAGTCCGGCATTCGCGTTCGAAACCGGCGGTTTCTTGATTATCGCTGGCGCACTCGCCTGTCTGCTGCTGAGGCCCCTGCGGCAATTGCGATAGCGGCTGGCTTCGGCTGCGTTAGCTCTGCGCCACCTATTCGAGACGGGAAATTGCTCCTATGAATCGTATTGGCAGCGCCACACAATCACTCGACAAGCCACAAACAAATCGAGTTGCAACCCATGCCGTTTGCAAAAAAAATCCGGCCGATCCTTTTTACCTATCTGATGCTCGTAGTTTCGCTCCAATGCGCGAACAATGGCTGGGGAAAGTTTTGGGAGACCAACGCAGCCCTTGTTGACCCGCTCGCCGCCTGTAAATCAGCAGTGGCGGGCGATGCGATTTCGATGATTTGCGTGCCAGCGAATACCACTGGGTTCAGCAGAGGCTGGACGGGTTTGGCGATTAATGTGCATACAGTCGCCTCGATCTCTTCGTTTGCCATGGGAAAATACGAAGTGATCCATTCTGAATGGGTGACAGTGGCATCCTGGGCCACCGGCAATGGCTATAATTTCGTCAGCACAGTACAACCCGGTTCTTCAGGGGGCAACCCCACCACGCACCCCGTATCAAACATGCAATGGCGTGAAATGATTACCTGGTGCAATGCTGCCTCACAGAAGAATGGTCTCGAACCTGTCTATTATACCGATGCGGCATTTACAAATCCTATCAAGATCGTCACCGGCGCGGCTGCGCCAGACGGGACTACGCTGGCTGCAGGTGGGGCTGACAACCCCTATGTGAAGTGGTCGGCAAATGGCTATCGCCTGGCTACCGCTGCAGAATGGGAATACGCGGCGCGCTACATCGACGGAACCACATTCATGCCTGGCAACGCACCCAGTGGCTGGCAAGATACCAATGCCGACACGATCGTAGATGCAGCAGAAAGAGCTCTGGTCGGCTGGGTAACCACAGGCACGCAACCCGTGGGTCAGAAACCTGCCAATGCGTTAGGCATGCATGACATGAGCGGCAATGTCTTTGAATTGGTATGGGACTGGAACAACGGTTCGTACCTCGCTGCTTCGCCTTACACCGATGCAGATAGCACCGGGTCGCCAACGAGTGGATCAAATATCAAAGACGTGCGCGGTGGCGGTTACACCGGTGAATTCGGTACTGCCGCCCGAGGTACCTCAGGGCCGCACCAACCTGCAGCAGATCGCGGCTTTCGCGTCGTGCGCCGGCCTTAAGCGCACGAATTATTTGATATTGAACCTTTCGAGTGCTAAGCAGATTCACGCGCCGTTGCGCTTTGGTTTGCGCAAATTCTGCGCATGAAAACCGAATCGCAACGCACAATCGCCGTCGCACCGGGCGACGGTATCGGCCCTGAAATCATGAAAGCGGTGATGGCTGTCTTCAATGCCGCCCAGGTGCCATTACAGTTTGAAACTGTCGAAATGGGTAAAGACATCGATTTGGCAGGTAACTCCACCGGTATGACCGAAACCTCAAAGCGGGTGATTGAACAGCTCGGTATTCTGTTCAAGGGCCCGATGGAAACGCCCAAGGGGGCCGGAGTGAAGAGCATCAACGTCACCGCCCGCAAAGTCTGGAACACCTACGCAAATAAGCGCGTCTTTCGCAGTCTCGCAGGTGTCGATACGGTCTTTTCGCGCGCAGGTATACCGATCAACATTACGATAATTCGCGAGAACATCGAAGATACCTATGGTGGCATAGAGCACATGCTCACCCACGATGTCGCGCTCTGTCGCCGGTTTATCACGAGACCCGGTTCGCTACAGGTGCATCGCTACGCATTTGAAGTGGCGCGGCATAAAGGCGCGAAGAAGGTTACCTGCGGCCACAAGGCAAACATAATGAAAATTACCGACGGATTGTTTCTCGAGACTTTTTATCAGGTCGCGCGCGAATACCCAGATATTGCTGCGAACGACATCATTGTCGACGACCTCGCCATGAAGCTTGTGTCGCGTCCTGATATTTTTGAAATTGTGGTGCTGCCCAACCTGCAGGGAGACATCATTTCTGATCTGTGCGCAGGACTCGTTGGCGGGCTCGGGTTTGCGCCCTCGGCAAATATCGGCGACCATATTTCGATCTTTGAAGCAGTTCACGGCACAGCGCCCGACATTGCCGGCAAGAATATCGCCAACCCGACGGCGCTGCTGCTGAGCGGCTGCATGATGCTGCGCCACCTTGAACTAGGGTCCCAGGCGGCGCTCATCGAAAACGCTCTGCTGGCAACTCTTGAAGAAGGTGCACGCACTGCCGACTTCGGCGACAAAACCCACCCCCCGCTATCGACCCCCGAATTTACCACAAGAGTGGCGAATAATCTGGGTATGCAGCCGCATTGGTCTGACATCGCGCCAGCCGGTGTGTCTGAACAAAAGTTCACGCTGCCCAAAATGCCTGAGATCAATCGCATGATGGTCACGCCGCCGCCCGCAAGCGCTGAAATTCAGGGTGCGGACTTTTTTGTTGAGAGCATCGAACAGCCCGCGAAGCTCGCGCAGCTGGTTCAAGGCCTTGCTGGCGAAGGGTACACCATTTCGACAATCAGCAATCGTGGCACCCAGGTCTGGCCAACTGCTTCGCGCTTCACCGAACTCATTAACCAATACCGCGTGCGGATAGAGAAACGCCCCGAAACAAGCCTCGACCAACAGGCGGTGCTCGCACTCGCTCAGAAAATCGCCGGCCACCTGAAGATTTGCTCGATCGAATACCTGATGGCGTACGATGGTAAGAAAGGCTACTCGCTGGCGCAGGGGCAATAAGTTGTGAACGAACTGCCAAAGGCTTGACGGTTGCAAAGAACGATACCTGAGGGTGTGATGCTGCGTAGTCTCAGCCATCGGCGGTCATACCAGGTTTTGCTAGCCTTGCTGGCCGTTACACTTTGCCTGCAGGCCGAACAGAGTGCAACGGTTTTCATCAACAATGAAATCCGCATTGAATTTGGCGGCCCGTTCGCGCTGCGCGACCAACCTGGCGAAACTCTGTATCCTCAGCATTTCGCCAAACCTCTGCAAACGATCGACTTCTGCAAATGGAACCCTCAGCCCCCGCATGTGCAGCAGGTCTCTCGGCCGCGTACCGGGTTTCTTTGCGAGTTGCATATTCTGCCCGCGCTGGGCGAGAGCGATGTCTTGGCTGCGGTGCAGGCCGCTCATGAGCAAGAGAGCCGCAAGCACGTGCGCAATTTTCGTCTCGAAACCGTCTCAATCGGCAAGCACCGCGTGGTGCGCTGGCGCTTTCAGGCAGGCAAAACCCGGCTAGACCATTTCATGCTGATTGGCAAAAAGTATAACTACCTGTTTGTTTCATCGCCCTATGGCAGCAATGGCGCAATTGAGGATATAATAAGCAAGGCGAGCTTTTTCCCTAGTTAAGGAAAAAGCGCAACCATCCGCACGGGCCGTGATACGCAAATCTAATTGACCATCTGACCGACCGTTCATATAGGGCAGCGTGCAGGCAAAAACCACGCGCGAAAAGATTATCGACGACTGCATCCAGCTTCTCTGGAAAAACGGCGTCAACGGCACCAGCATGTCTGACATTGCCGAGAAGGCCGCAATTCTCAAAGGTTCTTTCTATAACTATTTCAAAAGTAAAGAAGAGTTTGTCGGCGCCGTGCTCGATTCGTACGCGCAGCGTTGGGAGACCAACGTCGTCGCGATCTTTCGCGAGAAAAAACTTAGCGCGCGTGCACAGTTCAAAAAATATTTCGAGCGCATGAAAGAAATGGCGGCGACGATGCAATACACTCAAGGCTCGCTCGTTGGCAATTTTGCGCAAGAGCTTTCGGGCGCGAGCGAGAAGTTCGCCGCGCAGAGCGAAAAAGTTTTTCGCCGCATGCAGTCATACCTCACCGAGGCGCTGAAAGATGCGCAGGCAAACGGAACACTCGCAAAGGGTGAAGACCCCGAGACCCTCGCCGAAATTATTCTCAACAGCACAGAAGGCGCAATCTTGCGCGCGAAGACGCAGCGCAGCACGCGGCCGATTGAAATTTTAGAAGAATTTTTTCTGCAGAAATTCGCACCCGTCTGAATTGAGCTAGCTATGGATTTTCACAACTAATACATGAACGAATGGTCATACACAATGAAATAGCGACAGAGAGGCTGCCCACGCAGCCCCTCTGTCGCTATTTCAACTTAAGGAGAATAATATGAAACCAAAACACTATCTCGTCGTCGGCGCATCGAGCGTCGCTGGCCAAAAGGCGATTGAAGCGATTCGCGCAAAAGATGCGAATGCAAAAATCACCGTCACAACTTCGAAGCCCATGCCTGAAGGCAACACAGCGGCAGACACTGTCTATAGTGTCGATCTGACAAAACCAGAATCCATCCGCAATATCAAGCCTGCGCTCTCGGCACCGGTCGATGTGCTCGTGTTCTGCCCGGCGTTCGGCATGGTCGGGTACCCGGCAGAGCTTGCGCCCATTGCGGATGTCGAAGCGTGCTTTGACTTTTCGGTGCGCCCGGTCTTGTCGCTGATCAATGAGCTCAACCCACAGCTGACGATTGGCTTTTCGAGCTATTACTGGCTGCATTCGCTTGAGGTTGCATACGGTTCGATGGCGTTCGCCAAGTATGCACTCGAGAAACTCGCGGTCGAAAACCCCAACCACATTCGCATCGTGCGCGCGGGCCTTTTCCCTTCGAAGTCGCTGCGGGGCATTTGCCTGCTGATTCAGCGCGGCGTGCAGAAAGAGAACTTTCCCGGCGCAACCAAGCTCAAAACCGACTGGAAGGCCTCTGGCCTCAGTTTCAGCGACTATTTCACGCAGTTCGCGCAGGGTTATGAAAAGAAAGATCTAGCTGGATACTTCACCACGCCTTACCGTGGCACTGAAGAAAAAGACCTCGTGGGTGCAATCGGCGCGGCGCTCGAGCCGCATGCGAAAGGCATAATCAACGTCGTCGGTGACTCGCTCTGGCAAGAAGACAAGCTTAACCATGTTCCCGATTTTATGGCACGAAACAAAGAAGCATTTCGCCTGGCCGAATGCTTCGACATTCGCCACCAGAATATAGCATGAAGTTAAGTGAAATACCTGTCGCGGCCGGCGCCGCGACAGATTTCGATACGCTCTTGGTCGAGGTCAAAGACCACATCGGTTACATCAGGCTGCGAAGCGGTGAACAGAACGCATTTAATGACCTCTCACTCGAAGAGATCATTGCCGCTCACGACCTCATGGAAAAGGACCCCGACGTCTGGGGGGTGATCTTCACCTCCGCTAACGAGACGGTCTTTTCAACAGGCCTCGATGCTGGTTTCATGCTGAGCCTCGAACGTGATCAGAAACTCGACATGTTTCGGCTGCTGTTTGCGGCGACGCGGCGCATCTATGCTTTTGCAAAACCCGAGCTCGTGCTGTTGCCGGGCCATGCGTTTGCCGCGGGTGCGGTGCTCGCAATGGCCGCTGACTGGCGCTTCATGGCCGAGGGCAAAGGACGCATGGCTTTTCCCGAAGTGATGCTCGGCATTTCAATGCCCGAAGCGATGATACGCATGATCGCTTCGCAGGTGGGTGAACATAACATGTCGGCGCTCATTCAGACTGGCGATATGTTCAAGACCGAAGACTGCCTGCGCTACGGTGTCGTGAACGAACTCGTGCCGCCCGCAGAACTGCAGGCACACGGCGAAAAATTCATGCGCCGGCTTTTTCAGAAACCGCTCGCAGGCATTCGCGCAGTGAAGCGTAACCTGCGCCGCGAGAACCTGAAGTTCTTCGACAACGACCCGAGCCTCGACGCTTTCGCCCACCTCATGGGCGAAAATTTCGAAGAAGCTCTGCGCGCCGGTGTCGAAGGTCGTCGGCCGAAGTTTCAGAACCCGTAACGGGTTCTGAAACTTCGCCCTAAGTAATTGACACCCGCCGCGGCGTGGATGATTGTCATCTATGGAACAAATCATCGCCGTTAGCTTACCCGCTCTTCTTCTTGCATTTCTGACCCTCAAAGTCATTAACCAGTACGAGCAAGGCCTCATGTTCACGCTCGGCAAATTCACCGGCATTAAACAACCTGGCTTACGCCTTATAATCCCGGTTATTCAGCGGATGGTACGCGTCGACATGCGCATTCGCACGCTCGATGTCATGAAACAGCAGATCATGACAAAAGACAACGTGCCCGTGCACGTGAACGCGGCGATCTTCTTCAAGGTTGAAAACCCCGAACAGGCGATTATCAAAGTACAAGATTACGCGTACGCCATCACACAGTATGCCCAGACTGCGTTGCGCGATGTCATAGGCGGCAAGTCGCTCGATACACTGCTCGTTGAACGGCAAGAGATCGGCGACGCGATCAAAAAGCTCGTCGATAACGAAACAAGCGGCTGGGGTCTCGATGTGAACGCCATTAAGATTCAGGATATCGAAGTGCCAGACGACCTCAAGCGCATCATGAGCCGGCAAGCAGCAGCCGAACGCGAGAAGCGCGCCAACATTATCAAGAGCGAAGGCGATAAAGAAGCCGCGAAGAACCTCGCCGACGCCGCGCGCATGATGGACAAAGCCAAAGGCGCCATGCAGCTGCGCACGCTGCAGACCCTCGACGGACTCGGACCGACGGCGTCGAACACGGTTGTGATGGCGCTGCCGGTCGAGGTGCTGGAGTGGTTTAAGAAGGGGCGGTAAACCCCGCGCCTTAATTGACGCGCAGGCTCGACTTTCGGGTCATGTACCCATGTCTGACGCAAAATCAAAAATCATTTGGACCAAAATCGACGAGGCACCGGCGCTCGCGACCTATTCGCTTCTGCCGATCGTCAATGCCTTTACCAAAGCCGCAGGGGTTGTGGTCGAAACCTGCGACATCTCGCTCGCGGGGCGCATTCTGGCGAACTTTCCCGAAAACCTGGCAGAGAACCAGAAGGTCGCCGACGGCCTGGCCTACCTCGGCAAGCTCGTTTTGCTGCCTGAAGCCAATGTCATCAAACTGCCGAACGTGAGCGCGTCGATACCGCAGCTCAAGGCTGCCATCAAAGAACTGCAAGCCCAGGGCTTTAAGGTGCCTGATTATCCCGAAGATCCGAAGACCGATGACGAGAAGACGATCAAGGGTCGCTTCGCAAAAGTGCTCGGCAGCGCGGTGAACCCGGTTTTGCGCGAAGGCAACTCTGACCGCCGCGTCGCGCGTTCGGTGAAAGAATTTGCGAAGAAGAACCCGCATAAACTCGGCGCGTGGAGCAAAGACTGCAAGAGCCACGTTTCGCACATGGCGAACGGCGACTTCTTTCACAATGAAAAATCCGTGACGCTGGAAAATGCTACTGAAGTGAAATTTGAATTTGAAGACAAGTCTGGTAACAAGACGGTACTCAAAGAAAAACTCGCTCTGCAAAAGGGTGAGGTCTTTGACGCAACGTTCATGAGCGCTAAGGCGCTGCGCCAGTTCATTGAAGCCCAGCTTGAGGATGCAAAAGCGAAAAACCTTCTCTTCTCTGTGCACCTCAAGGCCACCATGATGAAGGTATCTGACCCCATCATTTTTGGCCATTTCGTGTCGGTCTATTTCAAAGACGTTTTTGCCAAGCATGCGGCCGTGTTCAAAGAACTTGGCATCAGCGCTGACATGGGGTTGGGCGACCTGTACGCAAAAATCAAATCGCTGCCTGATGCGCAGCGCGCAGAAATTGAAGCTGACATTCAGGCGACCTATAAAGTGCGCCCACCGCTCGCGATGGTCGATTCTGCAAAAGGTATTACTAACCTGCACGCCGGCAATGACGTCATTATCGACGCTTCGATGCCGGTGATCATTCGTGACTCGGGGCAGATGTGGGGGCCCGATGGCAAGCTGCATGAATGCAAAGCAGTGATTCCCGATACCTCATACGCAGAGTTCTACCAAACCGGCTTTGACTTCTGCCGCGAACAGGGCGCGTTTGACCCGAAAATCATGGGCAACGTCGCGAACGTCGGTCTCATGGCGCAGCAGGCAGAAGAGTACGGCTCGCACGACAAAACCTTCAAAGCCCCCGGCGATGGAGTGATTCGCGTCATCGATGCTTCGGGCAAAGTGCTCAGCGAACACCAGGTTGAAACCGGTGACATCTGGCGTGCCTGCCAGACCAAAGACGAAGCGATTCGCGACTGGGTGAAACTCGCGGTGCGTCGCGCGAAAGCAACAGGGTCGCCGGCAGTCTTCTGGCTTACGAGCGCCCGCGCGCACGACGCGCAAATTATCGCGAAGGTCAACACCTACCTCAAAGAGCATGACACATCAGGGCTTGAGATTCATGTCAAGTCGCTCGTCGACGCGATGCAGTTCACGCTTGAACGCGTCAAAGCGGGCAAAGACACGATTTCGGTAACAGGTAATGTCATGCGTGATTACCTCACCGATCTTTTTCCGATTCTTGAGCTGAATACCAGCGCCAAGATGCTTTCGATCGTACCCCTGCTGAACGGCGGTGGTCTCTTTGAAACCGGTGCGGGTGGCTCTGCACCAAAGCACGTGCAGCAGTTTCAGCAAGAAGGTTATCTGCGTTGGGATTCAACCGGCGAATTTCTCGCTCTGGGTGTCTCGCTCGAACACCTCGCAGCGACATTCAAAAACGCGAAAGCGCAGGTGCTCGCCGACACGATCGACACAGCGTTCGGCAAGTTTCTCGACAATAACAAATCACCCGCTCGCAAGGTGGGCGAAATCGACAACCGCGGCAGCCACTTCTATTTCGGCCTCTATTGGGCACAGGCTCTAGCAGAACAAACTGCGGATAAAGACCTGCAGGCGCGATTCGCCCCCATCGCAAAACAGCTGACCGAAAACGCAGCGAAGATCGACAAAGAGCTGATCGACGCGCAGGGCAAGCCGGTCGACATGGGTGGCTATTTTCACCCTGACGATGCGAAGACAACGAAGGCGATGCGCCCGAGTGCGACGTTGAATTCGATTATCGACAGCATCTAACAGTTTGCTGCGCAAACTGTTAGATGCTGTTTGTTTTTTGGCGTTTGGTCCGTCTAAGCTGATATAATAGTATACAACCGTCTGCCGCTTTGTGTGTATGAGCCGGCCGACTGTTGCTAAGAGATTATGTCACATAACCGACCATATATCCTCACCCTGAAATTGGCGCTACTTGCGGCGCTCTTGACCGTGACGCATTGCGCAAGGCTCGGTGAAGCGCCAGTTGCTTTTACCGAGCAGAATGTTCTGCCCGCGCAACCGATTGAGCCGAGTTCGGTGGTGAAGCCCGGCATGGGCGCGAGTGGTGGGCCAATCACCTGGTCGTTCTGGGTGAAGACGCGCACCGCGGCGGCAGATGCGATGCTCGGCAGTTTTACGCCGTTTTACAAGGTGAACGCCGTGCGCCTCGCCGTATCGACAAACTTCGTGCTCTATCGAGACTCGCTCGATGCGACGCTGACGGTCGGCCAGGCGGCATCGGTTCTCGCGACGATGGAAACCGCGTACACAAATCTCAAAAGCGTTTACGGTGGTGGCGAGCACCCTTACGCTAACAATAACGCGCGCATCGTCATTCTCGCCTACAACATTCAAGACGACTATGCGACGACAGGCAACTATGTCGGTGGATATTTTTCGCCACGCGACCTTTACTCAAATAATTTTACGAAAGCCCTCTTTACTGACCCCGTAGCGTTGCAACAATATTCGGGGCAAATAGGCGCCTTAGGCGGATATAGCAATGAAATGAGCATTGTGCACTATGACCTGAATCCCGGCTATACAACCAATGCGGCTCAGGTGAACGACATTGTCATCCACGAACTGTCGCACCTCTTTACGTACAGCCGGCGCGTGATCACACACAGGCTCATGAACCACGACCTGTGGATCGCTGAGGGTATCGCTGAAAATGCGCCGCATGCGACTGTCGCCACGGCAAACGTGCAGCAGTTGCGTCTGACTCAGCTCGCTTCGCCGTCGGTTATCGATTATTACCAGGATGCACCACAGCTCACCGACTTTCTCGGCTGGGCGGCGAAGATCGTCGGCTACCTGCAAAGCAATCTTTTCTTTAACTACCTGCGGCACCGCGCCGAAATGGTTTCGGTGGGCAACGCGACGACGCTCTTGACCGAACTCATGACGACGACCGACCAGACAATCAATGGTCTTGATGTGCTGATTCAAGCGCGCATTCCTGGTGCAAATTTTTCTTCTGTCTACCGCGATTTTGTCATCACGCATTACCTGAGCTTGCTCGGCATACCCATCGACGCGACGACGGGTATGAATGGCGGTATTGCGTCAACGACGCAGTACAGTTTCAGCAACGTGCAGATTGGCAGTTCGAGTTCGACGGTGAACGGCACGACGATCAAATCGAAATATTCAAACAATATGCCGTTCAACTTTGAAGGGCCCAAGTGCAGCGATGGCAGTGTCGGCCTCAAGCCCAACTCGTATGTCATCTTCAGGCATCGTTTTGACGGGGGCGACAAGACGACGACGAATGCAGCGGGTGCGACGGGCGCGGTTGCAGGTGAACAACCGCTGAAATACATTATCAATTCCCGATCAGAGAACAGTATCATTTCGGCAACGCCTCCAACGAGCATCACCTTGCACACCTATGACGCCGGGCAAAATCTACCCTTTGGTACGGGCGGATTCGGGCTTTCACTTTGGGATAACGTGCACGTGATTGTGTATAATCCGAACAAGACAGGCAGTTGCAGACCATTTGATGAGACTTTGATATCGAAGCGTAACCATACCAAATGGGTTGGGTCAAGCTCATACGGCACGCAACCTTCGCCCGATTTTGAATGGCAGAGCGATACGGGCGCGGTTTGGCGCACGAGCTTTGATGGAGGTTATTACCGCCCGGGCGGCATTGCGGCATTCGCTGGGGGCGCTTACCCCAATAACTTTCTCTACATAACTGATTACAACAACATGAGCGTACAGCGGCTGAATCTCGATACCGGAGCGGCACGCGGCCGTCTCGGCAATGTATCCACCACGTGTCCGACGACTGGCACCCCGTGGAGCACCAATACAGACCGGTACGTAAACAACTATTGTGCGCACACCTTTGATTCACCACAGGGCGTGCATGCCGACAGTGCGCACAACGTCTATGTGGCCGACTCGAGCAACCGGCGCATCGTAAAGTATGACACAGCCGGAAACTTTGTTGGCTGGATCGGGTATGGAAGGAGCAACGGAGTTGCCGGCGACGACAACTGGCAAGGCGCCGGCGCGGTAATAAGCGGTAATGCGCTAAACAGCCTCGCCACAACCGCAGCGCCACGCAACGGTGACCTGACAAATCTGAGCGCAACTGTCAGCGGACTCGCCTCGACCACCGATTTGACTGTCGGAATGATTGTCTCGGCTGCCCAACTTCCTGGTGGCACGACCATCACGTCTGTCGACAACGCGACCACTGTCACATTGAGCGCAGCGGCGACCGCTACAGCAACGGTTTCACTGACTTTTTCTTCAGGCTGCTCGGGGTATGATCCGCGCATGTTTTCTTTGCCGTGGAGTCTGACTTCCGATGGCACATATTTGTATATAGTCGACTATGGTTCTTCTCGCATCATACGCCGAACAATGACCACCGGGGCATTCGCCGGTTATATTGGCAATGGCAATGACGCATGGAATTCGACTGTTCCGGCCTTAGCGTGTCAGGCGTCGAGTGGCACCGGCACATCGGCAGGTAGATTTTTGTCGCCGCGGGGAATAACTCTTTCGGCCGGGAACCTCTATGTCGCAGATGAAGGCAACCACCGTATCGTACGCGTGAGCGCAGCTACCGGCGCTGCGAGCGGATGGTTAGGTGATGGATACGCAACTTGGCAATCAATGTCAACCACGCCGTCGGGTACAGGATCAGCCGCGAACAAATATTTCAAAAACCCGTCTGCAGTTGCAACCGACGGTACTTACCTATACGTCGCTGACCGCCTCAACAGCCGTATCGTGAAATGGCGGCTCGATGGCTCGAATTGTTCGGCTCCCGTGCGCAGCGAGTCGTATTGTGGCTGGCTTGGCCACGGTAAAGTAAGCTGGGAAAACGTACAATCCACACCCGGGACTGATCCATATGCCGGGGTTAGCTATTACCCACCTGATTACTACGCCGAACCGCATGGACTCGCTCTCGTGACCTCGGCCGCTAAGGGCACTCCGCGTACGTACCTGTTTGTGACTTCCGTTTACAACGGCCGTGTCGGACGTATCAACCTCGACTGCGCGGATAACCCCTCGTCGGCGTCGCCGGTTCCTGGTCATTGTGACCCGGTGTATACCGTACCATTCCCTTGATCTGCAATTTATGCATGGCCGATTCTCTCTCGCGCGCGCAGCGGCACGCCCGCCAATCAATCTCATTGACACAGCGCGCCGACTTCAGACCAAAGCGAAGAGCGCAGCGTCATGTGGTTTCTACATCCGCGCAGCGCTTATTCTGATATGCCCGGCGAAATATTGACCAGCTTCGTCACATTCGTGCAGCGCCAGCGCTGGGCGTTGTTCTTGTACCTCTCGGCACTCATGCACCTGTCGCTTTTTACGCACCTTGCGATCAAGGGTACGCCGGTGAATGAACTTGCGATCTGCAACCAGCCGATGATGCAGATGAGCGTGCAGATGATGCCTCCACCGCCTTCGCAGGGTCAACAGGGCCAAGGCGAAAAACCCGACGACGGCGGGGGATTTCAAAACGGGCCGATGGCTGATTCGGGAAAAAACGGCAAAGGCGACTTTGCCGAAGAGTTTGGCATTCCAGGTGGTAAATGGAAAGAGCAGCTCGACCGCACCGAAGAGGGCGAAGAGCTGAACGACAATTTCGGCAGCAAAGAAGATGAGAGCGCGCCGATCAATAAGACTGTCCCCGAAGAATACCGCAAGCGCAAGCGAGACTACCGCAATATTATTGCAAAAGATATTTTTCCCACTTTAAAGACGATTGAAAAGCCCTTTCGCGAAGAAATTAAAGAAGCTCCCCAAGAGCTCGAGAAGATGCTCGATCGCAACGAAGTGATTGAGAACTATCGACTGTGGCGCGAGGGTAAGGCGATACCCGACAAAAAACGCACGAAAGTGGCGCTCAAAACGCCCCGCGCGGGCACAGCTGGGGCGCTCGCGTTTGATGAGAGTGCGCGCCGCAAATATTTTGACGAAACTCTGTCTGAACCGAAAGACCAGCAACTCGACCGCTTCTTGAAAGAGTATGGGAATTTCGACCCAAATGAGGGCGACCTTCCCCGCGCGATACGCGAGCTGTATTATGAAAACCTGCAGCGCGTTGCGTCGTCGTTTCATACCGACATGACTTATCTCGCGATAGACTATTTTCACGAGGCTCTCAACAAAGAAGAATTCTTGCGCAAGGCGCTCGATGCCGTTTCAAAAAAGAAAGGTACAAAATACGCAACGGAAATACTCTTTGCGATTGAGAATATCTACGAAATTCAGGGACGTGCTCTGAAGCTGCTCTATGAAGTCAAGCGACACATTGCGTCATTGCCACCAAAGAGCAAAGACAACATTCGCGTGCAGACTCTGGAGAAGGTCGTGCAGCGTTACATTCCCCTTGCCGAGAAAAAGGGAATCCGCAACGAACGCGATGCGTTGCAGCACTACTATCTCAAGCGCACAGAAGTGCTCGATTACCTGCTCGAAAACACGCCGGGAGGCTACCGCACGAAAGATGCGACCTTCGCCAAGGCCAAAGTTTTCTGGGAAAGTTCAGACCCGATGAATCCCGGTTCGTGGCAGAACGCGAAACGTGCTGTAGATCTGTGGCGCAGTATCGACCAGCTCAGCGATGGCGGCGATTTTGTCGCGAGCGAAGCGCACAGTGCAATGCGCGATGCGCTGCAGAAGTTTAAGACATTCTTATCGCCCGAAACGACGCAGATTCGTATCGCCCTCGAAAAAGAGACTTACAAGATCATGCAGAAGAAGACAGAACGGGAGAATCGTCTGCTCTGGTCATCGAAGAACAAAGAAGGTAAATGATGAGTAACGGCAAACAACCCTGGCGAGTGCGCGTGATTCGCATGTCGTTTCGCATTCTCGCGCTGCTGGTAATTGATTTGGTTGTGCAAATTGTCAATATACAGATCATGGCGCTCGATAAGCATCTCGCTCCGGCGATTGTAACGATGCTCGGCATGCTGCTCGTCGTTGCGCTGTTCTATTTCTTGATTTCATACATTGAAGAAGCGACAAATGCAGTACTCAAATATGTTGTCGAACTCGGAAAAACTTTCAAGTATCGTAAGACGGCTGTCATGCTCATCATCATAACGCTCTATTTCTGTTCGTTTTTTGCGTATTATCGGCTCTGGTTTCATAAATGGATAGGCTTTGGCGATCTGCCAGGCCTGTTTGCCGGCAAATTAATCCGCTGAAATTCGGGCCGAAATCAAGTTTACCCGGTGAGCTGCGCTCGGCGCATTACCGCATGTTGCAATCCGCGTCGACGCTCAGAAATCCCGCTGATAACTTTGAATTCTACGTTCAAACCTGGAAGCCAGGCAAAACCAAACCGAAATTTGTCGTTGTCATTCAGCACGGCTTCGGTGAACACTCTGGGCGATACGGGAATATTCTCGAAGCTCTTGAAAAAGAGAACGCGATAGTGTACGCGCTCGATGCGCGAGGTCATGGTAAGACCCCCGGCAAACGCGGGCACATTGAAGATTTCAATTTTTACGCAGATGACCTGACGCTGCTGATTCAAAAAGCGCGTAAAGACAATGGCAAGTTGCCCATGATCTTGCTCGGCCATTCCATGGGTGGTCTGATTGCTACGCTCGCTACGCTCAAGAGCGATATTTCGAAAGAGCTGAGCGGTCTTATTGTTTCGAGTGGAGCGTTCAAGCCGGCGTTGGATACGGTTCAGGCGATTAAAAAGGCCGTCGGTACAGTACTCGCCCGCCTTGTGCCTGCGGTGACGGTTCCGGCGGGGCTCGACGTGAAACTGATTTCACGTGACGACAACGTCGTGCAGGCATACCAGAACGACCCATTGGTGCACGGGAAGATCTCCATGAAGATGGGTGTAGATCTTTTTGCGACCGGCAAAGATCTTCTTGAACAAGCAAGCCGCATCACGCTGCCGATTCTAGTTATACACGGAGATGCCGACGGCATCGCAATGGCCGAAGGCAGTCGGGAATTTTTTCAGGGACTCAGCTCGCAGGATAAAACTCTCAGAATATACCCCGGTTTCTACCACGAGACGATGAACGAGCCATTTGCCGATCGTAAGCAGGTAATTTCTGACATCATCAAGTGGATCAAAAAGCACGTCTGATCTACAGGCGCCCGTAATTTTTTTCGACGGCGTCTGCAATCTCTGCAACGGCGCCGTTCAGTTTATTCTGAAACATGAACGCGGCCGCGAGCTCAGGTTCGCACCGCTGCAGGGCGACACTTTCAATACGTTATATTCCGCGCAGAAAACGGCCATGCCTGACAGCATAGTGTTTGCCGTGAACGGAAGACTGCTCGTGCAGGCCGAAGCGGTGATCGCCATCAGCGCCTGGCTCAAACAGCCGTGGCGCTTCTTGGGTAGTGTTGGCAGTCTGTTTCCCGGGTTTATAGCGAATGCGCTGTACCGGTTCATAGCCCGCAACCGGTATCGCTGGTTCGGAAAGAGGGAGGCCTGCTATTTGCCGACACCCGAGCTGAAACAGCGCTTTCTAGAATAGCATCAGGAGACTGAATGAAACAAGATTACATTATCGCCGGTGCAACCGGGCTCGTGGGTAACGAAGTTGTGTGTCAGCTGGCGCAGAAACCTGGGGCAGGTGTTTACTGCCTGGGACGGCGTGCTGTAGAATCGAGCGCCTCTAATATACATTTCGTTCCCTGCAATTTTGCAGATGCGGTTATGTGGCCAGAGGCGAAACCTCTCGCGCCGATTGCGATCTGCACACTGGGTACCACGATCAAAGTTGCCGGCAGCCAGGCGGCGTTTCGCAAGGTGGATTATGACTTCGTTGTTTATTTCGCCGAGCTTGCGCTCGCGCTGGGCGCTCGCTCATTGCACGTTGTGACAGCGCACGGCGCCTCAGCCACTTCGGGCATATTCTACAATCGTGTCAAAGGCGAAGTCGAAGCTAAACTTATCTCCATGGGTTTACCGGCGCTGCATATATACCGGCCTTCGCTGCTCATCGGTGATCGTAAAGAACATCGTTCGGGTGAAAAAATTGCAAGCGTTGCAGCAAAAATTCTTTCGCCGCTTTTCAAATTACCCGGACTCGATGCGCTGCAGCCTACACCGGCCGACAGGTTGGCAGCTTACATTATTAAGATGGGTCAGTCAGCTCTTTCGGGCAATCATATTCACAGCAACGCCGAAATTATGCGTGGCTAATAGCCTGTTCAGCGATAATCAAAACTGGCTTTTTACGAACTCGCGCAGCTTTTCGTGCAGTTCAAGCGTGGCCGGAGTAAACAAAAGCGAGGCGATGATCGTTGCGTGCAGCGCCGCCGAAAGTGTGGGCGCAGCTGCTTCGTGCATTGAATCGCCGACAATGTCGGCCTGAACCAGTGCCTCGAGTTGCGCGGTGTGGCGCGAGACCTGCACGTCGGCCTCTGCCGCGTGGCGCGCGCTCGACCATGCTGCGCCGGTTGTCAGCCAGCTGTTGCCGCCAAGAAACGTAAAGAACCCAAAACCGATGAGATAGCCCGTCAGGCCATAAGTTCCGCCCATGAGGCATGCGCCTGCCGGCAACAGCATCATGAGTATAAACAGCGGCACGATCTTGCGTGTCAGGTACTTACTCGAAATCTTGAGCAATCCCCCGGTATCTGGATCTATCTCTCCCGAAGTTAAACCCGGTATCTCGCGAAACTGGCGGCTCGTCTCGCGCACCATCAGTGGCCCGAGATTGAGTACCAGTTCATTGACTCGCGCCGAAAGATAGTACGAAGTTATGCCACCAACAAGAAGCATCGCCGTTTCTGTCAGGTGCTTGAACAGACTCGCCGCGCCCGCGTCGCTGAGAATCTGAGTATAAACGAGAAAGATCAGCATCGCCAGCGCAGAAAACATGATCTTACCGTGTAATACATATGACGGTATCGATACGCTTCGCAGATTGCGAAACTTGTCGAGCACTGTGTTCATTTCACCTTTGCGCGAAGTTAGCTTGGCCTCAGCGATAAAAGATGAAGCAATGGGCATGATCACCGCAGAGGCCTGAGCTACCGTAAAAAGCGAAACCATCGAAGTGAGAGCCAGAGCAAGTGCGAAAAGCCCGTATGTGAAGCGATCTTCACCCTTCTCGTCGACGACGCCCATGAGGTAAACAAGCCCCATCATGAAAGCGATAATCAGTGCGGGTATGGCCGCGCCGCGCATGCCGGCCGCGATACCTCGGTGGATCACGGTCGAAACCGAACTAGCCGCCGCTGCGATCAGGCTGCGCGCCGTCTTGTGGTTTTCTGCCACAAAAGCGGCCGAATAAACATTTAAGAGCAGCGCGGTGAGGGAGCCTGCAAACGTAATCCAGAAATATTTGATATGCAGTTCGGCAAGAACAACCAGCACAATGTAAGTGATAATCGCCTGTATTCCCAGCGACGCAACATAGCCAATACGAATGTTCCACAGGAATGTTTCAGGTGAAGTTTTCTCGCGGACTCGCATGATAAAGAGCGCAGGAATCGTCGCAATCACACCGATCGCAAACGTTGTGAGCGAAACGGTAGCCCCGAGGTTCGAAGGTAATTTGGTTTGCGATTCGATATGGTGTGACACGGTTAAAACCACAACAGCAAGAACGAGATACTCAAGGTGCGAAAATAGAAACCTGTTGATCGCCGCAAATGACTGCCGCAAGCGCCAAAGCGGATTCGACTTACCCGCAAGCGGCAACAGCGCCTCTTGTCTCGCCATCAGTTCAAACGCATAATCGGCCGAGCGAGCAGTCAATGCAACGTGAAAGCGCTGGTAGAAGAGTAACAGCGCCCCCGCATATGCCGGCAGCAGATACAGCTCGGTCGAAAGGTTTTGTTGCTTTTGAGTGAGCCACGCATAGGTCATTGCCAACAGAACTGACCCGAGCCCCATGAGTGCCCCGGCGTAGAGCATTTGCCGAAAGATACGGCTGATCGTTTCTTTTTGTAGCTGCATGATGCGCCGCTGCATATATCGGTGCAATGCCTCGCTCATAAATGCCGTCGCCAAAAAAATGAGAAATCCACCTGAGCTCAGAAGCAATACAACTGCATCCGATGCCTGGTGTCTGGCATAGTCGAGGTAATAACCGAGCCCCAACATCGCAAAGAAAAGGGCGGCGGCGCCGAGCAGGGCACGATGCAATGGGCGCCGGTATATCGATTCGCCGTCTTTCACCACGACTGTTGCCAGTGCGCCCTGGGGTCTTCGCAACAGCTGTGCGAGGCAAAGCAACGAGATGCCCGCGGCAGAGCAGATGGAAAATGAAACAACGATTGCGAACATCGGATAGTATGCTTATTTCAATTGGCCTTTGCGTAAAGTTTTATTGGGATTCGCCGCCTGACCCAACTGGTCGAGAATTGTCGCAGATTCACCGGGAAAGAGGCGCTCGAGTATTTCGAGGCCCGTATCGTCTGCCGATGGCGGTTCGAGCAGCATCGCCAGAAACTCGTCGAGCCGCTTTTTCTCAGACAAAAACAGAGCCAGCTGCCGAAGCGCAGCCCGTTCGGTGCGGCCGGGTGTCTGGTTCGAGAGCAGAACCTGAAGCAGCGGCGCAGGTTTGTCTTTGATTGCATCGGCAAAAGCCGCGCGCAGACTGTTTCTGCTGTCGTATGCCAGAATTTCGGCAATAAAGATACGCTGCCACTTTCGCAGGTGAGAATCTGCAAGCCAGTAAAGGTTGAGTTGCTCTGCAAGAGTTACCGGGCCCGCATCGCAGTGGCTTGTTAACAGAGTAAGTCGCGCATTAAAATGTCCGTCGCGATATTTTGAGAAGCGCAGCGCCCGCCGGTATTGCGCCGCATTTGCGTAAAGCCTGATTTGCAGTTGCGCTTCACCTTCGACCGTGCTGTTCTGGCCGGTCTTATCTTGCATGAACCGCGAAATGCGCTCTGCGATAGCATTCAGTCGCTCTTTGCCGCAGGCGTGCTGAATGTAGAATTGTGGTGCACGGTAATACTTCCATAGTTCCGGCGAACCTAGGGGCTTATCGAGATCGTATTCGACTGCAATTGCCTGTGCCGCTTGGCTCAGCAGCAGCGCTAATGCGGCTACGATCAGCCTTGCCATGGTTCAATTGCGCGTTTCGATATGCCCATGTGCTGAAATATTCTATCGACCATGAAGTCATAAAGATCATTGATATTCTGCGGTCGGTGATAGTATCCCGGCATCAACGGCATCACAACGGCGCCGGCTTCGCTGAGGCTCAGCATATTGCGAAGGTGGATTGTACTCAGCGGAGATTCCCTTGGGCACACAATGAGAGTGCGCCGCTCTTTTAGCGAAACATCAGCCGCGCGCTCAATCAGGTTCTGGCTGAGGCCGTGTGTGATTGCCGCAAGAGTTTTCATGCTGCAGGGAACGACAACCATCGCATCATATCGCTGCGAACCGCTCGCGGCGCGTGCCCCGATATCGCGGTAATCGGCAGTCTGAAAATTGTGCACGTTGCCCGGCGTACCAAAGCGAGAAGCCGCAAAAGCAAACAGATCGTCGCCCTCACCGGTTGCTACTGTGCTTTCGCTGCTCAGTACTTTCAAAAAATTGGGAGATACGATCAGATCGCTTTCGCCAGGCAAGAAGCTGAGCTGCCAAAGCAGCCTCAATGCATAGTCTGAACCCGAAGCACCCGTAATACCGATGATGAAACGACTCATTCCATGCAAAAGTAAATCTTTTCTTCAGGGCAACCATGCTTTTTCAGAATCTCACGTCCCGATTCAAGCATCTGCATGCGCAGCGCCCGCACGTAGCGCATTTTCTGGTCGGTACCCTGAATAAAATTGCGGGCGAAAATGTCTGATTGCGGGTAATTTTGCCTTGCTTCGCGAAACACGTCTTTCGCGAAACGAACAACACCGAGCGAGATATACTCTAGATTGCCGAACCCCGTTGCGTTTGCCAGATCTGACGCAACCGCATCGAAATCAGCGGCAAATTCAGCAGAATAAATCAGGGGGTCAAAGTGCACTCCTAACTTAAAACCCAGGCTTTGCAGGCGGGTCATCGCTGCCATCCGCTGCGGCACTGAAGGTGTCTCGCGGTCATGCACCTCGGCCTGCCGGGGCGTCGACAGGGAAAAACTGACAATCGTGTTGGGCAATGGCGGCAGCTTGCGCAATTCGGTCAGGTTGATCGACTTGGTGCGCAGTTCGAGCCAGGCGTTCTTGTTTTCTGCAAAGAATTTCCAGTAGGTCGCGAGTTCTCCGCTGATGTGAGACAGCGCGAGAGAATCGCTGAATTCCCCGGCATGAAACCATACGCGCCTGTTCGGGTGGGCAGCCAGAATCTTCTGCATTTCCGCCAGAATCTCGTTATGGTTTACAAACAGCACAAGATCAGGAGAACTGAAGTATCCCTGCAGATAACAATATTCACATTCGTAAACACAGTTGTAAGCGTGAATATAGTAAAAATGCAAATCATCGCTGCCATATCCATAGGCTGCCGGCGCCTCTTTGACCAGCGCTCCGCGCTTTACGGCGATGAAGACGTTTCGCTGCTTTCGTTTAGAAAGGTACGCAGTCTTCTGTCTTGAGAAGACAGTCTGGTGGTCGGTTATCTCAACAACGCTCTGCGGTTCGAGCCGGCTTCTGATACGCTGCGTCGCCGCGTATGCCCCAGCGGCTGCCTCTATATAAAGTGTATCAATCCGCATCTATACGTTCGCTCTCGCAGAGGTGCTGCCATTCAGAAAAATCGAAAGACTGCAGGCGTGCGAGCAGATTCTCATAATCTGCTTTACTCTTAATCTGCGCGTGAACCGTAAGCGCCGCCGTTTCGAGGGTGTTGTCAAAATGTGTTCTAACAGGCCCGCCGTTTATCGACCGGAGAGCTTCGACGCGGCGGGCGCGCAAGGCGGTCTCATGTGGAAAAAGTTCTGCGCGCATAGCCTGAATGCAGGCCTCGGCAGTTTCGATACCTGAGGCTTTCAGGAATGCAGCATCTGTCCATTTGCTTTGGGAGTCGTTGCCGCGCAAAGCCGCGATGCTGAGAAGTTCGTCGAGTATACGCGCTTCGGACTGTGTAGCCCGCAGCGGAATCGCGCATGTTTTCTTGCCGCGGTGCGGCGCTGTTTGCATCTTAAAACTCGTACTGTAGCTTCATCTTCACGCCGGGGTTGCGATCGAAGAACCGCAGCGCGTCATCGCGGGTAACGGCATAGAGCGACGCTTCACCTTTATTGATAAAGCCGTATGCGAAATCTTCACGTCCGGTTTTCAACAGTTCGCTGTGCACGATCACGTCACCGCGCGTCAGCACACTCTCTTCAATGCCGTTGTTCGTGAGCGTGACTTCTCCCGAGCGAATAATATAGAAATATTTCGGCGGTTCGCCTGAAGGGTAAATGGGGCCCTTTTCAGTAAACTCGACAGGAATCAGCATCGACTCGAGCCATGTTTTTTGTGTGGATGTCAGAAAGTTCAGCTGCCTGCTCTGTGAGATGACGTTCCACGTTTCGGCATCGCGCACTTTGGCGAGTTTCAACAGTATCTTCTCAAATTCTGAGCCAGAAATAAAGTTCAGAAATTTGTCTTTTTCAACCGTAAACAGGGTTACTTCGGTCTCTGCGACCACGTCGGCGGTACGTAACTGGTTGGTTACCAGTGCGACTTCTCCGAAGTAGTCATAAGCACCGTAAATCTTGCGTGATTGCAGATCTTGTGTGCGTACGGAAACAGAACCAAAATAGATGATATAGAAACGGTCGCCGCTGGTCCCCTGTTGAATGATCAGGTCACCCTTCTTATACCGTTCTATCTGCACGATGTCGATAAACTCTTGCGCGCGCGAGATCGGCATGTCTTCAAAGAAGTCGAGCTGTTTCAGCGTGCTAAGAATCTGAGAGGCCTTAACGTTTTCTGGCGCAGCGGCGTTAAAATACAGTGTATTTTCGATACCAAATTTTGCGAGCGTCAGGTGCGTCTGTTTCGGAAAGTCTTTCTCGCTGATGTGGTAGACGACGATGCGTTTCTTCACGTCTTCAGGCAATGAGTCGAGATGTGCTATCGGCGTGTGCAGAGGGGCGATACCCGATTCGTGATAGATGACATTGCTATGCCAGGGGAAGTTGCGCAGCGCCTTGTAACGTGATTCGCTGATGATCTGCTTTTCACGCAACTGCTCATGTATCACCGGGTCGTTATTATGGTCAGACGAGTACACGAATGACTGGTCTTGAAATTTCAGCGTGAAGCCAATCGCCGGAATCGAATGCAAAGTGTAGAAAATGTCGAATCGGCCACCGTGAATGAAGAAAGGCTGACCCACCTTCACCGCCTTAAAGTCAAACAACCGGCGCATATAGCTCTGGTCGATGTCTGCGAGCGCAGAGTATTTTTTCAAAAAGCTGCCCATCACCGTTTCGGTCGTGTAAATTGTGATCTTGCCTTCTTCGAGAATTTTCTGAAAGGTACCCGCATCATGGTCTGCATGGCAGTGCGTGAGAATGATACTATCAATGAACTTGGGGTTCACATTCGAATCTTCGAGCCATTCGGTCGTGTTCACCGGCGGGTCGACCATGATACCACTGTGGTTCAACCATATGATAAACCCTGAAGTGTTTTCACTCGGGTCGAAGCCGTGGCTCGGGCCCAGGCAGGTGACGCCGAACAGCGGCGGTACGAATGGTTCATGAAGACGTTCGCCAATGCGGTAAACGGTCTTGAATTCTATCTTGCCGGGAATATCTGCTATATGTTTGCTGCCTGCGGCGACTGAAAAATTGTCATCGGCATCCTGGCTGATGGTGACGCCCTTGTAGGTGAAGCGTCGCTTTTCGTTGAAAATGCCGAAGCCTACCATGTCTGAAAACTTGAAGGTGCTGCTGAAGAATTTCATCTCGCGTTTCAGTGCCGGTACTTCGAGGCCTTCCATGTAGTCGCCCGAGACATCGAGATTCTTTGGACCGAAAACGGCTTCATTAAACACCGTCTTGAAGCGCATAAATTGCTCTTCGTTGCAGATCAGAATGGTCTTGCGCTTTTTCAGAAAGAAGTTATAGTAAATCGGAAATTCCAGCTCGGCGACGCTGATGCCCTTGCGCCAGTTGAAGAAGTGCTTCGGAAGCACAAAGACGGTGGGCACACCTTCGGGCAAAAACATCGTGTCTTTGATGGTTTCAGGCGGTGCGCCGAACTGAAAATATCCCCCGGGGGTTTGTACGAGATAACCACCCCTGGGCAATTCCGTAACCGTGTGCGAGAGCTCTTTGAGAGGGTCCATAGTTTGTGTCAGTTGTGGCTTATGATAAGCGAGGCCACCAGCAATATTCCTTACCGCAAACATGGCTTGCAGAGCGTAGGGTCAAGTGCAAA
Organism: uncultured Leptospiraceae bacterium; assembly: GCA_942492915.1. Classification (GTDB taxonomy): domain Bacteria; phylum Spirochaetota; class Leptospiria; order Turneriellales; family Turneriellaceae; genus Turneriella. The sequence goes on from OW818662.1 coordinate 3,367,067, forward strand.
ATCCGGTTGACGGTGCCAATTGGTCGGTACCATACCAGCTGTTCACGGAACTCTGATGTCAATACTGCGCCAAAGTCTTGCCTTGCAGATCATGCCGATTGACGACAATGCTGAAGGCAGGCGTTACCAGGGCGTGCTCGAGACGCTCGGTGACCGGCACCTTTCCGTACGGGTCGACGACGATTACCTCGGTGCACCCGTGTCTGAGGCTGTGCAGATTGAATTCACAATGGCCAATTTTCGTTTCAGGTTTGACTCAATGGTCGAGCCACAGCGCGAAGGGAAGCTCATCCGCATCGTCAAGCCGACCAAGCTGTACAAGAGTGTCATTCGCAAAGGCCAGCGCATGAAACTCGACTCAGTCATCGGCTACAACGTGTGGACAGAACCCGGTCGTTATGAAGCGACCGTAACCGACCTGAGTTCGGTCGGCCTGCGCATGATAACTGACCGGCACCTCGCGAAAAACACGCTCATCAGCGTCAACGTGTATCTGCCGGGCAAGTCGCTGCGCTTTATCTGCCAGGGACTCATTCGCTGGTGCACGCGCGAGACAACCGAAGAGCGACGCTATACCTGCGGCGTGCTTTTTACCACCCTCTCGAACGAAGCGACGAAGCGCATCGAAAAATTCGTTACCGAAGAGCTGCAGAAGAACCCGGGAGTCGAACCGCTTTAGTCGACAAGCAGATTAGGATTTTACCCTCTTCTGTGTCTTTATTCGTCGTGCCCGCCTGCGCGCAGTATTTTCAGAAGCATGGCCCTTGTCTCGTCCCGTCGCCTGTTTCACCAATTTCTGATCGAAATCAAAAAATCGCGCGGGAAAAAAGAAACTAAACAATCACAACGCGTAGAACCGCCCGCTGACCGCGCGCCATTCAGACAGGGTTGGCGCGCGTACCTCGTACTTATGGCAGACTACCGTCGGCCCTTTGCGCTGATATTTTTCGCCGCGTGCGCTACAGAAATTCTCTACCTCGCGGTGCCCGTAACGACGCGCCATATTCTCGATGGAGTATTGCTGAACCCGAAACTTGGCTACGGCGAAAAGCGCCAGCTACTGTTCTATATCGGAGGTATTCTCTTTGCAACGCTTATCGCCGCGCAGGCTATCGATTTCTGGCGGCGGTTCTATACGGCGCTTGTTAATGGCCGCTTCGTGCGCGCGCTGCGGCTCAGGCTTTTCAGACACCTGATGCATTTGCCGCTCGGACAAATTCACGAATTCAAGACTGGTGGCATCGTCTCGCGCCTGACCAGCGACGCTGAGAACCTCACGGGCATTCTACAAATGGCGGTGATCTCGCCCGGCGTGGCGTCGCTGCGCATCGCTATCACTTTCGGCATTCTTATGTACTGGCACCTGCCCCTGGCGCTCGTCGCATCGGGATTTATTCCTCCACTGATTTATATCAGCCTCATTTATATTCTGCGCGTGAGGCCTGTCTATCGCTCTGTCAGCAACGACCGATCTGCGCAAGACGCGCGTACGAGCGAAGTGTTTGCGGGCATACGCGCCGTTAAGGCCTTTGAAATGCAGGCTGCAGAAAAGCGTCGATACAATCTCGCGCAGGGTCTGATGTTCCGTAAGAATATCTTCGCGTCCCTCAAAGAATCTGCCGTCGACGGCATCTGGAATTTTCTCATTCCCGTCACTTCTCTGTTGATCATGGTTTTTGGTGGCATTTACTTTTTGCGGGGCGAAACGAGCGTTGGCGACCTCGTTGCTTTTCAGATGTATAGCGGCATGCTGCTCTACCCGGTCTGGCGCATTGTCTTTTCGCTCAGCCAGATTCAGAAATCGATGGCGTCTCTTGATCGGGTGCTCGACATGCTACAGCTCGACCGGGAATCGAATACCGGCAATCTGGCAGTACCGACTCAAATCCGCAAGGTGGATTTTAAGAATGTTGAATTCTCGTACCGTGACGGGCAGACCGTACTTTCAGGCGTAAACCTCTCGATGCAGCCTTCACGCATCTATGCCATCGTCGGCGAAAGCGGCATCGGCAAGACGACGCTGATTGATCTGCTGTGCCGCTTTTATTCTCCGCAGAGCGGCGAAATACTGCTCAACGGCAAAAACATAAATGAGTTTGAACTCTCCGCATGGCGAAGGCAGATCGCAATCGTCACGCAAGATGCGATACTTTTTGATGGCACCGTACGCGATAATCTATTCGGAACCGACGAGGTGTTCTCAGACGCCGACCTGCGGCGGGCGCTCAAAGCTGCTGATGCCGACGGGTTTGTGCACGAACTGCCCGATGGTCTCGATACGCTGATCGGCGAGCGTGGTTTTCGTCTTTCGGGGGGGCAGAAGCACCGGCTCACACTGGCCCGTGCACTGGCCCGCCGTGCACCGATACTCGTGCTCGACGAAGCGACGGCACACCTCGATACGATCAGTGAACAGCGCATTCGCTCGCACCTGCGTGCGCTTAGCCGAAAGCGAGTGGTGATCTTAATTACGCACCGGCTCAGCACGGTGTCTCACGCCGACTCAATTATTGTATTGGGAAACGGGGGCATCGAAGCGACAGGCAGCCACGCACAGCTGCTCAAGAAATCCCTAACGTATCGCCGGCTTTGGCAGGCGCAGTGATGAAAAGACCCGTTCACGTGCGCACTATGGTCCAGATGCCGATGGCAATGAATCCCGCCCCGGCAACGTAACGCAGCGTATGCTCAGAAACATACTTGCCGAGCAATGCGCCGGCAAAAACACCGATGCCCGCCGCGACCACCAACGCACAGCTCGAGGCCAGAAAAACATGCCAATTGTTGACCTGACTGTCTGCGGCGAAGAGCATCGTTGCCAGCTGCGTTTTGTCGCCGATTTCGGCCAGAAATACCGTGATGAAGACTGAAGTGAAAGTCTTGATAAACATGACTTTTCGCTGCAAACGCCCGCCCGCCGTCAATAGATAAGGCGTTCGACAATTCAGTTACGCATGTTCAATTTCTGCTTGCTGCAACCGAAAAAAAACGGTTCTTGTCCATCCGTCGGCAATAAAGTCGCCCGGTAATCATGTCGCGACTCAAAGGCACCTGGCTCAATTTCTGGAAGATACCTGACCAGCGGTATGAATTTATATTTGCGGCGCTTGTTCTGACAGTCGTGATGCTCAGCACTGTGCCGTTTCTGACCCAGATCGAAATGAGACCGGGGGTGCAGCTTCAAGACCCGATCTTCAACTATCTGCCCGCACGGGATTTAAGCGACCTGATCTTCTATATTCTTTACACTGCGCTGCTGATTGGTTTCATCTTTTTGCTGCCTTCACCCGAAAGGCTGGTAGTCGGTTTTGAAGCGTATGCGCTTTTTGTGATCATGCGCATGATTACCATGACGCTTGTGCCGCTCGAGCCACCGATCGGTCTCATACCGCTCGTCGACCCGGTATTGAGTTTTATGTATACCGGCAAACAGGTCAATAAAGACCTCTTTTTTTCAGGCCACACTGCAACGATGTACCTGCTGTACCTGATGTTGCCAGCCGGTATTTACCGCAAGCTTGCGTTTGTCGGCGTGATCGTGATGGGTTTTTGCCTGCTGTTTCAGCGGGTGCACTACACTGTTGATGTCATCGTGGCTCCCTTCTTTGTGTACGGAGCGCTGCGCATCGTGCTTCGCCTCAGGTCAGCAGTCGGCTTCAGAAACGGTATTTTTGAGCAGCACTGATTGCTCAATTCGAAATCAGATTATTTGTTATTGTTGTCTGCGGGTCGCCTTGAAGTAGGCGTGCAGCCATTCGGCAAGATGCTCGGCATCGAATTGCTTCAGGGATGATTCGTTCATCAGCAACGTGGTTGCCCCCTCTGTGAGCTGCGCGCTCGAAATAATATAAGTTTTATCGGCTTTCAGTGATTGCATTTTGTTCTGCAGGTTACGCAGCGAGATATCGCTGATGTGCGCGCCGGTGCGCAATCGATAAAAGGCAAAGAGGGCCCGAATCGACTTGCTCTTCGACGAAATCGCCGAGTACAAAACCAGATCTTTTTCACCCGAGGCTTCTTTTACGGGCTCGTTATATTCCAGATTGGTGATGATATAGAGCACGAACTTCTGAAATTCTTCAGGCATCATCTGCATGAACAAGTCGGCGCTTTTCTCTGCCGTCATGACATCGTATTCGATGCGCAGCGATGGCACAGGCCCGGTCATGTCGAAAAATTTTGTGATGGTGAGGCCGCGATTCTTGCGAAATCCCGAAATGGCGTATGTCAGGTCAGGCATCAACAGGGGCTCGAAGTTGTCTTTGAGTATTTGCTTGAAGGGTTTGAGGTTCTCAGCATGCGGATTCAGATCGATCTGGTCAATAAATACCCTGAGGTGCCTCAAGTCGCGGTACTCGTCATCTGCCTCTGCAAGTTCGCGATAGAGCCTTGATGCTTCGAGAAACATCTCTTCGTTCAGATAGAGTATCAGCAACAGGTATTGGTATTCGCGTCGCTTTTCTGTCGGCAGCGCGTTTGCTTCGTTCTGGCGCTTGAGAAAATCCAATGCTTCACGCAGCGCCTTACCCTGGTAACATTGAAAAAGGAAAATATTGTAAAGCAGTTGTTGTACGCTCTCGTCTTTCGTTTCGCTGATGAGTTTCTGCGAAAACTGCCTGCCTTTTGCCAGATGAATGCCGAAGGTTGCCATCGTAGCATAAATAAGAGAAAAGACATTCCCCTCGTCACCATCTGCGACGAGCTTTTCGACAAGCCCGACGGCCGTGTCGCGCTCACCGATCTGCCAGAGCGTCACCGCATAGGCCAGCACAAGCTGCGGATCATCGCTGTTCTGCATTGCGGCCTTGAGATAAACTTCTGCGACACCGTAATGGCCGTCACCGAGGGCAAGCATGCCGACTTCCTGGTTGGCGAGTTCGTCGCCGGGGTTCAATCGCAGAATTTCAAGACAGATTTCAAAAAAGCCTTCTGTGTCATTCTCGGCACGGTAGATTTCACCGATCTTTTTGTAGATCTCAATTTCCCGGTCTTTGTCGTCAAAGGCGCCGGCGTCGATCGCCTTACGATAGCACGTGCGCGCGAGGTCACGGGCGCCCAGCTGTTCATGGCATTCCGCGAGGTAGACGTAACTGCGGGGCGCGAGGTCGACGTCTTCAGCCATGGCCGTCAGCTTTACTACGGCCTCGTCGTATTGTCCTTCGTCCATCAGGCGCTGCACGAGATGAAACGGGTTGCTTTTGCGCAGCGTCAATAGCCACGCCAGCAGGGCGAGCAAAGCGACAATACTGAGTATGGCCAGGTAAAGCATGGGTAAAGGCTGCGCTTAGGGGCGCTATCTCCAGTATCGGTTAAAATCCGCATCGGTAAACGCGATTTTTGTTGCAAAGGCCGCTTTGAATCACGTATTATATCCACATGGCTATGCCTTCCATTTTACGAAGCCAGAGCGTGCCAGAGGGGCAAACGCTGAATACGCTGCTCGCGCACATGCCGTCTTATGTGACGCGCGCGCAGAAGGCGCTCGTGAAGAAGGCCTATTTGCTCGCTGAAGACGCTCACAAATTTCAGAAACGCCTGTCGGGCGAGCCGTACATCATTCACCCGCTGGCCGTCGCACACACGCTGGCAGATCTCGGTCTCGACCATGAGGTGGTATGCGCGGGGCTCTTGCACGATGTGCTCGAAGATACCTTCATCAAGCCGGAGTACATGCGGCAAGAATTCGGCGAAACGATTACCTATCTGGTCGAATCTGTCACAAAAATTTCGGTACTGAAGACGCAGACTGCCGAAAACAAGCAGGCGATCAATATCCGCAAGATGATCATGGCGACGATCAGAGACAGCCGGGTCATTCTAATTAAGCTGGCAGACAAATTGCACAATATGCGCACGCTGGGCTTTCATGCAACCAATAAGGGTATGCAGATTGCGCGCGAAGTTCTGGAAATTTATGCGCCGCTCGCTGGTCGTCTGGGTATTTACAAGATCAAGTCTGAACTCGAAGACCTTGCGCTCTACCATCTAGACCGCACCACGTATGCGTTGATCAAAGACAAGATCGCCGAAAAAAAAGGCCAGCGCGACGGGCGTGTGGCGATGGTGATGTCGCTCTTGACTCAGCACCTGAAAGATTCCAAAATCAAGGCGACCGTCGAAGGCCGTTCTAAACATTTCTATTCGATCTACAACAAGATGCTCGAACAGAAGAAATCGTTCGAAGATATTTATGATCTGACCGGAGTGCGGGTGCTGGTTAACGAGGTGCCCGACTGCTATACGGTGCTCGGCCTCGTGCACACGCTGTGGACGCCGATACCAGGCAGATTCAAAGATTACATATCGGTGCCCAAATCGAACGGATACCAGAGTCTTCACACCACTGTGATCGGTCCCGGTGGCCAGCCGATCGAGGTGCAGATTCGCACCGTCAAGATGCACCGCATTTCGGAGTTTGGTATTGCATCGCATTGGGCTTATAAAGAAAAGCCGGGCGATCAAGCCACGTTTGAAACGCAGTTTCTCGACCTGCAGAATATGGCGATCTCTGACGAAGAGGCCGATTCGGGCGATTTCTATCAAGAACTCGTTTCAAACCTCAGCCAGACGAACGAGGTCTATGTCATTTCACCCAAGGGCAAAATTTTCACGATGCCCGAAAATTCGACCGTACTCGATTTTGCCTTTCGCATACATACCGATATCGGCCTCAGGTGTGCCGGCGCCAAAATCGGGGATCGACTCGTCAGCATTCGCACTCCGCTCAAGAACGGAGACCAGATAGAGATCATCACCAACAGCAGCGTTAAACCATCGCTGAACTGGCTCAACTATCTGAAGACCCCGAACGGCCGCGCAAAACTGAAGGCGTTCTTTCGCAAGACCGACACGACTATTGCTGAACGGCTTGTAGAGTCAGAGAAAAAATCTCAGCCTGAACAAAAGGGTCCGAAGACTACGCGCAGTGAAAAACTGGGCGCAACCGTAATCGCGCAACCCAACCTGAAGAAGATCGACTGGCAGGGTGAAACACAGATCGAGGTCAAATACGCGCAGTGCTGCGACCCGTCGCCGCCCGACAATATTGCCGGCTTCATCTCACGCCTCGGTGTAATTTCGGTACACAAGAAGGGTTGCCCGTCGCTGACACACCTCAGCGAGAATCCCGAGCAGGCAGAAAGGCTGATCTCACTGAAATGGGTTGGCCATTCAACGGGCCGTCAGGCTTCGATCGAGATACGCGGCCTAGATCGCCCGCAGATTTTCTTGGACATTGTGAAGCAGTTGGCGCAGAGCGGTGCTAACATCATCGAAGCGAATGCAACAACTTCGCAGGTGGGTCATATCAACGACAGGTTTGTTATCGAGGTTGATTCAGAAGACCACCTGACGAATATTCTGAAAGAACTCAAGACGGTCGAGGGTATCGAAGAGGCGGTAGAAGTAAACATCTAGTGCGTTAGCGCTCTGTGCCGGGTTGATAATTTTGGCGTCCCGAGCAAAAACCGTGCAATTGGCAAAAGTGCGCGACCGATCTTCTAGCTATGGGCTTAAGCCCATAGCTAGAAGAAGTTTCAACGCGCGTCGACACTGAGGGCGACTCTACGCGACCAATTCCATTCGTTCAGCCATGCGCAACAAAATCTCTTTGAGCACGGCGGCCGAAGTCCCGGTGAACATCTGCGGCTTGATCTCTGTCCAGAGTGGCAGGTCTTTGAGGTACTGGTGCAGTTGCTTGCGCATCAGCACTGCAGCGAGTCCGTCGCCGTAGAAATCGGCCATGTATTCCAGATGCTGCAGAATTACGGGCAGACGTTCGAGGTATGAAAGCTGGCTGCGGTCGCGGCCTGAGAACAGCCATGGGTTACCAAAAGAGCCTCGGCCGACATAGACACCCGCAACCCCGTACTGCTGAATCTTTGCCATCGCCTCGGCGTGCGACGTCACGTCGCCATTGCCGAAAATGGGAATCTTGCGGGCGCGCGCAATTTCGCCGATGCGGTCCCATTCGGCTTTGCCCGTGTACGCCATCTGCCGCGTGCGGCCGTGCACTGCGATTGCCCAGACGCCCTCGCTCTCGAGCATCTCGGTCGTCTCCATGTAGTTGAGCGAGTCGTGATCCCAGCCGAGGCGAATTTTCGCAGAGATCGGCAAGCCTGTTTCGGCTACCAGCCGGCGGATGATAATCCGTGACTTGTCCAGGCACTTAAGCAAACCAGCACCCGACCCGCTGTTCGAGACATTTCGCACTGAGCAGCCCATATTGAGGTCGATGCCGTCGGGGTTAAGATTCAAAACGCGGGAGACCCCGCGCACGATGATGTCGGGATTGTTACCGAAAATCTGGAACACCATCGGGCGTTCAGACTCTTCGTAACGAAACAGGCTAATTGCCTTCGCATTTGACCGAAACAGGTGTTCGGTCGATACAAACTCTGTAATACTGAAGGCCGAACCTTCACTGCGGCAAAGTCGGCGGTAGGGCGAATCAGAATAACCTACCATCGGCGACAGCACGACACCCGATTTGCCGATCTTGTCAATGAGCGTCTTGAAGGCCATCGTACGGGTTTAGCGGGCAGCTTCTTTGATTTCTTCGAGTATGGCCAATGCAGCCACGCGAGGGTCTGCCGCCTGCGTGATGGGCCTGCCGACGACAATATTGGTCGCACCTGCCTGTATGGCGTCCCGAGGCGTTACTATGCGTTGCTGGTCATTTGTATCGGCCTTTGCCGGTCTGATACCTGGCGTGACCAGAATTGGCGCCGGCCCGTGTAAGCGTCGTAGCTCGCCGGCTTCGAGCCCCGAACAGATGAGACCGTGTGCCCCGGCGGCGAGCGCCATCGCGGCCCGTGCGTTCACCTCGTCGAATGTGCTCGCCTGGCTCGTCAGTACTGTGACGTTCAGAAGTTTCAGCGACGAGTTGCGTTTGGCCACGACATCCACCGCTGCACGAATCTGCGCCGCGTCGGTAAAAAGCGTCAGGTATTCGACGCCGAGATCGATCAGCGAAGTCACAGCCTTAGAGACCGTTTCGGGTATATCGTTGATCTTAAGATCAAGAAAGATCTTTTTGTTTCGCTTCTTGAGTTCTGCGATTATCGCATTGCCCGCGGCAAAATAGAGCTGCATGCCGACTTTGTAAAAGACCACCGCATCACCGAGCGCGTCGACGAGCGCTAACGCCTCGGCAGCAGAGCTGTAGTCAAGGGCGACAATGAGTTTTTGGTGCGTTTCGTTCATTAGTAGATAACCAGAATCTTGAACATGGGGGTCAGTTCATGCTGCGCAAAGCTCTGCGCGGCGTGATTGAACTTAATATAATCGTAATGCAGCGAAGCGGAAAACATAAATGATTGCGGCTCGGGGTTTCGCACGCGGCCCTTAAAATCGAATAGTATGTTCAGCTCACCATGCCAAAGGCCAAACCGGTCGGTCGCCGACTGGTAGAGCGCGATAGGGGCGGTAATCACACCCTGCGTCGCGAGGTACTCTGTCCAGAATATGAATCCCTGCAGCCGCAGCCGCCCGGTCAGCACGTGCGCCGATTTGTCTGCACCATCGATGATAAACCCCTGGTGCCCGAGCCCCCCGCCGAGACCCGCAGCCCAGATTCGTCCATACCAGCTGAGGTAGTCGACGTCGAGCTGGCCAAAGCTGTAGTGGTAAACACCCTGCGCTTTGATCGCTGAAAAGTTGCCGCTGAAATATTCGCCCGCGTGCAGCATGTCGCTTAGCAGAAGCAGGCGGGTCGTGATTTCGCGCTTCGCCGAGCCACCGGTAAAAAAGAGCGGCGCGCGAAAATATTCAGAGGTGGGGTAGGCGTTGTAGCCAATGCCACCTTCGAGCGCCAGATACCCTTCGTCGCCCTGGTCTTCAGGCGCGGGGTCGAGTATCGCCGTCTGCGCGGCTGTAAACTGCGGTGTAAGCATCGCGGCGACGAAACTGAACTGAAGCAAAATGCGCTTCATGCTATGTGGGTGTTCCGCCAGAGTCGAAATGTTCGATCTTGTCTTCGGTCAGTTCAATTTCTATAACTTCACTGTATTCGATGGGAGGTTCGTCGATGTGTGTACCTGTCGGGCCGGCCATCGTTTCCGATTCTGTTGCCGCCGCCGATTTCATGCTGAGTGCGCGAAAATCAGGTGAGGAGAGAATTTCGTTCAGCACCTCGCCAGATTTTTCAAGCTTTTTCACAAGTTCTCGCTCGCGATTCAGATCGCCCTGCAAGATATCAATTGTCTGTTGCATCGTCTTGCGCACTCGGTCGAGGTCGTCGCGTGTCACGACATCGTCGCTGAGCACGCGCAGAAAAGGGCGGGGTAACGGAACGTCGGGTACGCGCAGTTCGCTCATAGAGTTACGAGAATGGATTTCGATGACCTCAGACCTCCTGTCCTTCGGTTCGCATCGGGATGCACATCCTGTGCAGTGCGAACCCCGGACATCCATGTCCATCGGGTCGCACTAGTATGCACCTCGTGTGCAGTGCGACCTACGGAGCTCCGCCTCCTTAAGTCAACAAAAAAGCCTCTTCTCACAATGCGCAGTTTGCCGCGGTTGTTGGTCACCTTTCCCGAGAAGTCGAGGTAGATGCGGCGGTGGTCGGGTGCTGCGACAAAGCTCAGGCGGCGATCCGTTCGCTTGGCTGAGGTCGTGTGCGAATAATTGCGCCAGGTTTGCAGTGGAGCATTCTCATCAATGTCGAGAAATAGTTCGAGGTGGTTTCGCGTATCGCGCTGTGCGTAATAGTGGTATGAGAGGGTAAACCGGCGGCGGCCTTGCCCAAGCTCACGCATCTGCTGCTTTTGCGCGGCTCGCGGCCCGAAGCCGCTTCAGACGGTCGCAGCGTACCTTGCCCCAATCGATAATCTTGCGCGTGATTTCGGCGCCGTCAAGACCCGCGGCCTTGAACAGTTGGGGGAACATGCTGATCGGCGTGAAGCCCGGCAAGGTGTTGATTTCGTTCAGATAGAGCTTTCCGGATTCTTTTTGTAAGAAGAAATCGATGCGCGCAAACCCGTCACCCCGCACAGCTGCGTAAGCTTTTTTTGCGAGGCGCTGTATCTCTGCGCGCACACCCGCATCGACGTCTGCATTCAAGAAAAGTTCGGCACCATTCGGGTCGAGGTATTTCGCTTCGTAAGAATAAAATTCATGGTTAACCTTGATTTCACCGACGCCCGATGTGATGTATTCGGGAAAGTTTCCCGCAATCGCAATCTCGAGTTCACGCACGGCCAAGCCCTGCTCGCACAGCAAGTGGTCGTCAAAACGCGCTGCATCCTCAATTGCTTTTGCCAGCGCCTCGCGGCCTTCGACCTTGTGAACGCCGACCGAACTGCCCATGTTGCACGGCTTGATGAAGACAGGGTAACCAAATGAGGATGTTATTTTGTCATGGATGATTTGCAAATCTGCCGATTCTGCGTCGGCGATAACAAAATAATTAACCTGAGGAATTTCATTCACTGCAAAGAGCGCGCGCATGAGCGCTTTGTCCATGCAGACCGCAGAGGTCGCAACCCCTGACCCGGCATACGGCAGACCGAGCACTTCGAAAAAACCCTGCAGCGCGCCGTCTTCGCCGGCGGTGCCGTGCACTATCGGAAAAGCAAAATCAATTTCTGTTTCTTCACCTGCAGACTGCAGTACGACGTGTCCGCTTTTCTGCACCAGAGAACTTGGGTTGTGTTTGTTATCGGCGGCGAGTTTTGCGACCTTCGATTGTCTATGCCACTCGCCCTTGCGTGAGATGTAAACGGGCACTACAGTGAAGCCCGCTGCGGCGATGGTGTGTTCAAGGTAACTTGCAGAGACACACGACACATCGTGTTCTCCCGATTCGCCGCCATAGATTAATGCAACTGATTTCATGAAAGGCCCTCTGCCAACCGGCGCAGGGGTATAAAATTATTGCGGAAGCTGTGCTTCAGCTTCGTAAATTTTGAAAAACTGGTCAAGGGTCGCCAGCTTCAGAATATTGAGCACGTCTTCGGTGAGTGCAAGCAGACCGAATTTACCGCCCTGCGTTTTCATTTTTTTCTGCGCGGCCACGAGCGCGCCGACACCTGACGAATCGATATAGTTAACACTCGCCATGTCGATGATCAGCGACTCGACTTCACCTTCGTCGATGAGTTCGAACACTGCGCGCTTCAGGTCGCCGACGTTATAGAGGTCTACATCCCCCATAACGCGTACGACTTTATGGCTACCGACGTCTGCGAATGATATATCCATAATTGCTTAGAAGAGGACTATTCCGCTTTTACAGTCAAATCGCCACTCACTTTTACTTCGCCTTTGTCATTGGCTGCGCTCAGTGAAACGGTAAGGAGCTTTTCGCCGTTGTCTTCTTTTTTCTTCTTAATTTTCCCTGTAAAAACCATAGTTTCGCCGGGAAGGCTCATGCCCTTGAATTTGACTCCGAAGAATTTCACCTGAGTCGGGGGGGCCCAATTGGTCACCTGGCGACCCATAAGCGCCATGATATACATGCCATGCGCGATGGTGCCCGGCAGGCCGGCTGATTTCGCGAATTCGACGTCATTATGTATGGGGTTGAAGTCACCCGATGCGCCCGCGTAGCGTACGAGATCCATTTGTTTGATCGGCCCGATGCGCAGCTCGGGAATTTCCTGGCCTTCAGCGTAATCTGCAAATTGTATTTTTTTCATATTACATACCCTCTGGGCGAATCACAATTGCCATTTCGGCTTCGATGAATACTTTGCCTTTGCCGTCGCTGTAGGTGTTCTTGAAAGTCACCATGTTCATTTTACCGACCTTCACATCGATCACTTCAACCTGGCAGCTGACCGTCGTGCCGGGATAGATTGGTTCGAGATACGTGTACTCTTCTTTCATGTGCAGCAGTCTTTTTGTATCGATGCCGAATGAGTCGAGGTCGTTCCAGAACTTGTCACCATAACCCCAGAAGGTAAAAGCCGTCTGAAAAGTCAGGGGCACAGGCGTGTCTGTGTACCCGGCGGCTTTTGCCGCGTTAACGTCGTGGTATATTGCGTTGGTTTCGCCGATCGCCTGCAGAAACTCTTTCACCTTACCGCGTTCAACGGTAAAAGTAAAGGGCTCCATCTTGCGGCCAACGATATCTTTGCTGAGTTCAGCCATGGGCTAAAACCGCGTTTTAGAGCGGGCCGTCAAGTTATTGATGATTAGGTTTGCAGGGCGTAAGCCATGCAAACCTAATCATTTCACCTCAACCCGATTTCTGCCGCCGTGTTTGGCGGCGTAGAGGGCCTGGTCGGCGCGTTCGATCAGGTGCTTGTTTTCGCTGTCGGTCGTAGGATTAAACATTGCCACACCCACTGAGACCGTGACCTTGAGGGTCTTGTCGCCTTTGTTTGAAGGGTTCTTCACAGAGAGTTTTTCAATACGTTCGCGATATTTTTCAGCGATGGCGCGTGCTGCTTCGAGATTGCGCGCCGGTGCAATGAGGGCGAATTCTTCGCCGCCGTAGCGGGCAGCAATGTCTTTGCCGCGCGCCATGCCGATCAAAACTTTCGCGACCTCTTTGAGCACCAGATCACCGATTTGGTGTCCGTACGTGTCGTTGAATTTTTTGAAATGGTCGATATCGGTGAGTAGCAGGCAGACGGGTTGGTCGTTGTCGCGGGCGTTTTCAAGCTCTTCGCGCAGCCGCGTCTGAAAGAAATGATGAATCTTCAGTTTGGTCATCATGTCTACGGTAGCCAGTTCGTAGAGCCTTGCATTTTCGACCGCAATCGCAGCGAGCGACGCCAGGTCTGAGAGAAACGCTTTCTCTTCGGCAAGGTAGGTTTCTCCGTCTGATTTAGGGCCCATGACGAGAATGCCGTTGATGCGTCCCTTAGCCTTGAGAGGCACCAGTAAAAGTTCAGAGTTCAACTTTGAAAGTTGCGCGATGGCATCGCGGTAGCTCACCTGCGCAAGGCTTGAATGGTCGGTCGCCGCCGCTATATTTTTGATCTCCGCGAGCGTGAGCAGCGTCGGATATTCAGAGAGTAGTTTGACGATATCGCTTTTGTACGGAATCGTGAACTCAGTCACATCAGCGACTTCAAAACCTACAAGATTTTCATCGAGCACGAGGCCATGGTGGTCGATCTCGGGCACCAGATAGATGCCGGCCTGCAGGCAGCGGCTCTGAGCGATACTGACATTCAAAATGGAATCGATCAGCGAACGCAGATCAAGGTTTGAATTGAGCGCTTTCGAAAGTTCGATCAACTGCTTTTGGCTGTGAATCTTGCGTTCGTAGTGCTCAATGAAAGTATCGGGCTGGGTAAGTGCCGAGTGTTCCTGCACCCGTTACGCAACCCAAAGTACCTGTAACGGAACAAGCAAAAATTAGCGAAGGAGGGTATCTTGTTCGAGACGCTTTAACGCGAATAGTGGCGGCGCACAAAATCACCCATTTTGACAATCGCGTCATTACTCTGCGGCAACCAACGCCAGGCGAATTCAAACACATGAAAGAGGCCGGGCCAGACATCGAGTTCGACAGGCACACCTGCTTCGCGCAGGGCGGCAGCGAACGAGACCGAATCGTCCCGCAGAATTTCATCCCCCGCGGCTTGTAGCATAACGGGGGGAAATCCTTTCAGGTTACCGAATAGCGGCGACGCATAAGAATGCTTCGCATCGCTCTCTTTGGTATAGCGTTCCACGAAAGTTCTGATTCCCGCCGGGCTCAGCATCACGTCTGTAGCTTCGTTCTCAGTGAAGCTCTTGCCCGAATGCGTCATGTCAACCCACGGAGATAGACCAATTGCCAGCCCCGGCAGCGGCAGGCCGCGGTCGCGTGCGGCGAGCATGAGTGCGAACGTGATGCCCCCCCCCGCTGAATCGCCTGCGATGATGATATTCTTCGGGTCGTACCCGAGCTTCAATAGGTGTTCATAGGCTACCAGCGCATCATCTATCGCAGCAGGAAATTTGTGTTCGGGTGCCAGTCGGTAATCATAAACAAGTGCCTGGGCTGCAAACTCTTGCGCGAGACGAGAGGCGAGACCCCGGTGCGTTTTTCGCGAGAACATGGTATAGCCGCCGCCATGGCTATAAAGGAGAATTCTGCCAGGAACAATCGAGCGCGGCGTCCAGAAGTCATACGCTATATGATCGATAGAGCCCTGCGCGAGGTCGCAGTTTTCGGCCGGCGTCGCGACCGGGCTCAGCAGATCGAGAATCTGCCGTACCGCCACGGTCGGTATTGCCTTGTTGAACGCGAATCTGGTGCCCGCCCCGATAAGCTGTTTCACGAGCCGTGTACGAAAATCGGGTGCGTCAACCTGCATGTCGCGCGAATTTCATCACATGAACAAAGCGTCGAGTTTATTATAATTGAGGATTTCCAGGCCTGCAGCCCTTCCATACGTGTGGCATAGTTTTTGCTGAGATGTGTGTATGACGGTGCCCTGCACCTTCATGTTGTCTCACTGAAACATTTCCCCCCGGCCCTCACGTCGGGGGGATTCTTTTATTCATCTGATTCTTCTTCAGCGTCAGCATCGTCACCTTTCTTTGCCTTCGCCAGCTCTTTCGCCGAGGGCGTGCAGGCGGCCGAAAGCGTCGGTGGGGCCTTTAACCACGCTTTAAGGTCTGCCGGTAACTTTTGGTTGGCTTTCCGAAAACGCGACTGGTGTTTCGCCTCGTACCGCTCGAAAAAGTGAATGCGGTCGCCGTCTTGCGGGTGCGTCAGAATGAAATCGGGAATCTTCGACATCTCTTTTTTGTGCTCGCGCTGTATACGCTCGAAGAATCCGCGAATGCCGCGGTTTGAAATTCCGGCTTCGACGAGCTTTTTCGCGGCATACGCATCGGCGTCGCGTTCATGGTCGCGTGAGTTCTTCAGAAGAAAGAGTATCGCGCCGGCGTCGGCAGCCATCGCGAGCGTGGTCGTCTCATCTGCCATACCAAAGGCGAGCGCCAGAATCACGCGAAGCGTCATGTACTGGCTGATCTGCTGCATGCCGTGCCGGCGCTCGACGTGGCCGACTTCGTGTGCGAGAATGCCCGCGAGTTCAGAATTTGTTTTCGCCTTGCGGATCGTCTGCGCGAAGAAGGTGATTTTGCCGCCGGGCAGCGCGAACGCATTTTCAACGGGAGACTTCAGAATCTGTATATCAAACTTGTGCGGAGTATTTGCCTCGGTCAAATAGGGTAGCAGGCGCTTCAATTCTTGAACGGTTTGTGGCGAATCGCATTTTTCACCGAACTCTTTGAGGCCAGGTTCAGCCTCATCGCCTACCTTTTTATCCCATGTCACGGGAATCAGTTTGTAGCTGTGCTCCATGAAATACCAGGTGCCGAGCGCCGTGAGGCAGACTGCGGCCACGAGCGCAATTGCAACTTTGCCCAAAGACTCAGACCAGACATGCGTTGCGTAACGCCAGAATACGTTCTTGTGCGCAAGAAAGCGGTCGCGAATCAGCCGTGTGAACGGCAGGTCGGTGATCATCAGCATCGAGCTCGTGTGGTTGGTTTTCGGCCGCCACTCGACGATCTGTTCGCCGCCGCGGGAACGAATGTCAATCGACTGGTGCTTATCGATTGAACAGACGTACCTCTCGCCCGTTTCGGTGGCCTCATAAAAAAGCAGCTCGCGGTGCGCCTCGTCGAACACGAGCCGGCCAACACGCGGGCGCGGGTCTACCCCATCGAGGTAGCGCGCACTCGTTTGGTGAATCACGTCAGAAAATCCGCGATATTGTCGAGCAACGATGCGGCGTCGGCGATACCTTCGGCGAGGGCGTCGGCGTTCACGTCGAACTGCGCCTGCATCGAGTTGAAATCGGGTTCTGCCGTCAGCTGCATGCCCTGGATCATGACTTTCTGCAGGCGAATAATCCACCACGGTATGTAAATGCCTAGCGTGACGAAGGTGAGCATTTGGCCTAAAAGGTTTGCTACGAATATTTCAGCGCCGTCGATGACTCCTTTCATGCGATTGCCCTGAAACAGTGTATGGTTCGTATGGTAGTTCGCAACTTCTGCCCTGAACCAGCCGGCATAGATGCCGAACGTGATGATAGTCAGCAAAATGCCCTTGAGATAGAGAACGAACACGTCACCACCTTTACCGTCGTATTCAAGCACCGACGAGCCGATCATTGTATGGCGGTAGAGAAACTTGCGCACGTCGACAGCGAACCAGGCTCCGTAGATGCCGAGCGTCACGAACGTTAACAATCCCCCTTTCAGCGTGAGCGCTGCCAGGTTGCCTGCCCGGCCCGTGAAACGAAAACGAATCTGGTTGAATGATGTGCGTGAAAGCCGATATCGAAATTGCGCCACAATAATCGCCGGCAGTAGCAGCAAAAACGCAATTGGCAATATGATGCCGAGGTAAGGCGATATTTTCACGAGCAAAGCGTTGATGCCCAGAATGGCAGCGAAGATGACGGCCGCTTTCAAAAAAGCGATGAAGCGCTCTTTACCTGTTGCGTGCCAGCCAAAGCGGCCACCGGCAACGGATGTGCTCTCGAAGAAGTACCGTTGCAGGTTTACCCGGCCCCAGAAGTTATATACCCCCAGAGTAATGAGCGTGAGAAACAAGTTCTTGATCAGCAGTACAAAAAGTTCTCCGCCTTTGCCGCTGAATGAAAAGCGCAGGGTGTTTTCCGGGTTCATGATGGCCTATCGCCCGTCACGCCGTGGCCTCGCAACCATTTATTTTGGTTCAACAATTGTGAGAGGAGCAAAGCCAATCTGGCAAATGTTGAACTTTTCGACATTGACACGATGTCCGGCAATCATGCCTTCATGATAAACACGCAGATTCAAACCGCGCAAGCCTGGGTTTGAGTCAGAAAGCAGAGTCATGCCAGAAGTTGCAGAACAGACCAAAATCGCGCACGGTGCCTTTTCGTATTTTACGTGGCAGAGCGACCTTCTGCGCGAAATAACAGCGCCTGAGGCAGAGGCATTTTTTCAGACTCTGGAAACAAAACAATCTTCAGCCGCAATTGAAACAGCACGCGCCGAGTTGCTGGGCCACTATTCAAAATACTGGCGTGAGTATGTGAAGAGCGGCGCCGTACCCGCGCTTGAGTTAAGCCTGTTTTCGCAAACACTCGACGCAGACGCACGGGGCTGGTTTTTGCAAATTCTGGCATCGGCGTTGGCAGCCGCCCCTTCGGCAAAACGCAAGGCGATTCGCCCGTTGCACGATGCGCTGAAGAAGCTGATACAGGGTGATGATTCCGTTCTGCCCGAGCTGCAACGTGCGTACCGGGAATCGCGCTTTTTTCAGGAACGGCAAAATAGTGTCGCGCCGCCGGCCACTGGCGCCGTTGAGGCTCCGCCAGCCAAAGCACCCGATCCGGCTCCCGCACCGATACCAGAATCTGTGGTGATCGGGCCGTCGGTATCGGCTAAACCTTCAACCGACGAGAACACCTTCTCGGTGCTGAAGCTGGTGCCATTCAGCGAGCACGATGCCGTGAGCCCCGAAAAACTGCAATTCTGGACAAAAGGCCCGAAGACCATGCGGTGCATCGGCATTGTCGACCGCAGCCACGACTTCAAGAGTTTTCAATTCATGGCTGAAGAGCCGACGCTGTTCTTGTACAAGCCGGGCCAGTTTGTGACGCTCGAGCTGAATATCGATGGCAAACGTATTCTGCGTTCTTATACGATTTCTTCGAGCCCGTCGCGGCCGCACCTTATTGAAATTTCAGTGAAGCGCGTGAAGGGTGGCCTTGTTTCCAATTGGTTGCACGACCACCTGAGCCTGGGCGATACCGTTGTCATGAAGCCGCCCGGCGGCAAGTTTCACTGCTTTGACACGGCTGCAGACAAGTTCTTGTTTCTCGCTGCTGGCAGCGGAGTCACCCCGATGCTTTCGATGGCACGCTGGTGGCACGACACCGGTATCTACCCTGATGTTATTTTCTATCACGGAATCAGAGAACCCGAAGATGCGGTCTTCACCGAAGACATGATGACTTTTACTTCGGCGAATCGTAAGTTCAAATACGTTGCCTCTTTTACTTCGCCGCACCTGCCTGAGGCATGGCCAGGCATGAAAGGCAGACTCAGCGAAGACCACCTGCGCCAGATTGTCCCCGACCTGCATGAACGTATGGTGTTCACCTGCGGCCCCGATTCGTTCATGAAGCATGTGAAGATTCTGCTCGAAAAGCAGGGTTTCCCGACCAAAGAGCGGTTCAGGCAAGAAAGTTTCGGAGTTTCCCCCGCGGCGAAAGCAGCAGCTGCTGCGCCTGCTGCTGCGCGGCCCGCAGCGGCCGTACAGCCGAAGGTCGCTGACGCAGCAGTCGCAGCCACCGTGCACTTTTCGCTCTCGTCGCTCGAAGCCTTCGGCGGCGATATGGATATTCCGATTCTTGATTTGGCCGAAGAGATCGGTGTCCAGATTCCTTCTTCATGCCGGGCGGGTACCTGCGGTACCTGCCGCGCGATGAAAATCAGGGGAGATATCGAATGCGATGACGCACCGGGCCTGTCTGACGCCGACCGCGAAGCGGGTTATATTCTGACGTGCGTTTCGCGCGCCAAAAACTTTGTGGAGATTGAAATCTAATGTTTTCGAAAGCCCCTGAGCGCCGCATGGTCAGTGTGCGAATGTTTCTATTCGCCGCCTGGATCGTGCTGATTGTTTCACTCTTTTGGGACCCGGTTTCTGTCGTTTTGACTGAGCCCGACAGCGGAACCCCCTTCGCGATCAGCAACCGGCAGGTTCAGGTTCAGGGGCAGGTGCTCGAGCAGAAGCCCTATGCAATGGGGTCGCGCATTTTCTGGACAATGATTTTGCCGTGCGTGCCTCTCTTTCTTATGGTATTCGGCCACGAGGCGTGGCGCCGAATTTGTCCGCTGTCATTCGCTTCGCGCATTCCGTATTATCTTGGGTTTCAGTGGCTGCGCAAGACCTTCAACCGCCAGACGGGCCGTGTCGAGCGCAAACCGATGACGATTTCGCAAGATTCATTTCTCGCGCGCTGGCACCTGCCGCTGCAGTTTATTTTTCTGAGCAGCGGCGTTACGGCGCGCCTGCTGTTTATCAATTCAGACCGGGCCGCCTTCGCTTTCTTTTTTATTGGAATCATTGCCGCAGCCATGATCACGGGCCTCATCTACGGCGGCAAATCGTGGTGCAACTACCTGTGCCCGATTGCACCGATGCAGCGCATCTACACGATGCCCCGCGGTATTCTCGAAACACCCGCGCATGCCCCAAAGCTGCCGGTGACCCAATCGATGTGCCGCGCGCCCGGCAAAGACGGCGACCAGAGCGTGTGTGTGTCGTGCATCACTGCATGCCCTGACGTCGACCTCGAACGCAGCTACTGGGAAATTTACAAAAAGCCGGGCAGTCGGTTTACCTACTACGGCTATTTCGGCATGGTGCTGATGTTCTACGGCTACTATTATCTCTACAGCGGTGGGTGGGATTATTACTTTTCAGGTTCATGGACGCATGAAGAGAACGCACAGCTGAACCAGCTCATGAACCCCGGCTTCTGGTTCAACGGCCAGGCGATACACATGCCCAAAATTCTCGCCGCGCCGCTCGCGATGACCTTCGCGATTCTTGCAGCCTATGCCCTGTGGATCGGTATCGAAGCAGTTTATTCGCGTATTGCCCGGCGCCTGAACCCACAGATTACGGCAGACACAATTCGGCACCGCATGTTCATGGTCTGCGCTTGGACAACCTTCAACACGTTTTACCTGTTCGCGGGCCGGCCTAACATCGCGCTGATGCCCTCGTGGCTGCAAACGACCGTCAACACGCTGATTGTCTCGGCGAGCACGATCTGGCTGATGCGCAATATCGGTCGTTCGCAAGAAGACCACACCGAAGAGACGCTCGCTTCGGCGCTGCGCTCACGCCTCTCGCAGTCATATGCACTGGTCAAAGATCTGGTACGCGGCAAACGGCTCGAAGACTTGAGCGCTGCCGAGATTAACATACTCTCAAAGGTATCTAAGGGTGATTCTTAATTGAGCGGCAAAGCGCTCAATTAAGAAATTATACTTGCCCCCACAGGGAGCACGAGGTGCGTGCGCCTTATGAATTGGCCAAACATACGCAAATTTCCCGTGTCCGCACGGGCGCTCATCGCGATCTACACCCTGCTGATGGGTTCTATTCTCGTTGTCGCTCTTGCATTGAGTTCGTGGCACCACGGGCTTGTGACAGAGAAGAAGATTGAGAAGAAGCCTGCATCCGCACTAGCTGCAGCGCCAGCCGCGGTCAAGCCTGACGATGGCGAATCAAGCGGCGTGGTCATCGAAGCCGATTCAGAGCCGGTGAAGGTCGCAGTACAAGACTGGTTTATTTATGAGAATTTCAAGCTCGGCCATACTCACCTTAACGGTCAGAGTCTTGTTTATTTCACCCTTATGGTACTTTTTTTGATGAGCACCGCGTCTGAACGCGCGAAGATACTTTGGGGCGTGCTGCTCGCGTTCTCAGTGGTACTCCACACTTTTGGGCTATTTTTCATGCACAAAGAGCTGTTTGCGCTGTTGCTGAGAATCAGCGGTAGTCTGCTGGCGCTGTCGATCACAGTCATGTGTGCGTACGTCTTCGTCGATACTGTAAAGAGGCCTCAAGCGGAATAATGCTCAATTTGCTCGCGAACCGATATGTAAAATTTTTCAGTCTGCTGCTGGCGGCCCTTTTGGCTGCGAGCAGCTTTGATCTTGAAGCAGCCCGGCGTCGCAAAGGCCGGGTAAAACCCCGCAAAGTCGAGCGCCGTGCCGCCACCAATGTGCCTGCTGCGGCCGAAAGCGCCGACGAAGCCGAAGGCGACGAGCCCAAGGCAATCGCCCCTGCCGCCGTGACCGTTTCATCGGGTTCTGCGTCTGAAGAAATCGTACCTGGTAGTGGTACGGGTGTCGTCGCAGAAGGTGAGGCACCCGGCACCGCTAAGGGATCGCCCACTTTGCTGATTACCGGGTTTGTCGACATGGGTTTTGCCTTCGCGCAGAACAAAGGTGTTGGCTACGCGAAAGACGTGGGTAATAATTTTCAGCAATACGCAGACAAAACTGCCGTGTTCGTCGGCGACCCGGCTTCGACGTATATGAACACCCGGCACGAGGCGCACGACCTCGGCGAAGCGGGTAACTTTCCGCTCGCGTTCGATGGCATGCAGGGCAAAGGGCACCCGATGGGGGCGATCAACAGCGCCACCGTCGACCTTATTGCAGAACTGAGCGACAAAGTGCGTGTGCAGGTCTCGACCGAATTTTTACCCCGCCAGCCGGTCGTGCAGAACCAGACCGGCATGGGCAGCTTCGTCAACCTCGACATGGCGTTTCTCGACTATAAGCCGCTCGACCAGTACGACATCACTATCACTGCCGGCAAATTTATCGGCATCACCGGCATTGAATACCGCTGGCGCCGAGCCCCCGACCGCTGGACAGTCACCCCTACGCTCGTCGGTCGTTACATGAACGGCAACCCGATCGGCGTCAAAGTACGCGGCAAACACTTCGACAAACGTTTCATCTGGAACGTCGGCGTCACCAACGGCAATTCATTCACCAACGACACGCGCATCTTTGAGAGTGTCGAAACCAACTCGGGCAAAACCTATTCGGGCCGCCTCAGCTATGACTTCGCGTTCGGCCCCATCACCCTGCTCGAAATCGGCGCGTCTGGCTCATATGGCCCGCAAGACGGCCAGATTTCAAACGGCCCCAAACAATGGGACGTCGGCCCCGACTTTCAAATCGCGTGGAACGCCCTGCAGATTCGCGGCCAGTGGTTCAAAGTCAACACCGACGGCGGCGGCCTTAACGAAACCAAAAACTACATCGCCGAAGCCTGGTACGTCGAGGGCATGTATTCATTCCCGGGCCTCTTTGACCTGAACACCGTCGGCATCTACACCCGCTTCAGCCGCCGCAAAGCCGACGAGATCGACCCGAAATACGTCTTTATCGTCGACGTCTCTCAAATAACCCCAGGCGTGCGCATCGACATCACCGAGTCGATCATCTTCAAAGCCGAATATTCGATCAACCTCGAAGTCGGCTACATCAGCAAATATGCATTCGACAACAACATCTTCACCTCATCGCTGGTGGCCAAGTTTTGAAAAAGGGGGATATATGAAACTACTGAATTTGCCTCACCCCCTAACCCCCTCTCCTAAAAGGAGAGGGGGAATAAGAATTCTTACCGCGCTTTGTGCGGCATTGGTCTTCATCGGCTGTGCGCAAGAAGACAAAGAAACGCTGTTTTCAGACACTGAGATTGCGATTATCAAGACGCTTCTATATAAAGCTCCTTCGGGCGAAGCAAGCAATGCGTACGTGAATACGGGCGCCGCGGCGACTTTGGGCCAACAGTTTTTTTGGGATACGCAATTTTCGGGAGCCATAACAATTACAGGTAACCGCAATGGTACAACATACGCTGTAGGTAATGAACGATTAGTCAGTTGTGCCAGCTGCCACGATCCGAATTTTGGATGGGCAGATAGCGCGACCAAGCCAAATGACGTTTCGCTAGGTGCCAACTTCACATCTCGAAATGCGCCGACGATTCTCAATTCATCTTTCAATACGTATAGCCTCTGGGATGGTTCGACGGACTCAGTATGGTCAATTGCACGGCCTGCAGTCGAAGGTAACCCACACAATTTTCACCGCTATGGCGTCGCATATGTAATCTGCAATTCCAACACAGTCCCAAGAGGAAACTACAGAACTCAGCATGATACGGTATTCCCAGGTGCTGCAGGTGCGGATTCTACAACTGCTGTTTGCGCATCGCTAGCTGTCGGCCAGCTTACAAGCGCCAATCAATACGGGAAAACTGCTTACGCCGGTCTCAGTGCAACCAATCAAGGCCACGTAGACCGTATCTTCGCTAACTTTGGCAAGGCCATTGGCGCATACGAACATTTGCTTGTTTCTAAAAATTCAGCCTTCGACCAATGGGGTGAAGGCAATGAAAATGCGATGACAGTCTCGCAAAAACGAGGTCTCAAGATATTCATTGGCAAGGGTAATTGTATACGCTGCCACAGCGGGTCTAATTTTAGCGACGGCAGTTTTCACAACCTTGGCGTGCCGCAAGTCGGCGGCTATTCAGGAAGTAACGATCAGGGGCGCTATACTGGGGTGACGAAACTCTTGGATGCAGCCGACAACGGCGCTTTCAATACTTCAACGGCCTTTAACGACAGTGCTGCAACGAACCGCGTTTCGGGCCTCAGTGCACAAACTTCTGATATCGGGAAATTTAAGACACCGACTTTGCGCTCCGTCAACAAGACCCCGCCATATTTTCACAATGGTACTTTCACCAGTCTATGGGATGTCGTGAACTTCTACAATTTCGCTGGCAACGCGGGTAGCTTTCCCGGCACCAAAGATCCGATTCTCACAACGCGTCGTCTGACAAATGAGGAGATGGAAGATCTGGTGAATTTCTTGAAGGCTCTTGAAGGCGAGGCGCTTTCTGGAACACTCACGAGCAATACGGCAGCTACTACGGCCAGCTGGCCGTAGAAGCTGCCTCTGTAACAACCTCGACCCCACGGCGAAACTCTTGGGTGTGTTGGATTGCCAGCTATGGCCTTAAGCCCATAGCTGGAAGATTCTGAAGCGGCTGCTCACCCAGTTCAAAAGTATTTCTATCGGATGAGCTCAACGACCATTGCGCCATCGTCAGACCTGTCTTTTTGCTATGGGGTTAACCCCATAGCAAAAAGATTCCCATAGCTGGAAGATGCCCAGGCATTTGCTCCACCAGTTCAAAAACATGTCTATTGGAAGAGCTCAGCGACCAGTGCGCCATCGTGTGATGTGTGTACTGCATTTACCGCATATGAGCAGGCATGCACACACAGTGCTGATCTATCATGTGGTCTTCGCGACCAAGCGTCGCGCAGCTTTGATCGCAGAGGAGAATTTGCAGACAATTATGGATTCACTGGCGACTAAGGCTAATGATCTGGTTGTCGAGATATTCGCGATGAACGGCTATGTAGACCACATGCACATACTGATGCGACTGCCCGCCACTCGCGATTTGGGCAAGATTGTTGGTCAGCTCAAAGGGTATTCTTCGCGTATGAACCCGAATCTCAGGTGGCAAATTGGTTATGCAGCCTTTACGGTAAGTGCGAATTCTGTGCGTACCGTGAGAAAATACATACGGGATCAAGAGCGCCATCATGAGGCAATGGACTATCGCGGCGAGATGAGCGCGTTGAAGAAGAATAATCTGATTTTATATGTCACAGCAGCGGATTGCTAGCTACGGGCTTAAGCCCGTAGCTAGCGGATTTTCGGGGCGCGTGCGTGAGTCTTATGATCTTGCCGCTCGATAACCCGGGCCTTTAACACATGACTCTCTGCTTGCTATGGGCTTAAGCCCATAGCAAGCAGACGTGCTACCCCGCCTTCAGCCGAATCAAATTGCCCGTCACAATTGCGAGCGAATCGGTGTGGTACGCGCGGTTGAGCTTTGCGCGTTCGGCTTTGTTGCTTGCGCGCAAATTCGCTTTTTCTAGCAGCAGGCTGTTGACGAGCCGCGCGGCTGATTCGACCACTTCGAATGACATGCCCTCTTTGAGGTCGCGGTCTTCGAATAAGCGCCAGGCGGCGACCACGTCTTCAAACTTGGCTCGAATTTCGGCGATCGCTGTGTTTGGGCCGATGAGTTTCGTGAGAGTGTCGAGGTATGACCGCCACTGGCCGCTCGGTGCCATGCCGGCGATCACTCCACCTATTGCTGCGTTGACCTGAATTTGCGTGGTGCCATCGTAGATGTTGGTGATGCGCGCATCACGGTAGAGGCGTGCGAGGTCGTAGTCTTCGGTATAGCCCGAGCCGCCAAAAACCTGTAGCGCGTCGTCGACGAGATCGTTGCACATCTCAGAGTTGTAGTACTTTGAAATGGGAGTGATCGTGTTCGCGATTTTTTCCCAGAACTTCGAATCTTCGCTGACCTTGCCATGAAATTCGGCGCACTGGTAGCGGTCAACGATGGTCGCACCTTCGATCATGAGGCAGCGCATCGCGGCGACTTCGCGTTCGATGCGGCTGATGAGACGCGCCACCGCGGGAATCTCGCCAATTGGTTTGCCGAACTGAATACGCTCTGCGGCATATTTTTTCGCTTCCATGAGCGCGGCCTGCGCGAGGCCGACGCCCTGCGAGGCGATGCCCATGCGCGCGCCGTTCAGCATGCCGATAACATAGCGCACGAGGCCATAACCCTCTTGGCCGACGAGTTCGCCGGGGGCATCTTCGAGCGCAACTTCGCAGGTTGCCGAAGCTTTGAGGCCGAGCTTCTTTTCGATGCCGGTGACCTTGTAGTCTTTGCGCTCAACGATAAAAAACGAAAGGCCACGCGCGCCCGACGAACCTTCACCTGTGCGCGCGAGCGCGAGCATAATCGCTGGGCCGCCGTTGAGGCCACACGCGACCGTCTGAAAACGTTTGGTGCCGGTGAGGTACCACTTGCCGTCGCGTTTCACTGCTTTGGTGCGCACTGACGGCAGGTCAGAACCAAAGTCGGGTTCAGAGAGCCCCATCGCGACGCAGTAGTTCTCTGCGATCATTTTCGGAATCCACTTTTCTTTGGCTTCGTCAGAGGCATGCTTTTCGAGAATGCCCGCGAGACCCATCGAGCCCATCGCAATCGTGGTCGAAGTGTCGGCGCGGTACATGAGCTCAGACGCCATCGCCTTCACAACGCCCGGCAGCCCAAGACCGCCATATTTACGCCGAAACGCGATCGGGGGTAATCCGGCATCGCGGTATTTCTGAATGACATCCATCATCTTTTGCGGGTGCACGACGTTGTTGTCAGTAAATTTCAGCCCTTCGCGGTCGATTGCCTGCGCGGCCTGCGAGACGTGCATGCCGGCGATTTCGCCGCACGAGTTCAGAATTTCGGTATAGTACTGCAGAGCCTCTTCGGTCGTCGAAGGCGCCATTTCATAACGAGGATTGTTCGTTGTCTTGTATTCGGCCGCGTCGACAAAACCATTCTCATACGTGCTGATGATGTCGTGCCAGTCGACGAGCTCTTTGAAGTGCTGCTGCAGGTCTGCGTTGTCGGCGAAGTAGTTGCTTTGGATCATGTGTGCATTCGCGGTCGGCAAGGCCTGCGGTAAAGATTTTCGGATGGTGTGCCGTTCGTGAGGCTCTTACCTGATACAGATACGATAATCTGGCTTGTAAATTACTTGAGAAGATTCCGCAGAAGGCGTCGATTGACCCGACCGAAACGACGATAACACCCTGACAAACGCGCAAATTAGCTTTGTGGATGTATACCCCTTGGCATACTGGCCGCGGATTTGCCAGCAATGCCCCTTTCAGACTCAACCCCCTTTGCACAGCTCTTTCACCACAACCCGGCGGGACTCGTTGTGACCCGACGGAGCGATTCGATCATCATCGAAGTGAATGAAGCTTATTGCGACATTACGGGTTTTGCCCGCGATGAGATTATCGGTAACACGGCGCTCGCACTAGGTATATGGCTTGAACCCGCTGAGCGGGCCACATTTGTCGATGAGATCCTCAGGGCCGGACGCTTACGCGATCACCGGATGCAGATTCGCAGCAAAAGCGGAGAGCTGCGTTACCTGGACGTCTTCGCCGAATTGGCGCAGTTTGATGGCGTCGAATGTCTGCTCACCATGATCATTGACCGCACCGAACGCGCACAGATTCGCCAGCAGCTCGAAGCTGCGGTCGCCGATGCGACCCGATTTCGCGAAGCATTGGATAACGTACCGGCTTACGTCTACATTAAAGATACCAACCACCGTTACGCCTATGCAAACAAGCTCACGCTGGCACTCTTTGACCGTACTGCGGAGACCATTAAAGGCGCTGAAGACAGCGAGTTTT
The DNA here is from genome assembly GCA_942492915.1 of uncultured Leptospiraceae bacterium. GTDB lineage: Bacteria > Spirochaetota > Leptospiria > Turneriellales > Turneriellaceae > Turneriella. The sequence continues at coordinate 3,394,889 of OW818662.1, forward strand.
TTCCACCTGAAGCCGTGGCAAAGCTGCATGAAATCGACAGGCGCGTTTTTAGCGGCGAGAATACCGCAGAAGAAATTCGCATTACCGACGCGGTCAAAGGCTCACGGGTTTTCTGGGAGGTCAAATCGCCGATACATGATCTCGAAAAAATCAGCGGTTTGGTTGGCATCTCAACGGATATCACCGAACACAAAGATCTCGAGCGAAAACTTGAAGAGCAGGCGCAAACAGATTTTCTGACGCGACTGCCCAACCGCAGCCACTTTTTCGAAATGGCGCACAAAGAGTTCGCCCGGTCGAAACGCTATCGCGAGCCTCTGTCGATTGCGATGCTCGATCTCGATCATTTCAAGAACATTAACGATACCTACGGTCACGAAATCGGCGACTTCGTGCTCAAAGAACTCGGCCAAATCTGCCTCGCCACCCTGCGTGATTCAGACGTCGTCGGCCGCATTGGCGGCGAGGAGTTCGCGGTGCTTTGGCCCAACGCCGATCTCAAGCATGCCGCAGAAGCGGCCGAGCGCCTGCGCGCAGCGATCGATATGGCCAAGCTACCGCTCGAGCGGGGACTACCAATACAATTCACCGCGTCTCTGGGGGTAGCCACGCTCGATGAGGCGGATGTCAATGTTGATATGTTTCTCAGCCGCGCGGACAAGGCTCTATACGAAGCGAAACGCACCGGCCGCAACAAAATTTGTTTCGCATCGTAACCACTAGAACTTGAAAATACTGGCGGAACCCCGAATTGGATACGTACCCCACCGGGTTTTGTTGACAGTGCACGCCGCAATTAGGTGAACATCTGCGATGCAAACTGTCATACGCTACGGTTTGTGCTTTTTGCTGTCTACCATCACGGGCCTATCTTGTAAGAACAGCACAACGACCACCGGCTTATTGGATGCCTCTTTTGTCACAACTTTTAAGCTCTACATGAGCGTGCCGGGTGACGTGATCTACGACGGCAAAGACTTTGATATGAAGCTCGAGGCGAAGCCCAGCGCGACGAGTATGCCGCTGAGATCGATCAGCGGCGGTATTACATGGACTTTGAGTGGAACGGGATCTCTCACTCTCGTTTCATGTCCACCCATGCAAAACGGGGTGCAGATTTGCAGAATGCGGTACAGCGGTGGTTTGATTGCTGGCCAATCGAAAATCATACAGATGAAGGCCGTGCACAACGAGAGTCAAGAATTCATATTAGATGGATTCACCGTAGCCACGGCTGCGTTCTCAATTACGATTCCGTCCCGAGTTACTGTCGGGGCGTCGTTCACCGCAACCATCACGGCTCTCGATGCCTTTGGTAACGTGAACGCGGCATATACCGGGACGGCGGTGCTTTACCTCGCGCTGACGTCTGGAAGGCCTTCGGTAGACGAAGTCAGCAATTTTGTGAACGGGGTCGCTAGCGTTTCCCTGCGGATCTATAAACCCGCCTGGCAGATGCAGGTTGTAGCGTACGATAAACAATTTCCTGTTTTTATGGGGACATCGAACATATTCAGGACCATACAAAATGATTCAAACTACGTCGGTCTCGATCTAGTCGCCGTTCCTTTCTCGGCGACAAGCATTCGCTTGTCCTGGACGACGCTCGACATTGCAAATCAATACCGCATATACCTTAAGGATGCTACTTCGACCTACCAGTTAATACATACAATTTCTTCACCAAGTACCACATCATCGATGTATGAACATACCGGTCTGACCACTGGACAAACCTACGCGTACAAGATCGAGTCTCTTGATTCTGGCGGCAGCGTCGTGAGCACCGACTACGCGGAAACTGCGCCGAAGGCGTGCACAAGTGTCGGTGCTGCGATCAATAGTTATACAATATGGACTAAGGCATCTGGCCCATACTGCGCCGGCGGACTGACCATAGCTTCGGCGCTAACGATCGAGCCGGGAGCAGTGGTGCTGATCACCCCAGGTTCTGTTTGGGTCGTCAACGCGCAAATCTTGGCATTAGGCACTCCGCGCGATCGAATTACATTCACGCTCAACAGCAATAGCCACGTCGCTGCCAGCGGCGGCATAAACGTCAGCAATCCGGCTCCCTCGGTCATCGACAGTTCGAATAACTATGTTTCTGGCAGTATCTTTAAGTATGTCAACTGGGAATACTTTGGCGGAGCTTACTGGCAAAAGATGATCTACCATGGAGCCATGGTATGGCGCTATTCTTCGGGGGCTGTGTTTGAAAATATTTCATCGGCGGCAACCCTGTCGGGGTATCTTGATGGCATAACCTATGTGCGAAATAGCGGTGCATTCCAGTACTTCCATGCGCAACAGGGCTTTGCTACCAATAGTATCTTCTACAGAAATGCAACGACCGTCGGCGTCTTGCACGCTAAAATCGACAACGGCGACTCCAGCGCGATGGATCTTCGCATTACGGGAAACTATTTCGCTTTGAATTCAACGGTCACACCTACCGGGGGCGGCACGCTGCCGGTACCCGGCGGCGCGATCACAGCCGACCCGCAATCGACGAATCCCTCGGTGGCCATCACAGGTACGTTGAAAATTGCCGATAACCAGTTCTATTCGAACCAAGCCATGCAGGCTGGGGCAAATCAAGGTGGGGCTATTCGGCTCAACCTGCGCGGCACGCCGGCATACGAGATCACCAACAATTCGTTTGTCAGCAACTCAGCCACTACGGGTGGCGCGATATCGTTTGATGCAGCATCAGGCGGCAATACCTCAGCCGTGACGGGTTTGACCATGACCAATAATTATTTTTCTGCAAACTCTGCCACCATTGGCGGCGCGGTGAATTTCGGCAACAGCACGGGCACTGCAAATAATCTGACAATCACGGGAAACTTTTTCACAACAAATACAGCTTCATCGCACGGCGGCTCAGTCGTTTTTCAGAACAATGCATCAACCAACGTCAATCTCGGCGGCAATTTCTTCACTTCGAACACCGCCACTGCAGGTAATGGCGGCGCATTGTATTTCACGTCGATCAGCGCCACGGGTTTTTCGGCCTCTAACAACCACTTCTCGGGTAACACTGCACCCGCAGCAACCGGCAGCCGCAATATCCATAACAGCACCGCGGCATCTTTGTCCTTTTTGAACGCTTATCTCGAAGGCAGCACCTATGCAACCTGTGATGCGAGCCGCGCAACCAATCTGGGCATTGCTGACCAATGTTCGGCCGTTGGCTCAAACACAACAATTCTAACGGGCATCACTGTCGCAGCCTATACCTTGCCGGCTCTCTGTATCAACGATCCAACTGTCGCGGGTTGCGTGGGCGCGCGATAAGTTGAGAAACGACAAGAAGCATGCTATTGCGCTGGTGTTTGCGCCCAAACCAAAGCCATTGTGTTCTGGATTGGGTTCTGCCCTCGCTAACTAAATATTACATACGGCCGTCTGTATGCTTTGTACCTCTTGGCGGGCCCTGCGTTTACGCCGCATACTGTGTGCATTCGGATGAGGGACCAGCCGAAAAAAGATTGTAACGCCGAATGCCGATAACCAAGGTGTCCAATCGTATCTGCCTTGGAGGGCCCATGTTTAACACGAAGCTGACATCAATTCTCATTCTATCCACATTACTGACAGGCGGCATGCTGCACGCAGGCGGCTCGATCGAGGGTACTGTCGTGGTTAAAACCAAGGGACTCTTTGGAAAACAAGGCGCCAAGGGCGATGCGTCGAACGTCGTCATCTTTCTCGAAGAACTGCAGATGCCGAATGCCAACGGAAAAGAAAGAATTATACAAAAGGGAAAACAATTTTCACCGCGTGTTCTGCCGATTGTCATGGGTGGTGTGGTGGAGTTTCCGAACGAAGACCCGTTTAACCACAACGTGTTCTCTCCGACCCCTGAGTACAAGTTCGACCTCGACTACTATGGCACAGGCAAATCAAAGAACGTGCGGTTTCAGAAAACCGGCGCGGTTCGCGTGTATTGCAATATCCATTCAAACATGGTCGCCGACGTGCTCGTCGTGCCCAACCCTTATTTTGCCAAAACCGGCAAAGACGGTAAATTCAAGATCAGCAACATTCCCGCTGGTAAGTACACCTTCGTTGCGTGGCAGCCTTCGGGGGCATCAGAAAAGCGCGGTATCGCTATTGTGGATGGCAAGACGATCAACATTAATTTCGACGTAGAAGAAAGCGTCTTCAGCATCAAACACAAGAACAAGTACGGCCGCGCGTATGAAAAAGAATATTAGTTCTTTCGTTGAAGGGCTCGCGCAGGCGAGCCTCAGCCGAAAGATTCTCATTGCGATCGTTACGATCGTATTGATTCTTTCGTCTGTTTCCCTTCTCTTCATCGACCAGGGCGTGCGGCGTCAGGTCGACAAAAATATTCTGACGCAGCTCGATGCTGCGGCAACAGCGTACATTGAGCTCAACGACGCGCGTCTTGAGCAGGTATTGTCACGCTCGCAATTCTTCATACAAAGCCCAACTTTCCAGCGCGACCTTAGGGGCGCACCGGCAACTTCGGCCAAAGTGGCAGCGGGATTCAAAAAAATCACCGACTATGATTTTCTGATGGTCGTCAGTTTCACGGGCCGGGTGCTGATCGACAGCGTGCACCCAGAACTCGCCGGTAAGGCGGTACCCGCTGAATACCAGGACCTTTTACAAAAGACGGTCGAGAACGGGCGCTATCTCGGTATGTGGAGCGAAAACGAAAAGCTCTACCAACTCGTAGGGTTGCCACTTCTCGGCTCTGATGCAGTAATGCTCGCAGGCAACCTGGTCAGCGACAAGTTTGCCTACAAAATCGACGAACTCAGCCGAAACCAGATTACATTCTTCAGCAAAGACAAGGTTGTTGCATCGGCTTTTTCAAAAGAGATGGTGCCTGATATTGAAAAATCGCTGGGCACGATCAAATCAAAGCTGCCTCAAGATGGCGGCGAAGGCAAGAGCAAACATTCGCAGACATTCTCGCTGAGTATCGGCGGTGAAACCTACCTTGCAATCGCTGGAGCTATAGAGAACGTACCCGATGGCGGCTTTGTGATCGCCTCGTCGAAAGACAAGCAGCTCGCGCTGCTCTATCGCATCGAAGTAATTATTATCGTTACGGGTATCGGCGGCCTGATCTTTGCGATCGGCATGGCAATCTTCTTCTCGCGTGGTTTGACGCGATCGGTAAACCTGCTCGTAAAAGATGTCGAACAGGTGAAACAGGGCAATCTTGAACACAAGATCAACGCCACTTCACAAGACGAGATAGGGTTCTTATCTGAGATGTTTGATTCATTGCGAATTGCATTCCGCGATGCGCAGCAAGAGTTAAAAGATTACGCTGAAACTCTCGAAGACAAGGTGCGCGAACGCACTGCCGAATTGTCGCAGGCGAACAGCGCATTGACCGTCGCGAAAGACGAGACCGACCGTATCATGCAGACTGTCGGTCAGGGCCTTTTTTTGGTACAGAAAGAAGGTGACCAGTACCTCATCGGGCAGCAGCATTCCAAAGCGCTCGAAGACATGCTGGCATCGACCACGCTCGGCGGCAAAGATATTCTCGCCATTCTGAAGAAGGCCTTACCTGAGGGTTCTATCAAGAAGACAACAGACTATCTTGAGCTGATGTTTAAGCCCGAAATCAAAGAAGCGGTAATGGCAAACATCAATCCGCTGCGTGAAACAGAAATGAACTTCACGGGAACCGGTGGCCCCGCCCAGCAGAAGTTTCTGCAGTTCAAATTCAAGCGCATCATGGCTGACGGTAAGATCATGCATCTCATGGCTGCCGTGACTGACGTGACGAAGCAGGTATTGCTCGACAGAAAACTGAAAGAAACAGAAGAAAAGAATGCAGGGCAAATGGAGATGCTGTTCGGCATTCTGCACGTCGAGCCGCGTATGCTCAGCGAGTTTATTTCTGATATGGAAGAAGATATCGCGCTCATTAACGATACGCTGAAACCAGGCGGGGTGCAGCAGCCTCTCGCCGAAAAGCTAGCGATCATCTACCGTGCGATGCACACGATTAAAGGTAACGCTTCAATATTGAATCTGAAATTCTTCGCCGGTAAGGCGCATGAATACGAAGAAAAAGTCGGCGAGCTGCAGCAGAAAGAAGACCTCGGCGGTCAGGATTTCTTGCCTCTCGTGCTGAAACTGAATGAGATGATTGAAACTCTGCGTGAGGTGAAATCGCTGATACAGCGCATCACGCAGTTTCAGGCCACCTTCAGCGGTGACAAGAAGAACGTCGACCTGCTTGTGCGCGCGGTCGATTCAAACGTGCAGAAACTCTCGGCAGAGCTGGGCAAGAAGGCCGAACTTGTTTTCACCCGTTTCGAACCCGAATTGATTCCCGCGGAGCACCGCAAACTGATGAAAGACATACTGATACAGTTGACGCGTAATTCTATGACGCACGGTCTCGAGATGCCTGATGAGCGCAAGAATGCGGGTAAGAATGAGACGGGCCGCATTGAAATCGGCACGCGCAAAGCACCAACGGGTGTGGAGCTTTTCTTCAAAGACGACGGACGGGGTCTGCTGATCGAAAAGCTACGCAAGAAAGCCGTCGAGTCAGGTAAATACGCCGCTGCCGATGTCGCCGCCTGGGATGCCGGGCAGGTTGCGGGTATTATCTTCATTCCGGGAATCAGCACAGCAGATTCAACCACCATGAATGCTGGTCGTGGTATCGGCATGGATATCATCAAAGAAAAGGTCGATTCGATCGGCGGTAAAGTCGAGCTCAGCTTCGAGGCGGGCAAGTTCTGCGAATTCAAAATACTCTTGCCCAACAAAGGAAAAACTTCATGAACGAAGCTGCGCACGTCCCGGCCAAATCAAAAATTCTGCTCGTAGAGAGCCACAAAAAAGAAGCGGCTATTATTCAGCCCCACCTGCCGAAGGGTGATTTTGAACTGACCACCGTCGCCGGCATCGAAGGTGCGGTGAATGCTGCGCTCGATGCAAAGCCAGACCTAATTTTTGTATCGGCTGAATTTTCGTCCGCCGGACAAAAGCTCGAAGAACTGAAGCATGCAAGCCGTCAGTTGGGCTCGACGCTCGTATTGTTGAGCGGCGGCGAAACCGGTGTTAATGGTGATCAATACGACGATGTTGTGCGGACGGATACCAGCGACAGGGAGCTGGCACACCGTTTGGGCAATCTGGTCGAACTGAAACGCGCCAGGCTCGAGCTCGAATGGATGAAGCAACGCCTCAAAAATGACCGCAAGCTTTTGACGAAATATTTCTCTGAAGACATTGTCGAAGGTATTCTGCAAGACGAACACGCAAATAGCCTGAGCGGGCGCCACCAGGAAGCGACGATCATGTTCTTCGACGTGCGGCGCTCAACGGCAATTGCCGAAAACCTCGAGCCGCAGGTCTTCGCAGAGTTTCTGAGCGAGTTCTTTACAGACATCATGGACCTCGTCTACGGCAATCATGGCTCGGTGAATAAACTGCTCGGTGACGGCATCATGTCGACCTTTGGCTGTCCCGTACCGACAGAGCATGACGTATTGAACGCCGCTAAATGCGCATTGCAGATACGTAACCACCTGGCGACCTTCAACGACGTGCGGCCCGATTATATCAAAGAACCTATCAAGGTAGGTATGGGTATAGCGACTGGCAAAGTTTTCGCCGGCAACATCGGTTCAGTGCGTCGTATGGAATATACCGTGCTCGGCGATCCCGTAAATACCGCGAGCCGTCTCGAGTCGATGACGAAAGAAGCGGGTGTGGATATTCTGATAGATGGCAATACGCGAAACCGGTTGGGCAACCTTATCAAGTGTCGCAAAGTCGCGCACTCGGGTGTACGTGGCAAACTACAGGAAATTGAAATTTATTCGCTCGATGAGCTTGTGAAAAGATGAAAGCCCCGCGCGCAGACAGGCACGCAGGGCAGTTGAACGTTACTTCTTGATTTTGAGGTCAAGCGTCAGGTTAATCGTGTCAGAGATCAGGTCATCTGGCTTACCCGGATAAACAATGCCCCACTTCTTGCGGTCGATGTTGAAGCTTGCTTTAGCCGATTTAGGCGTGCCCTTGTCTGACTCTATGTCTGCTTCGAAAGTGACACCGTGTGCAACGCCTTTGAGTGTCAGGTTGCCCTTCACTGTGTAACCTGTAGCTGATTTTTCGACTGAGCTTATTTCGAAAATACCTTCGGGAAATTTCGCTACGTCAAAAAACTCGTCGCTTTTCAGGTGTTTGTTCAGTTTGTCATGGTATTCACCCGACAGGTCTTTGTCGTCAAGTGACGCCATGTCGGCGACAACTTTGCCTGCAACGATCATTCCTTCTTTGGCGAAGACCGAACCTTCTTTCAGGTTGATTGTACCGTTGTGTTTGCCAGTAACTTTTGTGCCGATCCAGCTGATCTTGCTCGCGGCCACATCTATTTTGAATTCTTTGCCTTCAGCTTTTGCAACGGAAAGAACATCGCTCGCACCCGCAGCCTGAGCTACCGGTGGTTTTTCGCATGCTGTAAAAAGCAACGCTGCAGCTGCAACAGCCGCTATTAAAAGATTGTTTTTCATTTTCCCTCTTGTGTTTGTTGGCGCATCGCGGCAACATTTGCCTGACGCCGCGCCCATTTACCCGAGGTACATGAGTTTTTGCATTAGATGAGGATTGTCAAAGCTCCCCAGATAAAACCAAAATTCATGTCTTCTTCAGGTGCCTTGAATGTAATCACACAACCCGGTCGAGGCGAAAAAAGATCCGGGTTATGTGCGCAGAAGCGCTTATTTTCGTTTCAGCGAATTTTCGTCAGAATGGTCAAAATTCTTTTTGCCGTAAATGTCGACGTGGGTGTGCATCTCATAGCTGAGCGAATCGCCTTCGACTGCCACTTTCATATCAAAGGCTCGCGTCGATGCCTTTGCGGCCATAAATGAGGATTCAATAATGCCATAGTTCTTGTCGGTTGCGTCGGCATGCACGCTGATTTCTGTCTTGGCGCCACTGGTCGTCGCCTTGCCTTTTGCTAGAACCGAAACAGCACGGGGTATGGTGAGAGAATATAGTACTTCACCGGTTTTTTTCTCGAAATACCAATAGCCGGTCTGGTGGTGAAAAACCAGACCCGTCGCCTTTTTGGTTACGACCTGCTTGTACGAGAGAGCTACAAGCGTCTGTTCTTCTGCATTTGTGGCGTCACCAACGGGTTCGATGGTGATCGTTTCAAAGTACGGCGACATCTCTTCACCGTCGCGTTCGGGAGAGACGTCCATGCCGCGGTCGCCCTGCCAAACACCGATCAACGGATAGAGGGGGCCATAGAATTCTTTTTCGTTCATGCTCTCTGCCATGCGGGCAATTCAGCAGAGGCGATTGCAGCGGCAAGAATCTGTTGGGCAACGTATTATGTCTCGCACGGGTGCAGAGGCTCGTTGCTTTGATACATCCGCCCCAAATTGCTCTGGCGTCACCTGCCCTGAAAAACACGTGACGGCACTGGCTAAGGCTCAAGGTGAGCCTATGAAGTTGATGATTGTCGATGATTCGAGCATTATGCGCAAGGCGATTGAAAAGTATCTTTCTGGCGCCGGCATAGAAATCGTCGGTACTGCTGCCGACGGCAAGCAGGCAGTTGAACTCTTTAAGACCACTTTGCCCGACGTGGTCACGCTCGATATTACTATGCCTGAAATGGATGGCCTGCAGTGTCTCGAAGAACTGCTGAAAATCAAGCCCGAGGTCAAAGTAATGGTTGTGTCGGCCCTCAAAGACGAAGCGACGGCGCTCGAAGCGCTCAAAAAAGGCGCGCGTAGTTTTCTCGGCAAGCCGTTTACACCCGAGAGCATAAAAGAGGCATTCGATCAGGTAGTTGCAGACTGATCTATGAAGCAAGAAGAAATACAGGTCTTCATCACTGGTACGATATCTTATTTTGCAGAAGTCACCGGCGAAAAGGCCGAGTTGGGCATACCCTATACGAAAGGCCCTGAGCAGCTGCTGCTCGATTATTCAGGGCACATCGGCATCTCAGGCAACCGCCGCGGCGGTCTTTATATCACCTGCCCGCGCGAGATGCTCGCAGACATTACCCGCAAAATTCTTTTAACCGACGAAGTCGATGACCAGTCGATTTTCGACATGATCGGCGAAATCGCCAACACAATTGGTGGCAACGCGCGCACTTCTTTCGGCTCTGATTTTAATATTTCTGTCCCGACGATATTTAAGGGCAAGCCCTCAAATTTTCGTATCGTCTTGCGTACCCCGGTCGTTGTGTTGCCGATTAACTGGAAAGGTTACCAGGCCTACCTGGTCGTGGGGATAGATTAACCAAAATGCGCCTGAGCGACAGCGACGTCACGGCGCTCTTAAACTGCACCTCTAAGTATTTTGGTGAGCTGGGCGCAGCGAAACCAGAATTCGGTGTGCCATACAATCTTGACGCAAAAGTACAGAAGCATCCGTTGTTGGCATATTCGGGACACATCGGTATTACCGGCAGCCACCGCGGCGGACTCGTCATTACCTGCGACAAGGCGATGGTTGAAGACCTTGTACAGCTTGTGCTGGGTTCACCGCCTGAAAGCGATGAAGATACGATTCCCATGATCGCCGAAATGGCAAACACGATTGCCGGTAACGCGCGCACGCATTTTGGCAGCAGTTTTGATATTTCAGTGCCGACGGTTGTTGTCGGCGAACCGGAAGAGTTTAAGTTTGTTCTGGCAGACCCGACGCTGGTGATACCGATGACGTGGAAAGCGCACGCGGCGAATTTAATTATCGGGCTAACATAAAGAAAGCCGCGGATGCGGCTTTCTTCAAATTTCGCGGCAGGCGCCGGATTGATTCCCAAAAAGGCGAAAAGCCCCGTCGTTTGCAAAGCCAAACGACTGCTAAAGCGCTGCGCTGCTTTTCGCTTTTTGGGATCCGGCGGCCTGCCCGCTTAATCTATTCCCTGCGGGGAATAGATTAAGCGGCTTCTTGCTTAGAACCTGGCAGTTTTGCAGCGAGTTCGCTTGCTTTTGCCTGCAGGTCAGCAACTGCCTTCTGCGCTTTAGCGCTGAGGTCAGTGTACTGTGATTTAGCCTGATCTACCAGAGTTGAGATCTTCGCTGATGCGTTAGTTACCGCGCTGCGTACTTTTACTGCGTTCTCAGACTGTACGGTTTCGCCAGACGCGATGAGCGCGTTGATTTCAACTTCGAGGCTCTTCAGAAGCGATTCAGCGCTTGTGCGTGCTGATTCAAATGCTCCGATGCCGAAGCTGACGACTTTATTTACACCTTGTTCCATTTTAAGCTCCTTTGCTGCGCGAGGTTTCAGGGAGCCGGCAAACTGCTGCTTCCCTTGGCCTTCGCGGCTTTTTCGCACTGTGTCTTGCGGCGCAGTGCTTCTGTGCACAAGTTTTGTGCGCCGCACATGGTGTAAAGCACAAAACTAGTGCCGTATTTGTTATGACGCGAAGCGGCGTAACAAAATGCGGCAAATTAGCGCTGAGATGGCGTACCCGATGATCCATCCCCCCACTACATCGAGGGGATAGTGGTAGTTCGCAAACACGCGTGAGGTGCCGATTACAAGCGGCAGCGGTAAATACCAGAATATGCTCTTGTCGAACCAGCGCGCGAGCAGGTAAGCTAGCGCCATCGTATTGACCGAGTGCGCCGAGGGAAAGCCCAGTGCGCGCGGGTCGACGTAGATCAGCCATTCGACCGCCGGGCGCGGACGTGCGACGAGGTGTTTGATAAATTGAGCCGTCGCTTCGCTCGTTGCGAGTACCACCAGAACCACGAGCAAGAACCTGAGAAATCGTGGGCTGTTGACCCAGTAGTACAGAACGCAAAAGATAATCGCAGGCACGGTATACGTCGAAACGTCGCCGATTTTTTCGCAGAGCGCCGACAGCCACGGCGGGTTTGCGTAGAGAGTGAGGTATTCAAAGAGCCTTTTGTCGAGTTCGATCAGATACATGGGGTTTTACCAGACATTCGCAAAGTCACTTGTCTGCGCGCAAGGCATTTGTCGAATGTTGCATGGCTGAGAACTTCGACTATGTGGTAATTGGGGCGGGCCCGGGTGGATATAGCTCTGCGATACGCGCGGCGCAGCTCGGTTTAAAGACGGCCGTGGTCGAAAAAGAGAACGCGGGTGGCGTCTGTCTCAACTGGGGCTGCATACCCACGAAGGCGCTGCTCTCTTCGGCTCACCTCTTGCACAAGCTGCACGCCGGCAAACTCGGAATCAGAATCGAAGGCAAAGTCACGGGAGATTTACCCGAGATTATCGAGCGTTCGCGCGCCGTGGCCGGCCGCCTTCAAAACGGCATAAAATCCTTATTCAAGAAATATGGTGTGACGCTGATTGAAGGTACTGCGGCATTTAAATCAGCGACAGAGATCGAAGTGACCACCGAAAAAGAAAAGCGTCAGGTCACTTTCAAGAATGCCTGCATCGCCACCGGCGCGCGTGCGCGCGCGCTGCCACAGCTGCCATTCTCGAAGCGCGTTTGGCAGTACCGCGATGCGCTCGTGCAAAAAGAACTGCCCGCGCAGCTCGTCGTCATTGGCGGCGGCGCGATCGGTCTTGAGTTTGCCGATTTTTACCAATGCCTTGGCAGCAAAGTTATTCTTATCGAAATGGCACCGCACATTCTGCCGAACGACGACCTCAAGGTCGCATCGTACCTGCGCAAGGCTCTCGAGCAGCGCGGCATGCAATTTTTTGAAGGTGCACAGATAATCTCGAGCAGCGAAACCAAAAGCGGTGTTCAGTTCACACTAAAGACCAGTGACGGCAAAGACATGAAGATTGAGGCTGACGCCGCACTCGTTGCGATCGGCGTTCAGCCGAATACCGAAGGTCTTGGCGTTGAAAATTTTGGCATTCTTGACGATCGCAAGTCTATTGCGGTCGACAAAGAGCAGCGCACGAAGGTTGCGAACCTGTATGCGATCGGCGATGTCACGCAGGGTAAGCTGCTTGCCCACCGTGCTGCGCACCAGGGCATCTTTCTCGCAGAACTCATTGCCGGCAAAAAGCCGCACGCACCGGGCGATATACCAGGTTGCATCTATACGTCACCGCAGGTTGCCACCATCGGCATGAGCGAAAAGCAGTTGGCTGAAAGCAAGCGCGCTTTCAAGACCGGCGAGTTCCCGTGGATTGCCTCAGGTATGGCGCTTGCCGCTGCTGAGCAGGGTGGTTTTACGCGGGTGTTTACGGATACGAAAACTGGAGAAATACTCGGTGCGCAGATTGTCGGTGAAAACGCCGCAGAGCTGATCGGTCAAGTCTCGCTGGCGATGGGCTCAGAGTTGCTCGCCGACGATTTCTTGAACGCCGTCTTTCCGCACCCGACGTTTTCAGAAACAGTGTTCCAATCGTTTGCAGTGCTCGAAGGTGCTGCGGTTGATTATTAACGAGGTAGCCAATGAAATTCAAAGCCTGCCGGCATGTGGAACCGTCCATGGCAAGCCCTCGGTGTCGGCATCTACGGCGGTTATGCGGTTGCCTGGTTTGGCATTGCCCCAGACGCGGCGGGCGCGGCCTCGCTCTGCAAATGATTTGACGCATCGAAGGGGCAGCGCACGCTTTCCCCCATGGCTGAAGTAGCAGAAGAAACCCACGTTCGTCTCGCCGTTGCGAAGACCAAAAAACTCTTTATCGGTGGGGAATTTCCCCGTTCTGAGTCGGGCCGCTCTTACCCGCTCGCGGCAAAAGAGTCAGGTAAGTTTTACGCCAACATCGCCCACGCGAGCCGCAAAGATGCGCGCAACGCGGTTGAAAGCGCACGCAAGGCATTCAGCAGCTGGTCTAAGAAAACGGCCTTTAACCGGGGTCAGATCTTGTACAGAATGGCTGAGATGCTTGAGTCGCGTGCGAACGAAATCAGCGCAGAGTTGAAACTGGTTTCAGGTGTTACATCCGCCTCTGCCTCGAAAGAAGTCGATGCAGCGATCGATCGCCTGGTCTGGTACTCAGGCTGGTGCGATAAGTTTCAGCAACTTGCGGGCAACCACAACCCCGTCGCAGGTTCTTATTTTGATTTTACGATTCCCGAACCGATGGGTGTCGTCGTTTCCGTTTCGCCGTCATTTGCGCCCGTGCTTGGCTTTGTGTCGCAGATTGCACCGATTATCGCCGGGGGCAACAGTGTCATTTCAATCTGTTCAGAAGAGAACCCGGCAGTGGTGGTCAGCCTCGCCGAAGTGCTCGCAACTTCTGATCTCACGCACGGTGTAGTGAATGTGCTGACGGGTTATGTGAAAGAATTGCTGCCGGGCCTCGCGCAACACATGGATGTCAACGCGCTCGATCTCGCGGGTATCACCACCGAAGCGCGCAATGAAGCAGAAAAGGCGGCAACCGAGAACCTGAAGCGCATTCGTTCGAAAAGCTGGAAATCTGCCGAAGACCTCTATGGTGACGCGGGACAAAAACTCGATTACATCACTGATTTTCAGGAATACAAAACGATCTGGCACCCGATTGGGACCTAAGGGTTTGCCGTCCCGGGAAACCCGTAGCTGGTATTTAGCTGATCAGTGAGATTACACGGCCGCGAGTTTTGGCGCGCGCAGAGTAACTTTTTTTCGGCCGACAAATTCAACGCGTCGGCGCTCGACATCGCGCACGATATCGAGAAAGTCGAGTAGCTTTGACATCACCAGCACACCGCGCATCAGTGAAACATCTTCAGAAAATTTACCGCGGGAAATCTCGTCTTTGAGGTTGAGATCGGTGACTGAATTGATGGCGCGAATAAAATATTCGTCTCCCTCAAGCCCGTGGTGAATATAGACCGGTAACACGTTTGAGTACTTGATGGCATTCTCTGCCGCTTCAGTCACCGAAATGACGACCTCGTCGCGGTGCGAGTCGGTCATGCCCTTGCTCTCGCAGAAGTTCTGCACGCGAGATCGAATGTACTGCAGCGGCGAAAGGTGAATTTCGTTCGCGACAAAGAAGCTCTCTTCATTATCGGTATGAAAAACCCAGTCGTTCTGGTTGCGCCAGCGCAACTCGCTATAGGGTAATATGACTTCAGTGGCACCCGCGTCGAACAGCCTGATCACTTCTTTCTGCAAGAAATCTTCAGTCAGTTGTACGGATTCGAATGCCCGAATCGGGTTCACCTGCTTGTCTAGGGCTGCCTGGTACTCTGCCAGGTTTGCTGGCAGCGGGGCAGAGGCGAGCTTGCGATACATTTCAACCCATTGTTTGAAGTTTTCGGCGCTGCCGTGCACACCGGCAAAGAATACTGTTTCGAGGATACCCCGATTCATCTACCGCCAAGTTACGCACGTCAGCTTGCGGTCAACCAAAAAAGCGGTGAAAGATGTGTCTTGCTGCGCTCGACAAATTTCCCATTATACTTGACAGTCGCCGGTCAGGCAGCGGTACAAGAGACGGATGTGCCGTGTGGTTCTTGTCGTCTGTTTTTTTACCTTTGGTGCTCTCAGCGCGGCGCCCACTGTGAAGCGCCTGCTCGTGCTAAACCCCGTAAATGAGAGCGCGCAGGCCGAGTATAGTTATATTGGCCCGTCACTGGCAGAGGCCATACGCAGCACGCTCGCCGAAAGCTATTTCTTTATACATCCCCCTGAGGATGCTATACGGGACACGCAGTCGGGCAACCTGATTCAAGATGAAGACCTCTATACCAAATCAGCCGCGTTACAGATGGGTGAATGGCTACGGCAAGACCTTGTGCTCGCTGGGCGCTACACAGTGGCGAACAACCGGCTGCGCATCAATCTGAACCTGTACGAGATTGAGACCGGGCGTGTAGTGGTGAACTTCAGGTCAGAAGCCCCGCTATCGGCAAAAATGTTCGATGCGTTCAGCAAGATCGCCGCCGACCTCGGGACAAAAATGTCAGAGGCTCTGCCATCGCAGCAGTCGCTTGCTGCGAGTGGTGGCTCTTATTACGACCCTGAGAAGGGCAAGCGAACGCTGATGCTGTCCGCCGGCATGCGTGCCGCCGGTTTTGCATCCACAGCCGGCAATCTAACCGGTTCAACCACGGTCTCGGGTGCCGAGTTTGCGCATTTCAACGCAGAGTTCACCTACCAGCGGCACCAGCTTGCAGAGCTTTTCATTCGCCGCAGCAAGTTACCCGTGTTTGCGCAGTTTGGTCTGAACGCGGGTTATGCGCGGCGCACGTATACGCGCAGCGGCAGCGATGTACCGACACGCCTCATCAGCGGTGAGGCCGTGCCTGCGCTCGGTTATGCTTTTGATTTCGGCGCTCTGCGGTTAGAACCCTTCGCGGGTTTTGGTCTCGGGTACTCAAATTTTTTGTTCGATTATTCGGGACTCGCGCGCAAACCTGTTGATACAACAGTGGCGCAAAGTGTTTCTGAGCAGAACCTCGAACAGTTTTATTTTCTGTCGCAGGCAGGTGCTAACGTCAAATGGATGCTGCACCCTCGCTGGGCTGTAATTTTTATACCTTCGGCGACGGTGTTTCATTTCGCCGGTGGTGCGCAGGCAGAAGTGAATGCCCGATTGGGCGCGGGGTTTTATTTTTGATGCAAAGGTACAATAAAATGCGAGGATTTATCATTGTACTTTTTTCGGTCACGCTGGAGGGGTGCATCGCGCAAAAACCCATCGATTTAGTTTTCACAGAGTCGGGTAAAGGGGCTGGTATTGAATCGGGCCTGGTTGAAAAGACTGCAACAGCCGCCTCGACAGATTTGAGTTCAATTGATACTACGATCAGCTCGGCCGAAATACTTCTGGAGTTTACGGTGAAGGAGAACGGATCAAAGGATGGTTACCCTTTACAGATTAAAGAACTCAGATTTACGAATATTGGTACTGGCGATGCCGCCGATTTTCGCTTTATTCTCGAAGGCCCGGGTAGCAACAACACAGTCGGTACATCGGTTGGGCAGACTGTTTACTTCAAAGATTTTGGAGATATTATCGTGCCTGACGGCGAAACATCCGGGAGAATATACCAGGTGAAGGCGCACGTACGTAGCAACATTCAAGGCAGCACGACAGATAACCAGACTGTTTTGCTCAAAACATCGCCCTTAACAGATTTTGATGTTACTGAAACTTCGTCAAACCTTCTGGCTTCAAACAATGCATTTCAGCAAAATGCGGGGGCACCAATGACTGTCGTTGCTACCCATTTGCGGGGTGGAGGAACCTTTCAGTTTGCGTCGGTGCCTCGCAATTCTGACTTTCCCGGAATCCCGTCCATCTATGCTCAGGATATCAACCAAAGAGTCGATAAAGATTTCAATTTTGTCATACAGATTGCGCCCCGGGCAGGCGCACTTTGCGCTTCCGTAGTCACTGGCAACCTGACTTCTTCAGATGGCGGTCTAAATAAGGCAGCGGTGCAGGGTGTCGTATCTTGGACCGATCTGAAGTATGATACCATTGAAACAATTAAGGTCTATGCAACGGCCCCAACGGCGACGCCAGCAATCCTTCAAAACGAATGCACAAGCGGCTTTGATGTGACAGGGCC
Source organism: uncultured Leptospiraceae bacterium (assembly GCA_942492915.1). Classification (GTDB taxonomy): domain Bacteria; phylum Spirochaetota; class Leptospiria; order Turneriellales; family Turneriellaceae; genus Turneriella. The sequence goes on from OW818662.1 coordinate 3,412,338, forward strand.
ATGAAAATCGTCATGCCCGGGGGAACAGGCCAACTCGGGCAAGTGCTGCGCGCTGACTTTGAACGCACGGGTGATGAGGTCGTGGTGCTCACGCGCAAACCCAAAACTGGCGGCGAAATATTCTGGGACGGCAAAACCCCCGGTGACTGGGTGCGCGAGATCGATGGCGCCGACGTGGTCATTAACCTCGCGGGCCGCACGGTCAATTGCCGCTACACGAAAGAAAACCTGCAACAGATGATGAAATCGCGCGTCGATTCGACGCGCGTTGTCGGTGAAGCGATCAGGCTCGCTAAAAATCCCCCTAAGCTTTGGCTGCAGATGAGCACGGCCACGATTTATGCAAATACTTTGGGCCGTGCGAACGACGAAGCTACCGGCATGATCGGTGGCAATGAACCCGACGTGCCAGGGTATTGGGCATACAGCGTCGAGATCGCCAAGGCGTGGGAGCGTGAGCAAGAGCTGGCGGTGACCCCGCAGACGCGCAAGGTGGCGATGCGCACCGCGATGGTGATGGCACCGCGAGGTGCTTCGAGCGAGAAAGGTGTGTTCGAGGTCCTATGGAACATGGCGCGCTGGGGCCTCGGCGGATCAATCGGCGGCGGCAAGCAGTTCGTCTCATGGATTCACTACACCGATTTCTGCAGGGCAGTTCGGTTTGTGCTTGGGCACAGCGCACTCAGTGGGGCGATCAACTTCACATCGCCCAACCCATTGCCCCAGGGGGATTTCATGCGTGCTCTGCGCCGCGCTGCGCATGCGCCGATCGGCCTGCCGGCCGCAAAATGGATGGCCGAAATCGGCGCATTCTTTTTGCGTACAGACACAGAACTGTTACTGAAGAGCCGGCGCGTGGTGCCGACCCGGCTTACCCAGGCAGGCTTTACGTTTGAATATCCCGACTGGAGTGCTGCGGCTGCCGATCTTGTGCAAACAGACTCTTGAAAAAGAGATTCTCAGGCCTTCTTCAAAAATTCTGTCCGCAGCACAATATCACTGCCGCTTACTCTGCAATCGACCTCTGCAGGGTCGTCGGTCAGACGAATCTTTTTGACGAGAGTGCCGCGTTTGAGTGTGACCGACATGCCTTTGACCTTTAGGTCTTTGGTCAGCGTCACCGAATCACCATCAGCGAGCAGATTGCCGTTGCTGTCTTTTGTTTCCATCCTGCAAAGCAAATCGGCAGAGAAATCACGGCGTCAAGGCGATGGGAACCAAAAATATACTTTTTACCGCGTTAAGACCGCGACAACCTAAGGCCGTCGCACGGGGCAAAAGCCGATGTTACTGTCCGCGTCGGTATACGGTGTAGCCGTCGTGCACGAGCCCTGCCGCGATTCATGCGCCGCTCAACTCGTTCAGACTTCGGCCCCCGCCTTTGCGCCGTCAAGGATTGCACCTTGAATGTAGCGGGGGTTGCCGCCAACCGCGTCACCGACAACGATCGGTTGAATCTTCAAATTGCCAAAGCGCGTATCGAGATGGTCATTCCGCTCATAAGAAGGCATGACCATCACCGTCTCGGCAGCAACGGTGGTGTTCTTACCGTCGGCGCCGGTGATCTCTACACCTGAGCTGGTGATGCGGTTGATCTTAACGCCCGCGTGAATCGGTACATTCTTCGCCGCAAGCCACGGCATCAGGCGCACGAGCCACACGAGCGGCATGCCGGCACCGAGCTGCGCCGAGGTCTCGATTACTGAAACCTTACGGCCGCGTTTGATGAGAAATTCCGCTGCCTCGAGGCCTGCCAGATCGCCGCCGATAATCGCGACGCTATCTTTAACAGGCAGGTAAACCTTGCTGAGCGACGACATCAGTTTTGAACCCAGCAGATGCAGAAACGGCTGCGCGGATTTTTTGAGGTGCTCGGTGGTAATCACATGCGCGCCGTCAATTCCCTCTATTTTGGGTAACACCGGCTTACCTCCGGTTGCGAGAATCAACGCGTCGGGTTCGAGCAGGTTTACGAGCTCTGCATCGACATCGCGGCCGAGATGCAGTTCGACACCGAGGCGTTTCAGTTCGTGGCGGTACCATGGCACCATGCGCATCAGGTTGTCGGCGACACCGGCACCTTTGATAAAAGACGCCATCGGCACCAGGCCACCCAGATCGGACGACTTATCGTAGAGCATTACATGGTGGCCGCGTTCTGCGGCGACGCGTGCCGCTTCCATACCTGCGGGGCCTGCGCCGACGATCATGACCGTCTTCAGTTTTGCTACTGGCACGATCTCGAGCGTCGATTCATTGCCCATGAATGGGTTGATGCGGCAGCGCGCCGGCTGTGCCAACAGAATGTCTGACAGACAGACATTGCATCTGAGGCATGGACGAATTTCGTCTTCGCGCCCAGCGGCGAGTTTAGTCGGCATCTCTGGGTCGGCCATCAGGCGCCGCCCGAAACAGATGAAATCCGCCTTACCTTCTTTAAGAACTTTTTCAGCCGCTTCTGGGTCGAGATAACCGACGGCCGAGACCGGAATTTTCACGGCCTTTTTGATTGCCTCGGTTTCGGGCACGAGCGCACCGTGCGGAATGCGGTCAGCGAACTCTTTCACTTCAGGCGGAACTTCGGGGTACGTGACGAGCTCGGGCAGCGCGCAGAGCGCAAACGCCCCATAACCATAAGCGCTCACCTGCAGGTAGTCGGCCTCATTCTGTTCAAAAAGCTTCGCGAATTCGACCGCCTCGGCGTTGGTGGTGCCGAGCTCGTGGCCCCATTCTTTGTTGCTCATGCGTATGCCGATGATGAAGTCGTTGCCGCAAAGTTCGCGCGTGCGTTTCAAGATCTCGCGCGAGAAGCGCGAGCGGGTTTCTATTGACATGGCGCCATATTCGTCTGTGCGCTTATTCTGTACGCGAGAGAGAAAGGCATTCACCAGCGCATAATGCGCCATGTGTACCTCGACGCCATCGAAGCCCGCTTTTTTGACCCGGTGGGCCGCTTGCGCAAATTTTTCTACAAGCGCGAGTATTTCGTCTTTGGTCAGTTCGTGCGCGACCGCAAACACTGGTTCTGCGGGTGGTTCGAGGCGCGTTGGTGCAACCGGTTCACCGCCGACGAGCGGGTTGTGCGCGGGGCCCGCGTGTGTGATCTGTACAATCGCGCGCGCGTCATGGCTGTGTATCGCCTGCGCAAGTTTCGTGAGGCCGGGAATAAACTTATCGTCGTCGAGTCGAATGTGTGGCATCGCGCTGGCGCCCTGTGGGTAATCGCAGATGCTCTCTTCAACGGTCACGAGGCCCACGCCGCCACGCGCGATCGTTTCATAGAACGCGATGGCCTTTTCGCCGACTGAGCCGTCGTTCTCGGCATAAACCAGCCATTGTGCCGGTTTGACCATTCGGTTCTTGAGTTGCATGTGGCGGATAGCGGTCGGTTCAAGCAGATGTTTATATTTTGACATGTGGCGCTCCTAGTTATAGAATATTGGATCTAATTATCAATTTATATCCGCCAATGTGTTTCGGCAAGCTTTATTCGCGTTTCCTTCTACGATTTGTCCAGACCCCGCAGCTCTTTTCTCAAGATTTTGCCAATCGGGCTCTTCGGCAGCGAGTCGCGGAACACGAACTGTTTCGGAATTTTATATTTGATGAGCTGGCCGGTCAGAAATGCCTTGAGCTCTTCGCCACTCGATTGTTTGCCGGGCTTGAGAGAAATAAACGCGCGACCGACTTCACCGAGGTGCTCGTCTTTGATGCCCACAACGCAGGCTTCAAGCACCGCGGGGTGCATATAGAGTACTTCTTCGATCTCTGCCGGGTACACGTTGTAGCCGCCGGTAATGATCAGGTCTTTTTTACGATCTACGATGCTGAAATAGCCATCTTCATCCATTCTGCCGATATCGCCGGTATACAGCCAGCCCTCTTTGATCGTCGCCGCAGTGGCCTCTGTGTTCTGCCAGTAGCCGGTCATGAGGTCAGGGCTGCGCAAGATGATTTCACCTTCTTTACCCGGTGGCAAAATCGCGCCGCTGTTCTCGTCGATGATTGCCATCAAGGTGTCGGGCCACGGAATACCGATCGACTTTTCTTTTTTCACACCCAAATAAGGATTGGCGCATTTTGCCGTGACAGACTCGGTGAGGCCATATCCTTCGATCAAAGTGCCGCCGGTCTTTTCCCTGAAGGCAATTTTCAGCGCCTCGGGAACTGGTGCGGCGCCAACAAAACATCCGCGCAGCTTCGCGTGCTTTAGCTTGGCGAAATTTTTGTGATTAAGAATCGCATTGTACATCGTTGGCACGCCGGCGAAAACGGTGATACCGTCTTTTTCAAAGTGCCTGATCGCCTGCGCTTCATCCCACCGCGGCATGAGCACCATTTTGCCGCCCGAGCTGAGGCTGAGGTTTAACCCCACGCTGATGCCGAAGCCGTGGAAGAACGGCAGCACGCAGAGCCCGATGTCGTCGGCCGTGATCTGGCCCCATACCTTGGCCTGCGTCATATTGACCGCCATCGCATAGTGCGACAGAACTACACCTTTTGAGACGCCGGTAGTGCCACCGGTATAGATAATCACCGCGGTGTCTTCGCCTTTGAGCGGCGCAGTAGGCTGCTCGGCTGCGTGGTGAAACAGTTTGAGCACTGAAGCGTATGTCACGGTCGCCGCGCGCTGAAAATCGGGCAGCGGTTTGCCGAGCGATTTTTTCTTCAGGCGAAACAGCATGTTTTTCGGAAACGGCAGGTAATCGCTCACATCGGCCGCCACGGCGGGAATATTCGGCTCGGCCTGAAGCAACGCCGAAAGCTTGTCGTATAATAGGTCTAAGAAGATAATCATCTTGGCGCCCGAATTCTTGAACTTGTACTCGGCCTCACTGGCGGTATCGAGCGGGCTCGCCGGCACGACGATCGCTCCTCGCTTTAAGATCGCATAGTATGCGATAATGAAGTGTGGGCTGTTCGGTAGCATCAGGAGCACGCGGTCGCCCCGGCCAATGCCCTGTTCTGCTAGGTACGCCGCAAATGCGTTGGCGGATTTTTCGATTTGCGCGTAACTGAGCGACTTACCCAAAAATTTCACCGCCGTGCGGTGTGTATGTTTTGTGCAGCTGGCCTTAAAAAGTTCGGGCAGACTCTGCTGCGGGTAGTGCAGGCTCTCGGGCACGTGTGCGTCATAATGTTTGAGCCATGGGCGGGGTATCGATTGCGGGTCAGGTTTAATCATATGTACCTCTTACGTAAGGGCGGATCATGATCCGCCCCTACATGGAAATGGATCCCTTGCGGAACTCACTGCGGCCGATTAACACGTTCAGAATGTATGGCTGCTTTTTCGCGAGACTCTTCTTGAGCGCGGTAAGGCCGGTTTTGATCTGCGCGGGTTTTGAGATCGTGCTGCCCGCGCCGCCGAACGTCTTCGCGACCTCATCGTAGTGCGAATACTCGAGCATGCACGCGACGTCGTCTTTCAGAAACTCTTTCTGGTCGCGGTAAATCTGCGTCCAGCAGGCGTCGTTTCCGATGATTGCGCCGACGGCAATCTTGTGGCGCGCGAACGTATCGAACTCCATGATGCTATAACCCGCCGAACCATCGCCGTAGAGAATGATCACGTCATGGTCTGGCCGCGCGACCTTCGCACCCAACGCAAACCCCGCACCGACGCCGAGCGTGCCGAAAACGCCGGGGTCGAGCCAGGTCAATGGCCCGCCGGGGCGAACGATATAGGCACCGGTCGCCACGAAGTCGCCGCCATCCGCAACGAGGATTGTCTTCTTCGACAAAACATCCGCGGCTTTGACAAAAAATTCCACAGGGTTGATGAGCTTCATCTTTCCAGCAGCCTGCGCAGCGATTTCCCCTTCGCGCGATTTTTCGCGCTCGCTCAGAGTTTGCTTCCAGGCGCTCAGGCGGCCGCTGTCTGCGCGCACGCCCTTTTCAGAGAGCTTCATCAGCAGCGCGCCTGGGTCGACGCGGGCAGCGAGATTGGGCCGTTTGTTTTTCTTGAGATCTTTGCCGTCGAGATTGACGTTGATGTGGAATGCCCGGCGGCTGATATGCGCGCCGTAGTTGAGGCGAAAATCTGCGGGTACACCTAGCAGAATAATCATGTCGGCTTCGCGCAGCGCCTCCTTGCGTTTTTGTCTGAATTGCAGCGGGCTTTTTGCACCCAAGAGCCCGCGCGCCATTCCTGACAGATAGACGGGAATACCGAGACTCTCGACCGCAATGCGGATCTTCGCGGCATGCTGTGCATGCACGAGCGTCTGGCTGCCGACGAGCAAGAGTGGCCTTTCTGATTTCGCAATAGCCTTCGCGAAGCGTTCGACCAAGTTTTCAGAAATAAACGGTTCAGGCAGCGCCACGGGTGCCGGTATCTGCAAATTTTTCAATCCGCCGAACAGGCGATTGACATGGAATCTGAGGTAGGTGCGGATAAAGCGCGCCATAAGACTCTCGCCTTTGGGAGCTGATTCACCGTACCACTCGCGCACAATCTTCTCGTCGTAGAGCAAATCGACCGGCAGCTCGACAAACACCGGCCCGGGCACACCGCTTTGCGCGATGGCAAACGCTTTGTTGAGCGCGGGCGCAATGTCTTTCACGCGGCTCGCGCGCAGCGCCTTCTTTACGTTTGAATGGATGAGTTCGATTTGGTCGATGTCTTGCAGCGAACCACGGCCTCTGAGTGCGGTGGCCGTCGCACCGCCGATTAAGACGAGCGGCGACTGCGCCATGAGCGCGTTGCGCACCGCGGTGATCGTATTCGTGACCCCGGGGCCAGCGGTCACCACCGCGACGCCTGGAATTCCCTTTAAGCGCGCCCAGGCATCGGCGGCGAAAACCGCGTTTACTTCGTGGCGGGTGTCGATGACACGAATGCCACGCCGCTTACTCTCGACGAGAATCGGTGACACGTGGCCGCCGATCAGAGTAAAGAGTGCATCCACGCCATGCGCAGCGATCACGCGCGCGGCAATTTCTCCGCCGTTCATGGGGAGAGCGCGCGGCAACACTCTGTCTTGTCAAATAAAAAGAGTAAACGGTCGATAAATCGGTATATGAGCCGCTCCGCTTCAGGAAAAGTAGACTAAGTCTAAAATATTCTATATAATAGACTTAGTCTAAGTAAGTGGTCAGCTCTTAAGGCCGGCCACGGGAGGAAAAAATGACAAAACAAGAATCGGTAACAGTAAAAAATCTCGAAGCGGCCTTCGCAGGCGAGTCAATGGCGCATATGAAGTATCTGCACTTTGCACGCATCTGCCGCGCACGCGGTGACGAGGCGACAGCGAAGGTTTTCGAAGAAACCGCTGCACAGGAAATTCAGCACGCGCTTGGGCATGCCGACCTGCTTTTCCCAAAAGAGGCGCTGGCAGTCCGCGATGTGCTGCGCTATGCAATCGAAGGCGAGACCTATGAGTACACAGAGATGTATCCGAAATTTCGCCATGCTGCAGTTGAAGAGGGCAATACGGCAGCAGCCGCGGAGTTTTCAGAACAGATCGGCGAATCAATCGAGCATGCGGGCCTTTTTAAGCGCACTCTCGAAACGGCAGCGAAGCGCTTTGCTGCGCTGGCGAAGGTTGAAGAAAAGCATGCCAAGCGTTACGAAGCGACGTTGAACATGGTGCGGGCAGGTTAATCTGCCCCCGGTTATTAAAAGGAGGAAACAATGCGTAAGTTCAAATGTGTAGTGTGCGGTTTCATCTACGATGAGGCCCAGGGATTGCCCGAAGACGGTATTCAACCGGGCACGCGATGGGAAGACATTCCCGAAGACTGGGAATGCCCCGACTGCGGTGTAACTAAGGCAGACTTTGAGATGGCAGAACTCGTCGCCGGCAAATAGCCATGCGGCACAGGGGGAGTATGAAAAGACCAGTTTGTTTGGGCACTCGTTTTGCTAACAGAAGCATAAAAATAGACAAGCTCTAAACAGAATGGTATATTCCCCCCTGAAAGGTCAAAATGACGAAACCGGCCGACATTGCACAATTTCTTAAAGAACGGGGGCTCAGGGTTTCGCTGCAGAAACTCGAGATTGCAAAGCACGTGCTCGGCGGCCACCGCCACTTTACTGCCGAAGAGATCTTTAAAGAAGTGAACGCAGAATTCAGCAGAGTATCGCGTGCCACTGTCTTTAATGTACTCAACCTGTTCGTCGAACACGGTTTGCTTAAGACCGTTCGCGCCCGCAGCGACGTGTTGCTTTACGATTCAAATACCGAAGACCATGACCATGTCGTAGTAACTGATACCGGTAAGATCTTTGACGTTCACCTGCCAGAAAAAGAGAAACAAGCACTGCTCAAAACCGTTTGGGCGAAAAATCCGCAACTGCCGAAACGAAACGCAGCGTCGGTTGTTGTGCACGTCTGATTACCAGATTCAAACCCGCTTGACCCGGGGTTTCAGGCACGCACTGCCGCCACAGTGAAAATCGTGCTGCCCGCCTTACCATGCTGATACGCGGTATCTTGCTGCCCGATTCCCCGACCCGCACACTGTGGGATCTTCTGCTCTTCGTTTCGACTCTTTCTCTTGCTTTTCTCGGCCCTGTTCAAATCGTCTATTCGCTCAAACAAAAGTTCTTTTTCTGGTATTCAGCAGTCTTTCTGACTCTTATATTCACTCTTGATCTGATTCTGCATTTTAATACAGCGTATTTCTCCCGTGGCGAAGTGGTCACCGATCGCGCACTTATCAGGCGCAACTATCTCAGAACCTGGTTCGCAATTGACGTTCTTTCGATCTTGCCATTCGAGCTGATTACCGGTTCGATGCCTGTCACGCTCTTTGGCCTGAGTTTCGATCTCGCTCCAGTGTTGCGGCTGGTGCGACTCGTTAGGCTGATGCATCTAAAAGAGCTGGTAAATCGCTGGCGCCATGCGGATTTCTTCAACCCCAGTGTCATCAGGCTGGCGATTCTTCTGCTGTGGATTCTCATGGTCGCTCATTGGGCAGCCTGCGGCTGGATAGTGCTCGGCAATATTCGACCAGATTATTCAGCGCCAGAAAATTACCTACGCGCCTTCTACTGGGTAATCACAACCTTTGCGACGATAGGTTATGGCGACATCACTCCCCTGAATGTGCCGCAGATTGCCTATACCATCGTCGTCGAAATTATCGGTGTCGGCATGTTCGGTTACATGATCGGTAATATCGCGAGCCTTCTCGCGAACCTTGATATCGCGCGCTCAAAATACCAGGAAAAGATCAACCGACTCAACCTATTTATGGAGTATCGGGACATTCCGATTACGCTGCGCCAGAAGCTTCGCCGCTATTATCGCTATATGTGGGAAAGCCGCCGGGGTTACGACGAAAACCTGCTACTCAAAGATTTGCCGAGTGCGCTGCAAAAAGAGCTCGCGATGCACATTCATGCCGAAGTGCTCGAGAAGATTCCGATTTTTCGCGGCGCCGACGACGGCTTCATCAAAGAGATTGTCATGAAACTCGTGCCCGCGATGTTCACGCCGGGGGACGTTGTCTTTCGCGAGGGCGAGATTGGTCACAACATGTACTTCATCAGCAAAGGCAGTGTTGAGATTGTGCATGAACATACGGGAAAAGTGTTCGCAACAATTTCACAGGGCGGTTATTTTGGTGAAATCGCGCTGCTTATGGATTCACCCCGCAACGCAACCGTACGCGCTGTCGATTACTGCGACCTCTATACACTCGATAAAGACAGCTTTCAGGTCGTGTTGACACATTTTCCGAAGTTTGCGAAGCAGGTGCAGCAAATGGCGAAACAGCGCATACGGTCCTGGCAGCACAGGCCGAAACACCACGCCAAAAGTATTGGCCGCAAGAAGAAGAAATAGTCCATTCTATTTCTGTTTTCTATCAAACGCTTTCTTTGTGCCGGTCGTGCCTTGCATCGATAACGGGTCTTCAGGCCAGAAGTGCTTGGGGTAGCGCCCACGCATTTCTTTGCGTACTTCGGCATATGTAGTCTTCCAGAACGCCGGCAGATCGGCGGTGGTCGCGATTGGCTGGCGCTTTGGTGAGAGTAATTCGAACGTCACGGGCAATTTGCCCCCCGCAAGTTTTGGGTGCACGCTGAGGCCGAAGACTTCTTGAATTCTGACTGCGAGCAGAGCGACGCCATCGTCGCGGTATTCGATCTGGTGTGCAGAACCGCTCGGCACCGCAAGCCGTTCGGGCAGTTCAGCGTCGATGCGCCTCAGGTTGTTGTATCCCACTCGCGCGCGCATCGCCTCGCGTAACGTCGCTGCGTCGAGGTCGCCGATTGCGCGCATATTCTGCACAAAGGGAGCCAGCCACTCTTCCAGGGTCTCGGTCAATGTTTTGAGGGAACAATCCGCAAGATCTTCGCCCCACCTGCGCAAGATTTGAACCCGTCGACAGAGGTTGAGTGATTCTTCATGCAGCATCTTATCAAGACCAGTGGCACGCACGGCTGAAAGCAGCAGTTCATGTGATTGCTCTGCCGCGAGCGCCGTTTCTTTTTCGCCCAGCACAATTGCATCAAGGTGCCTCTGTTCATAGGCGCGCGGTTTGCCGGCCACCTCCCGAATTTCTGTTCGAGTGGTGATCTCGTTTACAAACCGCTTCTCTACCTGCTCGCGAGAAACGGCGAGAGCGAGACGCAGCTTCGCATTTTTTTCGCCGCCGCTCAGATCAACCGCAATGATAAACTCAGCATCGGCGAGCCAGTCCGATTTTTCGACGACGATGCCTCTGCCGCCACGCAAAAGAAATGAACCCGGCTCGCGCTTGATGGCGACGCGGTCGGGGTAAGCAAAGAGAAGTGCATTCGCGACGCTCTGGCCCGAAGGGCCAGAGTGTTGCAAATGCTGAAACACTCTTTTCATCGCTTCAAAACCGCGGCGGTCGGCCGTGAGTGGTAACTCTCCGGTTTCGACGAATCGCTGCAACGTCTGGTAGCGAATTTCAAGATCTGTCGCATAAGGGCCGGTCGTGCGCATCGCATCGCGTTCAGACAGCATCGCTGCAAGCAAAGCGGTGTCTCTTGAAGGTGCTTTGGCCATCATCACCGAGAGACGCGGCGGCAACGGGTAAGCAGATGCTTTTCTGCCGACATCGGTAAGCGCACCTTTGCCGTCTGTGCAACCCAAATCGTGCAGCAAATTTTCAGCGGTGATGAGCATCGCTTCAGATGGCATGTCCATGAGTGCGAGCGAACGCAAGCTCGAGCCGAAGGCGAGCGTTCTGATACAGGCTTCGGCCAGGTCGGTGCGCAGAATTTCCGGTGCGCGAGTTTTTGGTCGGCGTTTAAGATCCGCCTCGGCGTACATGCGATAGCACACTCCCGGTCCGAGCCTGCCCGCGCGACCTGCACGCTGCACGGCAGAATCTTGAGTAACGGGCACGGTCTCGAGGTACTGCATGCCGGTGCCTGCATGCAGCGCTGGCTGCCTCACGTGGCCAGAATCGATAACCACGGTTAATCCGTCTACGGTCAGGCTCGATTCAGCGATAGGTGTTGCGACAATGATTCGTCGTTTGCCTGGCTGTGCAGGTGCGAGCACCCGGTCTTGTTCGGCAGCGGTGAGCTCGCCGTACAGCGGCAAGACTTCGGTATCTTTGAGCCGGCGTTGTTCAATGGAATGCATCGCGATGAAAATTTCGCCGGCGCCCGGCAAAAAAATGAGGATGTCTCCCGTATGAGCGGCATGCGCTTCAATTGCCTTACGCGCGCAGAGTTCTGCCATCGCATGGTTACCCGGTGCAACCTGATCGCGGTGGTAAAAAATCTGAACGGGAAAATTTGTGCCCGTCGACGTGATAACAGGAATCTCATTCTCTGTGGGTGTGAGCTCAGCGCGCAAAAACTTGCTGATCGCCGCGGTGTCGATGGTAGCGGACATGACGAGAATTTTCAGATCGGGTCGAAAAACTTTGATCGCTTCGATTGCCAGTGCGAGCGCAAGGTCGGTCTCTACATGGCGCTCGTGAAATTCGTCGAAGATCAAGAGCCCGACATCTTTGAGTTCAGGGTCGTTGACAATGCGCCGCGCGAGTATACCCTCTGTCACCACTTCGAGGCGTGTCTCGCGGCTGACTTTGCTGTCAAAGCGCACCGAATAGCCGATGGTCTTGCCCGGCTGTTCCCCGAGGTGAAACGCGAGCCGGGTCGCTGCGGCCCGCGCTGCAACGCGCCGGGGTTCGAGCATGATAACTTTCTTTCCTTTGAGCCAGGTTTCTTCTAGAAGCTGTAACGGTAGCCAGGTGGTCTTGCCAGAACCGGTATCGGCGGTCAAAATGGCCGCAGGGTTTGCAAGTAGAGAAGCTTTCAGCGCCGGCAGCGCACTGGCGACGGGCAGCTCGGGCACTACAGTTTATTTCTTGAAACCGCTGAAGGCAGCTATCGCCGACGCTTCGTCGTCGTAGACGCTCATCTGCGAAAGAGTCTCGGTGACGGATAACGACTTGCGCACACTCGGCGAAATTTTTGCTATTTTCAGTTCGCCGCCGGATTCGAGAAAAAGCGTCGTCTCTTGCAGCAAAAAACCAATGGTGATCGAATCGATGCCGGGTACTTTGCCCATATCAACCAGAACCTTAAGACTGCCGGTCTCGCGCAGTTCTTGCAGCAATGCCCTGAGTTTACCAAGATTATAAAGACCCATGTCACCCACGGGTTCGAGAATCGTGATAGTTTGATCGGTACGTCTGTTTATCTGCATGGTTTATTATCGGCCTGCAGTCAAGCCGGCATAGAGGATATTGATTTTCGGCGCAACGCGCCGAAAATCAATAACTCAAGCTACGGCAGGTCTCTAAAGCCGCCGGCGTTGATGACCGACGAATAGCCCAGTGATTCCAGCGTGCGCTTTGCATAGCTGCTGCGTGAACCTGAAGCACAGTAAACAACGATAGGCTTCGTCTTGTCACCAAATTCGGCGATGCGCGACTGAACCTGATCAACGGGAATGTTAACCGCGCGCGGGTGGTGCCCGCTCGCAAATTCTCCTGGTGTACGCACGTCGACGACCAGCGCTTTGCCGTCGAGCCACTCTTTAAGCGGTGATGGTGTTGCAGCCGATGCTGCACCGGCAGCGCTGCTGACATCTTTACCGCAGGCGACAGTGGCAGCTGCCACCACGGCCAGTAGAATTAGTTTCTTCATATATCCCTCACTTTGTTGTCTTACAGGTCGATAGGCCAAACGGCAGGTACATTGGGCACCAGCCAATAAGGCTCGTCGCCAAAAACGCAATCGCCACGACACCGAGCACGATGGCAACGGTGCCAGAAATCACGTTCAGGCCATAGAGCACGCCGACAGCAATCGCCGCAGCGAGACGAATGATACGATCTGCATTTCCCATATTCTTTTTCATAATAGCTCCTTTAAGCGAATCATCGGGCAGGGGCGTTGCCCGGCCCGATACAAACAATATAAAAAAGTTGCCACCCGTCGTCAAATATTATACCATACCCAGTATGGGATATGAAGCAGGCTCGGATTCTCGCGAGAAGCTCGGTCACCGGTTGAACCGCGTGATCGGCCAGTTGCAGAGTCTGCAGAAACGTGTAGTTGCGGGCGGTTCAGACTGCGTCGGCGACATTCAGCAGATCAAAGCGGCCAATAACGCGCTATGGAAAGTGGCCGAGGCCTATTTAGAAATCCACCTGACCGAATGTATGCGCCAAAAGAAGCCTGTTGCAGAAATTGAGAAGAATCTGCAATCGGTGATTCGCGCGACCTTCACGATGTGATTTAAAGGAGAAGAAAATGACAGACCCTATCAACCTCATTTTATACGTTGCCGGCGGTGGCGTAGTGGGTTACCTTTACTACCGCCTGATCGGTTGTTCTACAGGCGCATGCGCGATCACCTCACGCCCCGTGCCTTCGATTATCTACGGCGCCATGATGGGCGCGATGCTGGGGTGGAGGTAGAAAATGGAAAATAGAAAAATCGTAATCGTCGGCGGCGTCGCAGGTGGTGCAACCGCTGCGGGCCGTGCGCGCAGACTCGACGAGAATGCAGAAATTACTCTTATTGAAGGCAGTGGCTACATTTCATTCGCCAACTGCGGACTGCCCTACCACATCGGCGGCGATATTCCGAAGCGCGAGACGCTGCTGCTCAGAACCCCGCAAGACCTCTGGAACCGCTACCGCGTTAAGGCGCTCGTCAACACGAAAGTGACGCAGGTCGACCGTGCGAAAAAGACTGTCACCTATACGCAAGACGGCCAGACGCATGAGATTGCTTACGACAAACTGATACTCTCGCAAGGCGGCGATCCGATGAAGCCTGCGGTCGAGGGTATCGAAAACATTCCGCACTTTTCGCTGCGTTGGGTCGAAGACATGGACGCAATCATCGAGCAGATGGCGAAGGCCGAACACAAGCACGTTGCCGTGGTCGGCGGCGGCTTCATTGGAATCGAAGTCGCCGAGGCCCTGAAGCACAAGCACTTTGAAGTCACACTCGTCGAATTTGCGCCCGGCGTGATGCCGAACCTCGACCCAGAGTTTTCCAACCTTGCGAAGAAAGAACTTGAAGCGCACGGCATCAGAGTGTTGACGCAGACAACGATCAAAACAGCGGCAAGCGGTGGAGTTCTTACTCTTTCAGATGGTTCGACCCTGACAGCAGACTTCGTCGTTTTGGCGGCAGGTGTAAAACCCGAAACGAGCCTCGCAAAACAGATCGGCCTCGAAATCGGCAAAACCGGTGGGGTGGTTGTGAACGACTTCATGCAGAGCTCTGACGAAGACATCTACGTCGTGGGTGACATGGCCGAGATCACCAACCGTATCACCCACACTGCCACCAGGGTACCCCTTGCGGGTCCGGCGAACCGCCAAGGCCGCCTCGCGGCTGAGAACGCGCTGATGGGTAACCGCTGCCGCTATCGTGGCGCGATGGGGTCATCTGTTATCAAGATTTTCAACAAGACCCTCGCTTCGACCGGTCTCACCGAGAAGGCGGCGAAGCAGGCAAACATTGCCGCGCAGGCGGTGATGGTGCATTCAAACAACCATGCAGGTTATTATCCGAATTCAGAACGTATTGCCCTGAAGCTCGTGTTTTCGCCGGCCGATGGCCGCGTGCTCGGTGCGCAGGCATTTGGCCCGAACGGAACTGAGAAACGTATCGACGTGATTGCGACGGCAATTGTCGGCTGGCTGACGATCTATGATCTTGCGAGCCTCGACCTGACGTATGCACCGCCGTATTCGTCGGCGAACGACCCGGTTAACATGGCGGCGTTTCAGGCGATGAACCACCACGCTGGCCTTTCGCCTGTAATCTCACCGGCCGACCTCGCGGCGCGCCGCAGTGAATTCAACCTCGTTGATGTTCGGGGCGCGGGCGAGATCAAGCATTACCCGGCAGAGAGCGAGTTTCAGATTCCGGTTGATCACATTCGCGAGAACCTGGCGCAAATACCGAAAGACAAGCCTCTCGCGCTGCTCTGCCAGTCGGGCCAGCGCAGCTACATCGCGCAGCGCATTTTGAAACAATCGGGATTCAAAGACGTTTACAATATCACGGGCGGTTGGCTGGGGCTAGCCGCCCAACGGGGAGAATGGAATTAACATGACGCAAGACCAACAGACATTGCTGCTCATTGGAGCAGCAGCATTTACGGTTTATTTTATCTTTAAAAAATTTAAAATGGGAGCAAACAAAGTGAAACTAAAAGAGATGATGAAACAAGGCGCGAAAATAATCGACGTGCGCAGTCGGGGCGAATTCGCTGGCGGCCACTATGCCGGGGCGATCAATATTCCCCTCGATGAGCTGCCGTCAAAAGCAGCGAGCATCGGCAGCAAAGATACGCCGGTAATTGTATACTGTGCATCGGGCATGCGTTCGAGCTCTGCGCAGCGCGTACTGATGTCGGCCGGGTTCGAAAATGTCGAAAATGGCATCAACCATATGAACCTGATGAACCTGCAATAGCAGGTTCATCAGGTTCATGGAAGCCAGCGCATGGACTTTCAAAGCCTAAGCCAGCATTTTCTCGCCAATTGGGCGGGCTTCGCGTATTCCGTGACGCACCCCGCCTGGGGAAATTTCTTCTGGCTGCTCGTTTCCGTATCAGCAGCTATCTGGCTGCTCGAGATTGCCTTTCCGTGGCGTAAAAAACAACCGCTGTTGCGCCGCGAGCTCGGGCTCGATATCTTCTACATGTTTTTCAACATGTTCTTCTTTCCGTTTCTGGGTTATGCGACGCTGAGCGCGTTTTTCGCCTGGCAAGTCGAGAGCCTCGGTTTTGTGCAGTCGCTGCGCGGATGGATTTCTTTGCACGCATTGCCTTCGGCTGTGCAGTTGGTCATACTCTTCTTGATAAGGGACTTCTTGCAGTGGAATATCCACCGTGTGCTGCACATTGTTCCGTTCTTTTGGAAGCTGCATGAGGTTCACCACAGTCCCGAAGTGATGAGCTACCCGGTGCATCTGCGCTACCACTGGGCAGAGAATGTGATCTATCGTATTCCCGAATACTCGCTGTTTCTTCTGATCGGTAGCAACCTGACCGACGTGTTTCTGATCTATGTCTTTTCGCTTACTATCGGGCACCTGAACCATGCGAACGTGAAGTTACCGTGGGGATTTCTGAAATATATCTTTAATACATCTGAATTGCATCTGTGGCACCATTCTAAAACGGTGCCGCGCGGTTACGGGGTCAACTTCGCCATTTCACTGAGCCTCTGGGACTGGCTATTTGGTACGGCGCACAGCCCGGCAGAGCCGCCGGCAGAGATCGGCATCACTGGCGAGCCAAAATTTCCGCTCGGATTTTTCGGCCAGCTGGTATGGCCTTGGATAAAATTAAAATAGCAGACAGGCGCGGCTGCCTGCTATTTTGATTTCCCATAGACGCGGTCGCAGCTTTCGCAGTATAAGGCGTACAGATGCCTGAGCAGCCTGACAAACGAGCGGTGACGCGAAAGAAATTTAAACTCAGTCTGCTCGTGGCCATACCTGCGCTGGTCGTCACCACTGGTGGCCTGATCGTGTTTTTTACGCTGAGTAATACGCGCCGCACGATGGAAGATTTTGGCTGGGCGCTCTTTCGCGAAGCGACAAACCAAAGCATCAACGAAACGCGCAACGTGATTCGCGAAGCGATTCCCGATATTGAAACATTGCGCAATCTGCACCAGCAAGGATTACTGGCAGCTGATCGCAGCCGCCAGGCCGGCTTCTACGCCGAGATGCTGCGCTCGCACAAAGATTACAGCTGGGTCAGCTTTGGCGATGAATCAGGTACTTTCATTGGCGCGACGCGGCCCGAACCCGACGGCAAGCTCTTGCGCACCAACATCAGCTGGCTCGCCGGCGGACGTACGCTCAGTTACGAATACGATCTCGACGAACGGGGATTTCAAAAGTTCCACAAGTTTGACGGTAACGCGGGCTACGACCCGCGCACCCGCCCTTTTTACGAGTTGGCGAAAAAAACCAAAAAACGCGTTTGGACCCCGCCTTACATCTTCTTTGAACAGGGTGTGCCGGGTATCACCTGTGCGAACCCGGTTTACGATGCGAGCGGCCGGTTGCAGGGAGTCTTTTCGATCGACTTCGACCTGAACAGCCTCTCTGAAATTGTGGCGAAGGCCAAGGTGAGTGCCCGCGGGGTAGTTTTTGTTTTCAATGAAAATCGCGAAATTTTGGGTCACCCGACGATAAAGGTTGTGACGAAAACCGGGCAGCGCGCCGAGGGGCAAATTCTCACGGTGGCCGATATTCCCGATGAGAACATCAAGGCGTTCTTTGCGCAGCTCGATGCAGGCAGGCCAGCGAACGGTGCAGGTTCTTTTCAAGATCGCGAGAATCTTAACTTTGATCTGAAAATCAAGGGTGAAACGTTTCTCGCGAGCTATTCGAGGTTCCAGATCGACGAAGGGCTGCACTGGGTCATCGGTATCATCGCACCTGAGAATGATTTTCGCGGCATTATCGAAGTCAAAGAAAACTACAAGCGCGCCTATGCAATTTCCGTGGCGGCGATTCTCTTGTCGCTCATGCTTGCAGTCGTTTTCACGCGCCTCATCTCGACGCCGCTCAGATCGATCTCGCTCGATATGGAGCGAGTTGGCCGTCTCGAAATCGATAACACAACGACAAACCGCAGCCTTTTTGCTGAGATCAGCGCGATGGACCAGCACCTGCAAAACATGAAAGGGGGATTACGATCGTTCGCAAGTTATGTACCGAAAGATCTTGTGCGCGACCTTTTAAAAAGTGGCAAAGAGGCGCGTCTCGAAGGCTCCACTGAGGTTCTGACGGTACTATTCACCGACATCGCGGGGTTTACGAGCTTCGCCGAGCAGCTCGAGCCCGATGAACTCGTGCAGAAGCTCGGTAAATACTTCGAAATCATGACCCGGGCAATCATGCACCATAAGGGCACGATCGACAAATTCATCGGTGACGGCATTATGGCTTTCTGGGGTGCACCTGAAGCAGATACGCGCCATGCGATCGAAGCATGTTTTGCGGCGCTGAGTTGCATCGAGGCGCTGCGCGAGCTCGCAAAATCGCCAGAACATGGCAGCTGGGCGAAGCAGCTGCGCACCCGCTTTGGCATTGCAACCGGTCCCGTACTCGTGGGTAACATCGGCACAAGTGAGCGAATGAATTACACGGTCATGGGCGATACGGTGAACCTCTCCTCACGCCTCGAAGGCATCAACAAGATTTATAACACCTCGATCGCGGCGAGTGAATCGACGTATATGCTCGTCAAAGACCAGATTATTGGCCGTGCACTCGACGTCGTTGCGGTCAAGGGAAAATCGCAAGGTGTACGTGTTTACGAACTGCTCGGCAGACGCCAAAACGCAAAGCCCGCAGACATCGAACTCGAGCGTGTCGCCGAAATAGCCCTCACTTCATTTATCGCAGAAGACATGCAATCGGCAAAAGTCGCATTTTCGCAGGTTCTCGAAATCAAAGAGAACGATCAGGCGGCCAGGCTGCTGCTGCAACGAATAGCCGATTACGAAGCGCTGCCCGACAAACAGCACTGGAGCCCTGTAAACGCACTGGCCGTGAAGTAGAGCAGGCGGCGTATGGTCATGTTGGTTCAGAATGTCAGAATCCCTTGAAATAAACTATTCTGATCTGGTTCAAGGAATCGCAGCACGGCGTTTCGTGCGCGCGGCAGAGGTCAGGCGGCTCGTCAACAGGCTCAATAAACTGACGCTGATCATGCAGGTTTCGAGAACGCTGATGAGCGCGATCGATCTGAAGAAGTTGCTATCAGAAATTCTGAGCAAGGCGCGCGTTGTGATGAACGCCGACAAGGCTTCGATCTTCATGATCGATGAAGCGCGAAATGAAATTTATGCGTCGGTGACGCTCGATGGCAACGAAATCAGGCTCCCGCGCGGGGCAGGTATCATTGGCTTCGTCGCTGACTCGGGTGAAACCGTCAATATTACCGATGCGTACGCCGACGAGAGATTCAATCGCGACAACGACACAAAGACCGGCTACCGAACGAAATCTATTCTCTGCATGCCGGTGCACAATCAAGAAAGCAAGATTATCGGCGCTCTGCAGGTTTTGAACAAACTCGATGACCATAGCTTCACGCATGAAGATGAAGAGCTACTGAGTGCATTCACCGCCATGGTGGGGGTGTGTCTTGAAAATGCGCGAGCCTACGCCGAACTTGCCGCGGAGCGCAATTTGCTCGAAGAGCGGGTGATAGAGCGCACCGCAGAGCTTGCCCTGGCTAAGGCTGAAACCGACCAGATTCTGCATGCCGTTGAAGAAGGTCTGTTCTTGCTCTACCGCAGCGGCGATCGCTTCATTATCGGCGGCAGCCATTCAGATGCCCTCAGCGTGATTATCGAACAAGAAGAATTGAGGAGCAAAAACTTTCTCGAAACTCTCTTGCTGTTTCTTGATTCGGCGACCATCGACAAGACAAAACTCTTTCTCGAACTGATGTTTGAGCCGCAACGGAAGCAATCAGTGCTGCTGGGACTGAATCCGCTGTCACAGGTCAAGGCGGTCTTCGTTGACGGTGCAAAGCAGAAGTATCTGCGCTTTCGGTTCGGTCGGGTGATGAATGAGTCGAAGAATCGCGTCGATCATCTGCTCGTCACGGTCAGCGATATTTCGCATGAAATTGCGCTGCAGCAGAAACTTGAGCGCACCGAGGCGCAGAACCGGCGCAACATAGAACTTCTGCTGGCCATTCTGCAGTCAGAACCCGCGACGCTGAGCGAATTTCTGGCAGACCTGGCTCAAGATATTCGGCAGGTGCGCGAGGCGTTTGAACTGCATGCCGCCGGCTCCATAACGGACCGGCGCGCGATGCTGCTCGATATTTTTCGCATCGTGCACTCCATTAAGGGGAATTCTTCGTTGCTGAATTTTCAAGCGCTCACTGATCTTGCGCACCAGACAGAAAGTGCAATCGACAAGATTCTGCAAGAAGACGAGATACTCGCGTTGCACATTTCTGCCCTCGCCGTACCTTTGGAAGACCTGCAGAACCTTGCTGGCGAACTTCGGTCATGGCTTGATAAGATTGAAGTTTTTCAGAGCGCGCTGGGCCGGCAGAAAAAAGAAGACCTGTTGCTGCGTTCTGTTTTGACTGCGCTCGAAAAAGCGGCAGCCTCGCAGCATAAAAAGGCAGTGCTGGTTTTCGACGAGTTTCGCTCTGAACTTATTTCGCCGGGCTTGCGCAAGACGATCAAAGACATGCTCGTGCAGCTTGTGCGCAATTCAGCCGTGCACGGTATCGAGGCCCCAGAGACACGCCGGGCTGCAGGTAAGCCAGAAGAGGGCCGAGTGCGCCTCAGCACCCGGGTGGCGAAAGATGGTTTTTCCATTTTAGTGGAAGACGATGGTCAGGGCATTGTTGCAGAGCGACTCGGCGCGCGTCTCATCAAAGACGGGCGACTCACTAAGTCACAATTTGATGCGATGCCGTCATCGGAAAAGCTGAAACTCATATTCGAGAACGAAGTCTCAACGCATGAAGGCGTCACTGAGCTTGCCGGGCGGGGCATCGGTATGAGCATCGTCGCAGAGAGCTGCCGGCAAATGGGGGCCTCGATCGAAGTGGAATCAGAACCTGGTAAGTTTACGAGGTTTGTGATTGAATTTTCATCATTGGATAATTCTTTCTTACCACCGAATTAATTCAGTGGCAAGAAAGGCCGAAGAATAAGAGTTTCATAGCCCTCTAGTTCATTCGTCATCGCCGTTCGCCCGTGACTCGAAAGCAAAACCTTTCCTGTGCGTGCCGGTATCACAGTTGCCCGATTCGAAAAATTCAAAAAGACTTCTATGGTATCGCCTTCGTAAGTTCGCCGAAACGCCAGCACGTTCTTGCCGCCAAAAAATTCATGCCAATCGCCGAGGCGAAGCGCCACCTGCTCGCGCCTGAGCGTCAGCAATTGGCGATGCCAGTGCCAGATTGAGTCGGGGGCGTGCCGCTGGGTTTCAAGATTGCGGTCGGCGTAGTCGTCGTTGACCGGCAGCCATGGTTTGCCGGCCGTAAAACCGGCACCAGCTCTGGGATTCCATAGCATGGGCGTGCGCGCAGGGTCGCGGCTGACGGTGAGCGGCCAGAAGCGTATACCGACCGGGTCACGCAGCTCGTGGCGAGCGATCTTGCCGTTTTTCATGCCGATCTCGTCGCCATAATAAAGATACGGCGTACCACGCGACGTCAAGAGCAGTGCTGCCAGAATCTTCGCACGCGCATCGCTTTCGCCATTTTTCGCCAGACGCGTGTACGCGCGATCCTGGTCGTGGTTGCCCAGCACGAGTGTCGGCCAGTTGTTACCGCAGGCCTGATACCAGCCACGCAGGGTGCGCGCGATTGCCGCGGGGTCCCATTTCTGGTAAAGCAGCGTGAAATCGAATGCCATATGCAGCTCATCGTTTTCTCCGAGGTAACTGGCGGCAAGACCTGGGTCGCCGGTAAAATCAACGAGCACCTCACCGACTGAAGTAGCGTTGTACTTGTCGAGCAGCACACGCAGATCTTTCAGCAACGGATGCATTTCGGGCTGCGACATGTCAAAAATATGCTGTTGAAATTCATATGGCCGAGGGTAACGCCAGCCCCACAACCGCAGAGGATTATTTTGAAAGTGCGCGTCTTTGAAATAGAGGTTCACGACGTCTAAACGAAATCCATCCACACCTTTCTTGAGCCAGAATTCGATGTCGGCGAAAACGGCGTCTTTAACTTCTGGGTTACGCCAGTTGAGGTCGGGCTGTTCGGGCAGAAACGAATGTAAATACCAAGCCTCGGTTGTATCGTCCCAAGTCCACGCTGGGCCGCCGAACACGCTTTGCCAGTTATTAGGTGGCACGAGGCCACGTAGTTTGCCGCCCGCACGGATGCGGTCTCTTGCGGCATTAGGTGGCATGTTCTTCTTATCACCTTCGTGCCAGATATACCAGTTACGTTTCGCGTTGTCACGCGACGACCGCGCTTCTTGAAACCACGGGTGTGATGAGGATGTATGGTTGACCACGAGATCGAGCAGCAGTTTGATATTCTTGCTGTGCAGTTCTGCGAGCAGCGCGTCAAAGTCAGCCATCGTGCCGAAGATCGGGTCGATGCCGCGGTAGTCCGAAACATCGTAACCGAAATCAAGCATCGGTGAGTTGTTGATCGGCGATAGCCAGATCGCATCGACGCCCAGTTCGCTGAAGTAGTCGATTTTCTCGCGAATGCCCGCGAGATCACCGATACCATCGCCGTTCGAATCTTTGAAACTGCGCGGGTAGATCTGGTAAACTACCGCCTCTTGCCACCACTGCTTTTCGATCTTGCTGCGTCGGGTGTTTGCCCGGGAGCGTCAGTCGTTTTTCGTAACCACGCTTTCAAACTTTACGGCGCGTCGCCGATACGACAATAAAATTTTATGGGATTTTTGCGTGGGGTTCTGCTGGTGCTGGCTGGCACATCTGCGGCTTCGGCCGCACTCGAACTCGGCGCCGACGTCAGTTATTTTAATCCGCAATTCACCGCTCGAACTTACCCTGCGCTCACAACAACGCGCACCACGGCGTTTGCCGGGCCGCTCTTCACGGGTTACGCGCACCTGAACTTCGGAGTGCCGAATGCTGTTCTCATCGGCTTCGGGCCCTCGCTCGGCTACAGCAGCCAGGGTGTGCTTGATGCAACTGCGGGAGAAACGCGTGAAGAGGCGAGCATTGCACGCTTCGGTCTCGATGCCAAGGTACAGCTCGAGCTGCTGCAGTTCATTCTGCCTTACGTTCGCCTCACCGTCGGCAAAGACACGATCAGCTGGCAAGATTCGGGGTTTATTGGTGGCAGCAGTTACATCGCGAAGTCTTCTGCGGGTGGGTTATTCTACAATGCGATTATCGGAGTTCAATTGCCACTCGCGCCTGAATTTGCCATCTATATTCAAGGGGGATACACCGCATCACCCGGTTCTGCGCTCGTGACGCGAAGTTATGCGGTGAACGGCATTAACCAACCCGTGAGTTC
Source organism: uncultured Leptospiraceae bacterium (assembly GCA_942492915.1). Classification (GTDB taxonomy): domain Bacteria; phylum Spirochaetota; class Leptospiria; order Turneriellales; family Turneriellaceae; genus Turneriella. Next base: position 3,435,771 of record OW818662.1, read on the forward strand.
GCCGTCGGTCTCTGATACCAGTTACGCAGGTTATCTGCTCAGCGCCGGTGCGCGCCTTTCATTCTGATTTGATCATGAATTGACCGGTGTGCTTTGTCTCACCAGCTAATTCGGGTGACGACCTTCACTGGCAGGTGATCAGACGCAACTCGTGTAAGCGCATTTCTGACCACTTCATATTGCATGACACCGCATTTGTCGTTCAGAAAAATCTTGTCGAGGTTCCAGATCGGTGCAAAAGACGGCCAGGTTTTGGTGTTGCGGCGCGTTTCACCGGCGGCATTAAAAAAGCCGGTGGCAGGCAGAAATGTGTCGAGATAGCGTGTGCGCTCGTTGCTGTCGCCGAGCAGAACCGCGGGCATAGATTCGTGCTTTTGAAGAAAGTCTGACGCCAGCAGCTTCTTCCATTGAAAGTGCCGCTCAATACGCGACAGGCCCAGATGAAAGTTCATGACGAGCAGGTCGCCCTCGGGTGTATGAATCACGTCGCTGAGACATCCGCGTTTTTTCTTGATCGTCCAGGTGAGGTCGATATTTTTGCCGATTGAAAAAGGCCAGCGCGAAAGCGTTGCATTGCCATAGGTGCCGATCTTGAGCTTGACATTGGCGCCGAGCCGATGGTGAAAACCGAGGCGTTCGCCCAAAAGCGCCGCCAGGTCATGGTGGCCGCTGCGCGGGACGCCGTTGTCGACTTCTTGCAGCGCGACGATATCTGCACCTTCGGCTTCACAGACCTGCGCGATACGCTCGGGTGCAAACTTGCGATCGACGCCAATCGCCTTATGGATGTTATATGTCAGAACGGTAATCTGCACGGCTCACTTCGAGGTGTTGGGCAGCAACCGACAATCGGGTAGGCCGTAACCGAAAATTCATTGATGGTCGCCGTTTGTCTCGCTACATTTCAAGCTGTCCATATATCGAAATACCTGCACCAACTCCCAAGTTCAGCAGATCTTCGGTAGAAAAGGCGAACGATCAGGTAACCCTCGATCTTGTGACGCGGCGTCTCGAAGTACACGAGAAAACCGCGTGCATGCTGAGGGCGATGCTGGCGTAAGTCAGAACCAAACCACGGGATATTTTCTGTGGTGCACAAGATTGTTCACCAGAATTGCGTTGATGAGCAGAATGGCCGCCCCCAGCAAGACGGGTACGAAAACGAACTGCCACCCGGCTGAACCGGCTACGGCAATAAGTGCGGTTGCCCCACCGGGCGGGTGCAGCGTGTGTGTCAGGTACATTGCGCCGATAGCGAGGCCGACGGCGAGTCCCGTTGCGAGCGCAGTGGGGCCGCAGAGCTTCACGAGAATTACCCCGATGAATGCCGAAATCACGTGACCGCCGACAAGATTGCGTGGCTGCGAAAGTTCGCCACCGGGCGCGGAAAAGAGCAGCACCGCGGAGGCGCCGAATGAACCAATCAGCAGGGGTTCACCATACCAGTGCGTCGCGAACAGAATTGACCAGATCGATACTGCGCTGCTGAGGACACTCCATATCGCAAATTTAAAGGATAGTGGCTTGCGGGCAACGAGCAGCGGCGCCCTGATCTTGCCCGGCAGCATCACCAGTCGTTGCTGCACATTCTTTCGCGCTTTGGTCGCTTTCTGTTTCACTTACATTACGCCTGTTCGTCTGAATACTTGCCAATCAGATACAAAAACTGCTCGCCATAGCGCTGCCACTTGACCTCGCCAACACCGTGCACTTCTAAAAACGCCTCACGGTTCTGCGGCAGTTGCGCGCACATGTCGATGAGGCTCTTGTCAGAAAAAATCATGTAAGGCGCGAGGTTGTGCTCGTCGGCGAGCTCTTTGCGCTTCTTACGCAGAATTTCGAAGAGTTCTGAATCTATTTCAGAACCCACCCCGCCCACAACACCCCTCCCCTTTAGGGGAGGGGCCGGGGGTGGGGTCGTCTCGAGCAAATTACCCCAAAACTGCACCTCACCTTTCAGAACAGGTATTGCCTGCGCCGTGAGCGTGAGGCTGCCAAACTCTGGGTCTTGTTTCAAGAGCCCCTGCTGCACGAGCTGCCGCCCCAAACTTTGCCATGCGGGCTTCGAAAGTTCGCGGCCGATGCCGAACGTTGAAAGCGATTCATGGCCATTCGAGATGACCTTCTGGTTCTTTGCGCCGCGTAGAACATCGACGACATAGGCCGAACCAAACCTTTCGCCCGAACGTTTAACGCACGACATAAATTTCTGTGCCGGCACGGTAAGATCAATTTTATCTTTGGGGGGATTCAGACAGATATCGCAGGCACCGCACCGGTCTTGTGCCTGCTCGCCAAAATATTCAAGCAGCGTATAGCGCCTGCACAGATCTGACTCCGCATAAGCAACAAGATTCGCCAGCTGCGCCAATGCAGTATGCTTCTCTGCTTCTTCTTTTTGCGAGATAAAAAATTTGATCTTCTGGCTGTCGCTGTGCGAATAGAGCAAAAAGCAATCGGCTTTGAGGCCGTCGCGGCCCGCGCGCCCAATCTCTTGGTAATAGCTCTCGATATTTTTCGGCAGGTCGTAGTGAATGACAAAACGCACGTTCGGTTTGTTGATACCCATGCCGAACGCAATCGTCGCGACGATGATCTGCACGTCGTCACGAATGAACATCTGCTGGTTCTTGGCGCGCATTGTGTCGGCCAGACCCGCATGGTAGGGCTTCACCGAAAAGCCGCGCGAGGCGAGCATGGTGGCGAGTTCGTCGACCTGCGCCTTAGAGAAACAATAGATAATACCCGATTCGTTCGGGTGGTCGCGCAGAATCTGCAGCACCTGCGAGTCGGGTGAACTTTTCGGCACAACATTCAGTATCAGATTTTCACGGTTGAAGCTCGAAACAAACTCATGCGAGTCGGGTATCAAGAGCTGGCGTTTGATGTCGGCGCGCACCTGGTGTGTTGCCGTGGCCGTGAGCGCAATCGTCACCGCATCGGCGAATTTTTCGCGCACTTCGACGAGTTTACGGTATTCGGGCCTGAAGTCATGGCCCCAGTCAGAGATGCAGTGCGCTTCGTCGATCGTGAGGCAGTCGACGCGAATACCTTTCAAGAGCGCCTGCGTGCGCGGCAAAAACAACGTCTCTGGGGCAAGATACAGCATCTTGACCTTGCCCGAGCGAACGGCCGAAGCGTTCTCTTCGTATTCCATCAAATCGAGCGAGCTGTTGAGGCACACTGCCTTTACGCCGAGCTCACTCAGCTGCGAGACCTGGTCTTGCATCAGCGAGATTAATGGTGAAACAACAATCGTCAGACCCTCAAACATCAGCGCAGGAATCTGGTAGCAGAGCGACTTACCACCACCCGTGGGCATAATCACCAGCGTGTCTTGCTTCGCAAGCACGCTATCGATAATGCGCTTTTGGTCGAGCCGAAAGGCAGAATAGCCGAAGACAGAGTGCAGCAGCGATTCGGCGGTGGGTTTGCTGGTCACGTCGCTGTCCACCGGGCATGGCGACGGCGCGAATGACAGCGTAAAATGCATTCACTACTATCGAATCGGCATGCGCCGAACCCGACCGCATGCCGCTTTGAACAGCACCTGCGGAGAGAGAGCGAAGACGCTCGCACAAGTTACTTATCGTTCTGCCACCGCCAAGAACAGGCCTCTCTGGGTTTAATGGGGAGTAATTTCTTAAATACTTAGGTCACGTCTCTAGCATTAAGGATAAAACCATGATCGCTGCCCCGAAAGCGGGTTTACATGGTACGGGGCATGGTGTGCGTGTGACTATGCGCATTCACCGGTACTGGCTGGTTCTCCCATTTGTCTTAATGGCAGTAGCACCGCAGCACGCCGACATTTCTGACGAGATGGCGGCAGTCGCGCAAGAAACCCAGAAGGCAATTGTGCCATTGATACCCGACGATGGTGTGTTGGCGGTTTCAGAACTTGTCATGCCTCGCCCCACTGAAGAGACTGAGCGGGTCGCGTATGCGGTTTCTGAATACCTGACCGACACCCTGGTGCAGCAACAGAAATTTCGGGTTATCGAAAAGAAGCAAATAAGCCGAATATTGCATGCGCTCGAATTCAATCAGAGCGGTATCACCGATACTGAAAGTGCCGAAGTGATCGGCAAGCTCGTTGGCGCAAAACAGATGCTACTCGGGTCAATTTCGTTGACCGATGCCAAGTACAATATTTCGTTGCGGCTTGTCGAAATCAAGTCAGGGCAAATACGATGGGCGCGCACATTCGTCGTGTCTGCGAAATCGGGCGCGGCTGCGACTTCTGTCTATCACCCGCCGGCATTCAGGTTGCACATTTCGATGGCGCTCAACTATTACGGACAGAGTTATGAGTCAACGGCTCTGCACACGTTGGGCATGGGCCTCGGTTACCGCTATAATTTCGCAGGCAGACACTGGGCAGGATTTCAGGCGAACCCGTGGTTCTATCATTTCTACTGGTCTGAGGCTCGCCGCGATGACGGGTCGGGTAACTCGGTTAATTTTTATGTCAGCGCGCGCAATGCCATCGAACTGATGCCGGGTTATGTCTATCGGTTACCTGTGACCCGTTTTCTCGCATTCAATTTTGGCCTCTATGGGGGCGCGATGGTCTATTCGCTCTACGAGTCGCATCAGCGCACAGGCGTTGGGGGTTTCAGCAACGTGAGCCGTACGCAGCTTGCCGCTGCACCGATTCTGTTTCCGCAATTTGAAGTGGCTATCATGGACACGCAGGCATTCTCATTCTTTTTGCGCTTAAGCTATTTTGTTCTTTTCAAAAAAACAGAAGCAGAATTCTCGGGAATAGCCTACAGTCAGTATCCCATGGGCGCCCGTCTCGAAGGCGGCGTGGCCTTCTACTATTGATTCGCCTAGCCTGCATATTCGTGTAAAAATATAGCGCTTCATTAAGACCATAACTTCCCATAACTTGTCATTTCTTGCGGTGTGACCCGGTTCGGGTCTCTGCTTTCAGAGCGGCGTCGAACCGTTTCATGTCCTGAAACAGGCATTACGCCTGAGAGATGACGCCTCTCTCTGGACTTAATTGGGAGTAATCTCCTGTATGCTAAAGATATAAATCTTGACCGTTCATAACCGGGGTTACGGTCAGTTATGAAAAATCTGATGAAATCTCTTTGTGGTGTTTTGTTCATGTTCGCTCTGCTTGGCCCGTCTACGCTTTCAGCGTGGAGTAAAATGGTCAACGCGAAGGGTGGTTTGAAAGTTCGGCAAGAGCCCAACGCTAAGGGAAAAGTAATCACGACGCTGAAAGATGGCTCATCTGTGGGCGTGCTTGAAGAGGTCGGTGACCCGGTGACGATTTCGGGCGCGACCGGAAAATGGATGAAGGTCGTCCAGGGCAAATTCACGGGTTGGGTTTTCGGCGGCTTTCTCGTGACCAATATTCCCAAGGCGCTGTGGGGCTTATATTGTGCAGAAGGGCAGCCTAACTGCGGGCAGCTTGGGTATGCTATCGACGGAGACACGGTTTGGAATTCTTCAGAAGGTGGTTGCGGCAAAATTCAGAATGTAGAGAAGATTGGCGACGAGCACCATGTTTTCTGTGAGGACAACAAGGAGAGCGTAGTCTTAAAGCCTTTGTCGAAGGGAAGGCTTCAGCTGACAATCACAGGCAACCCGGGCAGCCCCAGTGTGATTTTGAAGAAAGAAAAGTAGGCAAGAGAAAGATGTCGATGACCAGAAGCGTATAATCATCACGCACATTCTGACTACCCATCGGTCGCCCACAACTCGGCATTTCTTGCGGTGTGACCTGATTCGGGGCTCAGCTTTAATGATGATTAATTTTCTGTATACTGAACCCCTTACTTCCCATAAATCTGCGCTGCCAGCACGAATATGAACACGCTGACCGCAACCCCGAGAGAAGCGAGCATCACGTCTTTACCTACCTGCCTCAGAGTGTGCAGGTAAGGTTTCTGTCTTTGTGTTACCCGGTGCAGAATGATTTCACGCCCCGCGAGCAGCCCCAAAAAAACCCAGGTTGTTGACATCGGCATCTTGCTCCATTGCTGAAACAACAGAAGCACGCTGGCATAAACCAGATCGACGATCGTTGCGGCCTTGGGCGACTGAATATCGGTTTTTTCGCTGACGACTTCTTGTATCGTACCGCCATTGGTGCGCACGATAGCAATCAGCGCCACTGAAATGAGACCCAGCGCCGCGCTGAGCTCGAATGCATTCAGTTTGCGCGGCAGAAAAACTGCTATGTTTGCGGTATCTTGCAGCAGCCAGGCGATCCAGAGGTAGAGCGTTGAGAACCACTGCATACCGCCCCAGAATTTCTTCTGCCTTTTCGAAGGTTCTTTGTCTTTCTTGTAGGCCTTTGCGTCGATCTGCGAAAGAAGGCCCCAGACAATGATTCCTGATACAAACGCTATCCCATAACCGAGAAAAGATTTCACCAGCATCTTTTCGATGTTCTGCGCACCGAACAGACCCAAGATCAGAAAGGTCGTCGAAACCGGGGCCTTGAGGCGTGTTATGACGACTAGCACAACCGGCGCGAGCAATTGAATAAGGTTGAGCGACTGCGCTTCAGCAAAGGAGTCCAGTCGATGAAAGTGAATTTCGCGATCGTGTAAATACCAGGCGTAGACGTGAACGGCCGCCAGCGTGCCCACCAGAAATAGTACTTTCGGAAACCAGTGCAGCTTCGCTTTGCTTTCGATGAATGTGCCGACCGTCTGAATCGCATCGTTGCCCGCGACCGAAAAGGCTGCCACGGCAAACGCCGCCCAGCCCAGCCAGTATGCAGGCGCGCCCATGAGGTACGCGAGGGTAATCAGAATCGTTACGGCTGCGGTGCCGCCGAAAAAGCGCCACTGGTCGCTTGAACTCGGGTGGCGGTAATCTATAGATCGCTTAACGGACATTGTAGCTCCTGGTTTATTCGGGGGGATTGTAATCTCAAATCAATATTGCGTTTAAGGGAAAGATTTTTCAGCAGATTCGACATCCGCATAAGCTTCAAAAAAACTATTGAGGCGCGTGATGAGAAAAACCTTGTTCACTGCAGCTGAGAGTGAGGCGAGTTTAAGGTCGCCACCTTTTTCCCGCAAAGGCTTCAGCATAGAGAGAAAAACGCCAATACCCGACGAATCGATGTAACTCACTCGCTCGAGATTCAGAATGACGCGCACATCACCAGCGGCGATCGAATCTTGCAGAACTTGCTTGAGTCCAGAGGTATTGAAGAGATCAATTTCGCCTTCAAGGTCGATCACAGCTGCCCGACCGAATGCACGTTGGTTAATTCGCATGGTGCTCTAAGCTGCCTGTGGGGCGACCTCACGGCGTCAATAATTAGTTGATTGGCTAAATGAGTAAATAAAATGAGCCGTGATCGTCTCAAGAGCTGCCTTCTTAATACTTTTTGCTGTCGCAGCGGTGCTGGCTGAACCGCAATGGGAAAGAAAGCTCAGCCGCGACGGCATCGTGGTCGACGTGCGCGGGGTAGAAGGGTCTGACTTCAAAGAGTTCAGGGCTCGCATGCGGGTGAAATCAAACCTGGCGCACGCATCGGCAGTCATGCGCGATATACGCGGTTACTCCCGCTGGATGAAAGACTGCAAAGAGGCACGCGAAGTGCAGAAGATTTCTGTAACGAGCGGCATCGTCTATTCGTTGCAGGCAACGCCATGGCCGATTGCCGAACGTGATGCGGTCGTCAGGTACGATTACCGACAGGGTAAGACGCCACCTTCGATCTATGTATCGATAGCCGCGGCACCAGATGCGCTGCCGCAGGCGAAAGGTCGAGTGCGGGTCTCGAAACTAAAAGGCTATTGGAGCTTCATTGAAATCGCACCGAATGAACTTGAGGTGACGTACGCCATGCACTCCGAACCCGGAGGCAACCTGCCAGGCTGGGCGGCTGCTGGTATGGTCGCGCATCTGCCGCACGAGACGATGAAAAAGTTACGCCTCGAACTCGAGAAATAACCGCGGGTGGCCTCACCGGCTCGTCAGTAATTTCCACGCCTCGCTGATCAGATTCTCTGCCCGCTTCCTGAGCTCATCCCACGATTGTGATGCTGCCGTTGTAGGTTTTGACGCCCGCCGTGCGCGGTCGAGTTCGATCAGTTCATGAATGCTGCGTCCCGATTTAATCGATTCGACAATCTCGACCATGCGCGCCATGTCGGGCTGCGCCTTCAGAAGTTCAATCGGCACCCGCACGAACACGCCGGTTGCTTCGCAATAGATCGTGTCGTCTTTGTAGATGCGCGCCGTCACCATCGCGCGCCGCGTCTCGAGCCGGTCGATTTTCGCTTCGCAGAGGTAATGGCCGTCGAGCGGTACCGAGCGCCTGTACTTCACTGAAAGGTTCGCAGCGAGCACCGGCAGGCCATTGTACCAGCACGCGCTGCCCATCGTCTCGTCGAGAATGCTTGCGAGAAAGCCGCCATGTGCGTGGGCTTTGGGGCCCTCGGCCCCAGGGCGGGGAGTAAATTCCGTCACGAACGATTTGTCGTCACGCAAATACATCCGCACTTCAGAGAGTGTCTTGTTTGACAGAAAGGTCGAACTCCAGTGTGTGGGGATTGCGACTGTTTCTGGCGTCGGCCCGGTTGTCTGCATCGGTCACTGTAGCGGGCGTTACAGGGGTGTAAACCGAGCTGAAGCACGTTGACGGCGTGACGCAAAGGCTCTTTTTACTGAACGAAGCATGGCGCAGCTCACCATCAAGAACATCGAATCACTCGACGCGCCTGAACTCGAGCTCTATCGTACACTACGCCAGGTAGAAGAACACGAGCGCGCGGGCGTGCTCGTGGCGACCAACGCAAAAGTTGTGCAGCGGCTTATCGCGAGCCGTTTTGAGGTTCTTTCGGCTCTGTTGACCCCTGATTGGTTCGAAAAACTCGAAGCACAGCTTCGCGGCCGCAGTGAAAAAGAGATCGTCGTCTATATCGGCGAAAAGTCGCTGCTCGAAACGATAACGGGCTACCATCTGCACCAGGGCGCACTGGCGGTGGGCAAAATTACTGCGCAACGAACGCTCGATGAATTGCTCGCAGAGTCGCCACGCCCGCTACTCATCGCCGCAGTCGAAGAGATTGCGAGTGCCGAGAATCTCGGTGCGATCGTGCGCAGCTGTGCCGCATTCGGAGCGCACTTTCTGATTGTGGGTGAAACCTGCGTCAGCCCGTTTCAACGCCGCACTGTTTCGGGCTCTATGGGCAGCATCTTCGAGCAACCCGTTGTGCGCACAGAAAGTCTGGTCACCACACTCGCCCGCTTACGCGCTCAAGGCATCCGCTGCTATGCCGCTGACGTTCACCCTAAAGCGCAAAAATTGTCTGCGGTTGATTTTCGCGGCGATGCGTGCCTCGTCTTCGGCGCAGAAGGGCCGGGACTCAGCGAAAAGGTCATAGCTGCCTGCGATGGCATTGTGCAGATACCGATGCCGACGCACATGAATTCGCTGAATGTCGCTGCAGCGACGGCAGTTTTTCTCTACGAAGCGACACGACAACGATAGCAGCTTATTCCAAAAGAATATCTGGCTTGCAGGCTATATGGCCCACCGAATTGGCAAAATTGCTCGCGCGCGCAACGGCAGCCCGCATAACGGTTTGCTTATGATCGCAGCTGCCCAAAGTATTCGCATGCAGCGGTTGGTTACGTATATTGCAGCGCCTCTGTTGCTCAACATTTTCTTTTTCTTTATCTATCTTCACGCTGGCGTGCTGGTATTCGACGCGGCAACGCGTGTGCTCGCGAACACCCAGCGCGAGTTCGAGCTGATGCTGCTGCGCCTCGCTGGGTTCGGGGTTCCGATCGTGTACGTATTGTTTCGCACGCGCCTGTTCGCGCGTTCGATGTCGGGCCATGAAATAGCCCTGCTCATTTTTTCAGCCTGGATTCTCGCAGGTATGGGTGATATCGTGCGGCTGCTCACCGCCAACATCATCAGCAACGGGCAGGCAATCTTGCACGGGGTCAAGATCGCCGCCTTCGCGATTGCCGGGCTTTTCGGGACAGCCATCATTGTTCAGAGTCTCAAGCGGCTGCTGCTCAAAGAACAGCACGTATTCTTTCAGCGGTCTCTGGTGCTCGTGCTGTTCAGTGTCGCCTATGTTTCCGTCGCGCTGATGGTGCTCGCGATACATCTGCAGAACACTGGCAACCAGCAGGGCTTTTTTGCAGCTGCGACCGCGGTGGTGGCCATGTTGGTCGCACTCAACGCATACGGATTTATCCTGTTTCGGTCATTTTTTACCTCGATCGGCCGGCGCGCTTTCTCTCACAAGCAGGCCCTCGATGCCCAAGGCTATCTTTCAGCAGGCCTTAGCGAGCGGGTGCAGAGTTCGTTTGCAGAATTGCTTTCGACCATCGATTTGGTCTCAACGAAAAACGCCAACCACGGCGCCATAAAAATTCGACTACGGGAAATTGCTTCAAGCCTGCAGAGGCAAATTCTTGCAGCCGACCGGTACGCGACTCAGGTATTGCAGCCCCCACGGCAAACCATCCGCATAATAGACAAGACCAAACCCGCCCGATTCTTGATCGTCGACAGTAATGCCGTGAGTCGGCGCGTTCTTTCGGAGCACCTGCTGCCTCATAGTGATTGCCGGGCCGACGCCGCTGAGAATGGCAAAGACGGTCTGCACGCAGCGTTGAGCCTCGCATACGATGCTATCTTCATCGCACTTGATCTGAATGACATGTCAGGCCTTGCCGTCGCCCAGCATATTCGGGATGCGGGCGCGAATGTGGCGCTGGTCGCCTGTGCCGACGCAGGTTGCGGCTGCGAACCTGACGCAGAACTCGCCGGCTTCAACTTTTATCTCGAAAGGCCCTTCGAAAAAAATGAAGTTGATCTGCAGGTTGAGAGAATTCTCACCTCTGACTGATTCTGACTCTCATAATATATTTCAACATTGGTTGAACGCCTGCGGCGAAAATCGCTGTGCGGCCCTGCGGCGCCGTGGGCAAGTGCAACGAAATGGATTTCGTAGACTACTATCAGGTTCTCGGCGTCCCCAAGACTGCGACGCCTGAAGAGATCAAGGCGGCCTACCGCAAACTGGCGCGCAAATACCATCCTGATCTTAACCCCAACGATGCCGCTGCCAAGGCGAAGTTTCAGCAGCTGAACGAAGCAAACGAAGTTCTGAGCGATGCCGACAAACGGCGCAAGTACGATCAATACGGTAAGGATTTCAAACACGTCGACGAGAGTGCGGGTGCGCGCGGCCCGCGCGCCTCGTCGGGTGGCGGGCCTTTTACCTATTCAGAAGGTAACGAAGATTTTTCTGATTTTTTTCGTTCGATGTTTGAAGGCGCAGGTAGCGCGCGAGGCGGGCGGTCAGGCGGCGCGAAGTTTCGCGGGCAAGATATCGCCGCCGAGCTGCATCTTTCATTACAGCAGGTATACAAGTCGCATCAACAAATTCTTTCGATTGGCGGTAAACAGCTGCGCGTGACGATTCCCGCAGGAGTCGAAAACGGGCAGACGCTGGCATTGGCCGGGCAAGGCGGGCCAGGGGTGGGCGGCGGCCCGCCGGGTGATCTCTACATTACTTTCGCGATCGCCGACGATGCAAAATTCAAACGATCAGGTGCTGATCTTCATGCCACGATCGACCTCGATCTTTATACAGCGGTTCTCGGTGGCGAGGTTGTGGTCGAGACGATGGACGGCAGCGTCAAACTCAAGGTCGCGCCCGAAACGCAGAATGATTCAAAGGTGAAGCTCAAAGGCAAGGGTATGCCCGTCTTCAAGAAAGAAGGCGATTTCGGAGACCTCTACCTCACCTACAAAGTCAAATTGCCGACAAATCTGACCGACAAACAAAAACAGCTGTTTGCAGAGCTTGCAGGGGGGGCAGCATGAATGGTGCAGAAGATCTTGTTTCACTCGCCGCGTTCTGCCAGGGACATGGTATAGAAATTTCACTCATCCACACATTTCACGAGAGCGGTTTGGTCGAAGTGATTCGTGAGGGCGACTCGCTTTTCGTTCGCGTCGAATCAGTACCGCGTCTTGAAAAGATCGTACGGCTTCACCTCGATCTCGATATCAATCTCGAAGGTGTTGAGGCGATTTCGCATCTGCTCGAGCGAGTTGAATCATTGCAGCGGGAGATCATGACCCTGCGTAATCGCCTCGGCATGTATGACTAGCCGGTTTAGATGACTGCCACCGGGTGCTTGTGGGTTACTGCGCAGATTCACTTGAGATCGGCGTAGGGACAAATAAGAAATATAAGAGCGACAACACCCCACCGCTTGCGGCAACAAAAAAGGTTGTTGAGGGCGTCGTAAGCTGCCAAACGATTGCCGCGATGAGACTGGCAATCAGAGTTGCAATGCTCGAAAATGCGGTCAGCGTGCCAATCGCAGTGGCGGTATCTTCGGCTTTGCACAAGTTGCTGATCCACGCTTTCGAGATACCTTCAGTCATAGCGGCATAGATTCCGTAGAAAAAGAAGAGCACCAGGTAAGTCGTGAAATCTGTCGTCAGGGCTGCGCCGGCGTAGACTAACGAAAAAACAAACAAGCCGCCGATAAAGGTGCGCCTCAGCCCAAGTGCGTCACCGAGGCGACCCATTGGGTATGAGAAAATTGCATAAACCAGATTATAAAAAATATAAACGCCGATTGCCTGCTGGTCAGAAAATCCGCGCTGTTTGAGCAGCAGCAATAAGAACACATCTGAGCTGTTGAAGAGCGTGAAGAGCAGCATGCCCGTCACCGCCATGCGATATGCGCGGCTTGATTGCTGCCAGTAACGCAGAAAGTCAAGCGGCGAGAAGGTGTACTTTGTGACACTTTCTACCGGTTTGTCTTTCAACAAAAGCGTGAGTGCCACTGCGATGGCGCCGGGTACTATAGCAATGAGAAACAGGTGGTGGTAGCGCTGCGGGTAAAACGCAAGGTAGCCGAGGGCCAGCGCGGGGCCGATCGCGGCACCGGTCGTATCCATCGCGCGGTGAAAGCCGAAGATTGTACCCTTGTTCGCCGCCGTTGCTTCGGCGGAAAGCAGCGCGTCGCGCGCGCCGGTGCGCACACCTTTACCCAGGCGGTCGGCCGTGCGGCAGAGAAAAACCCAAATCGGGTTCGCTGCGGCGATAACCAGTGGCTTCGCCACGGCGCTGAGCAAATAGCCGGCGCGCACAAACGGCACGCGCCGGCCGGTAACATCTGAAAGCCGGCCGAAATAACCCTTGCTTAGGCCAGCGGTCGCTTCGGCAATGCCTTCGAGTATGCCTATGTAGAGCACCGAAAAGCCGATCGCCTGCAGGTATATGGGCATAACCGGATATAGCATTTCGCTGGCGACGTCGGTGAAGAGCGATACGAGCGAGAGTGTCCAGACAGTGCGGGTGATTGGGTGTGTCATAAATTGTCTGTTGGCATCGCGACGCAGTCTCATGGCACGATCAGGGTGCAAGGACTAAGGGAGCCCAAGTCGTCGATCTGTATCCGCGCTCAGGATCTGCCAGCCACAAACCTATTTGACCGCGTAGCTCGACGTGGCAATTCCGTTGAGTCTAACCTACCGATCATGAGAATACCTATCACGAAACTTATTCTGTGCTTCGCACCGCTGCTCGCGCATTCTGTGCAGGCCGAGGCTGCCAACCCCCCGAAACCAACAGAATTGGCGCGCGTCGCTATTCTTGAATTTCAAGATAACACAGGTCAAAAGAATTATGGGTGGGTAAAAGGTTCGTTACCCGATGCGATCAACAGTTCGATGAAAGACCAGTTTGAGTTCGAGCGCGCTGGACGATCAGCCGGAAAGGTTTCCTCTGAGCTCACCCCTGAAGCGGTGAGTCTTATTGCAAAACAGCAGGCGCTCGACATCGTCATCTTTGGCAGCTACGACTACGACGCCAAAACAAAAATGGCATCGTTCACGGCGAATGTGTACCACCACAAAGGCCAGCGTATCATCGGCACGGTTGTTGAAAAGAGTAGGCTCAACAACGACGTCTTTACGGCGATCGATGCGATCAGCAAAAAAATAGTCGGCCACATTTACCGCTTTAGTCTTGACCTGACCGAACAGCAGGCGGCTGAAAAAACACAGCAGAGTGTCAGGCTGCTCGTGCTCGTGCCCACCTGGACGAACGAAGCACAGAAAAAGGCAGCCACCGCCGAGCTTGATTTGCAGAAGAAAGAACTCCGCAAAAAATACCAGGTCGACGTGCTCACAATTTTCGAATTCTTTAAGGTGAATAAGACGCCTGCCGGGGACCAGAAACAGATCGAAGGTTTTGCAAAATCACGTAACGATGCCGGCATCTCTGATTGGCTCAAGACACAGAAGGTCGCGAACGCCATGATCGTGTTTGTCGCGGATAATAAGGTCAGCCTGAGGCCGGTGGTCGAGGGCGCCAGCAAGCCGGCGGTCACTTACGCGGCAAATGCGCCGGCCGCTGAAAAGGCGAATCTGATCGATGCAGCCGTTTCGCAAAGCGGTATGAAAGAAAACCTGCAGAAGACGACGCTGAAAAAAGAAGCGGGCATTCGTGACCGGTTCTCGCTCGCCGGCGGTTTGTTTCTGCTTGCCCCGATTGGCACGGGCAGCGAAAAGATGAGCGCGGCGCCGGGGCTCGAGGTTCAGGCGCTCTATCGTGTCGTGAACCTTTGGGTTTTCCAACTCGGCGCCGCTGGGTCGTTACATGGCTCATGGCAAAAAAGCTACCTTTCAACCGGCGATGAGGATTTCAACCTGCAACACTACACCGCGCTGGCTGGGCCTGCGCTCATTGTACCCATGCCATTTTACCGTTCGCTCGAGGTGCAGGTGCTGCTTCTCGGTGGCGCCGCCTACAGCCGCCTCGAAAAATTCAAATACGTCGATACGCCACTGACCTTCAGCGGCGTCAACGCAGCGGTGAGTGCGCAGACCGAGGTGCGCTGGCATATTCTGCTCGGTGTCTTTGTCGGCGCAGGCGCAAGCTACCACCGCATTTTCTATTCGGGTACCGACATGTCTTATCTCAACACAAGCCTTAGGGCGGGGTATAGGTTCTGATATGAAGCAAATGCTACACTTGCGCAAGAAAGGTCTGAAGCGCGCGGTGCTTCTTATCTTGCTTGCAGTTCTTCACTGCAACAATACTGCGCTGTATGACGAAGCGCTGACGACATATCCGCGAATTATTCGCCCCGGGCTTAGAGAGTGGAATCCCTTAAACGGTAATCTGTCGTCCCGTATTGGCGGCACAACCGGCACGGCGACTGGTGTGATAACGGCAGGTGCAAATCGTATGGGTGAAAGCGCAAAGGCGGTTTGCGTAACTGCTAGTGAAATTGATTTTACATCTGCAAATTTTCGATCAAGTCCGGGCACCATAGGTGCCTGGATTAAATTCAACACCGCTCCGGTGGGCTCGATCTTGCAAAATGGCAGTGCATCGACGACGTATATCGGATTCAGAGTCTCGCAGACCGGCGGGCCGGCATTTGCCCTTACCTATGGTAACGGCGGTGGTATCAGCGGCGGTAACTTCACAACCAGTACATTGACTCCTGATATCTGGTACTATCTGGCATTTGCTTACGGCAGCGGGGTTGGCACTTTCTATCTTGGCCCGCATGGGGGCAGCCTAGCAGCAATCTATTCGAGTGTCGGCCCTTACGGGCCTGACAACAATCCGCTGCGCTTCTTTCTTATGAACACCAACGGCTGCATCGACGACTTGGTAGCATATGATCGCGGGCTCAGCGCCGACGAAGTGAAAGAGAACTTTCTCACTCTCGAGTGAACGTCTTGACCGCCGCGGTGGTTCTGTTTTGAGCGGTTCATGAATTGGTGCGCCCGGGTCTACTATATGTTGGCCTTATTTGCGGTGATTGGCGCTGCTAATTGCGCGACCGCCCGCCCTGACCCGGCAAAATTGCAAGATAGCCTGGTTGTGCATAGAGAGTTTGCGTCTATGCATTCACCGATACGTATCGAAGTCATTGAGGCGAATCTGCACGCCGACCTTGATTTTTACCCCGACTGGCGGGGGCTCTATTACAGGCTCGTTCACGCAGGCGTGCCAGTTGTCAACTGGTCGCCGCTGGGCCTTGAAACCGACAGCCAAAGTTTTGTCTCCGATCTGAAGATTCGTGGCGTTCAGAAATCCACCTTTATGCACGACTACGATCTGGCGCACGGCAAGGTGTCACATGTCAAAAAGATGGCCGACCGCTTCTTGCTCGCGGTTGAAAATTCCCTGGGGCAAAAGCTCACGATCGAGTTTGTGTTGCAGCGCGATGCTGTGGCATTTCGTTACATCGTGCCGGGCAACGGCAATGTCACAATTCGCCGCGAACTGACCGGCTTTCGTTTGCCGCTGAACAGTACGGGCGTCATGCAGCAATACCAAGAGGCGAGCAAGGTTTCACCTGCTTATGAATATTATTACGACAAAGTCAAAGCGGGCGATGCCGACGACGGCAAGGCATCGATACGAAAAATATTTCAACCGCTCGTCGGTTTTACGGGGCTTGTGATTTTTGGCAGCGATGGCTGGGCGATGCCTGCGCTTTTCGAGACGCCTGAGAAAAAATCTCTGCTCATCACTGAGGCAGGTGTCGACGCGAACCACGCGGCGATGCACCTCGCGGCAAAACCGAGCCACAATCTCTACACTCTCGAATGGCCCGCTGAGAAAGAAGGCAATGGTGTGGGGAGTGTCTTGCCGCAAGGCAGTCTCCCTTACCAAACTGCGTATCGCACGCTTTTGTGCTGCGACCTCAAAACAATTTTCGAGAGCACAGCAATCACAGACCTCGCTGCGCCGCTCGATAAAAAGTTTGGCGGCAAATTGCCCGCATGGGTGAAACCCGGCAAAGCCACGTGGGATTGGCTCAGCTACGTTGCGACCGGCGATGCCGCACGGCAGAAAGAATATATCGATGCCGCGTCGCAGTTCGGCTGGCAGTACACGCTCATCGACGCCAACTGGAATAAATGGAACAACAATAACGCAGAACCTGTGATCAAAGAGCTCGTGGCATATGCGCGCGAACGCAACGTTGGCCTTTGGCTCTGGTACAACTCAGGTGGGGCGACCAATACCGTGACCGAAGAGCCGCGCGATGCCATGAGTGAGCGCGAAACGCGCCGCCGCGAATTTGCGCGTCTGCAGAAGCTGGGTATCAAAGGTGTGAAGATCGATTTCTGGCAGAGCGACAAGCAGTCGATGCTGCAGCAATACCTGGACACGCTAGCAGACGCCGCCGATTACCAGCTGATGGTGAATCTTCACGGCAGCACGATGCCCAAAGGCTGGCAGCGGCGGTTTCCCAATCTGATGACAATGGAGGCGGTGAAGGGCGCCGAGTGGTACCAGTTTCCGGTTTTTCGCGGGCCGAATGCGCAAGACAACGTTTACTATGCCCTTACGCGCAATGTAATCGGCCCAATGGATTACACACCGTTGGTGTTTGAGCAGGCTCTCAAACAACAGAAGATCACCTATGCGCACTCGCTCGCGCTATCGGTTATCTTCGAATCGGGGGTGCAGCACTTCGCCGACAACGCAGACAATGCCAAAGGGGGATTTCGTAAACTCATGGCAGCCTACCCCTTCGTCGCATCATTCTTGCGCGACGTGCCGGCCGCCTGGCAAGAGACTCTTCTTTTAGAGGGTAATGCCGACACGCACCTTGTGGTGGCGCGGTTTCATGAGGGTGTCTGGTATGTCGCAGGTATCAACGCTTCAAAGCAAGAGATCCTCATTCGCCAGCCCTTCACCTTCGGTGTCTACGGCAACTACCGCGCCGAATGGATCATAGAAGATGATTCTGGTGATACGTTACGCTATGGCGAAACGCAGTTGCATACCGGCGGCACGCAGTTTATTGAAACAGTCATCAGACCTCGTGGCGGGTTTGTGCTGAAGCTGACGCCGCTGTCGCATCAGTCTTCTGCTCTGACTTCTTCAGGTACGCCTTGTAGTTTTTGTTCGTGCCCATGAGCCAATCCCAAAAACGGAACATACCGAGGTTATTCATGCCTGAGCGCGCGTGGTGAAAATCGTGGCGGCGCGAGTGTTCGCTGCCGAATGGTGAAGGAAACCGGTAGCCGCAGTGTTCGTCGAGAACCTCCCACGTGCGAAAGAACAGAAAGACGCAGGTTGATACCAGATCGAGACCGAGTATCATGATCGGCACGAGCGTGCAGAGCGTCGAGATGACCTGCTCTATGGGGTGATTGTACTCGCTTGTCAGGCCGACGCAGTCGTTCGTAAATAGATGGTGCTTTTTGTGAATGGGCTTGTAGAGCCAGCGATGGTGCAAAGCCCGATGCGTCCAATAGTTGAAGGTGTCGTTCAGAAAAAAGGCAACGATCACTGCAACCACGACATAAAGGCTCGCCAGCAGCGGATCTTCAACCGGGGGAAAATACTGCATACCGCGCCACATCATAACGGGGTAGAGCAAGAACCAGGTGGCGAGCGGTTGCGTAACAAGAGAGGCAATCAGCAGATCGCGTAGTGCGCCGCGAGTCAGATTTTGCGGCGGAACATTTCGCTCTTTGTAGAGGCTGCGTTCGGGAAACCAGTTATAGCGGTAAACTGCCGCAAGAAACTGATTGCCGAAAAGGCTCATTGAGTGGTGGGCGCCGACAACGGCTATGGTAAAAATGGTTTGGTCGATCATTTCGGTTAGTGTAGCACCCGGTACAGGTAGCAGTCAATCAGAAATCGGGAATGGCTTCAGGTTGTCGCCACCGAAGGAGCAATTGAGGCCTGCCTGTTCGTGCTCGAGCCAGCCCCTGCAGTACGCATCGCCATATTCATTCACAGCGTCGTTTCTGGATAAGTCGCGCGACTTTTGCAGTTTTCGGATAGCGTCGATTTTTCTCGCAGTGCAACCTGCCTCGTATTCCGCTGGATAGCCATAACCTGAAACATTAAGACATTCACTGAAAGGCGCTGGTTCATCGGGGGCAGGATTTTCAGCGGCCTTTTTGCGTTTCGCTAAATCGGCGGCGTTCTTCTTCTCAATTTTCGTCCATTGTTTTGCGCTGTGTGCGAGCAACGGCCATTCAGAAGATAAGAAGCCCGCGAACGCATACCCCTTCTGGCCGTTGAACTCGAATTCGACCCAGCGCGCTTTCTTCTCATCAACCGTCACTTCATCCCCTGTAATCTGCACCACCCGCAGGCTGTCGCCTTTTTCCAATTTGCCGATCTGCTTGCCCTTCAGGTCGGGGGTCGCCCGTATGCGCAAGACGGCGACAGTCGAATAGGCGATCTCGCCAGGTTTGAGAGCCTCGGCAGCCTGCACAGAGAGGCTCGCCGCAAAGCTCATTAGCAAGATGGAAAAGTATTTCATCGTGCTCGGCTGAACCATATTAGTAAGAGGTCAATCTGAAATCCTTTACGCCGGGTGAGGGTGAAACCACCTTTGCCCCAATGCCTACCAAAAAGAACTCGATCAAAACCGACGCCAACGGCGTACCTCAAATCGACGCGACTGACGCGCGCGATTTTTTTCGCCAGCTGGGCGTGATTCACGCAACCGAGCGCAGTGTGCAGATGATTCTCATGCGCATTCTGGGGCAGGGGCGCGGCTCTGAACTGCTCGACTCAAGCGACATGATGCTCGGCATCGACACGTTCTTCAGGCGTATGAACTGGACAAAGGGATTGTCTCATGAAATTCATAAACTCAGCGCGAGCGAACAAGCGATGCTCGATGCCTATTGCAGCGGCATCAACAGCGTGCTCACGAAAAAGACGCCGTGGGAATTCAAACTGGTCGGCTATCGCTTTGAACCGTGGAAGAGTGAAGACTCGATTCTCATCGCGCGCATGATGGGCTACCTCACGCTCTCGCAGTCGCAGGGCGAGGTCGAAAAACTTTTCGTCGAGCTGGTGCAGGCAGGCGCGAGCCGTGCCGAACTCGAAGCGCTGTTTCCGGGGCTGTTGCAGCATGCCGATCTAGAGCTCATAAAAAAAGTTGAGCTCGAGCACAGGCTTGTGCCGCCCGAATATTTATGGCAGCTCGGCCTGCCTCGCATGATGGCGTCGAATAATTGGGTGATTGCGCCCAGCCGCACGCAGTCGAAATCTGCCATTCTCTCCAATGATCCTCATCTTGAAGGAAACCGCTTGCCGAACGTGTGGCATGAGTTCACCTGGAAATGCGCTGGCCGCAGCGGCGCGGGGGCCGGCGTACCGGGCTTGCCCGGTATGATGGTCGGCCGCAACGAGTCGGTCGGCTGGGGCGCGACCTACACGTTTATGGATTCTGTCGACTCGTGGATAGAGAAATGCCGCGGCGGCAAATACCTCGACCACGACAAAAAATGGAAAGCGTTTTCGATTCGGCGCGAGATCATTAAACGCAAAAAGAAACTGCCCGGTGAGGCCGTCTTCTATGAAAACCACAGGGGAACCCTCGAAGGTGACGCGAGTGGGGCAGCAGAGAAGCATCTTCTCAATACGGCGTGGTCGGGTGCGTCCACCGGCGCTGCTTCGCTCAAGGGTGCGATGGCGATTCCGTTCGCGAAAACAGTAAAAGAAGCGATGGCGATTGCGGGCAAACTCGAAGTGTCGTTCAGCTGGGTGTTCGCCGATGTGCAGGGCAATATCGGCTACCAGATGTCGGGCCTCATGCCCAAGCGCGCAAACGGTTGGAAGGGTTTTGTGCCCGTGTCCGCGTATAAGAAGAATTTCGACTGGAAAGGATTTGTCAGCCCCGAACAGTTGCCGCGCCGCTATAACCCGAAAGAGGGTTTTATCGCAACTGCCAACAACGACCTCAACAGCTGGGGCAAAGCGAAACCAATCAACATGCCGATGGGCGATTACCGCGTAAGGCGGATTTCGGGGATGCTCGGTTCGGCAAAGAACCACGATGTGGCGTCGGTGCAGAAACTACACTACGACACGTATTCGATTCAGGCCGAAGAATACCTAAAGCTATTGCGACCGCTCTTGGGCAATGCCCCGCACGAACAGATTCTTGCCGACTGGAATTTTGAATACGACCTGGGTAGCGTCGGCGCGAGTGTGTTCGAAGCGTGGTACCGCGAACTCTACAGCATCGTCTTCGGCAAAGGCGAAACCAACGCCGCCGAATTTATGTGGCAGCACGGCGGCATCTTTATCGACTTTTATCAAAATTTCGATCGTGTATTGCAGTCAAAGAAGTCAGTGTGGTTCAAGAATAAGGGGCGTGAGGCAATCTATAAAGAAGCGTTGGATAGAATAAAGTCACGCACCTACAGGTCGTGGGGCGAAACCAACCGCTTCGTGCTGAAGCACCTGCTGTTCGGCGGTAAGTTTCCGAAATTCCTGGGCTTCGATCACGGGCCGATACCGATTCGCGGCGGCCGCGCGACTGTACACCAGGGCCAGATCTACCGCTCCGCTGGGCGCGACACTTCATTTATACCGACGTTTCGGTTCGTCACCGATTTCAGCGAAAGCGTCACACATTCGAACCTGCTCGGCGGGCCGTCTGACCGGCGGTTCGGTAAGTTCTACAAGAACGAGGTCGAGAACTGGTTGAACGGCGTGTATAAGAAGTTAGAGTTCTAGCCTTCTTTAGAAAAAAACATCCTCACCGCCATCGCCACGAGAATGACGCTGAAGATGCGGCGCACCCACATTTCCGGCATTACAAGCGCTACCTTACTCGAGAAGTAGCTGCCAACCATGAACGCTGCGGCAATCGTTAGCGCGTAGGCCATGTTCACGTTACCCGATCTATAATAGTTGTACGTGGCAGCGATGCCGATGGGCGGCAACATCACGGCAAGGCTCGTGCCGATGGCGGTGTGCTGGTCGAGGCCGAGCAACAGCACAAGGCCGGGTATCATGATGAGGCCACCGCCGATGCCGAGAATGCCACCGAGCGCGCCGGCAGAGAGGCCAATGATGAGAAGAATGAGCAGCGTGTGAATGGGCATGGCAGAGAATCGAGCGCGCAGGTGGCGTGGCGAGAAGAATTGGCATTGACCGGCTATTCAACCGGCATGACCGGCTAACATGCGCTTGCCTTTGCAAACACTGCTGCTCATTCTAGTTTCATCACTCATTGCCTGCAGCAACTATAACCTGCGAGACCAACTCGAAAATCCCGGCTCTGTGGGCATTGAGCGGTTTGCCGATCGGCTCTATATATTCGTTACGTCGCAGATGACTGCAGGCGATATGTTTGCGCTAAACGCCGGCTCGTGCAGCGGTACGGGCATCGGCAAAGCGGATTGCGTCTGCCAGGCGCTCGCCGCACAAAACGGGCGACGGCTCTCAGCCACGAGTAGATTTCTCGCTTGGCTCAGCGATACAGGCTCTCCCATGAATTGCCGCTTTGGTAATGCGATGGGGCTTGGCTGTGCCCCTACGGGAAGTCAGATTTGGTATAACACGAATAACGAAGTTGTTTTTACGGGTATTGAGCCGACGGCCTCAGGTTTGATGGGGAGTACACCGGGCATGCCTTTCGCGCCCAAATATACTGAATCAGGTTTTGTTGCCCCTTCAATGGCCGATAACGTGTGGACGGGCACTAACCCAGGCGGCGCAGCTGCCGGGAATACCTGCAACGACTGGTCAAGTAACCTGGCCGGCTTCCTTGGCAGAACGGGACAGTCAGACACTTTGGGCGCGGCCTGGACCAACTCGAGCGATTTTGGCTGCGACCTCTTCAAGCGTGTCTATTGTGTGGCGGTGCCGTAGTTCACTTGTGCAACCGTGTTTAATTCTCATTGACCGCTGATCTGTCATGGGGCATGCAAGGCGGTGTTTGGCTCTTTTCGCGCATGCGTTCTGGCGAGCTTAATTGTCTTCGGACTCAACTGTACAAATATCAACCTCAAGGCACAGCTCGAAGACCCGGGTTTAACTGGTACTGAAAAGTTTACAGATCGCTTGATGGTTTTCGTTTCCAGCGCGGTTACGGTCGGCAATATGGAAGCGCTGTTTGCCTCGGGTTGTTCGGGCACCGGTATACAGCGCGCAGATTGCTATTGCCAGACAAAAGCCAGAGAGAATAACAGGCGCACGAATGCTGACAGTCGGTTCGTCGCCTGGCTTTCTGAAACTGGCACACCTGACAATACGATGCTGTGTCGAATCTTGGGTACAACCGGAAACACCTGCACACCCGTTGGCAGTTTCATCTGGTACAATACGGCTTCTCAGCCAATCGTATCGGGTATGACCGGTCTATTTAATGCTGCCCCGGCATTTTCCAATGCCATTCGCTTAACAGAGGCGGCCACACCAGCGCCAATTGGCACAGATGACGTCTGGACAGGTACGGCGCAACAAGGCACATCGAACACGTTGAATTGCTCAAACTGGCAATCTTCAACTAACGCGTTTCAGGGTCTGGCAGGTCAGTCAGACCAAACGGATTTCAACTGGACAAATAAGATTGGTGTACCTTGCGATGTTCCGCGTCGCATCTATTGTTTTGCGGTACCATGACAGAAATTTTTGACCGAACCCAGGCCCACACATTTCTCGTCAAATTGACACGAACCTTAAATTAGCCCCATGGAAAAACTGCCTTGGGAAGACCAATTCATGCAGAGCATCCCTGCGATTGTAGCAGGGGGCGAAACCGAAGAGCGGGCACGACAACTCTTGCAAGACTATATCCGCCTCGCGCGTACCACTGGTATGCCTGAGGCGCTCGACTTTGAACACCACCCTGAACTCGCCGCGACGGCGTCGCCTTATCTGGGTCGCGACGAAGAAATTCATGACCTCATGCTCGCGATTGTGACGCCGCTCTTAAGTCGCTTCGAGGTCAAGGGCCTTGAGAATTTCATCCGCATTATACCAGCGCTCACGACCTGCGGGGTCACGATCGTCTCAAACCACCTGAGCCTCTTTGACGCGGCGGTAATCTATGCGCTGCTGCACCGTGAGCCGCACCTCAAACAATACGCTGAAAAAATCTTTTTCATTGCGGGCCGGCTTGTGTTCACGTCTGATTATAGCCGCGTCGCCGGCCGCATGTTCCATTCGATGCTCGTCGCTTCACCGCGCGACATGGCTGAGAATGAACCGATCAAGCGCGAGCTGGTTCGCCTCAATATTCGGTCTTTTAAAGAAGGCAAAGAGCGCCAGCGCCAGGGGCACATTCTCATTCTGTATCCCGAGGGTACGCGCAGCCGCGACGGCAAAATGGGACAGTTCCATTCTGCACTCTATAACTATCTCGATGGCACTGTGGTGTTGCCGATAGCAATTACAGGTGCCGACAAGATTCTACACTCGCACAGTTTTACGTTCGAACTCACCAATGGCAGTTTAACTCTTGGCGAGCCGCTTTACATAGGCAATGAGGATGCAGCACCGCAAGAAATCCGCCACCTCGATGCAGACACTCTGCCGAAAGAGACACGCAAGCAAGACGCGATGGATGTGATCGGCCGCGCCGTTGCAGCGATGCTTCCCGCTGAAATGCGGGGACACTATGCCGGCTAAGCGCACCCAGACTCAATCAATAATAGATTCGCGCGCGACCGCAGATCAGGCAATACGCTGGGACAGACTAAAAGTTGCCTGCCTGCTGGTACTCGCCTTCACTGCGCTGATGGCAATCGCGTACCTGACGCGCGATATTCTGATTCCCTTTGTGATCGCCGTTTTTCTCAATTACGCAATCGCGCCTGTCGTGAAGAGGTTGCAAACCTCGCTGCACATACCGCGTTTTATTTCTATGGCGTTAACGCTATTGATGGCACTCGCGCTCGCGGCTGCGATTATTTTTCTTGTGGTATTTTCGCTATCGGGTGCCTTCGAGAGTTTTGAACTCTATCACAACCGCATTGTGGGTCTGATTCGGGTAACGCTTGAACTTTTAAACGGGTGGCTTTTGCCCCTGCAAATTTCGATTGATTCTGCATCCGTGGCGGCAAATCTCAAAAAATTGCCCGTATTGACCTGGGCACGCAGTGTGTCGTCAGAGATTTTCGGCTTTTTGGGACAGACGGTGTTAACCGTGCTGTTTTTCATCTTTCTGGTTGCGGGTACGCGACTCAAGCGCCGGCCAGGCGCGCAGTCGGGTACAATGGTGCATGCGGTAAACGACAAGATCGCGCGTTACCTCGGTGTCAAGTTCACGACTTCAATGATCACCGGCATTCTGGTCGGCGCAATACTTGCGATCTTGCGCGTCGATCTGGCACTACTTTTTGGGCTGCTTACATTTCTATTGAATTTTATTCCGAGTATTGGGTCAATAATTGCCACTATGCTGCCGGTGCCCGTCGCATTGCTGCAGTTTGGCCCCGGGGGGCACCTGCTGCTGGTGGTTGCTTTGCCGGGCTGCGTGCAATTCATCATCGGTAGCCTCGTCGAACCGCGCATCATGGGCGAGTCATTAGGCCTGCACCCCGTCGTGGTTCTGCTGTCGCTGTTGCTCTGGGGCTTTCTTTGGGGTATTGCAGGTATGCTGCTGGCAGTACCGATTACCGCGGTTCTCAAGATCCTGCTCGAAAAAAATGAGCTGACCGAGCCACTCGCGCGCGCGCTCGAGGGTCGTGTCTAGCAGGCGACCGGTACCGAAAAAGTGAAAAGCAGGCCACTTCGGCCGCACTCTGGCCGTGAATGCATAAATCTTTACCGACTGATTAAGGGCCCGTTTCTCCCTCTATGGGCGAAAATCCGCGTCTGCGCATCGGAGTCGTTAATTACCTCAACGCCTACCCTTTGTGGGCTGCCATGGAACCGGAAGGTCTGCCAGTAGCTGCGGATTTCCATAGCAACAAATCCGGTGCCGGTGAACTGCCGGCTGCGGTTCGTACCTTTGAAAGCTTCAGCAGAGACGCTGCGACGGCCGGGCGAAATACAATCGTACCGCAAATAGGGCTTGAAACCAGCGTCGATCTCGTGCCAGGGGTGCCGTCATTTCTTGCGGGCGAATTACACGCCGGCCGCCTCGATGCCGCGCTCATTTCATCGGTTGAATACCTTCGCCACCCGCAGGGCTTTGTTTACCATCCCTCGCTGTGTATAGCCGCGACGCGCGAATCGAAATCGATCCGCCTGTTTCTGCCCGACGCTTCGCAGCCGTTTGCTGTCGCGCTGAAGAACACAAAAACCATCTACACCGATATTGCTTCGCGCAGTTCAGTGGCTCAGCTCGTGGTCATGCTGCATGAGCTTGAAATAAACCCGAGACTCGAAGAAATCACCAGTGCAGGCGAGCGCATCGCAGCTCTACGTGCCGGGCAGGCGCTGCTCAGCATCGGTGACACTGCGCTCGCCCACATGCAAGAGTCTTCGTACGATTTACAGCAGCAATATTTTGAGCTATTTAACCATGGCTTCGTTTATGCGCTCTGGGTCATGCGTGCAGAAAAGCGCCAAGTGCTTGAACCGCTGTTGAATGCGGCGCATGAAGCATATAAGGCGGATGTATCGACGTATATAGAACATGCGGCACAGCGCTTTGGCTTTTCGGCAGAATTCACCCAAACCTATCTCACCGAGACGATTGAGCACGTGCTTTCACCCGAGCGAAAGGCTGATCTGCAATTTTTCGCCGATAATCTGAAGGGTCTGTGATGAATCGGGAGCCGAAGGCCCGATTTATACCTTGCCGCGTTTTTCGACGTGTTCGAGTTCTTTCTGTAAAAAATAGTTCAGAAAGGTCCTGATGGCCGCGAGTATTGCGAGTTTAATCAGAGAGTCGAGAGTCGGCGCTACTGTCGTTGAGAGAATATCGGCGCCGAGCTGAAACTCGAGCGCAATAGCGAGCCAGCTGCCGAACTTGAGGCGAATACCTTCGGCAAGAATTTTTCGCTCACGCCGGTAGTCAGCGATGCCTACGCCGATCGAAGCAACAAGGCCGGTGATGACGCAGATTGCAGAAATGCCTTCGAGCAGCACCTTGGCGACGCTGACGAAACCGCCGAGACCCATTTCCATGCTGTGCAATATTTCGGCCATGTCGTGACGGACGTGTGGAAAGTCGCTTGTGAAGTCAATCAGCTTTGCGGTTGTTCAGCGCGCAGGGTCTCCAGTTCGGTAACGAGGCGGCCGAGGTCGCCCATGCCTTTGGCGCGATAGACGCCGCGCAGATAGCCCTTTTGGTCAAGCAGATAGAAGTTTTCTGTGTGCAGAAAATCGCGCAGATCGCGGTTGATGTCTTTTGTGAAGGTGTCGGCGTTAAATGCAGTGCGCGCCATTTTGAAGACTTCGTCTTGTGGCGCGGTCAGAAATATCCAGTTGTCGTTGGCGGTCGTGTACTTCGCCCGAAACGCTTTAATCACTTCGGGAGTGTCTTTCGTTGGGTCGACCGACACCGAAATAATCTGCAGATCGTCTTGCTTCTTGATCAGCTTGAGCACGCTGCGCATGTTCGCCGTCAGCATAGGGCAGATACCGTGGCATGAAGTGAAGTAGAAATTCACGAGCGCGTATTTGCCTTTCAGTGAATGCGTTGCGAAGGGTTTGTTTTCGTGCGTGGTGAACCCCATGTCAGGCATCGCCTTCAGATCAGCCGGATAGCTCTGAACCGCAGTCTGCGTTTGAGGCCACCACGGCGTCATGTATTTGCCCTTGAAGTAGGGTAAGATACCCGAGACGGGTTCATAGTATGCGGTGATGTCAGCCTCGGCCCTCGGCTTCTCAGTGCACGCCGGCGCAAGAAGCATGAACATTGCGGCCAGAAGGTGGGGAACGTAGAGCGGCGGTTTCACAGCGGAACATCCTTCTCTGCTAAAGATTGGTTCTGCTTCAGCTTTGCTTTTTCTTGCGTCACCGGGTTGCAGAGTTTGCTTCCAGGTAGGCCATAAGCCGCACCATCAACCGTGAAGGCCTGACTGGTGTAGATTTGTCCCGTCTGGCGAAAAATTTTTGAGACGAGTAGCTTCCCTTCGCGGTTGTATTTTTTGAATTCAAACACCTGACCGTTGTCGTGGTACGTGAACTGGTCACCCGTGTAGCTTCCGGTCTCGAAATGGCTGATGAATTTCAGGTTGCCGTTGTCATACCAGCCTTTGTGCGTGCCGTGTTTCTGACCATTTACAAACTCTCGCTCTTCGAAGAGTTTGCCTTTTTTATGCACGGTGAAGCGGCCGTGTTCGAGCCCGTCGCGGTAAGGCGTTTGGCGGATCTCGTAATTTTCGCCGATTGCCTGCTTCAGAAGCCCACTGAACGGCTTGCCCTCAATGAGCAACCTGCCGTTTGAAATGGCTATTCGCGGGTCAGACCCATCGATGACCTGCGTGCAG
This sequence comes from uncultured Leptospiraceae bacterium, assembly GCA_942492915.1. Classification (GTDB taxonomy): domain Bacteria; phylum Spirochaetota; class Leptospiria; order Turneriellales; family Turneriellaceae; genus Turneriella. The sequence continues at coordinate 3,463,933 of OW818662.1, forward strand.
GCACCCATACCGCCGAGCGACAAAAGCAACGCCAATGCGGCGAGGGTGCGCATGTTCTTAGTTCGAAACTGAACCGGCGACGCCGCGAAAGTACGAACCCATCAGCGTGTCGATCGTGGCCGTCGGGTCGAGGGCCATATGATAGTGGTATGTCGCGGTGGTGAGGTGTATGGTGGTGGTTGTGTGGCCGTGTAGCTGGTCGAGCGTAGTCGCCGATGCGCCAGTGATGTTTGCGGCGGTGCCATCCGATGTGCCCGTCGACGCAGTCAGCGTCACGTCATCGGCAGTCGTTGCAGTTGCGTTATCGCATTTCTTGCCATAGATCAGATAGCCGTCGAGCGCGATGCCGATCAGGTTTGCGTCGTTGTTGTCAGTGCCACTGATTCCGACTTTGCGCACGCCTGCATGGTGGTGAAACACGCCCGAAGTCTGCGGATGGCCATCGAATGCATCAAACGTACTCGCTTCGGTAGCAAGTGTGTCTGGCGGAGCAGCCGCGTTGTTGAATATGGCGAGGCCATTTACCGTGAGTCCTATAGCAACCAGGCCATTTTGGGTACCGCTAAGTGTGCCAGTTTTTAGTGTCGGTGTCGACGGAATTGTGAGCTGCAAATTTTGAGAAGAGATCACGTTTGTGCCTGCAGAGGTGTTTGTGCCAGGCAGGGCGGCCCAGAGCGTTGCATTTCTGTTGCCAACAGAGCAGCTGCCACCAGAAATCGCAGTGCAGTAATAGAAACTTTGGTGGTTCGGCAAATTGACAGATTTAAAGATGTAGTTAGTTGCATCGACATAAGCGGTTTGGCATTTAAAATTATCTTTTATGCGGCTGGGCAGCGTGGCATCCATGGTCGTGTTGACGCTGGTGATGCAGCCAGTGCCCCCATCGAGCGTCGCTGCCGAGGGAGTGAATGCGGCGCTCAAGGGACCGTACGTCTGGCTCATAGTATACGTAACAGATTTCACAGTAGAATCATTGTTTCCGCTCTTGCAGGCGATAGCCCGCAGGTTGTTGGTATCGCTGACGGAAACTGCCGTCGCATAGACTGTCCCTGTTGTGCATCCCGTTTTTGCTGCGTTACAGACCGGTGTGGCAGCGGTGCTGTAACAGATGGTGGCACCGGAAGTCGTAGTGCTGATCGTAATGTTATGGGGCCCTGCGGTTGAGAACGCTGTCACTGAAGGGGTGAATGTCGGGGTCGCAGTTGTTGTCGTTGTTGTAGTGGTGCTCGTCGTTGCCGCTGCTTCGGCCGTCGAATCGCTGCTTGAGCAACCCGCAAATGCGAGCATCGCGCTGGTGAATAAGGTTAGAATGGTCTTTTTCATATTTTGCCTCTTGTACGTTGATAATCCACACGAATATACCGGACACTTTTTTTCGAGCTTTTGTCTGGGCTGCCCTTTGGGCAGCCCAGACAAAAGCAATACCTTATTGCCTTGACCGCTCCGCGCAGAGCCGCTCGTTGTGCAGACGCATTTTTTATTGAGAAGGAGCTAACATGAGCGATAATGAAGATTCTTACAGCGAATCATCCACCGAATCGTGGGGCAGTCGCATTATGGGATCGATTAAAGGGGTCGGCTTCGGTCTACTGCTTTTTCTGGTCTCTTTCTACCTGCTCTGGTGGAACGAAGGCCGCGCGGTGCAAACTTATAAGAGCCTGACCGAGGGCAAAGGTGCAGTCGTTGAAACCAAAGCCGACAGCATCGACAGTGCCCTTGAAGGCAAGCTTGTGCACGTTGCAGGTTTGGCAACAACTGACGAGACAATCGCAGATCCCGTATTCCGCGTAGAAGGCGCGAAAGTACTTTCGTTACGCCGTAGCGTGAAGATGTACCAGTGGCAAGAGAGCTGCAAGTCTGAGTCAGAAAAGAACCTCGGCGGCAGCAAGACCACAACCACCACGTGCACCTACAAGAAAGATTGGGCAGGTAAGACCGATTCAGCCTCTTTCAAGAAGCCGCAGGGCCACACCAACCCGCCGATGCTCTATGACTCTGGCTCGGTGACGGCCTCAAATGCTACGCTGGGTGCGTACCGCTTACCGCAGAATCTCACTTCGAGCCTGTCATCGTATACGGCATTGCCCGCAGACGAAGCGGTGCTCGCGAAAGTCAAAGCAGTGGCAGCACGGCCAGTCTCGGCAACGAGTGATGGTATCTACATTGGCCTCAATGCCTCGAACCCACAGATCGGCGATTACCGGGTGAAGTTTGAAATAGTGAAACCCACGGATGCCAGTGTCATCGCCGTACAAAAGAGCGGCACGTTCGCACCGTATACAGCCAAAGCAGGAGACAACATCTACATGATCTCGTCAGGCACTTTGACCGCGCAGCAGATGTTCAAGTCGGCCGAAGAAGGTAATGCAACCATGACGTGGATCTTACGATTCGTCGGCTGGCTTGTAATGCTCATCGGCCTCAAGATGATGCTTGCTCCGCTCTCAACTCTGCTCGACGTCGTGCCGTTTCTCGGCAGCATCATGAGCTTCGGTTCGGGACTCGCTGCAGGCATCGTTTCCTTTGCTCTGTCGCTGGTCACGATCGCGATTGCCTGGTTTGTTTACAGGCCGCTACTTTCGTTGGTGCTCATCGGCATTGTTGTCGGTGTCGTTGTCTTTATGCGACAGCGCGGCGCAGCGAAAAAAGCGGCGGCATAGCTCTCTACGCAACGGAAGGTGAATTAGTTAACAACCCGCACCTGATCGGGCCTGACAGACGAAAGCCTCGTCACTCGCCTCTCGAAGCGAGAGACGAGTGACTGCCAATAGGTCGGGGACCTCTTGGTCAGCGACTAAAGCGCTTCGCTGCTTTCGTCTGTCTGCCGCGCCATTACGCGGTACGCCCGATAAGGCGCGGGGCATTCGAAGCTCTTGATTCCCGCCGGGGAATCTAGAGCTTCGAATGACTTGACCCGGCGAATTTGGTCGCGGGTTCGTCGGCATGAACCTTCGCATCAGCAATATCGAAAAGCTGAAAAAACACCATTTTGACGTCATCGTCATTGGCGGGGGTATCAACGGCGCTGTGTCGGCGGCCGCGCTTTCGGGCAAGGGTGCTAAGGTCGCGCTGATCGACAAAGGCGACTTCGCGTCGTTCACCAGTCAAGAATCGTCGAATCTCGCGTGGGGTGGCATCAAGTACCTTGAGACACTCGAATTTGGCCTCGTGCGTAAGCTCTGCATGTCGCGTAACCATTTGATTCGCAGCTATCCGTCGACGGTACAAGAGATTCGTTTCTTTACAACTATTGAGAAAGGCTTTCGCTTTCCGGTCTGGTTCATCTGGCTTGGCACCTGGTTCTACTGGCTCATAGGCAACTTCTTTACGCGTACCCCGCGTTATCTCACGAAACGAAAAATCAACAAACTCGAACCCAACATCAACACGGCCAACGCAGCCGGGGGTTTTGAATATTCGGATGCATACCTGCACGACAACGACGCTCGCTTCGTTTTTGGCTTTGTCCGCCAGGCGATGAACAATGGCTGCATTGCAGCCAATTACGTGGCGGCAACTTCGGCAACCAAGGTCGACGGCAAATGGCAGATCGGCGCGAAAGACGTCATGACCAAGAAGCCGTTTCGCATTTCAGCCGACATTGTTGTGAATGCCTGCGGCCCTTATGCAGACTCGTTTAATGAATCTGCCGGCGTCACAACCGAACACCAGCATGTCTTTTCAAAAGGAATTCACCTCATCGTCAACCGCCTTTCGAAAGAAGAGCGCGTGCTGACTTTTTTTGCCGACGACGGGCGTTTGTTTTTTGCGATCCCCATGGGCGCTAAAACCTGCATCGGCACGACCGATACGCGTGTGTCGTCACCCGAATCGAAGGTCACGAAAGAAGATCGTGAGTTTGTGCTGCAAAATATCAACAAACGTTTGAAGCTCGCAACGCCGCTCACCGAAAGCGACATTATCTCCGAGCGATGCGGCGTGCGGCCTTTGGTGGTGAAAAAAGGTAAAGGCGGCGGAAAAGACTGGATTCAGCTTTCGCGCAAACACGAAATTGAAGTTGACAAGAAGCTCAGGCAGATTACAATTTTCGGCGGCAAGCTCACTGACTGCCTCAACGTCGGCGATGAAGTCAGCGAATTCGTCGAAGAGCTCGGGGTCACACTCGCCTATCCGAAGCGCCGCTGGTACGGGGAGCCACACGAGTCTTTTCGTGACGAGTTTTTTCATCAGGCCAAGTTGATGGATCTCGACAGCTATACCGCGCCGCATGCTTCAGAAAAACTTTCTACACGCTTCTGGCGACGTTACGGGGCGCACGCGCTCGTTTTGCTCGAAGAAATTCGTGAAAACCCGGCAGAGGCCGAACTTTTGATCGAGGGCGCCGAATACACGCGCGTTGAAATCAGAGAGGCTGCAGGCCGTGAAATGGTGACCAAACTCGAAGACTTTTTGCGCCGCCGCTCAAAGATTGCACTCATTGCCCGTAAAGAAGACATTCGCAATTCGAAGGGCATGAAAGAGGCGTGCAAGATGCTTTTTGGCAAAGATGCCGAGAAGAGATTTAAGGAATATTTTAGCTAAGGTTTTTCCGAAGGAAAACCCTTAGCTATAACTCTGCGTCTGTTCAAAAAATCTCTGGTTAGCGTATTGAATCGGCGCGCCGTTGCGCAGGCGACCGTCGGGGGCCTGCGATAATTTTTGCTGAAAGTCTATGTGAAGTTGTAAGAGATTTTTCAAAAGGTCGTGTTCAAAAAAATCGCGCGCTGATTCTTCGCTCCACTCGAGATGCCACTTACCCTTGTGGCTCGAAAGTTTAGGCGACCAGCGTCGGTAGCGGTTCATCACAGCGTCCGTGGGCTTCTTGAGCAGCGGAAACAGCCGCGTCTCGGGCCACGGGTAAAAGATCATGAGGCAGAGCTCATCTGCATAGATATATTCGCTGAGGGGAATTCTGCCGTTACGAAACTCGCTGGCTTTTGGCTTTCGCAGCCAAACGTGTGTGAGCCTGCCCGCGTTGGTCTTAAGTTCATTTTGAATGGTACTCCCAATTTCAGTCATCTGCAGCGGAAAATACTGGTCCTTTGAGGGTGACTCTTCGAAAAAGATCGGCAGCGTGTCTGACGCACGCGGCTTCATCAGCAGTTTGACCCGATCGAAAATCTTGTCGGGCGCCTCATCGGGGTCGCTGCCGTAGATGCGGCTTTTGTGCCATTCGTGTGCCATGTGCGATCGTTCTCATTACTGCGACAGCGGGGCAAACGCGAAGCGGTTGTCTTAGCGCGGTTGTGTCTTAAACATAGCGGTAGATACACAGAAAGTGCAGCACGCTGCCCGTCAGCACAAACAGGTGCCAGATCATGTGATGGTAAGGCAGGCGCGCCATCGAATAAAAGATAGTGCCCGCGGTGTATGCGATGCCCCCCGCGAACAGCAGGGCAATACCGCCAGCCGAGAGGCCGACGTACACAGGCTTCACGAAAAAGATGACGAGCCAGCCCATAAGAATGTATGTCGTCAACGAAACGGCCTCATAGCGATGACCAAAGAGCATCTTGAAGGTGATGCCTATGAGCGCAAGACCCCAGACTATCCCGAAGAATGTCCAGCCGATCGGGCCGCGCAGTGTCACGAGCAGAATTGGCGTGTAGGTTCCGGCAATCGCAAAGAAAATAGCACTGTGGTCCATCCGCCTAAAAAACTGTTTTGTTCTTGGGTGCCACAGCGCGTGGTAGAGGCTCGAAGCCATATAGAGAAAGACCATCGACGCACCGAACAGGCTATAGCCGACGATACGCCACGGGTCTTTGAACTCGACGCCGCGTACGATGAGAAATGCCGTGCCCGCGATGGCGAGGCCGGCACCGATGCCGTGCGTGAGCAGGTTTGCGATTTCATGGCGCATGGCCTTTTTGAATCGGCTGTGGTGTTGCTTACGGCGCTGCTGAAGAGGGCGCAGCTCACTCGGGTTTGCCGCTTCTGCCGCTTTTCTACCGCGTGTCATCTTGAGCTTCGCCGGCAAAGATTTCTTGCGCCGCGCGGGAGTGGTTTTTGTTCTAGAAGCTGTTTTGTTCTTCGCGACAGATCGCCGGGCCTTCACTGCTCTTTTCATACTGTTCTACCTGATTGGGTGTCTTGGTCTGAATACCACAATTAGATGCTTCGATATCCGATTCGTTGCAAAAAATCTGCGGATCTAAGACCCAAAAAAACTCTTTACCCGCCTCGCCAAATATTTTCGCATAGCCGATGCTCATCTTTGCGATTCTCTTTTTTTTGCTGGGCAGTTGGCTCGTCATCATTTCGGGAAAACTTTCAGGCAAGGCAATAGCGGTCGAGTCGCTGCTCGAAGATTCGGGGCCTGCACGGGTGCTCAGGTATATCTTCACGCATAACCCGTTTACCGGTTATGAAAAAGATATTCGCATCTTGCTATACGGCGTGGCCGGATTGCTCTTGATTCTGGCGGGATTGTTCGTGGCTGTTTATTTTGTCTTTGTCACATCGGGCTCTGCGACGCGCTAGCAGTTACTGAACTGCTATAGTTCGAGTGTGCGCATCTGCCCACCGCTCGCATAGTTAACCCGCTTCAGAAAATGAAGCATAATTTCCTGCTGTTTGCCTTTTACCATTTGGGTAAATGACTCAGAGACAGTGACGTGGTCTTTAATTTTGTCGAGAGTCGACTGGCTCACCAGAACGCTGTTGGCACGTGAAGATTTCTCAATTCGCGAAGCCGTATTGACGACATCGCCCAGCGCCGTCCAGTCCATGCGGCGTTTCGTGCCAATGCTGCCGAGAATAACCATGCCGGTGTTCATGCCTATGCGCATTTCAATCGGCTCTTCGCCGTTGATCTTGCGGTATTCGTTGAGGCCCATAAAGTTCATCTGTATCTCGAAGCCCGCTATGACCGCCTCAAGCGGATCAGGAAAAATCGCCATGATGCCGTCGCCCAGAAACTTGTCGATCATCCCGTGATGCGTTTCTATCGACTTAACCGCGATGCCCAGGGAGAGATTCAACAGGTCGATCACCTGCGCAGGGTCGAGTTTTTCGCTCTTTGAAGTGAACCCGATTACATCGAGAAAGGCAATCGTCAGCTCACGGTGCTCATTGGGCAGGCGAAACATGCCATGCCGCAGCGTTTCATGCGCCTTTTCGAGTATCATATTCGGAATGTATGGGCGTACAATACTCTGGATATGCACGTTTTCAAATACAGAACCCTCAGACAGAGTTGCAGTGTCTTGCTCGAGATTGATCGTCTGCCAGAGGGTCTCAACGCGTTGCGTGTCGTTATTCAGAATGCCGCTCACATTAAAGAGAATTTCTTTTGCCGAGCCTTCTTGTTTGATTTTCAGGCGGTAGTTTTCGAAATGGTGAACGATAGCGACATTAAAAGGGCCTGAGAATATATCTTCCACAAAGCGCGTCTTGAGCATTTCAGGAAAGTCGCCCACCTTTTCTTCGGGCAGAAGCAGCTGCTCCAGAATTGACTGCGAAACTTCAAGCACGTCGCCTTTGCCGTCGAAGATAACGATACCGTAATGCAGCTGGTTCGCCACGCGGGCGACAAGCTCGTCTGTCACCTTGCCGGTCGTAAGAATTTTGATGGCAGAGTCGCTGCTGCCATGAAACAAGGTCAGTGGCAGTTCGATACGCGCAGTCGTCTGCGCGACGCCAACAATTAAATGGAAGTGCGAGGGGGTGAGGCCGAGACCGCGCAGGGTCAAAAAAATTAGCGACCAACCCAGTCCGGGCTTCTGTTCTGCGGCACCGCCGTCAGCCTGGGTTTCGTCGAGATCGACGTACGCGCGAATATTTTCCGCGTGTGCGGTCTGCTTGAGCAAAGCGCGCAGGCTTTCGTGCTCGGCTTTATCGGGCACGCCGTCGTTCATCACTTCAATAAGCAGGTTCTCTTCCGTACGAATAAACCGTATCACAACAGAAAGGCTCTTCTGACGGCACATGCGCTCGAAGTTGCGTGCGCTGTTGGTTTCAATCTCATCGCGCAGCACACGCTCCCAAGCTTCATAAGGCAAATCACCCAGACCCGATTCTTTGATGGCGTACGTATAGAATACGTGCCGATACAGCGCCTTGAGGGCATTATCTGCGAGTTCGAAAACCATTGCCGTTACGGGGCCGGTCAGATGCCTGCGGCCCATTGAATGAATCACCTTGCGTATCTCAGACCGAATCGTGTCTTTTATGCCTGAATAAAGTTCGAACGCGGTGATCTCGAAGAGACTTTCGCGCTTTTCGCTTGTTTCATTCATTAGAGTTCAGGCCTCACGCTATCACCGAAAATATCTGGTAATAAGAATCATTGACGACATCTTTTTTCCAGTCTGCTGTGATGATTGGGCTGTTTGCGTCGATACCGAGCGGTACCAGAAAGTCTTCTTCTAGCCTCAGCGGTACTTTTTCACAATGCCCGAATTCGTGCATTTTCGCCAGCAAATTAGCGAGTCCCACGATGCGAATTACCTGCTGGTCGTGCGCAGACAGTCGTGCGAGCGCCGGGTCGCCCGGCCGGTCGAGAAATACGGTGACCTCACGGTAGATCGACGGCAGGTTCCAGAACTTCATGATCAGCTGCCCCACAATTGCATTGTCGACCCCAAAAACTTCTTTCTCTGCCACACGAAAGGCATTTCCCGTGGCTATCGTGCGATCGATCACCTCGATATATTGTTTGCGATCGATCTGGTTTAGAATAACTTTGCCGATGTCGTGCAGCAGACCGCCGATAAAAACCTCTTCTGCGATTTGCTTCCATTGCATTTTGTCGCAGATCGTCTTGCCAATGATCGCCGTCACAAGCGAATGCTGCCACACGTAACGCCTGAAGCGCGCATAGTTGCCCGATAAGAAAATACTCTTCGCCGATGCTGCCGTGACGATCGAAACGATCGTGCGAAAGCCGATCATTCCAATCGCCTGTGGCAGAGTGCGTATTTCATTGCCGCGCGAATAGAAGCTCGAGTTAGCCAATTTGAGAATCAGCGATGCAATCGTCTGGTCTGAGCGAATAAGACGATCAAGTTCGGTGAAGTCCATGCGCGTGTCATCGCGCAATTGCAGTACCGCCGCAAGTACCTGAGGCTGAAAGGGCAGCTGTATGCCTTTGAGCCGTTCTTCAAGATGCGCCGTATCGAGCAGCATTTGAACCGAAGAGCATACCGCCGTCATTCTGGCAACTGCTGCGCAGAAATACCCGGTGGGATACGCAGGGCAACCAAAATGGATTGACCGACGCTGATCACCCTCGGACTTTGTTTGCCTATGGCAAACGGTACCGCAGCTCAGACAAAAAAACCCTACTTCTGGCAAAAAAAATACCTGATCGACAAACGCTTTCAGGGCAAGTTTATTCTGCGGTATTCCATTGTGGTGGCTATTTCGGCCGTTCTCGTCGTCGGTGCACTGTTTGCATTGAAGAATAAGGCCTATAGTTTGCTCCCAGACGGGGCGTCGGTTCTGGCGCAAATGGACGTCGATAATCACCAGGCGCTCAAAAAAGACAAAGACGGTAAGTGGCAAATTGTTCCCGAAGGTGAAGGTGAAGAATTCTTTCCCCTGAAAATCACTTCAGGCGGCTTCAGGTTCTATAATGCTTTTGACCTGTATATCTGGCCGGTCATCGTCGTCACCCTGCTGAATATCCTGATTATTATGATCTATAGCGTGTTCTTCTCACACAAGGTTGCCGGGCCTGTTTTTAAAATAAAGAAGACGCTCAACCATTATCTCGCAACCGGTGAATACACCGACATCAAACTGCGCAAGGGCGATAACCTCGACGACCTTGCCCGCCTCGTCAATCACGCGATTCATAGGCATGAGCATAAGCACAGCTACGACAAACCTGAGATGAGCAGCACAGGCCAGGGTTAACCGATGCGCCAGTTCGTTTCATTGATTGCTGTGGCGTTTGCCATAGCGGGCCCTTTGCTCGCAGAGTCGACGCGGCCAGAAATACTCGATCGCATTCGCGACTATGATATGCGTCACAGCGACCTGCTCGTCAAGATTGTGCGCGACGCAGAGACGCTTCGTTATGCCAAAGTCAGGGCGCTCGAGAAGATGTCGGTGATCTACCGCCAATCGAAAGCTGAAGGTGAAACTGTCGCGACACGCTATCTTGATGGGTTGAATCTCGGGCTCGCAAACAAGAACCCTGATGTTCGCGAGGCCGCCTGCACCGCAGCGATCGTTTTCAGAGAGTCGACGATCGCACCAAAACTGGTGCAGAGCGTTGCCGCTGCGCTGAAAGAAGAACTAAACCCTGCTGTGATCTACGCCTGTGCGCACAGCCTTGCTGTCTATACTACCTATGCAGACGTCATTGTGCCGGCGCTCTTGAGTCGCGTAGAACGTTATCTGACAGATTTTCAGAACTCTTCGACGGACGAGAAGGCGTTGCGCGAAGTGTGCCTGACACTCAGAGAGATGCGCGCACGCAAAGCGTTTATTCCACTTTTGAAAGTGCTGCAGTCACGCTACGACGAAGACGTGAAGAGCGCAGCGCAAGAGGCAATTCAGGCGATAAAGATTGTTCGCGAATAAGTCAAAAGGCTGGCGCGCGTTCGTACGGGCGATGCATACGATTGCGCCTAAGCATCGCCTCAGTTTTTTTCACCATTTTGTATTTCTGCCAATCGGCCTCTGAAAAGTATTCAGGCACCAGAGGTGTTATACCACCACATTTCGTTTTATCTTGCAGCGCGAACATGTGGTTCCAGCTGACTGTGGCGAAACAAAACGGCTGCGCCGGATTCTCGGCCGTTCTCGGTAAATGCCGTACGGAAAAACTCTTCGTATCGTAGCGGTCCGCGTCTTCGTATGCGATACGAATCGGTTTTCGGTTAACATCCAACACCACTTCGATGAGCTCAATATCGGCCTCACCGAACATCAGGTTCTTGATATTGAGTCCGCCGGTATAAATTACGCGGCTCAGCGCGGCGCCAGAGCCGGCATGCGGGTTTTCTTCACCGTTGTAAAAAGGGTGATAGGCGATGAATAGCTCGCCGGTTGTCTTCTTGCCCATGCGGTACAGCATGCGTTCCGGTTTGCCATACATTACGTGCGGCAATATAACCGGGGCGAATTGCGCCGCGAGACGATCATCACGCACGGCGGTAAAACCCTGCAGCGAAAGGTCACTATCCCGCAGTGGGCGCAATACCCAGAAGGCGACGACAGCCGAGACTATAGCAAGGCTGGCAATGACGCGAAGTCCCTTATGTTTCAGGGGTTGTGCCATGTCAGCGGTCGCGCCGGTTCAATACGAGGCGAACGTCGACGCGGATCGTCTTCTCAATCGGATTCAGCGCGCTGTTGTACGTGATACCGAATTCTTCCCGGTCAATAAACGTGCTTCCCGATAGCGTCGGCCGCTGTTCTGCGCCTTCGCGTTGCAGGGTCAATTCAACGTTTCGCGTCTTGTCGCGTATTGTCAGTTCGCCGGCCACCAAAAAGCGTGCAGCCTTCGCAGGGTTGGTGTTGTCGGGTTTGACGCCAATTACCCGAAATGTATGCCGCGGGAAACTTGCACAGTCGAAAAAATCTGCCCCCTTCAGGTGATTGTCGCGCCGGTCGTTATCAGTGTCGATCGAAGCGCATTCAATCGAAAGATCGCCCACAACATGAAAATTGCCAGAGATTCTTCCCTTAAAGTCCCATTTGCGAAAAAGTCCCTGCGCCTTGACGACGCGTGATTTTGCGGTGAAAGAAATCTGCGAAGCGTTGCTGTCGATCTCATACCAGACAGATTTGCCTGCGGCGCCGATTGCCGCCCCATAGCACATCAGAAATGCGAGCGCCAGATGCCGCGCGGTGATCATTTGCTTTTTTTTCATGCGTCTCAGCGTTGCCAGTTGCGTCTTCGCGACCATGCCTTGATCTGGCCGTAATGGTGCAGACCGAAAAAGAGAAAATAGTTCATGTAGACCACAGCATAATAACCTCGTTGAACCCAGTTGCTGACGATCATGAGATAGACGATGATCAGCGCCTGGAATACCGCGAGCACCCAGAGGGGCACCGGAATAAAGAAGAACAGCAACACTTCGTTACGCGGATACAACGCCGCGACGGCGAAAAAAAGCGACATCTCGAGCGGCATGAAGGTGTCGATCGCGAGGCCTGTGGCGACTGAATACACGACAGAGAGAATAAGGCCGATAAGAAAGTAAAGGGTTGTTTTGAACGGCCCCCAGGCCTGCTCCATAATCTGCATGATCGAGTAGATAAAAAACAGAACGATAATGATCCAGAAATCGTTGCTCAGCGGTAAGGCGATGAACGTTACCGCCCGCCAGATTTCACCGCGAAGCAAAAGCTCAGGAATCAGCATGAATTTCATTTTCGCGAGTGGCGAGATCTGGTAGGCAAAAAAACCGAACGCCTGCATTACTACGAGTATTAGCCCCAGGTTTTCGATACCGAAACGAAAGTAGCGCCGTTCAAGGTTATCTATGAAGCGTGGAGTTTGAATTGACATAAGGTTTGATCTTTGAGGGAAAAACTTCTATTCGCCATGCGGCGAATAGAAGTTTTTCCCTTTGGTATCTGCAGTGTTCAGAAAGATAAGCATCACCGTTGCCTTGCTCTGTGCCGACCCCGCCCTGCGCGCTGCGGTTCCTGCATACGAAATTGCAGGCGTATTGACCGGTGCACTGGGTATCGGCGTGACAGAGGTCTATAAAGCCGACATTGCGCCGGCAGAACCGCGCTGGAAAACACCGCCCGCGCTGGACGCCTCGGTGCGCGACAGCCTTGTCTGGTCGAATACGAGACTCGCGAACAATATGAGCGATGTCATGCTCTATGGAATTCTGCCCACAACAGCATTTCTGACACCCCTGGCAACAAACCATAATTATGGCAGGGCAGCTTTGACAATAGGTGAAGCGATGGTTGCGACTGGTGTTGTGACACAAATAGCGAAATTTTCGTTCGCGCGAGGGCGCCCATATGCCTATTACAACAACGATTACTCGAATGCCGACAGCCGAATGTCGTTCTTCAGCGGACATACCTCGTATGCGTTTGCCATGTCGGTTTCGAGCGCGATGCTGCTGGCCGATTCATATCCGCGGTACCGCGCTCTGATCTATGCGGTTGCGCTGACGCTTGCTGCGATTCCAGGATATCTGAGAATCGCCGGCGATAAGCATTATCTGACCGATGTGTTGGCCGGCGCTGCGGTGGGCTCGTCAATCGCCTATGGCGTTGTCAGGCTGCAGATGACGGCTAACTCAACGCCTTACGGCGACGAGCGCAGGTTGCAACTGCAGCGGGTCTTTGTACTCCAGTGAAAGTTGCCATGTCACATCTGTTCGTTGCTTCGCTGTGCCTGGTGGTTTTCTGCGCCATGCCTGCATGCAAGTCGGGACAGGCTTTGGTGAATGGTGGCCCCCCGCCGAAGTTGACGCTTGAAGAATTCATGGTGCTCGACTGGCAGCGGCAGGTCGAATATCTCGAATCTGTTGCGACAAACGGCCGCTCAAAAGATGACGACAAGATTCTTGCTGCGGCACTCACTGATGACGATGCTGCAGTTATTGTCGCTTCGATGCAGGTGATTCTGAAGCTCGAGCGTGAAGAACATCTCACGAGAATAATCGAACTTTTGCGCAACGACGACGCAATGATTCGCTGGCACGCATTGCTCATCGTTGAGAAGATAAGTAACCAGCCCAAACTGCTTTCTGAAGTGGCGCGCCTCACGACCGACAAAGAGTGGCTAGTACGCGAGGCTGCCTATCGGACAATCAGAAAATTCAACGCCGAGCGCAAAGCCAAGACGTATTTCTATTCAGTGCTACTGAACCTTAAAGAAAGAAACCCGCTCGTGGTGGCTGAAATTTACCGCACCTTGGTCTGGTATGACGACGAGTCAGCCTGGCCCTATTTGATCAAGCGCAGTTACCACTGCAAATCAGCCTCTGAGTTGATTCTGGTGATGCGTGAACTTGCCCGCACAAAAACACGCGAAGTTCAGGTGCGGCTCAAAACGCTGACCCGCAGCCAGAGCGTGATCGTGCGGCAAGAGGCTAACGGATTACTGCGTGAATATTTCTAATTGACGCGGCGCACATTGAAAGTGTGTGTGCGTCCATGACGCCGACCCGCCTGATAACCAACCCGCTGTTAGAAATTCGCCTGAAAGGCACGCAGGCGCAAATGGGCGCGCAATATGGTGAAATCATGGCTGCGCAAGGCGGCTATGAAAAGCTGCTCGATTTTTATCCGCGCATGGCCGAATCGCTGCTCTTGTCAGGCATGCCACGCCGGGTGCGCAACGGCCCGATGCGCCGCGTCGCCGGTCAGCTCATGAACTGGGCGGTCGATTCGATGGCGAAAAGCCGCCTGCCGCAATACGAAGAGCGCGCAAACGCAATGGCGCGCGCCGCAAATCTCTCACCCGAAATGGCGAGGCACATGCTGGTCATGGATGTTTTTCAGAATTCGATCGGTGTGCTCGGGCGCCTCGGTGCTCTCAACGTCTCCGATAAGCCGCTAGTTCACGCACTGGGCGCGTGCACTTCGGCTGTAGTCTTCGGCGAGCTTTCTGCTGACGGCGAACTGATGCATGCGCGCAACTTTGACTTTCCCGGTGTGGGTGTGTGGGATAAATCACCGACAATTGTCTATTGCTCTCCCGATCATGGCATTCCTTATGGTTACCTTGGCGCGCGCGGTGCGGATGTTCCCGGTATCACAGCCTTCAACGCTGAAGGTATTTCTCTCACTTTTCACACGCGCTTTCACCGAGACGTCGATTTTCAATCGACCGGTGTCATAGACCTGGGCCACGAAATAATCCGTACAGCGCGCACGGTTGAAGATGCCATTAATATCGTGAGCAGTCACAAGGTCGCGTCAACCTGGGGTATCGTGGTTACATCCGCCCGCGAAAAAAAGGCTGCCATTATCGAAACAACCGCCAAAAAAATGCGCGTCAGCTGGGCAAAGAACGGTCGCATTGGTAACACCAACCACTATCTGCACCCCGACATGGTGCCCGGCGAAATTGCGACGAGCAACAGCTGGACTTCGTACACCGTTGACCGCCTGCGCCTCGTCGAAAGTTTCTTTGCCGAGGCCGAGAAGCGCGGCGGAGCGACGCTCGCAGACATGCAGAATCTACTGGGTGCTGACTTCGAGGTTGATGCACCAGGGAAGAGCCGCATGCTGGGTTCGCTCGTCGGCTATGTCATGTCGGTTCAATCAGTTGTTTTCAAGCTGCAGTCTGGCCTCGTCTCCCTTTCTGTCGGTGAAGCACCGACGGGATGGGGTCCATACATCAACCATGAAATCAACTGGTCGGGTGATGCGCTCAAAGTCGTTGATCTCGCCAAACAGAAGCTGAGCGCAGTGACAGCGCGTTATGGCAGCGGCGAAGCGCTTGCAGCTTACCGCCAGTTTCAGCGTGGGTATCTCACTGATTTTGAATGTGGGCCGCTTGAAGGCGTGCGGCGCGATATGGCGGCAGCCGCTGCATTTGCGACTGACGATGGCTCGTTGCGCTTTGTCGAGGGCGCCCTGGCCCTGGAAGCGCGCGACAATGAAACCGGTTACCGGCATTTTATGCAGGCAGTTGCTCTCGAAACATCGCCGTACCGCAAGGGACAGGCATTGCTCTGGGCAGCGCGGGCAGCAGCGGCGACGGGCCGCCAGACCGAGGCGTCTGCACTGCGCAAAGAACTGTATGCGCTGAGCCATCACAACCTTGCGGAGTTTAAACAGCTTGCTGAGCGCGACGCGAACCAGCTGATTACGAAACGCAACTATTCTGATTTAGTCTTAAGTATGAGCATGCTCGATGCTGCTTAACTTAGCAATTTTTTCAATCCTTGAAAAAATTGCAGTCTCTGTAAGGGCCAGTTCAGCCACCCGCAGGTAATGCAGTAGTACTTGTCATAAGGCGCCGAGTGGTGTACCGCGTGGTGATCTGGCGGCAGAATCAGATGCACGCGCTGCAGTGCAGATACAAAACCCGGCGGCGTTTCCATGTGCGACCATTTGTGAATCTGGTTGGTTAGAAAAATGCCCGCTAAAAAAAGGGCAATGCCGATGCGCAGCCAATAGTCTGCGATCGGTGTTGTGGTTAAATACACATAGATGAGAGGTGGCAGTGACACCAGGCAGTTCGCGCCGTTGGTCTCAATGAATGAATGGCGGGTGATCGCCTTTGGGTCGACGTGGTGCTCGCGAAATGCATGAATGAACACCTTGCCAAAAACCGGCGTCTGCGGGCTGCCGAAGTTATCCGCCAGAAAATGCACGAAGCCAGAAACAAAATCGGCGCCCACCCAGGCGAAGAGCGCCAGAACCGTGAGACGCAGCGGAAAGAAGTCGACCGTGACAGTTACTAAAGGGTATGCTACGAATGACGACCATAGCAGCAAAGAAATGAATATCGCAAACACGCTGATCGAGGCAGCGTCGAGCAGCCACTGCCAGGTCGGGTAAGTCTTTGCACTTTCCATGAATCCCTGCAAGAGGGTGAGATTCTACACCGCCAGAAAATGTACCGAAGGTCGGACTTGAACCGACATGGGGTTGCCCCCACCGCATTTTGAGTGCGGCGTGTCTACCATTTCACCACTTCGGCGTGTCTGGCCGCGCTGCGCGCGTCCAGAAATTGTCGAATAGCAGCCATGCGAGGCGTAGCCTCGCATGGCTGCTATTCGACGCACCTCACAAATCTTGTTCTATGTATTTGCCTTTGCCGCGGGCGACGATCTTGCCGATGTCGTCTTCGAGCTCGGCGCGGTTTTCGATTACGCGTTTGTTCTTCTTCACAAAATAGCCGCGCAGGTAAAGGGGCTCATTGACCTTCGCCAGCTGCAGGTAACGAATTGTGACTTCACCCGTATTGACGTTCAGGTTCAACGCCTGGTTGATCTTCATCATGACTTCATCGAGCATCACGGCGATGACGCCGGGATGTACACATTCGGCCTGGTTGCCCTGGAAATGCACGGGCAACGTAATCTCGCCGTAAGCCGTTTTGGTATCTTCGTCGAAGCGCAGGTCGAGCTTCAGCCCCTGTTCGTTGTCGGGGCTGGTACCGAAACTCAGATTTTTCTGTCTTCTCAGTACCTTCATAGGCTAGTGTTACCTTTTGTAACACTTTGTCAAGAAGTATACAGGGTGTGCACTAATGCTTAACGTGTCGTGCAGACGGTTGCAGCGTCGTCGAACTATTCTGAAGAGGGTGGATTTATGAGTTTCATGTTTCTGAACCGTTATATCGTCGCATTCTCCGCTCTGCTACTGGCGGGGTGCATGAATATTGGGCTACGCGACCAGCTCGAAGACCCTGCCGGGGCTAATAAATCGTGCGGGTCTGATTGCCGCATTTTCGTAACGCAGGCCAATTTTAATGGCAACCTTGGGGGTGTTCTGGGTGCAGACCAGAAGTGCAAAGAGGATTCCAACAACCCGCGAGGTAGCGGAGTGGGCCAGTGGAAGGCAATGATTGCCGTAGGCGTACCTTCGCGTCTGGCGTGCACTAGCATGAATTGCGCGACCGGCGGCGCGAGCGAAAATATAGACTGGGCAATGAAGGCCAACACAACCTACCGCCGTCCTGACGGAACCCTGATTGGTGTCACTTCTGGCGCCGGTATTTTTTCCAATGGAATTTCCAACTCGATCAGCAGCACCCTGTTCAATGTCTGGACAGGCCTCAACAGTAATTGGCAAATTAATACGAATTGCGGTGGCTGGACAGACAGTTCTGCAGCGACCGGGACGAGTGGCAGTTCGATTAGCCTAACTGATACGGCGATCAATTCAACGCAGCCAGCGTGCAGTAGCGGAAACCATCTGTATTGTGTTGAGCAATAATATATGAAATATCTTCACACCATGGTGCGCGTCAGCGACCTCGAAAAATCCCTCGCCTTCTACAAAGACGCGCTAGGGCTTATCGAAACGCGACGCAAAGATTACCCCGATGGCAAATATACTTTGGTTTTTCTGGCGGCGTCCGAGAGCCCGGAAGCCGAGGTCGAACTCACATTCAACTACGATGTCGAAGACTATGGCGGCGCGCGAAATTTCGGTCACCTCGCGTTCGAGGTTGACGATATCTACGCTGCCTGCGAGCGCCTGCAGCAGCACGGTGTCACGATCAATCGGCCGCCGCGTGATGGGCGAATGGCGTTCGTGCGCTCGCCCGACCAGATATCCATTGAGCTGCTGCAAAAAGGTGGCGCGCTATCACCGCAAGAGCCCTGGGTCTCGATGCCGAATACCGGCAAGTGGTGATCTTTTGTCAGACTTGCGCGACGATTTTTTCTGACACGTCCCACAGTTTTGCAGCGACCGCCGCGTCGTTGCCGTCGCTGCGAGGTTTGGCAATGTTGACATCCGCAAAATATTCACCACTGACCGCTGCGTTATCGCCGTGCACGGCGACGTAACACTGCGTTGCGGCCCCCTGCGGTATCGACTTCAGAAAAATCGGACCGATTGCGCCAAACAGAACATGAGCAATTTTGGGCATGTGCCGGCCAAGGTTCGTCTGAATCACTCCCGGGTGTAGCGCGTTTGCTGTGCGCTTCGTGCCGGCGAAACGGCGCGACAGTTCTTTCGCGAAAAGCAGGTTCGCCATTTTCGATTGCCCGTATTGCCCCCATGGGGTGTAGCCTCTATCGCCACTGAGGTTATCAAACACGATGCCACCCTTCGGCGCCATGCTGTGCGCTGAGCTCGAGAGCATCACCACGCGGCCGGTTTCTGTCAGCGAATCGATGAGACCCGTCACCAGAATAAAATGCCCGATGTGGTTGGTGAAGAATTGCAGTTCGTAGCCGTGTGCCTTTTCAAGTTTCGGCAGCGCCATAATGCCCGCGTTGCAAATGATCGCATCGAGCTTCACGCCTGTCTTGGCAACAGCCGAGACGCACGCTCTCACCGATTGTGGGTCAGCGAGCTCGCATTCGAACCCTTTGTGCTGTGAACCAAACGCGGCGAGCGCCGTATCCGCTTTCTCTTTGGTGCGCGCCGTGCCAAAGATTGTCGCGCCACGCAAAGCGAGCACGCGCGCAGTCTCTTGCCCGAGTCCCGAATTGCACCCCGTAATGAGGATTGTTTTGCCTGCGAGGTTTAGGCCCGCCGTAACTTCTTCTGCCGTCGAAGTGTAGCCGAAGCCGTTTTTTCCGTTGGGTTTAAAAAGACCGATGAGAGACATGATTACCTCGTAAGATGGCTAATTGCCCAGCCGGGCTATTGCACGTTTCGATGAGTATACATCGCTGCCTGCCGCAAAGCGAAAATTGAATTTGCCTGCGACTACCAATCTATCGGCTTGTAGTCTTTGAGAAACTTGCCCCACAGGTGTTCACCGGTGTTGAGACCGTGCAGAAACGGGTCGCAAATACGGGCGGCACCGTCGACGATGTCGAGTGGGGGTTGAAAGTCGTGCACCTGCTGTTTGAGTTCGGCGAGTTGAACCGGGTCTTCATCGGTTACCCAGCCGGTATCGACGGCGTTCATGAAGATGCCTTCTTTGGCGAGGTCACCCGCCGAGGTGTGCGTCAGCATGTTGAGCGCAGCTTTTGCCATGTTGGTATGCGGGTGTCGGCTCTCTTTTGTAAAACGGTAGAATTTCCCCTCCATGGCTGAGACGTTGACCACGTGCTTTTTACCAGTCTGGGTTTCGCGCATGAGACTGATCAGACGGTTGCAGAGTACAAAGGGCGCGACGGCGTTGACCAGCTGCAGTTCGAGCATTTCGGCGGTGTCGATCTCGCCAATTTTAAGCCGCCAGCTGTTGGTCGTGCGCAGGTCAATTTGCTGCAGATCTGCGTCGAGCTTTCCCGTTGGGAACAATGGCTCGGCTGGCTTAAGTTCATCATGGTTGTAGGGAATCTGTGAGAGGCTCGCCGATTTTCTGATGCCGACCCCCGGGGCTTTGTCATGCCACAAAGCGGGCAATGCTGTTGATGTCGGTGTGGCTGCAGAATGTTTCGACGTGAGCTGGTTCTTGCAGTTTTCGAAATCCTCAAGCAAGAGTTGCGCGCCCTGTGGCAAGGCGTCGTAATCAAGCAGCTCGGCCGGCATCAGGTGGCTGTAAAACGCCGGTGGCCGGCGCACAGTCTGTGCCGCGTTGTTGAGCAAAAGATCAAGACTCTGGTAGCGGCTGATAAAATAATCGCAAAAGATTTCGACGCTCGGCGTGTGCCTCAGGTCAAGGCCGTGAATGTGCAGACGGTCTTGCCAGGTTGAAAAATCCGCCTCTTTGCTGAAACGCACTGCCGCATCGACGGGAAAGCGTGTCGTCACTATCACACGCGCGCCCGATTGCAGCATCATGAGCGCGGCCTGGTAGCCGATTTTGAGCCTGGCGCCGGTGATGAGCGCGGTTTGACCTGTGAGGTCTGCGCGTTGAAAGCGCTTTTCGTAGTTGAAGTCGCCGCATTCGATGCACATCGAGTCGTAGAAATGGTGCAGCTTCACGAATTCAGCTTTGCAGACATAGCAGTTGCGCGGCTTCTTGAGGTCAGGGCGTTCGGGCCCGGCAGATTTTGGCGCTGCCAGCAGGCGCACCGGCGCAGTAAAGACGGACGCCTGTCTTGCTGAGCGTATACCGGTTTGGGCCCGGGCTTCACGTTCGCGCGCGGCGATCGCGCGCAGCTCGCGCTTACGAATCTGTTTCTGGCGCAGGCGCACGTCGTTGCGGTTGGGGCGCGAAATCTCACCGCAGAGCCGCATCAGCTCGATGCGCTGCTCTTCGCTGAGCGCCGACCATGCCTCGGCATCACCCGCGAGAGCCTTCAGTAGATCAAGACTCTGCGCTATCTTTTCAGGGTCAATTGCCGTGGCTTTCATGGAGTCAGAGTCGATCAAGGCCGCCAAAAACTGGAAGCATGGCCGTCTTTCGCGTATCTTGATCGGGTACGCGAAGCACCGCGTAAAGAACTACCATGAAGCTCAACCCACTCACAGACGAAGAAGCGCGCGTTATTCTGCGCAAAGGCACCGAATATCCGGGAACCGGTGAATTCAACAAGCATTACGCTGCGGGTACTTACACCTGCCGCCAGTGCGATGCGGATCTTTACCGTTCTGAATCAAAATTCGATTCGGGCTGCGGCTGGCCGAGCTTTGACGATGAAATTCAGGGTGCGGTGAAGCGCGTACCCGACGCCGATGGCCGGCGGATCGAGATTGTGTGCGCTGCCTGCGGGGGGCATCTGGGTCATGTCTTTGAGGGTGAACGCTTCACAGCAAAGAATGCGCGCCACTGCGTGAATTCGATTTCGTTGAAGTTTGTCCCGGAGGCCAAATGAAAAAAGCGGTACTTGCCGGCGGATGCTTCTGGGGGCTCGAAGAGCTCATGCGTTCACAGCCAGGCGTGACCGACACCGAATGCGGCTATTGTGGCGGTTCGGTTGAAAATCCGACTTACCGCAACCACGAAGGCCATGCCGAGGCGCTTGAGGTCACGTACGACGAGACCAAAACCAATTTCAGAAATTTGCTCAATTTCTTTTTCCAGATTCACAACCC
Organism: uncultured Leptospiraceae bacterium; assembly: GCA_942492915.1. Lineage (GTDB taxonomy): Bacteria > Spirochaetota > Leptospiria > Turneriellales > Turneriellaceae > Turneriella. Next base: position 3,485,434 of record OW818662.1, read on the forward strand.
CACAACACTCGACCGCCAGGGAAACGACATCGGTTCATCGTACCGCTCAACGATCTTCTACAGCAATGAGGATGAAAAACTCGAGGCGCAGAATTTTATTGAAATTGTGAATGCATCGAAGCGCTGGCCGAAGCCGGTGGTAACGACACTGCAGCCTCTTGGTGCTGAACACGGCGCAGCTGGCAAGTTTTGGCCAGCCGAAGCCTATCATCAGGACTACTTACAGAAAGATCCAAACGGCTATACGTGCCATCGCGTATATTTTAATAGCTATATTTAGTGAAGAGTTTCTATGAGTTAGGGTTATCGCCTGCAATGGTGCAGGCAATCACCGATATGGGTTTTCGCGAAGCATCGCCCATTCAAGAAAAGGCGATACCGATTCTGCTCGAAGGCCACGATCTGATCGGTCAGGCGCAGACCGGCACTGGCAAAACAGCGGCGTTCGCCATACCCGTTATCGAAAAGATTACCACCGACAAAGAATTACAGGCGATGATACTCTGCCCGACGCGAGAGCTGGCGATGCAGGTGTCTGCCGAAGTGAAGAAACTTCTTAAATACAAGAAGGATATCTCAGTTGCGACAGTCTATGGCGGTCAGCAAATCGGCACGCAGTTTCGCGATCTGAAGCTTAAACCCCAGATCGTCGTTGGCACCCCCGGTCGCGTCATGGACCACATGCGCCGTAAGACGATCAAAATGAACACGGTGAAATTCTTCGTGCTCGACGAAGCCGACGAAATGCTCGCGCAGGGCTTTCGCGAAGATATTGAACATATTCTGACCGATGCGCCAAAAGACCGGCAAACGGTGCTCTTTTCGGCGACGATGTCGAAAGACATTCTCGCAATCACCTCGCAGTTTCTGAATAACCCGCAGCGCGCCGACGTGCTCGCCGGGCAGAGCAATAAACCCAAAATCGAACAGTTCTTTTTGCTCGTACCAGAAAAAAACCGCGTCGAAGCCGCTATTCGCCTCATGGACTTTTATGACTTCAAATCGGCGCTCATTTTCAGCAACATGCGCTCGCAGGTCGACTCGCTGACGCAGCAGTTCAACGAACGCGGCATGACCGCAGAAGGCATTCACGGAGACTTAAACCAGAACCAGCGCGACAAGGTGATGGGCAAGCTGCGCAGCGGACAGGCGCGCCTTTTGGTTGCAACCGACGTCGCCGGCCGTGGTATCGATATCAGCCATATCGAAGCCGTCTTCAACTTCGATCTGCCGCGCGATGTTGAAGACTATATTCACCGCGTCGGCCGCACCGGCCGGGCCGGCAAGAGCGGGCGCAGCTTCTCGTTTGTGCGCCCGACTGAGCTGAACAAGCTGAAGCGCCTCGAAAAACTGCACAGCATTCGTATTCTACCGCACGACGTCCCTGGCGCAGAAGCGCTGCAAAAGAAGAAAGTTTCTGCATTGCTCGAAGGTATTGCCGAAATCACGAAGAAGGCCAAACTTACACAATATCTCGAATACGTTCACGAACTGGCGTCAGATGATATTTCAGTTGAAGAAGTTGCAGCGGCGGCGATCAAAATGCTGTTCGAAAAAGACGCCAAAGCGTATGACACAAAGACGCAGTTCATCTCAGCGCAAGACGAACTGAAGAAAGTCAAGAGCGACAACCAACGCCCGGGCAACTACCCGCCGCGGTCGGGTAAGAAGTTTTACAAGAACAAGCGAAGGTAATATCAAAATGTTATCTTTCTGCCCAGACGAAATTTTCGTACTTTTTTGATCCAATTGATCTCGATGGTCTTGTAGCGAATGGCTCTGCGCGCTTTCTTGAACGTATCCTTTTCAAAACCGCTCTCGATCCAACATGATTCACCCGTTCGTCGTTGACTGGTTATCTTCGGCATTCCAGCGTGCGATGTGAGAGTATTCCTCACATTCTTGTTATTATTTGCCGGTTGGGCTGTCTTCGCAGCTGAGCCCGCCAAAGCTCTGCAATGCCCCACCGGCGACCCCGAAGACATACAGTTTGAGTATCGTGGCCGTTGCGAAGACGGCAATTTCAGGTCATTCGATGACGACGTCACTATACGTACCTTTCTCGAAGTGCCAGTGTACAATTTCGGATTTCAGGATATTTCTTCGCAGAAACGGGCTGATGCGACCGATGGCAAGCTCATTGAATTTGAGCCGAATATCAGCACGAACTTCGGGCTCGGCATAGCCTATCTCGGCTACGGCATTTCGGGTTCACTGCCGCTCTCGAACGCGAATAACGATACGAGTAAATTCGGCAAGACAAGCTACTTCGATTTTCAGTTCAACTATACGTCGAGGCGCTGGGGGGCTGATTTCTTCTACCAGAATTACCGCGGCTTCTATCTCAAAGAGCCAGAGAAATTTGCGAACGACTATGTACCCGGTGCACCCAACCCGCAGTTCGGCGGCCTTAGTATTCTCAACACGGGAGTTGGTGCCTTCTATAATTTTAATGATCGGTATTCGGCGAATGCCGCCTTTTCGCAGGGGGAAAGGCAGCTGACCTCGGCCGGCTCTTTTGTTGCCGACACTTCGGTCTCGTACACGCAAATCGATACTGGGGCTAGCCTTGTACCGCCGTCGCAGGCGGCGCTGTATCCCGATCTTGATCGTTACCGTGGGGGCGAATACTGGCTGTGGGTCGCCCGTTTTGGCTATGGCTACAACTTCATCTATCGTCGTATGACTTTGGGGGCGCTTTTTGCGCTCGGGCCGAACCTGCAGCAGCAGACAAACTTCACCGACAGCGGCACAAGTTCAGCCTGGCGGGTCAATTACAGCGCTCGCTTGCGTGCTTCACTCTGGTTTGAATTTCGCGACGAATTTCTGGGCGTTGTCGCGATGATCGACGCAAACCGCATTGTCATCGATGAGTTCGCGCTCGATTCCAGAACCTCGCGCATTCAGTTTTTCTACGCGAGGCTTTTTGACGGTCTGTTTTGAGAAGCTGCCATTCGCTACTGAAATAAAAATGAGTACCACGCAATGCTATCTCTTTGGAAACAAAACCGTGAAGCTCTGGTTGTATCCTGAAAGCAGGTCGTTTAAGCTGCATTCGATGGAAGACGAATGGGACGATTGGCCTTACCCTCACAAAATGGAATACCAGGTCGAAGGTGTTCTCAACGAAATCGGCGAAGTTAACTCGCACGAATCGCTCGTTCGCCTTTGCCCTATTCAATGCAATCAAGACCATATAACTTCATTCATCTATAAGACCTTGGTAGAAGACGATCTCTTCTATGCTCAAAACGAAGAGATCTTTAATATCTCATGCGAACTCAATATTTCTGATTCTTTGGTCATGATAACGCAACAATCAGAAAGCGGAGGGCCTTACGGTGTCAGAAACAGCCGCAACTCATTTCAATGTAAGGTTTCTCAACAGTATACCCTGACGATTCAGGCCTTTGACGATGCCGTGAAAGTTACATGGCCCCGCTTTTATAAGAAATGGGAAAAGACCAGCGATGGTTCTGAAATTACCCAAGGGCTGGTGCTTTTCACTTCAACCTGCAGGCCTATTCCCATTTAGAGAACATCTTCTTTATCGAAAACACCGTCAGGTGCAGCGAGGCTTTGACCCATGACAGCGGGCCGCGAGGGGCTGAGAAGATCAGTGCGGATTTCAGAGCGTTATAGGTCTCGGGTGAAAAAGGAAACCACCACAGGTTGCGCGGCGGGTTCATGATGTCCCAGTTCACGATTTGCGGCTGAGTCATCTCTTCGAGGCCGAGCGCAGAGTGCGTGCGGCCGAGGCCGCTTTCTTTGAAACCTCCCCATGGGGTTTCAGAGAGGCCGTGCGTGTAGAGATGGTCGTTAATCGTGATTGCTCCTGCCTGAATTTGAGGTGCAATTTTTTTAGCCGACTTGGTATTCTTTGTCCAGATAGACGCGGTCAGCCCCATTGAACAATCGTTAGCCAGGCGAATTGCCTCTTCGATATTGTCAAACTTCATGACGGGTAGAATCGGGCCGAATGTTTCTTCGCGCATCAGCGGCATGTTGTGGTCCACATGGGTCACCAGCGTCGCTGGGAAAAAATTGCCGGCTTTTGCCGCGGTTGGCGTTGCTTTCGATTCAGCGACCACCTTCGCGCCTTTCTTAACTGCACTTGCCAGATGTGACTTGATAGTGCCCAACTGGTCTTTCGTTGTTACCGCGCCCATGTCGACGTTAAAATCGGTATCGCCCCCGTGGCGCATGGCTCGCGTTTTCTTGGCGAGCAGATCGACGAACTGCTGGTATACGCCGCTCTGTACGTAAATACGCTCAACTCCGCCGCATGACTGCCCTGCGTTTTGGTAGCCTGCCCAGGCGGCGCCGTTCGTTGCGCGCTCTAAATCGGCATCGTCGAGCACGATCATCGGGTCTTTGCCGCCGAGTTCGAGCGAGAGCGGCGTGAGTTTTGCGGCAGCCTGAGCCATGAGTTTTTTTCCCGTCGGTACAGAGCCCGTGAAGAAAATCTTGTTGATGCCGTGGTCGAGCATCGCCGTCGAAACTTCGCCCCCAGAACCGATAACGTGTGTGAAGAGTCCTTCGGGAACACCTGCAGAACGTACGATATCCTCAATGGCTTTGCCGCACGAAAGCGTCACGGCAGCGACTTTCAGAATCACTGCGTTGCCCGCCATCAGGGCCATCACAACTTCACCAAACGGAATCGACAGCGGATAGTTCCACGGGCTGATGATGCCGACGACGCCCCACGGCACGCGAATAATTTTGGATTGTTTGTTGAAGAACAGCCAGCTCGAGCGGCTCAGCTGTTTGTCTTTGAGCACCCGCGCAGCATTCTTGGCATACCAGCGTACAGAAAGCGATGCGGGTATCACCTCGGTCGCGAGCGCGTCGATACGCGACTTACCGTTTTCGCGAGAGACGGTGAGCGCAAGTTCGTCGGCGTGATCAGTGATGTAGGCGCGCATACGCAGCAGGTGGCGGGCCCGCTGGCGAAATGACAGTTTAGACCATTCGGCCTGCGCAGTTCTCGCCCTTTCGAGGATTTTCGGGAATTTTTTTAAGTCTGTATTGGCAAATTCTGCGACCTGCTCGCCTGTAGCGGGGTTATAGGTAACGGTGGTATTGACGCTCTTCGATTTCGCGCTCGGTTTCTTCATGCGACAAACAGGTGAATATTTTGCCCCGGCGTAAAGAGGTTTTGTATCATTGCAGCTGCCAGTTGAGCGCAGATGCTCTTTACGCGCCATCGCGCTTAATAAACCATCGGCGATGCGGGCTCTCGCGCGCCTTTGGAAAATTTACCTACATTCGGGCAGCCGGCATTTTCATAATGCACAGCGGCGCAAGCTGAACCGGGTATTAAATTTCTTATTCGCTCTCAACATGCTTGGTGCAGGGCTTCTGGTCGTCGCCGAAGCCCTGATATTTCTGGTTTTACTCAATCGGGATTTCGAACGCTATATTAAATACCTTTTGCCGTTCGGATCGCTCGGTCTAATACACTTTACGATTACCGGGTTCACGATATGGCTTAAGAACAAGACCGGCAGTTTCAACGTTACCTACCTGAGCAATCTTTCTTATACGCTCTATATTCTTCTCCTTTGCGTCTTTGTGGGTGAAGAGGCGAAGATCCATCTGATTTTGCTGATGGTGATACCCACTTCGTTCATCATCTACCAATACGGCAGGTGGATTGAGCTCTTTATTCATTCTGGCATCATGCTGATTGGGCTCGCAGCGGCACACGTTGCCTATGAGGTGATGCAGCCTCTCTACCCTATGCCTGCCGACATTGGACGCATAGCGGGCTATCTTTCGTGGCTTGCCGCGCTGGGTATGCTCTATACTTACTCGCTGCACAATTGGCGCGAAGTGTCGCAGGTCGAGCAGTTGCTCGCAGACGAACGTGACCTGACGCACAAACTCTTACAGCAGACGATTCCGAAACTTGAAAAGACAGAAGCCAAGTATCGGCACCTCGTCGATGATTCTTCTGACCTTATCTTTCAGCTCGACCCAGATTGTAACATACTCAGCATGAACAAAACGTCGCAACGGCTGCTGAGTTTCTTGCCTGAAGATATGCTCGGTAAGAGCCTGCTGGGTTATATTCAATCTGACAATCACGGCGAGCCAGACGTAAACCTCTCGGTCTTCGTGCAACAGGTGAACGACCTGCAAAAAGGACGCCGCCCTAACCGATTTCGCACCAGGTTCAAACACAAGCATCGCAGCGACGGAGTTGAGCTCTATGTGATATTACAACTCGCCAGGTTTGAAGGTGAAATTGAAATCATGGGCCATGCGACCGAAGTTGAGCCTGAGGTCACACTGCAAATTCTCGATCAGGAGAAAGGCCGTTATACGCTGACGAACAACATTCTGCACGCCGACATTCTTGCGCAGCGAATTTCTGATCGCATCTCCGTTCATTTTTCGTTGCAAGAGTTAAACGCAATCAGGACTTGTTTTCGCGAAATTCTTATCAATGCAATTGAACACGGTAATCTCGGCGTGACTTTCGAAGAAAAATCTGCAGTCATTGAAAATGGCGATTTCATGGAGTTTTTGGTAGAACGGCAGCGCGATGAGCGGTATGCCTCGCGGCGCGTAAGGGTCGTCTATCTCGTGACCAAGTCTAAGCTGGTGCTGAGGGTTTCTGACGACGGCGAAGGTTTTGACCACCGCGCGTTTCTCACCCGTGCCCAAACCGACGATAGCCTCTTGTACCTGGAACATGGCCGAGGCATCACCATGGCGCGCAATGCCTTTGATGAAGTTGTCTACAATGACAAGGGAAATCAGGTAACCTTGAAAAAGCACCTCAAGCGCGCCGCCGAGCGCGCGGTTCGATAGCGACGACTGCAAAAGTTACTGCCAGACAAATTAACAGACCTGCGGGCACGAACCATGTCCATGCGAGTGGCGTGAAGGCAGCAACGAGCGCCATGCCAATGGCCGAAGTGAGAAATCCGGCAAATGAGGATTTTTGATTCATACGTAAGAATGCCAGCACGTAGAGTCCGACGACACCACCCGCAACTATCGACGCCAGTTTCAGCGCAATCACCACCACGGGGCTTTTCTGGTCGGTGAATAGTAAGGCAATGAGCATGATCGCCGCAGCCCAGACGAGAGTCAGCACGCGAGAAAGTTGCAGACGCCGGCGCTCATCGCCCGCGCCAAAATGGGGCAATAGGTCGAGCATCGTCGACGAAGCGAGTGAGCTCAGCGTTGCCGACAGCGTCGACTGGCCCGTCGCAAAGATTGCCGCGAGTACGAGCCCCATGAGCCCTGCCGGCAGGTGTTTGATGATAAACGTCGGGAAGACAGCATCGGGCGTTGAGAATGCCGCACCCTTGAAAAAGGCAAAGAGCCAGACGCCGATGATCAAGAAGAGCAAGAACTGCAGATCTACCAAAACGCCGCTCGTGATCATCGCCTTCTGCGAATCTTTCAGATTGCGGCAGGCGAGTGATTTCTGCACGATTAATTGGTCGGTGCCGTGCGAAGAAATCGCGAGCAATGCGCCGCCGATGATGCCGGCAAAAATATGAAAAGGCTGCGTCAGAAAAGAGGTGAAACCGTTCTCAAAGCCGCTCGCGAGAAAGGCAAATTTCTCAGCGCCGGCCGAGGCGAGCGGTACGCCGCTGAGCTGCAATACAAGAACCGCGGCGAAAGCGCCGAGCAGATACACCCCGGTTTGAATAAACTCCACCCACATCGCCGCCCTGAGGCCCCCGAAAAAGGTATAGGGCAGAGTCAGCAGCGTGAATATCAGAATGGAGGTGGTGATCGACCACCCGCTGATGAGGCTGAGCGGTAAGGCGGTGGCGTAGAGACGCACGCCTGTACCCAAGAGCCGCGTAATCTGAAACAGCACAGCCGCGAGCCGGCGCATGTTCACACTGAAGCGCTGTTCCAGAAAAGCGTACACCGTTTCGATGTTTCCATTGAAATAGGCCGGCAGAAAGACAAACGCCACTATAATTCGACCAAGGACATAGCCGAATGCGAGCTGCATGAACATGAGATTGCCGGTATACGCAAGGCCTGGAATAGAAATGAATGTCAGGCTGCTGGTTTCGGCGGCGACGATCGAAGCGGCAACCACCCACCAAGGCAGCGAGTGACTGCCTGACAGAAAATCAGACGAACTGCTCTTCTTGCTCGCTGCAAAACCGACAAACTGCAATAATACGAAGTAGCCTAAGAGAACGCCGAGGTCGAGGTATGCCATTTGTGGTTTTACAAGGCTACAATTACATTTCCCGTTTTCTCGCCCGTCATCACATAGGCGTAGGCTTCACCGATTTTCTCAAGCGCATATGTTTGGTCGATCACCGGTTTGAACGCACCCAAGACAAGCAGCTCTGAAATATATTTCATGCTCCGCTTGATATCGAGCGGCAAAGGAAACTTGACGGTCTTGCCGGGCAGAAGCGGCGTGATCAGCGCGAGCAAAGGATTCTGCAACCAGGGCCCGAGCTCAGATGAGATATAGACTCCCTTCGGTTTCAGCAGATGTCGGCACTTGCCGAACGTGCTTTTGCCCACAGCGTCGAACACAAACTCGAACCGCTCTTCGATGCGGGTGAAATCCTCATTTTCGTAATTGACCACCTTCTCGGCGCCGAGCGAGCGCACGAGCTCGAGGTTCTTTGTATTAGCTGTCGCAGTAACCCGCACGCCCGCGTGCCGCAAAAACTGCACCGCAGCCGAACCAATGCCTCCGGTTGCGCCGTTGACGAGCACGTTGTGGCCCGCGGCAATTTTGACTTTGTTTAGAAAATTATACGCATAGTGCGCAGCTTCGAGGCTCGCCACCGCCTGAGGATAGCTCACATTCTGCGGTATCTCTGCAATCGCCTGCGTCTCGCTTACCGCGACATATTCGGCCTGAGAGCCAAGGCCCTGGTCGTTGAAGCCAAACACGCGCTGGCCCTTCTTAAAGAGGGAAACTTTGTCGCCCACCGCGGCAACTTCGCCGGCAAAGTCGGTGCCGGGTATCGGTGACGTCGGTTTCATGAGCCCGGTGAATAAGCGCATGATGAAGGGTTTACCCGTGAGCACTGCGCAGTCTGTGCGGTTGACTGTTGTCGCGTGGACTTTGACAAGAATTTCATGGGGCCCGGCGACCGGCTGTGCGACTTCGCGCACGGTAAGTGTGTCGCCATAGTGTTCGCGGTAGGCTGCTTTCATTTGGGTCACCTCAGATTCTGCGCACAGGCTGATAAGCGACTAGCAGGCTCCTGAAAAGGAGCCGAAAGCAGGTTTCGCAAACCGTATAAGGCTGCAGACAGGCCATTCGTGGCCGTTTTGCGAGCGAATTCGGCACGAAATCGCGGCGTCTGCAGCCGTTGCGGGGATTTTTTGCGGAACCTGCTAGTCTGCGTTTAGCTTCAGTAGAGAAAGAAATCCGCCGCTTGTTTGCGAAAGCTGCGCTCTTCGGCAATATAAGCATTGCGGTAATCTTCGAGCAGCCCGCCGCGTTCGACATTCAACCTGAACTGCTCTGAACCGCCCAAGAGGTCGATCGCGAGCACGTCGGCGACGTACTCATAGGGCTCGCGCCGCCAGTCAAATTGATTCGGCCACAGGTCGTGCGCTACTTTCACCATCGCAAGGCCAGTATAGAACGACTCAAAGGTTTCGGCGTCAGTCACATGCACAAACACGCCACCGCAGGCCTCGTCTTTGAATTTGTGAAACGTCGGCTTAAAATAGAGCGGGCGAAAGTACACACCCGACAGATGCAGTGCGTTGAGCCTTTCAGCATATTTTTTAGGATCGATAAACGGGGCGCCGACAATCTCGAACGGGCGGGTTGTTCCCCTGCCTTCTGAAACATTGGTCGCTTCAAACAGGCACGTGCCGGGATACACTATTGCCGTCTCAACCGTCGGCATGTTGGGTGAGGGTTGTATCCACAGACCGCAGGTCTGTGGATACAACCAGTTTCGGTTCCAGTTTTCGAGTTCGACAATTGTCAGCTTCGCATTCCATTTTTCTGTAGAGTTGAGCAGCATTGCGATTTCACCGATGGTCAGGCCGTGGCGCACAGCCAGCGGGTAGGCGCCGACGAATGACTCGCAGCCTTTGTGCACGATGCCACCCTCGACAACGACACCACCAAGAGGGTTCGGGCGGTCGCAGATGATGACTTCGATACCGCGCGCGGCGCAGGCTTCGATGCAGAATGCCATCGTGTAAGCATAGGTATAATAACGGCAGCCGATATCTTGTATGTCGACGACGAGTGCGTCGAGGCCGTCGAGGTCGCTCGCGCGGGGTTTCAGCTCTTCTTTCGTCTGGCCATAGAGGCTGACCACCTTCAGCCCCGTGAAACCGTCGGTTTCGTGCGCGACGGTAATCTGGTCTTGTTCGGTACCGAACATACCGTGTTCGGGGGCAAATATCTTTTCGGGTTTAAAGCCCTTTGCGAGCAGCGCTTCAAAGAGATAACGGCCGTCTGCTGCGACCGAACTCTGGTTCACGAGCAGTGCGAAACGTTTGCCGTTGAGGTATTTGCCCGGGTCGGCGATGAGGCGGTCGATGCCGAAGGTCGTGCGCATTTCAGACGATTTGCATTCCGATCGCATCAGCGCGGCAACAATAATCAAAAAAAAGTGCCTGAAATCGCTCGCTCGAAGTCGATGCGACGCAGGGTTATTTTGTCTGCGATGACCCTGCGTTCAGCATGACGCTGCAAGAGAACAATTCGCTGGTCGTGGGCAAAAAGCTCTATCGCATCAAATCAATAAAGAAAAAGTGAGGCTCAGCGCCCCATGCGGGCGTCGAGCTCTTTGGCTTTCTTCAGCATGATCTTGCGCAGTATAAAGCCCACGACAAACAGAATACCGCCCACGATCACCGGCCACCACGGCGCGGTTGCGCGCTGAAAGAAGTCGTTGATCACTGCAGTTCTAACGGGGTCAGCCGGGTCATAGAGTACTTCGACTTCTTGCCCCTTGGTATATTTCTGAAAGCTGTGGTTCCAGAAAAGTTTGTCTTCGAAGCGCACCGTTTTGCCTTTGTCGTTCTTAAATTCGACCATCGCTTTGCGGTAAGGCTCGATGACTGCGAGGTCATAAACTTTGCCCTTGGTCTTGATGCCGACCTGGTCGAGTTTTTTCTCGATCGTCAGGTTATAGAGACCGTAGCCGATAACCACCAGACCGAGCAGGTAGAGTACGAAGCCCACATACGAGGCATTTCTGAATCCGTTCATGCGTGTAGCTTGAACGGGCCTCAGGCCCCCAGTCAAGCCGAATCTTTCAAAATACGATTGCAGCCCTGAAATGGGCACCCGACCCGTAACCGATGAAGATCCTCACCCGCGGCGCAACTCTTGGCATCACCCTGATATTTTGCAGCACGTTCTTCTTGCAGGCTACGCAAGAAACCATTATACAGAGCGAGGCGCGGCATTTCGGCGAGCGGGCGATTGCGAAGGGCTACCAGTGCCGCACCGAAATTCACCAGACGGCGGGCAAGGCGTTTGAAGTGCAGATGCCGATGGATAAGAATATTCTCTATTACATCGCGGTCGTCACCGGGCGAGGTGAAAAAACGGCGCACGTAAAGAGCGCTATTCTCGTGAACGAAGAAAGAATGAATATTAGGATAGAGGTGCAGAACACCATCTTTGGTTCTGAGTTGAAGCTGCACCCTCTCGTCACGGGTCAGAAAACGCTTAAATTCGAACTCGACAGCAAATCGAACTATTCAGTCGTTCTGTGTGCCAACCATGCTTCGCTGTTTCACACGGGTGAGAAAGACCCGGTGGTTGACGACCATTCTCACTTCTGATCTGATGGGTGTGCGAAGCACACCCATCAGATCAGAAGATCAACATACGTTGTGCCGGTGGCGATGCTCGACGAGGGTTTCGCGGGCTGGCCTTTTATCAGAATTTTGTGCGCGGCAAAGAGCGCCTTCAGCGCTGAGCGGCTGATTTCACGTAACTTCTTGTTTTCTGTCTGCATGCGCATCGCTTCGAGCAGAATGCCGTCGAGCCGGTCGCTGCGGCGTTCAAGCACCAGCGTGATACGTGCCGAACCCGGCGGCTGTGGGGGAACATTATCTTTGACGGGCATCGGCGAAAATCTGCGCCTGACAGAAACATGGCGTAAAGAACATACCCAATTCACTTCCTCAATGCTATGGGCTTAAGCCCGTAGCTGTAAGAAAGGTAACCAAGGCATCTTCTTGACTGTGTATCTAACAGATAGTATCTATTAGCTGAATGAAGCGCGAAAACAAAACCCAGTATGCCCTGCTCGGCATTCTCACGCAATACGAATGCAGCGGTTATGACATGAAAAAATTCATTGAAACGAGCATCGGCTATTTCTGGAATGAGAGTTTCGGCCAAATCTACCCCAACCTTAAAAAGCTCGAACAGCAGGGGTTAATCCGCAAGGCGCGAACCGCCGACGCGAAGGGCAATGACCGTATCGTCTATGCGATCACGGCGACCGGCCGCAAGAAGCTGCAGCAGTGGCTCGCCAAACCCGCCGAGCCACTGGCTGAGCGCAACGAGCTTTTGCTGAAGCTGTTTTTCGGCAGCCAGCTCGACCACAAGGGTATTCGGCAGCATCTGCACCGCCACCATGAAATGGGCGAGGCGACGCTGAAGGTTTATGCAGACGTTGAAAAAGACATCGCCGACTACAAAGACAAGTCGCCCGATTATCCGTTCTGGCGCATGACGCTCGATTATGGTATCGAGCGCACGAAGATGGAGCTCAAGTGGGTGAAGTCGGCCAGCGAAATTCTCGACTCAATCGCCAAAAAGAAAACCGGGAGCAAGAAGCCATGAAAAAGATACTCGTCATACAGGGTCACCCGCGCTCAGAATCATTGTGTGGCAGTCTTGCGCGCGAATATGCAGCGGCGGCGCAGCAAGGGGGAGCTCAGGTTGATCTGCTCGATTTACCGAAGCTCAAATTTGACCCCATTTTGCGTGAGGGCTATAAGGCAGAGCAGGTTCTCGAAGCCGATCTGGTGAAAGCCCAGCAGCTGATTCGGGCGGCTGACCATCTAGTGTTTGTTTTCCCGAGCTGGTGGGCTTCGATGCCTGCCTTACTCAAGGGGTTTCTCGACAGAGTTTTTCTGCCAGGGTTCGCTTTCAAGTACCGCTCTAAATCCCCCTTACCCGAGAAGTTACTCAGGGGCAAAACCGCGCACATCTTCATCACGATGGATGCGCCGGGTTGGTATTACCGCTGGTTCAACCGCGCGCCCGGGTTGCGGCTCTTGAAGTTTGCGACGCTCGAATTCTGCGGCGTGAAGCCAGTGAAATACAATATCTTTGGGCCGGTGCGCGGTGCACCTGAGAAGCGCCTGCTAAAATTTCTGAATGAAGCGCGCCGCATTGGCGCAGAAGAGGGAAAATAGCTGGCGGCTTTTAGCTATGGGCTTAAGCCCATAGCTGACTGCTAAATTATGGCCGGCGACGCCCCGGGCCATTACACTGAAGCTATGGACACCAAATCATCAGGGCTTTGCGGTTGCGGGCGCGACGTGTTTCACGCCAGCACTTTTGCACGCGGTCGCTATCGGCCGCAAGACCGTTTCTTGTTGGCGCTCGGTGCTACCAGAAGACCAATTCGGGTCGAAATACGCTGCACGTCTTGCGGTCACCTGTTCGCGACGAGTGAAGAGGCGCAGTTGCGCGAGCGTACGTGCGCACGCGACGAAGTGCGCAGAGAAGATCTGCGTAACCTGAATCTGGCAGTTTAGAATTGGCCGGTTCAGGTTATTCGCTGGTCTGGCCCAAGGACTTCTTGAATTCTTTCGGGTTCTTGCCGACAAACTTGCGAAACGCCTCTTGAAACGCAGACTTCGTTTCGAAACCCGAATCAAAACAGACGCGCAAGACGGGCAATGAGGGGTCTGCCCGCATGAGGCTTTTGGCATGCTGCACGCGCCATGAATTTACATAGTTTCGAAAATCCATCGCCATCTGCTCATTTAAAAACTGTGAGAGTTTTGTGCGTGTGAGTTTGAGCCGCGCTGCGAGATCTTGAATCGTGAACGGTGACTGCAAATAGAGTTCTTCGTCGCGCATGAGCTGCTCAAGGCGCGTGCGTATCTGGGCGGTATCGACACCCTTTAATGCGTAGAAGCCATATTTCTTTTCGCGGTATTGCAGTTTCAGCTGATCAAAAAAATCGGGAAACCGATTGCGCGCGAAAAACAGGCCAATCATTCCAGACGACTGCATGAGCGCGCCGGCGGCAAATATCCAAAGCGATGCGGAAAAAAAACCGAGGTAGATGAGCAGCACGACCAGCAGAGCTGTGTAGCTCCAAAAGGTAACGAGCAGTAGCTCGGCTGATTTCGCACCCGGCGCAACCAGCCGGTGCAGCGAGATTGCGAGGTAAGTCAAATAACCCAGAATATGCAGGCCCGTAAGTAGCAGCGGAATCGATAGCACGCTATGTATGGGGCTTGCGGCCAAAAGCCGTATTTGCTCGGCTGCTTGCTCAGCAGGTGTCACCGATTGCGCGAGAATGCAGACGATCAACGCGCCCAGTGCAGGCAGAATGTGCAGCCACTGGCGGCGCGGCAATTTATCATATTCGACGAGCTGCCTGAAATAGAGCAGATTTGCCGGGCCGATCGTCAGCGCCGCAGGGCCGAAAAGCCATGCGAGGTGTCTGAAATCATCGGCCCAATTCTCAACGTAAAGCCCGTAGTGAAAAAGCAGGGCGGCATTGCTGGCAAAAAGAAAAAAGCCAGGCCAGTTCATCGATTCTTTTTTGCGCAGGGCCTGGTCCATACTCTGCAGTACCGCGAGCCCGGCGCAAAAAATGAGATATGAGGCGATAAGATGCGTCAGCATGGGGCTAGAGCCCTCAGTTCAGATAATAATCCCCCCTTTTCAATCTTTTTTTAGACCGGAAATCGACTTCAGGTCGATTTTGCGCCAAAATTGCCATAGATTCGCGCATTCGCCGGGGACCGAGCCGCGCGCGAAAAGGAGATTTTATGGAAATAGCAACACGCAACGAACGGACTGTCACATTCTATTCGCCGATCACGTACGACCTTATGCAGTTCGCATTTTTTCCGGTGAACATGGCGATCAATGCCATGTGCTATCTGCAACCGAAAAAGGCGGAATGGAATGAAAAAGGTTTCGAAAAGCAAGACATCAAAGGTAGCGGCGAATCTCTCGAAAACC
This sequence comes from uncultured Leptospiraceae bacterium, assembly GCA_942492915.1. GTDB lineage: Bacteria > Spirochaetota > Leptospiria > Turneriellales > Turneriellaceae > Turneriella. The sequence goes on from OW818662.1 coordinate 3,500,594, forward strand.
TCACGAGGGCGATTCTGAACCATGAGGACATTGCTTATGTCGAAGAAGATCTGGTTCGTCTCTATGATTCTTTGCCCGCCGTGAAGGCCAGCGACGATTTAATCGGTCGCACATGGAAGGGTAAAATTCTCAGAACAAATGGCTCAGTCTTAGATCTGGCCGAATGGGCAATCATACGACCGCTGAGCCTCATCGGTGTCAGCTGGGGCAAGCGTTACAGAACAGCCGACAAAGGTGATCCGCTGCTGTTCAACTGGCAAGAGAAGATTTTTGCTCCGGTGCCCATTTGGGGCAATGTGGGCATGACAGATATCCGCTGGCGTGGCGTACCCACGGCGACGATGAACTATGACCATCAACCGTGGAAAGATTATTTCAAGTTATTGTCTGATGAATCGGGTAAGGTTGTGCTGCTCGGCATATGGACGCATAAGAATATTTCAGGCGGCTGGTTTACGCTCACGCTCGACCAGGATACTCCCACTGATGCGTGAGCGACCAGACCTATAAATGAGGAAAATTAATTCACATGATTTGCGGGGCGCGCCGGCGGCGCCCCCTCTTTAAGCAGCAAAACACGCTTTACGCGAGTGACGACCTCACGCCTGCAGACTGACGTGGCGCTACCCTCGCAATCATTCTTGCACGTTCGGCTGCTTTATCACTATCTGAAATTATTTTCGCGCCCCGCGATGTTTCTGCTGGGACTGCTTTCTGTCGGCACCCTCGGCTATATATTGATCGAATCTTACAATGTGCTCGAAGGTATCTATATGACCGTCGTCACGATATCGACGGTGGGATTTTCTGAGGTCAAGCCGTTGTCAGACAGTGGCCGTGTTTTCACTATCTTTCTGATTCTGGGCGGCGTTTTATTTTATGGTCTTGCGATCAATGTCGTCTTTCAAATCATCATCGAGCGGAGCTTTAAGGGTTTTATGGAAACACAAATATTGAAAGAGAAACTGAAGACGATCACTGGGCATTACATCATCTGCGGCGGTGGGCGCATGGCTATGGCAATCTGCACTGAACTCGAAAAAGCGGGCCACGAATTTATCGTCATTGAAAAAAATTCAGATTCACCGGTATCTAAAGCAGTTGAACAACTTCGTGCCCGGTATATGATTCTGAGCGGCGACGCTTTGTCAGAAGAGACGCTCGCAGAAGCACGGCTTGACAGGGCCGAAGGATTGTTCAGCGTGCTGCCGACTGACGCCGATAACCTGTTCGTCGTCTTATCAGCCCGCCGTCTCAGCTCAAAAGTCTGGATAGAAACGCGTATCGCGCATGAAACGACGCGCCCCAAGATGCTGCAGGCAGGCGCGAATCGCGTACTCTCACCTTACCACGTAGCTGGCATTCAAATGGCACGATCGATGTTAAGGCCACAGGTCGATGATTTTGTTGAACTGTACCTGGGCGAAAATAACTATGAATTCGAAGCCAAAATTCAGCAGGTGCAGGCGGGTGACAGCCGCATCGGAAAAACCCTGAACGATTGCCGGTTTGGCGATGAGGGCTTCAGCGTCACCGCGCTAAAAAATCCCGATGGAGCGTTACAATACGCCCCACCTGCTGAAACGACGATCGCTGCAGGTATGGCAATTTTTTTGTTGGGGCATAGCAAAGACTGAGTTATTGTTCTCAGCTATGGGCTTAAGCCCATAGCTGACTATCGATTGAGTCGCCCCGCATCGTACTGAATCGTATGGTTTTGATGCCATCCGGAAACGAGCTTTACGCTCTGACCGCGAAGCCTTAGCAAAGCAGCAGATGCAGGCAGGTTTCCGAAATGCAACTCAGCGCGTTGTCGTCGTGTTCGCTCTGGTTATGGTGTTCGGCGCATGCCAGCATAACTTCTATGAAGATGCCATCATTCGCGAGAAAGATACAGAAATTCCGTCCATCCGCTCAACCGAACCTGCTGCTGCAACGACGATACGCGGGCTTCAGACTCTACGTGTATTCTACAGTGAACCCGTAACGGGCGCCGACAATGTGGCCAACGTCGGCCTTTCAGGTGCAGGCCTTGGCACGTTAGCGCTGGGTTCCATCGAAGCCATAAGCCGCAGTGAATATTTGTTGCATTTCACTGGTACCATGGTCGACGGACAGGTTATCATCCGCATAGCCGGAGCCAAAGACGGTGCGGCAAACGAGCTCGCTGCAACCGACCTCGAGTTTACTTCAAGCGCGGTACCGAAATGGCGCTATATCGGTCGCGCCGTTTCGACAAATACACTCATTACGAGTTCGGCGCCTTCGTTGCAGCATGATTCGCAGTATCTTTACGCGGCATTCAATGAGATTGCATGCGTTAACACCTTCAATGACATCACCGTCATGCGTTATGAATTTTCGACCGGCGCCTGGTCGGTAGTGGGCTCGCGCTGCATTGCGGGCGCAACGGCGACAGCCAGTTCGATCAATCCAAATCTGATGCTGCATAACGGCACGCTGTTTCTAGCGTTTACCGACGGTTCGGTTTTCGATTCGGTCGACCAGTTTGTGCGGGTACGCGCCTTCAGAAACGGAACCTGGGAAGTTGTGGGAACCGGCGACGCGAAAATCGGGGGCGATACGCGCAATCCGTTTCTTGTGGCTGACGGCGACAATATTTACGTTTCAGCACGCGATCTGAACAACAGTAGTAAGGTTTCGGTCTACCGCAATACAATTGCGACGCCTGGAGCATGGACACTCATGGGCACGAACGGGCTTTCGGTGGGGAACACTTTCAGGTCTGCACCAATGGCTTTTTTTACCAGTGAGTTATATATAGGATTTCGCGACGGCGGCAGTACTTCACCTGCGAGCAAACCTTCGGTACTGAAATGGGACGGCAGCAGCAGTTGGGCCACGAGCTGGCAAATCGACACGCTGGCGGCCGATAACCTGAACCTGCTCAGAAATGGCACCGAACTCTGGGCAATCTACCAGCAGGGTGGAACATCAGCCGTTGCAGTGACCAAATACGCGACCGGCGCTTGGTCTGCTGCAGTAACGCCGAACCTCTCGACAGAGGGAACTCCGAACTATCTTTCGGCCGGCATTGCGTCAGGCCATACGTACGCCGCTTATCAAGTCGGAACTTCGTCGACCTGCTGGGTTAAGCGGCATGACGGTACGAGCTGGTCGGCACTTGGCACCTCTTTTAACTGCGGCAATCCAACTATTCTGCTTATCAACTCAGTAGTCTATGCTGTATTTCGAGATCAGGACACGGGCTATATGGACAGACTGTCGGCAGCCTACTTTGAGTAGGCAGTGAAGAGTATTCTTCAATTTACACGGCCGATGCTGCTGCCGCTCCATCTTCTTTTTGCGGGCTTCTTGTCGCCCGTGCAATCGGAGTTTTCACTTTTGCAGTCGCGCCATGAAATTGGTATCGGCGCAGGTCCCGTGTATTTCGCGCCGTTGGCATTCTTCGGGGATGAATTTAATGGTGGTTTTGGTGCGACGGTACAGGGCAAGATTCCGGGCAGTATCTTCTTTCAGAACCAGCCATTACCCCCGTTCACTTTTTTTCTGGATACAGGTTTCATATTCACTGGCCAATCCCTGAGCTCCAAATCTTCGGGAACCATGACCACGTTCTCGGTGACGGCTGGCCCTGGTCTGTTATATCCTCTGCATCGTTACCTGCAGCCGGTGATCTCGGTACAGGCAGGCTTTTTCTATAACCGGCTCACACTCGGCGCGCGCGGTGAGACCTACAATGCTTTTAATCCCGCAATTCGCCTTCAGGCCGGTGCCTTCACCGCTCTCACGACAACGCTGTTCGTAGAAAGTCGGGTGGCGCTGCCGTTTTACTATTTGGGCGAGCAAAACCTGTACGGGCCCGAATACTCGGTCTCGGTCAACTATCTGCTTAAACCCGCCGAGATCATCATGACCCGGGCAGAAAAGCTTTTCGGTGAAGGCAAAGTGCTATACGAGCAAAAGAATTTCACCGATGCCGACGCAAAATTTGCCGAAGCACTAAAGAGCGATGCCAAGCATGCGGCAGCGCTCAACTACCGCAGGAAGATTCAGGCTCACGACCAATTGTCAAAGGCGCGCCAGTTGCGCGACCGGCAAGAGACGTGGGCCGCTTTGTCGCAATACCAGCAGGCAGCTTCGGTTCTCAGTGAAGTGAACGAAGAGCTGAAAGAATACCGATCGACGATGATAGCCACTGTGCCCGCGATGGTTCAGGAAGGTATTCGGCAGTATGAAGAAAAACTCTACGCCGATGCTGAACGCACGATGGAGCACGTGCTTCTGATCGCGCCCGAAAACGAGCAGGCGCAGATCTATCTGCCGCGCGCGCGCAGCCGGCGCAAGGCGATGGAAAAACTGCAGTAAAATCTATTCTGCTACGGTATAATCGATCAGCACAAATGTCACGTCGTCGTCAAAATACGCCGGGTTGTGTTCGCGCAGCTCTTTCATCAGGTTGTCTGCCATCGCTTCTGTATCAAATAAAGCCGTTTTCATAATGAGATCGCGCAGTTTATTCGCACCGAATTCGTTGCCTGCGCGCGAACGGCTTTCAATCACGCCGTCCGTGATCTGTAGCAGGCGCGTACCCGATTCGAGCGGGTCTTGCCCCTGCTCGTGCACGATATCGGGAAAGACCCCGAGAAATCCCCCTTTGGTTTTGCGCTCAAGAATACTACCGTCGCTGCGTTTGATCAGGTAGAGCGGCGGATGCCCGGCGCTCGCGTGAAGAAGTACCCGATTTTTTGTGTCAATGAAGTAATAGCTCGCCGTTACGAAATGGTTGTCTACTTTATCGCATAAGACCTGATTCAAAGCCATAAGCAATTTTGCGGGCTGCGGTGCGAGATGCCGATTCAGCGAAAAAGCCATCTTGACCATACTCGCAATCAGTGCGGCGGGAATTCCGTGACCTGAGACGTCGGCGATGAGCACCCCCAGACCGTTCTCGTGCTCGACAAAATCATAAAAATCGCCGCCAACCTCTGCCATCGGATGGTAGCGCGCTGCGATGCGTAATCCGGGAAGATTTGGATATTTCACCGGCAATAGCGCCTGTTGAATCTTTTGCGCCACGGAGAGCTCGCGTTGCAGGTTCTCGAGAATGTCTTTTTCGCGTACCGACTCTTTGAGAGAGATTGCCGTCTTGACGCGTGCCAGCAGAACTTCTGATTCGATGGGCTTACTGATGTAGTCGTTCGCTCCGGCTTCAAAGCCTCTGACAACATCTTCGCTGCGGTTTTTCGCGGTGAGCATCAGAATCGGCACTTCGTAGGCAGTATACTTATTTCGCAATATGCGGCTGACGTCATAACCCGACATGCCTGGCATCATCACATCGAGCAAAATCGCATCGGGTACGGGTTCATGCTCCATGTAGTCGATGGCCTGCTTGCCGCTTTCCGCGACCGTAACCTTGTAGCCGACAAGCGACAGCTGGTTGATCAGTACTTGTAGATTCACGGGTTCGTCGTCAACGAGCAATATGTTATAATTGCGCATTGCCGGTGCCACCGCTGCGAAAGAAGGTGATGCTGCGGCCCTTTTCTGCAACTCACTGGCAATCGACTCAGACAAACGGTGCAGCGGAATCGGACTTTCCGTGGCGGGCTGCGAAGCTTCTTCAGCTGGCAGTGACGCAGCTTGCAATTCGAACCAGAATTCGCTGCCTTTTCCGACAGCAGATTCGACCTGAATTTGCGTGTGGTGCAAATCGGCCAATTGCCGGCTGACAGATAGCCCGAGCCCCAGTCCACTGTACTTTCGCGTGTCAGAAGATTCCAGCTGCTCGAATGAACTGAAAATGCGTTCGTGGTTCTCTGCGGCAATACCGATGCCAGTGTCACGCACGCTGATTCTGATTTTCGACCCGTGCACGCTTGCCGCAAGCACGACTTCTCCCGTCTCGGTAAATTTTACCGCGTTCCCAAGCAGGTTATAGAGAATTTGCGTCAGGCGGTCTCGGTCGGCCATGACGGCGGGTAGGTCTTCGGGTAACTCAACTTTCAGAATCAGGTGCTTGGCTTCGGCAGACGGCCGCATCAGTAGGGCGATTTCCGAAGCGAGTTGCCCGAAATGTACCGGCACCGGAGTGATGACGACCTTGTTGTTGCGCAGTTCGCTGACCTGGAGTATTTTATCGACCAGTGATGCGAGTCGCACACCGCTCGACCGAATCACCTGAATGTTGTTGCGCAGGGTTTCTGAAAGCGGGCCGGTGGCGCCGTCGAGCAGCGTTCCCGAAAGTCCAATGATGCCGTTCAGTGGTGTCTTCAATTCGTGGGATGTCACCGCGAGAAAGTCGTCTTTTAGCCGGTCGAGATGTTTCAGCTCTTCGTTCTTCTTCTTGAGCTCTGTCAGCGAATGATCGATCGTTTTCACCATACGATTGAAAGATACGGCGAGTTTTCCCAGTTCATCAGCAGAACCGACAGGAATTTCTGACGGGGTATTACTGCTTTCGAGGTTCTGAACCCCGAGCATCAGGTCGTGCACGGGCTGGGTGATACGGCGCGCAATATAAAAGCCGGCGGCGAGCATCAGCAAAATGACGATCGCAACGGTACCATAGAGAATGCTGCGCAGGCGATAGATGGGCGCGGTCACCTCGCTGAGGCTGTACAGTAGTTCTACTCGTAGTAACGGCGGCTTTCCTGCAGGGCCGGCGCCGGCTTCGAAACGGAGGCATCCGGCATTTCTTTCGCCACAACTGACTTTCGAGAAGGCCGATTGTTCCCAAATCGCATCTCCCGAATTATAGATCTCGGGCAGTATGTTGTTTGCTCTGTCAAAGCCGGCAACAATGCGCCGGTCACGCGCCACATCTTTTGAGCTGAGCCAGGCCACAGCGCGCAGCAGACCTTCGTTTTCCAATCCCTTGTATACGGTACTGAGCTCGCGGCCGTCGACCCGCGCAGCTTTCAAATCGCCGGCATCCATCAGTAAAATATTGAAAATATTTCGTGCGAATATCTTTGCCTGAAAGGTGCCCCGCGCCTCGGCCGCGCTCAAACGTTCTTTTTCCTGAGTTTGTACGATGTAGATTGATACCGGCAGAATACCTGCCAGAATGACTGCAGCCAGTGTCAGTGAAATCTTGTAGCGAAGGGGCATCGGTCCCTTACGCAGCGTCGCGGGTGGGCTACAAGCAGAAATGAAACGCGAAGCAAGGCCTCAGGTTTGAGTTAGGGGCAATCTTTCTGCTACGGGCTTAAGCCCGTAGCAGAAAGATTGCCGTCATTATTCAGGCCTTGGCATTTTTGAGAAGAGAACCTGATCATAGTTCGCATAGCCTACAGACTTTCTTCAGCTATGGGCTTAAGCCCATAGCTGAAGGAACAGTTAAGCCTGCCTAACCAATCCCGTAGCTGACTATCGGTTAAGAGGCTGTGCAAGCTCGCGGATCAGCTTCAGCGTCGATGCGTCGCCCGCGTAAATGCTATACCAACCCTGCGCTTCGTGCGGCGGGTCGCCGATGAGAGTGTCGCCCGGCTGCCACTGGACGTGTGCGGGTTTACCTTCGCCGCCCCAAGCCCAGAAATTAACGCCGGCAATCGGCGAGTCTGTCGACTGTGAGTCGACGACATGACGAAATGCCTGCGCGTAAAAATCATCGCGCAGAACCACTGGCGTGCCGGCTTCAAATCGGTTGCCGTCGCGTGAAAAACCGAACTCCTCAAAAACCAGCGGCTTGCCCAATTGCCGCGCAAGTGTGCGGTGCTGCTCGAGTTGCCGGTGCAGCGTTTCGACCGCCTTGGGGTAAGTCGCCTCGGCCTTTTTGGGGTCGTAGAGCCCTGAATTCTGCACCCAAATATGTACGGTCGTGTAATCAATATCTTTGTGCGAGTGGTTCTTGATCTGGTCGTTGCCCGCGAACGAAAACACTTCACCCATCGCGCCCGTGCTTACCAGGTGATTCTTGTCGAGAGATTTGATCAAGGCTGCTGAAGCGGCGATCCATTCGTCATAACTTTCACCACTCAGAAAGCCGGCGGGTTCGTTGGCGAGCTGCCACGACATGATCGCCGGGTCGTCTTTGTAAGCGATGTTAGAGTAGGAGTTCTTTCTCTGCACCAGCATGCGCACGAAGTTGTGGTAGTACGCAACCGCCACGGGGTTTGAATAGAAGCGCGTGACAAAATAATTGTAACGAAACCAACGCCACCACGAATATAGCTTGTGGTCAGAGCCGCCACGCGCCTCGGCGTCAAATTCGGGATAGGGGATTGATCCCCTGCCTGCCCAGGTCAGGTATTGCCCGAAACCACCAGACCAATGCCAGTAGTTGCCCAGCACGACCACTGCCGTCATGTCTCGTTTCGCCATTTCGACGAGCAGGTAGTCGAGGCCTTGAAGCAGATTTTCGTTGAAGACGCCAGGGTAGGGCTGCACCGACGGCACTATGCGCCACGGCTCGGCATCTGGCCCTTCAGTAGCTGCGAGAATGCGCAGGTTTTTTATGCCGAGCTTCTTAAGGTGATCGAGTTCGCGCTTAAGCCGCGGCCGGTCGTACGCGCCGAGGTTCATGCCGTACCAAAAGTTGGCACCCATGAACGTGTACTTCTTACCGCCGCGCATGAGGTTCATACCGTTGGTTTGCACGAATGTGGGTGCGGCGTTCAAGGTGGTAACCACTGTTGCTACCATGGCTATGCGGCGAAGGTTCATAAGGGCTACCTGGCAAGAGGCAAAACTCTGCCGCGCTCGTCGAGTGTTTACGCGGCTTGCTGTGACCGTTCAGACATGCTCATTTGTTTTACGTGCAATGGTGACGACGACGTTACCCTTTTTGTGACCCGCTTCGACGTAGCGGTGTGCTTGGGCAATCTGCTCAAGTGGGTAGGTGCGGTCAATCACCGGGCGGATTTTCCCCTATTCTGCGAGGTCGCGCACAATTTCAAGATCGACTCTCTTTTCTGCTGCAACAACCGCAATGAGGCGGGGTTTGTAGAGCGGCTGTAGCAGCGGCAGGTAGAGGGTCTTGAGTGCACCGGCAGCAACGAGCACCAGCTTGCCCGTCGGCTTCACACGAGCCAGGTGGTTCTTCCAGTGTGTTTTACCGACGGTGTCGACGACAACATCGTACTGTGTTCTGTCGTTTGCATACTCGGCGCTGTTGTAGTCGAGCGTCTGTTCGGCGCCCAGTTTGCGCACAAGTTCAAGGTTGGCTGCGCTCGAGACGCCGGTGACTTTCGCCCCGAGGTTAACAGCCAGCTCTACGGCGGCTGTGCCGACGGAACCTGAAGCCCCGATAATCAAAACGTTTTGCCCCGATGTCACCTTTGCCTTGCGCAGAAAGTTCAACGCTGTGAGGTAACCAAACGTCAGCGCGGCAGCTTCGTTGAAGCTGAAGCCGCGTGGCACAGTGGTCATGGTGGCTTTTTCGGGCAGTGCGACGTATTCGCCGTAACCGCCAAAGCGCATGAGTGTCGAACCGAAGAGTTTGTCGCCAGAACGAAAGCGGGTCACTTTCGCGCCTGTAGCCACTACCTCACCTGCGAAAACTCCGCCTAAGACCTTGATGCGCGGTTTTCTGAAGCCTAAAAAAAGGCGCACGCCCCAGGGGTCGGGGCGCCTGAGGCGCCAGTCGGCAGAATTTACCGCGCTTGCATGCACGCGAATGAGCACATCGTGCGGGCCCGGGGTTGGCACGGACATCTCTTGCACTTGCAGCACTTCGGGGTCTCCATAGGTGGTGCAAACAGCTGCGCGCATTTTACCGTTGTTGTGAATTTCCATAGCTGCCGGATGAAAAAGCTTACATTGTAAGCTTTTCAAGAAGAATTGCGGAGCTTGATTGTTCAGGCGAGTGTGGGGCATCATGTTTCTATGCGAGGCTAAAAATTAAAGTTAAACCCGAAATGCAGACCGGGCTCAAAACCAAAGTATTTCGGCCACTTGGCTTCATTTCGTTCAAATGATTCTGGCGTATTGGTCTTTATCGGCCAATGTGTCAGGCCGATCGATGGCTCGATAAAGAACCGATCATCAAAAAATCTGAACTGGTAACCTATACGATAGGTCAGAAACAGCGTGTAGCCGGTTGCGATCTGTGTACTGTTTTCGTTATTGTATACCTGGTACGCATGCATTGCATGAACGCCCGTGTAGAATCCTTTCCACCAGAAATAGTTGTATGCCATACCAACTATGTATTGGCGTACATATCCGGGAAAGTTGTACTGCTGCCGCTGTTCATCGACTAATTCAGGCCAGGGCATACCCAATGGCCAGTTAAACTTCGATGTTTTTAACTCTAAGAAAACAACATGCTTAGGTGTAATTCTGTACCCGATATTCAACTGGGCAAAATCAGGCCGATTGGGGTCATCGGGAACAAAATTGCCCAACATTAACAATGTGCTGCCCACAAAATAACGATAAGAAGTTTCTTTATTGTGGGTTTGCGCTGCCTGAGCTGTTTGGCTATAGACCGACGCCGATGCAGCTAAAAATAACAACATAATTTTATTGAGATTCATTTTGTATCCTTGCGCGATACCGCGCGATCAAAACTTGAACCCCACATGCAACCCCGGTTCTATGAAGTAGCTTGGCCAGCGGCTGTCGAGGCGCGCGAAGTCGGCAGGCACGTTGGTGTTGATCGGCCAGTGCGTCACGGCAATTGAAGGTTCGATGAAGACGTGGTCGTCGCAGAAGCTGAAGTGATACCCGAGCCGCAGCGTCATGAAGAGCTGAAAGCCTTCTTGCAGAGCCTTGCCGTCGGGTGATTTGAATTGCTGCAAGAGTGGCAGTGCGTGAACTGCAGCGTAGAGCCCCTGCCACAGGTAGCGCTGGTAGGCGACACCCACGCCGTATGCCCGCACGTAACCCGGGTAGGCCTGCGCAGCATCGCTCATGTCGGGGCCCCAGGGGGTGCCGAGTGCGCGGTGGTATACCCAGGTAATCGCCTCAACCGAGAGCACATCTTTTTTCGTCAGCCAGTAGCCGAAGTTGAGCTGGTAGAAATCGGGTGAAGGGCTCGCCACGGCATTCATCACCATGAAGAGCGAACTGCCGACGAAATACCTGTTAAAGGGTTCTGCGGCCGTTGCTGTTTTTTGGGCAAAGATGCTGCCTGCGCCGCTGAGTGCCAGCGCAGCGAGCAGCACTGCCACCGAAATTATCTTTTTCATTAGTTCTCCTCGCCGCGCAAACACGAAATCATATCGATTCAGGCGGCGAGGTCGCTTAGGCTTACAGTGTAAGCTTGTATAGCGAAATTCATGTTCACCGGTTTTGCTCCTCCGATGGGCGGGCAAAACCGATGAATCAAGAGATTGACACGCTGCATCACAGTGAAAATTTAATCATCTGACTACACCGCAAGCCGGTTCAACCAGTGGCATTAAAAAAGAAAACTACTCAATCCTCACCTCGCAAACCGCTCAGCCGAGAGCGCGTTCTGAAGGCTGCGCTGGCGCTCGTTGACAAAGATGGTATCGAATCGCTGTCGATGCGCAACCTCGCCGCGAAGCTCAGCGTCGAGGCGATGTCGCTCTATAAGCATGTGGCGAACAAGGATGCAGTTCTTGACGGTCTCGTTGAACTTATTCTGCGCGAGATGGAGATTCCCCCCGCGGGTACACCGTGGCGCGAGGCGATGCGCCGCCGCGCGTGGTCTGTGCGGCACACGATTCTGCGTCACCCATGGGCTTCGGTGCTGATCGAGTCGCGGCTCGCGCCCGGCGAAGCGCGCCTCAGTTACGCTGACACGGTGCTTTCGATACTGAAAAATGCCGGCTTTGCCACTGAGGTGCAGTACCGCGCGTTTCAGATGCTCGACAGCTATGTCTATGGTTACGTGTTGCAAGAGGTCAATTGGCCGACGAAAGAATCTGATCGCAAGATGATGGTCGTTCGGCTCAAAGAATTTTTGCATGATGGTCGGTACCCCAATCTAATGACGGTGATTGAGCAGGCACGCTGGTTAAAGCTGGCGCCTGGAGAAAAGCCCTATGATGCCGATTTTGAGTTTGGTCTTCAGCTAATTTTGGACGGGCTTGAGAGGTTGCTGCCGCGTTAGCAATAAGATCCCGCAAAGATAAACGATTTAACTGCGCAGCCTCTCAATTTCAGGCACAAGAAAATTCTGCCAGTGCCACGCATTCGTCGCCACCGCCCGGTTCACCGCTGCATAAGTTTCGGGCGTGCCACAATCGTACCAGTGGTCGCGGTGAATGTATGCACAGACTCTTTTGCCGGCCGCGATAAGGCCCGTATAACCCGTGTAGACGATGCTCGAAGGTTCACTCTTAAGGTAATCAAACAGTACAGGTTCAAACACGGCAATGCCCGCGTAGAGGTGGCTGCCGGTATTGTGGATTTCAAAAGTTCTGTTGATGTCGACCACCTGATCATCTTCGCCGATGGTAATCGGAGCTATCTCGTGCGCGCGCGGGTGCGGTACCACAACCAGCGTCAGGTCTGCGCCACGCGCGGCGTGAAAGCGCAGTAGTTTCGCGACATCGACGTCGCAGACGATGTCGGCGTTGGCGAGCAGAGTTGGCGCATCGCGTAAGAGACTCTCGCACTTTTTAACTCCCCCGCCGGTATCGAGCAGCTGCGGTTCGTGCGAGACGTGCAGTTGCCATGGATGTTCAACGCGACCAAGAATATCAGTAATTGTCTCTGGCGCGTGGTGTGTGTTGACGACGAGCCTATCGATTGTGTGTGGCGCGACCGAGCGCAGTTGGTAGAAGAGATTTAGTGAATATGCGAGCATCGGCAACCCGGCGACGGGAAGCGCGGGTTTGGCAGTTTTATCGGTAAGCGGTTTCAGGCGCGTGCCGAGCCCTGCGGCGAGCAGAAAGCCATTCATGTTAGATTACCATTCGCCTGATTTTTTCCAGTCAGGGAGGGGTGGCTTTTTCGCCGCTTTGGCCTTTGCCTTTCGTTTTGCCTTGCGCGCGCGGTCGAGTTTGGCGAGCCTCTTTTTTTTATGCGCCGGATTCTCAATCGCCAGCGCATCGCGTTCTTTCTGTTCGAGCTTCTCACAGAGAAGCACGCGCGCAGCATAACGGTTCATGCCCTGCGTGCGGTGGGTACTGCATTTGATTTCGCTCTTCGTCGGTGTGTGCGAAAGGCGCACGGCGGTCGAAACCTTATTCACATTCTGCCCGCCTTTGCCGCCGCTGCGAATAAATGACTCTTCGAGGTCGGCTTCGAAAACGCCGAGCTTCGCCATGCGCGCCAGCAGCGCGTTAACTTTGCCGGTTGAAACGGGTAAGCGCAGGTCGCTCATGGTATTCGGTTCATGATTCAGTTAGTCGGGTGATCGCCAGCGTAGATTTGTTGGGTGCGCCGGTGTAGTCTATTGAACTCGATCTGCAGATTTATCAATCGGGATTTGTAGTTGCGAATCTGCTCTTCTGCACCCTTTCGACGGTAATAACTTGAAGCAGTTTCCCCCCCGCCCTGGTATGTAGTTCTGCAGTCAGTGTTGTTTTTGACGCAATAACTTCCCGTAATTGTCTTTCCGTAGAATTGACTCTGCTCTGTAGCAGCACCTAGTTTGACTAACGCAGAATTAATGCCGCTTGCCTCATTGACGATTGCCGCCATGCGCGATTCGTTGAACTGTATTTCGCGGGCATAAAGCTTGAGGTGTTCTTTGTGCTTTTCGTCGGCTGCCTTCTTTTGGTCTTTCGCGAATTGTGGTGAAGCCTCGTAGCGTGCACGTTCTTCGGCTGATGTTCTGCTCAATGCGATGCGTCGTGCTTTTTCACCATCGGTCAACAGGTATACTGATGCTTGAATCGATTCTGTTTTCGTTGCCGGATTCATGACTTTGTAAACTTGTTCGTCGGCGCTACAGGCCCCGACGAGCTTGCGCTTCACAAACTCGTGGATGCCGTTTTCTCTACTTTCAACCCAATATTGTTTGCCGATTTTGTGCTTAATATCGCCGGGCGGCTTATTCCATTTTACGAGATCTGCAAAGGGCAGCTTTGCCGTGCAAAATTCTTTTTCAATTTTTGTACCTTTATACGGCAGCTTGAGGTCTTGGATTTTCTGAACCAACTTCGTGCATTCTTCAAACGAAAACTGCGTAATTCGCCGCTCACCCCCCGTCTCAGAACCCCAGTAGTCATTCTTCTCCAGGCATTGCCGGGCCAAAATCAGTTCGACAGCTGTTGGGTTCTTGAGATTGCGCAGAAATTCCAGGTCAGCCCGGTCGAGCAGGTATTCGAGCGCCGCGTACCTGATACCAGCCGCCAGCGAAAGCGGATTCTTGTATTTTTTTTCGTGAGGATCTACAACCATATGATTTTGCAGCAACTCATATATGGTGCCGTCTTCAAGATATTCATCGATCTGCTTTTTTCCTGCTTGAACATTGGGTGTGTCATCAGACCATATTTTCTGGAATCCGCCGTCGGCAAGCCGGTAGTACATGCCCATTGTCATGTGTTTCGTATTTCTGCGCGTCGCGGCTTGCGCAATCTTTTCGGGGGTTGCTTTGATGCGATTCTGATTTGTCTCAGCATTGGCAGCAGCAAGGCAGGGCGCTTCGGCGAGAGTAAGTATCGATAGCGAAAGGCCTATGATTACATTGAAACACCATTTGTTTTGCTTCATAATACTGGCGGCGATCTAGGTAATACGTGGCCCGATGTAAAGAACTAACAAACCGTTAAATGCCGCCTTGGCCAGACCCAGAGAGCATTTTCTGCAGAATCCGTAGCTTTGTATCATCAGCACAAATCTCTCCAAGCACGCCCCACGCCGGCGCCAAATACGCCGCAAAATCATCGCGCCCCAATGCCGCCTGCCTGCCAAATGTTCCCATCGCCTTGACGATGCGCTGAAACGCGTTCAAAACAAAAAAATGATCAAACTCTTCGCGAGACTGGCGGTGCACGTCTTTGCCCTGTTCAAACGCAAAGTCGAGCAGCCGCGAGCGGCGTTCAACTGTGAGCGGGGCATACGCATCGCAGAGCAGCGAACAGAGATCGTATTGCATGAGCCCCAGCCGCGCGTCTTGAAAATCAATGACATACTGTTTATACAGATTTGGCGTTGCCAAATCTATATAAACGTTCCTGGAATGGTAGTCGCGGTGCGTGAAAACCTTGTTCGCTGGCTCCGCCAGCTCTTCAGCAATCTGCAAGAACGCTCTGCGGATTTCTTTGAGTTCTGAATCTGGCGCCTTGGTTTTGTAATATCCGAGCAGGGTGTGCTCGATAAAAAAATCGAATTCAAACATCAGTTTCGTGACATCAAAGCTCAGGCCGAACGCGGGGCATTTGCCGTCGTTGGCGAGGCGTTGCCATGTCAGCATGTGCAAAATGGCATCTTGATAGAAGACATCCGCCTGATCAGGTTGATCTTTAAGAATCTGGTTGAGGCTCATATCGCCGAGGTCTTGCTGCAGCATAACACCTGCTGCCATGTCGGTATAGAATATCTGCGGCACGGCGACGCCACCAGTTGCCAAAAAATGCTGCACACTGATAACGTTCGGCATATTCGTCGTCGCCGTCGCAGTATCTTCATGTACTGCAACGAGCGTTGAGCCGTCGCTGAGGTGAAGGCGAAAGTAGCGGCGCGTCGAAGCTTCTGGCACGAGCGGCGTGATGTGCTGCAATTCAGCGTGGATGCCGGCAGTCTTAAGCGCCTCTGAAAAAGTTTCAGCGAGGTTTGTGCTCATGAAAGTTTTGTGTGGTTCGCTTTGAGCCACTGCGCGAGCTCGCTTTCTGAAAGGCTGCCGTCGGCGAGCGCCAGAATGGTCACGACGGCGTCGATTTCGGTCGCGGTGATTTCAATGCCGTTGATTTCCAGAAATACGCCCATCGCGGCAAACGCAATGCGTTTATTGCCGTCGGCGAACGGGTGGTTTTTTGCCAGGCCGTAACCCACCGATGCCGCGAGTTCGAAGATGCTGGCAGATTCTTCATAGGCAAATTTCTGTTGCGGCTTCGCGATAGCCGATTCGATCAGTGTTTCATCGCGGATCGCGTAGAGTCCGCCGTGTTGACGCACAAGCTCTCTGTGCATCGCGACAACCAGCTCTTTTGATAGCCATTTTGGCTCACGTCTCATTTCGCCAATTCACGCATCGCGTTCTTGTATCGTGATGAAAATTTTGCGAAGGCTTCCATGGCTTTCTCAAAATTGGGGTCATGCGATTTCAGAAGTATGCCCTCGTCGGTTTCTATCGTCGTTACGGTATCGCCCTCTTTTAGCTGGTAGCGTTCGAGCATCGCCTTGGGTATGGTCACGCCCTGCGAATTGCCGATCGCGCGTATTTTCGTCGTCTTCGCCATGTTATAACATTAGTGTATACATGGCCGGCCGTCAAGGCAATATTTGTTGCCCGCGCATTTAGGGGTAGGTTCAAACCTACCACTAAATGCCTCACATACTCGTCCACAACAACCGAAGTCCGATCAGAAACCGATTCTCGTCTTCGCGCCTGAACGCAAGGTGTGCTGCGACGTAGGGCTCACACAGCAACTCGGCGCGCGAGCTGCCGTAGCTTGAGCACGGTAAGAATGCCGTGAGACTGGGCACCAGCGCCGAGCCCATAACTTCCGTTCTGAACGGCTGAAAGTACTCGAGGTTGAGCGAGGCGAAGATGAGGCCGGCACCAATGCCGCCGCGCACATAGCCTGTCTCGCGACCGAACTCATAACCTGCGGCGAGCCGGTACTGCGCGCTGACGAGCGAGAACAGACCCGAAAAGAATTGCAACTCTGTCGCTGTGTGTCCCTGCGTGGGCGCGTATTGAATGCCGGGCCCGATACCGGTTAATTCGGCGCGCGGTATGCCTGCATAACTGGGCGCCGTTACCAACGCACAGGTCATGCAGGTCAGTTGCAGGAATAATCGACCCCGGTGCGGCATGAGACCAGCGACAGCGGTCAGCAGGGTTGGCAACTGCTTTCGCGTCTCGTCATTGACCGGTCTTGGGCTTTGAAGTAAGCAGGTGTCGGCGTGAAAGGCGCTTTACGGCGCCATGGTCAGACTTTCGTCTGGCTGAGTGGGAGTGAAACTTAGTCACCTCGGTCCGGGCCGTGCAGTACAATCTGCACTCCGCCTCGTTGCCATTTTGCCGATGGGAGTCACTCTGCTATCGTGCAGTTCACTAATCAGTGAAGCGGAGCGCATACGCAAGAAGTATGAAGACAGTAATAACCCCGGGGACTGTGTAGCCACGCAAAGCTGCGGCGTGCCGCGCTCAGTCAGTGGCACCCTGACGGGCCTGACTGGCACGCTTGTACTCAGAAACAATGCCACCGATGATCTTACTCTATCTGCAAACGGGTCTTTTACTTTCGCGACACAGCTCGCGCAGGGGACAACGTACAACGTCACGGTATTCACTCAACCCGCCGGGCAGACCTGTACCGTTTCAAATGGCACCGGCACCATCGGCGCGGTGAACATCGCGAACGTCACCGTGACATGCGTGAACAACTTCAACCTCGGTGGTACAATTACCGGTCTGGCTGTGGCAATAACGCTTCAGAACAACGGTGGTAATAACCTGAGCGTGAGTGCCAATGGAAGTTTCACTTTCGGTACGGGGGTGGCCAATGGCTCGACGTACAACGTGACGGTGCAGACGCAACAACCGGGCCAGAACTGCACCATTACCAACGGCAGCGGCACTGTTTCGGGAGCGAATATCACGAATGTCAGCGTGACCTGCGTCAGCGTCTGCGCGATGACTAGGCTCGACATTATTCAGACGAGTAACTGGTCACTCGTGCAGAGTTATCTGCAGGCCGAAGCGGCGAAAGGTGTTACCAACGACCCGAACGTGTACACTATTCCAGGGCCAGCAGGTACCGATCGCTGGCATGGTGGTGTGCTTGCGACCAACGGCAAGATCTACGGCAACCCGCTGACTGCCACCAACTATCTTGAAATTGACCCAGCAACTGATACCCATGCGACCGTGGGCTCTGCCCCGGGAGGTTATGCTTATACCAGTGGTACCCTTGCGTCGAATGGAAAGATCTACCATGTACCCTACGCACAAACTCTGCCGCGCGTGTTTACACCACCTTCGGGTGTTACCACCACCGTCGGCGTTGCAGCATCGGGCGGTGTACACTTCACCGGGACAGTAATGGCCCCGAACGGCAACGTCTACGGGATGCCAAATAACTACTCGAGCGTTCTCAAGATTCTCACCTCATTTGACACTCATATGTATTTCGGCTCACCCACGGGCACGGGATATAAATGGGCTGGCGCAGTACTTGCCCCCAACGGAAAAATCTATGGTGTGCCAGGGCAGGCGACCGACATTTTGGAAATTGACACAACCGCCGATACCCTGCAACAGTTCGGCACGTTTGGCGGCGCGATTGACCGTTGGCATGGCGGCGTGCTGGCGAACAACGGAAAAATTTACGCAGCACCTGGCAGCCAAGGTACAATTCTCGAGATAAACCCTTCGACACGGGCCACGCAGCAATTCGGTAGCTTTGGCGCGACCGCGTTTAATTACCTCGGTGGTGTCTATGCGCCGAACGGAAAAATCTATTTTATTCCTCACATTGCGACGCAGGTGATCGAACTCGACCCGAGCTCCAATACAACGCGGTTTGTCGGCCCGACGCTCAGCGCCGCTGCCAACAAGTGGGTGGGCGGAGTGCTTGCCTCGAACGGAAAAATTTACGCAATACCGCGCTCGAGCTCATCGACGATACTCGTGATCGATACGCGCTCGGCTGGTGCACTCTGCACGCCAGTGCTCGAGTCTGGGTATTTTAACAAATATTGACGCGTGAAAGAGCGTAACTACGCCCTCGACCTCTTGCGCGGCCTCACGATCGCGCTCATGATTATCGTCAACAACCCTGGCGACTGGAAAGAAATGTTCACCGTGCTGCGCCACGCCGAGTGGCACGGCTTTCTCGGCGCAGACATTGTGTTTCCGTTATTTCTTTTTGTTGCGGGTTACGCCGCAGCGATGAGGATTCAGAAGCGATACGAACCGATCGCCGTGAACGGCCCGCACTGCGCATCGGCATTGACGCTAGAACCTGCTGAGATGCCGGCCTATTACCTGCCGCTCTTGCGGCGCGCGGCAATCTTGTTTTTGATCGGCGTTTTTCTGAACGCGTGGCCGTTCGGACTCTTGCCCGGCACGGAATTTTCGTTCGAGAAATTGCGCCTGTTCGGTGTACTGCAGAGAATCGCCATCTGTGCACTGGTCGGCGGGGTGCTGCTGCGCAGAGTCGTCACGGTGAAGGGTCTAGTTTCGGTATTAATCCTCATTGCTCTCATTTATGAATTCTGCATGCGCGTGCCTTTGGTGACAAAGGGGGATCAGGTCTTCGGTTGCAGCTTTGAACTCGCGGACAATTTTGCGCGCCTCGTCGACACGAGCCTCTTGCCAGCGGCGATGCTCTATAAAGTGCAGAAGCTGCCGTTTGACCCTGAGGGTCTCTTCACGTCGCTGACGGCGATCATGACGTTTCTTGTCGGCGCATTTGCCTATCGGCTGAGACCCATTCGGGCGCGAGGATATCTTGCTGTAGCCCTATCTGTTTTGGGCTTGCTGATGCTTCTGGTCGAACCCATAAACAAGAATCTTTGGACCCTGCCTTATGTGCTGCTCACCGGCGCGGTGGCGATTGCGATTCTGACCATAATCGAAAGGGTGGATTTTTCCCGCAGGCGCATGGCTGCGTACCTTATGCAGCCATTTGCCGACATGGGCCGAAACCCGCTTCTGATCTATGTGCTGAGCGGCATCGTCGGAAAGGCGCTTGCGCTCTACAAAACCCCCTCTGGATTGAGTTTGAAGGCTGTTTTGTTCGAATCGATGCGTGTTTCGTCGGTCTCACCTCAGTTCAGCTCGCTCGCCTATTCGCTGCTGCTCTTGCTTTTTCTCGCTCTGCTCGCCCGCTCGATGCGCAGATTGCCGTTGCGGGTTTGACGGCACCAGTTTCACAATTCGCAATTGAGGTTGACCTCTGTATTCAGCGTGGTTTCTGAACGGTATGAAGAAAAGCCCAGCGATGCTCATCGCCTTACTTCTTGTATTGCACGCCTTTGCTGGCGTGAAGTTCATCAATAAAGATACGCTGCAGGTTGTCGCTCACGGCCGCTCTAAAAAATCGGGTTCGCAGATGCGCGACCAGGCCAACTGCAAAGAGGCGGCCCGCAACGAGGCGATGCGCCTCGCGATCGAGGCTTTGGTCGATAAGAACTGGCCAAACGTGCAGGGCAAGGTCACCAAAGAACAGTACGGACAAAAGGTCACACAGCTCACTGAAGGCAGCATTAAGGGCGGCCACGTCATTTCGTCGCAGATCGACAGCAGCGGCAGCGAGGTCAAATGCACTGTGACATTCAGAGTCGAACGCTTCGACCCCGAAGCGGTGCACCTGCGCGCGTTGAATGAACTGGGAGTGAACGGCATTCAAATCGCGTCTGCTCGGGGTGATCAGCACACGAAAGGCGGCGAAGTGTTCAGAAGTGAGAAGCTGGGGCCGGTTTCCCTCGGAGACACTGAAAGCCAGATTGTTTCGCGCTTGGGTCGGCCACAAACGAAGGCCAACGCTTCGTCAACTGCAGGTGAAGGGCAAATCTGGAGCTACGCTCGCTTCGGCATCGAACTCAAATTGGTAAAGCAGGCCGATGTCCTGGTCGTGCAAGCGATTACAGCAGGGCAGCCGTGCCGCTTTGCCACGAAAAAGGGTATCAAGATCGGATCGACGTTGGCTCAGCTCAAGAAGGCGTATGTGTCTGATACCTGGAACCGCAATGAGACAACTGCAGACCGCATCGTCATCGGTTCGAACGAGCGCGGTCTGGTATTTCAGCTGCGCGAGAGTAAGGTTGAGCAAATATTTCTTGGCGCTCGCTAGTTTTCGCAAACCCGGCGTGCGGAAGTGAGATTGTATTTTGTGTTGAGGTAGCAGAATATCTTGTCTTGTTCAATCTGCGACAACGCCGCATCGAAATACAGCATTTCTGCAATATCGGCTTCGAGGTTGCCGTTCGTCATAGAGTTCGTGTTGTTGCCGCTGCCCGTAATATCGTAGGTCGCACAACAGCCAAGTCCACCCGTTGCTTTCAAATCTCCGTTCCAGATTTCATTCACACTGATCGCCGCTACCTGCACGCTGCCGATCGCAACAAATTTATTGAGACCAAAATCAAAGGTCGACGTATAGTTCAGGCCGACGCCGTTGCGGCCTTGCGCGAATGAATTGGCAGGGCCATTCAACAGATCGAACGACCGCCCCTGCGCTCCGTGAAAAACCATGATATTTCGCGCTGCCGTGTCGGCAATCGTGGCCATCACAACAAAGAATGACCCATTGCTCTGGTCATTGATATTGGTGTCAGGCCCGGTCATCGTCGAGTTCGCGGCATCTGTGAATCGTGCCACCGGGTAGCCGTTCACGATGGAAGATCTGAAAATCGGCCGCTGGCCGACCGTCGCCTGCGCCATGTGATTCGCCGTGCCGCTCTCGTCGTTCCAGTTGGCGATGTCTGCGCCATCGCTGAGTGCGAGCGAGTCGGCGCGCAACCATAGTCGCAGCGTATTGCCGCCATAACTGCGGGGTGCCGTCAGCGTCACGCTGTAGTTCTGCGAAGTGCCGTCTGCTGCCGTGACCTTGTAGGTAAGCGGCGAAACATAGTCGTTGCTCGTCGCGCCGCTTGTCTGGGGCGTACCGGCGACAGTCACGCTCTCACCCGTGGTTGTGAAGGTGGCGATTTGCGGCGAGAGCGCCGTCAGCGTCGGCGCGATGACGCTGATTTGCGTGCCCGTGATAATACCCGTTGCGTTGATCGCAGGTAGCGAATAAGAAGTGATTTTCGGGGCCTCGCCGACGCTCCAGAATTTGCCCCAGCTGGTGCAGCGGGTGAGGTTCAGCAGCACCACGGCGGCGAATAGAATTGCAGAATTGCTTTTCATGGGCGCACGACCCGTGCAGAGGTAAACTCGCGCACAGGACGACAGCAAGATTCTGCTCAGCGTCGCCACACCGTGTAGGTAATAAATCCTACTGCCAGCGCAAGCAACGCTCGCGGAGCAATGCGATTAACTATTCACGCGTTTCGGACTCACGAACCGATATTCAGATATCGGAGCTTTTGTAGGGGCCGGCTTGTGCTTGACGCCCTGTGTCATTAGTGCACCGTGCAAAAAGCCGATCATTTTTAGCGTGCGGAGATATCTTTTACATGCGTTTAACGACCCAGTATCTTTTCAGAGCCTCAACATTTGTGTTTATTCTTTTTCCATTTTTGTATCCCGTGAACAGCTCGCCTGAGCTGACGCCTGAGACGCTGACAATCGTTGCGCTCGGTGATTCTATTACCTGGGGTTACCCTAATGGCCGTTCATGGACAGAGATAGTGCAACGCGAAACCGGTGTGCGCATCATCAATCGCGGCATCAGCGGGCAAACGCTCGGCGAGATGTCGAACCGCCTTGAGCGCGATGTGCTCGATGCCAAGCCTGCGATCTGCATTATTATGGGTGGCACCAATGACGTGTTTCACAGCGTACCTACAGAAGAGATGATGGCGAACCTGAAGAAGATGGCTCGTATTCTCAAAGCGCGTGGTATTATGCCAGTGGTTGGTCTGCCGATTCCGCTCGGCTGGCAGAATTCAGAAGAACGTCTGCGCGAGCTGCGCGCTGAAATAACCGAAGCCGGTTTTCTCACCATCAACTTTTCTGAAGACTTTCAGGTCGAGCGCAGTCAATTCAAGCGACTCTTGCCCGACGGTATTCATCCCGAAGCGCAGGGAAAAAAGATCATGGCAGAAAGGCTCAAAAAAGAGATGCCGAAGATTCTCAGCGCTTACGCAGATTTTATCCGTTAACGCGAGATCTAGCAGGTTTCTTTTTCAGGAACCTGCTAGCCGAAGCCGCCTGTTTCGAGATAGTTACCCGATTGTTGCTGTTGCCATAACAGCGCATACACCGAGGCGTTGGCGAGCAATTCTTCGTGCGTCCCTTGCTCAGCAAGTTTTCCGTTCTGCAACACAAAGATGCGGTCAGAGTCTACGACCGACGCCAGCCGGTGTGTGACCATGATAATGGTTTTTTCACTGCGTATCGATTCAATGGTGTTTCGTATCGCCAGATCAGTGCCGGGATCGAGTGAAGCCGTTGCTTCGTCGAGAAAGAGTATACGAGGTTCTCTGAGAAGCGCCCGGGCAATGGCGAGCCGCTGCTTTTGCCCGCCTGAAAGAAAGGCGCCGCGTTCGCCCACCGGCGATTCATAACCCTGCGGCATCGCGAGTATCTCATCGTGCAAACCAGCTGCACGGCAGGCGTTTTCAATTTCGAGCGGCGAAGCGTTGAGCCGCCCCATCAGCACGTTCTCTCTCACCGTTGCATTGAAGAGAAATGATTCCTGAAACACCACGGCGCTATGCCGCGTAATGGAGGCGCGTGTCACCCGGCGCAGGTCGTGGCCGTCCATTTCGATCGCCCCCTCGGTGGGATCAAAAAAACGCAGCATTGCCTGCAACAATGCGCTCTTGCCGGCACCCGAAGGGCCGACGATCGCGACAAATTGCCGGTGGTATATCGACAATGAAACCCGATCAAGAATGCGCCGCCCTGCCTTGATGCTGTAACTGAAATTCTTGATTTCAAGTTGATAATTAAACGGGGGTAGTTCGACAGCGTTCTTGACTTCAGCTAACGTCGAACTTTCATTCAAGATGCGTTCGATGCGCGCAAGGCCTGCAGCCGAGTTGATGAGCGAACCCGAATACTGCGCGATGTAATAAAGAGAAGACGAAAGTGATATAAACACCGTGTAAAAAGCGACCAGCCCGCCCACGGTAATGGAGCCGTTGAACGCCATCGCTCCGCCTATTGCAAGAACACCGATTTGCAGACCGTAGATGCCGATGCTCGCAGAACGTTCGAGCGCGGCAGTAAAAAATGCCCCGCGAATTGCCGTTGCCGCAAGAACGCTCAGTCGTGTCGCGAATAGCCTACTCATATAAGTTTCGAGGCCGAATGCGCGCACGACGTGCCGGCCGGCTGTCGCCTCGTCGACAGCACTTAGAACGCCGGCTTCACGGTTCTTACGGTTTTCTGCGGCGTCGCGCGCTTTGGGTGAAAAAAAACGCGGACCTAAAAAACTCATGGGCCATACCAGCTGTGCGAAAAGCGCGAGGCGCCAATCGACCCAGAACATGACGCAGTTATAGCCTATAATGTCGAACGCGGGTTTCCAACCCCAGGGTAACCAGGTTTGAAACGTGTGTTCAATCGCTGCAAGGTCGGTCGAGAACCGGGCCGAAATTTCGCCGGCAGAATGCCTGTGAAAGAACGTAGATGAGAGAATCTGTAAGTGGTCGAAAAGTTTTTGCCGAATTCGCGCGATGACATCAGTGAAAAGTTTTGCATGTGTGTAATCGGCGAGCATGCCGACGGTCATGGCAACGAGCGTCGCGAGACCAAGCGCCAGCAAGGTTTTTGTCATCACTTCAGCGTTGCGTGCAGATATGCCTTTGTCGATCAGGTGGCTGAACGCAACGGGTATGAATGAGTTGAAGGCCATCTCGATCAGAATGCAGACAATCACTAGCATGAGGGCTATCGGGTTTCCCGTGAACCACCGCAGAAGATGAATGATGAGCGTATGCTGTTTCAACGCTCAATACCCGTATTTACCGCCCCAGATTTTTTTCAGCGCGTCGCGAATTTCGCGCTCGCGCGCGTTGTTACCAGGGTCGTAGAGCCTCTTGCCGCTGAGTGCTTCCGGTAGATACTCTTGCACTGAGAAATTGCCGGTTTTGTCGTGCGCATATTCGTATCCTTTTCCGTAGCCAATGTCTTTCATCAGATTTGTGGGTGCATTGCGCAGGTGCAACGGTACTGGTAAATTGCCAGTATCACGCACGATTGCCTGGGCTGTGTTGATCGCCGCATACGCTGCGTTGCTTTTCGGCGACGTCGCAAGGTAGGTCGCTGCTTGCGCAAGTACAATGCGCGCCTCGGGATAGCCTATCGCATTCACGGCCTGAAAGCAGTTCAGCGCGACGACCATTGCAGTCGGGTTGGCGTTGCCGATATCTTCTGACGCGGCGATGAGCATACGGCGTGCGATGAAGAGCGCATCTTCACCACCCTCAATCATGCGCGCGAGCCAATAGACCGCGCCGTTCGGGTCGCTGCCGCGAATCGATTTAATAAATGCTGAGACAATGTCGTAATGGTTATCGCCTGCTTTGTCGTAGAGCACGGGATTCTGTTGCACTAATTCTAGGACAATCTTATCGGTGACCAACAGGTCACCGATAAGATTGTCCACTACCAATTCAAACACATTGAGCAATCGCCGTGCATCGCCACCTGAAAGCCTGAAGAGAGCTGAAGTTTCGGCGAGTTGAATTTGTTTCGTTTTGAAAAACACATCTTTTTCCATCGCCATTTGCAGAAGCAGCAGTAAATCCGCCTCATCGAGATTCTTCAGAATGTAGACCTGGCAGCGTGAAAGCAGCGCAGAGATCACCTCAAACGACGGATTTTCGGTCGTTGCGCCGATCAGCGTGATCTTGCCGGTTTCGACTGCGCCGAGTAAGGAATCTTGCTGCGCTTTCGAGAACCGGTGAATTTCGTCGATAAAGAGCACGGGCTTCTCGCTGAACAGACCGCCGTTTGAAGCCTTCTCAATCACTTCGCGTATGTCTTTAACGCCCGAGTTGATCGCGCTCAGCGCATAAAACGGACGTTTGAGTTCTGCCGCGATGATATTCGCGAGTGTCGTCTTGCCCACGCCGGGCGGCCCCCAAAGAATAATCGACGGCAGATTTTTGGTCTCGACAGCGCGGCGCAGCACGGCACCTTCGCCGACCAGATGCTTTTGCCCCACATAATCGGCGAGCGTTTTGGGACGCATACGCTCGGCGAGGGGTATGGCGGATTTCAACGGCGCTCCGGGCGGTACGCAGGCTGGGGGGCTTTTTGCCGTGAACCCGCGGTGGCGTCTTGCGTTAGTGTTTTACCGCGCATGGCGTAAACGCGCAAAAGCTTTCGCCCCGTAAACTCACTTGGCGTACAGGCAAAAAGCATGATCAGAATACTTGCAACCGGTGGCACGCTCGATGTCGACAGCATCGACGAGGGGGATGTCTACTTTTTTCAAGAGTCGTTCGTGCCCAAAATTCTGGCGCAATGCCGAAACATGGCTGAGGTCACGGTCGAGACACTATTTCTGAAAGATTCACTCTACCTTACCGACGCAGATCGACTGCAGATTCTGCAGCGTGCGCAGCAGTGCGACGAACGCCATGTCGTCATTACGCACGGTACCGACACCATGGTTGAGACTGCCGTGGTACTCGGGTCAAATGAGACACAAAAAACCATCGTTCTGACGGGTGCAATTATCCCGTACATGGCACCGGAATCGGACGCGAGCTTCAATCTCGGTTTCGCTCTCGCAGCCGCGCAGACGGTCTCACCCGGGGTTTACATCGCCATGAACGGGAAAATATTTGTGTGGAATAATGTGCGCAAGAATCTTCATCTCAAAGTTTTTGAGACCCTCACATAACGCGATCGCGCGGCGAATCTGCCAGGCGGCCGGTGAAACGATTGGCCTTCTCGGCCAGTTGTATGTCGTTGGCGTGACGCCCAGGCGATCAAGCAGTCAAGCAAGTCGGTAGGCCCGTTGTGAATATTTCTACCCGGCATGAGCGAGCGCAGCAATCATGCCACTAGAATATGCATACCGTTACGATTAACGCGCAAAAAGAATGGGAGGTAATTTTTAGCGAGGGCAATCACTGGCGTGTGGGCATCTACAAGCCCAAATACCGCAGCGCGGCAGAGCTGACCGAGCTGGAGCAGCACAGCTGCCCAGAATCATTCTTATTACTCTCGGGTAATCTCGTTATGGTAAGCAAAAATTCAGAAGGATCGCTCACCGAAACGAAACTTCAACCCATGCAGCTGATTACTTTTACCGAGCCGCACGCAGGTTTTTCCCCAGACGGCAGCGGCGTCGCTTTTGTGGTCGAGAACGCAAAATTTGAGACGGTCTATACCGACATCAAAAGCGGTGGAGTAACGCGACAAGTTAAGGTAGATTAACTGACCTGCCAGTCTGCCTGTTGACAAAACCGTCAAAACTGCTCTGCCAGCTTGTTGCCGTGTTCTTGCAGCTGCGCTTTTGCGCCTGAACGCACGTCTGCCGGCATGTGCGGTATTATGCGCACGATTTTATCTTGATTGACCATCGCGTGTGCGATGTTGCCGACAATCTTGCCGTCACGCACCGCCTTGATGATTTCAACCAGCATCTTGTCGTCGAGCAGATCGGCGAGTTCTCCCAGCTTGGTGTTGAAGTTCTTGTGCGCGAGATCTTTCACGATCTGCGCCACCAGCGGCGGTTCCATCAGATTGCCGATGCGCGCGGTGATCTCGGGACTCGCATAGAGAGCGACCTGGCCCATGTAGTCGATGCGCAGCGATTTGCCGATTTTCGCCGCCGCCTTTGGGTCCATGTAGATCACCACCTGCGCGATGATGTACGGTGTCAGGTAGTCGTGTGCCAGTTTGGCTATAATGAAATTGGGGATAAACTGCGTCGAGACAGCCATCACCTTGAAGACAGGCTTCTGCAGCTCTTCGGTTCGGTGAATATAACCGTGAATTTCTTTCTGAATCTTTTCAAGAACGGCTTCATCAACGCTCCCGAGAAAACTCAGGTCGCTTTCGGTAACCAGACTTTCTTTGATTTCTTCGATGATATTTTCGACTGACATGACCGACAGAACGAAGCGCTGCTTCTTGAATGCAAGCTAAAATGCAATCAAGAGCAACAGCAACTTTGACTTTGACGCAAATGATTGCGTCGAGGAATTCGGTCAGGAGATCTTCAGATGCCGAGATGCTCTTTCCAGTAGGCCGAGAGAAAAACCTGTTCCGGATCATGCTTTGCCCGCAGGCGCATGAAGTCATTCCAGCGGGGATACAGTTTTTTTAAGTAAGTGACTCCCTGGGCTGAAGCAGCCGGCGGAAGGTATTTTCCCCAATGAGGGCGAAAATCAAACTCGGCCAAGAGGTTCCAGAATTGCGGGTAATAGTCGCGCACCGGATTTCCGGAATTGCGCGCGTACCAAAAAAGATCGATGCGCGCCACGTCTTTGCCGTAGGCAGGGCTTAGCCAAAAGTTGTTCTTTTGGGCTGCATAGATTTCGCAGCAATATGTCCCCGTGGCAGAAAGTCCCTGCGAGTCATACCAGTCCTTGAGTTTCTTCATCGCAGCCGCAGTCTTTTCTATTGGTATCCAGAGTTCGGTAAACTCAGTCGGTAAGAGGTCATCTCTGATCTGGTTATCCATCGGCAGGCTGCGCCAGTAGAAGTCCCAGAATCGCTGCGGCCCGGGCGGCTTCTTGTCTGCATCGGTCGGATTAAACAGGTTCAGCACGAATTTCAGAATCGGCTGCAGGTGTTTGTTGATAAAAGCGCCGATGAAGCCAAGTCGGTTCAGGTTGCCGACAATCCAATAAAAGATGCCGGCGGCCAGTTCTGCAGGTATGGGAAAATTGCCGAGCTCTTCGTATGGCACAGGTTTAAAAGTGTCTCTAGCCGGCCCATTCTGGGGATTTGTCTCTTTATTGTAATCCTGTTTTTGCATGCGGCGGGCCTGCCATACCACGGCCTTGTCGACGCCTTTCTGCGGCCACCACATAATACGCGTATACTCCGTCTCTTTCAGAAATTTTGCCAGCGAAGGCCGCCCAGCATTACCCGTACCAAAGAGGTCGATCGGGCAGTCGTCCGTCTTCGTACACGATTCCTGGCCGACGATGTTGTAGGTGTCGACGCATTGAAACGTCACCGAGGTCACAATACCGAGCAGGCCCATTGAAACGCCGAGCGCATTGAACAGGTCTTTATGTTTTCTGCGATCGGCAGTATGCACAACACCGTTGCCGTCAATGAACCGAAACGCAACGATCGCATCGGCGACAGAAAACTTTACCGAACCGCCAGAAGACCCGGTCATCAGAAAGCCGCCAACGGTCTGGTGCGTAATGCCGCCAAGATCGGGCAGCGCCCAGCCGAGGTTCGACAACTGGCAGAGCAGACTGTTTTGCCAGGTTGACTTCTGCGCCGGGTCAAACGGGTCGAGGCCGAGATGGCAACCCGCCTGTACTTCAATCTGTTTCTTTGGGTAATCAATATTGGTGATGTCGTTCAGCTGGTCGAGATATAGGTTGAAGAATTTTACATTCTTGCCGAAAGGTACGAGCTTTGTCGTGTAGATCGCTTTGTCTACCGAATGAGCTGACCCCCGCACGCGGATTTTTCTCCCTTCGCTTTTGGCACGCGTTACGAGCTCGATTATTTCTGCCTCTGAGGCAGGCGAAAAGAAAAAGCGCATTGCATCGAGTGCGCGGATGGCAAAGAAAAAGCCGATTGTGAAAATGGCAAAAACGGCAAACAGCAACCAGCCGACACCGTTTATGGTGCCGTGAATAACCGCCAGCCCGGCCAGGCCTGCAGAAATGGCGTCCATAAAGAGAGAACCCCACGCAAAGCCACGCAGTACACTGAGATCAGATGAGTTACGCGAAAACAACATAAAGAATGCATTGGCCAAGATGATGGCTCCATATAACCGCAATACGAAAGCACTGAGCTCCGTAGTGGTAGCTCCCAGCAGATGAAAAATTGATGTCGGAAACAGCAGCAGCGCCGGCCCAAGAACCAGTGTGAACAGACCGTCCGCTATCAAGAGCGTCTTCATCTTCATGCCGCTAATTCTGGGCAACTGACACGAATGTCAAATCATTTGACGCACGCAGCTTCGATTCTGAGCGTGTAATCCATGGTAGGGCGCTTCTTGCTATTAATTGCCGTAGCGCTCTGCTCACAGGCGGCATTTGCGGCACCCGTTGAGAACGCGCGTGCCACTTTGCGCGAAGACGGTCAACCCATGCGCTTGACGGGCAAGTGGCGTTTTGTCGCCGCTGATAAACCAAACATTGCCCTACCTGAGTTTGATGATAGCCAAAGTCCGCTACTGAATGTGGAAAACGAATGGCGGTTGCAGGGCGTTGAACACAACAACAACGCCTGGTTCAGACTGCACCTGACGGTGCCGCTTGCGCTGGCCGGCAAAGCCCTGGGCCTGATTTTGCCTCCAGTATCGGCAGCATCGGAAATCTATTGGAATGGCAGGCTGATCGGCAAGAAGGGAGATATCGACAGCCAGGGCAACGCAAAGAGATTCGACACGCAATTTGCATTGTATCCGATCAGCACCGCTGATATTCGTGCGGGCAAAGAAAATCTATTGGCAATCCGCGTGATTCAACACCAAAATGTTGGCGGACTTTATGGTAACAACTACCTCTATATGGGTATTTTTGAAGAGACCCAAAAGGAATACCTGTTTCTTCTCCTCTGGTTGGTCATTCTCGGGTCAGCTTACATTATCATTGGAGTCTACCATTTGATTGTTTTTCTCGGGCGCAGAATTGAGGTCGAATATCTGTATTTTAGCCTAATCGCAATCACGTCCGGATTACACCAATTTGGCATGAATGGCATAGGTTATCATTTGGTTGGTGACCGGACTCTTAACCAGTTGATGATCCATTTAGTCATGGCCGTCTTACCATTCGCGCTCGTGGGCTTTGCATCGCATATTTTTGACTTACGCGCGCCGCGCACATTGAGACTTTTCACAATCGCTGGCCTTTTTTGCGTTGCAGGGCTTATTCTGCAGCCTTTTATACCGGCGCTTTATGGATTACAAATCACTTACCTGCTGCCGTTTTCCATGCTGATGGCGATAGCTTCGCTTGTTGTTTTTACCACGATCATCGTCCGGGCGCGCAGACTGCGAAGGCCAGGCGTATGGCTTGTTGGTGGCGGATTTTTTCTGTACATGTTAACTGTTACCCACGATATTCTGGCATACCTTACGCTGCCAGTGGAGTACCGACTTGGCAACATCGGCTTTCTATTCCCTATTGCCGGTATGGCCACTGCTTTGGCGCAAAAGATCCAGCGCATGCACCGAGAGAAAGAACTCACACAACAGCAGGCGATTGAAAATCTCAAAAAGGCCGATGTGCTCAAAGACGAATTTCTCGCCAATACGTCGCATGAGCTGCGCACCCCGCTGAATGGTATTATTGGCATTGCTGAATCTCTAGTAAATGGAGCGACGGGTCCGCTGCGCGAAAATACGGTCGAAAATCTCGAACTGGTGATCAGCAGCGGTCGGCGACTGTCGTCGCTCGTCGATGACATTCTTGATTTCTCGCGCATGAAAAACAATGAGCTGCGCCTGCTCATTGAACCGCTGGCCGCTGAGCCACAGGTTTCGCTCGTGTTACAGCTTTCGGAGCCGCTTTTGCAGGGCAAACCGGTCACATTACTGAAAGAAATCCCCCCCGATCTGCCACCTATGTTGGGCGACCAGGCACGTTTGCAGCAGGTATTGCACAACCTCATCGGTAACGCAATCAAGTTCACGTCACAAGGGCACGTGCGCGTGCGGGCGTGGCAGACCGCCACGGGCGAAGTGGCCATAAGCGTCGAAGATACCGGCATTGGCATTGCCGCGGATAACCTCGATCGAATTTTCAATGCATTCGAGCAAGTTGATTCAGCCGACAATCGGCGCTTCGGCGGTACGGGGTTGGGGTTAACGGTTACGAAGCGCCTGGTTGAACTGCAGGGGGGGCGTATTGAGGCAAGTTCTCAACCGGGACAGGGCTCGGTGTTTACTGCGTTTTTCCCCGCTGCCGACAGCGCCGCCGAGGCGCGAGCAATAAATTTGCCTCTTGGGGGTATAAATAATGCACCGCGGCCGGCGCTTCTGAACAACGCGGCTCTGGTTGATGAGCTTCAGGCCGCAGGAGTTCCCTTTCACGGCAAAGTGCTCGCAATCGACGACGAGCAGATTAACCTGCGCATTCTGCAGAATATGCTTTCGCTGAGTGGCTATGAATGTATCACTGCATCTGGAGGCAGAGAAGCGATCGCGTTGCTCGAAAGCATGCATACCGAAGACCTGCCAGATGTTGTGCTGCTCGATGTGATGATGCCTGAAATGACGGGTTACGAAGTATGCCAGCGTATTCGTGAAAAGTACCCGGTGCAGACTCTGCCCGTCATCATGCTGACGGCCAAACGGGAAGAAAAAGATATCATCAAGGGTTTTAGAAGCGGCGCCAACGACTACCTGACAAAACCATTCTATCAGGATGAACTCACCAGCAGGGTAAATACTTTGCACATGCTCAAGGCAGCCGTGCGCCGTGACCGGCAATTGGTGTCGCTCGAGAAAGAGCTTGAGATCGCGCGCCAGATGCAGGCGTCGCTGTTACCCACGAAAAATATAGCACATTCGCGCTATGACATCAGCTGGTTTTTTAGCCCCATGCTTTCTGTTGGTGGCGATCTTCTCGACGTGCAGCAATCACGGGAGGGAGATCTCTGCTTTCTCATTGCCGATGTCTGCGGCCACGGCATAGGCGCAGCGATGGTGACGTCGATGGTCAAGTTGACTTTTCTTATGTCGCACCGTCTGATGCATGAACCCGCGGCGATGCTGAAGCAGATGAACGAGACATTGGCCATGATTCTCGGCGGCACTTTTGTCACGGCTGCGATCGTGCACCTGTCAGCCGATGGCACGCAAATTCGCTTCGCCCGTGCCGGTCATCCACCGCTTCTGCATTACCAGGCCGAATCAGCGCAAATGACGCAATACCTGTTGCCAGGTAAGCCTATGGGCGATTTTCCTGGTAACACCGAATTCGCAGAACGTCAGATTGCAGTTGCCCCAGGTGACGTGTTGTTACTTTATACTGACGGCGTTACAGAGGCCGAAAACGCTGCGGGCGAAATGTATGCCGACAGTCTGCCATTACTGGTTTTGGGGCAGAGCGCCCGATCGGCGGCAGAGATAAGCCAGCAGCTCGCGACCGAGCTCGAAAGACAAATTGCTCCCGCAACCGAACATAGCGACGATATTGCGTACGCTGTCATCAAAGTGCGTTAGCGGTATTTTGAAAAAAACTTATCGCGGCTTTACTCTTATGGACCGGGTCTGTCTGCTAAAACTCCACCACAGCCAGCGAAGCAGAGGCCAGCGGCAGGCGCGAGGTTAATATCATTTTCTTCATGATCTGCTGCCCGTTGAGCGAGTCAAATTTCTTTGCGCCGCATTCCATCGCCAGGGCCCGCATCTCTTGCGGCGTTGCACCATAGGTGAAGCGTTCGTTGTAGATGAGATCCATCACGAGCGGCATTGCCTGCACGGCAAGGTTCTTAAAGGGGGCTTGCATCTTGTTGTGCCAATAGTCGAATATCACGAGCGTGCCTTCACCAAAAAAATCGCGGCAGGCATTCAGAGTGTCGCGCACGACGGCTTCGCTCACGTACATCGATACACCTTCCCACAGCACCAGAGTTGCTGTTTTCTGCATGCCCGAGCGGGCGAAAATTTCTGAAAGCGGCTCTTTCATAAAATCCGCTTCGACATAATGAGGAGCGTCACCCGTGATGCGTTCGTTTCGCAGGTAGAACTTCTTGCGCCGTTGTGTCGCGGGAAAATCAAATTCCCAGACGCCGTGTTTGATATGGTCTGCGAGACGCAGCGCGCGCGAATCGTAGCCTGCTCCCAGCAACGCTACAGGAACCTTGTGGGCAAACCGTTTCACATAACTATCCATGAACGCGTGCCGCAGCGTGATGAAGTCGAAGAGGCCGAGGCTGGCCGCGTTGACAAAGAACGACATGAACTCCGGCAGAATCGAGAGCCGGTTGAAAATTGCCATATAGAAGTCAGATAAGAAGCGCGCCGCGTATTTGTCTTTGATCAGGCTTTGCCCGCCATAATAGGTGTTCTCGAGCGCACGAATCAGGGCCACGACTTCGGCGGTGCGGCTCGGGGTATTTTCTAACATGGGTAGATTTCTTGCCGATAGTTAGGGAGAGCAAGTACTTTACGGTTGGCAGCAAAGCGATGTTTTTCAAGGCAAAACAGAAAAAAGAAGTCTACACGGCTGAAAGCAAGGTTCAAATTCTTGAGAAGCTACGCGAAAAATACCGCAAAGCGCAGGCCCAGTATGGCGCTCGGCTGTTCGACGGCCAAAAACTCGAAGAGCGCATCAGCTTTCAAAGGGCGAATCGGTCTGATTTTCAACGCTTCATTATAGAAGAAATGAACTTCTACAAGCAAATGCAAGAGAAAGCCGAAGAAGAGATCGCGAAGCGCAAGCGGCAAGAAGAGGCTGACGCGCGTATGCGCGAGATCATGGCGGCGAATGATGCTCTGATCGCGCATTATCCCGATGTCTTTTTTCACCCGCTGGCGACTCTCGAATGCCGGCGCGTCGTTGGGGCGATCTCGAACCTGTTTCCCGAGATCGAAACAGACCTGCGTTACGTCTTTCAGGGCAGAAAAGAGTGGGGTGAGATCAGCTTTTATCTTGCAGATCTCGAGCGATTCATCTACAAACCACCGATGCGTATGACTGCATTTCTCGCGGCGTACGTGGCGCAGATTCAGAAATGGGGTGAGACCGGCCGCGACGACGCAGATCGAAAATTTCTGCAGACCGCGTCGATGTGCCTTACGGGAATCACAAATGAATTAAAGACAAATCTTGATTCGCTGATCGATACCGATAAAGTGAAGGCATCTGCGATAATCGCGAAGCTCGACGCCATTGTCGCAGACTTTCGTCTGACCGATTGGGCGCAGCACGGTCTGGCGCTCAAGGCACAGAAAAAACTGGGGATCTAGACCTTCAACGCCTCTTCTAAGTTCAATTCAGACATCGCGTCCATTTCCTGAAAATCAAGGGTTGCGCGTGTTCTGCCGCTACCGATATTGACGCTTTTTGAGACAACTGCTGAAAATTGTCCGAGGCTGTCTTGCGCCTTTTGAACCCGAAACAACACCGTGAGGCCTGGTTGAAAATGGCGTAGCAGCAGGCGGTCAGAGAACTCGAGTTCAAGAGTCTTCATGTCGAGGTTCAAAATCGGCAGGGGGCGTTCTTCTTCAAACACAAGGCCGATCTTGCGCAGCTGCGTTTCGAGCGCAACACCAATCTTTTTCACGGTTTGCAAGACCACTTCGTCGACGTACCGCGGAGTGTTCACCTGAATGTACCCGATCGGAATTTTCGCCTTGTACAGAATCGGTATCGTCACTTCTGCGTGCAGGTTTGCAGGTACCTTCAGGTCACTCTTCTGAATTTCGTCGAGGTAGACATCTTGCGGAAAATACTGGCGGGCATTGAAGTTCGCCGGAGGGTCAGGACTGTAGTAGATAATGCGCGGGTTTTTCTGCAGGTGCTTAAGGCGCGTGTCGGTTGAATCTCCGCTTGCAAGAAAGATCTTGTGGTATGGCGCCAGATTCTTTATTTCACTGTCAAAAAAATTAATGACGAAGCCGTTGACTTTTTTCTTGTTTGCTTCGACCACAAAGGCAATCTCTTTAGATGACGTGAGATTGGTCAGAAAGAAGCGAGACGAGTTGTCTGTGTCGGCGACATCTTTTCGAGTGTCGTCGGTGATTTCGAGTGCATAAGGATACAGAATCTCAGTCGGGCCATTTCGCAAGACGAACTTGCACACAGCGACGATACGCTTCTTGTTGTGCCGCACCAGAACGCGGCGATTACCGGGCGAATCGAGAAACTGCGTGCGAATTTTTAGTTCAGGCCCTGAATCGAGAAGTGCGTACGAAATGAAACCGGCCGGATGTTCGGCCTCTTCAACCAGAATCGAGCAGGGCTTTTTGCCCATGACAGTGTTTAGAATATGGTGAACCTGCTGAATTTGGGTGACTTTGACCATAGATTACAACCCCGGGATAGGCTATTGCAACCCTGACGTCAGAGATAGTGAGTCAATTATTTGAGCGAAGTTGAGCACAGGGTCGACAGAACGCCTGCCGATCGGGTGCCAAAAATATGCATAGCAGGCTGGTACGGCTTTTCACTTGACGCAGCCATAAATCGTCTGTGGTCAACATGCATGGCGAATGCTGAATACGACGCGAAGGTAATGCGGTGGCTCTATAAATATCTGCCGTATGTTGGCGGCTTCATGCTCTTTAGTCAGTTGCTGGGTCTCGGCGTGAATGCAGTCAGATTCTCAACAGGTGAAAAATTGCAGGCACAGTTTGTGAATAAGGTCCGTTTTGCATCTTCGGGTACGAGCACGCGAGGCATTGGGCAGACTGAATGTGCATACAACTATCGCGTACCCGGTTTCGAGAAAGATTTGTACCATATCAGTGGTTGCTTTTTAGCCTTGGGAAAAAATCCGTTGCCGGGTGATTCGGTCACGGTCGTCGTGTACCAGCGAGAACCACCGCTGATTGTATCGCGCATTTCATTCACCCCCGATTGGATGCGCCTGTTCACCGCACTAGTAGGATTTCTCATGATCGTGCTGCCGCGGCCATTAATTCGAAAATACGGCAGTTAGTACCCGGCTGGCGAAGCCAGCCGGGTACTAACTGCCAATCACCAAAAATGATTTACGTGCCAGCGAGAAGACCGGGACGCCTTAGTCATGCAAGGCGAAGTCAACGCGAACAACCGCAACTTCACCAGTCTGCCGCCGGTTGATGAAACCCGCTGGCTGCCGGTAACCCAGCCCGGCGTGCGTGTCGGTGAGTTACCCGACGGGCGCATGCGAATTAACCTCGGCCCGTCGCACCCCGCGACGCACGGTATTCTTGAAAACCACCTGATCTTGAACGGTGAAACAATTGAGTCGGTAGATATCCACACCGGTTATGTACACCGCTGTTTTGAAAAGCTCGGTGAGCACTATGGCTATAACCAGTTTCTGGTCTGCACCGACCGCATGAACTATGTTTCGACGCCGATGAACAACATCGGCTGGATTCTCGCCGTCGAGTCGATGATGGGCATTACCGCGCCACCCAAGGCACTCGTCGTGCGCATGATCATCTCTGAACTCTCACGCATCATCGATCACATCATTTGCCTCGGCATTCTCGGGGTCGATCTCGGCGCATTTGCCTCGTTTCTTTATATGTTTCACAAGCGTGAAGATATCTACCAGATTCTTGAGAAAATGACCGGTGCACGGCTGACGAATACGTTCTGCAGGGTCGGCGGTCTTGAAAAAGATATCTATCCTCAGTTTGTTGAGGATGTCAAAAAGTTCTTAAAAACTTTTCCGGTAGTTTTGGGTGAAACCGATAAGCTGCTGACTAAATCGCGCATCTTCTATGACCGTACGCGTGGCGTGGGTAAGATATCTGCCGAGCGCGCATTGGCGTATGGGTTTACAGGCCCGAACCTGCGCGCTGCGGGCGTTGATTACGACGTTCGTGTTGCGCAGCCTTACATGTATTACGACCAGGTAGACTTCGATGTGCCGATCGGCGAAGACGGCGGTGTGTATGACCGCTACCTTGTGCGGCTTGAAGAGATGCGCCAGTCGCTGCGCATCATCGGCCAGCTGGTGAACAATATTCCCGAAGGCGCGTACCACGCTGACCTGCCGCACGCATACCTGCCACCGAAGCACAAGGTATACACTTCGATGGAAGACCTGATCTACCACTTCAAGATTATCATGCACGGCATCGAAGTGCCGACGGGTGAGCACTATTTTTCAACAGAAGCCGCAAATGGTGAGCTTGGCTTTACCATTGTTTCGCGCGGCAAAAAGAACCCATGGCGCGTGCACGTGCGTAGGCCGTGTTTCTGGTATTACCAGGCATTCCCTGAAATGGTTACGGGCGGCCTTCTCGCCGATGCCATCGCGAACATGAGTTCGATGAACGTGATCGCCGGCGAACTAGATTGCTGATTTCACGATGATCGTAACGACGCAAGATCTTGCGCTGCTACATTATCTTATTTTTAAAGTGCCCATAAGTTTCAGTGCCGTGTCGCGGTCTGAAAAGTGCAGCGTCTTATTGCCGATAATCTGGTAATCTTCATGGCCTTTGCCGGCAATCACGAGTACCTGCCGCGGCCCGAGTATCTGCAAACCAGCACGAATCGCTTTTTCGCGGTCGGTGATCACCAGGTAGCGCGCTGTCTTGAGTCCCTTTCGCATATCTTCAATGATATTCTTTGGGTCTTCGCTACGCGGATTATCGTTGGTCAGAATACAGAGGTCAGAATGCAGGCTGGCAATCTCTGCCATCTGCGGGCGTTTGTCTTTATCACGATCACCGCCGCAGCCGAAAAGGCCGATGACGCGCGCAGGCGTCAGTTCTTGTGCAGTCTCGAGCACTTTGGCGAGCGCGTCAGGTGAGTGTGCATAATCGATGATGACGGCGCGTTGCTCTTTGCCGCGCAGCACCTCGAAGCGCCCTGGTACCGGCTCAACCTGCTGTATCGCCGCAAGCGCTTCTTCGGTGCCGAAGCCTAGACAGAGCAGCGCAAGAAACGCCGACGACAGGTTCATCAGGTTAAAACGCCCGAGCAGCTTTGTTTTGATAAAATAACTTTTCTGCGCAAATACCAGCACGCAGCTATACCCGTCAAAAGTCGCTTCAACGTCGGTGATGTACGCGTCGGCGCTCTTGTCTCTGAGGCTCAGCGAAATTACCGGGAACGAAGGTGCCTGGCTCTTCAGCCAAAGGTAAAGTCTGCGACCGTAGTCGTCGTCGATGCAGATGACTGCGCCTTTGGCTGATTCGGGCTGTTTGCGCGAAGAGAACAGCATGTATTCAAACAGGCGCCGCTTCGCGCGGTAATACGCTTCCATGCTGCGGTGGTAGTCGAGGTGGTCTTGCGTCAGGTTCGTGAAAATTCCGATCTGAAAATTGATTCCCTCAAGGCGGCCCTGCGCGAGGCCGTGCGAACTCGTTTCCAGGCAGGCGTACAATGCCTTCTGTTTTTGCCCCTGGTGGAGCATGCCCTGCAGGTTGACGGTATCGGGAGTTGTCATGCCCGTCACCGTCTTGTGGCGGGAGACCTCCATGCCCAATGTGCCGATGTACATCGACGACTTGTTGAGCTGGTTTAGCGCCTGGTAGAGCGAATGCGCAATGGTTGTCTTGCCGTTGGTACCGGTGACGCCAACACACGCCATGTAGCGTGTCGGCTCACCGAAGAAAAACGAGATCGTACGACCGGCAGCGCGTAAAAAATCCTGCGTGAAAAAGATGGGCAGATGCACATTGTAGCGCGCATCGCGCAGAATCTCATCTTTATAGTCTCTGTCGATAAAAACGGCGGTGGCCTGTTTGTCGAAGGCCTCCCAGATGAAGTCTTTGCCGCGCACCTTAATGCCGTCGTAGGCAAAAAATGCGGCACCTTTTTTGACTTCGCGGCTGTCTTGGGTGACCGATTTGATCTCGACGCGGTCTTCGACGCCATACGCTTCCCAGCCGAGGGATTCCCAGATCGGGCGAGTAAAATCTGTTGCAACGGATTTCATGGCGCCAATGAGCTAAGGGCTTAAGCCGATAGCTCATTGGCGCGAACAGCTAAATTAGAGCATGGCGGCAAACTCGGTTTCGGTCAGTATAGTGACGCCCAGCTCTTTGGCTTTTTGCGCTTTGCTGCCGGCATCGCTGCCCACAACGACAAAATCGGTCTTCTTGCTAACCGAAGATGAAGCTCTGCCGCCACGCGCCTTCACTTCGGCCTCGGCGCCGTCGCGTGTGAATTGGGTGAGCGTCCCGGTAAAGACGAAGCTCGTGCCGGTGAAGGCGTCAGAAACCTTTTTGCTCTCTTCGCGCAAGATTTCGACACCGTTCGTGACGAGCTTCTTAAGCCTCGCAGCGTTGACACCCTCAGAAAACCAGGTTCGCACCGAAGTGGCTGTTCCGGGACCGATCTCATGTATCGCCGTCAGCTCGTCTTCGCTTGCCGCAGCAAGCGCTTCGGCAGTTGAAAAGTGTTCAGCAAGTATTGACGCAACGTGCTCGCCTACATTCGGTATGCCGACCGCGGTCAGCAATTTGCCAAATGGTATTTTGCGCCGGGCGTCGATCGATTGCAGAATTTTGCTCGCGAGAATTTCGCCCATGCCTTCAAATTGTAAAAGTTTCTCTTTGGTAATTGCGAATATATCGGCATAGTCGGATATCACCTTGTTCTGGTACAGTCTCGCTACCCATTCGGCTCCCAAAGATTCGATATCGAGGCCGTTTTTCGAGACAAAGAATTGCAGACAGGCCTCGTTCATTTCAGGGCAGGCCGCATTGACGCAGCGGAAAAATACATCTTCACGTGTGAGTGCTCTGTTGCACGAGGGACATTTCTTGATAAACGAAATCCGCTTCGCCTTCTTCGCACGCCTTTCGGAAATTGCCCCCGTCACTTTGGGTATCACATCGCCCGAACGCACGACTTCGACGTAGTCCCCTTCGTGCAGGTCGAGCCGTTCGATCTCGTCTGCATTGTGTAGCGAGGCCCGCGAGACCATGACGCCGCCGAGGTTGATGGGGCTAAGCTCTGCGACGGGAGTGATAACGCCTGTGCGGCCGACCTGGTAGACCACGCGTTCAAGTTTTGTGATTCCGGCCCGCGCGGGAAACTTCAGCGCGATCGCCCAGCGAGGCGCTTTGGTGGTAGCACCGAAATTTTCCCATTCTGTCGTGTCGTTGAGTTTTATGACCAATCCGTCGAGATCGTACTCGATATCGGCCCGCTTCGCAATCATCTCTTCGTAATATTTTTCTACGCCTTCGATGCCGGTTATCAGGTGATAAGCTGAAGCCTTGAAGCCCAAAGCGGGAAACACAGACTCCCATATTGCATCTTGCGCGCGCATGTCTTTGGCAAAGCGCTTTTTCGTGTCTTCTATTTTCGCAAGAGTATACGGAAAGAACGACAGCATTTTGTCTGACGCCTGTTTCGAGTCCAGCTGCCTCAGCGCCCCGGCCGCGGTGTTGCGCGGGTTGGCAAAGAGTTTCTTGCCTTCTTTTGCCTGTTTCTCGTTCAACTTCTGAAAATCAGAAAGTTTAATGATGACCTCGCCGCGAATTGTGACCTTTGAGGGCGCGTTCTCTAGCATCAGCCTCAGGGGAATATTCTTCACTGTCTTGACGTTGTGCGTAATGTCTTCGCCGATTTCTCCATCGCCGCGTGTCGAGCCGACGACAAGCCTGCCGTTTTCATAGACGAGGTCGATCGCCAGCCCGTCAAATTTGGGTTCAACATGGTAGACCGGTTCTGCGATACCAGCTTTCACCAATCGATCGTGAAAAGTTCTCAGCTCGGTGATGTTCATCGCGTTGTCGAGGCTCATCATCGGCGGGTCATGCTTTACAGAAGCGAAATCTTCACGTACCTCGCCGCCGACCTTAAGCGACGGAGAATCGGGTGTAACCCAGTCGGGGTGAAGCGTTTCGATCTCTTTGAGCAGCCGCATCTTGCCGTCGTACTCGGCATCAGAAATTTCAGGTTCGTCGTCGAGGT
Source organism: uncultured Leptospiraceae bacterium (assembly GCA_942492915.1). Taxonomy (GTDB): domain Bacteria; phylum Spirochaetota; class Leptospiria; order Turneriellales; family Turneriellaceae; genus Turneriella. The sequence continues at coordinate 3,541,940 of OW818662.1, forward strand.
AATATTTGCGGTTATGGTAATAGAGTTCGTCGATCAGCTGCGCATAGTCATGCGCTGAAAAATCCGCAGGTTCCGTCGCAGATTTCGCTTTTTTCGCCTTAGCCATTGTGCTTGAGTTTCTGTCCTGAGTAGACGTTGACATTAGAACCTTCGGCAAAAAGTACCGAATGCGGTTTCATGCCCGTTAGCTTTGCCCAATCACCACCATACGCGGCGCCGAAGTCGACGTCGATCTGGTAACTGTGTATCGTATGTATGCGCCACGAAGGGTGCTCGACCTGATACTCCATTGTGCGCTGTCCCCGGCCGCCGGTGTAACCATAGTAATGTTCGGTGATGAAATCTTCGAGGCTGCCGGCTTTGAACGGTTGTGCCTGAATGCCCGCCACGGCGCTTATCGTCTGCTTACGGCCTTTCTCCTCAAACGTGTATTCGGCTCTCAGTTCATTGCCCGAGATGCGCACCCGCTGCGACATTTTGCGCGTCTTGTAGTGTTCGTTGAAGAGTGTGTTGGCGACAAAGGTGATCGCGTGCCGGGGTACAATTTCAGAAACGAAGGCAACACCACGGCGCGTCTCATTGTCGAGCGTGCGCCTGAGGTAGAAGCGCAGATTGATTTCGGGAAAGTTTACATGCCAGGGAATCTTAAAGCCTTTTATCTGCGTATCAAGAAACTGAAAGGCGACGAGTGAGACGAGCGCGCGGCCTTGAAAGAGATCGAGTTCGCATCCGCCCGGAACCATCGCCTCAAGTTTTGCAGGGTCCACTTCATAGTTGGCCATGAACAGATTGTTCCAGCGGGCTGAAAGAAAAGGTTTGGTCATAATTACAATGCGTCTGGCGCACCGTAGAATGTGACCCTAAAACAACGCGTAAAGCAATGCTTCGATTTCTTTGATATCTTTGCTCCCCTGCGGCAATATGTATTCTTTAAAGTCACCTTTGACCGCCTTGATAATCAGTGCGGTGCCCCGATCGCGGCTGCTCGTGAGCCGTTTCTTCTTTATCGCTTCATCCATACGCGCGAGTACCGTTTCATAGCGGTCTTTACTGACGCGCCGCGTCGCGGGTTCGCCACCGTCGTACTTACGCGATTTCATGTCTTTCTTGACCGGCGCAAAGTCGAGCACGTAGCTGCCGCCCTCGTCGGTGAATTCATATGAATTGCCGTTGCCGTCGACGTATTGCAGAACCGGAAGCGGTCGCTCTTGCGCGGTCATTGCCGATGTCATGAGGATAGAAAGTACGATCAGCAGGGTCGGTTTCATAGGTATTATTTCTCCCTTTCTAAATATAGTATCGCCTGTGAGGTGACGCCGGTGTCAATAAATGCGAGGCAGGCTAAAGCTGAATGTCGCGCCTTTGCCGGGTTCGGCGCTTGCCCAGACTCGGCCCCCGTGCCTGTGCACAATACGCTGCACAATCGCAAGACCGATGCCACTCCCTTCGAATTCCCCTGATTGGTGCAGACGCTGAAATGGACCGAACAGCCTATCTGCATAGGCCATGTCATAGCCAACGCCGTTATCCTGAATGTGAAAAATAATTTCGTTCCCGAGCGTTTCCGATGAGATTTCGATTCGCGGTTTGTCTTCGCGCGCAGTGTATTTGACCGCATTGGCGAGCAAGTTGGTCAAAGCGCGCTGTAGCAGCTCGGGGTCTGCGACAACTTCGGGTAGGTTGTGTACGACCCATTCGATCGCCGTCTCAGACTTATCGACAAGATCTGAGCAAATCTCGGCGACAAGATTTTGCACGTTCACTGCTCTCGGCTGAATTGCCTGCGAGCCGTATTTTGCGAGGTCTAGCAAACTCTTTATCAGCGTTTCCATTTGGCCTGCCTGCACGTCAATTACGCGCACCAGTTCTTGCTGCTCGGGTGTCAGATTTTTTGCGGCCAGGTCGGCGAGCATCGCAGCGTAACCTTTGATGGTATGCAGCGGCGCGCGCAGATCGTGCGAGACAGAATAAGAAAAAGCTTCGAGTTCGGTATTCAGCTCGGTGAGCTGTGCGGTGCGGGCAGCCACCTGTTTTTCGAGTCCCTCATTGGCTTCGTGTAACGCCTGCTCGACACGATGCCGTTCGGTGACATCGACGCTCAGAATAAAAATGCCTTCGGGAATCGGCTGAATGGTCATTTCGTACCAACCGATGCGCCCGTCAGGGTGGTGAAACGCGGTTTCGAGATGCTGTGGTTCTTTATGCTGCATCGTGTGCATGAACCTGCCGAATAGGTCGGTCTTTTCGAAGCCCGGGTAAAGGTCCAGCACGCGCCTTCCCAGAAGCCAGTTCGTCGGTTTCTGCGCCTGTTTTGCGGTAGCCTCGTTGACGTAGAGGTAGAGCCAGTTACGGTCGATTATCTGCACTCCCTCGAGCATCGTATCGAGAATATGCTGCAGGCGACCTTCGGTGCGCAAGATCGATGTTGTCTTTTGCTCGACCCTGATTTCAAGCTGTTTATTCAGCAGCGACAATTGCTGTTCTGATTCGAGCAACATCGCGTGTTGCCTGTTCAAAGCGCGCGCATTGATCCAGGCAAGCGTAAATAGAATAACCATAATGGCGAGCATCAGCACCGCCACACCGAATTCAACAGGATAAATTCGACCCCAATGCCCGCGCAGTCGCAGATACCCAAGCACCGTTGGTACGAGCAGAATAGCCGGAATCAAGATCATGGCAGACCTGCTGCCTGCCAGCCGCGTGGTAAAAACACCGACTAATCCCCTGTCAGGCATGGCATAGAGAATAGCCAGAGCTGTGAAAAAGAACGCCAGCGCTGTATGAATCGCCATCGGCGTATAGTTCACCAACGGCCCGTAAAATTCAGGAACCTGATACAAGTAACCCAGCAGACTGAGAATTGAAATCAGCAGCACCGGCGTGGCAGAAATCTGGGCACAGACTATCGCGATTCTGCCGCGCAGGCGAAGTGCCGACAAACCGGGAGCGAGCAATAAGAAACACAATGCCGTGTTCGGCGCCATACGATTCGGTATGCTGTTGACAGTTTCATTCTCAAGCTTCTGCGCAAACAGAAGATTATCGACGCTGGTCCCGATGCCCCAGAAGACCTCTGCGAGCCTCAGGGCTGCGAGTACACCCATCAAGCCCATCGCCATAAACACCGCCGAACGCACAATGCTCATGCCCCTGCTAGGGAGCTGCGCGAGATAGCTGAGCGCGCTCACCACGAAAAATACTGCCGTGAGCGGGTTCATCGAGACAAAGCGGTCGATGGGTTGTTTGAGAAACCTCCAATCGAATTGCCAGCTCAGAAGTACCGCTATCGCCAATACAATAACGAGCACAGCATGCCATTTGCCTGCCTGCAACAGCAGCGCTTCAACGCGTCGGTTTCTGTGATCGGTTATCATGGTGGACAGCGGCGTATTGAACCAGAGGCGACATCGGTATAGCAGAAAATAGAACGCGCCGAAGTTTTGGGCGCCTGTTGCCACAATATTTAGATTGAAGTATGCCTCGTCTCATCGGCGGAAAGTTCAAAGACCTCGGCGATGGTTTTAGCGTACTACGTATACTACCCCATCTTGACGCACGCAGCGTGGGGCCGTTTGTGTTCGTCGACCATTTCGGGCCGGCGCAAATCAAAACCGGCGACGAGCTTACGGTTCGGCCGCATCCGCACATCGGGCTTTCGACGATCACTTACCTTTACAGCGGCGCCATTCGCCACCGGGACAGCCTTGGCACTGAGCTCGCGATTCGTCCCGGCGAAGTGAACTGGATGACTGCGGGCCGCGGCATCGTGCACAGCGAACACTCACTGCGCGACGTCGAAGAGAATACAATCGAGGGCATACAGACCTGGGTGGCGCTTCCTGTTAAGCACGAAGAAACCGAGCCGGCTTTTGACCACTACGGCGCCGACGTGATACCGGTGCTTGCCGGTGCAGGTTACGAAATCCGCCTGATCGCTGGCTCGCTCATGGGCAAAACCTCGCCGGTAAAAACACATTCGCCGCTGTTCTATGCCGACGTCGCAACGCAAGCAGCTGCCGTCATCGACATCGGGCTGCCAGCGGGTCACGAAGGTGCACTCTATGTGTCGCAGGGTTCGTTCGTGGTCTCAGGCATTCACGCAGAAGTAGGATCGATGATCGTGTTCGAGCCCGGCGCCCAGATTCAGATTGCCGCAAATTCTGCTGCGCGCGGCGTCTTGCTTGGCGGAGAAAAATTTCCCGAAGCGCGCCATCTCTGGTGGAACTTTGTCTCGAGTTCAAAGGACAGAATTGAAAATGCGAAAGCCGCGTGGAAAGCGAACGCACTGGGGCTCGTACCCGCTGAAACCGATCGTATTCCGCTGCCTGAATAGGGATTCTTCTGACGGTTTCGCCGACAGAAGAATAGCTTAACCCTTATATTCTCCCGCGACGGCGCGGTCGGTGATGCCAAGAAATTTCTCGAGTTCGGCTTCGAGGTAGAGCGCGTCATCGGGAGTATCCATGTTGCTGACGAGCACCCGTTCGCGGCCATTCTTCAGCAGCGCGCATAGTTTGTAACGGTAATACGTCTGACCTTTACTCTCTTGACGCGTCTCTTTGCAATAAAGCTGATCGAGTTCGAGGTTGCTGATCGTGCCAGCGTGCAGCCAGGGCAGCGGCCGGTGTTTGACGGTAAGCTGTCCGCGTTCGGCGATAATCGAGGTGGTGTTCAGAAAACCTGCAATGGTGAAATAGGTGATGCCGATGCCGAGCGCAACATGAATCAGCGGCAGCAAAAGAAAAATCCACGAAAGCGGCCCTGCCTCGATGCCGCCCTTTAAGAACATCGTGTACCAAATGCCGAGAAAGCCGTTCCAGACGACGCAAAAGATCACGAGAAAAATATAAAGCGGCCTGAACCAGCGGTGCGTCAGAATGAGCGACCCCGCTTCGTGGCGCGACTGCCAGCGCGCGGGAACCGGTATTACCCCGCGCTGTTTGCGCTCTATGGTAGCCATTGTTGCTGCTTCGGCGTTTGCCTCGGCGCTATTAAATGTGAAGACTGCGTTGCAATGCTGGCACTTGGCAATCATCTGCTGAATGTTGATGCCATCGGCCGCGATGGGTTTATGGCAGCGTCGGCAGTGAATTTCCATGTAGCAGACTTTCAAAGTTGGTTTGGTCGGTCAATATTTACGGAGGCAGGTTAGTTGACGGTGTGCCGGCGTATTTGCAGCGTTGCCTATGCTCAGAGCACGCGTACCTGATAAGCTGAAAGAGCTTGTCGAGAAATTCAGGTTGAATGAAGACCATTACAAGTCACAAAGTTTTCTCGAAACGCAGGTACGCGTTGAGTTTATCAATCCGCTTTTAAGGATTTTGGGGTGGGATGTCGACAACGAAGCAGGTCATGCTCAAGAATACAAAGACGTTATCCATGAGTTACATTCAGGGGACGGAAGGCACATTGATTACGTCTTCAAAGTAGGTGGCGAGAAGAAGTTTCTAATTGAGGCAAAACGGCCTTCTGAAGATGTTGCAAACAATAAATTACATGCCATGCAGGCGAAAGGCTATGCCTATAAAGAAAAAATTCCACTGGTGATTCTAACAGATTTCGAAGAGTTTTCAATTTATCTGGGCTACCGGGCATATGACCGGGAGCCCGCGAGTGGCGAAGGTGTAGAGCACCGACGCGTGTTCTACTGCAGGTATACAGACCTGCCACGGTACTGGAGTTTTCTCTACAGCCTATTAAGCAAGAAATCGGTCATGCTCGGTTTGCACGACCATCTGCTGAAGCGTCTCGATGAGGTTAAATCAAAAATCTCGGAATCGGTCTATGCTGTTGGTGAGTTCAATCTGCTCTACAGTATTGCGCAGAGTTTTGGTGGGGAGGATTATAGCGTGGAGCAGGATATCGAAATCGATGAGACACCGCAGACGGCCCCGCTGTTGCATGCTGCAGACGTGCCGGTTGCAGAATTTCCACAGCGGTCGCTGCGCGTTACAGAAAAATCTATTTCCCAATTTGCACCGGCTTTCTATCTCAAACCCCTGTATTCGTAGGCTTATGTCTTTACGTCGCAACAGCAGGTTGCGAAGCCTGACGTTATGATCGTCAAATTTCGCCGCTCGGGAAAAATCGCTACTCTGACAGGCTTGGTGCTGTGGTTTAGTGTCGGCATGTCTGTAACACACGCCGCCGAACCGAAGCCTACGATCGTAGATCTCATCAATAATTTGAAGTCAGATTCATTGCGCAGACAGAACGGCAAATGGCTACAGACCTGGGTTGAAGACCCGGGTTTTGATGATGATGGGCCGGCAAAAGTTGATATCCCCAATGGGTATGCTGTCTTTGCAGATACGGGTACCGGTGCAGGTTCGGTGCGGCATGAATTTGCCGTGTATTATCCTGAAGGCAAAGGGGCTATTCTTGTCTATTATTATGAGAACGATATGGATACGTATCGCAGCGAGCTGAAGTTCTACCAGTTGAATAACGGGCGACTTGAAACTATTGCGGGGCTTTTGCCACCGGTCACCTGCCGAGATCTCGCTTCGCCTGTGACCTTGAAGCGATTCTACCAGTTGCCGCAAATCGCGAACGCGGGCGATGTAGGTATCTTGCCGACTTACCAGTTGCCCAGAAAAGGCACCGCGATCAGCGCCTATTGCGACGCAACCAAGAATAGATTCAGCATCGAAGCAGCGCTCAGCCTGAATGAAAAGTTGACGCATGATGAAAAAGCTGCGATCACCAACGCGCTGGATTTTTCTACGTGGATAGAATTTGCCTGGAACAAGAAGCAAGGTGCTTTCGCTGCGGGTAAGAGGCATCGGCGTAAATAAATTGCAGTCGTTCGCGATACACATGTCGAAAGTACGCGGGGAGAATCTCACTAAACAAACTTGACGCTGTGCTTTCATGCGATGTAGTGCGTCATGAAAATCTTCTTTCGTGTTCTGTTGCTCGCCTCGGTTATCATACCGGCCACTGTGTTTGCTGAACCGCCGGTTACGGCCACCGACCCGACGGTGTGTACCGCCGGCTCTTCAGACAATTGCTACCTCTCAGATATCAACGGCGTCAACCAGCCGCTCGATACGCAGACGCGTGGGTTAGGTGTGCCTAACCGCCTGATTGAGTCAGACATGAACATGTTTATGAATCCGGGCCAGCTGATGAACTATGGCACGGCATACCTCGAAGGCTGGCTTGGCGCTAACCTTGTCTGGGGTGGTGCGACAGTGCCTCTGCCGGCGAACCAAAAGCTCGCCGTGTTTGTGCGTAGGCCTCTGAACGCCAACAGCGCGCTCGGTTCGACGCAGGCGCTCTTTGATAAATTTCCGCAGGCGGGTGGGCTAACCAGCGGCGTCACGGGTTATGCGGGCGATTTCACCGGCGCGCAGCTCGGCATCTTGAATAAGACGAACAAAGGTTTCGGCAATCTCGACCTCATGTACGGTATGGCGATGGGCGATCTGAACCTGGGTCTGCGCCTGAGCTATGCAAATATGCGCAACGGCGTCGATACCGCAGTCGCGGCGACCGGTGCTCTGGCAAAATATATGATGAGCGCACACAATATCGGCGTTGGTCTCGGTGTGCAGTGGAAAAATCTTGGGCCGGGTTATCTTGACCTGTCGCTTTCAAGCGATCTGCCACTCATGAATATCGAATACAACACGACGACTGCGACCGGCAGTGAAAACACCACGGTGAAGAGTTCAGCGGCGCCATCGATCGGTTTTCTCGGGCGGTATGTTATGCCAGTGGGCCAAGACCGACTCATCATCGCCGCAAATATTGACCAGTATAAGATGCCCTATGAAATTCGCGGCGCAAACCTCGCGGCTACGGCCATCTCGCATGATGCTTCTGCATCTGCATTGAACATCGCTTTAGATGCGGCTTATCACCAGATGTTTCAAGAGGGTAAGCTGAAGGTAATTTATTCAGCCGGTGTGGGCACGGCATCCGTCACATATACATCGGTGAATAACGTGACGCAGAGCAATCTCTCGTTCGAAAAAGATCATTTTTATATACCCGTCGGGGTTGCGGTTGAGCACAAGACTTTTGAGACCTTCAAGACCCGCATGGGCGTGCGCAAGAATGTATTCTCGAATAAGACGAGCACCGACAAGACCGCCACGCAGACCATCACCACAGACCGTGCTTTCTTCGGTGAAGATGAGCTAATAGTCGCGATGGGCTTAGGGTGGACACCAGCCGACAAAGTGAACATCGATTTCGCGATGAACGCCAATGCTTTTAAGCTCGATACGTTTTTCAGCGCCGTCTCTGCCCGGTATCACTACTAAGAGAGGTAATATGAAAATGCACACGAACTCTTCGCAAATATTCGCCGCTATCTTGCTGGTGGCGACGAGCGCTCTCGGTGCAATAGAAGGGCGCGTGACGTATCTCACGGGCAATGCGGATTTCAAACGTGCTGGAAAATTAATGCAACTCAAGCTCGGCGCCACACTCAAAGAAGGTGATGCCGTGCTGACAAAGTCTAAGGCTAAGGTCGGGGTACAGATGTCTGACGGTGCATCTTTCTTTATCACCGCGAACTCCACACTCGAAATTCGGCCGGGTTCGGAGTATTTTCAGAGCCAAGGCGCCGTCAGTATGCTTTTCAAAAAGGGCGCGCGCGATGGTAGTGCAAAATGGGCGATCAAGACGCCCGTAGTCACGGCAGGGGTGCGCGGTACAGGTTTTACTGTTGAAGCGAGCAAATCATCGACTCGCGTTGTGCTTTTTACGGGAAAAGTCATCATGACAGACTTCGTGCGGGAAACAGGTTTGCAGAGCGACCCGAACCTGATGATGCAAGATTTTTTGAATGATATTGAGCTCAACGCGGGTACCGCTCTGCGTTATGACGGAACAGACGTAAAAAAAGAGAAGATTGACCTCAAGGGCGAGCCGATGAAGTCACTGCACGACGAGCACCAACAAATCGAAAAATCTGAAAGCTGGAGAAAAGCTGCGCAAGAATTGAAATAGTTCTGCCTTCGGTATCAAAACTCCGAGTCTTTGCTTGCGCCGACGAGGCGCAGGTAACGATCAAACGACCGCATCGATTCGTCGGTGAGGCCTTTCATTTCGTACACAATACCAAGATTATACCACGCCGCTGCCATACGGTTGTCGCGAGCCAGCACGGCGCGAAAATGCACCTGCGCGCGGTCGTAGTCGCCGAGCAGCATCGCCGCCAGGCCCATGTACTGCAGGCCGTCGAGGGCCAGGTAGAGTTGCTTACCCGTGCGGCTGAAGTCTTTCGTGGCTTTTTCCAGGCGGTGGTAGGCGGTGCGTGCGTTAGCACGCGATTCTTTCACACTGACGGCCTTGACTGACAGCAAATACTTTCCGCAGCGAAACCACGCCAGCGCGCTAATGCGATGATCTGCAAGCAGAGCGTTGCATTCGCGTACCAGCGTCACATCGTCGTGCGTTGACGCTGCGCTTTCAATGGTCGCCAATGAATCTCTCTCCGTTTTTAGGTCGTAGCTCTGCGCGCCAAGCCCAAGCGCTATCATAAAAAGCAGCGAGTCCGCACGCTTCAAATTTCAGCCTCCATCTTTTCGAAAAATCGGGCGAGTGCGGGAAACAACAACCGGTATGCATAAAAGATGCACAGCATGCCGATGAACGTGAGAAATCCGAATGAGGCGAGCCCGACATGGCTTGAAATGGTCAGCGACAGAAAGCCCATCGCCGTGGTAAAATTCGATATGAAGATCGATCCGCCGGTGCTGATCATGATATGGTTCACCTGCGAAAGCCCGAGTTCACGCGCATGCGAATAGAGGTAAATGCCATTGTCAATGCCCACGCCGAGCAGAATGGGTATCGCCAGCATATTTATGTAGTTGAACTCGAATAACCACGTAGCAGCAAAATAATGGCTCACGCCAATGAGCGCGAAAAGTCCGAGTACGCCTGCGATGAGCGGCGCAAGAATCAGCAAAACGCCCGCGATACGGCGTGTGAGCGACAAGACGATGACCGCAATGACGAGCGCGATCAGAAAAATCTCGCGCACGAGGTCAGTCATGACTGTCTGCAGAATATCATCGAGTACATACAGGTCAGATATGCCCCGGCGAATCGCGGAAGCCGGGCAAGCGCCGTTGTGTGCGAGCGGCTGCACGCACGTCTCGCGGTAGACCGATGCGAAGTCCAGCGCGCCCCGCCGTAGGTGGCTTGTTTCGCGCGGAAAGATATACAGAAAATAGCGGCCTTTGACAATCAGGTGTTGGGTGAAGGCAGCTGGTATGTCGCTCACGGCTGGCGGTGGCGCCGCAGTCATTGCGAGGCCAATTCGAATCTTTCGCAGGTTCTCCGTGTCGAGATTGATGAGAGCAAAAACTTCGGCCTGCCTCAGAAGTTGGTGTATCGCTTTGAGCGTGGCCTGCTTTTTTTCAGGGTTTGTCGGAATCAGATCGTGAACGCTGTGAAATTCAGCATTTCCTGAGCGCGACCGCAGGTTTGCCTCAGCCGTTTTCAGTTCAGCGAAATTCGTAAATTCATAGATCACCATGTGCCTGCGGTTTTCTATTACTGTGAATTGCGCATCTTCAGGTAGCAGCGCAGCCTTGCGCGCAGTTCTGTCGACCTGGTCGAGTTCGAAAAAATCATATTCAAAAGGCGGATTTACCACCGTCACGACGCCATATACTGATATCGAGAGCATCAACGCCACATGCCAGCCGCGTATCTTGCGGGTTCGCTCCATCATATGCGAGGGTTCGGTTGTGCCGTGAGAAAATTTCTCGGTCAGAAATACCAGCGCCGGGAAATATAAAATGAATGCGATAAAAAAGAAGACAATGCCCGCAAAGGCGATTTTACCAAATTCGGCGAACGCAATGAATTTTGAAAAGCTGAGCGTCAGAAATACCGCTGCAGTGCTGATCATGCCAAAGCTGAGACCGCGAAACAGGTTGCGCATCGTGATCTCAAGTGCCTGCGTCATGCCCTGCTGTTTCAGACGTTCACCTTTGTAACGCGCGAACAGGTGAATGCCGTAATCGATACCCAGGCCTAGCAAGATGGCAGTCAAGAATGAGCTGATGATACTGATCTGTCCGATAAAATACCACGCAGCGAAATATGTATAACCAAGCGCGGCAATTACTGGCAATCCGATTACGAGAATGACGCGCATCGAGCGAAAGAAAATGATCAGCGAAGCTGCGAGAATGAGCAAGGTGATCGTCGTCGACTGGTTGATGTCGTCGGTGAGTCGTTTCTGCTTTTCGACGTCTGATGCATAACGCCCCGCAAAATGCAGCTTGAGGCCATGCGCACCGGCGTAGGGCATTAGCTTTTCTTTAAGCGTCGCAATGAGCGTCTGCGAAAATTGAATGTCGTCGGGCGCCGTCTTGAGCGACAGCAAGATCGAAATCCGTTTTTTTTCGGCATCGATGAAGGCGTTGCTGTTCAGGTATTTCTTGCGGTACTTATTCAGAATATCGCCGACATAGAATCGGGAAGGCGCCGCCTGTTCAAGGTCTTCGAAGTATGGGTTTTCCCGCCGTTTACCCTGTTCTATGGCTGCACGCAGCCGAGTCTCGACTTTCTGCAAATCGTCGAGATCGGCATAATAGAGCGAATAGCGTTGCAAGAAGCCGCCTGGCACTTCGTAGATGACGCGCCCGGTGTTTGTGCTTAGAAAACCGTCAGAGGCGACAATCGATTCGACGAAACGCGCCCCCGAGAGCAGCGTCGAATCATCCTGTTTTGTCTCTGCGACGAAGGATACGACCAGTACGCCTTTGATGTCTGACGAATCCCTGAGTTGTGTAAGGCGCTGCAATGATTCGGTCTCCGTTGGCAATAGGTGCAGCAGATTCGTGTCGATACGAATTTTTCGGCCGTAGCGGTAGCCTACAAAGGTTGTACCGATCAAAACCGCAATGATCAGCCATACCCAGCGGCGAATATGAAAAAGCCAGAAGGGCCAGAACCGATCAGCTGTGCCTGAAAGCAGCCGTCCCCACGGACCCCGCTGCCGACTGTCGGCTTGGGGTAAGTCAAGTTCTGGCATCGTGTCCCAATTTGAGCGCGACTTTGCGCAAGAAGTTTATTTGCCGTGTTCGCTGTTTAGCGAGCAGCGCTGTCTTGTTCTCGGGTGCTCGCATTGCCTTGATCGCAAACTTTCTGCCGACGTAACGCATGAAACCCACAGATTCAGGCGCCAGCTCGTGACGCCGGGCTGCGGCGATGCGGCTTTTCAGCTCAGCGAGACTCTGTTCATCGATTGCAATATTGGGCGCGGCCAGGTAGGCACTCAGTATTCGATCTGCGGCCCCATGCGCAGACACCGCAATATCTGCTGAGACGGTTGCACCGGGAATTTGCAGACCGTCGCGGGTGGCATTTGTTACGGGAGTCGTGATACGCGCAATTGCCGTAACGAACCAATCGCGGTAAAGGGAAAGAATGTAGTCTGTGACAATAGGCTTTCCCGTGAGCGAGGTCTCGCGTTTCGTGTGCCGGCGGCGCAACACCCGCTCGTTGATATTCTCGAGCGGTTGCAGCCGATTCGTCATACGCGATAACCACTCGTCGGTATGGTGCGTGCCCGGTGTATGAATCTCTCGGTTGGTATAGGCCAGATCTTGTCCGACAAAAACGATGCGGTCGAACTGCATCAGACGCAACAGATCAAAAATAGAAGTTGCGACCGACCCCCCCGATTGCAGGTCTCCGGGAATAATGCCCGCGCTGCCCTTAAAGATACCTTGCTCTTCGAGAAAGTCACACCCTGGACTCACGACGCGACGCTCAGTAGACGATTCAGAGCCGCCAGAACTCACGTACTGCGCTGTGAATGAAATCGCCAGCTCGCCGGTCCAGTCGCGAGCGACCACCGGGTTTGAAACGGCGTCACACACAAGCAAGGGAAAGGCGCCCTGTGTGCCACGGGGCAGCAGGCCGAAATGTTTCGCAGTGTGCGCCTGGCTGTCGAGCGAGAAGACGAGGTGAGGATATATACCCGCGCGTGTGAGTACGCGGTACGCCGAGTCTGCGCACGCGATGAAGTAATTATTTTGTACTTCTTTAAGTCTCGGCAACGATGAGCGCAGCGATGGTCCGGTTGAAACCAACAATGCTTCTGCATCTTTACCCAAGCCGAACAGTGCAGACACGGGCCGTGCGCGTGACAGAAGTGGTAGCTTGCTCATTGAGTTGAAGACCCATCGCTCTTCGAACTCCAACCGGGTAAAAAGATCTGAGAAACGCGAGGCCAGCTTCTGTTTGAAGTCGGCGATCGCCTGCGCATAAAACGAAGACTTGATCTCGATGCTGCCGCGGTTTTCAAATGTACGATAGCCGATGAAATGTTCGACGTCGAGCTGCTCGACGAGTTCAGCGAGTACACCCAGGTTCTCGGGAACGATGACCGCCACGTCGGCGAAGATGTCTGGCCTCGCCTTTTTGAGCGCCAGGTACAGTTCGGTGTCTGCCTCGAACGCAATGATCAATCCACCTTGCCCTTCGCGGGTTTTGAGCTGTTCGACCAGCATTTCGAGCATCGGCAGATGGCCGACCCCGCCAACCAGAGCTAGCATGCCGGGTTTCAGCCTGAAAGCGCCTATATGGCGTTCGGCCTCGCGTACGGGGTCCCGCGGAGAAACGAGCGAATGGCCTTTTAGCTTTTCGGTGTCGGCGAAAATAGAAAAACGGCCATCTTCATAGCCGAAACGGTACGTGGCAAGTTTTCCGGTGATTTGGCCGAGGGCCATAAGGTGATGAGAGAACTGAGCACACGGCTTCAAGCATAATGCTACTCAAAGAACTCGAAATACTCGGCTTTAAGTCGTTTGCAGACAAGATCAAGGTGTCATTCAGCACCTCGGTCAGCGCTGTGGTCGGGCCTAACGGTTGCGGCAAATCAAACATTCTCGACAGCCTGAAATGGGTGCTCGGCGAAAAATCGGTCAAGACGATGCGCGGCGAAAAGATGGAAGACGTCATCTTTGCCGGCACCAGCACGCGTAAACCGGCCAACTTCGCACAGGTTTCGATCACCTTCGATAACAGAATACGACACCTGAAAATCGATACCGATGACGTGAAGGTTGGGCGCCGCCTGTACCGCGACGGGCAAAGTCAATATTTCATCAACGACAGCCGTGTGGCACTTAAAGAGATCGAAGATCTATTTCGCGACACCGGCATCGGCAAGTCTTCTTATTCATTCATGGAACAGGGTCGCATGGACCAGATTCTGTCGAGCAAGCCCGAAGACCGGCGGTTGATCTTCGAAGAAGCCGCAGGCGTGTCGCGTTTCAAAGCGCAGCGCGAAGACGCAGAAAAGAATCTCGAAAACACGCAGCTCAATCTGACTCGCATTCAGGATATTCAGCGTGAACTCGAACGCGAACTCAAGACCAAAGAGGCGCAGGCAAAAAAGACCGCCGAGTATAATGCGCTCATGGCAAAGTACAAAGACCATGACCTGAAAATTCGCTACCTGATGGTGCGCGATGCGAACGAAAAGCTCGAAGATCTTAAAGAAAAACTCAGCCGCCGCCACGGCGAAAAAGAAAAAATTCAGCAAAAGCTGATACAGATGCAAGAGCGTCTCGCGGCGCTCGATGAAGACGAGCGCAACCTGAAAGAAGAGTTACATAAGAAAGACACGTCGAGCCAGATGGCGAATCTGCAAATCGCACAGCTCGGGCAGACGATCGCCGAGAAAGAAACACAGAAGTCGGCATTTGCGGCGCAGCTTGCGGGACTCAAGGAACGCATCGGCAAATTTGAAAAGCGCATCAAAGAACTGAAATCTGAAGCGGCCGAGCAAAACCAATTCACGCTCAAGCTCGATCTGAAGGTCTCAGATATTCAAAAGGAAATCGCGCGGTTGCAAAAGCGAATCGACGATTGCGCAGAAGAGGTGGCGGCCGCTGACATTGACCTTGCGCGCCTTGAACAAGAGAAGGCTGAAGCCACAAAGAAGCTCAATGAGGTGCACGGTCGGCAAGAAGAGACGATTCGTGAGCTGCTCGATTCTCTCAAAGCTGAAAAATCACGCTGGGAAAAAACAGCCAAGAATCGCGAGCAGGCATTTACGGAAATTGAGCTCTATTGCGCCGAAACCGCCGCGTCGCTCGACGCAATTCTGGCGTCACCCGACGACCATTTGCCACTGATGCGAAAAGATCTGCAGCGCATCAAAGACAGTCAGATTTTCGCGAAGATCAGCGAAAAGGCGCACATTTTGGCAGAAATGAGCAGGGGACTCTATGAAATTCTATTTGAAAAGGGTGGAGTGCATTCGCGCAAAGAGGAGCTCGACGAAGAAATTACGGCCCTCGAAAAGCAGATAGACCTTGCCGCGAAAGAAAGCACCCGTCTGACGGCGAAAAAACTGCAACTCGCCGAAGAGACTTCTGCCAACAAACAAGAGCGCGAGAAGTTGCTCGGTGATATCAAGTCTCTGAATGTAGAGATTACGAGCGTCAAAGAAAAAGAAAAGAATCTTGCGCAGCAGATAACAAATGAAGAAAGCAATATGGGTTTTGTGCGCGCACAATTCACCGAAATCGACCGATCGGTGGTGCAGCTCGCTCAGGAACAGAAAAACCTGACGCGTGAAGTTGAGAAACTCAAGAGCAGCATCGAAAAAGAAACGCAGCGAATCGCTGGCATAGAGCGCGACATACAGAAGGCCGAAGAGAAGCGCCGCGAGATGGTGCAGACGATGAAGAGCGAGAGCGGCAAGACCGACGAGGTGTTTGTTGCGATTAACGAACTCGAAGGCAAAATTGGCGCGCTCGGCGGCTCCCGTGACATTCTGCTGCAGAATATCTACAACGACTATACACTCACCTGGCAAGAGCTGGCGGCTCAGTTTACCTCAGGTAGAATGCAACTAACAGATGAAAAGGAAAAACTGACAGAATTGCAGCGCGGCATTTCGGCGTTGGGTCAAATTAACCAGTTAGCAATCGAAGAACATCGGCATATCAAAGAGATGTACGACCACCAGCAGGCCCAGGTCGATGACATTCTCAAAGCGCAAGATGACATCAAGCAAGTGATGGCTGAGATTCAGGCGAAATCTGAAACCCTGTTTCGTGAATCGTTCGAACAGATCAACCATAACTTTGCCGAGATTTTCAGCAAACTATTCAATGGTGGTCAGGCCAAACTCGACCTGCTTGAGCCTGAGCGTCCGCTCGCAAGCGGTATCGAGATAGAAGCGACGCCGCCTGGTAAAAAGACAAAATCGATGCGCCTGATGTCGGGCGGCGAAAAGGCCATGACGGCGATCGCGCTCATGTTCGCGATCTATATGGTGCGTTCGTCGCCGTTCTGCGTGCTCGACGAAATCGACGCACCGCTCGATGAACAGAACGTCGGAAGGTTTCTTACACTGCTCGATGAATTTGCGAAGAATACGCAGTTTATTCTCATCACGCACAATAAGAAAACGATGGGTAAGGCTCAGGTTCTCTATGGCGTCACTATGAACGAACCTGGCGTCAGTACACTGCTCAGCGTCGAACTCAGCAAAGCTGTCGTTGGCTAGGGCGCGGTGCGCAGAGTCTTTTACCGACCTGAGGTGATGCTGGTGCTTTGCACCGTCATCTGGGGCGGCACGTTTCCCGCAGTCAAGGTCGCGCTCTCATTCACGACACCCTGGATCATTGTTGCGTTTCGCTTTACCGTTGCCGGTGTTATTTTTGCGACTCTCTACCGCCGCGCTGCGTTTCGTGTCGCCCCGGTTGTTTGGGTGCGCGGCGCGATTCTCGGCTTCTTCTTTTTCATCGGCTTCACTCTGCAATCCATGGGACTTGAATATACAACAACGTCGCGATCGGCCTTTATCACCGAGCTCTTGGTGCTCTTCACTCCGATTCTCTATTTTACTTTCTACCGCCGCCTGCCATCGCGCTATACGCTGACCGGCGCCGCTCTCGTGCTCGCGGGCCTCTATTATCTGACCTCACCCGATGGTTTCATCGACTGGAATCGCGGTGACTGGCTCACCCTCGCGTGCGCGGTAGCCTTTAGCGCCTATATCATCGGCGTAGGCGCGTGGAGCAACGCCGAAACGCGCAGGCCGCTCGCGACGTTGCAGAGTCTTACCGTCGCCCTGCTCGCTTTGCCGATGGCCGTGAACAAGGGAATCTACATACCACCGACGCTCGATCTCTGGCTCGCGTTGGTCTATCTGACACTGCCTGGCACCGTCTTCGTCATCATGCTGCAGATGCGCTTTCAGCCGCTCACGACACCTTCGCGCGCGGGGGTGATCTTTGCGCTCGAACCTGTCTTTGCGACATTCTATGCCTTCATGCTCGCCTTAGAGCCTTTAAGCGCGCGCGGCGTTCTGGGTGCAGTCATTGTAACGGCGGGTGTTGTCTGGTCAGAAGCCGGGCACTTGCTGTTCATGCGGGGTGCCCGCGTTTCTGCCGATGGCAATGAAAATCCATAGCTGGCGCGATAGCTGCTTTTCTGTTGACTTGTCGCTTAGGCGATATGTTGCTGCGCCATATGCTAAGACATAATCTTGCGCCGATGATACTCTATCTGGCGCTTCTGCCCGTACCGGTTTTGGCGCAAACGGCTAATGTGCAATATGAACGGGGCGACGGAGCTTTTGCGTCGAAGCCAGTGCTCGCACCGGAATCCATCGACCTGGCTCCCGGCAGCATTGTTGAATTTGATACTGACTGGAAGCACGAAAAACAAAGGACAGATGGCCGAAACCGGTTTGGTTCGCATTTGCGCAGAATTTACAACAAGAGCACATACATGGTCGTAGTCTATCTGCGCGTGAACCCGACAACGGAACAGATTCATTCGCTGTACCCGAATACGACCCGCGACTTTCGAGGTGATTTAATCGCGCTCGAAGCGGCAGAGGTGCCGATGTCATCACAAGACCTTAATTTTCGCTGCCAGTTGATTGTCGAACGGGCTGACAACATGAGTAATGGCAAGGGCAGGCCATCAGCCAGTCTCGGCAAAGAACAGTTTTCGCTGAAACTTGGTGAGATGATTGTCTTTAATACCGATTGGAAATTCGAGAAAAACAAGAGCACTCCCGGTGAACGCTATGGCGCACATTTGCGCCGAGCGACAAACAAGACGCCCGGTGCAACGATTACATTGCGAACTGTGCCGGGCCATGGTGCTGCGCGCCTTGGTCGCATGGTGAAGACAATTGTCGAAAATTTCAGAGGCAAGAAGTACCAAGGGGAAAAACTCGTAACGGATAAGCCCATGGAATTTCAGGCTGACCTGCTCGCTGCAACGTGTAGCCGATAGCTACCGACCTGGAGTATGAACAGCGGACATTCCGATCAAACGTCCGCTCATGTTTTCTCGCCTTGCTATTGGCCTGGTTTGGTTTCAGGCCGTTATGTAGGGGTGAATTTCTGACCCGTGAACCGGGTGACATTGCTGCGCAGAATGCGCGAAAAACTCGAGGAGCAACTTACCTAATATGATTCTTAACCGTATCGTTATTGCTTCTATATTACTGAACGTCGCTGTATTCTTCTCACCGATTCTGCTGGCGGTTGGCAGCTGGGTTTTGAGCGGATTTGACGGCGAGCCACTCAGTGAAGGCGGGCCTGGTCATGGCGCCTACCTATGGATGTTTTTTTACGCACTGCCACTCGCATTTTTATGGGGCGTATTGAATGTTGTTTTGATTGTCTCTTCTTATGTTAAGGCTTCCAGATCCAAAAAAGTCTGAAATCCACCTTCCATCCAAAACAGATTTTATCCCGCCCCGAGCTCTGAAAATCCATAGCTACGCACTAATTTAAAAAGTGACTGGTCACTATGTTTATAGCTAATAAACTGCCCCATGAGGCTGACGCAGGCCGAAAGGCGACAGCAAACCCTGCAAAAACTGCATGAGGCTACGGTTGAGTGCATAGTTAATAAAGGCTTCAGCCGCCTGACGACTGCCGACATTGCCGAAGCTGCCGACCTTTCGCAGGGCGCGCTCTTTCGTTATTACCCCACCAAGACCGCCGCCGTGGCCGGCGCGACGCGCTACCTTTTCGACAAGGTGATTCGCGATTTCAACTGCCTGCTCGGCGAACCGTGCGAACCCAACCTCATGAAGATCGTCGATGATCTTGAGGCCTGGTTCCATTCGGCGGATTTCATAGCGGTCTCAAGGCTTTTCGCCGAATCGTCGGCCGACGCCGAACTCAAAGAAGCAATTCAACCTATTATCGAGCAGCATCGCCTCAACACGCACGCGCTGATTGAGCAGGCTTTTCCCGCAGAATCGCAGGCAATGCTGCGCAGCGCCGCG
The DNA here is from genome assembly GCA_942492915.1 of uncultured Leptospiraceae bacterium. GTDB lineage: Bacteria > Spirochaetota > Leptospiria > Turneriellales > Turneriellaceae > Turneriella. The sequence goes on from OW818662.1 coordinate 3,561,201, forward strand.
CACGCCGTCATCTACCTGATGCAGGGCATCGCGACCGAAAAGCACCTGATCGCCGACGACTTCATCGAGCGCGACATCATGCAGCTCGTGCGCAACGCCGCCACGCTGTTGTCGCTGCAAAGTAACAGCATTCTACCAGATTCAATTAACGGGAGAAAATAATGGAGCAACTGATTCACTACATTAAAGAAGAGCCGACGATTCTCGCGATTCCCTTCTACATCGTCACGATGGGCATCGAGAACCTGGCGCTCTGGCGAGCCGGCAAAGCGCACGAGGCGCCAGGGGCTGTGCGCGACACGAGGTCGCTCCCCGCACAGCCCAAAGCCTACGAAGTCGCCGATACGGCAGCAAGCCTCTCGGGCGGGCTCGGTAGTCTCGTCGTGCGTTTTTTCTGGAACTTTGTTTTTATCTGGCTCTTAAAGCTCTGCTACGACGCGGGCCCGAAACTTTTTGACGCTGCACCGATCTGGGCCGCCTGGATAGTTTTGGTCTTTCTCGACGATCTCGCTTTTTATTGGATGCACCGTGCGGCGCATGAGATCCGCTTTTTGTGGGGTACGCATGTGGTTCACCATTCGAGCCAGCGCTACCATTTGGCCACGGCGCTGAGGCAATCATGGACAGCGCCGATCATTGAAACGCCGTTTTGGTTGCCTGTAGCATTTGTCGGATTTCCCCCGCACTGGATTCTGATACAGATGTCGGTGAGTCTGCTCTACCAGTACTGGATTCACACAGAGACGATTCGTAATTTGGGGCCGCTCGAATATGTCATGAACACACCTTCGCACCACCGCGCGCACCACGGTTCAAACCCTGAATACATCGACACAAACTACGGCGGCATCTTCATCATCTGGGATCGCCTCTTCAAAACCTTCGTGCCCGAGGTTGCACCCGTGCGCTATGGTCTCACCAAAAATCTGACGACGCATAACTGGTTCACGATTCAGTTTCATGAGTTTGCCGATATGTTTCGCGATGCATGGCGTGCGCCGACGCTTAAAGAAAAGCTGCGCCAGCTTTTCGCGAGCCCGACTGCACTCGCAGGCGGCGAGCCAGAGCCCGCCAGAACGAAATAAGATTCTTGCAGGGGCAGGTCGCCCCTCGATTCGCTTGCCGACACTGCTATGAGCTGTACACCTGCCGCGAGTGCGTCTACGTTCATGTTTGTTGGTCGCCACGCTTTACACTGCCTTTGCTACGGCTGTGTTCGCAACGGATGAAACTTCAGCGCAATCGTTTAGCATGCATGTCGTAGCCGGCTTCAACAGAATTATCAGTCGTGACGCGGTTGTCAGAGATAATACCGGCGCTGAAATCGGCGCGATTGCCTCATTACCATTTCATTTATGGCGCGAAGACCAAAATCTTGTCACATTCAGAGCGCAGTACACGCGCTTTAGCAATGAAATTTCCCCTGACGGCAATTCGGGTAGCGAACCTGTCAGGTTGTTTTACCCGAGTCATTCACAACTTAAATTTGATTATAGGCAGATCTTCAGCCTATGGGCAATCGATTTCAGCTTCGGCTTTGGTTATCAATTGCCGGTCTACAATGGCGTTTTGACACCACTGGGGCGGCTGACCTTTGCTGAAGCAACGGCAATCTATCCGCAGGCGCGTGAAATACTGGACAAGATCGGGCCGTCACATGCAATCTACGCGCGGTTCGGCATCGATCAGAAATTTCTCGACGACGCGCTCATCGCTGGCATCGGTTTCGAAGTCAACGCCTGGGAAAACCCGAAGACCTTGCAACGCTTCAGCTTTAATTTTTATGCAGGGGCACGAGTATGGTAAAGTTATTACGTTCCACGCTAATTCTCGCAGCGCTGACGTCTGCTCTCAGTGCTGAAATCGAAGTTTATGACGCGACTTTCGACACGAGCGCGGTGAATGTTCAGAAAGCGCTGAATCTTCTTGATCGCGGTCTCGGCATCATCTTCTATAGCCTCGCTTCGGTTGCCGGCCAGCCGATTGTCAATTCTGCGGCTTTCTCAACAACTATCGGTAACCAAAGGCAAAGCAGCGCGCTTCCAAATTTCCAACTTGAACCCGCCGCTGCGTATATTCGACCCGACAGAATCGGGGCCGGTGGGCGTCTGAACTCATCTGTACTCTACGCAGCGAATATTGTGGCAGGCTTCAAGCTCAAAGAGAATCTCGGTATGCAGGTGCGTGCCATCTATGTGCCCGAGCTGAATTTCAGGCAATCGGGTGACGCGTATTCGTTTCAGCCGTTCAGTCTGGGGTTGTCGCTCAACCGCCTCGTCAAAAAAAATGGAGATGCCTGGTATAGTCCGGCTATCATCACGCCGCTCGATATTTCTTATATGCACGGCAGTTTCAACGCCGCGTTCAGAGACATCATACGCGATATTGAATTTGATCCTGACGGCGACGCTTCTGCGTCTACAACCGCAAGAGGTGATTTTCGTTTTCGCGATGAGTTCAGGCTCAAGTGGGATGTCGTATCGTTCACAACTGGCCTCGTCATTTCAAAACCCTTTCTGCATATTTTTACGGGTCGGCTCGGACTTTTGGCATCGTTGCACACGGGAGCCGCAACTGTTGCAAATACGGTTACGGGTGACTTTGTTGTTACCTCTTCGTCTTCGACGGGAACAGATACGATTCGTACGAATGACACAGCGACTATCGTTGCGCGCCAGAGCGCGACCTTCAGGCCACTGCTCGTTTCGAATCAGATCACCGCTGGGTTGGGTATCTTGCTGGGGCCGGTCTCGCTGAACGCCGATATTTCAAGAAACCTGCAGATTAACGCGACAGCCTTCATGGTGCAGGCAGGTTGCTGGTTCTAACGCGCGAAGCCGATTGTAACGCAGTTTTGACTTGGTTATCGTTAGGATCAAGATCGGGATGCTGCCTGCTCGCCAGTTTGCATTGGACCACAATTTTGAAGAAAAGGTTTGCGCAAGTGTTGCAGGGTGTCACAATCGTACTTCGAGGTTTTTGGAATGTTCAATTTTTACAGAGTTCTTGCGGCCGCAGTAGCCCTGATCGTGCCTTTATCCGGGCCCGGTCTACCTGAAGTGCCGCTGCGGCAAATTACCCTGGCTACCTTGCAGGATTCATATGAAATGTATGCGTCTGAAAAGATTCTTGAAGCGGCGTACCTGAAATTAGGCTATCGACTGCGCATACAAAAGTATACAGGAGACATTGCCCTAAAAAAATCCGAAGCGGGTGAAGTTGATGGCGAAGTACATCGTATCGACGGTTTAGAGCGGGACCACAAGAATCTGATACAGATAAGTGTCCCAATAAATTATTTTGACTTGGGTATATATTCTCTTCAATCGGGACTGCACCCTAAATCAATATCCGATTTGGAGAATTTTCGTGTGGGTATTGTGCGCGGTGTGGTCGCCTCGGAACGCAGCAGCAGCAATCACTCGAAAATATTCCGCGTTGATAACTACTTGGCCTTGTTCGAACTGCTGCCCAAAAAAGAAGTCGATGCTGTCTATGCCATCACAATTAACGCTGAACGTATACTGCGAAAAATGAATGCGCGTGGGATATACCGCAATGTGATACTCGAAAGCCACCTGTGTTACCATTACTTGCATCGCAAGAATGCGTTTTTAGTTCCTAAAATAACAGAGGTACTGCGCGAGATGCTACGTAGAGGCGAGGTTCAGCAGATCAGACAAAGAGCGAATGCCGAAATGATTGCTGGAAAGTCGGTAATTCAATGATCTTCTCTCCGATGTGGAGAAAAAAGATCCAATGGAACATGATGTTAATCATGACCGGGATGATTTGCTTGGTCTGTACTGCGGCATTTCTTCTGCTTTATCACGTGGTACTTGACCAGACGAAGAACCAATTGCAAGAACTCGCCCGTTCCCAAGGCCGATTGATTGAAGCCATCGGGAAGTCAGATGCGATACGATCGTTGCAGCCTGGTGACGCAAGTCGAGCCCGAACTCTCTCGCAGGTCAGAGAATCTCATAATGCTTATGCGGGGTTCGGCCAAACAGGCGAGATTGTGCTCGGAGAAAGAACTGGAAATCAGATACATTTTCTGCTCCATGAGCGCAATAACAACATGAAGATACCAGATTCAGTCCCATGGATTGAAGATAAGGCTGTGCCGATGTATCGCGCCCTCTCGGGACAGTCGGGTGTAATCACCGGCAAGGATTATAACGGCACTGTAGTCATTGCGGCATATGAATACCTTGAATTTATGCAATTGGGCATAGTTGCGAAGATGGCGATTTCGGAAATCCGCTATCCCTTTTTTCATGCAGCTCTGATTACTGCTCTCATGGGTATCGCGTCTCTTTTGCTAGCGTTTTATTTACAGAGCCGCCTGGTTAATCCGATGGTACAGGAGATGTTTTTGCTGAATGATCAATTGGGCCAGCGGGAAGTTAAACTGGCGAATCTCTCCAACCAACTCTCTAAATATCTATCACCACAGGTTTATACGAGTCTATTTGAAGGTAAATCTAACTCAGGCATATTTACGCGCCGAAAGAAGTTAACAGTATTCTTTTCGGATATTGTAGGTTTCACGGCACAAACGGAAAGTCTAGAACCAGAAGATATGAGCCACCTGCTCAACAGCTATCTAAATGCGATGGCCGAGCTGGTAATCCGGTTCGGCGGTACCCTTGATAAGTTTATAGGCGATGCGGTTTTGGTTTTTTTTGGAGACCCGGAAACGCTAGGGCTCAAAGAAGACGCGGCAGCCTGCCTCGATATGGCGATCGCCATGCGTGAGACAATTGAGACTTTGAAATTACAATGGAAAGATTACGGTTTTGGTCAGGATTTTGCCGTACGCATGGGTGTAACCAGCGGTTTTTGCACGGTGGGTAATTTCGGAAGTGAGAGCCGAATGGACTATACAATTATCGGCAATCAGGTAAATTTAGCTGCACGGTTTGAAGCCAACGCCGCACCGGGGCAATTGCTTATATCCCAAGAAACATACCATTTGGTACAAGACCTTTTTGACTGTGAACCAATGCCTGCAATCAACGCCAAGGGTTTTAGTAGACCCATGCCAGCTTGGCAAGTCATCGGGCGACGCAATCAGACGCGAACGTCTGTTTTCGAAATCAGCGGCGCTGGTTTTGAAGTGTCAATTGATCCACAGAGAGTCGCCGCGAGTGATAGGCAGAAACTTCGGGAAGTTCTTGAGAAGGCCCAAAAATCCATTTAGAATCAAGCCAGAAATTTCAATAATCTGTCCTCTTTCTGGTGCCAAAGATATTGACGCGCGAAATTCTAAACTCTTCGGAGTCCATGCGCATTTGCCTGCTAACAATATTCGCGGCCGTCTTCTCTATTCATTGCAAAGCGGTCTCGCTTGCACCAAAGCCAGATCTTCAAGGTGATATGATGTTGCGTGAGCGATACAAGGCCTACGAAAGCGCAAAGATCGAATTTTCACGCGGGCTTTTTAAGCAACCCTTCATCGTGGCTGGGAAGGATTTTAACGCCAGAGGTGTTGAACCGCTCTTTGATCAACAATTTGTAAATGCCGACTCCAAATCGAAGTTCAAGGCCGGGTTACAATATCAAGCCTTCGGTAGCGGGTTTGGCTTGGCTGGTGCCACTTTGGGAATATACGGCGTCGCCGCGGACAGTTCAGACAGTGGCGGCAGCCAAAATCAATTGGGATTTTATCTCGGTGCGTTCGGGGCTTCCCTTGTGGGTATGATACTGCAGGGCGTTGGCTCGGGCATGGTTGGCGATGCGGTAGACAGTTACAACAATTCGTTGAAATTAAAAGCGGTTCCTGAGCTGGCTTTCAATCGCAACTCGATTGAAATTCGTAACTACGCATACCTTGAACACCGACTACAATAAATTCAGAAAAGCGCGCTAATAGTCTCGGCTGTAGCTAGAACTCGTAGCTCGAAGTAAGCAGTGCGCCAAGGGCTAAGGTGCGTACGTTGCTGACGTTGCCCACGGTCGAGTCGGTCTGTTGCTGGCCGTCGGCATAGAGGTAGAAAGCCCCAAGCCCCGTGCGGACGTTTTCATCAGAATATATAACACCGGTCGAAAATAGATATGTTGTCGTTCTCGTGCGGCCAACGTATATAGGCTCAACCGCCGGGACCGCCGATGGCAAAATCGCACCTCCTGCAAGAATACTCCACGCTTTACTTAGAACGATTTCTGTCCCAGTTGAAAATCGTAACGTAGTCTGTAGGTAATAATTTCCCGGACTCGAAGCACCCGGTAATTCTTGAAAAGAAATGGGAAACTGTAGGTTTGCGTCGAAGTACCAGCGTAGATTTTCCAGCAGCGAATAAGAAATGCCGATTGCCAGTTCAGCGGGTCTGTAGAAGTAATAATCCAGTGCAGATCTATCTTCTGTAACAATATTCTGCGTCGCCCCAACATATGTTCGGGAAGATTGGTAATATGAGCCTGAGCCGTTGATACGAATTCCCGGCGGGGAAAATTTTAAACCAAGAGAAAGGTTCGTTATGGGCTTGATAAAAATGCCAACTACACTTTCAACACTATGCGCAGCACCCTCGATATTCGTGATACCGGTCTGTTCTGCAGAATTCGTACCGGACACAACGCTACCTATGACGCTGATAGCAGAGTGCCGTGCGTATCTTGTCCCATATAGAGAAAGACCGATTCCGTATTTTTCACGCCAGACACGTGCAATTGTTGCACCGATCCAAAGATCCTGCTCTTTGTTGTTAAACTGGATAACGGCGTTATAGTTGGTGAGTGAGACTCTTTGCAGGGTCCCGATTTCACTGAATTCTGGAACAAGTACCGAAATAGCCAGAGTCGTCGATCCCCATCGATAGATACTTACCGCAGAGTTAGGCACCGAATTGAACCCCGATAGTTCGACGCTTTGGCTTTCACCTCCGAATCGTACTAATGGATCGAAATTAACCCAACTGTTAAAGTATAAATTTCCGCTGAGAGCAATTTTGTTGCGTTCAACAAATGCAAGCGCACCTGGATTAAACAATACGGCCATCGAACTGCGACCATCGGCGACGGCCGTATTCGCCATGAAAGCCGATCGGTCACCAATCGGCAGATATCGTCCGTTTGCAAGATCCGCAGAAACGGGGGCGGTAAAAACAGCCACGAAGAAGAAACGCGCGAGATTTTGAAACACCGCAGAATCGTTTCGGCTCGCATCTGTAATGCGCACGAAGACTGTCAAATCTCTGAATCTACAATCATATGGCTTTCAACGATCGCAATTGTCAGTACCATATTCTGGAAGAGTGAGTATGCGAGATGCTGATCGAGATGACTCAGCTTTGTCAGAATATCTTCATCAAGTGCAACCAATTTAGCCGTGGATTTTCCCGCCTTCGCGATCAGAACATGGCCTTGATTGTCAGAGCTTTTCAGGAAACCAAATAAGGAGCCGGGTTCGAGACTAATGACAAGCGAGTCATCGCGCCAGTACTGTTCAATTTGCCCTTCGACAAGAAGATAGACATCGGTGTCGATATCTTTCTCATTGTCAAATAGCGTCTTTCCTGGCGAAACATATCGGTTTCGCATCTTGTTTAAATATTCCAGTGTGACGAGATTTTGTCGCCGTATGGAAATGAATTTTTCAGATGCCGATGGCCCGAACATTGCATCGAGGTCAATGGCAGAGTCGGGCTTTTTAATTCGGTGCGCCGGTACAGAGCGTAAGCGATTCAGCGTTAGGGTAAATAAGCGACCGAGAAACTTGTTGTCCTCGCGCAAATGGCGCAGAAAGTCCGCCTCAGTCAGCGTCAATATCGCAGTCTCAGAGTTGCCCGCTCGCGCGCCCTCAAAACGGGGTATACCTATAATCGACGAAAGACCGAAAAAGGCCCCGGGCTGGTATGTTGCAACGGGGCGTGATTTCTCACCAGCGCCTGCGTGAAACGCTTCGACGTTACCTTTTAAGACAAGGCAAACACCGTCGTCGCTCGGCGCACCATGTTCAAAAATGGTTTCGCGCGGTTTATAGCGTCGCGCAACAACTTCGTTTGCCCGGACAATATCTGCAAGTGACATGCAGGCCAAGAGGTTAACCGTGTTCAAGTATGCAATAACAAATCGGACAAAGCCTGCCCATTTTATACGCACTTATGCAGTAACTGTCTGCACCTTCGCCAAGAAGGCATTTTGCGGCACTGCGAACGGAATACGCAGGCCGACTTCACCGATGCCCCCGCTGAGTACAGTGTGTTCGAGGCCATTGCGCAAAATCTTGCCGGCCTGAGTAAACCGCGAGGCAAATTGACCAGGAAAAAATACTTCGAGTTCGTCACCCTCGGTGAGTCGTGTCTTCAGATCAAACCACACGGTGCCGTCGGCATCTTGTCGCTTCACGCAACCAGAATAAAAATGCGACTGCCACCTCGTATTACCCGCTTCGTTTTGAAAGTCGCGCTCTTCTTCGGGCACTCGTTCTTCCATGCCGCGCGTCAAAAAACCTGAGAAATACTTACGCGAAGCAACTTTATCAAGCTCGGTCAACAGGCTTCGGTCGAATGCCTGCCCTTTGTAAATATCGTCAATCGCCTTGCGGTATGTGCGCGCGATCATTGCGGCATAATAGTCGTTCTTGGTGCGGCCTTCCACCTTGACCGAGTCCACGCCGATCTCCGCAAGTTCATCAAGAAATTCGATCGCACGCAGATCTTTCGAGTTCATCAGAAACGTGCCGTCTTCTGAGCTGATGAGTTCCATTTGCGAGTCTTCTTTTTCAGGGTTCTTGAGGTAGATCTGGTATGCGTCGCGGCAAGCGTTGTTGCATGCGCCCTGATTGGCGTCGCGGTTGCCGAAATAGTTACTCATGAAGCAGCGCCCGCTGTGCGCTATACATATTGAACCGTGAACAAATACCTCAATTTCCATGTCGGGACATTCGTTGCGGATTTCCCTCACTTCTGCCAGCGTCACTTCACGCGAGAGTATGACGCGTTTTGCCCCGAAACGGCGCCAGAATTCGACGGCTGCGTAGTTCATCGTATTGGCCTGCACTGAAATGTGAATTGGCAGTTCGGGAAAGTTGTCACGCGTGATCATAATGAGTCCCGGGTCGGCCATAATCAGGCCATCGGGCTTGAGGTCAGCCATTGCCTTTAGGTACCTGAGGTACCCCGGCACTTTTGAGTTACGCGGAATCGCATTCACGGTGAAGTAAATCTTTTTCCCGCGACTGCGCACGAACGCAACAGCTTCGCCAAGATTGTGCAACCGAAATTCATTTTCACGTGCGCGCAGCGAATAGCGCGGCACGCCGCAGTATACGGCGTCGGCGCCATATTCTATGGCGACGCGCAGTTTGTGCAGGCTTCCGGCGGGCATTAAAAGTTCCGGGGTGCTCATGAGACTGTCTTTTCTTAGGCTATCCTTACGAGCCCTTTGCGACACGACGTCAATCCCTATTAAAGACAAGTAGCTCTGTTTATCTATTATTGATTGACGCGCAGTTTCGATCCGAATACCGGTGGCGACCGATCAGGCTGCAGGGGGAAAAATGAAACACATGGACGCAAACTTTATGGGCAAGATGATACCCGATTACAGCAATGCGCAGGTGATGAGCTACCTCATCACAACCCATCACGAGTTCACACGCAACATCATGGACGAGATCGACGAACTGATTGCGCTGGCGCACCACGAAATTCCGAATCCACCGGTCGAACTTGAAACTCTGGCCCGCCTCTGGAAGCAGTACCATCGCGACATGGTAATGCACTTGCACGACGAAGAGAAAATTCTGTTCCCATGGATCAGCGAAATTGACCATTCGGGAAAAACCAGCGACGAGATTGCAAGAAGCTATTCGGGTGCGATTCGCCAGATGCTCGAAGAACACAAGCATCACGAAGACGACATCGTTAAAGTCAAGATGCTTTCTGATAAACTCTCGTCACAAGGGGGATTCATACCCGTACTCGCACGCCTCTCATACAAGTTGCGCCAACTCACCAACGACATGGAAGAGCATATGGAAATTGAAACCCGCCTGCTTTTTCCGCGCATTCTGGGCAAGCAGCCGGCGTGATCTCCGGTCCCGTTTTCTACTTGTCCAGCTATGTGTGGTCGGCCGCACGCTGAGCCCTGCGCCACCTGGTTTTAACTCTTTCTCTTCTTTGTTGTGCAACATCCCTGAATTCTGCAGAGATAGTTGGTGGACAGCTGGACCTGCGTGCTTGGCGACCGCAACAACAACCGATCGTAGCGCTCGACGGGCGATGGAAATTCCATTGGCAGAAGTTTGTCGCACCCGGTTCCTCTGAATCTACCGCTGCAAGCCTTACGGTTCCGGGCAATTGGCAGGCTTTGCAAACTGAGCTGGCGCAACTGAACGGCAAAGGTTTCGGTACCTACCAACTGACGTTGCGGTTACCTGAGCAGCGATTTCCACTCGCGGTCAAAGTCTTACATACTGAAACGGCCTACAGAATCTACGCCGACAACGAACTGCTCGGCGGCGTCGGCACGCCAGCTGAATCTGTCGCCGGCACCGTGCCACAATGGAAACCGCGTGTTTACCTCTTGCCGCGCGGCGGAAACTCCCTCACGCTGACCCTGCATGTTGCGAACTTTCACCATGCCCGCGGTGGCATCGGTTATGGCATAGAACTCGGTACACCTGAGGCGATTCTGCACACACGCGAGCGGGCGCTCACTTTTGGCATCTTGCTCATTGGTGCTCTGCTCGTGTTATGCGTCTACCATATGATCGCGTTTGTGCTGCGGCGCGGCGACACGACCGCGTTTTACTTTGCATTATTTTGTTTCGTTCTGGCCATACGTACCGCGACCACTGGCGAAGATCCCATGCAGCTTGTTTACGCCGACATGCCGTACTGGTTGCATAGCCGTCTGGTGTACCTTTCATTTTATCTTGCGGTACCCTTGTTTTCTGTCTACATACACGCACTCTTTGTCGATGAATTTCCGCGGTGGGCGTTGCTCAGCATCGCAGTTGTCACGAGTATCTTTTGTGCAATTGTTATTTTTACTCCAACGGATGTATTTTCGCAAACGATTCAGTTTTACTACGCTCTGACTCTGCTCATCGGAATCTTGTACATAGCCGTGATGGCGCGGGCTGCCTGGCGCAAGAAGCCTTCTGCGTCGGTACTGATCGTCGGTTCGCTCGTGTTGCTCGCGGGTTACGTCAACGATGTCTTGTACAACAAGAACATCATCAATACGGGGCTGTATTCCCCTTATGCGACGCTTATCTTTCTGATCTTTCAGGCCTACGCCATTTCAGCCCGCAACGCAAGCGCCTACCAGAATATTGAAGACCTCAGTCTCGAACTCAAGACACTCAACGAAGGCCTTGAAGCGAAGATAATGCAACGCACGCATGAGCTGACGCGGGCGCGTGTTGAGGCTGAACGGCTTGCGAAGGTCAAGTCAGAGTTTCTCGCCAACATGAGCCATGAAATTCGCACCCCGATGAACGGAGTGATCGGCTCGCTGCACCTCTTGAGAACGACGCAGCTGACCTCTGAACAGCGAAACTACATCGACGTGATGGACGCTTCCGCATCGATGCTGACGACCGTCATCAATGATGTGCTCGACCTTTCGCAGATTGAATCGGGGCGCCTTGCGATTAAAGAATCGTCTTTTTCCCTGAAATCAGCCATCGCGAATGTCATCCGCATTGTGACACCGGCTGCTGCGGCGAAGAATCTGGCAGTGCAGAGCGGCTTTGATGCCTTGGTTCACGACGTGATCGCCACCGATGAAACCCGATTACAGCAGATTCTGCTCAATTTGCTGAATAATGCCGTCAAGTTTACCAATTCGGGCATCGTCGGTATAAACGTCGTCGCGCGCGAGCAGGCAGATTCACGCATCGAGCTCAAAATAACCGTAAGCGACACGGGCGTCGGCATTAAAGCCACCGACATTGGCAAGTTGTTCCATCCTTTCAGCCAAGTTGATTCTTCGCTGTCACGATCACACCAGGGCACCGGCCTCGGCCTGGCAATCAGCCGCAAACTCGCTGAGCTGCTCGGCGGTTCGCTTTCTGTCGAAAGCAGCCCTGGCATCGGCAGCCAGTTTACATTGACACTGCTGGTGCGGCCTGGCGAAACAAATAGGCCCATTTCTGACCAAAATGCGCCGCAAGGTGAAGTACCACCGAAAACAAACAGCAGATTCCACGAGTTGAAGATTCTTGTGGCAGAAGATAATCCTGTAAACCTGCTGCTCATGGAAAAAATTCTGGAGCGATTGGGTATTCAGGCAGACTACGCAGAGAATGGCCTGATCGCCTGTAACCTGACAGCATCAAAAGATTATGATATTCTGCTGATTGACATTGCAATGCCTGTCATGAACGGAATCGAATGCGCGGCGACCGTGCGTGAGCGTGGCGCGCGACAACCGGTGATCGTCGCTGTCACGGCCGACGCGATGCAAGAGACTAAAGAAAAACTGCTGAGGGGTGATTTCGATGATTATCTCACGAAGCCAGTCACGCCCGATGTGATTTCCGATTGTCTTGCGCGATGGCAGAACGGGCGCGCCAGTACTCGCGATTCTAAAGTATAACTGACATTCTCGTCAGATATTGCGAACTCTTGTTCGCTAAAGGCTTGTCGCCATGTCTCGATCACCGATTATTACTAATGACTATATCAGATTTTGTCCGTGTCAAGAAAAGTTCTCTGACCCGGCGCTACCAACAGAAAAAAGTACCTATCACGCGCGTTGTCGAAGATTACATCGCGGGCGATATCGACCTGACGGTCGACACGTTTGCCGAGCTGCTCAAGCATAAGCATGAAATTTTAGATTTCAAGTTTGTTTCTTCTCACTACAGCTTCTTGCTCACAAAGTTCTTGCCTCAGGTAATCATTCACTCGAAGGCTCAGGATACCCGCATCGCGCAAGACCATTATGATATCGGCAACGATTTCTTCTCATGGTTTCTCGGCAAGCCGATGATTTACACCAGCGGTATCTACAAAACCGGCAAAGAAAACCTCGAGCAGGCGCAGCAGAACAAGATTGACCTGATTGCAGAAAAAATTCTACTGCAAAAGGGCGACAAGATGCTCGACATTGGCTGCGGATGGGGTACCCTGCTGTATAACTCCGCAAAAAAATATGGCGCGCAGGTCACAGGTGTAACAATCGCCGAGCAAGGTTATCAATACATCAGTGAGCAGATCGTTAAACAAAAGCTTCAGGGTAAAGTTAACGTTCTGAAGATTGATTACCGTGACATTCCAAAGCAGAAATTCAATAAGATTACCTGCGTTGAAATGGCTGAGCACGTGGGTGTCAAAAACTTCAATAAATTCATGAAGCAAATTTACGACCTGCTCGACGACGACGGCATCTACTACCAGCAGGTTGCCGGGCTTAAAGCCGGCCTTTGGAACATGGAGAGCCTCGTCTGGGGTCTTTTCATGAACAAGTACATTTTCCCCGGTGCTGACGCAAGTATGCCGTTGAAGTGGTATGTGGCGAAGCTCGAAAAGGCCAAGTTTGAAGTGCGCAGCGTAGAAACCATCGGTATACACTACTCGCGCACGCTCAACCAGTGGCACGAAAACTGGCTCTCAAACGAAGACAAGATTATGGGCGCGTATAACCTCTACTGGTTCAGACTGTGGGATGCATTTCTTGCATGGTCGACGAACATCGCTGAAGAAGGCCACGCGACCTGCTACCAGATCGTCGCGCATAAGAACAAGCCCAAGTTCAACCGAAAGCGGTTTTTCGGTCATAAGACTTTCGCATAACGGTTTCCTGTTTCAGGAAACTGGTATGCAGGCTACCGGCGCCCAAAATGCGAAAAGCAGCATAGTCGCTTTGTTTCAAAGCGACGGCGCGCTTTAGCAGTCGTTTGGCTCTGCAAACGACGAGGCTTTGCTCGTCTTCGGAATTTTGCCAGCGCCGGCGCGCGGTTTATATTTTGCCCTATTTCCAGCGAGAGAAATTTGCTGAGATGAAATCCACCACTTTCTGGTGGGTTTCTTTCTCTTTCTTCTCAACTTCCATAGCTTCGCCAAACGCAATATGAATACGGCGTTTGCGTTTTAGTGGGCCAAAACCTTTCAGAAACCGTCCGTTACTCCAGAAATCGGTTTTGAGTGCCACAGGTAAGACACGCACGCCCGCTCTCTTGGCGAGCTTGGTTCCCAGCGAGTTAAAGTTCTCTGCGACAAACGTTGCCTGGCGCGTGCCTTCGGGAAACAGAATCACCGATTTACCGTCGCGTAGACGCTTCTCACCCTCGCGCAGCACAATCTCCATATCTTCACGCGCATTCTCGCGCCCGACAACAATCGGGTCGCGCGATTTCATGATCTTGCCGAAAAACACGCCGCGCATTAGCTTTTCTTTCACAACAAAAGTAGTGGGTTTAATGAGCGTCACAAGGCAGGGTAGCACAAATGTCTCAAGTGCGCTCATGTGGTTCGCAATGATGACGAGCGGGCCTTCGGCTTTTCTGAGATTGTCGATGCCAGTGATGTCAAAGCGCCCGCCGACACTTTCGATAGCGCGCATCACGTCGAGTGAGGTCTGCGCCCAGTTTTCGTTGCCATACCGGTCTTCGTCGATCAGTTTGCGCGATTTGAAGACGGTTTTGACGAACCTCGCGTAGAGCCACCAACGCGATCGCAGCAGAGCCCAATCTTGCCAGTCAGTTTTCTGGTCTGCCGGTGTTTGGTATGTATCGCCGGGAAAAAGGTTCATGTTTGTTGGATGCATTGGTGCGAAGGTCGGTTGCGAATTAAAAGCGTAACACTGGGTAAACAGATGTGTACGACTATTTTGGCCTCTGGTCTGCTGCGGTGCACATTATCACCAGAACGCTGCCGCAAACTAAGGGGCTGCGCGGAGGATAGAGAGTGAAAAAAAGTCTGTTAATCATAACATTTGCGGCGGCCACATTTGGCGTCAAAGCTGCACCCACGACGATCTACGTGCATGGTTTCCATTTCTCGGTACAAAAGACCGAGACGGCTAAAACCTGCCAGGGCAAGTCAACCTGCCCGAGCTACTGGGGCGTGCAGGATAACACGACTGCCGTCGTGCATACGGGCTACGATGGCCGGTTCAATCCGACCGTCGCGGGTTCTGAGCGTGGTTCAACGCGCCTTCTGGCAAACCTGAACGCGTATTGCCGCCGCGACCGGGGCCAGTCATGCCGCATCGTCAACCATTCAATGGGCGGATTAACCACCGGTTTCGTATTGGCCAACTATAACAGGTCAAACATCTATAACGTTCTGTACGTGACTTCGCTGGTTTCAGCCGAAGGCGGCTCTGAGCTCGCGAACATCGGCAACCCGGTGCTGCAGACGCTGAACGTCATCACGCTCGGCCTGTCGAATTTCTTTCTGAACTTTCCCGATGCGGTTAACGTGCTCAAGACCAGCGCTGCGCGCGCGGCCTATGACCACAACCTGACGAACGGCACGCCATTTTACCATCTGGCAGGCAACACCTCAGAATGGTACATCAACTGGATCTTCCCGGGTAGCCATGATACCGTGCTCGCGATGCATTCGACCTGTAGTTACCGTGACGTTGTTTCGTTCTCACGCTGCGGCGGTGAAAGTGTGACGACGGGCATTTGGCCATTTCGCAAGACGAAATTCTACACAGCCCATTCGAATCACTACCAACACCCCCGCCACAGTGCAGCGGGTGTCGCGATCAAGCACCTCGACTACCCAAACCGGTCTGACGTTTCGCGCGCAGCGCCAAACTAATTGGCTTTGAGCCCCATGCCCTTTTGCGGCATGGGGTCTTACCTGCATGAAAAATCGCAAGAATCTTTACCTTCTCATAGGCGGAGCTATAGCTCTCATAGTTCTCGGCGTCTGGTTGCTGACTGGGCGCAGCGGCCAGAATGCGGCCAGCCAAGAAGAAGTGCGCCGCAAGCGTATCAGCGGCTTCGACGACCCCTCGATGGAACTCGCCGAGCTCGCTAAAAAATCCGATGTCCCCTTTGCAAAGGTGCTCATGGACTTTCGCGAATGGGCACAGTATCCTCCTGATTCACGGCCGTTGAATGCAGGTGATATCGACCAGATAAACCACGAGAAAATTGAACTTCCTTTGATGCCGATGCCCATCATTGAAGACGGCAAACCCAAAGAACCAATGCATTCATGTGTCTTGCAGGCCGAAGCACATACGGTGTATGAAGACCAGACACATGAAACACAGCTGCGGTGCCAGAACCTCACCACCGGAAAATTTGTGTTGGCCGATATCAAGGCCCTTAAGCTCACCCGTACGGCAGCGAGTACAATATTTCCCACGCCGCCACCCGATGTCGTGAAGAACGATGCCAAACCTCCCATTTCGGTTTCATTCTTCTTTAAGCCACGCCAGAGCGACTGGGGTGACATGGAGCTGACGGTAGATTTTTCGTTGCCCGAAGAAAAGACATCGTACATTCACCAGTTAAAGACTCACTTCTTTTCGTCACCGCAGGCGCCCGCGAAATTTACCGGCAAATTTCACGAACGCCTCGAAAAGGGGTCATTGATTATTTCGGCTGAATTGCAGGTGCGACTCTCGGGTTCTTACCGCATCGAGGCGAACCTGATGGGCGACGACATTGAACCGGTCGCGCACTCGCGCACCGATGTGAAACTCGGTGGTGGTACGCAATGGGTTGAGCTTCTGTTCTTTGGCAAAATTTTGCGCGACCGACGGTTGCCGGGCCCGTACAAACTTGCCGGCCTTCGCGGCCAGCAGATGAATTTGCCGATCAGCCCCGACGACCTGAATCTTCCGCCTGAACAGGTTGATAAAATTCTGGCCAACACACAGCAGGTAGAGCCCATCAAGCGCGGTATCTTACCCTGGATCGGCGAATATCGCACAGAGACTTACCAATTGAACCAATTCTCCGATGCTGAATACGATTCTGATTTCAAACGTGAGCGTATTGCCGAACTGGAGAAGCTGGCCAATACTCCATGAAGGCCGGCTGTTTCTTTCTGCTGGTCGGTCTGCTCGGAGCCTTCATGAGCAAAGTACGGGCGCAGGTTGACGGCTCGGGCACCGAGATCTCGGCTTCGACGCGGATGCAAGATTACCTGCAGCGCAGTCAATACCCTGAAACCAACCGCCTGCTGCATGCCGGCGATACCTCGCTTTTTGAAACGCCGCTTCTACCGGGCGATGCACGCACCAGTGCGTCGATTCTCGCTTTTTCGGGCGAAAAGCTTCAAGGACAATCGTTGCAGATTTTCTTTCGCGTCAGAGTTCAGCAGGCTGGCCTTTATAGTTTTCGCACGCATCTTATTTCAGATCAGTACAAGCCACTGCTTGAGGTATTGCTTCATCAAAAGTTGACACCGGGCGAGCACACACTGTACTTTTTTATCTACGGAAAGGCGATTCGTGATTCTGGTTCGGCAGGCCCGTTTGATCTGCCCGGTATTGTCGGGGAAAAACTGCCGACAGACGGCGTGGCAGAAAATAATCAGCAAGGAGCCTTGCTGCCGCTTACGAAAAAATACAGAACTCAGAAATACCGGCTGAGCGATTTTACCAGCAAAGCATGGGATTCGCCTGAAAAACGGGCAACCATTCGCCGCCTGCGGCTCGAAATAAGAGACGAGCAGCGCTCATCGAAGAAAACTCGGCAATAAGTCCTTTTGGCTTAGATGAGTGCGAGCCGCACAAGCGAGATGTCGTCGGAGCGACCGCCAGCTGCATCGATTTCGGTTCTTATCTTCGCAAGGTCGCCAACTGTCTTTTCGACGATTTTCAAAAACCGTTCATCATCTGAGTCTATGCTGTTCTCAATTTCCAGGTCGTCTTTTCCATCAGAACCTGCAAATAGCATATCACCGGCCTTGAGGTGCACATAGTGTACCCTCGCTGCCTTGTTGCCTGTAGTTGAGCCAAGTTTGGGCGTCCGCTGCGCATCTTCAATGAAATTCGCGCGGCCGCGACGATAAATTACCAATCGTGGATGTTCTGCGTTTATATAATACGTTTCGCCGCGGGCGGTATTCGTCAGACCCAAAATGGCTGACATATTCATTGAGCCTTTAAATAGCGAGAAGATGTGATCGAGTTCGCGGTAGACGCTTCGCAGCCAGATCTCAGGCTTATCACCGATTGCGTTCTTACCTGCGAAACGCGCGAGAATAGATTGTAATGTGACTCCGCAGATCAGAGCCCCGGCGGCACCCTGGCTTGATTTGCCCATTGCGTCTCCGTTAAAAAAGAACAGCCACTTCGACCGGCTTGTTTTGAATTGTAAGGGAACGAACAGCGTGTAGTCTCCACCAATCTCTCCCGATTGTCCCTTGTAGCTAAACTTCTTTTTTTGCTCCATATAGAACGATGCCTGAAGTTTACCTATCTTTATTTCCGATGCCGTCAGCGGGTTCAGCAAGAGTGACATCAACAGGTAATCTCCCTGTTGCATTTCTTCGAGGCGGGTCACATGGTTCAGCGCTTCACCCAGATCTTGTGTGCGCTCAGATATCATGGCTTCAAGATTCTCATTGGTGTCGCGAATATACTGTATGCGCCGCTCCAATTCGGCGGCCATTTCGTTAAAGCCACGTGCAACCCGGCCAAGTTCATCGTCCGATACGCCATCGACGCGCGTCGTGAGGTCGCCGGCGCTAAAACGCGTCATCGCATCAGAAACCGCCGAGGCATAGCCTGCAATCTTGTGACCGATTTTAAAAGAGAGCAATACTCCCAAAAAAATCACGAGCAAGATTAGCGCGAATGAACCCCAGAAAAGCGTGTAGAGCAAAAATCGCGGATACGAAGGCTTAAGCGCAACGGCGATTCCCGGGTTTTGAATGTCAGGGCTCGCCACCGGTGTGGCAATGGGCACATAACGAAAGTCCATGACATCGTTCTGCGCAGTGCCGTTTTTATCTTTGAAACTCACCCGACGCGAAACAGAATACGTTCGGTTAACTTCTGTGTAGTTGGCGTCGGTGATGCCTGTAAGGTCGCCTGCATACGAAGCAGCCGTAATTTTTCCGTTCGTCGCGATGAAAATTCCCGATTGCGTCAAATCGGCGAGCGTGCGGGCGAACTGGTGGTCGAGCACATAACCGGCGGTGATCGCCCCGATTCGGTCTTCGTCGAAATAAACCGGCACAGTATTCTGTAATACCAGGTGCCCTTTTTCTATCGCGAGCGCCGCAGTCGTCTCGCCTTTCTTAATGGCGTTTTCGATCGCGATATTTTTGCTTTCATCTTCACCGAATTCAGCAGGGCTGTGGCTGCGCACGACCACAATGCCCTTGCGGTCATAGATGGTAATGCGGTTCAGAAAAACACTCGATTGCACCTGGCGGCAAACCCGCAGAATAGGGCCGACATTTATGGTGTCGGCGAGCAGTTCTTTCTTAATATACATGTTCTCTGCCAGAATGCGCGCATAGACGAGGGTCGTGCGTTCATAAAAATTATACGCATTCTTTGCAGAGATCATTTTCTGCACCAGCGTCGCTTCTATCTGGTTGCTGATCTGGAAAAACAGCAACAAGAAAATCATTGAGAGCACGAACAGCATCGGCAAGACAGCGGTGAGAATAATGAAGTTTATCTTTGACGCCACCGAGTATTTTTCGATGCGCCGCTTTATCCAGCCGGGTACGGTAATACTCGCGTCAACGCGACGCAGCACACGTATGACGAGCGATGCCTCACGGTCATTCACTCTGTACCTCTGCCGGCTTGCGGTAGTTGCCGACTGCCCTGCCGGTTTGTCTGACAATGTCGTAGATGCGCGGCGAATGCACGACGTAGCCTGAATAGGGGAAACCCGCCGGTGCGTTCAGAATCTTTTGCCCGTTTTCAGTCTGCGTCTTTGGGTTAAGCCCAGTCAAAATTGCTCTCAACGCCGTGACTGAAGGCGCGCGTTTGCGCTTGCTGACGACGATGGCGTCATAAGGTATCGGGTCAGTCTTCATCAGCACACGAACACCGGGTGGGCTCGACGGATAGTTTTCTTCAATGTAGCCGTCCCATGTCGCGCCTGCATCCACCTTACCACCGACGATCGCTTCGACGACATTCGGGTGTG
Organism: uncultured Leptospiraceae bacterium; assembly: GCA_942492915.1. GTDB lineage: Bacteria > Spirochaetota > Leptospiria > Turneriellales > Turneriellaceae > Turneriella. The sequence continues at coordinate 3,581,248 of OW818662.1, forward strand.
AACCGAGAAAATATACCTTGGCGAAAAACTGATAGGGATCAATCTTCTTGCTCAGAAACAGGGCGAGGGGATATTTATATCCCGAAGATGAGCCTGTTTCGACGAACGCAAATGATTTGCCCTTCAAAAAAGAAATATCTCTATATTCTTCCCGGCAGAGAATAATGCCCCGGTAGTAATTCTTGCCACCGAGCTGCGCCGAAGCCACATATTCAGAATCTTTGTCGATGCGTTCGTCGAGTGCATCAGCGTATGCTCCGGGTGAAAAAGAAGCAATCTGTACGATGCCCCGGCGCAGGTCGGTCACGAGCTCACGGTATTCCTGCACAATCAGCAGGCGCACCCGCGCCTTGAGTTTCTCAGAGAGGTATGCGGCGAGCGGCTGGTAGGCCTGGCGCATTTTTGCAGGGTCGCCCCACGGTGTGACACCGAAATTGATAGCTTTCGAATCTGCGTATACGGGCTCGTCGCTGCGTGAGGTGAGATTGAGGTCTGCGTAAACTTCTTCTTTTTTGCCCGCGGCCAGATCAGAAACGTCAGTGTGGCCTTCGCCCCGGCAAGAAACCAAAGCGGCACACAACAGAGCAGAATAGAGACTACGCCTGAGCAGCATCGCAGGCCATCAATCTCTGGTCGGATTAAAAAAACAACCAATTCACGAAATGGCAATACTACGCAGTCCCTTACTCTGACGCGGCTTCAGTTCTAAGTTGAACAGTTCGTCATTTTTATTGACCCGACGTTTCTCGCGCCATGAATAACTACGGCGTGGGCTAACTACGACGCCGCAGCGAGGTAAAATGAAGTCCCAATCCATCTCTATCCCCGTTCCTTTCGGGAAAATTCACATGCAGGTCGCCGGCCCCGAATCGTCGAAAGCAATCCTCTTTATACATGGCTGGCCCGATTCGCACGACACCTGGTCGCACCAGATGGAATATTTTTCAAAGAAGTACCGCGTCGGTGCGATCGATCTGCCTGGAGTCGGTGAGTCGGACGCTCCCCCTGAGCGTTCGGGCTACCACATCGATAATATTCTGCCGCTGATCTCTGCCGCAATCAAAGCGCTGGGCGCAAAAGAGACCCACTTGGTCGCGCACGACTGGGGTGCAATCATCAGCTGGGTGTTTGCGTCGCGCCCCGAATATGCATCGCAGATTGCGTCGTACACCGCTGTCAGCGGCCCACACCCCGCGCTCGCGCGCGAGAACCTGTTTGGCAAATTCAAATCAATGGATCCTGGCAAGATGCTTGAAGGCGTGCAGCAGACTGCGAAGTCATGGTACATCTACCTGTTCCAATTACCGTACGTGCCCGATTTTATTCTGAACAACTTCGGCCGCCTCGTGTGGCCGCGCGCGCTGATGCAGGGTGGCGTGCCGCCAGAAGACCCGATGCTCGATGCTTCGAACGAAGACATCGGCAAGATTGCAGTCAATCCGCTGAACCTGTACCGCGAAATGCTGCAGGGCAAATGGATTGAAGTTCCCAGTCGGATTGATACTCGTGTGCAAGTTATTATTCCTAATCACGACCTCGCGATCACCCCGGAAATCTACTCGAACGTGACGGATGTCTGCCCACAGGCACAGTTACACTATGTGGACGCGAACCACTGGGTGCAGCGTTCGCACCCAGACCTCGTCAACAAACTCATCGAAGAATTTATCCAATGACATTCGCGCGCAGCGCGAATGTCATTGGAGTTTCCTACGCTGCCTTAAACCAACCATCTGGCAGAGAGAAGCGGAAGATGCGCTGCAGCACTTCTGTGTACTGCTTCGCAAAGCTGCCGGTGTTATAGTTCTGCCCGTATTTCTCGCAGATCGCGCGCACCTTCGGCGCCATTGCGGCGTAACGCCACGCGGGAATATCGGGATACAGGTGATGCTCGATCTGGTGGCTGAGGTTGCCGGTCAGAATATGGAACCACCAGTCGCCTTCGAGATTACCTGAGCCCCTGAGCTGGCGCAGATACCACGCGCCACGGCTTTCGTTTTCGGTTTCATCTTGCGTGAAGGTCTCTGCGTCGCTGGTGAAGTGGCCGCAAAAGATGATCGCGTGCGCCCACACATTGCGCATCAGGTTCGCGACAGCGTTGCCAGTGAGCACCGGTACCGCGTTAATACCGGCCGTCGCCGGAAAGTAAACATAGTCTTTCGCGGCTTGAGCCAGAATCTTAGAAAAGATTGGCTTCAGTTCATCGAGGGTCAGCTGCTTTTCGCCGTTCTTGATGCGGTCCGTTTCGAGGTCGTGCAGCGCCACACCCCACTCAAAGAAGAGGGACAGCAGCGTGTTTGAGATTGGCTGCGCGAGGTGCTGCGGTTTCCACGGTTCATCGGCGGTGAGGCGCAGAATGCCATAGCCGAGGTCGCGGTCTTTGCCGACGACGTTCGTGTAGGTGTGGTGCATATAGTTGTGCGAATGCCTCCATGATTCTGAGGTCGAGGCGGTATCCCACTCATAGGTCTGCGAATGCAATTCGGGATCATTCATGAAATCGTACTGCCCGTGCATGATATTGTGGCCGATTTCCATGTTCTCCAGAATCTTGGCTATACCGAGCGACCAGGTGCCCTTGATCCAGGCTGCAGGGTTTGAACCTTCAGTTTTCAAGAGTTCACGACCCAGCAGTTCGTGGTCGCGACAGAGTTGAATAATGTCACGAATGTACTGCGCGTCTTCTTCGCCGACTTTGGCAAGGGTCTCGGCCCGTACCGCGTCGAGTTCGCGACCGAACGCTTCCAGTTCTTCTGCATTGAGTTTTCTATTGGTTTTCATTTTGTTCTCCTTGGGTAATTTAGCGCGGTTTACAATTCTATCTCCACTCTTCCCACGGCCTGCGTGATACAAAGTTGTATATTTTCATCTCCTGAGGTCTCTTTCCCCGTCAGAATATTTTTCACGGTGCCCGATGTTTTATGCACCTTGCATTCATGGCAGATGCCGCGGCGGCAGCCATGCTTGGGTTTGAGACCGGCTGCTTCGGCGACTTCGAGCAGGTTTGCCTCGGCTTTCGCCTCGACGCCCGAGCGCAGAAAACTGGCGACCCCTTCTTGGATTGTCGCCGCGGGCAGCGTGAAGTATTCGCTGTGTATCACGGTAAAGTCGGCTGATGAGAAACCGTCTTTGAGGTTTTGAACAAAATCGCCGGGGCCACAAAGAAACACTTCTGCGCTTCGGGTGCCGCAGCTTTTTCCGAGTAGCGGTTGCAAAGTCTCGAAGTTGAGGCGACGCTTTTCGCCGCCTTCAGCTTCACTGAGAAACAGTAGCGGATAAAAATTCTCATGGACCTCGGCGAGGTGTTCGAGTTCGGCACGGAAAATAACTGCATTAGCCGAGCGTGCAGCGTGGTAAAAGTATACATCCGCTGTGGTGCCTGAAGCGAGCAGTTCACGCGCCATCGCATAAACCGGAGTGATACCGCTGCCCGCCGAGCAGAAGACATAAGTAGAGGCGGCTTGATTCGCCACCACAAAATCACCTTTGGGTGCCGAAATTTCAATCTTCTGCCCCGTGAACGCGTGATCGTGCAGGTAGTTCGAGACGATACCGTCTACCTGTCGCTTCACCGTGATCTGCAACGGCTGCGCAGCAATGCCACCAGGCGCAACCCCGGTCACGCTTGTGAGCGAGTACTGCCGCACGTGGCGCACGCCGCGAATTTCTACTGCGACGTCGATGTGCTGGCCAGCGCGAACCATAGGGTAGCCCGACGGCGGCATGAGGCTAAGCGAAATAGTGTCGGCCGTTTCGGCGGCTCGGTGTGTCACCATCGCAATCGGGCGGTACGTCGCACGCGCTGTGCCGGTATAACGCTGCGCGCCGGGACTGAATATGCCCGTGCGTGCAAAGTCGGGCAGGTAGCTCTCAAAGAGTTTGAAGGTTTCCATAAGCGTGGTTTGCGTCGTCTGTTCCATAAATCCCCCTGTCGACACAAACTAACAGCGTTAGATATAGTGTAAACAATTGTTTATCTTTATTCGAAGACAGATCTTTTGATAAACGAGGATTTTTCCCAGTTACGTTTTTGGCCATTATCACAAATTGCTAGCAGGCCTCTGAAAAAAGGAATCTGCTAGCAGGCATCCGCAGCCGCAAAAGCGAAAAGCTGGCCGCTTCGGTGGCTTTTCGCGATTTCAGGGTCTGTTAAATTCTATTGACGCAGGCGTCGCAGTCTAGTAATTAACCTATAGGTTAATTAACCATATGGTTCAATCCTCCTCCACAAGTGACCACCTCAGCGCGACGTTTGCGGCACTGGCAGACCCCACGCGCAGAGCGATGCTCGCGCGATTGGGCAAGGGCGAGGCTACCGTGACTGAACTCGCGAAGCCATTCAAGATGAGTGCGCCCGCGATTTCGAAACACATCAAGGTGCTCGAAAAGGCCGGGCTCATCACGCGCGAAAAAGACGCGCAGTGGCGGCGCTGTCGCATCGAAGCGGCGAGGCTAAAAGAAGCAAACGAATTTATCGAAAAGTACCGCAAATTCTGGGAAGACAGTTTCGATCGATTAGAAATTTATTTGAAAAATCTTCAAGAGCACCAGCGGGCGCGGCCCGCGGATGCTCTTGAAGTCAAAGCCAAAGGAGAACTAAAATGAACACAAAGATTAACATTGAAGCGACGGTTTCCGCCCCCGTCGCCAAAGTTTGGGATTTTTGGAACAAGCCCGAGCACATCACAAAATGGAACTTTGCTATCGACACTTGGCATTGCCCTAGCGCGAAGAATGATCTCAAAGTCGGCGGTAAACTGCAATCGCGCATGGAAGCGAAAGATGGCAGCTTTGGTTTCGATTTCGAAGCGACTTATGATGAAGTCGTCGATCAAAAACGCATTGTTTATACCATTGCGGACGGCCGCAAAGTCGAAACCGACTTCAGCGACGTTGGTGGCAAAACGAAAATAGTAACCGTGTTCGAAGCCGAAAGTGAGAACCCCGTAGAAATGCAAAAGGGCGGCTGGCAGGCGATTCTCGATAGTTTTAAGAAATACGCGGAGGCAAACTAATGGCAAAGAAAAAAACTACGGCGAAACCTAAAAAAAGAGTGCCTCCCAAGGCTAAAGGCGGTGTGCGCGGCCTGCGCTACGTCGGCGCCAAGGCACATAGCATCACACCCTTTCTGATGTTCAACGCCAACCCCGAAGAAGCGGCGAAGTTTTATGTGAAGATCTTCAAGAATGCGAAAATCCTGAGCTCGAATCCCATGCAGGCGGATTTCATTCTGAATGGGCAAAGATTTTTCTCGTACAACGGCGGCGACCATCCCAATTTCAAATTTAACTGGGGCGTCTCGTTCATGGTCAGTGTCGAGACGCAGAAAGAAGTCGATTATTACTGGAATGCGCTTACGGCTGATGGCGGCGAAGAAAGCATGTGCGGTTGGGTGAAGGATAAGTTCGGCCTCTCGTGGCAGGTAACTCCGAACATTTTACTCCAACTGATTTCTCACAAAGACAAGGGTGTAGCCGACCGGGCACAACAGGCAATGCTAAAAATGAAGAAGATCGATATCGCTGCGCTCAAGGCCGCGGCCGAGGATCAGGGATGATTTGGGGCCGACGCCGCCAAGGATGGCTTCTTTGCGGCGTCCGATTCGAAATAAGGAGTTATAGATGAGCACAACAAGCAATCCCAACGAAGTGGTCTTCACCCGCACCTTCAACGCACCGCGACAAATGGTGTGGGACGCGTGGACTAAAGAAGAACACTTGTTGCAATGGATGGGACCAGCTGGCGCAAAAGGCATTTATGCAAAAATGGACCTGAAAGTTGGCGGGTTATATCATTATGCGATTGAATTCGCAGGGCAAGAGATGTGGGGAAAATGGACGATCAAAGAAATCGATCCCCCTAAGAAGCTTGTAGTCGTGCAGAGTTTTTCTGACAAAGACGGCGGCATCACCGCGCATCCTATGGCTCCCACATGGCCTAAGAAGATGTTTTCGACGACGACATTTGAAGAGAAAGATGGCAGAACCACTGTTGCCATTCATTGGGTGCCGTTCGAAGCTACTCAGGAAGAAATCGATACATTCGAGGCAGCGCGACCAGGCATGGGCGAAGGCTGGGCTGGTACGTTTGTGCGTCTCGATGAGTATCTCGATAAGATGCGAAAATAGTCAGGAGTACTGTTATGGGTAAAGTTAAAGTCGCCGCGTTCGGCATATCTCTGGATGGGTTCGGGGCTGGCCCCAACCAGAGCCTCGAAAACCCCTTGGGCGAGCGTGGGCCAGAGCTCATGAACTGGGTCTTTCCCACTAAATTCTTCCAGCAGATGCACGGCGACGGAGGTTCAGAAGGTTTGACCGGCATCGACAATGATTTTGCGATGCGGTCGTTTGAGAATGTGGGCTCCTGGATTCTCGGCCGTAACATGTTTGGTCCGATTCGCGGTGAATGGCCGAATGACGACTGGAAAGGCTGGTGGGGAGAAAATCCACCTTACCACGTACCAATTTTTGTCCTGACGCACCACAAGCGAGAGTCACTGCGCATGGCTGGCGACAACACTTTCCATTTCGTGACCGACGGTATCGAGTCAGCGCTTGCGCAGGCCAAGGCCGCTGCGGGTGATAAGGACGTGCGCATTGGGGGTGGTGTTGCCACAATACGACAATATCTGAAGGCGGGGCTCATTGATGAGATACATCTGGCAGTTGCGCCGGTTTTGCTCGGCAAAGGCGAGAATCTCTATGAAGGACTCAATCTCTCCGAGCTGGGTTTCAGCGTTACGAGCTACACGCCTACACCGGCCGCCGCGCATATCATTCTCGAAAAAAAGAAATAACGGGTGGATAGAATGACTCAATTTGACCTGAAACTGGAACGTACTTTAGATGCAGAACGTGACCTCGTCTGGCGCTGCTGGACAGAGCCGATGCACCTAATGCCGTGGTTCACTCCCGCGCCATGGAAAGCCGTCGACTGCCGCATCGACCTCAAAGTGGGGGGCGAATTTTTTAATGTGATGCAATCTCCTGAGGGAGAAAAGTTTGAAAACCATGGTGTTTATTTAGAGATTAATCAGGGCAAACGCCTTGTCTGGACTAACGCATATAGGACAGGCTGGCTGCCCAATGGCGATGCACAGCCCATGCTAACAACAGTCGTTTTAGACTTCGCCGATGCGGGCAAAAACAAAACCCAGTATACCGCAGTGGCATTGCACTGGAACGAAGCCGCCAAAAAGCAGCATGAAGAAATGGGGTTCTATGACGGTTGGGGCGTTGCGACTGATCAGCTCGTAGCGTATGCGAAGGGAATGAAGATATAAAATGACGCCGGTCAAATCCATTACCATCACCCGCATCTTCGACGCCCCACGCAAGCTGGTATTCGACGCTTGGCTCGATGAAAAACATCTGCAGCAGTGGTGGTCGCCGCGCGGCTTCACGAACCCCGTCTGCAAAACGGATGGCAAGCCCGGCGGTTCGATATTAATCCACATGGCGCACCCCGATTTCGGCGAGATGCCGATGGGCGGCAAATACGAAGAAGTTTCGCCGATTGATAAAATCGTGTTTACCACGACTGCGTTCCCGAACGCCGAGGGCGTGCACCAGCTTCAGGGGCACAATGTTGTGCTCTTCAGCGACGAAGGTAAGAAAACAAAAATTGTTTTAACCGCCAGCATTGTCAAAGCCGGGCCGGGCCTCGAAGGCGCGCTCGCCGGCATGGACCAGGGTTGGAACGAAAGCCTCGATCGCCTCGGCGAACTCGTTGAAGATACGTCAGAGCGCGAGATGAAGATCACGCGCGTGGTCGATGCTCCGCGCGAGCTGCTGTGGAAAATCTGGACTGAACCCGAACACATCAAAGAGTGGTGGGGGCCAAATGGTTTTACCAACACCATTCACCAGTTCAACCTTGCCCCGGGTGGCGAATGGTTGCTGACGATGCACGGCCCTGATGGTACCGACTATCCCAATCATATTCGCTTTGTCGAAATCATACGCAATGAACGGTTAATCTATGACCATGGCCAGCCAGAAGATGGTGGCCAGTTTCGCACATTTGTACATTTTGCAGATGAAGGCGGCAAGACGCGCATTACGATGAAGGGCGTCTTCAAGACTGTGGAATACAAAAATCTGGTCGTCGAGAAATATGGTGCGCTCGAAGGCCAGAAAGAACACATTGCGCGAATGGAAGCCTACACCGCCAAAATACAAACACGCTGAGGAGAAGACATGAGTTACATAGACGGATTTGTGATACCGGTGCCGCTCGAAAAAAAACATGCCTACATTGAAATGGCGCGCACGGCGCAGGCAATTTACCTCGAGTACGGCGCGCGCGTCATCTACGGCGGGTTTTCAACACTACTCGATTCAAACTCAAAGTAAGGAAATCTATATGGAAAACCAAGAACCATCCAAAGGCGCCTTCTGGTGCGGCTGGGCGCTCAGCGGTGTCGCGATCGCCTTTCTGGCATTTGACGGCGTGCTGAAATTCTTTTTGCACAAGATGCCGCCCGAGGCGATGGCCGATGCGGCGAAGCTGGCATACCCAATAAATATCATGCCGGCACTTGGCACGGTCTTGCTGATCTGTGTTCTGCTCTATGCGATACCGCGCACGGCGGTATTGGGAGCGATTCTTCTGACGGGATATTTAGGCGGAGCGGTTTCAGCGCATGTGCGTATCATGAACCCGTGGCCGAGCCACATACTGTTCCCGGTTTATTTCGGGATCTTCATCTGGCTGGGACTCTACCTGCGCATGCCCGCGCTGAGATCGTTTATACCTTTGAAGAAAGCATGAGACTCAACAGTATTTATCTCAACTTCGCCGGCAACGCCGAAGAGGTTTTTCTTTTCTACAAGTCGGTCTTAAAGCGTGAATTCGATTCGCTCGTTCGCTTTAAAGACATGCCGATGCCGGGGGTGACGCTCTCTGAAGCCGACGGCACCAAGATCATGAACATCGCGCTGCCAATCGGTAAGCACAGCGCGCTCATGGCATCGGACGCGCTCGAATCTCTCGGGCAAAAAATCGTCCAGGGGAATAATTTCTATATCAACTTGTCACCCGAAACAAAACAAGAGGCTGACAGACTCTTTGCCGCACTCTCTGCTGGCGGCGCCGTTGAAATGGCGATGGCCGACATGCCTTGGGGTGATTATTTCGGTTCGTTCAGAGATAAGTTTGGTATCGGCTGGATGATCAGCTTGCCGACAAAAAAAGAATAGTTGAATTAGTTCAGTTTAAGGAGAAAAAAATGAAAATTGTAAAAAGAATCTTAATTGTATTGGTGGTTGTGATTGCCGGAGTTCTTATCGTTGCGGCAACAAGACCCAACACGTTTACCGTTGAGCGTTCGATGAAAATCAATGCTGCGCCAGAGAAAATCTTCCCCTATTTGATTAGTTTCAAGAAAGGCCTCGAATGGTCTGCATGGGAAAAGACAGAAAAAGACGTTAAGCGCGCATTCACCGGTCCCGAGAGTGGCCTGGGCACCATCTATGAATTTGAGGGTAAAAAATCAGGTCATGGCAAACTTTCCATCAAAAGCCTAATACCGAATGAGCAAGTGAAAATAGATTTAACATTCTATAAGCCGATGCAAGGGTCGAATGATGTGACCTATTCGTTGAAAAAAGAGGGCTCTGAAACCGTCATGAAGTACCACATGACCGGCCCTGCACCCCTCTTCGCGCGCATCATTTGGCTTTTTGCGGATATGGATAAATATATGGGCGACAAATTTAACGAGAGTATGCAAAGCCTGAAAACGATTGTTGAAGCGAAATAATCGGAGAGCTTTGTCATGGCTGCTGCGATTACCGGATTTGTTAATTGGCCTCGGGGCACCAGCAGCTTCGCACGAGATACACTACTGAAAATGGAGACCGAATGAGCTTACCTGAAACAGAACGTGCGCTAAAAATCACACGCGTCTTCGACGCGCCGCGCGAACTGGTTTTCAAAGTCTGGACAACTCCTGAGACGATGCTCAGCTGGTGGGGGCCTAAGCTGCACCCGGCAACGCAGATGCAGATGGATGTGCGTCCCGGCGGCAAATGGCGCGGCTGTCTCACGGGCGTCGAAGATGGCCGCGTGCTGTGGCAGCATGGTGTTTTCAAAGAAGTCAATCCGCATGAGCATTTAGCATTCACTTTCGTTTGGGAAGAAGAAGGCGAAAGGGGGATTGAGACTTTGGTCACGATAACTTTCACAGACGAAAACGGCAAAACCCGTATGGACTTTCACCAGACTCCTTTCCAGTCGGTGACAGAACGCGACGGACATCAGGGCGGCTGGTCGAGTATGTTTGATCGGCTTGCAGAATTTCTTTCGGCGCCTTAGGCAAGTGATCGGGTCGTGCGACATAAAAATGCAATATTCGAACGCGAAGTGCGACAAAAGTTTATGAGAAACCCTGAAACGAAGATTACAAATCGCAAATTAAATATAATGCGTCTGGCACCAGCACAGGTCGCGGAGTTTCGCCAGATGAATGAACTGTTTGCGCGTGCTTTCGATGACCCGGATTCGTATTCAGCGCATTCGCCCAGTGATAAATACCTTCAGGGGTTATTGCAAAAGTCTCACGTGATTGCGCTCGCAGCTCTCGTCGGCGAAAGCATTGTCGCAGGGCTCGTCGCGTATGTGCTCGATAAATTTGAACAAGAGCGCAGCGAAGTGTATATTTATGACCTTGCGGTGCGCGAAGATTATCGTCGGCAGGGGGTTGCAACCTCGCTGATAAATGAATTAAGAATTCACGCCAGAGCGGCCGGTGCATGGCTTATCTATGTGCAGGCTGACAAAGGTGAAGATGATATGCCGGCGCAACAACTGTATGAATCACTGGGTAAGCGTGAAGATGTGTTCCATTACGATATCGGGGTAGGTCCATGAAAAAAGTCTGCGTCAACGGCCATACCTTTGAAAAATCGAGCGACTGCCCGGTTTGTCCGATCTGTGAAAAGGCTAAAAGACCGAATGCTCAGTTTCCGAAAATGGGTGCACCGGCGCAGCGTGCACTTGCAAATGCCGGCATTGTGACACTGGGCGATCTGGCCCGTTGGCATGAGGCGGATGTCATAGCGTTACACGGCATGGGGCCGAAAGCAATGCTAGAGCTGAAGATTTTCATGAAACAGCATAAGATCGTGTTTATCACCCATGCCGAAGAAACCAAAACAAGCACACTCAAAAAAAAATTGGCCACAGTAGAAACATCCGGTGGTGGCACAGTGAGCGAATACCTGGCGGCTGTGCCGCAGCCGATGCGCAAAGCTCTCGCGGCGATGCGTGTAGCGATTCGCGAGGCAGCACCAAAAGCAGAAGAGAAAATCAGCTACGGCATACCGACTTATAAACTCAACGGGCCGCTCATTCACTGGGCGGCGTTCAAGAATCACGCGTCGCTGATTGGCGTCGACAAGGGTTTGCTCAAGGCTTTTGCGGCTGACCTCGCACTTTTCAAAACAGCGGGCTCAACGATCCGCTTCACAGCTGAAAGGCCATTGCCGGCGGCATTGGTGAAGAAGATTGTCAAATATCGTGTGGTGCAGAATCGGCAATCGCAGAAGAAACGTGAAACTCTAAAATCCTCAAAAAATAAAACTGGAGCTACAAAGTGAAAAAAGAGAAAATTAAACTGATCGCCTATTGGGTGTTTACAGTGCCGGTTGCGGCAAACTATGCGATGGCAGGTGTGATGTACCTGCAGCAGGGCCCGCAGGTCGTTGAAGGTGCGCAAAAGGGTGGATATCCCCTTTTCTTCTTCTCCCTTCTGGGCGTCTGGAAGCTGATCGCATCGGTAGTGCTGGTTGCCCCTCGTACCCCCCTCTTCAAAGAATGGGCGTACGCGGGCATCTTGATCAATCTCACCGGGGCGGCATATTCGAATTATATGGCCAAATTTGGCACAGAACACGTCATTTTTCCTCTTGCGTTTCTGATCGTCGCCGCATTTTCGTGGCACTTAAGACCTGCGAGCCGTCGCTTCAGCGGACCTCTGATCTGAAGAATCTTCGAAATGGCTATCGCAGAATCTGAGCTGGTAATTGAACGCGTGTTTGAGGCTCCGCGCGAGCTTGTCTTCAAGGTGTGGACAACGCCTGAAAACATGCTCGAGTGGTGGGGGCCAACTTTCTGCCCGTCAAAGCAGGTTAAGATGGATATTCGCCCCGGTGGCCGCTGGCGTTGCTGTCTTGATTCTGAAGTTTATGGCGGCGATCTGTGGCAGAACGGGGTTTTTCGTGAGGTGCGACCTTATGACCTGCTCGAATTCACATTTGTGTGGGAGGCCGAAGGCGACATGGGCGTCGAGAATGTCGTGACGATTCGCTTTTTCGACGAAAACGGAAAGACGCGAATGCATTTTCGCCAGGCGCCATTTACCGCTGTCTCACAGCGCGATGCCAACAATGGCGGCTGGTCAAATATGTTCAACCGTCTTGAAGAATACCTGAAAAAGGCTATGATGGCTTACAATGTAAGCCATCATGATTTTTCGTGAGCACCCTGCCGCTTCCGAATGCAAGATCACTTATGCAACCAGATTTGCTGACAGAGCCGAATAATTCAGAGCGCACGATCGTCAATACGCGCGTCACCAAATTTTCTGATGAATCGGTGTATGAAAGTTTTGCGAACCCCGTGCTGCTGAAAGAATGGTGGGGGCCAAACGGGTTCACTAACACCTTTCATGAGTTTAATTTTTCACCCGGTGGTGACTGGCGTTTCACGATGCATGCACCCGATGGCGCGCATTATGAAAATTTTTGCCGCTTCATTGAGGTACAACCTCGCGAACGCATTGTCATCGACCACATCGAGCCGGTGCACAGCTTTCGGTTAGTTGCAAAAATTACTAGAACGGGTATAGGTACTGAAATACAATTTCGTATGACCTTTGCGTTGCTTGAAGAATACGAGCGCGTAAAAAATTTTGTGCGCGAAGCCAACGAACAAAATCTCGACCGCCTTGAAGCGGTGTTGCAAAAAATAAAATAGGCTGAACACGAGGACAAATGAGTACTAAAACTGAACCAAAGCTGCGGCTTACCGATCGCGTCATGAAGAAATACACCGAGTGGATGGTGGCGATACCCGAGTTTTCGTTTAGACGAAGATGGTGGGTAATCGGATTTTTCGCGCTCTTCACTGTCGGCCTTAGCTTTGGTCTGCCCAAACTCAAAGTCGATATGACTTTCGATACCTGGCTTGATGCAGGCGATTCTACGCTTGTTGATTATCAGCGTTTTCGCTACTTCTTCGGTTCTGACGAATACATGATGATTATGTTCAAGCCGCAGGGCAAAGAGGTTTTCGACGCCGATACGCTGAAAAAAGTCAAAGCTCTCGAAGACGAGCTCAACAAAAGGCGATTCGAAAAAGGTTCACCTCTGAATCGCATCACGCGCATACGCACGATAATTTCTGCGGACTTTCTTGAGTCGAAAGGCGACACCTTAAAAAATCGTAAGTTCATCGGAACATCGATACCAGATAACAAGCTGCTCGCAGAAATCAAGAAAATTGCCATGGCGCAGCGCGATTTTCCTGGCAGCTGGTTTTCGAAAGATAGCCAGTACGGTGCAGTTTTGATGCTCACCGATTATGGTGCCCGCATACAGAAGCTCGATGACAAAGGTGAGGCCAAACCTTCGACGCCTGAATTTGATTTTACTGAAAGCCAAACCAATAAGAGAGACCGCAACAAGATTCCGAAAATGGAAAGTGCTGATCCGTCAGATTATATGAAGTTCAATGAAGAACTTGCTAAGATTCTTAAGAGTCAAAACTGGTCTAACCCTACGGTGGGTGAGTCGCCTTCGCCACACATGGAATATCTGTTGGGTGGTGGGCCTTGGGTGGCGTCGTTCTTCATGAACATCATGACATCCCAAATGGGGCAAATCATGGGCCTGTCGATATTGTTGATTTTCATTACTCTCGCCATCGCCTTCCGTTCGCTTTCCGCAATGGTTTGGCCCACACTGATTATCATCTTGTCGGTGGTATGGACGCTGGGCCTCGTTGGCCTGTCGAATGTTACGATGACGATGATGATCAACATCGTTGCCATTCTGAATCTGACCGTGGGTATCTCTTCGTCGGTACATATACTTTCGGGTTATAAGTATTATCTCGTAACACTCGATAAACGGGCTGCATTGATCAAAGCCTACGAGAAATCGGGTGTTTCTGTGATGCTTGCGACACTCACGACTTTTGCGGGTATTATCTCAATGGCTGTCGTGCCCATTGTGCCGATTCGCAACTTCGCAATCGCTGCCTCGTTTGGCATCGCCTTCGCATATGTCGGTACAATTTATCTTTTGCCATCGTTACTGACCCTTTGGGCTCCTGGTGCGGCGAAGAATAAAGAAACTGGTGAAAAAATGCAGGGCCTTTTGGAGCGCCAATTGCAACGGTTTATTACTTACATCATTCGCGTCACGCATGACCGCCCGAAGACGATTATTGCGGTATTCAGTGCGATTATGCTCGCGAGTATTTCAGGGTACCCGCGCGTAGTCGTCGATACCAATTTTCTTGAATCGATTAAGCCAGGCTACGGTTTCAAAGAAACCTTCGAAACGCTTGACCAGCATTTCGGAGGCACAACGAACGTAGAGATAATTATCAACACGGGAAAAAATGATGGCCTCAAAGATGTCACTCTTCTCACAGCGATGGATAATCTCGCACAAAGGGCAAAAAAGGAACGTCCTGATTTTGTTGCAAAAGCAACATCGCTCGTTAACGCGGTCAAAGATTCGAACAAGAATCTGATCAACGGCAAAGAAGAAAATTACAAGATTCCTTCGGATAACCAGAAGTTGAAGCAGGTGCTGCTGATGTATGATTCTGCTGACCCTGAATCACGCAAACTCTTCGCAGATGACGATTGGGAAAAAGGAAGAATCACGCTGCAGGTCGTCAATAAGAGTTCATTTGAATACGTCGACTTCTTGACACAAGTCGAAGGCTGGATGAAGGAATATCTTGAGCCCGTGAAGAAAATGAATCCTGAACTTACCTATTATGCCACGGGCGGCATACCGATAATGATGCGTCTGACGGGCTTTCTCACCAAGTCTCAGTTACAATCCTTTGGCCTGGCACTCGTGATTATTACGGTGATCATGTTTCTCATTTACGGAACTATCCGATACGGCATCATTGCGATGCTGCCGAATATTTTTCCGATTTTGTTAACAGTGGGAGTCACAGGCTGGTTCAAAATACCTCTCGACTCCGATACGCTTCTGGTATTGCCGATAGCGATTGGTATCGCAGTCGATGACACGATTCACTTCATGACGCATTACCGGGGTGAACTCTTGGCTGGCCATGGCAGGCTCGAGGCTATCAAGAGTACGCTGCGCGAGGTGGGCCAGGCGATGATCTTCACATCGATCATTCTCGTCACCGGGTTCTTGATTTTTCTTTCTTCAATCTATGTGCCATTTCGCAACTTCGGGTTGCTGTCCGCGATAGCAATATCGAGTGCACTCTTGGCCGACCTGTTTTTCCTGCCCGCGCTGCTAACTTTATTTGGAAGAACGACAAAGGTAAAAGGAGCTGACACATGACCAAGCATACAATCATTTTTCTTTCAGCTGTTGGGCTGCTTGCAGCCCAGCAACTGAAAGAACCAGAAAGGGCGAAAGAGATTGCGCGCAAAATGATCAAGCGCGACGACGGTAAGACTTCGTATAACCGCACCAAACTCATATCATGCGCCTTTGAAGATCAGGCAGGCAAGCGCAAGTGTTCCGGACAGGCGCGGGCAAAAACTTTCGAATCGATTTCAAAAGATATCGGGCCGCAGCTTGAAGATACAATTGGCCTCAGCGTTATCGATGACCCGGCAGATGAGAAAGGCTCAGCATTCTTGCAGAAAGATTATGAAGTGCCTGGTAAAGACACTGAACAGTGGATGTACCTTCCGGCACTGAAAAAGCTCAAGCGCATCGTCGCTGAGTCATCGAACTCCCCAAAGACCGGGACGTTTTTTGGTTCTGAGCTGGCAGCTGAAGATCTCGAGAAAGTGCGAATGAGTGACTACGTCTATTCTTATCTCGGCGACGAAGCGGTCGACGGCCGTGATTGCTTTATGCTCGAGTCTTTTCCCACTGCGTCACGCGCGCCAAAGTCATCTTATGGCCGCGGTGTACTCTGGGTCGATAAGGCGAGCTATCTTGTTTTGAAATCGGACTCGTATGACCGACAGAACCGTCTTGTGAAAACCTTTTATGCGAAAGATTTGGCCGTCGTGGGTGGAGTGGCAGTGGCGAAACAGCTGATTGTTGTTAATCACAAAAATCGGCGCATGAGCATGATGAAACTCGAAAAGATTAAGATCAATGTGCCGATTCCCGAAGCGCTGTTTGACACTCGCGCCGTGCAAGACAGCGCGTTTCGTGAGAGCCAGATGGGGTCTGTACGATGACACACACCATGAAACTCGCAGTGGCGAGTTTCATGGTGTGTGCATCTATTCTCCCTGCGCAGGAATTCGAACCGCCCGCCGAAACAAAACCGGCTTCAGAAGATTTTGACTTTGAAGAGCCGGCAGCTGCCAAGACAAAAGACAGTTTCACGCTGCCCGTGCGCGGCAAAGCCGTCATGGAGCTCGGGCGGCAAGTTGATAACCGTTTTGTTTTTCTCGGGCCCTTCACGGCGCTGACCCTTGATCACCAGGCTTCATGGGGACAAATTTATGGCGAGGGTTGGGCGCGCTATAATGCCGCTTATCGCATCGAGAACGACAGCAGCTACACACGCAGCGGCTACGAATGGGAAGGTCTCGTCAGCGAACTCTATTACCGCAAGTCGTTTGAGAATGTCTCGGTCTCTGTTGGCAAAATTATTACTGTCTGGGGCAAAGCCGATATTCTACCGGTATCTGATGTAATTTCGGCGCGCGATGCGACCAAGGCGTTCTTCGCTCAACCACAAGAGGCACGCATCGGGCAGAACACGATTAGGGTCGATTGGTTCTTGCCGAAACAAGAGGTGCAGCTGATCTTTATTCCGTATCCCGTGTTTACACGCTACACTGACCGCGACCACCCTTATTCGCTGATACCCGGTGTGGAGATACACCGGGCCTCAGACTTTGGTCGAGAGGTCGAAGGGGGCGCGCAGTACACCGCATACTTGGGTGGTGGCGCAGTTTCTCTCTTTGCGGGCCGGTTCTATAACCGTGACCCGCTATTTCGCATCAACCCGCAGAACTTTCGTTTTGAGGCGCAGCATGCACCTTATAACACCACGGGCTTTTCGGCGAATTTTCCTCTGGCGGGGGTGTTACTCAAAGCAGAAGGCGCGTATCAATTCGGCCGTCTCAACCAGACGGTGTTGCAACTGCCAGACCCGGCTACAGGGTCTCTGATCAGCATGCCGGCAGATGTGAAGAAAGCCGACGTCATCGGGGGTACGTTAGGGCTCGACTATAACACGACAGCTTACGGCAGCATCATATTCGAATATTCTGTTTCTGCGCCGACACAGCGTGATGCGACGCTGGTGCGCGATACAGCTATGCATTCGTATGCGCTGGGCTGGTCAAAGAACTTCTTGCGCGATACGCTGAGTTTTAATTCATTCGCGTTTACGTTTCTGAAATACAGCAACCTGCTCATACGCTTCAACCTGACGTATAAGGTAACTGATTCGATCGGTGCGTACGTGCAATATACCGGCGTCGTGATCGCCTCGGGCGACCCCGACCTCAGAATATTCGACAAATACGACCGCATCGACCTGCAGCTCTCTTATTCGTTTGATCTCGCAAAGGAAAAATAATCATGTCTGAAAATCCAGTTCATATTGAACCGATGGCAGAGTTGCCGGCGTCGCGCACAGGGCGCTGGAAGGCCATTTTGCAAATCGCCTGGCCGCTTATTGTCGCGAACAGTTTCTGGAATCTACAGATGACTATCGATCGGCTGTTTCTGGCTGATTATTCAACCGAAGCGATGGGAGCAGCTGTTGCCGTAATGGGTGTCTTCTGGACACCGATGGCCTTGTTGCAGCAGACCTCTTCTTACGTGACCACGTTCGTGGCGCAATACTTTGGCGCAAACCGCAATTCGATGATCGGGCCGGCCGTGTGGCAGGCTCTTTACGTCAGTGTGATTGGGGGTATTCTGTTCATTGGTTTAGTTCCCGTCGCCAGCAGTGTCTTCGGCGCTATGGGCCATGCGCAGTCGATGCAACGCCTCGAAGTCGATTATTTTGTGGCAATGTGCTTCTCTGCGCTCCCGACGGCAATCGTCGCGGCAGCGAGCGGCTATTTCACAGGTCTTGGCCGCACGCAGGTTATTATGCAGATCAACGGTGTTGGACTCGTCGCCAACGCAGTGCTCGACTATTGTTTGATTCTCGGCAAGTTCGGATTTCCCAAAATGGGAATCGCGGGTGCTGGGTATGCGACAGCCATCGGCACGGCGATTGCGGCGCTTTATGGCATGGTGCTCGTGTTCACAGACAAAGAGCGCCGTGAATACGGCCTGACATCCGGCTGGAAATGGAATAGCGAGCTGATGAAGAGGTTCATTCGCTTTGGTGTGCCGAGCGGTATGCAGTGGGCGCTCGAAGGTCTTGCGTTCAGCATCTTTCTCATTTTCATCGGGCGCATGGTCGATGGCAGCGCCGCGCTCTCTGCCTCGAGCATCGTCGTCACGATCATGATGCTGTCGATTCTGCCGGCGATGGGTATGGCGCAGGCGACTTCGGTGCTGGTCGGACAGTTTCTGGGTGAAAAAAAGCCCGATCAGGCCGAACGCGCCGTATGGGCGGGTTGGCAGGTCACGATAATGTATATTCTGGTCGCGGGATTAACCTTTGTGCTATTTCCCGGTTTCTATCTTAGCTGGTTCAGCAACAAAGACGACGCCGAGATGTGGGCGAAGGTGAGCGTCATTGCGCCATACCTCTTGATGTTTGTGGCGACGTTCACCATTTCTGACAGCGTGAACCTGATTTTCTCATTTTCGCTCAAAGGGGCCGGCGACACAAAGTTCGTCACGGTCATGGCGCTCATCTTGCCCTGGCCGCTCATGGTGCTGCCTGCATACCTTTTTCGCAACGAACCCGGCGCGGTCTACTGGGCATGGGGTGCGGCGACAGTTTTTAGCATCGTGCAGGCCTCTGTTTTCTGGCGCCGTTTTGTCGGCGGTAAGTGGAAGCAGATGTCCGTCATTAACTAAGTGTCCGCAGGACACTTAGTTAATGACTCACCTGTAAAGCCTTGACAGGGCAGGTTAGCCGTATTATGTCGCATTATTGCGCTACTGGTGCATTCTATCCTTAATTGCGCTTTGGCGCCAGATTCACCGGTTCTTTAAAAGCCGGGCCGACGAACTGTTCCCTGAACTCGAGTACGCTTATCCATCCGCACCTGCATTGCCCACCGATGCGGATAGAGATCTGCTCGCGATGTTTGCGGCCGAAGACGAAGGTCGCACCGAAGACCCCACCGAAACCCGCAGACGCCGCGAGCGCGAAAAAGGGCGAGTACCCAAGAGCGCCGAGATTCCTGCCGCGCTTGGCACGCTCGCAGGCCTCATCGTTCTTTTTGCAAGCGCCGGCTGGATTCTTTCATCGCTCGCGCGCATCACGAAAATTTATATCGGTGGTTTTGCGGGCCTCGGCGCTGTGACCGAAACGAGCCTGATACCGATGATTATCACGATTTCGCGCGAACTTTTCTTGATGCTCGCACCATTTTTCGCTGCGGTGATGATTATGGGAGTCGTCGGCAACCTGACGCAGACGGGCTTCATGTTTTCGCTTGAGCCGCTGCGCCCGAAGCTCTCGAATATTTCATTCAGTTTCAATCGTATGATTGAACGTATTTTCTTTTCTAAACAGATCTATGTCAATTTGACAAAGACGATCATCAAGGTTGTGTTAATCGGCGCGGTCAGCTATCTGATGATCAGCGATGATTTTCTCGCGATCATGAAAACAGGGCGCATGGGCGTCGGCGAAGCGCTGCGGTCTCTCGGTTACATGGCGTTCAAGCTCGCGCTCGTGCTGATCATCATTCTGCTCGCGATGTCTGTGCCTGATTATATCTTTCAACGTTCGCAGTTTATCGAAAGTTTGAAGATGACCAAGCAAGAAATTAAGCAAGAATACCGCGAACAAGAGGGTGATCCTCAGATTAAGGCACGGCAACGCCAGCGCATGCAAGAGGCGCTGCGCAGTTCGATGCGGCAGGCGGTTGCAACGGCAGACCTCGTCATCACAAACCCGACGCACTACGCTGTCGCTATTAAATTTGAATTTGATCTTGAAGGCACACCGCCAAAACTCGTGGCGAAGGGCGAAGACGAAATCGCGCGCATTATTCGTGAGGTGGCAAAACAGAACGGAGTGCCGCTCTTTGAAGACAAGCCGCTCGCTCGATTCATCTACGATAATGTTTCGCTGAATCAGGTTCTTCCTGAAAATCTTTTTGTACTCGTTGCCAAGATCGTCGCGGCTATTCCTGCGATTCGCGACAAATTTAACGTTAACAGGCGCGTCGCATGAAAAAGTGGTACCAGCAGGGCGACATTATGCTCGGCGTCGCCGTGATTGCGGTCGTCGCGATGCTGATCGTGCCGTTGCCGGCGCTGCTGCTTGATTTCTTGCTTGCGGTGAGTATTATGATCTCGATCGTTGCGCTCTTGACCGCGATGTTCAACCGCGAGATAGCCGACTTTTCTGTTTTTCCTACATTGCTTCTCGTTTCGACAGTCTACCGACTGGCGCTCAACGTTTCATCGACGCGCCTTATTCTCGCAAAGGGCCCGGCGTTCGAGGGTCAGCTGATTCGGGCCTTTGGTGAATTTGTGGTCGGTGGCAATTATGTCATCGGCTTTGTCGTGTTCATCATTCTCGTCTTGGTGCAGATGATGGTCATCACGAAAGGTGCAACGCGAATCTCTGAAGTGTCTGCCCGCTTTGCACTCGATGCTTTGCCCGGCCGCCAAATGGCGATCGAGGCCGACATGACTTCGGGTCGCGTCACCGAAGAAGAGGGGCGTCGCCGTAACGAAAACCTGCGCCGCGAAGTCGACTTCTACGGCCAGATGGATGGCGCGACGAAGTTCGTGCAGGGCGACGTGCGCGTGGGTCTTATCATCACCGCAATCAACGTCATTGGTGGCCTCATCATCGGCATGGCAATGCGCGGTGAAACCCTGCAGGTGGCGCTGAAGACATACACTCTGCTGACGATCGGCGACGGTCTCGTGGCGCAGATCCCTTCGCTGCTCATTACCGTCGCTACGGGCATGGTGGTGACGCGTGCTGGCGCGAAGAACGACCTGACGACCGAACTCTCTTCTCAGATGTTTCAGAATGCGCGAGCACTCTATATCACGGCCGGTGCGCTCTTTGTGGCGTCGCTCGTGCCGGGTTTCCCGAAACTTTCGCTGTGGGTCATCAGCCTTTTTCTCGGTTTTCTCGCGTACAATATGCGCCAGCAAAAAATGGCAGAGAGCCAGAAACAAGATGCGATTCAGGAACAGCAGAAAGTGGGCTCTACCGAACGTTTTCTCGATGAACTCGCTGTAGACCCTCTCAAAATAGAAATAGGATTTAATCTCGTGCCGCTTCTTGATCGCAAGCAGGGCGGCACCCTGCTTGACCGAATCACCAACCTGCGGCAAAAGATGGCTGCCGATCTCGGCATGATTGTGCCACCCGTGCGCATTAACGATAACCTCGACCTCGACGGCAACGAATACCTGATTCTGATCGGAGGCATCGAAGTCGCTCGTACGAAGGTGTATCCTGAATATCTGGGTGCATTGACGAACCCCAACGTGCGCGAAGAGCTGGTGCCCGCTTCGCCTGATCTCGTTGTCACAGACCCGGCATTCGGCCAGCGCGTGATACTCATCGACCCCGAAAAAAAGCGTGAGGCCGAAGAAAAGGGTTATGTTGTGATCGATGCCAGCACGATGATGATCACGCACCTGCAAGAGACATTCAGGGCGTACGCTCCGCAGATTATGGGCCGCGAAGAGGTGAAGCTGCTGCTCGACAAAACCCGACAGAAGTATCCGAGCGTAGTCGATGAAGTAAACAAGATCTTCCCGAACCCGGGCGTCTTACTCACGATATTGCACAACCTCTTGCGCGAGAATGTTTCGATTCGCAATTTGCCGGCCATTCTTGAGACTCTTGCTGACTATGGCGCCCGCTTCAACAACCCCGAGCTCTTGACTGATATTGTGCGCCAGCGGTTGTCACGCCAGATTGTCTCACCTTATCAAGATAAGAACAAGGCGATTTTCGCTGCAGTCATCGACCCGCAGATCGAATATGACCTGCGAGGCAACATCACGATCGATGACCGTGATGGTCGTGTGCTGGCAATCGACCCGCACTACCGCGAAAGGCTGCGCTCGGTCTTGCTTGCAGCTTACAATACGATGCAGACGCAGGGTAAGTTTCCGCTGTTTGTCTGCGGCTCAGAGGTGCGTTCGAGCATCGCTGAAATTCTGTCCCGGGAAACGTCGACGCGTTCTTTTGCCGTCATCGCTTACGAAGAGATTCCACGCGATGCCAAATTTATCGAACTGACCAAAGTGATTCTTGAAGCGAGCGAGGTAAACGCCTGATGCAGTATTTTACAGAGCGGGGCGATACGCATGCCGAAGTTTTGGCAAAGGTACGCACCAAATATGGCAGCGGCCCCGATGTACTCATCTCAAACCAGCGCGAGGTGCCGGTGAAGTCGGTCTGGGGAAAAATAACCCGCGCGACCCAATGGGAAATCAGCGGCGCATTACTCGAAAAGAATAAGGTGCAGCCCAAGAAAAAAGACGAGACAATTGACAATAAGCTGAAGCTGCTTGAAGAGATGCTCAACCGTACGTCGCTCAAGCGCGCGGGTATGCCTGAAGCAGGCTCGGTGCCGTTGACGCGCGAAGTTCAGCCGTCGTTAAAGAAAGAGATGCTCCCGATCAGCGTGACGCCGCCATCGGGTGAGCAGATCCGCCGGCTTGAAGCCGAGGTCGCCGAGCTGCGCGCCGTGCTCAAGAGTAAGGGTGGCCCCGACCTCGATCTCGTCAAAGAGCGCGAACTTCTAAGTCTGTACGAGCATTTGACCTCTGTGGGGTTCAGTCATTCATTTGCCGAGAGCATCGCAATGCGCACGCGCGCGCAGATGGCGCCCGCAGACTACAAGCTGCGAAAGAAGGTACATGTAAAGGCCCGTGAGATACTCGGTGAGCACATTCGCACGACAACAACCGCTTCGCAGCGTATTGTGACTTTAGTCGGGCCGACAGGCGCCGGTAAAACCACAACGCTCGTCAAGATGGCGGCGCGCCTCAGCGTGTCGCAAAAGCGCAAAGTAGAGCTTATCACCATCGACAACTACCGCATTGCGGCAACCGAACAGCTCAAGGTCTATGCGCGCATTATGGATATTCCCTGCCGCGTCTGCCGCACACCCGAAGAGCTGCAGATCGCAGTCGCGAACAGCGAAGCGGAATTCATTTTCATCGACACCAGTGGCTCAAGCCCGGCAAATCAGGAATTTCTGAACCGCCAAAAGGCTTTTTTTAGCGCGATCAACGCGCAGCATGACATAGAAACGCACCTGGTTGTGCCAGCCACTACCCGCTTGCAGGATGCAAGGCTGCTATTTGACCGTTTTGAACTGCTCGAATACAGCCGAATCATCATCAGCAAAATAGACGAAAGTTTCAGCTTTGCCCCGATCGTCGAGACTGCCGATACCTGGCACAAACCGTTTTCGATGCTGACAAACGGGCAAGATGTGGCGAAAGATTGGCTCGACGCCGACCGTATGCTCATTTCAGACGCGATCTTAAAAAAATGGCTTGATGAATCAGACCTATTTGATCGAAACTAAAAGAAGAGGCTCAATGGATCAGGCAAGCACGCTCAGACAGATGGTGGGTAAGTCAGACCCTGGTACCACTACGCAAATTATCACGCTCACCAGCGGCAAAGGTGGCGTGGGTAAGTCGACCATTTCGGTGAACCTGGGTCTCGCCCTCGCTTCAGCCGGTAAGAAGGTTCTGCTCTTCGATGCTGACCTTGGTTTGGCCAACATTAACGTGTTGCTGGGCGTTGTTCCTAAATTCAACCTCTACCACGTCATCAAGGGTCATAAAGAACTCGAAGACATCATCATTCGTACTCCCGAAGGGCTTGATATCATCGCCGGCGCCTCGGGTTACAGCATGCTCGCAAACTTGTCTGATAAAGA
Organism: uncultured Leptospiraceae bacterium; assembly: GCA_942492915.1. Taxonomy (GTDB): domain Bacteria; phylum Spirochaetota; class Leptospiria; order Turneriellales; family Turneriellaceae; genus Turneriella. The sequence continues at coordinate 3,605,471 of OW818662.1, forward strand.
ACGCGGGACTCTTGTTTCCGCTTTTGAAAAGCTCTCAGGCTACGACATCATGCTCATCGACACAGGGGCCGGCGTTTCGTCTAATGTCGTGGGTTTTACGTTGCCGGCCGATAAGGTGATCGTCGTCACGACTCCCGAACCCACGGCAATTACCGACGCCTATGGCATTATCAAGTCGATTGTGCTCGTGGCGCCCGACAAGAACCTTAAGCTGCTCGTCAATCGCGCGCAGTCTTCGCTCGAAGGCAAAAAGGTCGCAGAGCGCGTGATCAATATTTCGAGCCAGTTTCTGAACGTGCGCGTTGAAAATCTAGGTTTCATCTACGACGACGACAATGTCTCCAAATCAATTCGCCGGCAAAAACCTTTCTACCAGCTTTTTCCCGGATGCAAGGCGGCTTCGTGCCTCGACATTATCGCTTCGCGCATTCTCGAACAAGAACTCCCGAAGCGCAATGAATCGGGAGTGGGCGCCTTTTTCAAGAAAATCTTCAGCCCTGCAATGTAGGCATGCCGCATGCCCGCATTCTTTACAGCAGCGCACGTACGGCTGAGCCTCTTGCTTGCAGTGCTCGGCGCGCTTGTGGCCCTCGTCTTTACGATTGCCTCTGACAGTGGCGCCGTAGCGCTCATCTTCAGGCCACTCGTGAGCGGTCTCTTGATGTTTGTGCTTGGCAGCGGTCTTTATGCGCTGCTCGCGAAGAAGGTTCCCGAAGCCATCGACGTGATTGAGAATAAACCCGACGAAGACTCTCTGATATTACCTGAAGGTGCTGACGCAATGCCCGAAGGCGACACGGGCGGCAGTGAGTTCGTGAGCGAAGGTGAGGATTTCACCGGTACTGGCGAGGGCATGCAAAATTATGACTCTTCGTCTTCTTCAATGGGAAGCGGCAGCAACATACCGCGCAAGTCAGGCGTACAGATCGGCAAAGAAGAAATTGTCGTCGATGGCGTGAAATTCAAGAATCAACCTGAAGTCATGGCTGAAACCATCAAACAGTTAATGGAGCAAGATAAAGAATAGAAACGCCGACCTTAAAGCGGCATTCGCCGCTTTAAGGTCGGCGTAATATTGTAACTGCCAGTAAAGCTATTAATCCCCCGATCAGGGTTGTCGCCTTCACCGGCTCATGCAGATAGAGCGCGGCAATCAGAAGCGCTGTGGCGGGTACAATAAAAATGTAAGAACTCGCGCGGGCTGAACCAAGTTTTTTGACTGCAAAAAAATAGACCGTGGTGGCAAACGCGTTTGAGATCACGCCCAGATAAATAATATTCAACCAATAGGCATAATTTGTTGCCGCCGGCGTCTTAACGATACCCGCGCCGATGAATGGCGCGACCAACATCGCACCAAACAAATTGACATAGAACGAGTAGACCACGATCGACGTCGTGCGTGTTGCGGCGTTTGTCGTGAGCGTGACGAGCGCATAGACCAGCGACGCGATGAGAAACAGCAGGTTACCCGAGAGCAGCAGCTGGTCGACCGAGATATGCCAGAATTCGATGAGCACCGCGCCGCCGACCGCGCCGAGCGCCAGACCCAGCGCGTCGCGCCGGCTGAGCGTGTGGCGAAACAGCACGCGCGTCAGAAAATACGTAAAGATCGGATTCATCGACGTGACGAGCACACCTGCAGCGCCGGCAAGGCCGGTTTTTAGGCCGATAAAAAACAAGAAGGTATAGACTGTAATGATCATCGCGCCGAGAGCCGCCCACGAAGCCTGTGATACGGTTATCCTGAAACGCGCACCGGTTAACGTCACAAGCGGGGCGAGCGCCACTGCCGAAAAAAGAAAACGCCAGAACAAAATGATTTTCGGATCGGCAGAATTGGCGATCAGTTTACCTGAGGTCCACGAGGCGCTCCAGATCACCATCGCAAAGATGAGCAGAAGTTCGTTTCTCAGTCTCACCGCACCCCCGGCCCCTCAGCGCAATGTGGCGATGGAGGCGAAAGCGCTCTCACAGCCGCATGCGCTGCTGCAGTAATTTGCCGTCGCGCAGGTAGATTTGCCGAATGCGATCGGCTTCGTTTTCCGTGAGGCCCCAGACTCTCTGCAGTGCCGCAATCTGCCATGAGCGGCCGCGAGCAGAAGAAGTGACGAGCCGCAGCGTGGTTGTGAAATAACCTGGTTTCGCAAATGCATCCTGCCCCTGTTTCTTCAAAACATAAAAATCGCGTTCGGGGTAAAGGCGTCCGAGAGCAGTAAAGATCAGATTGCGTTCGGGTGACTCTTTGTTTTGTGGCAGGTTGAGAAGATCGCTCACGCGTTTCTGCATGCGGTCGGCGATGCGGGCGTCGAGTTTGTAATACGTGAGCGCCTTTTTGAGATTGGTTCTGACATCTGCGGATGAATAGCCCGGGTAAGGCCTTTGGTCGAGCTTAACGATGTCGGCTTCGCGCGGCAGCGGGTCAAAGCCGTCAGTGACGACGATGCGCCGCCTGCCGGTTGTGCCTACGGCTACGGTGCGCCCGAAGGCGCTACCGAGCACCCGCAGCGAAAGGTCGATCGATTGCGCCAGTTCGCGGTTCGAGCCGGCACGCCTGCGCAGAACCTGAAATTTACCGATCATCGACTTGTCTTGTGTATTCACGGCGTGGCGTGTCAGAAAATCAATGATGGCGATACGTGCCTTGACGCCACTTGAACTCTTGCCTGCAAGTGAGAGCAGATAAGCGATTCCGTTTTGTCGGGAGTCGGCAATATTCTGCACCGCACGGTCTTTTGTTTCCGGGTTGCCGTCGCCTGCAAGGTATTGTAACAGAACGCTCTCGGGATCGGTATCTGCTGCGTTCTTTTCTTCAGTTTCCGGCGAATCCGTTGTTGTTTCGCCAGGTGGCCCGGTCGTCGAAATATCTTCTATCGATACTTTGGGTGCGGTGGCAGCCTGGCCGAGCGGCAGAGTAAAATCGAGCGGGCTGTAGCTTGAACGTTTCTGCCGCTTGAGAATTTTACCCAGCGCATCGATCGTCATCTCGTCTTTATTCGGATCGCGTCCCATCTGCTGTTTTAGCAGCCGCACGGCTTCAGGATTGTCAGATTCACCAAGCGCCTGAATCTCTTCGCGCGTCAGGCCACTGAACTCTTGCGCGTTGCGCGCTGCGGCTTCGACGATCATCGCGTCGATGGCGGCGCGGTTGTTATCGTCGCGCTGCTTCATCAGGCCACCGATCGCTTCGGCGCGCAGGTAGCGGTTGTTGACATTCTCAGATAGCAGAGCCTGCGACCGGGGTGAGGGTATTTTGCCGACTTCGGCCAGCGCCTTGCGCTGCATCTCGACGTCGGGGTCTTCGTCTTTGGTGCGAACTGTGCGCTCGAGCGACAGCCAGCCTTTTTCCTGATTTTCGGCAGCGAGTTTTGCTGCCTCTTGCAGCTCCATTTCGTTGCGTACCTGACGCGCCGCGCAATGTGAGGCCATGAGGGCAACGGTGGCCAGAATGGTCGCCTTCAGAAAGTGTGACATAAAAAATCGGCGCATGCTATATTATCGGCCAAAGCCGGGGGGGGATTGACCCTCGTCATGCGTAATTGGCACCTGTGCGGGTATACATCCTCATATTACTCGAGCGCTTGAAAGGCAAAATAAATTGACATTCTGTACCTAAACCCGCGACTCGCAGTTAAGTCATCATACCCGGCGGGACGATAAGCTAAGGGTACTCTGAAAAGGTGCGTTGACCTTTTGTTTTTTGCGGCACGGCTGCCGAGAATGAAAGTTTCAAACCACTTTTTCAGAGTATCTTTTACAGAGTAAATCCCACGGGGTTTTGAATTCTAAATTTTGACAGAGAGGAACCTATGCTAATAAACATGACACGATCCATGAAAATAGCGTTTTTGGTTCTTGTTGCTTCAGCTTCGTGGCTGATCGCTCAAGACCTTAACCAACCCGCTCTTGATTCGGCTGACAAAGCCGCACAAGACGCAGAAAAGAAAGTCGACGAGGCTGAAAAGGCCAGCGACGGCACTGTTGCGGCACCCGCTGCAACCGACCGTGCTGCAGGCGCGACAGCTGCTCCCGCTGCAACCGCAGATTCGCAGGTCGGCAACATCTACAACGATGGCAAGAACACCTATGCAACTTCGCAGGCAAAATTCGAACTGACAGCTACGGACAACATCTCGAACCTTGACTTCATCGAGTTCAAGGTCGGCGAGCCGCAGTCTTTTTCAGTTTACGGTCACCCGTTTTCACTTGAAAAAGAAGGCCCGCACAAGATCACTTATCGCTCAGTTGACCGGGTCGGTAACCGCGAAGAAGACAATATCTTCAACGTGATCATCGACAACACAGGCCCTTACATGAATTTCGCGCTGAACAAGGCGCCTATCGTGATCGACGGCAAGCGCTACCTTGCACCGGGTACAAAACTCGAAATTCGCGCAACGGATAACTATAGCGGCGTGAAATCAGTTGAATATTCTGCGAATGGCTCTGACTGGCAGCCTTACAAAGACGGTATCGTTCTTGATAAAGCAGGTGCTGCTCAGCTGAAATACCGCGCGGTCGACAACCTCGGTAACAAGTCAGAGAACCTCAGCGGTTTTTCAACTTCAACTCCAGGCCAAGGCGCAAGCCCCGAAGACCTCGCAGTTATCAACTCACTCTACGTTGAGAACACTCCTCCCGTTGTGATGATCACGCCTGCAAAACGCTGGATCAACGTTGACGGCAAGAAGTATGCGATGCGTGATAACACATACCTCGTTGAGGCGCAAGACGCTGAATCGGGTGTTGCAAACATCTTTGTGAAAGTAGATCAGGCAGCAGAATGGCAGATCTACAGCGGCAAACTGGTATTCCAGACTGAAGGCCCGCACAGCATCGAAGCGAAAGCAACGGACAAAGTAGGCAACGAGTCACAGCCAGTGAAGATTGACTTCATTGTTGACGACAATCCGCCTAAATCTACAATCCGCCCAGTCGGTGGCGGTACGATGGAAAAGCCAGCCGAACCGGCAGCCGCTCCAACAAACTGATCTTCAAGAATGATCAGTAAAAAGGGCCCCGCGGTTGCGGGGCTTTTTTTTGCCCTGAGTTTTGCCTGCGTCGATGTAACAGCCGGCGACACCGCAAGACTCAGCGCGCAAGAACAAGAAAGTTTTCGCAGGTTTATTGAAGCTTTCACTCCACTCGTTCTGCGTCATGAGAAGAAGAGGCGTAACTATCGCTGGCACTCGAGCAATCGCGACTGCGCTGGGCTCATACGCTATCTGTTCTGGGAAGCACTGCAACCGCACGACGATCGATTTCTCGACAACTATTATCCTGAATTGAGGGGAGCAGGGGCGTCAGCGATATCTTCACACGCGAGGGAAATCTCACGGCGTTGGCAAACGGGCAATCAGAATGCCGAGCAACTCATCGATCACAGCCAGCGGGTCACACGCTCGCCGCTTTCGCGCACACTCAAGACGGCAGACCTGCTTTATTTCTATTCTGCCGAGCTTAAGATTCGCCATGTTATGCTTGTGATCCGCACGGGAAACAGTGTCTTCGCTGTTTACCACACCGGCGATAATCGCGACGAGCTGCGCATTCGTAGCCTCGCTGACCTCGCCGCATTACCCGAGCCGCAGTGGCATGCAGACCCGCAGAATCCCGTATTTATGGGTGTCTTTCGTCCGCGCTTTCTTGACTAGGTAATGCTCGCCGAATCGGTTAGTCTGCGCAGGCCCACGGTGCCGGGCGAATTGATTGTCATGCTGTCGGCACCTTGAAAACTGAGGGAATGTTCAGGTTCGTAAGCGTGATTTTACTGGCGGCAGCACTGCTTGGCTGTGGCAAGAAGAAACTCGATACACCCGAGGCGGCGCTTTCGGCGGTGCAAGACGCGTACGTGCGCCGTGATGCCAAAGCTTTCATCGCAGTACTTTCGAAAGAGACTTTAACTGAGCTCGAAGAAAAAATAGAGGGCATGCGCTCGATGTTCCAGTCGATACCGGAGAATCCTCAGGCGGCGCAGGCTTTTGAGCATATGGCGAAACAAATGAACATGCCCGTCTCGAAGCTGAAAGAACTGACGATTGAAGATTTTATCGGCTATATGATGCGCAATGAAGGTGCTACGGGCAGCGAAACGACATTGTTGCCCAAAGAGATGCTGCCGCCGGCCAAAGTACTGCGCCGCACGGAAAAAGGCACCAAAGCGACCCTGTATTTCGCAGACGATGAGAAGCTGTCATTCATCAAAACCGACGCGGGTTGGCGTGTGCATCTGGATGCAGAAAGCGTTGCTGCCGGTGGTATACCGGGACAGACGAACGAAGAACCCGAATAGCAGAGTCGGGGTGAACCCCCGCGACCCTTTATAAGACTTCAACGCGGATATTCGTGTTTGTGTAGACGCAGATTTCTGCGGCTATTTTTAATGATTCAGTACAGATTTCAGAGGCTGACAGATCTGTCTTTTTCAGCATCGCCCGCGCTGCTGCGAGGGCATAGTTGCCGCCTGACCCGATTGCCACCACGCCTTCTTCGGGTTCGATAACATCGCCGTTGCCCGTCAGCAGAAAAATCTTATCTTTGTCGGCCGCGATCAACATCGCTTCGAGTCTACGCAGCATCTTGTCGGTGCGCCAGTCTTTTGCCAGCTCAACTGAAGCGCGTGTCAGATTGCCGCCGAAAGCCTGCAGTTTTTCTTCGAGCTTCTCGATCAACGTGAAGGCATCGGCGGTTGCTCCCGCGAAGCCGGCGAGAATCTTGTCTGAAAAAAGCTTTCTGACCTTAATAGCGTTGCCTTTGAGTATGGTCTGGCCTGCACTTACCTGGCCGTCGCCAGCCATGGCTGTCTCGTTACCTCGTTTGACGCAGATGATCGTGGTCGAGTGAAATTGCATATCGTGCTGCTGTGCGTTGTCGCGCGTCACCAGAGTGCCAAATGGTCTTCGGTGACGCCGTAACCCGAGAATTTTTCGGTCTCGCCGTTAATTTTTACGACGCCGTCAAAGACTCCGTAGGGCTGTACAAATTGGCTTCGCATGACCCCGACGTTAAGGTCTTCGCCCCGCGCGCCGAAAGGCCTGAATCGCGCTTCGAATATGTTATCGCGCGTTAAAATTCGCCAGATTGATTTGTCTGCCGGACGAATATAATGAAAGTGTGCAGTGCTCAGCGCAGTTGGTTTGCCGTCTACCCACATCGCATTTTCTATGCCGTTGTTGAACTTGTCGACCAGGTTCACAGACAGTGCCTTACCCGATTCGGTTTTACCAACCATCGAAAGCCAGTTCCATTCGGTTCTACGCGGCGGGTAACCCTTGGTGTAGTCGAGAATTCCGTATTCTCCCGAAAATTTCTGGCGCCGGCCTTTGAAAATGTATTCACCTTCCGCTGCCATTGCCATTTCTTTGTAGGTGAAATGAAACGGCCTGCTGCCTTCAGAAGGTGCGATTGTGCTGAGGCCGTTTCCCTTGAGGCTGAATGTTGCGCTCAGATCAAATTTTCCGCGAACGTTGACGACGATCTTGTCGCTGGTCGGCAGCATTTCGTAAGGCCCGAGGCGCCAGCTGTCGTGAAGCGTAGCGTCGAAATCGCGGCCAAAGCCCATAGGCAGGGTGATCTTAGTCTCTTGGAAGTATTTCTCCGCCGGAAAATAGACGTAGCAGAATGCAGAGGCGATAAAACCCGCATCGATAATGGTGATACCGGTATAGAAATCCCTGCTGAAAAAGCCCAGGTAGATCCAGGCTTTGCGTTCGGTGCGGCGCCGCGGAAGCAGTTTGCTGTTGAAATCCCAGTCGCGGGTCGTCGTATCTTTCACCGCCCCTTCATACAGGCCGAAGATGTTCTCTTCGCCCGGGCGCGGTAAGAAATCTCGTTGCGGCTTGAATTCTGACATAGGGCCTATTTTTTTTGAACAGTTCGCGCGGGTTCCCCGGCCATCAGAAAATTATTTACTGCATTGGCGCATTTACGCCCTTCTGCGATTGCCCAGACGATGAGGCTTTGCCCGCGCCGCATGTCGCCGGCGGCGAAAACCTTTTCGATCGCCGTGCGGTGCGCACCGGCGTGATCACCGAAGTCAGCCTTCACGTTGCCACGAGGGTCAAGCTGCAAACCGGCCTTTTCGAATTGTTCGATCATGCCATTTTTTTGCGGGCCCAAAAAACCCATCGCAAGCAGAACCAGATCGGCCTCGAGCTCAAACTCAGAGCCAGGAACGTCAACGAATTTGCCGTCTTTCATTTCGACTTTTGTGCAAGAAAGACTTTTCACATTGCCTTTGCCGTCGTCGTTGAAGCGCAAGGTATTCACAGACCACATACGTTCAGCGCCTTCTTCGTGGCTTGAAGAAGTCCGTAACTTCATTGGCCAATAAGGCCAAGGTGTGGATGCAGCACGTTCTGCGGGTGGCATCGGAAACAGTTCAAGCTGGTTCACACCTTTGGCTTTATGCCGGTTAGACGTACCGACGCAGTCTGAACCGGTGTCACCACCGCCGATCACGACCACGTTTTTTCCTGTTGCAGAAATAGCGTTCGCAACTTCAATACCCGCATTACGCCTATTGTTCTGCGGCAGAAACTCCATCGCGAAGTGAATGCCTTTGAGTTCTCGCCCGGGTATCGGCAGGTCACGTGGCGCTTCTGCGCCCCCTGAAAGGATAACGGCGTCGTATTGCTTCAGCAGTTCTTCTGCGCTGATGTCTTTGCCAACAGTCACACCCGTTTTGATCTCTACGCCTTCAGCGGTCATCTGCTCGGCACGGCGGTCAATCTGCCATTTCTCGAATTTGAAATCGGGAATACCAAAACGTATGAGGCCGCCGATTTTTTCATTCTTCTCAAAGAGGGTCACTGAGTGGCCCATACGTGCCAGCTGCTGTGAGGCTGCCATGCCCGCCGGACCTGCACCGACGACGGCCACGCGCTTACTGGTTTTGTGCTTCGGCAGTTGTGGTTTTACCCAGCCGTTTTTGAAGCCCGTATCTATGATAAATCGCTCGATACCTTTGATAGCAACAGCAGGTTCGTTGATGCCGAGTGTACAGGCACCTTCGCACGGCGCGGGGCATAATCGGCCGGTAAACTCGGGAAAGTTGTTTGTCGAATGCAGATTCTCCAGTGCATCTTCATAGCGCCCGCGGAATACCAGGTCGTTAAACTCGGGGATATAGTTATCTACCGGGCAACCTGTGTCGCCGTGGCAGAAGGGGATGCCGCAATCCATGCAGCGGGCGCCCTGAATTTTGGCCACATCCGTTTCAAAGGTGTGTTCAAATTCTTTGTAGTGCTTTACCCGTTCTGCTACCGGGTCTGACGTCTGAGAAGCCCGTGCGTATTCTTTGAAGCCGGTCGGCTTACCCATGTTTGCCACCCTTAGGGGCGCCTTCGGTGCCCACCTTTAACTTTGTTTCATCGACCATTTCATTTTCTTTCTGAGCCTCGTCGGCCAGCGCCGCCAGTGCCTTCTTGTATTCACCAGGAATTATCTTACGGAAATTCTTGATCTGGTTCTTCCAGTCGGCAAGCAGCTCAGTCGCTCTTTTCGAGCCGGTGTATTCTTTATGGCGCGTAATCAAATGCAGAAGTTCATCCGCATCGCGCTCTTCGGTTACCGCTTCGATATCGACGAGTTCCATGTTTACAAATTTTTCGTGTACGTTGCCTGGGTCCCATACGTAGGCGATGCCACCTGACATGCCTGCCGCAAAGTTGCGGCCTATTTCACCGAGCACCACCACGCGCCCGCCGGTCATGTATTCACAGCCGTGATCGCCAGTGCCTTCGACGACGGCGTGTACCCCTGAGTTGCGCACACCAAATCGTTCGCCTGCGCGGCCTTGAAAATAGGCTTCGCCCGACGTCGCGCCGTAAAGGCAGGTATTCCCGATAATGATGTTGTCGGTGGCAGAGTAGGTCGTTTTTTCCGGCAACCTGACAACCAGCTTACCGCCCGAGAGCCCCTTGCCGCAATAGTCGTTTGCCTGGCCCGAAAGTTTCAGGGTCACACCTTTTGCGAGAAAACAACCGAAGCTCTGCCCGGCGGTACCTGTCATACGAATCTGGATCGTGTCGTGCGGCAAGCCTTCGTCGCCGTAGCGCTTTGCAACTTCGCCCGACAGCATTGCACCCACGGTGCGGTCGACGTTCGTCACTGGCAGATTAATTTCTACCGGTTCTTGCTTGTCGAGAGCACGCTTGGCCATTTCAATCATACGGTTGTCGATCTGCTTGTCGATTTCGTGGTTCTGCGCTTTCGTGCGGTAAAGGTCGGTTTTGTACACCGGCTTTTGCATTGTCAGCAGCTTGCTGAGATCAAGGCCGCGCGCTTTCCAATGATCTTTCGGACGCACCGGCACAAGCTTTTCAGTGCGGCCTACCATGTCGGTCAGCTTGCGAAAGCCAAGCTTCGCCATGTACTCGCGCACTTCTTCGGCGATGTAGAACATGAAGTTCACGACATGCTCAGGTTTGCCGTTGAATTTCTTGCGCAGTTCAGGGTCTTGCGTTGCGACGCCAACCGGACAGGTGTTCAAATGGCATTTGCGCATCATGATGCAGCCCAATGTGACAAGCGGCGCCGTCGCGAAACCGAACTCTTCGGCGCCGAGCAGTGCTGCGATCACGACGTCCCGACCGGTTTTCATCTGGCCGTCGGCCTGCACGTAGACACGGTCTCTGAGGCCGTTGACAACGAGTACCTGGTGCGTTTCGGCTAACCCAAGTTCCCATGGTGTGCCGGCGTATTGAATTGAACTGATCGGCGAAGCGCCAGTGCCACCGTCGTGACCGCTGATCAGAATATGGTCTGCGTGCGCCTTCGCGACGCCGGCAGCAACAGTACCTACGCCGCTCTCTGACACCAGCTTGACGCTGATGCGAGCACGAGGATTGATATTTTTCAGATCGAAAATCAGCTGTTTGAGATCTTCGATCGAGTAGATATCATGGTGCGGCGGTGGAGAAATCAGCGTCACACCAGGGGTCGAGTGGCGCACCTTTCCGATAATCTTGTCGACCTTAAAGCCAGGCAATTGCCCGCCTTCGCCGGGCTTCGCGCCCTGCGCCATTTTAATCTGCAGCTCATCGGCATTGATCAGGTAGTTTGCTGTAACGCCAAAGCGGCCCGATGCAACCTGCTTGATCGCTGATCTGAGGCTGTCGCCGTTCGGTAGGGTGACAAAACGTTCTGCGCTCTCGCCGCCTTCGCCCGTGTTGCTCTTGCCGCCGATGCGGTTCATCGCAATTGCAAGGTTGGTGTGCGCTTCCCATGAAATCGAACCGAAGCTCATCGCGCCAGTTGCGAAACGCTTCACGATGTCTTTTGCAGGTTCAACTTCTTCTATCGGAATCGGTGTCGCGGCATAGTCAAAGTCGAGCAACGAACGCAGCGTAACGCGCCGTTTGCTTTGGTCATTGATTGCGGCTGTGTATTCTTTGAACGTTTTGTAGTCTGAATTGCGGGTACTAATCTGCAGCTTCGCTACAGTAGTCGGGTTCCACAAGTGCGCTTCGCCGTCGACGCGGTAGTGGTAAAGCCCGCCCGATGGCAGAATACCTTCGCGCAGGTCGCCGAAAGCTTCTTCGTGTCGGCGGCGTGCCTCTTCTTCGAGCATTTCAAGGCTAACGCCTTCAACACGGCTCGCGGTGCCCGTGAAGTAGTGCTCGATGACTTCAGAATCGAGGCCTAGCGCTTCAAAGATCTGCGCTCCGCAATACGATTGCAGAGTTGAGATGCCCATCTTGCTGAAAATCTTGTAAAGGCCTTTGCCAATCGCCTTGCGATAGTTTTTCTCGATGTACTTCTCTTCTTTAAGTTCGGGTATAAAACCGATCTGGTAGAGGTCGTGCAGCGTTTCGTAGGCGAGGTAAGGGTTGATCGCATTGGCGCCATAACCGAGCAGCAGGGCGAAGTGGTGCACCTCGCGCGCTTCGCCTGTTTCAATCACTATGCCGGTGCGGGTTCTGAGCCCCGCGCGAATGAGCGCATGATGCACCGCTGCCACACCGAGCAAGCTCGGAATCGGCGCGATGTCGCGGCTCACGCCACGGTCTGTGAGAATGACAATGTTAAAACCGAGTTTCACAGCTTCGCAGACGCCGGCACAGATGCGGTCGAGCTGCGTGCGCATGTCATTCTTTTTCTTGGGGTCAAAATGCAGCGGAAACGTTTTTGCTGAGAACTGGCCTTCTGCTATTTCTTTCAACTGCAGAAGTTGATTGTTTTCCAGAATTGGGTGCGGCAGTTCAATGCGGTGAGCGTGCTCGGGTGTCTCATCAAGCAGGTTCTGTTCGGGTCCGATGTACGTCGTGAGTTCCATGACGAGCTCTTCACGTATCGCATCGACCGGTGGGTTTGTCACCTGCGCGAAAAGTTGCTTGAAATAACGGAAGAGTGGTTGCGGTTTTTCAGATAGCACGGCCAGCGCCGCGTCTGTTCCCATCGAGCCGATCGCTTCTTGCCCTGTGACAACCATGGGTTTCATCACTGTCAGCAAGTCTTCTTTGGAGTACCCGAAGATACGCTGGCGCTCGAGCATCGTTTTGTGCTCAGGTGTTGCCGATTCTTTTGGCTCAGGTAGATCGGCAAATTTGATCATGTTGTCTTTCACCCATTTGCCATAGGGCTTCTGCTTCACAATCTTGTCTTTGACTTCATCGTCAGAGATAATGCGGTGTTCAGACAGATCGATTAGAAACATGCGGCCCGGTTCGAGCTTGCCGCTGAGGACTATATCTTCTGGTGGCACTTCGAGAACGCCCATTTCTGACGCCATGATCACAATGTCGTCTTTCGTCTTTATATAGCGAGCGGGCCTGAGGCCGTTGCGGTCGAGCGTCGCGCCAATAACGTTGCCGTCAGTGAATGCCACGGCAGCCGGGCCGTCCCAGGGTTCCATCATGGTGGCGTGGTATTCGTAGAATGCCTTGCGCTCTTCAGACATCAGGTCGTTCTTCGACCATGCTTCAGGAATCATCATCATGATCGCATGCGGCAGGCTGCGCCCGCTCATCACGAGCAATTCGAGAACTGTGTCAAACGTCGCCGAGTCAGACTGGCCTTCCATCACGATCGGCAGCATGCGCTTCAGATCGCTGCCATAGTGCGGCGATTCCATAACGGCTTCGCGCGTGCGCATCCAGTTGATATTGCCGCGCAGTGTATTGATTTCGCCGTTGTGGGCGATCATGCGAAACGGGTGCGCCAGATCCCATGTCGGGAAAGTATTGGTTGAAAAGCGCATATGAATCAGCGCCATCGCCGATTTCATTTCTTTGTGGCGCAGGTCTTTGAAAAACGCCGGCACCTGAGCCGCGAGCAGCATGCCCTTGTAAACAATCGTCTGGCTGCTGAAAGACGGCACATAATACTGCGCGCGGTTGAGCTTAAGCTCGGCGCGAATGCGGTGGTCGATCACGCGGCGCACCAGATAAAGGCGGCGTTCGAAATCATCAGCGCTGCCTTTGAACTTGCCGCGGCCGACAAATGCCTGCACGACATAAGGGAGCGTCAGTTTAGCGCCGTAGCCCGGCACGTTTTCATCTACCGGAACTTTACGCCATCCTAAAAATTCGAGATCTTCGTCGACGACGATCTTTTCAAAAATATTCTCAACTTGCTTTCGTAACGCCTTTTCTTGCGGCATGAAGATGAACGCCACACCGTACTCGCCTTCGGCGGGCAGATCAAACTTCGCTTCTGCCGCGGCGATTTTCATGAAGTCATGCGGCATCTGCAGCAAGATGCCCGCGCCGTCACCAGTCTCGGGGTCTGCGCCGACTGCGCCGCGGTGTTCGAGGTTCATGAGCATCTGCAACCCCTTCTCTACGATGTTGCGCGACTTGGTTGCCTTCAGGTCGGCTATAAAGCCGACCCCGCACGAGTCTTTCTCGAACTGCGGATCGTACATGCCGATCTCAGACGTCGGCCTCGGGCCGGTTTCCGTCGAAAATTGGCGTACGTGCGGCTCTGTGGCCGGCGTTGGAGGTGTTCTATCTGCTTTGCTCATGTTTCCTCCCTTAAAACAGGGTCAAAATTTATCATAAAATGGCTCTCAGACACAGCGTCAATATAATGCACAGCAAAGGCCGCACCAAAAAATTGAAAAACCAACGCCGGGTTTCGAGCGCCAGCTTAAGATTCAGCAAAGCGTTCTCGAGCGGGTCTGCTTCGTTGTGTCGATTCTTGAACGTGGGCAGCGCCGAGGTTTGGTACGTGCGCAGGTTGCCGTTGATTGTGCATCTGACTTGCGTTATGTCTCTTGATGAGGATCTAAAATTGCAATGTCCCTGCAGCGTTATGCCAATGCCGTACTCAACGAGAAATGAAAAAATCGCGTGGACCGCCGCCATGAATGTCGAGCCAGCGAGCACCAATGCGATCAGCGCATGGTGCGTTCGCATGCGAAATGCACCTCAGCGCAAATCGCCGGGCAATTTCAAGATCCGCCGCACGAAGAATATGAAACCGGTCGCGCCATAACAGTAGAATGGCGCAGAGAGTACGTCGACTGAGTAGTGTACCCGCTGAACGAGCAGACACGACGCCATGACGCCAACCCCGAACAAGAAGATCGGTCGGCCCCAACCTGGGGGCAGAATCAGATAGAAGATAAACATCGTCGCCGTATGCCCCGAGAAAAACAGATCTTTGTTCAGCTGCTGGCCGGTGTGCGCCCAGCTCATCAACGGGTCGAGCAACGGAATCATGCCAGCCGGTGGCTCGAGCGGTACGAGCCACATCGACGTGATGCGAAGCGCGGCATAGACAGCGTAGATCTGCATGCCGATCAGTAACCGCCGCGGGTGCTTGAGCAGCATAATCACGGTGCTAACGAGTCCCATGTACAGCAAGACAAATGTCAACGCGCTCAGGTCGTAAGTTGGCAGCATTGCCAGCAGCGGGTCGTGAAGCAGTGTTCCTGTTCGCGTTTCGTTATAGCGCAGATAGAACAGCATGCAGAACATCACGGCGGTCATAATGCCCGACGAGACGAAAAACTCGATGCGTCGCGGCCGGTCGTACCACAGACCCTTCCACTCCTCTGCGACTTGCTTGAAATATGTCATGTCTCTTAACCTACTTAAAAAAGAATTTCACCATCAACGACGTGAATAGTGAAAGTGGTATGCCAACCGAGAGCATGGCAGCAACCAAAGGGGGATTCAGGTTTTTCTGCATCGCAATAATGCCGCCGGTAATCATTGGCCCCATGGCCGCTTCGAGCACAACGACCTTGCGCAGGTCTGCGTTGTATTTTGCTGCGGAATAGAAGGCGTAGATGATAATCGGCGCGAGCACCAGTTTGTACGTCAGCCCCATCGCGAGCTCTTTGCGAAAGTTCTTGATCGTGCCCGGCTGCCATTGCAATCCCACCGAGACAAGAGCGAGCGGTGCGAGGGTTTCTGAAATTCGCTCCGCGACGCTATAGACCATCTCAACAGGCCGCAGCCACTGAAAAACAAACGCGAGCAGCAATGCTATAAAAGGCGGAAAAAGCAGCAGGTTGCGTGTCGCCACGCGCAGGCTGAACTCACCAATACGCAGAAAATCCACCAGCGGAATCACGACGAGCGCAACGAGCAAGAAGGTGCCCATCTGGTCGATGATCACCGCGACGGGTATGTACTGTTTACCGTACAGTGCCTCAATTACGGGAATGCCTACGAACGAGGTATTACTAAGCCCCGCGGTGATCATGAGCGCCAGCGCCGTGTTGCGGTTTATGACCTTAAGCCTTTCAAGGCCGAGAAACAGTAGCGCCGCGATCAGAAACATTATCCACGGCATGAGCGCCGCGCTGAAGTAAGCCGGCGTCATGGGAATCAGTCGCAGCGACTTGATGACGAGCGCCGGCAGCGAAACGTAGATAATAAAGGTGTTCAGAACCGTATACGAGTTTTCAGGCAACACTTTAAAATGCCTGAGCGCGATGCCTGCGAGAAAGCAGACGACAATAAGTACAAGGACTGTCATGTTGGTTACGAGGATTCTTTCTAATCGGGATTTAGAATTGCAGCTATTAAAAACTTTGCCGATGGCTGGCAAAGGTGCTAAAATCTCAAGACAAGAAGCTGTCTTCGGCATCGAGCGCCGAAAACAGCACCGAGAACAAAGAAACCGAATTTGTCAGGTCTTTACGCGCATTTTACGCAAAGAGTGGTGTACGGTAGCACGGTCAGTCTTTGCTCAGAAATTGTTGCGCCGCACTTTGTGCACACGTGATATTGTCCTCTGGCGATTCTGTCGAGAGCATGGTCGATCTGCGCGAGTTCGCTGCGGCCCTGCGCATCGAGGGCGTCGAGTACGGCATCATTTTCTTTTTCGACCACAGCCTCTTCGCTGTCCTGGACAAGCGGGGTGCCATCGCGGCGGATATGCCCCTCAATGCGGCTGACACGGGCGAGCAGATCTTCTCGCAATTTTTCGAGGGTGGCTTTTGAGGTTACAGTATTCATGACTGACAAACCAGAAACGTTGTCCGAACGTAAAGAAAAATGGACTAAAATATCTTCTATTGCCTCGGTCGAGGCAAACCTGGCATTCCCGCAGGTTGCAGGCTTTAGGCATCGTGCAAGTTCTTGCCTGCACGATTTGTCCCTTCAGGGTTTTTTTAAGGTGCCAATGCGGTATTTTTTCAGCAATCGTTCTGCCTTGCGCGAATGCGCATCTCCCGTACCCGGCTTTGATTGCCACAGCGCAGAGGCATCGCTGCCGCAGTGCCTGGTTATGTCGTAATCAAAATCGCGATGCCGAGCGAGGTAGTCCGTGACGTTGTAGATGGCACCGTCGATAGTGAGCCAGCAGTCAGATTCACTCTTGTGCCGGGAAACCTCGGACTGTTTGTACGATTTTTCCGCAGCCATGATTTGTGTGGTTAACACGGTCGTGAGAAAAAGCATTTTTACCATGGTAGAAACTCCTCGGTTTCGATATTCCTGCCGTCAATTCCGGCGCGCTTGAGCGAACGGCGCACTAGCCGCATGAAGGCCGGCGGCCCGCATACGATGAATTGCGCTGAGGCGTTGCTGCGGGCATAAGCGATCAGCGCGGAAAGATCTGGCGCCGTATGCGGCGCGGTTTGAGTATCGAACTCTGCCAGCGTGCCGCTCGCGTCCTCTGCATAGTGTTGCAGATTCAGCTTCTGTCCGCTCCGTTCAAAATAATGAAACACCGCCACGTTCGCCGAACGAAAATGCGCGAGGCACGCAGCATAACCTGCAAATGGGGCTATGCCGATGCCACCGGCGATCCATACCTGTGCACGCGAGAAATTTGGCATGAACTCACGAAACGGCCCGCGGAGCAGCACGAAATCTGCTGCCTGCAGCTTCTGCATATTTGCAGTGTCAGCCCCAAGGCCTTTGATCAGAAGGCGCAGATCTTTTTCGTAGCGGCACGAAGCAACAGAGAACGGATGCCATTGCCGCGAAAAACCCTGCCCTTCGAAGCGCAGATACACAATGCTGCCGGCGGGAAACTCGGGCGCCTGATGGGTCGCAGTCAGGTGCAGCTCGAACATACCTTCAGCGACGGGAAAATTTCTGAGCACTGTAAATCGCAGCGAATGCGCCGAAGAAAACCGGTCGATCAGCGCGCGCGTGACGAAGAGCGTGAGCAAGACGAGCAGAGCCGCGAGCAGAGCAAAATCGACCGGCCGCGTGCGAGCATAGCTGAGTGCATGCAGCGCAACAAACACAAATGCCGGCAGCGAAAGCAGGTGCAGCAGGTACCAGTGCCGCCATGGTATGCGCGGCAGCCATGAGCTTACAATGACTATCGCAAATAGCAGAAGTGCAATCCACCCAGCGACGGTCGGCAGGTCAGAAAGCGTAAAATAGAGCGAAGGTGAATCCGGCCAGTCGCGCAAGAAGGCGAGGCCGGTGTGCAATAACATTCCTGCACCGGCAAAAAGCGCCAGCAGGTGATGCAGGCGAAACTGCTTCGCGAGCTCGATGAGGCGTTGATTCAGAAACCGGCTCTTGAGCGAGAGCAGCGTGACTGCGGTGAGTGCCGCAACAATTGCGACGGCAAGAATACGGTCAAAGTTCAACAGGGGGCTCTCTCTGCTCTGCGATCGATAATCTGAGGCCAGTTCACGGCAAATTTCGTGATGCCCATGCAAGCTATGCAAATACCGCTGAGCGCTAAACGAAATAGCGCGGAATCAGGTAGATGCTCTGCCTGAGCAGGTTCCACACATGCCGGCGCGTCGCGCGCCGGCGCAGCGGTGAAAGTACCAGCACCAGAATCAATCCTGCTAAATAATATGGCCAGTAGTTCATTGTGCGCTCCGCTTATCGTATTTCATGACCAGATCGGCGCCGATCATGCCTGAACAGATCGTCGTCGGCACACCGCCGCCGGGATGCGTCGAAGCGCCGACAAGATAGAGACCCTTGATGCTCTTTGATTTCGCCGACGGGCGGAACATGCTCGCATTGGCAAAGTCTTGCCTCAGCGCATAGATCGCGCCTTCGGGTGACAGCAGTCGGCGCTCGAAATCGAGCGGTGTCGCGAATTCAGCGACCTTGACATGGTCTTTGAGTCCCGGCAGATATTTCTCCGAGTAATAGTTAATAATTTTTTTTAGCAACTCTTTCTTCAGCTCATCCCAATTCTTATCTTTGAGCCGGTACGGCCCCGGCGCCAAAGTGAGAATGATGATATGATGCCCCTTAGGAGCGAGCGCCGGGTCAGACTTTGTCGTCCAGCTGATAATGCCGAACTGTTTGTCGGGATAATTGCCCTGCAAATAATCTTCGTCCCAATAGCGGTTCATATCTTCGGTTGGCACTGTAACCAAGGTGTGGTGTGCGTTGAGCGGCGGTTTGTAATCGATGCCGAGATAGATCATCGGAGTCGCCATCGAATACTGGTAGCTATCAAGCCCCTTGCGCACGAGCCACGGCAGATTTTCATGGCCGATCAGCTCTTTGTACATCTGCTTTGCATTGATGCCCGAGATCACCACGGGTGCCGAAATGCGGCTGCCGTCGGCGAGTTCAACGCCTTGGACCCTGCGCTTCTCGAGCAGAATTTTTTTCACGTGTGCGTTGGGTCTGAATTCGAGGCCATACGATTTACCGATGCGCAGCAGTGCTTCGGGAATCTGTCCCATGCCGCCCTTGGTATAGTGCACGCCGCGGTGCTCTGAATAGGGCAGCATCGCAAAATATGCCGGTGCAAATTCGGGCGGCAGGCCGACGTAGAAGCTCTGGAACGACATACTCTCGAGCACGCGGCGGTCTTTGAAAAATTTTCTGAGCGCGCCTTCGTAGCTGCCGACGAAAAGCCCCCCGAATTTCATGAGCCCCGGCGTGCGGATGAAGATCTTTGCCATGTCGAGCAAACCGCGCGCGGGCATCACGAAAAAGCCCTTCAGCGCCGTCTCGGTGAAATCGCGGAACTTGTGCACATATTTACGGAAACGTTTGCCATCCGCCGGCGAAACCTGGCTGATTGCCGCAGCAGTTGCCTCGATGTCAGTGGGTATCTTGAGACGCGTGCCATCGGAGAGTATGCAGTCGTAAACCGGCTCACACTGCACCAGCTTCACCTCTTTCGCCAGTGAAGTGCCGAGGCGGCCGAATACCTGGTCGATCACGTCGGCGTCTTCGATGATTGAGGCGCCGAGGTCGAATTTATAACCCTTGATCGTCGCGGTCGAGCAGCAACCGCCGATCAGTGAACTTTGCTCGAGCAGCAAGACGTCATAGCCATTCTTCGCGAGCAGTGCCGCGGCAGTGGTGCCGCCGCAACCCGCACCGATGATGATCACATCGTATGCGTTCTTCTGAACCGGCCGCTTTACCGATCGGGTTTTTTTCTGGGCCATTGGCCAACTCTTAAGCGCAGGCTCTGGGGCGCGATTGTTTTTTCGGCACAGTCAATAAGTTCGCCTTCATGCTCTCGCAGACCTTGCCGGAACGTTCTGTCTTGGTCAAGCGCATAGCACAATAAGCGCGTTCTTAAGATACGGCAGGTTATTCAATAAAGTCCGTCTGGAATAAGCGTCAGTACTCAATACTAAAGCGACTCATACCGCGCCGTCTGCGCCATCAGAAACTGGTCGACCAGCACCAGAGCGAGCATTGCTTCGACGATCGGTACCGCGCGTGGCAATACGCACGGGTCGTGACGACCTTTGACTTTCAGCGTAACGTTTTCACCGCTCTCGTTGACCGAAGGCTGCTCGTGGCTGATCGTTGCGGTGGGCTTGAAAGCTACACGAAACGTGACGGGCATACCGTTCGAGATGCCGCCCTGAATACCACCCGAGTGGTTGGTGCGCGTTGTCACCTTGCCCTTCTGCATTTCGAAAATGTCGTTGTGTTCTCTGCCTGTGAGTTCGGCCGCCGCGAATCCACTGCCGATTTCGATGCCTTTGGTTGCCGGTATCGCGAGCATTGCCTGTGCGATGAGCGCGTCGAGGCGATCGAAGACGGGGTCACCCCAGCCTGCAGGTACGCCGACCGCGGCGCATTCGACGACGCCACCCAGTGAGTCACCCGCCTGACGCGTATCTTGTATGAGGCGCACCATTTTTTCAGCCAGCGCGGCGTCGGGCACGCGCACGGGGTTTGCCTCAATGGTTTCGCGCAGCGCCGTGATCTGTGAGAGGTCTGCATCCCCCTCAAATTTCAGATTTTTGATCTGCGAGACGTAACCGACAATTTCTACGCCGGCTTTTTCGCGTAAGATCTTCTTGGCGATCGCGCCAGCCGCGACGATACCGATAGTAGCGCGCGCCGATGAGCGGCCGCCGCCCCGCCAGGCGCGATGGCCGTAGCGCGCATGGTAGGTGTAATCGGCGTGGCTGGGGCGAAAAATTTCTTTGATGTCGCTGTAATCTTTTTCGCGTGCATTCTCGTTGAAGACTGCGATCGCGATCGGCGCACCGATGGTCTTGTCTTCGAAGGTGCCTGAAAGAATTTTTGCGCGGTCGGGTTCGTCGCGCGGCGTGGTGATGCGGCTTTGCCCCGGTCGCCGGCGGTCTAGATCGGGTTGAATGTCATCGACGCTGAGCGGCATGCCCGCCGGGCAATTTTCAATGACGCAGCCGAGCGCTTCGCCATGCGATTCGCCGTAGGTTGTGACACGAAAAATTCGGCCGATGGTTGAGCCCATAAGATAAGGTCAGAACCCGCGGCCGAGAGGGCGTGTAAAACCTATCGACAGTTAAGCCGACTGAGTCCAGAACGCCAGTAGCGTCGACATAATCGCCAGCGATACGAGGTAGTAGCCGGCATTTATAAAGAAGAGTTTCCATGAACGACCTTCGAACGCGACCTGGTTGAGCAGCATTGGCACGAAATAACCGATCGTTGTCCAGCCTGCAGAGTTGATGGCGAGAATCATCGGTATCTGCGATGCCTGCATGCCGGGTGCCTGGCCCGAGGCTATTGTCGCGCCCATCACGGTGCGCCATGCTTCAACGTTGAATGCGAGACAATACGCCAGCAGAAACGTACCGATCAGCATCAGGCCCATTGAGCGATACATTTCTTTAGCGGGGGGCTTTTTCGAGATGTCGAGCCCGAGCTCATTCGCCCACGCCTTGCCGAAAAGCGGACCATACCAAAGAAATCCGACCACCATGTTCGCGAAGATGCTGGCACCAATTGCCGGCCAATATATACTCATCATGATTCCTCCTAAAGGGGGATTTATCCCCGTTATGGCCATCAGGCCCTGAAAAATGACCCAGTCGAGCTGTTTTTTTTGAGCCACACTGTTTCTAAGTGAAGAGGGTAGCGTGATAATAATGAACATATGTTCATAAAAAAGTTGACGTATTGTTCGGGTATTTGTATCTATAGTGCGTCGCCCCACAAAGGGCAAAAGGAGCTCACAATGGCAAAAGAAAACGTAATTCAAATGAACATGCCGCAGGTTCGGCGCCCCGAGTTCGGGCTAGAGCAGAACTTCACCAAGTATTACGCCGATGGCAACGCAGTGCTGACGCAGATTCTGAACAGTCTGCACGTAGTTTTTCCCGAAGGCGAAAAGCTCTTCATACGCTCGGTTAAGTTCTTTCAAGATGAAATCAAAGACCCTCAGCTGAAAGCACGTATCAAGGGTTTTATCGGGCAAGAAACGCAGCATATGGCGCAGCACGAAAAAATCTGGGACACTCTGCAAAGCCAGGGCGTTAACGTGCGTGAATATGACGCGTGGTATTCAAAAAACGCGTACGAAACAGTAGAGGGAACAATCCGCAAGATCTTTGGCGAAGAGACTTACAAAAAGCTCGCGCTGTCAGTAACCTGCGCGCTTGAACACTACACGGCGACGCTCGCAGAAGTGGCGATGGACCCCGAGCTCAACGCGATGCAGGGTTTTGACGAAAACATGAAAGCCCTTTTGATGTGGCATGCGGCCGAAGAGATTGAGCACAAGTCAGTCGCATTCGACGTGATGAAGCAGATTAACTCAGGTGAGGTTATCAAGAATGCCGGCATGGTCATTGGTACATGGGCGCTCTTGTGGTACGGAGCGGTCGGCGCGGTAAAATTTCTCGCCGAAGACAAAGACATCAAGCTGACTGATATACCTGTATCGATCGCAGAGAAGGCGCCGCTGACGGCGAAGCTGGTCGCGGCGATGGTGCCGAAACTTGTTCAATATTTCAGGCCAGACTTTCACCCCGACCAGATGAACAACGATTATTTGGCGACCGAATATTTCGAGAAGAACCAGAAGTTCTTTCAGAAAGCAGGTTAATTGCAACTAACTCGGGGCTTGCAGCCCCGAGTTAGTTTCGTTTAGGCGCGGCATCACCCAGCGCCGAAACATGAGAGGTGTCATCATCGTCGTCACAACACCCATGACTACCAACACCGAGAACAGCCCCTGACCAATAAACCCTCGCTGGTAGGCAATCGATGCAATCACAAGTTCCATGACACCGCGCCCGTTGAGAATTATTCCGATGCCCAGTGCATCCGCTGAGCCGAGGCCGATAAGTTTAGCCCCCAACCAGCCTGAAACAAATTTTGAGACGATCGAGACAGCGAGCACCGCGGCGACAAAATCGAGAGACTTCACTGAATAGGCATTAAATTCAAGGCCGAGGGTTGCGAAAAAAACAGGACCCAAAAAACCGTCGGTGATCGAGCGCAGCGTGTGGTCGAGTTCGCTGAAGCGCGAAGCGAGAAAAAATTCACGGTCGATGAGCAGCGCGGCAAAAAATGCCCCGATTACAAAGTGAAAACCCAGCGCTTCACTGACCGAACCGAAGAGTAATACAAAAACCACGAGAATGCCGAACAGCGCCTCGGGGCCGAAGACTTCGACCAGCTTCTCAGACCAGCGCTGAATTCTGAATCCTCTCTTGATCAGTTTCTGCAACGACCAGTTGAAGCCGAGTATAAACGCCGCGAGAACCACGAGCTTCGAAGCTGTAATCAGAATAGAGACACCCACTTCTCCGAGCGAAAATTGTGTCGGCAAATTCAGCAGCACGCCCAGTGCGAGCAGAGCCGTAATGTCGTTGAGCACGGCAGTTGCCACCGAATAGCGCGCAATCGCCGAATCGAGCAGACCAAAGGTTTGCAAGATGCGCACCGCGACGGGCAATGCAGTTATCGAGACGCAGAGGCCGAGAAAGATCACGCGCATGGTGTCGAAGCCATATAGAATACCGACACCGATACCCGCGGCCATCGGCACGATGAAACCAAGAGTTGCGATCACGAGCCCGCGACCTTTCAGAGCGCTGATGATATCTTTGAATTCCATCTCGAGGCCGGCCGAGAGCACCACAAGAAACACGGCGAGCTCTGAGATTCCCGACAGGGCCAGATTGGGCTGAATAAAGTTCAAGAGGCTCGGGCCGAGAATGACGCCTGCCAGCATCTCACCGACAATCGCCGGTTGGCCGAAACGCGCGACGAGCCTGCCCATGAGGCGCGCAGAAACGATCAGTAACAAGAGTTTGGTAAGAAGTGACATAAGATTTACCGACTTCAGTGATGCCCTAAGGGGCTCATGCTGTCGCAACTAGACCCGAGGGCCACTCTCGCAAAAGCAACTACTTTTTGAACAGCGGGTCGAGCATCTGCCAGAGCCACGGCTGGCGAACAGGTTCTTTGACGCCATATTTTTCGGGACGCTGCGGCGGATTGTAGTACGTGCCGAAGGCGATGTCCATCAGCGGCGAAAGATTCGCATAGTTTATCAATCCTCTGTGGTCGAGTTCATGGTGCCAATGGTGCAGGTGCGGCGACCCAAGCAGCACTTCGAGAAATCCCAACCTGATATTGACGTTTGAATGAATAAAGAGAGCCCAAAGCCCGCGAAAGGTGACGAAGCCGGCAATCGTGTTGAGGTCCAGGCCGATCAGCACTGCAGGCAGCGTCTCGAGCCCGCGTGTGTAAATATTATCGAGCGGATGCTCGCGGTACGCAGCGAGGTAGTCGACCTGTTCTGCCGTGTGGTGCACGCGGTGAAAACGCCAGAGAATGCTGAAGCGGTGCTGCGCGCGGTGCCCCCAATAAATAAAAATATCGCTGAGCAAAACCACCGCGAAAACCTTGATGAGCCATGGCAGCTCAGAAACAAATTTTGGTAAATGTGAGGATGCATCGACGTACTGAAAAGCGAAGCCAAGAACAAACAGCGTCAGGCTGTTGAACACAAGCACCTGCCCCGCATAGAAGGCAAGATCGTTCAGCCAGTCGCGCCTCAGCCAAGTAAAACCCGGCATTGCAACAAAACGATCGCCGCGCCAGAAGTATTCAAACGGAATAAAAACGGCGCTGATAGCCGCCAAGAAGAGCGCGGCCTGCGCCAGAAGTTCGAGCAGCCACACTTCAGGTCGGCGGCGGGGGCGGCTTTTTCACCAGTGGCTCGGGCACCATCGATTTTGAGCTCGGCATGATTTTCTTGTGCTTCTCGTTTTCAGTTGCCGAGGGCGTTTTTTGGCTCTCGCCTTTTTGTTGCTTTATCGATTTTTCGTCTGCCGCCTTCTTAGCGGCTTTTTCATGAATCGCCGTCGTGCTCCCTTTGTCGTCGGGCCATGGAGTCGGGGTGCCTGATTTACTCGTATCAAAGACGGGATTAATGCGCGGCGATTTTTCTGCCTTCTGTTGTGCATAGATGACGGCACCAGCGAGCGCAGAGGCAGCAAAAAGCAGGGTGAGAATTCTAGCGGGCACGAGGCACCTTAACCTGAGCACTTGCCCCGGGAACAAATTTATTGTTCAACGCAGTAGAGCCCCTTTGGGGATATGGGACATTTTTCCTATATTTTCGGAACCTTCTGGGTCTTACGAAGGTACTCTCTATATAGACTTTGCTCGAAGTGGATCGACTGTTTTGTCTGAATAGCGCCTACGAGCAGGTAAAAAGAGAGGTTAAATGAAGGTAAACAAAATAAACATTCTGCTGGTGATGGCCGTTATCGGCTTTACGGTCGCCTGCGGCTCAACGGATAAGAAAGCCGACGGCGCTGCTGCCGGGGCCACAGAAGGTGGCGCAACAGCCAATTCGCGGTCGTTCGGCGGCGACATGGCTGTTGATGCCGCAAACGCGCAGCTCGCAAAGGTCCCCGTAGTGGGATTTCCCCCGTTCGAACCGAATATGCCGATCACGCAATTTGACCAGTACGGTGAAAACGCGGCGACGGTCGCAAAAGGTGTTGTGGCATCGATGCCCGAAGGGTATAAACTGCAAGTCACGGGCCACGCAAACCAGCACGCCTCAAAATCCGTGGCTTACACGAAGTCGCTGTCAGAGCAGCGCGCAAAGTATGTCTATAATTACTTTGTAAAGAAGGGGCTTAACAAATCAAAAATGACCTACGTCGGCGTGGGCAATTCTGAACCCGACCCGAACCTGTCGCACGATCAGAACCGTCGCGTCACATTCAAGCTCGTGAAAAAATAGTATTCTCCTGTGTTTCTCTGGCCTGCGCGGCAAGAAGCCGTGCGGGTCTTTTTGTGTCAGGTCAGGTGTCAGCTTGTCGAGGCCAGGTTGGGTCGCGAAATTTCGAAGAGTTTGTCCCAACCGTAATCGGTACTCGCTCTGATCTCTGCGTGCCAACTCGAATCTTTCCAGCCACCTTTAATCGACTGCGCAATGGTGAGGCCGGCGATGGCGCTGAGGTTGCTGTCGGGCGTAAAATCGACCGCCGGCTGCCCATCGACGAGGTTATAGAACGTATGCAATCCATCGATGACCTTAAATACTTCGCCCGGTCGGTTGATGGGGTCGGCAAAGCCATCGATTGCCCATGGGTATGTCACTCCAGGGGGAACCGGGTAAACCCGGTCTGAGTTTTCGCCTTTGACCCAGGTCACAAAGGGTGAATGGTTAGTATAGCTGCCACCTTCGGCCCGGTCGACGGGAAGTACCACTGCCTGGTAATCGTAATGGGGTTTTTTCTCTTCTGGGTTCGCTGCACTTGCCGGCGGTTGTTCTCTCGTATGTTTTCGAGCCTCGAGCAGCGGATCGCTCTGCGTCTCGTCGAGCAGCAGCGCGGGGGATCCATCGCGGTAATCAAACCCGCCAGGCTCGGCGAAAGTCTCGCGGGCGTCAGCGATTTTTGTGCCCTGCGGCTCAGCTGGTGCAGCATTGATTGCACCAGCGGCAAGGGAAAACAAAACAAACGACCGGAAAAAATACTTCAACATCGCTACCTCTATGACCTATGATCAGCGTTTATGGTTCCCGCATAAAGCAGGCACTCGCAAAACAATATAAAAGTCTCAGCAGACCTGCCAAAAAAGATGCACATCGGCAATCTACTTGCCGCAACGATTCACCCTGCAAGGCCGAGCTATGATACCCACCACCGCATTGCAGCAGATTCCGGGGCCTGCCGGTCTGCCATTTCTCGGCAACTTGCTCGATGTTGAAAGCGACATACTCACGTTTCTGCAAAAGGTCGCTGGTTATGGCGATGTGGCGAAGCTTACCTTCTTTAACCGCCAGATTACCCTCATTAACCATCCCGACCTGATTCAGCAGGTGCTTATCAAAGATAACGACGCGTTCGAAAAAGACGCGGGCACGAAGTTGCTCGCGAAGTATGTGCTTGGCAAAGGCTTGCTCACGAGTGAAGGCGAAGAGCACAAGAAGATGCGCAAGATATCTTCACCTGCGTTCAATCGCCAGCGCATTCTTTCATATGGTAAGATCATGGCAGAGGCGACGGAGCAACATATCGCTTCGTGGCGTGACGGCGCGCGCATCGACATGCACCGAGAGATGATGGCGCTCACTTCGGCGATTGTCGCCAAGGCCCTCTTTAATATGGACGTCGGCGCCAAGGTCGATGCGATCGGTGAAGCGCTCGAGAAGGTGATGCGCATCGTCGAGGTGATACGCCTGCCGCTCAGCGACCTGTCGATGGCGCTGCCCTTACCGCCGACTCTCGCGATTCGTTCGGGTATTGCGACGCTCGACAAGATTATCTATGAAACCATCGACGAGCATCTTGCCGACAGCGAAGATCGGGGTGATCTGCTTTCGATGCTGATAGTGGCCAGACGTGAGGCGGGCGACGACCCAAAAACGGCGCGTAAACAGCTGCGCGACGAGGCGATGACGCTCTTTCTCGCCGGCCACGAAACCACCGCTAACGCGCTCACCTGGACGTTCTACCTTCTCTCACAAAACCCGGGCGCGTACGAACTGCTGATTGACGAGTCGAAACGTGTGCTCGGTGACCGCACGGCGACGACCGACGATATCGCTTCGCTGACCTACACCCGCCAGGTCGTTGCCGAGTCGATGCGGCTCTACCCGCCTGCGTGGGTGATCGGGCGCAGCGTAATGCGCGACTACGAAATCGGGGGGTACGTGCTGCCAAAGGGCAGTGAGCTTTGGCTGAGCCAATTTGTCACGCACCGTGACGCGCGCTGGTTTGACAACCCGGCCAAGTTTCGTCCCGAAAGGTGGGCAGAAGGTGAAGCGGAAAAAAGGCCTAAGTTCAGTTATTTCCCGTTCAGTGCAGGCTTACGAAATTGCATCGGCGAACAATTCGCATGGCAAGAGGCTATTCTCATAATGGCGACGATCAGCCGCAGCTGGCGGGCATCGCTTTCGGCGGGGTTCAAGGTCGAGCCATTGCCTCAGGTGACACTGCGGCCGAAAGAGGGCATGAGAATGGTGGTGGCAAAGGCGTAACTCAACCGCCGCTTAACCTCTATTCGATTTACCCCTCTGCAGAAATTGAGAGATGGGCGACAGCATGCAGACCCCCATCGTGTCACAGATTGACGCCGCAGCCGAGTCGCCACCCGAACAAGGCGGATTAAGCGCCGCACAGATTAACGCCATCTGGAAAAAGGTTGAGGCGCTCTACAACACGAAGATCTACCCTGCGATTTCATTCTCGCTGCAGCGGCGCGGTAAAGTCATCATGCAAAGGGCGCTCGGCCACTCGCACGGTCACGGGCCGGGTGACATACCGACATCCCCCCGCAAGCAGATGACGCCGCAGACGCCCGTCTGCCTGTTTTCGACTTCGAAGGCGGTCACAGCGACGCTCGTGCATATTCTGCATGAGAAGGGCGCGCTCGACGTCAACAGGCGCGTCGCAGATTACATACCTGAATTTGCAAAAAACGGCAAACAGGATATTACGGTGGCAGACGTGCTGAGCCATCGCGCGGGTTTCTCGGGGTTCTCTCGCAAGGGCATGTCGAGCGAAGTCTTTGAATTCGACCATGTCGTGCGCGTGCTGTGCGAGCAGCGCGCTGAGCTGCACACGAAAGGTGCGGTCGCGTACCACGCGGTCACCGGCGGTTACATTTTGGCCGAGGTCGTGAAGCGCACAACGGGTAACGACCTGCGCCACGCGCTGCACGAGCTCATCAAGAAGCCGCTCGGGTTTGAGTGGTTCGATTACGGCGCGCCAGGCAAAGATATTGCGCAGGTTGCGCAAAACTACGTCACGGGTTGGCCGAATGTTTTTCCTTTCAAGCAGCTCGTCGAATACGCGATCGGCAGTTCGTTCGAAACAATTGTGGGCCTCGCCCGCGATGCGCGTTTTTATGATTCGATAATTCCATCGGCGAATATGGTGGCGACCGCTCCCGAGGTGGCGCAGTTTTTCCAGATGCTTTTAAACGGAGGCGAACTGAACGGTGTGCGCGTATGCAAAAAAGAAACTGTCGCACAGATGACGCGCGAGGCCGGCAACACCTGGTTCGACCGCCGCCTCATGATGCCGATGCGCTACAGCCAGGGGTTCATGCTCGGTAACAACCCGCTCGGCATGTTCGGCCCCGACACGAAGCAGGCCTATGGACATTTGGGTTTCATGAACATTCTCTGCTGGGCCGACCCGCAGCGCGACATTTCGGTCGCGATTCTGAATACGGGAAAGAGCCTTGGTGGTCGTCACGTGATTGCGTTCGCTGACGTGTTGCGCACGATCTCAGAAGAGTGTGGTTAGTCATAATTATGCGCAGGCTGTTCATTATTCTAGTTGCGTTCGCGCCCTTCACGGCGTGCAAAAGCTGGGGCAAGTTTTGGCAGACTGAAATTATATACCCTTCAAACCCGCTGCTCGTGACGCAGAATGTCGCGATGTCACCCGTCACCCCGTCAATGCCCGGGGCCGCGCAGAGCTGCAGTGTGTCGCCGGCGTTGCCCGAAGGTTTGTCGCTCGCGGGTGATTGCACGATCTCGGGAACGCCTACCAGGGGGCAGGGCGCACTGCCTTACAAGGTAACTGCCGACATCGGCTCTGATACAGTATCGGGTGAGCTGCGCATACGCGTGCTGTTTCAGCCGCGGTTTCTGTATGCAACCAATATTGGCGATACAACAATCAGCTTGTATACCATCAATTCTGCGACGGGTGCTCTGACCTTTCAGGCCAACTATGGGACAGGCAGCTCTCCGCGCTTTGTCGTGCGCGACCCGACCGGAAAATTCATCTTTGTAGGAAACTGGGCCGGGTCGAGCATCTCGGCTTTTACGATTAACCAAACCACCGGTGCCCTCACGGCTGTAGCGGGTTCGCCGTTTTCCACGAGTGTATTTCCGTATTCGCTCAGCTGTGACCCTGAAGGCAAGTTTCTGTTCGCCGGCCATGAAGATGCAGGCGTTGCAGCGGTGTCCGCATATACCATCAACGGGGTCACCGGTGCTTTGACGGCGGTAGGCGGTTCACCCTTCGCCGCCGCCGGGGGTGCAAAACCGGTATCTGTCTATGTGTCTCCGGATGGCAGGCATCTATACGCCGGGTCATCACAAGCCTTAGGTAACCCCAATACCTTTGGTTATGCCATTAACCCACAAACAGGGGCGCTCACCCAGCTCACTGGTTCGCCCTTTGGTGAGTTGAACAATGGCATTTCTGCATTTGTTGAGCCGACAGGAAAATACGTGTACTATGCCCAATACAATGGAGGCACCGTTGCCTATACTCGCGAATCTACCACAGGGACCTTGTCTCTGCTCGCAACATCACCTTTTGCCACGGGTGCTGCGCCGACTTACATCACCGGTGATGTAAACAGTAGATACATTTTTGTCGCCAACAGTGGCGATACAGTGGGAAC
The DNA here is from genome assembly GCA_942492915.1 of uncultured Leptospiraceae bacterium. Lineage (GTDB taxonomy): Bacteria > Spirochaetota > Leptospiria > Turneriellales > Turneriellaceae > Turneriella. Next base: position 3,635,950 of record OW818662.1, read on the forward strand.
CGCAGGGCTAACCGGCTATGCGATAGACGCAAACGGCAGCTTGTCAGCACTCACCGGCTCACCGTTCACAACGGGCAAGAACCCGGCGAGTATTGCCATAGACGAAACCAGCCGCTTCATTTATATTATTGGGACGGGTGAGACGAATCCGACTGTTGACCCGATATTTGCCTATCAATTTCAATCAGGCTCACTTTCGTTCATAGCGAGTTACTCGGCCGGTGTCGATGCAGCGAGCTTGATAATAGCGGGTAGCAATCCCTGAAAAATATTACCCAGGCACACCTACCTTTGCATTCTGCTTTTTCCAGTAGCTGCGGTAAAGTGGGTGGCAAGGTGATTTCAGGTTAGTCGCTGAAACCTGCGTGGTCCATTTGTTCAGCAGTGCGTCACTTTGTGCCAAAGCTTCTGCTGAGAACTTTTCGCGCTGCGCTGCGGGCTTATTAAACGTTTGCTGCTCGGCGCGGTAGCTTTCGTCTTCAAACGCATTGCGCTCTGCGAGAAAAACTGCCCCGGCGGCGGTGAGGTTCTTGAGCGCACGGCGGTGCAGGCGTTCATGCCGCCACCAGAGCGAGTTGTCGGCTTTTGCGCCGGGTTCCATTGTTTTGCCTGCTACAAGATTCTTACCGGGAATAAAAAACGGTTTGAATACAGAAATGCACGGCGCAGCGGTGCCGGTAAACCAGTAGGTTGATTGGCCTTTGGGCCGCAATTCTGCGACCATGCTGCCCGTCGTCTGGCTGGGTGTTGTCATGCCCGATGCATGCACGCATAGCGATTTCATACCGGTGCGCGCCGGGTCGGTCTCGTCATGGTAATGCGAGCGCAGAATCTGCATCGCCGTCTGCGCGTCATAACCTTCTTTGCCCTTGCGGCCAAGTTCTGTCGACAGCGCCTGCCGCACCTTACAGTGCGAGAAGTGCGTGTAGAATCGATCAGAGAACACCTTACGGAAATTGAAATCGCTCCCTGTAGTTAATCCTCTTTGTTGCGCAAAATCTTTGAGCCCAGGGCTCGAGAGATCAAATTCGCTTTCAATCGTGAGTCCATTCGAGATCGAACGAAAACCTTTTACTTTTTGCGCGACCCAATGGCGGTCGACCGTCTCAAGCACCCACGCCTCGCGCGGGTCGGCGATAATAAAACTGTTGTGGTAGAAAAAATCGCGGTTCTCATAACCTCCGCACGCATCTTGCCCGTACTCGGCCAGCAGGTCGGTGATGCATTCGAGCGCGGCGGGCGCCGACGCCGTGCGTTCGAGCGCGAGGCGCAGCATGTCCATGCCCGTAAGGCCGTTATTGTTTTTAGCAGGATGGATTTTTGTGAAGACTGCCTCGTTGCCGATGGCAAGTCCGTGCGCGTTTGCCCCCATCTCGGCGCCCCACATCTGAAACGGCTTCGACAGAATCACCTCATGCGTCTCTCTTACCTGCGGTATTTCAATGAATGTCGTCTTGAGTGATTTTGTTTTATGCCGCATTTGCGGAAACCGCACGAGAGCCTGCGCCTCATTCGGTTCGCGGTCTGAGTTCTTTGCGAGAATCATGGTTCGATTTTTGGTGTAGTCGGGGGTCGCCACAAAAGTATCGCACATGGGGTTAATTTGCCCTTTGCTGACGCAAAGTCAATCGGCGTTTACAATTAAGATCTTGCCTTGAACATATCCAAACGCTTCGCGTCCGTATATGTTCAAGGCAAATGCGGCAGATTACGTTGCGACATTCGTTGCTGAAATACTCGGTCGAGCCCCCGGCAAGCGCCCGCTCATCTTCGGTCTAAATGGCCCACAGGGCTCGGGCAAGACCACTGCAACTGCGGCGGCTGTTGCACTGCTGCGCAACCAAAATAGCCTGCACGGCATCACGGTTTCCATTGATGATTTTTATCTGACGCGCGCTGAGCAGATGTTACTGGCACAGCGGCACCCTCAGAATCCTTACCTGCAACAGCGGGGTTACCCCGGCACGCATGATATAAGCCTCGGCTGTGAGACGCTCTCTAAACTCAAGGCGATCAACGATGTGCCTGAGCCAGTGGCGCTGCCGCGCTATGACAAGTCGGCGCATGACGGCGAGGGCGACCGGCTGCCGCACAGCGAATGGCCGATCGTTACAACACCTCTCGACTTCGTGATTCTCGAGGGCTGGTGTTTAGGATTCACCCCCGTGCCTGAAAATCAAATAAGCGAAAAATCTCTTACCGAGATCAATCAGCTGCTGCGCGCCTATGCTAAGTGGCACGTATATTTCGATGCTTTCATTCAGCTGAAAGCAAGTGACATTCGTTATACAATCGACTGGCGCATTGAGGCTGAGCAAAAAATGCGCGCTCAGGGCAAAGCCGGCATGAGCGACGAGCGTATTCGCGCGTATATCGAGAAGTTTATGCCTTCGTACGATTTGTTTTCACCGGGGCTGGATGAATTTATGCGTCAAGGGTTGCCCCGACTGGTGATTGAGATTCAGCGAGACCGCACTCCGCTTTACCCCCTGTCAAAATCGCCGGGGGTGACGCGTGCAGGTCACTGACCAACACTTCAAGTACCCCCGTCAATATGACGCGATCATTGTCGGTGCTGGGCATGCCGGCTGCGACGCAGCGCACATCTGCGCGAAGGCGGGCCTGAAAACCCTGCTCGTTACGATGTCACTCGACACGATCGGACAGATGAGCTGCAACCCTTCGATCGGCGGCGTCGCGAAAGGGCACATGGTGCGCGAGGTCGATGCTTTGGGTGGTCTCATGGGCATCGCGACCGACCGCAGCGGCATTCATTACAAGATGCTCAATCGCAGCAAAGGCCCCGCAGTGTGGGGCCCACGCGCGCAGGCCGACAAGAAGCTGTACCAGAATGAAGTGAAGTTTATTCTCGAGTCGACGCCGAATCTCGATATTCTGCAAGATAGCGTGGCGGATTTATTGACCGAGCACAGTGGCCCAACGGCCACTGTGCTCGGAATAGTTACCCAACGCAAACTCGAAATCCTCGCGCCGGCAGTCGTCATCACCACCGGCACTTTTCTGCGCGGTCTCATTCACGTTGGTGACTTTCAGACGCAGGCGGGGCGCTATGGCGATAAGAGCTCACAAGAACTCTCGCCTTCTCTCACGCGCATTGGCTTCGAGCTCGGTCGGCTCAAGACTGGCACACCGCCGCGCGTGCATGGTGATACTATTGACTATTCGGTGATGCAGGTACAAGGACCCGATGCGGAGCCGCAGCCGTTCAGTTTCTCATTTGAGTACGCGAAAGAAAGACTTTGGCAGAAACAGATCGACTGCCATTTGACCTATACATCCAACGAAACGCACAACATCATTCGCGGTGCGCTCGACCGTTCGCCGCTCTATTCAGGCAAAATCAAATCTGTCGGCCCGCGCTACTGCCCTTCGATCGAAGACAAGGTCGTGCGCTTTGCCGAAAAAGAACGCCACCAGATTTTTCTCGAACGCGAGGGTCTGCGCACGCACGAAGTGTATGTGAATGGCATCTCGACGAGCCTGCCTGAAGACGTGCAGTGGGATATCGTGCGTTCTATCAAGGGCCTTGAGAACGCACAGATTATGCGCCCCGGTTATGCGGTTGAATACGACTTCATTCAGCCGACTGAGCTTTATCCGACGCTCGAAACTAAAAAGGTGCGCGGGCTCTACCTCGCGGGACAAATCAACGGCACGACGGGCTATGAAGAAGCCGCCGCGCAGGGCCTAGTCGCGGGTTACAACATCATCTACCGCGCGCAGGGGCGTGGCGAATTTATTCTGAAGCGCGACGAAGCCTACATCGGGGTGCTCATCGACGATCTCGTCAACAAGGGTGTCGACGAACCCTACCGCATGTTCACCTCGCGCGCCGAGCACCGGTTGACCCTCAGGCAAGACAATGCAGATTTTCGGCTGATGCGCTTCGCCGCTGAGTTGGGTATTGATGGCGGCCTGATGGCGCAGTGTCAGGAAAAATATACGCGCTACGAAACCTATAAAGAGACGATTCGCAAAAAAAAGATCAGCGTGGCGCTGATCGAAAAACTTGAAGCGCAGGGTGTCAGCGTGCAGAAGGGCTCAGCGTATGAGTCTCTGCTACGGCGACCGCAGCTCACTGAAGAATCCATCCAACTTGTTTTTGCCGATATTCGCGAGACATCGCCGGCGCTTGAACCGGTGACCGCCGAAGAAGAATTCAAGATCGCGATGGAAGTCAAATACGATGGCTATAACGAGCGCGAATCGAACCGCATCGAGCGCCGCGTCGGTAGCGAAGACCGCCCGATACCCGCAGATTTTGATTACGATGCGCTCGACAGCATCAAGTTTGAAGCGCGGGCTAAATTAAAGAAGATTCAACCACGTACGGTCGGCCAGGCTGCGCGCATCTCGGGGGTTGATCCGTCTGACATTGATATTTTGCTAATCACGCTTGAGCACCAACGGCGCGCGAAGGCGGGGTGACCCCCCCGAACAGGGGGGATATTTCCGCTGTATTGTATTGACTCTTCTCCCTTGGCTAACTATATAGGCCTAGGTATGCGTGGATTTCTTGGCCTTTTGGGGTACTTGTGTTTGGCGATTTTCTTGTGTGGACCTTTTCTCTGGTCGCAGACTGCCGCGCCAGAACCCACGGCTGCGCAAACACCTGCAACGGCACCGACGCCGGCACCCGGAATCGCCCCGGCACCTGTTGCTACCGCTGCACCCAGACCCAGCGGCTATTCCGGAGGCACGGTTCAGCGCAAGGTGCTGATTTTTGATTTTGAAAACCAGACCGGCAAAATCGAGTTTGATTATCTCTCTGGCAGCATATCAGACGCACTTGCCGATTCAATTAAGAAAACCGGAAAATTCAGGCTCATGCTGCGCGAAGACGCCCGGGTAAATTCAATCGCAGACGGTTTACCGCCAACTGGCAAGACGCAACCACCAGAGACAAATTCGGCCGATAGCTCTACCAATGAAGCGACTAAAGTGAATACCGCACCCAAAATGAATGTTGCGGTCAACCGCAACGAGGCTATCAGGCGCGGGCACGAAGCAGGCGCAGACGTTGTCGTGCTGGGAAAATTTTCAGAGCTGAAGGGTGTATTGCTCATGAGCGCACAGGCGTACGAGGCCGATACGAAGCTGCTGAAGGTTTCTGAAGAGGTTCTCACTACCTCAGACAGCGATATGTTCAATGGTATCAATATACTCGCTGCAAAAATCGCCGAATCGATGGCGCGCGAATTGCCGATGTTCGATTCTGCCGAAGCCGCCCGCCGGCGTGCGGCGCTCGCAACCGACACAATCGAAGAGCGCGATTGGGAGATTCAACTTTTCACCGGCATGCCGGTGTTGCATCCGCTGTATAGCAGTGACGGAACGATCACTTATGCAAAAGGATTTCCCGTGCAGAAGCTCACCGGCTATTCTGTCGGCGCCGCAGTTTGGAACAGTTCGCTCGCGCGCAAAATTTATTTTCTACCTAAAGAATCACGCTTTGGTCTGCAGACAAAGCTGACGCTGCTATCGGGCACAGCCGACGCTGTCGATACAAACGGCGCCCTGATCGTTTCAAATGCGCCGCTTAACGGCGTGTTTGTCTCAAGCCATCTGATGTTTGGTGTACCCTATTTTCAGTGGCGAAAGTTTGCCGCCTTCGCAGATTTAGGTTTGGGCGCCGTCTACACGAACGTCACAAATAGCGGCACGAAAATCTTTTTGAGCGTGCAGCCGAGCGTGATCGTCGGCACTTCGGCAGCCTGGCATTTTTCGTACTGGAGCCTGGGTTTGAGCTACAGCGCACAAGGGGCATTTTTTTCGCAGAGCCAGGCCTTTATGCAGCATGATTTTTGGATTTATGCAGGTGTGAGATTATGAGAGCGAAATTCAAGAATCTATTGCTAATGCCACTCTTCGCGTCTTGCACGGCAATCAACCAGCAAGACGCGTTTCTCGACAGCCTGCCACGGCCAGTGGACAATGTAGTGTTCAAAGATGATTTTGATAATGGTCTTGGCAAGTGGAATCAGACCGCGGGTACTTGGACGACATCGACACCCGCAATGAGTGGGCTCGCATTGCAGGCTCCTTCGAGCGCGACGGTCGCCACCTTTACCATCTCGACGACAGCAACAATCGACCTGACAGGAAAATCCGGTTGTGTCCTGGAATATGACACGCAATTTCTGCTCAAGGGTGTAGTAGGTGTCTCCGCAAATGTACAGTTTGGCTCAACAGTCGTTGGGACGTTTAAGGATACGAGCGGAACATCCGATATCTCGAGCGCGACCAGTTTTGTACGCAGAAAAGCTGTCTTGCCGGCGGACGGCAATGGGCGCCTTTCATTCGTCTCAAGCGTGACAAACAGCACCACCGGTTTTGCAGATTTGCGTATCGACAATGTCGTTGTTAAATGCAACGATAGAGCTTCGACCGCTACAACGGTACTCGATGAAAATCTGAATGTCTCTGCGGCAAACTGGTCCTTGAATAGCCTTTGGACTTTCAATGCCACTGCCGGGTTAGGTGGTACGGGGGGCCTCGTGACCATCAGCGGTGGTGGCAACGCGCACCAGGGAACAAGTAACGCTACATATATACCCTCGATTAGTCTTTCTGGCCGCTTCGGCTGTGAATTGCAGATGTTCTACAACCATGCGAACAGCGCGGCCGAGAACTGTCTGGCGATCCACTGGAATAGCAATCGCATTTGGGCGCAGTGTGGTACCGGTACTGCCGGCACGTTGCGGCTCTTGCTGACCGCGAACGAAGACACGACGGGAAACACCTTGCAATTTCGCTGTATCGATGCTAACGGTGCGCTCGGCGGCAATAACACCTGCACCGTTGACCAGTTGAAACTGATATGCCAGCAATAGGATGATGCGCGCGCTACTCACCCCCCAGCCCTCTCTCACCGAAGACGGAGACCCGAAGCGGGTCACACGGAGAGAGGGGGAGAAAGAACAATCTTGCCCCCCTCGCTTTTCAAGGGAGGGGCCGCTGGCTGCCGCCAGGCAGTGCGGGGTGAGTTTGGTGTCCTTACTGCTCTTCGCCTCGTGCACGGCCATCGATCAAAAAGACGCATATCTCGACGCGCTACCGCGGGTAGTTGACAATGTTGTATTCCGCGATGATTTCGAAAACGGCCTCGGCGGGTGGAGCCAGACCTCGGGTGTATGGACAGTATCGAATTCCGGCGGAGTTTCAGGCAACTACTTGCAAAGTGGCACGAGCGCCTCGGCGGCAACTTTCAATATCGCAACGGTGAATAACCTGAACCTTACGGGCAGAACCAATTGTGTACTGGAATACGATGCCCGCTTTCTCATCAAAGGCGTTTCAGGCGTGTCGGCAACGGTGCTGTTTGATACGACAACGGTCGGCACGTTCAAAGATACCAGTGGATTGAATGACATTACCAGCTCGGCCGCATTCGTGCATCGCAAAGCGTTGCTGCCAGACAATGGCTATGGCCGCCTGTCATTTGTCACGAACGTTACGAACGACACGACGGGGTTTGCCGACTTGCGTATCGACAATGTTTCGGTGACTTGTAATAATGCGCCGTCAACAGCCGTCACTGTCGCATACGAAAATCTCGATAGTTCAGCGGCTAATTGGTCTCTGCAGTCACCCTGGGCCCGCACGGCCGGGGTGGGTTATGGCGGCTCAGCGGGCTTGCAATTGCCGGTCGGCACTACCGGGGGTTCGGGCAATGGCGGAAACTGGTTAGCGACATTTCTCCCAATCGTGAATCTCACGAATCGATTCGGTTGCCGTTTAGAATTCTACTATTCCGTTTCAGCCGCCGGTAATAACTGCCTATATTTAGAGATGAACGGTAGCAAAATTTGGACTCTCTGCGGTGCGAGTTCAGTCGGTAACATCTCGACAAGTTTGACGGCCTTTGAAGGCGTTTCGTCGAACAGCATCGCCTATCGCTGCCTCGATGCGAATGTCAGCGGCGGAGGCAGTGTCACCTGCCTGGTCGATGAGTTCAGGCTCACCTGCCAGCAGTGAGGTCAGTCTCCGCTTCACCGACGGATAAATCTTCTGGTGTAATCTCTAACCCTATCGAGGTGAGAGATGTCGTTGGTTGTTTTGGCGATCGTGGCCGCCGTAAAATCGACTATGCGGTCAAACCATTCGCTGATGGCGTTGCGAATTCGACAAGTCGCGCGTCTTCATTTTCATTGCCGTCATCGTGATTGCGCGGTAGATTAAGCGCGTGGCAGCGACTGTGCACAAAAATGAGTCTGTAGACCGAGCACAGAATAAACTAGCACCGCCTGCCCGCTGGCGTCTGCTGCTTGAAGTGCAGGCTGCAGCTGAGCTCGCGAACCTCGGTATGAAATACCGCAGCCTGACGCGCGCCCGCGCAAACTATCAAAATCCGATTGTGCTGTTTCCCGGATTCGGCACCAGCGAACGCGCGCTGTCGCTGATGAGCGGCTATCTCAAAGACACCGGCGCCGAGGTTCATGACTGGGGAATCGGCCGCAACCACGGTTACGTTCCCGATCTGCTGTCGCAAATGCTCAATCAGGTGCGCACACTCTCGGCGCAGCGCGAGTCGAAACTGCATCTCGTTGGCTGGAGCCTCGGTGGTTACATCGCGCGTGAAGTCGCGCGTGAGCTACCCGAATTGGTTGAAAAAGTTGTCACGCTCGGTACACCAGTGATCGGCGGGCCAAAATACACTTCGATCGGGGCGATGTATGCCAAATGGGGTTTCGATCTCGATGCAATGGAGAGAGATGTTCAAGATCGCGAACTGAATCCGATTCAAAAAGAGATACTCGCTATTTATTCAAAGGGCGACAATATCGTCAGCTGGCAGGCTTGCATCGACCAGCGCTCGCCTTACGTGCGGCACGAAGAGGTGACGGGTTCGCATCTGGGGTTGGTCGTGAATACGCAGGCTTACGAAAAAATGAGGATTTTCTTGTCTCACGCACCATGACGCGATGCGAATATTGTATACTGTAGTCGATGCAACACTTTCAGAAGAAAACTAAAATCGCCGCGAGCGCCGCGCGTGTGTTTGGATTTCATGAAGCACCCGATGCTTTCGCGCGCCTGCAACCACCGTGGCGGACGACCGAAATTATTCAAGCACCCGTTTCACTGGCGGTGGGCACGCGCGTAATTTTGCGGACAAAAATCGGGCCGCTGTGGCAAACGATTGAGGCCGAACATGTTGAATATGAAGCGGGGCATATGTTTGCCGACCGTATGGTAAAGGGCCCGTTTCGTTACTGGCTGCACCGGCACATTGTCGAGCCTGTTTCAGAACACGAATGCATCCTCATTGACGACATCGCATATGCCCTGCCGCTCGGGTCCGTGGGTGCTTTTTTCGGCGGCTGGTTTGCGTGGCGTGAGTTAGAGCGGCTGTTTGAATACCGTCACGAGGTAACGCGCGAGGTGTGTGAAGTTTAATCAGATATACGCGGGCAGAATTTTTCGCTCGCAGCACAGACTCTCTCGATTCTCATGACCTTCAAATTCGTATCAGGAGACCTTATGAAAAAATTGACCTGGTTCATCGCCTCGCTGTTGCTTATCGGTTCGTGGCAGGCTGCCACGGCATGCCCTGACGGCTTTCAGCACCTGGCGAATAATCTCTGCTACAAAGGATACGTACCTTCATGCCCCGAAATGGCGCAGGGCGCAACGAAGTTTATTGGCAACGGCAAAGACAGCTGCAATCTCACAAGCGGCAAAAAAGGCCAGGCTCCGTCATGCAGAAAAGGCGGTAGTTTGAAAGAAGACTATTTACTGAAAATGGGTAAAACGAATCTGCCCCCGCACATGAACCCGAAAGAAGACTATTGCATTCAGGCGCAGAAAACGGTTTATTGTCTCAGCCCTGCCCAGCCTGTTGTGGGCTCACAAGGGTCAATCATGGCCTGCAAACGCAGAGAAATGAAACCGTTTGTTTGTCCGGCAGGCATGACGTTCAAGGCGCTCAAAGGTTCTGACGTGACGGGCATGGGTTGTTTCAGCGGCCCCAACGTCTCGGCGGCTAAATGCGAAGACGGTTACACCTTCAAATACATTTCGAACAAACCGATTTGTGACGGTGAAAAGCAGGGCCCCCCGAATTTGAGATAAGGTTTAATTGCGAGAATCGTTAACTCTGGGCATTAATGCCAGCCCGGGGTGAAGCGGTCGCCTCGCGTAAGGTCGGCGAATGACACGATCGACGCGCGTTTCGTCACCGCACACTCAAGCTTAACCTCGCGTCGTTTGTGATCGGCGATGCGTGTTACCAGAAAATGTTTTTCGCCGTTCGTTGGCTTTACCGCAGTCCATTTTGAATGGAGAATTTTACTGAATGGCACCTTGCCCGTCTGGGCATTGGCGGGCAACGGCGCGGTTTTCTTCGCCGGGCAGCTCAAGCGCTTTGCCGTGTAGAGCTGCAAATACTTCTGAAAACGATTCATCACCAGTTCGTGCACCGGTGCCTGCGTCTGTGCATAGATACCCCAGGGTAACGCCGGCTCAAAGTCATGGATTGCCGCCAGTGCCTGGCCCGTCGCCGGTAATGTGCGGAACTCTAATCTGCCAGAGGGTGCCGCGTTCTCGCGAAGCAACATGCCGCCCGTGATATAATACAGCGCGCGCGTGCTGTCAGACCGCTCGACCGAATAATCGAGCTTCAACAGCAACAAACCTTGCCCGGTAAAAACCAGATCACGCCCGTGCATCGTCACTTTAATGAGCCCCCGCAGGTAAGCCTCAAGCCAGCGGCCATAACGCAGCGCGAGCCAGTGCGCATCGACGCCATTGGGTACGTCGAGCCGCTGCACCGAGCGCACGTTGCGCTGGCGAATCTGCCTGATGACGGGTAATGCCAGCCTTGTGGGCTTTTCTGCATTTGCCACCGTCAGCATAGCTGCGAGTGATTGAGGTTCGCGCCCAACCAAAACCGGGAGCACATTGTTCTCTGCCAGCATGTCGTGCTTGAGGCTTTCGACCAACGGATCGATCAGCGTGCGCGCCGCACCTGAAAAAATGCGCACCCAAAGTTTGCTCAGCGCGTACGAGTTTACCGGCAATGTTATAATGTGCAGCGTGCGGCCCAGCACGCGGGCTGCCGCCTGCATGAGTTCATTATAACTCACGACCGTGGTAGAACCGATGTTCAAAATCTTGTATGCGATGTCTCGCGGGCCGCGGGCTTCTTTTACTGTGCCGGATTTTTTAAGAGCCTGCACCGGCACACGTGCATCAAAACTTGCGGGAATTTTAGCGAAGGGTTTTTCACAGCAGGCGACAATCGCCGCGGTTACATCGCTGATGCTCACCGGCTGCGATTTTGAACGCGTCCAGGCGGGGCACACCATCACAGGCAGCCGCTTGACGAGGCGTGAAAGCACCTGGTACGACGAGCCTCCCGCACCAATGACGAGCCCGGCTCTGAGCGCAATCAGCGGTGTACCGTAAGAAGCCAGCGTGCGCTCAACTTCGAGTCGGCTCTTCAGATGCAAAGAGAGCTCGCCTTCAGGCACAAGGCCGCCCAGATAAATAATGCGCTCGACACCGGCTTCACGGCACGCGCGCGCGAAGTTGTCGGCGACGATCAGGTCGAGGTCTTGAAACGTGCCCTGCGTCAGCCGATTATTCGGCAGCATTGAATGTATCAGATAAACGGCAATGCTGCAACCCTGAAGACTATCCTCAACCTGTTTGAGTGAAAACACGTCGCACTGCCGTGTTTCGAGCGCAACACCCGCGCCGCTGTCGGCAACGGAGCGGGCAAGAATGCGCACCGCATGTCCACGTCGCATGAGCTCGACGGCCAGCGCTTTGCCGGCGAAACCACTGCCGCCGGCGATCGCGATGCGAGGTTTATTTTTCAGAACCAATACCTGATACCAACTTCGGCGTAATGCAGCCAGGTGAAGTTATAGACGCTACCGCCGCCCTTGGAGCCACCTTCAACGGTGCGGTACCCGGCAGAGATATCCCAGTTCTCATGCAGCCGATGGACGACTTTGAGCGAAACATCTTCTGCGCGCCCGTAGGGTGAAGCTAATGCGTCCGCGTCGAGTTCTAAAGCCCAAATCGGCGTCATCTCATAGCGCAGGTTAATGTGCAGCAGCGGCACGAAGCCGACATTGCCGCGGGTGGCGTAGAGGTTATCTTGAAAAAGGGTGATTTCTGCGTCGCGCATTTTTCCCGTGAAACCGAGCCGCATCGAGAAGTTACCTGACTCGACGAGGCGATAACGATAGGTCAACCGGTAAGAATCAAAACGGTAACGCGCGCGGATAGATTTGCCGGCGACAAACGTTTGCCCTTGGTACGAAATATCCGTCGCAGATGTACCGCTGGCCTCTACTGCAAGTGGCGCATACAGGCCGCGCAATTCATGATTCTTCAGAAATTCATAGCCTAAGTAAACCCTTCCGGTTGGCCAAGGGCCTGTCGCGAAACTGGTCAGCGAAAAGCGTGTTGCGGCGCCGCTCGGAATTTCGACATCGTTGACCCCTTGAAAGACCGCACCACCGTCTAATTCGAGATGCGCTGTGCGCCGTTCAGCTGCGCTCGCTGGTGCGCTGACGAGCAACAGGCAGAAAGCCAGCAAAGTCTGTTTAACGATTTGTGCCTTGGTCTTTCGTTGTAGCGCACGGCGAATGGTTCTGGTTATTTTCATAGTCATGAGAGTGCCTTCTGAGAAACCTTATGTCAATCGCGAATCAGGCACGCGTTTTTGGCCTGACGCTCGAGAGCCCCCCGTCGACGCCGAGAACCTGACCCGTGATCCACGAGTTTGATGGGTCGAGAAAGAAGCAGATCGCGCGCGCGATGTCTTCGGGCGACCCCACGCGACCGAGCGGGTGCATAGCTTCAGACACCTTGCGTGAATTTTCGTTACTCGTCAGCGCAGCGGTAAGCGGTGTTTCAGTAAGTCCCGGTGCCACGGCATTGAAGCGTAGGTTGCTGCCGGCATAAGTGGCGGCCGCTGAAAGGGTGAGACCAATGATACCGGCTTTTGCAGCGGCAATCGCTTCGTGGTTTGAGAAGCCAGCCATCGCTGCGGCAGAAGAAATCATTACAACCGAACCTCCACCCCGCATGTATTTGCCGGCGGCACGTGTGACCGCAAATGCGGTGGTGAGTGAAGCGTTGATTGTTTCGGCGTATTGCTCAGGCGATACCGTGTGCGCGGGCCTGATGAGCAGCGACCCGGCGCAATTCACGACGCCGTCGAGCGCGCCCGCTTTTTCAAACACCGCATCGACGGCTGCGAAATCAGACGCATCCAGAATGTGCTCTGGTACAATTTTGTCGCTGCTGCGCGCAGTCGTGATCACCTCGTGACCTGTCTTTCGCAGCTCAGAAACCACTGCCCTACCAATGCCGCTCGAGGCGGCCACAACGAGAAATCGCGCCATACAGACAATTTAGCGTATCAACGCCGCAGTGTGGTAAAACTTTTACATCAACATTGGACAAGCCAGGTGGCGGTCTGACAACGTGAACAGACTTGCGCAAACTTGAACACAGTGTCATTTTTGCTTTGCGCACAGTCTCGATGTGACTAACTATCCCCATGAAGAATTTTCAAGGCCGAGTGGCCGTCATCACCGGTGCGGGTTCGGGCATTGGCCGCGCGCTCGCTCTAAACCTCGCTCAGAAAGGCTGCAAGCTCGCGCTCAGCGACATTCGTCTCGAAAGCGTGCAAGAAACGGCGAAGCTGTGCGAGCCGTACACGCGTGACGTGATGGTCGATGCGCTCGATGTCGCCGACAAAAAAGCGATGCTGGCTTATCCCGAAAAAGTGGTTCAGAAATTTGGCGGAGTTAACATCGTCATCAACAATGCCGGCGTGGCCGTGGCTGCCACCGTCGAAGAAACGAGCATCGAAGACTATGAGTGGCTCATGGGCATCAACTGGTGGGGAGTTCTCTATGGTACGAAGTTCTTTCTGCCATACCTGCAAAAAGCCGACGAAGCACACATCGTGAACATCTCGAGTGTGTTCGGTATTATCGGCGTGCCCACGCAGTCGGCCTACAATGCGGCTAAGTTCGCAGTTCGCGGCTTTACTGAATCACTCAGGCAAGAACTGGCAGACACGCACATCGGCGTCAGCTGCGTGCACCCGGGCGGAATCAAGACCAACATCGCTGCGTACGCGCGTTACAAAACGGGCCCCAACGGTGACACGAGCCATGAAACCGCCTCTGAAAAATTCGCAAAGCTTGCGCGCACCACCCCTGATGAAGCGGCCGCAACGATTGTGAAAGGCATCGAAAAAAAATCACCGCGCGTACTCATCGGCGCCGATGCAGTGGCAATTGACGTCATGGCACGCTCGATGCCCGAGAGCTATACGACAGTTCTGGGCCAGCTTCTGAAACTCGGTTGAATCAATGCCGTACGTCAATATTCAAATCACCAAGGGTGCAACCCGCGAGCAGCGCTCTGAACTCGTGAAAGATGTTACGGATTCACTGGTGAGAATTCTCGGTAAAAAACCCGAACACACGCACATCGTGATTCAAGAAATTGAAGAAGACCATTGGGGCTTCGCGGGCATGCTGACCGAAGACTACAAGAAACTGAACAAATAATTTGCTTGCGGCTTTCAGACCTTGCGAAAGGCTGAGAGTCTGTGAAGAACAAGAAACCACCGAAGAAAATAAGTACCGGCGGCGTTGATATTGTTGTCATCGGCGCCGGTTTTGCCGGGCTCACCGCGGCGCGCGAGCTTGAAGCGCAGGGACTCCGTGTGCAGGTCGTCGAAGCGCGCGACCGCGTCGGCGGCAGGTCGCGGCCGGGCAAACTCAACGGCCGCACGATCGACACCGGCGGGCAGTGGGTTGGGGCAGGTCACGAGCGATTAACGAGGCTCGTTCACGAGGCGGGCGCTGAGCTTGTGCCACAGTACGGCACGGGCAAGAAGCTCGTTCAGATTGACGGCAAAACGCGCAGCTATTCGGGTCTTATTCCCCCGGTGTCGCCGCGCGCTCTCGCTGAAATGCAGTTTGCGCTGTGGCGCCTCGCTTCTCTGCAAAAAAAAATCGACCCCGTCGCACCCTGGCAGTCGAAACTCGCGCACCTCGATACGCAGACTGTGGCCGATTGGCAACGGCGCTGGCTCAGATCGCGTGGCGCGCAGGCGCTCTTCGACATCGGCGTGCGCGCAATCTTTTGCGCGAAACCTGGGCAATTGTCGATGCTGCATTTTCTAACCTACCTCAAAGCAAATCGTTCATTTGACTATCTGGCATCGACTGAAGGTGGCGGGCAGGCCGCGACAGTGAAGGGTGGCATGCATCAACTCAGTCTTTACCTCGCAAAAAGCCTGCGGCAAATAATTCTCTATAATGCGCCGGTGCAGAATATTACTCAATCCGCCGGCAGCGTTGTCGTGACACATGCGAAAGGCAGCGTCAGGGCCAAACGCGTTGTGCTCGCCGTTGCGCCCTCACTCGCGCGAAAAATTCAAGGCGATGCGATGACGACAGAGCGCCGGCGTCTTGGCGAGCGTATGCCGATGGGTTCGGTGATCAAGTGCCTCATTGCCTATAAGCGACCGTTCTGGCGCGAGCAGGGTTTCACAGGTGAGTTCGTGAGCAACACCGCGGGCTTCTCACCCATCTTCGATGCCTCACCCGCCGACGGTTCGTGTGGTATTCTTGTCGGCTTCTTCGATGGCCCGACAGCAGTAAGGTATAGCTCAGATGCAGCCGGCAGGCGGCGCGAGGTAATTCGGTCGGTCGTTGCCGCGTTCGGTGCTGAGGGTGAAAACCCTGTCGACTACGTCGACCACGACTGGATCACCGACCCCTACAGTGAAGGCTGCTACGTAGGCTTGCCCGCCCCCGGCGCGCTCACCGAACTTGGGTCTTCGCTGAGCAGCGCGCATGGGCGTGTGCACTACGCGGGCACCGAAACCGCGAGCGAATGGATAGGCTACATCGAAGGCGCGATCGAATCGGGTGAGCGCGTCGCTAAAGAAGTTTGGGCGGCGCTTTAGCGCCGCTCAAACCAAAACCAAATGCACAAACTTCAGATACCGCTGCTCGTGTGAGCTGTGCAGAAACGGGTGGTCGGGCCCCTGGCCCGAAACGCGCAATATTTGCCCGCGGCGGCGCGCGAGCGACATCGACTCGCGGATAATTTCATAAAACTCTTCGAACGAAATATGGCTCGAGCAAGAGCTGAGCGACAGCTGCCCGCCAGCATTCACAAGTTTTGCCGACGCTGCAAAGAGGTCGGTATATTTTTTCACCGCGCGCTCTTTTTGCTCTTCGCTGTGGCCCATTGAAGGTGGGTCGACGATGATGTGGTCCCATTTTTCGTTTTCACCTGTGAGGTATGCGAAGACATCGACGGCGAGGCCCTCGTGCTTTTCGGGTGGCAGGCCATTTAGCGCCCAGTTTCTTTCCGCTGACCGCACGGCACCCTCGGCGACATCTAAGCTCGCGACGCGCGTTGCGCCGCCTAGCCCTGCGTAAACCGAGAAACCGCCGGTATAGCTGAAGAGGTTCAGCACTGATTTGCCGCGGCTGATCGTGCGCACGTACTGCCGGTTGTCGCGCTGGTCGAGAAAGAACCCGGTCTTCTGCCCGTGTTCGATGTCGACCTCGAATTTGACTGCATTCTCGGTGATTTCAATTTCTGACGCGGATGCAATACCTGCAAGCTGGTTTAAACCACCTTCAGTATTGCGGCGAAACTTTTCAACGACAGATTTCGCACCCGTGAATTGAGAAATCCACCCTGCTATTTGTTCTTTGTTATAAAATTCAGACGGGCCGCGCCCGTCGAACTGTACGACGGCAGTGGGACCGTAGACATCACAGACGAGGCCAGGCAGAAAGTCACCTTCGCCGTTGATGAGGCGGTAAGCGGTGGTGCCTTCAAGGTTCAGGTTTTTGCGCAGGTCTACGGCACGTAGAAGTTGCTTTTCAAAAAACGCCGCGTTCGGTGGTTTCTTCTCTAAGCTGACCATGCGCAGCGACAGCGGGCCATGCGGGTCGTACATCGCCCAGCCGAGCTCTTCGCCCTTGAGGTCGAGCACCGACACCAGCTGTGCGGTCTCGACTTTGGGGGCGTTCGCGATGGCTTCTTGATAGACCCAGGGATGCCCCCGCAGAATCGAGCGGCGCAGGTTTCTATTCAGTTTAATTTTGAGCAAGGTCTGTGTTACTCTCAGGCTACTGATTTTTGTTTGCGCTCGTACGCGTCTTCAAGTTTTTTCAGCGCGGGAATATTCGGGTCGAGTTTGCGTATTTCAGCAATCAGCGACCGGGCGCGGGTCATGTCACCCCTGACGAGGTGCAGCCCGGCAAGATTGATGAGGTTGCGTGTGTCTTCGGGTAGCCTCAGGCGCAGCCTTTCACACAGGTCGATGGCGATGTCGTAATTGCCCGCGAGGCGGTGGCAGCGCGAAAGAAAACGCATAAACTCGGTATCTGACGGCTTGTTGCCGAGGTAGGCTTCACCCTCGGCGATGGCTTTCGCGTAATTTTTTGCCTTGTAATGGCGACCCGAGGCTGAGCGTTTCGCGAGTTTTTCGGCTTCTGGCATCGTATCGCCGTAGTAGCGGATTTTGAGCAGTGAAAAATCGTCGGTAATTTCACCGAGGTTTTGTGTCAGCTCGAAGATTCTTTCGAGGTCACCTTCTGCCTTCTTCACGGTTTCCAGAATCAATTCTTCAGATTCGTTCATTTTCGGTTTGCCGTCGGGCGATGGCAGCATGATATCGTCGCGACCGTCTGAGCCACAGATGAGCATGTCGCCAGGCCTTAGTTCGAGAATGCGGATATAGATTGTGCCGGTGCCCGCGCCCATGCCGAGTTTGCGCACGTAGAGTTCTTGTTCAATGAACGTCACTGCGCCATCGCGGTAAAGAATCGACCAGGGATGTTCAGCGTTTATGTAATAGAGCAGGCCCGAATCGTTATCAACGATGCCGAGAACCAGCGAGATCAGCATCGAATGGTCGAAACTCTCGAATACCTTGTGCAGTTCGAGAAATGTATTTTTGAGCCAGCGTTCAGGCGAAAGACGCTGCATCGCCGCCACCGCGCGGGTTCGCTCAATGATGGAATAATAGACCGCGCCCAGAACCAGCGCACCACCTGCACCCTGCATCGACTTACCCATGGCGTCGGCGTTCATGAAGGCGGTGTATTCGCGGTCGCGTATGCGAATGGTGTGCGCGCTGCAGAGGTCGCCGCCGAGGTCATGCGGTTTACCCTTAAAATCGAATTTCTTTTTCTGGCGCTGCAAGAACTCGACGGTCAGCCGATCGCTCTTGACGTAGTTGGTGTTGAGCGGCTTTAAGAGCAGCGACGTCAGAAAATAATCGCCGTCTTGGTGTAGTTTGAGGCGGCGCACTTCTTCGAGTGTGGTGTTCAGTTCTTCTGTGCGCGTGATCACTTTTTGCTCGAGCGTTTCATTGAGCTCGTTAACCTCATGATACATCTTGCTGAGATCGCGCGCGACCACCGCGATCAGCTCTGCCTGACGGCCAAATTCGTCGGTGGTCGTGCGCGCGCTGTTCACTTCGAAATCCCCCTTGCCAAGTTGCTGCAACACATCGTTGGTATCGTTGATGCTCAGTTTTACCGTTTTGGCGATACGGTACGAAACGATGACGATTGCCGCCAATGCTTCGCACGAGAGCAGTACGATGTGCACCTCAGGGTGTTGAAATGAATTCTTACCGGTGACTGTCGTATAGAGTATGAATCCAAAAATTGCGATTGGCGTGATGGTGACCGCTGCGATACTCAGCATAATGCGCGAAAAATAACTCGTCTCGCGAATACCGCCCCCTGCTGGCGGCAAACCTGCAAATACCGGTTCTTGCAGAATCGGGCGCAGCACGCTTTCGGGCATGAAAATGTACATCACGTAAGAAATGGGCAGAACAAACAGCAGCGAATACGCTTCGACGCCGAGCGCATACCAGGGCAATTCGCGCATCTGTGCAATATAGATGAGACCGCCGGCGACGACGCCAACCGACCAGCGCGCGATAATCACGCGACCTTCGCGGTAGGGGTATGCCAGCAGGCGGTTGCGTAACGCTATCTTGTCATCAAGCTTCACATCTGCATTCGCCTTGAGGCGATCGAGTTCGGTCATGAGGTTTTTTAGCGCGAACCAGCGAAAGGCCAGACCCCACGCGACTGTACCGCCACCGGCGACGAGGCCTGCGATGACTACCGCCCACAAACGTGCTTCGCCTTCAAATGCCCCGGTCACCATAATAAAATAGACGAACGTGGGTATTGGAATGACGCTTGTGAAAGTTTCAAGCCGCCAGCTCAATTGAAAGAACGGCGTCTGTTTGAATTTGGCGAAACGCGAAGACATGCGCACCAAGCACGGTGCAAGCGAGGCGCGGTAAATGAGGATTTATACACTAAAGGGTATCGGTGTAATTCGGATATTCAGCCCATAAAAACCCCGGCCTGCGCCGGCAGCTGTAAGATCTTCAGGGCAGGCGAAAGGGAACACGAACGAACTTCGCGTTCAGTGAACAGGCCCAGTTACCACAAGTTTTCGTTCCGCCTCTACCCACGCCTCTGCGGCGTCATCAAAACTGACGACTCGGCTCGTGACGCGCGCGGGCTCAAACCGCTTCTGCGCGATGAGCGTTAGCACCTCATCCGTTTGCTCGCTGGCATGCGTACGGCTGATCGTTAGGTCGATACCCTTGTTGTACATTTCAATAAACGGAATCGGCACGCTGTTGTCAAAAAAGATGCTCACCGTGATCGACTTGCCATAAGGGCGGGCGGATCGTAGAGCCATACGAAAGCCGTCGACCGAGCCGGAACAATCGACCGTGACGTCGAATTCGCCAGAGAGCCGCTGCGGAAATTTATCAGCGTATTCGACAGCGGCGCCGAGTGCTGTGGCAAAGTCGCAGCGCGCCTGGTCTGTATCGAAGTAAGTAATTTTTCCTGCGCCTAAAGCCTGCGCCTCGAGAATTGCGTAGCAGGCGATACTCTCTGCCACGCCGCCCACGATCAGCAGGTTCGCGCCAGGCTGCGCCTTAAGGTACGGGGCGACAGTACGGTATGCATCCGTCATGTTATCGCTGAGACTTGCCAGTTGAACAGCATCGAGCCCGGCGGGAATTTTCTGCAGCATTGCCTGCGCATAAGGCACTTTCACCCGTTCTGCGAGCGCGCCACCCCATTGCACCGCCTCGCGTCCGAGGCCATAGTTTGAGGCAAAAGGTACCGTTGTACAGGCGGGTGAATGTTTGGCTGCGCACGCAGGGCAAGTGCCGCAGACGATCTGGAAATTGACCACGCACGCGTCGCCGGTTTGTAGATTTCTGACATCCTCACTTAGCTCAACAATCTCTGCCGTCATCTCATGCCCTATGGGAAAAGCGGGCCGAAACAAGGTGTGGCCCTGAATGATGGGCAGGTCGAGGTCGCAGCGCGCAATAGCGAGCGGGCGCACAAGCGCCTGGCCGGGGCCGTCGAGTTGCGGCTCGGCAACGTCGCGCCATTCGAGAGTGTTTCTTTTGGCAAACCAGAGTTGTCGCATGGGTCACGTTCTATCTGTTGCCAGAATCGCCATCTCAAATACTTTAGTATGTTTGTTCTGCAATGCGCACATCTTTCGTTGACGCGCTGCTTTAAGGTGATCTGGTGACGGGGTGAATAGGATCAAATGCCTAATGTACCTGTTGCTATTATCAGGCTGCAGCGCTCTGTTTGCCGCCGCGCCAGAACTTAAGCGCGTCATGATTCTCGATTTCAAGAATATCTTGAAGAAGAAAGAATTCGGTTACCTCGAATCTTCGATAACCGATGCCGTCAGACAAAAATTGAAGGCCAAATTTGCCTATGAAGAAATTAACCGTACCCGTTGGCTCGATGTCGCAAACCAGAATTACATCATTGAAGATGACCTGTTTACTTACTCAGCGGCGATGAATCTTGGGTTACTTTCTAAGCAAGATGTTGTCATCTTCGGTGGTTATGTGGTCGAGAGCAAGGGCGGCAGTGCAAATCCTGAAATTCGCACTCGCGTCAGAATTCTCGATCTGGCGAAGCGCAAAGAAATTGCCGACTTTGAAATGAAAAGCCTCGTTGACGCAACGATCTTCGATTCGGTCGAAAAGATCGCCGAGCGTATTGAAAAAGAGGCTGCGGCTGTGCTGCCCAACGCAGACGATTGGGCCAAAGGCGCAATCAAGCCTGAGGTGCCGACGTTCAACCAACTCTCGTTGCGTTCACAATTTGCTCCCATCAGCCTCTCAACCGCCGGCCGGTCTATTTCACCCGACAACCAATACGCCGGCGCTGCGTACAAGAATGTGATTGGGGGGGGCCTCGATTTTCAGCATTTTGGCATCAGGTGGCAACAACTCGGAATCTTTGCCGGTGGATTTGTGCGTGTCGCGAACGATCAGTTTGTCTATAGCCTCGATAAATCGGCTGCACAAACGACGCTGCTGAGCCTCGCGGGCAACGCCGGTATTTCGTGGCGGCAGAGCCTTTCAGATCGGTTTTACCTGCAGCCGATGCTCGGCGGCGGTGTTCAGTATGATATCATGAAATTTAATTTTGAAAGTCGCACCATTGCCGTCGCGACCAGCGCCGGGCAGCAGGTCAACCAGGCAGAATACCAGCTGCTTGCGCCATTTGCACTTGCGGGCATGCGCATCGGCTACGCCTGGAACTCATGGCTGAGCATAGAAGCAGGCGCCCAGTATGCACTCTATGTTTTTTCGGGTGGTACGAATCAGGCGCTGTTTGCCGAAATCGGGGTAGGGTTTAGATTATGAAAGCAAAGTTTACAGCATTAGCGGCGATCATGATGTTGGGCTCGGCCTGTACGGCGAGGCCAAAACTCGAGCTCGATGTCACGGCAAAAGACCTCACTGCGCCGACCGTGTTGTCTATTTCGCCGGCGAACGGAGCGACCGAAGTCAGCGACAAGCCGGTTATTCGCATCACCTTCAGCGAAACCATGGAGATATCAACGCTCAATAGTGCGACAGTGCGCTTGCTGAGTTCTGAAGGCAATGTGCAGGCGACGCTTTACAGTTATGATAGCACGACCAATACACTGGTGGTCAGCGTCGCGACGGTGCTCTCGACAAATACGCAGTATACCATTTCGCTGAGCTCGCAGGTTAAAGACAGTGCGGGCAACGCGTTGCAGGCGCAAACCTATTCGTTCACCACAGACGTCTGCCCCAAGAGCAAACAGGGCAATCTCGTTTTGAATGGACTCGTCTCTGCGATGGTGAAGATACAGTGTACTCTGTACGTGGCAGGTAGCTTTACGCGTGTCTCGACGCAAACGCCTTACGGTACCGTCATCGACGGCACCTCGGGCAATGTAGACCCGCAGTTTAGGCCGCCGCTCTTTAACGGCAACGTCAAAGTAGTCATTTCAGATGGGTCGAGCGGCTGGTACGTCGGCGGGTCATTCACGCACATTAACGGCGTGTCGCGGCCCTACATTGCCAGACTTTCACAATACGGCGAGCTACTCAGCTTTAACCCTGGCGCGAACGCCGTCGTGACTACAATGCTTATCGACAGTTCGGGCACGTTATATGTTGGCGGCCAATTTACCGAGATCGGCGGGGCCACCCGGGGCAGGCTCGCCGCATTTGATTCGTCGGGCAATCTCATAGACTGGAACCCCGATGCTTCAGCCCCTGTATCGGCGCTCGTTCGTGACGCGGCGCAGAATATTTACGTCGGTGGCAACTTCGTGACGATAGCAGGCCAGTCACGTACCCGTCTCGCGGCGTTTGACAGCTCGCGCAATATCCTCGCCTGGAACCCGGCAGCGAACAACCAGGTCGAAACTATGGTGCACGTTTCAGGAGCTATCTACATCGGCGGATATTTTACGCAGGTCAATGCAACGGCGCGAAACCGGCTGGCTGCGGTGACTACCGCGGGCGCGCTGCAGTCGTGGGATCCAAATGCGAACGGCATAGTGCATGTACTCACGGCAGTCGGCTCGACAATCTATATGGGTGGGGCCTTTACCAATGTAAAAGCTACGACCCGCCAATACGTCGCTGCAGTGACAACCGGCGATGCGCTGGCTGCATGGAACCCCGAAGTGAATGGCACAGTCTATGCCTTGTCATACGGAGCCTCGACGATGTACGTCGGGGGCGCATTCAGCACTATGGGTTGTGCAGCGGGTTGCACAGTAATACCCAGCGTCAGCCGCAACCGTGCTGCGGCAGTCAGGCTTGACGGCACCGTAAAAGCCTGGCATCCCGATTTTAACGGCAATGTCGTGACCCTCGCGGCAGATGGCTTCAACGTTTTCGCCGCAGGCGAATTTTCTGGGCTCGGTGGCTCGACGCGAAACTATGCAGCCGCTTTCGACACTGCCGGTCGTCTGCAGAATTGGCACCCAGACCTGAATGGCGCGGCACAGGCAATGATTGCTGCGAGCAATAATAAGTCGATCTATATTGCCGGGGCATTCACCACAGCCGGCGGCACAACGCGCAACCGTGCCGTGCAGTTCGACCTTGGGGGAGAGCTTCTGGCGTTTGACCCAAACACGGGCGGTTCTGTTTTTTCGCTCGCCACCGATGGCACGAATATGTACCTCGGTGGGGTCTTTACAACAGTCGGTGGCACGGGGCGCAACTACATTGCCAAAGTTAACGCCAGCTCGGGAGCACTCGATGCCGGTTTTAACCCTGGAACCAATAACACCGTCAGCGCGCTCGCGATTTCGGGTACCACACTGTACGTCGGCGGCGGTTTTACGCAGCTCGCGGCCACGGCACGCAGCCGCGTCGGCGCAGTCTCGACGGCAGATGGTTCACTATTGCCGTTTAATCCGAATTCAAATTCGACTGTTTCGACCATTGCAGTCTCTGGAGCGACTGTCTACCTCGGTGGCAGTTTTACGACGATTGCCGGCAGCCCGAGAAACTATCTCGCCGCGTTCGATACAGCGGGTAATCTGCAAACATGGAACCCCGATGCCAATTCTTCTGTGGCTTCATTGCACATCAATGGCAGCACGATTTACGCTGGCGGCGGGTTCACGACAGTTGGCTCGGCAAGCAGGTCGGGACTCGTTGCCCTCGACGCAGATGGGGTGGTGCAAGACCTGAACGTGGCGGTCACTCAGGGAAACATTCTGAATACAGTTGCTGCCGGGTCGACGGTCTATCTCGGCGGCGGTTTTAAGGCCGTGGGTGCGAATCCCGCTTTCTATATGACCTCGCTCGAAACGAGTGGTGCACCGAATTGGTGAAGTTTATCACTCGTGATCGAAAGCAGATTTTAAACGCGACGGGCTATTCACTGAGCGAGTTAGGGTAGCGTAGTCTGTTCTGACCGCTATGCAGATTCGTGAACTCAATTCTGCCGACCACGCCGCCTGGTTACCGCTCTGGCGGGGATATCTCACGTTCTACGAGAGCACGCTGAGTGAAGAGGTCACGCAGACGACATGGCAGCGGCTGACAGACTCAAAAGAGCCCATGTTTGCCTTTGGGGCATTTTCTGATGCAGGGCAGTTGCTCGGAATCGTACACATTATCTACCACCGCTCATGTTGGACAACTGGTGATTATTGTTACCTGCAAGACCTGTTCACCGCCGAGGACGCGCGCGCGCAGGGTGTCGCGACCGCACTCATAGAAGCCGTTTATGCGCGCGCAAAAGCAGACGGAGCCAGTCGCGTGCACTGGCTGACGCATGAGACGAATGCAACCGCACAAAAGCTCTATGAAAAAATCGCTGCGCGGTCGGGGTTTATTCAGTACAGAAAGATATTGAGCTTGTGACGAATGTTGCAAATTTCGGGGTAAGCTCAGTTCGGCCGCAGCGAAAACGCGACGACATCTACCGGGTCTGCCTTGCCGCGGATTGCCACCGGGTCAATAGCCGATGTCTCGATACCCGGCATAAATTCCAAATCTGCCTGAATGCTGCCCCTGGTCGCAATCACTGAGCGACCCACTGTTTTTGTGAGCGCCTCGAGCCTTGAAGCGATGTTCACTGTATCGCCGATAACCGTGAGTTCTTTTCGCTCAGGAGCGCCGATATTGCCGCGAATCACGTCGCCGCACGCCATACCGACGCCGATGTTGATGCGTGGTAAACCGAGTTCGTGCATTCGCCGGTTTGTTTCATGCATACCCTGCAAAATTTGTGTGACCGCGTTGAAAGCAAACAGGCGATGCTGAGCCCCGCAGAGTTCTGCGTCGAAGACCGCCATGACGGCGTCGCCGATAAATTTGTCGACGAAGCCCTGGTTATCAGAGATTGCACTCACCATGCGCGAAAAATGGATATTGAGCAGGTTGACGACCTGCTCCGCGGGATATTTTTCTGTGATCGAAGTAAACGCGCGTATGTCAGAAAAAAGCACCACCGCTTCGACGCGTTCACCTTCAGTATTGATGCGGCCGCTGAGAATCAGATCGCGCACAACCGGAGAAACGTAATGCCCAAACAGCGTTTTCATCTTTGCTTTTTCTGCCAGCTCACGACCGATGCGGTTCATGGTGTTCTGTAATCGGCCGAGTTGGTCATCGCTATGTACTTTGAGGTGGATATTAAAATCGTCACGCGAGATTCGCTCTGCAGCTTTGGCTAACTCAACAATAGGAGCGATAATGGTACTCGCGGTAATGACCGCCAATGGAAAGCCGAATACCCAGTACGCCAACGATATGGCCCCCATCGAAAAGAGCAGGCGTTCGAGAATACCTGGGTCTCCGGGGCCATAGCGCAACGCAAGAAATACGAGCCCCGTCGCAGAGATAGCCGGCAAAAAGGCATTCACCATGAAAAGATCGAGAAAGCGCTGCGCAAGCGATGGTCGGTGGAAAAAACTCCAGGTTACCGATATTCGACCATCAGGAAACCAATGCGGTATGAAATAGAAGCGGGTCACCATTTCTGTTGCATAATAACAAAGAACTGCCGTTAGCATGCTGACGATGACGCCGATTGCGACAACAGGTCCTGCAGGCGCTGTATGTCGGTTGTAATGGTAGAAGAGGGCAATATCGGCTGTCCACACCAGATAAGAGCAGGCAATCAGAAATAGGGGATAGTTAAAGATGCGATTGCGCGCACGCTGCAAATCGGCCGCGTCAGGTGCCTGCGTGCTATTGCCTTGCCGCCAATCAAAGTACTGGTGCTGCACACGAAGAACCGGGCGCAAGAAGAACCAACCGAGCACCGAGAAACTCAGACTCACGGCCAGCGTAACCGGATGATTATTGTTAAAGGGTGGAATCTGCAGCAAGTACCTGCCGATGAGTAAATTTCCTGCAAGCATGAGGGTCGCCCCGATTCCCTCAAAGATGATCGCGGGCAGAAGTAGAAGAACCCAGCCCGTATTGCGGTGAATTCGGGTCAGCCACACAGATTTAGAACTTTGCATAGGTGCTCCAGATGACCGCTATGATGACTTGCAGCGAAACAGGGTAAAGTCAGAAACGAACCAAACCTTAGATATCTGACTGCAGCTCGTGGTGCGACTGCCTGAGGCGGTGCGCGAGAATGCGTGCCAGGTTGCGGTAGAACATTTCACCGAATTTGTGGTGCCTGGCGCAGAAATGTTCGAACTCGGTTCGGTTCAGTGAATAGAGCGTTGTGCCCGCAGCCGCGATTGCATCGGCCGAACGCTCTTCGCTGTCGAGAAAAGCCATGTCGCCGAAAAAATCGCCCTGCGCAAACGTGCTGAGTTTACGCGCCGGACCATCGTGCGCAGGCAACACAATGTCGACGATTCCATGGCCGATGAAGTATAACTCTTCGCTGTGGCTGCCTTGCAAGAAGACCGGCTGCGATGATTCATATTTCTGTGTTTTCACAAGGTTCTTCAGTTCGCCGAGCGCATCTGTATCGCAGCCTGCAAAAATATCCATTTCGCTGAGTTCAAAGGTGAGCTTCTTATGAATGCCCTGGCCGTGTTCGCTGAGTATCTTCTCTTCGAGGTAGATCAGCGAGGTGTTTGCATCGGGAAATATACGCCAGTGCGGCTCTTTATGCGCCACAGCCGCGTGGCTCAGGTAACCGCTGAAATCCACCCCGCGCGTGAGCTCACCCGCCAGCGAACACAGCAGCAGCTCGCCGCCCTGTTTGTGCACTACGCTATCAAGTAGTTCAAGCATGTGCACCGCGGTGAAATCGATCGAATGCACCTCTTTAAAAGACAGCACCACGTTGCGGCTGGTCTTAAGTTCAGCTTCGATGTCGCGGTAGAGCTGGTCTGTGGTGCCGAAGAAAAGATTACCCCCCAGCGAATAGATAATCGTCTCGTGCCCGTGGTCGCGCAAAACCTGCATCTCATCGGGCATGCGGCTCTTGTTTGAGAACTTACGGTCGCCGCGGGTTTTGCTGCGAATTACAGTGTCGCGAATCTGGTTGCGCACAAACAGCATAATCGAAAGCGCGATGCCGGCACCTGCAGCGACGATGAGGTTATAAGTGACCCCGGTAACGATGACAAGCATCGCCACCGCAAAATCGAGCCGCGTGCTGCGCTTCTTGAGCAACTGAAAGATGCTCGTGTCAAACAGGCGAATCGAGCTTGCAACCAGCAGACCCGCGAGCGCAGCAATCGGTATATAAGCGGCATAGTCTGAGAGAAAGAGCAGAATCATCAGTGCGAAAATGCCCGAAAATACCACCGACGACCAATGGTTTGCACCCGAGTTCATGTTGATGAGCGAAGAGTTCGCAGACCCCGAACCAGGCATCCCTCCGGCTAATGACGAAACGGCATTGGCAACACCGAGCCCTTTCAGAACTTTGTCGCTGTCAGCGCGCACGTGCTTCAGGTTGTCGAGAATCACCATCGTCTTCAGCGTATCGACCGACAGAATCAGCGCGAGCATAACGCCAGAGGCAAGAATTTTCGGCCAGACAAGGGGAGATATTGAAACGACCAGCTGCCATGGCGGCAGGTTGATGATCTGCTCTCCCGTTCTGATACGGCCGACGAGATAGGGACTATTGTTCGTATCAAAAAGCGAACCGTCGGTCAAACCAAGCAGCGCGAATGTCAGCATGCCTCCACTCAGCGCAATGATCGGCGCGGGCACGCGCTTTGAAATTCTGGCAGCCAGAAAGACGAGAGTCACCGTCACGACCAGCACCGGCAGGTTTACCCAGTGAAAAATCTGCCACGAAAATTCTGACCAACGTGCAATATGTAGTTCGGGAAACGTGCGCGCGATCTGACCGAAGAAAATGATAACCGAAACCGCGCTGAGATAGCCCGCGATCACGGGGTAGGGTACGAACTTGATGAGCCTGCCACCTTTGAAGAGCGCGAGCAGAAGCTGCAGCGAGCCAGCGGTAATGCCCGTGAGTAACAAAATCAGCAGCAGTTGTTCACGCGTTAGTCCCGTAAACTGGCCTTTGAGCGACATCACCATAGCGGCAAGGTACGCCGTGGCAGCCGCCGAAGGTGTGCTGATGAGAATGGGGTTGCGGCCCACCGAGCCATTGACAATGCCGAGCACAATAACACCGAGAATGCCGGCGATTGCGCCCGCGCCTGAAAGCGACGGGTCTATGGCGACATAAACCGTGACACCGAACGCGATCGCCTGCGGCAAAGCCACAAGCGCAGCCGCGAAGCCACCGAGAATATTTTTTACGCCTGGCATGGTAGGCAACTGGTAACCCTTGCGGGGTTACCGGCTGAAAACGTCAGAATCTGAAATCGACGCCGACTTCGAGTACGGTGATACCGTAACCGATTTTGCCGCGCAGGGCAATCGTGTCGTTGATGAAATAGCGCGCGAGACCAAATATGCCCCAGGCAATACCGCTGCCCGAAGCGGATGCGAATCCAATGCCGGTGACGTTCGTCTCAACGGAAGAATTTACCACGTAGTAACCGAGCGAGATGCCGACCCCGAGATCGAGGTTCGACACCTTCATCGGCAGGTGAAAGGCACCTGAAACGACGATCGGAATAATTGAGTAGCTGTATTTGACGGTACTGCCGCCCGCATTCAGCGACTCGCTGTAGCCCCAATAACCGATCGTGCCGCCGATACCAATTTCGTTCGTCACCGCGTATTCGGCGTTTGCCATCAGCGCGACGCCACCGAGGTAACCGAGACCTGAACCTAAGCCCAGACCCCCGCCGACATAGAGTGCACCTTTACGAAACGCCGCGCCGCTCGCTGGTGCGGGGCTTGATGCGGCCTTTTTGGTCGCAGCAAACAGGCCACCCTGACCGAGCGCGACAAACAGAGTTGTGAGAATGATCCATTTTTTTATCAACATGTTGACTCCTTGTGTGGTAGAAGAGCCCAAGCTAAGGCGCGATACCGTCCGCAAAGGAGATTATATGGCACATCAGAATTACGCACTTATTACCGGCGCATCAGCCGGCTTGGGCAAAGAGTTTGCGCTGCAGCTCGCAGAACGCTACAATCTGGTGCTCGTTGCCCGCCGTTCAGAACTGCTGCTAGAGCTCGCACACCAGTGCGCAGCCAAAGGGGCGCAGTGTGAGACGATTGCCGCAGACCTGATTAAACCAGAAGATGTCGCAAAAGTTGAAGAGCGTGTGGCCCGGCCTGATATCGCGCTGCTCGTCAATAACGCGGGCTTCGGTACCTACGGGGCTTTTGCCGAACTGCCAAGGCAGGGCGAAGCCGATCAGGTGCAGTTGAACATCAACACTTTGCTCAGACTGACGCACGCAGCGCTCGGGACCATGACGCAGAAGGGCAGCGGAAAAATTATCAACGTCGCCTCGGTGGCGGGTTACCAGCCTGCGCCATATTCTGCGACGTATTCCGCGACTAAAACGTTCGTGCGGTATTTCACCGAAGCGATTGCCGAAGAGGTGCGCCCCAAAGGCGTCTATCTGCAGGTGCTCTGCCCTGGATTCACACATACAGAATTTCATGAGCGGGCAGATATCGCAAAAGGTGGTATTCCCAGCTTTTTGTGGATGGAAAGCGTCGACGTCGTACGCGACTCACTTGCAGCCATGGACCGCGGTGAAACGGTCTGCATACCCGGAGCCGTGAACAAGGCAATCACTGCTGTCGGCGGCGCGACGCCGAATGCAATCAGCGCGAAGCTTGCCGCGTTTGTGATGCGCGAAGGTATGGGGCTGGCATGACAGCCTCACTTTGAATGTCACCCTGCAGCAAGAAAAAGAGGTCAGCATATGCGTTTCCAAAATAAAAAAGTTACCGTCACCGGCGCTGCCGGGTTTATCGGGCGCAAGCTCGTCGAACAGTTGGTTGCAGAGGGTGCGAAGGTTACCGCTATTGACCTGCCGGGCGTCAAATTTCCCGCATGGAAAGGTGTCGAGTGCATCGGCTCTGACCTTGCCGACGTGCACGACCTGCGTGCGATGATCGTCGGGCGCGATCTGGTGTTTCATCTGGCTTTTCCCGTATCTGACTGGGAGAAAGAAGAAAAATTTGTTTCGGCACTCGGTCATAGCGAAGAAATATGCAAGATCTGCGCTGAGCTGAAGATTCGCCTGGTGATCACAACATCTGTCGTCGTCTACGCTGACCAGATCGGCAAAGGCACGATCACCGAAGAGACGCCCTACGGTAAGCCCAACGGCCACTACATGGCTTACAAACAAAAACAAGAACAGATCGCGCTGCGCTATGTGCAAAAAAATTTCGCCGACATTCGTATTGTGCGCCCGGCAAACGTCTATGGTGCGGGGTCGAAGCCCTGGGTGATCGAAGTTGCGCGCGTGCTCGCGAAAAATGTGCCGGGACTCATCGATGGGGGTAAAGGCCGGGCGGGCCTGGTGCTCGTCGACAACCTCGTCGAGGTGCTGCTGCTCACAGCCAATGAGGATGGCGTAAGCGGCGAAATCTTTCTCGCAGTTGATGACAACACGCTCACCTGGCATGATTATTTCAGCGAGATCGCGAAGCTCATCGGTGCTAATGCGCCGAAAAGTATTCCGCGGTTTCTGGCCGAAATTGCTGCGGGCGGCAGCGAACTCGCGTGGAAAACCCTGTCGCTGTCGGGCAGGCCACCGCTCACGCGGCAGGCGCTGATGCTTGTGGGTGCCGACAACGCGTTCACGAACGAAAAGACAAAACGAGTACTGGGTTTCAAACCCGTGAAGACACATGCGCAGGGTATGCAAGAGATTGCGGCGTTTCTCGACAAAGCCACCTGGCGCGAATAGCGTCAGGTCGTAGCTATGGAATTCCCGAGCTGCTGCCTACCGAGGCACAGCTGTGAATTTCCATAGCTGCAAATTTTGTGGCATGTTCATCGTATATTTACGATATTAGATGTATGGTTGCCCGCAGTGCCGAGTTTCCGGCGTTAGAACAAGACGTGGCCGCGATTGCCAAAGCGCTGTCGCACCCTGCACGTATCTCTATCCTCAAAATTCTTGCGGGCCTTGACGGCTGCATGTGTGGCGACATTGTCGAGCAGCTGCCCCTGGCGCAGTCGACGGTTTCGCAGCATCTGAAATATCTTAAAGAAGCGGGCTTAATTAAAGGTGAGGTCGAAGGCCCCAAGAGTAACTATTGCCTCGATTTTGAAGCGATGCAGACATTCAAAACCAATCTCGACGCTGTCTTTGAAGAGATCGACGCGATGAAAAAAAGAGGTACCTGTTGTTAACACAAGATAGTCTCACAACCGCGCAGCGCGAAATGCTGCAGAAGGCGGCCGGTGAAATCATGAAGGCCGATTTTCTCAACGAACATTGCCACTGTTCGACGCTCGACAAGAGCAAGCTCGAGCACCCACAATATTTCAGCGAGCATCCGCATTTTTTGTCGCACGGCGATCTGTTGCAGATGCAGGCGTTCATCGAGGCGCACGAAAGATTAATTCCGCTGCTTCATTTTGGGCATGCGCCCCAATTGATGCAGCGAATGGAACGTGGAATTTTCAATTCATACGATTTTCATATCTCAGACCGCGGGCCACAGCTCATCGAGATCAACACCAATGCTGCCGGTGCCATGCTCGGCATGCTGGCAACAGAGAAGATGATGAAATGCTGCGAAGGCATTGATGGCTTTGAGCCGAAACCCGGCTATGCCTTCAACGCAGAGGCGATAGTACAGATGTTTCGTGACGAATTTGCGCGGCGTTTTCCCGAAAAAGAATTGAGGAGCGTCGCCATTGTCGACGACAACCCGACAGGACAATTCTTTTACCCTGAATTCGTGCTGG
This sequence comes from uncultured Leptospiraceae bacterium, assembly GCA_942492915.1. GTDB lineage: Bacteria > Spirochaetota > Leptospiria > Turneriellales > Turneriellaceae > Turneriella. Next base: position 3,668,091 of record OW818662.1, read on the forward strand.
TGCAGCAGCTGCTAAAGAGCCACGGCATCGAGGCAGTCATTGTTCCGCCCGAGGCAATCACCATCGACGGGGGCAGTGCCTATGCATCGGGCAACCCCGTTGATTTTATTTATAACCGCCTCACGGATTTTCAGCTTGCAGGTGAGAGTTCCCGCGCGCTCAGGCAGGTGTATGAACAGGGCCTTGCGACGGTAAGCCCCAACCCTGACGTCTATGCGCGCTACGCCAATAAGGCGAACCTCACGCTCTTCTGGAGCCATGAAGTCGATTCGCTGCCGCAGACTGATCTCGCAACAGTGCGCGCGCACCTGCCCGAGACGATCTTCGTCACCGAGGCGAACGCCGACGAACTATGGAATACAAAACGGGAATGGTTCTTCAAGCCCGTGAGCAGTTTTGGCGGCAAGGGCGTTTACCGGGGTGACAAACTGACGACGAAAGTCTGGCAGCACATCAAGTCGGGCGGCTACATTGCACAACGCCTTGTAGCCCCACGCGAGCGGCAGGTGTTGCAAGATTTGAATTTAAAGTACGACGTGCGGGTTTACACCTATGCGGGTAAGATTCTGGGCCTCATGGCCCGGTATTACCAGGGGCAGACAACCAACTTTCGCACAGAACACGGCGGACTCGCCAGCGTGCTCGTGACGAATTGATTATTTTCCCTGAATACCTGGCCAGCTTTTTGACTGTTCGACGAGGGACTCAAACGAGCCAAGCTGGCTTGCGCCGAGGCAGGTGTAGTGTATTTTACGAGCCGGCATTTTCACAGCTGATTTATTGCGCTGCGCCGCTAAAGGTTTTGCTAGGCCGACATCGCACGCGGCATTTTTTTTGGCGGCTGCGCCAAGTTCGCTTTCAGCGCGCGACATTTCGACAACTTCGATTGATTGAAAGTCGCCTTTAGAAAACGACACCAGTATCACAAAAAGCATTTCCATTCGACAACATTGTCGGTTTTGGCCTGTCGAACAGCGAAAATTCGTCAGACCACGGACGTCGGGGCCGGTCAGGCCGGTTTTCTTTCTGAGCGAAAGAACAGATAGACAAACAGCGTTGCCGTAGCCGAAAGCAGATGCCACGCCGCGTGTCCCTGCCAGAGGCTTTCGGGTACGCAGAGTTTAAGCTCTTTGTCGAGAATCCAGAAGGTCGAGCCACCGTAGTAGGCGACGACACCGAGTATAATGTACAGGTGGCGCACCTTTGTCTTCAGGCGCCGCTGCGTTAAAATCACGAAGATGACAAAGCACAATATAAGAATGCCAAAAAGAGCGTCATTGATCTCTGGCAGAAAATACATCAGCAAAGCGAAAAATCCTACAAATAAAAAATAGAGGGTGAGCAAAGTGCGCGTGCCGAGCGGGCGCAGGCGGGAGTAATTATAGAGGTAGAGCACCGTTGCGAGAAAGTACATGCCGAGCAGATCGACCCATTGACCCACGTGCGTCAGCGATGCGTGAAAGAACATCGAGCCGAGGCCGGTGAGCGTGAGGCCCAGCGTGTACAGCCGTGAATAGCTGGGGTTAGCGGTCAGCAAATTCTGATCAGATCTGACACGAGAGAGCCACAGCACGATGCCGCCCACGACAAACATTGACAGATTTGACCAAACGTTTGCGGGTTGCCGAACGAGAGATTCCCACCTTACGGCTTCGCACCAGCATTGCGGCATGCAGTGAGCCGGTTGCATCGATTGCCAGAACATGCGCCCTATTTTAGCTTAGCGTCGCGCGTGGCGAGCCGTATACCGAAACTGGTGCGGCTTAACTGTTGACAGTCTCAAGGGGTAGCGACATTGTCGACCTATGCTTGAGGTTACCCGCCAGAACGACGCGACGGTGATACGCATCACTGAAGCGCTTCTGCAGATGTATTCGATACCGCAGTTTAAGGCGCAGGTCAGCGAGGCAATCGCTGACAAGCCGAAGTTGGTGGTGTTCGATCTCGAAAAGGTCGAACACCTCGATTCATCCGCGATGGGGGCAATGTTTCATTTTCTGAAGGTCGTGAACCAGTACGGCGGCAAGCTGGGTATTGCGCACGTCTCGAACAAGGTCATGCAGGTCTTCAAGGTCACCAAAGCCGAAACAACGTTTCCGATTTTTGAAACTGCGCAAGAGGCCATCAAGGGCATGTGACAGCCGGCGCGCCTTACCTGAACTCGAGCGCTTCGTCAGCTATCGGCGAAAGTTTCAGCATGGCGCTGTCAGAAAGGTAGTCGTTTGAAACCTTCCAAACACCATGCGTGCCCTGGCGTGGTAATTTGTCGATTGCCCGGCGGATGTATCCTGAATTGAGGCCGCCCATGACCGTGTCGGCGGTCTTGACCTCTTCTTTCGCATGCGCAACAACCACGCGCTGGTGGTTTTTATCCATGTGTTTGAGAAGGCGGCAGATATACTCACAGGCAATATCGACCTTGAGAGTCCACGAAGCATTCGTGTAGCCAAAAATAATCGCCGCGTTGGGTACTCCTTCAACGAGCACTGCCTTATACGTCACGCGCTGCGTCACAGGCACCTTCGCGCCATCGACTTCAACTTCGACGCCACCCATGAGCTCAACATTGAGGCCTGTAGCGCTCACGATAATATCAGCTTCGAGCTCTTTGCCCGATTTCAATTTGATGCCATTGGCCGTGAAGGTGTCAATCTGGTCGGTCACGACCGAAGCTTTGCCTGATTTGAGCGTCTTGAAAAGATCGCCATCGGGTATGACGCAGAGGCGCTCATCCCACGGGTTGTAGCTGGGTGAAAAATGTTTGATATCGACAGCGTCACCGAGTTCGCGCTTGGCGCCACCGAGAATCAGCCGGCGCACTGCATTGGGCCGTGCCTTCGCGAGCATGAAGATGAGCCGCTGCAACGCGACGTTGCGCATGCGCGCCATTTGGTAAACCCACGATTTGGGCAAGAACCTGCGCAGAGTTTCAGAGAGAAAATCGTTTGAGGGTATCGACACGATGTAGGTCGGCGAACGCTGCAGCATGGTGATGTGCGCGGTCTTGTCTGCCATTGCGGGAATCAGCGTGACGGCGGTCGCTCCGCTGCCGATCACAACGACCTTTTTGCCGGAGTAATCGAGGTTCTCGGGCCATTTCTGCGGATGAATAATTTGCCCCTTGAAATCTTTCTGGCCGGGAAATTCAGGTTGGTAGCCTTTGTCATAGTTGTAATAACCCGTGCAGGCAATGATGAAGTTCGCGGTGTACGTCGTCTTTTCGGTGCCAGCTTCGTTTTGCGTTTCGATTGTCCAGCACGCGTCAGCCGTTGAAAATTTCGCGCTGGTCACTTTCGTGCCAAAACGGATGTGGCGCGTGACGTCGTATTCTTTCGCAGTGTCTTCTACGTATTTCTTGATTGAGGGGCCGTCAGAGAGCACCCGCGTCTCGTTCCACGGACGAAAGCCGAAGCCGAAGGTGTTCATGTCTGAGTCAGAGCGAATGCCGGGGTAACGGAAAAGATCCCACGTACCGCCCATGGCCTGGCGGCGTTCGAGTATCGCATAGGTTTTGCCGGGAAGTTCGCGCTTGAGGTGGCAGGCCGCCCCGATGCCCGAGATGCCTGCGCCGACAATCAGTACGTCAAAGTGTGTGGACTTCATGATGCGACGCATAATAGAACTTGAACATTTCGTCAAGTTTTGTTGGGGTGGACGGGGCTACCGCTACTCATGCAGCCGCAGAGTATAAGAACCAGTGTAATAACCAAGTGCCGCACCTTATTCTGTCAGCGGCGAATTATTCGAGGTAGACTCGAAGCCGTTTGGCTTTTCGCGCTATCCGGTCGCCTCAATCTACCGCATGCAATTTACGGGCACAGCGAAGTATCATATCTCAGACGAGCTGGCGCAGATTGTTAACATGGCGCTTGCGATGGAAAAGCCCTTGCTGCTCACGGGTGAACCCGGTACCGGCAAAACGCAGCTCGCGTTTGCGATCGCCGAGGTGCTCGGCCTTGAGATGGAAATCTTGCGCGCCAAGTCGACGTTTCGCGGTGAAGAGGCGTGCTACACGCAAGACACGGTGCTGCGCCTGAACGACTCGCGGTTTCCCGACGCTAACTCGGGACGCAACGTGCAGAACTTTGATGATTATATTATCTGGGGGCCGATCGGCCGTGCTTTTCGTTCTGAGAAGCGCAAGGTGCTGTTGCTCGACGAAATTGACAAGACCGAATCTGACGTGCAGGATAACCTGCTCGACGTGCTCGAAGATTCGCAGTTCACGATTCGTGAGACGAACGTGACGGTCAAGGCCGCCCAGAAACCTGTGATTATCATCACGTCAAATGCGAAGCGCGAACTTTCTGATCCGTTTTTGCGGCGCTGCTTCTGCCACCACATCAGTTTTCCCGGTGTCGAAGAAATGAAGCAGATTCTGGCGCTGCACTTTGCTGAATTTTCGGGGCCATTGCTTGAAGCAGCATTGAGGATCTTTTACGAACTCAGGTCTCGCGGCTTCGAAAAAGCACCGGCGACGAGCGAATTGATACAGTATGTCGATGCGATCAGGCGGCAGGGATATTCTGTCGAAGAGCTGCAGCAGGTTCCGCTACCGGGAATTCTGCTGAAGCGCGCTGCTGACCTGCTGGGCTTCAAGGGCGAAAGGGGCGGTCGCGGCGGGTAATGTTTCTCAACTTCTTCTACGCACTGCGCTCTGAAGGTCTGGCCGTGGGCGCAGACCAGATACTCGAGTTGTATCGCGCACCAGAGAAGATCTTTATTCAAAACATTGATGCGTTATTTGTATTGCTGCGCCTGATCTGCGTCAAGAAACGCGAAGACCTCGACACGTTTGAACGTGTGTTCCTGAATCACTTTTACAACCTGAATATTCCCGCGGTTACCGAAGACGACTACGCGCTGCTCGAAACACGGCAATTTCGCGATTGGCTCAAAGAAGCGCGCGAGCGGGGCGAAGTACCGTTTGTGCGGCATGAACTCGACATCGATGCGCTGATGAAAAAGTTCTGGGATACCCTGCGCGAACAGATGAAAGAACACCACGGCGGCAACCGCTGGGTGGGCACGGGGGGCAACTCACCCTTCGGGCACTCGGGACATTCAGCGGGTGGCGTGCGCGTGTTCGGGCAGAGCCGCAATTTTTCTGCGCTTAAAGTTATCGGTGAGCGCCGCCACGTCGCGTACTCATCGCGACAGACGCTGAGCAGCGACAACCTGCGCCAGGCAATCGCATTGATGAAGAATCTTCAGAAACACGGAGCCGCTGAAGAACTCGATGTGCAAGAGACTGTTTACCGATCGGGAAAAGCAGGCGATATTGAGCTGGTCTTTACCGAACCATTGCGTGATAAGCTCAAAGTTATTCTGTTGATCGATAACGGCGGGCATTCGATGCTGCAGCACGTGCCGCTGACCCGTCTCATTTTTTCAAAGATGTCTACGCAGCTGAAGTCGCTTAAGACGTTTTTTTTTCACAACACAATTTACGGCTATGTTTACCGTGACGATACGCGTACCGAACCCGTCGAACTGAAGTCAATACTCAAAGAAGACCCTGAAACGCGCGTTCTCGTGATCGGTGACGCGAGCATGGCGCCGGGTGAACTGTATAGCCGTTACGGAAATATCAACTATGGTGAAGAAGAATACGAACCGTCGATCGAGCGTCTGCGCGCCTTGAGGTTGAGATTCAAACGCTCTGTATGGCTCAACCCGCTGAGTGAAAAAGAATGGCGCACGCCCTTTGCAGCATCGACGCTGACAAGCATCGCGCAGCTTTTTCCCATGTATGATCTGACGCTAGACGGCCTGAAGAAGGCGGTGGATTATCTGAATAGACGCCGCTGACGCTTTGCGTCAGCGGCGTCTATTTCTTCAGTTCAGGTGGCCGTTGGTATTTATCGCGCACCTCTGCTGCAATCTCGTCGATCATTATCAGCGGCAACTTGCCCTTGGTGTATTTCGCTGAGAATACGATCTCAATGCCGATGAGTTTCAATACAGAATTTTCCCCGAGGTAGAGATCGTTCTGGCGAATGCGCTGGCCGACGGGTAGCGTCATGCGCCGCCAGCCCCGAAACTGCAGGTCACCGCTGTCGATAAAATGGCGTACCTGGTCGCGGTCTTCGACGATCAATGTCAGTCGTGCGTGCGGCTTTTCGACGTTGAGCCAAAAACTGAATGCGCGGCAATAACCTTTTACCTCGCGCGGCGTTTTGAACTGCAAGCGTACCCGACGCGTTTCGGGCGCGAGCACGCGCACGCTGGCGTATTGTGTTGATTCGCTTACGGGCGGTGTGAGTTCGCGTGAGAGCCGAACGTCTGCCTGATTTTCCTGGGGCAGCAGAATTTCTGCCAGCTCGCGCTCTTCAAAATTCTCTAGCATCTCTGACCGGTAAATGCGGGACTCAATTTCGGCAAAGTCGGCAACTTTGTTGGGGTTGGGTACCTTAATCGGTTCGGCAGCTATCAGAAATAGTAAGAGCCACATGATACAAGGACACTGAGCGCAGTCGAAGTGTCGGTGAAACTAGATTATCAGCATCGCATCGCCGTACGAATAAAAGCGGTAGCGTTGGGCGATTGCCTCGTGGTAGGCTTGCGTAAGCAGCGCGCGGCCGCAAAACGCCGCCGTCAGCAAGATCAGGCTTGATTGTGGCAAGTGAAAGTTTGTGATCAGACCGTCGATGCCGCTGATACTGTCATGAGGCGTAACGAAAAGTTTCGTAGCACCTTCGGGTGTACCATATCGCTGGTACGAAACGAGGCAGCGCAGCGACGTCGTACCGAGAGCAATTTTTCTGCCGGCCGCGCCGATCTTAAATTTCTCGGCCGTCAAAGGGGGGATATAGTAATGTTCTGCGTGCAGTTCGCTAACCGAAAAGTTTTGCTGTGTGAGCGGCGCGAAAGTGCCGTAGCCGATGTCAAGGCAGAGCGGGTAGAAATTGATACCGTTCTGGCGCAGTTGCTCGTGCAGCCGCGTGGTGAAGTGCAGCGCTGCCGTGGGCGACGCCGCTGAACCTTGCACCTTGTCTTTCTGCTCAATCTGCCGGCTGAAAAAATTCTGGTATTTGGCGCTCTCATCGGCTTCGGCAGCGCGCCGCATGTAGGGCGGTATCGGCATCTCACCGATGCGCGCGAAGTCAGCCGGCGTGAGGGAGCGATCGCTGTCCACAAACACTGTGTCTGTCGTGCGGCTGAGAACGAATTTATAGGCAGGGTCTTTAACCGCCTGCAGCACAGTGCCGTCACTTAGCCGGCGAATGCCGCGCATGAGCACTTGCCAGGTGCCGAGTGGGTCTGCGGTTCCCGCGGACACACTCGGCAAATGTTTTAAGAATACACATTCGTAAGTTTTCTCTGCATCGGCTTTCTTCAGGTACACCCGCCGCGCCTCGACCTGTGTTGCATTGTAGAAGATTGAGTCGCCACTCAGCAGAATCTCGGTCAGCTTATCAAAGCGCGTGTGAGTTATACTGCCATTTTGGCGGTCGATAACCATCAGGCGCGCGTGGTCGGCGGGCTGAACCGGGTGCGTTGCGATCAGTTCTTCGGGTAGATCGAAGTTGAGGTCGGCAAACTCTGTGGGCCAGAAGTTTTGCCGTGAGCCAGATGGCTCACGGTTCAGAGAATCGTTCATACGCATTGCCCGCGTTCCAGAGCAGGTAACCCTGGCCACCGGCTTTTTTCGAGCCGCGAATCTGTTCGGTGATATATTGCGGTGAATAGTTGCTCACGCGCCATTTGAACGCCTGCAGCCATGGCCGTATAACCTGCGTCGTGGTAATCTCGCGCAGCTTGCTTACCCCTTCTTCGAGAAAAAGAGCCGGCTTGTCCGCGGGGTTACTCACTCCACCGAACGAAAAGCCGAAGTGCGATGGGTAGAGCATCGGCGAGATGACATCGGTTGCCTGCCCGAGAATGTGCATATTCTGGCCTGTGCTCTTGATGTCGAGCGGCTCTTGCCATGCCACGACGCCAAACACGTCGAGCGACAGGTTTGCGCCATACGATCGCGTGAGCGCGTGAACCCGCTGCAAGAAGCGCGTGATCACCCGTGGCTTCTCAGAAAAATCATTCAGTTCATGGTAGGCGGCAATTTTCCAGTCGCCTTCGGCTGGGTAGCGCACGTAGTCGAGCTGTATCTCATCGACACCTGCGGCGAGCACTTCACGAATGATCGCAAGGTTATAATCCTGAACGGCTTTTTTGTTTGGGTCAACCCAGACGGTACGGCCTTTTGTTTTGAGCGGGCCACCCGATTGCAGTTTGATCTGGCGATCGGGAAATTTACCCGCCATCAGCTCATCTTGGAACAGCGCCACGCGCGCGATCGTGTAGACCTTCTTGCTCTTGTAATAGGCAACGAGCGGGGCGAGTTCACCCAGCGGGGGAAAGATCTTGCCCTGGGTAATTTTCACCTCAGGCAGTTCGCTCTTATAGTTAACAAAACCGTAGACGTCTTTAATATCAAAGCAGATACCGTTGATTCCCTGCGCGCGGCTATATGCAAAATACTTATCCACTTTGCCGGGCCGCGCCGAAGTACCGGTGAGATAGATCGCCTTGATGTCTTCTGGCCCGCGAACGCGGGTGAGTCCTGAATACGCCTGCGCGCGGCCCGGCATGAAGTTGCGCACGAACTTTTGCGCAGGCGCAGTACTTTTGAGATCCACCTGTTGCTGACGGGCTGCCTTCAGCTGCCCGATATACGCCTGAAACCCGGCCTCTTCTTTAACGTGCAGTTCATAGTGCCGAATCGGCGAAGGGAAAATATGGCGGCAGAAGGTCTTGCTGCAGCTCGCATCGAAGCTGCGCCAGAACGACGCCAAAGATGATTTGTTGTGGTCGAGATGCGCATACCAGCTACCGAGCGCTCCCGGAGTAACATGGTGCGCAAGGCTTGCGACCAAAACACTGCCGGCAATTACCAGCGCGATGGATTTGGCCGTGCGCCTGAACCATCCGGCGATACCAGCAGCAGCGAGCCGCAACAAGACGGCGAACACGGCACCGAGCCCCTGTATATATGTCATGAATGCCGATTGCACGGCAGTAGAAAACGGCGTGCGAGACACACGGTAAAGAGCTTAGCGGTAACAGCTGCTGAGTTTTAGGTTTGTGCCCGGCGTCTGCCGCGTATCGAGTTCGCGCATCGCTTCGGCGCAGATCTTCTGGTGGTTTCGCTCTTTTTTGCTTTCTTGGCCGTACGTGGCGGCCGCGCACTGGTTGCTGCGCATACAATCTGTTGGTGCCTTCGGACCGGAGTCGTAGCCCGTACCCCGCGTCGGCTGCGTGTACAAGCCGCGGGGCGAAGCCTGAGAATTGAAAAACGCACCCGCAAAGCACGCTATGAAGAAAATAGCCCGGAAGCCTGTGTGCATTCAGCCTTAGGGGCGTGGTGGCTGTTTGCGCGTCAATCACATCGGGTGCGTCGCGGGTGAAATAATTGACACCGCGTTCAAGTTTTTATGCTGCGCACCATGCAATACTTTCAAGGCAAGACTATCCTTCTCACCGGCGCATCGGGTGGACTCGGCAGCGAATTTGCGACGCAGCTGCTTGATCTCGGCGGCGAACTGATTTTGGCCGACGTCAAACTTGAATCGCTGAACCGTTTCAACACCTACAGCGGCAAAGGCAAAGTGCTCGCGCTCATTGCGGGCGATATAAGCAACAAAGAGGGTACAGAGAAGTTCTTGGCGGATGTCAAAAAGATCACCCCCTGCCCGGATATGATCATCAATAATGCCGGCATCGCGCAGGCAGGGGCATTTGGCGAAGTACCCCTCGACCGCTGGGAGCGCCTGATGAACATCAACCTGATCTCACCGATGCGCATCTGCCACTACTTCTTACCCGATATGAAGACACGCGGCAGCGGCCATATCGTCAATATCTCATCGGTGGCCGGCATCGTGCCGCTACCGGGCGGTGCGCCGTATACGGCGTCAAAGCACGGCATCAAAGGTTTTTCCGACGCGATACGCGAAGAGTACCGCAAATCGGGTATCTCGGTCTCGACGGTGCACCCGTTTTTCACCCGTACTGCTATTCTGCAATCTGAACGTTTCGGCGTGAACGTCGATGTGAGCGACTACCCGCAGTTTCTCATTGAATCCCCCGAAAATGTGATTAAAGAGACGATAAAAGCCATTGCCAGCAATACGGATTTCATCTTACCCGGACCGACTTCGAAGGTGCTTGATCTGGCGCGTCGTCTTACCCCCGGCCTCATGGGACTCTTCAGTAGAGGCTTGCTGAATTAAACCTGTTCTATAAGGTGGCGCATGCCACCGGCAGGCCCCGCTCATCGACGTTACCGACTTTTTGCGGCCTGCTCGCTCGGCGCGGTAGCGTTGCTATCGACCTCGTGGTATTTGAGCGCGGCAACGCTAACCATCGGCGAACCCGTGCGCGTCTTCGGCGACTACGGTAAATTACAGACGCTTGCCGTTTCATCCGATGGCAAGCAGCTCGCTTTCAGTTCTGACTACCGCGACCAGAAGGGCGACATCGTCCTCTACAACCTCGACACCAAAGATAAAACTACCGTTACCAGAACCGCGTACCTGGAAACGCAGCCCGTATTTTCGCGCGATGGCAAAGAGTTGTACTATTTCATCAATGAAGTTGGTTCGGGTTCGATCAAGAAAGTTAATATCGCCGACGGCACCGTCTCGCAGGTTACCGACCGCCGGGTGTGGTGCGAATTCCCGTCGCTCGCACCCGATGGCAAAACCTTGATTTATTATTCCAAAAGAGAGAACAAGTATAACCTCTATGAGCTGACTCTGGCCTCGGGGAAAGAGGTGCGCCTCACGGCTGAGCAGAATTTTGACTTTGGTCCTGTCTACTCGTCTAACGGCCAGAGCGTATTCTTCTATTCAAATCGGGCTGGTAGTTCTTTCTCGCTCTTTCGGTTTGAGCGCTCATCGCAAAAGATTTCTCCGCTTTTTGGCCCGGGCGGCTTCACTTTTCAGCCCACGTCTGATGTTCACGGGTTGATGCTTTTTGCCGTTTCGAATGTTTCGGGCAATAACGACATCTACGCGGTTTCGCTCGGTAAGAACCGGGTCGACCAGATCACCAATTCACCCGGAAACGATCTTTTTCCCGTGGTAGATGGCAAAAGCAATAAGCTCTACTATATCAGCCAGCGCGAAGGCGATTACGCAATCTACGAACGAAAATTTTCGGCGGCGCCATAATCCGTTTGCCCACGATTTAAATCGTGGGCAAACGGATTATGGCAATAGCAAAGAAAAGCAAGGTGGCAAAGCAGCCCCTTCATTACACAGCCGAAAAAATACACCCAACGGCTTTCATACACGAACGCGCGACGGTCTATGGCGATATTACCATGGGAGAGAACAGCTCGCTGTGGCCCGGGGTCGTTGTGCGCGCCGACATGAATGCCTTCGTGCTCGGCAACTACGTCAACATTCAGGATAATTCAACCCTGCACAGCGACTCAAAACGCGGTATCACTATCGGCGACTATACGCTCGTCGGGCACCATGCGATGATACACGGCTGCACCATCGGGCGCGGGGTTCTAATCGGTATCGGCAGTGTCATTCTCGACGATGCGCAGATCGGTGACGGCGCAATGATCACCGCAGGCTGCATGGTTCGGGGTGGCACGAAGATACCCCCGCAGGCGCTTGTGACCCCCGATGGTTCATCGATCCGCATATTTGAAAATAAGGCACGCACAACCTATACTATTGCCGGGTCGCTCGAATACGTCGAGCTTGCGCGCCGCATGCAAAAGGGTGTGTGGGGGCCGTTTAGCCGCGATGAAGAGAGCGCTTTTCTCGAGCGCGCGAAGGCAATTTGGGCCGAAATTAAGGCGAATTAACGCCGGCGCCGAAAGATTACAATCGCCAGTACAAACGCTGTCAGCAGAAAAAAGGCCACGAGTACAGGGTAGAGCGAGCCCGGCTTACCAACTGCAGTGCCGTCGAGAAACAAGTCGACGCGCCGCTCGGCTTCTTTTGTGCGTGTCACCCGCACCGGGCGTGCATCGATCACAATGCGTTCGAGCTCGACGCCGCGCTTTTCGAGTGCAAGCGCAACCCGCTGTGCGCGTTCAGCCGCAAGTTCGCTGTTCTCTTCTACGCCACGCTTACGGTCCGCGTAGCCGACCAGCACAACACGTGCGCCCAGGTTACGGCGTTCGAGAATGCGTGCCGCCATACGCGCGAGATCGGCTTGCCCGGCCTTCGAAAGCGATGAGGATGTAGTATTGAAATAGACGCTGCCGATGAACTGGTCGCGCACGAGCGTGCGCTCAGAGCCGTATTCACGGTCAAACTCGGGGCGATCGATGCACTGCGTCGTGACCACCGTGGCCGAGAGAGCGAGTAAAAGGGCGTATCTGTTCAAAAGCATGGCTCTATGATGCTTTTTTTTTGTCGTTGTCAAGCAGTAAGCCTGTCTTTTTCGTCCGCGTTATGTCTACGGCGCCAAACATTCCCAATGAGAGCAAAATCGAGATTCACCTCGATCCCGAGATACTCAAAGGTACATTTGCCAATGTCACCAATATCGGCCACGCAAAAGAAGAATTTATTCTCGATTATCTGTTCATTCAACAGCATCCAGCGCCGTTCGGCAAGCTGGTTTCACGCATGGTGCTGACCCCTGGCCACGCCAAGCGCCTGCTACAGGCATTACAAGAGAACATTCGTCGTTACGAAGAGCAATTCGGCACGATCGACACGGGCGTGTCGGTACCTACAAACAGAACGCTGCAATAGCCAGCCAGCTTGGTTGTTGCGTATCGGGGCATTATGGAAGCGCGCTCAGCGCGCTTCCATAATGCCCCTTTTTTGCGCTGCGACCGCAGCGCAAAAAAAGGGTCTATCACGGAGCGCTTGCGCGGCGCGATAGACCCTTAACCAATGATCTCCCCCTAAAGGGAGAAAACAAAGTTATTTCTTCTTTGTTGTTTTTTTTGCAGCTTTCTTAGCTGGCTTCTTTGCTGCTTTCTTAGCAGGTTTCTTTTTTGCTGTCGCCATTGTTTTCTCCTTAGTCGTCTTCTTCTTTATTGTCGTCTTTTTCTTCGCAGAGCTTTCAGTTTTTGCTGAAGTTTTTACGGTTTTTTTCGCCACCGTTTTCTTCGGCTTCTGATCGCTTTGCGAAGCTCCCTTTCGGGGGGTAAGGTCAGTAGAACGTTGCGAGAAGACGTCGACGCGTTTTGCGTTTTTCCAGACGCTCTCAAGATCATAGAATTTGCGTTTTTCCTGTTCGAACAGGTGCACGACGTAGAAGCCAAAGTCATACGTCACCCAGCCGCTCTCAAATTGCGGATGCTGTGCACGCGGACGTTCGATGCCGTTTTCGACCGCTGTCTTATGCAGTTCGTCAAACAGCGTCTTCAGGTGCGCCCGCGACAGAGATGTCGCGATCACGAAGTAGTTCAGGTACGAAGACTGGTCGCGCAGGTCGAGAACGACGATGTTTTCGGCCTTTTTCGCGTCGAGGGCCTGTGCAAGCACCCGAATTTGTTCGATGTCTTCGTGCAATGCTGCAGGTGTCGTCGCAGTGCGGCTCATCGGATTATCTCCTCACCTTTTAACTTATTGTAGTCTTTACCGAGAACCAGCACGAGATCGGTAAAAAGCGACCTGTTGACGGCGGCATATGAGCGTTGCACGCCGATGATACGTGCAATACTTTCAAGATAGAATGCGTTACCGCTGGTCCCGAGCAGAATCGTCTGGTCGTAGTCATTGTGGTCGGCATTGGTAAATTCAAGAATTTGCACTCCCTTGCGCGAGAGCTCGGCGCGCATCGTGCGGGCCAGATTCGGAATGTGCGTTCCGTTCTTGACTTCCATTTTCGGCGGTTCGTTGATGAAAGGATGCTCTTTCTGTGTCAGCTGTTTCGTGAGGTTGCGAAAGTAAAGCGCTGCTGATTCTTTGTCGACCATAAACGCGTCTTTCACCCGGCGCACGGGCACTTCGAGCAGAATCGGCACCCACGACTTCTGGTTTGCGAAATGCTGAGCAAGAAAATAGAGGTCGTAAGCAGCCGCGTTCGTTTCGACGTTTTTCACAGCCAGCGCGAACGTCTTCTCGTCTTTGATCGCCGGCCACAGTCGGCTGCGCTGGTTCCAGGCGTTCAAAAACAGTGAATAATAGCGAAAAAGCTTAAAAGCGGGCGTATATTCATTCTTTTCAGGGGGATTCAGCAGGCGACCCACCAGGCTGCCATCGAGTACAAACTGGCCGCGCGGCAGGTTTTCATCCTTCAGCAAGTCTGTAGAAGGGAGAAAATAGTCGAGTCCACCGAGTATATCGACAAACTGTGCGAGCACGCTGTCGCGTACCTTGACGTAGACAGGTATACGATCACCGAGAAACTCAGCAAGCACGTCGCTGATACCGCTGACGCCTTTGTTGCGATAGAGTTCTTCGAGGCTGGGGTCATTATCTTTGAGGCGAATAGCCGGGTAGAACGAGATGACGCCGAGGCGCTGCGTCGCGGGAAACATCTGCGCGACAGAAATAACCTGAATTTTCTTGTCGTCGGCCGCTGAAGTGACGACGAACAGCACAGAGAAGCCGTCACGGCCACCAAGCGCCTTTTCAAGATTTGCACGATTGAAAAAACGGAATACCTGTACCGTTGCGAATACCGCCAGCGTGATCGCGAATGCGATCAGCAGCAGTGGCTTTAATTTTTTGAGAGCGTCCATCTTGTTTAGACGATTGAAGCGCTCTCCGGTTTGCTGATAGAATTATGTCTCATCTGCAATATTATGTCACATCGTATTCTGAACCATTACGGCGTCAATCACTTCCTGAAAAAAATTGCTCGGTGCGACTTTTCAATTTCAGTTTTTCACCACTCGCAAAAACAGAATTTTCATTTCGTGATGCCAAAAAAGTTGCAGTCTTGTTTTTTATTTTGATCGTCTCAATTAAAAATATTGTCGCCGCGTTACGATGCGCGGCGCGACCTTATGGGTTCAGACGTCGACAGATTTCTGCACGGCAATCTCGTGGCAGTCGTCTTTGCGCAGGCAGAAGTTGCAGACTTCATAAATTTTTTCAGGAAACTTATCTTTCGTTGTACGCTCGTAGCCGCAGCGCTCAAAGAACTCAGGAGTGTAGGTGAGCGCAAAAAATCGCAATGGGCGCACCGATTGTAAATGCATCGCCTTTCTTTCGGCCGCCAGAACAAGATCTTTGCCGATTCCGCGACCCTGCGCAGCGTCTGCAATCACCAGCGCACGAATTTCACAGAGTGCCGGTGAGAAAAAAACGAGACTCGATGTGCCGATGATGTGATTTTCATCGGTATAAACGACGGTTTGAGCGGTATTTTCTCTTATTTCAGCGATCGAACGGTGCAAAAGTATCTTTTTTTCGACATAAGGCGCAAGTAAGGCCGCAATTTCTTCTGCGTCTTCAATTTGAGCGTCCCGAATCACGTTCAGAGTATATCAAAAACCTGTAGTCGTGCCCAATGTCTGCAATACCCGGCTTGAGACGGGATCAGGTCTATTTGCGGTAGAGAATTGCTCCGGCGAAGTCAGGGGTCTTCTTGAGAAGGCCGAGCGCTTCGTACGCGTCTGCTTTGCCCTCGATTGGACCAACATACAGTTTCACTTTCTTGCCGTTGCGCGCCATAAATGCCTTCATGCCATTGCGTTTCAGGCCCAGGCCTGCAAGGGAAGCTTCTTTTTCATCAGGATAAATCTTCGCGAGAATGAGAAAGCTTCCCGTATTGTCTGTTTCGCGTTTTTCTGTGCCGATTTTCTCTTCAGAGCGAGTGACACGCACGTTATCTGAAATCTTTTCGGTTTCGGGTGCTGCGTTTGCTGCTACGTTTGCAGTAGCAATACTCTCTGGGACAATCTTCCCTTCAATTTCCCGCGTCATCTTGTTCTTCTGCAGCTGGGTGCCACCGATGAACCCGATCGCGAGCGACGAGAAAGCAATGGCGAGGTAGAGCGAAAGTTTATTCACGGCAGGTGCGCCCGAGCGCGAGTCAGGCCTTTCGGCGGGTCCCGATTGGTGGCGCGGGCGCCGATAATAACGACTGAAGTCTATGTCCTGCATGATACATTTTCGAGTGTTTCGGGCCATTTTTATAGCAGAAAATGTTCCCATAAGGCGTGCCGCTGGCTTCGATGAGGTGGGTGACTTTAGGCTTTTCCGCGTGAGTTTCTTCTTTATAGAGCACTTACTTGAGACATCCGGCGCGCGCACTCTTTCTCTGTCTTGGTCTTGCCCTGTTTGCCCCTGCAATGGCCGACCTGACGCGCGAATACGCGCACCTGCCGCAGCGGCCGTTTAACGCCGCCCTCGGTGGTCAGTCAGCGCACACGATGCCCATGCAGGCGGCTGCGCTCATTAATCCTGCCTTGCTGGGTTATGGCGACCAGAACACATTTTTCACCGGTGGTGTGTTCTCGCCGAACCTTTACGGATTTTATGCCGACGGTGCGCTGTTCAGCCCGTATGGCGGATTGACACTTTCTGCAGAATATTTTAAAGCACAGGATCAAACCGCTGCCCTGTCGTTTTCTTATGGCAGCTTTCTGTCGCGCCGTGTCGCGACGGGGCTCAGCCTCACCCCGCGCTATACCACGGGTAACGGGGGCCATGCCTTTGCCCTTGGTGTCGACCCGGCGCTGCTTTTCGACAGCAAATGGCACGCAAATTTCGCCGGCAGCGACGGCTTTGGGTTTTACTCGCCCACGGTGTTTGTGCGTACCCTGAACCTTGCGATCCCGATCGGCGATACCGATCTGCTCGCCAAACCTTCTGCGCATATTGGCGTCATGACCGGGCTTTACCAAAGTTCTGATCTCAACTTTGCTGCCGTGATTTCAACGTACGGCACAGACAACTTTGACAGGTTACCTTACCAGATGGGTCTGCAGGCTCAATACCGTCGGGTGTTGCTTTCGGCAGGGTACGGCGGCAGCCATTTTTCACCGGTAGGCAACGGTTTCAGCGTGGGAGTCGGGGTGGTGGTACCTGCTGAGTTTGGTGATACCTTCTTATTTTACAGTCTGCAATTCGCAAATTCGACCCGGTCAGACCTGCACGCGGTTACCGCCGGGGTGCGGCTTGGTGGCATAGACCGTGAGGCACCCGAAATTACTTTTGCGAGCGAAGGCACGCACTTTTCTCCCAACAACGACGGCACGCGCGATCTGATGGCCTTCACCGCAACGGCCCGCGATAAGAGCCCGATCGTGTATTACGAATTTCGCATCACGGACACCAAAGGTAATCAGGTTTATCGGCAGCGGGCCGATGAGCGCATCAGGGAAAAAGACTTTCGCTGGGGCCAGTTCGTCCGTAGTTTTGTTGCCCCGCGGGCGCGTGCCGACATACCGGAGCACTTCACCTGGAACGGCCGGGCACTCGTCGAAAAGTCGAAGACGGTCAAGGACAATGTTTTCTCAGAAGACGCCCCCGATAAAGCCCTTCCCGACGGCGTCTACGTCTGGCAGTTCAGCGTCATGGACGAAAAAAACAATGAAAGCGAGGTACTTAGGGGAGAAGTCTTTATCGATACGCGCCCGCCCGCGGCAGCGGTCGAACTGGGTGACGATCTGATATCCCCCAATGGTGACGGGCGACGCGACATTTTGACGATTACGCAAGACACTACTGCAGAAGACGTTTATGAGGGGTATGTTCAAAATGCGCAGGGCGAGCGCGTGCGAACCTACAGGTGGAAAGACAACGCGCCGACCAGGCTCGATTTCGACGGCCGGCGGGACAACGGCGAACTTGCTGAAGAAGGTGTCTATCGTTACCACCTAATCGGCACCGATGCAGCGGGCAACCGCGCTGAAGCATCGAGCGGCAATTTTTACATATCGCGCAGGGTCGATTCGGTCTTTCTGCGCAGCTCGGTTTTGGGTATCAACCCGAATAAGCCGGCACTTGCGGAAGTGCAATTCACTCCCTCAATAGAATTCAGCGAGGGTTTTACCCAGGGTGAAATTCGCGTGAGCAAGAATTGCTCCGCCAAAAATGAAGATATTATCTGGCGCATCGTGGTTCCCGAACTCAAACCGATGGCCAAGAAAGCGGGAAAAAAGGCGGCGTCGCCTGCGTTCGTCTGGAAAGGGCAATCTGCGGCGCAGACCAGGGCGCCCGACGGTATTTACTGCGTGGTCTTCACTGCAAGTTACAGCAACGGAAACAACCCCGAGTCGCCACCCATCAGAATCGCGGTTGATTCGACTGCACCCGAGCTCGATGTCAACGCAGATCTGAGTTCGCGGCAATTTGCGCCAGACGGCGATGGCGACAACGAAGAGCAGGCGTTTCGGCTGAGCGTGAACGACCAGTCAGAAATTGTTTCGTATTCACTGCAGGTGAGTGAAGTTTTGCCCAACGAAAAGGGAGTGCGACTGATTCCCGTACGTAACTTTCGCGGCAAAGGCGCGCTGCCGCAGACAATCTATTGGGACGGGAAGACCGAAACAGGCGCGCTCGTCGAATCTCTCGTGCAGTACGAATACACTCTCGAAGCACAGGATGCCTACGGCAACACTGCAATGACTACCGCGCGGCGGTTTGAAACCGGAGTGCTTGCTGTGCCTGCTGGTAACGGCTATCTGATTCGATTGGTGAATGCCGACCTCGAAGAGCCCGGCACCGACAGGCTGTCTACGGTCGTCAAAGTTCTCGAAAAATACCCAAAATACAAGATCAAAGTTGAGGCGCACACGGGCACGCAGGGCGGCATCGAACGCAATCTGCGGCTCAGCGAAAGCGCGGCGCGCAAAGCCTATGACTACCTGCTAAACAGCGGTCTTGCGGCCGAACGCCTGACCTACCAGGGGTTCGGTGAGTCGGCACCGTATTTTGACTCGCGCAGCGTCAATGCAGCCAAGAACCGGCGGTTGGATTTTATCCTTAGCCGCTGACAGTTGCCTGCTTGAGAAAATCGCTGACCGCTAAACGAACTTGCCGTACTCTGACTGCAGGCGCGACAATTGCATTGCGCCCGAAGTTCGGTGAACTGGTTTTCCGTCCTTAAAGAGTATCAGAGTCGGTATGCCTGAAATCTGGTAGCGCGAGGCAATATGCGGCTGCGTTTCGGTGTCTACTTTTACGATCTTGATCTTCTCGCCCCATGCGGATTTCAGATCTTGCAAGACCGGCGCCATCATGCGGCACGGGCCGCACCAGTCGGCATAGAAGTCGACGAGCACCGGCACAGCCGAGCTCGAAATCATTTCATCAAATTTGTTAGTTGTTGCCTGCATTGTATACCCTTGCGGGTATATTAGCCGAAAATGGACCTGTCGGCGAGAAAAAGTTCAAAATCAGCGTTAGTCGTGAATCAACAGCTTCTCGACCTGCGTGCGCAGAAAGAAGGTGTAATAGATCACCCGCTGCATCCCTTTCTTCAGATCTTCACGCTCATCGTCGTCGATAATGCCGTCTTCGCTCGCTTCGGCGTAACGCTTGAGCAGCGCGACAATTTCGGGAGTCAGCTTATTGTTGTAGATCTCCTGGAAGTTTTTGACCGGTCGCACAAAAAAATTCGGCACGGTGCCGCTGGCATCCCATAACCCGTTACGTTCGTTGATCGTCATGAGAAAATTGACGTTCTTGTTTTCGATAATAATCATGTTATCGTTGCGCATCTCGAGCTTTTTCCACACGAGAATAATGCCGTTCAAGAAGCGGTCTACTTGCATCAGAATATCGGTGCGCTCTTTGCCGATAATCTTGCCGTCGTTACCCACGGCCTTCTTGTATTCGCGGTCGATGTTTTGAAAGAGCCCGATGGCCTTCGAGATGCCCTGCGCGAAGCTCACGTTGCCGATGATGTTCTCGACTTCGAGAAGCGCCCCTTTGCCAGTAAAGGTAAGATTATGCAGAATGTTGAACGATGTTTTTGCCATTTAGGCCTCCTCTTCTTCTTTTGCTCTGAACTTTACCTTCGTCACGTGCAGCGTTTTGAGTGAGTCATTCAACCTTGCAATTTCAGATTCAATGCGCTTGAGTTCGTATTCCCGCGGGTTTGCGGATGATTCTTTGTTCTTGAGATCGGCGAGCTCGTTGCGGGCTTCTTCCATACCGGTCAGAATAACACCAATAAAGAGGTTGAGCAGCACAAAAGTGCCGACCAGAACGAATGAGATAAAAAATAGCGGGGCAATGGCATGAGTCGATGGTTGGGTGCACTGGTCTTTGAAGATTTCGTAGCCAAATTTGTCACAGCCATACATTTGTATGTTGAGAAGCTCCACCCAACCTTCGAGAGTCACGGTCTGAAACAGAGACAGCAATGAATTATTGAGAGTACCGAAGTGTACCGGGTCATTCTTGCCGAAGAGCAATACCCCGGCAACTGCGTACAGGTAGAAGAGCAGGCCCATCAGCAATGAAACATACCCCATCGACGGAATACTCTTGAAAATTGCACCAACCAGAACCTGCAGCTTGGGAAAAGCCCTGAGCAACCGCAAGACCCTGAGCAGGCGAATGAGGCGCAGCACAGTGATGTATTGGTTTTCGAAAGGCAAGAAGCAGGCGGTGACAATAATAAAATCGAACACGTTCCATGGATCTCTGAAGTAGCGAAGAGGGTGCTTGCCCTCGGCGCCGATCTTTACGAAAACTTCGATAGTGAAGATCGTGATGATCGCGAGATCGAGCGCGTGCAATAACCGGTGGTATTGTTTCTCGATTTGCGGGTAGGTCTCGACGCCAACGAGCACGCTCGCGAGCACAATGACAATTGTGATGGCATTCTGAAACCAGCGCGCGTGCGCAATATTTCTCAGCAACAGGGTCATGCTCGGCTCACGGAATATGAAATCACTTTCACGTTGTCATGCACGAAAACCGCAAGATGGCATTTCGCTGACCCCGAAGGAATTATACTGGACAAATTGGTCTTCTAATGACGATAGACATATGCGTATATATGTCTGGCGATTGGCGCTGTTCGTGCTTGTGGCATCGCCACTGTGGCCGGCGGGTTCTTCAACGTCTGAAAGCAGCTTTCAGCTTTCGCCGGCACCAATTCCGTATCCGTATTTTGATCCCGGCACAACGGACGGCAAGATCGATATCAGTTACGTAAACCTCTCGCTCTCTGGCTACACATTCAACGGTTTGAGTGTTTTTGGCAAAGCGCGCAAGGCATTCACCGACACGCTGGCTCTCGATGGTATGGCGGGCTTGATGTACCTCACCGGCAACATGCCGGGCATCGGGCCGATCTCGCCGTTGCCGGCATATTCAGCAGCGGGAGCGTTTCTCGGCTATTACACGCCCATACCTGCGAAGACCGGTACCGCGACGGCGCTGACGGTAAGTTTTTCAGGCAACGCTGAGGTGCAGGTGATTCGTACCCCGTTCTTTAATGCGATCGTCTTTGCGGGCCCCGCACTCAACATTACCTCTTTTACTCTAAAGACTGTCTATAACAAGTACTACGCGCCCACCGGCACGACGTACACGGGCTTCACCGATACGCTGACCACGACGATCATGCTCGGCGGCCTGCAGGCGGGAATGCAGGTCGATATTCCGCTGGGAACAATGATTCGTGTAAGCCCGTTCTTTCTCGTTTCAAGCCTGGGTGGCAGCGGCACAATCACTGACGACCCCGGTACGAAAACTTCAGATGCATATTCCGGAAGTTACGAAATACCCTCGAGCACGACCGTCTCAACGGGGTTTGATGTCTTCTTGAATGAGATCAGTATCGGTGCGATGGCGCAATCGGGTAAGTCGTCGCAGACGGGTGGCAACTCAAGTTATTACCAGCTGACTGTTGGTTACAGGTTCACCAGCAAAGAGGCCGCCGCAGAACCCGCAAAGACAGAGACGCCAACCGAAGGGGCGCGCGAAGAAAAGACACCCGCGCCGGCACCTGGAAAACCAAAGCGGTAGAGATGCTCTGAGCGCGTCTCTATCCCGTCATCTACCAGTTTCGTGCAGTGCGCATGAAGTCACCGCCGGCGTCATTTTTGTTTCGGCCACCGAACAGCACAAAAGTGCCGCCATTCTCCGATCGAAAGCTGAGCTCCACAAGCTCGCCCTGATCGCCGGCCTTGTCGCCCTTGAATTCGGAGATCCAACTGTCACCGTACTTGCGGTCTTCGCGGAGCCATTCGCCGTAACCATAGTTGAACGTGCCTTTGCCCGCAACATAGATGCTGTCGCCGACTTTGATGTAACGGCCGGTCTTCTGCCAGTTGGTGGTGAGACGCATGGTGAGGCCCTTGCTCTCGGCAAGAAACTGCAATTGTCTACCCACCGGTAGAATCACCACGCGCTTTTTGGGATGCAGCTGTGCGTGCATGCCGTTGTTTATTCCCTGCGGGCCGTAGTACAAGATTTGCTTCTTGCGAAGATCCCACGCGAAGACGATGTCTGAACCAGCCATCAGGTAGTTTTCATCTGCACTCAGCATCGGTTTTGGGTAGGGCATATGCACGTAAGCGAGCAGTTCGGCACGCGCCAGATCTGCACTGAGGCGAATGATCGAACTTTTTGCCATCTGGCCGGGCGCGCCCATGCCGAAGAAGATTTCTCCGCGGCGATTAAATGCCATGTGGCCGTTGCCGCTCACCGGGTCGTAGCCGTCCCGGCGCAGCATATACTGAATACCTTTGGATGTTTTTTTGTGTTTGAGCTTTCCTTTGCTGATCGCCCACTGCACGACACGGCTGTTGCAGTGCGAAGTCGCAAGCGTCTTACCATCGGTTGATATCGCCATGCGCGCAGGCGCGGTACACCAGACGGTGTCGGGTTCATCTTCTTCGGGCGCTTTGAAGGCTTCGAGCGCGACCAGGCGTATATCGGTCGCAGCGGTGCGCATGTCGTTCATGAAGACATATTTTTCTGCCGCGACCTGGCAGCCGTCGATGTTGGCGCGTGCGTGCGTCTCATAGTGAACAAAGAAGGTACTGGCGTCGGGTGACCACAAGAACTGCGATGGGTCCATTTTGGTGACGCCCTGGCATTGCGGCGAGAAGGCTTCTTGCACGCCCATATCGGTGACTGTGCCGTCGGCACCGAGGTAATACATATGAGACGGGTCATTTTGTCCCGGTGTTTTGGCCGCCAGAATCTGCGAGGCGCTGGTGTCCACTTTGATAATGTGTACTGCATAACCACCCGCGATTACCGGCTGTGTCCAGAGAATCTGGCGTGCATTCACATCATAGAGGCTCACGTTGCCGTTCGCGTCGCCAATCGCCATAAAACGCCCGTCGGGAGTCATGTCGGTCGCCGTGATCGCCGCGGGAAATTCGGTAAGGCCCGCGACTGTCCACGTCGTATCGCCCGCCGGGGCAAACTTGACGCGCACATTGTCGACAAAGGGTAGCGTCGGTTCTTTGCCGGCCCCCCACAGGGCACCGAATAACAACATGGACCAAAAAATGTGGGCTTTCATGTACCTATGCGTTCGAGCCATAGAGCGCTGTCAAATGTAATCTCCGCATAGGACTGGCACGTACGCGCCATTTAGCTCGACGCGACGTTCACTTTTCAATAACCGCTGCGAATGGCAAAATTACTCGAAGCCGCTAACGCGGGTCAGGCAAAATTCTTTTTACAGTTCGGCGGGCAGGGTGCCCCGTATCTCAAAGAGATGCAGAAGCTCTATACCGAGGCTTCAATGAAGCCTTACTTTGATATCGTGGTCTCGGCTATTGAAGCTGCTGCCAAAATGGTCGAAGGCACCGTCGCGCACCCTGAAAAAGTTGACTTTCGTAAATGGCTTACCGAACCAGATTCTGCACCCGCAGACGATGCGATGTCGATAGCGGGCGTTTCTCTGGGGCTTATCGAAGCGACCCAGTTCGCGCACTATGAGTACCTGCACCAGCAGGGCTTTGACCGCAAGGCGATGCTGAAACACACCGTTGCGGCGAGCGGGCACAGCCAGGGTCTCATCGCTGCCAGCTTTACCGCGCTCGCGCTCGAGGGCCAGGCATACAACGATGCGCTTTACAAATATATTCAGTACCTATTCTTGATGGGCGTCCGCGCACAAGAGGTGTTTCCGCATATTCATGCGACTGCCGACGAAAATGCGAAGAGCGAAGGCCTCGGAGCAAAAGGTCCTGCGCCGATGGTCGCGGTGCTCGGTGAGTCACACGCCACGATCGAAAGCTGGGTAAAAGAGTTCAATGGCGCAGCGAAGAAAATATTCGTCAGTCTCTATAACACTCCTAACAACCGCATTCTCTCAGGCGCGCGCGCAGACCTCATCGCGTTTCACGAACGCTACAAGGCAGAATTTGAAGCCAAGCAGATCAAGTTTGTCTACCTGCGTTCAACCTGCCCGTTTCACTGCGAGCTGATGACGCCGATTCTCGAGAAGTTCAAGCCCGATCTCGCAAGAATCGGTTTTGATTTCAAAGGTGCGGATCTCAAATTTCCTGTTTATTCTTTCTGGGACGGAGCCAACCTGCAGAACGAGACAGAGCTCGGCATGCGCATGACCGACGACCTCATGGTCAAAACCCTCTACTGGGAAAAATCGATGCTGCCTGTGAAAAACGACAAATCGATCACGGCGATTCTCGATTTTGGCCCGGGAAAGACGAGCCAGCGCCTCAGCATGGATACCCTCGCAGGCCTCGGCCACGAAGTGCCGGTCTATGCGATCGCGTTCGCGAAAGATCTGAAAACAGTTCTGGAATAAGACTTATAAAGGCCGCGTAGGGGGTAGGTTTGAACCTACCCCTATGCCGTGGTGCCTTTATAAGTGAAACGGAAACGGCACGCCGGGCAAAGATAATCGCCCCCCGTTGCCACACGCAGCACACTCTTACAGTTAGGGCAGGTGATGAGCCGTTTGGCTCCGGTGTTTACCTTGATCTCTTGTGCTTCGGGTGTGGGCGCGGCTGCACCTGGGGGCGCCATCGGCTGCTCCGCTGCTGCGGCAGCCGGCGCGACAGCGACAGGTTCGTTTGCGGGCGCAGCTGAAGCAGCGGGCGTAATCTTCGGCGGGGTTACATCCGCATCGATCGGGTGCAGACCTTTTTTGTCGGCCGAAAAGTTTTCTTCGACCACCATCTCATTTTCAGAAGATACGAGTTTGCCAGTGAGCGGAGCAAGCGCGGGTGAAGAATTCTCTTCGGCGGGTTTCGGTTCATTTTCCGGTACGACCCGCAACTCGGCCATATCTACCATGTCAGGTGCGGCGGGTTTTTCGATTTTTCTGTAACCTGTGAGCAGCGCGATGGCTTCGTCATAGTCGGCCGCAAAGTGCATTTTTTGCTCGAGACCGAGAAAGCGCAGTAGCTGGCGTGTTTCGCCTGAAAGCTGATAGAGCACCATCTTGCCCGTCTGGTTCGCGAGATGCGCCTGCAGGTCGATGAGTGCGCTGATGCCAGCAGACGAAATATATTCGAGGCAGAGGCAATCGAGAGCGAACGCGCGGTAGCCGGCTGTGATTTTTTCCTGAAACCAGCCGCGAAAATCAGAAGCGCTCTGCGAATCGAGCGAACCTTCGAGCTCGATGACCAGAACGTCTTTTTCGAGTGCGGTATTAAATTCGAGCATGTCTTACGGGTTGGCGACCTGATTCGAACCGTGCGCAGGTTCAATCAGTATCGCATCGAGAATTTCGGTTTGCGGCCTTTGCTGCGGCAGCGCAGGCGGCGGTTGGTTCACGCGTTTTTCAATTTCGTTCAGTTTACCGCTCAGCGCCTGGAAACCATGCGAAACTTCGGTTTTGATGACTTCGTTTTCCCACAGGTACGTGAGCGCGCTCTTCCATTCGCGCTGTATGCCGTTCGCGCGCAGCAAAAAGGCAAAAAGTATAATCGCTGTAACGATAAAGCCGGCCAAAAAGGCGATGGCAAACAGTAACAGGTACTTGTTCAGAATGGCAGTCAGGTAATAATATTCACCGAGCCGGTTCATGATCACGTGCAGCGTCGCATAAGACTTCTCTTTGCGCGTGCGCGGGTCTGTTTCTTTCAGCGCAACGCTGAAATCTGTCGAGTAGTGCACGTCAGCAGCCATGAGCGAATCGACGATGAATGAATTTTTACCGTGAAAGATGCCTTCGGGTTTCTCAAGGTTCTGCTGCTGCACGCTGTTCGCTTCATAAAAGAGCGAAGAATGGTAGAATTCGCTGTTATATTTTGCAGAAACAGCGTTGGCTGCTTCACGCGTCACGGTCGTAACGAGTGAGATATCAGAGTGTGCCAGCACGCGGCCGTCTTTGCGCAGCACAAAGATTTCTGTTACCGGGCGTTCGCCTTCGAGGTATTGGTTTTTATTCACAATGCCGCCGAAAATCGCGCTGAGCCGCGCGAGCGACTTTTCGTCGGTGGCTATGGTGCTGGCAGAAAGCGAGAGCGCAATTTCACGCCCGCGCTCTGTATAGCCCATTTCGAGCTGCCGGCCCGTCTCTTTGAGCGAAATCAGGCAGAATGCCGTCAGCGCGCCGAGTAACAGCACCTCGATCAGCAAGAACACGCCCAGCGCGAAACTGAACGTGAAGCTGCGGACGCTGACCTTATCGCCTCGAAGTGCCTGGATGCCCTGCTGACCCATATTTTGTTATCGGCCGTCACGCTGAGCCTTTGCACAAAATTATTTCTCTGTCAGCCGCCGGTTTGCACCGAAAATAACACATGGCTGCCAGCGCCGAAGTATCGGCTTTTATTGAAGACTTGAACGAAAACCTGGCCGCGATTGAGCAGGCGCTCGCGCTGCTCGAAGACACGCCCGACAGCACCGAGCAACTGCACGAAGTTTTTCGCGCCGCGCATACCATTAAAGGTAATGCTGCGATGATGAACCTGACGAACCTCGTCGCCCTGGGTCACGCTGTCGAAACCGCCCTTCAAGAGGTTCTTGCGGGCACGGTACCCGTGACCCGCGACGCGCTGAGCCTGTTCAGCGAATGCCACGCTGCGATGCAGACGATCGGCAATGCGTTGAAGCGGGGCGATGATCCCGCGAATGTTGCCATACGTCCGCTCACCGACAGAATTCAGGTCTTGCTGCTCGAAGCGGGCCGGCCCGGCGCTGTGCAGGTGCTCGCAGAAACGGAGCGTGAACTTACTGTCACGCTGCATATTTCGCGTGCTGAGCTCGCTCCTTCTGTTCGCGCCTTTCTCGCCGAAACCCGCCTCGCCGAATTCGGCACCATTGTGCGCAAAGAGCCTGTGGATGAAGTACTGGAATCGCCGCAGTTCGCCGCGTCAGACCGGCAGCTGCTGTTTGTGCTGCGGACAGCCGCTGATACCGCAGAAATTCAGGATAATCTGAACATCGATCTTATTGAAAACGTCGCGATCGTCGAAGGTGCGACGACCGCCGCCGCCGCACAGGCGCAGGCTCGCACCGCAATAGCGGCCGCGAAGAATGCGGACGTACCTGCAGAGATCAGCGCCCCGCAAAGCGATACCGTGCGTCTTTCGGTACGTACGCTCGACCAATTGCTCAACCTGACGGGCGAGCTCGTGATTACGAACAGCGGTCTGCAGCATTTGGCCGACGAGTTTTCTGTTTCGCATTTGCCTGCCGACGATTCTTTGAAACTCACGGAGAAAAGTCGTGAGATCTTTCGCGTTGCCGCAGAAATTCAGGCGATTGTCATGAAGGCGCGTATGCTGCCCATTGAACATGTGTTTTCACGTTTCAAACGTTTCGTACGCGACTATGCGGACAAGTCGGGCAAGGCGATACGCCTCGATATTGCGGGTGCAGAAACCGAGCTTGATAAACGTGTCATCGACGAAATGGTGAAGCCGCTGACTCACCTGATACGCAATTCCCTCGACCACGGCGTCGAGTCGCCCGAAGAGCGTATCGCCCAGGGAAAGACCGCCGAAGCAACTCTGCGCATCGCCGCGATGCAATCGGGAAGCAGCATTTTGATTTCGGTCGAAGACGACGGCCGCGGACTCAGCCGAAATAAAATAATCGAACGGGCGATCGCTAAAAATCTGATTGCGGCTGAACGCGCCGACCAACTGACCGAAGCCGAAGTGCATGAATTCATATTTATGCCCGGTTTTTCAACCAAAGAGGCGGCCGACGACATATCGGGTCGGGGTTTTGGTATGGACATTGTGCGCGATTCGATTCGCAAACTATCCGGTGATCTGCAGATCCATTCTGTCGAAGGGCAGGGTACGCGTATGGTTGTCAAGTTGCCGCTTACGCTGGCGATTCTGACTGCGCTCACGTTCAAGGTGCGTAACGACGTTTTTGCCGCACCACTCAGCGCCATTGAAGAGAGCCTGCGCTTGCCGGCAGGGAGCGTCGTGCGCGTGCAGGGTCGTGAAATGCTGCATGTGCGCGACCAGATGATACCTTTCATTCGTCTCGACCGGGCACTCGGGTATCCGCCTATCGAAGAGACAGAGGCTTTTGTGCATGTGATTCTGGCCGAAGTCAACCGCCACAAAGTAGCCATCAGCATTGATGAGTTTCTCAAGAAACAAGAGCTTGTGGTGAAGTCATTGGGCGAAAACTACCGTCAGGTTCCAGGTTTGGCGGGTGCTTCAATGCTCGGCGACAACGACATCATCTTCATCGTCGATCTCGAAGAAATTGTACAAATGCACAGGCAGCGCGGGCAAACAGTCTCGCGAGATAGCCGGGAAAACAGCCGCTTAGCAAATAATGATCGCCAAAGCGTGGCAGAATCAGAAACGATTGGCGAGTTTAATGACCTCGCAGATGTAGAGGCTACCTCAAGTGAGCAACACCCGATGACACCAATCATTGACATCAACGACAAAGAATTTGTGCGTAAGTGGATTGCGCAAAGTAACAAGACCGCAGTCCAGGGCATTCAAATGCTCACGGGCATCAGCACTATTTCAGTCAAAAAAAGCAAGGGTTCGAGACTCAAGGCTGAGAAGTCCCACGAGGCAACGCGCAAGATTCTCGATCGTATTGATGACATCATATTGATTCACCTGCCGATGCTGCCCGCAGCCGGAGCCATCGATCTGGTGCTTGAACGAAACGCCGCGGAGAAAATGTCAAAAATTCTGTTTCAGGCCGCCGGTATTGCATATGAGGGTGAGTTCGACCCGAGCCCGCTTCTCGAAATCACCAATATTCTCGGCAGTGCATACACCAATACGCTCACGTTCTTGACCGAAAAATCTGTCGAACCTGCGACGCCATCGCTCATGTCTACACCTGGCGCGATTCGCGCGCTGATCGACGAACGCCTCGCCTCGCCCCGCTCAGAGCTGCTTGTGATTGAGAACCAGTTCAGAATTGGCGACGAAGATATTGAGATCGGGCTGATGATTTATCTGACGGGCAACTAACAGGTTCCTGAAAAAGGAGCCTGTTATTCGCGCATCTTCGTCTCTTGCAAGACATAGATTTCTTCGCTCTTACCGCTCATTTCAACCATACCGAAGATTGCTTCGCGCGCGGCTTCGACGGTTGTGAAGTACGGAATCGAATACTGCAGCGCCGACAGGCGTATTTCGAGAGCATCGTTGCGCGTCTTCACGTCGGTCGGAATATTAATGATCAGCTGTACGCTGCCCGATTTGACGCTGTCGACGATATGCGGACGGCCCTGGTGCACCTTATTAACCCGCTCTGCGCGCACACCTGCAGTTGAAAGGCCTGCGGCCGTGCCGTCTGTCGCCAGAATCGTATAGCCTGCCTTTTCTGCGGCCTTCAGTGCGTCGACCAGCGGAGCTTTCGCAGCATCGTTTACAGAAACAAAGATCGTTCCTTTTTCAGGCAGCTTTTGCCCTGCGGCGATTTGTGCCTTGTAGAAGGCTTCGGGCACGGTTCTGCCAATGCCCATCACCTCACCCGTCGATTTCATTTCGGGCCCGAGTATTGTGTCAGCGCCCGCAAATTTCTTGAACGGAAGCACAACCTCTTTGACATGATAGAGCTCAGGCAATATTTCTTTGGTGAGCCCCAGCGACGCGAGCGAATGGCCCAACATCACCTTGGTGGCGACCTTCGCGAGCGGTGTGCGGATTGCTTTCGATATAAAGGGTACGGTGCGCGACGCACGGGGATTCACCTCAAGAACGTAGACAACTCCCTCGACAACGGCAAACTGTATATTGATACAGCCGATAACTTTCAATTCGAGCGCGATGGCACGCGTGGTTGCACGCAGTTCAGCCAGAATGGTTTCGGGAATGTTTTTCGTCGGCAGAATGCAGGCGCTGTCACCCGAATGCACCCCGGCTTCTTCGACGTGCTCGAGTATGCCCGCTATAAAGACCTCTTTGCCGTCAGACAGCGCATCGACGTCGACCTCGAGCGCGCGGGACAAGAACTCATCGATCAGTACGGGACGCTCGCGGCTGACTTCGACAGAAGTCTGCATATACTGGCGTAACTGCGTTTCGTTATGCACAATCATCATGGCGCGACCACCGAGAACAAAAGACGGCCGTGCAAGAACGGGATACCCGATTTCGTTGGCCGCGGCCAGAGCCTCTTCAGCGGACGCCGCCATTTTTCCGCGCGGCTGCTTCAGGTTCAGTTTATGAATGAGTTCGTTGAATAGTTTGCGGTCTTCGGCACGCTCAATGTTTTCAAAGCTCGTGCCTAGAATCGGGACACCACTCGCGCTCAGTGCCTTGGCGAGTTTCAGAGGTGTCTGGCCACCGAACTGCAGAATGACGCCCTTGACTTTACCCTGCTGTGCCTCTTGTTCGTAGATGTGCATCACATCTTCAATCGTGAGCGGCTCAAAATACAGGCGATCTGAGGTGTCGTAGTCGGTTGAGACCGTTTCAGGGTTTGAATTAACCATGATACTTTCGACACCCATCTCTTGCAGTGCAAAGCTCGCGTGGCAGCAGCAGTAATCAAACTCGATACCCTGACCGATACGGTTCGGGCCGCCGCCTAAGATGATAACCTTTTCTTTCGTTGAAACATCCGCTTCGTTTTCTGTTTCATACGTCGAATACATGTAAGGAGTACTCGACTCAAATTCTGCTGCGCACGTATCGACGCGCTTGTAAACCGGGCGTTCTTTCTTGCGCTCGATTCTGATCTCCGCTTCGGTGCGCGCCAGCATTGTCTGCACTTCATGCATCTTTTCCATGAATGCCGAAGAACCCCCATCGAGTTTTGCCAGTTCATGCGCAAAACGTTCTATTGCATCAAAGCATTTGAGGTAAGCGAGCTGCCGGTCATGAAAGCCAGCCTGTTTCGCGCGGCGCATCAACGCATCGCCGAGGTGCCCGCTCTGGCGGTAAGCAGCAGCAATCTCTACTTCCATGTCGGTGATACGCTTCAGCTGTGTCAGAAACCAGGGATCAATCGAGTTGCTCTCAAAAATTTGCTGAATAGTAAAACCACGGGTCAGCGCTTCATGAACATAATAGATGCGCATGTCGGTCGGTGCGCTGATCTTTTCGAGAATATGCTTGCGCCCGGCGCTTTCGTCGCCGGCGCGCAGAATCTCGAGGGCCATATCAAGATTGCCGTCGGCGCACCAGCCAAAACGACCCATTTCAAGCGAGCGCATCGCCTTCTGAAATGATTCCTGAAATGTACGCCCAATCGCCATCGCTTCGCCGACAGAGCGCATCTGGGTATCAAGATTGCGCGACGTTTCGGGAAATTTTTCAAAAGTGAAACGGGGTATCTTTGTGACGACATAGTCGATCGTCGGTTCAAAACTTGCAGGAGTTTTTTTCGTGATGTCGTTCGGTATCTCGTCGAGCGTATAACCGACTGATAAGAGCGCCGCAATTTTCGCAATCGGGAAACCCGTCGCCTTTGATGCCAGCGCCGACGAACGCGAGACGCGCGGATTCATCTCGACGACCATAATCTGGCCGTCGCGTGGGTTTACAGCAAACTGAACGTTCGACCCGCCGGTTTCGACACCGATCTCGCGCATGATCTTGATCGCAAGGTCGCGCATGTTCTGGTATTCGACATCGCTGAGCGTCTGCTGCGGCGCCACTGTGATCGAATCGCCGGTGTGCACGCCCATCGGGTCGAGGTTTTCAATGCTGCAGATAATCACGACGTTGTCGGCCGTGTCGCGCATGACTTCGAGTTCGTATTCTTTCCAGCCGAGAATACTCTGGTCAATCAGCACCTGGTGCGTCGGGCTTTCGGCAAGCGCCTTCGTCACCATGCTGATGTATTCTTCACGGTTGTAGCAGATGCCGCCACCGCTGCCACCTAAAGTAAAAGAAGGGCGCAGAATCGCGGGTAGGCCAATCTTCTCGAGCAATTCGAGAGCGGCTTCAAGGCTCGTGACGATACCTGAAAGAGGCATCGCCGCACCGATGCGTTCCATCGCTTCTTTAAATAGCTTTCTGTCTTCGGCTTTCTTTATCGCTTCTTCTTTTGCGCCAATGAGCTCGACGTTATACTTTTCAAGCACGCCGGCATGCACAAGCCCCAATGCGGCGTTGAGCGCAGTCTGGCCGCCTACCGTGGGGAGCAGCGCATCAGGCCTTTCGTGTTCGATAATCTTTGTGAGATAAGGCAGAGTAATCGGTTCAATATAGACCCGGTCGGCAAACTCGGGGTCGGTCATGATCGTCGCGGGGTTTGAATTGATGAGAATAACTTCGTAGCCTTCGCGCTTGAGGGCTTTGACTGCCTGCGTGCCGGAATAATCAAATTCACAGGCCTGACCAATAACGATTGGCCCTGAACCGATGATCATGATCTTCTTGAGATCGGTGCGTTTTGGCACGCGTCATAACGCGCCCTCGACACAGGCGGTCAAAGAGTGTGGAACTTTTAATCTGCCTCATGGGTCTGCGTCGTACTATGGCGGCGTTTGTACTTTACAGGCCCGTTGGGTAAGGGGTGGTCACAGCAACTGTGTCCGTACCCGCGCAAATGGCTTCGACGCATCGCAATCCTCATCGTTTTTTGTACTGTCTTTTGGCCGCGCTGCCAGTCTTGGGTGTGCCGGAGAGCATTTCAGCCTTTGCCACTTCGGCGCGCCCGCACCTGTTTTTTGTCGAAGGCGCGCTGGGCGGCGGCTGGAACTCGGCGTTTGACCGGGAACGCGATATCGTCAACGAAGCCGGGCCGTTCTATTGGCCTTACGCGGGTAATCGCTACCGTTACCGCCCGTCAGATCTGGTGTTGACGTGGGGGTTTGGCTATGAATTTCTGCTGAACCATTGGGCGGGTTTCAGGGCAGCGTATTCGTATACGTCATATCTGAACCACTGGACCGCGCGCACGGGCTCGGGCCGTTACAGCCGCAGCTCGACGGTCGGCAGCCAGGTCGCAGAAACCGACGGCTATTTTGTTGGCCCCGTGTTTCGCTGGCAACCATTTGACTGGCCGATACTTCTTGAGCTACCGATTCTCTGGGGCATGCACTCCGGCAGCTATTACCCCTTACCGGCCTACACCGAGTTTCGCGAACTGAGCGGTGTGCTGCCGCAGCTCGCCGACGAATACCGCGACCAGCCGCTCAAACTATCTAAATGGCGCTACGGTGTCGGTGTCGCGTTCATGCAAGAAGGATTTCCCCTGTACGCAAGTATGCAGTTCTTGATGGAATCTGCAGTCACCCTCACGACAGTCGGGCCTGGCGACATGCTGCCCGCAGGTTCAGCCTGGCAGGCATTTATTGTGACAATTGCAGTCGGCTGGCGAATCTAGAAAATAAGAAGTTGCTCGTTAACAACTTGGCGCGCACGCGTGCAAAAGCATAGACGATCATGGCCGTCAGCGCAAGTTCTGGGACGATGATATAGACGGCAACATGCCCCCGCATTAAGTTACACCGAGGGTGATATTTTTATGCCAGCAGACCGACCTCGTCTGAGATTACAAGTACGATCTGGATAGAAAGGCCGACCGGCGGGGTCGCTGAGAAAATTCGCACTTTACACGACGATCTTTTGCCGCAAAACGTGGCAATGCGAAAAGTGGGCTTCGTGGTCGCGCTTCCCTTCTGGTTCACGGCATGCCAGATGCAGAGCTGGGGAAATTTTAGTGAGGTAGAAGCTGGCAACACCACCACAAGCTGCTCCGGCCCCATCGCAGGCATTACGATTACATCGGGTGGCAGCAATTTCACCGCGCTGCCGACAATTACCGCTGTCGGCTCGGGCTCTGGTGCGACATTTGCACCCCTGCTTACCGCCACTACCGTCGCAAGCCTTACGTTAACCGCAGGTGGAACAGGCTTTGGCGGGCCCGTATTTGGCGGCTCAGTGGATATCACGGGTGGCGGCGGAGCAGGCGCAACGGCAAATGCAACCGCGAACTACCAAATCATTTCGTACACCGTAAATGCACCAGGATCGGGTTATCAAGACGGCGGGCCCTATCCGGTTCCAGTTACTGGCACTGGTACGCTGGCACAGGCAAACATTACGGTCACAGGCGGAGGAATAAGTTTAGCAAATGTCTTAATGGCCGGTAGCGGTTATACTGGGGTGCCAACACTTAACCTCGCCGCGATTCCACCTGGAACTGGTACCGGGGGTATGGTAACGCCAACTCTAGGTAACGGAAGCATTACATCATTAACCCTCGGTGCACCCGGCGGCGGCTACACGTTTCCACCGGCAGTGGCTATCACAGGCGGCACGGGCGCAACCGCGACCGCCAATTTAACCCCGACCAGTCTTGCTTCAGCCTCCGTGACTTCGGGCGGCGTTGGTTACGGAAAAGATACAGCCGTCAGCATTACAGGTGGCGGGGGCACGGGCGCAACGGCGACCGTGCAGATTCAGGGTTGTCCCTGAGAATTTAGAATTTAAGAAATTACTCCCCGCTTGTAGCAGAGGGAGACAGAATCTCTCAGACGCAAAGCCTGGTTTCAGGGGGACAGAATGGCTCATTTGCTAGAGCTTAGTCTGCCCTGATGCTTGACTGTATCAAGCCCCTAGATCCATTCTTGTTTCTTATTTCAGAAATTCTCCGAATACCCAACCATCCAGCTCAGCAGAGACAGCCTTCTCAGGGTGAACGGAAAGTACTTTGATATAGTACCAATAGTTAGACCACTTCTGAACCTTATCCTTTTCTCTTGTTCTAGCAAACACCTGAATCTGTGTCCCTTTTGATAAATTGGAGCGTTTAATACCTCCCTCACCATCCCATTCTAGTAATTCTCCGTTGATAGAAGGGCCTTTTCGCACCTTAAGTGTGCTGGTAACTTTCATTTTCTTGACATGAACAACAACAGGAATTGTACCGATATTTCTGGGAGCACCATTCGGAACTTTGGCTGATACGTTAAAAATTTCAAAGGAATCAGGTGAACAATGCAATTTCTCAGCATAGTCTAAGGAATCAGCAACTGGTTGCAATTTGCAGGTAAAACTCTCAGGCAAATGTACACCGCCGTCGCCGGCCTTGTACACTATGTCGGAAATCTGAAGTTGCCCATCCTTTACCAAATAGGACCCGGTTAATGACCCTGATGCCTCGAAACCATGCCAAAAAAACTCAACACTCTTGTTCTTTGAAAACGTGATTCTTTCGAATTTGCTGCCCTCGAAATCCTTATACTTTTCAGCATACCAGCGGCTTTTTATCAATTTGTCTGCAGTTAGTTTCAAGTCATTTGCATACATTCCCGGATTATGAAATAACACCAAGAAAAGCAAACCAACAACCAGGTATCTCTTCTCGTACTTTGAAATGCTATCTTGAACAGGTAGAAACTTACTCATCATGTGCAGTGACGTCGCGCGGCGTCTTTCGGGCGTAAAGCCAGTTTTTAGACGGTACAAAATGATACGTTACTTGTGGTGCGAGCGTCTTCGCTCTCTGTCTTCAGAGCGTAGTCAAACCACCTGTGGTGAGAGTAGTCGAACCATGGGAAGTCAGGGCCTTAAAGAGATAGATTTGCGCCTGGCGACCCTAACGGTTGCGGGCCTTAACCTGACGAGATGCAGATCACTTGCCCCGGGAAATAGTTGCTCGCCAAAATGCCCGAAAGTTGAACATTGGTTCACCGTCGGGCTCTACGCTCGAACGGCGGAGAGCAATGAATGACCTCGATTTGATGACTGAAATAGAGAAACTGGCGCACGTACTCAAGGTAACCCCCGACAAACTGCAGTTCTTGCGCACGCTGTCGCTCGACGATTTTCGCCACCTGAACAATTCCATTTCAGATCGTTTGCTCACTGACAGCTCAGATGTGTGGGCGCGCCTGGCGGGCGTCGCCAAGTTCATGCCGAATTTCATCAATGCGCAGGTCGCGAAATCTCTGCTTGGGCCGAATATCACGGCGAACCTGACGTACCACGTCGACGTCAAGCAGGCGGTCGCGATCGCAAAGAGTCTCAATATCGAGTTTCTGGCGCAGGTGGCAGAGAACCTAGTGCCCGCGCGCGCAATCCACATCATTCAGGCGTTTCCGATGGATGTCATGGTGGGGCTGACGCGCATTCTGACGCGCGACAGAAAATATTTTACCATGGGCGCTTTCGTCGACCACATGGACAAAGATAAGGTACTCGCGCTGTCGAAAGAGATTCCCGACACCGAGTCATTGCTGCGCGTCGCTCTCTATACGCAGAACAAGGCGCACGTCGCGTCGCTGACTGACGGCTATTCAGACGAAAAGATCGTCGATATGGTCGAGACCGCGCAGCGCAAAGACCTGTGGCCTTCGGTGATTGGCCTGCTCGCCTACTTCAACGAAGACCAGCATAAGCGGCTCGCCCGGCTCGTCGGCCAGGTCTCGGTCGATGCGCTGCTCGGCATGGTACCGTTCGCGATCGAACACGGCGCGCTCGTGCACATATTCGCTTTTTTGAAGCACCTGAGCAACGACATGTACGCGCACATGGCAACGATCTGCGCGAAACTCGACTCAGAAGCTCTCGCGAAACTGATTCATGCTGCAGAAGAATCGGGCCAGCTGCCGACTGCACTCAAAATCGCTGACCATTTGGCCGAGCGTGATGTCGAACGTCTTGCGGCTATGTCGCACCGTTTCGACGACGAATTGCTGAAGCGTGTGATCTTAACTGCGCACGCGGAGAATCTGATTCCCTTCGGGCTGCGCCTGCTCGCGCTCTTGCCTGAGACCGAGATACCCCGGGCAGAGCGTATTGCGGGTGCGCTCGACAGAAAGGTCATAAGCGACGCTCAGGCACAGATCGACCAGGCGATGATGAAAGAGCGGCTGGGTTGGTTGAAGAAGCTTTAGGGGGCCCGTTGAAATGCCATCCTGATTCTTATTGACCGGCAGTGTTTCAGCCGCAGTTTCTGCGCGTATGAAACTCTTTCGTCTGTTTATACCCGCAGTGGTATTTCTGTCTTTTGGGCCGGCGACCATAGCGCAGTCCGAAACAGCGAAGCCGGCAGCGAAAGAGCAGAAGGTCTTTTCACTCAATATCAATTCCCCAGCCGACGCTGCATTCACCGAAATCGAGTTTTCCGATATCGATCTGTCGCAGGCTACCGATGCCGAAAAGATTTCGGGTGCGCGCGTCCAGGTTGTGCGTACGAAAGAGAAAGTTTTTCGCGAGTATTTGGCCGCTGAAGTGCAGTTCTTTCGCGTGCGTTCGATACACAAGACGGGCGTCGCGGGCGCTTACAGCAGAACCTTTGCCGTGAAAGACTATCTGCGCAAGGCGTACCGCGAACCGAAGCTGCCCCTCGTGCAAGAAGGGCAGACCGAATATTTGCTCGGCAGTCGCATTGAACTGCCGACGCAGCCGAACCTGGTGACGAAGTACAAAATCGGTGAGGGCGAGTTCATCGAATACCGCGAGCCGCTCGTCTTCGACAAGCCCGACACCTACAAGATGCAGGTCAATCTCGAGAATAAGGCGAATGAAGTGGTGTTCACAAAAAACTATGTCTTTAAGGTCGAGTTGAATGCGCCGAAGACGCGTATGGTCGTCGACAACCCCGTGCATTCGAAACGCGGCATTACGATCGGCAAAGACAGCTCGGTGGTGTTTCTTGTCGACGATGCGGAGTCAGGCCGCGCCAAAACCTTCTACCGTATTATACCTTTCGGCAAAGACATGACCGCGATTCCGTTTGCCGAATACGGTAAAAGGCTCACCCCCGCTGATTTCAGCGCAGGCAAGGGCCTGAATATGCTGCAGTTTTATTCGACCGACAAGGCCGGCAATAAAGAAGAGATCAAGACCGAAATGGTCTATTCAGAAGAATAAACATTCAACCTGCTAGGTAACTGGCATCATCTGCGGGTTGAAGACAATTTCCCACAGGTGGCCGTCCGGGTCTTGAAAGTAACCTGCGTAGCCACCCCAGAAGGTCTCGGCTGCCGCTTTGATAATTGCAGCTCCGGCTCGCTCCGCTTCGGCCATCACGTGATCGACTTCTTCACGACTCGAAACGTTGTATCCGAGTGTGAATTCAGTAGCTGAATAGGGGCCAACCGGCAAATTAGAATCATGAGCGATGCTCTTGCGTGGCCAAAGGGCCAGTCTTAGGCCGCCTGAGAGTTCAAAGAAAGCCACCGCGCCATTTTCAAATTCACGGCCCACGATGCCTTCAGTCGAAAGGCCGAGACCGTTTCGGTAGAAATGCACCGCGCGTTCAAGGTCTGTGACGCCGAGTGTGATGACCGATATACGCGGCTTCATGGCGCTTCTGCGAGCCGTTGTATGTCAGCCTGTCTTTTGACAAGTACCGAGTGGCCTTTGTAATGAAATGTGCTGCTGTTCAACCGCCGCCTTTGACTTGACAGGTGATTTTATACCCGACTGCACACCGACAAACAGCAATAACAACAGCGCAGGGCTGAAGATTGCGAAGATTATCCAGAAGGGCAGAGTGATCATAACCATTTGAAATCCTTATGACGGGTACTTTTCAATCAGCGGCGGTTTCTGTTGCAGCGAGGGCGCCGTGAACATACCGACCCCGAGAATGAGCAGCAGAATCAGCACGGGACTGACCACCGAAAAAATAATCCAAAACGGAAACGAAA
Organism: uncultured Leptospiraceae bacterium; assembly: GCA_942492915.1. Taxonomy (GTDB): domain Bacteria; phylum Spirochaetota; class Leptospiria; order Turneriellales; family Turneriellaceae; genus Turneriella. The sequence goes on from OW818662.1 coordinate 3,706,923, forward strand.
GTACGGTCATGCGCCAGCCTGTCTGGCGTTCAGCAAGCGGCAAGTACTTTGATGCAGCGCATACGCGCGGCTATTGCAAATACTGTGCGCGCAGCCGGCCCTGTTCGCGCCGCGCATGGTCGGCGCCGAGGCCATGTTTTTCGGCCGTACCGTAAACACTCAATGCTCCCTGTATATCGTGTTCTGATTCGAGAAAGCTGGCATACTGCGAATAGAATTGCGCGAGCGGCAGGCTGTTTCTGCCGGCTTCAATAATCGCGAGCTCGCGCTTCTGTTTCTCGAAATCTGATTCGAGTTTCAGGTAGTTGTTCAGTTCACGGCTGCGCACGTCGTCAAACAGGCCCTTTTTTGAGACTTGCATATCAGAATAGGTTTTCGCATTTCTCTGGCGGAGTTCAGTAATCAGCGTCTCAAGATCGCGGTGTGCGTCGGCCGCGCCCTGCATGGTGCGTTTAACCTGCACTTTGTCACTTTTTTTCCCGTAGATATGCATGAGATAACGATTGGCGGTAAACCGCTCTTTGATCCACTGCGTGCGGTCGGTGACATCGCTCGGGTTGAGCGTGGCGATACTCTTCAGGTACTCTTCAAAGAGCCCCGAAGCGCGCTCGTAGTTGCCGGTTTTTTCAACATGTAATTTGGCAAGCTGCCAGCTGAGGTTCTGCTTTTCGGGCCCGTTGGGTGTCTCGCTGTGTGCCTTTTCATAAAAGAACGCGGCGTCTACATAACGGCTCTTCGCATAATAGAGCGCGCCGAGCGATGCGTGCGCTTTGCGAATCTGCTCGGTCTTAAGCTCGAAGCCCGTACGCGGTTTTTCGTTTGCTGATAGCGCCCGCTCGTATGAATCGATGCTGCGGGAAACATCCTGTGAGGTACGATATTCTTCTGCCAGTTGAAAGTTAATAGCAGGATTTTCAGCGTCAAGACGGGTTGCCGCTTCAAGCACGTTGGCGTATGCGGTGAATTGCCGGTTTTGGCTGTAGTCGTGCTGCAGGGTTTGGTTAAAGTTGGTCTTGTAGAGCGCCTTCTTGTTCAGCACTTTTGAGCGCTCTTTAATGGTATCTTCTATCTGTCGCACCAGTACCGACATTTCGATGAGCATATCGGCCGATTTGCGGTTATAGGTCTTCTCGTGCTCACTGAATTTTTTCTTTGCTTCTTCGAAGGCTGATTTTGCCTTGTCATATTCGCCGCGAACACGCTCGAGGGCCTGCCGGCTCTTTTCTTTTTGGTCGGCAATCAATTGCTGCTGTTTTTGTTTTTCTGTTTCGACTGTATTGCCGGCGGTCACGCCAGGGATATTGAGCTGCGGCGAACGTGTGCGGTCGTCGAGCAGCACGAGTTCTTCTTCGAGACGCACCTTCTCGCGTGTCTTTTCGTCGAGCTGCTTTTTCGCGTCTCGGTATTGAGCCGCGTCATTGACTTCGGCATCGCCGGCTTTGGTTAACTGAAGACGATCACGATCAACATAAATTTCATCGTCTAGCCTGAGGCTGCGGTAGCGCAGCGACTGCGCAAAATGGAACGCCGCGTGGTAGGGCTTCTTCAGTTTCATCTGCGCCAGCGCGAAGTTATAGTGCAGGGCCGCAATGTTCGGTGCTTCTTTAATAACAAAAGATTTCTGTGTCTTTGCGAGCAGATCGCGCATGAAGAGCCGCTGCAGGTTGACGTTCCATTCTTTGCGGTACCATGCGGCGTTTGAATCGTTGTCTTGCCGGTTGGCGATTTTTTTCTCAGAAGGGTCGCTCAAATAAAACTGGTCGAGCTTTTGTCCGAGTTCTTCGGCGACCAGGCGCGGGTTAAAGTTAATTGATGTTGCCGAAGCTTCGATTTCGTCGATCGTATAAGGCAGATAGCGCTCGAGCTTTTTTTGTACGGGGTTTTCGCGTATTTCTTTTGCGCCAAGATACCCCATGCAAGCGAGCAGAAACGCCATTAGAGCAGAAACGTTGAGTACGGGGGATATCCTCATTTTCGCCTTCTCTCATAATATACGGCAGAAACGGGTGTTTGGGCAAGGCATTTGTGCCCTGCGCAAAGTGTGTTCAGAACTTGAGGCCGATCTGGCCGCTTAGCTGGCAGGTTTTCTGCGTGCGGGCTTCGCGAAAGGCCGCGTAGACCTCGCGGTAACAGGTGCCGCAGCCGGTAGTGGCGTGCGTTTTGGCGACGAGCTTACGAAAGGTATCAGCCCCTTCGGCGACTGCATCTTCGATGTCTTGCTTGCCGACCCCTTTGCAGAGGCAGAGCTTGCGCGGACGCATGAGGCACGCGAGATCCATCTGGTTTGAGGGTACAATAGCCGCGGCGGGCCGGCAAGTATATTTCGGTATAGCCCTGTACGCCGGGAAGCAGCGCACCTATTCGTCACCGTGCGAAACTTTCGCAGTGTGAATCTTACATTCGTGGGTCTTGTTCTGTTCGTTGCAGGCAGCTGCGCCAGCCCCGAAATGGTATCGCCGACCGACTCGAGCACCGCGCGCTCGCCTATTTCACCGGCCGAAGCGGTGAAGCTTGCAGCGCCCCACCTTGAATTATTGTTCCGTCAACGCTGCCAGAGGCGCATTGACAAGCGCTGGTGCGACAAACCCGCAAGAGATTACGTCTTGATCCAAGGCGCATTTTATTACGTCACGCGTGAAAGTTACCCCTACAAGACCATCAATGCGTATCTTGAACCCGCGGTGCGCGTGCACCGCGAAAGCGGCAAGCTCGTCTTACCCGAGGCATTGCCGCAGTGAAAATTACTTCTTTCGGTTAATTGATTCGCTGCCCGGCGCGCCCGAAATTTCGAGCAGGCCTTGAAAACGATCGGGTTTGCCCGCTTCAGGGTAAGCGGCATACATCTGCAGCTCAGAGAGGTTTACCGAAGCAAGCGACGCCACCTTGTGATCGAGCGCGATGCGCACGCCCGTGGCGGATGTTTGGTAATTGCTGAAAGTTGCGCGCGCACCTTTGAGTGGCAGCGTCGAAACCCACATGCGCATTTCACTCAGCTTGCCTTCGTTGTCGACTGTGAACAGATAAGTATCACCAGGGGTTGAGCCACCCGACTTGAAGCTGACGAGCAGTTTATCGGTTTCGGCTATAGCGCGCACCGCATTGGGCGTATCAATATGAAACGCGGGATTCAGCCAGTAGGTGTGGTTATAGAATCGTTTGACTGCAGCCGCAGTCAGTTCGCCGCATTCGTCGAACAATCGCCGCTCGCCTTCGAAACAGAGTGACTTGCCGCTGACCTCGCTGAACTGCACGAGGTTTTTCTTGAACTGCACTTCGATGAGCCTGCGCTTTTTATCCCAGAATACCCTGTCGTCTTCGCGAAACACGAACGATACTGCGCTCGTCGCCTTCCATTTTTCAAAATCAGCAGCCGCGAGCATACGCTGCGTCATTTTCTCTGCGGCCTCACCCGGTTCGCCTTTCGGGAAGCTGCTGCACTGCGCGAAAACCAGAAGTAAGCCCGGCAGAATATATTTGCCTTTTGTAAGTTGCATACTAAGAAAATCTCAATTTTACACAATGCGGCAACTCAATTTGCGGGTTGGGGGTAAACTGCTGGTTTGCGTTTTGCAAATCAGGCTTGCAGGGTTATCGACCCGGTGCGCGGCTGCATGCGATGCGTTTGGCGTGGCTGACTTCGGCGGGTGTGGTGGCTGTGGCCGCACTGGTGAAGGTTATCGCGATGACGAGCTCACCATCTCTTCACCGTTGGTTCTTATTGCCGACAGCGCTGTCGCTTTCGGTTTTCACGGGCGAGTCTTTTGCAGAGAATAACGCGATCTACATATTTCCCGATTTCGTGCTCGACTATAGCTGCGCCGGCATTAACTTCTTTGTCATCTGCTCTCTGACGACGGCGATCTTGCTCTCGAATGCAGGTGAAATTTCACGCCCTCACACTCTCTTTGGGTATGTGGTTTTATGGGGTAGGGTGGCGCTGCTTATTGCCGCGATCTACGCAGCGACCCTGCTCGCCAATTTTGCGCGCGTCGCCCTCTATTTGCGGCTCTTGCCCTTGTCTGAAGGGCGACCTTGGCTGCACGAAGCTGTCGGCGTCGCCGTGTTTTTATCGATCCTCATTTGCTACGCAACACTTTTGAACAGGATACAAAATGCAAAACAACCAACGCTCTCTTAATCTGGGGCTTATTCTCGCTGCGTTTGCGCCCGCCACGATCGCGCTCGTCATCGCGCTACAGATGCTAAGGGTAGCCTGGCCCGATCTCGAGCCGCGGCAGCGCTATAGTTTTGTCGATGGGTTATTACTGACTCTATTGCCGTTGTTTCTGACCGCTGCTGGTGGTCTGTGGTACCTGCGTCGCGGTGCGCTGGTCTCGGTGAAGCTACTCGCAGCGGCGTTGATTGCGATCGGGGGGGGATTTTACGCATACCTGCGACTCGTACACATTTCGGTTTCGGTCGCCGATTGGATTTTCGACCAGGGCGACTATCTGACCGTATTGCTGTCGGCTGTGATTCCGGCGTTCTACTATCTGCTTTGGTACCTTGCGGCGCTGCTGCGTATCTCGAGCCGCCGTTCGCTCGTGATCAATATTGTCGCGGTCATCGCCTTGCCGCTGTTCATTTATGTATCGCTGAATATTTTTCGCGGCGCGTTTGCGCAATCGCTGGGTGTGGATTTTCCGCAGATGGTGTCGATTGCGCTGACGACGGTCTTTTCGTTTATCTTGCTGCGCCTCATGCTGTACCTTGGCTCAGCGCGGCTCGGCAAACTATCAGACCCGCGTCTCGCCTGGACTCTGCGCCTGGCTTTTATCGGTGTTCTGCCGCTGCTCGGTCTGCTGCTCAACGGCCGCGGTCCGGTTGCGCGCGAAAGCCAGATGGTGCTTGGCAATTTTACTTCATACCACTTCTGGTTTCTTGCTGCGGTCAATGCAATTGTCTACCTGTTGCCCGACTTCAAGAATCGTGCATTGCAGACGATCGCCTTGGCATTGCGCCTCGCGGGGTTTTCCTTTGTGCTCTATTTTTGCGTCGTTTTCATCTTGTTTCTTCCGCTCGCGCTATTGCTGATTGCGGCAATTGGTCTTGGTTTCTTGCTTCTGATTCCTTATTTTTCCGCGGCGTTGCAGATTCTGAGATTGCGCGCTGATTTCTCTTTCTTGAGAAAAAGTCATTCTTTGGCCGGGGCAATCGCCATATTCTCTCTCGGGCTATTGTTTCTGCCCGTCGTCGTCGTCGGCGACATGTATCTCGACCGCCTGCTGCTCTTGCGCGCGATCGATTATGTGCAGAATCCGCCGCTGAGCGTGAACCAGCAGCCGCGCATCGATGCGGTAACGGTGCTGCGGCTCAGCGAAGTGCGTGCGGGTAAATCAAGGCGCCGCAGATATGACGGCCACGTGCCGATCTATGACGGTCTTTATCGCAGCATCGTGCTCGATGGCGCCGAGCTTTCTGAAAATCTGCGATTAAAGCTAAGGCAGGTATTTCTAGGTGAGGGATATCGTTCGCCAGCGCCACCGATCAGCGGCCAGAACCTGGCGCGCGTATCTTCTGTGGTCGTCGCGTCAAAGCCTGTGGGCAGCCTCACCGAATCAACTTTGCGCGTGCGTATAACCAATGACAGAGCCCGGCGGGCGGTGGCGCTCGATACCGAAATCGCGCTGCCCGACCAGGCCTTTCTCACTCAGCATTGGCTGACTATTGACGGTATTGAAGTGCCTGCACAGATCACGACGCGCAGCACCGCGATGTGGGTCTACAACCGCGTGACTGAAAGATTGCAAGACCCTAGCCTCATTTATTTTGAGCGCGCCAACCTGCTGCGCTGGAAGGTTTTTCCGGTGCCCGCCGCAGGGTTTCGTCTGACGCGCCTGCATATTCGGCATGCGGGCGATGCGACGGTGAAAATCGGGTCAGAAACGGTTCTGCTCAAGGCGGCTCAGCCAGCGAAACAACTGGTTTCTGCATCAGGAAAGTTCGCTCTGCTCGCACCTGCCGCGACAAATGACCTGGTTCGGCGCAAACCTTATCTACACTTTATCGTCGATTGCAGCCTGAACGCGGCGGCCGACTATCGGCCAGACGCCGGGGTCGCAGCACGCTACCTCGGCCTGAATTTTGACAAAGCGCGAGTGAGTTATGTCGATTCATCTATCCTCACTAACTCTTTGGACGAAAAGGCACCGCTCGGCTGCGCGGGCAAGCGTCACGGTTTCTTTCTCGAAATGGCGCTACGCTCGTTGATTCACGAACAGCAAAAGGCCGCTGCAGATTCATTTCCGGTTTTTGTCGTGCTCTCGCCCGTCGCACCGCAAGCTGCATGGAACGACCTCTCGTATCTGATGCCGTATTACGGTGATGCCGATGCCTTCGTGCACACATCCGATGCCAAAGTGGTCGCCTATAATTTTTGGGGGCAGCGTGTGGCGCAAAAGCCGCGTGTTTCTCTGCCCGTTCGCCGTGTCAATGACCGATACTTTGCTGCAGCCGCAAGGCTCGTGCCAGCTGCTGCCGCGGGCGACAAGAATCCGCTGCTCGATGGCGCGGAATTTCATCATGCATACGTATTGGGCGAATCGCGCGCGCGGCCAAGAGCGGTTATGTCAGCAATCGAGACGGGAGCGCTCAACGCGGCCGCAGGTTCGATTGTGCTCGAAACCGAAGCGCAGCGCCTGAAGTTAGCTGAGCTGCATAAGAAAATGCTGTCGGCCAGAAACGAGCTCGATACGGGTGAGCGGCCACGCATGTCTGAACCGGGCTTGCTGCTCTTGCTGCTACTCATCGTACCGGCTTGGCTGAAGCGCCGGGTTCATTCGCGGCGTGACTAACTATTCAAAAATTTTTTCGCGTCGGGTGAGAAAAAGCGGCCGTTTTGTGGTATTTAATCAGTAGAGGGTAAGATCCTCAACTGGAGAATAGCATGGCTAACATTGAAATGACGTTTGCACTTTCTGCGCCCGCCCGGCGCGCTTTGTCGAATCTGCCTTCGGCACGCAGTTTCGAGCTCATCGCCGAGCGCTTCATCGACAAGCTGCAGCACGAACGCTACCGTGAATTCGCGGTCGAACCGGCTTTTTTTACGAGCGCCCACGGGTATCGGCTCGCGCGTGCGGCTGCGCAACGGCCACAGGGAGAAAAACTACATAGAACGCGCGCGCAGCTCACGCTCAAAACCCTGCGTGCGATGAAACGCTTACAGCAACGCGGTCTGTCGCTTACATGGCAGATCGAAGAGATTTTGTATTTTGCTTTTCGCGAAGGATTTATAGCAGAAACGCCACCGGAGCACGTGTAGAGTCGGCACGACTTAAAGTAATGACACGTGTGTCATAAAAAGTCTGGACGCCTTGTCCGCAAGGCGGCATTTGCACTCATGCAAGTGCAACTCGAAAAAGCCCGCGCCGCCGCAAACTTCACCCGCTTTCGCGGCGAAAAAACCGGGGGTCACTACGAAAGCTATTTCATGCGGGCCAACGACGCAGCAACCGGCCACGCATTCTGGGTGCGCTACACAATCTACCAGGGTGAGAAGGGCGCTGGTATGAAAGAACCAATGGGCGAACTTTGGGCTATCTGGTTTGAAAAGGGCCAGGCACCTGTCGCGGCAAAGTCTGAGTTTCCTCTCTTTCGCACGAAATATTCCAATACAAACTTTGAGCTCGACTTCGACGGTTCGACGCTGAACTCGAGCGCGTTAAAAGGTTCCGCCGGCAACCGCGGCGACAGCAAGATCGAGTGGAACCTGTCGATGAAGCCTATGGCGGCTGCGAAAAATTCACAGCCGATTTTTCCGATGCCACTCGCGACTTACGATGCGCCTTTGCCAAGGGCGAAATTACTCGTCGCGCAGCCCTTTGTGACCTTCACCGGCCATTTTACGGTAAACGGCAAGAAGCACAACATCGGCGACTGGCAGGGCAGCCAAAACCATAACTGGGGCTCGCGCCACACCGATGAATACGCCTGGGGTCAGGTCGCTGGTTTTGATAACGACCCGGATAGTTTTCTCGAGGTTGCATCGGCGAAGCTGAAGCTTGGGCCTGTGATGACGCCTTACCTTACGCCGATTACGCTACGCCACAAGGGTATTGATTTTGTGCTGAACACCTACTGGCAGGCATTTCGCAATCATGCGGATGTCAAATATTTCGACTGGTCTTTCTCTGGCGAGAACTCTGACCTCAAAATCGAAGGCCGCATTTTCGCTGACCGGCAAGATTTTGTGGCGCTGAACTATTACAACCCACCGGGCGACGTCAAAACCTGCCTGAACACCAAAGTGGCTTCATGCGAATTGAAACTGACCGAAAAGGGCCGCATCGGACTCACGGCAAATCTGACGACACGCAATCGTGCGGCGTTTGAAATATTGACCAGCAAGACCGACCACGATTTTACGGCATTATTCTAGTTTCGGCTGACACCCCAAACTAAAATTGCGGTTGCAGACGCAGCCGCCGGGTGTGGCGTAGCCCATGCTAATTGAACTTATTGTAATGTTTGTGGTCTTTTGTTTTCTTTTGTACGGGCTGAACAAGTCAATGCCTGATTTTCATATTGAAGCGGGCGCCATTCCCGTCGCGGCGCTGGTGCTGGTCGCGGTCAATGTGGTTGTGGGCTTCTTGCTGGGCGGCACCGCTTCAGTCATGAATCTGCTCACTTTGGGAATTCTGAAAAAGGTGCTGAATTTTATCTCGCTCGGTCTCTTTAGCCTGATTGTCGGGTTTTTCTTCAATGTCATTATCTTTTGGGTAGCAGACAAGCTGACAGACCGCCTCACCATCAAATCAGCCAGAACGCTGATGGTCAGCGCTGCCGCGCTGCAATTTACCAACTTCGTGATCAAGAAATTTGTATGAAAACCTTCAATTTAACTTTACTCAGCGCTCTGCTTCTTGTCTCGGCCGAGGTGGCGCAAGAAGCGTCTGAAAAAAAGAACTGCAAGCTGCAGGGTTTCGCTGAGCGGCCTGCATCTCTTGAGATGCTCGATCTGACACCGAAAGAGAAGAAAGAAATCGCCGCACTCTCGAAACGGGGGCGCAAGATCGACGCAATTCGCATCATGCGCCGCTGCGGTGACATGTCGCTCAAAGAGCAGAAGGCCATCGTCGATTCTCTGCATTCTGCGTATTGAATCAGGTACTGATCAGGCCGGCAACGACGGCAGACCTCGCTCTGCTCGTTCGGCTCGACGCCGAAATATTTGAGGTTGCCGGTTACAGCGAAGCGCAGTGGCAGTCAGAGCTGAACAGCTCTGGGGCGATGCAGTATATCGCCGGCGTAAAAGGCGACGCGTCCACTGCGCTGGGCTTTCTGGCCGGCAGTCTGGCAGGCGATGATTTTGAAATACGCAAAATTGGCGTGATAGCCGCCGGGCGGCGCCACGGGGTCGCGCGCCAGCTTTTGCAAGCAGCGGCTGCCGCTGCCGTTTTGCTGCTGCCGCGGTCGGCACGCTGCCTGATTGACGTGGCCGAAGACAATCTGCCGGCCCTCGCTTTCTACGAAAATCTCGGGTTTACCAAGGTGGCAAGGCGCAAACGTTACTACGCGAACGGGGCACACGCAATTGTGATGGAGAAAATTCTGTCCGGCCTGTAGGGGAAATCGTATATTGCAGGCATGATCAAGAACCCGTTTGAGATACGCTTCGACGAAGAAGATGGCGAGAAAAAAAAAGAAGAGCGCCCGGCACCGCTGCGTGAGCGTATCGCCGAAGGTTTTCTCGACAAACGGCAGATCTTTCTCTGGGGCGCGGTAACCGACCGCTCGGCAGAAATGATCGTTGAGCGCATGATGTTTCTCGAGGCAACCGACCCGGGTAAGCCGATCTACTTTTTCATCAATTCACCAGGCGGAGTGATTTCTTCGGGCATGGCAATATACGACGTGATGCATATGATCTCATCACCAGTTCATACCATCACTATGGGTATGGCCGCATCGATGGGGGCCATTCTGCTCACAGCAGGCGAAAAGGGACACCGCTACGCATTTGAACACGCGAAGGTGATGATCCACCAGCCGTTGATCAGTGGCCAGATAATCGCGCCCGCAATCGACATAAAAATTCATGCAGAAGAGATCAAGAAGACCCGTGAAGAACTGAACCGCATTCTTGCTGAAACCACAGGCCAGCCGCTGACGCGTATTGAGAAAGATACAGACCGCGATTATTACCTCGATGGCAAAGGTGCCGTCGAATATGGTCTGGCCGACAAGGTACTCACAAATTTCGGCGAATTGGGACTGGTAAAGGCAAAAGCCGAAAAACCGGCAAAAGAATCTAAACCTAAGAAAGGGAAGTAATGTTCTCTATACGAGCTGCTTCATCAGCTGCTCGTATTCCATGTCGAGATTGAGACCTGCGTCTTCAGGGTATTTTGCTTTAGAGATAAACTTATCGGCTGCATAGAGCAGGTGCGCAAATTCCGGTTTCGCCGGGCGCTGGTTCTTAGCGTCGCGCAAGATCCAGACCACGGGTCGCATCGGCTTGCCTTTTACCGCAAAGACCACCATTCCGGTCGAGCTATCTGAGAGTTCAACGATTGAACCGAGCGGATAGATCGCGTGCGAGTCAAGAAAGGTCTTCAAATAAACCGGATCATAACGGTAGATACCGAGCGTCAGCAGTTCTTTCATCGCATCGTAAGGCAGTCGGTTCTTTCTGAAAGGTTTACGTGAAATAATGGCGGTGAATGAATCGATGATGGACGCAACGCGCGTGTATTCGGCCATTTCGGCGCCTTTGATCTTGCGCGGGTAGCCCGAACCGTCAAAGTGCTCCTGGTGTTGCAGCGCAACTGACGCGATCGTATTTTTGATTTTTGCGACCTGCGTCAGCATCTGGTAGCCATGCACCGGGTGCGCGTGGATAATCTGCAGTTCGGTCTCGTTCAGCTTCTCAGCCTTGTCGAGAATGGTTTGGGGTACTTTCAGCATACCGACATCCATCATGAGTATCGCAAATAATAATTCGACGATCTTGGGGCGCGAAAAGTCGAGCGCCAGACCCAGGCGGGCAGCGTACATCGCGCAGCCAATCACGTGCTTGTAGGTGTTCGACTCGACGATGTATTCCGCGACAAAAATGACGATCAGCGGATTGTCGGTCACGAGATTCGTGATCTCTTCGGCCTTGCTGCGCACGTCGTTTGATTGCGGGTTATTATTGCTGTTTATGCGCTCGTAAAAATTCTTGAGCACCGCCTCGGTCGAAGCCGTCAGGTTGTTGAACGACGGCTTCATCTTAATGAGGTTCTTCAGATCTTTCTTGAGATTCTCAATATCGAGCTTCTGCTGCCCATCCATGAAGTCGGCTTCGTCTTTTTTGGATGCATAGACCGGTTCGCCGGCCGACAAGACCTCTTCAATTTTCCATTTATTCAGACGATCGAGATCACTCTGCGTAATGATGACGTTCGCCGCCGCGAGCATATTCGTCGGGTCGATATATACCGGTTTCGTGAAAGACACGCCCGGGCGCAAAAGTTTGACCTGAAAGCGGGTCATAATAGAGTTTCGGTATTCCGCACTGCAATTTCAAGCATAATAGTCATTTTGGCACCTCAAACACCGTCACGGACATAGTTCAAACCGCCAATACGTAAGCTTACCCAACGGACGGCAAAAGTCCGTGAAAAAGTTCTATTTTGGCTATTTTCTCTTCTCGGTGAGAAGGTAGGCATAAATTCGCGCAATTGCCAGATAAATCTCTTTCGGAATCGGGGTGTTCGTCTTTACTGTTTTTAGCGCTAGCAACAGAGATTCTTCCTGATCAGATTCGATTCTGACGCCCCGACTGCGGGCGACTTCGATCAAATGCCGGGCCGCATCGCCTTCGGCGTACCAGCGCACCGTCGGTGCACCGTCACCGTCGTATTCAAGAGCGCAGGCCCTGAGTACCTCGCGCAGCTTGCCTTCGGTCGCGCGGTCGATTTAATTGACCAGGTTTTGTATGGCTTCGGGCCGCAGTTTTGAAAAGATATCTTTTGTTTCTTTGAAATCCTTCATGATTTTCGAGTTATCGATCGAAACTTCACGATCAGAATCGCCTGCTTCGGGCTCGAAAATCCCCGCGGAGAGTATATTCTGAATCTGTATTTCTTTCTTAATCAGGTTATTTCGCAGGTTTGAAACCACCTGCGCCGCCTCACTGCGAAATTCGTCCATATTCTGGCCTTCGCGCAGGTCAACGCTGGTCGCAGGAAACTGTTCACTCATGAATCGTTTGAGCTCTTTCTGCCAGGTCGAGCCTTCGTTGACCTGATTCAGAAAGCCGATCTGTATCTGGCGCATCGATATACCCGTCTGCAACTCGCGAATTTCTTGCTGCAGGCTGAAGACCTTGCTGCGCATCGTGTCGAGGTTGACCTGACCCTTCTGATCGACTTTTACTGCGTCGAGCGGCTTCTCTTGTGCCCGGGAATCTTCACTGCCTGTGCTCATTTGGGCGCTTTGGGCCCATTTCAGCATATCACTGCGCTTCACGTCCATGCGCAACCATAGAACGAGACATTCAACCTGTCAATACTTTCGCGGGGACGAACCGTAGCCACGGACAAAGAACCATTTAACCGAATCGCTCCGCCACCTGCTGGCGCAGTCGCTTTTTTGTGGCGTCATCGCAGAATGCAACTTCAATCGAGTTGTTCAGCAGCGTCTTATGGTCTTGATCGCTCAGGTTATATTGTGCGATCGCCGCGTTCCATTCGTCGTTCAAGTCAATGCCTGAAACCGTCGGGTCGTCGGTATTGATGGTTACCAGCACACCCGCCTCTTTGAGGCTCATAAAAGGATGCATTTTGTAACTTGCTGCGTTTCCCGTTTGCAGGTTGCTGGTCAGGCAAACTTCGAGACCAATACGTTCATCGGCGAGGCGTTTGACGAGGTTTGTGTCTTCAATGGACCGAATGCCGTGTCCGATGCGGCGCGCATGAAACAGGTCAAGCGCATCATAAACTGATTGCGGCCCGGTCGCTTCGCCGGCGTGAATAGTGATCGGTATACCTAGAGCATGAGCTCTGTCAAAAACCGGCGCGTATTCGCGGCAGGCGAATTTTGATTCGTCACCGGCGAGGTCGATGCCGCACACCCCGCGCAATGCAAATTTCTGGTAGAGGTCGACAAGGTCTTGCACATGCGCAATGGGTGCGTTGCGTATGGCACAAAGTATTAATCTGACTGTCGCACCTTTGCCGGTCTCGATGCCCGAGACTACCGCTTCGGTCACCTGCTCAGGCGAATACTGGGTTCCGGTAAAGAGGTGCGGGCCGAAACGTGTTTCGAGATAGATGACTCCACCTTCTGACATGCGACCCGGAAGTTTTGCCGCTTCATTGTAGAGAAAATCCAGGTCTTGTGCGATGTCGTAAAAAAAGAAAAAAACCGCGAGAAAATCCGTAAGAGTGTTACAGTTTTCAGGTACCCGGCAACGTCTGGCGAATTCTGCGGCGTCGAGTTTTCCCTGGGGCAGATTGCGGCGCTGCGCTTCGCGGTAAAGCGCCCCAACGTCGAACGCCCCGTCAAAATGATGGTGTAAGTCTATCATGCAAAGCCTGCCCCGAACGCAGTCGAAAAGTTCAGCAGATTCATCATATTACCTCAGCCGGTTGCGGCGAATGAAATGTTGGGCTTCGTGATAACCCTGATCAAGCAGGCGCAGGATCTTTTTCTGATCGAACTCATATTGTTGCATCTCGAGCGGATGCTTCGGCCGCAGCAGGAGCAATTTCTTCGCGCGGCGTTTCTTTGAATTCGTGGCGCGCAAAAGGGCATCATCAGCCTGACTGCGAAAAAAAATACTGAGCGTTCGCAGGGCGATCTGCGCCGTACTGCTAAGGGCCTCTTTTGGGTACGCTTCGGGTTCCATGCTGATCGCGATGATGACATCGACCCTCTTGTTCTCGACGGCCTCGATCGGCGTATTGCGCACAAGGCCCCCATCCATAAAAAGTTCGTGCCCGAGCTGAACCGGCGGAAAAACACCGGGCACTGCAGCAGAGGCGAGAATATATTGCCGCAATTCTGAATCGGTTTTTGCCTCGTGCCCCGAAAAGTAATGCAGCTTGCCGGTATTCAGGCTAATCGCCGCGCAGATGTATTCGCAGGCATTATTTTGTAAGTCGCTGAGGCGTACGTGTTCTTCAACCAGCCTGCGCTGCAGCTGATCGGTCAGAAGCGAAGGGCTCGCAGAAAAAAAGAGTTTCGTAAAAGATTGAATAGTGATCAGACGCTTTTGGTCTATCTCTTGCCAGAATTTCAGCATCGGACCGATATTGTGTGTGGCAGCCATGTAACCGTTGAGTGCGCCGATAGAGCTGCCTGCGATACAGCGCACGTCGAGCCCTGCCTCAAAAAACGCTTTCAGGGCGCCCGCCTGATAAGCGCCTAGCGCCGCACCACCCGAGAGCACGAGTGCGTAACGGCGTGCAGGTGGCCTGCGTAAGGGTTTTTTCGCAGGGCGTCGAGGCTTCGTTTTGACAGTCTTCTTCATTTACTTGCGACTTGGCACTCCAGCCTTTTTTTTATCTCTTTGCTTCGACAATTATTTTTCTCGAACAGCCATATTTGTCCCCGGGTGTGCGGTTCAAGCAACTCGTTTACGGAAATCTGAGCCACAGTCGCAGCGACAACCGCCGGAAACGTCGATAGAATGCCTTCGCTCGCACAGGTCGGCAGTTCATCGCCAACGACGCTGCCGAACACGCACGCGTAGCAGGCGGTATCGTGACCTGAGACCAGCATTGCATGTCCCTGCGATTTGCCCAGCGCGGCGATGATTGCCGGGCGTTTCGCCGTGAGCGCGAGCGCATTGACCATTAACTTTGTTTCGACGCTGTCGCTGCCCTCACAGACCAGATTTGCCTGCGCAATGAGATTCGCATCAGAAAAGTCGATTGGGCGCGCGTGAGCGATCACGTCAACATGAGGATTCAGATCTCTCAGAGTTTCGGCAGCGACGACTGCCTTGTTTCGGCCGATCTGGCGTTCGCGAAAAAGGTATTGCCGACCGAGATTGGTCATTTCGATTTTATCTCCGTCAAAAATCTCAATGGTACCTATGCCTGACGCGGCCAGAAGGGGCAAGAGAGTTGTGCCGATGCCGCCGGCCCCGACGACGACCACGCGCGCCGCCTTCAGGCGCATCTGTGCGTCGCCGCCATAAAGCAAAATCTGTCGGCTGTAACGCTCGCGTTCGTCTCTGCTAAGGTTCAATTCTCTTTGGCTCAGTTCGAATGTTTGCGTATGATTGCGGCCCACGAGCTCAGCAGCGTCTGCTGGCTTTCGATCAGCCGGTCTTTATCTACCGCTTCACGGGCAAAGGCGACGACAAAAGCGATACGGGTAAACTTTTTCTTGCCGCTGACGGTAATCGGAGCAACAACGTAACAGTAGTGGCTCAGTCGTGAGCCTTTGTCGGTGTACAACAGACAGAACGCGTCATCTTTCTTGATGGTGTTGTCTTCGCCTTCGGGACGCCATGGGCCTTGCCGCGATAAGAATGATGAGATCGACTTGCGATAGACGCGGTGCGCGAGCTCTGAATCGAGCGAAAGATCAGAGACTTCGTAGAAGATTTCCATCTCTGCAAGACCTGCAGCATCGGTGAACAGCGCTCGATTTTCACGGCGCGTCACTTCAACATAACCTGCCGGCATCGAGAGCGCAAGCAGCGCAGGTTCGCGCGTTTCATTTTCTTCGGTGAACACCCGCTTCTGAGCAAATAGTGGCGCAGACTTGAGCAACGGTGACTTATCGAGCGCCATCTTGCGAAATTCTTGCAGAAGCTTTAGTACGAGGCTGCGCGCGCGATCACCATCTTCTGGCCTTCCGTGGCCTTCGGGCGCGCACAGGTCCATTGAGTAGCGATCGCGTGAGTGGTAGCCGCAAACGAGTGATTTCTGCTGGTTCTTTGTGTCACCTTTGATTCGGTAGAGACGACCTGAAGGCCATTTGTCGAGAGTTTCGGCTTTCAGATTTTCAGCCATCGTTTCAAAAATTTTCCCGGTGAGTTGCCATTCCAGAGTGCGCGTAACGGTACCCCGCAGAAAAAAATCGTCTGCCTTGCAGAGAAACGCGATGCGGCCCGCTTGAACGGTGAACTGTATGTTGCGAGGAACTTCTTCAGTGAGAGAAAAATTGCATTCGTGCGCGGCGGTTGCCGGTTTGTTATCTGTCGCCGCGCTGATTCTCAGACAAAAAAAAAGGAGGAGTGAAAACCACGCCCCCTTTCTTATAAAAACCGACACGAATTATTTTGGTGCGTCAGCCGGTTTTGCGTCGGCAGGTTTAGCATCTGCCGGCTTGCTTTCGGCGGCAGCTTCAGCGCCCTCTTTCTTTGGTACGATCTTACGTATGCGCGCTACTATGTCGGTTATATAGATGTCTGACTTCTTGTTGGTCTCGCAAAATTCGACTGCCTTCAGTAGGTCTGCGTTGTCGGTATCTTTCAGATTGAGAATCGCCAGCAGGCCGGTATAGACCACCTGGTTATCCTGATCGGCTTCGATCGATTCTTTCAGCAGGGTTGTCGGACGGCCCTTGGTGTCCATGCGGCCCAGCGCAGAGGCTGCGGCGATACGCACGCCCGCGCTGCGGTTACTTTTCACAACTTCACCCAGCGGCTCAATAGCGTCTTTTACGGCATCGTTGCCCAGATATTGCGCGGCTGCAATCGCCACGCCATCGTCTGCCGACTTGAGATCGGCGATATATTCGGCTTTTTCTTTCGCTGCAATCGCCAGCATGGGCGCAAGAAGTAACAGCAATGCAATTTTTTTCATGGTTAGATTCTCCCTTAGGACTACTCTGGCATATTCGTTTTGGCGCTCTGCGCAAACACGAATATGCCAGACCTACAGCATTACGGTTTACGGAGCAGCTACGGCAAGAATTTTTTGAAACTCAGAGCGAATGCGCTCGCGCGGTTCTTTCTCGGGCAGCCGGTCGAGCCCCTGCAGAATTTCGCGTTGCATTTTGGTCAGGTCTTGTGCACATCTCTCGGCGATACGGTATTTCTGCATCAAGGCCATAATTTCAGCTTCAGGCAAGGGAACGCCCGCAGCTGAGGACTTCCATAGCTGGGTCAGTCGCGTTTTTTCATTTTTGGCAGCTGCTTTGAGCAGGTGGTGCAGGGGAGGCGTAACGATGCCGTTGCTGAAATCCTGCAGGCCGCGCTTTTTGAGCCTTGCGGCGTCGAAATAGTCCAGGTAGTCGTCGCGCTGCTGGAAAAAACGGCCAAAGGTCTGGCCGAGGGCGGCCGTCTCTGATCGGTAAAAATCCTCATTTTTCTGCATTATCGCAACGAGTGCACCGGCTGCACGAAAGAGCACCGCGGTTTTACCATCAACGACCGCAGCGTGGGTTTTTGGCGTCGTTTTCAGGTCGAACAGGTGCTGCATCTGCAGCAGCTCTGCGATGGCAAGGGCGCTGACAGCGTCGGTGAAGACCGTCAGATAATCAGCGTTCTTCAGAGTATTGAGGTATTTGAGGCCGGACCCGAGCAAATGGTCCCCACCGAGTATCACGGTCTTGTTGCCAAAGAGTTTTGCTCCCGTGGGCTTCGAACGCCGTTCGTCCGCGCCGTCGACCACATCGTCGTGCAGCAGGCTCGCCGCGTGGATAATCTCGAGCAGCGCACCGAGGCGAATGAGTTCGTCGCCGTCGAGCCGGTAAGCTTTGCCCAGATAATAAAGAAACAGAGGTCTGATACGTTTGCCACCGCTTGCGACAACATAGCGCCGCAATTTTTTCAAGATCGGCAGCTCGCCGCCCAGAATCTTGTCGATAGTGCTGTTGGTTTTATTAATGACAAGGGACGGCGTGAGTAGCCGTCCCTTTGAAAGGGAGAGAATCAAGGGGACGATAATTACAACGAATCGAGAATCTTCGCCTTTTTCGCGTTGAATTCGTCTTGCGTGATCAGTCCCTGATCGAGCATGCCTTTGAGCTTCTGAATTTTTGCAGCCGGATCGTCAGCCGCGGGAGCTGCCTGTTGCTGCTGGCCACCCATGCCGCCGCCCATCTGGCCCATCATGTTGCCCATCATCTGGCCCATGCCCATGCCCATACCTGCCTGCATCATGCCGCCGCCAGAACCTTCGTTCTTCGCTGCAGCTTCGCCGATGTCGAGCATGCGCTTCTGCGCGTACGCGTCGCCGAGAATATTCATCTGCGCTTTGTCGCCTTTCGCTTTGACGATCGCCTGATAGCCCGGGTCGTCTTGCGGAATATTGAGCGATTCAATTTCAAACTGCTCAACAGCCAGGCCAAACCGCTCAAATTTTTTCTGCAGCAGTGGTCTGAAAGCTTCTTCGATTTTGCTGCGCTGCGTGTTGATGCGAATGATATCGATGTTCTGTTCGTGCACAACCTGCGACAGCATCTCTTCGATATCAGACACGATCGTGCTGAGCATCAGGTCTTGAATGCTTTCGGTCGTTGTTTTGCCCTGTGTGCCGATAACTTCTTTCACGAACACGCGGGTGTCTGCTATACGCACACCGTAGACGCCGAATGCGCGCAGGTTTGTCAAAATACCGAATTTCGGGTCTTCAATCTGGATCGGGGTTTTAGTGCCCCAGCCGATGCCCTGAAAGATGCGCTTCGAGATGAACCAGACTTCAGCCGCAAAGGGAGTGTCGCCGCCGAAGGCCATGTTGACGAATTTCTCGAGCAGGGGAATGTTGTTAGATTTCAGCGTGTACGTGCCAGGCCCGAACAGGTCATGGCATTGGCCGCCCTTGAAGAAGAGCGCCTCTTGCGATTCAGCTACAATGAGCTGTGCGCCCCAGGTAATGCCTTCGTCGGGAAACTTCCACGCGATGTCATCTGCACCACCGTTGAATTTTAATCTGTCTACTATTGCCATGTTTTATTCTCCTGTCTGAGCAGTCTTACAAGACCATATAACAATAACCTCGTGGCCCTGCCAATATTTTTTGAATGAACAGGTTAATTGCTGCGGTTTTTGTCGCGGTGCCAAAAAAAAGTGACGATTTTTGACGTTTTGTTCAATCATTGCCGGCACTTTTTGTCGATTTCCGTTGACGGACTGACTGTGGCAGTTTGCGTCCGCGACGGGATACCTGGTTTCGTCGGGTACACCGCATCAGTTTGTGAGGGAGTTTAAAAGAGTATGAGAAGAAGCAGAGGTGGTCTATTTATGCTGGCGCTCGTCGCCGCAATACTCGCAATCCATGGTTCGAGCAGCAAACCCAAACCCGAATCGCCGGTCGATGTGTACCAGCGTTCATGGGAAAAAAATGCGCTGGCGCAGCAAAGAATGCTCGAAGCTAACCTTCCTTTAAAAGACAGTACGTTTTTGCACACGCATAACACTTACAATTCTGCAGCCTATACGACTGCCTTCAGCTATATTGATCCGAACCACAACTTTTCGATCAATGACCAGTTACGCATGGACATGCGCGCGATCGAATTTGATGTGCACTGGTATTTCAGCATGGATGGCTGGCCGTGGGAATGGGGCAACAGACCGCTGTTGTGCCACGGCCAGAACAATCATGTCGGTTGCAGCGCCTACGATCGCCACCTCTCGAAGGGTGTGGCAGAACTCAATTCGTTTATTCGCGCAAATCGCTCTGAGGTCGTCATTCTCTACATCGAAGAACACCTCGACGGCAACTACCAGGCTGCGCTCAACGTGCTGAAATCTGCTTTCGGTGACCTGATCTATCGCCCGAGCACAACCTGTCAGGACGCCCCGGTTAACGTCTCGCGCCAGCAGGTGCTGAACGCCGGGAAGAATATCATTCTCTGGAGTGGCAGCTGCGGCACCGGGGAATGGCAGAGCTGGGTCTACTTGAAGAACAATGCGGTGCCCGAGTCTAATGTTTCGAAATTTACTTCTTATCCAGATTGCGGTTCGGCTGCGATCAGTGCGGATGCATACGCGAACAAAATGGTGCGCTTCTATGAAGACCGGACGCGCCTCACTGCATGGTTTGGCGGCGGTTCTGGCAAAACAACCACTGTAAATATACCTGAAATGCTCAAGTGCGGCGTCAATCTGCCCGGTTATGACATGGTCAGCCCAAATGACGGACGCCTCGCGGCGGCCGTCTTCTCATGGGCGCCAGGCGAACCGAACAACTATGCCAATAATGAAGACTGCGTGATGCAATATTCGAATGGCCGCTGGAACGACGCCAATTGCTCGAACCGCTACCGTTTTGCCTGCGTCAATGCCGCGGGTGCATGGCGCGTTTCAAACGCCGCGGGCGCGCAGGCAGACGGTGCGTCGGTCTGCAGCAGCGAAACCGCGGGTGTGTACCAGTTTGCGGTTCCCCGCAACGGACAGCAGAACCAACGTCTGGTCGAAGCCAAGCGGGCTGCCAATGTGGGTGATGTCTGGGTGCGTCTGAACGATCGCGCGACAGAAGGCCGTTGGGCAGAATAGCCTGACATAGAGTTCATTGGGGTAGCGTAGCTACCCCAAATTCTCTGAACATCCTTATGGAAATTCTGAAACGCTATCGCTGGCCGGTCTTGATGGTAATTGCGGCACTGCTTGGGTACAGGCTGTTTTTCAGTAATTCAGGTGCGGCGGTCAAAACAGTGGCGCCGGGCATCGAACGCTTTCCGTACCCGACGGACAGGTTGGCTGAATCTCAAGGTGAATATATTCTCAAAGACGTGCAAGAGGGCAAGATAGACCTCGCGCTCGAGCTCGTGCGGCTGCGCCGTGACTGTGACGGTGAGTTGGATGAAGCCGCGTGCAATGACAAAATTCGTCGTCTGATTCAAGACCTGCCAGGCAAAGACAAGGGCCGCCTGCTTGAACTCTTCGAACAGTACCTGCAGTTTGAAGAAAAGATGCGGCAGAATCTGCCGGCCAATTTCGCGCAGCTCAGCAACGCCGAAAAGTATAAACTGATGAAAAAGGCGCGGCGTGATTTTTTTGGCGAATCCAATGCGAACCTGCTGTTTGGCCTCGAAGAGGCGCGTATTTCTCTGCAAGACGAGCAGGCGAAATTCAGCTCTCCCGAATATGCAAACCTGACAATCGACGAGCGTGTGCGGCTCTATGGTGACAGAAAAAAAGATATACTAGGCCCATATTTTCAATCGACGCTCGAGCGAGAACCACCGGATATCAAATACGGTACCGAGCTGATGCTGTGGCAGGCCGACATGGCGCGCATGAACGATATCGAGCGCGCGAAGGCTGTGGCAGACCTCCGAGTAAAACATTTCGGCCCGGTCGAGGCACAGCGTCTCGAACAGCAGGAAAAACAGTTGCTGCAGGCAGACGCCGAAGCACTCGGGAAAATGGACCAGTTTCTTGCTGCAGAAAAAGAATACATTCGCGATAATCCCGCGCAGAGCGATGAAGAGCGCCGGGCGGGAATCGAAGCGCTAAGGCAGAAATATGTCGGAAAATAAGCCGATGCGCTATTCAGACAAGCTCACTGTGGGCGACTTGATGCAGCGGAATGTCGTGACTGCACGTGCGGGTGACAATGTCGAGTCAACCTACGCAGCGATGCTCGAAGGCCGTTTCAGGCATATGCCCGTCGTCGATGCCAAAGGCAAGCTGCTGGGTATTCTCTCTGACCGTGACCTGCGTAATGTACTGGTCTTTATTCACGAAGAAGACGGCAAACGCTCTGTCGTGGGTGACAAGAAGCTGACCGTTGAGAAGGTCATGACGCGCGACCCAATGTCTGTCGATGCCGATGATTCGGTGCGTACCATTGTCAAGCTCATGGTCAAACACAAGGTCGGTTGTATGCCCGTGTGTGACGAGAGCGGATTTCTAAAGGGAGTTATTACAGAAACGGATATGCTCCGCCTGCTTGAAGAACTGCTCGCCACACGCGCAAAGTGACATAACTACTGCACACCTGGGCCGGGCGCCGGGATGTACTATTTCGATTTAAGATTTACGCATCGAACGCCGACATAGAATATAGTAAGCTCTGGACAAAACGGCGGTACGAATAGTGCCTTTGGTTGTTTTCAGAGTCGGATACAAGGCAACGGAAGGAGAATGATATGAAAAAGCTATTATCAGCAGTTGCGCTGCTCGCTGTGTTTGCAGCATCGGCAACGCTGTACGCGCAACCTGCGGCGGCAAAGCCAGCGGCAGACGCAAAAAAAGACGAAAAGAAAGAGAACCCTGCAGACGAAAAAGAAGCGAAATGGTATAACCCAGATTACCGCCCTTACGTCGCATCGTTTGACGAACTCTATAAACTGGGTGACGACTTCGCGAACAACAAGTTTCGCCTCGCTCTGTCAAACTACCAGACCGGCCGCTCATTGCTCGACAAGATGCGCGAAGAAGTTCAGCGCAACAAAGAAGAGTGGGCTGACGCAAAATACCTGAACGAAAAGTGGTATTGGCAGACTATCGACCGCAAAATGCGCGAAGAACGTATCTTGCTCGAAAAGAAAAACCGCGCCAAAATCAAAGCCGTGACGTATTTTACGCGTGCGATCAACCACCTCGACGAAATTCAGAACCGTTCTTTCCGTGAAAAGCAGCAGATGAAAGATCTGACAGCAGCGGTTTACCGCGACTGGATTATCGCTCAGTATGACCTGCAGAACCTTCCGCAGACAATCGACCTGCTCGAGCGCTATCTGAAAATCGATCCCGCATTCGAAACAGAAATTTCTCCGCACAAATACCTTGCGTCAGCATATGGTTTCAAAGAAGCCGTATCCGAAAAATACAACAAGGGTACAGAAGCAGAGCGCATCTTCTTCAAGAAGAACAAGAACAAGCACCTGCTGCGTGCCACCGAACTCAAGTACAAGAAAGACTCTCCGGAGTATGAACACATTCTTGAGCTCGTGAATCGCGACGAAATTATCGCGACCAAACCTTCTCCGTAAAAGGACAGAAATCCGCCCCCGGTGTGCGCCGGGCGTTGCTGACGGTCCATGAACCCTGCCAGAAATGGCGGGGTTTTTTTGTGGTTGCAGCGGGGCGCCAAGCGCCGCACCTGAGTTCTATGCATTCGGTCGAGCAGGCAACGGTAGAGGGACTTGTGACCCGGCAGATGAACGACACTCTGCAAAAGGGGTCGCTTGCTTCGTGCCTCATGGGGTTCATTTGCGCCGGAGTGCTTTTCGCGATGACAAAATCTGGCCTGGTTCAGGGCATCGACGTGCCGATACTCTGGACAATTATCGGAGGCACCTACTCGGGGTGTGTCTGGCTGCTCGCCCGGGCGCAGAAGATCAGAAGCCGCAGCACCTGGGTGGTGATGCTTGGCTTCTGCACGTTGCCCACCTCGATTTATGTTATCGCGTGGTTCATGCTGCCATCGGGAACAGCGACCTACATTACGGGCCCGCCGGGGTATCTCTATTTCTTCTTGATAGTGCTCACGGGATTTGCCTTTGATTTTCGGCTCTCTCTCGTTGCCGGTCTGTTTTCGGCGGTGCAGTTCAGCCTCGCCGCGCACCTCGCGGTCCAGGCACTTTCACTCGTCAGGCATCCCGATGCGCTGCTGCTTCAAGACCTGACGCAAGAGAGCTTTTATCATTTCAAATCGATGATGATGGCCGTGACGGGACTGACTGTCGGCATCGTCAGCCGACACGTGCGCAGCTTGATCGCAGATACACTCGAAAAACAGCGCGAGACACTGATGGTGTCGCGGCTCTTCGGGCAATTCGTTTCGAGCGAAGTAAAAGACAAGATCTTGCTGCAGGCAGGTCAGGCAAGTACCGGGGAAAAAAAGACCGTGGCAATACTGTTCAGCGATATTCGCGGTTTTACCGCGTTCAGTGAAAAAGTGCCCCCTGAGCAGGTGGTCGAATACCTGAACGAATACCTCGATGCAATGGTGCGCGCCATCAACGCGGCGGGCGGTACAATCGACAAGTTTATCGGCGACGCGATCATGGCAGTTTTTGGGGGAGTGATGCCCGTAGAGAATGCCTGCGACTCAGCGTTGGCTGCAGCGCTACTCATGCGAGCATCGCTGGGAGAGCTTAATGCGAACCGCAAGCAACGTGCACTTGACCCTGTTCGAAATGGAATTGGCATCCATTTCGGTGAGGTCTTGCAAGGCGCAATCGGCAGCGCAGAGCGCAAAGATTTCACTGTGATCGGTGATGCCGTGAACAGTGCATCGCGTCTAGAAGGGCTATGCAAAGATTTTGGTACAGATTTGATTTTTTCCGATGCTGTCTATGCAGCTGCGTCGCCCATGGTGCAGACGCGCTGCCGGCGTCTGGGTGAAGCCACCGTAAAGGGGCGGGAAAAGCCAATCACGTTGTGGACAATCGACGCGTGAAGCAAGGATTTTGATTTACGCGCATCGTGCGTTTAGCTGCGTAATTCTATGGCACGCATTATCGAACTCAAAATTCCCGATATCGGTGGCAACGACGGCATCGAACTCGTCAAGTGGAACAAGCAGCCTGGCGAAGCCTTCGCGGCTGGCGATGAATTGTGCGAGCTGGTAACCGACAAAGCTGCATTCTCGCTCGAAGCACCGCAAAACGGCAAGTTGGTCGAAATCTGTATGGCTGAGAAGTCACACCCGAAAATCGGTGAACTCGCGGCTCGGGTCGAAATTGATTAGCCGGCTCTTATAATTCTTTATCTACGCGCTGCACTGAGCAGAACTTTTGCTCAAAGCTGCAATAAAAGATACGCCCGCTGACCCGAACCTTGCCCGAGTTACCTGGCAGCTCGATCGCGTTCACCTGATTAAAATAGTGCGCGTCTTCTTTCGCAGTGGTCCCCTTGAATGATTTTACGACTTTCAGGGTTTTTCCCGTTGCGACTGAAGTGAAAGTCAGCTCGTGCTTGCCGTCTTTTTGTATGCCATAACCACGTTCGACCGCCATTGCCACAGCGCCCGGTTCTTTGACGATGCGCACGACTTCAGCGCCAAACGCGTAGATAGAGAGGGTCGTTAGAGCAAACAAACCTGCAAACGCATTTCTCATGTTGCAAGGGTACACAAGCGCTGGTGTGGGGGCAACTTTTTTGCGGGTTTTGCCTAACAGTTTCCTGAAAAAGGAAACTGATAGCAGGCCTCCGGAACCGAAAAAGCGAAAAGCAGCAAAGTCGCTTGCCCAGCAAGCGACGACGCGCTTTGGCAGGCGTTTGCGCAAGCAAACGACGAGGCTTTGCGCTTTTTCGGGAGTTTTTCCGGAGCCTGCTAATCTGCAAGGGCGATTGGCAGGCCCTGACCTGGGTAACTATTCAGGGCGAATGTCTTTGAACGATGCCGTGACGAAATTGCCCAGCACCCTGGCTACCCGGTGGCGCCGCCACAGAATGCGCGCGTAGTCCCAAATGCCCAGTCGAATGATGTCCCTGAAGGCTGGTTTTGCAGGCGGTTTACCCGCAGTCATTTCACGCAGCATCTGTTCTTTCTTTAGGTATAGCTCTTCACCTGCGAGATCGTCAACGACGCGCAGCCCCACGAAAGGAATATTGGCAAATTCTTTTTCTGCCGCTATCGAGGCGATCTTATACGTCTCCATGTCGAGCACATCGGCGCCAGAAGTCTCGCGCAGCAATGCCTTGGCCCCGTCGTCTGCTACGAGATGACCGACACTAATGCACTTGCGGCCTTCTTTGCTGAACGTGATCCATTTTTCACCCGGGGCTACGGCGGCGCTGATTCTTACGCGGGCGAGGTGCGCAAGTTCGGCCGTCAGACTCGCGCAGGCCCCGCAGTTTATAATGGCGTCGAAACGGTAAAGTCTCAAGAACCGGCGAATTTGTTCGCGCGAATGCACGCCCGGCCGCGTCAAAAGCATCGCCACTGCGCGACCATCGATTGTGCCACGGTAATGAAAAATGCCGCTCGTCTTCACGGGCCGCAGGTGTTTGAGAAGAAAATGCGCTTCGGAGCGCGTCGCTGTCAAGAGACCGATCACGGTTTCAAGCCGGTGTACTGAACGATGCAGTCGATGATTTTTCGTCCGAGCAGTTCTTTGGTCGCGTTGGCGAGTTCTTCACGGCGGCCGTCGCGATAGAATACGGTAAACTCATTTGTCGCTGACGCAAAACCCGCGCCGCTTTTCGAAACGTCATTGAGAAAAATCATGTCCAATTCTTTGTCTTTGAGTTTTCCCAATGCATACTTTTCTGTGTCATGCGTTTCAGCTGCAAAACCGATCAATACTGCCCGCTGCTGCAAAGTTTTGTTCTTCGCGGCCATCGTTTTCAAAATGTCAGGGTTGGGCACCAGATTAATTTGGGGATTTTCCGTTTTTTTGATTTTGACCGGTGAACGGACTGCGGGCCGGTAGTCTGCGGGGGCGGCTGCCATGACGAGTATTGATCCCCCTTTGAGGTGATGGTCTACCGCAGCCTGCATGTCTTCGGTGCTTATGACGCTGAAATTCTGCGCTCCGTTAACCGTCGCGAATTCAGGGGGTACCGGACCCGAGATAAAAATTACATCGAAAATACCGCTGGCAACTGCTGCAGTGCCGATGGAGTGTCCCATGCGCCCTGTGCTCGGGTTCGATAAAAAACGGATCGGATCGAAATGTTCGCGCGTCGGCCCCGAGGTGACTATGATTGTGGTTTTCACAGACAACCCCGGTCTGGGTGAATTCGAATCAGATGATGCGGCGAACGTCTTCGGGCGGGCGGCCAAGAACAGCTCTCTGCCCTTTCACAACAATCGGACGTTCGATGAGAATAGGATATTCGTTCAGGTAGCTGAGCAGCTCGTCGTCGGTAAGATCTTTGTTCTTGAGGCCCAGATCTTTATACAGTGGCTCAGATTTGCGGAAAATATCGCGTGGGCGTCTGCCCATCTTGCGCAGAACTTCAGAGAGTTCAGCCTTGGTCGGCGGCTCTTCCATGTAGTTTCTGATCTCAGGATCAATGCCCTTTTCTTTGATGATTTGCAGGGCTTCGCGGCTCTTGCGGCACTTGGGGTTATAGTAAATAGTCACCTTCGCATGCGCACCTGCGCTTCCGTTCGCAGTCCCTTGAGGGGGAGCTCCTGAAAGTTTCGCCATACCGACACAAAACGTGATTTAGACATGCCGTCAAGGACAATGGGGTTTCAAAGCCTCATACCGGCACGGTATGCAGTAGATATCCGATTAGACTTTACAGAAAGCCGTCGACCTGACAGTCTGGGAGTTCGGGTGAGCGAGCAGCAAAAACAATCAAGCCGGGTAAAGAGCTCTGATCATTCCGGCGCCGGGGATAACTTTCAAAATTTGTGGCGATTGAAGCTGCTGACGCAGGCTCTCTGGATTGTCGCCGGTGGCAGCGCCTTTATGATCAGCATCTGGATCTCGCGCACATCGGCAATTGACTCAGGCAGCGCCATCGGATTACTGATGCTCGCAGCGAACCTCATCGTACTCAGTCCGGGATTTAGTTGGCAGGCGAAGGGAATCGTTTTGGTGTCAGAGCTCACTGTGGTGGGCATGTACTTTCCGTTTTTAATCGGTTTGCGTTACAGCGCGCTCGGTATCGCCGGTGCGGGTGTGATGGTCACGGCGGCATTTTTCAACCGAAGGTCTGCATTCGCTCTTGTGATTGCCGATGCGCTGGTGATAGGTGCGTACGGAATGCTTGCGCGTGACGGTTATATTCATCCGCCGACCGCGCCGCTTATAGGCGAGAGTATATTGTCGGCGTGGCTTAAGTCGGCCATTGTGTTTACGATCATCGGTTCGATGCTGACGGTGCTGATCGGAGGTTTGGTCGATTCGCTCGAGATGAGCGCCGCTCGTCTGCTGCGATTTTCTGAAATCGCGTCGAACAGCGAACTGAAGTACCGGCAGCTGATCGACAGCGCGCCCGAGGCGATTGTTGTTCTCGATCTTAACACGGGCAGATTTGTCGAAGCGAACCCTGAAGCGCAGCGCCTTTTCGGCTACGATCTGAACCAGCTGCGCCAATTGAACCCCGGCACGATTAGTCCGACCTATCAGGAGAACGGGGGCAGGTCAGATGAATTGTCGCGTCAATACGTAGGCGAGGCTTTGAGCGGCCAGACTCCCGTTTTTGAATGGCTGCACCTGAACAGCGAAGGTGTTTCGATTGCCTGCGAGATACGCCTGCACAGGCTTGAAACCGCTGAGGGGGTGTTTGTTCGCGGTACTATCACTGACATACGCGAGCGGCGCAAGGCGCAGGCGATTATACAGAGCCTCGCTCTCTACGATAACCTGACCGGCTTACCCAACCGAAAACTTTTTCAAGATAGGTTGCGCCATGCCATCGCATCGAGTGAACGCGACCACAAATACAGCGCACTTTTCTTTATAGATGTCGACAATTTCAAGAATATCAACGACACGAGCGGTCATGCGAGCGGCGATTTTTTTCTGACAGTGGTCGCCGAACGCATCTCTGCATGCGTGAACGAAGGAGACACGGTGGCTCGGTGGGGGGGTGATGAGTTTGTGGTCATTGCAGAGAATCTCAGCGCGTCGCTCACACAGGCGGGAAAAAACGCCGAGCTAATCGGTGAAAAAATTCTGCAGGCTCTTGCAGAGCCAACCGCCA
Organism: uncultured Leptospiraceae bacterium; assembly: GCA_942492915.1. GTDB lineage: Bacteria > Spirochaetota > Leptospiria > Turneriellales > Turneriellaceae > Turneriella. The sequence goes on from OW818662.1 coordinate 3,735,373, forward strand.
ACCCCCATGCCCCGGGGCAATTTTTTCAAAACACGGTCAGCATTGGCACTACACTGCTCTTCGGGCACATTCACACCGCCGAAGAGCTTCTGAAGCGTGCGGATATAGCCATGTACCAGGCCAAAGTCGCAGGGAAAAACCAACAGCGCAATTTTGACGTCGACATGCAGAAACAGGTTGAAGAGCGGCTCGCTCTCGAAGCAGACTTGCGCACGGCGATTCAACGTGACCAGTTTACCCTGCATTTGCAGGCACAATACAACAATAATCGCACCATATTTGGCGCAGAAGTTTTGCTGCGCTGGCAACACCCGGTGCGCGGGCTCGTCTTACCCGGAGATTTCATCAGCGTCGCCGAAGAGACAGGCGAAATAATCCCGATCGGAAAGTGGATTATCAATACAGCATGCACGATGCTGCGCGACTGGCAAAACGACGAAAGGCTGCGGCATCTTGTACTTTCGATCAATGTCAGTCCACGGCAGTTTCATGATGCGGGGTTTGTGACCTTTGTGCGCGACGCGGTGCATCAATCGCGCATCGATGCGACTGGTTTGAAGCTCGAGATCACCGAGAGTCTGATGCTCGACAATATAGAAGCGACCATAGAAAAAATGGACTCGCTGCGCGAAACCGGTGTCACTTTCAGTCTCGATGACTTTGGCACAGGCTATTCTTCGCTCGCCTATCTCAAGCGCCTGCCGCTAAGCCAGCTCAAGATTGACCAGTCATTTGTACGCGATGTCACTCGCGAAAAAAATGACGCAACCTTGGTCCGTACCATTATCGGCATGGCAGAGAATCTTAATCTACAGGTGATCGCCGAAGGCGTCGAAAAAGAAGAGCAGCTTTTGCTGCTGGGCAAAATGGGGTGCAACGCCTACCAGGGCTATTATTTCAGCCGGCCGGTGGCTTTGTCTGACTTTGAGAAACTCATCGCCTGATCAGCGATTGGCCGGTGCGTTTTGGGTTTCGTTGCCGAGCAAGTCAATCACTCTGATCGTAGTGACACCCTGTGGCACCAGCACTGAATCATTTGCTTTCCAGAATTTGTAGTACTTGTCTTCGACGAGTCGGTCACCCGCATACATGCGGACGATTATCGGAAACGTTTCATCGGTGAGAATAAGCCTGCGTTCACCGTTCGCCTCGACAATTTCTTCAACGGTCGGGCCTCGAGCATCAACCAGCATGCGGCGCTGCTGGGGTGCTTCGGTATTGCCTGCGACGTTTGTGGCGCGGTATTCGACCTGATAGAAACCATATTTCCCTTGGGCAAACGACGCAACTTCTATTTCTTCTTCATATTTGAGCCATTCACCTGCGGCGGAGCCTTCGGCGTAGATTCGGTACTCGACTCTGTCGATCGCGGCCGGGGAATATTCAGGCAACAGAGCAATGCGGGTCTTGCCGCCTACGGTGAAGCCACCCCGGCCATGCAAGAATGGCGCGTAGAATTTTACGTACGTTCGCGGAATATCGGTGTAGACCCAGAATATCCAGGTACGTACGGGTTCGGTCTCTTTTGGGTCTTCTGACTTGAAGAGTGTCAGTTTATACTGGCCCGCGCGTGTAAACTGCAGCGGGTTTTCATAATTCTTGCGGCCATTCGTATTTTCAGGCGCGTCTTTTTCAGTCAGGCATTCAACTTCGTAAAACAGCGGTTTAACCGAGGTGAGCTGATCGGCGGCGACTGAATTTCCCCGCAAGATCCATTTTTGTTTGCCGTTCTTGTCAACTATTGCTGCAAAAGTATTCTGCTCGGGAGTGTTCGTTTCATTGTTCTTCTTTGGCGGCTTCTTATCAGATGTGGCATCTGGCTTCTTGTTGTCAGTGCCCGTGTTGGCGAACTTTATCGGGCGCTGAATTGCAACGACATCACCCCACGGGCCGAAAAGGCCGTCACGGTACGCTGACCGCAGACGGAAAAAACGAAATCTGACGGGTAGGTTACGCTTGATCTCGGTGCGCACGACCTTTTCGCGTATGGCCGAAGATTCTTGCGCCTCAGCGTCGGGCGAGACCTCATCGTTCTCGAGCCATTCAATCTGGTAAAAACGCGCGTCGGGTCGTGCTTCCAGAAGAATACGAACGGGGTAAGTTTCTTCTGATGGCAGATTCTGGCCGGGAAGCGTGAAGCTACCGGCGAGCAGCAACAATGGCAGAAAAATTTTGAGGGCAAAACTACGCATGTCCGATCTCAGTTAAAGAAACAAATCTTCACGTCAACAACAAGCAATTGCGAGGTGGTTTGCCGCAGCTATTTTTGCAGCGATACATGTGCATTCTGACCTTCTGCCATAACCACCTGTACCTGCGGGTTTCGGTCGTTCGGTACGCGTTCGAGCAGCAACATGCCGATAAGCTGGTTGTTGTCCGTTTCAAGCTGTAACTCACCCTGTTCGGTGACTTCGACCAGCCGCATCTCGAGCGTGTTCTCGCCCGGTGAGAAATCCACGGGATTCAAAGCCAGCTTATCAGTAATCGCCGTCCCGTTGGGGCGCAATAAGAATTCTGCGGCAAAAAGCTCATTGCAGTACACTTTCAATTTATAGACGGCACCCGACTTAACCCGCGCACTGCCCGCCGACAGACGCAGAGTCACATCAATGCTGTCGACCAGGCCAGGCTGGTCGCGAACCTTTTTGAGCAGCGTGATCGTGCCCTTAATCGTCTGCGTACGCAATTCGGCGGGCGGTTTGATTTTCGCATAGAGTTCAGAAGCCGTAAGGTGCCCCAGATCGAATGTCGACCGGTCGGTCAGGTAGGCCTTCTTGACCTGAAGCGTTCCGTTTTCCCAAACAATGTCGAGCTTCTTGATCAGCACCGCGCTGAGGCCGATATAACCCGAAGCGCCCGCGAGCTGCGCCGCAACTTCGGCGTTGAGCGTCAGTTTGCGTTGCTGCTTTTCTTGCCCTTCAAACTGCACTTCGGCGATAAATTCATGCGATTGCGCGCCGGTTGCTGCAAACGATACGCGGCTTATCTTTGGTCCCGCCTTCGGTGCTTTGGCGGTGGTGGTTGCGTCATCGCCCACCTGAGGATTTCCCTCAGTAATGCGCGCGACGGCTTTTGTGTGGTAAGCCTGCGTGATGAGCGCGCTGCCCTTACCTTTACCTGAACGATAGAAATAAACCTTTGAGCCCATCGCAAACTCGCCGGCTTTGTTGGTGACGACGGTAACCTGATTGCGCTGGGTATTTAAATCTCTTACGCGCCCTGCGGCGCTGATCGCGCCTGGCAATGTAACGAGAATGATGCAGCGCAGCTGCATCATTCTCGTTACGTCTTTCAAAGAGAACATTTGCCTTCTAAACACTCGCGTGCGAATTCGGCCGCCGTTGTACCTGCGTACTGTTCTGTGAGCATACGAAACATCGCGTTTGATTTTTCCGAGTCACCTTCGGCGCGGTATCCGAGTGCCATACCGACATATGCTTCACTGCGAATTTCTGCATCAGGTTTGCGCGCGATGACGTTCTCAAGAATTTTGCGTCCGTCAGCGACTTTCTTTAGCCGCAACTGCGTGACGTAGCCTTCGCGGTACATCGCGTATGATGCCATGCGGTGTTTCGCGTATTTCGTATAGAACTGCGAATAGAGGCCATTCGCTTCGGCGTATTTGCCTGCGCTTTCAGCCGCCGAAGCCTGTTGAAAGAGCGACAAGTCGATATCGGGCAATTGAATTTTGCCCAGCTTCAGAGTTTCAACCGGCTTAATGGTAATGCTCTTCGTGAGCGTGTTGCGCTCTTCATGCTTGAAGACAAGAGTATATTCACCTGCAGGAATATCTTCGACGAGCAAGGGCGACTTGCAGTTAATCGACTCCGCAGCCCGCGAAGGATCTCTAAATTCAAAAGTGATCACTGCATCGGCAGGTTCGCAGCCGCTGATCTCGAGTTTGCCGAGTACTTTCATGATATCATTTTCTGTGTATTCCGCAATCTTGTCGAGTGCTGCCTGTGGGTTCTGGCCAACCGTCCATTCGATGACGTCGCTGATAATCGCGGTACCTGTCTTCTTGCTGATCACCTGGTACGCGAGAATGCGCGCTTCGTCCGCCACCTGAATTGTCGCCGTGACAAAGTGCGTGTAGTCAGAGCCCGCAGGGGCCATTGCGCCTGGCGCGAAGCCGGTGAGCGAGAGCATTTTTTCTGCTTCAACAATGTCGTCTGTTTTTGTTTCGATAAGGTCGAACGCTGCGCGTTTTGAAAGCGCGTGCAGCAACATCGAGTCAAGGCCGGCGAGTTCGGTCAGCTTCTGCGCCGCAGCGTTCGCTGCGCGCACGGGTTGCACTGCGAGTTTCCAGCGTTCGCCCGCGCCTTTGTCTTGATTCTGTTTTGCGGCAATCTTTCCCTTGAGTTCAGCGGCCGCTTCTGCCATGCTCTTCTCGAGTGTTTCGCTGTTGCCTACCGCCAGCGCAGTGATGGTCTGGTCGCCGGTTTTTACCGCCTTGAGGACGATTTGTTTCTGCGATGCGAGAGTAATTGCCTCGCCTGTTACGTAAACATCGAGTGTTTTGACCATGCCCGAAAGTTCGGGGCACTCTTTATAACCTGCTGCGCACTTTTCTTGCTGCGCGATAATATTCTTGATCGCGAGTCGGTCGCGCATCGTGATCGATTTCTCGCGTTGAATCTCAGATTGCGCCAGGTCGGCGAGCCTGCCGCCGTCGTTACCTACGTCGCCGCGTATGTCGAACACCCCGACCGTGAGGCCATGCACAAAAAGAACGGGGTAGAGCGTCATTGCAACGCCCGATAGCCAAAGTTTCATAACGCTGCGTAGATTCGTGGCATAAGGCTTCAAGTAAAAAAGACTTGCCCCCACCGCTTGGCTCAAAGTAAAGTCAAACTTATGGTAACTCTCGAACAGCTTGAGCAACTTGAAGGTCGCATTGTCAAGGCTCTTGAACTCATCTCTGACCTGCGGGTAGAGAACAGTCATCTCGAATCAGAGGCAGAACGCCTCAAGGCCAGCAATGACCAGCTGCGCCTCACCGCCGAAGAGCGCGAACGCGAAGCGCAGAAATGGCAGCAACAGCTTTCTGAAGCGACGCAAGAACTTGGTCGACTGAAAGCGAAAGAGCAAGAGCTCGAAACCAGAATTCTTTCGATTATCGCCAAGCTCGACAACCTCAAATCTGCAGACAAGCCTGCCGGCGCCAGCCAGACAGTAACGGCAAGTCCGGCACCGGCGCCTGCTATTGTAGCTTCGGCACCGGCAAGTGAGCCTGCTTCAAATTCGTCAGCGGCTGTAGTTGGTGGTGCCGCTGTTGCGGGTGCGGCGGCGGGCGCTGGTCTCGCAACGCTCAATGAGAAAGATGAAATCGTCATCGATGAAGACGACGATGAGATCATTCTTCTCGAAGACGAAGAAGACATTGTTTCTGAAAAAGCGACTACCGAAGAGAAAAAAGAAAAGAACAACGGCCCGTCAGACGAGATCATTATCGAAGACGATGATGTGCTCGGTGTGTTCGACGACGACGATGAAGACTTTCTGATAGTCGAAGAAGAAATGGTAGATCGTAAAAAGTAATTACCAACAGTGCGAACACAAATGAAATTTATTACGGGTTTGTTGGCAATGTCCGTTGGCGGTGCTCTCTTTGCTGAATCGCGCGCGAATTTGTTCCACATCAAGCGTAACAAGAACAGCAATGAAGTGCACTACGCCGTGCGGTATGACGACAAGACCTGTAAACCGGTTGAAAACGAAGCTCTTTACGGCTACTGGCTGATGCTTGAAAAAGGGCCCAACGTATTTGAACCAATTGGCCGTTTTGAAAGCATGGCTTATGGTATCAAATCACAGCACATGAGCGGTAACGATTTGCTCGTGAAGCTCAAGGCATTTCCCGACAGAGAGATCAAGATCGTCTTCAATGGGGCAGGCGGCGGCTGTAAAATCACCCCTTATATCACGATTAACGGGCAAGAATCAGTTCTGAAAAATATTTCTGTCTTTGCAGAAGAAGGCCTGATCAAGCCTACTGTCAAACATGTCGACATCTTTGGTATCAAAGGCGGCGCCCCCGTTAACGAGCGCATCAATCGCTGAGCAAGTGGCGGGTTTAACCCGATGTTAGGCGCCCTGTTTGGTTTTGGTGCGGGCTTTCTCGGTTCAATGCCCGTATCAGGGCCTATCGCCCTCATTGTTTTTCGCAGCAGTCTCAAAGGTCATTTTTCCCGCGCGATTCGTGTCGTGACAGGGGCGGCAATTGCCGAAGGTATCTACTGCGCTATTGCCACATTTGGTTACGTGCAGATCAGCGCGGCGTATCCGTTTCTTGCAAAATATATTCGTTATACCGGCGCGATTTTCTTGCTCGTGCTCGGGATCGTCTTCATGTTTCAAAAGGTCCACTTTGCTGACGACGTGGCGCCGATACCCGAAAACAAGAACACAGGCCTTGTCTCGGGTTTCTTAATCGCGATTCTGAATCCGACGCTGTTTCTCACGTGGGGCAGCGCGAGCAGTACGATATTTTCATGGTTCACGACCATAAGCTTCTGGGATCTGTTGCTTTTTCCGATTGCGGCGAGCCTGGGTATTATCACGTGGTTCAGCATTTTGCTCGAGGTCTTCAAGAAGTACCAGGGGCGCATCGGCGAAAAGGTCGGCGTCTATGCAATTCGGGGAGCGTCGGTAATCATGCTGGCGTCGGGCGCGTTTCTGCTGTCGCAGGCAGGGCGATGACGGCGAAGACGTTTTTAATCCTCATCATATTTTCTTATGCTGCGTGCCGCAGCGCGCCTGTTTCGCTGAACGATAATCGCCTCGAACCGGTCTATGAACAGATGTTGCGCGACTCTGTTATCAAAGCGCGATTGTACGAAATCGACGCGACCAAGCGCACGTTCAGCATCGAAGAGCTTTTTGTGCTTTCTCTCGACAGAACCGAACAGATGGCGATCGCTGCCGAAAAAGGTTTTGCTGCAGACGCAAAAGTGCGTAAGAGTTATGGCGCGTGGTTGCCCCGCGTCAATCTGAGCGCTGCGCAGTACGCGCCCGAGCGCCCCGGTTTTGTCGTGCCAGGTGTGCGTTTTACCGCGCGCCAAAACATTATGTCCGGCCTGACCGAATACACGGGCATTGTTGGCGCACGGCTTGAGCGCGTTGCTGAAGAGCAGGGGCTCAGGGCTGAACTTTCTGCGCACCTGCTGAACATCGCCGACGCTGCGCTGCAGATTCAGCTCAGCGAGTCACTCGTCGAGCAGGCGCGGGACGCGGTGAGCGTGACCGAATCGTCACTGTCTGAAATCCGCAGGCGTGTCGCAATCGGTCGCAACAAGCGTGGTGACGCGCTCAAGGCTGAAGCGCGGCTCAGGCAAAAGCAGGCCGACCTTCTTGCACAACAAGAGAAATTGGCGCAGCTTAAACGGTATCTGGGTTTTTTGACCGGGCTCAGCGGCGATTTCACCGTCGATGGCGCTACCGCGAAATACGCGACGTACGAAATACAAAATGCCGATGCGGATCTCAGCCGCAGGGCAGACATCGCACTGGGTAAGACCGTGGTCGACATACGCAAGAATGAGGTCGATGCGGCACACGGCGCGCACCTGCCGAATATCTACCTCGACGGTTCGTATCGGCCGGCTCTCGAGGCGAACCAGCAGACTTCATACTTTGGCGGTGTGGTCGCCGAGTTGCCGCTCTTTCAGGGCGGGCAAACCGTTGAGAATGCCAACATGGCAGCGTCGCGGCTGCGCCAGGCTGAACTTGAACTGAAGCAGGCTGAGCGCAAGGCGCGCGTCGAAGTCGAAGATGCACGCGAGGCGGTGGTGAAGGCGCAGGCAGAATTCACAGCTTACAGCGAATCAGCGGCAGTGGCGCAGAAGAATTATCGTGTGCAGCTTACAGACATGCGTCTGGGACTCGCAACGACGCTCGATGTCTTGCAGGCGAGCGAAGACGTGCAGGCCGCGCGCAGCGCCGCGGCGCTCGCAGAATACCGCAGGCAGATTGCGCAGGTCAAATTTTTTGTCGCTCAGGGTTTACTTTTCCCTGAAAAGAACTGACGAGATTCTGAGAGAACTCGCGTTATTTTCCGGTTTGCACGAACAGCAGCTGCGAAAGTGTTTCGATAGCTTTCTGTACGTCGAAGCCGGGGGTGATAACCATCGTCGCAATAATTTCAAACACCGCACCGAACACCGCGATCGCCACAATCTTAACGGGCAACGCCGGCAGCATGCCGTTCTTCACCCCGTCGTCGAGTGCGCTCTCGAGGTCATGCAGCATGTCGTCGAAACGGCCTTTGCTGCGCAGCTCGCGCAGGTATGACTGGTTGCGCGACAGAAATTTCATGAGGCGCGGGTTACCGAGAAAAATCTGAAAGAACTGTTCGAGTGACTTCATGATTTCGCTGCGGTCCATTTTTACATTTCTGTAACTCATCAGAATCTGGCCGCGCACTTCGCTGATGATTTCGTCGGTCAGAACCTCAAAAATCTCTTCTTTGCTCTGGAAATAGTTGTAGAATGTGCCTGGTGAAAGGCTGCTTTCGTGAATGATATCGCGTACGTTGGTTGCTTCAAAACCTTTGTCGGCAAACAGGTTCTTGGCGGCCTCGAGAATCTGCTGCCGGTTTAACAGTTTCGTTTGATCGCGTTTGCCTATTGGCTGTTCAGCAGCACTCTTCGCCATATTCCATTCCTTTTTTCTGCGGACGGCCTGTATAGCAAAAGTGAACGCGTGCTCATGAAACTCTCAGAAATTCGCAGTGAATACCAGGGCGAGCGCATCGACTCGCTGCCTGCCGACCCGCATCGCGCGGCTGAGTTGTGGTTCGAAGAGGCTCTGAAGAACGAAACAGAAGCGACCGCATTCTCGCTGGCGACCACTGGTGCCGGCGGGCGCATCTCTGTGCGCGTCGTGCTCGCAAAAGCGATAAGCCAGTCGGGCGTCACATTTTACACCAACGACCAAAGTCTCAAAGGGATTCAATTGGCAGAGACTGCCTTCGCCGCCGGGGTCTTCTTCTGGCCGAAGCAGCACCGACAAATTCGTTTTGAAGGCCCTGTCACACGCGCGAGCGCCGCCGAAGCCGACGAGTATTTTGCGAGCAGGCCGCACGAATCTCAGGTTGCCTCGGCGATTTCAAACCAGAGCGCGCCACTCGCGCACTACGCAGAACTCAAAGCCCGCTTTGTCAAGGCGCTCGCTGACTTCGCGGGGCTCAAGGTGCCGCGGCCGCCGCACTGGGGCGGTTATACGATCGCCTTCGAACGCGTGGAGTTTTGGCAGGGGCAGCCCAGCCGTCTGCACGAAAGACTGCTCTATGAATTGCAGAAAGACGGATCTTACCGGCGAGGTTGGTTAGAACCCTAATCGACAAAACCGGCTACACCGTAGCGATCCATATTTGACGAGATCGCTTTCGGCGGGTTTGCGTTGATGACGCGGGCGAAAGATGCTTTGCGTGTGGCCTCTTGCCACTCACCCCAACCTGGGTTTTCTGCCCAGTAACGCACGCGCACGGGATGCATGTGCTTTTCAGAGACTGGCGCGATTTTTTCTCCCAATGTCAGCTTGACGAGATTGGCAAAATAATCATAACGCAAACCTTTGGGAATCATAAAATCGGCGACGTGCTCGCCAGGAATCTGCGCGCTCAGTTCGACGAGATAGATACGATCGGCCACGACCTTCCATTCGCTGACAACGGGCGTGTCTGAAAGTTGCAGGCGCATGCAGATCTGTTCGTGAATCTGCTGAATGCTCGCAGACAAATGAGCGTAGCGCGAGGGAAAACGGTGTTCGAGATCAATATAAGGGGGATCTTGAGCCGGTATGCGGTCGTGTACCGATATCAAATGATAATGAAAGTTCTGCGCAAATCCGGTGACGATGATTTCATCGCCTTCGATGAACTGTTCAAGTATAAATTCGTGACCTTTGATACCGAGCGATTCAAGATGGCGCCGCGAAAGAAAGTTCTTTATTTCGAGCCAGTTCTCAAGCCTGTAGACATGCCTTTTTGATGCGCCGCGCCGCGTTTTTACGATCAACGGAAACCCCAGCTGTTCGATGCTTTCCCGGTGCATGCTCTGCGAGATTTCCAGAAAGTTGGGCTGCGCAAAGTTGGAGTGCTCAAGGCCTGCAAGCATTTTGCGCACCTGCAGTTTGTCGAGCACGGTTTCCATGAGTGTGCGGCTAAGCCCAATAATACTCAGCCTCTCGCAAAGGAAGGCAAAACTCGCCAGCGCATCGCCGTAACTTGCGGCGTAGCCACCGGCGATCTGGCTGGGCTCGACCAGATTGCAGATTTTGTAGTAGATCTTGCGGTAATTCAGAATCGATTCCTGAATTTTGAGATCGCAGAGTTTGAGACCTGCTGCGCTGATATTTCGATCGACCCCGATGATTTTCAGGCCCTGATCGCGTGCAGCACGTATCAGCGGTAACTGGTTGTCACCCGCCCCCAAAGATAAATAAAACCCGTCTTTTTCGGCTGTGGCCACTCTTTTGATTATCGGCGGGTTCTGGCTGCGGGTTGCAGAGAAAAAATTGTGATTCGGTGGTGGCTCAGCCACCACCGAATCACCGGCTAATCTGATTGACAGTTTGCGGGGTTGACCTATGCATTCACCATGTTCAAACCTGCTCGCTTCCGCTATTATGCATCCGCAACGCGATTGATGCCGCTGCGTGCCGCTGGCCGGGGGCTGCTCTTTTCATTGCTCATGGCGACCGCCTTCATGCGCGCGGCCTGCCAGCAGCTGCTCGAAGAAGAGACTGACGTGAGGGTGTCGAAGCAGGTGCCCGAGGCGGGCAATTGTGGCACTTTGCCGGCATCTGTGACGCTCGAATTTTCGATCGAGATGGATGCTTCTAGCGTCAATGCAGTCAATGTCGGTACCGCATGCACGGCAAATGTTCAGGTGTCATTGGATGATTTTACCAACTGCGTCAATTTCACCGCAGCACCGACGACCAGCAACAACAAGGCATTCGTCTACACGCCTGCATCGGCATTTGCCTCAACGGCAAATTACAAGATTCGGGTGAAGACAGGCGCAAAATCATCTTCAGGCAAAGCACTCGCGAATGAATATACTTCAGCGGCGGGCTTCGGCGCACAGGCACAGTTGCTCATTACCGAAGTGGGCATGTGTCGCTATACAAACCGCTCATGCTGGTTTGAGATTCACAATAAGTCGAGTCAATGCTCGGTGAATTTGGCTGACTATAAGATTCGATCGACATATGTGGATAGCGTCAGCGGGGGAAATACAGGCGCCGCAGAAACTTTTGATCTGCCCGAATTGTCATTGGCCGGTGGAGCATACTTGGTAGTACGTGGCGCTGCGACCAATGGTGGCGAATACATTAACGGTCCCGGACAGATATATATTCTTAAGCAGGTTTTGGACGGAGCGACTAGGTTACCGTGGTGGACAAATAACGGAGCCATTGAGATTATCAAAGGTGCTACCACAATTGATTTTGTCGAGGTCGGGCCGACCGTAGTAACACCATCATCCGGTGGTGCGGCCAGTTGGACTGACGGTACGCAGCCCGCTATGTGGGCTCCGAATGATGCAAATTACGGCAAGAGTATCGCCAGAAATGCAAATCTCACAGACACAAATGTTGGTGACGACTGGGTCGCCCGCGACTTCGCCACACCCGGAGCCCCCAACGACGTAACCTGCACAACCGATGCCGACGCCGACGGCATTCCCGACTGTTCCGAAGTTTCTGGCTCAACTTATGCCGGTTTGAATCTCTACGCGATGGGTGCTCGCACCGGGCAAAAAGACGTTTTCATCGAAGTGGATTATATGGACAGCACCGATCCGGGTGTGATACCGCAACGCGCTGCGCTGGACAAAGTTAAAGCGGCTTTTGCTGCTAAGGGATACAAGTTGCACTTTGACGTGGGCGACCTGTTTCATCAGGCTGATGGTATCAATGAGGCATACCACGACCTGGGCAATGCATCGGCAAAAGTGCCGTTTGCGCAAGGCATCGAACTCGGTGCGGCGGGTGATAAGGCGAACTTCTATACATATAAAGCAGGCCACATGGATATTCGCCGCCGCAATATTTTCTATTATATGCTGTTTGCCTATTCACGCAATGCAGACGGCAGCGCCGGGTCGAGCGGTGTCGCCGAGGTCAACGGCAACGATTCAATTATTGCGTTGGGCAATTGGGGCCTGGTTACAGACAGCAATCGCCTGATCAATTACCAGGCTTCAACGCTCATGCACGAGTGGGGCCACAACCTCGGGCTGCTGCACGGCGGTAATGACAATGTGAATTACAAGCCCAACTATTTCAGCATTATGAACTATCATTATCAATTGTCAGGATTGCCGACTCTGGACAACAACCCGGGTGACAGGTATTATCTCTACCGTCGCAACAATTATGGCGATTGCTCGCTGATTACCTCAATCTCGCAGCTGACAAACAATTATAACAGCGCAACCTTCAAAATGGACTTCGCTGATGGCGCGGGAACACCAATCGCTGAAGGCACCATCAGTGAGAGCGCGGGCCTGAACCGGCCAGGCAGCAGCTCGATCGATTATAACTGCAATGGTAGCATTTCTACCATTAGCAAAGACCTGAACGGCGATGGCGCGACCAATACGCTCAACGGGTTCGACGATTGGGGCAATATCAACGTCATATTTTTGCGCAAGTACAGCGGTGCTGATTCTGGCTATTTTCAACTCGCCGGCGACGGCGAAAAAATTCACATCGACCCGATCGGCAATGACCGGCAGCCAGTGATCGACGAACCCGATATGGCATGGGCGCGCGCAAAATAGTGTCGCTGCTGCCTGCTGCTTTTTCGGTCGCGGTTGCTGCGGTCTGCGTTGCGGCGTGTTCTGGCCCTAAAGGTGAAAACGGGCTGCGCGCAGAAGCGCAGTTGCGTGTCGCGGGCAGCGGGCTCAGCATCACGGGGGCGGTCGGCGATCAGGTGTTGGCGCGCGTCTACCGGATTCAGAAGCGTGAGCAGAACGGGGCGTCGATGCTTGATATTGTAATAAGCCTCAATGACGGTTCTAAATCCACCTTACGCATTTCGCCCTGGTCACTCGGCGAAGTCACATGTGCGCCTGCTGAGTGCGGTATCGAAGTTGAACGCATGCAATACCCCGATGGGCCCGAGTCGCGGGTGAAAATCAGCCGCAAGGGTCGGTTGGTGGCAATGGCGGCGACGCAGAGCCGGCTCAGGGCGCTGCCGGGCGCCGCGCCGTTTAGGCTCGTGTCGCCTTCGGCGCCGAAAGTGCCGGGCCGGCGCGTGCCAGTCGATCTACGCGTCGGTGATGTTGCCGCGCCGCGCGGCAAGACGGCACGTATAGCTATGGAAAAACAGAGCTGTGATTTTCATCTTATTGATGCGACGACCGCAGCTGACCCAAGACCGGGAATAGCCGAAGAGTCACCTGCGTTTATTGCAGACTGGGTTGTGGTTTGTAATTAACCAACGCACATTCGGCGCGTTGGTTAATTATTTCTTTTTGCCAGCAGCCTTGCCCAGCGCACCCTTCGCAGGTGCAGGGGGCGCTGGAGTTTCAGCCGCCGCTTCGGGCAGGCTTGGTGCGGCTGCAGCATCGGTTGATTCTTTTGGTGCATCTGGGGCGAACACGTAGTCGACGCCGACTGAGACGCGGCTGACGTCGACACGATCGGTCTGGCCGACCGCATCAGAGTTGGTGATCGTCGTGAAGAGCAGATGAATCTTCAGGCGATTCACGGGTGTGTAGGTTACGCCTGCGCCGTACTTTTCGACATTGGCCTGCAGGTAGCGCGAGCTGCGCGCATCGACGGTCTTTGCAGGTGTCGCTAGGCTGTCGGTCTGTTCGCGCACGGTCTGCGAATAGACTGTAATTTCGGGATACCAACCCGCCTGCAGCGTCAGAATATTCGTTACGACGGGCAATTGAAACACGATTGGCAGATTAAACTTGCCTGCGAGGGTTGAATTGTTTTCTTGCAGGCGCTGGTTGTTGCCGGTGAAGCCGAGAATGCCGCCACTGAACCCCTGCGCGCCATTGGTCGCCATCGTTGTGACGGCTGAATAGGTGGCGCCGACTTCGGGCCCGATGTAAAACCGCGCCACGTCTGAGAGCGGCCATGCCATCGCATAACCGAGGTATGCCTCGCCGCGGTTGTCGTTTTCATCGAGCTTGGCTGTTTCAACGGTTGTGCCGCTCGTGCGGCGCACGTCGACGTCGCCTTTCAGCTGGTGAGAAAAATTGCCGCGCCAGTAGAGGCGTTCGCCGCGCTGCGTTAGGGTTATCCAGCCGAAGGTTGTGGCTTCGAGGTATTGTGTGTTCTGCGGTCTGCGTAGCTGGCCTGAAGTCAGGGCCGATGCGAGCGTGCCCGAATTAATCGCGCCAGCAGTCGTCTGGTCGAACGTGCCGCCGTTCTGGCGCATTGCGACGCCGAGTGACCAGACAATTTTGCGGTCGAGACTTTGGCCGATGTTTATGCCTGCGCGAATGCGGTTCGAGGTTTTGTCGGCAATTTCAGCACCTGCCGAATACGTCGTGCCGTCGTTCGTGTCTTTGCGCACGATTGCATTGTCGAGGTATTCGCCGATGAGGCCGACACCGAATGTGCCGAATTTGGTGCCGAGTGAGCCGCGAAAATGCGATTGCCCGGTTGTGCTTTCGAAACTCGCCTGTTGTGTCGGGTCGTAATTTTGAGATTTTGATCTTTCATTTTTGAGGCCAACTGCCCAGTAGAGCGGCAGGCCGATGGTGTTGCGCCCGCCCATGACAAAGGTCTGTCGGTCGTATTGGTCGGGTGTGTATACCGATGAGATTGCGTCTTCTTTTTGCCAGCTGTAAAACGCCGGTGTCACGATGTAATCCCATGTGTCGAAAACAAAGACCGAGTTAACTGCCGCCTGCGCGGGAATTGAAGTTCTGAACAGGTTAATCGACGCATGCAGAGGCAGCGCAGAGACGGCGCCGACCAGGGCTGCGATTCGCAAGGGATTCTTCATACCTTAAGTTTCATTCTCTCACCCGTCTGACAAGTAAAATTATGCATTGCAGGCAGATTCTTGCCCGCGCGAAGGCATGACGTTGTTGGCGTAGCGACGCACCCGGCATTTGTGGCTCATTCATGCCAGCTACCTACCATACGGGAAATATTGCGCACGTCGTCAAAACTCTGGCCTCTGATGCTGTGCGCGGTTTGACAGCCTCTGAGGCGCACCGCCGTCTCGCCACGCACGGTGAAAACCGCATCACCGCCAAAACGCGGCGCTCAAAAATCGAGTTGCTCGTCGAACAGTTCAAGAACCTTCTGGTGTTGCTGCTCGTCGCTGCGTCATTGCTGTCATTTTTGCTCGGTTCTGTTAACGACGGCGTCGTACTTTTTACCATTGTGATAATCAATGCACTGGTAGGTTTTTTTCAGGATTGGAAGTCAGAGAATATCGCCGCCCGGCTCGGCAGTCTCGTGACAGAACGTGCTATCTCGGTTCGTGACGGGTCGCGTATTGAAGTGCCTGTTGCCTCGCTGGTGCCGGGCGATATTATCTACCTGCAAGAGGGCGATGGCATTCCGGCGGATTGTCGGCTGATACGCGGCGTCACGGTGATGGCGAACGAGATGGCGCTCACAGGTGAATCGGTCGCTGCAGAAAAGAGTGATACCTTCGAAACTGAGACGGTAGCGCTGCCATTACCCGAGCGGCGCAATTTGCTGTATTTCGGCACGGCGTTGGTTCGCGGTGAGGCCACGGCGATTGTGTGCGCGACTGGGGACAACACAGAGCTCGGCAGAATAGCCGTTTCATCGCAGAATATGACCCGTGAATTGTCGCCACTGCAAAAAGAACTGAACGGGCTAGGCAGCAAAATCACAAAGTTCGCCCTTTCGCTTGCAGCTCTGCTTTTCGCGGTGCAGGTGCTGCGCGACGAACCGATCAAGACTGCGCTTATCTTTGCGGTCAGCATCGCGGCCGCCATGGTTCCCGAAGGGTTACCCGCGCAAATTTCAATGGGATTGTCTCTCGGGGTCGCGCGTCTGGCGCGCAAGAATGGAGTCGTCAAAAGGCTTTCTTCGGTCGAAGCGCTCGGCGCGGCCACGGTGATCGCATCAGATAAGACAGGTACAATCACCCGAAACGAAATGACGATCACCGCTGCTTATTTCGAGGGTAAGAACTACCGCATTACAGGCACGGGATACAATCCCGAGGGCGAAATTTTCGACGAGGCGGGCAAAGTGATGAATCCCGGATCGCTCGGCGACGAGAAGATTCTTTTTCTCGCCGGATTTCTCTCGTCGACAGGTACTGTTAACCCACCTGATGAGTTTCACGAAGAGTACTACGCGTTGGGTGACCCGACAGAAGCCGCTTTTGCGACGTTGCTGATGAAGGCCGGATACAAACCTGAAGAGGTGACCGCAGAGTATCCGCGGGTGAAGCTGTTTCCATTCGATTCAGACCGCAAGCGCATATCGATCGTGCGCGAACACCGCGGCAAACACACTGCCTTCATCAAAGGCTCTATTGAGTCATTGCTGCCGCTCTGTACCCGCCGGCGCATCGATGGCAGTGAATCGGAGCTTGACGACAAGCAGCGCGAAGAACTGCTCTCCGTTTCGCGCGCGTATTCGGCGCAGGCTCTGCGCGTCATCGCGCTGGCTTATCGTGATCTCGAATGTGCTGAGAATCTGACACAAGAAGGTGTCGAGTCGAATTTGGTCTATTCGGGATTCGTGACGATGATCGATCCCCCACGCGACGAAGTGCATGCTGCTGTCAAAGCAGCGAAAGAGGCGGGTATTCGCCTCATGATGATCACGGGCGACCACCAGGCAACTGCACGTTCGATAGCGAACGCGATCGGCATGGCTGAACACACGAGCAAGCCGATACCGGTGATCAACAGCGACGAACTTCACGCGATGGACGGCGAGGCGCTCAAATCTGTGGTCGACGCACCCGCACTCGTCTTTTCGCGGGTATCGCCCGACGAGAAATTGCGCATTATCGAGGCGCTGCAAGGGCGCGGCGACGTCGTTGCTGTCACCGGCGACGGCGTGAACGACACGCTGAGTCTGAAGCGCGCCGACATCGGTGTTGCGATGGGGCGCGGTGGCAGCAAGGTTGCGCAAGAGGCGGCGAGTCTGATTCTGCTCGACAACTCTTTCGCGACGATCGTCGCGGCGGTGAGGGAAGGGCGAACCATTTTTCGCAATCTGCAGAACAACGTCGTCGCGACACTGTCTTCAAACTTGACCGAACTTCTTTGCGTGCTCGCAGGATTTGCCCTGCTGCCGTTTGGGCTGCCGCCAATCATTCTACCGGTGCAGATTCTGCTCGTCGATCTGGTGGGAGAGATGCTGCCCCTGCTCATGCTGACGTACGACCCGGCGACGCCGGGAATCATGAAAGAGATCCCGCGCAAGAAAGGCGCTTTGCTCGACCGTAGCCGTTTTGTGCACGTAGCCGCAACCGGAGTGATTCGCGGGCTCATTTCTACGCTTGTCTTTATCGCCGTCTTCACACGGCACCAGGGCGCCGAGCGCGCCTGGGAACAGGGCTTGTCTGCTACTTTCGCCACGATCGTGACGACGCAGTTTGTCGGCATCTTTTTTCTGCGCGCGGCGCGCGGTATTCCCGGGCGCGAGACATTCTCTAATCCTTATCTTTTTATGGGTATCGCGCTGTCGCTCGCTGCGATGCTCGCGCTCATCTACGTTCCGTTTCTGAACTTCTATCTGCATACGAACCCGCTCGGGCAGGGCGACTGGCTGATTGTCGCGCAGGGCCTCGGTGTCTTTGCGGTCTTCAGCGCGGTCTTCGGCTATTTCAGGGGTAATGTACGGCGCCGCTGATCGCGGCTGTTGTCGCAAAAATAGTGGCGCGCCCCGTCGGGCTTTGCAGCATGGGCTGTGATCAAAGTTTCTTCTGACCTGAAGGCAGAGCTCAAGCAAGGTTTCCAGCGCCACCTGAACTATTCTCTCGGGCGTACGCTCGACGAACTCACGCCAACTGACGCCTATATATCGCTCTCGCTTTCACTGCGTGATCTGATGATGCATCGGCTGATCGTGAAGCGCCGTAAATCGCGCCACCACAAACGTGTCTATTACCTGTCGATGGAGTTTTTGATGGGCAAGATGCTGAACGTTGCGCTCGTCAATATGAATCTTCGCCATGAGGCCGCAGAAATTCTCGAAGAATTCGGCTGCAAACTCGACGACCTGCTGACCATAGAGCCCGACGCAGCGCTCGGCAACGGCGGTCTCGGCCGGCTCGCTGCGTGCTTTCTCGACAGCATGGCCCACCTCGACTACCCCTGCATCGGCGCCGGCCTGTGCTATGAGTTTGGTCTCTTTAAACAATCATTCAAAGACGGTGCGCAGCAAGAATCGCCCGACGTCTGGCTCGCGGGCAATTACCCGTGGCTCATCGACCGGCACGATAAACGCTACGAAATTCGTTTTGGTGGCCATACGCACCGCGAAGTCGATAAAACGTTCTGGCACGATGGCGAAACCGTGGTTGCACGTGCGCGCGACATGTTGATACCTGGCAACGGTTCACAGGGTATCGCGATGCTGCGCCTGTGGTGGGCCGAGCATAGCGCCGACTTCGGTCTCGACTATTTTCAGCACGGCGACTATATCAAGGCGATGGCCGACCAGGTGCATTCTGAGTCGATCTCTAAGGTGCTTTACCCGAGCGACAACAACCTCAAGGGGCTCGAGCTGCGCCTGCGGCAAGAATATTTTCTTGCGAGCGCAACAATTCAAGACGCTTTGGCGGCCTTTAAGCATGAAGAGGCGGATCTATCCCTCTTACCCGATCGCGTCTTCTTTCAGCTGAACGACACGCATCCCGCGATCGCGATCGCCGAACTGCAGCGTATACTCGTCGACATCGAGAACCTGCCGTGGGGCAAAGCGTGGGAAATCACCCGCAAGTGCATGGGCTATACAAACCACACAATCATGCCCGAAGCTCTTGAAAAGTGGAATCTTGATCTTTTTGGCCGATTGCTGCCGCGGCACCTTGAGATTATCTATGACATCAACTTCTTGTTTCTGAAAGACCTGCACCAGCACGATTTCAGCGAAGAAGAAATTGCGCGCGCGTCGATCATCGAAGAGGGACATCCTAAACGCATTCGCATGGCTTCGCTTTCTGTCGTCGGCTCGTCGGCGGTAAACGGGGTTTCGGCTTTGCACAGTGAACTCGTCAAGACCAGACTTTTTCCCGAGTTTGCGCGGCTTTGGCCCGAGAAATTTTCAAACAAGACGAATGGCATCGCGTTCAGGCGCTGGCTTGTTGCGGCAAATCCGCAGCTGACGGCACTGATCAATGAAGCGATCGGCGACAAGTGGCACAACGATCACACTCTGCTCAAGGGCCTTTTGCCGTTTCGCGCTGATTCGATGTTTCGCGACAAGTGGCTGCAAATTCGCCAGCACAATAAGACGCTTCTCTATGACATCATTAAAGAAAAAAATCACATTACTCTGCCGTCAGAGACCTTCTTTGACGTTCATGTGAAGCGTATTCATGAATACAAGCGCCAGCTGCTCAATCTGATGCGCATAGCACGCATCTGCCTCGAAATTCTTGCCGGCAGCTACAAGGTCGAACGCCACCGTACGTTTATCTTCGCCGGCAAGGCCGCACCAGGTTACCACCGCGCAAAGCTGATGATCAGGCTGGCGAACGCGTTGTCGTCTTACATAGAGAAGAACCCTTTGATTCGCAAGCGCATTCAGCTGGTGTTTCTCCCTAATTTTTCCGTGTCGCTCGCTGAACGCATTTACCCGGCATCAGATTTGTCAGAGCAGATCAGCACCGCCGGCACCGAGGCGTCAGGCACCGGCAACATGAAGTTCATGCTGAACGGGGTTGTGACTTTCGGTACGCTTGACGGAGCCAATATTGAGATTGGCGAAGAGGCGGGCGCGGAGAATATTTATATCTTCGGCAAGACCGTTGAAGAGTTGCGTAGACTGCACCTCGAAGGGTATAATCCCGTTGAGATGGCGCGCCGGCAAGACCTCAAAGAAATTTTTGATTTTTTCGAGCTGCTGCACGCCGACTTCCGCGAGTTCACAGATGCGCTGACCTACCAGGGTGACGGCTACTACCACCTCGCCGATTTCGACAGCTATTGGCAGGTGCAAGAAAAGATCATGGCGGATTACGAAAACACACCCGACTGGGTTGCCAAGGGAATCACGAACACCGCCTGTTCAGGAAAATTCTCGTCAGACCGCACCGTGCAGCAATACGCACGCGAGATTTGGCACATTATCGAATGATTTTTCCCGTTACGGGTTTCACTTGCAGTGCTGCGGTGCAGCAACGGCTGGGCCGGGCATCGGCTTTTCACACCAGTCGCCTGGTCGTCCGCGACTTTGAGGATAGCTCAAAGTTTCGCGGCACGCTCGCCATTCAGGCCGACGACCTGTTTGTCACGAAAGCCGCCTGGCTCTCTGAGATGTTGCACCGGGTTCTGCTGCGGACGCAGTTTCAGGCAAAAATGCCGCCAACTACTCAGACCGAAGTGTCTGGGTTTCTCGGCGTAAAGCCGGTCGATGCAGACCTGCCCCTTGTCGCTCTGCTGTGGCTGAGCGCTGCAAATCCGGCTTTGGCAGCGCTCGGCACTTGCTTTGCAGGTGCTGAAAAAATCGCCCAGCTTGATTTTCTAAGCAATACTGCCGCCGGGCATCGGTTGCTGCAACTGCTGCTCGATAACGGTCCTTCGGTCGATGCGCAGCTGCAGGCACTCGTACTGCACCTGCCGGGTCTGCTCAGCTCTGAAGAACGCCAACTGATGCGACAGATGATGCGCTATGACCACGGCGCGCGGTTTTTCCCCGGCGGGCCCGGCGAGCCACAATACCGGCACGCGATGCAGTCAGGCGGCGCCATTAGCCGCAGCGTAGACGCTCCCTGGATGCGCGAACTCGTTCTAGTTGCAAAAATCGTTTCGGTTTGGCTGGCCGATGTCGGCCGTCGGTTCGAGCGCGAGGTGCATCGCCTCGACGAGATACCCGAAGATGAAATTATTCGCATCGGCGCACTGGGTGTGAATGGCATTTGGCTCGTCGGCCTGTGGCAGCGTAGCCCCGCCTCGGCGCGCATCAAGTCGCTGACAGGGGGTAAAAACTATGCATCGGCATATTCTGTGTTTGACTACCGCGTCGCCGATGAGTGGGGCGGTGAACCGGCTCTGCAAAAATTCAAACAGCTCTGCGACCGGCATGGTATTCGCCTCGGCTGCGACATGGTGCCGAACCATACGGGCATCGACTCAAAGTGGATGCGTGAAAACCCGGACTGGTTTATGCAGACAGAGGTGAACCCATTTCCCGGCTATAGGTATAACGGCGAGAACCTTTCGGATAGCGGCTCGAATGAAATACGGCTTGAAGACCATTACTTTGATAAGTCCGACGCTGCGGTGGTCTTCGCTCTTGATCGGGACCAAAGGCGTCGTTATATCTATCACGGCAACGACGGCACCGGTTTACCGTGGAATGACACTGCACAGCTCGACCACACGAACCCCGAGGTGAGGCGCGCGCTCATCGAAACGGCGATCGCGCTTTCGCAGAACTTTTCGATCATACGCTTCGATGCCGCGATGACGCTGACACGCGCGCACTACCGCCGCCTCTGGTTTCCGCACGCTGACGAAGCCCCGGTAATCGCGAGCCGTTCTGTTTATGCCCTGCCGCAGCATGAATTCGATGCACGTATGCCTGCCGAATTCTGGGCAGAACTCGTCACCGCGTTTCGCGAGCGCAGCGCCGATACTCTGCTTGTCGCTGAAGCGTTCTGGATGACCGAAATGTATTTTGTGCGCTCGCTTGGCATGCACCGCGTCTACAACAGCGCCTTCATGCACGCGCTGCGCGATGAAAAAAATGCGGAGTTCGAAGCGAACCTGCGTGATTTCAGGCAAAGCGATGCTGACACCCTTTCCCGCTTCGCGAATTACCTGAGCACGCCCGATGAAGAGTCAGCGGCCGCACATTTTGCCAATGAAGATAAATATTTTGGTGCGATGACTCTCATGGCAACTCTGCCGGGGTTGCCGATGCTCGCTCCGGGACAGCTTGAAGGCTACCATGAAAAGTATGGCATGGACCAGCAAGCGCCGCTGCTGTCAGAGAAGGTAGACGACAAAATTGTGACGCGCTACCGAAGGCAGATTACCCCGCTCATGCAAAACAGGCGGCAGTTCGCTTCGCCGCAGGCGCTTTCTTTTCCAGCCTGCCACAAATCGGGCAACGTGATACTCTATACTGCGGGCGCAGAGCAGCGGTATTTGGTCGCGTTCAACAACTCAGCGCGCAGCGAAACTGTGACCGTCGGCGGTGAAGACTTTGCTGCCTGTTTTTCAGATTCGCCCAACCATTTGCAATGGACAGACCTCGTTACAGGGGCAGATGCTCGCGCCGACAGGGCGAAGGTCATGAGCGAGGGTCTTTGCCTGAATCTCGAGCCCTACCAAACGCTTGTGCTGGCAAACTTT
Source organism: uncultured Leptospiraceae bacterium (assembly GCA_942492915.1). Classification (GTDB taxonomy): domain Bacteria; phylum Spirochaetota; class Leptospiria; order Turneriellales; family Turneriellaceae; genus Turneriella. The sequence goes on from OW818662.1 coordinate 3,757,881, forward strand.
CGCGCTGTAGAACAGGCACCGCCGCCGGCATCGGGGCTTTACCCGACTTTTGACCGCCGCTATTGCGGCGTCGCCGTACCGGTTTCAGCCCTGCGATCACGCGAGAGCTGCGGCATCGGCGAATTTGCCGATCTGAAACTACTCGTCGATTGGTGTGTGCGAACGGGCCAATCAATGATAAACCTCTTGCCGCTGAACGATACTGGTATGAACAGCAGCCCCTATTCAGCGCTCAGCGCCATGGCGCTGCACCCGGCGTACGTGCGCCTGACTGAGCTGCCGCTCAGCGAAGACCAATTGCATCGTGTCGCGGCAATGCGGCGGCGCCATGAGAAGAGTGAGCGGGTCGCGTTCACAGAAATTGTGGCATTTAAAGAAGAGATCCTCAAAGAATTTTTCGCAGAAAACGGTGTCGAGCTGATGGCGCAGGTGCCCAAGGAATTCAGAGAGCAAAGCTGGCTCATCGAATACGCAGCTTTTCGCAGTATCAAAGACTTGTTGGCGAATTCGGCATGGTTCCAGTGGTCGTCCGATGCCTCACAGAACCCGGCGCTGCGAGCGGTGATTGAAAATGCGACGGCAAATAACATCGACGCGTTCGGCAATGAATACCGCAACGCGACGGATTTCTACATTTGGACTCAATACGTTCTCGATGCGCAACTGCGCGACGCGAAAGAGTATGCCGACACGCACGGTGTTTATCTCAAAGGCGATATGCCGATCATGCTCGAACGCGACAGCGTCGACGTCTGGCTCAATGGCGCACTCTTTAACCACCACCTGCGTGCGGGGGCTCCCCCCGACATGTTTTCACCAGAGGGGCAGAACTGGGGGTTCCCGGTTTATAACTGGGCAGAGCATGAGCGCACCGATTACCGCTGGTGGCGTGCGCGCATCGCGCAGCTTGCGCGCTACTTCGCCGCATACCGCATCGATCACGTACTCGGTTTCTTCAGAATCTGGTGCATCGACGAAAATAACTATTCGGGTCTCGGTGGTTTCTACCTACCTGCTGAGCCCGTCAGAGAAGATACCCTGAAGACGCTAAACTTTGATTCTGAGAAATTACCCGCGCTTTACAGCGTTACCGTAGCTGCACACGAACATGCAGAGATAGGCGTGACACTGCTCACAAGCTATGGCGAAACCTTTCTGCCCGAACGATTGCTCAGCGAAAAGGGTATTCAGTCGCTTAAGTGCACTGCGGATTTCAAAAATGAACTCTTGCGCCGTCTGCAACAGCGGCCATTCGTTAAATTCGGCGATGACCTTTACCCTGCCTGGAACTTCGATGAAAAAATTTCGCGCGCCATGCTGCTCAGCGACGCGGAGAAGAGCTCCTTAAAGGCGAAGGTCGCAGAGCTGCGCGCAACCGACGAGTCGCGCCAGCAGGCGCAAGGCCACCGAATATTGTCTGCACTGCGAGAGGCTTCGCCGCTGTTGCCCTGCGCAGAAGATTTGGGTGTTGTGCCAGACTATGTACGCCCGACGCTGGCAGACCTTCGCATACTTGGTCTCAAAGTCTTCAGATGGGAAGCTGAGGGCAATGTACCGAAAGATCCTCAGGGTTACCCTTACCTTTCGCTTGCGACCAGTTCGGTACACGATTCTTCAAATCTGCGCGAGTGGCTTGTTTCTGAGCCCGCTGCGGTTACCGGCGTGGCTGTCGGGGGCGGCGGTGCGACAGCCGGCAATGTGCGGCAATTTCTTGAGCGACTCTACCGTTCACCGGCGATGATTGTGATGGTGCCTCTGCAAGACCTGCTTGCGCTCGATGAGAACTTTCACCGCGACTCCGCTGCTGAACGTATTAATGTTCCCGGCACCGTGTCAGATTTTAACTGGACGTATCGCATGCCGGTGGGGTTAGAAGAATTGCTCAGGGAACCCAAGGTTTGCGACGCTGTAAAGCAACTCGTGGCCGCCCGCCCTCAATTCCGCTTACCCACGAATTAATTCGGGGGCAAGAGCATGTCACGCAGCTTCAATGAGTCCGTTGTGCCTGAGTAGGGCGTCGATCGTCGCATCGCGGCCTCTGAATTCTCGATAGACTTCAAGCGGATGTTCTGACCCGCCGCGCGCAAGCACGGTATCACGGTAGCGTTTGCCGAGCTCGCGAATCGCATTTTCATTACCAAGGCCCGCTTCTTCAAACGCGGCAAAGGCGTCGGCGCTTAAAACCTCAGCCCATTTGTAGCTGTAATAACCTGCGGCATAACCGCCGGCAAAGATGTGCGAGAACGAACAGAGAAAGGCGTCTTCAGGCAGCGGGGGTATGACCGTGTATTCCGCCGCGATCTGCATCTGCAGTTCGCGCACGCCTGCCTTCACGTTTGCGGTGCCGCATTTCTCATGCAACTCGAGATCGAGCAGAGAAAAGTAGAGCTGGCGCAAGAGAATCGAGCCCGCCATGTAATTCTTCGCGGCAATAATCTTTTCAAAGAGCATCTGCGGCAGGGTTTCACCGGTTTCAAAATGTGCTGAGATTTTGTCAATGACGCTGCGCTCGTAGACCCAGTTTTCCATGAACTGAGAAGGCAGCTCGACCGCATCCCATTCGACGTTTGAAATGCCCGAAGCCTCGTATTCGTCGACTGTTGTCAGCATGTGCTGCAGGCCGTGACCAAATTCATGAAACAGCGTTTCGACTTCGGTAAAAGTCATGAGAGAAGGTTGCTTAGTGTCGCCTTTTGCGACAGGCGGAGTTCCATTGCACACGAGGTATGCCACTGGAAGAATGACATTACCCTCTGTTATCTCGCGCTGCCGGCACACGTCCATCCAGGCGCCACCGCGCTTTTCGCCCGAGCGCGCGTACGGGTCAAGATAGAAGCCGGCTATTTTTTTACCGGCCGCATCGTGCACGTCGAAAAATTGCACGTCGCCGTGCCACACCGCAACCCTTCCGCTGGCAGCTGCGATCTTGACGCCGAATAGTTTTTCAGCAAGGGAAAACATACCAGTCAGCACTTTCGGCAAAGGAAAGTAAGGCCGCAGTTCTTCGTCGGTAAAATTATACATTTCTTCGCGGCGCCGCTCGCTGTAGTAAGCGATATCCCATAACGCCAGGGAATCCTCATGGCCTTTTTGTCTGGCGTAAGCGCCGAGTTCTGAAAACTCGCGTTTTGCCTGCGGCTTTGCGACGACCGCCAGCTCGCGAATCATTTCTCTGACCTTCGCTGTGCCTGGGGCCATCTTTGCGGAAAGTGAAACTTCTGCGAAGTTGCTGAAGCCGAGAAGTTTTGCTTCTTCTTGTCTCAGGCGCAGAATTTCGTCGATCACCGGCCAGTTATTCCATTGCTCTGAATAGCCGACGCCGCTTGCCCGCGTCAGGCTGGCCCTGTATACCTGTTCTCTGAGCGGGCGATTCTGAGAGTGTTGCAGAAAAGGATAATAAGAAGGAAAGTCGAGCGTCAAAAGCCAGGGACCGTTGGTTTCACTGGCCTCGCTGTGTCCTTTGGCTCGCGCAGCCTGCGCTGCGCTCGCAAGCCAGCTCTGTGGCAGGCCGGCAACTTCTTCGGGCCCCTTGAGTAATATCTGAAAAGACTTGGTCGCGTCGAGCACTGCGTTTGAGAACTTCGTCGCAAGCGCAGCAAGATCGCGCTGTATTTCATTAAAACGTTTTTGCGCCTCACCGTCGAGCGCTACCCCTGCGAGCTTAGCCTCACGAATTGCAGAAGCGACGATACGCTTGCGTGCACCGCTCGGGAGTTGCTCTGCACCAGACGCCTGCAGTTTTTGCCAGCTATCGAACAGCGCGCGGTTTTGTCCGATCGATAGCTGAAACGCGACAACCTCAGACTGAACCTCTTCATGCGCTGTGCGCAATTCTGCGGAATTCTTGACTCCCATTAGGTGGTTAACCGCGCCCCAGACGCGGTCGAGGTTGCGCGAAATGCGTCGCAGCGGCAGAACGAATGTATCCCACGTGGGGTTCTGCAGATTCTGCAGTGTCTCCAGTTCAACTTTGCCCTGCCGTATCGCCTCGCGTACGGCCGGAATCACGTGCGAGGTCTCGATACGTTCAAAATCGGGCAGCTCAGCCTGGTTGAGCAGAGGGTTTTCGGCGAGTGTTTCAGTAGTCATGGTCAATTGTGTTTTCGTCTGCAATTTAATGAGAGGCGGCGCCGGCGGCAACAAACACGTGGGAAAAAAGTTTCCTGCCGGTTCACGCGTCCGTTTGCCTGAGCAAAGCTACTGATTGCGATGGCAGCAAATAGATCTCTTGCAGTGTGTCGCTGCGGGTTTCCCGACTGGTATGTAATAGTTCGCGCAGAGCGATCTGGGGCAACGGAAACAGAACATTTTCGGTCGCCGAGTTCATGAACAGGTAATACTTGCCAAAGCCGATACCGAACGCGCGTGCCGGGTTTGTCGGGGCGGCGATAACCTGCGGATGAGTCGCAGCGAGCAGTTCTTTGCGCCATGCAATGCAATCGCGCACGAAGTTGATCAGGCTTTCGTCACGGTCGGCCCATTTTAACCACGAAATATCGTTATCCTGGCAGTATGCGTTGTTGTTACCATATTGCGTGTTCCCCATTTCGTCGCCGGCGAGCAGCATCGGTATGTCTTGCGAGAAGAGCAGGGTCGCGAGCAGGTTCTTGCGCAGTTTCTTGCGCCGCGCATTGATCTGCACGTCTGTCGTTTCACCCTCAACACCGCAGTTGAAGCTGTGGTTGTGGTTCGAACCATCACGATTATCTTCGCCGTTTACCACATTGCGCTTCTGTTCATAGCTCACGAGATCACGCAGTGTGAAACCGTCGTGGCAGGTTACGAAGTTGATCACCGGTCTGCCTCGGTGTACCATGAGTTGCGCAAGTTCTGCCGCCGGTCGTTCACCTTTCCAAAACTGGCGCGCGGCGTCGCGAAACACATCGTTCCACTCGAGGTATGGCTGCGGAAAGCGCCCGCGCTGGTAGCCGTCAGGGCCGAGATCCCAGGGCTCGACGATGAGCTTCAGTGTTTTCAAGACCGGATCATTGACCATCGCGTGGTGCAACTCATGGTCAAAGGTAACCGAGCCGCATTTTCTGAACAGCGTCGGGGCCAGATCAAATCTGAATCCATCGACGTGCATTTCATCTGCCCAGTAGCGCAGGCTTTGCAGAATCAACTGCCGCACGTGATCGTTGGTGGTACTCAGCGAGTTGCCGCAATGGGTATAATCGATGTACTTACCGTCGCCGTCTGTGACGTAATACGTGCTGTCGGCCAGTCCCCGGTAGCTCACGGGCGGTGCGTCTTGTGAACCTTCACCGGTGTGGTTGTAGACAACGTCGAGAATAACTTCGATGCCCGCGCGGTGCAGCTCGCGCACCATCGCTTTGAACTCCGTCACAGCGTCCCCCGCCGAATATTCGCTTTCTGGCGCAAAATAATTCAGCGTATTGTATCCCCAGTAATTGTGCAGTCCTTTCTTGAGCAAGAACGGATCTTCTGTTTTTGCGTGCACCGGTAGCAGTTCAAGAGTCGTGACCCCAAGGTGTTTGAGGTGCGCGACGATTTTTTCGTGGCCCGCACCAGTATACTTGCCGCGTTCTGCGGCTGGAATGCCGGGAAACTCCATCGTGAGTCCTTTGAGGTGCGCTTCGTAGACGATCATTTCGGGTAACGCTACGCATGGCCTTCGGTCGTCTTGCCAGTCGAACCCGGCGTCGCTGAGGCCCGCGACGGGGGCAGGCCAGAGTTTTTTCTTTCGCCAGGTAGTATCGAGGTGGTTCAGGTTGCGCGCAAACGGATCGCTAAGGTGAAGCGTGTTGCCGTCTCTCCCGATCTCGTAGCAATACAATAAATCTGCGATCTCACCTTCGATACCAACGTGCCACACGTTCTGCGACTCGTGCATGGGCAGCCTGTGCCTCAGTGTTCCCTCGGCGGTGTAGAGGCAGAGGTGCACACTTGTCGCGAATTCGGCGAAAACCGCAAAATTGCGGCTGCCCTGCTGCTGACTCGGGCCAAAGGGCGTCGGGTTACCGGGAAAGGTCTTCACGGCGTCATCAGGCTGAGATAAGACGCGGCGGCTTCGGTCCACGAAAAATCGGTGAGCATTGCATTCTCTTGCATTTTCAAGAATTGTTTCTTTTCATTTTGTATCATGTCGAGTGCGCGGTGGATTGAGGCGAGAAACGCTTCGGCTTTGCTCTTGCGGTCATGGCCCGTGTACAAGAAACCGTTGTAGTCGTGCCGAATCGTGTCTCTGAGACCTCCCACTTCGGCGGCGATCGGTAGACAGCCATAGCGCATCGCCTTCATTTGGCTGGTGCCGCAGGGCTCAAATTCAGATGGCATGAGCATAACGTCGGCCGCGGCGAAGAGGCGTTTTTCGAGATCGTCGTCGAAACCACCGAAGAGCAAAATATTCGGCGCCGCGCGCGTTTCATCGGCGAGACGGGGCAGCAGATCACCTTTGCCCAGAAAAACGAGGTGCAACTTCTCATTGGCGAGATGCTGCAACAGATTGTTGCCCGAAGCCGACTCAAGAAATTGCTGAATCTTCTGGCCCGTGAGCCGTGTGACTGCGACGAGAAGTGGCCGTGCAATAAACTCTTCGCGACCTAAAGACTTCAGCTTTTCGTAGAGCGCAATCTCTGTGCCGCCGACAAGCGCTTCGCTTTCAAGCAGCCTGTCGATGATTGCCGGTATCTCGTCGAAGAGCGCCGCGCGGTTTGTGGTGCAGCCTTGCGCACGATTCTTATGCGTGTAGGGCAAACGCAGTTTCTGCGGGTCATAATAATCGATGTCGATGCCGTTGGCGATGCCGCTGAGGCGGCCAAGCCGCGCCAGCTCGCTGAAATCGTCTTCGAGCCCGCGCCCACCGAGAAAATCGGTATCACGCGAATCGGGTCGGCAGATTTCTTCTGCGTACGTAGGCGAAACAGTTGAGACCCGGTCGGCAGAATGCAGTGCTGCCCGCATCGGGTTGATACAGGCGATGTCGGCATGGCGGTCGAGGTATGGTGCGAACAGCTCTGTCTCGATGCCGGCGAGGTCGGGGTACCAATCGAGAAACCCCTGCAAGTGAGCGAATTTGGCAAAGGGCCGGGTACCCTGGTATTCAAGGTTGTGCACCGTGAAAAGGCGGTAGATGTCTTGCAGGTTTTGCAGAGCCGGGTGCACTTTGATGAGCAGCGGCACAAGGCCCGTGTGCCAGTCGTGGCAGTGTATTACGTCGATGCGCTCTTTTTTCTGAATATGCTGCAGCACTTTGCAGGCTGCGAGCGAGAAGAAGGCAAAACGTTTGGCGTCGTCTTCAAAGTAGCCGCGCTTCAGCTTACCGCTATCGATGTAAACGTCAGAATATTCGCCGCGAAAAAAATGGTCGCTGTGCACGAGCAGAACGCGAATGCCGAAATGTACCGTTTCAAACACAGAAACAGACAGCTCTTCGCCGCCATAGAAGCATGACACAGTCGTGTAGAGGTGCACCTCGTGGTGAATCTCGGCGTAATAGGGCAGAATAATCGTAACCCGATGGCCACTCTTGTGAAATGCATCGCTGATGCCCCAGAGTACGCCGCCGAGCCCCCCGCGCTGCGCGAGCCCCGAACATTCGCTGCTGATCTCGATGATGTTCATAGATGGTAGCTTGCGCCGACCGTGGGTATAATTGCGAGGCTTACCGGCGACGTCGGCATAAAAACAAAGCGCGCGGCCGCTTCGACGCTGATCTTGTCAGAGAATCTGTATTGGTAGCCCGCCGAGCCGGTTACGATGAAATAACTGCCCAGGTCGACCGACTTAGGGGCGCCTCGTACGCTGTATTGCAGCAATGGAATTCCATAGCCGATCTCTGCGCCGGCGAAAATGCCCTTCAGCGCCTCGGGCACAAAAGGTAAGTAATAGCGCAGACCTGCGGTGACGGCAAAGAAGTTCAGGCTGCTCAGGGTGTTGCCGGTTGTGCGGTCGACAGTGAAATCGTAAACCGGCAAGAACCACATGCCACCGGTGTAGGCCAGGTCACCCGCCCTCGCGGTCACGTGACCGCCGCCGCTGACACCACCCGTTGAATAGTTGATCACGCATTGCCGACTCGTGAGACCCAGGCAACCATCGGCGTCACTTACCATGCGGTCGGCGAGTCCCGTGGTCATTGGCCCAACCTGTAGCGCCCAACCGCCCCATACCGTCGTGAAGATGTCGTAGCGTTTAGGTTTAGAAGGGTCTATATCCTCACCTTTGTGAACCTGCGACAGGCGCTCGGTCTGCTGCGCCATCGGCGGCATGTAGCCTTCTTCCCAACCGCTGACAGAAAACCAGTGCTCGAACTCGACACGCACCATGTGGTGCCAGTGAATGTCGCGGTTGAGATTGAACTGGTTGCGGCGGTTGAGGCTTTCTTCGAAACTGTTGCCAAATGCCCCCTGCACATTCGAGTGCTGCACACCATAGAGCAGGCGAATCACCGGGCGCGAATAGATGCCCCGGCCCGCTGGGTTTATCGTAAAGCCGGTTTTAATCTGGTACGTGTGCTTCGTATCGGTATCGCCCCACTCAAGGCCGTCAACGTCGGGTATGCCGCCCGTGTTCGATTTGATGGAGTTAAAATGTTCGCGGTAGCGGTTACCGATTTCAGACTTTTCGCGTGAGTACACGAGTTCGAGCAGGTAATGCAGGTGCTCGGTGATATACCACATGGGCCGTACGACAACCGAATAGCGCGTGCTGTTGTGGTCGTCGGGACGAATGCGGTTGTCGTTGTCCCAGCTTTTGCCGTAGGCAAAACCCGCGTTCAGGTCGAAGTGGTTCGGTAGCAGGCGAATCTGTATTTCATCGTAGAGTGTGAACTCGTAGCGTTCATCGGTAAATGAGGATATATAGATGTCTTTGCTTTCGTTGTCGTACGTTTCGCGTACCGCGATCTGTGGCGCTTTCTTCTCAAAGCGAACGCTGAGGTCGTTCCAGTAGATCTTGAGCGGGCCGAACTCGGGGCCACCAAAACCAGTCCACAGCGTACCGCGCCAGTAGTTCGCGCCCGTATTCTGCGCCCACGGGAAAAAATCAGAATTACCCGGATTTTCAAGCATAAACTTTTTGAACGCTTCGCCGCGCATGACGTCGGCGTAGGCAACTGTGGGTGTCTGGTTCGGTGAGCCGCGGTTGGTTTCACTTTCTCTTTCCCACATCATCTGAAAGGTGGTGCCGAGTTGCCACTTGGGCATGAACTTGTTGCTGAAGCTCTTAAGCGCCTGTATCTCATAGAGATTGAGTTTCACGAGGCCGCCCACAGTCGGTATCACCGCATACTGGTGGCCTTCCCACCCGTCATAGCTGCGGTTGCGGTAGATCGACCAGCCCGAATCGCCGACTCCTGCGAAGTATTCGAACCACTTGGTACGCTGACCGGCGCGAAAACCCACGGTATCATAGAACACTTGCGAGGTGAAATTATCGAAGATGCCGATGTAACCCATGTTATACCACAGGTTGCCGGTCTGCGTTACGAGTGTTTTCGCGAGCACGTTTTCGGTTTCTACCCAGATATGGTTGATGTTAAAATTGCCGAGGCCGCCCTGACCCTTGTCGTAACCGCGAAAGCTGCCACCTTCGATACGCATGAAGAGCGTCGCGCGCGGCGCTCCCGGCGCTTCGGGGCGCACGACATGGTAACCAAAGTCTGCCATGAGCCACGGCGTCTCGTTCATGAGCCTGCCATAGAAGGGCGACCAGCCGAGTGTGGGCGAGTTATAGCCAAAGTCATCTTGCGCGCTCGCGCGAAAGTACATGTTAAAGAAGAAAGGTTTTGGCACCTTGAAGCCGCTCTTCTTTTCTTCGAGATCGGCTGCATCGCCGGGGGCGGTGGCTCCCTCTTTAGCATCGGTCGCCTCGGCACCTTTCGTCGCAGCGGGCGCCGATTCCGTCACCGTCGCCGTGGCATTGGGTCGGTTCAGTTTGATTTTTTCAGAGGTGGCCTGTGCCCACACCCACCAGGTCGATGCGAATGCCGCAAAAACAAATACGATTCTAAATTTACGCACGGCCAAGATCTCTTTCTGCGACTATTGTTTCTGCAAAATCAGCACGCTGCGCGGCGGCAGTGAATACGTACCGGTGACCGTGCTGGCATTGCATTTGGGCGCAGCCGGGTTGAACGTCGAGTCTGAACTATTGGCGCAGACGTTACCGCTCAGGTTCGCATGAAATCCCTCAAAATAATACTGCGTGTCGACGACGACGTTCCAGGTTCCTGTGGGCAGGTTGATGTTGTGCGTCGTCGTGCCACCGAGATTAAACGCAATGTAAATTTCTGTTTTGCCCGTCGGTGGGTTCTTGTAGCAGAGCGCAATGACTTTGTCTGTGCCACCCCATGCGGTGGCCCCGGCAAAACTTGCATCGCAGTTGTTGGGTGAGGCCCCGATGTCGTGCCAGCTGAGATCGGTCATTCCGGGGTAATTGGTCTTGGCGAATGCCCAGAGGTTGTCTTTGCGAAACCTGATCATCTTGCGCGTGAAGTCGTACATGCGGTACGCGTACGGGTCTGAGACCCACACACCCCAGCGGTACCAGTTGTACTGGTTGTCTGATCCCGTGCTGTAGGCGTTGTTGTTGCCGAATTGCGTGCGCATCCATTCGTCGCCGCCCAAGAGCATCGGTGTGCCGTTCGCGACCATCAGCAGGGTGATGAGGTTGCGAAAGTTTTGCCGCTTCAGGTTCTCGTTGAATCCCCAGTCGCGCGAATAGTTACTGCCGTCGTCGCCCGAATACGGGTCGGTACCGAGTGGGTTCAGCGGGCCAATCCCGTTGCGTTTCTGGTTATAGCTCAAGAGGTCGTACATCGTGAAGCCGTCGTGCGCGGTGATCTTGTTGATGTTGTGGTATGGCTGGCGACCATCAAAGCTTTCATTAAACTTCGCCCCGCTGCCGGTGAGTGCGCCACCAAAATCGACGGGTGAGTCTGAGTTAAAGCGGTAGTCGTCGTTGTTGATAATGCGGCGAGAGACACGCTTGAATAGGTCTGACCATTCGAAATACGCGAAGCCCGTGGAATAGGTTGTGTCCTGGCTGGCGCAGCCGGTTTCATAACCTGCGTAGTGCTGGCCGTCAGCGCCATAACAATAGGCTTTTGGGTGGTCGCCTAAACGATAGCCACCGATCGACCATGGTTCGGCAATGATGCGCGTGTCATAGCGCTGCAGCACCGGGTCGTTGATGATGTGCATCGAAGCAGACATGTTCTTGCGCGTTGCGGTGATGCCCGATGTATTGTCGGCACCCCATTCTTTCCAGTAGTTGTACGCGTTCCAGTTGTTGGTCGCCTGGCCGTCTTTTTTTTCGAGCACCTCACTGAGGTCAAAGCGAAAACCGTCGACGTGCATCTGCTCAACCCAATAGCGCAGGCTATCGATTACCATGCGCCTCACCGGCGGGTGGCCCGTGCGCAGCATGTTACCCGTGCCCGTGTGGTCGTAATAAAATTCTTTGTTCGGGCCCGTTACAGCATAATAGCTGTAGTTGTCGATGCCGCGATATGATAAAATCGTCGCGGTTTCTGCCGGGTCATACCCCCAGAAGTTTGAAGGGTCGTTAGGGTTCGTGGGCACATTGCCTTCAATCAAAGGCACCTTTTCGCGCCACAATCCCCCTTCGCCGGTGTGGTTATAGACGACGTCGATAATGACTTCGATATTGTATTTGTGAAACTGTTCGACCATCTGCCTGAACTCGTTCACCTGCGAACCTTTTTCTGGCCGGTAAGCGTATGTGATCTCTGGTGCGAAAAAATTGAGCGTCCAGTATTTCCAGTAACCGCCGTCGCCCCCCGCCTCGTGCACCGGCAGAAATTCAACCGCTGTTATGCCGAGGTCTGCGAGGTAGGGTGCAAGTTCGCCCGTGCCGCGAAACGTACCCGGAAACCGTGCGCGGTAATCGTTCGCAAGGCCCGGAATTCCCGGCAGCGAAGCGGCAGAAATACCTTTAGGATGTACCTCGTAAAAGATGATGGAATTCTTAGCGCGCCGGCCGCCTGTGCTCTGCTTACGCGACCAATAAGCCTGCTCGTCGCCGCTCCACCCATAGTTGTCGTCGCGCAGCACAATGCCTTTGCCTGCAGCTGCCGTGGTGTCTTCGTGACGGTATGGCCCTGAGGCTGCCATACCCTTTGTCCAGTCGTGCTTGCGGTGCACGGCTTTGGCATAAGGGTCGAGCAGAAGTTTGTTTGGGTTAAAGCGATTGCCCTGGTTGTCGAAATCTGATTTAAACCCGTACAGTGTGCCCGGGTACCACGATGAATGGTAGTCAAAATTCGGGCCCCACGCCCGAAAGCCGTAGTAGGTGCCATGGCCGACGCCGTTGACGAATACTGACCAGACATTGCCGAAGCGCGACATCTGAAATTCTTGCACCGGATATTTGCTCTCAGGGTCTTCGAAGATCAAGAGGTGCACACGCGTCGCGCGCTCTGAGAACAGCGTAAAGTTCACGCCGCCGTCGACAATCTTCGGGCCCATGACTTCAAGATTTTTGATCATGGTGGTGTTGTACGACGGCGCGTATGGTTCGGCATCGTACATGCGGTAGAAGTCAGATTTAGGCCCAGCACATTTTGCAGCTAACAATATGCACAGCAGCGCTGTGCATATTGTTAGTTGCCGATTATGTTTTCTCATTGTTTCACCAACACCACCGCGCTGTAGCACGGCAGACTCCAGTTGTTTGTTGTGGGGCCCCAGCCGCTAATCAGGTTAGTGCCCGTGCCGTTCGCCCAGCGTAGCGTCGCCGCTGCCTGGTCTGAGCAATTGGTGTTGTCGTTGCCACCAGTAACTGCAGCCACTGCACGCCATGATGCGCCGCCTGTTTCGACAACGAAGTTCTGCGCGGCGCCCGTCATGTTCGCGAGAATGCGAAACTCAGACTTGGTGTTTATAAACCCCGCGTCTGCGCCCGTGAACCCCGAGCAGCTGGTGCCGCTGCGCGTGAAAAATGAGATGGTCTGGTTGGGCGTCGTCGTGTCGAAATTTGAGAAGGTGTTCGTGGGGTCAGAAGCGTAGCGCAGCGCCGGGCAGGCTTTGCGCATCTTCACGAGCGTACCGACAAATGCCAGCATGTCGGCGTTCGTCGTCGCCAGCTGCCAGTCGAGGTTGTTGCCGGTTTTACTCTGGTCTTGTATCTGCCGGTTGCGCATAAACTCTTGCCCTTCGTAAAGCATCGGTATGCCGTGCGATGTCAAAAGCAACACGCTGCCGATTGCCGATTTAGATTTTGAATCGAGCACTGCTCGCGCCACGGTCTCTTCGTCGTGGCTTTCGATGTAGTTCAGGGTATCGAGGGGGTGGTTTGAGATACCCTGCCAGACGCCGTCGTCACGGCTCTTGCTGAAGTACATCGCAGTCTTGCTGCGGCTGGTATAGGTCGTATCGTTGTTACCCTGAATAAATTTTTTCACCGATTCGCGAAAATAGTCGTTCCACTGCGAAAAGCCGCGGTAGTCAGAACTGCGCTGATTCGCAAAATCGGGGGATGTCCAGCTGCTCTGAACCATGAAGCCGTGGCGCTGCGCGCCGAGCCAGTTCTCGCCCGTCATGAAATTGGGCAGCTTAATAACATTATTGAAATTGTCGCGTGTGTTGCCGTCGGCCGCATAGGCCTCGCCGGCAGAAGAACGAATGTATTCGCTGTCGATAATGAGGCTTGATTGCGTAGCCGAAGGCGGAGTCGTGGTTGTCCAGACGCCGGGCTGATTGGCGTCATTGATCATGTTCTGTATGTCGCGCAGGGTTTGTTCTGTGGTGCCAACGGCCAGATCGAATCTAAATCCATCGACGTGAAAATGTTTCACCCAGTATTTGATGTTGTCCATAACCATTTTGTAGGCAAATGGCCGCTGGTTGCGGTCATCAAAGATCTGGTTACCGGTGCCGATGTTCGACCAGTTGAGGCCGTTGGTGCGAAAGTAATAGCGCCCGAACGGGTCTGCCTGGTAGAGATAGTTGAAGGCATTCGAGGTGTGGTTGAGCACAACGTCGAGAATGACGGCAATACCCTGCGAGTGTAGTTTCTTGATGAGGCGCTTGAGCTCAAGCACCTGGTAGCCCGCGCGCGCGTCGGTATACGTGCAGGCTTCGTTGGCGTTGGCGCGCGTGCAATACGAAGAATACGACGACTCAGGCGCGAACAGCAACGACGGCAGATATCCCCAGCTATAGCTCTCGGGGTTATCTTTGTTGTCGTTCGACGATTCGTGCAGCGGCATCAGGTGCACGGCATTCACGCCGACCGTCGCCGAAAGGTGGGTTGCCATCGCTTCGAAGCCCGTGTACTTTCCTGACAGGTTGTCAGCGCCGGTCGCACCCAGCGCGGTCATCAGCGCACCGTTGCCGGCGTAATAACTCTGCTGGTTTGTTTTGCACGTGCTGCCCGCGTGGCTCTGCAGGCACGAAACAGAACCTGACATGTCATCGAGGTGTGTTTCATAAACTACATAATTTGCCGTCGCGGGCCGGGCGGTGCCAAACCAGTTGGCGCCGCCGATGTCTGAGGTAACTCCGTCGGTGGCATTCGACCAGCCGCTGAAGACTGCATTCACCAGCCACTGCGTGTCGATGATGACGCCGTGGCCATGCGAGCCTGCGCTCGCGAGCGCGTAGGGGTCGGTGATGTAACGATCGCGTTCGGCGATTGTCTTGTTCTCGTAGTTCTGCATGCAGTTGATGCGGTAACGGTAATAATACCTGCCTGCGCCTGCCGCAGAGACCGGGCGCGCGTCGGCAACCGTCAACGCGGCTGAGCTCCACACGCCGAAGCCGGCATTGCCCGCACCGTCACGCGTCATCGGCACCACCGACGTTGGGCTAAAGAGACTCTGTGCCGCGGTGTCATAGAGAACAACTTCTACCTGCTGCGCAGTGGGAGCGAAAAATCTGAAAGTGGTGTTCGCGCCATCATACACAGCGCCCATTTTCATGTCGCGAATCGTCGGCCACTGTGCTGCCGTCGGTTGCGCGTAAGAGTTGGGTGACTGCGGGTTTGTGCACGGCGTATCGATGACGTTGCCGTCGGCGTCGGTCAGGTCGATAATGGGAATATATTGGCGCTGCTTCTGTTCGCTGTTGCAGGCGCTGGTGGCGAGCGCGATGGCGGCAGCAAGGGCTATCAAAGAATCGACGCTGCGCCGCATGGGCGTCAGTTTAGGCGCGTGATCAGCAAGTAAAGTAATTAGTTTGTGGGGCGTGTCGGCTGAGGCCTCTGAAATAGGCATAGCTGTGAAAATCCATAGCCTGGTAATGTGACATAATTAAACGCCGGTTCGTGGCCTGAAATTGTTGCGAGTCCTGTACAGACAGAACGGATATACCGTTTTACGCAGCGTACCCACAATAAGGTTTACCTCATGTCTTTTCTACGAACCCCCGACGAGCGTTTTGCCGGCCTCGAAGGTTATAGTTTCGAGCCAAACTACTTTACCTCGCGTGAGGGCCTGCGCATCCATTATGTAGACACGGCTGGCAGCAAAGACGATGTCACATTTTTATGTCTGCACGGTGAACCGACCTGGAGCTACCTCTACCGCAAAATGATCGGTCCATTGTCGCAGCGCGGTCGGGTGCTGGCTCCCGACCTTGCGGGCTTTGGCAAGTCTGATAAGCCGGCAACAATACTCGATTATTCTTTTGGGTTTCATTTTTCAATTCTGAAGCAGTTTCTTGAACACACTAAAGCGAAGAACATCGTTCTCGTTTGCCAGGACTGGGGTGGAATATTAGGATTACCCCTCGCGATGGAATTTGCAGCACTCTTCAAAGGGCTCGTGATCATGAACACGGGTCTGCCTGACCCGACTGCGGTCAATTGGCTGAACCCAAAAAATATTCTCGGCGCAGCCGGCTTCATGGCGTGGCGCACGTTCGCGGTCGTGCACCCGAATTTGCCGGTGGGCGAAGTCGTCTCGGCAGGGTGCTGGCCCATGATGCACCTCAGCAAAGAAGTCGTCGCCGCGTATAACGCGCCTTTTCCCGACAAAACCTACAAGGCAGGTGTCGACGCTTTCCCTCGCCTGGTGCCCGTTACCGAGAAACATTCGACGCTGCCTTATGTGCAGGTCGCACGCGAAAAAATAGCGCGTTCGTCATTGCCGAAGCTAGTCATGTTCTCGAACCGCGACCCGGTGACATGGGCGCAGCGCAGCTATTTTGACGCGTTGCCGAATATCGTGGCTGATATCAAGATCGCAGACGCGGGTCACTTTTTACAGGAAGACAAAGGCGAAGAGCTGGCGGCAAATATCTTGCGCTATTTTTGAACGCGATCACAGGCCGTGTTACCGATTCGGCTCGATCAGGTTTTTTTGTACATCGGCGCAGGCGCGCTGCAGAGCCTCGCCTGCTGCCAGCGAGCCGTCGAGAGCAGCGTATAAGTACGGCGCGACAATAGTTTCGAGCGCATCATAACCAGGAAGGGCGGGTCTGGCCCCTGCATAGTCGAGTTGCACGCCGAAAACTTTGAGCTCCGCCGAAAGTAAATTGGCCATCGCACGGTTAGCCGCCGTGTTGACGCTCAGCTGCCCCGTACCCTGAATCCATTTTTTCTGCACAGTTTCTGACACGAGGTATTCGAGTAACTGATACGATTCTTGTTTCTCTTTTGACTGAGTGAAAACGACCATTGCCGAACCGCCGATGTTCGAAGCAGATCTGAGCGCGCCCTGGCCCGGCACCAGCGCCACACCAAACGGAATATTCTTGAACGTCTGCAGATTCCACGGGCCCGACAGAATCATCGCATAACGTCCGGTCATGAAACCCTGATCGGGGTTGATCGCACCCGAAAGCCATGCGCCCCCTTCAACACCTTCGGTATAGAGCGAGCGCAGATACTCGAGCGTCGCCACAGCTTCGGCAGAACTGAGCAGGCACCTATCGAGGGCGGGCGAGAGAATCTGCGCATTGTGCAGAAACAGCCACGGCATGATCCACCAGAGCGACGAGTTGATAGCCAGTGCTTTGGCGGATTTATCTCTCTGCTGAAATTTTTTGCCGATTGCGCGCAGTTCACCCAGCGTGCGCGGTACTTTTACACTAGCTTCGCTCAACAGCTGCTTGTTATAATACAGCGCAACTGTGGTCAGCTGGTCGGGTATCGCAAAAATTTCACTCGCCGATTTTCCAGGCATCAAGACCGAGGCGACTGGTCGCGCAATGCGGTGCATGCCTTGCGTGAGTTTTTCTGCGCCATAAGGCCCAAGCGGTTCGATTGCTTTGCCCCACGCGAGGCGCGGTATGTGGCCGATGTCGACACGCGCGATATCTGGCGTGCGGTGCGCAATCGCGGCGGATGTAAGCTTGGGTAGCAGTCCGTCGAAAGGCACGCGCTCGGCGACGATTTTGATATGCGGGTTTTGTTTCTGGTAGTCGGCTATGATTTCGTTGAAGACACGGGTTTCGTCGTTATTGTACGAGTGCCAGAGCGTGAGCTTTCGTTGCCCTATAGGCAACGAAAGCTCAGATGGTCGGCACGCGGTGCAGAACATGCATACAGCAACTATGCCTCTGCATAGTTGCTGTATCATTCTTTCACCCCACCCTGCGTCAGGCCGCTGATGATATAACGCTGCAAAAACAAGAATAACAACAGCACCGGCAACACCGAGATTACTGACGCCGCCATCATCTTTTCCCACGCGATTGAATACTGGCCTTTGAAAAGTGAAATGCCCACCGGCAGCGTTATCCAGTTTGAGTCGGGAGTGTTCACGATCAGCTGCCAGAGAAAGTTTGACCACTGCCCGAGAAATGTCAGCAGCACCAAAGTTAACAGTACCGGTGACACCAGCGGCACGACAACGAGCCGCATCGTTTGCCAGTCACTCGCGCCGTCGACTTCTGCGGCTTCGAAGAGCGATTTGGGTATACGCTCCACCGACTGCCTGAGCAGAAATATGCCAAAGACATTCGCCGTGTGCGGTATCACGAGCGCCTGCCACGTGTTCATCCACCCGAATTCGGCGATGAGCGCAAATTGCGGCACCATGAAGATCATGCCTGGCACCATCATCGAGGCCATGAGTAAACCATACACCAGCTCTTTGCCGGGAAAAGTTTTGCGCGCGAAGGCGTACGCCGACATGAAGCAGATCGTTGTTGAGATCAGCGCCGTTGAGCCGGCGACAACGGTACTATTAAGCAAAAAGCGAAAGAACGGAAAATCAGGGTCGCCGAGAATCGCGCTAAAATTCTTGAATGTGTAGAGTTCGGCAAAGCTGCCCTGCGGAATGACCTGCGTGCTGAGGCCGAGTCCCTCTTTTTTAAGGGATGTAATGACCATCCAGAATAGTGGCAGCAATGCGAACGCGGCTAACGCAGCTATGGAAATCCATAGCAGGGTGACTTTCGCGTGTTTCATGCGGTTTTCTCCCGCAGAAAGCGCCAGTTCAGGTATGACACAATCAGCGCGAATACCAGCAAAAAGTATGACATCGCGGCCGCTGAGCCATAGTTCATCTCGGTAAAACGTGTATAAAGAAGATAACCCGACACGCGCGTGGCACCGACGGTTTCATTGGCGAACAGCGTAACCGGATTTCCCTCGGTCATAATATAGAATTCCGTGAAGGCATTCAGGCACCCTAGAATTCCGGTAACCGTCAGAAACAGAATCACCGGCTTCACCAGCGGCACACGAATATAGCGAAACTTTTGCCACCAGGTCATGCCATCGAGGTCTGCGGCCTCAAAGATATTGGGCGAAATGTTCTTCATCGCGGTCATGAAGAGCACCATGCCAAAACCGCAGCCTTTGAATACCATCGCGATTGCGACCGCCGCGAGCGCCGTATGCGCGTCGCCCAGAAAGCCTTTCGCGTGAAAGTAATTAATCCCCACTTTCATGAATACCGTATCGAGCAGGCCGTCAGGCGAATAGATGAGCTTCCATACAAGGCCGATCACCAGCATGTCGAGAATGTTCGGCAGAAACAGCGCCGACCGAAAAAATCGACTGCCGGGCAGGTTTTCGCTGAGCAGCGTCGCTAGCAATAATGAGAGAAAAATACCGAGGGGAATCGTCAGCAGCATATAGATGAATGTCGCGATTAATGACCACCAAAAATCGGCGCGGCCAATGAGCTCGCTGTAGTTCGTAAAGCCCGCCCACTGCATGTCTGAGAATACGTTGTAGAGGTTGGTCTGCCACGTGACCTTTTTGAGGCTGATGATGAATGAATAGACCATTGGGTACGCGAGAAACACAACGAAGACGGCGAGAAAGGGCGTGAGCCAGAGGTAGGGCAGGAATTTTTTCAAACCAACCTCAATCCATTGCCATCAAAAAAATGAATATTCTCCGGCTCGGCGTAGACGCCGAGCGTCTCGCCCGCCTGCACGAGCGGCTCGAGCACCGTGTCGTCGCGCATCACGAACGAGGCATCGCCGCTCTTGAGGTAGAGAAAAACTTCTGGGGCTGCAGGCTCAACCACTTCAACGAGCGCGTGAATCGAAGGTTTGGTCGTGCCGGCGCGCGCGATTTTCAAATGCTCTGCGCGAATGCCTGCAGTGAGTTTTGGTGCGCCCGCAAAACTCTTGAGCAGCGGCGCGGCGAGTGCGTGCGATGCGGCAAGCGATAGATTGAACACCTCGTTCTTCAGAACAAGTTGTTCACCTTCGCGCGACAGTGTCAGCTCGAAGAAGTTCATCGGCGGGCTACCGATAAAGCCGGCGGTAAAAAGATTCTGCGGCTTGTTGTAGACTTCGATGGGTCGTCCCACCTGCTGAATCTTGCCTTGGTTGATGACGACAATGCGGTCGCCCAGTGTCATCGCCTCGAGCTGGTCGTGCGTGACATAGATCATCGTCGAGGCCAGCTGGCGGTGAAGGCGTTTGATTTCAAGCCGCATGCCGGTTCTCAGCTTCGGGTCGAGGTTCGAGAGCGGTTCATCAAACAGAAACACTTTTGGCCGGCGTACAATTGCACGCCCAAGCGCGACTCGCTGGCGCTGGCCGCCCGAAAGCTCGCGCGGCTTACGGTCGAGGTAGGGGTCAAGCCCCAACACCTTCGCCGCCGCACCCGTGCGCTCTGCAATTTCCGCTTTGGGCGTCTTGCGCAGCCTTAAACCCAAACTCAGATTTTCGCGCACCGACATGTGCGGGTAGAGTGCGTAATCCTGAAACACCATCGCGATGTCGCGATCACGGGGATTCACCTCGTTCACGACCCGGTCGCCGATAGAAATGGTGCCTCGGCTGATCGATTCGAGACCCGCAACCATACGCATCGTTGTCGACTTGCCGCAACCCGATGGCCCGACAAAAATGACAAACTCGCCGCTTGCAATTTCGAGGTTGAAGTCTTCTACCCCTAGATAGCCGTTGGGGTAGATTTTGTAGACCTGATCGAATTTTACCGAAGCCATTCAGCACAGCATTCAGAAGCGATCGGCCTACGTCGATTGTTTTTGGGAGTAGCTTTCTCGACCCCTGGTTACGGTAACACGCTGCAGCTGGTCGTCGGTGCACTCGACGAATTTAAATTGCAGCTCAGGTATTTCGCTGCGTTCGCCGCATACCCGTCGGTAAAACCCGTTGAGGGAGCCAGGCCATAGGTCCATTCGCCGCCGCCCTGTTCGTTGATCATGTTGACGATGACCTTCAGTGTCGTGGGCGAACCGATGTCGGCGCGCGGTATGCGAAACTCAACAAAATTTCCAGTACGAAATACGTCACCCGTAAAGTCCCATGCCGCGTCGGCCCACGCGGCAGTATAGGTCTGCGCGTTGGTGTAGGTGTTGTCGGCTTTCCAGCGCAGGTGGTATTTCGCATTAAAGCCCGTCGGGAAAGTTGGCGTCTGCGTGTTGTAGGTCACACCCGTTGAAGATCCGCTGCTGTCGCCCAGATATAACAAAACCCACTTGGTGCTCGTTCCCGAGCCTACGTCTGCGCCTGAATAGCCGATGTAGACGTAGGTGCTATCCCAGGTGATATACGTCGAATAGCTGCCTGATGACGTGGCAAAGGTTTCGCCGGCAACGAAGTTATTTGTGCCATCGACGCTCTCTGTTCTGTAATATCGAGTCGTGAATCCTGTGGCGTGCTCGAAAGCAGTCGCGGCGTTACCCGATGTGTCCTGGGCGCCAGTTGTCACTTTCACCTTATAGATTGTCGCGCTCGCGAGTGTTGCCGCGGGCGTCATGACGAATGACGAGGCGTTGCCGGCTGGTATTGTGAAGCCGATACAATTCGTGAAGTTATCCGCCGAAACTTGAATGTTGCCTGTGCATGCACCCGCCGCCGCATTAAAAGAAAAGCTTGAGCGATTCATTGTCTTGCTGAAGGCGATGCCGATTGTACCGGCAGGGTCTGCGCCCGTATCGCCATTTGCAGGGCTCGTGCCGGTAACCGTAGGTGAGATTGTATAGGTACGTGTCGCGACCGCAGAGTTCGTGTGGCCGGCTTTGGTCGCGAGCACTTTCAGCGTTAAGGTTGTGCCGATTGCAATTGTCTGACCTTCGTTGACGAACGATGTGTCGCAGGTTCCAGGAGTTGTGGCAGTAGGGTCGACGCCGTTGGTCGTGTAGCAGATCGTAGAACCGGTTTCGGTTGTTGTAGCCGCAGCTGCCTGGGCTGTGTTGTAGGTTCCCGTAGCGGGCGTAAGGCTATTGATTGTCAGTGCACCCGCCAGCGCAGTCGTAAAGCCGTTAGGTGATTCATACTGCGCAGCGATGGCGTTGCCGACCGCGTCTTGTGCGCCCGTTGTCACGCGTATCTTGTAGGCCGTGAAAGTGCTGAGCGCCGATGCGGGCGTCATGGTAAATGTTATATTGTCGCTTGTCGAAAGCGTTGCCGATGCCATCGGAATGCAATTCGCGAAATTATTGGTTGAGACCTGAATTGTCGGCGAATCAGTGAGGCAGCTCGTCGTCGTGGCTGCCTTTAACGTCGAAGGTGTCATCGCCTCAGAGAAGGTAACGGCGATTGTGCTGCCGGTTGCAATGCCTGTGGCATTGTTTGCAGGTGTCGTCGATGCGACCGTTGGCGCCGTCGTGTCGATCGTATAGAGGCCGCTCGTTTGGGAAGAGTCGGTGTTGCCCGTTTTACACGCGATCGCTTTGTATGTCGCAGTGACGGTGACTGAAATCGGCGCCGTATAGAGTGTGCCCGTGGTGCAACCTGTCTTAGGGGCATCGCACACCGGCGTCGTGGCGCCGGTGGCGTAACAGATCGCCGCCCCGCCTGTGGCCGAGGTCATCTGTAGATTCGGCGCGGTGCCGAAGGTGCCCGGTGCGGGATTAAACACCGGCGACGCAGTCGTGCCGGCCGCTGATGTCGTCGTGCTTGCCGGAGCGTAGATTGCCTTGTTGCCTGCTGCATCGCGCACGACTATGGCGAAGAAATAGGTCGTGCTGTCAGTGAGGCCCGTAACGTTGCGTGTCGTCAGACCTGCTGTATAATTATCGACAACCGTTACGCCTGCGCCGGCATTGTCAACTTCAGCAATTGTATCAATGAGACCACTCGTTGCCGCACGCACCAACCGGTATTGCAGGCTGGCTGTCGAAGTTACTGCATCAGAAGCGGCACCCCACGAAACCGTGACCGCCGTATCAGAGATACCGCTGAAAGAAATCGCAGTGCCCGCAATGGGCACCGTTGTGTCGCTTGCACCGCCACCACTTGAACCGCTGTCGGTATTACCAGCGGCGCTGCCTTCGCTTTTGCAGGCGGCGAGCAGGGCTGCGAAGATGAATATGGCAATCAGGCGTTTGTTTTGCATTTACTTTCCTCTAATTGATCAGACGATGCGGCGTGGGGGTTCACGACAGGTCAAGTTATTCTTGGGGTTGGTTCCGCCTCAACCACCACCTTGCCAAAATGACTCCCGCTTTTGAGATACGTGATTGCCTCACGCAACTCGGTGAACCCAAAAGTTCTGTCGATCGCAGGCTTAAGCTTATTCGCGGCCACCGCGCGGCACATGTCTTCGAACGCCTCGCGGCCGCCGACGAGAATACCCTGCAGGCGCACGTTCTGCATCAGAATCGGCAAAAGGTTGAGTTCTTTCGACGAACCGGCGAGAATACCGATGAGGCTGATCACTCCGTCCATGCGCACCGCGCGAATCGACTGCTCGAGCGTGCCCGCGCCACCGACTTCGATGATGTGATCGGCGCCCTGCATCTTCGTGATCTTGCGCACCTCTTTTGCCCAGTCGGGTTTTTCTTTATAGTTAACAACAAAGTCGGCACCGAGTTCTTCGGCCTTCTTGAGTTTGTCGTCGGAGCTCGAGGTTGCTATGACTTTGCAGCCAAGCATTTTGGCAAACTGCAGCGCAAAAATCGATACGCCGCCGGTGCCGAGCACAACCACGTATTCGCCGGGCTTCGCCTGGTTCATCGTCACGAGCGACGACCAGGCTGTGAGTGCCGCACAGGGCAGTGTCGCGGCTTCGGCGTAGCTGAGTCCCTCGGGAATTTCGACCGCCGCCCATTCGGGTACGTGCATGATTTCGCAGGCAGTGCCGTCGAGCGGGCCGCCAAGCGTGCTCTTGCGCAAATCGTCGCTCACCGGGCGTTTCGCTATCCAGTTTTGCGAGAACGTCGGCATCACGCGGTCGCCGACTTTGAAGCGTGTAACGGATTTACCGACCGCGACGACTTCGCCTGCGCCGTCAGACAGCGGCACCATAGGTAGTTTGAGCTTCGGGTTATAATTGCCCGTCACCATCAGATAGTCACGAAAGTTGAGCGATGCCGCCTTCATGGCGATGCGGATATCGAACGAATCTAAATCCTCAACTTCGCGCTCGCGCAGCTGAATGTTCTCAATGCCGAAACTGTTTTCGAGTACGTGCGCTCTCATTGCGGGAAATTTCGGGTGCGCAATTCAACGCGCACAGTAAAAAAGTCTACAGATCGGGTACGGGAATGCGATAAGCGACCGAAGCTTTGTGTGGCCGCCGCAAAAAATGTTTACGATTGACACCGAACATGCTTTAGCGCTGAACGAACTATGGGCGCAAGAACGTTGATCATGAACGGTACCGTGTACGATGGCACGGGCGCGCCGCCCACCGAATCTGACATTCTGATCGAGAATGGAAAAATTTCGAGAATTGCCCCGCATGGTACAATCAAAGCGGGTTCTGCCAAAAAAGTCAATGCCAAAGGCATGTGGGTTACGCCTGGCTTTCTCGATACACACACTCACTATGACGCCGAGCTCGCGCTCGCGCCGGGACTCGCCGAATCGGTGCGCCATGGGGTAACAAGTATAGTGGTCGGCAGCTGTTCGGTGAGTTTCGTTTCTTCGACGCCCGAAGACTGCTCTGATATGTTCACGCGCGTCGAAGCAGTGCCGCGCGAGATCGTTCTGCCGCTGCTCAAAAAGACCAAAAAATGGAGCTCACCCAAAGGCTACCGCGCGTGGATCGACAAACATCCGCTGGGGCCAAATGTCGCGAGTTTTATCGGTCACAGTGACCTGCGCGCAAAGGCGATGGGGCTTCACCGTTCGGTGTCGGGCGCAAAACCGACCGCCGCCGAACAGGCTGAAATGGAAAAGGTGCTCACCGAAGCGCTCGACTGCGGCTTTTTGGGCATGAGCTGCATGACCAACCCCTGGGACAGACTCGACGGCGACCGCGAATGGTCGAAACCGTTGCCGAGTTATTTTGCGCGCCGCTCTGAAACGAAACCGCTCTTCGCGATTCTGCGCCGCCGCCATCGCATTCACCAGTCGGCGCCCAACCTGATCACGCGCGTCAATGTTCTGGGCATGGCGCTTGCGGGTGCAGGCATCGGCCGCGACGCGTTGCGCACCACGCTCATCACGATGATGGATCTCAAGGCTGATCCGTATGTGCTTAACCTCACGCGCGTGCTCGCTTGGTTTGCGAACAAGGTCTTACGCGGCAACTTTCGCTGGCAATCACCTCCCGTGCCGTTCGACCTCTATTACGATGGTTGGGATTCAGTGCTGTTCGAAGAGTTCAGGGCTGGGCAAAAGATTCGCGACGCGGCAAAAGATGCGGGCCTTCGCCATAAGCTTCTCGAAGATGAGGATTTCAGAGCGAAATTTAAGAAAGACCTCACGCGCAAGTTTGCGCCCAAGGTCTGGCACAGAGATCTCGCTGACACAGTGATTCTCGGCTGCCCTGACAAGTCGGTGGTCGGTAAAAGTTTTGCGGCCGTTGCGATAGAGCGGGGCGTCGACCCGATCGAACTTTTTCTCGACATGCTGCTGACCTACGATCGCGACATTCGCTGGCACACCTGCCTCGCAAACCACCGTCCCGAAAAATTGGCTGAAATTATGCAGAGTGAAGCCACACTCATGAGCTTTGCCGATTCGGGCGCGCACTTACGCAATATGGCGTTCTATAACTTTCCGATGCGCATGCTGAAGAGCGTGCGCGATGGGGAGCTATCGGGTAAACCGATCATGCCGGTTGAAAAGGCCGTCTGGCGCCTTTCGGGCGAACTCGCCGGCTGGTTCGGTCTTGATGCAGGTGTAATTAAAGAAGGTAAGCAGGCAGATGTTGTGGTGATCGATCCCAAAAAACTCGACAACTCTGTCGAGCAGGTGCATCTGCAGCCGTGGGGTAAGGGCTTTAAATTTGAAAGGCTGGTGAACGGTGGCAGCGCGGCAAAGCATGTCTTCATCGCCGGCACTGAAACCGTGCGAAACGGAAAGCCCTTGCCCGTGCTCGGTAAGAAGCGTCTGGGAAGGTTTCTTGAAAGTGTATTCTAATTGACAATCATTCTCAATTGTCTTGACGGCGCGTCGTGATACGTCGGCTGAAAAGCATGTTGGATTACATAATCGTGGGTGGCGTGGTGGCGTTGGCTGCAACATACCTCGCGTACAGTTATCTATCCCACCGGGGCAATGCGGGCTGCGCGAAATGCCCTCCGACAGGGTCAGGGCAGGCTTAAGGCATGGCGCCAGTCGACCACAGGGCCGAATATGAACCGTGAGCCGAAAAAGCAGAATGTTGTTGCCCCGCGCTATCTCACTGAGCTCAGCCCAGGTGAGGGTGGCATCGTGGCAGCGACGCCGACGGCAAACGAACGCCTGGCTGAAATTGGCCTTGTGAAAGGTGAATACGTGCAGCTCGTGAAGCTTGCTCCTTTCGGTGACCCTGTGATTATTCAGGTGCTCGATGCACCGGTTATTGTGAGGCGCGCCGACCTCGCGGGGGTTACGGTAGTCTAATGCCCAATACGGTGAAAAAAAATAAGGTCGCAGCGCGGGACAACCTGACTCAGCCGATGCCGATTCATGTCGACGCGCGGTCTTTTCGCGTCGCGCTCATCGGTAACCCGAATGCCGGCAAGACGACGCTCTTTAACTCACTCTGCGGCGCGCGCCAGCATACGGGTAACTACGCCGGAGTCACAGTCGAAAAAAAGACAGGCTCGATCAAGGGGCATGACGGCATCGAAGTCATCGACTTACCGGGCACGTATAGCCTGAAACCAAAATCAGCAGATGAAGAAATTACTTCGCGGGTGCTGCATGGCAGCGCCACGACCGAAAAAAAGCCCGACCTCGCAGTAGTGGTGCTCGACGCCGGTAACCTGAAGCGCTCACTCTATCTCTGCCTGCAAGTTCAGGAAACCGGAGTTCCCATTATTGCCGTACTGACGATGAACGACATTGCCGTGCGTCGGGGATTTTCTGTGCAGCTTGAAGAACTGCAAAAGCAGCTGCATTTCCCTGTCTGCCGGGTTACGCGTGCGTCGCGCAGCGAGATAGACACCCTCGCGCAGATGATCGCCTCGGCAAGGGGTCGCGAAGCGCAGGTCGAAAAAAAAGCGCGGCATACCGGCGAGAAAAGGTACCAGGAATATACGATAGAAGAACGATACGCACAGATCGACCTGATTCTGCGCAAGGCGCTCGTCAAAGAGGTACGCGGCCGTACGGTCTCTCAGAAAATCGACTCGGTGCTGACGCATCGGTTATTTGGGCTCATTGCGTTTACGCTGATTATTGGCGCAATGTTCTTCAGCATCTATGCCGGTGCAAAGCCCGTCATGGATGCGGTAAACGGATTCATGAAAGACACGGGCCAGGCGGCGCGCGCGGGCCTCCATGGCTACCCCGTCACCGCCTCGCTCATTGCTGACGGTGTCATCGCCGGTGCGGGTTCTGTGCTGGTATTTGTACCCCAGATCATGATACTTTTTCTCTTTATTGCGATACTTGAAGAAACAGGGTATCTCGCTCGCGCAGCTTTTTTGTCAGATAAACTGCTCGGCTGGACAGGGCTCAACGGTCGCGCGTTTATTCCACTATTGTCGAGCTTTGCCTGCGCGGTGCCGGGCATTCTTTCGGCGCGGGTGATGCCGACCGACCGGGCCCGCATGGCAACGATTCTGATCGCGCCGCTGATGTCGTGCTCGGCGCGCCTGCCGGTCTACGTGCTCTTTATCGGTGCATTTATCGAACCGCGTTTTGGGGCTCTGTGGGCCGCTGTCGCGCTGTTCGCTATGCACCTCGTCGGCATCAGCATCGCGATGCCACTTGCCTGGCTTCTCAACCGCCACGTGCTCAGGAAAACCAGCTCGAGCCCTTTTATTCTCGAACTGCCAGAATACCATTTGCCGCACCTGCAGAATGTGTGGCGGCGGGTGTTCGATGCGGCCATGAATTTTTTGAAACGCGTCGGTGGAATCATCTTCGCGCTGTCGATTGTGATTTGGGCGCTCGCGTATTTTCCGCACAGCCAGAAGCTGACTAGAATTACCGAAATGCAGTTCGCTATCGAAAAAGGTATCAAAGTTACCAACCTGTCGAGCCATCTCGCGAATATCAAAGAAGACCAGCGCAAGAAACTTGAAGACGAATTGCAGACTAAATTGCAGGCGGTGCACCTGCGGGAGAGTTATCTGGGCCGCTTCGGGGCTGCGGTTGAACCTTTCTTTCGCCCTCTCGGCTTCGACTGGAAAATCTCAGTCGCGGTGCTTGCCGCGTTTCCCGCGCGTGAAGTATTTGTTTCGACGCTCGGCATAATTTTCAGCGTCAACGATGCCGATGAATCACCCGAAGTGCTCGGCAAACAACTGATTGCCGAAAAAAAGGCCGATGGTAAACCCGCTTACGACGCCTGGCTCGCCATTTCGGTCATGATCTTCTTCGCACTCTGCGCGCAGTGCATGAGCACGCTCGCGACGATTCGTCGCGAACTCGACAGTACCCTATGGGCGGTTACGGTGTTTGCAGTGATGACGAGCCTTGCGTATGCCGCGTCGTTTGCCGTGTACCAGACGGGACGGTGGATTGGGTGAGTCGCGCGATGGCTGCAAATAGCCGATAATGTCTCATATGAATTCTAAATCCTCATTTTATTGCAAGGTATTGCTGTTCGTCGCGGTTTTCGTAACGGCTGTCGGTGTTGAGGCGAAAGGCAAGCCGAAAGGTGCGGGCAAGCGCGTTAAAGTCAGAACGGGTCTGGACGTGCTGATGCAAAAACCTGAACCTTTGCTCAAGGGAAAGAGGCTTGCGCTGATTGTGAACCACAGCGCGATTGATAGCAAGGGGCGGCATATTATCGACCTACTGCACCCGCGCTTTAAGGTTGCGAAAATTTTTGCGCCCGAGCACGGTGTGCGCGGTGAAGTTGACGACCACGTGTCGGGTGAAAAAGACAAAAAGACCGGGCTGCCGGTTGTGTCGCTCTACACACGTAACAAGAAAGCACCCGACAACGCTGACCTTGCCGATGTTGACCTATTGATTTTTGACATACAGGAAATCGGGCTGCGTTATTATACGTATGCGACAACGATGGTGCTCGCGATGAAGGCAGCCAAAGCGGCGGGCAAAAAAATGCTGATTCTCGATCGCCCGAACATGGCGGCGCCACTCGGCGTTTACGGGCCTGTGCTCGAAAGTAAGTTTCACGGCGGCTTTGCTGGTTATTACCCGATACCGATTTCGCACGCCATGACGATGGGCGAGCTCGCGCACTATTACAACAGCCGCTTTCAAATAGGTGCGGATATAGAAGTCGTGAAGCTGTCTGGTTACAAACACAGTCTCTACTATGACGAAACCGGGCTGCCATGGCGCAACCCGAGCCCGAGCATCACCGGTATGCAATCAGTTTTAGGTTATCATCTCGCCGGCTCGCTCGAAGCGCTCAACATCAGCGTCGGTCGTGGCACCACGAACCCATTTCAGTTCTTCGGCGCACCGTTTTTCGATATGAAGAAACTGGTTACAGCCCTGAACAAGGCGAAACTGCCGGGTTTAAAGTTCTACCCAGCGAAGTTTAAACCCAAACGCTCGGCTTACAGTAAAGAGACTTGCCGCGGCTTCAAGCTGGTGGTGACGAACCGCCGCAAAGTCGACCCGATGCGCACGATGGTGACGATTGCGGGCATTCTCTACAAAAACCTACCCGAAAAAAACCGCGAAAAAAACTGGGCGCGCATAGGCAACGGCATCGGCGACATGGCGTTCATCGACGCGATTGCGAAGGGCGAAAAGCCAGAAGTTCTGGTGCAGAAGACGCAAAGTGACGTGAAGGCGTTTGAAGAAGAGCGCAAGAAGTTTTTGTTGTATCCTTGAAAATCCCTTCGGCTTTTTAGCTATGGGCTTAAGCCCATAGCTAAAAAGCTACGCGCAACACTGGCTAATGGCAAGGGTATTTGCGGCCAAAAGCCCCCTAGTTATTGCAGTCGCGCGTTGAATCTTGCTGCTATGGGCTTAAGCCCATAGCAGCAAGAGGTGAACCATCACTGGCTTACTTAACCCATAGCCAAAAGCTACGCGGAGAACTGGCCGACCGCATAGGTGTTTTCGGCCAAAGCCCCCATTATATTGCCGTCGCGCCAAGAATCTTCATGCTATGGGCTTAAGCCCATAGCATGAAGATTCAACCCGTCACCCGCTTGCCAACCGCCCTCCCTTTAGAAATCTCGCCCGTGAAGTTTCGTAACTACCTGTACCCGAGCTTTGACGACCGCAATCTCGAGCGGCGTTTCATTCACGATAACAACGAGAAAGCCGCGCGGCAGGCGCGCTGGGGCTTTGCATTCGGCACATTTGGCTACGGAGTCCTGGGTGTGATTGCATGGCTTATTCAGCCCGACATGTTCGCGAAGACATGGCCGTTCATTTATGGCTTTATCATGCCGACGCACCTCGGTGCGGCGATTGGCATCGCCTTCTTGCGACGCTTCTTCTATTTGCAATGGGTGCTGGTTTTCGCAAATGTTTTCAGCAATACCTGCGCAATTATTCTGATGCATCTTTCGCCCGACGAGTTCTATATCAAGTACGGTTATGGTTTGGTGATTTGTATTATCATCTACACCTTCGCGATGCTGCGCCTCAGGACTTTTTTTGCCCTTGTCGCTTCATCGCTGGTGATCATGCAATATATCGCTTATTTAATTTTTGGACGCCCGTTGCCGCTGAACGATGCTGTTTTTGGTGTCTCGATCATCTCATTTGTAAACACAGCGGGTCTCGTTTCTGTCTTCTTCTTTGAGCAGAACTCGCGCATTGAATTCATGCAGAGTCGCACGATCGAAGAGCAGAGCCGCTTGTTGGGCGAAGAGAAGAAAAAATCCGAAGCGCTCTTGCTGAACATGCTGCCCGAAACGGTCGCCAACCGGCTTCTTTCAGGCGAGCGCACCATTGCCGACTATTTCGACAATGTCTCGGTGCTGTTTGCCGATATCGAAGGTTTCACGAGCCTGTCGCGACGCATGAACGCACATGAACTTGTCGCGTTGCTGAATCGTATCTTCAGTATGTTCGATGCACTCGCCTCTGCGCTGGGTCTTGAAAAAATCAAAACCATCGGTGACGCCTACATGGTCGGTGCAGGCTTACCGCATGCCGTCGACGATCACGCAGAGCGATGCTTCAACATGGCCTTGGGAATGATGAGGATCTTAGAAGAAGAAAACGCTGGCGTCCCGGAAAAACTGCGGCTTCGCATCGGTATTGCCTCGGGGCCTGTGGTTGCGGGCGTAATTGGCCAGAACAAATTTATCTATGACCTGTGGGGCGATACGGTGAATACTGCCAGCCGCATGGAATCATCGGGTGTGGCGGGTGAGATACATATTACGGAAACTACGCGCGTTGAACTCGAAGGGCTTGCGGTGTTCGTCGACCGTGGCGAAATCGAGATCAAGGGTATGGGCAAGATGCGTACGTATCTTGCGCGAGAAGTCTAATTACCGCCCGAGTATGCTGCTGAGCAGCGCACCCACGGTCTTGTGTTGCTCTACTGGGTGTCTCAGGTGAACGTGAGGATTTATCTTGTAGTGGTTGCGACGGCCTTTTTTTGAAACGGCAACGACCCCCGCTTTTGAAAGATCTTTGAGTATTGCCAACACCGCGCGTTCGGTGATGCCGACTTTGAGTGCAACCTGCCTCAGGGTAATACCGGGAATGCTCGCGAGCGAGACGAGCACGTGAGAATGGTTTGTGAGAAACGTGAAACCCGTAGCCGCCTTTTCCCGGGTCGCGGATAACGTGCGTTTTACTGGCTGCTTGCTCATCAGAATACGAATCGATGATCTAGCTGCGACTCAAATGCTCAAGTCTTTTTGGTTTATGTGCATGTATCACAATACATGAATTGGTATTCACGTAGTTTACTTCATTAAAAAGGGATACATGAGTACGAGAAAGCGCACGAGGCGCGAAGACTTGCCGCAAGAAACTGAAGTTGTGCAGCCGGGCGACAGCACAGCGGCACCGCAAGTTGATCCAACGCCCTCGAAACACCGCCGCTTTTTTGTCTGGCTTGGCGTCGCTGCAGCTACGCTGCTGGTAGCGACTCCGTTGGCGCTGCAATTTGCGCACAGTGAACCCAAAGTGCAGATTGACAAGGCGGCCGGCGTGAACCCAAAAAAGACCGAAGCCGACGCGGGGCAGGTAGGCCCACTCAAGGCGTCGAGTTGGTCTTTCGACTACAACGTGATGCTGCAATACGCTCACCTGTATGACCAGCTACATCCTTTTATTTATTCGCTGAAAGGCCGGCATAATAATACCGGCGAGCTGGTCTCAAGCTGGGGGCATACGCAGAAACTCGAGCGCGTGGCGGCACTCAGGGCGAAGAATCCGAACCTGAAGATAATCCCCACTATTTTTCGGTGGGAGAACCCTGGAGAAAAAATTAATGAGGCGATTGGGCTCGGCGGCAGAACTGATATTCGTGACAAGCACATCGGCATCATCATTAAAGAAGTTGTAACCTACGGTTATGACGGTATCGACATCGATTACGAGGGAATGTCTTGCGGCAAGAAAGAGAAGTTCGAAGAGTTTATCGTGAAGCTTTCAGGTGAGCTGAAGGCGCGTAACAAGTTGCTCTCGGTCGCGGTGCACCCCAAGACACCTTTCGATGGTGAAACAGTAAAAAAGCAAAAATGCCGGGGACTCAAAAATGCGATCGAAATGGATTTTCGCGAGAACTGGCGGGGCCCGCTCACCCATGATTACAAATTTCTCGGGCAGCATGCCGACATGGTGAAGATCATGGCTTACGAACTGCATCCTCGTAAGTACCGAAACCCTGGCCCGGGACCGCAAGCACCTGGCACGTGGCTCGAAGAGATTATCGAGTACGCAGGCGACAAGATTCCGCGCGAGAAACTTTACATGGCCATACCGACGTATGGATATGACTGGGGACTCAACTGCAAGGCGCCGGTGAAGGCCGTCTATTACAATGACGTGTTGCGCATCAAGGCCGGTGAGCATAAGCGCGTGCAGCCGACAGATATCGGTGAAATTCTCGATACAGAAAAAGGCGCGAAATCGTGGCGCAACCTCGCGCGGTTTCGCGACATACACGAAGATAAGATTTACGAAGACCCGACTCTGTGGTATAAGTCGGGGGGCTGCCAGCGTGTGGCCTTCTACATGGACCGAACCGCCTTCGCTGAGAAAATGGCGCTGCTGCAGAAAAGCCGCATTGCCGGTTTCTCTTTCTGGCAACTGACAAAAGACAACGACCCTGAGATACAAGATTATCTATCAGGGCTGCGCGGCGGATCGCGATAGATCAAAAACCAGTGCCATAGCAAGAGGCGGTTGAAATCACTTTATCCCCTGTCTGAATTGTTCGGCCTGCACCATGAAAGTTCAGATCGGCGATCAAAGCGGTGATTTCTCACCCGAGACGACCTTCACCGAAGTTGTTGAGCAGCTCGCCCCTTCATTCCGTAAGACTGCCCTCGGAATCGAAGTCGACAAGGTGTCATATGATCTCAGTCGACCGATTTCGATTATCGGCGCTGACGCATTTACTGCGCGCCCGCTGACGTTCGACGATGAGGCCGGCAAAGAAATTTTCTGGCATTCGAGTGCGCACACGCTCGCGCAGGCTTTGAAACGCATCTATCCGCACATTCAGCTTGAAGACGGGCCGGTCGTCAAGAACGGTCCCGGGTTCTTTTTCTACGACGTGCTGCTCGAAGACAAGATCAGTGAAGAGTCGTTTGAGAAGATTGAAGCTGAAATCACGAAGGTCACGCGCGAGAACCATAAGGTCGTGCGCCACGTGATGGAAAGGCAAGCGGCGGTCGAAAAATTTCGCGCGATGGGCGAGCACCTGAAGGTCGGCATCATCGAGAAACTGCCTGCAGACAAAGAGATCAGTATCTACGAACAAGGTGAATTCGCCGACCTCTGCCGTGGGCCGCACGTACCGGCTACCGGCAAGCTTGGTGTCTTCAAACTCACGACTGTTGCCGGTGCATACCTCGGCGGCAAGGCCGAGAACCAGATGCTGCAACGCATCTATGCGGTGAGCTTTCCCGACAAAAAACTCATGGCAGAACATTTCAAACGCGTCGAAGAAGCCAAGAAGCGCGACCACCGCAAACTCGGTACCGAGCTCGAACTCTATACGACGAGCGAAGACATCGGGCCCGGCCTTATTCTTTGGCTGCCCCGCGGCAATATTATTAAAGATGAACTTGAAAACTGGGCAAAAGAAACAGAAGCAAAGGGGGGATATCAACGCGTTACGACTCCGGTGCTGACAAAAGAAAATCTTTTCTTCACAAGCGAGCACCTGCCGCACTACATGGATAGCATGTTTCCGCCGATGCAGATGGATAATGAAAACTATTACATCAAACCGATGAACTGTCCGTTTCACCACACGATCTTCGGACACCGGCCGCGCAGCTACCGCGAACTGCCTCTGCGTCTTGCCGAATATGGCATGTGCCACCGCTACGAAGACTCGGGTGCACTTATGGGGCTCATGCGCGTGCGCGCGATGCAGATGAACGATGCGCACATCTATTGCACCGAAGAGCAGGCGGTTGAAGAGTTTAAGGCCGTCATTCGATTACACGAGTACTATTACAAAGCGCTCAATATCACTGACTACCACATGGTACTGTCGCTGAGAAATCCGGCGAATAAAAAATACCATGGCGAAACCGAAATGTGGGACAAAGCCGAAGCGCTGACACGGCAGGCGATGGAAGAGTCGGGTGTGCAATACATCGTCGAAAACGACGGTGCTGCGTTCTATGGCCCCAAGATGGATTTTCAAATCAAGAGTTCGATTGGCCGTGAGTTCACCTCGTCTACCTGCCAGCTCGACCTCTTCATGCCGATGAAGTTCGATCTTAAATACATCGATAAAGACGGCACCATGAAGCGGCCCGTCTGTATTCACCGCTCACCCCTCGGCACGCACGAGCGTTTTGTCGGCTTTCTGATCGAACATTTTGCAGGGGCTTTCCCGACCTGGCTCGCACCCGAACAGGTGCGCATACTTCCCGTGAATGCGGCGCACATGGATTATGGAACGAAGCTTGCTGCAGACCTGCGTGAAGCCGGCATTCGTGTGCATATTGAAGAACCGGAAGAAAGCCTTGGTAAGCGCATACGTAATGCAGAGAAGCTGAAGGTGCCCTATATGCTTGTGATCGGCGACAAAGAAGTGGTGGCCGGCAATATCAATGCCCGCAACTATTTCTCGGGCGAACAGCGCGAATATTCGCAGGCGCAGTTTCTGGAGACCTTACAAACTGAAATCCGCACTAAAAAAATTATCGAGATTGCGAAAAAGCCAGAGGGTCAACCGGCTTAATGCCTGCGTGCCGGCGCAGGTCTTTCTGAAGCTATGCAGATCAAAGACATTATTCGCCATCAAGATCTTCCGAACCATGAACCGTGCCGTTCGCTCGTCGACGAGCTGCGCCGTTCGAACCTCGCGGCGATAACGCAGAATCTGAAGCTCTTGAGTTATTTTGAACTTGGTAAATCTCTGCACTCTTCGATGAAGTTGAGCGAGGTCTTTGAAGACGTGATCATTCAGATTCGCCTTATCACGAAAGCACGAAAGGCGTTCATCGTGCTGCACCAGGCGAACAAAGAACAGGAGCAACTCGTCTTCACGACTAACAAAGAGAATCGCATTCGCGAATTCAGGCTCTCGCATGACAAGGCGACCCGCTTCATGTCGCTCACTGAAAATCAGATGCCGGTGATTCGTTCTTTCGAAAACATGAAACAAATCTGGGATAACAGGCCGCAGATTGCTGACTCTGAATCGCGGGATAATATTCTGGTGCTTGCGTGCCCGATCGTGGTGCGCAAAAAAAGGCTGGGTGATTTTGTACTGATCGGCAATCGTTTTTTAGAAATTTTCGGCCAGAATGACATCTATCTGTTTTCCAGTTTTGCTGAACAGCTGGGTCACGCGATTATAAACAGTCAATATTACCAGTGGTCGTTCAAAGACTCGCTTACGGGGCTTTATGTACGCCGGCAGCTTGATGCAAAGTTTTCACAGCTTGTCGAAGAATACCAGCTCAAGAAGAGAACTTTCAGCCTAATCTTGATCGATTTCGATTTTTTCAAGCAGGTGAACGACGAATTCGGGCATAGCGCCGGCGACCAGGTGCTGCGCGATTTTTCGGGGTTTCTTGTGGGCCAACTGCGCGACAAAGATATTCCGATTCGTTATGGCGGTGAAGAATTTGCCGTGCTTCTGCCCGACGCCTCGGCCGAACTTGCGAAGAAAGTCGCAGACAGGCTCTCAGAAAATCTTGCCGGTTTTAAGTTCAGCACCGGAAAGGCCCACACCATCTCGCAGGGTGTTGCCGAATACCGCGGCGAACTGGAGCTCGACGCATTTATCGTCAGGGCCGACCGTGCCTTGTATCAGGCAAAAACAAGCGGCCGTAATGCGATTGTTGTGGCCGATTAGAGATTTGCAGTGCATTCACACGGAGTATCAAATTGAAAAAAAACCAGCGTTTTACAGAGAAGGAGCTTCAGCATTTCTATGACTTGCTCGACGAAAGCCTCACGCCGTACGATTGCGGAAAATTATGCTCCCCTAAAAACGGCGGCGAACCTCTGTGCTGCAGCGTCGAAAACGCAGTGCCAATGCTCTACCGCGAAGAGTTCGAGTACGTTTCGCGCCGCTCTGAATTATGGGCGCGCTGGAAGCCAAAGTCTGCGGTAGATAAAAAACAGAAAAAGGAAGATGAGACAGAGGTACTGATTTTTTGTGAGTGCAAAGGCATAGCACACTGCGAGCGCGAAAACCGTTCAATCTGTTGCCGTACCTTTCCTCTTGAGCCGTACATTGACCCGCAGGGCAATCTTGCTGGCCTCATCTTCATGCGCGAATTCAGAGGTAAATGCCCGCTCATGACGCGCCTTGCCGACATAAAGCAGGCAGTGATCGACAAACATTTTGAATTCTGGACTCTCATGCTTGCCAAAAAAGGCGACGAACTTGACCTTTACAAGTCGACTTCGCGCGGCTGGCGCATTTCGGCGACCAAGCGTGGGGTGAAACTGCCGATTCTCTTGCCGACACATCTGAAACAGACGAAAAAGTCTGCCTAGATGTCAGAACTCACGCTCTCTGAACGCATCACGCACGCCCCCGATACGTGCGGCGTTTACCAGTGGTTCGAGAGCGCCGAAGACAAGACCCCGCTCTATGTGGGCAAAGCCCGCAACCTGCGCGCCAGACTCAGGCAATACCTGACATCTGACGATCTCAAGACAACGTTTCTGATGAAACGTGCGCGCGATATCAGGTGGATTGCGACTGATAACGAGACCGAAGCTCTGCTGCTTGAGAACAACCTCATCAAGAAGTACCGGCCTCTGTATAATGTGCGGCTTAAAGACGATAAACAGTATCCCTACATTTGCATTTCGATGAGCGAGCCTTTTCCGCGTATATATCTGACGCGCCGCAGACTGCCCGGAAACCTCTATTTTGGTCCTTTCTCAAAGGCGCAGCTGGCGCGTGAGAAAATTCAGCTGACGCTCGACATGTTTCCTTTGCGGCGGCGGCCACTAAAGCTGCCACTGGCAAAACCTGCGAAACCCTGCCTCAACTACCATCTCAAAAAATGCCTCGCACCCTGTGCTGAAAAAATAAGTCGCGAAGACTACGCGGCAATTGTACAGCAGGCAGTGGATTTTATTTCAAATAACGATGATGAAGTGCGGCGGCATGTCGAAACAAAGATGCATAACCTCGCGGCCGAGATGAAATTCGAAGAAGCGGCGAAGCTACGCGATATACTCGCCTATTTCAACGAGAGAAACGTAAGTCCGCAGGTTGAGATGCAAAACGTTTTGCCCGAATTCGACATCGTGGGTGTATATTCTGCAGACTATAACCAGCTCAAAGCTGACCTCTCGCTGCGCGACGAAGATCTTCTGGCCCGAATGAACGACTCGACGCACCCCGGAGAAGAGCCCGTGCTGCGTCTGGCGCAGATCTGCCTGCTGAAGTTTCGCGACGGACGTCTGATTGCAAAGGAAAATTTCTCGCTGACCGAGACTGATATGTCTGCGCAGGCATTAACCGACGCAGAATTTGCTGAAACATTCTTTCGTGAATATTACATGGGTATGCTCGACCTGCCCGCTTTTATCGTGGTTCCCGAAGGCCTCGATCTCAGCGAATGGAGCAACGCTCTGGGGCACAAGATTCAGGTCGTTCAACTCGGCGAATTCTCAACGCTTGCGAAAAAGGGCAGCAAAGAGATAAATCCCGGCGCGCTCATGCAGATGGCGACGAATAATGCGCGCCTGGTTATGCGTGAGCGCCTGCTTTCAGAGAATCTACGCAACCAGCGTATTGGGCTCAAACAGCTGCAAAAGTTTCTTGGGTTAAAAAATCCGCCTGTGGTGATCGAATGCTACGATATCTCGAACATTCAGGGCAGCGAGCCGGTGGCGAGCGGGGTGATGCTGAAGGATGGTATGCCGTACAAACCGGGCTACCGTAAGTATCGCATCAAGACCGTCGAGGGCGCCAACGACCCGGCGATGATGTACGAGGCAATCTCACGCAGGCTGGCGCGCGTGAAAACCGGCGAAGTTGCCGCGGCAGACCTCATTGTCATCGATGGCGGCAGTACGCAGCTCAATGCAGCAATGCGCGCGCGTTCTGAAGCCGGTCTCGCGATTCCGATGATGGGCCTGGCCAAAAAACTTGAAGAGATCTATGCTGAAGACGGGCGCATCCTGCGGTTTGATAAAGAAAGTCCGGGTATGCAAATTCTGCGCCGCGCGCGCGACGAGGCGCACCGCTTCGCAGTCAGTTACCACCGAAATCTGCGCATGAAGCGCAACCTGAAATCGGTATTTGATGGCATCGATGGCGTGGGGGATAAAAAGCGAACTGCGATATTGCTCGCACTACGCAAACTCGACCTTGCCGAAATGACCGAGGCAGACCTCGCGAAGAAAATCAAAAAAGAAACGGGTGTGAACGAGAAAATTTCAGCGGCGCTCGCGCATAAAATTTTCACAAGCCTGCCAGGGTAATAGCGCGCACTTATAACGCGCCGGCAGACGGTAAACAGCGGCCATAGAACCTGTTCGTTCAACCGCTTGTTCGTCTTCAAACGACCGCATAAACGCGGCGATGGCTTCGAGTGAAGCTTCGTTGGTCTTGCCTCTCAGTGTGCGGGCCAGATATGCAGCGCTGGCTTTGAGAATCACACAGCCTTCGACCTGCCAATGGATTTCGTGTATTGTATCTGCGGCGAACGCGGCACCTATAGTGATGCGATCGCCGCAAAGCCGGTTGGCCATTTCAGCGCGAGGTTCGGTCTGATTGAGTGCAACGACCGTGCTTTCGGCAAGCCTGAGTATTTCTTCTGAATAGGTGATCATAAAATCACCGACCAGATTCTGCAGCAGCCTGTTGCAGTATCTGCCACAGCGTTTCTGTCGATTCGTCGCTGCGAATGAGATAGATGACTTTTCCCTCTGCGTTGAGTAAATAGACGTACAATGAATGTGAAATTGTCTTGTCCGATGGTTTCGAGAAGGCGCCGAAGGCCTTCTCAATTTTCTTCAGCTCATCGGGTTTTCCCGTATAGCCGCGCGCATAGGGAAATGCGCTCAGGTAAGTCTTGAGTTCTTTGGCTGTATCATTTTGCGGATCAACTGTAACAAACAGCAGCGCGAGTTTTTTCTGCATTTCGGCATCTTTCGCAACGGCGCTGTGTATTTTGTGCAGCGTCATCGGGCAAAAATCAGGACAATGAGTGAAGCCGAAGAACAAAAGCGTTACCGGTTTAAGGTGGTCGATGATCTTCTCTCTCGTGCCATCTTGCGACACGAGTTGTGTGTCACTGCTCAACCCCAATGGCATTTCTGTGAAGGCTACGCGCTGCCCCCGGCACGACGTGCCATATATGCAGACTATAGCTATAACCAGCGTTGCAGTGATCTTTTTCATATTCTATTCGCGCGCTTTAATGGGAACAACAAATGCGGCTTCGTCAGCGCCGAAAGTAAATTTCGCCCGGCAATCCGCACCGGTTTTCAGACCAAAAACCATCACGTGCTTGTGCCCGGGTTCGAAAGAGACGCTGCCAAATGCGGGAACGATCACTGCATCGAGGCGCTGCATCGAAACCCTGCCGGCAGCGGCCATGGTTTCGTGTAGTTCTGCCGAATCGGCGCAGCTGAACGCTACAGAGACCAGGTGCCTTTCCACTGACTGGTCGTTGCGTATCGTGCCATAAGCCACGCTCATCGTGCTCTTACCCATTGGCGATGCGATGTACCAGTTAAAGAAGCCTAATCCGTGAACCTGGTGCTGCGGCCGGTTGCACCCGGCAATGGTGAACAGCAGGGTGGCCAGCAGGATACTGAATGGACGATAGGGAGTCTGCGTTCGCGTCGTGCAATGAGGCCTGGGCATCGGGACCCCGGGAAGAGGTGCTGAAAATTGACTGCGTTTGCTGCTGCGGGTCAAGCTTTTTTGCCTGCGGGTCGAAACTAATATATGGCTCAAACAGGCGCAAACGAGATTTCCGGGGCACATGCAGAAGACGAGTGGTCTCGCGTCGGGGCGTACCTCGACCGTTTGGCGTTCGAGAACGATCGCCTTGAGGCGGAGCTCAAACTCAAGAAACAGCGCCGTCTCGATCGTGAGGCTGGCAATACCGCAACCCTGGCGCCGCCGGTCGATAATGGAGAGCGATTCGATGAGCTCGCCGCCACGCATGCCTATGAAAGCCGGTCAGCCAGTGAGACTACCACCGGCATGCATATCTCTTTTGAGGCGCTGCGCAGCGACCTTTCGGGCCTCATGTCTGATCTCAACGAATTCAAAACAACCCGCGCCGGGTTGGAATCAAGACTGAGCCTGTAAAAAAAGCCCCTTGCGGGGCCCCTTGATTTGGCTTGATTGTCTGGCCGAAGGCCAAACAATCAAGCGTGTTCTTCGTGTTTAACGAACTTGTACTTCGCCTCTGCTTCGTCGAGCAGCGAGAGCACCGTATCAAGATCTTCACGTGTGTGCAGCGCCGACAGTGAAAGACGCAGGCGGTCTTTTTTACGCGGTACCGCCGGGTACGGAACCGGGTTCACGAACACACCGCGCTCATCGAGAAACTTGGTGATTTCGCGCATGACGAATGAGTCACCGATTACCACAGGTGTGATTGCAGTCTGCGTACGCTCGATGTCAAAGCCGCGCTTTTTCAGTTCTGCGTGGAAGTATTTGATGTTGTCCCACAGTTGGGTGTGCCATTGTGGTTCGGTCTTGAGAACCTCGAGTGCTGCCAGCTGCGCCGCAACCTGCATCGGAGTTGGTGATGCAGCGAAAAAGTAGGCGCGTGAGAAGAAGCGCAGGTATCGCACGACTTCTTTTTTCGCGCTGATAAAGCCCCCGACTCCGCCTAGCGACTTAGAGAAAGTGCCCATGACGATGTCGAGCTTGCCTTCGAGGTCGAAGTGCTCGGGCGAACCTTTGCCTGTCTTGCCGAGAACGCCCGTTGAATGCGCTTCGTCGACCATGAGCTTCGCACCGTGTTTTTTCACGAGATCGTAGATGTCTTTGAGGGGGGCAATGTCGCCGTCCATTGAGTAGACACCTTCGACGACGACGAGGCGGTCGCCGAGGCCTTTTTTGGTCTGGATGAGCACGCGTTCGAGCGAATCCATGTCGTTGTGGCGAAAGGTTGTGATTTTTGCGCCTGACAAGAGCGCGCCGTCGATGATCGACGCGTGCGCAAGTTTGTCGATGATGATCGTGTCTTTGGGTCCAAGAAAGCAGGACAGCACGCCGACGTTGGTTGAATATCCCGACGGATACAGAATCGTGTCTTCAGTACCTTTGAGCTCCGACAGATTTTTCTCGAGCTCACGGTGCACGTCGTAGTAGCCAGAAAAGTGGGGGGGCGAACCTGCGCCCGCGCCGTATTTTTCGGCTGCAGCAATCGCCGCCGCTTTCACTTTCGGGTGGTTATTGATGCCGAGGTACGAGTTTGACCCCATCATGATCATTTCTTTCGCTTTGCCGGTCTTCTGGTCTTCGACCACAACGCGGTTCGCGTTAGCTGAAAGCATCACGCGGCGGTACATGTGGTGGCCGATAGAGATTTGGTAGTCTACTGAATCAGCGAATGGCTGGCACCAGGCGAAAAGGTCTGGCTGTTCGCGGCGCTGCAGCACGAAGTCTGCGAGGGTCTTATGCAGGTGGTTCTGGTCGTATTGAGATTGCAATTCTTCAGCTGTATTCATGTTGCTCCTTAAAATCACGTCTTGGTAAAGGCGGATGTATCTGTATTAGACGTATCTCGATCTGATTCCGGCACTTTTTCCGCACTGCACAACACGTCAAGTCGATTGAGTTATGCGCAATTTGCTCGCGAAGGGGAGTAAATTACGTAATATTACTAGGCCCAAGCAGTAGTCTCGGTAATTGACAGCCGGCCATTTTCGTGCTAGAAACAGCCATTCCAATTGCGGAGGGTTCAAATGCAAACAGTACTCGCGGTAGATGATTCAGAGACAATGCGCCAAATGGTCAAGATGACGCTGCAGACCGGCAACTATCAAGTTGTGCTGGCGAGCGACGGTGAAGAGGCGCTCAGCAAATTTATCAGCACGACGGGCCATGGTTTTGACCTGGTGGTAACCGACATCAACATGCCCAAGATGGATGGCATCGGCTTAATCAAAGAAATTCGTTTGCGAAATAAAGAAGTGCCGATTCTGGCGCTGACGACCGAATCAGAAGACTCTATGCGCAAAAAAGGCGCCGACGCGGGCGCAAACGGGTGGATGACGAAACCTTTTAAGCCTGCGCAGTTCATGGAAGTCGTTTCACGCATTATTTGAAGCCAGACACGCCTGGCACGAACCTGTGGCCGGGTTTGTGACGCATATGTCATTAATTTATTGACCGCCTGCATGGCTATGGAAATCCATAGCTATGCTCGGTATACCCCTAGGCCTTCTTGCTGCCAATGCGTTTGAATGGTTCGCGCATAACAAACTATTGCACGAGTACGGTCGCAACCGCAGCGGCAGCGCGCATTACCATTGGGATCATCATCGCGAGGTGCGCCGCAATAATTTCGGCGAACCGCAATACGATCATTTTTTCGGCGAAGAGTATGCGCGGCATCGTTATGAAGTCGAAGCGCTGGTGAGAGTCTCGCTCATGGTCTCCCCGCTTTTTCCCGTGGCGCCTTTTTTCACGGCAACGCTCTGGTATTCTGCCTGGAATTATTACAACTGCCATCGCAAGTCGCATGAGAACCCCGAATGGGCGCGCGAGCATTTGCCGTGGCACGTTGACCACCACCTCGGCCGCAATCAAGACACCAACTGGTGTGTGACCAAGCCGTGGTTCGATTACATCATGGGCACGCGCGTGCTGACGCCTCATAGCACCGCGGAGTCTAACCCGTTAGGTATACCGCTGCCGAAACCGGTTGAAGATTTTCTCTGGCAGCTCGTGCCACGCCCAAAACACGAACCTGCCAGAGCAACGGCCGCTGCCTGATAGGTAAAGGAGCACTGTCAACGCGCTTTGGGCGCTGACAGTGCTCCTTTCGTAAATATTTCGATCACCGTCATCGCGATGAGAAGCAGATTATTGGCCGGCGACTCCGGTTCGGTCGATGCGCGCATCGCATCGAGAATCATCGCGTTCAAGATGCGCGCGGCGCTGGGTATATGCAGTTCGGGGCGAATGAAGCCCTTGTCGCGGCCGATGACCAGAAAGCGTTCGGTCGCTTTCTGAAACTCGACTTGCGAAGCTTCGAAACGTTTGCGAATTTCAGGGTCGGCGTGCACCTCGTCGAAGAAGATGCGCATATGGCTGATCTCGCGCAAAAAAACGCCACCGAATTCGGCGTAGAATTTCTGCATCTCGGCAATATAGTCTTCGACACAGGTTGCCGTCTCGGGCAGCGTGCCGCGCGCAATTCGCAGTAGCTCCTCATTGAGCGCATCGTACAACGTCAGAAAGATATCGAGTTTGTTTTCGAAATAGCGGTAGATGGTGCCGTGGCCGACATCGAGCTTCTCGGCGATGTCGGCGATGCCCGTCGCGTGAAAGCCCTTTTCGGCGAAGACCGCACGGGCAGCGACGAGAATTGCCTCGCGTTTAGCCTGACGTTGTTCTTTGGTAACTTCGGGGCGGGCCATGGGGTGTCTGGAGGCAGTTGTTGTTTACGGAATGACGTGTCATTTAATTATTGCATTATCTACCGATTGCTTGGCAATCGGTAGATAATGCAGACCACCATGAGTGAGGGCAAAATGAAAAACAAGAAGGCAAAAACAGCACAGGGTTGGGTCCGCGCCGCAGGCGCGAACGCTATCGACACTGAAGTTCTCGTCGGCAGCGCCGACCCCCAAGCTGTTGACACAGACGTTTTGGTCGTAGGCTCGGGCTTCTCGGGCATCGGCGCGGGCATCAAGCTCAAAGAAGCCGGCATTCCCTTTATTGTGCTCGAGAAAGCGGCCGACCTCGGCGGCACCTGGCGCGACAACACATACCCCGGCATCGCGGTCGACATCACTTCGTTCACCTATTCGTTTTCGTATGAGCAGTTGCCCGACTGGTCGCGCGTTTTTGCGCCGGGTGCGGAGCTCAAAAAGTACGCAGACCATTGCGCCGAGAAATATGGCGTGCGCGAACACATGCGTTTCAACGCTGAAGTCGAGTCGAGCACGTTCGACCCGGCGGCGCACGTGTGGGTGACCAAGCTTAAAGGTGGGGATGTCGTAACCTCACGATACCTTGTGCTCGCGACGGGCGGCCTCACTATACCTAAACTGCCTGACATCGAAGGCATAGAAAATTTTAAGGGCAAAAAAATTCACACCGCAAGATG
Source organism: uncultured Leptospiraceae bacterium (assembly GCA_942492915.1). Lineage (GTDB taxonomy): Bacteria > Spirochaetota > Leptospiria > Turneriellales > Turneriellaceae > Turneriella. The sequence goes on from OW818662.1 coordinate 3,802,441, forward strand.
GGACCATTCGTATGACCTCACCGGTAAACGCGTCGGCATCATCGGCACGGGAGCCACGAGTGTGCAGCTCGTACCGGCGCTCGCGCCGATTGTCAAAGAGCTGCACGTCTACCAGCGCACCCCGATCTGGATTCTGCCGAAACCCGATGCTGAGCTCGCAAGCGCGGTCAAGCTCGCGCTTAAATACATCCCGGGTCTGCAGTGGTTGCTGCGCGGCATCACGAATTCCATCACCGAAGCGGTGATGGTGCTCGGCGTTATTAACTACAAGAAGTATCCGCAGATCACGAAGTTTTTTGAGAATATCTGCCTCGACCATCTCGAAAAGCAGGTGAAAGACCCGGCGCTGCGCGCGAAGCTTACGCCGAGCTATGGTTTTGGCTGCAAACGCCCGAGTTTTCACAACGACTATTTGCAGACATTTAATCGTGAAAACGTTGAGCTGGTCACAGACGGTATCTCGCATGTGACAGAAGACAGCATTGTGACGCGCAACGGAGTTGAGCGTCACATTGATGTACTCATTACCGCCACCGGGTTCAAAACTTTTGAGAAAGGTAACACTCCACCTTTTCCCGTGAACGGTTTGGACGGCAAAGAACTCGGCACGTTCTTCGACGAAGAACGCTACCAGGCGTACGAAGGCATTTCGGTGCCGAAGTTTCCGAATCTGTTTATCATGCTTGGGCCATACGCAGCGACCGGTGCGTCTTGGTTTCAGATGGTCGAGAACCAGTCGCACCACCTCGTGCGCGTGATCGCCGAAGCGAAGCGCCGCGGCACAACCTGGGCAGAACCGAAACAAGAAGCGCATGACCGCTACCACGCCGACATCATGCGGCGCATGGGAGACACGGTTTTTTTCAACAACAATTGCGCTTCGGCGAACAGCTATTATTTCGACCGCCACGGCGATGCGCCGTTCATGCGACCGATGACGTACGCAGAGGTATGGTGGCACAGCCACTTTTTTGACTTGAATGACTATGCGTACAAAAGACTGTCCACGGCATTTACAGAAGCATAAGAGGTAACATGGAAATACATACAGAGATCGAAATTAACGCCTCGCCTGAGACTGTCTGGCAGGTTCTCAGCGACTTTGCCTCATACCCCGCATGGAACCCGGTAATCACCCGAATTAACGGCACGCCGACGGTTGGTGAAAAAATCAGCTTCACAATACAGGCGGCGCCGTTTGTGCAGATACCTATCCCTCTCTGCGAAATACTCGTCGCTTCGGGCCGTGAACTCCGCTGGAAAGGGCCGGCATTGCCGCTGATCGATCAGGTCTTGAGCGGTGAGCATTACTTCATCGTACAAGAGGCTGGCCCAAAAAAGGTCCGTTTTGTGCATGGCGAGAGCTTCACGGGATACGTTGCTTCTGTGCTCGAACCCATTCTGCAGCAGCGCCTCACCGAGTCGTACAGCACCATGAACCGGGCGCTCAAAGAGCGCTGCGAACGCTGATTATGTCGCATTTGGCTGCCTGAGGGCCGCCAAATGCGGTGATTCAAGAGTTACAACAACCGTTGACGGCCTGTCTCAGCGCCCAAAACAGACAAATGCTGAACCAGATTCTCCAAAAGCTGAACTATGATGTTGTCAACCGTCCCGTTGACTTCTCGGTCGGCGATACCGTAAAAGTACACTACAAAATCAAAGAAGGCGCCAAAGAGCGTATTCAAATCTATGAAGGCCTCGTCATCGGCATTCAGAACCAGGGCGCAGGCAAGACCTTCACCGTTCGCCGCGTTAGTTTTGATGTGGGCGTTGAGCGCATTTTTCCCCTGTACGCACCTACAGTTGAGAAAGTAGAAAAAATTCGTTCGAGCAAAGTACGCCGTGCGAAACTCTACTACCTGCGTGACAAGTCGGGCAAGGGCAGCCGTCTGAAAGAAATCGTGCGCAAGCCGGTGACAGATTCACTGTTTGCAGCGGCACAGGCTTACAAGGCATCAAAGCCACAGCCAGCGGCACCAGCCCCTGCTGCGGCTGAAGCTGAAACACCTGCGTAAATCACTCTCGCAGGGTGACGACGAAAACCGCGCTCTGGCGCGGTTTTTTTTTGAGTTCGGCGGCGGCAGCTTTCGTGCTGTCATTGGCGTCGACGAAGTTGGTCGCGGTTCGCTATTTGGTCCCGTGACGGTCGGCGCAGTGCTTGTCAGCGAAACAGACTGGCAGCAACTCGGCAACGAACCCTGGTTTAGTTCGGTCACAGATTCAAAAATGCTCAGCGGTAAAAAACGTGAGGCGCTTGCCCCTGAGCTCAGGGCCCGCCTGCCGCACGCAGTGGCGCATGTAGCCGTGCGTTACATCGATACCTACAATATCAACCGCGCCGTGCAATTCGGTATCTACCGTGCGGTGCAGCGGCTTTTGGTGACCACAGGCGTTGCACCAGCCGAATGCCGTATCATCGTCGACGGCAACTACCGTTTCGTCTACCCCGGCCTGCGCATGCAGAAGGTAATGCCCCGCGTCGACGCCGAGGTCAAAGCTGACTTGAAATATTTTCCGGTCTCTGCGGCTTCGATTATCGCGAAGGTCGAACGCGACGCAATGATTGCACGCGCAGCCCTGCGTTTCCCGGGCTATGGGCTCGAAGCCCACGCAGGCTACGGCACACAGCAGCACCGCGACGCCATCGCGCGGTTGGGGCTGTCACCGTACCACCGCAAATCGTTCAAGCTGCGAAATTCGTAACGAGCTCGTCGATCAGCGTATCGAGATGACCAATCAGGTCATCACTGCCTGTAACTTCTTTGAACAGCAGAACCTGCAACTCAAGGCTGAACGCCATTTGAAGAAGCGAATTGACGAGCACTAGGGTCATTACCTGTGACTTCTCCCGCGCGAGGTGCGGCAGCTCTTCTTCAGTCAGATGCGCCATCAGCGGCAGCCAGTATTTCTTCGCAGCGAGCGGCGCCGCTTTCGGATTATCCAGAAATACCCGATTGAGTAACCGCGCATGAACAGGCTCGCCCAGCATCCAGTGAAGAAGGCGCTTAAGTTTGAGTTTCAGGCGCTCAGGCGGATTCACCGCATCGACGTGCCGGCCCAGCAGTTCAGAGATTTTGCCGAAGCTCTCATGCAGTACAGCCTGGTAGAGTTTAAGTTTGGTCGGGTAATGGTGCAGAACGGTCGACTTTGCAGTCTGTGCCTGCGCAGCGATGTCACCGATACTTGCGCCGTGCAGGCCATGGCGCGCAAAAAGCTGTTGCGCCGTGCTGAAGATGGCCTTCTTGATTTCGGTGTCGATCGGGGGGCGCGCCACCTTTTTATGCCCGTGTGGTCGCAAGTTTCAGCACGTGCGCATAACCGTGCGCGAGCGGGGCAGAGGCGAACACGCCTCGCTGTTTCAGCAGTCGATGCATCTGGGGCAGCCGGTATGAAGGTACTGCCATGAGAAAATGGTGTTCCAGGTGGTAGTTGACGTGATGCGGCGCAAACGTCAGGCGCTCCCAAAAACTCACTTCTGTGGTGCGCGTGTTCTGCAGCATGTTGCTGACGCGCGCGACCATGCCGTGCTCTGCGATCGACCGCACACGCGTAAAAAACTGAAAAGTGGTGAAACCAGCAGCCAGCCACAGCAGGTAGAGCCACGCATGCCCGGTCAGCCAAAGCAGCGTTACCATGAGGGCGTTTGTCAGCGCGAACGGCGCGAGCCTTTTCGTGACGAAGATAATCCACTCTGGTATGGAACGCTTTGCTTTCGGCAGCATGACCACCCTGCCACTGAGGTCATATTTGATAATGCCAAGCAGCATCGCGATGAGCCCGAGGTAAAGGCGCGGCGCTGATCGGCCGGTGAGGTCTCTAAGCAGCCAACGGCGCAGGCTTTTGCGCGATATGGGGTAGTTGCGCGTCAGAATGATGTCGGGGTCACCTTTTACGCCCTGGTAGTCCTGCCCTGTGTATTTGTGGTGTTGCAGGTGGTACTGGCGGTAGCCCTCGAGATCGAGCAGAACGGGCGCGGCGGCGAGCCATTTGCCCGCAAACTCATTCAGCCAGCGGGTCTTGAAGAGCGCGTGGTGCGAGGCGTCGTGCACGAGAATCGAAAGCGCGAGGTGCCTGTTGCCGAGCAATACAACTGCAAGCAGAAGCGGAAAGATAAGCGACGGCGCGTGCGGCCAGAGTGCGACGGCGGCGAACGCGCCTGCGATCAGACCCCAGCTGGTGAGCACTTCAAGGCAGCCCCTCAGATCAGATTTTTTCAGCAATGCTGCGAGTTCGACCTCGTTGAGAATTTCTTTGGGTTTCATCAGACATGCTCCTTGTTGAAATTTACTGACCGATCGTTCGGTTGGTTTCAATTCGCCTTATGCCGGGTCAATCGCTTGTCGGTGTTACCTGTCAATTTGCGCGTGTCGCCGCGACAGACCCTCTTGCTGTGTCGCATGGTTCCACAAAGCTCACCGCAAGCAGCGGTTAGAGATTCTTCCCCGCCTTCAATGCCGTTGCAGAAGATTCTCATTGCAGGTGGGGGCGCGATGGGCGCCGGCATTGGCTACATTTATGCCCGCGCCTACCCCGAGGCGCAGGTTGATGTCATGGACACCAACGAAAAAGTACGCGCGCAGGCAGCCGAAAATTTTGAAAAGTGGGCCAGTAAAGACAAAGAGCGCGATGATAAAGCCGGCAAGCCCGTCGTTTCGCTTGAAGGCCGACTCAACTTGCTCGGCGGGTTCGGCAAAGCACAGCTGCAATATGACCTGATGCTTGAGGCGGTCACAGAAAATATCGAACTTAAGAAGAAGATTTTTGCAGAATTTGATCTGCGCGCACACGACAATTCGCTCTTTGCGAGCAATACTTCGTCGCTGTCAATCACGGCGCTCTCTGCTGCGGTGAATGCGAAACGGCAGGGGCACGTCGTCGGACTGCACTTTTTTAATCCACCAAGGGTCATGAAGTTGCTCGAAATCATCACGACCGAGGCAACAGAACCCTCGGCGCTCGCTCTCGCCCGTGACATGGCGCTCAGGCTCGACAAGACGCCCGTCGTGTGCAAAGACGCGCCGGGTTTTATCACATCGCGCCTCGGCATTGTGCTGATGAATGAGGCGATTTTCGCGCTGCAAGAGGGGCTGATGTCTGCCGAAGATATCGACACCTCAATGAAGCTCGGCTATAATTTTCCGATGGGGCCTTTACAGCTCGCCGATTTCATCGGGCTCGACGTTGTGTTTGCGGTCACGCAGACCCTGTACGAAAATTACCAGGACCCAAAGTACCGCCCGTGTATGCTGTTGCGCAAAAAAGTCGAAGCCGGACACCTTGGGCAAAAGAGCGGCCGCGGCTTCTATGTGTACGGGGCGTAGAGTATGCCTTCAGCTTCCATAACCGACGCTGATGCGCTGATCGCCGCCTTTAAGGCTTACGAAACTCAAGAACTCGAAGCGCTTTTCTGTGGCCAAGATGCGTCGATTAGACTCGAGGCAGGCAATTACAAAGGTACGTGGCTCAGGCGAATAGAACACGAGGGTTCGTATAAACCGTTTAATTTCGTTTCTCAATGGCTGCTCTTTGAGGTCATTCCGTTTGGCATCCGTTTTTATGGCGACGATACGGGCATCTGGTATTTTTTTAACCCTTCGCTGGCTGCAGGGGAATTCATTCTACGGGAAGAGAAATCTCGCTGGCGCGACACGACGGCATTGACTCTGAACTATGAACGCGCAAACCTTCCCGGGCCGGTGCGCGCAATTTTATACGATGAAATCAAACCGCTCAGCAACCTGCATGCAATTGGCCTCGGCGGTTTTAACGAACCTGCCGGGCAAGGTGATAATTTCTACTTTCTCTTGACCCGATGCTGATTGCGGGCGTGATTTCTTATTTGCTGGTGACGGTGCTCATTGGCGTTTACGCATCACGCCGGGTCAAAAACGGAAACGACTTTGCCCTCGCGGGAAAGAACTTGCCCTTTTTTATGGCAACATCGACTGTGTTTGCGACATGGTTCGGATCTGAAACAATTTTGGCCTCTTCGGCAAATTTTGTCCGTGACGGATTCTATGGGGTTATCGAAGAGCCTTTCGGCGCCGCATTGTGTCTGGTGCTCGTCGGGTTTTTCTTCGCGCGAAAGCTTTATGCGATGAATTTAACGACGTTCAGCGATTTCTACCGTTTGCGTTTTGGCGTAACTGCCGAAATTGTATCTTCACTGCTGCTTTCATTTTCGTATATCAGCTGGGTAGCTGCACAGTTTCTCGCGCTCGGTATAGTGTTTCATACCATCACCGGCCTTTCACTGGAAACGTCAGTTGTGGTCATGGCCGCCCTCGTGACGCTCTACACGACGCTCGGGGGAATGTGGGCTGTGTCAATGACCGATACATTGCAAATGACAATCATTGTTCTTGGGCTCGGCGCAGTGTTCTATCTGCTCGCAGACCAGGCCGGCGGATTGACCGCAGTTATCGACAAAGCGCCACCGCAGCATTTTTCTCTGCTGCCGCCCGGTAAGATCAACTGGTTGCACTACATATCGCTCTGGTGCATTCTGGGTTTGGGTTCGATTCCCGGGCAAGACGTCTTTCAACGCATCATGGCTTCGCGCAGCGCGACCATCGCGATGACCTCATCGGTTGTCGCAGGTATACTATACATCACCGTCGCAATGATTCCGCTTTTTCTCGGTCTGATTGCAATAGCACTGCTGGCACCGGGTGAGTTGCCGAAAGACATGCAGTTTCTCTTGCCCCAATTGATGCTCGCAAGAACGCCGGTTTGGGTGCAGATAATCTTCTTTGGCGCGCTGATTTCGGCAATTCTTAGCACGGCCAGTGGAGCCTTGCTCGCACCTTCTGTGCTCGTGAGTGAGAATCTGCTGCGCAAAATTGTGCGGAATCCCGAAAAAGCACTCTTGTTGGCGCGGGTTTGTACGGTCGCGATCGCGCTTTGGGCACTACAGATGGCACTGGCGCACCGCCATATACACGGTCTGGTAACAGAATCGTCGTCGATCGGGTTGGTCGCGCTGCTGGTGCCATTTCTTGCGGGGTTCTATTTGCAGCAATCGCCGCATTATCTTGCGGTCTTGAGTATGTCTGGCGGGTTTATTTCGTGGAAACTGTGCGAGATTATGGGCAAGAATTCGGCCTTCAGTAACGAAGAATATCCTTATGTTTTTGTGGGTCTTGGAGTGAGTGCCCTGCCTTATGTGCTTTATGGTTTGTTTCGCGGCGCAATGACTTCATTTAAGGCAGCGAAGCGGGCTGTTGCCCAATAGAACCCTGCCTTCAGAAAAAATTCATCATGTACCAGCGGTCGCCGCGCTTGCGCAGCACCAGGTTTGCCATGACTCCCATCGGGGGTCGATCTTTGAAGTCGAGCCTCACCTCGCATTCGCTCGCCGAATAATAGAACAGACCAAGGCGTATTTCACCCGCTTCGCCGAATACCTTGCGGTAGCTGCGAATCGAATCACCGGGCGAGTTCTTTTTCCAGTATGCATCGTCCCAAAGTACCCGGTACAGCATCGATTGCGGATCTTCGAGCGCCTGGCCGACCTGCGCATACGTTGCAAATGCCTTGGCATCGATGATCGCGCCTTCTTGCGGATGCACGTTGCGTATCAGCTTCGCGGCGTTCTTTTCGTAGATTGCGAGAACGATATCGCTGACCGTCGCCGAGATTCGCGTATTCTCACTTGCGGCGAGCAATTCGTCGGGCGCACCTACAAAAAAATAGCCTTGCAGTGCAAATGTTGGTGCGCGGGTGCAGCCGGTCATTGCCATCGCGACGGCGAACAGTTGATATTTCTTCAAGGTTGCACCTGCTCAAGCACTGCGGCGAGTGCGTTGGGGTTTTGCAGCGTGATGCGCGGCGCCCTTAATATCTGCGTATAACCAGCGCGCGCGCAGTGTTGCGCCAACCACGACGGCGCGGTTGCGCTCGCACCTGCGATACGAATTTTGTCAAACTGCAACGGTGGTATCACCCCGGCGGGAAAGACCGCGAGTGACCGCAGTTCTGTAGATTGGGGCAAACTTACGAGATTTGGCCGGCCTGCGATATCAAGCAGGGTTGTCGCGGATCGTTTCGGCAGCGCATCGATCGCTTTGAGTGCCGAGCGTTGGCTGAAAAATGAGGCCCCAGGGTACCTTGCCCTCATTTTCTTTTGCAGGCGGTTGAGAATCTTGTCTGCGTTTGCTTCATCTTCGCGCGCATAGTGAAAGTATAAATTCATACCAAAATGAATGTCGATCGAACCGGGCAAATTCTGTTCACCGCCTAGAGTGATTCGGCGCGCCGAGGTCAGCCGTTGCACGGTGTCCCGAAGTACGTGCAGATGCGCTGGAATTTCGATCCACTGGTTGTCTCCCGGCAGGCGTGTAAAATCTTCGCTGAGCAGCGGCAGATACCGGTCACGGCCAGGTGCGAGCAGAACGGTGTGCAATCCCCCTGAGTGTCGAACGAGCGCAGCGAGCTCAGATTTGAAGCTGCCGTCGGTAACTGCATAATTCTGTTCGGCATTGGCCGACAGCCATGTATTTTTTCGGCGGCCCGAATAGATGACAATGTTCTCGAAGTCTGCGTCGAGATGGCCGACTATGCGCGCAAATTCGTCGTCGGCAAAGGGCCTGAGGCTTGTGGCCTGCATATTCACGTAGCTGAGATTCTTTGCGGCTTTTACGATGCACTTCTGCAGGTCATTGCGAAACGATGAAGGTTTTTGCAGATTTTCTGTCAGCACAGGGGGGGGCTCGGGCAGCGCCAGCAATGGAAATACGAACTGGTTCTCGGTATCGGCATCGATAACGATTGTCTCACCTGCACCAGAGGCGCTGAGAATTTGCGCCAGAAAAAGCGAAAAGGACGCCGCTTGCATGCCTGCAATTTCGCTGGTAACCTGATATACCCGGGCCTGCGACAGCCCGGGCACCAGATTTAATCTTAGGGCCCGCGCCTGGTGCATATACGAGCGGTAGAGCGAACGGTTCAGCGAGAGAAAGTTGGCAAAAGTCTCACTCTTGAGACTGACATGGCCTTCGATGCTCTGTTGCGCGAGTTTTCGCGTTTCGACGAATGGCAGAGCGCCTGATAGGCCTGTTACGCCGACAAGGTTCTCAAACCGCGCGTGAACGGCTTCTCCCGGCAAAGATTCTGTTTGCCAGGCAAGAGCTTTCAGCTCTTCTGCTTCAGAATAAAAAATACCAGAAAGCAGTTGCGAGAAGTCTTCAAGGCCGGTTTGAGCAGATTTGCCCACGATCAAATGGCACGGAGCAGCGCAATGAGCTGCTTGCGGTCATAGAGTTCAATCGGTCTCGATTGAATGAACGCATGCGCCTGACTCGAAAATTCAGAAGTGCTGATGCAGGCACCTTTGTTTGCGCCTTTGCTGCGCATCTCTTCGTGCAATTGGCGCACAGTGCGCTCAGGTACGAGGTCGGTTGTGCGCAGAATATAGATCAGGCGATTTGACTTCTTGCTGTTGCGGCGATTGCCTTCTTCTTCGGTGGCAAGAATATGCACTTCTGAATCATCGACAACATTCAGGTCAACCACTTTGAACGTGAGTGCTTCTACGATAGCCCGGGTCTGCGCTTCAAACTTCCCGGGGGGGGCGATCATGAAGTCTTTAATGGTATCGTCGGTGCGAAACTCTTCGTACGCTTTCAGCTTTTCGGTGACGTCGCGAAACTTCGCGTTCACGTCGATGATTCTTTCCCAGTTCGCAATTGCAGTGTGAAAGTCACGCTTTCTCTCTGCGCAGGCAGCGATTGCGTAGCGAAGATTCAACTCAAGCTCAGAACCTTTCGGCGCAGTTAGCAGGCCTTTTTCGAGTTCTACCTGCGCGGTCGGCAGCTGGCCTTTTTCCATCAGGCTGAGGCCTTTCGCGAGCAGCGCACGCCCTTTCAGGTTCTCGTCTTTGCTCGCCAGTTCAAATTCTTTGATCGCCCAATCGTAATCTTTCTGGTTCTTCAGGCACATACCCAGGTAATAATGCGCTGGGTGCAGGTTGCCGTTCAATTTTACCGCTTCAGTCAAAGCGAGCTTGGCATCGTTGATGTTGCCAAAATTGTATTCGATCGTCCCGATGTGGTGAAATGAATCGGCGTGTGTCGGTTTCAGTTTTGCCGATTGTTTGAAATAAGGCAGTGCCTTATCGTTGAGTCCTGCGGTTTCAAACAGCACCCCGACCTGATAGAAGTTTTCATTGTTCGTGCCGTCGAGACGAGTCAATATCAGGTATTCTTTCTTGGCTTCGTCGTAGTTACGGTTCGTCATGTAGATCTTGGCGAGCCGCGAACGCACTGCAGCTTCTTTAACCTGGCCGCCCCATTTGCCTATCTTGATCGTCTGGCGATATTCGTTAGCAGCCGACTGCAGGTCATTTTGCTTGTTGTACGCCTCGCCGAGCAAGAAATGCAGATAAGGGTCGCGCTCATTCTCTTCGATCATTTTCGTCAGCCGGGTGATGGCGGGGCCTGTGTGGCCCTGTTTGATCATCTCAGAAAGTTCTTCAACGCGTTTGGGCACGAGGTACGTACGTACTACGTAATATGCAAATATCCCAATTACCCCGATGATACCACCGAGAAGCAGTACGCTTATCAGATCATCCATTTACTGGTTTAGCTTGCCGCCGGCGGCGATACGCTGCTCTTTGAGGCGTTTGTTCTCCATCTCAAGTTCTTTGATGCGTGTCATGGCTTCGATGAGCTCGTCGCGGCTCATGCGCGACACACTTTCAGACGCCTCAACAGTCTGTTTGGCAGTTTTCAGCTCATCGACGGTGAGACCCGACAATTTTTCAGTCGCGCGCTGTTCTTCGCGAACTTGAATCAGCTCGACACGACTGTATTCGATGATGCGCTCGTACATCGCGACCATCTGTTCGAGCTGCCCAATCTCTTCGTCATTGAGGCGAACGACTGTTTCGTATCCCCGCAGCGTCTGGCGCAGCGAGGCGTTTTCGCGTTTGAGTGTTTCGAGTTCCGCGTTATCCATGCCTTAAGTCTCGAAAGAGCAAAGTCAATCGGAGCGTCAAGTTTTACTTAGCAGTTTCATGAAAAGGAAACTGCAGGCAGGCATGGGGATATTTTCCCGAGCCTGTCAGGGGCTTTCGGGGGTTATCTTGCGGCACTCGTAGACCGTCGTGTCGTTGCGCCGGTAGTTCATCGCTGGGTTCAATCGAATTGAGAGGCGCTCGAGAAAATCAGGTTCAAACACGCGCGAAAGTCGGCATTCGATGCCGGCTGCCTGCATTTGCGCCTTTTCCGCGCCTGAAAAATACATGAAGCGAAAGATACTGAATGAAGGCCATGCGCTCGCCTGTGCGGATTTCAGAAGTTCAGGGTATGAACCCACAAATACCGGGGACCCTTTTCTGAGGCCGTAATATCCCCATCGCCATGGGTCGATCCCGTACACGATCTGTGGCTTCTTAAGGCTGCCTGCATAGATGGCACCGTCGACGCCGGCGCGTTGCAGCATCGTAAGCGCCACCGGGGCGATGAGCAGAGTGTTCAGCGCAAACAGCAGACCGACTGCGATGCGAATGTAGCGCCGATCGGCGAATCGCTCAATGCCCGTGAACAACCAGATCATCATGATCGGTATTACCGGAATCACATAACGTTCGAGCTTGAAAGCGATCGCCGAATGCGAAACCAGAAATGTTATAAAAACTACCGAGAGACCAGCATACCGCCGCGCGCTTTGCAGCATCGGCCACCAGAAGACACATGCGAGCACCGGTATCGGGAAAAGCATAATGATGCCTATGTACATGTACCAGGGCATGCTGCCATAACTCTGCGTCGCGATGTGCGCTTCAAAGTTGTAACGAACAAACTCCAGCGCGGTACTGAATGGCATCTTTCCATTGAGTAACTCAAGGCCCGACATTAGTATTGCCGTGATCGCGCCACCCGCAGCGTACATGGCGATCGCGCGCACGCGGGCATTTTTAGGCATCGCAAAGAGTAGATAGACACCTAGCACAAAATACACCGGGCCGAGCGAAAATCTGAAGAATATCGCAGCAGAAAGAAAAAAGCCGCACCACAGAAGATCATTGCCGATGGTTTTAAAATCCTCATTTTGCGATTGTTGGTCAGCCAGAGGCGTGGCTTTGAGCAGATAATAAATCGCAAACGTCATACAAATGTACGATGGCCCGGCAATGTCGGCGCTGTTAGTGAATAACGGAGCAATCGCCCAGGTGGCGGCGAACATGGTCAGCGCACGCTGCCACACGGGAGCGAGCAAGAGTGCGCCGATGCGGTGCATGGCGACAATTTGCAGCAGAGAAATTGCGCCCATGATGAAATAAGCGAAGCTCACAAGAAAGTCGGCGCGTTTCACGCCTGCGATATAGAGCGGCTTCATGAACCAGGCAAACGCATAGGGCAGAATTTCAAACCGCAGCGTCGGAATCTCAGGCTTGGTACCGAGCATCAGGTAACGCAGCGCTGGTTCGATGACGTTCTGGTAGTCGTCGACCGCGAACGGGCCGTAGTTGCGCCAGGCGGCGATGCTGCGGATAACGAACGCGAGAGTGAGCGCGAGCGCCAGCGGGTGTGTGGTATAAGAATTGCGAAGAGCGCGCGTTATGGCCTGCAGCATTATAAATTTATCTGGTGATCAGAAAAATACCCCACTGCCCGAGCAGGTTGGGTCTGAAACTGATCTCTTTTTGGTTTCGCACGTAGCGTTCGCTCAGAATACGGTATTTGCGCTTGCGGCAATATTCTTTGAAGTCATCGATCGTCAGCAGATGCAGGTTGGGGCTTTCGTACCACGCAAACGGAAGAGACGGGGTCACCGGCGTTCTGCCCGAGAAGAAGAACTGCAGTCGCGCTTTATAATAGGCAAAATTCGGAAAACCCACAATCAGGCGCCGACCCACGCGCAGCGCGTCTTTAATGACATCGTCGGGGTAGCGCAACTCTTGCAGCGCATTATTCAGAATTACATAGTCGAACGAACCGTCTTTAAAGTCTGTAAGCCCGCTGTCGAGGTCACCGAGCAGAACATTGATGCCGCGTTCGACCGACTGCATAATCTGGTCATGATCAATCTCGATGCCCTGCGAGCGAGTCTGCAGATTCTTGTTGAGCAGGTAAAGCAGCTCCCCGTCGCCACAGCCCATGTCGAGCACGCGGCTTTTCGGTTCTACCAGATTCAAAATGATGCGGTAATCAATTCGCTCGGTCTGAAGTTCTTGTATCGGTAGTTCCATGGTTTACCTCAGGCTAAACGGTTGGTGAGCTTGTCGAACCATGCTTTTACCACAGAATTAATGTATCGTCTCGTCGACGCGTGAGAGAAAGTGTCTCACCAGCTGCGACTGTTTATCTGTTTCAAGCAGAAACGAATCATGTCCGTAGTTTGCTTCGATTTCGATGTACGAGACCGGCACCCCGGCGACTTTGCATGCAGAAACAATATCGAGCGACTGGTACGCAGGGTACAGCCAGTCAGATTTGAACGCGAGCACCAGCAGTTTCGCTTCGAGCTCGTAAAACTTTTCGCTCAGGTGGCGTCCGTCTGAAACGTCGAACAGGTCCATCGCCTTGCTGATGTAAAGATACGAATTGGCGTCGAATCGCCTCACGAAAAAATCTCCCCGGTTTCTGAGATAGCCTTCGACTTCGAAGTCTGCGTGAAATTTTGTTGTGTCCTGGTCTGACTTCTGTCGGCGCCCGAATTTTTCGGCCATCGATTTTTCACTCATATAGGTAATGTGCCCGACCATACGGGCAACCGAGAGGCCTGCTCGCGGTATTTCTTTTCCGTAGAAGTTGCCGCCGTTCCAGTTGGGGTCTGCCATTATTGCCTGGCGCCCAACTTCGTTGAACGCAATCTGCTGAGGTGAGTGGCGGGCAGTCGTCGCAATCGGTATTGCGGATTTCATTGCGTGCGGGTAACTGACCAGCCACTGCAAAACCTGCATGCCGCCCATTGATCCGCCGGCGACGCTGTAGAGCCTGTCGATGCCGAGGTGCTCTGTGAGGCGCTTCTGCGCGCCGACCATGTCTTTGATCGTGATTTGGGGAAATTCGAGCGCATAAGGTTTGTCGGTTTCGGGGTTGATCGACGAAGGCCCTGTTGAACCAGCGCAGCCGCCAAGCACGTTTGAGCAGATGATGAAAAATCTGTCCGTATCGAATGCCTTTCCGGGGCCTATCATCTTGTCCCACCAGCCGGGCCGGGCTTCGCCGGCGTGGTAAAAAGCGGCGTGCGCATCGCCAGAAAAGGCGTGTTCTATCAGAATGGCGTTCGAGCGGTCGGCATTGAGTTTGCCATAGGTCTCGTACGCGATGTTGACGAGCGGCAGCCGTTCGCCGTTCTCCAACGCAAAATCTCCAAACGAGAAATTCTGCGCGACGACGGCGATTTTTTCCTGTGACGAGAGTTCGTTACCCACTACCTTGAGCGGTCAGACAGACATGGGTTATGTGCTGTCATTCAAAACTTTGCACGGCGGGTGACCGAGAGCACGCCGAGCACCTGCGCTGTTGTGAGGGCGAAGATGCTGAGCGAATAGAGCAGATACATTTGCTCGACCTTACCCGCGAAAAGCGGCAGGGCATATTCTGCAACGGCCGGAACAAAAATGAGTACCAGCACGAGCGGCAGAAAATCCAAAATGCCGTACTTTCGCACATCGTAGGTAAACAGATCAAACATGGCGAGCTTGATACAGTAAAAACTGAAAAAACCACCGATCACGAGACCGCCGGCATTCGCGATGCGCATCACCTGCATATTTTCAGAAAAACTCGCGACGACAAAATAGCCGATTACCATCGCCGGTACCGCGTACAAAAATGAAGGAATAAAATAAAACCATTTGGAGTGCCTGCGTTTGCCGCTGATTCGATCATGGCTGATTTTGACTGCCCAGACGCCGATGAGCGCGAAGAGCGAAATGCCGACGACAAAAAGGCCGAAGAGCAGCGCCACGTTGCCGACAAAATAGGGCAAAACAATGAGTGGTGCCGCGAAACTCGGCCAGACAAACATGAGCATAGCCCAGTCCATCACGTCGCCGTATTGTATAACCGCCGGGTCAGAGGGTGCCTGCGGCCGGGGAATCAAATAGCCTGAAAGCTTCAGCGATACCGTCATCACCACGATACCTATGTACGTCGTGACCGCAACTGCACCAAGAGAATCTTTGTTCAGGGCAACCAGAACATAACCGATCACGGCCATCGCCGCCGCGTTGCCGAGAATGAAAATCTGCGCTTTTAGCATTTCAGCGCACGCGTACGCCCATGTTGAGCGCGTCGTTCATTTTCTTGCCTGACGATTTCTTCGCGGCAAGCACACGATCGTCGAGATCGCGTATGCCACGCAGCAGACCGTCAATGTAGATAGCGAGCAGCTTGGCGCGGTCAGGCGAACTCATGTTTACCAGAACTTCAGATTTTGAGAGGTCACCCTGCGCATGATAAAAGAGGCTCAGGTGCCCGTAGCTGGTCTTCTTAATGTCGTCGTTTTTGATAGAGCGCTTGTGCATGAACTGCCGTCGCAGCGCTGCTTCTTCGTATTTCAGTTCAACCGAGACGACGTTGCCGCCTGCGGTTTTCATAATGAGTTCTTCGAGCACCACCGGGTTGTCTTTATCACCTGCAGTGCGCATGCCGCCGCGCTGCAGCACGATGCGAAATTCGTCGGATGGCCCCGTGTTCTGCGGCTTTTCACCCTTAACCTTCGCCTGCTCGGCATTTTTACGCTTCTGGTCTTCATCTGCCTTGAAGCGGCTTACAAGTTCGTTCAGTTTGAGATGCAGTTCATCGACCGTCGGGTGGCTGAGATCGCCCGTGCCATTCATTTGAGCCCAACCCGTGGTGGCTGGCACAATGCAGGACAAGAAAAACAAAATAAATGCTTGGCGTCTCATGGTAGTCTATTATCGACGTGAAAGATGCCGATATGTAGTGTAAACGATATTTGCGTCGTATTGCCGGTCAGGGGAAAAGAATGGATATAAAGCTGCACGAAAAACAGGGATATTATGTCGTCTACCTCAAGGGCAGCCTCGATATGTATACTTCGGTCGAGCTGAAAAGCCAGACCGATTCAATTCCGCTGAAGACCGGTGAAAAGGTAATCTTGCAGCTGAACGACGTCAGTTATATCGATTCGAGTGGTATCGGGGTCTTGATCAAGATCGTGAACGCGGTGCAGGCACAAAGCGGCACGGTGCAGCTCACCGGCATAAAACCCATGATCGAGAAGATCTTCAAGGTCGCCGGCCTCATGAACTTTTTTTCTTTTATTACCGAAGACGAATTTAAGACTAAATATCCGATTTAAAGTGGCATACTCATAGTTGCGGGCATAGCCCACAACTATGATTGTGCGATATCATTCGGGCGCGGTACGCGACCGAATATCGTGTCAACATGCGCCAAAAACGAACGCGCATCAAAGACGTTGTCCCACTCTGCTTTTGAAACATTCTTGAGCGCGTCATGCGTCTCGAGCCGCTGCCGCAGATTACCTGAACCGGGATTTTCCCATGTGGCCATCGCCGCGGATTGTACGATTGCGTATGCTTCTTCGCGGCTCATTTTGGTCTGCGCGGTGATCGTCAGCAGCGCACGTGACGAGAAGAGCAGCCCATGCGTCGAGTCGAGCACCCGCTCGATGTTTTTCGGATGCACCTGCAGGTTCTCGACCACAAACTGAGACTTGAGCAGCATATACTCGACGAGCGCCGTGGCGTCGGGCAGAATCACGCGTTCGGCGCCGGAGTGCGAGATGTCGCGTTCGTGCCAAAGGGGAATATTGTACTCGGCTGTTGTCGCATACCCTGAGAGCACCCGCGCGAGGCCGCAGATGCGTTCGGCAAGAATCGGATTGCGCTTGTGTGGCATGGCGCTTGAGCCTTTCTGTCCCTTCTGAAACGGCTCTTCGACCTCGCGGCCTTCGGTACGTTGCAGCAGTCGAATCTCTTGCATGAGCCGATAAAGCGCCTGCCCCGTAAGTGCGATCGCCTGCAAAAAGTAAGCGTGGCGGTCGCGGGGAATTACCTGCGTACTCACGGTTTCGACGTTGAGATTAAATTTGCCGAGCACATACGCTTCAAGCTCGGGTGGCATCTGCGAATATGTGCCCACCGCGCCGGATATTTTTCCGAAACGGCATTCTTCGATAGCGCGCGCAAGCCGCGCGTCCGCTCGGCTCAGCTCTGCGTAGTGGCCGAGAAACTTAAGGCCCAGCGTTGTCGGCTCAGCGTGCACACCGTGCGTTCTGCCGGCGACGACGAGGTCTTTGTGGTCGACTGCCAGTTTATGCGTAGCCTTGAGCAGGCCTTTCATCGCTTTGCGAATCAGTTCTCCCGCTTCGACAATGAGCAGCATCTGCGCGGTGTCGCCGACGTCAGACGAGGTCAGACCGAAATGCACGTGGCGCGATGCGGGGCCGATATTCTCGGCGAGCGCAGTCAGAAATGCGATCACATCGTGATGAATCTCATTTTCAATCTGGCTGATGCGCTCAACCGTGAACGTTGACTTGGTGCGAATATCGTTTAACTCGGCATCGGTAATGTTACCTTTTGTATGCCAGTATTCACAGGCCGCAATTTCAATATCGCGCCAGACTTCAAACTTGCGCTGCAGCGACCAAAGCCTGCGTATTTCGGGGGTGGAGTAGCGTTCAATCATGTTATTTAGCTTAAGAAATTTGTGCCAAAGGCACAAATTTCTTAAGCATTGGCAATTCTTACATCAGGAATAACTTCGTCATCGAGGCCTACACCCCCGCGCTCTTTGCGCACGACCCGGTTGGCGAGAGACATGTTCTTGTCGAAGATGAACTTCAGCACGAGGCGGCCCCATGAAGTGTGGTATTTGAGCGTGTCGTAAAATTCCGGCGCGGCGGCGCGAATTTTCGGCAGGTAGTTCCACGCGGCAGAGGGAAAGTCATGGTGTTCGTTGTGATATCCGACATGGCATGAAGGCAGCGACAACCAGCCATAGTAGCTGTACGTTTCTTGTGGTTCGCTCACCATGTAGTGCTCTTGAATGAGGCGGCCGCCAACGATCGAAAGCCCGAAGCCAAACCAGAACGAAAGCGCGACGTAAAGAAATGCCATCGGTCCCATGAAGTAGAAAACGGCTGCATCGGTTGCGAAGGTTGTGATCCAGTTAGCGAGCACCCAGCCATCGAAGAATGCGACTTCGCGCACGCGCATCGTGCGCAGCGTTTGAATCAGCGGATAGAAGGCGAGCCACAGCATTTTGCGGTACCAGACGTTCTTGACGGCTTTTACCTCCCACAGCGCGGGCAGGTCGGCGTCGAGTTCGTATACGCCCTGGAACGCGTGGTGTTTCATGTGGTATTTTTTGAAGGATACATAAGAGGGAACAAGCATCGGCGCGTTGACGATTAATCCGAAAACGTCGTTCCAGAATTTACCGCGAAAAATAAGGCCGTGCGACGCGTCGTGCAGAAGGCCGATGTAGCTGTGGTTGATGATTGTGCCGACGAGCCAGGCTACGGGCAGAATGATGTACCATTCTTGCTCGCGCAGAAACCACGCGAGCGTGATCTGCAGGGAAACCGTGAACAAGATGACCAGCGCGCTCCATGGGTTTTTCTTACCGATGAATTTGCGCATCTCGGGATATTTCTTCAGAATTGCCGCGGTGCGGGCGAGGTGGGGTTCTTGGTTCTTATCGAAGAGAAATTCAGTTCGCGCCATGCGACCTTTTGTGCGTTGCAAACACGGTGTAAAGTTAATCCCAGGCGGCCGCTCTTGCTCAGGCATTATTCAGGTTCAATTGTACGTAAAGGTAACGGCTAAACCATAGAGGGTGTTCGTTATGGCGGGAACTATGTACCCGCTCGCCTGATCATCCATGCTGCTTCTGTGGAAATAAAATGACATGCCCATCCCCAAATTCCTCGCAATCCACCACTCTTTGCCGATTTGCAGATTAACTCCCAACCCTTGTTGCGAATTAACCGTAGCTGAGCCGAGGTTCAGGCTTGTCACGGCCGTACCAACATCTGCGCTAAAATGCAGGTTCCAGGCCGGGACATAATACGAGGCGCCAGCACCGAAACCCGTTACGTTGAGAAATCCCTTCGGCCGTAATCCATAAGTTGAACCATTCAACCTATACTCAGGCTCTTCTGCCGACAGCGCACTACGGGCGCCGTACACGATCAGATTTTGGATGATCGAATACCCAATTTGAACTGAATAAAAACCCGCCTTGCCCTCTGCGGTGAAGGTGCCGGTATTGTTTGCCAGGACGGGTGATTCACTGAAGTTATAATTGCCGCCGCCTGCAAGCAGGCGCACAAATATGCCAACATGTGTGCGCTCGCTTTGGTGAGCCGTCGTATCCGAAGGTTTCTCAGTGCTCGGTGGTCGGGTCGCGCTCAGTGCTGGCGAGGTGTAGACCAGGTCACCGCTATCGTCGAAGATCTGTACGATTCGGTCACGGTAGATGGTGCGTTCGTGCCCTTGTACCATACGAAGCGTCACGCTGGTTTTTGTTTTGCCGGTAATGGTGCCGGCTATGCGTTCGTTGCTCGTGACCACCGTGGCCCCATAAAGCATTGTGCCAAGTAAGGTGCCCAGGAAAATGACCTGGCGGTAAGCGCGCATTCAAATTACCCTCTTGGCGTCAGTAGCCCTTCACTGCATGTTCAGAAACTATAGCCTACGGATACAACACCGTAATAGTCGTGAAGGAATGTGTTCTTGTCGACCGCAGTCCAGATTTTTTCTGACGCCATAGAATAGGTGCCCTGATAGAAAGCCAGCAGGCGCATCTGCCATGCAGGACTGAAGCGAAAGGTAATGCCGCCACCAACGCGGGCGGTTGGGCCGTGAATTGAAACGCTT
Source organism: uncultured Leptospiraceae bacterium (assembly GCA_942492915.1). Taxonomy (GTDB): domain Bacteria; phylum Spirochaetota; class Leptospiria; order Turneriellales; family Turneriellaceae; genus Turneriella. The sequence goes on from OW818662.1 coordinate 3,822,275, forward strand.
GTCGGGCCAATGTATGCATTTGGCACGGGTGTAAGCTTTGTGCGGTAGTCGATGTAAGTTGCGAGCGGTGCATAGTTGCCATATTCATAACCGATCTGCCCGATGAGGTCAATTGAACTCAGACCCTCAGATGGGTAAAAACGCACTTCTTTGCCGAGCAGCAGAGCGTGGCGGTTCGTGATCGTCTTACTCGAGAGCTCTTCTCGATTGTATTTTTGGCCGTCACCCGTATAGATGCTGTGTTGAGTGGAGCGGAACATGTAGGTAAAGAGATTCGCCCAGCGCGCAGAGGTCGCGTTCTGGTAGTTGATCGCGAACCCGACAGACATGAGACTGTTCTTTGCCTGCTGACGCGAGCCGTCGGAGTACTGTTTGTAAATGCCGAGCGCGTCGACAAATTTCGTTTCTTCGGAGTAAAATCCGCCGCTGGCGCCGCCGACGTTGCCGTCAATAATGATCGAATGAGTTAACGGTTTTTCAGGCTGTGTTTCGCTCTTTTCACCTGCTTTTATCGGGGGCGGCATCAGCGCCGGCGACGCCCATACGAGTTCGCCGTTGTCGTCGAAAATTTGTACGATCTGGTCGCGCGCGATTTTGAGTTCACCTTCTTCCCGCTTGAGCGTGACGGTCTTGTCGTTCTGCGCGGTAATAGTGCCGCTCAGGCGTTCTTTTGCCGTCACAACGGTAGCCGCGTTTAGCGCTGCCGTCAAAGAGATGAGTAGCGTGAATAGTCTTAGATAGGTAGTCATGGGGTTCGCTGTTCGTGCGCGAGATGCTCCGTACAGCCGAATGCTGCTGCCGGTCAAACTATTACGTATGTGATAGTTTGACTTGAAGCAAGTGGTTGACGACCTGAAAAACGCTTCAGGATTATGTCTCATCTGATGGCCTACGCATTCGAGCGCTTTGTTTTTTTTCAGGCCTCGGCTGCCGACCGGCAGAGCATCAGCGCGCTTTCGCAGGTGGGCGAACGCCTCGACCCCGCGCGCACCGCCTTTTACCATCATTTGCACGAGCTTGCTGATCTCAGGCCGCGTGACCTACTCATCTGTTGCGGCACCAGCCTTGCGGTGGCTTCGCGCGCGGCGCACGAACTCGGGCACGTGGCGACGCTGCGGCTCGGCGATTTTCAAAACGGCGTTCATTCATTTCTCAATCTGCAATCTACCTCGATTTTTGGCGAAGTTGTACTCGCATTTCTGCCTGAAATTCTCAAGCGTCAGGCAATGAGGATTTTTTCATTATTCGGTTTTAACGCCGTGTCGGTCGATTCGTCGCAGGGCCTCATGAAAGAGCTTAAGCATGGCGCAGGCATTGTCGTTTTCGACCAGGATATGCCGGTGTTGAAGGGGCGCGTTGCCGAAAGCCGCGAGAAAATCTTCTCACTTCTGCGCGCCGAACGTAAAGCCCAGCGCCAGCTCGCCGTGATCATCATCAAAGACTTCGACCAGGGCAGCCTCTTCGGTGATATGATGACGATGGCGAAAGACGTCTCAAACGCGATGCTGTCACCTGCAGAATTTCTTGAATTCATACGCAACTACCTCTGCGACTTTCACACGTCGCATGCGACATGGCGCGTGCGCCTGGGTAATGCCACCGGCCTCGCGCACTCGACGTACGCCGGTCGCCCTTCGGTTTCGCTCGGCCTTTCAGATATCAAATGCGCCTTTCAGCATTCGCAGGACAAAGCGTACCACGAGTACTCACATGCGCGTGAACAGATGATCGTCGAAGCGCGTGACCTCTCAGCGCGCATGGCGGTGACCGAGTGGCTGTTCGACCGGCAGCTGGCACAAGAAGCTGATGCGCAACAGAAGAGTCTTATTGTTAAAAACGAAATGCCGCGCCTTTTTGAAATCTCGCGCGCCCCTGAGCCTGCGAGCGAACCTGCGCCCGGTTCACCCGCGGGCGACGAACGTGATTCTATGTTTCGTTAGTTCTGTCTTCTGAGTGAAATGACTCAGAGGTAAACACTGCGAGCACCAGAGAAACCCCGATAGTACCGAGCAGCAAATAGATGGCGTTTGACCAGTCGCGCGGGCCGGTCTTTACAGCATCCATCGAGATGCCGACGACGACACCGCCCGCATTGCCGAACAGCATCAACAGTCCCGTGGCTGAACCTGCCTTATCGCGGCCGGCGAATTCTTCTGTGGCAGACAGTAGCAGTGCATACCCAGGCAGAAAGAAGAATCCGAGCATCGTGCTGTAGATGTAGAGTAGCGACCCATCGCCCGAGCGCGAGAGCGGCCACGTGAAAGCGCCGGCGAGCAGGCAGCACATGATCAAGAATGGCTTACGTCGGCGAACCGCATCTGAAATTGCCGGTATAGCAGCGGCCCCCAGAATACCCCCGCCGATGAGGCACGCCCCTGCATTGCCGGCGGCTTCGGCGCCGACCCCGTTTGGCGCCAGAATCTGTTCGAGCCATCCGGTGAATCCGTTGAAGTAGCCGAGCGCGAGAAATGAAATGGCAAAAAGTCTCACGAGATTGCGCGATTTCAGCAGTATTCGTAAATCGCGCGCCATATCTGCAGTCGCGCTGTTTCTGGCGCCCCGGTTCTCCCGGGCAAAAAACGCAAACGCCAGCGTGCTCGCTGCGGACATACCTGCGAAGACGGCCATCGAACCCCGGTACTGCAGCGAAGCGTAGAGCGGTACCGCGAGCGCCATGCCAAGGGCCATGCCGATAAACATGCCGAGCGTGCCTAACCCAGTGGCGAGCGCGTTCTGCTCTGCAGGAAACCAATCAGCGACCAGTTTTGAAATGCCGTTGATAATAAATGGCTGACCCACGGCAATGCCCGCCTGGCACACGAGCAAGAACCAGAAAGAACCCTCGTAGATGCGCAACAGGGTAAACGCTGTCATGATTATGCTGCCGAGCAGAATCGAATAACGATAACCTTTTTTGTCGGTGAGAAATCCGGCTGGTATCGATACTAAAACATACACCAGCGGAAAAACCAGAATCAGAAAGTTCGAGGTGAGTTCGCCCACTGCATATCTCTTCTGCACTTCGGTCAAGAGCGGCGCAAAATTCAGCCAGAGCATCTGGCTCATAGCGGCGGGCAGCATAAAAAGAACGAGTATTACCCAACGATAGGTAGCAGGGACAGCAGACATGGCGCACGGTCGTGCAGACCCGTGCTTCGTCAATTGAATCTTGGAGCGTTACTTTTTCTGCTTTCTCTCTTCTGTTCGCACCTGCAGCAGAATGGGCACATCGGTCATGTCAAGACGCTTGCGCAGCTCGTTGTTGAGGTGGCGGCGAATCGGCATGGTCACTGGCTTATTGGTGAACACAATAAAGCGATTGAGCGGTGTGCCCTGCGTGATGTATTTGAGTTTGATATTCTGATTGGCGAGTACGTGGCTGCGCGAAAGCTCTTTGAGTATGGTGTTGAGCTTAGGTGTGCCGATTTTCTCGACGACCTGCTTGCGTAGCTCAAAGGCTTTCGTTATGGCCTTGATGCAGTTCTCACCAGTTTCGGCGCTGATAAAATACCAGGGAAATTTCCAGAAGGCTTTCTGTGATTTTTCGACGGCGACTGCAACTTCGGCCTTAAGTTCTTTGTCTTCGCGAAACTTATCGTACTTGTTTATCAGAGCAACCAGAGGTTTGCCGGCGTCGGCGATAAGCGCAAACAGGGTCTTGTTCTGTTTGTCCATATTCTCGTTGTAGTCCATGACAAGAAACACAACCTCGCAGGCCTCGAGCGCTTCGCGCGCGCGTTTCACGCTGATTGATTCGACGTCTTCGACGACGTTTCGCTGGCGGCGCAAACCGGCAGTGTCGACAACTTCAATCAGTTTACCTTCAAAGTGAAAAAACTCGTTGATGCTGTCGCGCGTCGTGCCGGCCACGGGTGAAATGAGCGCGCGCTCTTTGCCGGTAAGCGTGTTGAAGAGCGTGCTCTTGCCTGCATTCGGTTTGCCCAGAATCGCGAGCTTCAGGTCTGCCTGAACGCCTTCGGCGACCACTGTTACCAGCGCATCTTCTTCTGATTCAGTGGGTACATCCACCTTTTTGTTTCTTGATTTGAACTGCAGTTGTATGCGTTCGCGCAGTTCACCGATATTGCGTTTGTTCAGCGCCGAGACGAAGAAGGTCTCGGCAAAACCCAATTCATAGAACTCACTCGCTTCGGCCTCAAGCTGCGGGTCGTCGATGAAGTTGACCACGAGCCATACGGGCTTTTTTGACTTACGCAGCCGATCGGCGAGGTCTTGCTCGTACGTTGACAATCCGCCGCGTTTGACGACAAACAGCAGCAAATTGAATTTTTCCAGCTGCTTCTCTGCCGAGCGAATCGCCGCGAGCGTCAGCTCATCGTCGCGTATTTTCTTCTCACTCTCAAAACCCGGAAAGTCGGTGAGGGTCCACGTGCCTTCGCCCCAGGGTACCTGTTCGGTAATGAGGTCACGGGTGACACCCGGCTGGTTATAGATGATACTCTTGCGGTGGCCGAGCAGGGTGTTGAAAAGAGAGCTTTTGCCCACGTTCTGTCGGCCGATGATTGCGATCGCGGGCATCGGCTTTGGTAGCACTTTTTCGAGCGTATGTCAAGAGTTATTAACTCGCCGGCGTCGGGCGATTTGAAACGGGGGTCGCCATGATGAATCTGCGGGCGTTTCTGGCTGCTGCGCTGTTTACCGTTGCCTGGTCTTCTGTGAGGTCAGATAGTACCGTGAGCGCATGCGACGACCTGAAGGTGCGCAACCGCTGCGGATCGTGGTTGATGGGCAGTTATGCGTCCATCAGTGAAACAGGCGAATGGTTTGCGGGTGCTGGCGCCGGGTTTGAGTACTTTTTTCTACCTGATATCTCAATTGCTCCCATGCTCTCACCGGGATTCGGCTCAGGGGCCGTCTTTGCCTCGCCGAGCGCCGATCTTAACTATTACCTGTGGCGAAACAGTTTCGTTGAAATTGGTGCAGCCTACAGTGCCCGATATTTTTACCAATGGCCTGTGGCGGTGACTGGGGTCCAGGGCGACGGCCTTTTTCATGGGCCGGGTGCCTTTGCCTCATTCGCACTGGGCGAAAGGCTTTATGCCGGCCTGAACGTTGCCTATCAGTGGATCGTCTTTCGCGGCGAAGACTTTCGCTCGTGGTATTTTACGATCCCAGTGTTCTGGTATTTTTGACGGGCCCGCTACTGCGTCGCTTTCTGTATCAGCAGAAACTCGCTGATATTTTCGAGGTCGATAACGCCCAAAAGTTGCCCCGGGTAGCCCACAGGCAACAGCGGCATGTTCGATTCCGAAAGAATGCGCAGCGCTTCGGTCAGCGGCATCTGCGGAGGTAAAAACTGAATGTCGCGGCGCATCACCTTACCAATCGTCACGTTTTGGCCAAATTCGCTGAGGCCAGCGAGCATCGTGTCGCGGGTGAGCACGCCGGCGATCTCACCGGCCTCGGCGACAAGAAACTCGCGCTCCTGGCTGTCGAGCAGCGCCCTCAGGCCCATCGTTAGCTGGTCTTCAGCTTTGAGCACGGTAAACTTAGTCATGAGCAGGTTACCGACACGTTGTGCCGAAAGATCGCGTTTGACGTATTCTTGACTCGCTTCGGCTCCCGCGCCGAGGTAAATAAAGATGCCGATGAACACGAGCCAGATGTTATAGAAGAGCCCCAGCATTACGAAGCCGATCGCAAGTATCTGACCAACGTTCGCCGCAATCTGCGTGGCACGCGTGCGCTCCAAGCGCATGGAAAGCAATGCGCGAAACACACGGCCGCCGTCCATAGGGAAAGCGGGTATCAGGTTGAATACGGCCATGATCACATTCACCAGAAAGAGCATCGGAATAAACAGGTCTGCCGTCATGGGGCCTTTAGGCAGGGCGATTTCGTATACCGTGGTTGAGAAGTGCATGTAGGCAAAGAGAGCGCCGGCGATCACGACGTTCACCATCGGCCCGGCGATCGCCACGAGTAATTCTTCTTTCGGAGAATCTGGCATTTTTTCCATACGCGCCATGCCGCCTATGGGGAAAAGAGTGATGTCGCGCGTCTTGATGCCGAAACGGCGGGCCGTCAGCGCGTGGCCAAACTCGTGCAGCACGACACACGCGAACAGTGTCAGTATGTAACCCAGCGAAAGCATGAGTTGTTCGGTGCTGCGCGACTGGCGGTAATTCGCGAAGCCGATGTAGAAAAGGAGCAGCAGAAAGGTCCAGTGGATGTAGACCTTGATTCCCTTGAACTCCCCGATTCGAACTGACCAGCGCATGGCTACCTCTATGGGCTTGCCCGACGACCCGTCATGCAAGATTAATAGAGCGCGCGCGAGAGCTTGCGTCTGTAGTCGATGGTGAGCGGATGTTCGTTGCCGAGCACATGAAACGCCGCGATCATCAGATCTTTTTCGGCCGCGTGATTTTTTGTCCCTTCGATCTTGGCGATCAGCGATTCGAGGTGCTGCGTGGCTGCGTCGCTTTCGCCCAACACGAGCGCGCGTAATGTTTCTGCCCCGAGACCGGCATCGATACAGGCGAGCAATCCACCGCGTTTTTCAGAGAGCGGCGACCCGAATTCAGCAATTTCTGCCAGCGCTGCGCGCACGGTGGCGATTTCGGCTTTTGCGAGTTGAAGCTCTCCCTGTACAATTGCCCAGGCCGCTTCTTCGCGGCGCTTACCCGTCATCTGGCCGCCGCTGAGTTTCGCCAGGGCACTGGCCGGATCGCTCGTTGCCAGCGCCATAATCGCGTGAAACTCTTCAGAAGGCAGGTGTTCGTCGAGAATCGCGCGAATCGCCGCTGGGGGCTGTGCCCCCACAAAACCGCCGACGATCTTACCGTCTTTGAAAATTTTTACATCGGGAATGCTGCGAATCTGAAACGTTTGCCCGAGCGCCTGTTCAGCGTCGGTATTCACTTTTGCCAGCGCGAACTTGCCTGCGTATTCGCTTTCGAGTGCTTCGAGCGCAGGGGTAAGCGTCTTGCACGGCCCGCACCACGGTGCCCAGAAGTCGACGAGTACGGGGCGTTTGTGTGATTCGATTATTACTTTCTCTTCAAAATCTGCTGCCGTGACGTCCATGGGTTCGAGTTGATCAGAAATTTAGGCCGTAAAGCAGGTTACGCGTCGCCTTGGCGGCGTGACCCATTGTTAAGAATTGCCCGATGCGGCGTTTGTTCTTCTCGTTCTCGGGGCTCAGGCTCTCGTACCTCGAAGCCGGCGACGACCGAAATCCCAAACTGTTTATCGCTCATGCCAATGGTTATGCCGCTGGCTGTTACGACTTTATCATCTCGAATTTCAGCGACCGTTACCACGTCTGCGCGCTCGACTTCGCCGGTCACGGCGATTCAGAGAGTACGCTGAACTTCAAATCATGGAACTTCTTCAGCGATCAGATTCTCGCCTTTCTGGATCATAAAGGCTGGCAACGCACCAGTGCCATCGGGCATTCGCTCGGCGGCGGCAGTCTCGTGCGCGCGGCGCAGGCAGCACCAGATCGTTTCGAGAAGCTTGTTCTCTTTGACCCGGTGGTGCTCGGTTTTTTGTCGATTACCTATGTGAAGCTGTTCGGTAACCCGATGGCATCAACGGCACTCGGCCGGCGCGCCGACTTCAAGAACAAAGAGCAGGCGCTGAAAATCTTCATGCGCCACCCTGCCAACCGCAGCTGGGAAAGAGAAGCGGTCAAGGCGTACGTCGACCATTGTATTAAAGAAGATTCAGAAGGATGTATGCTGTGCTGCCTGCCAGAGGTCGAGGCGCAGATCTTCTCGCAGACGAACTACAGCCATCTTTTCAAATTAGGGCGTATTCGCGCAGAGACGCATATTGTACTGCCACCGCGTTCGAATGTGTGCCCGACTCGCGTGGCGCGGCGCATCGTGCGTAATCATGAGAAATCCTCAGTTATTCGCCTGCCAGGCACAGGGCACCTGCTGCCGTTTGAAAACCGCCAATTGACGCTCGATACGATTGCGAAATTTATCTGACGCTTTCGCCCCGTATTCTGGTTGGCATGCCCGGCCTGAATGCCTTCACGGCACATGGAATTTCTGAACGACCCTTTCTGGCAGCTCGGCCTTGTGCGCTCGCTCGTGCCGCTGCTGATGGTGATACTTTTTGCGCAATCGGGGCTCGACAAGGTTGTCGATTTTCGCGGCAACCTCGAGTGGATGACCGGGCATTTCAGTAAGACGATTCTCAAGGGCGCGGTGAAGCCCGCGCTCGTCGCCATCACGGTGCTCGAACTCGCGTCGGCAGGCCTGTGCGCTGTGGGAGTTGCCTATTTGTTCGCAGGGCTTTCGATCATGCCGGCTTTCTGGGGGCTCATGCTGTGTGCGGTCACGCTGCTCAAGCTTTTTGCCGGCCAGCGTATCGCAAAAGATTACCCGGGCGCCGCGACAATTGCCTTCTATCTTTTTCTGGCGGTATTTGGCATGTTTGTCTTACGGTGACAGCAATTACCCTGCTGCGGCAATTCTAACGGAATTGACGCGCTGTCTCAATCGTGCATCAACTCCGCCATGGCATTGACAATCAACGATATTGAACTGCAACTCGGCTCGCATGCGGGCCTGCTGATACACAAATGTGAAACGATACATAAAGAGGCTTTGCATCTGCCTTCGCCCGACGTCGTCGACCACATCTACGCGCAGACGAACCGCAACAACAACGTGCTGCGCTCCATACAGTCGATCATCGGCCATGGCCGCCTCGCGAACACGGGTTATGTCTCGATTCTGCCTGTTGATCAGGGAATCGAACATTCTGCAGGTGCTTCATTCGCGCCAAACCCGATCTACTTTGACCCCGAAAACATCGTTAAGCTCGCGATCGAAGGCGGCTGCAATGCCGTCGCGTCAACGTATGGAGTTCTCGCGTCAGTGTCGCGCAAATACGCGCACAAGATTCCTTTTATCGTGAAGATCAACCATAACGAATTTTTGTCTTACCCGAATAAGTATGACCAGATCATGTTCGGCACTGTTGAAGAAGCTGCTGCGATGGGCGCCGTCGCCGTCGGGGCCACGATCTATTTCGGTTCAGACGAATCGGCACGCCAGATCGTAGAAGTTGCGCAGGCATTCGAGCGCGCACACGAACTCGGCCTCGCGACGATTCTGTGGTGCTACCTCAGAAACAGCGATTTCAAAAAAGACGGTGTGGATTATCACACGTCAACAGACTTGACCTCACAGGCAAACCATCTCGGCGTCACGATTCAGGCCGACATCATTAAGCAGAAGCTGCCGACGAACAACGGCGGCTATAACGCATTAAAATTCGGCAAGACACACCCGAAGGTCTATTCTGACCTGACGACTGACAATCCTATTGATCTGACGCGCTACCAGGTGGCGAACTGCTACATGGGTCGCATGGGGCTCATCAACTCAGGCGGAGAGTCAAAAGGTGCAACCGACCTCGCAGAAGCTGTGACCACTGCGGTGATCAACAAGCGTGCGGGGGGCATGGGTCTTATCTCAGGCCGCAAGGCATTCCAGAAGCCGATTAAAGAGGGTATCGAGCTCTTGAACGCGGTTCAAGATGTCTACCTATGCAAAGACGTGACAATAGCATAATGAACGGGTGTTGCCCGTTCATTATGTCTTAGTGTTTTTCCCACATTAACGACGATCTGAGCTCGTGCGCAGTCTGCCGAATGCGCCGGGCGAGAATGCGCGCCAGGTTGCGCATCGTGATGTAGCCCATGCGGCTATCCTGATCAAAAATTTCGTAGATCGCGCTGCTGGGTATTTTGAAAACTGTCGTTTTTTGAATCGCAAGCGCGCTCGCTGATCGTGGTTCGCCGTCAATGAAAGCAAATTCACCGAAAAGTTTTCCCGGCAAAATCGTGTGTATCGTCGCGCTGTCGGTCTTGCCGAGTGCACCGATAATCTGCACGCGCCCTTCGGTCAGAATATACAGGTCAGATTCAGTGCTCTGTTCGTGAAAAATTTCCTGATTTTCGTCGAATTCGACTTTGATCGCTTTCTCGGCTATAAGCCCAAGATCGGCTTCGGTGAGTCCCTTAAAAAGTTCAAAGCTGGCGAGTAATTTCTGAATATCCATTGTTTAGTCCTGATTTTCCAATATGGTTTTGCTGATCTGGTGCACGTCGGTTGCGGCGACGCGCAACGAGTCGAGCACGTCGACAAAACTGTTCATGCCGGCGCTGTCTTGTTCGGCGCCCGCAAGCAGGCTGTCCAGATTCTGGCTCTGCACTTTTTTCGACATGAATTTCAGTTTCTTGTAGAGTAAACCCGACTCTTCGGCGAGCGGAATGTTCTTCGTTTCAAATGCCTGAAGGTTCTTTTCAAGCAATTCAGCTATCTTAGCCAGTAGAAATTCAAGGTCCTTTTTCTGGTTTTCATTGAAACTCGCGAACTCGTCAGTAGCGCCTTTCATCACCGGCAGCACCTCGACCTGCAGCGAGCTGGCGAGTTGCCGCATGTCTTCAGCGAGGTGCAGGTAATACGTGGCTTCGCGTGATTCGCTGTTGCTGAGCGTTAATTTAGCCAGGTCGCGCAGGTAGAGCTTAATCGCGTCAGAGAGCAGGGCCACCTGTCTGTTCGTCGTTTCGACATGCACTTCAGTTGTTACTACCGCCTGTGGGTTCCAGATGTTGCGCAGGTCGCTCAGTGTATCGAGCAAGATGTTTCCCGCTCGCATGAGTTCGCGCCTCGTCTGTTCGAGTGAAAGGCTAGAAGATTTGATGTCTCCGGGTTGTATAAACTGTGGTTTGAAAACCGTCGGTGCAGGCCCTGTATCTTTGATGAGGTAGCGCACGGACCTTTCCATGAGCCCGATGAAAGGCAAAAAGATAAGGGTGTTGATGCCGTTAAAAAACATGTGTGCATTCGCGATGGCTCGCGAAATATTACCCGGTTCAACAGAGTCTGTGAATTTTTTGATGAATTCGGCGAACGGTGTCAAAAACGGAAAGAATATCATTACCCCGAGAAAATTGAACAAGAAATGAATCAGCGCTACCCGCTTACCGTCGCGGCCCGAGCCGATACTGCCCAAAACGGCTGTCATCGTGGTGCCGATGTTCGCACCAAACGCGATGACTATGGCCGCTTTGAGGGTTAAAATGCCCTGCGTTGCCAACGCGATCGAGATACCGATGGCGGCGCCGCTTGATTGTATGATGCCGGTAAATACCGTGGCGACTGTTAAGCCCAACAGCGGCTTTTCGCCGATGGATGTGAGAAGGTCGGTAAACGCCGGCACCGAACGCAGCGGGTTCATTGCGTCGCTCATGAGTCCCATGCCGAAGAAGATCAGGCCGAAACCGAAAATGATCTGGCCCATGAACTTAACACCTTGAGATTTTGAACCAAAAATGATCGAGGTGAAGAAACCCAGCGCAATCAAAAGCGGAGCATAGTCAGAAATGTTGAAGGCGATAAGTTGCACAGTCAACGTGGTTCCGATATTGCTGCCATAGATGACACCGATCGACTGTTTGAGCGTCATGAGCGTAGAGCTGACGAAACCAATGATCATGACGGTCGTCGCGCTCGAACTCTGTATGGCCGCAGTTGTGAGCATGCCGACGATCACGCCCATGACCGGTTTGTTGGTGAGCTTGCCGAGTATGACACGCATCTTGTCGCCAGCGACTTTCTGCAGGCCTTCTGAGCTTGAGTCCATGCCAAAGAGAAAAATCGCGAGGCCCCCGAAGAGCCCGAGAATCAAGAAGACCATCCACCCGCTGCGCAGCGCCTTCACTCTGATTTCGACCGGCGTGACCTCGAGTTTTGCATTGTGGAAGGCGTCGACGATGTAATCCCCGGATTTGTCGCCGATGCGCAGGCTCGATCGTGCAAACCCGTCGGCGCCGGTGATTACCTCGAGCGGCTCGAGTTTTGCATTCAAGCCGGGTGCATGACTGATATGAAAGCGCACGAGTTCCCCTGCAACAGGCTGACCGTTCTTGAGCACGCGTACAGCGATGCCCTGTGCGATGGTGCCCGATTCGAGGCCCGTCAGGCTTTTTTGGCCGACGGGGTATGAATGGTTTTCGAGTTTGAAGGTATCTGCCGCCGTTATGGCGCCCCCATTCCAGAGAAAAAATACGGGAATGGCAAGCCTCAAAGCGTGTTTACTCATGATGAAAAATATCCTGTTTAGCAGTTTGTCTGCGTTGTCAATCGACAGAGCGACGAGGCCATCGGCAGTACCAGAAATACCGCGTACACGCATTTATAGACTAAATAGTCTATTATGAATCTGCGTCAGCTTTACGCCGTGGCGGCGAATTTTATACCATTATCCGGGTGTAAGGAGATCGCATGATAACTAACTTTAAACAGGTCGAAGACAAGATTCACAGCTATCCGACGCAGAGAATTGCGGTCGCCTCGGGTACTGATTCCGAGACGCTGCATGCAGTGGCCATGGCCCGTGAAAAAAACATCGCCGAATGTGTGCTGGCGGGCGACGAACGTGTGATTCGTGAGACTGCCGAAAAAGAAAATATCAGCCTTGCGGGTGTTGAAATTGTCAATGTCGCCGACCCGGTTAAGGCAGGGCTTGCCGCCGTGCAGCTGGTGAGCGAGAACAAAGCGCAGATATTTATGAAAGGGTATATTCACAGCGACGATTTTCTGCGCTGTGTATTGAACAAAGAAGTGGGCCTGCGCGCTGATAATTTGCTGAACCACGTTTTTATACTTGAAGCAACGCACCTTGGCCGACTGCTCTTCATTACCGACGGGGCGATGAACATAGCGCCGAGTCTCGAAGAAAAAGCGCGCATCATCAGCAATACGGTCGCGCTTGCGCAGATTTTTGAAATTGATCAACCGAAAGTCGCAGCAATTTCTGCGGTTGAAGTTGTGACCCCCGGCATACAGTCGACAATTGACGCGGCGCTGCTGGCCAAAATGAGCGACCGCAACCAGTTTCACGGCGGCATCGTCGACGGGCCGCTCGCTCTTGATAACGCGATTAATCCCCTCGCTGCGAAGTATAAAAAAATCGGCGGAGTCGTCGCGGGCAACGCAGATATTCTGCTCATGCCCGACATCGTTTCGGGCAACGCGGTCGCGAAAGCCTTTGCGCACATCACCGGTGGCACGACCGCGGGCCTCATCTTCGGCGCGAAGGCCCCTGTAATTTTGCCGTCCCGCTCAGATTCAAAAGAAAGCAAACTTATGGGCATGGCGTGCGCGGTATACGTCGCCGGGGCGAATGCACAGAAGCGCGTTAAAATAGGGAAAGTCCATTTTTGATTTGAGGCGAAGCCTCAAATCAAAATGGACATTTATGAAAAAGCTCCTCGTCATCAACTGTGGTTCATCGAGCATCAAAGCGGATGTTTTTGCGCTACGGGGCGGCGAACCTGAATTCGTCGCGAAGGCGTTCGCTGATCGTGTGGGCAAAAGCGACGCGACGCTCGTCGTGAAAGATGACAACACGACTCTCTTGAGCAGCGACATTGCGGGCCTTGACATGGCGGCGGCGATTTCGCAGCTGATGTCTGCGCTCGAAAGTACCGGCGCTTGCAAGGCGGCAGAGGTGCATGCAGTCGGCCACCGCGTCGTGCACGGCGGCAATGAGTACTCGGCTTCAGTGGTGATCGACGATGCAGTGATTTCGGCGATCCAGCGCATGTCGGTACTCGCTCCCCTGCACAACCCGGCCAACCTTGCGGGTATCAATGCCTGTCGTGCTTTGCTTTCGGTGCCTCAAGTTGCCGTGTTCGACACAGCGTTTCACCAGACTATGCCACCTGTCGCCACAACATACGCAATACCGCGCGAACTGGCTCGAGAGTACGGCCTGCGCCGCTACGGCTTTCATGGCACCTCGCATGAATTTGTCACACGCGAATGCGCGAGGCGGATGCAGATTCGTTATGAAGACTTCAACGCGATCTCGTTGCATCTCGGCAATGGCACGAGCGCCTGCGCCGTAAGAGCCGGAAAGAGCGCCGACACCAGCATGGGCTTTACCCCCCTCGAGGGGCTCGTTATGGGTACGCGCAGCGGAGATATCGACCCCTCTTTGCCATTTTTCTTGCAGAATGTTGCCAAAATGACGGCAGCCGACGCCGAATCGCTGCTCAATAAGAAATCAGGCCTCTTGGGGCTTGCGGGGGCGAGCGACATGCGCGAACTTCTCGGCCGCGCCGCTTCGGGTGATGCGCAGGCTGAACTTGCGATTGAAATCTTCTGCGCGCGCGCGCGCAAATATATCGGGGCCTACCTCACTTGGGGTCAGCCTCATGCGGTTATTTTTACCGGAGGCATCGGCGAGAACTCGCCTGAAATACGCATGCGCATTTGTCGGGGCCTTGAGCATCTGGGTATCAAACTTTCAACACAGGAGAACCAAAAGCTCGCTTCGCAAGGTTTAATCAGCGCCGATACGTCACTCGCAGTCTACGCCATTGCGACCGACGAAGAGCTGATGATTGCGAAAGAAACAAAAAAACTGGCACGCTGAGACTTTGCCAGTGTTATTATCAGAGTAATTGCTCCACAAATGGCTTGTCCGTGTGTGTTCTCTTGAATGATGTGAAATACCCTTGCGGGTATAGCGAGCGAGTGTTCCCCCAAAGATGCAGGCAGAAAGAAAGCAAAATAACTCTGCAGCCGAACATGGCTTACTGAGAAGAATTTCGGCTCGGGCGAGTTTAGAGAGATCTGCAGACTTTTCCGAGCGCGACCGGTTCATGAAGCAGGGCGATCAGCTTGCAGCAGCGCAGGCGCGCGTTCACGACCTCGAGGCCGCGCTCAACGAGCACAGTATTGTCGCGATCACAGACAGCAAAGGTCGTATCAACTATGTGAACCAGAAGTTCTGTGCAATCTCAAAATACGCAAAGGACGAACTGATCGGTCAAGACCATCGTATCATTAGCTCGGGCTACCACGACAAGAGTTATATGCGCGATCTCTGGCAGACGATAAAGAGCGGTGCCGTTTGGAAAGGTGAGCTCTGCAACCGCGCAAAAGACAGTTCTCTCTATTGGGTTGCGACCACTATCGTGCCGTTTACCGACGCAAAGGGTGAAATCTACGAGTACGTATCGCTTCGCACTGACATTACCGAGAGAAAAAATGCAGAACTTGCGCTTGCGAAGAGCGAGGCCAGGCTGCAATCGCTCTTCGATACCATGACCGAAGGTCTGGCACTGAACGAAGTGATTACTGACACCGACGGCGACATGGTTGACTACCGAGTTGTTTCAGTCAACAAAGCGTTTTATTCTATGGCAGATTACCGCGGTTCAGAGGTGATTGGTCGGCTTGCGACAGATTTATTTGCAGTCTCAACGGAAGAGATCAAAGAGTTTTCGCAGCGCCACGGGCATCGGACAGATTCCGTAACGTATGAGTACACAAGCCCAATAAGACAACGGGTTTTTCAGGTTTCTTGTTCTCCCGTAGTTGACGGACGATTCGTGACGTCGTTTTTCGATATTTCTGAACAAGTTGCAGCGAAAGCCAAGCTACACGAAAGTGAGGCATTTCTGCGAAATTTGACTGATCACCTGCCGGCATACGTTGCTTATTGGCGGGCTGACTACACTTGCGCGTTCGCCAACAAAGCATTTGCCGATTTTTTTGGCCGCCCGGCAGCCGAGATTATTGGCATGTCGGCAGAAGAATTGCTAGGACGCGATATCTTTCACAAGCGCAAGCACATCTACGATGCCGTGCTTGCAGGTGAAGTCGGCACAAACGTCACCACAGTAACAGATTCTGCAGGTAAGGTTGTGAGCCACGTTGCAACGTTTGTACCCGATTGGCATGAGGGTGCTGTGCGCGGCGTATTTGCCGTTACGACGGACGTTACGCAAGTCAGTGAGCAGGCAAGGCAAATTGGTGAACTGACGAACAAAGTTATTTCACTCTCAGAAGCAGAGCGGGCGGTTATATCTGCTGATTTGCACGATTCCGTGGGCCAGAGTCTCGTGCTGTTAAAACTGCAATTGCGCAAAGAGCTGGGTGACATGTTGCCGGGACACGCAGACCACATAAGCCGCTGGATGAAACTCATCGACGAGACACTCAAAGTTGTGCGCGACATGTCGCACCGCATGAGCCCGATCTACCTGAAGTCGCTCGGCATCGTCGAGGCGCTCGAAGACCTGTGTGAAAGAGTCTCGATAAAAGCGGGAATCAAAATTGAAGCCAGACTCGGGCTACTGAAGGGCGTTTTCCCCGACGACTGGAGCATTGACCTTTTTCGCATCGTGCAAGAGGCTCTCACGAACGTGGTCAAATACGCGAATGCGACGGCGGTTTCGGTCACCGTGACAGAAGTTGGCGAGCGACTTGAACTTGCGATCGCAGACAATGGCCGCGGCGTCAGCCCGGGTCACGCTGAAAAACCGGGATTAGGCAAGCTGCTGATGCAACAGCGTGCTGCGGCGTTTGGCGGCTCAGTGGACTTTGATTCAAGTGGTCCGGGGTTCGCTGTGCGCGTTGCAATACCCGGCGCATCGGCAAAGTGATTTGAAAAATCTGAAAAAGGTGCCGACCTAAAATTGCCATCTCGTACCCACGTGGCCGCCAAAATGATCAAATAGAAGTGAGTTGCCTGAAGCGAGCGTACGGGCATAGATGACGTCGATGAAGATTCGCTCGAAAAGAGTATAACCGAGCGAAAGGTCAATCGTCGTGTACCATACGCGTAGATTCAGATAAGTCCAACCCGGTTCACCGAATGCGCTACCACCGAAAGTTCTGAGTGTAGAGAGGCCAATGCCGGTGCGAAGGTTCGCGGGTAAATATGTAGCAACGCCAGCTTTTAGCATCATTTGGTCAAAAGGCTCGCCCGTGCGCAGAGTATAAAGAGGCTCTATGTATGGTGAGATGTTAATTGCTCCCACCTGCCAGATTTTCGAAATGTTTGCAGAAAAGCGATAATCGGTCTGTCCCTGACCAATTGCCGTATGTTGTCTCGTAGGGTAGTCTGCCAGGGGGACCTTAATATCACTTCGCAGTTTAATCGAAGCAAACTCGTCATCGCGCTCGCTCAAAATTGCATACGAGCCGCCGAGCCAACTATCACCGGGTGAATTTACGTTGATACCCGGCGTGTCGCGTTCGCGCGCAATCACATATGCCAGTGCCGTATGCACTTCCGCGCGATTGAAAACGCCGGCTGAGAGCAGTATAAACTGACTGAACCACGATATGTTGGGAAAGTCGGCTATTGAACCGTCGTTGCGCGTCAGCGTGCTCGATTTTGATTCAACCGCATAATAACCAAGGTAGATTTCACCGGGTTGCAGATACCATGCACGAATCGGTGTCCCCAAACACAATAGAAAGACGGCGAGAATGCAGGGCGTGATCAATCGGCGCATTCTATGATGTCTGCGCAATACAAATTCGCCCATCAATCGCGGCTAGTCAGTTAGAAAACATAACTCACACCCGCGCTGATCGAAGGTGCTGCGAGAATATTGCGCACGAAAAAGCCGCTCTTGTAAAAAAGATTAAATGCCAACCGGTCGCTTGCGTGAATGACAATACCCGGCGCATAACTTATGAAGCTCGCATTGTTAAAGTAGAGCGGGTTTGCGCTCAGCGCCCCGGCGTCACCGTTCTTGAGCGAATGCCTGGCTTCGAGGCTGAAGATGAAGGTGACGAAAGACGTTCGAAATCCCCCCAGGAGCTGGCCATGCAGTTCGTCGGAAAAACCGACAGTACGCTTGTGGTAGCCGGCTGAGAGCAGATAAAAAACCGGCAGACCGATTTGAAATCCCCCTGCTGCTGCAACTTTTGGCAAGAGGCTGAATTCACCGTCACCAGTGGGTATCGCCGCGTTTTTGTTGCCTGTGGGCAGGCCGAGGTCGAGCCCCGCACTGACAAGAACCGGCCCCTGCACCAGTAGGTATCTGCCGGTCGCGACGCTGTCGCCGATGCCGGTATTGCGCCGCTCGTTCGAGAGCATTGTCATGTCTTCGGCGCTGTGCAGACTTAAGAGGGGCACCGCTGCGCCGAGGGTCAGTCGTTCGGTCACCCCATGTTCACCAAAGAGGTTCGTCGCGATTTCGGTGAAACGCGGTATGCCGGGGGTTTTGCCGGCGTCGTCGTAGACCTTGTTGGCGGATGTATAGCTCACACCCAGGCCGACGAGTGTTTCACCTGGCGCGCGCACCCATGCGGCGGCGAGTGTTTGGCATGAGAGCGCTACCAACACAATCACGAGTCGGTAGTTCTTGAGCAACCTTTCTTTGTTGATAATTATCGAATCTGTTTCCATTGATTTGTCATGAATTCGCGCCAGCGATTTCATGACAAGTCAATCTCAGAAAACCCGTTGACGCAGCGGTCATTGCTGCTCAGGCTTCCGCATGCGGTGCGTCGGTTGGTTCGCGGCTTTTTTGTCGGTGACGGGCATGCAGGTAGTTTATGCGCAAGAATCCAATGCCGCAGAAGAACTCGGTTTTTATTATCTCGAAAACCAGGTGGTCGTCACCGTGACGCGCAGCGAGGTGAAACTCAAAGAGGCACCGGCGGCCGTTTATGTGATTACCGATAAAGACATTCGCGAGCGCGGTTATCGAACGCTCTCAGAGGCCCTGCATGATATTCCCGGGTTCGACTTTCAACACACCTACGGCACTTTTCCCGAAGTGGTGCACCAGCGTGGTCTCGTCGGCAATAACCAGCGCAGCCTGCTCTACATCGACGGCGTACCCGATAACAACATATCAGAAAACGCGATGCTCGCCGGCAGCCTGCGCTTTCCGCTGCACAATGTGAAGCGCATCGAGATTCTCGCGGGTCCCGCGTCGGCGCTTTATGGCGCGAATGCCTTTAACGGGATTATCAATGTGATTCTGAACGATCAGGATCAAGGTTCAGAGGTCGCGCTCACCGGCGGTTCGTACAACAATTCATTCACGAATTTGGGTGCAGCCATGAGTCTCTATACGCGCGGGCGCGCGGCTGATGTGAAGTACAGCCTGAGCGGTTATTATTACAATACCAAAGGGCCCGATTTTCGCAATGTGCAGAATCTCGACGCTACGGGAAAGGGGTATTACTGGTCGCCCGTCTACGATAACTCTAAAGAAGACACGTATAATCTCACCGCCAAGTTCACCAAGGGGAACTTGCGCTTTCAGACGGTGAACTGGCAATACCTGCAGGGCCTCGGAACATTTGCCAACGCGACGCAGAGCATCGACACAACTGCTGGCGGCGTCGGCGGTTCAGCGTGGGATTTTCGCAGCAATTCATTTGCGCTGGGTTATATCAACGAGTTCACGAAACAGATAAACCTCGACAGTGAAGTTATAGTCCGTCACAGCGAGGTCTTGAGCTCAAGCCATGATCAGGGGCCTCAGACCGGGAAAGAAGGGCCGACACTCTACCAGCGTCCCGGCGACCTTGTCTATTATACATCCTACTCGCGGCCCGACTATGCTTACGAAGTGCGCGAAAAATTGACGTACAACCACAGCGATAAGGCCAACACAACGCTTGGCTTTGAGGTTAACCACTCGGTCGTGCCGACGGGTTATGGTTCGACGACGCGTTACGACTACCAGAATTACGGTACGTACGTTCAGCAGGTCTATAAACCGATTGGCATGCTTGCGCTCACAGGGGGATACAGATTCGACCACAATACCATATCTGGTAATTCACATACTCCCCGTTTGGGCGCGGTCTTAAGCCCTGTCGAAGACCTCACATTCAAGCTGCTCGCGAGCACCGGCTTTCGCGCGCCCACCGCGTGGGAGCTCTTTAATGCGACGAGCAACAGGCTCGCGAACACCGCGCTTCGCCCTGAGCGGCTTGTCGCTTTTGAATTGGGTGCGGGCTACCGCCTAAAGAAAAAGTATTACTTCGGTATTCAGAGCTATTATAATCGCATCACGTCGCTTCTACTCGAAGTGCAGACCAATAATGCCAAACCCTCAACTGGCTTTTATAACCAGAACCAGAATGTCGGCAATGCCGAAATCATCGGTGTGGAATTTCAGAGCGACCTGCAACTGATGCGCGACCTGAATGTATTTGCCAACTACACCTTCACGACTGGCCGCTATTTCGACCTGCCCGCAACATTGGCAACGACCCCCGCAGCGGCTGCGGGTGACCGTATGCCCAATATTGCCCCGCACCACATCAACGTGGGCACAACGTATTATTTTATGAAAGACCTGTCGCTGCATATGCGCGTGAATTATGTGCACGAGCGCGAAACGATTGCCATGAATCCCGTAAGAAGCGTGCCGGGTTATGTTCTGCTGCACGCAAACATCCGCTGGGAAAATGTCGGCGTGCAGGGGTTCTTCGTGCAGCTGATGGTCAGAAATCTTTTCAACCAGTTGGTATTTGACCCCGGTATTCGCACTGCAGACGGCGGGTATTATCCGACGCAGCACCCGCTTGAAGGCCGCAGCATCTGGCTGACGGCAGGGTATAAATTTTGATTATTCTGGCGGCTTGCCGCCAGAATAATCAATGGAAGTGAATGCGCAGCAGTGAAAGATCGTCGGTGAGCTGACCCGAGTCGACGATACGTGTTAAAATTTCCTGCAGGTTGCCCTGTGTCGCCTTGACATGGCGCAGAAACAGCGCTTCGTCTTCGTTGATTTCTCCGCTATTTTCCATGTTCGCGAGAATGATGTCGTCACGCCCGTCTGAACCGGCGACGATAATGTCGCCCGGGATCAATTTCGTGTGCCGCACCGTTACGGTGTCTTCGGGTATTTGAAAGCCAAGGCGCCTGAGCCGAATTTCTGAATCAATGAATTCGGCCTGGCCACCGCGGTAGTGCACGATACGCGGGTGGTCGGCGTTGATATGAAACATGTCACCCGTCTGTTCGTCAACAGCGCCGAGAACCAGCGACGCGTAGGTCGCGCCGTCGAAGCTCAGAAATACTTTCGAAAGTTCGAGAAAGGTTGCTTTGATCCAATCTGCAGGCGCGAGGCCTCTCACACTTTCTGTCATGCGCGTGCGTTCTATTATGGACTGGAACACAGCGCCGAGCACAAGAGCGCCACCCGCGCCTTGAATCGATTTACCCATCGCGTCGCCGTTCAGAAAGACCGTGAACTGGCTGTCCCTGAGTTCGATGCTGTGCGCAATGCAGATGTCGCCGCCGATTTCAACGGTCCATTGCCTGAATGGAAAACGCTTTTTCTGGCGCACCACGAATTGCACGTTGACATTTCTGTTGTTGGCGAGGTTGACGCGCAGCGGTTCAACGAGAAGGGTCGTCAGATAATAGTCAGCATCTTGCTGGTTCTTCAGCGCCTGCACCTGTTCAAGTGTCTCGCGTAGCTCTGCCGTTTGCTCTTTGACCATGTCTTCGAGGTGATCGGCGTAATCCTGTATTTTTTCTTTGCCTTCGTTCACTTCGAACAGCATCCGCAGAATCGACGATTGCATGCGCTCGACGTCTGAAATGAGCTGGCCAATTTCGTCTTTGTTGCCGGGGTGAATTTTTACGGCAAGGTTGCCCGAAGCGATCTGCTGCACATCTTGCGCCAGCTGCGTAATTGGCCGTGCGAGATGAAGGCCCGCACGGTATGCGGTAAAGAATGCGAGCGTCGTAAAAATCAGCGTCAAAAACAGCGAATACAGCCACAAATTGCGCACTGAATTCTCGAGAAAAGCGGTCGTGACGACGACGTAGAGCGTCGCCACAATCTCACGATTATCTGGCTTTTCGGCAGTTTCGCCGGGCGCAGACGCCTGAACAAAATGCAGGCTTTCGATTACGTCCTCACGTTTTAGCCGCCGCAGTACATTCTTGCCGCCACGAAAAAGATCACCGGGATGCATCGAACGCAAATCACCAAACAGGGGGTAGTCGTTCTCGTTGTTGGTCGCGATGATCGTACCCCGCGCATTGACGATGACGAATGCACGCACCTCTTTCTGCCGCGAAGCAGCGTCGCGCACCATGCCCTGTAAGAAAGAAAAGCTGCTCTCTTGCAGGCTGTTGCGGGTTAAAATCGAGAAATTACTGTTCAAGAGTTCGATGCGTTCTTCGAGCGATTTAATCAGCAGCTGCTCAGACTGGCTGATAAAAACATAAGAGAGCGCGGGCACGGCAATCATCAGCACGACCGCCATGGTTAGAAAAAACTTGTACCGAATTTTGAGGTTGCGGTAAAAGTTGCGTATTCTGTAAAAAATAATCAGCACGTTTACTCTTCTACGGGGTAAACCTTGTCGGCATTGCCGATCAGCTCTTCGTTAAAGGCATTGCCCAGTATTTCACGGCCTGTCTTTTTGTTTACGACAGTAAAAGTGCCTATCGGTGGCTGCACGCCAATCGAAGCGGGGGCGAGCTTATCTTCGAGAATCTGCCGCGACACCAAGGCGAGCTGCGACCCCAGGGTCTGGTAGTTTATCGAAACCGAAAAGAAAGCCCCGGCCTTGACGAATGCTTCTGATGCGCCCATCAGGGGTTTGCGCTTTTCATGTGAAAATTCAAGCAATTGCACGAACGCCGGCGAGTCGTTATAGAACAGCTTGAAATCGGCGACCATCCACAGGCCATTAAAGCCATCGGGTTTTTCGTTCTCTAATCGAGAGCGAATGGTATCGGGGTCAGAGACCGCGACACCGAGAATGCTGATCTTGAGATTCTGCGCCGCAGTTGTCGCGTCTTTGACGATCTCAGCCGAGGCTTCGGGGTTAAAGGGTACTGCAATACCCTTGAGTTCGGGATACAGCAGCCGAAACTGCGTAAGCCACGCATGAGCGGGTATCTCCATCGAGACGCCGGCGATATGTGTTTTTTTCAATTGTGCATAGCGCCTGTGGTTCAGCACCATGCCGAATATCACCGGGGTCTTGCCGTCGAGTGAGGCAGCCGTTGTGGCGGCGATGCTGCCGAGCGCGACAATCATGTCAGGCTTGTGCGCTGCGACGAATTTTCGCACGGCCACCTGATCGGGTTTACCCGAGAGGTTGATGCGGTGAACTGCCGCCTGCGGATAACTTTCAGTAAACCCCTGCACAACCTGTTCGAACTGTTGAATGTCGCTGTCGGTTACAAACACGTAAACGGGTTTGTTCTTCGCGACCAGTGCCATGGGCAGACAGATTGCAATGACGTGCAGAAACGTTCGCATATTCACTCCTTATTGAAATCCCGTGATGCCGAGATAGCGCAGAAAATCAGCACCTTCGCTGTTCACGGCAATACGCCGAAATGCCTGGCGCATTTTTGGTACGTCTTTCGCCTGTGAAAACTGCACCACTTTCGGGTATTGAATCGCAGGCAATTTGCGCAGTTCTTTCATCGACTCAAACGCGGCAGCATTAATCGATCTGAGTTTATCAATGCTGTCCTGCGTAACGATCGCACCCTTGACCTGGCCGACTGCCAGCGCCATCAATCCATCGATGTCTTTTGAAACTGTTATCAGACGCACCTGTGATGCATTGAGTCCAAGGGGCTGTAAGAACTGAAGATTGACGAAACTAAATGTCGCAGCGCCGAACGAAGTGGTTGCGATTGCCTTGTTCTTGAGATCTGCCGCTCTGCTGACAGACTGGTCTACCATGAAGACCTTACGAAACGACTCTTCGCTGTTTCGGTGGCCTGACAGCAAAGCGCGCCATTGCATCTCTTTTGCGGCGGCAGCATAATAATACGAAGCGACGATCGCGTAGTCTGGTTTCGCCCTCGCGACCGCGCGCTCGAAATCGATTGAATTGGCGAATACAGTCACTTGCGCCGGTAACCCTTCTGCCTCCATAAAGCGCGAGAGGCTGGTGCGGGCAGCCTGGGTCTGACCCGACTTGCTTTCGGGGTTAAAAACGAATATGTCGAGAGCGAAGCCCAGAGTGCACGGGCAGGCGAGAAGTATCGGTAAGAGGCGCAAGCGCATCTGCATTCCAGATGGCATTCACGGCATGTTTTGGAAAGACTTAAAAGCCCAACACCCTGATACTCTCGCAGGCCATTGCATTTCCGACAAAGCGAAGTAGCCGCCGTTGCAGAGGCATTTTGCGCTCGTCGGCAGGTAGTTGTGGCATTTCTTGAATCTGTTGATCAGGTACCATGTCGTGTTACGCCCGATGAAATTTAGTATCTTAACATTATCGTTGTTCCTGGCGAGCTTTTGCCGGGCAAACTACCGCGACTGGCAGTCGGCAACCTGCAACGGCAACGCCGGCGATTTGGTGATTCTGCAGCTCAGCGATCTTCACATTCGGCACGCAGCCGATGCAAGTTGGACGCGTGAACAATTACAGAAGGCAGTGTCGCTGCACAAACCGCATCGCATCGTGCTTACGGGTGATCTGACCGCCAATGGCAAGATTGACGAATGGCAGGCGCTCACGCAAGAGCTCTCAGCGTTTGCCGGAATCGTTTACATCTGGGGCAATCACGATATGCCGCTGAAAGAAGCAGTGCCCGAAAACCCCGGGCAGACACATTTCGAAGACATCGGCGATGTCAGGCTGATCTATCTCGACACCGCCTGGCCCGGGCCATTTGTCGGCAGCTACACTTCGTTGCCTGCAGCCGAGATTGAAAAGCTCAGGCGCATGGCCGATACCGGGAAAAGGATACTCGTATTCGGCCATCATCCCGTGAGTGAAGACGCTCCTCATTTTGTTCTGAAAAATGCCGCTGATATACGAGCTGTGTTTGCGGTAAAACGGGTCATCGGCATGTTCACTGGTCATTTTCACGGTGCGTATCTTGCGGCTGAAGGCGGCGCGATATATGCAGGTGTTGCACCCTTCAGCGACCACCAGATGAACCACACCTTCAGCCAGAAAAAAGGCTACCGCGTGATTGAAGTCGGGAAAGATTGTTTACGGACGACGCACCAGTTCGTTGACTGACGGCTGTTGCGCACCGTACTCTTATTCGTATCGCTGCTCGCAGCTCATTCACTCTTCGCGCAAAAACCTGAAGTTGTGGCGCCCACTCTTTCTGAACCGCCAAAACCCAACACCGGCTATCAGGTTACCGGCACATTTGTGTTCAGCCCCGAGAACCGCGATACCAAATGGGTATTCGCTACGGGCATGCATCTAACTGTGATACCCAAAAACGTCGCAGAATCTGAGACGCGTTTTTTTCCGCTTATCGAAGGTTACGCCAATAAAGACTTTCTGAAATTTCTCAGCTGGCGCAATTCCATCGGCGTGCTCTATATTCAGAACTATGCGAGTACCGGCCTTTCGGTTTTCTATCACTTTCCCTGGTTCAGCGTCAGCTTCGGTGTAAATACGGTCATCTGGATGGGCTACTTTCAAACGACGGGTTTTGATTCGCAGACGTACACGTGGGTCAACAACCCGATGGTGTCGATCGGCAAGAATCTACGCCACTATTATTATTGGTTACCCGATAGCCTGTCGGTCACGTTCAAGCTCAACCGGCTCAACTACCAGTACGTTCGCCTCGGTACAGCCGAACTCGAACGCAGGCGGGCCGACCTCGAGGGTTACACAATCGACATCATGGCCGAATATGGTACGGGCACGGCAGGCATCTATTTCGGGCTTCGCATCAACCATGCGCGGCCGGGTTACCAGTTCTGGCTGGCATTCTCTGACTATAATTACGCGATGAATTTTACGACGCTCTATGCAGGGTATCGCTTTTGAAAAATGGAGGATCTATGCGTCTCATGAGACTTGCCGGTGATTTGTTTTTTTCGCCGATGGTTTTTTCGGCGCTGGCGCTCGCTGTTTTTCTGCCCGCGTGTTCTGTACTCACCGAAGAAGACACCAACTTTGGCAATAATAGTCGTCTCAAGAACTCGCTGCCGCTTTCGCCGGCGGTCTTGCAGCACCTGACAGGCAACTATGGTATTTCGGTTACGGGCGAGTCGAATTTCAGCGGGCCGATCACCATTATCTCTTCTAACTCGCGTATTTCGCTGCTGTCTTACGAGCGCGAAACCTATGCGGTCATGAGCGCCGGCTGCGTCGATGGTGAGGTGATTTTTGAAGGGCGCAGCTACGACCCTGCTTCACGCGAAGGCGGTCTGGTTCGTCTGAGCATTGTGCAGGGGCAGGGCGGCACAGAAATCTGCGCGGGCAATGCGCCGTTGATTCCGCATGTGAACTATGTCGGTGTTTCGGGAAGAAATCCGAATGCGCTGACCAATACCATTAACCTCAACTACGTCGGGCCGCTAAAGCCTATCAATAAATATATCATCGGCCACCACGGCTGCCGCACAGTCGATAACTGTGGCGCTTCAGAGAACTCGCTCGAGTCGATCAAACTTGCCGGCAACCTAGGCGGGAACTCGGTTGAGCTCGACGTTCATATGAGCAAAGACCAGGTGCCAGTGCTCTACCACGACAATGATTTTAACTCGCGGCTCATCTCGGGAATCTTCTGTTTGGGTGACGTGGGTAACTACACGGTGCTGCAGATGAAGGTTTTCTGTCGCCTCAAGTACGGCGAACGCATTCCGACGTTGCGCGAGACACTCGAAGCGCTTTTGACAGACGATACGATGAAAATGGTCTGGCTCGACCCGAAAACCACCTCGGCCATCGGGCCGATGGTGAGCCTTGCGACCGAATACAAGGCGAAGGCCGTCGCGCTTGGCAAGAATCTCGAAATTCTGATCGGTATTCCCGACGAAGATTACCTGAACACGTACCTTGCGACCCCGGGTTATGAGAATGCACCTTGCCTCGTCGAGTACGACTATTCAAAAGTGATTCCGTACAGCTGCCGCGGTTACAGTCCGCGGTTTACCCTGGGGCCCCAACGGCAGTATGCTGACATTCTGCACGGCTCGGGAAAAATCATTCTTTACTGGACCGTAAACAGCAAAGACTATTTTGATCTCTTTTTCAACGACGGCGCCGCCGACGGTATGATCAGCGATCGCACTTCTCTGATCTACACCAAGTTTCAGCAGTAATTTGATGTACGCGCGCAGAACTTTCAGGTATATTTTGTACGTGCTGCTTTTTGCAGGCACAGCGCAGCTACACGCATTCAAATTGCCGTTTCCCGACTTTCAGGTGAGTACGTGGGCGGTGTGGCACTACGCGGTCAAGCCGCAGCCGCGGGCGACATCCCCCGGGTCAAAGGTGCGCATGGGTGGCACCGGCGGCGGTATCGATTTGACAGTGCGCTATTTTCTACCTTTTTACTACGGGCCGCAGTATGAGTATATGCCTGTCTATTCTGAATCAGGGGGTACCAATATACCGGGCTACGGCGATGTATCTTATGGCGCGAATCTTTATGCGCATTATTTTGCCGGCGCGATCTATCTGCCAATGGGCGACTGGGTCTACGAACTGTTTTTCGAGAACGACCGCAAACCGATGCCACTGTTCTGGCAATCTTTACTCAGGGCGCCCTACGCAAAAGGCACGTACGGCATTCACCACATGTATGTCACGCTCACGACGAACGGTGACGACTCGACATCATCGGCAGCGCGGTTTGGGTATACGGGCGAGCTGGGACTCATGTTTATGGTTTTCAAAACGGTGCGTATCTACGCTGCCTTCGACTACCACAGCATTTATGAAGACGGCAACTCGCTTGTGGGCATCAAACTCGGCGCGGCGTACCGCTACAAACTCGAATATTGATTTCGTCCCGTGCACGATCATTCCATTTACCGTCGATTTTGCGAGAGCGCGCGCAGGTATCCGCAACGTGTCTGCCTGAAAGCAGAAACGAGCCAGCTCACTTACGCGCAGGTGCATGCGCAGGTGACCCGGCTCGCCGCCTTCTTGCAGCACGGGCATAAGGTGTTGCCCGGCACCGCAGTGATCGTTATCGCCGATCAAAGCGAGTGGTGGCTGGTGGTGAGCCTCGCAATACAAGCGATTGGCGCAGCGGAGTTTCCGGTTGAAGCGAGCAAGTCGCGATCTGAGATTGAGGGACTTATAAAAAAGACGGGCTGTGTTGAAATGGTAATTCTAGATAACGCCGCGGCCAGTCGCCTTGCATCGCTCGCCGCGAAGCAGACGGGGCTGCGCCTGGTTCTGGGGCCCGGGGTTGACCTGCACGCAGACCCCGAACGTGTCAAACTTCTGACTTCTCTTTTGCAAGCCGACCCGGCCGCGCCTGTGTCGTTCACGGAACATGTTTTTCCTGTCGCGGCTGTGATCGCCACCTCAGGCACTACGGGAGAGCCAAAACTGGTTCCAGTGGCTCAACATTCGTTTATGCATGCGATGCGAGTGGTCGCGCGGGTGCTCAAATTGAAGCGCAGTGACGTCTTTTTGTCGTGTCTGCCCTCATGGCATCTTTACGCGCGCCTTGTAGAATACGTCGCCATCGGCACAGGCGGTTCGATTGTCTATTCGTCGATCGCTGCATTGCCCGATACGTTGCGTAATTCTGGGTGTACGGTTTTTCCGAGTTTTCCTGAGATATGGGAAAAGATCTACCGGCAGATTCTGTTTGCAATCGAGCAGAGTAAAATGAGGATCTTTCTGCGTTACGCGATTCGTTTCGTGATTGCGACTGACCGCATTTACGAATACTGGTTTGGCCGCGCGCGATACGAAAAGAAAACGGCAGCCTTTACGGCAATTATCAAGCTGGCTTACCTTTTGCCTTTGCGCTATATTCTGCAGCGCACTGTATTTCGTGCGATGCGGCGGGGGGTGAGCCCAAACCTTAGGTACGCGATCATGGGCGACGCGCCGTTGCCGCTCGTGGTCGATGAAACGCTGCGCGCGATCGGCTTCGAAGTGCTCGAAGGGTATGGGTCAACCGAACAGTGCGTGACCGCCCTCAGACGCCCGACGCGTAATTTTCCGGGATCTGTTGGCAAGGTCTTGCCCGGTGTGCACGTGACGATAGAAGATTCCCTCGCCGCAGAATGGAACGGCACACGGCTCGGCGAAATCGTCGTATCGGGGCCCAACGTGTTCGCAGGATATTTCAAAGACATGCCCTCGCTAGGCAAAGGCCCCGGCACCAATGCAAGTCATCGTACGGGCGATATGGGTTCACTCGATGCGCACGGCAACCTGATCGTGGTGGGCAGAGGCGCGAACACCTTTCGCCTTGCCTCGGGCGAGGTCGTTTTTCCCGAGCTCGTCGAGAATGTGCTGCGCGGCAGCAGGTTTGTCGGCCGGGTGCTCGTATTCGGCAACGGCTCACCCAAGCCTATTGCGCTCGTGGTGCCCGATTTTCATGAACTGCTGCAATGGCTGGCCGAACACGCGTATGCACCTGCACTCTACGAATATGCTGAAAAGCCTGAGGTTCACGCAGCCTTCTGGCAGCCTCTGCTTGCGGGTGTGGCGAACGATTTGTACGCGCGCGAATTTGAGGCGCTGATTTCAGAATCGGGCCTGCCTCTATATGCACGCCCGGGCCGCTTTCATTTGTTGCCCCGCCGATTTCACCGGGGCGCTGAGTTGACATTGACGCTGAAACCCCGGCGCGAATTCATTCGCCGGCAATTTGCAGAGCTGCTATAAACGCGGCTTTGGCCGCCCGCTCCGGTTTTCTCACCAACGATTCTTTCGTGAGCCTACCGGCGCGTTGCGAGCACAACCCCCAGAACAACGATGCATCCACCTAAAAAGTGAAAGTGCTGCAAGGGGTGCCCGATCAGCCATGAAAGAAAAATCGCCGTAACGGGAATCAGGTTCATGAATACAGAACCGCGTGCTGCCCCGACGATTTCGACTCCCTTGTTCCAGCAGAGGTAAGCGACGCCCGTGGCCATGACGCCTAGAAACAAAACAGGCCACCAGAATTTTGGTTCGGCTGCCCACCCGAAACCGTCGAATTGTATCGCGGCAACCAGAATTTGCGGTGGCAACGACAGTAAGAGCACCGCCGGTGTGAAAACTGTCGTGGGCATTCTCTGCAGAATCTCGCGGCTCTTGATCGAATAGATAGCCCACACAAAAGGAGCGCCGATGAGCACGAGGTTGCCCGCCCCGAGTTTCAATTTACCGAGGTTCGCGAGGCTGCCTTCGAATACGATAAACACAAGACCGAAGAAGGCGAGCAGAATTCCCACCCAGCGGGTCGGCGAGACAGCTTCTTTTTTCCAGAGGCGCGCAATGAAGGTCGTCATCGCGGGGTTCGCCGCGATGATCAGCGAGCCCGTGGCGGGTTCAGAGAGCGCCATGCCATACGTGAAGAAAGTATTGTAGCCGCAGATGCCGACGAGCGCAAGAAAAATCATGGGGCCAAGGTTCTCGCGACTGAAGGCCACACGGTAGTTATGGCGCACAAGCAACCAGGGTGAAAGCAACAGCACGGTTAACGTGAAGCGCACCGAAATCACAACGAACGGCGGCGCCACCGACAGCGGGTATTTGATCACATGAAAGACGCCGCCCCAAAGCACGGCGCTCACCACCAGCAGCAACCAGGCGCGCGACATTTACTTCAAGAGCGCGCGTACCTCATTCGCGCGAAACGTGTTGGATGTGCCGAGTTGTTCGTAGACCTGCAAAATGCTGACACCATCGAATTCTATGTTGTAGTAACCTTCACCAATGTGCTCGCGGTGAGAATAGATGAATCGAAGGAGTCCGCTGGCCAGGTTATGCGGCGGTGTTTCGTCCCAGAAGTTATCGATCCAGTCGGCCAAGGCGCGCAGCTCTGTGGCAGTAACGACCACTTCGCGGCTTATCTTCTGCACGCCACCCTTTGTGTAGCCCGCCACAACGTTAATGTTTTCCGCAAGGCCGCTGGTGGGCCGATACAGAGAGAAAAACTCGTCGTCTGCCGAGCCGTAAAATCGCGCTTCAGCCATTTTTGACAGGATTTCTGAAGATCGCTGCGGCGATCGCCGAAAGAATCGCGCCGCCCATTGCCATGTAAAGAAACAGTAGCACATACGTCGGAAAATCGCCATTGAAGCTCATGTCGAACTGCCGCATGCGTGAGGCGATAAGTTCGGGAGCGAGCTTGGCCTCTAAGAGTCGGCCTTCGAAAAACTTGCGGTACGTTGGGTAAAACTGAGGGTTTACGATGCGCTGGTAGAAGATCATGAAGAGAGCAAACGCTGCGGCGTAAAACGCCGAATAGAAGAACCCAAAACGGAAGGCGATTAAGAAGTTATGGTCTTCGCCAGAGACCGCGCGAATTTGCACAATGGTGAGAAATATCGAACACCAGAAAATGACCGTCACAACATTGCGCGAATAATCACCGATGTCGTGCCGCTCAGTATTGAACCCAAGCGCATGGTTGACCAACACGCTCACAATCGTGAGAAGCAGCGCGTAGCCGAGATTGCGAAAAAGAATGCGCATCGCCTAGCGCTCCTTAAATTCGGCTGCGGTGAACACTGAAAGCAGCGTGACCCCGTTCTCTGCGAGCGCAGCGACGCCGCCTTCGCCACGGTCGAGTATGCACACGGCATGCCTGATCGTAAAACCCGCCTCGCGCATCGCGGCAAATGCCTTGAGCGTCGAACCGGCGGTGGTGATGACGTCATCGACCATCACGCAGGGTGTCGAGGTGTCGATGCCCTTGAGCATCTCGATTCTTTTTCCCGTGCCGTGGTCTTTCGCCTCTTTGCGCACAATCGCAGGCAGTATTTCGGGTGGATTGATTCCCGAAATCGAGGCAGAATAGATAATCGGGTCGGCGCCCATCGTCAGCCCGGCCGCGACCACTTTGTCATGGTAGTGCTGGCCGATCGTCGCGGCGACGACGCGACCGGCTAACGCCAGATATTTTGGTTGCAACAGGGTTTGTTTGAGGTCGAAATAGTACGGGCTCTTTTTGCCCGACGCAAGCGTGAACGGTTCTTCGTGATTTTCACGATAAGAATACGTGCGGATTGCATCTTTTAACAGGGCTTTGTCGGCTGCCAGGTCGCTCATACCCGACAGAAACGGATATTCTGACGCAGCGAAAAGCTTTTGCGTTGTACTTGCAGGGCCGCCTGAGTTACCGTAGATGGCATATGAAACGTTTCGCAATGCTCGCTTTGGTATTGGTGCTACCGCTCATCGCGGCAGGTAAAAAAATGACTGTTACCGGCAAAGTCGTCACCGTTGAAGAAGACTACTGCGGCAAATCGATGGACTACGTTTTGCACGCGATGCTTTCGACCGCCGACAAGGGTATGGTAAACCTGCACCTCGCCCCCAAATGGTACCTGCACGCACGCAAAATCGAAATTAAGGTGGGGCAAGATATTGAGGCAAAGCTGCTCGTGCAGAGCGACGCGACAGCGCTTGTCGTGCAGCTTAAAACGGGTGGCAAGTCATATGCGCTCCGCGACCCCAAGGGCCGCCCGCTGTGGAAGGCAGAGCCAGGCAGCGAAGACCTGTTCAAGACAATCTGCAGCGCCCCGCTGAAAACCAACGGCGGCTGAGACTTCATTTCTGTTTTCATTGACCGCGTGTCTGAAAAACAGAATTTCAACTAAGCAACCGCGGCCTTAGCTTCGTCATCCAGACGATGCTCACGCCGCTGAAAGCGGCTGTAGCTCATCTGGATAGAGTATTTGGCTTCGAACCAAAGGGTAGCAGGTTCGACTCCTGCCAGCCGCACACGAAGTGCGTAGGTTAGCGCGGGCACGGATGCCCTCGGCGCGCTAACCAGCCGCACAGTGGTAACGCAGAGTGATGCGCGGCATAGCCGCGCATCACTCTGCGAATATTTTCTTGCCCAACGGGCAAGAAAAATATATCTTCAACCTAGTAAAAATAAAGACTTAGTATAATAAGGAGTTTCTATGTTAATGATTGGTAAAAAAGCCCCCGAGTTTAAGGCAACTGCGCTCATCGGCAAAGATTTTAAAGATGTTTCGCTGAGCGATTACAAAGGCAAGTACGTCGTGCTTTTCTTCTACCCGCTCGACTTCACGTTTGTTTGCCCGACCGAGATTATTGCCTTTTCAGACAAAGCGGCTGAGTTCGAAAAACTCGGTGCTCAGGTTATCGGCTGCAGCGTCGACAGCAAGTTCAGCCACCTCGCATGGACAGAAGTGCCGCGCGACAAAGGCGGCATCGGCGAAATCAAATATCCGATTCTCGCTGACATCACGAAAGAGATTGCGCGCAGTTACGGTGTGCTGATCGAAGAAGCGGGCATCGCGCTGCGCGGTGTGTTTATCATCGACGGCAATGGCAACCTCAAGTCGGCAACCGTGAACAACAACAACGTTGGCCGTAACATCGACGAAGTGCTGCGCACAGTACAGGCTGACCAATTTGCCGAATCGCACCCCGGTGAAGTTTGCCCGGCAAACTGGACACCAGGCGCATCATCGATGAAAGCCGACACGAAAGGCTCGAAAGAGTACTTTTCAAAAGTCGCGAAATAAGTCGAATTCTGGTTGTTAGCGGCATTGCCGCATTCAACTGTAGATGACCCCATGTCTGCGTTCGCGTTATCGACCGAACGCAGACATGTTCTTATACTCTGAAAATTCTCTCCAATGGCGCGGGACAGACGTTGCGCAGCTTATAGAACGCGCAAACCGTCTGCTGCTCGGCCAGCACCACTATACAGGCCCTTTTTGGATCTACCATCAGGCCCTGCTGAGCGAACGCCTGCAATTAATCGAGCAGGGGCTGCCTGGCTGCAAGTTCTACTTCTCTGTAAAGTCTCAATCGAATCTGTCGCTGCTCGCGCTCATCGCGGGTCATGAGCGTTTCGGTGCGGATGTCGTATCGGGGGGCGAGCTCTACCGTGCGCTCAAGGCGGGCTTCGAGCCTCACAAGATAGTCTTCGCCGGTGTTGGCAAGAGCGAAGCCGAAATAGCCGTGGGTCTCGATCTCAAAATTCGCAGTTTTCATGTCGAGAGCCTCGCCGAGCTCAAAGACATCGCGCGGATTGCGGCATCGAAGGGTCTTGTTGGGCCCGTCAGTTTTCGGCTGAATCCCGATGTTGAGGTCGACACGCACCGCCACATCACCACAGGCAAAGAAGAGAATAAATTTGGCCTAAGCGAGGCCGATTTCAGCGAAGCTTTGTCGATTCTGAAAAAGTCGAATAGCCTGAGGCTCGTCGGGCTGCAGGCGCATATCGGTTCGCAGATCTTTGATGTTGCCCCGTATGTAAAAACTGCAGATTACCTGAAGAATAAGTTTTCGATCGTCAGCGAAGCATTGGGTGTGAAGCCTGAATATGTTTCGCTGGGTGGCGGCTTTGGCGTTGATTACAAGCAGCTCGAAGGCAATGCCGTCAATTTTGATTTCGCAGCACTGGCGCAATGCGTGCGCGGCGTCTTTGGCAATGAAACGGAAATTCACTTTGAACCGGGCCGTTTCATATCAGCTCCGCTCGGCATTCTCGTTTCGCAGGTACGCCATCTGAAGCAGCGAACGGGTAAGACAATAGCGATCATCGATGCCGCCATGAACGACCTCATACGTCCGATGCTCTACGAAGCGTACCACCCGATCTTGCCCGTAAAACGGCGCGATGCGAAAGGTATATACGATATCGTCGGGCCAGTTTGCGAATCAACCGATACTTTCGCGCATGCGCGTGAAATGACCGAACTCGCCGAAAAAGACTGGCTTGCAGTCGGTTATGCCGGCGCGTACGGTTCAGTAATGAGTTCGACATTCAATTCGCGCCCGCTGATACCTGAGTTGCTACTTGCTGAAAATGGCGACATCCGCATCATACGCAAGCCGCAGACGCTCGAGCAGATGCTGGTAAATGAGATAGTCTGACTTTTTTCGAGACAGACAGTTTGCCCAGATCGAAGCCGGCCGAAAGTTTCGCTGCCCTGTTCACCGTTGGCATTCACGCTTGACGGGTCTGCGGCGCCCGGAAAATTTATCGCATGGGAAAGAAGAGGGAAAGCGCGAAGGCAGCATCTGTCGCAGATCGCGACAAGCTGCTTAAGATACTTGAGTCGCGCTTTGAAAAAAATATGAGTCGGCATAAAGGTCTCAGCTGGCATCAGGTTCAGACGAAACTTGAAAGCAGCGCGGCGAAACTATGGTCGGTGAGTGAGATGGAAAGAACCGGTGGTGAACCCGATGTCGTTACGTTTGGCAATAAAACGGGTGAGATCACTTTTTGTGATTGCGCTGGCGAAAGCCCCGCCGGCCGTCGAAGCTTATGCTACGATGGGGTCGCTCTGAAATCTCGAAAAGAGCATAAACCAAAAGATAGCGCGGTCGACATGGCTGCCGCGATGGGCATTGAACTATTGACTGAAGCTCAATACCGGCAGCTGCAGCAACTCGGCAGTTTCGACCTGAAAACCTCGAGCTGGGTAGCGACGCCGGCCGACGTCAGAGAGCTCGGTGGCGCTATTTTCTGCGATCGAAGATATGACCGCGTCTTTACGTACCACAACGGGGCAGAGTCGTATTATGCATCCCGAGGTTTTCGCGGCCACATCGTCGTTTGAGGCTATTTCTTCGCGTCAGAGACTTCGAGATATTCCTGAATTTTTTCGAGCATCGATGCCGGTATCTTGATGTCTTGCTCTTTGAGTCGTGAGACGTATTTGTTGAACGACATGCGGTGGCTCGACGAGCGCGTGAATTCGACCAATGCCATAGTCAGGTGCTCTTCAATACGTTTGAAAAGTTCTTTGTTGCCAGAGATTGCCTGTTCATATTTGCGAATTGGCAGCTTGTTGACCCCCCTGCAGATCGTACGATAAAAGACAAACCTTGCGAGAATGTCATCGTCAAAGCCGGGTTCTTTGATGGCACGGTCGAGTCTGCGCAGGTTTATGAAATCCACAATTTGCAACTTGAACGGGTTATGGCTGATCTCTTTGAGTATCGTTGCGAAAAAAAGCGATTCATAGATGCGCAGCATCGGGGTGTTGTCGTAACGCGCTTCTTCGTCGTGACCGCAGTCGAGGTACATTACGATGTCGACATCTGAGCTTTCGACTGCCATGCCAAAGTTGACCGAACCGAGCAGGTCAAACGAGATCTTTTCACCGGTCGACTGAATGAGGCGTGCCGCACGTGCAAGCTCGCGGGTTCGCTGCATTGTCTCTTTGGTCGTGAAATTACGAAAATAGTCTTTCAGACCCAGAAACTTGCGAAACGTCTCATTTTCCGGGAAAGGATTGCGCATTTTCAGATCAGAAATTTTCCCATGGCAGAGAATTCGTCTGCGTCGCTAACGGTTTCTGTGGCGCGACCTTTCTTATCGATCTTTACTGTGCAGATGTCGCGTACGCTGCCGCCAACCAGGCGTTTCCAGCTGACTTCGCGCAGATATTTCTGCCCGTCGCCGTCGAGTTGCAGCTGAAACGTGGCGAAATAGCCACCCAGTTCTTTGCCATCGATCGTCTCAACCGCGCCGAAGTTTGAAGGATTCAGAAAATATGTCGAGCCGAGTTTCAATAGTCCGAAACTTTCGTGCACGTGGCCCGAAAGCACCAACCGCGGTGTGACTTCATCGATTGCCTCTCTCAGCCCGTGCGAGCCGCAATGGCCGAACCGTGGTAATTTGTCGAGCGTGCCATAGGCCGGGTTATGCAACACAAACACATCGGCTCTTGCGTCTGTCAGAAAATCGCGTGGCTTGCTGATAAGTTTTGCGCCAGTGCCCGTCTCTTCGAACGGAACCGCGAGCTCTTCGGGAATGCCCGGAGTAAAAACCGGAGCGCTGCCATAACCGGCAAATTTCAGACCTTCGAACTCTGCTGTCTTTTCGTGCAGGTTGTATTTCGCGACTGCGGTACCGTCGAGAGAGATATCGTAATTGCCGGGAATGATAAAGCAGGTCTTTTGTGTAGCGACGACTGCCTTATTCAGTGTTTCGTATTTGCGCCGCAGCTCGAGGTGCGCTTCGGTAGCGAGTTCGCGGTATTCTTTGCCTTCGGCTGCGGTCAACAGGTCGGGCCTGAGTCCCCCTCCGATGTCTTCGGCGAGGTGCAGCGAATTGAACGGTGATGTGCCCTTTTCAGAGCGTGCGCGAATTTTCTCTTGCAGTTCGATAAACCGAAACAGGTTTTCGTCGCTTCCGAATGCGTGGTAGGTAAGGTCGCCGGACAGAATATAGAGGTCTGCTGTTGTCTGGTTGAGCACGCTGCTCACACCGGCGAAATTATCGTGGATGTCTGTCAGATATACAACTGTCATCTTTTCGTTTCAGCCTCAGCTACCTCATCTGCCCGCATGCTGCAAATAACGCTCCATCAGAGTGCCCATGGCGTATTCGGTATCGGTTTCGGCCGTGTGGTCAGAGGGGCCCCGGCTGCACATACAAAGATGCCTGCCAGTCGATTTGACGTAGACGCCCCGCGCCTTGCCCGAGGTCATTATTTCTTCAGAGATCTGCTTCACCATGTCTTCTTGAATCTGAAACCTGCGCGAATACGCCTGCACGAGCCTCGGAAATTTTCCCAGGCCGATTATAATGCCGCCCGGCTCATACGTGATGTCAACCTTTCCATAAAATGGCAGAAAATGGTGCGCACAGATCGAAAAATAGTTGATGTCGCGTATGGTCACGGTGCCGGTAAAATTCTCGTCTCTGCCCACTTCGCGCGTTGTCTTGAGCAAAGTGGAGGGGTCTGTCTGATAGCCGCCCAGCAGCTCTTGGTAGGCCTTGCGAATACGCGGCTCAGCTTCTTCGTCATCAAACCAGTCGAGCGCGCGGGGGTCTTTCGTAATATTGGCGGCAAGCCAATCTTTCATGAGCATAAGTCGCATTTGCTGCGTGAGATAGTATGGCAATGAAACAGGAGGTTTCTGGCGCCGCGCTTTTTGATGACTCTCTGTGGACTCGCGTCAGCGAGTTCACAGAGAGTCGTCATTATGATTGACGGTATGTCAAAAACACGATTTCCAAATCGCGGTCGGGGATTAATCCCCCTGACTCTATCGCGGGCTGTGGCGCAGTGGTAGCGCACACGCCTGGGGGGCGTGGGGTCGCTGGTTCAAATCCAGTCAGCCCGACACACGAGGTGTCGGGGTCTGCCCCGCCATGGATGGCGGCAGGGCAGACCAAGAAACCGAAAGATGATCGTAAAAATTCTCAATACCCTTAGCAAAGCAAAAGAGCCCGTCGAGGGCTCGCCCATCAAAATCTACTCCTGCGGGCCTACGGTTTATAACTATGCCCATATCGGCAACTTTCGCAGCTATCTGTTTGCAGATATTCTCAACCGCACACTCAGGCTCGCGGGTTACGACGTTCAGCACGCGATGAACCTGACCGACGTCGACGACAAGACGATTAACGGCGCGATCGAACTCACCAAGAAAGAACCGGGAAAATATTCCGACCTGAAGATCGCGCTCGCGGCCTACACCGCGCCCTACACCGAGGCCTTCTTCGCAGACCTGAAGACGCTCAACGTCATTTCATTCGACTTTCATCCGCGGGCGACCGACTACATACCGGCCATGCTAGATCTGGTAGATCGCCTGATCGCCAAAGGTGTTGCCTATGAGCAGGATGGCTCAGTCTACTATCGCATTGGCGAGAAAAAAGACTATGGCAAGCTCTCGCGCATAGACCTCGAAAAGAACAAAACCGGCACGCGCTATAACACTGACGAATACGACAAAGACGATGTGCGCGATTTTGTGCTGTGGAAAGCCGAATCGAAAGAGGGCGTTCACTGGCATTCGAGCCACGGCGATGGCCGGCCTGGCTGGCACCTCGAGTGTTCGGCAATGATACATGAAATTTTCAAAGGCGGCATAGATATTCATACGGGCGGGGTTGACCTGATTTTTCCGCATCACGAGAATGAAATTGCGCAGAGCGAGTCGGGTTATGGCGACGGCTTCGTGAAACACTGGATGCACTGTGAACACCTGCTTGTTGACAACAAGAAGATGTCAAAATCGGCGGGTAATTTTTACACGCTGCGCGATCTGCTCGCGCAGGGAATACGCCCCGCAGTAATTCGTTATTTCTTGCTTTCGGCGCATTACAGCCAGAAAGTCAACTACACGGCCGATGCCCTGTACCAGGCAGAGTCGGGTGTGGATAAGATATTTGGTCTTGCGCAACGCCTTGCACGCTCGGCTAAGACCGCGGGCTCAGCTTCGGCTGAACTTGCTTCTGCATCTGCCGCGGCACGGGAAAAATATACAGCAGAACTCAGCGACGATCTCAACGCTCCGCGGGCACTGGCTGTCGTATTGGAATACATCCGCGCAGCGAATTCGCATATCGATTCGTTGAACGAAAAACTGCCAGAACCCGATGCAAGCGAGATACGCGCAACGCTTCACTATTTTGACCGAGTGCTGGCGATTCTCGACCTCATGCCG
This sequence comes from uncultured Leptospiraceae bacterium, assembly GCA_942492915.1. Classification (GTDB taxonomy): domain Bacteria; phylum Spirochaetota; class Leptospiria; order Turneriellales; family Turneriellaceae; genus Turneriella. The sequence continues at coordinate 3,861,367 of OW818662.1, forward strand.
CAAGAAGGTGTCGACGCCGCGCTCGAAAATTTGCTCGCTGAGCGTAACGCCGCTCGCGCGGCAAAAGACTTCGAGCGCGCCGATGGCCTGCGCGATCAGCTGCTAGCAGCCGGCTACAAAATTTTGGATACAAAGAGTGGTTCTCATCTTGAAAAAGTTTAGACTTTGCACGCATCGCTTGCCAAGCAAAATTCTGCGCGGCGGAGCCGCGCAGTGCTAGTCATCGGATTCCATGCTGTCACTGACCTGATTGAAAAGACCGGGTTTTCGGCTGGCGACAAACTGATCATCGCGCGGCAGGCGCATGATGCCAGAATGCAGAAGATTCTGGGTAAGGCAGAGCGTGCGAGCATTCAGGTAATACGCAAAGATTATGGCGCGCTGAACGCCATCGCGGGCACCAAAAACCATCAGGGCATTGTTCTTGAGCGCGAAGGCGAAACGGGACTCAAGAGTTTTACCAAACAGGAATTCGTTGAGGCAGTTCGGGGCATTTATCTTGCACTCGACGGTGTGCAAGACCCGCAGAACCTCGGAGCGATTTGCCGCACCGCACTCGGGCTGGGTGTGCACGGTATTTTTCTTCCGCAAAAAGACAGTGCGCCGGCGGGGCCGACTGCGATCAAGGCCTCGGCGGGCGCATTGCTCGAAATGCCGATCTGTTTTACCGGCAGCGTCGCTTCGCTGATGCAATACATTGAAGACAAGCGGCCCGAAATACCGCGCGTTGCGCTCGACCGTTCGGGTGAGGCGTTCTCGGCGCGCGATGCGGGTGAACTCGACGGCACGACGCAGCCAGTTTTGCTGGTTGTTGGCTCAGAACAGGGAATCAGTCGGTTGGCGCTTGAGCGGGCCACGCACCGTCGTCGGCTGCGCATCAGTGATCGGTTGGAAAGTTATAACGTTTCTGTGGCTACGGCGCTGGCGCTTTACGAGCTGACACGTTCAGCAGAAATCGAATAGACGCCTTGAGCGAGGCGCCGCTTTCAGGTTGCCTCGACTTTGATGCGCAACTTGCTGTATCTCTACCTCTTTCTTCTTGTTCTGACTGCTTGCAGCCAAAAGCGTGATTTGACGACTTGTGTCGATGCGTGGGCTAACGGCGCGCGTATGCGCTGTGACGGTCATCGGTTGCTCTATTGCAACGCCGGTACCGGTTTCGCGTTTCGCCAGACAACCGGCTGCAGCGCTGGCCAGACCTGCTACGTTAGCAAAGATGAAATGTCGGGTGGCTGCAGGTGAGCGTGAATGCGTAAACTTACCTGGCGCACGTTTTTGCGCATCTTGTGGCCTGACTATACTATGTCAAAGGCAGCGCAGACGATCAACCGCAGGTGGCTGCAAAAGCAGGCGTTTGTTCTTGGTATCGGCTCTGCCGCATTCACCCTGAGTGCGTTTCCTCTGTACCAATATCTGACGGTACGCCCGGGAGAAACGGCATTTCTTGGTCAGCCGCAGCGCATTGCTGTGCTAATTATCGCGGGGCTTTGCCTCGCATTGCCGCTTTGTTTTAGTCGCCTTCGCCGAAACGCTGACTTGTTTTCGTCGCTCAATCTGATGGCGTTATTCGCGTGTCTTGCGATTGATATTGCTATGAGCGCACGGCAGAGGCGCTACACCACGATCGGTCTGGTGCCGCTCTTTGGCAGCACCTTTGTCTTTACGAATATAAGACTCATGACGCTCGCATATGTGGCTTCTGCTGCGTTTTTTGCCTGGTTGACCGTCACGATGGACAGGGCGCTCGAGATTATTGTCATCTACATGGCGGCCTATACAATTGCATGGTGGATGGCGATGATACGTTTGCGTAGCCTGCATCGTATCAGTTTTGATCAGGCAAGGCTCTATGAACGCAAGGTTTTCGATGATCGCGTGAGGCTTGCGCGCGACCTGCACGATTCACTTGGCGGTGACCTGATGCAGCTCTCTCTGCAACTCAGGGGTGAAACCCCGCGCGAACAGATGCTCGAATTGGCGCAATCGGTGATCGCGCGCACCCGAACTCTCGTCGCGGCGCTCGAACCTGAAAGCGACATCGAACCTTTTGCGTCGTATGCAAAGAGCTACGCTGAACGGCTCACCCGAACCGGAAAAATAGAAGTTCTGTTTAACGAAAAGAAAGTCTGGCCCGAATTGCGGCTCGACGACAATATCAATCTGCAGGCGATTTTCTCAGAGTGGATGACCAACACAATGAAATATTCTCTGGCAAAGCAGGTGCACATTGTTCTGACCACACATGGCGACGTCTGTTATGTCATTGTACGCGATAATGGCTTGGGTTTTCGTTGGGCAGGCGATCGTCGTGGTTCGGGCCTCAGAAACATATTCTTGAGAGCGCAGCTTATCAACGCAAAAGTCTTTTCGCGCAGAGGGCAAATTGGCACCCTATTCTTCGTCAAGTTCAGGAGCAGGCAATGATTGATGTTATAATAATCGAAGATAACCAGAATGTGCACGAAGCGCTAAGCGTGCTTTTCAAGAAATCGGGGGATTTCAATCTGCTCGCAGCCTATTTCGATCTGCAATCGGCCCGCGCCGAAAAACAAGCATTGAAGCCGTCGCTGATTATTCTCGATCTGGCACTGCCTGATTCGCGCGGTCCTGAATCGATCGCCGTGCTGCGAGAGATGTATCCCGGTGCGCGCATCGCGATGTATACAGCGTATGAAAACGAGAGCGACATCATTGCCTGCGTTATGGCTGGGGCCAACGGCTATATCATGAAAGACACGCCCTATGAGCGCCTGCTCAGCGAGCTGCAGGTGATATTCCAGGGCGGTTCTACCCTGACGCCGCGTGTTGCAGAAAAACTACTGAAGCAACTGAACTCCCCAAAACTGGCCGAAACTTCGCTCACCGACCGCGAACTTGAAGTTTTGAATCTGATTTCGCTTGGGCTCAAATACGAAGACATCGCCGAAGAACTCGGCATCAGCGCGCATACGGTGAGACATCATATTGAAAAGATTTACAAAAAGCTCAACGTCAACAGCCGCGGTCAAGCGGTTGCGCATGCCGTGCGCGCAGGCATCATTCGGCTGGAATAGCAGTCGCGCCTGCAATAACCCAAGCGGGCATGGGTATATTTGCCTATTGACAAACGGCCAAAATATGCTACCATATTCGGTTGTATTCTTGGAATTCTCGGCGCGCGGGTCCTATGGCCCGCGCGTTGTTTTTTCAGGTGCAGACAATTTACGGCGAAGTAATGATTTAAATTTAGGAGACAACATGAGAAAACTAATGACAATTCTCGCTGTTCTCGCCCTCGCGGGTGCAGCATCAGCACAAAAAAAGAAAGCAGCGGCCAAACCAGCTGCAAAAATCGACACAGCTAAAGCGAACGCTGAAGCAAAGGCAAAATCAGCGCAGGACACAGCAAAAGCTAAAGCCGACGCAGCGCAGGCCGACCTCGCAGCAAAAGCGGCTGCAGCCACGGCCGTTGACGAAAGCAAATTTACAATCGCGGCGTGGGGTGGGTATTCAATCAACGGTCGCACAGATTTCGTAAAAGCAGTTGATACTTGGGGCGACGGTCTCTCGACAGTAGGCGGTTTCACCGGCAAAGCAACTGACGAAAATACTAAAGGTGTCGCAGCCGGTCTTGACTTTTGGTACGGCGACAAGTTTCAGTTGGGTGCAGGTGCTTCTTACCGCACGGGCTTCAAGACAACCAAGACCATTAGCTTTCAGGGCGCACAATCGGGGACAGTAGCTAATACGACCCAGCTGAACTACCTGCCGGTTCTCGTACAAGCTCGCTACTTTGTATTCGCAGGTCTCTACGCCGGCGCAGGTGCAGGTATAGCAGTTATTCAGAATGGTAAGACTGATGGCGGTATCTCTGGTAATTTGGTGAACGCAAATTATCCATACTCCACAACTTATTCGGGAAATGTTCTCTGGTTTGAAGGCCGTCTGGGTTATCGTCTCGATATCACTAGCGCCCTCGGTATTGAAATTTTTGGCATCGCGGCATACCAGACAGGCACTATTCAATTTCAGAATGTTGACAATTCAGGCAATCCGTTGCCGGCAACAGAAGTCAAGAATGATGGCTTGAATATTACACCAGCTCTTGCTCTTTCTTACAAGTTCTAAGTCAGTCACCTCGGTGATTATTTAGAAAAACCCCGGCCTTGGCCGGGGTTTTTTTATGTCTTGCCGCTCTGCCCGTACCGGGTCAGGGTGTCCGACTATGAAAATGAAACTGATCATTGCAGTAACCCTGCTCGCGCTTTCGGCCGGCGCGTGCAAAATGAAAGGCCAAATCGACAAAGCAGACCTCAAAGAATCGAGCTCTGGCGGCGATTGTAAAGACCTCGACTCGAGCAGCGCACGCATGCGCTGCAACAACAACGCGGTTGAGTTTTGCTCGTCGTACAGCGACTACAAGTTCAAAGAAACGCAGAAATGCCCGGAAGGCAAATCCTGCTTCATCGCCCCAGACGGCAAGTCGGGCGGCTGTAAATAATCTTTCGGCTATGGGCTTAAGCCCATAGCCGAAAGATTTCCCCTCGAGGCTGGCGCATGGCGTTACGTGGCAAACAGCCAAAAGCCTTTCGTCAGTGTCTGCCCAGCTACGGGCTTAAGCCCGTGGCTGGGTTCGCTTATTTTTGCTTCTCAATTAATGCGTAAGCAGAGTGGTTGTGAATTGATTCGAAGTTTTCGGCTTCTGCGACATAGTGGCTGATACGGTCGTCCAGGTTCAGGCGGTGCGCCACGTCGCGCACGAGGTCTTCGACGAATTTTGGGTTCTCGTAAGCCTTTTCAGTAACGTACTTTTCATCGGGGCGTTTGAGCAGACCATAAAGCTCGCAAGATGCGCTTTCTTCGGCGATGCGAATGATGTCTTCTATCCACAGGGTGTTGTGGCCTTCGGCAAGTTCGCTGAGGCGCGCGGTAATAGTGATGTGGCTGCGCTGGTTGTGCGCACCGTACTTTGAAATTTCTTTTGAACAGGGGCAGAGGCTGGTTACGGGTACGGCCACTTTGATCTGCAGGTCGGTGATACCTTCTTCACACTTGCCGATGAAGGTCACGTCATAATCCATGAGGCTCTGAACTCCACTCACTGGCGCGGTTTTATTCACGAAGTAGGTAAAACGCATTTCGATCTGCCCGGCGCGCGACTCGAGGCGCTCGAGCATTTCGGGTAAGAGCGCCTTAAATGAAGGCACATCGAGGTGCTTCTTGCGCTCGAGAATCTCGACAAAACGTGACATGTGCGTACCCTTAAAATGCTGCGGAAGGTAAACGTACATATTGAGTTCAGCCACCGTGCTCTGTGTGTCGCCGGTCTTGTCACGAATCTGAATCGGGTAACGAATGCTCTTTATACCGACCTTGTCGATCGCGATGCGGCGGGTGTCGGCGCTTGATTGTACGTCGACTAAGGTGGTTTCTTTAGAAACGACCTGTGGGGCTGTGGCGCCGGCGTCCACAGTTTGCAAAGAACTCATGGCTAAATTGTACTAAAATGGCCCCCAAGCAGCCATAAACTTTTGACTTTGTCCAACCTTGCCGTTTCTTGTTTACTTAAAGGAACTTCTTTGTTGTTGCCTGCAGCCACGGCGTCACGAAGTTAACCTTATGCGGGCCAGGGTATATATTCTAAGCGGCTGGTCTTTGTGCATATTCAGTTGTGATTCGCTTCGCGAGATCAGCACCGATTTTAGTGATAAACCCAAAGTCACAAGTTTTTCACCCGCAGATGTCGCAACCCAGGTAGCACTGACGAGTAAGGTAGTTCTGGAATTTTCTCAGGATATGGAAAAAGCGTCGGTTGAGCAGAATTTTTCTGTCGTCGGACAAAAAACGGTGACTGGCACAGTCACGTGGAGCGAGGGTGGCAAGCGCATGGTTTTCACACCCAGCGAACTCGAGCCATTCGTAACCTATAAAGTCAAAATACTGAAGGCAGCAAAAGACAAAGCAGGCAAGTTGATGGCCGCCGATTTCTCTTCGAGTTTCTCGACCTTTGCCACCTCGCGTGCCAGCACGCTTACCCAACAGGCGCAGAAGGCCGGTAATTTGATCTACCACTCCCCTTCTAACAAACTGCTCGTGGCTTACATGGGCAATGCGACCACCGGGGTTAATACGGATGCGCGGATGGTCATCGCAAACAAGGCATTGAATACTTTTTCCGAGATCGACCTTTCCGTATCGGGAGCATATCCCATGTGGAATGGCTCAGGCGCCCCTAAATTGGCACAAAGTGCCAACAACGTCGTTGCCTCATATATGTGGGTAAATGGGCAGTTACACGCGCTGAACCATTTTTTGGATTCTGCGCTCACTCTCACCAACCGATATCAAGTGGCGCGGACAAACACAGCCGGCAATGCGTTTGGTCCCGATCTCATCTATAATCAAACGGACTTTACGGTTCTTTTCTCCGACTTTCGGTTCACTCCTGGCGGTGGAGCACTAAAAGTCTTTTACGCCCGCATGGACGCGAGCGGGAGCATGGTCGATTTGGGCGGGACAACAAACCAGCAAATATCCTCAGGCACAACCTCTGGTGCAAACAGCGGGGAGTCGCAGGGTGCCTACACAGCAAATGGATTCGGCGTAGCCTGGCCCGAGTCCGGGTACAGCATTGGCCATTCGGAGATATTTTTTGCAAGGACAAACCTCAATGGTGTCAAACAGGCGTTTACGGGTTCAGATGGCAATAATGAGCTCAGAGTGACCAACACGGCAGCAAATTCGACTGGTCCCTCGATTGCGTTTGGTAGCCAGTATTTCATCTGCTTTACCAGTTCGAGGGGCGGCTACGAACGAGTGTATTTGACCCGCGTGGATACGACAATCGGCAAAGTTGCCATTGCCGACCCCGAACCAGATGGCAGCAATGATGATGATCTTTTGATTTCTGAAATTGCCGGTGTTGCGAATAGCTGCCACATCACTTACAACGCAGATAAGAACGAGTACGCGATGGTTTGGTTCGGCACCAGTGCCGAAGGTTATGGCGAGGTATTTTTTCAGCGCATAGCACCTGACGGTACGAAAATCAATTCAAATATCCAGGTGACGAGTGGCAGAAGTACCGGCAGCCCCTCGGTCGCCTGGACGGGCGAAGCCTATGCGATTTCGTACGTAGACACAGCCTCGAAAAAAGTCTACCTGGCTCACTGATGCGCCGCCTTATATTGTTCACATACCTTCTAGGCGCCGTTACCGTCGCTCATGCCAAGGTTGAGCCTCCTAAATTGCTCTTTCTGGGTTACCAACAATCTGCCAAGTCAAACGACAAAAACTTCGGTTACGTTGGCCCGACGCTCGATGAGGCAATTCTCACCGAATTGCAAAAAGCTTTTGTTTTTAGCACATTGCCCAAAGGCGTGTGGGAAAGAACCGCCGCGGATAACCATCTATATGCGCCGGATTTTCATACACTATCCGTCGCTGTTAACCTCGGTCTCATCACCAAACAGGACATTGTCATTGCAGGAAGTTATGAAGTGGTCAATGGTAAAATTCTTGTCGAAACAAGCCTGTACGATGTGAATAAATCGACTGAGGCCAAGCGCATCAAGTCATCTTTGCCGGCCGATGCGCGCCTGTTCGAGGGCACCGAAAAAGCGGCAAAAGAAATCGCAGCGCAGGCGGGCAGCATTCTGCCCAATAAAGAAAACTGGGAAAGGCGGTACGCCGAGATACAAACGGATGCTCTGAAATTAAATTCGATCGCATTAGAAGGCGGATTTTCCCTTGCAACCTACCCGACACCTTTGAGTTCATCATTGCAGTCGAATACGGTACTTGGCATTTCTGACATACCATTTCTTTTCGGTGGCCGGCTGTCATATATAAGGCAACGCTTTCTCTTTGGGGAAAACTGGCTGTTCTTGCTTTCCGGGTATTACCTGCAGGGTAACGCACCGTACTCTGTTCAATTTGGTCTGGCACGTGCTGAATTACAGCAAATGGGTGCCGCCGGTGGCCTGGGGTACCACATCGATGTCTCTAAAAAAGCCCGATTGTACACGCGCATACTGGCGCAGGGTGGCTATAGTCTCAATCTGCTGCGCATGGACTACAGCGCAGTCTTTCCACGTCCCGTCGACCCAGCTACGCAACAGCCCCTTGATTCCCAACAATTCACCTATCGGGCGCCTTTTGCCGAGCTGGGCTTTCCGATAGGCATTACTCCGCTACCGGCGGTCGCGATTGAATTTGTGCCGCGAGTGCAGGGTTTCTTTATGCAAAATCGTTATAGTGTGAACCTTGTATTCACGCTCGGTGCTGTGATCAGTTTTTAGTCACGCACTCCGCGGCCCCGTTGGCTTCGGACCACCAGATATCAGGATAGCATGGTTGCGCCCGTGATTACTGGTTGACCTGTCAGCTTCGCCACGCATTGGGCTTAATGCGTTTTACCGGGTTGGCAGTTCTTTTGGTGGTTTCAGGTGGCGCGCTTGCGGCGCTCGAACTCGACGACCTCAGAAAGCAATCAAAAGACAAAACCGATTCGGTGCGGGACGAGAGCACAAAAAAACGCGAAAAACTGCTCGCGCGCTTTGCCGAGTTTCAGCGCGATCTCGATAAGCTCAAACCGGGAATGGAAATACAGATGCCGATCGACGCTCGCAATGCAGGCAAGATGAAGCTCGTCGACCACAATGAACTGACGGGAATTCCCGAGTCGCAGAAGGTTTATGCGATCGTGACGCAGCAGTACAAACTCAAAACCTGGCATTCCGAAACGGACTCGAAGAATCTCGATACCGTGAAGCCCGGTGAAAAAGTTGAAGTGGTGCTGATGGTTAATACCCGCGACGCGAATGCGTCGAAGTTCGGTTGGGTATTAGTACGCACCACGTCTGAAAGTGAAGGCTATATGCCGCAGATGTTTCTGAAGAATATTCCGGAACAGACGACTGTATCGACTGCCAAGAAAGAGAAGAAGTACGTTTTCGTATCAACCGGGCTGCGCATGCGAAGCGAACCATCTCTCGCGGGGGAATTTATCGTGCTGGTGCCGACCGACGCCGAGGTTGATGTCTTGCGCTATTCGAAAGCCAAAGACTCGGTTGATGGCTTGAAAGATTATTGGGCAGAGATTCAGTACGGCGGCCTCACCGGTTGGGTGTTCAATGGCTACCTGCGTGCGGTCGGCCAAAAGCCGCCACCAGAACCACCAACGGTGAACGCCGGCGGCTTCACCGTGCCCGTTGACGGCCGTGTGAGCTCGAAGTTCGGCCCGCGTATCGACCCGGTGACAAAAAAAAGCGGGGACTTTCACCGTGGCATCGATATCATGGCACCGGTCGGCGAGCCGATTAAGTCAGCGAAAGAGGGCGTGGTGTTTGAGAGCTCCGCCAACAAGTGGTGGGGCAACTACATTATCGTGCGCCATGCCGGTGATGTCTACACGTACTATTGCCACCAGTCGCGCATGAAATCGCGCAAGGGCGAGCAGGTCAAGACGGGTGAAGTAATTGGTTTTGTCGGCAAAACCGGCAAGGCGACGGGCCCGCACCTACACTTCGAAGTGCGCTCGGGAAAAGACCCGAAAGATCCACTCAACTATTTGAAATAGCCGGCAGCACACAAATGAGGATATAGCCACGAAACGCCGGCAAATACCCGATTGCTTGCTTCATGCCACCGCTTCTCAACCCGCAGGACATTGGCAAGCTTTCTGCCCCTGTAATTCAGTTTACGGCACACCCGAAATACAAAAATATATAGCATGCGCACTCCCGGCACTCTTCTGACGGCATCGCTTCTTGCGTTGATGCCGGCCGCACCCGTTATACCGGCGACAGTGCTCAACGACGTCGTCGCGGTTGTGGCGAATGCGCCCGTCACAACGATTGACCTGTCGCTCGAACTCGACCGTATGAAACGGCGCAAAGTGCCCGCGAAAGACAAGCGCGGGGTTAAGAGCCAGGCGCTCGACAACCTCATCGGTAGGGCGATCATCGATGTGATCGCACGCGAAGAATCAGTGACGATCTCTCCCGAGCGCATCAAGAACGCTATCAAGAAAGAAATGGATATGCGTGGTTTATTGCGCGAAGACGATTTCAAAAAAATTATCAAGCGCGATACCGGCATGGAATTCGATGATTACAAAGATGAACTCTCACGCCAGCTGAAGACGCAGCAAGTTATGCAGCTTCGGGTCTCTGTGCCTAACCCCACGCCTTCGCAGGTCGAAGAGTGGTACAAACAGAATAAGAACCGTGTTGGCAAAAAGTACACGTTTCGAATGATCTATATTCCAGTGGCGGGCAATGAGCTGAAAGTGAGCACGCAAATGAAAGCAGCGCGGGCGATGGGTGCGTCTTCGAGCGCCGGTTTTGCCAATGCAGCGACCAAATATTCGGCGCATGCGTCGAAGGGCCGGGGCGGGCTCATGGTCGACATGCGTCTCGATCAGGTGGCTCAAATAGACCCGATTCTCGCTGGGGCTATCAACGGCACACCGATGGGCACCACGTCGCAGATCTTTGTCGGTTCGAGCGGTGGTTATTATTGCGTGCGGGTAGAGAGTGCGCGCGCGATCGGTCTCGACGAGGTCTACGACAACGTGCGCGCAATTATCTACAGCCAGAACGAACAGATCGAATACGGTCGTTGGCTGAAAGAGCAGCGCAAAAAAGTCGCCGTCACCATCTACCTCAAAGAATATCAGGAATAGCCGTGACCGACGCGGTCGTTCTGATTCACACCACCGCGGCGTATGCCGCAGAAACAGACCTCGGGCAGCACCCCGGGTTGCTTGAGGCGTTCGCTGAAAAAGTCAACTCACTCGGCAGGCCCGTTTTCTATTCGGTAGCCAATGCCTCATGGGTATCTGCTTTGAAGCAACGTATCGCAGGTACCGACTTCTCTGGTGATCTCAGTGAAATTGCCGCCGTAAAACATCTGCTCTCTGACCGAAAAATAGCACACGTTGTGGTCTTCAATGGTGTGTTTCCGCTGTGCGATACAGAGATTACCGCGCATCTGTTCAGGATACACAACGAATACCGCGCCGACATCACCTACGGTGAGAATTTGCCGCCGGGTATCGCTCCGCATTTTATCAGTCGCGACCTGCTCGAATCGCTCGAAATCATGGAAGCGAATGATGCCGACGTTGCAGCAATGGGGCTTCGCGCGTTCGTTGAAAAAAACATCAACCAGTTTCACGCCGAGGTGCACTACCAGGAACCCGATCTGCGGTTATTACGTCTTGATTTTTCACTCGCGACGCCACGGTCTGTTGCCAAGACCTCTGCTTTTCTTTCTCGCCTCGGGACTACAAAACAAACCTACGCCGGGTTACAGCCGCTGATTGAGAAAGACCCGGGTCTACTGCATCTTTTTCCCTCGTATATCGAAATTGAGTTCAGTGCAGATGCCACGCACCGCAGCTTTTTTTCTCCCTTGCGCTCTATCGAGCCCACCACAGCCCGGCTTTCGCGCGAAAACTTTGAGCTGGTGCTGGCATATATACAGACGGGTCTGGGCGACACTTCTGTCTGTGCATCGGGACTGGGTGAACCGCTTGAACATCCAAACGCAGCAGAATACCTGCGATCGCTGCTCGACGACGCAAATATTCGGTTTGTCTTTGTGGAGACCAATGGCATTTATCTCGATGCGCTCAATGCACTCGCGTCGCACCCTGCAGCGAAAAAACTGCGTGTCATCGTGTTGCTCAATTCACTTGAAAAGTACGCGGAATATTCGGGCGCACCGCAGGCGATGCTTGAGCAGACCAAGGCAAACATGAAAACCTTTGCCGGGCTGCTTGCAAACCATGGTCTCAATGCGCAAGAGATACTCTTTCTACAGGTCTTCAAAGTTGAAGAGAACGAGACAGAGATCGATTCACTCTACGCACTCGCTGAAGATCTGGGCGCTTCGTTTCTGTTGCAGAAGTACAACCGGTATGCAGGTCTGATGCCCGAAAGGCGCGTGTCTGATATGACACCGCTCGAGCGCTACTCGTGCTGGCACCTGCGCCGTGACCTGTTTATTCGCGCTAACGGTGATGTCGCATTCTGCAAGCAGACGATTGACCCGCAGAAATCTACCGCTCGCGGCAACCTCAGAAAAGATTCATTGGCCGATATGTGGCAGGCGCAGCGCGCCGATTTTGCACTGAACTACATGGGAAAATACCCAGCGCACCTGCCCTGCGCAAACTGCGACGAATATTTTACGTTTAATTTTTGAACCGCACTGCAAGGGTCTGGCGGTCAGTTGTCTTCAACCTGAGTCGAGACAATCGGGTGTTCGTGCGCCGTCTGCCATTCCAGCTGCGGCCACCAGCGCCCGAGCCTGGTTATTCCCGGTTCAAAACTTTGACCGGGCCTTGGTGTTGCCAGAGTGGCTGAACGTGCGGTTGCTTCTTTGCTTACCCGCTCGATAGGTTCTGTCCAGCTGTGGGCCGCGAGCACGAAGAGCCCCCAGTGCACGGGCAGCATGACGCGACCGCGAACCCATTGGTGCGCCTTAACGGCTTGCTCGGGGCCTATGTGCCAGTCGGGCCAGCTGCGGTTGTATTGCCCGACTTCGATCATCGTCAGGTCGAAGGGCCCGAGGCGGCTGCCGATCTCTTTCATCGCGGGAAAAAGGCCCGTGTCACCCGAATAGTATACGCGGTGCCGTGCGCCGATAAGGGCGAAGCCGCCCCAGAGTTTGCTGTTGTTGTCAATCAGCACGCGGCCTGACGCGTGGCGCGCAGGAGTCAGCACGATACGAAATTCACCTCTGTCGTTGAGCCTTTTTTCTTGCCACCAGTCGAGCTCGACGATGCGGCTTTCGGGAATTCCCCAGTAGGCGAGATGCGCGCCCATGCCGAGCGGCACGACAAATATATTGCGCCATGCAGCCATGCGGCGAATCGTGTCCATATCGAGATGGTCATAGTGGTCGTGCGAGATGACCACCGCATCGATTTCGGGAAGATCTTCAAAGGCAACCGGCGGAGCGTACCAGCGTTTCGGCCCGACGAAAGCGAACGGTGAAACCCGTTCGCTGAACACCGGGTCGGTTAGCACGCGATAGCCATCGATTTCTACCAGCGTAGACGAATGCCCGAACCAGGTGACGCGCAGGCCAGACGCGGGCGCAAAGCGAAAATCTTCGCGCGAATGGGTAACCGCTGGTATCGGCTGCGCAGGCGATACGAATTTGCTGCCGCTGCCCATCGCACGCAGCGCGCCAAGAAAATCATTTTTCAGCGGTTGAGGATTTTCAAAGTGCGAAGACTGCCATTGCGGTGATGCGGCCATTCGCTGTGCGCGTTCACCCGAGGCGCGTTTACCAAAACCGGACCAGCCGGTAACGATCAGGCCCGTCAGGGTGACCACCAGTAAGACTGCTGCAATGCGTGCTATTCGTTTGACCATGATGTTTCTATTCTGTCACCGGTGGCGCTGCAGCATCGGACGAGCGACTACTTGTAGTCTTTCATTTCGCGCTCGGTATCGCGCCTGATATCTTTTTCACGGATCGACGAGCGTTTGTCGTGTGACTGCTTGCCCTTGCCGAGCCCGATCAGTACTTTGACGTAACGCCCTTTAAAATACATCTTTAGCGGCAGCAGCGAATAACCGCGCTCTTTCATTTTACCACGGACGCGATCGATTTCTTTCTGTTTGAGCAGCAGATTGCGCGGCCTGAGGGGATCATGGTTCATGATATTGCCCTTTTCATAGGGCTCGATGCGGCAGTTGATGAGTTGCACTAATGGGCCCCGCAGCAGCACATAACCATCGGAAATATTGACCTTCTTCTGCCGTAACGATTTGACTTCGGTGCCGGTGAGCGCAATGCCGGCTTCGAAATCTTCGATAATTTCGTAGTTAAAACGTGCCTTGCGATTGACCGCGATTTCCATGGTGAGAGAACCTGTGGCAGGCGGGTATCTGCAGACAAGGCGCAAAGACGGATTCAAAACGCGCCGACCAGGTTCTGGGGCGACCCGCAGCGGCAACCCAGGGCCGTTTACTAAACAGGCATTGTGCTTGACAGACTGTGGGCACCGGGTACAAACAAGGCGAACCGCGAATTTAGTAATGCCCGAGATCTTTAGTTGTCTTTGAACGAAGTTTAACTACCTTTCCCAGAATTTACAGTCAGGTTTAATAAAGCAAGGTTGCCACACCACATTTGTGCGTGCAGGCAGTCTTGTAGTAGAAGTAAGAGGATAATTATGAACATCTATGTAGGTAACTTAGCGTATTCAGTGACAGAGCAAGATCTGATGCAGGCTTTCTCAGAGTTTGGAACAGTGCAGTCTGCGAAAATGATTATGGACCGAGACACAGGCCGCCCAAAAGGCTTTGCCTTTGTTGAAATGGAAAACAAGTCAGAAGGCATCAAAGCGATTTCTGGCATGAACGGTCGCTCGATGAATGATCGCGAGATCGTTGTCAACGAAGCACGCCCGCGTGAAGAGCGCAGCGGTGGCGGCGGTGGCGGCGGCGGATACCGTGGTGGTAGCGGCGGCGGCGGTGGTCGCGGTGGCAACCGTGGCGGTAGCGGCGGTGGCGGTTACAACCAGCGCTGGTAATCAAAACCAGAAATGTATTTCACCCGTTGCGGGGCTTCGGCGCCGTGACCGGGTGAAATACCCTATTTTTTCCCTTCTCTTTTCTCTTCTCGTCTTTTTCTCTCCCAACTCGTATTTACAAGTTTCTGCGGCCGAGTCCCGACCGAATGAAAATGCTGTTGTCTTTTATTGTGCCGACAAGAAACGTATCTATGCCCGCATTGCGCTCACCGGACCGGGTCGTGTCTCGCTGAAGCTTAGCGACGGCCGTTCCATAAAGTTGCCGCAGGTCATGTCTGCTTCGGGCGTCAAATATGCCGATGACCAGGAGAAATTCATTTTTTGGACCAAAGCCGATACTGCTTTTATTCTTGAAAATGACCAAATGACCCACCGTGACTGTGTAAGTCGTTAACCCGCAGAATTCAGCGCGAGCAGGCCACGGCGAGCCGATCGGAAAATCAAACTTGACGCTTTGTTCATTGTGTGCGACGTCAGGTCATGTCGACTGCAGCAAAGACCGCCACACCGAAATATCCGTCTCGCTTTAGAGATCCTTCTCGGAACAAAGATTTCTTTCTGGCGCTGACTGACCGTCTGTTTATTCGCCGCAAAGTCACCGCTGAAGAGATCGCACGTTACGGCGATCATCTGTGGGTTGGGGACGCCGATGCCGATCGCCTGGCGCTACAGTTTCATGATCTCGGCATGCAACGCGCGATGTCGATGCTGAATTCTGCCATTGCAGGCAACATGCCCGCTGATGCACCCGATGAACTGCGCGTACTGATGCAAACGGTTTCGGCAGACCCGGTCTGGCTCGATCGTCGCCTGCTCGATGTCGGAGCGCGGCTCTCGCAGCGCAGCGGTATGCTCGGTGAATATGTTCTGTCGTGTGTCAGTCTTATGGGTGGCTATCGCTCCGCCGCGGCGAATAAGCCGATCGCCTTCACGGGACAACTCGAATACATGGCGCCCCGCCGCCTTGCCGAAACCGCAAAGTTCGGTTTCGACGTCACACGTACGGGTGCCATGGCCGTCGGTGCCCCGGGTTTTCAGGCGGCGCTCAAAGTGCGCATGATGCACGCGCACGTGAGGCTCATGCTTGACGGCTCTCCCAAATGGCGGCATCACGAGTGGGGCTTACCGATCAATCAGGCGGATCTCGTCGCGACGAACGTTCTTTTTTCCGCAGTGTACCTGGGCGGCCTCAGAGTGCTGGGGCTGCAAATCTCATACGAAGAATCGCTCGGTGTTATGCACCTCTGGCGCTACATCGGCTGGCTCATGGGTGTCGATGCAACGCTCTTGCCCGCGACCGAAGAAGAGGGGACGCGCATGGCGTGGCTCGCGGGGGTCACGCAGCCGCCAGCCGATGCTGATTCGCGACTTCTGGGCCAGGCACTCATGAACGTGCCCCTCGAACGTGCAGCAGGGCCGCTCGAAAAAGCCGCAGCGTGGTTTGAGGTACAGCTGCGTTCGGGCTTCAGCCGCATTGTGCTCGGTGACCCCGCCGGCGACGATCTCGGCCTGCCCGACAGTCCGCTGAAGTATACAATTGCGCTAACCACGCCGGTCGTTTTTGCCGCCGAGACGCTGCGTAGAATTATACCCGGCGCAACAGAGCTCGCCACCCGCATCGGAGACTCGCTGCAGCGGCGCATGGTAGAGAAACCGCTCGGCAACAAACCGGTAACTTTCGTACCACCAAATTCGCTCAAGCGTGAAAGCGCGTACGCCTGAACGAATAGGTCATTTTTTCGTCGGTTGTCAGGATTGTTTTTGTAAACTACTGTACGCAATATACGCAATGCAGTATCTTTGCCATCCGTATGAGTAGACCCAATGTTGATTTGCCGGCTTCGATCATTGCCGCGGCCGAAAAGACATTGCACGCCGAAGACCGGCTGGTCGTGCGCGCATACGGGTTTATTCCCGTCACCGAATATTTCATGCGCGACTTTGTGAAAAAGGTTCTGACTAAGTTCAATCGCCCCGAACTATCACCGGCTCTGACGCTGATTATCAAAGAACTTACCGTGAACGCAGCAAAAGCCAATTTCAAACGCATTCTGTTCATCGAGAACAACATCGATGTCAATAACCCTGACGATCTTGAACGTGGAATGAAGCTCTTTCGTGAGGCAATTACCGAAACGATGGCCGTAGAATATGGCCGCAAAGCCAAGACCGCCAGGCTCAACGTGCATACGACTTTTGATTTTGACAGTGATCGCATTATTATCGAGATCCGCAATAATCTTGCGATGACGCGCGTTGAAGAGACGCGGGTGCGCGAAAAATTTGCTCAGGCGATGAATTGTACCGATATCGCCGAATTCATGGTACAGAATGTCGATGAGACAGAAGGTGCAGGCCTCGGCTTGATTCTGAGTCTGATGGCCCTGAAATCGTCAGATATCGATCCGCATGTGCTGACGATTTCGACGAACTACGAAAACGAAACCATTGCGCGCGTTGAAATTCCGCTGCACGACCGCTACCAACCGCGGCGTGTACGCCAGCCGCTCTGACCGTACACGCGCTACGCGCTTTTCACTTTTTGAGAACTTCCCTAGATATTGTCGCAGGCGGCCGTGTTGCGGCACTTGCGTAAATCCATCACGGCCTTTTCGTTGACCAGGGCCATCGCGGCGGTCACGTTTTGCACGGCCCAATTGACCACATTCTGCCAGACGCCGGTGTTAGAGGTGGTCATCTTATCAAAACCCGACCTGAAACGGATATGGTACGTGTAGAATGCCTGCTCAACGATCAGACGGTGAACGTTGCCGACGGGCAGGCTATAACGGTTCTGCCGTGAGTTGGAGTATGCCTGCGAATTGATGTAGTTTTCGAAGTTCTTGCCGGGGTCTGACCCACCGATAGCGCGCTTGCCGTAATGGTCTTCGGCCCAGCCTTCAATGTCGGTGTGGTTATAGCCAGTAGACACCCACACGTGCGTCATCTGTACGATGTCGCCGGTATAGTGGTGTGAGAGTGCGTAGTACAGAATCTGGTTGCCGCTGATGTTCCAGTAGCGCCCGACGATAGGGGCTGTCTGCAGGCTGTTGTTGCGGCTCGCGAGGCCTTCGAGCCAGGCTTCATTGTAATAGAAAGTTGCAGCGTTGTACGATGGTTCCCATATCAACCAGTCCTGATTGCCGACGAAGAAGTCGTCGATACCGCCCGCACCACCCGGGACGACATTCGGAATCTGGTAGGTGTTATCGAGCTTTACGCCCTCATCGGGGCAGTTGCCGATAATCGTGGTGTCGCTGAGGCAGTTGTAGTTGGTGCCGTCGTCGGCGCCGAGCCGCTTGTCGCTGCTGGGGTTGCCGCGAGGGGTAGTCGAGCCGTTCTGCATATAATCGCGTGTGGGATCTTCACCGACACCCAATGCAACCTCAATGTACTCGGCGCAGGCAGAGTGCGTGCAGTTTCTCACATCAATAGAAAACTTCGATGAATTGAGACCGGTGGCAATCAGGGAGTCGAGACTGCCAAACTCTTCAAATCCGTACGTGGTATTATACGAATAACCGTCGATCAGGTTATGGTTATTGGTAACGTGCCGGTTGCCGCTCGCATCGCCTGTCTTAAGGTTGATAAAATGCGTGTAGCTTGTGACGTTGATGCCGATGACGTTCCAACTGAAAGGTAGAATCGGGTGGTCGATGAAGACATCTTGTACGTAGTCGGGTTTGTCACCGCCGACGCGGTTAATGCCGATGGCCCCGCATTGCACATTCTCAGGCTTTCCCGCAGCCGCACCACCCAGAATCACGCAGGTTCCGGTGTAGCGGCCGCCGGCTTTGGCTTTTAGGTAGTCCGCCGCCCAGCGCTGCTGGTTAGTGCCTTGGAATTCCATGTAAAGTACCGATTCTTCGGGAAAGTTCTGGTGAACATAGAACGAATAGGCGTTAAGCTCGCCCACTAATAGGGCAAGCAGAGCGACGCTGGTGAAAAACCTGATAATTGGGCGCATGAATTTCCTTGATGTGTGGCTGCATAACCACAGAGATAAATGTGTCTCGACGGGCTCTTTGTGCCAGTTTTGAGGTGAACGCTTGTTTAGTGTTATGTCGGCTTGCCTAGCTATGGAATTCCATGGCCTGAGAGGCAGGCGGGGTGCATTTTTTCTCGACTTTATAGTGCATATACACTATAATATAGCTATGGAATTACAGAGCCCGCAAGACAGTGGAGCCAGCGCAATTCTCTATGCCGGTCGCTGATAAAGGCCTGCACTGGCTGAACGCCGGGGCCGTCTGTTTGAACTTCAATTTAAGGCGCACTTCGCGCGCAGTCACGCAGTACTATGACGACGCGCTGAAGCCCACGGGTGTAAAGGTTACACAATTTACCATACTGATGGCGATTGCGTCGCAGGCAGGTAAGCGCGACGAACGCGTTAACAATGGCGCGTCTCGCGAAACAACGCCTGAGCCTGCGCTCGCTCAAAGTTCCATTACAGAGATAGCGCGACTCGCGATGGTTGATCGCACAACACTCACGCGCAGCCTTAAGATTCTCGAAGACGACAATTTGATAGAGATTCGCAAAGCGCAGCCAGGCAATAAGCGTCGTGTCAATATCACGGGCAAAGGCGTGAAAAAAATGAAAGAGATCTACCCTTATTGGTTTCGCGCGCAGCGTGCGCTCGCGAAGGCGCTGTCTCCCGTTAAAACTCGGGAACTCAGGCATTTGCTCGCCGATATGAAGAACGCAGCCGAGGTGCTCAATGTCGTTTGACTCGGCTTACCTCTCACCGACGCAGACCATCGACTCTGATCATCCTGAGGTGATCGAGTACGCGGCTGAGGTCACGCGCGGCCTTGCGACACCGCGTGAAAAGGCTGTCGCGCTCTACTATGCGGTGCGCGATCGCGTAATGTATGACATGATGGTCGAAAATTTCACGCGTGAGGTTTTTAAGGCAAGCCATTGCCTGCACGCGAAACGGAGTTTCTGCATACCCAAGGCGATTCTGCTCGCAGCAACCGCGCGTTCATTGGGAATTCCCGCACGGCTAGGTTTTGCCGACGTTACCAATCATCTTGCAACACCGAAAATGCTCGAGATGCTCGGCGGCGACTATTTCGCGTTTCATGGTTACACCGATCTCTATATCGACGGCAAATGGGTCAAGGCGACGCCGGCATTCAACGAAAGGCTCTGCCGCTTCTTCAAAATTAAACCTCTCGAATTTGATGGCCGGTCCGATTCGGTTTTTCATGAATTTTCTGCGGATGGAAACAGACACATGGAGTATCTGCTCGAGCACGGTACATTTGCCGACATGCCGTTCGCATTGATGATCGAGACTTTTCGCAAACATTACCCGCACTGGTTTGAGCCGGGTGGCTCGCTCGCGCAGTGGGCGTAATCATTGACGGCGTGATGGGGCTTCGAGGAGATGATGAGTGGGCTTTGGCCGCTTCAAAATCTTGCACGGCTTTGGCGTCTCGCTGTTTATCGCTCAGCTCGCGGGCGCGTTCGAAGTCGCTGCGGCGCAGCAACCGAAATATTTTCTCTGCGTTCACACAAAACAGAAGGTGCAAAAGGGCAAAGATTGCCCATGCGGATGCAATAAGCGCCTGAAACTGGCCGCTAAGGCGAAACTTTTGAGCGCAGACCACCCCTGCGCAAGCGCCGAAGACGATCAATTCACACCCGCCTATGCGCGGTGGGTTTTTACGAACAGCCAGTTTACGTTAGCAGCGGCAATTCTGCACAGATTACCGCAGGGTGATAACACCAGCCTTCTTTCTTCTGTCATCTCTGAACTCGATACTCCACCCCCACGCCGAACCTGACTCTGTCGATTGCGCCCGCAGGGGTCGCGATCTGATTGCGCCTGGATCTATCTGCCGGCCCTAACCCCGGTGGCGCACGTGCAAGAGCATGCAGACCAAATTATTTTTATGGAGTATTATTATGTTTATAACGAAAATATATTTTTTTGTGCTCGTCACTGTTTTTGCGGCCGGCTGCACCAACACAGGAGACAAAGCTCCCGAAACCACCACCTCGAACAGTGTCACGACGCCGACCTATGACGTTACCCTCAATTTTCAGGCCAAAGTCGGCCCGCAAGACTTCGCCTGCGGCACGACCTATACGGGCGCCGGCAACGGAGTCGGCACGAACAACACCGACCTCGTCGCCCGCGATTTTCGCTTTTACGTGAATGACATTCGTCTGGTAAAAGCAGATAACAGCGAAGTCAGCCTGACGCTGAACCAAGATGGCACCTGGCAATATCAAGGTGTGGCGTTGCTCGACTTTGAGAATGGCACCGGCGGCTGCGCCGCAACAACCGGCCCGACAGCTGCGACCAACAGCCAGGTTAAGGCGACGATTCCACAAAGCGCGGGAGTGGCATTTACCAAAATCAAGTTTCGCCTGGGTATTCCGCTGAGCCTTAACCACCTTGACGTCAATACAGCACCGGCACCGCTGAACGTATCGGCGCTCTACTGGGCCTGGACAAGCGGACGTAAATTTGCGCGCCTTGACTTCTTGACTGCAGGCGGCGGAGCTTACAACGCAACGGCATTCAACGTTCACCTCGGCAGCACCAGCTGCACAGGCACGAACCCGGTCAGCAGCAATTCAGACTGCAATTCGCCCAATCGTGCTGAAATCACGCTGAATATTCCGGTGGCGAGCCAGACTGACCTTGCGGGCATTACCGCCATGCGTCTCGTTGCCGACCTGCGCGAACTGCTGAAAGACCTCGATCTGAATACTGCAGACCAAGGCGCACCCGCTGGCTGCATGTCGGGCAACGGCGACCCTGAATGCCGCGCGGTGATGACACGCTTTGGTCTGCAGTACAGCTATACCGGCACGACAAATGCGACTCGCGGTGCAACGAACAATACGGTCTACGCTGCGCAGACAGGCGGGCATGCGACGCAGGTGAGCGCGCAGTCTTTCTTTCGCGCAGAATAACGTATGAATGGCAGCCGTTGGGCTGTGGTCTTTCTCGCAGGCAGTCTGATTGCCTGCGAAAATTTTGATCCGCAGTTAACAACTCCCACTTCGAAGTTCGTCTGGCAACTGCCGTCGAATATACCGGCGCCGCGTGAACTCGCCGACAACCCGATGACCTATGAAAAGGTTGCACTGGGTCGACACCTGTTCTACGAGAAGCGGCTTTCTGGTAACCGCACGTTTTCCTGCGCAACATGCCATCACCAGTCCCACGCATTCGCAGACGACCCCAATGTCGACGACGGCAGCGCCGATTTCACCAAGACGGGTTTCGACCGTATCACGGTGGCGAAAGGTTCAACCGGTGAATTTCATCCGCGCAACAGCATGCAGCTGGTGAATCTTGCATGGCAGCCGGTGCTGACCTGGGGCAACCCGTTGATGCTGCGCCTGCACACGCAGGCCCAGGTGCCACTCTTTGGCGAAAATCCGGTGGAGCTCGGTCTCTTCGGCTTTGAAGACAGCAGGCTGAACGAACTGAAATCCGATGCAGTCTACCAGAAACTGTTTGCTGCAGCTTACCCGCAGGTTGGCAACCCGTACACGATGGGTAATGTCACCCGCGCGATTGAAGTTTTCCAGAGGGCGATCATCGGTTTCGACTCACCGTACGACAGGTTCAGCCGGGGTGAATCGGGTGCGATGAGCGCCTCTGCCGTGAATGGCTTTAATATGTTCTTCAGCGAAGACTTTGAATGCTTTCACTGCCACGGTGGTATCAATTTCACGAACAGCGAAGACCATTCCCGCAAAGCTTTTGCAGAGATTGACTTTGCCAACAATGGCCTCTATAATATCGGTGGTACCGGAGCGTACCCGACCCATAACACGGGGATCAAAGAAGTCACAGGCCTCGCGTCAGATATGGGCAGGTTCAAAGCTCCTACCTTGCGCAATATCGAACTCACGGCGCCCTACATGCATGACGGTTCGATCGCCGACCTCGACGGCGTGCTCGATCACTACGCACGCGGTGGTCGTCTGATCGTCAGCGGGCCCAATGCGGGGGATGGCTCACTTTCACCTTTCAAGAACTCGTTTGTGAAAGGATTCACGCTCACGGCGCAGCAGCGGGGCGACATGATTGAGTTTCTGCGCTCACTCACCGATGCAAAATTTATTGCAAACAACGCATACAGCAATCCGTGGCCGCAGGGCCATCAGAACAATCCATAGGTATTCATATGAAATTCAAACTCACGTTACTTGCATTTTGCTGCGGCTCAATAATGCCGGTCTTTGCCGATCATGGACCGTTGACCACAGGGTCGGGCGCAACCCTGATCGAGCCCGAGACGCTGAAGCGTTTTCAGCTGTCGACTGGCATCGCTGTTGCGATGAGCCAATATGAACGCCTCTCAGACGCGTTCATTCAAGAGCTGACTCTCAAGAATAACAAGCCCGGCGCGCATGTCGACGCTATTCGCCAGAGCATGCTGACGACAATTTCCGCCGGCTTTGGCATCACCGATGCGCTTGAAACCGGGGTGCGGTATCGTTATTACCGGGGCGAAGGTGTGCGCGAGGGCATCATCGATTCTGGAGGCACTTACCGCAGCATCAACCTGGGGAATATCGGCGGCTCGGCTGACCCGGATATCTATGCGAAGTACCGCTTCTGGAAATCCGAGAGACATACTCTGTCAATCGCAGCCTATGCCAAAGTACCTCTTGGCAAATACTATACAACCGCTGAGGCCAAACCGCTCTCGACGTACGCGGGACAATTGCAGCCTAAGCTACATCTTGCTGGCGGCGGTAATGCGGGCGATCCGCTGTCGGAAAAATACACCATTGAACCTTCGCTGACTCCGGGCAGCGGTGCCTGGGATTTTTCCGGAGCTCTTGCATGGTCGATGTGGTTGGGTGAAGGAACATCATTAACCTCGTCTATACTCTACACTCGCCGCACGGCAGCGCAGAGCTATAAGGTCGGCGACAGCATCGAAGGTGGCGTCTCGCTGCAGCGCCGCTGGGGCTCGCGTGATGAAGTTAATTTTTCCATTTTCACTGAAATGGCAATGCGCCACTGGGGTGCCGCTGTTGCCTATTCTGAGGCAATCGCCAACACCGGCGGCACGATGGTGTTTCTGTCGCCGGGCGTGGTATTCGCCTGGCCTTCGGGCATATCAGCCTCAGCTTTTTTGCAGCTGCCGCTCATGCGATACATCAATGAACCGCAGCAGTACCTCGAATACCGCGCAGGCTTTTCGGTCGCTTATATTCTGGGGTTGTGAGAAATGAGGTTGGAGAAACCGAAAATTTGAACCATTCGTATCCGTAGCCGTCTAAACGGCATGAAAGCCGCAAACGTGCTATCTCACGCTATCGCCATCTTTTGGGTCTCGGCACTGCCGCTTACGGCGGCGACCCTTGCCGACACAGCAAATGATATCTCGGTACTATTCGCGAAAAACCCCGGCAAGACGGTCGCGGTGCTCGCCTTTAAACACAGCGACCCCAAAGCTTCCGCGGAAATTACGGGAGTACAAGACCGGCTGACCGAACAACTCGTCGCAGCCGGTACGGTGACCGTGATTGAACGTGACCGTATCGAACAGGTGTTGCGCGAACACCAGATCGACCAGTCGGGCGTCACAGAGAAAACACGCATCGGGCAGCTGTTGCAGGCCGATTTTCTGCTCACCGGCACGATTACACCCGCAAAACGGGGAAAACTAGATATCTCTGCGCGGCTCGTCGAGGTGACCACTTCGAAGATTGTTGCGACCGCGCGGGCCACGGCAGCCCGTTCTGATTTTGGCGCAACACTCGTTGCCAAGCCTCGGGGTAACTACCTCGGTGAGCCGCTGGTGCAGATTGCGATTCTGATCGATACCTCGAGTAGCATGGACGGCCTGATCGATCAGGCGCGCACACAGATATGGAAAATTGTGAACACTCTGGCCAATGGCAATCGCGAAGGTAAGAAGCCGCGCATCGAAGTTGCGCTCTATGAATACGGCAACAGCAATTTGCCCGCAGAAAAGAATTACATCCGGCAGGTGCTGCCCTTTACCACGAGCCTCGACAAGGTGTCAGAGAAGTTATTCGAGTTAAAGACAAACGGCGGTGAAGAGTATTGTGGCGCGGCAATAGCGAGAGCGCTCGCCGAACTCGACTGGAAAAAATATGACGACGTCTACCGTGTTGTGTTTATCGCGGGTAACGAAGCGTTTACCCAAGGGCCTGTGGATTTCAGAACTTCCATGGAATCGGCCCGCCAACAGGGTATCTTTGTAAACACCATTTTCTGCGGCAACCGTCAAGAGGGCATTGCGACGCAGTGGATGACAGGCGCGCAGCTTGCGCAGGGTGACTTTCACGTTATCAATCAGGACCAAATGGTACAGGTAATGCAGACTCCATACGATGAAGAAATACAGCGTCTCGGGGCAGAATACAATTCGACCGTGATACCGCTCGGCAGGGCCGGTGAAGCGGAAAAAGACCGCATGGCCGTGCAAGACGAAAAGGTCGCCGCGGCACCCGCTGCGAGCGGGGCTTCAGTAGAACGCGCGGTCGCAAAAAATACGCAGCAGTACTCAGAAAGCAACGACTGGGACCTCACTTCAATATTCTCAAAGAAGAAAGCGGTGACCTCTGTGAAGCGCGAAGAGTTGCCGCCCGAACTCAAGGGAAAGTCAGAGAAAGAGCTCGAAGCCTATGCAAAGCAAAAGAGTGCGAAAAGAATGCAGATTCAATCGCGCATCGATGACCTCAATCGCAGGCGCAATGAATTTATCAGCCGCGAATCTGCGAAATCAGCAAAGGGCGGCGATCTGGGCCGCGCGACACAGGCTTCGGTAAGAAACCAGGGCAAAAAGACCGGGTTTGCATTCTAATGCATCAAGAAGAGTTTGACTCTGCAGCACGGTGCGGTGCAGAGTCAGGTATCTGAGGAAAAAGCAAAATGAGAAAAGCTATAGTCATGCTAACATTTTCAGGCAGTTTATTTGCCATTGAAAAAGTCACGGGTAAAGTCGATGCCGTGACGATCTTTACCGACCGCGCAGTTATCAAACGCGTACAGTCGATCGATACAGCAGAAAAATCTGGGACTCTGCGTTTTACGGCGCTGCCCCAATCGCTGATCAGCGATTCGGTACGGGCTTCTGGTAACGGTGTCACGGTCACAGGAGTCGCGCTTCGGCACGTAGAAAAAGTCTACGGGGATGAATGGGCTGAGCACCCGCTGAAGAAGAAAATGGTAAAACTTGAAGCGCAGATTCGCGAAGAGGGCGACGATCTCACCAATTCACGCGACCAGTTGCGCGTGCTAGATTCGATGATGAAACTTACGACCAGTCAGAGCGACCGGGAAGCGCGTGCCAATGCACTAAACGTCGAATCATGGGAGAAAGCGCTCAGGTTTCTCGAAGAAAAGAGGTCGCTCTATCAGCAGAAAATCCGCCGCAGCGACGAAAAACTCGAAAATCTCAGAAAAGACTTAAACAGAGTCACTCTCGAATTTAATGCCGAAACGCAGGTAGCAAAAACTTCGGGCACAGAAGTTGAAGTTTCATACGTTAAGCATGGCGAACGCGGCAGAGTCGAGTTAGAGTACATGGTCACGAATGTGTCGTGGAGCAGCGTGTATGATCTGCGGGGCTCGGCAGAAGGCAGCGAATTTCAGCTGGTCTCGCATGCGATCATTCGTCAGAATTCGGGAGAAAACTGGAAAAACGCAACGGTAACATTGTCGACTGCGCGACCCTCGACGGCGATTTCGCCCGGAATATTGCAGCCATGGCGCGTGGCCGCAGATTCTCTGTTCGGACCCAGGCCCGGTAAGGCAGTAAGTGGCAAACTCAGCGCCGGTTCAGCGGCGCGCGACGAAGAAGGTGAAGAATCTGCGCCCGCGACCGATACGCTCGATGCATCAGAGACTACCACTGTTTCGATTACGCTTCCCGGTCGCGAGAACATTCAAAGCGATAATTCTGATCACAAAGTGACGCTGAGTACTGCGCCGCTCAAGGGTGTGCTTACGCACGTAGCAGTGCCGTCGCTTTCTTCGTATGTGTTTCTCAAAGCGCGCCTGAAGAATAACAGCGCTGCCCCGGTAATGGGCAATCTAAACGCGTTTCTTGACGGCAGCTATGTAGGCAATGTCTATCTGAAAAACCCTGCGGCTGTGGGTGAAGAATTTGACGTCTTTTTAGGTCCCGACCAACGCATGCAGCTCAAGCGCACGCTGAAACGCGGCGATGTCGAAAAGAGCGGAATATTTGGCGGTAAGGTAGAGGTTGTGAACCAATGGGAAATTGAAGTTTCTAACTTCACGAAAAAGGCTCGTCAGGTGACCGTGTTCGATCAGTTTCCGGTAGCGGCAGACCCGAATATTTCGACCAAATACATTGGCGCCAGCCGTGCCGAAACGCAGAAAGACGCCAACGGCATTCTTAGCTGGAAACTCGACATCAAGCCCGGCGAAAAGATCAAATACGATTTCACATATTCCCTGACTTTTCCCAAAGAAACCTGGGAGAATTTTACCCGGGTTTACGACAAGAATACCGTCAACGAAGAGCAGTCATACGACCAGATGTCGAATAAGCCCGCCGCCGCGCCCGCGCCAAGGCAATATAATCTTGAGAAAATGTTGCAGAAGAGATAGGCGCCTTCCTTTCAGCCGCTGCGCGGCTGAAGGGAAAGAATTCTCACGTTTTCGAGCGCTTCGGTAAAATGCGCGTTGTCGACTTGGCCGTAGAGTGCTTCACGGTAGAGCTGCACGAAAGGATTCTTCGCCACGGGAAATGGCGCGTCTGCTGTTCTTTCGGGCGCAGCGTATCCCTTGAGCTTCTTGTAATGGGGGCTTGCGACAATCTTCTCGCGTGAGACGAAACCATTGCCTGCGATGATTCTCTCTTTCTTCAAATGTACTTCGAGTTCGAGGTGAAATGCGCCGATACCGAGGGCCGTCTCCAGCGTGCCGGCAGAACCATTTTCGTGTTCGAGAAACAAGACATGCCTGCGGTCGTTCGCTGAGGCCCTGAAGTTTTTGATCTTGCCAAATAAGAACTGCACCAGGTCGAGCAGGTGAGTGGTGTCATGCAGAAGTACTCCTTCGTCATGGCGGGCACCGTCTGCGTAGAGGCTTCTCCCGCCGGCAGCGAACAGAGCGCGGTACGAGCGCACTTTTTCTTCGCGTTGTATCATTTGCCTGAGCTTCAGGTATTTTGGGTGGTAGCGTCTCTCATAGTTCGGCAAAATGCGGGTCTTCGTTCCTTGTAGCAGTCTCAGCAGCTTCTGTGCTTCGCGCGCCGAGAACGCTACCGGTTTTTCTGCGACGATGCGTGGAATCTCTGCTCTCACAGCAGACTGCAGTATAGTAAAGTGCGAATCTGTACTCGAGGCAATGACGAGCAGGTCAGGTTTTGTCGCCAGAATATCTTTAAAGTCTGTCGTGATCGAGGCGCCATCGGCCCGCATGTATTTTGCTGCGCGAATTGCCCGTTCGGGAATCGTATCGCAGAACCCGGTCAAACGTATCGTTTTGTCGCGGGTTTGCCAATACCGTAAAGCTCCCAGGTGTGTGCAGGGTTTATATCTGAGGGGGTCATTCTCCAGTTCAAATGCGATGCGTCCACAGCCGATAACCGCAACGCGCAGTGCATGTTCAGAGCTGCGCGCCGCCATCTCTTGCTGCTCTCAGATACGTTCGCGCGGGACAAACAGCAGCGCGACGAGATTGCCCCCTATGAGGCAGAGCAGCAGAAGCGAAACGATGGAGGCCGATTCAAACGAAGGCAGGTAGAGGAAAAGAAAATTGGCAAAACTGCCAAGTGGCTCGCGTGTGATCGCGACAAAAACTATCGCAATCAGTGCAAGTACAGACAGACGCAGCAGCTTTCGCGACAAAGTCGCCCGCGCAAACGCCGAGGCCGCCGTGAGCACGAGCAGACCGATGAGCGCCGTCAGCGGGTTTAAAAAGCAGACGATCGTGAGCGCGGCCTGCAGCAGCAGGTGCAGGCCCGGGCGGTTCAGCTCTGCGCGCAGCATTGTCTTTTGCAGCACACGTACCGGAAAAAACACCAGTGGCACCAGAACAACCGCGAGCGCACCGATTGCTACATCGCCCTTGATGAAGCGGAACGAAAGTTTAAAGAGCAGCAGGTAGCTCAGAAAAGCGAGCGCGTAAAGTACGAACGAGGTCGCGGCAGAGCCGAGGTCGATGCGTTCGCGAAAAGTGCCCAGCGCGTTGACAAAGGGGAGCAGCGCGAGCAGCCAGACGACTACCAGCAAAGCGGTAAATCCCCCTGGATACAATTGCGTGTTCGCCGAAAGATAGAGGCCAGCAGGCCTCGCCAAAGATTCAGCGTCTGCCTTTGAAACCAATGGGTGCCTGAGTAACGGATTCTCGGCGAGCGTAGCTTCAGGGCTGTTACCAAATTTATTGTTCACGGCAAGCCTGATTATTGGCGATGCCGAGTGCGAGATGAGGCCGGTGGCGTTTGCCCAGGTCGCGTGCGCTGAGCTCAGAAAAGCTTCGGGAAAATAACGTCTTAAGGTAAGATTTTTCAGGTGGCCGATGCGATTATATTCGTTTGCGCTGCCTGCGCCATCGGCGATATCAACGACGACTGGCAACAGCAGGTCATTGGCTGCCCAGCTTTCGATCCATGCGTTCTTGTCGCAGCCCTGCTGGGGCAACAGAATGCTCAGCGAAATTGCCGCAGATTGCTCATTTGGTGTCAGCTTGTCGAGAAAGACCATTGCCGCGTAGACCGCCTCAGCTCGGTTACCTGAGAACAAGGCAGCGAGGCCATATGCTCTTGCTCTGCCTCGGTCAATCTGCAGTACACGACAATTGGCAGCCTTCACTTCGCGCACCGTATAATTGTGTTTTTTCTTCAGACGAGCGGCGTAAGTCGAAATCACTTCGGCGTGCTCGCCCGCATCGGATTCGCGCAGCTCATAAAAAAGTCCATCAGCAAAACCGTTGACTCTTACCTGCAGCGCTTCAGGTGCGTCGGTGTTCACCCGCTCGAACGACGTGAAGCCGATAGTAACCAGCGTCACAATCGCCACAACGGCCCAGACCGCGTAGGGTTGCGCCCAGCCGGGCATCTTGTAGCGGCGGTTGTAGAAAACCTTTTTCGCCATCTTTTGGCACACGCCTTTGCGAAAACGTAACGCAAAGCAAAATAATGCCGTAATTTCCTTTTCGCCCTCTCTCGGCTGCCCGTTATTGAATCGTGTTATCCATTCTTGCCGGTGTACTCTTACTCGGTGTCTGCGTCTTCTTTCACGAGCTCGGGCATTTTGTCATAGGTAAACTTGCCGGCGTAAGGCCCCGGGTCTTTTCTATCGGCTACGGTCGCGGGCTCTTTTTTCGCAGACGCAAAGGAACGATCTACCAGATCACCGCGATTCCGCTCGGTGGCTATGTACAATTTTACGGTGACGATCCTTCGAATCAGAATCGCAAAATGCGCAAGGGGGATTTTTTCTCGGTTGGGCCTTGGCGCCGCATTGCGTTAGCCTTCGGTGGCCCGCTGTTTTCAATTCTGCTCGGCTTTATCGTAGTTTTCGTACTCCTGCAAACCGGTTATCGCCCGATGGACAATATTGTGCGCGTCGACCCGAAATCGGCGCTGGCGAAGGCCGGAGTTAAAGACGGCGACCGCATCGTGCGCATCGACGATAACACAACGCCATCTTTCGATCGCATTATTTACGAGTTCGGTTTTGCACACGGCGATACGGTTGAAATGACACTCGAACGCGCGGGCGCTCGTTCGACGGTGACGGTACCCGTCATGCGCAGCGAACCGGGAACGCCAGGTATTTTAACCGGCGCGCGGCCGCTTGCTCGCCTCACGATGACCGACGCTGGTCCTGAGGGCACGAATCTTCTGAAAGGCGATGAAATTATCAGCGCCAACGGAGTGAAGTTATTTTCCATTGAAGATCTGATTCGGGTACTCAACGAAAAGCCCGGCGAAACAGCCGAACTTGTGGTACGTAGACCGACGGGAAAAGGCGTATTTGAAGAGAAGGCTCTTTCAGTGCCGCTCAAGAAGGTGCCCCGCGTAGTGCTCAAGAATCTGACTGATGTGCAGACACAAAAAGGCATTTCAGAAATTATCATCGAAGAAGGGGCGGGCAAAGATTTTCAGAACATTCTCGTCAACGGTGAGAGTTTCAGTACATTTGCGGAGTTTCGCGCTGCGCTCGAAGCAGCTGACGGTAGCGCAAAGCTGCGCATCGGCCCCGTTGACGTTACGGCTACGGTAGAACTTACCCACCGCCGTCAGATCGGCATACGCCCTGCGGAGAAGCATCTGAACGCCCTTAAAGAAATGTCGGTTTTCGAACAGGTTGCCCTGAGCTTCGACGAAACCGTATTCATCACGAAGTCAACATTCGTCGGCTTGTGGCGCATCATTCAGGGAAAACTATCTTTCAACAAGAGCGTCTCAGGGCCAGTCAAAATGGTTGCGATTGCCGCCAAAACAGTAGAACTCGGATGGCAGACCTATTTCTTGCTCATGGCACAGATCACGATCATTCTCGGCGTTATGAATCTGTTGCCGATTCCGGTGCTCGACGGTGGTCACATCGTCTTCTATCTCATCGAGGCCATCTACAAACCAGTCTCGCTGAAGATTCAGGCGACGGCGACCCGCGTCGGTATGGCGATCATGCTTGCGATGGGCGTCTATGTTATCGGCCTCGACATTATCGATGTTTTCTTTCGCCGCGTGTTTGGCTGACGCAAGAAAATGGCGTCTCGGCGCCAGCGCCGTTTGCCTTTATTAAAGATCTATTTTTGGGTCAGCAAAACAGACTGCTTTCTGATGCGTTTAGCGGTAGTCAGACCGATCAGCAGCCAAAGCACCAGCAGGCCAGAATAGAGGCTCACAGAAAACACGGCCGAAAAATTCATCAATATGTAGGGCGTCAGCAACGTGAGCAATCCGCCGGCTATAAAGGGCTGCGTGAGCGCTGAACTTTCAGCAAAAACGCGAACTGCAGGCGTCTTAAAATGCGGATCTACCATTTTGGCTAACATAAGACCGATTGCCGATGTGCCGTTAAGCATGCCGAAGTTAATGAGTCCCAATTCGTTGCTGTAAGACATTGGCAGCATACGTTGCCTGAGCTTGACATGGCACAATACATTCCACCCGAAGCCGAGTGCTGATAAGAGCAGCAGGGGTATCAGCCCCGTCGCAATCAGCCGTATGTCGATGATGGCGATTCCCGCCAAAATCAAAATTTCGAGAAAAAAATCACCGAGTAAAGTAATGGCGTTGTTATCGATGAAACGTTCTTGTCCCAGAAGCCGGCAGAACAGTTTCACCGTGATGCCGCCGACCAGCGTGTAAGCGAAAAGAGGCAGATTAAAGTTGCGCAAACTCTGCTGTGAATCGAGACGGGGCATCAGCTCGTGTTCTGTAAGGCCTTTGAGAAAAATGCCAATACCGTAAGCCGCTGCAATCAGCGCGAGACTGATAATGAGAGAGTTTAAATCGAGGTCGGCCTGCGCTACCTCAACGCTGTTGGGCTTGCTGAGCACCGCTGTCGGGGTGCTGCGCCGTGCGAACCAGATTCCCCCGGCGATGCCGAGAATGAGTCCGATAGTTGCGCTCATGAGGCCGAGTTCGAGGCCTGCGGGCAAACCATTTTGCACGAGCAACGAGCCAATGGCAACGGCAGTCCCATGGCCGCCGGCAAAGCCCGTTTCAAGCAGTGCCGCGAATGAGAGCGGAAAGTGCCAAATCGGCGAGATGATGAGCAGCGTCGTAACAACTGCGATCAGCACCTGGCCCATGACGCCGACCCAGACAAACGACATCTGCGCGAGAACCTGCAGCGTCGTATGCTGCGAGCGCTGGCCTGGTTCATCCCTGCGAAGAAAAAAACAAGAAAACACGAGCGCAATAAATTCCGAGGGCAGGCCCTTCAGATGCGCAAAATATCCGCCTTCTTTGGCGTCGGGCACCAGACTGAAAAAACCCAGAAGCACAACGCCGGTGGTCAGAGAAGGTGGTATGCGAAAACGCAAAAACCAGCGCACCTGCAGGCCGAGCCATGCACCTGCGCCAAGCAGAAAAAGAGTGAGCAGAAAATATTGCAAAATGCCGCCACAGCCGCTGCGCCTGACAGCGCGACGGCACTACTTCCGGCTGGCTTTTGTGTTCGGTACGTCAAGCCACTTCTTCAGAAACTGGCCCGTGAGCGATGCTTTGTGTGACGCGATTTCTTCAGGCGTGCCCGTCGCGAGAACCTGCCCACCTTTGACGCCGCCTTCAGGGCCCATGTCGATAAGATAGTCGGCACACTTGATCACGTCCATATTGTGCTCGATCACGACCACTGTATTGCCTTCGTCGACGAAGCGCTGCAGAATATTCATCAGCAGGCGAATGTCTTCGAAGTGCAGGCCGGTAGTCGGCTCGTCGAGAATGTAGAGTGTCTTGCCGGTAGACCGTCGTGAGAGTTCGGTCGCCAGTTTCACGCGCTGCGCTTCACCGCCCGAGAGCGTTGTCGCCGCCTGCCCGAGCTTGATATAGCCGAGGCCCACGTCGAAGAGCGCTTTTAGCTTTGAATGCACCGGCGGTATAGCCGCGAAAAATTCCACGGCTTCTTCAACGGGCATGTCGAGTACTTCAAAGATGTTTTTGCCCTTAAAACGAACTTCAAGAGTTTCTTGGTTATAGCGTCTACCCTGGCAGACTTCGCAGCGCACGTAAACGTCGCTCAGAAAGTGCATCTCGATTTTCTTCACACCGTCACCCGCACAGGCTTCGCAGCGACCGCCTTCGACGTTGAAAGAGAACCGCCCGGGTTTGTATCCCCGCATCTGGCTTGCAGGCAGTGCGGCGAACATGTCGCGTATCGGCCCAAACGCGCCGGTGTACGTAGCTGCGTTTGAACGTGGTGTGCGACCAATCGGGCTTTGATCAATATTGATGATCTTGTCTATAAGTTCAATGCCCTCGATAGACTTGTGTTTACCGGGCAATTCTTGCGAGCCATTGAGTTTCTTGTTGATGCCCTTGAAGAGTATCTCGTTCACCAGAGAACTCTTGCCACTGCCTGAAAGCCCGGTTACGACCGTAAGTACAGAAAGGGGAAAATCCACATCGATTTCTTTGAGGTTATTTTCTTTGGCACCTTTAATGCGGATGTATTCTTTACCGGGCTGCCGGCGCTCTGCGGGCTTCTCGATCGTGCGTTTTCCCGTGAGGTAATCGGCCGTGAGCGAGTTTTTTGCTTTCTTGAGCTGCTCGTAGGTGCCGGCAAAGACAACCTGACCGCCGTGGCGACCCGCGCCAGGCCCCATGTCGACGATGTAGTCAGACTCTTGCATTGTCTCTTCATCGTGCTCGACGACAACGATCGTATTGCCGAGATCTCTGAGGCCTTTGAGCGTTGCGATCAGCTTCGCGTTGTCTGATTGGTGCAGCCCTATCGAAGGTTCGTCGAGCACGTAGAGCACCCCCATCAGGGCCGAGCCGATCTGTGTTGCGAGGCGAATGCGCTGCGCCTCGCCGCCCGAAAGCGAACCCGCGATACGATCGAGCGTAAGGTAACCGACGCCGACTGAATTTAGAAAACCGAGACGGTCAAATATCTCTTTCATTGCCTGTTTGGCAATTTCTGTTTCGGTTTTGTTGAACGAGATCTTCTTGAAGTAGTCGTAAGCCCCTTCGAGAGTCATCGCTGTCGTTTCGGCGATGTTTTTGCCTTTCAGTTTAACGGCGAGCGCTACGGGTTTGAGGCGTTTACCCTTGCACACAGGGCAGGGCATGTGTTCCATGTACTGCTCCATTTTTTGGCGCATCGACTCTGACTGTGTCTGCATGTAGCGGCGGTGCAGGTTAGGTATAATACCCTCGTAGCCGCGCGAGAACTGGTAGGTGCTGTCTCCGCCTTTCCATTCGTAGGCTAGTTTCAGCGACTTATCGCCGTAGAGCAGCAGGTCGAATATCTTCTTCGGTTGTTTTCGCCATGGCACATCGGGGTCGAACGGCACTTTTTTCTTCAGTGCGTCGATCGAAGCTCGAAACCAGTAGCCGTCACCGCCGAAGCCAAGCCCGTCACCGAGTCCGTCTCTCACGGTCTGTTTGTCGTCGCGAATCAGCCTTTCGGGATGAAATTCGAGCATGTGCCCGAGGCCACTGCAGTGTTCGCATGCGCCGTCGGGGCTGTTGAATGAAAACAGGCGGTGTGTAATTTCGGGAAAACTGAGGTCGCAGGCCGAGCAATAGAGTTTTGCCGAAAAACTTTCTTCAATACTTTGACCGTTATCGGCTTCAAAGAGAATGCTTGCTTGACCGCCACCGGTCGCCTGTTTGAGCGCGAGTTCGAGCGACCCTGCCAGGTGTGTGCGCTGTGATGCAAGTGTGTCTCGCTCGAGCACCAGACGGTCGACAACAATGTCGATATCGTGCTTAAGATTTTTCTTAAGCTCAATGGATTCGTCGAGGCTGTGCATGCGGCCGTTGACGCGCACGCGCACAAACCCTTCTCGTTGTATCCGTTCGAATTCGTGCTTAAACTCGCCTTTTTTGCTGCGGGCTATAGGCGACAGAATTTGCGTGCGTACTGATTTGGCCGCTGGCATGCGCTCGAAGATGCTATTCACGTGTGCGACCATCGTGTCGATCGACTGCGCCTCAAGTTTTGCACCGCATTCGGGGCAGTGCGGCTCGCCGAGCCGGGCGAAGAGCAACCTAAGGTAATCATAGATTTCGGTGACCGTACCGACGGTCGAACGCGGGTTGCGCGCCGTCGTCTTCTGTTCTATGGAAATCGCGGGCGATAAGCCCTCAATCGAATCAACATCGGGCTTTTCGAGCTGGCCTAAAAATTGCCGCGCATACGCGGATAGCGATTCGACATAACGCCTTTGGCCCTCGGCGTAGATGGTGTCGAATGCGAGCGAGCTTTTTCCGCTGCCTGAAAGGCCCGTAATAACAACCAGCTTTTCGCGCGGTATTTCGAGCGAGATATTCTTGAGGTTGTGCTCGCGCGCGCCTGTGATTTTAATGGAATTCAATCATACTCCACATATTTGCCGATGTACTTCATGAACTCTGCAGATGCCCGCTGTGGCCGCGCCTTCGACAGCGAGACAATCAATTGTTCGTCGCGCATTGTCAGTAATAATTTGCCGTTATGCAGTACATCTTGGCGAAAGTAGTAACGAATTTTGTCGATGCGCTCTATCCACGTCACGACCTCTAATGTACGCCCTGCGGGCACTTCGGCGAAAAAATTATAGATGCTGCCCATATAGAATGATGTCGTGTCGAGCTCGACGATGCGCTCATAGGTAAGCCCGATCTTCTCGACGAACATCCAGCGGCCTTCTTCGAAAATCTTCCAGAGTGCAGCTGCGTTATATTTACCTGCAAAGTCGCGGTCAGCATAAGGAATCTGGTACTGGCTCACCACGCGCTGATTGCGCCCCGACCAGGGTATTAGGTCTTCGTAAAGCACGGGGCCAGCGGACTCGCCTGCGTCGCCGGCGAAACCTTCAAGAACAAGAGGGACACCGCCTTTTTCAGCGCGCGTCGATTGCTGTAAGTGCGCAACAAGTTCACCCGAGGCATCAAGAATTTTCTGATCCCAGTGTATTTTTTGCTGCACATCTGCTGCCGCAGGCAGCAGATGTGCAGCGGTTTCGATTGTCAGCTCGGCACCCGGAAACTGCTGGCGGTGAAACTTGCAGTAGCCGCTAAGCGTGACGAGCGAGATCTGTTCGTTCTTGATTCGCTCGAACGGATACCTAAGCTCTTCGAGCACGCGGTAGCGCCCTTCGAGCGCCAGTGATTCGTACGTGCGGCTGGTAACGTGCCGCTGTGTGTCGAGGTCGGCGAAGCGAGTGACAGCCTTGTATTCGTCGCGCATGGTTTTCTCTGGTTACAAGTTTTATTTCGTCGAAACATCCTCATTGCTGAGGTAAATGTCTAAGATAGTAATTTCAAGCCGCGTACCGAGGCGCACGGGCGCGCCCCAATAGCCGGTACCGTCGTTTACGTAGACGAGCATTTTTCCCGAACGATAGAGACCGCTCGCAAAACGGTACACGAGGTGCACGACCCACGCCCATGGAATGTATTGCCCGCCATGCGTGTGGCCTGAAAGCATCAGGTCGTACTTCTTCTGCGCAGCGCTGCGAGCGAAGATCGGTTGGTGCGCGAGCAGAATCGAAACGTCGGCCGGCTCAACATCGGGAATCTTCGGCAGCTCTTCTGCAAAGCGCGCCGCGGTGGGGTCGCTGACACCCGCAAGAAAAACCGAACCCGCTGCAGTCTCAATGATTTCACCGCGATTGATTACAGGTTTGAAACCGTGCAGCGTAAAAGCGCTCAGCCATTTTTGCATGCCCCCAGTAATATTCATGGTTGCCGGGAATATAGTACGTGCCGTGCTTCGATTTGATTT